>NZ_CM137260.1:0-3088792 GCF_054515855.1 Cupriavidus sp. PET2-C1
ATGACCGCGCATGAAGCCACGCCTGCGATCGACGAGAACCTGGTCCTGCTGGAGATGGCCGGCCGCGTCGCCGTGATCCGGCTCAATCGCCCCCGGCAGATGAATGCGCTCAACGATGCGCTGATGGATGCGCTCGGCCTGGCGCTGCTGGCGTGTGACCAGGACGACGGCGTTGGTGCCATCGTGATCACCGGCAACGCCAAGGCCTTCGCCGCCGGCGCGGACATCGCAGCCATGCGCGGCTGGGACTATATGGACGTGTTCAAGTCCAACTACATCACGCGCAACTGGGAGACGCTGCGCAATGTGCGCAAGCCAGTGATCGCCGCGGTGGCTGGCTACGCGCTTGGCGGTGGCTGCGAGCTGGCCATGGCCTGCGATATTGTCATCGCGGCGGACAACGCGGTGTTCGGCCTGCCGGAACTGAAGCTCGCGGTCATCCCCGGCGCGGGCGGCACGCAGCGTTTGCCGCGCGCCATCTCCAAGGCGAAAGCCATGGACATGTGCATGACGGCGCGCAACATGGACGCGGACGAAGCCGAGCGCAGCGGGTTGGTATCGCGGGTGGTGGCGGCCGGGCGGTTGATGGAGGAAGCGATGGCGGTGGCGCAGACGATTGCCGGTTTTTCGCTGCCGTCGATGATGGCGCTCAAGGAGGCGATCAACCGCGCCTACGAGTCATCGCTGTCCGAGGGAATCCTGTTCGAGCGGCGGCAGTTGCATGCGCTGTTTGCCACGGAGGATCTCAAGGAGGGGATGAACGCGTTTTTGGAGAGAAGGGCGGCGGTGTTCCGGCACCGCTAGATGGCATGTGGGCCTCGATGCCGGAACGCTCGATCCGCCAAGGCCGCAAAAAGGGGTTCCGCGTTCACCTCGCAATTGACTCCATTCAATCGGCTCCATTCAATCGGCTCCAAATTTGGGAAAAGAAGTTTGAACGCCAAGTCAACGGACGCTTAATACGATACGTTTAGTGGAGAGCTGGTCGGTCAGGCTAGCTCAATGTTCGCGTGTCCACGGCTGCCCGGGAGGTGGCCTTCCAAGGAAATGTCATGAAGAAGATTGTCGCTACCGCTTTCGCGCTGTGCCTTGGCGCAGCATCCATCGCCGCTCAGGCGCAAGGCACCGGCAAGGTCGATCCCTACACCCAGGGCGCCAAGGCTGGCAAAGCAGACCCGTACACCGATGGCGCCAAGGCTGGCAAGGCCGACCCTTATACCGACGGGGCCAAGGCTGGCGACAAGTTTGACCCGTATACCCAGGGCGCAAACAAGAGCTCGCGTGCCAACCTGACGGATTCGAAGGCGAAGAAGTCGCATAAGAAGCACACCAAGAAGGCAGTGCCGGCAGTCGCCTCCGGGACCTGAGCCGTCTCGCCGCGCGGCGTTGATGCCGTGCGCCTGGAAAAACCCGCCAAACCGGCGGGTTTTTTTCTTTGACGAACCGGGTTGGCTTGTCCCCGGCACCGCGGGCCATGACGCAGCCCAGGGTAATGCTGCGCCGCAGTCCTTTCTGTCCTGCCTGATCCCCGAGCGGAATTCAGGGTGCCTCGCCCGCCGGCATGATTGCTGTTGTATCGATGCGTTGGACCTTGCCCTGCTCCCGGACTTCCGTACGAAGCACGAAGCGCTCGCTTGGGCAATACCAATCCGTGATCTGCATGACCGAAGGCGTCGTCATGATCAGCGTATCGACCAGTTGCGCCGGCCCAAGCGAGGAATGTTTTTCGTAAGTGATCGGTATGCAATCCTTGCGGCCCAGCGCGGTTTCGATCATGCGGCGCCGTCCGACGTGGCGCGAGCTGATGGTGATCGTGGCGTGCGGAGCGCGCAGTTCGCCCACCTCCTCATCCGTTCCGCGCGCATAGATCTTGAGCCTCAAGCTGGAGTTGACCGTCACGCCGCCCAGTGTCGTGCCCTCGCGCAGATCTGCGCCGGCGTAGTTGACCACACCTTCGCCGATGCTTGTCGATGTGCCATAGAGCCGGGCATAGCGCGCTCTCGCATTGATCTCTGAGTGGATTTCGACGCGAACCGCCGATGGCCCAGCGAGCGGCGAGATGCTGACCAGGTCGCGCTGATCCGCAATGACCGGCGGCCCCATCAGCGCTGCCAGCGCGCTCTTCGAGTGAATATTGATGATCGCCTGGCATCCCGCCGGCGTATTTTCCAGCAGCTCCTGGACCGTCAACATGGACATCGGCATGGTGCCGTCCGCCTCCATCTGCACTTTCGCATCCGGGCGAGACCAGAGCGTTCCCCAGCAGTTTGCCTTGCCCGCCGATGGCGGCGCCTGGGCCGGCAGCGGCCTTTCGGACAATTCAGACGATCCGGACGATCCGGACGATTCAGGCGATTCGGACGAAATTGATGCGTCAGTCGCGGCCCACACCACCTGGGTGCCAGTCAGTACAGCAGCGATGCCAATCGCTGCAAGCTCGCGCTTCACGCACACTTTCTTCCCCGGGGGCAAATTTCCATTCTACTGCCAGGGTGCGCCATCAAGGGGCGCTGGCCGTGCGCCGGATTCCCGGCAGGGAGGCGGGCCTGCCCGATGCTGCATGACGGAGTGGCTATCCGGGGTGAATATGCCTTGCTCGTCACACCTTTTCCCTCAGCCGGCCAGTCCTTCACAAGTCAGGCTATGTAACTATCAGTTTTGTAAATCGATCCAAATAATAAATCAACCGGACGGTCGGTTTATAAATATACTGCGGCATCGGTCCACAGGAAAACGCCATGTACACCCAATCACTGGATATCCCGGGCAACGCCCAGCCGCTCGAAACGGTGCAAGCCGACGTCTCGCCGGAGCAGGCGCATTTCGACGCGGTCATGGACGCCGACGGCAAGATCGAGGCGCAGGACTGGATGCCAGACGCATACCGCAAGACCTTGATCCGGCAGATCTCGCAGCACGCGCACTCCGAGATCATCGGCATGCAGCCCGAGGGCAACTGGATCAGCCGGGCGCCGAGCCTCAAGCGCAAGGCCATCCTGCTCGCCAAGGTGCAGGACGAGGGCGGCCATGGCCTGTACCTCTACAGCGCGGCCGAAACGATGGGCGTGTCGCGCGACCAGCTGGTCGATGCCTTGCACGCTGGCAAGGCCAAGTATTCGAGCATCTTCAATTACCCCACGCCCACCTGGGCGGACGTGGGCGTGATCGGCTGGCTGGTGGATGGCGCGGCGATCATGAACCAGATCCCGCTGTGCCGCTGCACCTACGGCCCGTACGCGCGCGCCATGATCCGCATCTGCAAGGAGGAGTCCTTCCATCAGCGCCAGGGCTTCGATGCGCTGCTGTCGATGATGAAGGGCACGCAGGCCCAGAAGGACATGGTGCAGGAGTCGGTGAACCGCTGGTGGTGGCCGGTGCTGATGATGTTCGGTCCCAGCGACAAGGACTCCATCCATAGCGGCCAGTCGTTCAAGTGGGGCATCAAGCGGATCTCCAACGACGACCTGCGCCAGAAGTTTGTCGACGCGACGGTCGAGCAAGCCAAGATCCTCGGCGTGACGCTGCCCGATCCGGACCTGAAGTGGAACGAGGCGCGCGGTGCGCACGACTACGGCGCGATCGACTGGGAAGAATTCTGGCGCGTGGTCAATGGCGACGGGCCTTGCAACAAGGAGCGCCTCGCCACCCGGGTGAAGGCGCACAACGATGGCGCCTGGGTGCGCGAAGCCGCGCTGGCGCATGCCGAGAAACAGGCCGCCCGCGCCCGCAAACAAGCTGCTTGAACAGGAGACAAAGATGAACAAGGAATGGCCAATCTGGGAAGTGTTCGTGCGTAGCAAGCAGGGCCTTGACCACAAGCATTGCGGCAGCCTGCACGCGCCTGACGCCAGCGGCGCGCTGCGCATGGCCCGCGACGTCTACACGCGCCGCCAGGAAGGCGTGAGCATCTGGGTGGTGCCGTCGGCCATGATCACGGCGTCGGACCCGGCGGACAAGGAGTCGTTCTTCGAGCCGGCTGGCGACAAGATCTATCGCCACCCGACGTTCTTCGTGCTCCCCCCCGAAGTCGACCACATGTAAGGCGGGACCCAGAACATGACCACGCCCCAACATTTGTCGTACGTGCTGCGCCTGGCCGATAACGCGCTTATCCTCGGCCAGCGCAACAGCGAGTGGTGCAGCCAGGGCCCGGCGCTCGAGGAAGACATCGCGCTGGCGAATATCAGCCTGGACCTGATCGGCCAGGCACGCCTGCTGTATTCGCACGCTGCTACCCTTGACGAAGCACTGAACGGCACACGGAAAACCGAAGACAGCTACGCCTACTTCCGCGCCGAGCGCGAGTTCGCCAACTACACCTTGGTGGAGCTGCCCCACTTCGGGCCGCTCGCCGGCACGGCACGCGCCGAGCGCGACTATGCGGTCACGATCACGCGCAACTTCCTGTATTCCGCGCTGATGGGCCACCTGTGGACGGCATTGCAATCGTCCACCGACACGCATCTGGCGGCCATCGCTGCCAAGTCGCTGAAGGAAACCCGCTATCACCTGACCCACGCCGCCGACTGGCTGATCCGCTTTGGCGATGGCACCGAGGAGTCGCACCGGCGCGCGCAGGCGGCACTGGATTACCTGATGCCATACACCCGTGAGTTCTTCGCGGCCGATGCGGTGGAAGCCGCGGTGGCAGCGGCCGGCATCGGTCCCTTGATGGCGGACCTTCAGCCCGCCTGGCAGGCAGACGTCGCCGCCACGGTGGCGCTGGCCACGCTCACGTTGCCGTCGGAGGCGAAGCACGTCACCACCGGCAAGCACGGCGAACACTCGGAGCACATGGGCTACCTGCTTTCCGAAATGCAGAGCCTTGCACGCCAGCATCCCGGCGCCACCTGGTAGATCAAGATGAACGCTGCTGACACGCTGATGGAGTCCGACGCCACGCTGGCGCGCGCATGGACCGTGCTCGAAGCCGTACCCGACCCGGAAATCCCGGTGGTGTCGATTCGCGAACTGGGCATCCTGCGGGACGTGCGCCGCGGCGATGATGGCGTGCTCGAAGCCGTCATCACGCCAACCTATTCGGGCTGCCCCGCCATGTCGCAGATTGCCGAGGACATCGAGCAGGCCTTGAACGCCGCGGGGATCCTTTCCCATCGCGTTGTCACCGTGCTCGCCCCGGCCTGGACCACCGACTGGATGACCAGCGAAGCGCGCGGCAAGCTGCGGCAATACGGCATCGCGCCCCCGATGGGCAACTGCGCAAGCGGCCACGCGCCGCAAGAGAAGACCATCCGCTTCGTGCCGCGCACTGAAACGTACGTAACGCACGACCGGCCAGCATGCCCGCAATGCGGCTCCGTGCACACCGAACGCCTGGCGCAGTTCGGCTCGACGGCCTGCAAGGCACTGTACCGCTGCATCGATTGCCGCGAGCCGTTCGATTACTTCAAACCGTACTGACAACCGTACCGACAACCGTACCGACCTGGACCGACAACATGGCGACACCGCAATTTCATCCGCTGCGTATCCGCGAGGTACGGCCCGAGACCGCCGACGCGGTGACCGTCTCGTTCGAGGTGCCGGAGGCCCTGCGCGACGCATACCGTTTCACGCAAGGGCAATTCGTCACGCTCAAGGCGCATCTCGATGGCGAGGAAACCCGCCGTTCGTATTCGATCTGCGTGGGCGTCACCGACTATGACCGCGATGGCGAGCTGCGCATCGGCATCAAGCGGGTACGCGGCGGCAGATTCTCCAATTTCGCCTTCGACACGCTGCAGCCCGGCCATGAGATCGAGGTGATGACGCCCGACGGCCGCTTCTTCACCCACCTGAATGCCGAGCTGTCGCGGTCCTACGTGGCGTTCGCGGGCGGCTCGGGCATTACGCCAGTACTCGCGATCATCAAGACCACGCTGGAGACGGAGCCGACCAGCCGTTTCACGCTGGTGTATGGCAACCGCAGCGTCGATGCGATCATGTTTGCCGAGGAGCTCGAAGACCTCAAGAACCGCTTCATGAGCCGGTTCTCGCTGTATCACGTGCTGTCCGATGATCTGCAAGAGGTCGAGCTGTTCAACGGCGTGCTGGATCAGGCGAAATGCGAGGCCTTCCTGGCCACGCTCGTGCCCGCCGCCGAGATCGACGAAGCCTTCATCTGTGGCCCCGGCCCGATGATGGACGCCGCCGAGGCCGCGCTCAAGGCCGCCGGCGTGGCGCCCGCGAAGGTGCACGTGGAGCGCTTCGGCACGCCGCTGCCGCAAGCGGGCGTGCCTCCGATCGAGATCACCGACGACACGCCGGCCGCGGATCTGGAGCTGATCATCGACGGCAAGAAGCGCAAGCTGCGGCTGCCCTACGTGGGCGTCAGCGTGCTGGACGTCGGGCTGAAAGCTGGCCTTGCGTTGCCCTATGCCTGCAAGGGCGGCGTGTGCTGCACGTGCCGGGCCAAGGTCCTGGAAGGCGAAGTCAAGATGGAAAAGAACTACACGCTGGAGCAGCACGAGATCGACGACGGCTTCGTGCTGACCTGCCAATGCCATCCGGTCTCCGACCGGGTTGTCGTCAGCTACGACGAACGGTAAATGAACGGTAAATCGACGCACAGCCAGTGCAGTACCGCAATCCTTTAAAGAAATACGCCCCCGCAATGAATCACGCCCTGTTTGACAAACACGAGAAGACACTTGCCCACGCCCTGGACGCCATCCGGACCCGAGGCTACTGGAGCCCCTTCAATGAGATGCCCAGCCCGCGCACCTACGGCGAAACCGCTGCCGCCGACGGCGAGGCGGCATTCAAGGCGCAGCTCGGACAGCCCTTCGTGCTCGAGCAAGCCGGCAGCGGCGGCACGGTCGGCGCGGAACATTCGCCATTCGGCTTCGCGCTGAACATCGGCTATCCCAACGCAGAGCCGGACGCACTGATCGCGGCGGTGCAAGCGGCACAGCTGCAATACCGCAAGGCCGGCCCGAAGGCCTGGGTCGGCGTGAGCCTGGAGATCCTGGCGCGATTGAACCAGGCGAGCTTCGAGATCGCGCACAGCGTCATGCATACCACTGGGCAGGCGTTCATGATGGCATTCCAGGCCGGCGGCCCGCATGCCCAGGACCGCGCGCTGGAGGCGATCACTTACGCGTGGGATGCCATGCGCGGCATTCCGGAGACGGCGTACTGGGAAAAGCCGCAAGGCAAGAATCCGCCGCTCGCCATGGAAAAGCGCTTCACCGTCGTGCCGCGCGGGATCGGGCTGGTGATCGGCTGCTGCACGTTTCCCACCTGGAACAGCTATCCCGGCCTGTTCGCGGACCTGGCCACCGGCAATGCCGTCATCGTCAAGCCGCATCCCGCCGCGATCCTGCCGCTGGCCATCACCGTGCGTATCGCGCGGCAGGTGCTGGAGGAGGCCGGCTTCGATCCGAACGTCGTGACCCTGCTGGCCACCGCACCCAATGACGGCGCGCTGGTGCAGTCGCTGGCCACGCGCGATGAAATCCGGCTGATCGACTTCACCGGCAGCACTGCCAACGGCGACTGGCTGGAGACACACGCGCTGCAGGCGCAGGTATATACCGAGAAGGCGGGTGTCAACCAGATCGTGATCGACTCGGCGGACGAACTGAAGGCGGTGTCGCGCAATATCGCGTTCTCGCTCGCGCTGTACTCGGGCCAGATGTGCACCGCGCCGCAGAATATCTATGTGCCGCGCGATGGCATCAAGACGGCGCAAGGCACGGTCTCGTTCGAGGAGGTGGCCCAGGCCATCGCCGATGCCGTGCAAAAGCTGACCAGCGATCCCGCCAAGGCCGTGGAGCTGATCGGCGCGATCCAGAACAAGGGCGTGCTTGAGCGGATCGAGCAGGTGACCCAGCTGGGCGTGCCGCTCCTTGCCAGCCAGCGCCTGGTGCATCCGGCCTACCCGGAGGCAAGCGTCAGCACGCCGGTCCTGCTGAAGCTCGATGCCCAGCGCGACGAGGATACGTTTACGCAGGAATGGTTCGGCCCGATTGCGTTTGTGATTGCCACTGATTCCACCCGACATTCGCTGGAACTCGCCGCGCGCATCGCTCGCACGCGCGGCGCGCTGACGCTGTCGGTCTACAGCACGGACGAACAGGTGCTCGATGCCGCCGACGCGGCTGCGGTGTCCGGCGGCGTTGCACTGTCGGTCAACCTCACGGGCGGCGTCTTCGTGAACCAGTCGGCGGCATTCTCCGACTTCCACGCCACCGGCGCCAATCCCGCGGCCAACGCGAGCCTTGCCGACACGGCCTTTGTTGCCAACCGTTTCCGCGTCGTGCAAAGCCGGCGGCATGTGCCGCAGCGCACCTGAACGACTGCGTATCCAGCACTACCGATAAGTAAGCAGGCACGTTGCCAACCTGGGCGGCACGACGGCGAAGACCGTTGACGCGCATGACCAGGTTGGCAGGCTGCCGCGTGGCGCCCCCATTCCCGCCACCGTTCATTCCTATTTTGCCGCGTCATTCTCAGGAGACAACCGTGGTCCAGCCAATTCCTCAACCGGGTGAACTCGAAGCTATCGAACTAGCCAGCCGCGACGAACTCCAGGCGCTGCAACTGGCGCGCCTGAAATGGTCGCTGCGGCATGCCTATGACAATGTGGCGCACTACCGCCGCGCTTTCGACGCTGCCGGGGTGCATCCGGAAGACCTGCGCCAGCTATCCGACCTGGCGAAGTTCCCAACCACGACCAAGCAAGACCTGCGCGACAACTATCCGTTCGGGTTGTTTGCCGTGCCAAAGGACGAGGTGGTGCGCGTGCACGCATCGAGCGGCACGACCGGCAAGCCGACCGTGGTGGGTTATACCGCGAAGGACATCGACACATGGGCCAACGTGACGGCGCGCTCGATCCGCGCCGCGGGCGGCCGGCGTGGCGACACGCTGCACAACGCGTTTGGCTATGGCCTGTTCACCGGCGGCCTCGGCATTCACTACGGCGCCGAGCGGCTCGGCTGCATGGTCGTGCCCATGTCCGGCGGGCAGACCGAGAAACAGGTACAGCTCATCCGCGATTTCGAGCCGTCGATCATTCTCGTCACGCCGTCCTACATGCTCAACCTGATCGACGAGATGGCACGCCAGGGCATGAACCCGGCGGAGTCGTCGCTGAAGATCGGCATCTTCGGCGCGGAGCCGTGGACCCAGGGCATGCGCAGCGAGATCGAGACCCGGGCGGGCATCCAGGCCGTCGACATCTACGGCCTCTCGGAGATCATGGGCCCGGGCGTGGCGTCCGAGTGCATTGAAAGCAAGGACGGCCCGGTGGTCTGGGAGGACCATTTCTATCCCGAGATCATCGATCCGGTCACCGGCGAAGTGCTGCCCGACGGCAGCCAGGGCGAACTGGTATTCACCTCGCTCTCGAAGGAAGCCATGCCGATGATCCGTTATCGCACGCGCGACCTGACCGCGCTGCTGGCGCCGACATCGCGCTCGATGCGCAGGCTGGCGAAGATCGCGGGCCGCTCCGACGACATGCTGATCATTCGCGGCGTCAACGTGTTTCCGAGCCAGGTCGAGGAGCTGATTCTCGGCATTGCCCGGCTGAGCGGCAACTACCAGCTGTGCATCACGCGCGACGGGCATATGGATTCGCTGTCCGTGTCGGTGGAGGCGCGCGCGGAGATCTGCGCCTCGCTGGCCGAAAGCGAGCGCGCGCAGCTGGCACGTGAGCTGCAGCACCGGGTGAAGACGATGATCGGCGTTTCCACGGCCGTGCGCGTCCTGGATGCCGGCGAGATCAAGACCACCGCCACGGGCAAGGCGCAGCGCGTGCTCGACTTGCGGCACCTCAGCGCTTGAGGCGGTAACCGCGAGAGGCGCGAGAAGCGAGCGAGAAGCAAGCCAATCGCAGCCGATCCACGCTGAGCGAAAAAAACTATTCAAAAACGCAAAAGGCTGTTGTACAATCCGGCCTCCGTTTCGATTGAGACGGAACTTGTTCCCCGATAGCTCAGTTGGTAGAGCGCCGGACTGTTAATCCGTAGGTCCCTGGTTCGAGCCCAGGTCGGGGAGCCAAAAAGCGGGAGTAGCTCAGTTGGTAGAGCGCAACCTTGCCAAGGTTGAGGTCGCGAGTTCGAGCCTCGTCTCCCGCTCCAGATATTATGTCCACGGACTTCCATCGAAGTCCGTGGGTCTTTGAAAAAAGGGGCTTCGGCCCCTTTTTTCATTCCATCTGCTGCAACGGCACTATTTCTCCAGGGCCGAAGCGATGGCTTTCGTCCATACGCCAATGGCAAAGGCGCCAGGGTCCACATGCCCGAGCGCGCGTTCTCCGATGTAGGACGAACGACCTTTCAGCGGCATCATGTTGCGCGTCGCTTCCGCGCCCCTCAAGGCTGCATTCGCTAATTTCGTTCCGGTCGTGTGGCGGAAGCGATGGCAGGATGCAACTATCCCATGTGTACTCTTGCGCTCAGCGAAGACGTTACGCAGATTCCATGCGCGCGTGTTCGATGCAGCTCCTGCGTTCAACTGGAGTCCCGTCACTGCCTCGAGTACCGCGCGCTTGAGCAGACGGTCTATTTCAAACACAACGGCGTGCAACGCGGCGCCAGTACAGTGTCGCCGCCAATACGCCCACCCACGCGATCGACGCGCCGTAGTTGATGCGCTGATACAACCCGAACGGACCGCCAGTTGCTGCGGTCTGGGCCATCAGCGGTAATGTCAACAAACAAAAGAGCGTTGTAACGGCCGACAGTGCACTGAGCCAACCAAGACCGAGCGCACGCTTTCCCAGCACGATCCACAGCGTATTGGCACTCAGTAACGACAATGCCATGACAAGGCCAGCCAAATTGTGGATCTGCTGGGACGACGACACGGCGTCCAGACGACATCCAGCATCGCAAGTCCACGTCCCCGTCGCGACATTTCCCAAGCCGTGAATCAGTAGCAACACGGCGCTCACGCGGGCAAGCCGGTTCTCCGGGAATGTGCGCCAGACGGCGAATCCGAACGAGACGAACCAGAACGCCAACGGGAAATTGTTGATCAGGGGCGACCACCGATGCGTCGGTGCACCCACGGCGCCAAGCTCGCTCATCGCTTGCCTGACGTGACTGTAGCCAGGGTAGTACAGCGACACGAGGGTGATGCCTGTCGCCAGCCAGAGCGGCGCCAGCATGCCTGACAAATAACCGAAACGGGTCCAGCGGGATTGTGAACGAACTACGGTCATTTCAACTGCCGATAAGCCAACGAGCGCAGGAAGGGCTGCCCCTCCTGCCAAATTGTGGGCCGGCATCGTTAAGGGCCGGCTCGTGACATGCAAGCCTCGCGCGGCGGCGCGAGGAATTTACCGCCGATCGCCCACTCCGAGGCCGGCACGTCCGGGAAGACGACGTGGACGCTGTCGGGTGTGCATTCGCAAGACGTCATCATGGCTTGGGTGATCGCGTTGGCCGCCTCCTGCTTTTGGGAGCGCGAGACACCATCGGCAGCCAGTCCAGACTAAGCACGTAGTCCAGCCTCGCTCGACACCACCACGCGCTACGTGACCACCGAGGCGGCGCGGCGCATGGCGGCGATGCAGGCCGTGTGGGATGCCGGCAATGATGATTGATTGGCCCAAATCGTTGCACCTCTCCGACTCCCAAAACGTTAGCCTATGTCTCTTGAGATTGAGCGCGCCGCAGCCACGGTCTGGATCCGTGTGCAAATGGCCAGGCACGGCCTGACCCCGATCGACCTGCAGGCGGCCGGCTGCTTCGCCGAGAAGGCGGCGCCGCCGGCACCCGCGCCAACGCGCACCTACCGCGACGCCGAAGGGCAGAAATGGGACGGGCAGGGCGAGATGCCGGCCTGGCTGCAGCGGGCGGTCAATGCGGGGCAGTCGGCGGAGCATTTCCGGGTCGGCGCGTAGCGGCCCTCTGCCTTCTCGCTGGTGGCGGACCCATCCGGCGGGTTAGAATGTACGAGCCCGCATCCAGCCACGAACAGACGTTTATCCCTAGTATCGATTTAGGATGGATATTTTAATACGTGAATTTAAAGAGGCTGATCGAGAGGCATTGCGAAATTTATATGTAGCCACTCGGAACGCCACTTTCTTTTGGAATCATGTCGAGCTACACCAATCTATAGATTTTGATGTGCATACCAGCGGTGAGAAAATCCTAGTAGCCATCAAAGGAATAGAGATTATTGGCTTTGCTTCGATCTGGGAAGCTGATAGCTTTCTGCACAATCTATTTGTTCATCCAACGGCCCAACGTCAAGGGGTAGGTCGAGCGCTCCTGGAGAGCTGTGCTAAGTATTTCTTTAACACGGCGACGCTCAAATGCCTCAAGGCCAACGTTAACGCAACGCAGTTCTACAAATCCCAAGGATGGCAAATTCTTCGAGAGGAGCTTGGGCCTGATGGGCCGTACTTTCTTATGTCTGCATAAGTTCTGAGTTTACCAGTCGTGACCATCTGTGACTTGTCATCTGGACAAGATGATATCCTGCTCTGCAGACCGGGCCGGGATCGGCAGGCGGACATCTCTTACAAAAATCCTGGAGACGCGAAGTGTAGGGAGAGAAGTTTCGTCAGTGCTGACAAATGCTGACATGGGCTTCAGGCGCGCGTTCGCGCCTGCGGCGACGAGGGAGGAAGGGGGCAAGGGGGGAGGGGTGGAAGGCGTGGCGCTGGCCTGCGGCGTCCTGAAACTGCCGGACGTGCCGCTGTTCGGCTTCCTCTACGTGGTCCGCCTGGAAACGCCACGGTGTAAAGAACTCTGCAGCGCCACCGGTCGCTGCCATCGATCTGAACCAGTTCGCCCAGGCAGGCGCGGCGCTTGCGCGGCTGGTCGACCTTGGGCGGGCGTTGCTTCCTCGGGACCAAGAAGCCGCCGTCGATCATGATCCAGCGCACCGTTTCCTTGTCCAGGTCGATGCCGTGGTGCTCGCGCAGCTTCTCGGCTGCCAGGGTCGGGCCGAAATCGGTGTAGCTGTCGCGATACCGGTCTTGAGATAGTCGTCCGCCAGGACCTGAATGATCTTCAATCGATCGACGTGCCGCGTGGTCAGGGTGATGGTGTCGGGCCGACTGGCTCAAGGAGATGGACTACACCGTGCACGACGTCGTCGAGCTGCACCGAGACGGCAGCCTGTCACAGTTTGTTTCAGTCACTTATTGTCGCTGGAAAAACCCGTCATGAGTGCCCGGTCTGCGGCGAGTTTTGAATACCATCCCTAAGGTCCGCGATAAGCTTCAGATTCCATTGGTGGAATCAGTAGGTCACCATAGAAGAAAGTGTCTTCAAAAGAGAATATAACCTTTGAGCTATTAGGGATTAGTAATATCGAGCTTTCATCTGATGGGTAAAAAAAATCATCCCACGACTTGAGAAAAGTACTTCGTGCCACCATTGCAGCAGTTGATCTGCCCCAGAAAAACAAGACGAAATCAGGGAGCTCCAGCCGCTGTTCAAAAAAAGATGATGATTCAGATTTATTGCTGAAGCTCAATGTGGCCTTGTCGTTCTGCCGAAATGTCTTGCTGCTAAGCTGAATAAGGTTTTTGGTTGGGATAAATGCGTCCCACAGCTTTTCCGATGTTGATCTGTCGAGCAGGACAATTCGTTTCTTGTCATTATCGGACAATAAGCAGTCTTCAGAGTTGAAGCGCCAGGCAATCGGATACAGCTTTTCATCAAAAATGTATGGCTTATTACTCATGGCCGGCCCGGTGCTACCAAGACATGGTGGCGCCCCCCTGAGGATCTGCGCGATCCGTCCTGGGAGACATGGCTCAACACCTTGCGCCGAAATCTCGATGACCGATCCTGATACGCGCTCGATGGCGACAAGTGCCAAGGGTTCTGGAATGGTCGGCTACAACGTACAGATCGTGCGATAGACCACTTCGCCAGGGAAGAACATGCCGCTATTGTAGTAGTGCTATGCCAGGAGGGGACCTGCATTGGAGCGATTCGAGATGTTTCCACACGGCCTCGACCCACAAGGAACGGTGAATCTACTCGGAAGCGGACACAATTGGCCGCCCCCCCCTTTCGGGGTCCTAGCAGAGATTTATGTTCTCGTCGCATTAATAGTCGAGTCGTCCGCGCAAATCATCAAAAGGAATCATCACATGCTCGCGATATGCGGCGCGATCTTTGATTCGCTCGTACCAAGCCTCAACGTTTGGCACATGAGGTTTCTTGATTTCAAGTTCGAAATATCGATATAGGTTCGTCCCAGCGGGAATATCCGCCAAGGTCAAGCTATCGCCAGCGAGAAATGGCCGATCGGAAAGCACCTGGTCGAGAAGTTGGAAGTATTGGGAACACAGGCCTATGCTTTTTTCGATAGATGTCCGGTCCTGCAACTCAGGGGGAGTTCGATAGAAGCCCCAGAACACGCCAGTGAGGAATGCAGGTTGCAGGCTGGTCTGAGACCAGTCCATCCAACGGTCTGCGTTGGACCGCCGCCCGGGATCTTCGTCCCAGAAATCAGGGCGTCCATAGCGCGCGGCCAGGTATCTCAAAATACTGTGCGATTCCCACACAACGGTTCCGCCATCGTCGATCATCGGAACCCGACCATGTGGATTCATCGCCAGGAACTCGGGCGTATCCCTAACGCCAAACGTGCCTCCGGCCGGTATGTGCTTGTACGGAATGCCTAGCTCGCCAATAAGCCACAACACCTTTTGCACATTGAATGAACTACGTCTACCCCATACCGTAAGCATGCAATCCTCGCAATTCCGACCGATTCTGGTTCTTCCCAATTATAAATGGGTCCCGTGTCTGAGCGACCGGTGCTGACCCCATGGCGGTTCCAACCTGCTCATGGAACCCATCCGTCGGCAGGCCGGCAATGCGCGCTTCATTACGTCCATCTGTACCGGCGCACTCATTCTTGGGGCGGCCGGTCTGCTCCGTGGATGCCGGGCGACGACGCACCGGGCGTTTCACGAATTACTAGGTCCGTTAGGCGCGATTCCCGTGCGCGAGCGGGTGGTCCGCGACGGCAATCTGGTGCCGTTGACCGCAATGGCCGATCTGCAGTCGCAAAGGGCGCCGTCCACGAATGCCCGCTCTCAGAAGCCCAGTTGAAGTGCTGCGCAGTTCATTGCAGCGCACTCAAGTGGCTCACGCTCTGCTGAAGCTGCCATTACGCACGGCGCCCTTCCGCGCGCTAGTCGCCATTCCAGTTGCCGTTTAGCCGGAGAAGGAAGCTCAAGGCTCGCGATCCCGAACCAATTCGCCTACACTGCCCTAGTCGGTATGGTCCGAGTACATCTATGAGTCCCGACGAGCACAACCATTCCGAGCTGTCGCCAATCCAACTGCGGGTGCGCGCGCTCGAGACAATTCTGACCGAGAAGGGTTACGTCGACCGTGCCGTCCTCGACCTTATCGTCGAGCGATACCAGACCAAGATCGGCCCTCACATCGGGGCTAGAGTCATCGCCCGGGCGTGGGTTGATCCTGAGTTCAAGGCGGCGCTGCTGACAGACGCGACAAAGGCGATCGCAGCGCTCGGAGTCGTCAGTCATGTGGGCGATCATCTGATTGCGGTGGAGAACACGCCCGGGCATCACAACATGGTCGTCTGCACGCTGTGCTCTTGCTACCCGTGGGACGTGCTCGGGCTGCCACCGGTCTGGTACAAGTCGGCCGCTTATCGCTCGCGTGCCGTGTCAGATCCCCGCGGCGTGCTGGCCGACTTCGGTGTCGTCCTGCCAGAAGACGCGCAGATCCGAGTCTGGGACTCGACCGCGGAGACCCGCTTCCTTGTGGTGCCACCCCGCCCCGCCGGCACCGAAGGCTGGCCCGAGGAGCGCCTTGCGCGGCTCGTTACCCGTGACTGCATGATCGGCACCGGCTTGCCCCGGCGTCCCGAGGAGATATCGCCATGAACGGAGTTCATGACATGGGGGGCATGCACGGATTCGGCGCGGTCCATCCCGAGGCTGACGAACCCCCGTTCCACGCGCAGTGGGAGGAGCGCGTGCTGGCGACGCAGCGAGCCATGCGTTTCACGCGCGCCTGGAACATCGACATGTCTCGCGACGCGCAAGAGCGGCTGCCTGCCGAGGTGTACCTCTCAGTGTCCTACTACGAAAGATGGGCATTGGGAATCGAGCGCAACGCCGTCGAGCGAGGGCTGATCGGCGCCGATGAAATCGCCGAAGGGCATGCCCTGCATCCGGGCAAGCCCGTCGAACGGGTCATGACGACAAACGACATCGAGCACGCATTCACTCGAGGCTCTTTCGCTCGCCTGCCCAAGATGCCGGCCAGGTTCAAACCGGGCGAGCGAGTGCGCACGAAGAACATCAACCCGCCCACGCACACGCGCTTGCCGCGATACGCACGCGGCCGTGAAGGAACGATCGAGGCGATCCGGGGTTGCCATGTCTTCCCGGACTCCGTCGTGACAGGCGCGGGAGAAGACCCACAGTGGCTCTACACAGTCGTCTTCGAAGGCCGCGAACTCTGGGGAGCGGACACAGATGCCACGCTCACCGTTTCGATCGAGGCATTCGAGCCCTACCTCGAATTGGCGTGAGATGACGGTCGATCCAGCCGCAGCGCGTGATGCCGCCGAGGCCGTACCGGGCGTTCCCCGTGACCAGGAAGGCCCGGTGTTCCGCGAGCCGTGGGAGGCACAGGCTTTTGCTCTGGCCGTGGTCTTGCACCAGCAGGGCCTCTACACCTGGCGCGAATGGGCAGCAACGCTTGCAGAAGAGATCAGGCGCGCGCAGCTTGCCGGCGATCCAGATACCGGCGAGACCTACTACCTGCACTGGCTTGCCACGCTCGAGCACCTGATGGCAAGTAAAGGCGTCGCGAGCACAGAGACGCAGGGGCACTACCGCGAAGCCTGGCACCACGCCGCGCATCGCACGCCTCACGGCACACCCATCGAACTGTCGCATGGCGATTTCACAGGAAACGAGGATTCATGATCCCGCTAGGCTTGGCATCTAGTGTTCGTTTGCGTCGACTTCGCGTACTAGGCGAATGCCAACCAACGGATAACGAGTCTGTGGTGTATTCCAGTTGCGATACAACGAGCGAGCGTAGAACGACCAAGTGTGGCACGATCCTCCCCAACGCACGCGTACGCTGCCCGACTCTAGGCCCTTGGGGTCGTCAACCGGCGATTATCGCTGCAAGGTCATCCAGACCGTCGTCCAGGTTGAGGCCACTGGCCCGGTAGCGCTGCTGCTCAAAGTTCATTTTGACAAACGAATGCCATCCGGCATTCGGATATCACCACTACCCGAGATATTGGTTCTGATATTCGGTGGGCTGCTCAACAGGGTGATATCGCCACTACCTTCGACCGACAGGTTCGCTTCCTCACTCGGCCCAAGCGTTACGTCTCCTGAGCCGATGACCTTAGCTGTTGCACGCGGGTGCTCAAGCAGACTGAGGTCGATGTCGCCCGAACCCATGGTGCTCGCAGTCACATGTTGCACACGTCCTGCGGCCTTGATGTCTCCGCTACCGTCGAGTTCCAGGCACAGTGAGGGTTGAGATAAATTGAGCAGACGTAAGTCGGCGCTGCCAAAAACTGACCACGTTTCGATTGCCGGGCCTTCCAAATCGAGACGAAGGTGGTTGTTGTGGAACAAGCGCCACTTGAAGCGACCGCGCAATTCTTGGCTGTCAAGGCGCACATGTTCGATCAGCCACGCGGGGCCATGCAATACCGCTCGCGCCTTGTCGGCCGGCCGCCAGCACACGTCAACGGGCAGGCTAATGGCCATGCGCGAACTTGGAACCCATGTGAATTCACGCTCGGTCGTCTCGTCGCCGCTTTGTCGGCGCTGTCCTACATCCGCCAAGAGGCGCTTTGCTGCACCCAGTAATCCACCTTCCTCGTGGCGCAGATCGGCAACGTGCTCTTGCCCCAGCCATACGGGATCGCCCAGCGCTGCCGCCGTGGCCTCCTCACTGCGGCTATTCGCAGCGGATTCGTCGAAATGGTTGCGATAGTCGGCAAGGATTTCGTCGATCTCAGTTGGCGTAAGGCCTTGCAAGGTGCTGCGGATTTTCCGCAAAAACTCTTCCTTATTCATTGGTGACTCCGAGGATGGAATTGACTGAGGCAATGAAGTGCTGCCACTCCTGTTTCTGAGAAAGTAGAGACGACAAACCTGCTTCCGTAAGGCAGTAGTATTTTCGCGAAGGCCCGCTAGCCGACTCCTGCTGGTAGGTTTTGACCAACCCGTCGGTCTGAAGCCTGCGCATTAGCGGGTAGATCGTTCCTTCGCCCATGTCGACTGCCTGCGCAAGATTCCGCGCAAGGTCATAGGCGTAGCTATCACCCTTGGCGAGCAAGGCGAGGACGCAGAGGTCAAGTACGCCTTTCTTCAGCTGAGTTGAGATGTGATCGGCCATGGCCTGCTTGCTCTATGTTCAAGTACGGAATAGTTTATAACAAGCTATCTTGTATTACACGTTACATGGCAAATCTAGAGGCGTTCGCGGATCGCCTATTTTCCGGGTCCAGGGGGCGGGCCGCTCGGGGCCCTTCGCCGAGATTGGCGCCGGCGTGCACCTGCTGTCCCGGAATCTCGGACGCCAAGGTCTTCTCGACGGCGTTCCAGTTTGGCGATCGCATTGCGGCGGGCTACCGGTTTGGCGACGCGATCAGGAACCGAACCCCGGTATCAACTTCTACATGCTTCAGTACTCGGCACGCTTCTAAGCGGTATCGGGGTCGGGCTCAGGCGGGAGCGATGCCGTACCGGCGGCCAATGCGCAGCAGCAGCGCGTCTAGTTCCTGAAGGATCGGCCTGCGGTCGTCGGCCCGCCACACCAGGGCTGACGGCATGGCCGGCAGGTCGATCTCAACGAACGCGATCTGCGGCGTCGCGTAATAGCTGGCGGCCCGCTTGGTCAGCATGAGCAGGCCCTGCTTGGTGCCAACGGCGGCAATGCCTTCGCGGATGGTGCGTATTACGGGCCCGTCGCCGATCGGCTTGCCCTGCGGTGTGTGGCGCGGGAAGTGATAGTCCTGCCATTCCTGGTTGACCGAGCCCGGCACCATGCGCACCAACCGCTCCTGCGCCAGCAACTCAGGGTCCAGCAATCCGGCGGCGGCGAAAGGGTGATCCTGCGGCACGCACAGCATGCGCTGGTCTCGCATGATCACTGGCCCATGACGCAGGCCGTCGGCGCCCAGTGGCAGCCGGCAGAAGGCCGCATCGACCGTGCCGTCGCCGACGGCAGCGTAGTGCGTCACATAGGTCAGCTCCACAAACTCCAGTTCGATTTCGGGGTGCGCGGCCTTGGATTCGGTAACGAACGGCTGGTGCAGTTCATAGAGCCCACCACCGAGAAAGCCAATCTTCAACAGACGTGATTTGCCCGCCGCCTGCTGCTTGCAGTCCTCGATCGCCGCCTTGAGCTGGATGATCGCAGGCGCAGCGCCATTGCGCAGGGTTTCACCTAGCGGCGTCAGCGCGACGCGCCGGCTGGTGCGATCGAACAATGGCCCGCCCAGAGCGTGTTCCAGCGTCTTGACCGCTTCGGATACCGACGACTGGCTCACGTAGAGCTTCTCGGCGGCCCGGCCGAAGTGCAACTCGCGCGCGACTGCCAGAAAGCATTCCAGTTGCTTCAGGTCCATCCATGGCTCCATGGTTTTCATTGTTCAATCGATCGGAAATACCGATTGATTGACAGGATATTAGCACTTGTTCCCAAAACGCCATCTCTGCAGAATGCTGCGGGTAATGCAGGGAAAATCAAGCGCTATAGACAGGGGAGAGATGACGGTGGGCAAGATTCCACACAACAATGTGACCTTGAATGGATCGGTAGAACCGATTGAATTCACACTGGACGGCGATGTGGTCCGCGGTACGTTCTACCTGCCAGCGGGCGCCACAGGCCAGGTGCCCGCGGTGGTGCTGGCGCACGGGTGGTCGATGGTGGCGGGCGGCGACCTGGAGGACTACGCTGCGGCCGTTGTCAATGAAGGCTTCGCGGCCCTGACGTTCGATTTTCGGCGGCTGGGACGCAGCGGTGGGCAGCCCCGGCAGGAGATCGATCCTGCCTGGCAGATCGAGGATTTCCGTGCGGCGATCTCTTACGTGCGCAGCCGGCCGGAGGTCGACCGCGAGCGGATTGGCATCTGGGGGTCGAGCTATAGCGGCGGGCATGCCCTGGTCGTGGCCGCCATCGACAAACGGGTCCGGTGCGTGGTCAGCCAGGTCCCGACCATCAGCGGCTTTGCCGCCGCACAGCGGCGCATGAGCTACGACAAGGCGCGCACACTGCAGGCCGCTTTCGAGGTGGACCGCGAGGCGCGTTTTGCCGGTGCCCCGCCGGCGATGTTGCGCATGATCGATGCCGAGCCCGAGGCGCCGGTCGCCTATCCCGGCCGCGCTTCGCATGAATACATGGGGGGCGAGGCACGGCGCTGCCCGTCCTGGGTCAACGAGGTCACCCTGCGCTCGCTGGAACTGGCGCGCGCCTATGAGCCTGGCGCCTACATCCGGCGTATCGCGCCGACGCCGCTGCTGATGATCGTCGCGACCGAAGATGGCCTGACGCCAGCCGACCTGCAGCAAGAGGCCTTCAACCACGCATACCAGCCCAAGCAACTGTTGCTGCTCGGCGGCGGGCACTACTCGGTCTACGTCGAGCATTTCGACCAGACCAGCCGGGCGGCTGCACGCTGGTTCGCCGAGCACCTGGGTAAGCCAGGGCAAGTGCAATAGGCGATCGGCAGGCGCTCAGGCAAGCGCTCGACTATCAAGAACTACAGAGAGACACATGACAATAAATACACTGGAGACACACACCCGGCAGCAGCGCCTCGGCTCCCTGCGCGCCGCGGCGGTCGGCAACGCGCTGGAATGGTTCGACTGGACGCTCTACGGGACATTCTCGGTCTACCTTTCCCTCAACCTGTTCGACGCCACCGATCCTGCGTCGGCGCTGCTGGCCACGCTGGGCGTGTTTGCCGGCGGCTTCCTCGCGCGCCCGGTGGGCGGCTGGCTGTTCGGCCGCATCGGCGATCGCTGCGGGCGCAAGTTCACGCTGGTGCTGACCATGTGCCTGCTGGCGGCGACCAGCCTGGCCATTGCCTTGTTGCCGACGTATGAGCAGGTAGGCGTGTTCGCCTCGGTCCTGCTCTTCCTCTGCCGGCTGATGCAGGGCCTGGCCCATGGTGGCGAGTCCGGAGTGGCATACACGTATGTGGCCGAGATCGCCCCGCCTGCGCGCCGCGGGTTGTGGTCCAGCTCGGTCTTTGTGAGTGTGACGATAGGCGTGATGGCCGCCACCGCGCTGGCCGCATTGCTCACGCACCTGTTGGGCAAAGCGGAGATGGAAGCCTGGGGCTGGCGGGTCGGGTTTGGCGTCGGAGCGCTGCTGGGCTTGTATGCGTTCGTCCTGCGCCGCAGCGCTACGGAAACCGAGGTCTTCGAGCAGCAGGGCCATGGCGGCAAGGGGCTGGCGAGCACGCCGCGCACGTCGCACATGACGCGCGGGCAGGCACTGCGTATTGCAAGGAACATCGTCATGATCGCGGCCGCGTCCAATGCCACTTACTACACGTGGGTGACGTTTGCGCCGGCGACGGCAATTGCAACGCACGGCATGGACCCGGCCGGCACCTACACGGCCAGCCTGATTGCCCAGCTGATCTGCCTGATGTGGCTGCCGGTCTGCGGGCTGCTGGCGGACCGCTTCGGACGCAAGCCCATGGTCATGGCGTTCGGGCTTGGCGTGGCGATCGTAGTGCTGCCGGTTTCGCTGATCGTCACCGACCAGCCGTGGACGCTGTTTGTCGCGCAACTGATCGGATTGATGGTGTGGGCGCTGCTGGCGGCAATCTTTCCTGCGGTCATGGCCGAACAGGTGCCCACGCAGGCCAGGGCCATGGGGGTGGGCTTCGTCTCGTCGTTGTCCGTCGCCGTCTTCGGAGGAACGGCTCCCTACATCAATACGTGGCTGACGTCGCACGGCATGGCGTGGGCCTATACGGCCTACGTGGCAACGCTGGGCCTGATCGCCTTTGCCGGTGGAATGCTGATCCGCGAAACCGCGGGCCTCGACCTCAACGATATTCCGATGCCCGGAGAACCGGACGCACCGCGCGCCAGCCGGGCCGTCTACAACTGAAGTCACGCAAATCAACGAGCTTTCATCATGGACAGGACACGCAACATGCAATTTCCGGATCTGGCTGACAAGGTCGCCGTCATCACCGGCGCCAATGGTGGCATTGGGCAGGCAACCGTGCGAGCGCTTCGCGCCCAGGGCGTCAGGGTTGTCGCGACCGACCTGAATGCCGCGTCGCTGCGCCAGACGCTTGCGGCCGACGGCACGCAGGCCGACTGCCGGGCGCTGGATGTGACCCGGCCCGAGGCGATCCAGGCGCTGGCCGACGATGTGGTGCAGCACTATGGTGCCATCGATATCTGGATCAACAATGCCGGCTTCATGGCGCGCAGTCCCGCATTGGAACTGGATGTGCAGGCTTGGCAGCGCACGTTCGATATCAACCTGCGCGGCACGTTCTTCGGCGCACAGGCCGCGGGACGACACATGACCGGCCGGGGCAGCGGGGTCATCATCAACCTGTCCAGCTACGCCGGCATCAAGGCGCGGCCGAACTGCGCCGACTACGCAGCCGCCAAGGCAGGCGTGGCGCACCTGACGCAATGCCTGGCGCTTGAGTGGAGTCCGCTGGGCGTACGTGTGAACGCGATCGCTCCGGGATTTATCGAAACGCCCATGAGCAACTGGATGCACGGTGACCCGCAAGCCTATGCGCAGCAACTGGAGCGAATGCCGGCGCGACGGGTTGGCCGGCCCGATGAAATTGCGGCAGCCGTGCTCTACCTTGCGTCGGAAGCGGCTTCCTACGTCACGGGCCACGTCCTGCTGGTGGACGGCGGCGTATCCAAATCCTGATGGGCGAGGACTGACGACATGCAAGGCTACTGGACGGACAAGGCAGCGGTGATCACGGGTTGATCAGCTCTTCGATCAGCACGTTGACGATGTCGGGCAATTCGACCTTGGTGTGCGCCGCATCAGTTGCGAGCGCCTTTCGGGCGTTCCTTTGCGTTTCCCCCAAAATCGATTTAGTTGTTTGGAGATGCAGTTCGATCAGCTTCTGAAGGAGGGGGCGCAAGCCACTATTGGCCGATTCAGGTAACCAGATTATCAACGTATCGCCGCGCCCAAATAATTGCGTGATCCTGTGCCTGTTGGCTGGATCAGCGCCTCCTACTATAGGGACGTACAGAAGGTGAGGTCAGATTCGTTGAATTCGAATTGACTGCAGCCTGACCTCCCCGCTCTTATTCTCGAAAGTGAACTGCGGCCCGACGAAGATCCAGTCGTACGGCCCCTTCTCGCACCGCGGGGGAGTCCACACGAGATCTGTGGACATCTCCAGCCTGATCGTATGCCGCAGTCGCCTAGAAACGTCCGCAAGAGTAGCGCCGACTCGCACTCCGTTAGGCATTACAGCGCTCGCACCTGTCGCGACAACGGTCTCTATCTCTTGTGTTGAGACCTTTATGTCGAGCCAGATGGCGTAGCCCAAGGCAGCAGCGCGGCGTAATCGTCTGCTGTGGTGGCGAGGGGAAGCTTCTTGAATAGCCAGACGAAATATTGATACGGGTCGACGTTGTTGGCCTTGCAAGTTTCAACGAGCGAATAGAGGTTCGCGCTGGCGTTGGCACCAGCAACAGTGGCCGCGAACAGCTAGCCCTTTCTTCCGACAACAAACGGGCGGATCGCGTTCTCGCACGGATTATTGGAGATGGGCCAGCTTCCGTTCGCGACGTAGCGGATGAGCTTGGGCCACTGGCCGTGGAGATATCGCATCGCCTGGCGTGGACTGCATTTAGGGGTTTACGCGCAAGCATGATAATCTACTTGAAGTATCAGGATACCAGATAATATATTGACAACTCGTTAGCGCGCCACTGATTGAGGAGGTGCTCGTGCTGACGCACCGCGCCGCACTCGTCGATGCCTTGTACAGCGAGACCTGTGAAGACGTGATCACGCCATGGACGACGCGCAGACTCCTTGCGCATCGTCGCTTCAAAGCCTTAAGCAGCAAAGAACTGTAGGCCTTTCTCTTTCTAAAACGGGAGACATCCATGAAGCAAATCCTTGCCGGTGGCGCCGTACTGGCCACCGCGGCGACGCTCGTCCTGCTGACGGGCTGTGGCGGTAGCGATGACAGCGCCGCCGCCCCTTCACCAACCTCCGCTGCCGACCCTTCGCCAGCGCCATCCACCGACCCTTCGCCAAAGCCATCCGCCGCCCTTCCGCGGCTGTCGCCAGCCACGGCCGCCAGTCTGGCCGGAACCTGCGAAGGCCTGGCCAGCAAGCTGGCGTTCCAGAACACCGAGATCACTGCCGTCACGACGGTGGCTGCTGGCGCCGTGAATATTGGCGGCACACCGGTTGCCGAGCATTGCCTCGTGACCGGCAAGATGAACAAGCGAACCAGCCCGGTAGATGGCAAGACCTATGCCATCGGCTTCGAGATGCGCCTGCCCAGGGCGTGGAACGGGCGCTTCTTCTACCAGGCCAACGGCGGATTCGATGGCAACGTCAGTATCGCGCTCGGCGCATTTGGCGGCGGCCCGCTCAGCGGCGCCCTGGCGATGGGCTTCGCCGTGATCAGTTCGGACGCAGGTCATGACGGCAGCCAGAACCCCCAGTTTGGCCTCGATCCGCAGGCGCGCATCGACTACGGCTACAACGCGGCGGCGACCCTCACGCCTATGGCGAAGTCCCTGATCGCGCTGGCCTACGGCAAGCGGCCGGATCGCAGCTACTTTGGCGGCTGCTCGAATGGCGGGCGGCATGCGATGGTCGCCGCGGCCCGCCTGGCTGGTGAATACGACGGCATCCTGGCCGGCGATCCTGGGTTCCACCTGCCAAAGGCAGCGATCGGCGAGGTCTACGGCGCCCAGCAACTGGCGGCCGTGTCGACGGCCGGCGCTGACGGCACACCGGACATCACCACCGCGTTCACCGCGGCCGAACGCGCGCTCGTGGCCGGCCGCATCCTGGCGAAGTGCGACGCACTGGACGGCGTGACGGACGGCATGGTGCAGAACGTCAGTTCCTGCCAGGCACAGTTCAGCCTCGCCAGGGACGTGCCGACTTGTGCCAGCGCCACGCGCGATGGCACCTGTCTGACCCTGGCGCAGAAGACCGCAATCTCGAACCTGTTCGCGGGAGCGCGCAACAGCGCTGGCCAGGCGTTGTACGCCGGCTTCCCGTATGACGCAGGCATCAGCGGCGCAGGCTGGACAATGTGGAAGCAGAACTTCTCGTTGTGGCTGGACCCGCTCGCTCTCGCCTTCGTCTTCACGACGCCGCCTGCCACCGCGTTCTCCTCGCCGAAGGCATTTGGCCTGAGCTTCAGCATGGACACCGATGCACCGAAGATCTTCGCGACCAATGGCACGTTTTCCGAGTCGGCCTGGTCATTCATGACGCCGCCGGACGAGACCAATCTGTCGGCGCTCAGGCAGCGGGGCGCCAAGCTGATGGTGTACCACGGCACCAGCGATCCGGTCTTCTCGTCGGATGACACGGCCAACTGGTACGAGCGCCTTGGCGCCGCCAATGGCGGCGATTCGAGCAACTTCGCGCGCTATTTCCAGGTACCCGGCATGAACCACTGTGAGGGCGGTCCCACGGCGGATCAGTTCGACATGCTCACGCCGCTGGTTGCCTGGGTCGAGCAGGGCAGCGCTCCCGACACGGTCATCGCCACCGCGCGCGGCAAAGCCAACGCCTTCCCCAACGGCGAGGTGCCTTCGGACTGGGGCACGGCTGCCAGGGACCGCACCCGCCCGCTGTGTCCGTACCCCAGGACGGCCCGATACCAGGGTACGGGCGACATCAATGACGCAGCCAGCTTCCGCTGCAGCTGAACCCGGCGCAAATGCCGTCCGGCCACGTTCCTGACGTGGCCGGGTGATGAGTTGCCCGCCGTTATGGATATTGCTGGCTGCCGTCGCGTGGTGCAGGAAGCGTAGGCGCGCTTGTGCTCTTGAGTTGGCGAAGGGCTTCCCGCCGCGGCTTCAGGTAGGCGGCTTTTGCCTCCGTATGCGCGCGGGTGCGCGTGCTGTCGGTTTCGAGGAACGGAATCGGATCGATCGGCGGCGCATCGCAAATGAAGACATCGCCGTCATACGCCGACACGTTTGCGGAGGGATTCTCCGGGTCGTAGTAGACATGAAGCTTGCGCTGGCGCACGTGCATTGGGAGGTCTGCTAACGCCTCAGACCAATAGCGCCGGACACCGTACCCTTCGACGGTGAATTGCAGAGAGGCTTCTCGGCGCTCCGGTTTAACCAACGCGGTGGCAATTCGACAAAAGCCGAATATGGGCGGGGTCTGCGAGATTGACGACACTCGTTGCCGACCGGTCCTTGCAGACGATGTTCCTTGCGTTCGACGTAGTCGCATCCGGGTTTACACGCGGTAAGGATATTCCACTTGCTATGTCAGGTAACTTGATATTAGACTGAGGTTCATGACGGAGCCGGATTACCAAGGAGAGACAGAGATGGCTGATTACGAAGGGCGCTGGAAGGCTGTGAAAGTCAGTGTTGAAGAGGGCATTGCCTGGGTCACATTCAACCGGCCTGAGAAGCGCAACGCGATGAACCCCACGCTGAACGCCGAGATGGTGCAAGTGCTGGAAGCACTGGAGCTGGATGCGGACGCCAAGGTGCTGGTGCTGACCGGCGCCGGCGACGCCTGGACGGCTGGCATGGATCTGAAGGAATACTTCCGTGAAGTGGATGCCGGCCCCGAGATCCTGCAGGAGAAGATCCGCCGCGATGCCTCGCAGTGGCAATGGAGGCTCCTGCGCATGTACAGCAAGCCGACCATCGCAATGGTCAACGGCTGGTGCTTCGGCGGCGGCTTCTCGCCGCTGGTGGCCTGCGACCTGGCGATTGCCGCCGACGAGGCCATGTTCGGCCTGTCGGAGATCAACTGGGGCATTCCGCCGGGCAACCTGGTCAGCAAGGCGATGGCCGATACGGTCGGTCACCGCAAGGCGCTGCACTACATCATGACGGGCGACACCTTCAACGGCACCGAGGCCGCGGCGATGGGCCTCGTCAACGAGAGCGTGCCGCTTGCCCAGCTGCGCGAGCACACGATCGCGCTGGCCGGGAAGCTGCTTGAGAAGAACCCGGTGGTGCTGCGCGCGGCCAAGATCGGCTTCAAGCGCAGCCGCGAGCTGACGTGGGAGCAGAACGAGGACTACCTGTACGCCAAACTCGACCAGGCGCAGCTGCGCGACCCCGAGCACGGACGCGAGCAGGGCCTGAAGCAGTTCCTCGACGAAAAGTCGATCAAGCCCGGCCTGCAGGCCTACAAGCGCGCCTGAGCGGCGGCGCGGCGCCCCCCCCAACCACCCGGATCGAGCCGGCGGCCGAAAGAGCCGCCGCGAGGAGACCACGCTGATGAACGAACTGACCATGCTGATTGGCGGGCAAGAGCGGCCTGCCGCCAATGGCGCCGTTTTCGAGCGCCGTAACCCGCTGACCGACGCCGTGGTGTCGCGCGCCCCGGCGGCCACGCTAGCGGATGCCGACGCGGCCGTCGAAGCTGCCGCGGCGGCCTTCCCGGGCTGGGCCGCGCTGCTGCCGGGCGAGCGCCGCCGCCGGCTGCTGAAGGCCGCCGACCTGATGGACCAGCGTACGGAGGAATTCATCCGCATCGGCGTGGCCGAGACCGGTGCCATGCCGAACTGGTACGGCTTCAACGTGATGCTGGCCGCCAACATGCTGCGCGAGGCCGCCGCGATGACGACCCGCATCGACGGCAGCGTGATTCCGTCGGACGTGCCGGGCAGCCTCGCCATGGCGGTGCGCCAGCCGTGCGGCGTGGTGCTCGGCATCGCGCCGTGGAACGCGCCTGTGATCCTCGGCACGCGCGCACTTGCGATGCCGCTCGCGTGCGGCAACACGGTGGTGCTGAAGGCGTCCGAGGCCTGCCCCGGCGTGCACCGCCTGATCGGCACCGTGCTGCAGGAAGCGGGGCTTGGCGAGGGCGTGGTCAACGTGGTCACGAATGCACCCGAGGATGCGGCACAGTTGGTTGAGCGGCTGATCGCGCATCCGGCCGTGCGCCGCGTCAACTTCACCGGCTCCACGCACGTGGGCCGCATCATCGCGCAGCACGCGGCCCGGCATCTGAAGCCGGCCCTGCTGGAGCTGGGCGGCAAGGCGCCGCTGCTGGTCCTGGACGATGCCGATCTCGATGCGGCTGTCGATGCGGTCGCGTTCGGCGCGTTCTTCAACCAGGGGCAGATCTGCATGTCGACCGAGCGCGTGATCGCGGATCGCAAGATCGCCGACCGCTTCGTCGAGAAGCTGTCCGCCAAGGCGAAGACGCTGCGGGCGGGCGACCCTACCGATCCGTCCAGCGTGCTCGGTGCGCTGATCAGCAAAGACGCCGCGCAGCGCATCGGCGCGTTGGTCGAGGACGCGCGCGCGCAGGGCGCGAGCCTTCCCGTGGGCTTGCATGCCGATGGCGCGATCCTGCAGCCGGTCATCGTTGACGGCATTGCGCCGGGCATGAAGCTGTACCACGAGGAATCGTTCGGCCCGGTGGTGACGGTGGCGCGCGTGGACGGCGACGACGAGGCGGTCCGCATGGCCAACGACAGCGAGTACGGCCTCTCCGCGTCGGTGTTCAGCTGCGACGTGTCGCGCGCGCTGTTGGTGGCGCAACGGATCGAATCGGGCATCTGCCACATCAACGGGCCCACGGTCCACGACGAGGCGCAGATGCCGTTCGGCGGCGTGAAGGCTAGCGGCTATGGCCGCTTCGGCGGCCAGGCAGCGGTTGCCGAGTTTACCGAACTGCGCTGGATCACGATCCAGAACACCCCGCGCCACTATCCGGTCTGAGCCGGCGCCAATCCACGCACTCCCCGAGAGAGGGAGGCAGAACAATCAGGAGACAGGATGTGACAAACGTCTCGACGCAAGCCGCCCCCGGCCCCGCGGTCGCTGCCGTGTCCTATCGGGACGTCGCCATCGGGCGCACCGAGGCCGAGTTCCATCGCGACGGCGAGATCTGGCGCGTGCGTTCGCGCGAAGCGCTGCGGGACTATCCGCAACGGATGTCCGATTGCCTCGCCGCCGGCGCCGCGTCCCACCCCGAGCGCGTGCTCGTCGCGCTGCGCGGCCCCGACGGCAACTGGATCACGATCACCTATGGCGAGATGCTGGCGCGTGCGCGGTCGATCGGGCAGGCACTGGTGGACCGCTCGCTGTCCGCCGAGCGGCCGCTGGTGATCCTCTCCGGCAACGATCTCGAGCACCTGCAGCTGGCGCTTGGCGCGCTCTGGGCCGGCGTGCCGTTCTCGTCCGTGTCGCCGCCGTACTCGCTGGTTTCGGAGGACTTCGGCAAGCTGCGGCACGTGTTCGATTTGCTGACGCCGGGCCTGGTCTACGCCGCCGATGGCCGCGCGTTCGCGCGGGCCATCGAGGCCGTGGTCCCAGCCGGCGTGGAAGTCGTGACCCGCGATGGCATCCTTCCCGGCCGTGCCGCGACGTCGTTCGACGCGCTTGCGCGGACGCGTCCCGGCAGCGTCGACGCGGCCAATGCGGCGGTTGGCCCGGACACGATTGCCAAGTTCCTCTTCACTTCCGGCTCCACGCGGCTGCCCAAGGCGGTGACGACCACACACCGCATGCTGTGCAGCAACCAGCAGATGCTGCGCCAGGCGATGCCGGAGCTCGCCTGCGTGCCGCCGGTGCTGGTCGACTGGCTGCCCTGGAACCATACGTTCGGCGGCAGCCATAACGTCGGCATCGTGCTGTACAACGGTGGCACGCTCTACATCGATGGCGGCCGGCCCGTGTCGGGCGGCTTCGATGAAACGCTGCGCAATCTGCGCGAGATCGCGCCCACGATCTATTTCAATGTGCCGAAGGGCTGGGAGGAACTTGGCAGGGCGCTCGAGCACGATGCCGCGCTGCGCGAAACGTTCTTCTCGCGCGTCAATCTCTACTTCTTTGCCGCGGCGGGACTCTCGCAGGAAGCGTGGGACCGGCTCGAGCGCGTCACAGAGGCGCATTGCGGACAGCGCATTCACATCATGTCCGGCCTCGGCATGACGGAGACGGCGCCGTCGAGCATGTTCACGACAGGGCCGGTTGCGCGCTCCGGCTATGTCGGCCTGCCGGCCGCGGGCTGCGAACTGAAGCTGGTGCCGGTCAACGGCAAGTACGAGGCGCGCTTTCGCGGTCCGCACGTGATGCCGGGCTACTGGCGCGCGGCGCCCGATCCCGAGCGGCAGGTGTTCGACGAGGAAGGCTACTACTGCACCGGCGACGCGCTGCGCTTCGTCGATCCCGAGCGGCCGGAACTCGGCTTCCTGTTCGATGGGCGCATCGCCGAGGACTTCAAGCTCAGCACGGGCACGTTCGTCAGCGTCGGGCCGCTGCGCGCGCGCGCGATCGGCGCCGGCGCGCCTTACGTGCAGGACGTGGTGATCGCGGGCGCCGATCGCGACGAGATCGGCGTGCTGGTGTTCCCGCAACTCGCGGAATGCCGGCGGCTGGCCGGCCTGCCGCTGGACGCGGGCACGTGGGAGGTGCTGTCGTCGGCGCCGGTCCGCCAGGCCTTTGCCGCCATGCTGCAAACGCTCGACCTCACCGCGACCGGCAGCGCCACGCGGGTCACCCGCCTGCTGTTGCTGGAAGAGGCGCCGTCACTCGATCACGGCGAGCTGACCGACAAGGGCTCGATCAACCAGCGCGCGGTGTTGTCGCGGCGTGCTGCGCAGGTCGATGTGCTCTATGACGATGCCGGCCGCAATGGCCCGGTGATCCGGCTGCGGGACGCGGCACAAGCGAGCAGGTAAGAAAAAAAACAGCAACGCCGACAGCGTCGGTCACTACAAGAGGAGACAGTCAATGCAATTTGGACGGGTAGGACTTGCCGCGCTGGCGGCGGCGCCGGCGATCGCGGGCGCGCAATCGGTGACGCTCTATGGCGTCGTCGATACCGGCGTGGAGTACGTCAACAACATCGGCACCGCGAAGGACAGTGTGGCGCGCATGCCGACGCTGACCGGCACGGTGCCGTCGCGCTGGGGGCTGCGCGGCAGCGAGGATCTCGGCGGCGGCCTGAAGAGCGTGTTCGTGCTTGAGTCCGGCTTCGCGCCGGACGCGGGCACGTCGGCCCAGGGCGGCCGCCTGTTCGGCCGGCAGGCGCTGGTCGGGCTCTCCGGTCCCTGGGGCCAGGTCGGATTCGGCCGCCAGTACACGATGCTGTTCTGGGCGACGCTGGACGCCGACATTCTCGGCCCGAACATTTATGCCTCCGGCTCCCTCGACAGCTACCTGCCGAACGCGCGCGCCGACAACGCGATTACCTACAAGGGCACGTTCAGCGGCCTGACGGTGGGGGCCACCTACAGCTTCGGCCGCGACACGGTCAACGCAGGGCCGAGCCCGGTGGGTCAGAACTGTGCCGGCGAGAATCCGGCGGACAAGCGGGCGTGCCGCGAATGGTCGGCAATGCTGCAGTACGAGTTCACGAGCCTCGGTCCGCGGATCGGCCTGTCCGCCGCCTACGATTCGCTGCGCGGCGGCCCTGGTGCGTTCGGCGGCCTCACGCGCAGCAGTTTCACCGACGATCGCCTGTTCCTCGGCGGCTACGCGATCTTCTCGCGGACCAAGGTCGGCCTCGGCTGGATTCGCCGCGACAACGACAGCAGCCCGACGCCGCGCAGCGACATGATCTACGGCGGCGTCTCCTACGACGTGACCCCGGCCTTCAACGTCGCCGGGCAGGTCTACTACTACAAGTTCCACAACAGCGATAACAAGGCGATGCTCTACGCGCTGCGCGGCACCTATGCGTTCTCGAAGCGCACTTCGGTCTACGCGACGGCCGGCTACATCAACAACGACGGCCAGCTGACGCTCTCGGTCAGTGGCGGCGCCGCCGGCTCCAATACGGCCCCGGGCGGCCAGCAGTTCGGCGTGATGACCGGCATCAAGCATATCTTCTGACCGCCGCCTGCATGCAAGAGGCAGGCACGGGTGCCACGAGGCGGCGACAGATACGCCGCGGCGCCCGACACATAACAACGAGGAGACAAGTCATGACAACACGCCGCGATGTTCTTCAGGCGTTGCTGGCCGCATCCGCAGGCGGCGCGCTCTCGCCGCTGGCAGCGCTCGCCCAGGCGGTCCCGCAGGCCAAGGTGGTCTATGGTTTTCCGGCCGGCAGCGTGGGCGACCAGGTGGCCCGGCGCGTCGGCGAGAAGTTCGCCAACACGGCGTTCTCGCGCAGCGGCGCGGTGGTGGACAACCGCCCCGGCGCGGGCGGGCGCATCGCGCTCGAACTGCTGAAGGCGTCACCCGCCGATGGCAGCGTGCTGGTGCTCTCGCAGGCATCGGCGCTGTCGACCTATCCGCACGTCTATACGAAGCTCAGCTATTCGCCGGCGGACTTCGCACCGATCTCCACGGCCGCCTACATGACGTTCGCGCTCGCCGTCGGACCGGCGGTGCCGGCCAGCGTGCGCACAGTGAAGGACTACATCGCGTGGGCGAAGGCCAACCCGAAGGACGCCAACTACGGCTCGCCGGGCGCGGGATCGACGCCGCATTTCGTCGGCGCGCTGTTCGGCCTCAACGCGGGTCTCGACCTGCGCCACGTGCCGTATCGCGGCTCGCTGCCGGCGGTCAACGACGTGGTGGCCGGGCAGATCGCCTCGAGCTTCACGCTGACCGGCGATTACCTGCCGTTCGTCAAGAGCGGCAAGCTGCGCGTGCTGGCCACTTCCGGCGCCGCGCGCGCGCCGTACCTGCCGGACGTGCCGACGTTCGCGGAGCTCGGCTATCCGGAAGTGGTGGCCGACGAATGGTTCGGCTTCCTCGCGCCGGCCAGGACCCCGCCAGCCGTGCTCGCCGCGGCAGGCGCCGCAATCAATCATGCGCTCAAGGATCCGGCGATCGTCGACGGCTTCTTCGCGATCGGCCTGGTGGCGAAAGGCTCGTCGTCCGACGACATGAAGCGCGCGATGGACGCCGAGTACCGCAAGTGGGGCGTGCTCGTGAAGAAGGTCGGCTTCACGGCTGATTCTTGATGGCGTTCAGGGAGCCCACTATGGATCACCAGAACCTCTTGGCGATTGACTTCCACACCCACGCGGAGGTCAGCTGCTGGAATCCGTTCGATAACTACGGCGAGGAATACGACGCCGCCGCCGACAAATACTTCGGCAACAAGCGCCGGCCGACGATTGATGAGACCGTCGCCTACTACCGTGAGAGAAAGATCGGCCTGATCATGTTCACGGTGGACAGCGAATCGAACCTGGGCCGGCGCCGGATCCCCAATGAGGAGATCGCGGCGGCGGCGAAGGCCAACAGCGACATGATGATGGCCTTCGCCAGCATCGACCCGCACAAGGGCAAGTTCGGCGCACGCGAAGCGCGCAGGCTGATCGAGGAACACGGTGTGAAGGGCTTCAAGTTCCACCCGACCGTGCAGGGCTTTCATCCGAACGACAGGATGGCGTGGCCGATCTATGAGGTCATCAACGGGCACGGCCTGCCCGCGATCTTCCACACCGGACACAGCGGCATTGGCTCTGGCATGCGCTGCGGCGGCGGGCTGCGCCTCGAATACAGCAATCCAATGCACCTGGACGACGTGGCGATCGCGTTTCCCGACATGCAGATCGTGATGGCGCACCCGAGCTTCCCGTGGCAGGACGAGGCGATCAGCGTGGCGATGCACAAGCCGAACGTGTGGATTGACCTGTCCGGCTGGAGTCCGAAGTATTTTCCGCCGCAGCTCGTGCGCTACGCCAACACGCTCTTGAAGGACCGGGTGCTGTTCGGCAGCGATTTTCCGCTGATCACGCCGGAGCGGTGGATGGACGACTTCAAGCAGGCCGGATTCCGGCCGGAGGTGATGCCGGGCATTCTCAAGGACAACGCCGTGCGGCTGCTGGGCCTCGGTGGGTGAGGGGCGAGCGTGTCAGGGGGAGCGGCATGCGGCCACGGGCCGAAGAGTGCCAGGTTCCCCCTGGACCTTGCCGCCTCTTGACGAGCAGCAGCACCGGATTCCATCACAGTTGACGATGTCGCGGCGAACGCCGGGGTGTCGATCAAGATGGTTTCGCGCGTATTCAATCACGAGCCGAGCGATCCGGTCATGTTCGCGCAAACGGGCCGGCAGGGCCCAGGTGCTGGCGCTCCCAGATGCCGCCGGCCTGCCAATCACGAAGCCGGCACCAGCCAGTCATGCCGCTGCCGAAACCCGGTTCCTGCGGCAATTCTTCCTGCGTGAGGGAAATAGCCTGAATTTTAGGTTCTGAAGGGGCCGATGACGGCGAGTTGGATACAGCAGCGGCTCGCGAGCTGGGCGCAGGCAACCGCCGCCAGCCGACTTTGCACGGTAAGCGAGCGAGGTCGTGAAGAACTGCCTAGTTGGTTGAACTGCCATAGATTGTCACGGAATCGCGCCGATCTACGGCCAGCGCAAGGGTCGTACTTCAGCGCAGGTTACGCGCGCACTTTTGCAGCAGTTCGTGCAACATGGCTGCATGTGCGGCGTCGATTCCCTCCAGCATTTCGCGCTCCATCGCTGCAACCGTGTCGTCGCATTGCCGTAGCAAATCACGTGCGCTCTCGGTGAGACTGAGCAGCACGATGCGCCCGTGCAAGGGGTCCGGCTGGCGCACGATCCAGCCGCGCGCTTCCATCGTCTTGACCACCTCATTGGCGGACTGAGGCGAGATGAGCGAGCGCTCGGCCAGTTGCGCGTTGGAGGTCGGGCCTCGCGCGTGCAAGACGGAGAGCGCCGTGAACTGCGGTAGGGTCAGCCCGTGCGGGGTCAGCACCTCGCCCAGGCGGCGCTTGACGATTCGGTCGGTACGTCCGATCAGGTAAGGCAACCGACTGGGCAGCGCCGTGGATGCCCGCGCCGGCAACGGCGCCCCTTCCTTCGTCTTCCCGGCCGTCTGCGCCTGGGATGCCTTCATGGTCTGGCGTCTCATTCTTGTGATCTGTCCTTCTCGGTGCGGGAAGGCCTGCGCTTGCCCTTCCCAAGGGTGCCACTCAAGCCAATCGCTTAGGGGTTTTCAAGTTATCGATGATATGCCATTTGCAGGTAGGCTGATATTAAATTGACTCAATGGACGACCATCGGTCATTGATATAGGAAAAGTCACAAGAATTGGCCGCGCACGCACACACACAGGGCGCCGTGCGGTGATCGCCCCGGCAATCGGCAATCGGCAATGGCCTGGAGATCTATGACTCCACGGTCGGCCACCATCGGCCGCTTGTTCTTTCCCGCCAGAAGTCCACGCGCCTCGTGAAACCTCCACCGCCTTCAATTCCCTGCCTCAATTCCCCGCCCATACACCACTTTCAACTCTAGCTCCTCGGTTCCTCTCGGAGCAGCACGCGGCGGAAGTCGCAGCGCGCCGGCCTCTACCGTCTCACCCGCTCGCACGAGCACTTCAAGCACTTCCGGCCGCTGCGCGGCACCCGCCACGACGGCGCAGACTTCAATTTCTTTCATCGGATTCGTTTCAAGATGGCCTCAGGCCTCGTCCCTAGATTCAGACTTCCAGCCAGTCAACCAGCACGGACACGTCCTCGGCATGCACCACGTTGGGCACGAACTGCAGGAGCGCCATGGCCACGCGCTGCAGGGCGTCGGCTTCCTGCTCGGGGGCCTGATCGTGCAGCAGGGTCTGAGGCGCGATGGTCAGCACGCCGCCACGGCGCATCTGCGGGCGGACGCAGCCTCCGCCGCCAGGCGCGAGGCGAGGTGCACAGCGGTCCCGATAGCATCAAGGCGGGATGGCGCAGGCAAATGGCGTTATTTGATTTGCTTGACATATAGTACGGCTACAGTATTATATGAACGAGGCGGCGTGCCAAGGGTATCCCGGCATGCGCCGCTTCTTGCCACCTCACATTCGCAAAAGGAGCCAGACATGGCTATCGAGATTCTTGAGCTTCATCATCACGCGGTCCGCATGCCTTTGGACAAGGTAGAGGCCATGGGCGCCTTCTATGGCGGCGTGCTGGGCTTGGACACGGACACCGGGCGCTGGAATATTCCCGGCGTTCCCGGCTATTTCCTCGACATGGGCAACGATTGCCAGATCCACCTGCTGGGCAGCGATGGCGTGTCCCCCTACGCCCAGGGCCCCGGGCGCGATCCGGTCGGTAATCACGTTGCCCTGGCCGTGCGCGATATCGTTGCCACCGAGGCGGAACTGCTGCGCATGGGCGTGGACTACTGGAAGCAGGAGAACGTGGCAGCGCCCGAGCTGAAGCAGCTATTCCTGCACGACCCGGCCGGAAACATGATCGAGCTGCACCAGATCGGCCGTTGCCGCTGCAAGCGCAGCGACCGCATTTTCGCCGAGCAGAAAGCGGCTGCCGGCGCCACGCCGACGGCGCGATCTTGAACCGCGCCGGCCTTTCCACCAGTATCGCCAATCGCTGAAACCCCATGTACATAGATCTGCAAGCGCTCGACGGCGCCGCGCGGCATAAGGTCCTGTCGACCATCGTCGTGCCCCGGCCCATCGCCTGGATTTCCTCGATGGACGAGCATGGCGCGGTCAATGTCGCGCCGTTCTCCTTCTTCAACCTGCTGTCGGCAGACCCGCCTCTGTTTTGCGTGGGGATCGGCGCACGCGATGCCATGCCGAAGGACACAGCCCGCAATATCCGCGCGCGCGGCGAGTTCACGGTGAACATGGTGTCGGCCGCACTGGCCCGGCGCATGAACGTCACGGCCATTGAGTTTCCCGCCGGAGTGAACGAAGCGCAGGAGGCGGGGCTGGTGCTGGCGCCCGGTATCGAGGTGGCGACCCCGCGCATCGCGCAGAGTCCGGCATCCTTCGAGTGCCGCGTGCGGCATCTGCTCAACGTCGAAGGCCTGCGCACCCTGGTGGTGGCCGATATCGTGGCGATGCACGTGATGGACGAAGCCGTGCTCGACCCCGGCCAGCTCTACCTGGACACGCCTCGCATGGATCTGGTGGGCCGGCTGCACAACCCCGGCTGGTATTGCCGCACCGGCCCGGCCTTCCAAATGCCGCAACTGAGCCTGCAGCAGTGGGATGGGCTCAGGCAGGGCGGAGAGGCCGAATCCTATCTTGTTGGCGGGCCTTAGCGCCTGGCCGCATTTTCCGTATTGAATCTGGAGTCAATCATGAAGTGGCATTTGAACGTCTGTGTATCCGTCTGCGCGATGCTTGGCGCGCCAGGCCTATTGCTCAACGCGATCGGCACCGCGCGCGCGGCGGACCTGCCCGGCACGGCCGCTTGCGTTGCCGCGGTGGGCACATCCCATCGGGCAAGCGAGCGCCGCGACCCCTTCACCGATGGGGCAAGGGCGCCCGCCGGCGCCCGCCATGCCTGCGCTGACGGGCATGCGGTGGACCAGCGCGACCCGTTCTCGCAGGGCGCGTAGGTCATCGCGGGTGATTGCGGTTTGGGCTGCACGCGAAGTCTGATACGATCGGCAAACCATACGCCAGCCGTACCAGCAACCGCAGCCCGCCGCGCCATGCGTGGCCACCATCGTAAGCAATGACCACTAAGATCGAACCTACGCCGCCCTCCGGGGCCGACCATGCCATAGCCCCGCACCTCAAGCTGCTTGCCGCCACGGCCGAGCGCGGAACCAGCCGCAAAAAGGCTGGTGCCGGCCTGATGCTGCTCTGGCTCAGCGACGACGTCATGAGCGTGGTCAACGCCGGCCTGCGCGAGCATGGCATCACCGAGAACAAGCTGAACGTTCTGATCCTGTTCTCGCTGGCCGAACGCGGTCTGCTCGATATCGGCCCGCTGACGCCCTCGGCGATTGCCGATTACGTCGGCGTGACCCGTTCGTCGGCAACTGGGCTACTGGACTGGCTGGAGGCGCGCCAGTTGCTGGCGCGCGAGCATCGCAAGGATGACAGGCGAAGCCTGGAATTGGTGTTGACGGAGAACGGGCGGGCGATTCTCGATCAGGCGCTGCCTTCTTTCTGGCGGGCCTGCGCGCACCTCACGCGCGAACTGAGCGATGAGGATTGTCAGACGTTGCAGACGATATTGGGGAAGGTCTGGCGGGGGATTGAGTAGGCGTAGGGATCACTGTCGTGGTGCGGCGTCACGACATGCTGGCGGCCCAGCTCGCCGACAAGGATGCTCACGCAAAAGCCCGCATCACTGCGAGCTAGTTTTACGGGAGAATCCGGGTCCCCCCGATTTTGGGGCTCAATTCAGCAAGGCCTCGGGACCGTTAATCCGTAGGTCCCTGGTTCGAGCCTCGTTTCCCGCTCCAGATATTATGTCCACGGACTTCCATCGAAGTCCGTGGGTCTTTGAAAAAAGGGGCTTCGGCCCCTTTTTTCATTCCATCTGCCGCAACGGCACTATTTCTCCAGGGCCGAAGCGATGGCTTTCGTCCATACGCCAATGGCAAAGGCGCCAGGGTCCACATGCCCGAGCGCGCGTTCTCCAATGTAGGACGAACGACCTTTCAGCGGCATCATGTTGCGCGTCGCTTCCGCGCCCCTCAAGGCTGCATTCGCTACCTGATTCGCGGCACGCAATGCGCTCTGGCCTTCATCCTGCGAGTGCAATGCCAGGGCCGCAGGCAGCAGGGCATCGAGCATCGTTCTGTCACCCGCTCCAGCACCACCAAGTCCGACCATGCCGTCGCAGCCTGCTTGCAGCGCTTCGGCCCAGGCGGAAATCGAGGCGAGGCTCGTGCTGGTCGAAAGGGCAACGCCGGCACGCAAGGCAAATACCGCATACAACGGGCCGGATGTTCCCCCCAGGACCCGGCGCAGAATGCCCGATATCTGCTGCAGGGCAATGGCCGGCCGATCCAGAGCGAGGGTATCGAGTGCGTCGTCGATCGCGCGTGCGCCCCGGGCGAGGCTGATGCCGATGTCGCCATCCCCGACAACAGAGTCCAGCTCGGTCAGGATCTCCTCGTTGCGCTGCAAAGCTTGGGTGACCGACTGCAGGACTCGCCTGAACACCTCGGCGTTGGCCGCAGGCCACGCAGCGCCCTGGGTTGCAATCTGTTCCGCCGCTTTGCCACAAGACTGCCTGGCGACTTCAACCGCGGGAACGGTCATGCCGTGCCAGGCGGTGGCGCTGGCGGAGGCGTTGAGGCGTGCCAGAATCGAATCGTCGACCCGCATGAGGGAGATCGAACAGCCGGCCATTTCCAACGCGGTAAGAAAGGTGCCGACCATCGCAGCTTCCACCTTGATGCCGTGCGCAGCACATCCCAACAGGACCCGGCGCGTGACAATGTCCAATTCTTGCGCTGGCGTAGCGCCAAGGTTATTGACCATCAGTGCTACACGATCGCCTGCTTTCAATCGGCCTTGCTCGATGATCCGTTCCAGGAGAACGTTGACCATTTCATCCGCCCGCTGGATAGGGCCACGACGCACGCCACTCTCGCCGTGGATGCCGAGCCCGTATTCGACTTCGTTGTCTTCCATCTTGAAGCCTGGCTTTCCGGCGGCAGGTACCGTACAGGCGCTTAGCCCCAGCCCCATGCTGAACAAGCCTGCGGCTGCCTGTTGAGCCTCGGCCCTGACCTCCATGAGCGATAGACCGGCATCGGCCGCAGCGCCTGCGACCTTATGAATGAACACCGTGCCGGCAATGCCGCGGCGGCCCACCAGGCCGCCGTTGTCGTTCAGGGCAACGTCATCGCCCACGACCAGCATCTCGACCTTCACGCCGAACGTTCTGGCAATCTCCGCGGCCAGGCCGAAGTTAAGGCGATCGCCGGTGTAGTTCTTCACGATCAGAAGCACGCCGGCCGGGCCGGCGACAGTCATGATGGCGTTGAGAACGGCGTCGACGCTGGGCGAGGTAAATACCGGCCCGGCAACGGCGGCAGTCAGCATGCCGCTGCCTACGTACCCCCCGTGGGCAGGTTCGTGGCCGGCGCCGCCGCCCGAAATGATGCTCACCTTGTTGGCGGCAGCGAGCGCCTGGAAGTCTTTGCGAACGACAGTGTTCTCGCCTTCCAGCAGCGTCAGCCTGTGGTCGGCCAATACAACGCCCTCAAGCATTTCGTCGACCACTAAAAGCGGGTCATTGATCAGTTTCTTCATCGTGATGTTCCCTATCGCCTGAATCTGTCGCCAGGAATGCTGGCTGGAGCACCGCCAAGGCATCCGTCCAGCGACGCAGCCAGCCACGGTGACTATTTCCTATGTTAAGCGGAATCAACCGGGCCGGTAGCAGCCCTCCGGAATCGGGCTGGCCCGGCGTCCGCTATCTGGCGGCCAGCGGCCATCTAGCTGGGGCGGCCGCGTTCGCGCGAACCGAGGCCGCTCGGACCATCCGCCCGGTACCGCTGCGCCAAGCGCTCCACCTGCCGGCGCGACAATCCCGGCTTCTCCGCGGCACGCCAGACCGCCAGGCCATGCTCGACCACGGCCTCGCGCAGACCGAGACCGCGATCGAGTTCGTGGCGCGGCACCTCGGCGGCCGCGGGCAGGATGGCGCGACCCCGCTGGAGACGCTGTTGCAACCGGAGATGGTGGAGTTGCAGATCCGGGCCGGCGAGATGCGGCGGCGACTGGATACCCTACTGGCTGGGGCAGGCTGGTTGGGCAAGCCATGGGGCAGTTCAATGTGGACCGCGCCTTAGCCCCCGGCTGGCTGCGGCGCGCGAGGGACGCCGGCCCGGCTCCACGCGGTGAGCACGGGACTAGAGTGCGTGCTGCTTGTCGGGTTCGCCGATATCGACTAGCCTGTTATCGATGCCGATTCCTCGCTGCACTGCGATACCCATTTGATGCCAGAACGCTCGATCACCCGATATGGCAAGGCGCTGCAGCGCCTGCGCCAGGTCTTTTCCCCGTTGAACCTGGGGGCGGCGGCGTGGTTGATTGCAACATGGGCGTTCGCGGCGTTTCAGCTCGTGAGCGAGCGGGACCGCTTGCTGCACGATGCCGCGGAGCGTACCCAGGCGCAGTCCCGGGCGTTCGGCGCGTACTCGAAATCCAGCATCCTGCGGCTGTCCGAGTTCCTCCTCGACCTGCGGGCCAGTTGGCTGGTCGGCCAGCCGGGGTTCGTCAACATGGTGCATGAGCGGGAGAACCTGGTGGTGGACCTGTCGTTCCAGGTGTCGGTGATCGACAAGCATGGCCTGCTCATCTACTCGTCCATCGCCCCGCCCGCGCCCGGCGAGAAGGTCGACCTGAGCGGGCGCGAGCATTTCCGGGTCCATCAGAACGCGGGCGGGCGCGACATGCTGTTCATCAGCGACCCGGTGAAGGGCAAGGTTTCGCGCAAATGGTCGATCCAGTTCACGCGCCCCATCCTGCGCGCGGGCAGCTTCGACGGGGTCATCGTGGTCTCGGTCAGTCCGGAGCAGTTCGCCAGCTTTGCGCAGACGTTCACTAACCGCGATGGCGAAGTGGCGTCGGTCATCAAGACTTCCGGCCAGGTCCTCGCGCGCGTGCCGGCCCTGGAAGGCGCGCTGGCCAGGGCGGTCAGCAGCAGGCCGTACCTCGCCAGCGAGTCGCCCCAGTCTGGTAGTTATCGGGCGGTGTCGGGTTCCGAAGGCGTGGAGCGGGTCTTCGGCTATTACCGAGCGCCGGAGTTCGGGCTCAATTTCGTGGTGGGCGAGTCGGTCGGCATGGTGCTGGCGCCCTACGAGGTCTATCGCCGCGTTGTCTTGGCCGGTGCCATTGCTTCCACGCTGCTGCTTGGCCTGTTGTACTACAGCCTGCGCCGCTCCATGGGGGAGCGACGGCGCCACATGGAGGAGATGCGGCTGGCTTCGCTGGTCTATTCGTCCAGCAGCGAGGCCATGGTGGTGACGTCGCTCGATGGCACCATCATCGACGTGAATCCGGCCTTTGCCGCCGCCACGGGCTATACGGCCGAGGAGGTCAAGGGCCGTTCGGGCTATAGCGTCAGCGGGGCAGCCAATACGGCAGGGCTGGTCGAGCGCCTGCGGGCCACCGTGGCAGCCAAGGGCAGATGGAGCGGCGAATTGTCGATTCGCCGCAAGGACGGCAGCGAGTTTCCCGCCTACCTGACCGTGGATACCTACCTGGCCCACGCGTATGGCGAGCGCCGCCGCGTTGCGCTGATCCATGACATGACCGAGAAGCTCCAGGCGGAGGAAGTCATCCGGCACCAGGCGAATTTCGACGCGCTCACGGATCTGCCCAACCGCCGCCTGTTCTTCGACCGGCTGGAACAGGAGATCGAGCGTTCGCGCGGCACGCAGGATGTGCTGGCGCTGCTGTTCATCGACCTGGATCGCTTCAAGGAGGTGAACGATACCCTCGGCCACGACCAGGGAGACCTGCTGCTGCTGGAGGCGGCGCGGCGCATTGCGGCATCGGTGCGCGCGTCGGATACCGTGGCGCGGCTGGCCGGCGACGAGTTCACCGTGATCCTGCCCGCGGTGGGCGATGCCGGCGTTGCCGGGGGCATTGCCCAGGCGATCCTGGAGCGGATTGCCGCGCCTTACCGCCTGGCCGGCGAGCTGGTGGTGGTGTCGGCCAGCATCGGCGTGGCGACCTACCCCAACGACGCCGACAACGCCGAGGCCCTGCTGGTGTGCGCCGACCAGGCGATGTTTGCCGCCAAGGAGGAGGGCCGCAATCGCTGGAAGGTCTTCACCCAGGCGCTGCTGCAGGCAGAGAGGGAGCGCTTGCGCATCACGCAGGACCTGCGCACGGCGCTGGCGTCCGGGCAGTTCGCGCTGCACTACCAGCCCATTGTCAATCTGCGCACGGGCAAGGTCTGCAAGGCCGAGGCCCTGATCCGCTGGGACCATCCGGTACGCGGGCCGATCCACCCGGCCGATTTCATTGCCGTTGCGGAGGAATCCGGCCTCATCATCGACATCGGCCGCTGGGTGCTGACGGAAGCGCTAAACCAGCTTGCGCGCTGGCAGGTGCTGCTGGGCAAGGGCTTCCAGATCTCGGTCAACAAATCACCGGTGGAGTTCTGCGCGCCTGCGAACGGGCCCGAGTCCTGGTCCAGCATGATCGAGCGCAGGAACGTGCCGGTGGGCAGCCTCGTCATCGAGATCACCGAAGGCTCGCTGATGGAGCAGAACGCCGATGTCATGGACCAGCTCTCCCGCTTCCAGGCGGCCGGCATCGAGATCGCGCTCGACGACTTCGGCACCGGCTACTCGTCCTTGTCGTACCTGCGGCGCCTGGACATCGACTACATCAAGATCGACCAGTCCTTCATCCGCTCGCTGACGCGGGGCCCGGACGACGTGGCCTTGTGCCGCGCCATCATCAGCATGGCGCATGCACTGCGCATCCGGGTGATTGCCGAGGGCGTCGAGACCGAGTCGCAGCGCGACATCCTGCTGGCTGCCGGCTGCGACTATGGGCAAGGCCACTTCTTCTGTCCGCCGGTGGAGGCCAGGGCGTTCGAGGCCTTCGTGAGTGCCGTGACTTGAGGCGAGCGGCGCCCTAATCCTCTGCGCCAACGGTGAATCCGCGAGTGCGGATTCGCCCGCCGACTCTCGATGAGCTTCAGCCGATGCGCTTAGCGGGACAGCCACCACCAGGCAGCGACGGCTGCGGCGGCCTGGCCAGCAGCCACGACCAGGAAAGGCTGCCAGGACGCGTCGAACTGGTCTTGCAGCGCGGTGACGGCAGCCAAGCGCATGGCTGCAGGTGCGTCCTGCGCGGCCAGCCCAGCAAACGGCACCGCCGCTATCACCTTGTCCGCAAAATGCAGGGCCACGCGGCGTGCCAGCCGCGGCTTGAGCTCGCCGTCTTCGAGAAAGCCACGGAAACGGGCGGTCAATGCTTGCGGCTTGGCAAGCAGGCTGGCCAATGCATCGGGCTGCTGCGCTTGCAACGAGGCGACGAAGCGGCCTAGCGTGGCATCGTAGAAGCGCTCGCCATGGGCGTTCGCGAGCGCACCGAGCACGCGGTCGAGCGCCCGCTGGTGGCCGACCAAGTAATACGCCACGGGAAAGCCAATCAGGAATACCACCGCCGCCAGCGCCCAGCCCGTGCCTTCGGTGCTGTTGGCCACAAACGCAAATGCAATCATGCTGAGCACCAGCCCAGCAACGCAGCAGCGCACGATCTCCCATAGATAAAGCGAGCCCGCCATGAGCATGGACTTGCCAAGATCGATCGCGCCGCTGGACATATAGGTCACGTTTGTAGTAAGAATTACGCCGGTTTGAACAAGGACTTAAGGCCTACCGCCCAAGGGCAACAGTTTGTCCATTCGGTAAATGGGCTGAAAGCGCCGTACTAATGCGGTGCAGCTTGGCAATCAGCAGATTAGTGGACGAGTATAAGGCCGCCGCGACTGCGTAAGGAACAATCAATGCAACCGACTGCCATCACTGCGGTGCACGACACCGCGCTGAACCCCAACATGGAGCCGGCGCCCGGCGTGGCGCTGCCCATGAATTTCCCGGTCATGCTCGAGCCCGCTCAGCTGGCCAGCATCGAGAACCGCGTGGCGGCATTCAACTTCGCCGCCATGCCCCAAGCTCAAATTGTCGCGCTCGGGGCCGAGCCCACGCTGAACCTTAACCGGGTGCTCGACGGCTTCCTCGCTCGCATCAACAAGGCGGATAATCCGCAACTGTTCAAGCTGGTGGACGCGCTCAACGACGCGGTGGCGAAGGAGAAGCTCGGCGAGTTGGCCGACGCCATCCTGAACGCCAAGCCGGGCATCAAGGACCGAATCATCGGCCTGTTCAGCAAGAAGTCGATGCAGCGCGCGATGGACAAGGTCTACGAGGATTTGGCACGCATCGCCAAGCTCAAGTCGAAGACCCTGAGCGAGGAGGTCAACGGTATGGAGAACAAGCTCCGTATCGAAATGAACAGGCTCAACGACGACCTGCAAGTGATGGATGCGCAGAAGGCGGAATACCGCAAGAGTTTCGTCGCATTCGCGCAAGAAGCGGCCTTCCTGCACAACGCCTTGAAGAAGGCGCAAGCCGAAGCACCGGCTCTTCTGGCGGGTGCAGGGCAGGACATTGCCCTGCAGCAGGAGATACAAGACAAGCTGCAGGCGCTCGAATCGGTTGCCCTGGCCCGTGAAGCCATGATGACCAAGCTGCCGGCTGAACAGCTGGTGATTCGCCAGCTGCAGAACGCAGGCGTATCGACGCTGCAAGAACTCATCGTCACGATGGGGGACCGCTTCGCGAGCATTCGCATGACGCTACTGACGATTCACGGCGCGCAAATGGTGCAGAACGTCCAGCGTCTCGGCCAGTCCGGCGCGAACCTGGACAAGAATCTTCAGGAAGTACGCTCCAGGCTGATGCAGAACGTGGTGGCTACGGCCGCTACGGCCCCGGGTAACAATCGCCTCGATCAGGCCAATAACCTGAAACGCGTCGTCACCGATACGCAGGCGCTGCAGTCCATCGTGCAGGCCGCTCGCGCCACGAATCAGGCGAAGTTCGAGGAGGCCCGCAACACAATGTCGCAAGTACGGCAGGACCTGCTGAACCTCGGTAGTCAACTCAATCCTGCGGCGACGGTCGCACCGCAAACCTTCTAACGCAAAGAAAAGATAGCATGAGCAATCTGGTACTGAATCTGTCGAAGCCGGGCGAAGCCGCACCGAAGCTTTCCCTGAACCTGAACAAGGGCGAGGAGTTCAAGGTTCGCCTGTCGTGGGACGGCAATACCGACCTCGACCTGCACGCGCTGGTGACCGTCAACACCGGCAGCGGGGCGAAGGCGTCGAGCCTTGGCGACATCCTGTCCACCTACAACGTCGAGCGCGTGCTAGAAGGTGGCGTGAAGGCCGGCACGCTGCCGCTGGCCGCGGACAAGACGTTCTCGGTGCATGGCGGCGCACTGGTCCATAGTCCGGATGCGCGCGACGGCAGCCTGGCAGGCGACGACGAGTATGTCACCGTCAAGCCGCGCCTGCTCACGATGCCGGCGGCCGGCCATCTCGAGATCCCCCTGCTCGCGATGATTCACCCGCAGGCGTCTGGCAAGACTTTCAAGCACGTCGAGAACGCGCGCGTCATCATCGAAAACAGTGCTGGCCAGCCCCAGCTCGATGTAGGCCTGTCCAGCCAGTTCGGCGCCTTCGTCGGCGTGCAGATGGGCTCCATCGTGGTGGACGGCAACGGTGCCTCGTTCGTCGGCGTTGGCGTGGGCTTCAATACTGACTTCAACGGTGTGCTGGGCCACTTCTCCTAAGCAGTCGAGCGGAGGCGCTCCATCATGACGTACAAAGTCACAGTGATTGGCGGTGACGCAGTTAGCGCACCGGCAACGCCTGCCGTGGATGGCGGCCTCCAGACGCGTCCTCAAGTGACCGTTATCCAGCCCGCCGCGCTGCCCGGCGTCGGGGCGCCTGCGAAAGTACCCTCGCCGACCGTCGTCCGGCCGACCGTACTGCCCTCGAATGGCCTGAGCGCGCCGGTCACGGCCGCATCGGCGCTGGCGCCTACTGCCGTGTCAGCCGTCACTGTCGAACGGATTCCGGAGGCCGCTGCACCGGTTCATCCTTCGGCGATGGCCGGTAGCCTCCGTCGCTTGGTCTCGGTAACGCCAGAGGACCTGGTGCGCCGCTTTCCTGGCGCGAAGCCCGGGTGTATCACCCAGGCGCGCGCGGTATTGGCAGGGGTTGTGGCCGACAGCATGGGGTCGGCGGACTGGCTGGCCTTCGGGGTGGCCGCGCAGGAGAACGTCAACGCAGTCATCAAGGACCGCCTTCAGCTGCTTGAGGCGACTGCTCCGAGACAGGTTGCTGCGCTGATGACCCGCTTGCACAGGCTGCTGGCCGAGATTGTGGATGCAATGGCAGGTGGCTTCCTGAAAAAGTCAGCGAACGCAGTCTGGATGCGAAACGAGGCGGAGATTCGCCAGCTCGAGTCTCGGCTCTCGACCGACGGGAAGGCGGTGATGGCGTTACTGTCTTCGTTCGCGGAACTGGTCGCACGCAACGTGGCCGCCCAGGATGAGTTGGAAGGGGTCTTCCTCGCCGGCGAGTACCTGCTGGACGGCCTACGCTCGGATGAGGCACTGCTGCTGCAGTCACGGCTGATGGCCCTCGCCACGTCGCAAGCCATGGCGCAGGAAAATATTCTCTCGTTGCGCCAGGATGAGACCAGGTTCAAGGAACTGGTGCTCCTGGTGCAGGACGGCGTGCTGGTCAAGTTGCCCGCGGTGTATGGGCAACTCGCCGGGCTGACCGACAAACCGAACGAAACACAACGGTACCTGGTGCTGGAAAAGCTCAGTGACCTGACTCAATTTCTTGAAAGGAAGAAAGCATGGCTCTCGTAGTGAACCTCGAAAAGGCGACCCAGGCTCTGGTGCTCAACCTCCAGAAGGCTGGCGTGGTGAAGCCGCCCGAGCTTGAGGTTGGCATCGCAATCGATGTGTCGGGCTCGTTCGAGGACGAACATCGTGACGGCGTGACCAATGACCTGCTCACGCGCCTGATTCCCTGGGGCCTCGCCTTCGACCCGGACAAGAAGGTCGACTGTTTTACCTTCTCTAACGGTGCATCGCATGTCGAAAACGTGTGCCCCATCAACGCGGACAACTACCAGGGCTTCGTGAAGAAGCAGATTATCGGCAAGGTCAACGGCTGGAACGGCGGCACGGACTACTCCTACGTGCTCGAGCGCATGCTGGCGCATTTCGGCTGGACGCAAGTCGTTGAGAAGGCGAGCGTCATCGGCCGCTTCTTCGGAAAGAAGGACAAGGTAGTGCAGTCCGGTCAGAAGCGCCGCAGCCTGGTGATTGTCATCACTGACGGCGAAAACTCGGATAGGGGCCGCACGCTGGACGTGCTGCGTGCATCTCAGGAACGCAGGGACGAGGTTTACTTCCTCTTCATCGGTGTATCTAACCAGGGTGGCGGCTTCCCCTTCCTCGAACAGCTGGGCGACGAGTTCGATAACACGGGATTTGTCGGCATCGACAATTTGCGTGCATTCGTGGCCCTGTCAGACGACGAGCTGAACATACGCTTCATCAGTGAAGAGCTGATTACCTGGCTGAAGTCCTAAGTCGTGGCACGGCGGCTACGGCGCGTCGTCGACATCGAAGGTATTAGCGGTCCGAATGAATGTATCGACGAGCTTCTGCATTGGCCGCTCCTCACACGTCGACGATGGTGGTGTCGGCGATTGTCTCGGCAAAGCCATTTCCGAACAGCATCGCAGGAGTCTGGAAACCCGGACGGCTCTCGCCGGCCAGAACGCGCCGGCCTGCCTCGGCGGCAGCCGTCGCCGTGAACGTGTAGCCGTTGACCGTATCGAGAACCGATCGGACGACCTCGCCGTCGGAATCGGTGATTTCGACGACGGCCTGATACCGATTGGCCAACCGCTCCTGCTCGCTCGGTCCGTCAGGAAGCGCCGAGAGATCACCTTGCGGAAATCCGTCGCCCGTCACGTGGACGAAGGTCTCAATGTCCGGAACGTTCGTCGACCGCCAGATCGTGTGCATGGCCACCCTGATGCTCGAGGGATTCTTCGTTCTCGCGACGGCTTGTCCGGCAAGGCAGCCGAACATCGCGACGCTGCCTCCGCTGCCCGGCAGGAGCATGACTCCACCGCCCAGCTCTGTGCGGATCGCGCCCGGCGTTGAGCGTTTCGGCATTCCATCGCCATTTCAAGGCGGTGACGGCGTTGAGCCCATTGCAGTATCAGAAGCGTATCCGGTTTGGTTCAAAGCTGATGCTGGCCTAAGCGGCTTATGGAACTGATGAACGAAGCCGCGCTCATTTGCCAACTCCCGCTAGACCTAGCATTCTCCGCGCCGCGGGACCCAATTGTTGCTCCTTCCTGGTATCAGCATATCCCGCCCACGGATCGACGTAGCCGGCGGCTTCCACGCGTTGCAGGGCGGTCTGGATCGTCCAATGATCGCCCGCTGACAGCTCCTCCAGCTCCTCCCAGGAAGCCGGCATCGAAACCCCGAGGCCTGGCCGCGCCCTGGCAGAGAATGCGGACACCGTTGTCGCGCCACGGCCATTGCGCAGATAGTCAATGAAGATCTTACCCACGCGATTGCGCGGCCCGCTCTTAGAAACGAAGCGCTGCGGAACGGTCAGGGCGATATGAAGAACGACATCTTGCGAGAACTTCTTAACGGTGGTCCACGGCAGTTTGGGCGAAAAGGGCACAACGACATGCAGGCCTTTGCCACCACTGGTCTTGAGAAAGCTCACCAGGCCAAGCTCATCCAGCATCGTTTTCGTCAGCATGGCGGCATCTAGCACGTGTCGCCACGGCACGCCGTCGCCCGGGTCGAGGTCAAAGATGATGCGATCCGGTTTGTCGATGGCAAGCTTGGTCGCATTCCATGTATGGAACTCGATCACATTCAGCTGCGCAGCGGCGACGATGGCCGTCTCGCTGGCGATCTCCAGGAGCGGCGGATGCCCCGTCCATAGGCTGGCATCAAGGACGTTGACGCCAGGAATCTTGATGGTCTCGGCGTGCTTCTGAAAGAACAGCTCGCCGTCGATGCCCATTGGCCCGCGTACCAAGGACACAGGGCGCTCGCGGAGATGAGGCAGCATGTGCGGTGCAATGGCTTCGTAGAAACCGGCCAGATCACCTTTCGTCATTCCGGTCGACGGATCAATCACACGTTCCGCATTGGATACCTTGACCGAGCGCGCTGGCCGAGGCCGGGGTTGTTCCACTTCGACTGGCAGCTCCCTTGTCACGTTCCCCGCTGCCTTGTCAGCGCGCAAGGCATGGAAGACGGGATGCCGGATTCGGCCTTCTTTGGTCCAGTCGGAGAACGAGATCTCGGCGACCAGCTTCGGCTTGACCCATCGGCCGGTTAAACGTGGTGGCGGCTTCTCGAAGGGGCAGGTTGGCATTTCAAGCTCGGTCAGCAGTGCGAGCAGCTTGGCCAGCATCGGCGAATCGAGGCCGCTTCCAACGTTGCCCGCATAGTGCAGCTTGCCGGCCTCATCGTGCACGCCAAGCAGGAGCGCGCCGAGGCCTTGTCGGCTTCCCTTCGGGGTCGTGAATCCGCAGATGACAAATTCTTGCTGGTTTTTGCATTTGAGCTTGATCCAGCTGGGCGCCCGGGCGGAGACGTACAGCGCGTCGACGCGCTTGCCAATCAGGCCTTCCAGGCCCATCTTGCACGCTGCGGCAAGAAGGTCGTCGGGCGTGCCCTCAAAGGCCTCGCTGTACCTGGCTTGCGTTGCACCGGGTACGGCCATCACATCCTTCAGCAGCGCCCTGCGCTCGGCCAAGGGGACTTGACGTAGATCGTGGCCCGCAAAGAAGGGGAGGTCAAAGACGAAGTACTGAACGTCCTCCACCTGCGATCGTTCAAAAGCACTCTGCAGCGCCTGGAAGTCCGTAATGCCCTTGTCGCCGAGTATCACGATCTCCCCATCCAGCCAGGCTGAGCCGAGGCCAAGAGCGCGTATCCCCGCCGCAAGCGATTTGAGGCGCGATGTCCAGTCATGGCCACGTCTTGTAAAGAGACGGATGTCGTCGCCGTCGACTCGTGCCAACAACCGATAGCCGTCGAACTTGATCTCATAGGCCCATTGTTCGGCGTTGCGCGGCACTGCTGAAGCGAGCGTCGCCAGTTGCGGGGCAAACGCAAGCGGAAGGGCGGCAGGGCGTGCTGCGGCGGGTAGTACCTGTCGGCTCTGCCCCGGCCGCGAGCGACGCGGCTTTGGCACGGCAGTCTTCGCTTTACCACCGGCGGCAGATTGGCTGTTGACCTTGGCCAGCACGCTGTCCGGCAGGGCTTCGGTGATGTCGTACTCTGCGGCGGAGCGCGCAAACGCATCCCGCTCCTTGATCAAGAGCCACGGTTCCTGACGCTCGTCATCGCGGCCGTGCATCCTGACCAAGGTCCAATGGCCATGCAGCTTCTCACCTTGCAGCTCGAACTTCAGCTTGCCGCTGTGGATGCCGGCCACCGGATCGCCGACCGGCATCCACGTCCCTCGATCCCAAACGATGACGGTGCCGGCCCCATACTCCTTGGGCGGGATCACGCCTTCGAAGCTCGCATATTCCAGCGGGTGATCCTCGACATGCACGGCCATCCGCCTCTCTGTGGGATCCAGGCTGGGCCCTTTGGGGACTGCCCAACTCTTGAGGGTACCCTCAAGCTCAAGACGAAAATCGTAGTGTAGCCGGCGAGCCGCATGCTTCTGCACGACAAAGCTCAGTGCGCCGCTAGCGCCGGACGCGATTGACCGCGCGGTCTCGCCCCTCGGCTCCGTAGTGGCCGCGAAGTCACGCTTCTGGCGATACCGCGTCAGGCTGCGCGCGTTGGTTGGTGCGGACTTGGCCATGGAGCCTGTCCCCATTGGATACGTGTGATCGAAGTATTTTCCCCGGAGCCCAGGGACACAATAGGCCGATGTCCGACATTCGCTTGCGAGGATGCTGTGGCAAGCCAGAAATGACACGCGTGCGAGGTTTGAACTCTGCACATGCCTCTGCGGAAAAGTGCTTGTCTATCCTCAAGGGGCATCCGCAGCGTCGCCATTCCTGCGGGCACGATCTAAGCTAGATCGGTGTACTCCCTACCCGTACGGTGATCGCCATGGCTGCCCGTTCCATCGCTTCGCTCTCCCTCAGCTTCGGCCTCGTGTCGATCCCAGTGAAGATCTTCAGCGCCACGGAAAGCAACTCGGGGGTCGGCTTCAATCTGCTGCACAAGGGATGCGGGTCCAGGCTCAAGCAGCAGTATGTGTGCATCCGCGAAGACGTGGTGGTCGAGCGGTCCGAGATGGTCAAGGGTTATGAGTTCGAGCCGGATCACTATGCTGTGTTTGAACCGGACGAGCTGAAGGCGTTGGAAGACGAGGCGAAGCACACGATCGATATCGTGTCGTTCATGCCGGCCAGAGCCATCGACCCTATCTATTTCGACAAGGCCTACTACCTGGGCCCGGACAAGCGCGGTGGTAAGCCATACAACTTGTTGGCCGAAGCCATGCGAAAGACCGGGACCTGTGCGCTCGCGCAGTGGGTCTGGAAAGGCAAGCAGTACATGGTGCAGGTGCGGGCGATCGACGAGGGCTTGGTGCTCCAGCAATTGCTCTACGCTGACGAGGTCCGATCGATGCTGGATCTGCACGTGGAGAAGGCTGAGGTGCAGCCGGCCGAGCTGGCTTTGGCTAAACAGCTGATCGAACAGAACTCGGTGGAAGGGTACGACCCGACGGCTTACAAGGATGAGGAGAAAGACCGCATCTTGGCGGCAATCGACAAGAAGATCGCGGGCAAGAAGATAGCCGTGAGCGAGGAGCGAAGCGAGCCGCGGCAGGGCGCGGAAGTGATCGACCTGATGGAGGCCCTGCGCGCGAGCATGGCCCAGCGCAAACAAGGCGGAACGAAGGCAGCGACCTCGGCGGCTGCAGAGCAGGGCAAGAGCAAGAAGACTGGGAGGCGTGCCACAGCGGCGCTCGCGCCGGCGCCAACTCCCGCCAAGCGAGCTTCATCGGCGAAAAAGTGACGGGCCAATGCCGACGTACACCCTGAAGGACGCCGAGACGATGCTTGGCATCCCGCGCTCGGTGGCCACCAGGCTGGTCACCGAGGGGATCATCACGCCCGCCCGCGGGCCGCGCCGGAAACTCCTCTTCACGTTTCAGGACATGGTGCTTCTCCGGACAGCAAATTCGCTGCATGACGCCAAGATCGCAACGCGGCTGATTGTCCGCGCGCTAGCGAGGGTGAAGGCCTCTCGCGGCACTGGCCAGCCGCTGACCGGTGTGCGGATTCGTGCGATGGGCAACGAGGTGGCGACAAAGGACGAGGGTAGGGGATGGCAGGCCGTGTCGGGCCAGATGCTGATGGACTTTGAGCCTGGTGAACCGGGCGCGGCGGTCGTGGAGTCTCTGCACGATGCACGGGCGCCGGCGGCCGAGGCGCAGGAATGGTTCCGCGTCGGCGCCGAGCTGGAAACGGAGAAGCCGCTCGAAGCCGAGGTTGCATACCGTCAAGCACTGGAGGCCGAACCAACATTTCTTGATCCCTACCTCAACCTGGGCTGCATGTTGTGCGACGCCGGCCGGTTTGGCGACGCGGTGGAACTGTACTGTTTCGGAATCTCACATCTGCCGAACGAACCACTGCTCCACTTCAATCTTGGTGTCGCCCTGGAGGACATGAGTCGAACAAGGGAGGCACTCTCAAGCTATGAGCGATGCATCGCGCTTGCACCGGACTTTGCCGATGCGCATTTCAATGCAGCCAGAATATACGAGACGCTCGGCAACGGGATGCGGGCGATTCGACATTTCAATACCTACCGCCGGTTGCAGACTTAACCTAATGCGCGGGGAGGCGGCTGTGAGGCTCGGGCGGCGAGATCTGCGAGTTCCCGCTGCTTACAAGGCCGAATTGTGCATGGTGTGGTTCGGCGGCCTCAACCGTGAGGTAGCCGGCATGACCAGGGCTCCTTCGCGGCTTCCTCCAGTGTTGTGAGCGCGGCTGGGCTGTGCAATCTAGCGGCGTCCCACATCTGTGCGGCCGCGGGCGGTCGATCGGGAAGCAGCAGGCGCCGCGATGGTGTCGCTGGAGGCATTTTTTGCGGAGTAGAGGGCTAGAAGCTTTTCGCTGCAGGCTGGCGAGGCTGAATAGCCGGGGCGGCGCTTCGAGCGAATCGTCTTTCTGAACGGTGAGGTCAACGATGCGGTATCCGCATTGGTCTGTGCGCAGCTGCTGCTCCTCGAAGCCGAGAATCCGGCGAAGCCTATCCATCTCTACATCAACTCGCCCGGTGGAGTCATTACCAGCGGGCTCGCCATGTATGACACCATGCGATACATCAAAGCGCCGGTGCATACGCTGTGCATGGGGACCGCGCGCTCCATGGGCTCATTTCTGCTGATGGCGGGTGAGCCAGGCGAAAGGGCAGCGCACCCAATACGAGTCTGCACGTCCATCAGCCGCTGGGCGGTTTCAAGGGCAGGCGTCGGATTTCCTCATTCATGCCGAGGAGATGCAGCGGACCAAGCATCGTGTCACCCGGCTCTATGCCGAGCATTGCGGGCGCACCTACGAGGAGGTCGAGCGCACCCTTGACAGGGACCGCTACATGACATCGGAGCAAGCGCTGGAATGGGGGCTGATCGACCGCGTCCTCACGCAACGGGAACTGGCACCGTTACGGTGAGAGCGCGAGCCGAGCTTCCTGGCGCCGGCCAGGAGAACTCCGATCTTGATGTGGGAAGGCGACAGCCGTGATCGCAGCCTGTAAACTGGCGGCGCGATGCCCGAGTATCGCGCTTACCTTGCTCCTGCCCGTACAACACATGAACATCTTCTCCCGCTACTTCGGACGCGCTGACGAATCCGCCGACGCCACCGCCCTGAGCGCCAACGCCGCTATTGAGAATCCGCTCAGCCTGCAGGTGCTGTTCGCCGGACCGCTCACGACGCAGGCAGCCGCGTTGACGACCGCCTTGCGCGCCTTTCATCCCTCCATGAGCAAGGCACGCGCCGAGATTGCCCCAGACATGCAGGAGTTGTTCGGACTCATCGGCTGGGGCAAGCACGTGGTGCGGCTAATTGGTTTCGATGCGCCCTATCCCCGGGACTCGCTCGAAGCCTGCGTGGCGCCCGCGGCCTACCCGGCGGAGGTCAAGGACGAGGTACGTGCGCACACCAGCCACATCATCCTGTACTACGCGGGTTTTGACGACAATCCGCTGGAGCAGTACGTAGCGCTCGCCGCCGTAGCCGGCGCCCTGGCGGGCTTCGGTGCCCTGGCGGTGTTAAACGAACACGCGCGCACCTCACTGCCCGCCGGTATCCTTGCGCCAGACAGCCTTGGCAGCGAGAGCCTGGAATTGCTGCGCAGCCTGCCGCTCAATGCCCTCTACTGCGGATTCGTCAAGTATGAAGTGCAGGATGTACAGGGCGTGTGGATGCGCACCTATGGCGGCGACCTGTTCGGACTCCCCGACTTCGCCGTGCTTGCCAGTGGGCACGAAGAGGGCCAGCGGTATGCCGACATCTTCAACAACATCATGGGCTATATGATGGAGAGCGGTGCGGAGTTGGCGGCCGGGCATACCATGCAAATCGGCGAATCCACCTATATGAAACTGCGTGAGCCGGCCGAGGTGGAGTATTTCCTGGATGGCCCCGGTAAGGTGCTGGTTGCAGAGGTGATTACGGAGGAGCAGATCAATCAGATCGATCTGTAGCATGGCGCTGCCGGGAACGCATCAGCAACACACTCAACGGAGAGTAGACATCGAAGACATCGTGTTTGGCCTCGGCCTGCTTGTGGGGGTCATTTCCGCGGCCGTCGGGAGCGTGCGGCTGCGCTCGATCATATGGCGCGTGGTTTTGCCAGGCAGCATGGCAATCGCAGCATTTGCCGTCGCGACAATTTGGGGGCGGCCGTACTCAGGCATTCTGGTTTTGTTCATCAGCGTGGCTGCCGGCGGCGGCTATCTGATTGGCATGCTGGCAACGCTTTTCATGCGGCGCGCCATCCATCGAAGAACGGGTTGATGCGCGGATGAACCAATGCGCCGCGCCGCCCAACCGAAGAACCACTTCGCCGTCGATATCATGAGAACACGACTTGGCAAGCGCGCAGGCATCCGGGCGCTGGCTTTCTGGATGCTCGCTCTCCTGTTCACAACGTCTGCAACCGCTCAGCAGTTCGATCGCGCGGCACAAGCGCAGCGTTACCGCGCATGGCGGCAGCAATTCGAAACGGACTTCGCCACGCTGCAGCAGCGGCGCAATGCGGGCGCGCAGATCACCGAGGCACAGATCGAGCAGGTTTTCTCAAAGTCAGTCGTGCCGAAATCGCGTGCCGTGCCGCTACTGAAGGCGTTGGCAGAACAGAGCGACATTAGCGCGGGCAGCGGCTTCGCGGTGGTGGGTGCTGGGCGTATCTTCTTCAACCTGCTGCGCGACTCAGTGCCGGCGGGTGAGGGCGGCATCTATCCGGAAAATGAGGCGACGATCGGCGCGCACAACCTTAGCGTCTGGTATATGCACATCAACGGCGGCGGTGGCGACACCACGGAGCGCTACTTCAGCGACCCCAAGCGCTTCGAGCCGTACCGCCTGCCACCGGCGGGCAGGTTCGAGCGGCGGGCCTATCCCTTCCTGCTGATGGATGACAAGAGCGGCGCGTTGCGCCTGGGCGGCGTCAGCGCCGAGTTCTGGAACCTGGTGTCCTACCTCCATGCCACGCAATTTCAATAAGCCGAGCCCGGTGCAAATGCTGGCACTGCTGCTCGCGCTTTCCGTCTCGCCGGTCGCTCACGCCGTGTGCGATCCGGCAGCCAGCGCCGCCGCTGCGATGACGCGGGTTGTGGTGGACTTTCCGCTGGAAGACGCGGGCACGCTGCTGGGCCTGGATGGTGCGCGCGTCAAGTCGGACAACCTGGAGGCGCCGCTGCGCATCTCCATTTCTGGCCGCGCACGGGTTTCGCTATGGGCTGAGCAGGTCGACTGGTCGGTCTACGGCCTGCCTGCGGACAAGCGCGTGGGCCCAACCGTGCTGTACTTCGATGGCGCGGGCGACAACGCGCGCCACCTGTGCCGCGTGGAGCAGTACCGCTTTACCGAGGCGTTCGAACAAAGGCGCGAGGCGCTGCTGAGTCCGGCACAGAGCCTTCGCTACGCATCGGAGCGCCGGCACGGCCGGCCGGGCAATCGTGCCGACGATGCGCGTGCGGCCGGGCCTGAAGACTACAAGCTGGAGCGCACGCTCGTACTGCGCTACGACGGCGCGGCACGCCTGGCTGGCTTCGACACGGTTGACAGCGAGGACGACGCGCCGCCGAAGCTGTCCAGCCAGCATTGCCTACGCTACGACAAGGCGGGCTGGCTTGCCTCGTCGGGCGAAGGTGCATGCGAGTCCGGCTCCGGCGAGACGGCCGCGCTGCGCTATGTGCATGATGCCGATGGCCACCTGCTGCGCATGATCCAGCGCGATCCCCATGGGCGGCGCGTACAGGTGCGCACCTTCGATGCGCAAGGCAAGCCGCTGCACCTGTATATCAGGGAAGGCCCGAGCGAGGGCTACGCGTCGATGAACGTAGGCCTGCCTTATCGCTTGCCCGAAAGCCTGGGTGCCCAGCGTGGGCATGACTCAAGCTATGCCGCGAGCAATCCCGCGCAATACACCATGGTGCTGAACGGCCCGGACTGGCGTGTTCCGTCGGTGGAGTCCTGGCATTACCCATGGCGAATCCTGCTGCTGCCTGGCGACGAGACCGCGGGCGACATCATGGCGTTCAGCGCAGGGCAGCGCGAGGTGCTCGCCTCCGGCAACAGCGGGCAGGGCAGCGACATCCGCCTTACCGCGCAGCAGAAACGCAAGATCTGGGAAGCCGCGCGCGCGCGTCCGGGCCGGGTGTTCTGGAACTATGCGCCGGGGCAGGACCTGGTACTGGTGGCGGCGATGCCGGAGGCGGTGTGGCGCCAGTGCGCCGATACAGCGGAACGCACGGCGCAGGCTTGCGAAGCGCAGCCAATCGCCACGGGCAATCGCTAGTTATATGGCCACGTAAACAGATCAAGCCATGCCGAGCGTTTCATTCTCCATCCGTTTTCTATTTGCCTGCTGTCTTTTGGTCGCGACGGCCAATCATGTGCTGGCGGTCGTTCAACATGGCTTTCTCTGGGACTACGGCTATGGGAATGGCGCGTACTGGGCCAGCCGGGTGTTCTGGGGAGCGCTGACGATTGCTGATCCGTTGGCGGTGCTGCTTCTTTTCATCAAACCAAGGGTGGGCATTGCGCTCACAGCGGCAATCATCATTGTCGACGTCGTTCACAACACGTTCTACGTCGCATTGAATCGGCAGTGGTTCGAGCCGTTCTACCTTTCGCAGGTGGCGTTCCTGCTGACGGTGCTGCTGCTCTCGCCTGTGGCGTGGCATCGTACGGCTCGCAGGGGCGAATCAAGCCGATATTGACCCGCCCCCAACTGCGCTAGCGTGGCCTGCCGCGTGCGCTCGGCTTGATGCTCCCTGCGCGCGGCGCGTCTTTGCCCGCCATGGCGCCGCCGCCGTTCATCTGCTCCATCCACGACAAGGCGTCGACGTACGACAAGAACTGGTGGAGATATTCAGGCGACAGTTCGCGCATCAGTGAGAGCGAGCGATGCACGAGGCGGCTCGAATTGAGTGGGCCGGCATTGTCGGGCACTTGCTCCAGCGACTGCCGCAACCGTCGATCGGTGCTGACCCTGGACCAGGTTTCCCGGAAGTAGTCGAGCACCTCCATATCCGGTAGGGACGCGCGGCGGGGTACGGCTGCAATCGTTGCGGGGGCGCCGCGATCCGCCGGCGCCCGGATGGCCATGTAGTTGATCAGTCCGGCCAGCGGCCCGCGAGGGGGAGCGCCCGGCGATGCCGTGCCGCCGACATTGCGGTCTTTGCATTCGGTGCTTTCAAGATCGCCGGCATAGGCCTCGAGCAGATTGGCCAGCCTGCCGTCGAGGATGCGTCGCGCATCGCCGCTGTGGGCGGCCGCCCGCCGGGCCAGCGCCTCGATGAATCGAAAGCGGACAGGATTCAGGCGATCGGCGCCACGCGCGCGCCATGCGTCGAGTGTGGCAAGGGCGTCGCGGCTTTCGGCACCAATCTCGCCACCGATTTCGCCGCCTATTTCGCCACCTATTTCGCCACTACTCACGCGGCTTCCCCGTTTCGTTGGACGGCCTCGGGATTGGCGCGATCTCCACGCGTCGGTTCTTGGCCCGTCCCTCGTCGTTGGCATTCGAGGTCACGGGCTGCTCGGCGCCGAAGGCGGCCGCAAACACCGAGGAGGGCGGGACGCCTTCATCGATCAACGCGCGGGTTACCGTCAACGCGCGCTGGGCCGACAGCTCCCAGTTGTCGGCAAAGCGGCGGTTGGCCTCGCGCATCTGGCGGTCGTCGGTAAATCCGCTCACCATCAGGATCTCCTCGCGGGCCTGGAGGTAAGCGGACAGCGGCGCGGCCAGGCTCTTCAACACTTCCCGGCCTTCGGGCTGCAATTGATCGGAGTTGAGGGCAAACAACACGCTGCCCTTGATGCCGATGCGCCCGTTGACCAGCGTCACCCGGCCCGCCGCCAGCGGGCCGGCCAGCGCTTGCTCAAGGGCCTCGCGGCGATGCTTCTCCACCTGCCGCTGCTTGACTTCCTCCTCCAGCCTGGTCGAGAGTTCCAGCTGCACGCCGATGACGCTCACCAGGATCAGTACAAAGGCGCCCAGCAGTACCGACATCAGGTCGCCGAAGACGGCCCAGATTGGCACGGCCGGCTCCACGCCGGCGTCGATCTCCTCGCTCATGCCGCTTCGGCGCTGGCGGGCGCCCGCTGTCCTGCGAGGTGTTGCAGGTTTTCGACGATCTGCTTCTGCGACAGCATGCTCAGGTCGATGACTTCCCTGGCCTGTGCGACGTAATAGGCAAGCTGTTCGTCGCTACGCGCGACGGACTTGTCCAGCGCGGCTTCGATGCGCTGGAGGTGGGCCACCAGCTTGTCGTTCGACTCGCCGAACAGCTGCACCGCCATGCCGAAGGCTTCGCCCAGGCTTGCCACCTCGACAGCGCTGCCGGTGACCTGCGCGGCGACGGCTTCCAGCTTCCCGGCTTCAGCCTCGACCTTGTCGGTGAACCGGGTGCCGACACGGTCCAGCAGATCCGCCGTCGTGCCGACCAGCGCGTCGACGGCCGTGCGCTGCTCGGTGGAGGCATGGTTCACGGCATCGAGCAGTGTTTCCAGTGTTTCCAGCAAGCGGCCGCGTTCCTCCAGCATCGCGTTGTCGCGGGCCATGCTGTCGGAGAGCTTCTGGCGCAGTTCACCAATGACGTCGGCCGCTGCCTTGGGGGCTTCCGAAGCGGCTTGCACGAGCCGGGCAATCTCGGCGATGGTGTTGCTGGCGTGCGCTTGCGTCTGGGCCGAGATGTCGCGCGCGGATTGCGCCAGCGTGTCGCAGATTTCCTGCTGCCGGCTGACATTGTGCGTGCCTGCCTGCTCCCACTCCTGGCGCAGCGTTGCCGCCATCGTGCCGAGCGTATCGCTCCAGGCTGCCAGCCGCTGCTGGTCCCGCGCTGCCAGTTCCGCTTGCAGGTCCGCATGCGACTGGCCCACGGTGCGCACCAGCGACGCCGAGTGCTGCTCGAATGTCGCCGCGGCCGCCGCCAGCGCGTGCTGGTTGTCGCCCGCCAGTTTTTCGCTGACGCGTTCGTGCTGGGAGAGCGCATTGCTCCACGCTTCCGACATGCCGCTCGTTGCCGTTTCCAGGCGGGCGGAGACGCTGTCCAGCAGCTTGGGGGCCGCTGAAGCGGCTTGCACGAGCCGGTCGATCTCGGCGACGGTGTTGCTGGCGTGCGCTTGCGTCTGGGCCGAGATGTCGCGCGCGGTTTGCGCCAGCGTGTCGCAGACTTCCTGTTGCCGGCTGACATTGTGCGTGCCTGCCTGCTCCCATTCCTGGCGCAGCGTTGCCGCCATCGTGCCGAGCGTATCGGTCCAGGCCGCCAGCCGCTGGTGGTCCCGCGCTGCCAGTTCCGCTTGCAGGTCCGCATGCGATTGGCCTACCGTGCGCACCAGCGACACCGAGTGCTGCTCGAACGTCGCCGCGGCTGCCGCCAGCGCGTGCTGGTTGTCGCCCGCTAGTTTTTCGCTGACGCGTTCGTGCTGGGAGAGTGCATTGTTCCATGCTTCCGACATGCCGCTCGTTGCCGTTTCCAGGCGGGCGGAGACGCTGTCCAGCAGCTTGGGGGCCGCCGAAGCGGCTTGCACGAGCCGGTCGATCTCGACGAGGGTGTTGCTGGCGTGTGCTTGCGTCTGGGCGGAAATGTCGCGCACGTTCTGCGCCAGCGTGTCGCAGATTTCCTGCTGCCGGCTCGCGGTGTGCGCGCCCGTCAGCTCCCACTCCTTGCGCAGCGTCGCGGCCAGCGTGCCGAGCGTATCGGCCCAGGCCGCCAGCCGCTGCTGGTCCCGCGCTGCCAGTTCCGCTTGCAGGTCCGCATGCGACTGGCCTACCGTGCGCACCAGTGCTGTCGATTGCTGCTCCAGGCTCGCCGCGGCCGCCGCCAAAGCGTTTTGATTGTCGCCCGCCATTTTCTGGCTGACGCGTTCGTGCTGGGAAAGCGCGTTGTTCCAGGCTGCCGACAGGCTGCCGGTCGTGGCTTCCAGGCGGGTGGAGACGCCCTCCAGCAGGCCTGCGGAGCGTTGTTCGAAGGTGTCGGTGAACTGGGACAGCGAGGTGCGCAGGTCCTGGGTAAGCGCTTCGCTCGATCGCTGGTGTCCCGCCAGCGCATCGTTCCAGATGCCCGCCACGGTGGTGGTGGTCGCCTCGAATCCGGTCGACAGGCCATCGAGCTGCCGCTGCACGGCCTGCGTGACGGTGTCTTGCAGCGCGGCCGTTCCGCGCGCGAGGCTCGCCATGGTGGCCTCCACGGCCGGCTGGAGCGCTGCACCGGCGGCGCGGGCGCTATCGGCGACGCTCTCCTTCAAGGATTGCTCCACGGAGGACGCCAGGCGGGTGTACGCGGCTTCGGTCTTGCCGTGGAAAGCGTCCTGGCTGGCGAGCTGGCGCTCGTGCAAGGCCAGGCTCTGCTGTTCCATGGCCGCCATCATGGCCTGCAACCGATCGACCAAGGCGGGCATCACCTCGGCCTGCCGTTGCAGGAGCTTGAAGGTCTCCTCGCGCTGGTGGGACAGCGAGTAGATGCGCAATGTTGTCGCGATCCTGGTGTCGAGCCTCTGCGCCGCTTGCGTGCGCTCGCGCCGGCACAACGTCGAAAGCAGTCCCAGCATCGCGGAGGTGGCCACGCCCGCGACCGAAGTGCCGAATGCAAATCCCAGGCCCTTGACCGGCGCGGCCAGCGAGGCGCGGATGGCCTGCAAGTCCGTCGCGCTTTCCAGCGCCATGCCGGTGCCTTTCAGGGTGGCCACCATGCCCAGGAACGTACCCAGCATGCCCAGCAACACCAGCAAGCCCACCAGATACGGCGTGAGCGACGGCCCCGGCAAGCCCACGCGCTCACCTTCGATGCGCAGGCGCGTCGCATTGCGCAGGCTGGCAGGCAATAGCGCCAGCCAGGCATCCAGGCTGGCCGGCGGCTCGGACAGGCCCGCTACGGCCCGCGCCAAGGTGGACGTGGCCTCGTGATAGCGCCGCAGCTCGAGCGCGCCTGCCACGTAGCAGGCGCCGATCAGCACGGTGACAGCCAGCGCCAGGGTGTTCGAGCCGGCATAGCCGACGCCGATCCAGCACACCGCGGCCAGACCGGCCAGAAAAACAGCGAAATTAAGATATCTGGACATGGCGTCCTGTTAGCTGGAGCGAAGGGCGGCAAGCAGCCCTTCGATCGGTTGTAAACGAATATCCAGTTCGGCAAGCAGTACGCTGCGCATATCCCTGCGGAACACGTCCAGCCATGCGCCGGAAGTGACCGCCGCAGGCTCGCCCGCGGCCTGGGCGTCGGCCAGCGTTGCCTGCTCGGCCTGGCGCAAGCGCGCGAAGTGGCCTTCCAGCAATGCGGGCACGCCACCAAGCAGGCTGCGCTCGCGCGCACCCAGTGCCCCCTCCATGACAGCATCCACCGCCGCGAGCTGCGACAGGGCGGGCGTCCTGGCGGCCAGCATCGCCCGCAGGCGGCCGCGCAAGCTGCCGATCTCGGTCTCCATCGTCTGCTGCATCGAGAGATAACGCTGACGATACGTCGCGTAATCGACCGCTGCCTCCGTGGAGTCTCCCTGGGCAGGCGCCTGCGGTTGCCCGCGCCGCTTGGCGGAGGCAACGGCGCCATCGCCTGCGATGGCATTCGCCAGCGCGGCTCGCACACGGTCGCACGCAAGCGCCTCGGCGCTGCCGAAGGCGCGCGCGCCGGGGGCTACCGGCGGCGGGTTGCCGTTCAGGGCCGTGGACAGTTCGATGGCGTCGGCCCAGCCGAGCCACTGGCTCAGTCGGTCCGAGAGCGATTGTCTGGGTTCGGGAACATCGACGTCCGCTAGGCGCGCAAGCAAGCGAATGAGCGTCGGGCCGCTGCAACCTGTGTGCTGTGGAGCTTGCACCATACCGGCTGAATCAAAAACCCTGCAGTTTACACGCCAGCGAGGGGTGGACCTATCGCATTTCGCTTTGAATTGCGAATACCCAGGCAGAGTCACATCAGATTCACATGCCGCGAGATTTTTCGGCCGGAACAGAGATGGAAACTTTCGCCATTAAGGGGTTGCCGAGCAGGGGCGATTAGTCCATAATGCAGTCCATTGATTCGGCGGGAGGCCAAAAAACTCCTTAAGAATCAATGGCTTAGAGTATTTTTTTGGTAGTAAGGCAACTTGCAGTGATTGTAATTTGCAATCGTTGCCCATGTGGCTCAGTGGTAGAGCACTCCCTTGGTAAGGGAGAGGTCGGCAGTTCGATCCTGCCCATGGGCACCATGTCTTTTCCCCAGGTTCGCGTTCTTCGCGCGGGCTGTCAAAGCTAGCTGGTGCCGACAAGCTGTTCCTCCCGGCCCACGCCACGCTCGCCAATGCGGAATCACCGCACCGGCTGCCTTCAAGTTTCAAGCTTCTCGTTCCTCGTTTCAGGTTTCAGCTTCCCCCAAACATAAAGCTCGACACGGTAATGCCGCCAGCGAAGTCGTCTTCGTGGTAGACGCGCGTGGCAATGTCGTCTTCGGCCGCGCCCACGGCGACCATCAATGGCAACAAGTGCTCTTCTCGCGGATGGGCCTGCCGGGCGGCGGGCGCGCTCTCCCAGCCCGTTAGCGCGGCGGTGCGCTGCGCAGGGGTGGTCGTCGTCAGCGCTTGCTGGAGCCAGGCATCGAACGCGGCCGATGGCGCTTTCCCTGCGGGGCCGAATGCGCGCAGGTTGTGGTAGCTCAGCCCGCTGCCGACGATGAGGATGCCTTCGTGGCGCAGCGGCGCCAGCGCTCGCCCGAGTGCGAGATGCGTTTGCGGATCGAGCCCGCGCTTGAGCGAGAGCTGCACGGTCGGCATGTCGGCGTTGGGATAGATGGCGGCCATCGGCGCAAACATGCCATGGTCGAAGCCGCGCAGCGGATCGAGCCGCGCCGCCAGGCCGGCGTTATCGAGCAAGCCCTGCACGCGCGCGGCGAGCTGCGGTGCGCCCGGTGCCGCGTACTGAATCCGGTAGGTGAAATCCGGGAAGCCGTAGTAGTCATAGATCATGGGCGGCTTCGGGTTGGCCATGACCGTGAACTCCGGCTCCTCCCAGTGCGCTGAAATCATCAGTACGGCCTTGGGCGCAATGCCCGTGCGCTGCACCAGCTGGGGCATCTGCTGCAGCGCGGCCTTGAGCTTGTCGTAGCGGCCGCCCATCTGGGCTTCCATCCAGGGCCAGGGCCCGCCGCCGTGCGAGATGAAGAACGTAGGGAGTGCAGGCGTTGTCATCCGAGCCTCCTGTTGACGTGGTGTCAGTGTGGGTGGCGCTGCCCGGCGGCGTAGCCGAGCAGGCCGGACAGATCGCGCGCGGCGCGCTTGACCTCGCGCTCCACGCGTTCGCGAAGATCGGGGGCGCGCTCGAAACGAATGTCCGGGCCGGCCACGCTGATGGCAGCCACCGTGGCGCCGCTGGCGTCGAACACGGGCGCCGCGCAAGAGTCGATGCCGGGCTCGAACGCGGAGAAGCTCCAGGCGCAGCCGCGCTCGCGGTCGGCGGCGAGGATGTCGCCCAGGCGGGCATACGTGGCCGGGCTTTGCCCGGTGACGGTCGCCAGCGGTTCCTCGCCGAGCCGCTCGCGCAGCGTGTCTTCCGGCAGGCCGGCAATCAGCATGCGGCCGGGCGTGGTGAGGTGCGCCGGCACACGGCTGCCAACCTGGATATTGCTGACCAGCGAGGTCTGCGGCATATCGCGCAGCAGGTAGAGCACGTCGCCGCCATCCAGCACGCCGAGATAGGCGGAGAGCTGCAGCGATTCGCTCAGGGCGGCCAGCACGCGCCGTGCAAAGACGGTGAGATCCTTGCCTGCCAGCACCTTTGCGCCCAGCTTGAGCAGAGCGAAGCCCGCCTGGTGGCCGCCCTGCGGCAGCCGCTCCACCATGCCTTCGTGCTCCAGCGTGGCGAGCAGGCGCATCACGGTGACGCGGTTCACGTCGATGCGCCGGCCGACTTCGCTCAGGTTGGTGGTGGAGCCGCCTTCCGCGATAAAGCGCAGCAGCCGCATGGCGCGGATCACCGGGCTGACCAGTTGCGTCTTGTCTTCGTCGCCGCCGTTGGCGGCATCGGCGGCATCGCTTGCGTCGGGCGCGGGCTGGTTCAGCTTGGGGTTCTTGCTCATCGGTTCCGTGGACGGGTGGGCGGCGAGGTAAGCCTGCGGACTTGGTGCTTAGCCGAGGGCTACCTGCCAGGCGTTGTAATCGTACACCCAGTCCGCGTTGCCGCCCTCCTTGAGCCAGGCGTTGCTGCGCGAGCCGATCTGGATGCGGCTGGTGCGCTCAAAGCGCGCGGCCCGGTAGCGCGCGAGCGCGCTGGGGATGTCGTCGCCATTGGCTTCGGCCAGGCAGCGCGCCAGTACCACGCCATCCTCGATGGCCATGCCGGCGCCTTGCGCCATGAAGGGCATCATCGGGTGGCAGGCGTCGCCCATCAGCACGACGTTGCCGGCTGACCAGGCGGGCAGCGGATCGCGCACGTACAGCGCGGAGATCAGCACGTCGTCGCAGGCATCAAGCAGCGCGCGCGCTTCGGCATGAAAGCCAGCGTAGGCCGCGCGCACGTCTTCCACGCGGCCCGGCGTGGTCCAGGATTCGTTGCGCCAGGCTTCCTGCGCCACCGTGGCGAAGATAAAGATCTCGCGGCCGCGGTTGAGGGGGAAGGTGACGATCTGCGAGGTCGCCTCCGGGCCCCACCACTTGGTGAAAGTCTGCAGGTTCGGCACGCCAGCAAGGCGCTCGGCCGGCACCACCGCGCGGTAAGCCACCACGCCGGTGAAGACCGGATGCTCGGGCCCGAACAGCGCAGTGCGCACGGCCGAGTGGATGCCGTCGGCACCGATCAGCACATCCACGTCTTCCTGCGTGCCATCGGCGAAATGCAGCGTCGCGCCGGCCGCATGCCGCTCGATCTGCGCCGCCTTCTTGCCCAGCTTGACGCAGGCCGCCGGCAGGGCGGCTTCCAGCGCGGTCATCAGATCGCCGCGGTGCATGGTGAGCTGCGGCGCGCCGTAGCGGATCTCCGCCTCGTCGGACATGGCCAGCCGCGAGGTTTGCTCGCCGGTGTTCCACACCCGGCTGATGCGGTGGCTGGGCCGCGCGGCGGTCTCGCGCAATGCCTCGCCCACGCCCAGGCCATCCAGCGCGCGCACGGCATTGGGCGTGAGGTTGATGTCCGCGCCGACCCGCGCGAAGCGCGAGGCTTGCTCGAACACCACCACGTCCTTCCCGAGCTTGCGCAGCGCAATCGCTGCGGCGAGTCCGCCGATGCCGGCGCCGTTGATGCCAATCTTTTGTGAAGCCATGGTGCTTGTTCCTCTGGGGGTCGCCTTGGTGTGGGCCCGGGTGTGCGCCTCGCTGCTCAGCGATTGCGTTTGCCGGCGTGTATGTTCAAATATGAACGTAATGTTCATAAAAGAATATAAAGACGAAGTGGGGATGTCAATCCGAGGGTTTACGCGAGGGGGAATGAAAAAAGAGGCCGCATGGGGCCTCAGGGGAAGTGAAATGGGAGGAGGGGGGGGCGATGCGTTGGCGGTAGTCCGCAGGCGGGAAACCGACGCCGGCAGCTTACTGCTGAGCGCTGATCGCTCCGAAATCTGCTGCCATACGCCAGCGGTGAACTCCGCCACTGGAACGTCGTCGTTGGTTATGGCTTGGCAGGCTCGCGGCTGCGCACGACGTCATAAGGCCGTAGAGCTTCGAGCTGGTTTTGCCGTTGATCGCTGCAGGTCCAAGTACAAGCGCGGGCCGATGCCTGGCTTGTTCGTGGAGCTGGGCCTGCCGAGTCGACTAGTGCTGACGCTTAGAGCTTGGCAACAGCCATCAACTCCGCGACCGTAACCTCAAGCGCAGTCGCAATTCTCAAAAGATGCATCATCCCCAAATTCTGTCCTCCCCGTTCCACCGAACTCATATAGGAGCGGTCGATGCCGGCCAGATGGGCAAGCTCTTCTTGGGAAAGGTCACGCTGAAGGCGGACCTCTCTGATTGCGGATCCCAACTGAACAAGAGGGGCGGCACCACCGTGCCTTGGGGAAGCTATTGGCATTTAGAAGCTTGGCGGGCAACTGGCTGTTGAGTATCTGGGGAGCGAGGCAATCGCTGCCCCCTCGATCGGTCGGCCTTGAGAGGAGCGGGGGCGATGCATTGGCGGCAGTCCGCAGCCGGAAACCGAAGCCGCAAGCTTACTGCTGAGCGCTGATCACTCCAAAATCTGCTGCCATACGCCAGCAACGAACTCTGCCCCTAGAACGTCGTCGTTGGCAATGGCTTGGCAGGCTCGCCGCTGCGCACGACGTCATAGGGCGGCTTCGGGCACGGGCGGTCGGGCTTAGTCGACCGCCTGTTCGCGGTTCACAGGGTAGACGGTGCTGATCGAGGCAATGAAGGCTTTGCCAGCGGAATTCAGGCCCTTCGCGCCAAACTGGATGCCGATCTCGACGAATACATAACCCGTTTTCACAACCTCGGTCTTGTTGACGCGGCTGCCAATCGGAAGCTTCACGTAGAGGCCGCCGGGGCTGTGCAGAACACAGTCGCCAACCGCATCGACCTGGAGAAGCCGGGCCAGTTCGGAAAGCTCTTCCTTCTTGGAAATAACATGGAGCTCTGCCGATTGGTCATCCATCCGGAGCACGTACTCGCCGCCGGCTTTGCGTTCAATATGAAGCAGGTCTTCGCGTTCTTCTCCAATGAAGTACGCCATGAGAAATGGGGCGCACGCGCTTGAGACTTGCGCCTGGGGCAGGGTATCGGCTGTGGCAAGCGGCGAAGCAAGCGCAAGCCCGAGCGTCATGGCGAGCGCACCAAGCCATCTCCGGTAAGTTGCGGTTTCTCTTGGGCGCATCTCCCGACTGAGCCTGGCACGCAATTCGTCACTTTGGTCTTTCATCGTTTTCCTTGCCGCTTTCCGGTCAGAATTCACGCAATACCCAGCCACTGATAAACGCAAAATACTCGCGCAGCCAGGCGTTGTAGCGCAAGTACAGCGGCGTTGGCGCTCCTGCGCCAGACACCGCCTGGAACCCAGCCTTATGCGCGATCCGCTTCGCGCGCACCAGATGAAAATCACTGGTCACCAGCACCAGTGGATCCGCGGCGCTCACGCCCTGTTGCGCAAGCAAGCGGTGGCTGAAGAGCAGGTTTTCCTCCGTGCTGGTGCTCCGGTCCTCCCGGATCAGGCGTTCCGGTGCCAGGCCGTGCGCGATCAGGTAGTCCGCCATGATGTCCGCCTCACTGCACCGCAGCCCGAAATCCTGGCCGCCGCTCACCACGACTCGCGCCGCCGGCCATTGCCGCGCCAGCGCCAGCCCTTTGTCCAGCCGTGCAGCCAGGGTGGGCGACGCGGCGCAATGTGGCGTGCCGGAACCCAGTATGAGGATGGTGTTTGCCTTAGGTCCCGTTGCCGGGAAGTTCGCGTTGCTGGCGCTGATGAAATAGAAGAACATCCCTAGCGTCACCAGCCAAACGGCAAATGCGGTGCGGCCCAGCGCCCAGATCCATCGACGCCGTGGGCTGGCCGCGCGCCAGCGCGCTACCCGCTCCCAGCGCCATGACAGCGCGAGAAAGGCCGCGCCGATCGCCAGAGGGAGGACGACCCCAAAGTTGAACAGCCCCATCAGCATCAGGGCGATGGCATCGGCCACCAGCAGTGCGCCAAGCAGGGCAAGGCAGGCGCGCCGCCAGAATGCGCCAGTCTTCAAGTCATGCATTGTTGTTCAGACCCCTATCGTTAGTCAGCATGTTTTAGCGAATATAAGTGTGCTTATGCGTGTTTATGCGCGCTTATGTGTGTTTTGGCGTGATTCAAGGCCAGGCGCTGGCGGGCTGGCCATGCAGCCTTCAGATCAATCGACAATGACGGGCGTGTCACTGGCATCCAGGCAAACGCTCAGTTGCGAGCCTGCTTTGCTGAAGGCGCAATACGGTAGCGGCGCGCGCAGCGCGTTGGCGAGGGGGATGGCGACGAAGATCAGGATCAATGCGCCGGCGACCACGGATCGCACCACCACCTTGGTGCTCGATATCGGACGGTGACGCCGTGCGCGGGCCGCTCTGACATGCAGGAATACCCCGCCAATCAGCAGCACTACGCCAACCAGCATCGCCGCGGCAATCTCTTCCCGCTCTGGCGATAGCAACAGGTTGCCATCGTGCGTGACGGGATAGTGCAACAGCCACCAAGCCCCCGCGCCTGTTTGCACGATCCCGGCCATGCACCAGGCTGCGCGGTGCCCGGCCAGACGAAACGCCGTTGCCAGGAGCAAGCCCGCCATCGCCGCGATCCAGGCGCCGGCATACATCATTTGATTGAAACTACCGCCAAACAGGGTGCCGCCCACGTCCAGTGGCCGCATTCCATGGAAGTCGATCAGGCCGAGACACGTCAGGATGCCCAGAAGGGCAATCCAGCTAAGCGCGGTGTCCAGCCATAACCACTGCTTGGGCACAGGTTGCGTCATTGCGTCATTGCGTCACGGGTGCATTGCCGGCGTTCTGCCCACGCATCATCGAGCCTGGCTCTCGCCCAGCGAGCGCAGGAGGGCCGGCACCTTGGCGCTGCTGGTGGCCTGCACGCGGGTGATGAGGTCGTAATCCACCCGGCGCATGCCGTAAGTCTCGGCGATATCGTGCTGCAGGCGGTGCCAGAGGTGGCAGGTCATCTGCGCGTCGGCCATGGCCCGGTGGGCGCGCCCGGCCTTCGGCAGGCGCAGCATATCCACCAGCGTCGACAACCTGTGGTTTTGCGCATGCGGATAGACGCGCCGCGAAACCAGCATCGTGCAGGCGAAGGTCTGGTCGGCCGGCATGTCCAGCAGCGAGAGCTCGGCCTGCCAGAACCTGCGGTCGAACCCCGCGTTGTGGGCCACCACGGGATGCTTGCCGACGAACTGGGCCACCTCCCGCATCACCTTCGACGCCGCGGGTGCCGACGCAATCATGTCGTTGGTGATGCCGGTGAGGTGCACGACGTCCGAGGGAATGCGTCTGCCTGCGTTCATCAGGCTTTGATATTGGTCGACGACTTCCCCGTCGCGCAGCAGCATGACTGCGATTTCCGTGGCCCGGTCGCCTTGACGCGGTGACAGTCCTGTCGTTTCAAAATCCAGAACCGCAACGGTCTGCATGGTGTTCTTTTCCTGTTTCCTATTGTTAGTGAATCGCCCGCCCGGGGTGGCGGGTCAGGACGACTGCGTCTGCGCCGCCGGTGCGGGCTGCAACGCCCGCCGCCGCGCGCGCGCTGCCAGGCCGCTGCCCAATGCCCAGCGCAACGTGGGCGCCAGCACACGCATCCCGGCCAGCGAGACCGGACGGCGGATCGCGGTGCTGCCGTGCAGCCCGAGTTCGCGCTGCGCCCAGCGCGGCAATAGCGCAATGCCCGCGTCGCCCATGACGCGCACCGCCGGCACCAGCAGTGGGCTGGCCACCGGCATCGCCATGACCAGCCGCACCACTTCGCGGGTGCGGTCGCTCACCACCAGTTGGGGCCGCATGCGCTCCAGGTAGCTGGCGATGGCGTCGGCGCTGCGTGGCACGCCGGTGGCGCCGAGCCGCTCGGCGATCTGTGCCACCTCCGCGTAGTAGCGGTCCTGCTCGGTGACCGAGAGCGGGCCGACATAACGCAGGTAGGCGGTGAGAAAGCTCGACACCTCGGCCACATGCACCCAGGTCAGCAGCGCCGGATCGTCGGCCGCGTAGGGGCGGCCATCTGGCGCCGTGCCCTTGATCGCCGCGTGGATGCGCCTGACCCGGTCAATCAGCGCCAGTGCATCGGCGCGGTTGCCGTAGGTGGTGCCGGCGATGAACTGCGCGGTGCGGCCCAGCCGGCCCTGCATATCGGTGCGGAAGGTGGAATGATCCCACACTCCGGCCAGCGCCAGCGGATGCATGGTCTGCATCAGCAGGGCGCTGACGCCGCCGGCCAGCATTGCGGGGAAATCCGCGTGCACGCGCCAGCAGACCGCGTCCGGCCCGAACAGGCCGGGATCCCCGGGCGGGTTGTCGTAGTCGAGGCTGAGGCCGGAGTTGCTGCGGGTCAGGCCCCGCACCTGCGCGCCGGCACGGGCGCGCAGGCGGTCGAGCAGCCGCCGGGGGAGGGGGGCGGCCTGGGGCGTGGAGGGTGGGGTGCCGGGTTGTTGGCCTTGCGAGCCGCTCATAGGTGCCTGGTGTGCGTGATATGCGAGGTTGATCGACCGCCGCTCAGTCAATGCATCAGTCAATGCATCAGCAAATGCTCAGTAGTAATGCAGGTCGGTCGCCTTCCCCCAGAATACACGGTAGGCATACACCGTGTAACCCAGGATGGTCGGCAGCACCACTGCCGCGCCCACCAGGATCACCCCCAGCGACTCCGGCGCGCTCGCAGCTTGCCAGATATCGATCTTGTCCACCACCAGGTACGGGAAGATGCTGTAGGCCAAGCCGTTGAACGCCATCAGGAAGATCACCGCCGTGCCGGCGAAGGGCACCCAGCACCAGCGGTCGTTGCCACGGTCGTGCATGGCCGGCAGGCGCCGCAGCAGGCGGTCGATGAGGATGAACAGTGCCACCGTCACCAGCGGGATCGGCGCCAGCAGGATGATGTTGGGCAGCGAGAACCATTTGTCGAAGATGCGCTGGCTTACCATCGGCGTGACCAGCGAGATCGCCGCCACGCCAATGCCGGTCAGCCACAGGCAGCGGCGCGCCCAGTACATGGCGCGCCGCTGCAGGCTGCCGCTGGTCTTCATGATCAGCCAGCCCGCGCCCAGCAGGCAGTAGCCCGCCACCAGGCACAGGCCCACCACTACCGCAAAGGCCAGATCGGGCCAGCCGTGCTGGAATCCGGTGATATACAGGCCGAGCATCAGGCCCTGCGAGAAAGCGGCCAGCAGCGAGCCGGCGTAGAACGCGCGGTTCCACCACGGCTTGTGGTGCGCGCGTGCCTTCACGCGGAAGTCGAACGCCACGCCGCGCAGGATCAGCCCCGCCAGCATCAGCGCCACCGGCAGGTAGAGCTGGGTCAGGATCACGCCGTGCGCAATGGGAAAGGCCACCAGCAGCAGGCCCACGCCCAGCACCAGCCAGGTCTCATTGGCATCCCAGAACGGGCCGATGGAGGCGATCATGGTGTCCTTGTCGGCATCGTCCGCGCGGCGCAGCAGCACGCCCACGCCCAGGTCGTAGCCGTCCAGGATCACGTAGACCAGCATGGAGATGCCCATCAGGGCCAGGAACACCAGCGGCATCCAGCCGGCGGGTTGGGTCAGGTCGGTCATTCTGCGCTCCGCAGTTCGCCAGGCAACACGGCTTGAGAGGGTTCGGTCCGCGGGTTGTCCACCTTCGGGTCGGTCCCGGCCTTGCGCGCCAGGTAGAACACCACCGAGACATAGGCCGCGATCAGCGCCAGGTAGAGCGCCAGGTACATCGCCAGCGTGGAGGCGATCATCGCCGCCGGCACCTTGGACGCGGCCTGCGCGGTGGTCAGCACGCCGTACACCAGGTAAGGCTGGCGGCCGATCTCGGTCACGTACCAGCCAGCCACCAGGGCCACCCAGCCGGAGAAGGTCATGGCAATCAGCACGCGGGCCATCCACGGCGCAGGCTGGCCGCCACGGCGCAACTGCCACGCCGCCACCCACGATGCCGCCAGCATCAGCAGGCCCACACCCACCATGATCCGAAAGGCGAAGAATAGCGGCGCCACCGGCGGGTGCTTGTCGCCAAAGGCATCGATGCCCTTGATTTCGCCATCCATTTGATGCGTCAGGTAGAGCGAGGCCAGCTTTGGAATGGCGATCTCGAAATCATTGCTTTGCGTGCTTGCGTTGGGCACGCCGAACAACACGGCGGGCGCGCCCTTCTCCGTCTTCCAGATCCCCTCCATCGCGGCGATCTTGGCCGGCTGGTGGTGCAGCGTATTCAGGCCATGCAGGTCGCCTGCCACGATCTGCAGCGGGATCAGCACCGCGGCAATGGTCACGCCGGTGCGCAGCGACGACAGCACCTCCGGCGCCCGGTCGTCACGCAGCCAGCGATACGCGGAGATGCCTGCCAGCAGAAACGCAACAGTTAGCCCCGACGCCAGCAGCATATGCACGAAGCGGTACGGGAACGACGGGTTGAAGATCACCGCCAGCCAGCTCGTCACATGCGCGCGGCCATCGATCATCTCGAAGCCCGCCGGGGTTTGCATCCACGAATTCAGCGCCAGGATCCAGAACGCCGACAACGTGGTGCCGCCCGCCACCAGCAAGGTGGCGATGGTATGCGTGCGGTTGCTCACCCGGCGCATGCCGAACAGCATGATGCCGAGGAAGGTCGCCTCCAGGAAGAACGCCGTCAGCACCTCGTAGGCCAGCAGCGGACCGGCCACATTGCCCACGGTCTCCATATAGCCCGGCCAGTTGGTGCCAAACTGGAAACTCATGGTGATGCCGCTGACCACGCCCAGCGCAAAGGTCAGCGCAAAGATCTTCACCCAGAAACGGTACGCCGCCATCCAGCGATCATCGCCCGTCTTATTGAAGCGCAGCTTGAAAAACAGCAACACCCAGCCCAGCGAGATGCTGATGGTGGGAAACAAGATGTGGAACGTGATGTTGGCGGCAAACTGCACGCGCGCAAGCACCACCGGGTCGAGCGACGAGAACATGCAACTACTCCTTCCGGGTGCGGGTCGTCTTGGCTTTCACGGTACTGGCAGGGGGTGTGCCGGCGCGGGATTTGCCGCCGATGGCCAGGCTGAGCTTGTCCTTCACGTCCAGCAGCTTGTTGACCTTGGAGCCGAGCTTCATCAGCTTTTCCAGCGTGGCCACATCCAGCTTCTGGATCTCGCCGAACCAGCTCGTCACCAGCAGGATCAGCCCGTACATCTCCTTCATCCGCTCCTGCGCATGGCGATCGTTCGGATCGCTCACGGTCTCCAGCTGGACCTCGCGCAACATGGACAACGTGGGATCGATCTCGCGCCGGCGGCGCTCCTCGGCCAGGGTGCGGAAGATCGCCCAGACATCGTCAGGTGCCGAGAAATACTCGCGGCGGTCACCCGGCTGGTGAGACAGCTTGACCAGGTTCCACGACTCCAGCTCCTTCAGCCCGATGCTGACGTTGGAGCGCGAGAAGCCCAGCGCTTCGGCGATTTCGTCGGCGTTGAGCGGGCGGGACGCGGTAAACAGCAAGGCATAGATTTGCCCAACCGTGCGGTTGATGCCCCAGCGGCTGCCCATTTCACCGAAGTGAAGCACGAAGCGCTGGATCAGGGGCGACAGATGCATCTTGTTTGTTTTGAATTTTTAGGAAGTTGTGAAAGTTTAGTATGAAAAGGCGGGATGTGCTGCGGTGCGGGGTGCGACAACGGGTCGCTGCTGTCACTGCCACGTCTCAAAGTTAGTGTCACGTCTCATAGTTAGTGGGTTGGATTCTCAAAGTTAATGGGTACACGATTGCGGAAGAGAGCAGGCCAGCCCGGGCGAGCGCAGTGAGTGAGTGTGCGGTGGGATGTCGTCCGGAAGTCGATGTCGTATACCGTGACCTCGCCGGTTCACCAATTCCTCACTTGTCCGGCGCATACCTTGTCGCGTCCCTCGATCCCAAGGCGCCGAACAATACAGCGCTACTGAGGGATGTTGAGTTGGGACGCGCCATCCAGGAAGAGTTCCTGGCGGCGGACGTGGTGGTCATTGGTGTCGCGTTCTACAACTTCAGTATCGCCAGTCAACTGAAGGCCTGGATCAATCGCATCGCCGTCGCGGACAAGACCTTTCGGTAAACGGACAGAGGTGCGGAAGGACTCGTGACCGGCAAGCGCATCATCCTGGCCGTTGCACGCGGCGGGTACTATGGCCCCGCTTCGCGCAACGCGGCACTGGAGCACGCGGAAGCCTATCTTCGAAGTGTATTCTCCTTCGTTGGCGTGTCCCAGCTCGAAGTGGTCGCCGCCGAGGGGGTGTCTGCCGGTGTCGAACAAAGGCAAGTCGCTATCGAGCAGGCACGGCGAAAGATAGACGATTTGCTCCCGACCTGAGTGCAACCAAGTCGTCAGGCCAGGGGAAACGGCGAGACACGATGACAGTTGTCTTGCCATCGTCGTCAGAATAGCTTGATCAAACGGATCTGGGTCATACTGCCGACCTTTGCGTTGCGCGAACTGGTTGTCGCCATGTATTGCAGCGTCAACGCGGCGTCAATGCCAGGCACCATCGCGGTATAGAACGCACCGGCATTGAGGGATCGGTAGCGGCTTGGGCCCCAGGGGTTGTTCGAGTCGTCTTGGTATTGTTGAACGAAGACGGTGTGCAGTCCGATTACACCAATCCTAGTCTTGTATGCTGCCGCGCCCTCCAATCCGATCCAGTTTCCGCTGCGGAGGTCATTGTCCCGATTCTTCGTATTCAGGCCCAAGGTTACCTTTGCCGCGATGGCGATGTCCGGCGTCGGCAGGTAGGCCACTTGCGCCGACGGCCGCAGCGTGTAGAAATTGCCGGTGCCTATGTCGGGTGCAGGCGATGCGTTATAGCGTCCTGTCGGAATGACGAGGGATGCGCCCAGCAATACGCGCAGCTGTTCTGTCGTATAGAGCCAGCCGCCTTGCAACTCCAGGTCGCCGATGCCCGATACGTCGCCGCTGGAACTGGCTGCTTCGCCGGCAAGGTTTGACTGATATGTCGCGCCGAACTGGCTTGCGATGGCCTGCTGCGCGGCCGCGGGGACTGCGGGGTTCGCCTGCACGGCTGGCGTTGCGGCAGTAGCCCTGACCGATTGGGATTTGACGCCATACGGCAGAACGCCACCGAACGCGAAGCGACCACCGCCATAGTCCGCGTTGGTAATGTAGCCAATGCCGAGGTTGAACAGCTTGAAAGTGCCTGAGGCAGGGATCTGAGCGGCATTGGCGCCATACGTGGGATACGCCGTCACGGGGGTAGGGGACGGAAGTGGAATGGCGCCACCGGGGATCGGCTTCGTCAGTGTGTTGCCGTCGTTGCCGGTCACCTTTCTGATGTCGATATAGGTCGCTGCAACGCCAACTGCAAGCCCGGCGGCATCCGGGGGTGCAAACATTTCCCCTCCGATGCTGCCTGCTATGTTGTACCGCACCTGAAAGTCTTCTCCGGCATGCGCGGTCATGCTTGCAAGGCAAGTGATGGCCGAGATGGAAAGGCGATAAACAGAAGTCTGCAACACAAGGGTCTCCTCCTTGTTATTGAAGCGACGTAAAAGAAGCCCCGCCCGCCGGCGCCATGAAGTGGCCCCAGAGGGTTAGTTTTCTGTCTGCGGGGCGGCTAGCGCCTTCAGGCGGCCTTGGGGAGGCGCATGTCGAGGCGGACCTGTGGCGGATCGATCAAATCAAGGGCTCGCTGGAGGATGTGCTCGGCCTGAGAGGCCGGGCCTTCGGCGAGCACGCATCGGTCCGGGCGGACCACCACCATCCAGTCGAGCGGGGCCAAACGGGGCAACACGACCTCATCCAGCGCTTCGAGACGCCGGCCTTTGGGAGCGAGATGCTGCGCCTGGGCACGTTGGCACCATTGCCACACCTTGCCGCCGGCGAGGGACCAACGCGTCATGAGCTCAGGCGACAGCCGCGTTGCGGGGTCGAAACCGAATCCGATGACTGCACATTCAAGCCCCAGGCAATCGTCGCTAAGTGTCGGGATTCCGCTTTCAGCCGGTCGGACCCAGCCCTGGGGAAAGCTCGAACCTGCACGCAGCTTTTCGGTGCCGCGCAAGCGCACAAACAGGCCATTGTCGAACGTGTTTGCGGGCTTCACTTTCAAGTCTTCGAACAGGGCACGGCCACGTGGCAATAGCCGCATCGCGCTCATGCATCCGTGAATGGCGAGTGCCGCCGCTCTGTTGCGTGGCATGACAAGTGCCCCAAGGAAGCGCGCCAGGTTGATGATCTTCCTTGCGTGAGGCCGGCGTTCCTGGTCATAGCTGTCGAGAATCTGCTCGCTCGCCTGGCCGCGTAGCACCCACGCCAGCTTCCACCCAAGGTTCGCCACGTCTCGCAGGCCGGCCACCAATCCTTGCCCGGCAAAAGGTGGGGTAATGTGAGCGGCGTCACCAGCCAGGAAACATCGACCCTTCGAGAACGACTTGGCTTCGCGTGCATGAAATCGATACACAGCGGTGCGTTCGATCTGGATCTTTTCAACATCGCACCACGGCGCTAGCAGTTTGCGCACCGATTCTGGCCGCTCCATTTCCTCGGCACGTTCTCCCGGCTTCAACATGAATTCCCAGCGCTGGCGCCCCCCTGGCGCGACCATATGTGGCGTTGGCCTTGCCGGGTCGCAGAGAAATTCGCAATGGTCAATGGGATTCGGTACGCCTAGCGCGTCGACGATCAGCCAGTCCTGCTGGAATGTGCGGCCCTCGAAATCCAGCCCCAACTCACGCCGAACCAGTGAACCTGCGCCATCGATGCCAACCATGTACTTCGCCCTGACCTGCAGGGCAGGCGAGCCAGCTGATTTCACGATGGCATGCACATGGTGACCATCATCGACGAAGGATTGGAGTTCAGCCCCGAGACGAACGTCCACGGTGCGGTACGCTGACAGCTTCTTGCGCAGCACCGCCTCCAGCTCCGGCTGGTAGAACGTGACGAGCATCGGATGGCCATCGACAATCCTCGCGCTGTTGATGCGCGCAAAGCGGCCGAACAGCGGCGAGCGGTATTGCACCTTCGGAATTGCCACCGTGGCGAATTCTCCCTCCGCTACGCCCACGAGCTGCAGAATGCGCAGTGCCTCGTTGTCCAGCGCGATGGCGCGCGGCTTCGCAAAAATTTCCGTGGCGCGGTCGATGGCCAGGACGCGAATCCCGTAGCGGCCAAGCAGGTTGGCCAGCGCCGCCCCCACCGGCCCCAGTCCAACAAGCAGGACATCCGTATCGAGCATGCTCCCCTGCGGAGTCTTCTCAGCGTTCGTCATCATTGCTCCTGCCATGCGGAAATCACGGGATAGCGGGCTACCAATGCCATTGCCGCCTGACGTGACGCAACCGGCCCGGAGATATCGGCCACGGTACCGCGCTCGGGACAGAGCCGGGCTCTAACGTGGGTGTCAGACATGCCATGCCCGGCAAGCGCGGCCTGGATGACGTGCTCGATGGCGCGCAGTCGCAGGTCCGGCTTTGAGACCTTGCCGACGGCCGTAAGGGGTAGTGCTGGCATGATTTCGATGCGCACCGGCACCGCCGCACGTTCAGGAATCCTCTCGCGGGCGTATTCCATCAATGCTTCGGTGCAAGTCTTTTCGCCTGGCCTGAGTACCGCGAAGGCCACCGGCAATTCGCCCGCATGGGTGTCTGGCTGCCCAACCGCAGCAACCATGGCGACTGCGGGGTGCGCGGCGATTGCATCCTCGATCATCGACGGATCGATGTTATGGCCGCCACGGATAATCAGGTCTTTCGCGCGGCCGCACAGCGTGAGAGATCCATCCGCGTCAAGGCGGCCCAGGTCGCCCGTGTTGAACCATCCGCCCTCGATCCAGATGCCGCGGTTGTCGGCTTCCCGCAGGTAACCGGGAAAGACATTGGGGCCGCGTATGCCGATCACGCCGGTCGTACCGGCTTCGGCAAGCTCGGCGGGCCTGCCGTCTGCGCATAGCTTGAACAGCTTCAATTCCTGATACGGAATGCGGATGCCAACCGTACCGGCCTTGGGCGTGGCTTGTGGCGGGTTGACGGTCGACACGCAACTACCTTCCGTCAGGCCATATCCCTCGTGGATGCGAACACCAGTGAGCCCTTCAAACTCGTGTGCGACTTGACTGGGTAGCGGCGCGGCACCACAGAGAACGTGGCGCAAGGTCAGGATCCCGTCCGCAGGCAACGGCCTGGAAAGCAGTGCTGCCAGGATGGTTGGCACGGCGGAAAACGTGGTGGCCCCAAATCGGTTGGCAATCTCCCAGAAGGCGTCCAGCAGGCCCGGCGTCCGATAGCCGCCAGCTGTCAGCATGACGATTTCCGAACCGCTGTGAAGCGCACCGAGTCCGGTCACCATGGCGCCATTCACGTGGAAAAGCGGCAACCCCGCCAGCATCACGTTGCGCCGGTCGTCGATCCGTTGAAGGACCCATGCCATCACGGCTTCATTCAGGTGACTGTGCACGGCCACCTTGGGATACCCGGTGGTGCCACCCGTATGAAAATAGGCGCACGGCTCGGTGGGGGTGAATCGCCGCCCGCTGATCAGCCGCGTGCTGTCGGATTCGGCCAGCGCGTCATGGAAGTCAAGCACCTGCACGCCGGGACGGCTCGGCATCTTGCCGCGGGGGATGTGACCGCCGGAACCGGTACGCCGCCCCATCGCCGCCGTCGGGTCGACCTGCAGGATCGTCTCGATCCGAGGCAGCCTGTCCGCGACTTCCACGGCTTTTTCCCAGATACTCCCTTCGGTGGCGGGCCCCAGGGCGATGACAACCTTGGCTTCCGTCTCTTCGCAGATCCGGGCAACGTAGCTGGATTCCAGCATCGGGTTGATCGGGCTGGCGATGCCGGCAGCCTCGGCACCCCATAGTGCCAGGTGGCTCTCGATCAGGTTCGGTAGCAGGATTGCGACTGGCACGCCCGGCGTGATACCCAGGTGGTGCAGTGTATTAGCGGCGCGATGGATGCCTTCCAGCAATTCGGCATAACGGACGTCGCGCGTCGGCGCGCAGGGGCTGCCATCCAGTAGGAGCCGCAGGGCCACGCGTTCCGACCAGCGCTCGCAAGCGGTCCGTAGTACCTCGTAAGTGTTTGTGGCGCGGATCACGTACTGCCAGGGCGTTCGTTCGATCTGTTCCACGTCCTCCAGTCGCCTGACGACCTCTGGCATGGCGCTGATTGCAAGGCTGCTCATAAGACTTCACTCTCATTCCAAATACTGCGATGGGATGCCACATGTTTCGTCGCCAACTGGCGTGGTCGTCATGCCGGTGCGATAACGGTGGTCTGCTCACCCAGGTCGATAGTGCCGTCATCCGTGCGAATCGAGGCCCGGATGCTATCGCCGGGCCGAAGGTAGGCGGGATTGGTCAGGCCGCGGCGCACAAACATGCGCCATTTGCCGGCGTCGCTAAGAAGATGCCTCGCCATGAACATAGCGAGCTTGCCCGGCGCGCGGGCCGCGCAACCGGCAGGCGTACCGGTGGCGATCAGGTCGCCTGTGTGAACGTCGTGCATGGATGCCAGTTCCGTCAAGGTTGAAGCCGGCGCATGGATCATATCGGCGCAGTAGGCGTCCTGCCGGGGCTGTCCGTTGACATCCAGGCGCATCCGCAATTCCGGCCAACGTTGCCATTCTTCCGGTGTCAGCAATATGAGCCCAGGGCCAACGGGCCCGAAGCCGCGATAGCTCTTGCCCTTGTAGAACTGACCCTGCGGCAATTGCACGTCACGTGCCGACAGGTCATTGACGATGGTCACGCCGGCAAGCCAGTCACCGAGAGCGTCGGGGCTGACCTTCACGCCAGGTTGCAAATCCCGCCGCAACACCAGCCCGAGCTCGATCTCGTAGTCGAGCAGCTTGACGTGGGCCGGGGAGGCAACCGGAGCATCCGCGGCCGTGATGCATGAGGATGCCTTCGTGAAGATGGTGTTGAAGGGAAAATTCTCGACACGCAGACCGGATTCCATGACGTGGCTGCGGTAGTTGATACCTTGGCAGAGGAATTGCTGGTTCTGCGTGACGGGTGCGAGAAGCTGGACGGCCTCGCGCGGAATCGTTGCCTGCGCCGCTGGCACTTGCCAGATGCTTTGCCAGTGTTTGGCAAGCAACTCGCCTGTGGTCGCGGCGTTGGCCTGCAACGGCGCGATGCGCGCGCCAAAGAGAATGCCCCATTGCGGGCCATCCGTATGGATGTAGCGAATTACGGTACGAGACATGATACTTCCTAGGGAATTGCTAAGTTCTAAAGCCAGGGTCTGGCGGGTGCACCCAGTGCCGTTTCAATCAGCTTGAGCCGCGCCGGCGCTATCGCCTTGCGCCGTACCAGGCTCAGCACCTTCAGCACATTGCGCAACGTCTTTCTTGGCTTCATGGAAGCCGGCGCGTCTGCGCCCCAGGCCCAGATGCCGCCGAAATCAAGCGGCGAGTAAGCGGTTTCGAAATCCGCGGTGAAAAGGTCCCCATCGGTGTAGTGCTCCAGTTCGAAGCCGTCCGGGTCGCGCCAGTAGTCGAACAACTGGCTTCCCAGCAAGTGCCGCCCGATGCCCCACATGTGCGAATGGCCTTGCGCACGCAGCACCTGTTGACCTTGCCCGAGCGCATCGAGATCGATGACTTCGTACGCGCTGTGCTCGTATTTCTCTTCGATGCCACCCACCAGTACGAGGGTGTGGTGGTCGGCTGGCGCCTGGCCAAGGTCGAGCCGGCAGAAGGCCAGGTTGGGACTGCCATCCGCGAGGTACTGCACATCGGTCGGAATGACACCAAGTACGGTCATGTACCACGCCGCCATGGTGGCAAAGTCCACGGTTTGAAATACAACATGACCAAGCCGGACAATACTGGCCGGCTCAATCGGAGTGCGAACGGTGCGGTTGACTCGCGGCGCATGTTGCGCCGTGTTGGTCAACGTCATAGGCAGCCGCATGGAAAGAGGCTCGACGCGCTGCTGACCTTGCACGAGCCAGACACTGCGCCCGGAAGGATCGAATAGCTCGACACCGCGGCCGCCTCCAGGAATCTGCTGTTCGGACAACCACGTAGCGCCAAAGCGATCGACATACCGATGCAAGTCGGTATCGTCGGACATGCGAAAGGCTGGCCCGACGAAGCGGCTCGCCGCCGAACGCTCGGCAACGGCAATGCAAGGGGCCGTCCCGACGCCGCGGGCCGTGATCCGGTCAGGCGAGACGCTGACCAGGTGCATGCCGAAATCGCGCCAGAAGCGTTCAGTCGCCGGCAGGTCTCTCTTTTCCCAGCGAAGGAACGCCAGTTCCACGGCTCTACCGAACGGCTTTAGGCGAGTGAGCTGTTGCACGCCAGGTGGCAGTCGGCTCTCCGGGTAAGACTCCGGCTGGCGGAGCATGACAGTCGATTTGGGCATGAGGTCTCCAACCGCTGAGCGGTCCATTTGAGATTGTTTTGGATCAGCGCCGTGCACGCAGGTGCTGCTAAGGAGGCGCCACGGCGCTTGCGACGTCGTAATGCGGGGTCAAGCGACGTCGTTTATGAGCGTGATAATAGTCTAATCGTCATAATGACGAAAACCTCGTTAACACCTAGAGGGTGCGACAAGGTGGGGCGGTCGCAGCGCCCCGCCGTGCGCAAGGTGCGGGGCGTTTCGCGTCTACCGGCCAAGGGATTGCATGCCGGCTGCTATACGAGCCGCATCGCCCGGAGCACTGGCGACCGAAATGGCTGCGACCCTGGGTGTCTCCCGGTTCGGCACCGTACCGGTGCGCAGTTGAGTCGGGTAAGCGACACACCGAAAGAGCCGGGTTGACGACTTGGATACGCGATCGTCGGCGTGCGGCCGTGGGCCCCCGGCCCCGCGCTGCGAAGACGGATTCTGTGGGGCAGCCAGCACTTCATCGAACGCAAGGTGCGGTTTGAACTGTTATGCGCGCTATCCAACACGGGCTGGGTGAGCCGAATAGCGGCCCAAAGTCTATGTGAGCGACGATCAGCGGAATACGGCAAACCGTATGGTGATCGGCATTTTCGGTAACCTATATCTTGCGACGGGCGGTCATTACGCTTCTAATGAGTTCGTGGCAGGCGAAGGCTGGCAGAGGGCGATATGCGCTGCACAAAATGCGGGTTCGAGAACCCCGCGGGAGGGAAATTCTGCGAGGAGTGCGGGCAAAGGCTTGCGCAGATCTGCCCGCAATGCGGCCAGGAGTCCAGCCCCACAGCAAAGTTCTGCGGTTCTTGCGGCGCGCCCATGACGGAGCTGGCCGCAACGCTAGTCGCTGCCGCAGTGCCAACGCCCGCTGTCCCCGCACCGGTTCTTTACACACCGCCCTATCTCGCCGAACGCATCCTCGCCGAGCAGGCCGCGATGGAGGCCAGGGGACAGGCTGCCGGCGAACGCAAGACCATTACGGCGCTGTTTGCGGACATGGCCGGCTCGACCGCCTTGATCCAGGACCTGGACCCCGAAGAAGCACGCGGGCTGATCGACCCCGTGATTGGGCTGATGATGGAGGCCGTGCATCACTACGAGGGATACGTTGCCAAATCCCTGGGCGATGGCATCCTGGCGCTGTTCGGCGCGCCGATTGCCCACGAGGACCACCCCTTGCGGGCGTTGTACGCGGCGCTGCGTATGCAGGAAACGATTCGGCGCCTTGGTGACCGGTTCCGTCTGGAGCAGGGTGTCCCGCTGCAGATCCGGGTTGGCATCCATACCGGCGAAGTGGTGGTGCGCTCGATCCGCAAGGACGACTTGCGCGCGGACTACGACCCGGTGGGGCACACGATCCATATCGCCTCCCGGATGGAAGGCGTCGCAACACCGTCGTCGATCCTCGTCAGCGAATCGACCCATAAGCTGACCGAGGGGTACTTCGAGTTCAAGGGCCTCGGGACCACGCGCGTGAAGGGCATTCGGGAGCCGCTTGCGGTCTATGAGGTGCTCGGCCTAGGCCCCTTGCGCACGCGTCTGCAAGTGGCGGCGCTTCGCGGTCTGGCGCGTTTTGTCGGCCGCCAGGCCGAATTGGAGCGCTTGCAGGAGGCGTCGGAGTCGGCCAGGGCGGGGCGAGGGCAGATCGTTGGGGTGGTGGGCGACGCGGGCGTCGGCAAGTCGCGCCTGTACCACGAGTTCAAGGCACGCTCGCAGCGGGGCTGCATGGTGCTCGAAACCTTCTCGGTTTCGCATGGCAGGGCCTTTCCCTATCTGCCTTTGATCGATCTGTTGAGAAACTACTTTCAGATCACCGCGCAGGATGACGAACGGCTGTATCGCGAGAAAGTCACCGGCAGGTTGCTGACCCTGGATCGCACACTGGAGGACCATCTGCCCTACCTGCTTTACTTGCTCGGTATCAGCGAAGCGGGCTCGGCGCTGCCCAAGATGGATGCCACCATCCGGCGCCAGCGCACCTTCGAAGCCATTGCACGGCTACTTGTGCGTGAGAGCCAGAATCAGCCGCTGATGGTCTTGTTCGAAGACTTGCAATGGCTGGACAGCGAGACCGAGGCCTTTCTCAATATCCTCATCGAGCATGTGCCGCGCACCAGATTGCTTCTGCTCGTCAACTACCGCCCGGAATACGCGCATGACTGGGGCGGGAAACATTACTACACCCAATTGCAACTGGAACCGCTGGGGCAAGCGGAGGCACAGGGCTTGCTCACGGCGCTGTTGGGAGACCATCCCTCGCTCGTGTCCCTGAAACTGCTCATCCTGGCTAAGACGGAGGGTAATCCGTTCTTTATGGAGGAAGTCGTCAAGACGCTGGCCGAGGAGAGCGTCTTGCTTGGCCAGCCCGGCAGCTACCGGATCGAGAACGCCCCTTTGTCACTTCATATTCCGACGACCGTGCAGGGGGTGCTCGCCGCCCGTATCGACCGGCTTCCCGTCGCCCAGAAGGACTTGCTGCAGACCCTTGCGATCATCGGCAAAGAGTTTCCCTTGAGTCTGATCCAGCATGTCACTGCGCAACCGGAAGAGGCACTGCGCCCACTTCTGGGTGACCTTCAGGCCGGCGATTTCATTTACGAGCGCCCCGCATTCCCGGAAGTGGAGTACGCGTTCAAACATGCGCTTACCCAGGAGGTGGCCGCTAACTCCCTGCTGACCGGTCAGCGCAGTGTGCTGCATGAACGCACGGCCCGGGCCATCGAGACACTGTTTCCAGGCCGGCTGAAGGATTATTGCAGCGAACTGGCTCACCATTACAGCAAGAGTGGTAACGTGCCGAAGGCCATCGAATACCTCCATCTTGCGGGCCAGCAGGCCTTGCAGCGTTCAGCACAGCTCGAAGCGATCCATCATCTCAGTGCAGCCCTCGAACTGCTCAAGTCCGTGGCAGACACCCCCGAACGTGCACGCGAGGAACTCACCCTGCTCCTGACCCTCGGTCCTGCCTGGATGGCCGCTCGAGGCTATGGTGCGCCAGAGGTGGAGGCCACCTACACGCGTGCATTAGCCTTGTGCGAACAGGGCGGGGAAATACCGCAGATCTTCTCGGCACAGCTAGGACTGTGGTCGTTTTATCTATTGCGTGCGCAACTCAGTACGGCACACGCCTTGGCGCAGCGGCTGCTCTGTCTCGCGCAGGATAAGCAAGATCCGGAACAGCTCGCGGAGGCGCACCGCATTCTCGGCGCCACCTTGTTCCGTCTGGGCGAGATCAGGATGGCCCGGACCCACATGGAGCAGGCGCTGGCACTGCACCGCCCCGAGCGGCAAACATACAGCAAACTTCTACGCTACGCGCCGAACCTCGCCCTTCATATCCGGAGCACGTTAAGCTGGACGCTCTGGTTTCTGGGCTTGCCGGACCAGGCGCGCGCGCGCAGCGAGGAAGCGCTGGCTCTGGCCAGAAAGTCCTCTGATCCGTTCGGCCTTGCCTTGTGCCTGATCTTCGCGGCCGAATTGCACCAGTACCGGCGCGAAGTGCAACTGGCGCGTGAGTATGCAGGCGCCGCCATCGCACTTTCGAGCGACCACGGATTCCCCCTCTATCTGGGTTGGGGAACGATCCTGCGCGGCTGGGCGCTGGCCGAGCAGGGTAGTCATGAGGAGGGAATCTCGCAAATACACCAAGGCCTCAGCGCCCACGAAGCGACCGGAGCGGCATTGGGTCGGCCGAGGCTTCTGGCACTGCTCGCCAACGCTTACGGAAAAGCGGGGCAAGCCGAGGAGGGGCTTCGCGTGCTGAGTGAGGCGTTGGCTCTGGTGAAGAACACGGGCGAGCGGTTCGCTGAGCCGATTCTGCTTCGGCTCAAGGGGGAACTGATTCTAATGTTGTCTGACGGCGAAGCCGGCTCGTCCACCAGGACCAAAGAAGCCGAAGCGTGTTTTCAGGCGGCAATCGCCATGGCTCGTGACCAGGGTGCCAGGTCAGTCGAGCTGAAAGGCGCGCTGAGCATGGCCCGGCTATGGCAACGCTGCGGCAAGACGGATGCTGCGCGCTCGATCCTGGCCGGTATTCATGGCACGTTCGCCGAGGGATTCGATACCGTTGACTGGCAAGACGCAAAAGTACTGTTGGAAGAGCTGACGTAAGCGGCCAGGCCAGGCTCGCGCAGGCGTCTGCCGACGACGCGTGGCCGGCCGAGTATTCTCAGGCCGCCGAGGCGCGGGCTATTCCGGCTGGATGCCGGCGGCTTTGATCACCTCAGCCCATTTCGCGGTCTCGCTGCGCACGAACGCTGCCAGCTCTTCTGGCGTCGATGGGGAGGGTTGGCCTCCGGTCCGGCCGAAGTACTCGGTAGCCTCCGTGCGCGCCAGCCCCTGTTGAATCAGCTGGCTCATACGCGCGACGACCGGTTTTGGCGTGGTGGCAGGGAAGAAGGCGGCAACCCAAGCCGTCATCTCGTACCCTGGCAAGCCGCTTTCCGCCATGGTCGGGACATTGCCGAGCAGGGGATGGCGCCTGGACGTGGTCACGGCGACTGCGCGCAGCTTGCCGTTCTGGATGAATGGCAGGGCTGGATTGATGTCGGAAATCATGAAGTCGACCTGGTGGCCCATCAAGTCGGTCAGGGCCTGCGGCACGCCCTTGTAGGGCACGTGCAGCGCCGGGGCGCCGCTCTTGATCTTGTAGAGCTCACTGGCGACCCGGGTGGAGGAACTGCCGCTGGCGAAGGACATCTTGCCTTGCCGGTCTTTCGCCAGCGTGGTCAGCTCTGCCACCTTCTGCACCGGGCTGTCGGATGGCACCACCAAGACCAATCCGCTCTTGGCGATCAACGAAACCGGCGCGTAATCTTTGATGGGATCATAGGGCAGCTTCTTGAAGAGGGACGCATTGGCCGCGTGGGTGGTATTTGTCGTGATAAGCATCGTGTAGCCATCTCCGGGCGCTGTCGCGACCGCCGTGGCCGCGATGAACCCGTTGGCACCGGGGCGGTTTTCCACGACGACGGACTGGCCGGTCTGGGCAGTGATGATCCGCGCGATGTAGCGCGCGGCGTTGTCCGTTCCACTGCCTGCAGGGAAGGGCACCACCACACGGACCGGTTTGGCCGGATACTCGTTCAGGGCATCCGCCCACACCAGTTGCGACGCCGCGGAGGCAGCGACTAGTCCGGACAGCAGGGCGAGCATGCGTCGCCGGGGAAATCGCTGGATCATCTTGTCTCCTCCCGTATCTCGGGATCTGATTGATTCACTTGGTCGAGCTTGCGTCAGGTCAGCGGATCGTGTGCGCGAATGACAATCAGCTCGCGCTTCCCGTCTGCCGATTCGAGGCTGAGTTCCGCACCGTCGGGAACGTAGACCCACTCCCCGGTCCCGGCGGCGAAACGCTCCCCTTCGATGCGCCCGTGGATCTTGCCGCTGCGCACGAAGAGCACCTGCTCGGTCTCGCCAAGCCTGTGTGGCTCGGCGCCGCCATCCGGATCAAGGTCGACCATGTAGATGTCGAGAAACCGGGAATCGACGGTCTGGCGTGTGATGACCGGCCTGGCGAGCGCGCCACGGTAGTGCGGCAGCTCGATCGCTTCGGTGCTGATTGGAACGTCGCGGACATCGGCGGCACCGGCCTGAAGGCGCGGGTCGTCCGGGCCGGTCGCGATCACCGCTGCGTTCGGGTTTTCGCTGTATGGCGGAGCGTAGACCACCATCACTTGTACCGGTTCGTCGCCGATGACCTCGAAGCGATGGAAGACGCCGGCCGCGTTGAAGCTCCAGTCCCCTGCGCGCAAGATGCGCTGTTTTCCGGGTAGTTCGCCGATACCCTCGCCGGCGAGCAGGAACGACGCCTGTTCGAGGTCCGGGTGTGCGTGCGGCAACGCGCCTTGGCCCGGGGAAATCGTGCCCAGCAGGACCTCGAGTCGGCGCGCGCCGACAGTCTCCTTGCCAATGATGCGCTGGTTCGCCGTGCCCGTGTGGTTGGCCGGTGCGTACGCGGGCACGTCGGCGGCCCTCCGCACAAAGGATGATGTCATTTCGATGTCTCCTTGTTCAAATAGTGAAGTCTGTCAGTGAAGTCTGTCGCTCAGCGGCGGCTATCGGGGATGGCCAGCGCCGGATAGTGCTCGGTCAGCTTGGCTGGAATTTCCAAATCCAGGATGAAACGGTCGCCGCGGTACCAGAACTGCCCTGCCAGGAGCACATTGCCGTCGACGTCCAGTGTCGATCGGATGATCCTGGCGATTGGCGCCCCGAAGCCATAGGCGAGATCGCGTGCCAGGATATAGTCGGCCGGCTCAACCGTCATAGTCTGCTGCATCATGCCAAGGCGGTCGCCTTCGACCTGGCGCAGCAGATGACCAAGCTTGTGGTGTTTTTCGGCACCGCGGGGAAAGCGGGCAAATACTGACGAGGCTACATACATCTCGATCAGGCAGAATGGCGTGCCGCCATGTACATGCAGTTTGCGCACCATCACATAGCTGTCAAGCGGCGTGCCGCGCCGGACCAGGCCCGGTCGCAATGCCACGCCCCCGCGCATTTCCAGGATGCGGATCTCCAACTCGCCGCCATGGGCTGATTCGTCATTGATGGCGGAGCGCAGCCCTTGTCCAGGTTCTGATGGCTGCTTGATGACGTGTGTGCCACGACCGCGCTGGCTGCTGACCAGCCCCTCTTCCGTCAGCGCGGCAAAGGCCTGGCGCACGGTGACTTTGGCGATCCCGTAGGTTTGCGCGAGGCTATCCACGGTTGGCAGCTGCATGCCCACCGGGTACTCGCCCGAAACGATCCTGTGTCGGATGACGCTGGCCAGTTGTCGGTATCGCGTCACGCCGCCGGTGCCGTCGTCGGCGAGGATGACGCTCTCGTTGGCAGCTGCGATGGGCGCACTCCTCGTCATGACAATAGCTCCCGCGGCACGCGCACCGGCATGGTCAGCAGGATCTGCGCCATGCCCTTGCCGAGTGGATCATTGCGCAGCGACGCCATGCCGCCGCCATCCAGGGCCGACTCGCAGACAAAGTTCATGGCGTCGAAGCCGGGTAGGTCATAGCATGTCACCGGCCCCTTCACCAGGTACCCAAGCCAGTCCGCCACGCGCGCCACCGTCACTTCGGCTCGCAGCACGGGCAGGTACGCCGGCCGGCGGGCGATCAGCCCGACGTTCGAGGTATCCCCCTTGTCGCCGCTACGGCCATAGGCAAGCCGTATCAGCGGAACTTCGACGGTATCGTGTTCCGCAGGGCCGGCGCCCTTTTGTTCAGCGACTGCGGGTGCCGCGGGCGCGACCGGTGCCGATGGGCTGCCTGAAGGAATGGTGACGCCGCTGCGTACGCCGTTCATCACCACTGCCGGGGTCAGTGCGCTCTTGTCGAGCAGGAATGCATACTGGCGGATCGATGGCGAGGGACTGGAACGCCCACCAGCCGAGCCCGTCGTGCCAGGCGCCCAACTTGTCCCCGCCGCGGCAATTTCCCGCGCGAACAGTTCCAGCGCCGCCTTCTCGGGATGCATGACCGCCAGCCGCATCACCGCCTCGCGGGTGTGTCGGACGGCAGCATGTGGCCCGAAGCAGGACTCAGCTCCCAGCACCTCGATCCGGGTGCGACTGTAGTCCCCCCACCCGTTCTCCCCGAAAAGCTTGCGCGTGCGGGCGAGGATCGCCTCCGCCGTGCGTTCCGCCTTGGCGACCGCGTCGACGCCGACGATGGAAAGCTGCGCGTTGCAACGAAAGCCGTTGACATAGGTGGCACAGACTTTGTAGGCATTGCTCGGGGCCCGCCCGCGTGCGCCGCTGACTTCCACCAGGTCCGGTGCGGCTTGCCGAAGGCTTACTTGCGTGAAATCGCAGGTGACATCTGGCAGCAGGTAGGTGGCTGGGTCGCCGATCTCGTACAGCACCTGCTCTCCGACCGTGGCGGTATTGACTAGTCCCCCGGTGGCAGGGGGCTTGCCGACAACGAAGGTGCCGTCGGCACGGCACTCGACCACCGGATAGCCAATGTCGTGCCAGTCCGGTACGCTTTCCCAGTCGGTATGCAAGCCGCCCGTCGCTTGGCACCCACATTCGATGATGTGGCCGGCCAGACTGCCTTGCGCCAGGCGATCATAGTCGTCCGCATGCCAGCCGAACTCGTGCATCAGCACGCCGAGTGTCACGGCACTGTCCACGCAGCGTCCGGTGATGACGATCTGGGCCCCCTGGTCCAGTGCCTGCCGGATAGGCAACGCGCCCAGATAGGCATTGGCGCTGACCACGTGCTCTGGCAAGGGGCGGCCTCGCTGCATGTCTTGCACACCGGCTTCGCGCAGCTGGGGAAGCAGGGGCATCACATCATCGCCTTCCACCACGGCAATGCGCAGCGTCAGGCCCTGTTCCGCCGCCAGAGCGGCAATGGCCTGCGCACACCCGTGCGGGTTCATGCCACCGGCGTTGCTGACCACGCGGATCCCGCGTGCGGCGATCTCCCCGATCAGGGCCTTCATTGTCACCGTCACGAAGTCGGTGGCGTAACCCAGCTCCGGCTTGCGCAATCGGGCAGCGGCCAGAATCGACATGGTCAGTTCGGCCAGATAGTCGAACACCAGGTAATCGATATCACCGTGGCGCACAAGCTGTGGCGCGCCGACACTGCTGTCGCCCCAGAAGCCAGAAGCACCGCCAATGCGTACCCTTTTCGCGTCCATTCCCATCTCCCTATCTGCCAGTCCACTTGGGCTGGCGTTTCTCGCGGAATGCCAGTTGGCCTTCGCGCGCGTCCTCGGTCAGCGCAAACAGCCCTATCTGGCTTTCCGTGAACGCCATGGACTGCTCGAACGACATGGTTTCCATATGCTTGAGCGTGTACAGCCCCCGACGGATGGCGGCGGGCGAATTGTTCAGCAGGCGGGTCAGCAGCAAGTCCAGCCTGGCGTCGAGATCGTCGCTGACATCGTTGACGAGTCCTGCGGCCAGCGCTTCCCTCGCGGACAGTGGCTCGCCGCACAGGCACAATTCGGTGAGCGTGCGACGTGGCACCAGGTGCTGCAGCACGCTCAAGACCTGCGCCGGGAACAAGCCCAGCTTGATCTCCGGCAGGCCGAAGCGGGCGCCTTCGCTAGCTATCGCCAGGTCGCACATCGCCATCAGTCCCATGCCACCCGCCATGCAGGTCCCGTTGACCCGTGCGATCAGCGGCACTGTTGACTGCCTGGCGCAGCGGAACAGGTCAGCCATCCCTTGGTAGGGATCCGCGTAATCGAACGTGAACGATTTTCCGGTCTGCAGATCGGCGCCGGCACAGAATGCCTGTTCGCCAGTTCCCGTAATGACCACAGCGCGGATGTCGGCATCGCGATCGGCGCGCAGGATGCCGTCGCGGAGTCCCTGCAGCACCCCCGGCGTGATGGCATTGCGGCGCTCCGGCCGGTTGATGGTCAGGTAGAGTGCTGCGTCCCGGACCTCGCACAGCAGTTCATCATTCATGGGGCGTTTCTCCTTCGGTTCGTTGCGCTCTTGCCCCATCCCTGGAGATGCCTGACGCGAACAGCGTATCGATGGAGGCCTCGTCGTAGCCGGCCTCACGCAGTACCTCACGGCTGTGCTCACCCAGGCCGGGTGCATGGCGGCGGCTTGTCGGTGGGGTGCCGTGCCATTCGCTGGGCACCGCCATCTCCCGGATACGCCCCACGGCTGGGTGGTCCGATTCGCTGAAGAAACCGATATCCCGCAAATGGGGATCGTCCAGCAACGACTCGAACGTGTGCATCGGGAAGACCGGAACATCGGCCTCCTTGAGCAGGGTGCGCCACTCCTCGGTGGTGCGCTTGGCCATTTCGTTACTGACCATCGCATACAGTTCGGTGATGTTGGCGGTGCGGGTGTTCATGTTGGCGAAGCGCGGATCGGTGTCGTACAACTCCGGCTTGCCAATGACCTGGAGGAAGGCCCGCCAATGATGATCGTGATAGATCAGACAGCAGACATGTCCGTCCTTCGTCTTGTATGGGCGCCGTTCGGGCGAGAGCAGGCGCGGATAGCCGAAGCCGCCCTTTGGCGGGACGAAGGTCTCGCCATACAGGTGGTCTCCCATCACATAGGGAACCATGGTCTCGAACATGGGGACATCAACGCGCTGGCCCTTGCCGGTGCTCCCCCGCGAATACAGGGCGGCACAGATCACGCCGAAAGCATAGAGCCCCACCGAGCGATCCGCGATGGTGATTGGCAGGTATCGGGGACTGTCGCCGCTGCCCAGCGAAACGGCCAGCGGCAGGCCGGTTGCGGCCTGGATCAGATCATCGAAGGCAGCCTGGGGGGCGTAGCGTCCGCGCTGCGAAAAGCCGAACATGCCGACGTAGACCAGGCGCGGATTGATGGCCGATAGCGTTTCATAGTCCAGCCCCAGCCGCTGCATGGCCTGTGGGCGCACGTTGTAGGCCAGCACGTCAGCATCCCGTACCAGGCAAAGCAGGGCCTCGCGTCCCTCGGGCGCCTTCAGGTCAAGCACGATGCTACGCTTGTTGCGGTTCAGGCCGAGGAAGAGCGGCCCCAGCTTTTCATCGCCGCAGGGACCTATGCCGCGCGTACTATCTCCGGTTGGAGACTCGACCTTGATCACGTCGGCGCCCAGGTCAGCCAGCATCTGGGTAGCCGAGGGCCCCATGAACACTGACGTGATGTCAACCACTTTCACGCCGGCCAGCGGCCCCGTTGTCTCGTCTTTCTTCATATCCATTTCATCTCGGTGGGTCAATGTATGACGGCTGGCCCCGAGGCCACTGTTCCCTGCCTGGCCGGTGTTGAACCGGCAGCCGAGTACATAGTTCTATAAGTCGACCTATCGAAAAAGCGGAAGGTAGGTCAAGTGCCGCGCGCTGCCTGACGGGGGAGACATCTGGCCGATGGGCTACTGGGGCCCGCCGTCGAGTTCTGGTATCCGCTTCTTGATTTTCGAGATTGTGTGGATCTTCACCCGTTGCGCCCACGGACCATCGATGGTGCGCAGATTCTTTCCCACGAGATGCGCCAAGCCAAGCTCGTCACTGAGCTGCGAGAGCGACGTCTCGATATCGAGCGAGAGGTTGGTGACAAGAACGTCGCCGCCATGGAAGACGAGGCTGTTCGACCAGAGAAAGCCTTTGGGTGCCCCCTTGCGATCGATGCCGTCGAAGTCGCCGAGCTTGGCAATCACCCGCCCCTGCGTCGGCTCGAGCACGAGAATCTCGTTGGACTGGTTGCACGCGATCCAGAGGTTGTCGTGCTCATCGATCTTCACACCGTCGGGTCCGCCGCCGATCCGGTTGACGAAGACTTCAGGCGTGCCGGGCTCAAGCGTCGAGCCGGTCAGCGGTATCTTGACAACGATGTCGTTCGCCGTATTGGCGACGAACATGGCCGTTTTCTTGTTGTTGAACGCCAAGCCATTGGCGCCGATGGTCGGCGGGATCCGCGTGGGCTTCAGCAGCGCGCTGGTGACCCATGCCGACGCTTCGCCGCCGTCGGGTCCGACCTTCCAGATGATGCCCTGGTGGGCGTCGGTCACGTAGACGTTTCCGGCGGGGTCGAACGTCAACCCGTCGAGGCCGGGGTTCTTGCCGGTGACCGTCATGAACACGGACGAGGCACCTGTACTGGGATCGACGCTCAGGACCTTCGCGCCCAGGTAGTCGACGACGAGCAACTGACCCGTGCGAGGATGGAAGCCGACGTCAAGCAACATTCGGCTCGAGCCCTTGATGCTGACAGTGCGCAGGTGCTTGCCCTGCGGGTCGAACACGAGAAGCGCGCCCTCACTCGTCCTGGGTTTTTCCACCGCCACCGTGACGACGTAGACGTTGCCTTCGCGGTCCACGGCGATCCCCTCTGGATGCGCCTCCCCCGGGGGCAAAGTGGCGAATGTCTCGACCTTGCCGCGCTCCCAGGCTCTTGCGGCTAGCGGCGTCGCCAGCAACACGAGCAATATCAGCATCGGCAGTATCGGCATCCTCTGGGCTTTGATCATTCTCATGTTGCACTCTCTCAATCTCGCGGATTGATGGATCGTCACTGATTGTTCTGATCGGTGTCGTACACGCTGGTCTCCAAGGAGCAGAGGAACGGCACCGCGCAGGCCGACGAGCGGCCTGTCATGGTGTAAGTCGCTTTTTATTCCTTGGTAACGTCGGCGCCGTTGCCGCGGACGTAGGGCACCGGTCCGATGCCACGCGCCGCCGCGAGAGCGTGGATCGCGTACTGAATCGAGAGCGCGTCATTGAGCGAGTGGAACGTGCCGTCCTCGTTGAAGCTCACTTGTGCACCTTCGATCCAGGCGATGGTGATCGTGTCCTCGGTGTTGTCCTCGGGGGTGTAGAAGGTGTGCACCGAGCCACCGGGCTCGTACAGGTAGGAGCCCGCCGTCTGCGGCTGGTCGGGGTACTCGCGATACTTCCAGCAGCCCTGGATCGTCCACACCTGCGCCGTACCGGTGTGGTAGTGAATCGGCAGGGAACAACCGGGTTCCACGATGGCCATGAAGACCCACTCTCCGCGCTCCGGGTCCAGGCGCAGCGGCTTGATGTGGATGCCCGGAAAGACATCCTTGATCAGCGGGATCTGCTCGATGTTGACGGTCAGGAGCTTGTCCTGCGGCAGGGCGGGCAGCGGCAGGAGGGCGCCGGTAGACGTGGTGGGCTGCGCGAGAATTCTTGCATTCATGAGTTGTCTCCGTTTGTTAGAGGAGGTGAAACAGTGGACGGAAACCGTCCTTTGGTGAGACAGAAGAGGCACGCCGGACCGGCGGCAAACTCAGGGCGGCGCCGGCAACGCGCCGGAGGAATAGAAGCGTCCAGCGCAAAGGTGAAGCCTGGCTAAGCGCTGCCGGGCCTGCATGTCACTGGATACTCCTAAAGTTCTAATGTTGGAAGTTTAGGCGCTGAGGAAGGTTTTTTCTGCCCCTTGTTTACCCTAGGGACTGAACCAGGGCCTTTGGCCTTGCTTGCAGCCCTCTAGCTGCCCGCCGTCGGGGTTCGGTGATAGTGGGTACCGTTTTCAATGCGGACGCGGGGATGACGATCTCTGAGGCGTAGCCGTCACCCCGATACCAGGTAACGCCGACGTACAGCATGTTGCCTTTGCCGCCGACGACGCACGCCGCGACATCTAGCGTTTGTAGAGGCCGGTCAGGGTAGCCGTGGCGAGCGTGTTCTGGTGGATGAAGAAGCGCACCACAGCGTTGGTCGGGTTGGCAGGCAACCCCAGCTTGGGCACACCCAGGGCGTGCACGGTGAAGATGTAGCGGTGCGCGGGCAAGCCCTTGGGCGGGCAGGGACCGCCGTAGCCGATGGCGCCGTAGTCGTTGGCGGCCTGGGTGCCGCTGGCGCCCAGGTCAGTGCCGTCGCTGGAGCCCGGGCCTGCGGCGAGCTGGGTGACGGACGAATGGATGTCGAACAGGATCCAGTGCCAGAAGCCACTGCCGGTGGGCGCGTCCGGGTCGTACAGCGTCAGCGCAAAACTCTTGGTGCCTTCCGGCGCGCCCTGCCATTGCAGCGCGGGCGAACGGTTCTGGCCGGCGCCGTCGTAGCCATCGAATTCATGCACCAGTTGCAACGGATCCTGATCCTTGAATTCAGGCGATGTTAATGTGAAGTTGCTCATGCCCTTTCCTTTCACTTGATTTCGATAATCAGAAAGCCGTGTCGCTTGGAGGTGCCTGCGGCCGCCGGACGAAAACAGGCGTCGCTTGCCAGCTACAGCGCCGCTTCGGCCACGTCGTCCACAGTGTCAATACGTCCGAGTGGAAAGCAGGCCTCTACGGCCTGCAATATCTTGGGGGATGTTCAGGGCCTCACCCGACATCGACGTGCGAGTGATGCCAGGCGAGAACAGCGCACGACGTGGTCGGTGTCAGCCTTGGGTGCCAACGGCTCCGCGTGTCGTCCCATGGAGTCGTGAGCCCGCTTGCCTTCGGACCTCACGAGGGCGTAGAACCAGCGCGCTGCTGGATCTATATGCCACTTTATATCCTAACATTCTAATATTAGAAGTTTATGGGCCGCGGAAGGTTTTTTCTGCCCCTTGTTTACCCTAGAGGCTGAACGAGGAGGGCCTTCAGCCTTGCTTGCGCTCGCTAGCTGCCCGCCGTTGGGGTTCGGTGATGGCGGGTACTGCTTTCAATGCGGAGGCGGGGATGTCGATCTCTGAGACGTAGCGGTCACCCCGATACCAAGTGACGCCTGCGTACAGCACGCTGCCTTTGCTATCAAGAAGACACCGTGACATCTTCGCGACGGGTGAGGCGAACGGGATCTTCAGCATGTCGCACAGTGGAAAATCCGCTGGCATCACGGTCATGCGTTGTCGCACACGTTTGCTACGCGAGCCCAATTCGTCGAGCACCGCGGCGAGTAGTTTTTTGTTCTTGGCGGTGTCCTGGGGCAAGGATTCGAAGACCGGGGTCAACACATAGATCTCCGCGTAGCAGAACGGTTCGCCGGAATAGGTGTGCAGCTTGCGGACGCAGACGTATTCGCCGTTCGACTGTTCGCCCGGTCCGAGCAGTTCCTGCGGCACCCTGGTGTGACGCCGGACTTCGAGTACGTCAAAGGCGAGCGCCTCAGGCGCGGCGAACGGATCGTTGATCGCCAGTTCGAGGTCGCCCGTGGCGGCGGGCAGGGCCGCCACGTGGGTCCCGATGCCTCGCTGGCTACGAATCAGCCCTTCTTTAGAAAGCAGCTCATACGACTGCCGGACGGTAACGACGGCCACGCCCAGGTCAGCCGCGAGCTGCGTGATCGGCGGCAGCAGCATGCCGAGCGGATACTCGCCTTTTGCGATCCGGTACCTCAGCACCGAAGCCAGCCGCTGATATTGTGCAACGCCCCGTTCAGCTGACAGCTCCGGCCGCTCAATCCCCGTCGTTCGATCGTCCGTCATTCCAATTGCCTAACATTGAGATCATAGGAGTATGCACTAGAAGAACGGGACAGGCCCTTAGCGAGCAGGCGTCCGCACTGGCTACGTCATTAACTCCTCATCGGTTCGACATCCCGGGTTGGTCGCCGCGCTATATCGCGCTATATGCGTAATGGTGCACATTTAGCGGTTAAGCGATTGCACGCCGACTGCGATATCGGCTGCGGTTGCCGCGAGGATCTCCCGATACGCATTCACCACGCCCTCCACCTGCCCGGGCGCGGGTACCTCTGTTTCGGTGCGGCCGCTCAGAACCTTGCCGTCCGGCAGTCGCCGCACGGTCCAGGCGATAGTCGCCGCTGCCCACTTGCCCACATCGGCGTCGAGGTTGACCACCTCGGTGGTTACCCGGAAGGCCGGCTGCGTCGCCGACAGGCCGTGCTGGTAGACATCCACCGCGTCAAGCGTCGATTGCAGTTGCTGCGACAGCGCGTCGCGTAGCTCGTCGGGCAATGGGGACGTCCAGCGCGATGTGTCGAACAGCTTCACCCCCCCGCTGGTGCCGTCACGCACCACCAGCTGAATGCGGTTCAACCGCTCGGGCACGCGCACCGGCGTGACCTCGATCCATAACGGTTCGCTACTACGGCTGGCTCGCTCTGTCACGGCGGGCGCGGCGTTGGAGCGACTGGCAGCCAGCGTGAAGTAGCGCGCCTCGGGGGACGCGCAGCCGTACATCATGGTCGTGGCCGCAGCGGCTAGCGTAAAAAGCATCGTCCTACGTTTCATCATTTCTCTTCCCTCTTGCCTTGCAGCAGTGCTTCGGGATGCCGCTCGAGATAATCGGTCAGCGTGCGCAGCGAGACTGCCGTTTGCGTGAGTTCCTGCATCATCCGACGCGTATCCTGCTGCAGCGATGCGTCGGGCGCCAGCGCGCCATTGGCCGTGGCGAGCGTGCGGCGCACATCCTTCAGCGCGGCGAGCACCTCTGGTGCCACATCGCCATTGACCTGTGCCACGAGCTTGTCCGCGTTGACGAGCATTTTGTTCATAGACACCATCGCCGTGCGCGCGTCCTGCCCGATCTGGTCGAACGGCACCTTACCGATCTTGGTCACAATCTCGCCAAGCTTGGCTTGCAGCTCGTCGAAGGTGCCCGGCGTCGTGGGGAACTCAGGCAGCGACCCGTTCAGGTCCAGATCGGCCGGCAGAGGCGCCTTCGGAAAGAAATCGAGTGCCACATATAGCTGGCCGGTCAGCAGGTTGCCGGTGCGCAACTGCGCACGCATGCCGCGCTGTACCAGGCTATGCACGATGGCGAGCTTGCGCGCGTCGTCAGCCACGTCTTTCTCGTGCAGCCCCATGCGAGACGGATAGAGTTCCACCACCACGGGCATGCGGAAGGCCTTCTTGTCACGCTGGTACTCGATGCCGATCGAGCGTACTTGCCCAACGGTCACCCCGCGGAAATCGACTGGCGCACCTGGAGACAGGCCGCGCACGGACTGATCGAAGTTGAGCACTGCCAGCGCGGGGGCGAGCTCCTCGGGCTCCTTCATGGCTTCCGATTGGTCCGCCGCAAGCAGGAACTCCGTGTTCTCGGCGGCCGTGGCGTGCGCAGTCGAGTGCTCCGGCGCCTGGAAGGCTAGGCCGCCAAGCATCACGGTGACCAGCGACTGCGTGGACAACTTCAGCCCGTTCGCGTCGAGCTTGAGGTCGACGCCACTGGCATGCCAGAAGCGCGTATCGGCGGAGACGAGCTTGTCATAGGGCTTGTTGACGAAGACCCGCAGCGTGATGTCGTGGCCGTTCGGCTCGAGTTGATACGCTACGACATGGCCGACCTGCACGCGACGATAGTAGACCGGCGAGCCGATATCGAGCGAGCCTAGGTCTTGTGCACGCAGCACGAACTGCCTGCCTGAGGCGTCGGCAGTGACAGTCGGCGGGACTTCGAGCCCGGTGAAGCTGCGCGTCGCCTCGCCTGACTTGCCGGCATCCACGCCGATATATGCACCCGATAGCAGTGTCTCGAGCCCCGACACGCCGCTCATGGCAAAGCGTGGCCGTACCACCCAGAAGCGTGTGTCGGCCACGGCGAAGGTCTCCGCATCCTTGGTCAGCGCGATCGTCGCGATCACATGCGAACGGTCCGCTGCCAGCCGTGCCGTCTTGACCAATCCGATATCGACGTCCTTGTAGCGGACGGGGGTCTTGCCCGGCGTCAGGCCTTCGGCGGTGCGAAATGTGACGGTGATCTCGGGCCCGCGCGATGCTAGCGTGTTGATCAACAACGAAAGCCCGACTACCGCCGCAACGAGGGGGATCAGCCAGACGAGCGAAGGTAGCCAACGCGCGCGAGGCTTGCGCCCGGGCTGCGGTACACCATGAGGTGGGGGATGATTAGTGTGTTCTGGCATGATCGGAGTGCGGAAATTCGATGGGGGGAGGCGACGTCTCAAGCGCATCCCAAAGCAGACGAGGATCAAAGCTCAGTGACGCGAGCATGGTCAGTACGACAACGGAGGCAAAGGCCAGGGCCCCGGCCCCGGGTGCAATCGTGGCCAGCGCCCCGACCTGCACCAGCGAGGCCAGCAGTGCCACGACGAAGATGTCGAGCATGGACCATCGGCCGATGACCTCGACCAGCGCGTAGAGCCGGGTCTGTTCTCGGATGCGCCAGGTCGATTTGCGGCGCGCTGATATCAGCAGCAATGTCAGGATCATCATCTTCAGCAGCGGGACAACGATGCTGGCGATCAGCACCACGAGCGCCAGCATGTGCGAGCCGGACAGCCACAGATAGATCACGCCGGACATGATGGTGTCGCGCTGCGTACCGAGAATTGACTGCGTCACCATCACCGGGAGCAGATTGGCTGGGATATACAGAAGGTAAGCCGCCAACAGGAAAGCCAAGGTGCGCGACGCGCTGGCTGGCTTGCGATGATGCAGTAAGGCGCCGCAGCGCGGACACGGTCCGGCCTCGAGCGTCATCGGGCTGAGCCGGTCGCAAGCGTGGCATGACAGCAGTCCGCGCGAAGCAGCGGTAGCGTAGGGCAATTGAGTCGCGGTCATGATGCGGCGTCCAGCGAGCAGCTTTGTATGCCATCTGCACCGTGCGCATCAAGGTGATGCCACAGGTCACGCGGATCGAAGGACAGGATGGCGGCAAGTACGACCACGAGGGCACCGAACGACCAGAGCGCGACGCCAGCAAGCACCTGCGCTATGGTCGACAGCTTTACCACCGTCACCAGCACGCCGATCATGAATACCTCGATCATGCCCCACGGCCGCGTCAGGAGAATGCCGCGCACAAGGCGGTCGAATCCGGGTGGCATGCGGTGCTGCGCCATTGGCACGAGGAGGTAGCACATCATGAGTAGCTCGGCCAGCGGAAGCAGGATCGTCGTGGCGAACACGAGCATCGCCACCGGCGACATGTCATGCGCGTAGAGTGCATGCACGGCGCCCCATAGCGTGGTCTCCATGCGCGAGCCCTTGAGTTCCATAGCGACAATCGGGTAAGCGTTCGAGATCATGAACAGGATCAGAGCGGTCGCCACGAGCGGCAGCAAGCGGCGATAGGAAAGCGAACTGTTGCGATAGAGCGCACTGCCGCAGCGCAGGCAGGTGGCGCGTTCGCCCGGTTGCAGTGCCACGCGCATATGGAGTGCGTCGCAATGCTCGCACGCAACCAGCCGGTGCATGTCTTGTGGTGGATCTGGCTGCGGGTTGTGGTTCTGATGCACGACGTGTCCTGGATGGCTATTGGCCTCGTTGCATGAGGCAAGCAGTGCGTCGAGCGCACCGGAATCTTTCGAGATTCCCGCATTCTGATACAAAATGACTTGCATGTCATCATGACAATAAGTATCTTATAAGGATCGCAGCGGGCACTTCTGCTGCAGAACGCCTCCTTGTCCCACCGTTTCCAGCTGCATGCAGGCACTATCGTTCCTCAGAACGCTGTCCATGAAAGTTGTCTGCGAAGTCGGAATCCGCGATGGCCTGCCGCACGACATCTTTGCCGCGGCCGAACGGCTGGTTGTCGTGGTGCAGACGCTGCGCGACGCTGCGCACTTGGTGCGAGCCGAGGACGGCACTGAGCTTGTTCGTATCAAGGATGGCGGGACGTGGCCTACGCCACGGTGTCGGCGTTGTAGCGGCGTATTGATATAATCATCCAATCACATAAGGTCCTCAAATTGAAGATGCCTGCCGCCCCTGATCCTAAAGACCATCGCCCTCGCGTTGCAGCCGAACGGCGTGCACGGATGCGCATGCGTCTCATTGAAAGCGCGATGATCGTCTTTGCGCAAAGAGGTATCGGCGTCAGCGTGATTCCGGAAGTCATCGCGGCAGCTGGCGTCTCACAAGGCTCCTTCTACAACTACTTCCGTACCAACGACGATCTGCTAGCGGCTGTCAGCGAAGCGCTTAGTCACGACATGGTGCAAATGATCGAGAGCGTGGTCGGCGATATCGAAGACCCGGCGTTGCGTGTTGCAACGGGTATTCGCTTGTATCTGCACCTTGCGCGATCCTATCCTGTGGTGGCGCAGTTTCTTTCCGGCACAGGCCTGACCTTGGTCGGCAAGAAGAGTGCCGTGTATGAGTACCTGCCTTCGGATATCAAGGAAGGCCTGAAGACGGGCACGTTTGACGAGGCTTCGGCCGATGTTGCATTGGACATGGTGGCAGGCGCAGGGGTAATCGCCGTTCACCGTATGGCCCAGGGAAAAACGACAAAGGATTATCCCGAGCGGATTGTCCGGGCGGTGTTGCGGTCGCTCGGCGTGTCTGCATCGAATGCCACAAAGTTGACCTCCGCGCCTTTGCCAAAGCTGGTCGTTCCGCCTGAATCACTGCTCGAAAAGGCACAGGAGAAGCTCGCCGAAATGGCCGAGCCCTCCAACTTGCGAGCGTAGCCAACACTACAGTACTTCGCCGCTCGCTTCGGCGAGCAAGCCATCGAATAGCACTTCACTCGCATCCAGCGGCGACTTGGATATCGCATCAGCCGCCGCATCCTCCACGCCTAAGGCGCGCAATGCCACGGCGGCGGCGAGCTCCGAAAAATCTTCGCGACATTCGGTTTCAAGCATGCGGTGCATTGCGCTCATTGCCGCGCCGGCAACGATATTGAACCCCAGGGCGGTCGGCATGGGCTTGAAGCGATGGCGTCGAACACCTTCCTCTATGTCCCTGCGGACAAACTCCAGCATATTGGGTGCCTGGTAGCCAGCCCAGCCCAGCCGGCCCAGGATTGCAGCCACACCCGGCTGGCGTATCGTAAGTATCGACGCCAGCCGTATTCCCCTGGCGATGTGCTCGGCCGGGTCGTCATGGCTGCGCACAATGGGGTCGGCGGCCCGCTCCCATTGTTCAGCAATCTTCCCGACAAGCTCCCGCACGATTGCGTCAGACGACGGAAAGTACTTGTAGAACGTTCCGCGTGACACCCGTGCGGCCGAAATGATGTCGTCGATGGAAGGCGTCGCGGCGCTGTTCTCTACCATCAAGCGCATCGCACTGTTCAGCAACAGCGAGCGCATGCGCTGCCGCCGCTTTGCCGCAACTCGCTGACGGTGGTCGCGAGTCTCCCACGGTTCTGTTTCAGCTGCCAATCTCTTCTGTATCAGGGTCATTGATCTGTTTTTTTCCTCATGGTCAATGAGTCGACATAGCCGCGCGCACAGCACTTCCTGCGCATTCGGCCTATGCCCATCACGTCACTCTGCGTCCAGTGCTTGTCTCTGCGCGCCCACTTGCTTGTGGTCGCCACGCATCTTCTTCGTCTCATATGGAATCCGGTACGTCATAGTCGTCCCGTTTCACGAACAAAATAAATTGTACGTCATCATGACACATAAGTCAGTATGGGGTATATTCCGGGCTATTGGGAAGGGCGAAAGCCCTAACAGGCCTGCCGTCGCTGACGCCAGCACGAGTCCGTGGAGCGGCTCGGTGGCGTGGATCGCTGATGACTCGCAGGCGAGCGACGGACCTTACTGGAGGGCAGAAATTGAACAGGAACTATCGAGCGGCAGCTCTTATCATCATCGCGGCACATCTGCTGGCCGCCTGTACGCCGCACTCCGCATCTGAACACGCAGACGTAAGGCCGGTGCGGACAGTGGTCGCCGGACGTACCGCCGGGTCGGTCGGCGCGACCTACTCAGGCGAGATTCGCGCGCGTTACGAAAGTCAACTTGGATTCCGCACAGCCGGCAAGATCGTCGCGCGCATGGTGGAAGTGGGCAGCCACGTCAAGCGCGGCCAGCCGTTGTTCCAGCTCGACCCCACCCAGGAGACGTTGCAGGTGGCTGCGGCGGGTGCGGAGGCTGATGCGGCAAGGGGCCGGGTAGCCCAGGCGCGGGTGGATGTTCGGCGTACCGAGCAATTGCTCGCGCAGAACTTTGCCTCGCAAGCCGAGCTGGACCAGCAGCGGCTGGCGCTCAATCAGGCGGAAGCACAACTGCGTTCTGCCCAGGCGCGCCAGCAACTGAATGCCAACCTGCGCGGTTTTACCACGCTCGTGGCCGACCGCGATGGCGTGGTCAGTGCAATCAACGCGGAAGCCGGGCAGGTGGTCGCGGCCGGGCAGTCGATCGCTACCGTTGCGGCTGACGGCGAACGCGAGGTCTCGATCAGTATTCCAGAGTCGCGAGTCGACGAACTGCGTAAGGCGTCGATGCTGAAGGTTACGGTCTGGGCGCGTCCGGACAAGTCCTGGACGGGCAAGCTCCGGGAGCTTGCGCCGGATGCGGACAGTGTCACGCGGACGTACTCGGCACGCATTTCCATTCAGGACACGGATCCGGACCTCCTGCGGCTAGGCATGACAGCGTCTGTCATAGCACCGGACGTGGACGGCAACGGCGTTGTCCGCGTGCCGCTGACCGCCATTGTCGATCATGAACATGGCCGGCAGGTGTGGGTGGTTGACCCGAAGACGTCGCGGGTGATCGCGCGTGAAGTCAAGCTTGGCGCCGCGCAGAACGACAGCGTCATCGTGGTTGGGGGACTTGCGGGCGGAGAGACCGTAGTGAGTGCCGGCGTGCATATGCTGCAGCCTGGCCAGCAGGTGAAAGTGGCCGAGACAGTGTCTGTCGCCAGGGCAGGAGGTGTGAAGTGAAAGGCATCAACCTGTCCGAATGGGCGCTGAAGCACCAGCAGATGATCGGCTTCCTGCTGTTGCTGTTGTCCGTGGCCGGCGTACTGGCCTACAGCAGCCTGGGTCAGAAGGAGGACCCTGAGTTCACGATCAAGACCATGGTCGTGCAGGCGTACTGGCCGGGGAGTTCCGCGCAGCAGATGGCCGATCAGGTGACCGACAAGATCGAACGCAAGCTGCAAGAGGTGGCGGAGATCGACTATACGTCCACCTACGTGAAGCCGGGAGAAACTCAGGTTAAGGTCAACCTGCGCGAAGACGTACCACCTGGCGCCGTGCCGGATGTGTGGTACCAGGTCCGGAAGAAGATGGAGGACATCCGGCATACCTTGCCACAGGGCACGCAGGGCCCATTCTTCAATGATGAGTTCGGAGACACGTTCGGGAACCTCTATGCCATCACGGGCGATGGCTTCAACTATGACGACCTGAGACGGATTGCGGACGCCGCACGAAATGAGTTCCTTCGTGTCGCCGACGTCAACAAGGTCGATCTGGTAGGCAAGCAGGAACAGAAGATCTATGTGGAAGTCTCCACCGCCAAGCTCGCCTCGCTGGGGATCGACCCGGCATTGATCGCGGCGACGCTCGCAAAAACCAACGCCGTGACATCAGGCGGGACCGTGCAAACCACCGCGGAACAAATGCGGCTGGCTGTCAGTGGCGAGTTTGACTCGGTCGAAGGGATTCGCGCCATCGGCATCCGTGCTGGCCAACGTACCTTCCGCCTTGGCGATATCGCGGACGTCCGTCGCGGCTTTGTGGAGCCTGCCACCTCGAGGATGCGCTTCAATGGCCGCGAGGCGATTGGACTTGCGGTGAGCATGCGCAAGGGCGGTGACGTGATTCGACTTGGCACAAAGCTTGACGAATCGGTGAAGCGCATCGAGTCCAACCTGCCGGTGGGCGTGCAGATCCATGCGGTCAGCGACCAGCCACGTATCGTCGAGCATTCTGTCTTCGAGTTCAAGAAGAGTCTGGCCGAGGCTGTGGTCATTGTGCTCATCGTGAGCTTCCTGTCGCTAGGCTTGCGGACCGGACTGGTTGTCGCGCTCAGCATCCCGCTCGTTCTGGCCATGACATTCCTGGCGATGTACGTGATGGGCATCGACTTGCAGCGCATCTCGCTTGGTGCGCTGATCATCGCGCTCGGACTGTTGGTGGACGATGCCATTATTGCCGTCGAAATGATGTCGCTGAAGCTCGAGCAGGGCTGGGACAAGTTCCGCGCCGCCACATATGCGTACACGGCCACCGCTTTCCCGATGCTCACGGGCACGTTGATCACAGCTGCGGGCTTTCTTCCCGTCGGCTTTGCGAAGTCGGGCACAGGCGAGTATGTGTACTCCCTGTTCCAGGTGGTGGGCATTTCGCTGGTGCTGTCATGGATCGTGGCGGTCCTCTTTACACCTTACATCGGCTTCAAGCTGTTGAAAGAGCATGCGCACGCGTCGCATGATGAGGAGGCGGTTTACCAGCGCGGCTTCTACGTCAAGTTTCGCCGCTTCATCCATTTTTGCCTGGAGCATCGCGTGTGGGTGATCGGCATCACGCTCGCCGCGTTCGTGGGTGCACTGGTGCTGTTCAAGGCAGTACCCCAGCAATTCTTTCCGGCATCCGACCGGGCCGAACTGATTGTTGACCTGTGGATGCCGAGGGCATCGACCTTCGAGGCGAGCCAGCGCGAGGTCCAGAAGCTGGAAGGCCTGCTCAAGGGCGATCCGGACATCGCGGCGGTGACCAGCTTTGTTGGCAACGGTGCGCCACGGTTCTACCTGCCTCTCGATGCGCAGACGCCTAACCTGAACCTCGGCGAGATGCTGGTGATGACGAAGGGCGGTGAGGCGCGGGAGCGGGTAAAGGAGAAGCTCGAGACGCTGTTCAACGGGAGATTCCCGAATGTGCGTGGCCGCGTCAATCACCTGGAGAACGGTCCGCCTGTCGGTTACCCGGTGCAGTTCCGCGTGTACGGGCAGGACAACGCCAAAGTTCGTGCAATCGGGCAGCAGGTGGCGGACATCATGCGTGAAGAGTCGCACGTACGCCAGGTTAACCTGGACTGGGGCGAACGCATCAAGCGCGTGCAGGTCGACGTCGACCAGGACAAGGCGCGCGCACTGGGTATCAGCTCAGGCCAGATCAAAGAGGCCCTTGAGGCCTCGCTGTCGGGCACACCGATCACGCAGTACCGCGAGGAAGACCAAGGTATCGACGTGGTCTCGCGCCTCGTTGCCGCGGAACGCACGGACCTGAACAACCTGAAGGACGCAAAGATCTATGTGCGGGACGGCAAGTTTGTGCCGGTCTCGCAAGTGGCCCGACTCACGCTTGACAGCGAGGAAAGCGAACTGTGGCGGCGTAACCGCGTGCCAACGCTGACCGTTCGCGCCGACATCGCGGGGGCGCAGGCACCTGACGTCACGCATGCAATGCAGCCGAAGATTGACGCCCTGCAGAAGGCGCTCCCGCTGGGGTATGGCATCGAGATTGGCGGCGCTTACGAGTCGAGTGCGAAAGCCCAGCGTTCTGTATTCGCGGTGATGCCTGTGACGATCATCGTAGTACTTGTGCTGCTGATGATCCAACTGCAGGACATGAGGAAGATGGCAATGGTCCTGCTGACCGCGCCGCTCGGGCTGATCGGTGTGAGCGCGATCATGGCCGCATTCCAGATTCCATTTGGTTTTGTCGCCATGTTGGGTGTTATCGCCCTCGCTGGAATGATCATCCGTAACTCGGTGATCCTTGTCGTGCAGATTGATCAGGATGTGGGCGCGGGCGTCTCACTGTGGACAGCCATCGTCGAGGCGGCGGTGCGACGGCTACGCCCGATCGTGCTGACTGCCTTGGCAGCAATTCTGGCGATGGTGCCGCTTACCCATTCCGTGTTTTGGGGCCCCATGGCATGGGCAATCATGGGAGGGCTCGCCGTCGCCACGGTGCTGACGCTCGTCTTCCTTCCCGCTCTGTATGCGACCTGGTACCGGGCCAAGCGCCCTGCGACCGTTTGATCGCAAATGTGACGTTGAGAGTAAATGCGATGAATAGATTGAGTATGGCCCTGCGGGCCGGGCAGGTGGCTTTGGGCTGCATCCTTTTCATGAACGCTGGAGCGTCGAGCGCTATCGATCTCGTGGGGGCCTATCAGCAGGCATTGGCGCATGATCCGACTAGCCTCGCTGCGAATGATGCGCTCACGGCGGGACGGGAGAAGGCGGTGCAAGGCGACGCTTTGCTGCGTCCCCGCGTAAGCCTCCAGGCGGCACTGGACCGGATCAACAATCGGTCGTCCGCTAACCCGCCTGCCGAGCTCGCGCCTTTGGTCTCCGCCGATAGTTCGGGCACTGCTCGCCAGGCCGGGGTGATGCTCGTGCAGCCGCTGTACGACAGGAGTGCTGTGGCCACGAGACGGCAGTTGCACGAGCAATCCAACCTGGCGCAAACGCAATTCGACCAGTCTCGCCAGGATCTGGCCTTGCGGGTGGCCGAGGCATACTTCGGCGTCGTGTTGGGCGAGGAGACGCTCCGCGTGGTGCAGGCCGAGAAGGCTGCGTTGCGACAGCAACGCGACCGCGCGAAGGCACGCTTTGACGTCGGCCAGGGCAAGATCACCGATCTTCATGAAGCCCAGGCACGCCTGGATGGGGTGGAAAGTCGCGAGGTCACGGCGCAATCTGCGCTCGAACAGCGACGCACGCGATTCCTGGAAACTGTCGGCACGCCCCCCGATCAGCTCAGCGGGTTGGCGCCTGGCTTCGCGCCGCGGCCGCCGGAGCCGGACAATCTCATGGCGTGGCAGGCAAAGGGTGAAGAGCTGAGCTACCTCGTCAAGACCAGGCAGTCGGAGCACGACATTGCCGGCGCGGAGATCGATAAGTACCGCGTCAGCAGTCGGCCGACCCTCGCGCTCGTGGCGCGTTATGGCGCACAAGGGCAAACCGGCAACCTGGCTCCCTGGATTGCAGGCAGCAACACCCGAACCGCGACGATCGGCTTGCAGCTCAACATTCCGCTGTACGCGGGCGGCGGACTGGATTCGCGCGAACGGGAATCGGTCGCGAGGAAGAGCCAGGCGGAGCAGGAGGTTGCCGCCGCCCGGCGAGACGTGCGTTTGAGGGTACAGGACGGATTCCTCTCGGTGAAGACGGGCGTGTCGCGCGTCGCCGCACTCGAGCAGTCGCTGACTTCGGCGCGTAGCGCGCTCGCGGCAACGACGCTTGGCCGGGACGTCGGCACCCGTACGCAACCCGATGTGCTCGACGCTCAGCAGCGCGTGTTCACCGCTGAGCTCGACCTGGTCCAGGCACGCCTGGACTACCTCCTTGGCCGTCTGAGGCTTGCCGCGGCGGCGGGGGAATTGAGCGAGGAAACCTTGCGCTCGCTCAATGCCTGGCTCGCAGCCTGATCGCGAAATCCTATGCTAGGAGATCTGCAGCACTATTGGAGCGGCGCCTTTCTCGCCGCCAACGCGTTCATCGGGCTGAACATGGTGGGCGCGCTGCTGCTCGGCATGCTGGTTGGCTACGAGCGCTCATATAATGGCCGCGCCGCCGGCATGCGCACTTATGGCCTCGTGTGCATGGCGTCGACGGCGCTGACGGTGTTCGTCGGCCACGCGCCGCTCTGGTACGGCGGTGCCACAGCGCACATCCAGGCAGACCCGACCCATACCATCCAGGGCGTGGTCACCGGCGTCGGCTTCCTTTGCGCCGGGGTCATCATGAAGGACGGCATGCGCATCCGCGGCCTCACCACGGCGGCATCCATCTGGGCTGCCTCGGCCATAGGCGTGCTGCTCGGCGTTGGATTCTATGCCGCCGCGTTGCTGCTCGCCGTGCTATGCGTGAGCTCGATGTCTCTGTTGCACCGACTTGAATCCAGGCTTCCGGGGCGCACGACGCTGGATGTGTCTCTGACTTTCCGACCCGGCGAAGCGCCGGATCTCGATCTACTGATCGACAGGGCAAAGTCCCGCGGCTATCGCGTGCTGCACGACAGCCTGACCATCACGTTTGCCGACAATCAGGCCGTGTGGCGAGTCAGCCTGGTCGCGCCGGACAAGGCGCGCGCGCTATCGCCAGCGGGACTGGCGGCCGAGATGGCTGCAACCCAAGGGGTCTCCCGGTTCAGCATTGTGCCGGTGCGCAGTTGAGCCGGGTAGCTTCTTGGCCACGATGCGTGCGCGATGCCGCTCATGCAAGCAAGGCGCGCTGCGTTTCGGCCAGATCCCGATGCCAGTCAGCGCTTTTCAGCCACCGGCAAAGCTCCAGGATCAGCCGCGTGTAGCGCTCGGAATCCACCGCCTGCGCGGCGTGCTGCCTCCCTCGTGCCGCCAGGCAGCCCCCTGGCCTGGTGGCTCCATCCACTGGCTGCCGCCCAGCGTTACCGGCGTCTCTTCACGCCGCCAGCGCGCGAAGCAGGGGATCCTGCGCCGCGAATGGTGCACGGCCGCGCCGGCGGCGGTAAGTGCCATTGACGGTCATGTCCCACGTATCCCCCTTGTCTTTCTCATATAGCTTCAACCCCTCGTCGATGATGTGTATCTTGAGGCGCTTTTTCGTCAAGGAAAAACACACCTCGATGCGCCGGAAAAGATTGCGCCCCATCCAGTCCGCACTGGACGGCATCACGTCTCCATATGCGCATTAACTATGAGACAAATCGTGCCATTCGCCCACTAACTCTGAGAATCCATCCCAGTTAGTTTGAGACACGACAAGCTAAGTCATTGATTCTTTGTACACCCGTTGCCTAACAAATTTGGGACGGGACAACGGCATCTGTACCGCAGTGCAACTTGCATTCGCTGCGCCGTTGCCCTAGAAATAATTAAATATTTCCAAAAATATCGGCTGTTGTCTTAGCCGCGTGGCCCCACCGGGGCTGCGGCCGCAAGCATGGCCCCCATGCCACGACCACGGAATGCCGGAGACCCGCGACGGGCATCGCGATCGCATTCCGCAGGAGGGGGTGATCATGTCCATCACGCGCAGGCAGTTCCTGAAGGCCACCGGCGGCGCGGCCGCCGGCATTGGCGTTTCGGGAAGCTTGTCCACCCCGGCGCATGCCGCGCCACCACCCGCCGATCCGGGCCGGGTGACCCTGCCGTTCAGCCCCAAGATGGTCGCGCACCTCGGCCAGCTGCGGGTCAATACCCCCATCAGTTTCCTCTACCCGGACGCGTCGTCGCCCTGTGTCGTCATCAAGATGGGGCTGCCGGTGCCCGGCGGGGTCGGCCCCGACCGCGACGTGGTGGCCTACAGCACGCTCTGTACGCACATGGGCTGCCCTGTCGCCTACGATGCCGGCTCGCGCACCTTCAAATGCCCCTGCCATTTCAGTATTTTCGACCCGGAGAAGAGCGGCCAGATGGTGTCGGGACAGGCAACCGAGAACCTGCCGATGGTCCAGCTCCGGTACAACGCCAGCGATGGCACCGTGAAAGCCGTCGGCGTCGAGGGGCTGATCTACGGGCGTCAAGCCAACTTGCTGTGAAGGGGGCGTACTGCCATGGCAACCAACAAGGACCGGGTGGCGCTGCCCCCCGTGAATGCACAGCGGACCAACCTGACTTGCCACTTCTGCATCGTCGGCTGCGGCTATCACGTCTACAAATGGCCGGAGAACATTGAGGGGGGCCGAGCGCCGGGCCAGAATGCGCTGGGGCTGGACTTTCGCAAGCAGCTGCCTGCGCTGGCGGTGGTGATGACGCCGAACATGCAGAACACCATCACCGACCGGGACGGCCAGCGCCACAACATCCTCATCGTTCCCGACAGGCAATGCAGCGTGAACCAGGGCTTGTCATCGACGCGAGGCGGCCAGTTGGCCAAGGTGATGTACAACCCGGACGGCGTGGCCAGGGCCCGCTTGCGCAGCCCGCGCGTCTATATGGCCGACCAATGGGTCGATACCAGTTGGGATGACGCGCTGGCCCTTTACGCCGGCGTGACCAAGCGAATCCTGGATCGAGACGGGCCCGCCGCGCTAGCGTTCGATTGTTTTGATCACGGTGGTGCGGGCGGTGGTTTCGAGAACACCTGGGGCACTGGCAAGCTGATGTTCACGGCGCTCAAGACGCCTCTCGTCCGGATTCACAATCGGCCGGCCTACAACTCCGAATGCCATGCCACTCGCGAAATGGGCATCGGCGAGCTCAACAACAGCTATGAGGACGCCGAACTCGCCGATGTGATCATGGCGATCGGCTGCAACTCCTACGAGACCCAGACCAACTACTTCCTGGCGCACTGGCTGCCGAATCTGCAGGGCCAGACCATGGACAAGCGCAAGGCGCGCTTCCCGGGTGAAAGCGTCGCCGCGGCCAAGGTGATCTTCGTGGACCCGCGCCGCACCACGACGATCGCGGTGGCGGAGCAGGCGGCCGGCAAGGACAACGTGCTGCACCTCGATATCGAGCCTGGCACCGACATTGCGCTGTTCGATGGCTTGCTGACCTATGTGGTGGACCAGGGTTGGCACGACAAGGAATTTATCGCGGGCTATACCAAGGGGTTCGACGCGGCGCTGCGCGCGAACCGGTTGTCGCTGGAGGACACCAGTCGCATTACCGGCGTCCCGGTCGACAAGCTCAAACGCGCGGCGGAATGGGCCTACAAGCCAAAGGCGTCCGGCCACCGGCCGCATACGATGCATGCCTACGAAAAGGGCATCATCTGGGGCAACGACAACTACCTCATCCAGTCCGCACTGGTGGACCTGGTCCTGGCCACGCACAACGTTGGCCGGCGCGGCACGGGCGTGGTGCGCATGGGTGGGCACCAGGAGGGTTATGCCAGGCCACCTTATCCTGGCAGCACGAAGATTTACGTGGACCAGGAGATCATCCACGGCAAGGGGTTGATGTACACGGCGTGGGGCGCCAACCCATTCCAGACCACACTCAATGCGCAGGAGCACCGCGCCGTGATCCTGCGGCGCACTGCGATTGTGCGAGAGGCAATGGCACGCCAGCGCGGGGCCACCGTGCCGCAGATGGCGGATGCAATCTACGACGCCGTGAAGAGCAAGGGCGGGTTGTTCCTGACCAACATCAACCTGTATCCCACCAGCCTGGCTGACGCCGCCCACCTGATGCTGCCGGCCGCCCATCCAGGCGAGATGCACCTGACTTCGATGAACGGCGAGCGCCGGATGCGCTTGTCGGACCGGTTCATGGACCCGCCGGGCACCGCGCGTCCGGACTGCCTGATCGCCGCCGATATCGCCAATACGCTCAAGCGGCTGTACGAGGCCGAGGGCAAGGGCGAGATGGCCGCGCGCTTTGGCGGCTTCGACTGGCGGACCGAAGAGGACGCTTTCAATGACGGTTTCCGCCAGGCGGGCCAGCCCGGCGCCGTCCCGATCGACAGCCAGGGCGGCAAGACCGGCAATCTGGTCACATACGAGCGCCTGCGTGCGATGGGCAACAATGGCGTGCAACTGCCCACGAAGGCGTATCGCAACGGCCAGTTGATCGGGACCGAAATGCTCTACATGGACGGCAAGTTCGATACGGCTGACGGCAAGGCCGAGTTCAAGCCGGCGACCTGGCCCGGGCTGCCGAAGCCTGTGGCCGAGCAGAAGGCCAAGTATCACTTCTGGATCAACAACGGCCGGGTCAACGAGGTGTGGCAGACGATGTACCACGACCAGTTCAACGAATTCGTGCGCGCGCGGGTGCCCATGGCCTATCTCGAGATCCATCCAGAGGACGCACGGGCGCTGGGCGTGACCTCTGGCGACGTGGTCGAAGTCTATAACGACTACGGCTCCACCTATGCCCTTGCTTATCTGGAGGCGGACATCAAACGCAATCAGACGTTCATGCAGTTTGGTCATTTCAACGGAGTCATGGGGAACGTGACCACGCCGTGGACCGATCGCAACGTTGTGCCGTACTACAAGGGCACCTGGGCGGACCTGCGCCGCGTTGGCAGTATGCAAGACTTCAAGGAAACGGTCAGCTTCAAGCGGCGACGCTTCGACCACGCCTAGCGCGAACCCGGCTGGCGGCGCACCTTGCCGATCACGTCACATTGGCGTCGACGGCCCTTGCTGTCGAGTTGGTAGACCCCTCACCCCGCGCTTGGCTTGCTTGCTTTTGATCCATTGTTCCAATATTATGGAATTATGGAAGAAAACGATGTGATCCGCTCTCTCGCTGCCCTGGCCCATGGCCTGCGCCTTCAGGTTTTCCGCTTGCTGGTGGTGGCCGGGCCGACTGGCTTGACTCCCGGTGCGATCACCGAGCAGGTCGGGGTGCCCGGTGCGACGTTGTCCTTCCATCTGAAGGAATTGATGAATGCCCGTCTGATCACGCAAGAGCGTGAAGGCCGACATCTGATCTATCGCGCCGCGTTTGAGCACATGAATGAACTGCTTGGCTTCCTGACGGCTAACTGCTGCCAAGGAGAGGCCTGTTTCGAGAATACCGCCACCACCGTTTGTGAGTGTTAAGGGGAAACTCCAATGAAGCGCTTTCACGTCCACCTCAACGTCCAGGACCTCGGCAAGAGCATTGCCTTCTACTCGAAGCTGTTCGCGGCCGAGCCGACGCGGATCGAGAGCGACTACGCAAAATGGATGCTAGAGGATCCGCGAGTGAACTTCGCCATCTCCACCCGTGGCGGTGAGCCTGGCGTGGATCACCTGGGCTTCCAGACCGACAACGCGGAAGAGCTGGTGGCGCTGAAAGACCGTGCGGAAGCTGCCGATATGGCACTGCTTGATGAAGGGCAGACGACCTGCTGCTACGCACGCAGCGAGAAGCACTGGGTCACGGATCCCCAAGGCATCGCGTGGGAGCATTTCCACACGCTCGGGAACGTGCCGGTGTTCGGCGAGAGCCGGCCTGCGGAAGCTTCCAATGCGGACTCGGCATGCTGCGCGCCGCGCGCCCCGCAGGGCAAGCCGATTGGCATCGCCGTAAAATCGAACTCGTCGTGCTGCTGAAGGCCATCATGAGCGAAAAGACCTATAACGTGCTGTTCATCTGCACCGGGAATTCGGCGAGGTCCATTCTCTCCGAAGGGCTGATGAACCATCTGGGCAAGGGGCGCTTCCAAGCCTACCCGGCTGGCAGCCACATATCGGGCAAAGCTGACCCTGACTCTGACTATTACCAGCAGCGCTTATGACAACCAACGTTCTAATTCTCTGCACCCACAACTCTGCGCGAAGCGTACTGAGCGAAGGCATGCTCAACCATTGGGCAAAGAAGCTGGGCAAGGATGTCCGTGCCTACAGTGCGGGGAGCGCGCCAAGTGGCCGCCTGAATCCGTTTGCCCTCGAGGCGCTGACCAATGCTGGTGTTGACGTCAGCGGCTATCGCAGCAAGAGCTGGGACGAGTTTGTCGGTGAAAGCGCGCCTGAAATGCACATTGTGATCACCGTGTGCGACAGCGCCGCTGCAGAGGAATGCCCATACTGGCCGGGCAGTCCGGTGAAAGTGCATTGGGGGTACGTCGACCCGTCTAATGCGCCGGGTGGCGATGAAGGTAAACGTCAGGCCTTCGAGCTGACACGCCAGGCCATCAGCTACCGCATGTTGCAATTGCTGCAGTTGCCGCTTGAGAATCTGAGCAGGGCCGATCTGCAGGAAGTCTTGACCGCCATTTCGAAGAGCTAAGCATCATGGCAGACCTGCCTCGCAAACTTGGGGCGGAAGCCCTTGGCACAGCGCTTTTGCTGGCCGTCGTGATTGGTTCGGGAATCATGGCCGAGCGCCTGGCGGGCGGCAATGTCGCCATTGCCTTGCTGGCCAACACGCTCGCCACGGTGGGCGGCCTCTATGTGTTGATCGAAGTCTTCGGTCCGATCAGCGGAGCGCATTTCAACCCGGCCGTCAGCGCGGTCATGGCGGTTCGGGGCGAACTGCCCATGTCGGTGCTGGTGCCTTACATTGTGGCCCAACTGCTTGGCGCCATGCTCGGCGCGTGGCTGGCCCACGCGATGTTCGACATGAGCATTCTGCAGTTTTCCACCAAGGTGCGAAGCGGTCCCGGCCAGTGGATCGCGGAAGCAGTGGCGACGGCCGGCCTGCTCCTGGTCATCCTGCGGGCGCCGAATGGGCGCGCACCCGCCATGGTGGCGAGCTACATCGGCGCCGCTTACTGGTTCACCGCGTCTACTTCCTTCGCCAATCCGGCGGCCGCTTTCGGTCGGATGTTCAGTGATACGTTTGCCGGCATTGCGCCTGCGAGCGCGCCTGGATTCATGGTCGCCGAACTGGTTGGCGCTGCCGTCGGACTCGCGCTGCACAGCGCGTTCGAGCCTCGCACGAAGAGCGCCGGTCATCCCAACGTGATCGAGTCCTCAGGCCAACCGGACCGCGCTCCAGGGGCGCGCGAAAACCTCTGAAGTGTTCGCCAGGAAGGCGGCGGCCACGACTGGTTCGGGATTGGACTATGGCACTGAGAGCACCGTCGCTCAAGTTGTCTTGGCAGCCGGCCTGGTTCGTTTCGCCGACTCGGGCTCGCATTCGAACGGCGTTACGTTGCAGCCCTTAGGGTTGCCCTCGCAGCAGTGCTCTGTCAAGAATCCAAGCAGTTCATTCATCTGTTGGTACTGGGCTTGGTAGATGACGTTTCTGCCTTCCTGCCGGCTCGCGATCAGCCCGGCATTGGTCAATTCCTTGAGATGAAACGACAGTGTTGCCGGCGGCAGGCCGAGTGCCTCACCAATCCGGCCGGCATTGATGCCAGGAGGGCCGGCCTGGACCAGCAGACGGAAGATCGCCAGGCGAGATTGCTGCGCGAGCGCGGCTAGGGCTTTGACGGCGGCGGCACTTTGCATTGGTTGTGGCATTTGGAGAGGCGATTCCACGTATTCTCCGTCAGTTTTCAAATGGTCGGTTGCTTCCTGGCATGGGACCGGCTCAATGGTTTCCGCTGGCACGGCTGGACAACACGAGGATCGGCGCCACCAAGAGCACACTTTCGCGGGGCCTGCGCTGGGTGCCGACGGTGGCGAGCAAGAACCGGCTGGACAGCACCAAGACATCCATGGGCACGGCCACGGTCGTGTTCTAGGCCTGCACTGGAGCGCATCCAACGCGCTGCAGTGGGCTGTCCGCGATGCTGTTCAGGTAGTGGACCTCGCGCCGCAACAGCGTGGCGAACTGCGTCGCGACAGGTGTCATCGGCGCCTCGGCGCGATAGATCAGGCTCACCGTATGGCTTGGCAACTTGTCCTCGATCGGCAGGATGGCCATGCCCTTGGCGTGCGGCCCAGTGGCTACCAGCTGGCGCGGCAGCAGGCATAGCAAGGTGCGGTCCGCCAGCAGTGCCTGGATCACGCCTATGGTGTCGCAGCGCACGGCCACCCGGGGCAGCGGCAGGCCGTGATCCCGGAATGCATCCATGATGGCGGCGCCGGGGCCTTCCATGCGCCGGCCCGTCAGCACCCACTCGGTCCCCGCCAGTTCCCGCAACGTGCGGGCGTGGCGCAGCGGATGCTCGTGATGGGCCACCACGACCGAATCGTTGTTGTATAGATCTTCGCTGGAAAACTCGCGCTCCAGCCCCTCGGCGGGGATCGGGCTGATCGCCATGTCCATGACGCCCGCGCGCAGGTCCGCCACATGCGCGGGATAGACGCCGCTCTCGATGCTGACCAGCACGTCCGGGTGCATGGCGCGAAAGCGCTTTAGCACCGAGGGCAGCAGGAGCTGCGCGGGCGCCGATGTGGCGCCCACTCGCACGATGCCGCTGCGCGAGCCGAGCATCTGCGCCATTTCATCGCTGGCATTGCGCGCCTCGGCGGCGATCAGCCGGGCACGCCGCAGGAATGCCTCGCCGTAGGCCGACAGCATCACGCCCCGGGTAGTGCGCGTGAGCAGCGGCACGTGCAGCTCCTCCTCAAGCTGCCGAATACTCTTGGTCAGGCCCGGCGCCGACACCCGTCGTTCCTTGGCACCGGCGCGGATGCTGCCGCATTCCGCCACCGCGATGAAGTCCTGTAACTGGCTCAGCCGCATGCTTGCATCCGCTAATACGTGGAATTAAGCAGCAAGGATACCGTTAGTCCAGGCCTTGTGGGCACGCCGATGCAGCGCTTATTGGTGTTTTCCCCAAGGTAACCGTGGGTTAGCGCACCGTGCATTTTGCCGGCTAGTGCCGAACGCGAACGCCGTGCAGTATCGGCCTCAGGAGAATCTCATCTGGAGTGACGCACCATGTCCTTATCGATGGACCAGACCGACAAGATGGACATGCCGCTGGCCGGCATCCGCGTGGTTGAGTTCGGGCAGTTCATCGCCGCGCCCGGCGCCGCGATGATGCTGGCGGATCTAGGCGCCGACGTCGTCAAGGTCGAAAGCCCGCGCGGCGACAGCGCCCGGCATTTCGACGGGACTAGCGCGCAAAGCCCCATGTTCTTGGCCTATAACCGCCGCAAGCGCGACGTGGTGCTGGACTTGCGCCAGCCCGGGGGGCGCGAGGTGGCACGCCGCCTGGCGCTGGGCGCGGACGTGGTGCTGCAGAACATGCGCGCCGGCGTCATGGAGGCGATCGGGCTGGACGCCGCCACGCTGCGCGCGGAGAAGCCTGCGCTGGTGCATGCGTCGGTCACGGGATTCGGCACGCAAGGCCCGTCGCGCACGCGCCCCGGCCTGGACATTGCCGCGCAAGCCGAGAGCGGCATGATGTCGGTGACCGGCGAGCTAGGCGGCATGCCGCTCAAGGCGGGCTTCGCGCTGGTCGATGCCGGCACCGCGCTGGCGCTCGGCAACGCCATCCTGGCCGCGCTGTTTCGGCGCACGCGCACGGGCGTCGGCGAGACCATCGAGACCTCGCTGCTTGCCGTCGCGATCCACATGCAGGCGCAGGTCTGGGCGGAGTACCAATGCTCCGGGACTCTGCCAGTGCGCAGCGGCAACAGCCAGCCGCGCGCCGCGCCGGCAGCCGATGTGATCGCGGTTGCTGACGGGCATATTGTGGTGTCTGCGTATCTCGACGATCACTGGGCGCGGCTGTGCGGCGCCATCCGCCAGCCCGCGCTGGCGCACGATGCCCGCTTTGCCACCAACGCGTTGCGCGTGCAAAACCGGCCGGCGTTGCTGGCGATTCTCCGCGATGTGTTCCGGGACCTGTCCGGCGAGCGGGCGCGTGGCCTGTTGGAGCAGCACGGCGTGGTGGTGGGGATAGTCCGCGACTACAACCAGGTGGCCGAAAGCGAGGACGTGCGCGCTGGCGGCATGCTGGTCACGGTGCAGGATGGCCTTGGCGGGAAGGTGGAGCTGCCGGCGTTGCCTTTTACGCTACGCGATACCGCATCCGGCGCGGCACCTGCGGTGCCGCGGTTGGGCCAGCACACGGCCGAGGTCTTGGGCGAGCTTGGCTACGACGAAGTGGCCATCGCGGCGCTGGCGCATGCGGGCGCGGTTGTCATCGAGCACGGTCGCGCGGTGGCGGGGGGCGGCGCATGAACGCGAATACGGCAATCCCCGCAACCCCCGTGCTGCTTGCGTGCCATGACGGCTGGGCCGAGCTGATCCTGAACCGTCCCGAACGGCGCAATGCCATTGACGGCCCGCTGGCCGCTGCGCTGGCCGAGGCCCTGGCGCGCCTGCGGCAAGACGACACGATCCGCGCCGTGGTGCTGCGCGGCGCGCAGGGCGCCTTTTGCTCCGGCCTGGACCTGAAGGCCATGACCACGGAGCCGCCGCCCGCATGGAAGGCTGGTTTTGGCGCGTTGTGGGACCAGGTTCACGCGGCGCTGCTCGATAGCTGCAAGGCGTGGGTGGTGGCGCTGGAGCGCTACGCCATCAACGGCGGCGCAGCCTTGGCGCTGGCGGGCGACTTCCTGGTCTGCGGCGAGTCGGCGTTCCTGCAGATCGGCGAAGTACAGATCGGGATGGCAGCCCCGCGCAATGCCGCGTGGCTTGCGCTGCGGCATTCGGAGGCGGTGGCGGCGCGGCTGTGCTTGCTGGGCGACCGCGTGGCCGCGGCGGACCTGCATCGGCTTGGCGTGGCCACGGAGGTTGTCGCCGACGACCAGACCCTGCCACGTGCCAGGGCCATCGCCAGCACGATTGCCGCATACCCGGCCGATGCGGTAGCCGCCATCAAGGCCGGCATGCGCGCGGCCACGGCGCAGATGCCTGCGCGGGAATGGCTGGCCGCTTGCACGCGGGCGTTGCCTGCCGCGCCCCGATAACCCGAGGAATCATCATGTCAGACACTGAAACCGCACACAGCGCTACACACAGCGCGCCAGACCCGATGCAGGCCTTCCGGCAGGAGGTGCGCGCGTTCGTTGCGAGCACGCTGCCGTTGTCCGTGCGCGACAAGGTGCGCCTGGGGCTGGAACTCACCAAGGACGAGATGATGCACTGGCAGCGCCAGCTGCAGGCGCGTGGCTGGTTCGTGCCGCACTGGCCCGTGGCGTGGCAGGGCACGGGCTGGAGCCCGGCGCAGCGCGCGGTGTTCCAGGAGGAACTGGTGCTGGCGCACGCACCGGAGTCCGGCGGCATCACCGTGGAGATGATCGGCCCCATCCTGATTCGCTACGGCAGCCCGGCGCAGCAGCAGTATTTCCTGCCGCGCATCCTGAACCTGGAGCATTGGTGGTGCCAGGGCTACTCTGAGCCGAACGCGGGCTCCGACCTGGCCTCGCTGAAGACCCGAGCAGTGCGCAAGACGCGGCCGGACGGGAGTGAAGTCTATGTGGTCAATGGCAGCAAGATCTGGACATCGTATGCGCAGTACGCGGATTGGATCTTCTGCCTGGTGCGCACCGACACGGAGGCGCGCGCGCAGAAGGGCATCAGTTTCCTGCTGATCGACATGCGCAGCCCCGGCGTCAGCGTACGGCCGCTGGTGGGCATCCACGGCTGGCGCCTGTTCAACCAGGTGTTCCTCGATGATGTCGAGGTGCCGGTGGAAAACCGTGTCGGCGAGGAGAACGCCGGTTGGTCCATCGCCAAATCCTTGCTGGAGTACGAGCGCCTGAACCTGGCCCGCGTGGCGGAGAACCGGCGCCGCCTGTCCAAGGTGCGCACGCTCGGGCTGGAACTGGAAGAGGCGGGCGTGCCGCTGATGCGCCGGCCCTGGTTTATGCGGCGGTACCGCGAGCTAGAGGTGCGCGTTGAAGTGCTGGCCGCCACCGTGCTGCGCTTTCGGCGGCAAGCGCAGGCGGGCAAGCCGTTGGGTGCCGAGACCGGCATGCTGAAGCTGCTCGGCAGCGTGCTGATCCAGGACATCGAGAACCTGGCCGTCGATGCGCTGGGACCAGACACGCTGGCTTATGACCGCGCAGCGCATTTCGAGCCGGCGGCGCCCGAGGTCGGGCGCTCCGCCTATGCGCCGGCGGCGTCGGCAAGGCGCTTCGTTACCCGCGGCTACACCATCGCAGGCGGCTCCAGCGAAATCCAGCACGAGTTGCTGGCCAAGCAAGTGCTCGGGCTCTGAGGCGCCGGGACGCAAGGAAACACGATGACGGAATTCACGGAACTCACTGCAGTCACGGACCTCACGGAAGAGCGGCGCATGATGCAGGAAAGCGTGCGTCGCTATGTCGAACGCAGTTACGGCTTTGCGCAGCGCAGCGCCGCACTGGCCGAGCCAGCCGGGTTCGCGGCGCAGCACTGGTCGGATTTTGCCGGCTTCGGCTGGCTGGCGCTGGGCCTGCCCGAGGCCTGTGGCGGGTTCGGTAGCGCGCTGGACCAGGCCGCGTTGGCGGAGGAACTGGGGCGCGCGCTAGTGGCGGAGCCCTGGCTAGCCAATGCGGCACTATGCGGCCCGTTACTGGCGCAGGATGCGGACGAGGTCCAGTGCGGCCATGTCGCCGCCATGGCGGAGGGCCGCCTCAAGCTCGCGCTGGCCGCGTGGGAAATCCAGGGCCGCTACGATGCATTCGACATTGCCGCCATGGCACAGCCCGACGCGCACGGATGGCTACTCGACGGCCGCAAGACGCTGGTGCTGGCGGGCGGCGCGGCCGACCTGTTCCTGGTACTGGCACGCACGGCGGGCAAGCGGCGCGACCGCCATGGCCTGAGTCTGTTTGCCGTGCCCGCGAACACAGCCGGCTTGTCGGTCGACACCTTGCCGACCTATGACGGCCGCCAGACCGCAGCGCTGACGCTGCGCGGCGTGGTGGTCCCCGCGCCCGCGCTCATCGGCGCACGAGATACAGCTTGGCCCCGCGTGGAAGCCGCCATCGACCACGCCACGACCATGGCCTGCGCGGAAAGCATCGGCACCATGGCGCGGGCGTTCGAGCTGACGCGCGACTACCTCGCCACGCGTGAGCAGTTCGGGCGCGCCATCACCGCCAACCAGGTTATTCGGCATCGGCTGGTGGATCTGTTCGTCTCCATCGAGCAAGCGCGTGCCATCACCGAGTCCGCGGCGGCGCGGTTGCAGGACGCGCCGCGCGAGCGCATGCGCGTGGTGTCGCACGCCAAGGCCTTTGTGTCCGCGGCGGGACGCAAGCTGGGCGAGGAGGCGGTGCAATTGCATGGCGCCGTGGGCATGACCGACGAGATGGAAATCGGACATTGCTACAAGCGGCTCGCCGCCACGGCCAACTTGTTTGGTGACGTCGACTGGCATCTGGAGCGGCTGGCCGCGCTCGACGACGCCTGTGCAGCGCCCGCGTAAGCCTGTCAAGTACGCGGTAAACGGGGAGGGGCGCCAGCGCGCCCCGGTTTCAAAACAGGCCGGCAATGTACCGGCCTGCGGCAGCGATGCCAGTCAGGAGACAACTTATGTTCAGCACTACCCCGCGCGCACTGACGTTCGCACGGCGCATGGCCATCGCCTTTTCCTTTGGCGCGGCCAGCGCCACAGCGCATGCCGAAGGCGCCTATCCGGCCCGCCCCATCCGGATGGTGGTGCCCTCCGGCGCCGGCACCGTGACCGACCAGACCGCGCGGCTCCTGGCCGACCGGCTCACGGTAGCGCTCAAGCAGCCGGTCGTCGTCGACAACCGGCCAGGTGCCAACGGGATGATCGCCAACGAGACCGTGGCGCGCGCCGAGCCCGATGGCTACACCTTGCTCTTTACCTACTCCGCGACCATGACCGTCAACCCGTGGCTGATGGCGAACCTGCCGTACGACCCGGTCAAGGACTTCACGCCCATCGGGCGCCCCAGCGCGCCGGGCGGCAATGTGCTGGTGGTCACCAGCACCGTGCCGGTCAAGTCGCTGCAGGCATTGATCGGCTACGTCAAGGCCAGCCCGACCGAGCTGGCCTATTGCTCCTGGGGCGTGGGCTCCGGCGGCCATCTCGCCATGGAGGTGCTGAAGGCCAGGACGGGCATCAAGCTGCGGCATGTGCCCTACAAGACGGCGACCCAATGCAGCAACGACCTGGCCGCCGGGCACGTGCAGATAGGCTTCGCGGATTCGGTGTCCGCGTTGCCGCACCTGAAGTCCGGCCGCATTCGCGCCGTGGCGGTCTCCGGGCCGGATCGGCTGCTACCGCTGCCCGACGTGCCAACCATGTCGGAGCAGGGGGTGAAGTTCGACTACGCCAGCTGGCTGGCCGTGTTCGGGCCCCGGAGCCTGCCGGCGTCGATCGTCTCGCGGCTCAACGCGGAGATCAACAAGATCATCGCGTCACCGACCGAGCGCGCGCGCTTCGAGGCCATGTACCTGCGGCCCGGCGCGCCGTCCAAGCCCGAAGACCTTGGCCGGCTGGTGCGCGACGACCTTGCCGCCTGGGGCGAAGCCGTCAAGATTGCCGGGCTGAAGGCGGAATAGCGGCGCGACGCCAGAGCAAAAGAGAAAAAAAGACAACCAGATCAATCCGGTGAGCCAGGTGAGGTTTCCCGAGCCGCTCACACTTCATTCTCAACAGGAGCCCCTATGAACACCAATCCGGCGCAGCCAGACCTGCGCGGCAAGGTCGCCGTCATCACCGGTGCGGGGCGCGGCATCGGCCGTGCCATTGCGCTGGCCTACGCCCAGGCTGGTGCCGCCGTTGTGTGCAGCGCGCGCAAGACGGCGGAGATCCAGGACACGGTGCGCCTGATCGAAGCGGCCGGCGGTACGGCCGCCGCGGTAACGGCGGACGTGTGCGACTACGCTGCCATGGAAGCCTTGTTCGCGGCAAGCGCGGAAAGGTTCGGCGGCGTAGACATCGTGGTGGCCAACGCCGGGGTCTCGCTGCAGAGCCGCAAGGTCGAGCATTGCGATCCCGCCCAGTGGCGGCAGACCATCGAGGTCAATCTGATTGGCGCCTTCCATACGGCGCGCGCCGCCATCGCGCATCTGCGCCGGCGTGGCGGCGGCAAGATGATCTTTACCGGTTCCGGCTCGCGCTACCGGCCAAATCCGGGGATGTCATCCTACGCCAGCGCCAAGCTAGGCATGTGGATGCTCACGCAGACACTGGCCGTGGAATTGCAGGACGCCAACATCAGCGTCAATGAACTGATCCCCGGGCCCGTGCGCACCGAGATGACCGGCTTCGGCGAGACATTCGCGCCAGCCGGTGAATGGATGAAGGATCCGGAGGACGTGGTGCCGCTGGCGTTGTTCCTGGCAGGACAGGGCGATGCCGGGCCGACTGCCCAGAGCTTCAGCCTGATGCGGCGCGCCGGCTAGCGGGGCTGGCCCCGCAGCGCCAGCCGGAGCGCATGCGGCGTCTGCCAAGGTTGGTGACTGGCAATCCGGCGATGCAGAGCGTCTACTCGGCGCTGATGTGGTTTGCTCGGATGACTTCGCTCCACGTCCGGATATCGCTGCGCACGGTCTGCGCGAACTGCTCGCTGCTTTTGGGCGGCATCTCGGACATGTTCAACTGGATGAAGCGCTCGCGCATCTCCGGGTCGGCCAGCACGCGGTTCACCTCCGCGTTAAGGCGTTGCACGATCGGCGCCGGTGTGCCGGCCGGCGCGAACATGCCATACCAGCTATCGGTGTTAAAAGGAAAGCCCTGCTCGGTCATGGTGGCAAGGTCGGGCAGGGCCGGCCCGCGGCGTGTGCCGCTCAGCGCCAGGACCCGTATCTTGCCGGCGCGGATCAACTGCAAGGGCGAGGAAGAGTCGACGAAGGCCACCTTGACGATGCCGCCCTGCAGGTCGTTCAGGATTTGCGGCACCGTCTTGTATGGCACGTGCCGCAGCTTGATGCCGGCCTGCATCTTGAGCGACTCCATAGTCAGGTGGCCGCCGGAGCCTACGCCCCAGGAGGCGTAGTCGTAGGCATCGGGATTGGCCTTGACGTAGGCGACGAACTCTTTCAGGTTGCGCGCGGGGAAATCCGGCGACACCACAAGGAAATTGCCCCCTGAGCCAACCTGGGCCACCGGGATCAGGTCGCGCAAGGCATCGTAGGGCAGCTTCGGCTGCAGGGTCTGGTTGATTACCACGGACGCCGCATAGGTGAACAACAGCGTGTAACCGTCCGGCTTGGCCTTGGCGACGGCATCATTGCCGATCATGCCGGTAGCACCGGTCTTGTTGTCGATCACGATGCTTTGCTTGAGCGCCTTGCCCAGGCGCTCGGCCAGCAGGCGGGCAAAGAGGTCGGTGCCGCTACCGGCCGAAGACGGCACAACCAGGCGGATAGGCCGCGCTGGCCAGGCGGGTTCGGCATGGGCCGCGCCAGCCGCCGCCAGGCTGCCGGCGCTTGCCAATGCCGCCATGGCGATCCCGCCGAGGCAGCGCATGGCATGCCGTCGTGTGACGACGCCGCCCCGCACAGGGTTGGGCGATGGGCAATGCTTTGCGATGTTGGACATGTTTCTCTCCCTTGGAGCCCGTGAGGGGCCTGTGCCAGCGTCAGCGAATGCCGAAGGCGTGCCCGTTGCCTTGCTCGATCATGTCCGCGGTTGCCGTATAGAGGCTGCGCGACACATAGCTTCGGACCTGGCCAGCGCGCTCGCGCAGCCAGCATGCCTTGAGCGACCTTGCCTTGGCGAGCGTGGGCGTATCGTCGCGCGCGGTGGCCAGCACGTCGATCACATGCAGGGCGAGCTGGGTCTCACCGCGTTCTGCCAGCGCCTCTGCATGGCGGATCACGGCGTCATGGTCGGCGATGGCCGCGACGATCTCCGCGGCCGCGCGCTCGGGTGGTGCCGGATGCAGGGAGGTCGGGTTGCGGTCCCACCACCCATTCTCCGAGCGGTAGATGTCGCGTGCGATGTAACTCGGATCGCCATAGGTCGGCCGCATCCAGGGCTGGTCGAACAGCTCGGGCGGCAGTTCCAGCGACGCCAGTACCTCGCGCTCGCCGCAGCCCGCATTCATCAGCCTGACAACCTCGTCGCGCAGCCAGCGCAGCGCGCGCGCCGTTTGCGTCAGGACGTGTTGGCACGATTCGCTGCCTTCAAGGGTTGCGCCAAACTCGCGTACCACCGTGCTTGGCTGGAGCGCGGCAAGCCGCTCCAGCGTCTCGGCCCAGCGCACGGTGTCGCGCAGGGTGCGCAAAGGTGTGCCGATATTCGGGATCGAATCGATGACGGCCGGGCCGCCGTACAGCAGCCGGGGGCCCGGCAGCCAGATGGCGATGGCGTCGTCGGTTTCCGACGGGGCCCAGATGATCTCGGCGCGCCGCGCGCCCTGTCCGACGGTCAGCCCATCGGTGAAGGTCTCGGTCGGAGCGGGGCAAACCAGGCGTCCGGCGAGCGCGCCGGCGCGGTGCCGGAACTGGATTTCGGCCATGCGCTCCTGCAGGCCCATGGTGGCCTGGTAACGGGCCCGGCGGCCGATCACATTGGCGTGGGCGATCACGCGCGGCGCCGGCTCCCCGCGCCCGCTCGCATGTGCCAGCCATTCGGGCAGGCCGGCGTTGTAGCCGATGTGGCCGTGGCTGAAGCAGATGGCGATGACCGGCAGGTCCGTACTGGCGCGCAGGGCGGCAATCATGCCGCGCGTGACCTTGCCGCCGGGGCCAGCATCCACTACCAGCAAGCCGCCGCCAACGTCGGCCACGAACGACTGGCCTTGGCCGTGCAGCAGCCATACGCCTTCTGCCACGGCCTCGCAGCCAGTGCCTGTCACGAGTGCCGAAGGGCGGTCTTCGATGTCTTGCATGTTCTGTCTCCTTATTTGTAGCGCAGCCAGACTTCATGAATGGTGCCGCTGAACCGGAACGGTGCGCGGTCGAAATACTCGTGCGCGACGGGCGAGCCGAGGTCGCACCCGACGTCGAAGGTTTCACACGCACTGAAGGCGCCAGGCACCGTGATGCCTACCTCCGTCGCGGCAATCCGCGCGCCGTTCACGCGCAGCACATAGCTGGCGGCGCGCCTGGGCGCGTGGCCTTCGGACATCGTGAACTCGATCTCCAGGGCGTGCCTGCCTGCAGGGAGGCGATCGGGCGAGCGCACTTTGTAGCGGTACATCCCCAGCATGTTGTATTCGTAGGCGAGGTAACCGTCGTCCATGAAGAGGCTGACGCCGCCGTTGAATCCGCCCATGGCGTAGAGCACGCCGCTGGCGCGCTCGCCGAACTCGGCATCCACGGTGGCGATGTGGTCGCGGGAGCGGATGTTCGGCGCGGCGTTCTCGGGAATGCGCGTGATGTCCCCACTAAAGCGCCAGGCGGTCTGCTTGGGGGCAACGCGGTCTATCGGATGGATCACTACCCGATAGACCGCGCCCAGCGGATAGACCTTGTTGATCCCCGCCTGCGCGGCGAACATATCCTTCATCTGCGCCAGCTTCCCGGGCTGTTCCTGGGCCAGGTCCCGTGCCTGCGAGTAGTCCGCGCGGATGTGGTACAGCTCCCAGACATCGTTGTCCGGATCCCAGGTATCCAGCCCTGGTGTCACGGTAACCCAGGGAATGCGCGGCCCGAACACACCTGCCGTCCAGCCATCGTGATGCACCATGCGGCTGCCGGCGACCTCGAAGTACTGCACCCCCTTGCGGCCGGCCGCGGCCGGCTCGGCAAAGGTGTAGGCCATCGATATGCCGTCCAGCGAATCCTGCGCCACGCCGTTGAGTTCGAGCGGCGCAGTGATGCCCAGGATGTCGTAGATGGTGGGCGCGATGTCGTTCACGTGATGGAGCTGCGTGCGCGGCACGCTATCCGGCTTGATGCCGCGCGGCCACGAGACCACCAGGGGCGTGCGCGTGCCACCGAAGTGGGCGGCAATCAGCTTGGTGCTCTGAAATGGCGTGGATCCGGCCCAGGCCCAGCCGGCGTGGTACATATTGCTGGTCTTGCGGCCGCCCAGCGCGTCGAGCCCGCCCAGGCCGTCCAGAACGTCAAGATGCTGCTCGATCGTGCTGGGGATGCGGTTCTGCGCAAGCAATTCGACAACGGTGCCGTTCTGTCCTTCCGCACTGCCGCCGTTGTCGCTGAACACAAAGAACACCAGCGTGTTCTCGCGCAAGCCCAGGCGTTCCAGTTCGTCGATGATCTTGCCAAGCTGCGCGTCGGTATGTTCCAGGAAGCCCGCATAGACTTCCATCAGCCGCCTCTGGAAAGGGCGTTCGGCTTCGGGGATGCTGTCCCAGCCTGGCAGGGTGTCGGGGCGCGGCGTGAGCTCTGCGGATTCCGGGATCCAGCCCATTTCTTTCTGGCGTGCGAAAGCGCGTTCCCGGTAGGCATCCCATCCGTCGTCGAACTTGCCCTTGTACTTGTCGGTCCATTCCTGGAAGACCTGATGTGGCCCATGCACCGCGCCAGGCGCCCAGTACATCATGAATGGCTTGTCCGGCGTGATGGCGCTATGGCGGCGCAGCCAGCGCGCGGCCTTCGCGGCCATGTCCTCGGTCAGGTGGTAGTTCTCGTCATGCGGTGGCTCGATCAGCGTGGTGTTCTCGACCAGGCGCGGCTCGTACTGGGAGCTTTCGCCGCCCAGGAAGCCGTAGAAGTGGTCAAAGCCGTGACCTGTGGGCCAGCGGTCGAACGGGCCCATCGGCGTGGTCAGGTTGGCCGGTGTGTTGTGCCATTTTCCAAAGGCGGCGGTGTTGTAGCCCCAGGCCCGAAGCACTTCGGCCAGGGTGCCGGCACTTTTGGGAATCACCCCAACGTAGCCGTCCCAGTCCGTGGCGTATTCGGAAATATGCCCGTAGCCGACGCGGTGCGCGTTACGCCCGGTGAGCAGCGAGGCGCGCGTGGGCGAGCACACGCCGCAGTTATGAAAGGCGTTGTAGCGGATGCCGCTATCGGCTAGCCGCGTGAGCGTGGGCGTATGGATTTCACCGCCGAAGGTATCCGGGTGCGCAAAACCCGCGTCGTCCAGCATCACGATCATCACGTTGGGCGCGTCCCGCAGCAGCGGCTCCGCTTTGCGGCGCTGGTGGGTGGACTCGGACAGCTTGCGTCCGGCCACGCTGGCACTGGGCGGCGCGGGAAAGGGCAGGTGGCTGCCCGCACCGGGGGTGGTGTTGTAGGTGCCGATACCGGACCCGGCCTCGGTCTTTTCGGGCTTTTCCATGCTGTCTCTCTCCATGTTTGGGCGCTGCATACGTGTACTGGGCAGGTCAGGATAGCAATAATCTCCTGCATTAATACTTAGAATTATCCCTAGCGCGCTGATGCGCGGACCGCCAGTCATGTGGCGTTCTGGCCGCAACTATGGCGCAGTTTTGCCGCAATTGTGCTGCAGGATGCACGCCACCGGTGATGAGCCGGGGACACGACGCAGCGCGATCGGGAAATCCCCAGATGCCTGAACGGATTCGCGCACTTAATCTCTTGAATTACAGATTAAGACATCGGATTAAACGGAGGCATGGCGCGCTCGAGCGCGGCACGCATGTCCATGTGCGATCCCTTCAACGAACACAACGGAGGAAGACTGATGAAGAAGAAAGTGCTGTTCGCCGTGGCCGCTGCCAGCGTCTTGGGGCAGGGGGCTTATGCGCAATCGTCGGTGACGCTGTACGGCGTCGTGACCGCAAGCATGCAGTACGTGAACCATGCGCAAAACGTGACCAACGGCGTGCTGGCGCCGGGCAGCGGCTCCCAATACCTGATGAACTCGTCGGGCATCGCCCAGTCGCGCTTCGGCCTGCGCGGCGTGGAGGATCTCGGCGGCGGGCTGCAGAGCCTGTTCGTGCTGGAAAGTCAGTTCAACACCGACAACGGCCAGCTTGGCGGTGGCCTGTTGTTCGGCCGGCAAGCCTTTGTGGGCCTGAAGGGCGGCTACGGGCGGGTGACCTTCGGGCGCCAGTACACGTCTTCCTTCCTGACCATGGGCAACTTCATGCCCGCGGCCTACGCGCCCGAGTTCGAACCGGTAGTGGGCTTTGCCGGTCCGAACTTCCGCGAGAGCAACATGGTCCAGTACCAGGGCCAGTTCGGCGGGGTCTCGCTGAACACGCATTGGTCCCTTGGCGAGCGCAGCGGCAGCCTGGCCGCGGGGTCGGCTTATGGCATCGGCGCCTCGTACTTTTCCGATGGCTTTGGCCTTGGCGTGGCCTATGACGAGGTGAAGACGCTTAACACTGCCCAGGCCACCGGCGCCTCCGGCTCGAACGACTATGGCCGCGACATGCGCGCCGCCATCGGCGCGAGCTATATGCTGGGCAAGGTCAAACTGATGGGTGGCTACCGCTGGGGCAATTCGGTGGCGCCCGCCACCGGTACGCCTACGCTGTTGCCGCATCGCGACGATATGTACTGGCTGGGCCTGAACTGGGAAGCGACCTCGGCGCTGCGCTTGGCATTGGCCTATTACTACGACGACATCAAGCAGGCCACCATCGCCGGCACCAAGGTCAAGCCGCAGAATCCGCAGCAATATCTGGCGCTGGCGGATTACAGCATTTCCAAGCGGACCGATTTCTTCGCCGCGGCGATGTATGCGCGCAATGCTTCGCTGAACTGGGACAACATCGCTTACCTGCCCAACGGGCAGTCGGTCGGCTACCTGCCGTCCACCGCCCAGACGTATTACAAGACGCCCGGCGCCAGCGGGCAACTCGGCATTTCGCTGGGTATCCGCACGATCTTCTGAGGACGCTGTCCCGCGTGCGGCGCTGCATGCGCCGCACGCCAGGCCGATCCGGCGCATACGGGGAAAACCCCAGTGTGCGCTGCGTTCGATTATAACTAAGCTCGATGCCCGGGATAATCCTGGGGATTAATTCAAGGTGATCGGTGCGGCACCCGAGGCGGTTCTCGGCGTGCCCGCCGCATGCGCCATGGAGTACTGAACCATGCCGGATTCGTTGACGACTTCCCCGCCGCAGGGCGCCATGCGCGACCAGGGTGCCGCCGTGCGCGCCGACGCGTACCAGCCCCGCAAGGCATGGGCAATGGCCACCTGGCTCACGGTGTTCTCCTCCATCAACTTCCTGGACAAAGTCGTGCTGGGCATGGTGGCCGTGCCGGTCATGCGCGAGCTTCACCTCAGCCCGACGCAGTTCGGCCTGATCGCGGGCAGCTTCTTCTGGCTGTTCTCGGTGTCGGCGGCCATCGTGGGCTTTATCGGCAACCGGGTGGCGGCGCGCTGGCTGCTGCTGGCCATGGCGATCCTGTGGTCGCTGGTGCAGTTTCCGGTGGCGTTCGCCTCCGGCGCCGCGGCGCTGCTGGCATCGCGCGTGATTCTCGGCGCGGGCGAGGGACCGGGATTTCCGGTATCGGTGCACGCGCTGTACAAGTGGTTCCCACACGAGAAGCGCAACCTGCCGGTGGCCCTGATCAACCAGGGTGCGGTATTCGGCTTGTTGCTGGCAGGGCTGGCGGTGCCCTTCATCACGCAGCACTGGGGCTGGCGCGCCAATTTCCTCCTGCTGTCCGCCGCGTCGGCACTGTGGGCGCTGGGCTGGCTGTGCTTCGGCCGCGAAGGCACGCTGCAGGCCGAGCCGGTGCGGCGCGGCGAAGCGGGCCGGCGTGTGCCTTACCGCCGGCTGCTCACGGATGCGACCGTGTTGTCGGGCTTCGTGGCCGGCTTCGCGGCGTATTGGGGGCTCGCCCTGGTGCTGACCTGGATGCCGTCCTACCTGGAGCAGGGGCTGGGATATGACGATGTGACCGCCGGCAGGATGTTCGCGGTCATCGTGGCCGTTGGCGTGCCGGTCAGCCTGACGCTGAGCTGGTGCTCGCAGCAGTTGCTGCGGCGGGGCGCTTCCTCGCGCGTGGCGCGGGCGGTGTTCGGCAGCGCTTGCGTGGGCGCCGGCGGCTTGCTGTTCCTGGCGCTGCCGCTGCTTTCGCTTGCGCCGGGGGGGAAGGTGGCGTTGCTGGCGCTGGCCGCTACGCTGCCGCCGGTCGCGTTCGCGGTCGGGCCGGCCATTCTTGCCGAGATCGTTCCCGATGCGCAGCGCAGCGCCATCATCGCGCTGAGCACGGCGGTGGCGACCAGCGCCGGCGCGATCGCGCCGGTGGTGATGGGGCGCCTCGTGCAGGTGCAGGGCCATGTCGGCGCGCACGGCTTCGAGCTTGGCTTCACGGTGTGCGGCGCGGTCATGCTGGTTGGCGCCATCATCGGCGTGCTGGGCCAGAATCCCGAGCGCTCGTTGCGGCGCTTGCGCGGCTAGTCATACTTGCCTCAGACGCGGGCGGCATGCTTGCCCGCTTGATGGCATTGCACCCATAATTCCAAATATTAAAATATGGGAACAACAGTTTATGAGCCATGGACGCCAGCGTTCTCTTGCAACGGTCCTTGCCGATAGCGCGCTAATGGAAAAGCCGCCGGCGCGAAAGGCGTCAGCCGAGGCCGGGCAGACCACCGGCAATCCGCTGGAAAGCGAGACTGCCCGGCGCATGCTCGAGATCGCCGAGCGCCTGTTTGCCGAGCATGGCGTCGAACTGGTGCCGCTGCGCCAGATCGTGGTCGAGGCGGGCCAGCGCAACCGCTCGGCGCTGCACTATCACTTTGGCTCGCGCGAGGCGCTGGTCAGCCAGTTGCTGAATTTCCGCCTGACCCATATCAACAAGGTGCGCAACCACTACCTGGACGAAGTCGAGGCGGCCGGCCTGGGTGGCGATGTGCGGGCCATCGTGGAAGCATCGATCAGCGCGCTTGCCGATACCATCTGCGACACGCCCTGGGGCGCGCTCTATGTGCAGGTGCTGGCGCAGGCCACCTTCAGCCCGAGCCTGCTCAACGCGGAAATGATCGATTTCGACGCGATGTCTGGCGTGCTGCGGGCCAGGAAGATGATTGCCGCTGCCTTGCCCGGCATCCCGCGCAAGGTCTTGCATAACCGCCAGATGTGGTTCAACAACAGCGTGGTCTATTCGCTGGCGCAGTGGTGCCGCCAGACCCAAGGCCCTGCAAAGCGCGGCCAGCCTCCCGTCGCGGACCTGGTGGATTACTGCACCGCCGCGCTGATGGCGCCCATCGGCAAGCTGCGGACGGTGTCGCGCAGCAGGAGCCGGCCGGCTTGACGCGAGGCCGGCAGCTCAGAGTCAAACGACCAAAGTTCAGAGTTGGGTGAATCAGTCCACCGAGATCCTGGCGTGGTCGATCACCTCACCCCAACGTTTTCCTTCCTTTTCCATGAGTTGGGCCATGTCCGCACTGGAACCAGGGTACGGTCGTGCTCCCTGCTCCGCCAGTTGGGAAATGAAGCGTTTGTCTTTGGTCACAACCAGCAAGGTATCCTGCAGCTTCTTGATGACTTCCGGTTTGGTACCGGCAGGTGCCATCAAACCGTACCATGATTCGACAATCGCATCCTTTACACCTGCCTCGGCAAAAGTGGGTACGTCTGGAATGGCGGGGTCACGCTTTTCGCTGGCGACTGCCAGCAGGCGGACCTTTCCTGCCCTCGCGAAAGGCAGCACGTTCGGCAGATTCGCGAAGATCAGTTGTACCTGCCCCGAGAGCAGATCGACACCGGCGGGGCCAGCGCCCTTGTACGGCACGTGCACGAAATTGGCTCCGGTTCTGGACATGAACAGTTCACCAATCAGATGATTGATCGAGCCGATGCCAGCCGATGCCATGTTCAGCTTGCCGGGATGCGCCTTCGAATAGCCAATCAGATCCGAGACGCTTTTCGCGGGAGCAGTGCTGGATACGGCCAGCACATTCGACACGGTCGAGAACAGCGCAACCGGGACCAACTTCTTGGGATCGTACGGTAGCCGCTTGGTAAGCAGAGGCTGAACGGCTTGTCCCATCGAGCCCAGCAGCAGCGTGTATCCATCCGGGGCGGCCTTGGCGACGAATCCGGCGCCGATCGCACCACCCGCGCCGGCCTTGTTGTCGACGACAACTGGCTGACCGAGCTTTTCCCCCATATGCTCGGCAACCAGGCGACCCATCATGTTCACCGTACCGCCTGCGGCGAAAGGCACCACCAGCATGATTGGTTTCGAGGGATAGGTCTCTGCGCGAACGCCCAGTGAGAGTGCCGCGACGGACATGAACAAGGCAATAGATTTCGATTTTGATTTCGATTTCGACTTCAACTTCAACATAACCTGCGTCTCCTTCAGTATCTCTTCTTAAGCATTTACTTTTGAGCCACCAGCTCGCCCACGGCTTCGTTGAGTGCCTGTTGCGAACGGCTCAATCGGCTGCGTGCCTCACCTACCCATTGTTGATCCGCGGCTCGCTCCTGCGCTGCACGCTCGAGCAGTCTTGCTACCTGGTGCGGCCCGATGCTGCCGTCCGTAATCCGGGTCTCGACAAAGCGAACCGGATCGAGCGCGTCCCTCACCGCGGCGTCGCCCAGATTCAATGCGATACCAACCGTTTCGCGTGCAGCTTCGTCGAGACGATCACTGGTCAGTTGATCGGGGAGCAGTCCTTGCGCCACGCAGTTGCGCACTGCGCGGGCGACGATGTGGTGCACCTGGCGGAAAGACAGGCGTCGTTCACGCACGATCACATCCGCAAGATTGCTTGCGGTGCACCAGCTTCCTTTGAGCGACTCGGCCATCCGATCTTGGTGCACGATCAACGTTTCCATTACGCCAGTGAACAGATCAAGCATGCTCTCGGTCGTTGCCAAGGCTTCATCGATATGAGAGACGGTGCGCATGGCCTGATCGCCCGTTCCTTCTGCGCGGAACGTCGCCAGGGCAGCGCCCAGCCATGTCACGGCGGGACCGGCGGCCTTCCTGATGGTCTCCAGAGCGACCGGGTTCTTCTTTTGCGGGAAGATGCTGCTTGTACCGCAGTAGCTATCGTCGGATTCAACCAATCCGAATTCGGTGCTGGACCAGATATGCAGATCGGTAGCCAGATCGTTCAGATCGGCCATGATGAACGACAGTGCGCAGATGGCATCTGCCGCATCAAAAGCTTCGCGGCCAAGTTTTGAGTTTTCGACTTGGCCATCGAATCCGAGTAGTTCCGTGGTTCGCGCGCGGTTGAGCGGCCACGAGGTGCCGGCAAGACCAACGGTTCCCAATGGATTACGATTGACGCGCCCATAGGCTTGAGCCAGACGCTCAAAGCTGTCATGCAGGCGGGCGCTGAAGCTCAGCAGATAGTGTCCGAACACCCAAGGCTGGGCCTGCTGCATATGCGTGTAGCCGGGCATGATCGTGTGAGCATGACGGCGCGCTTGCTCGGCAATCGCATCCTGGAACGCGTTCAGCCGGTCCATCACATCCAGAATGCGGTTGCGCTTGTACAGGCGACGTACCGTGGCGCCTTGATCGATCCGGCTGCGGCCAGTGTGCATCTGGCCACCCACGTCCTCGCCGAGAGCGCTGAAGAGATACGACTCGATCTGCAGCAGAAAGCTGCCTTTGCGCGCATCCACTGGAAACTCGGAAGGCTGCATTTTCCGAATGGTCAGCAACTGCCCCAGGATGGCGCGGCCGGTCTCCGCGGAAAGAATGCCTTCTTCCACGAGCATGGTGGTATGGGCAAGATCAACGGCGACGAACTCGTGAAACTGCCTGCGTTCGCGCTCGAGTCCAGGCAAGACGTAGTGCTTCGTAAGCCGGGAGGCGGGGGGCGAACTTAGCCGAGCCTCGGCAAGTAGTGTTTCGTGGGAAGTCGATGTCATGGTAGCGAGCGAGGCAATCGGCGCCTGGCCATGCGGCGGCGCTTCTCTACCTAGCAAAAAACGGTTCAGACGGGGGCCTCGCCCGGCGCGCTTTATGCAGATCGCGCCGGGCGAAAGATAGGAATGAACCTTCGCTGAAAGACCGCGCCGCGGTGAGTTCGGCTAGTCCGATTCCATGACTGGATGATGAATCTTTGGTCCGGGAGGCACAACTACAGACAGGGTTGGACGCACATAAGAAAATCTTCTGCGCGACGCGCAGCTCCGGTGCCGCTTACCGTGGACTAGGGCAAGTCGACGCTCGCTTTGAAGAGCGCCTTGACCACCCTGATGAAGTCTTCAACAACCTTCGATCGCGGTTGGTGGGAGGGCAAAACCATGGAGAAATGAAACTGCACGGCCGGTGACAACGGACGCCAGACCACGCCCGGATCTTGCACTCTGCGAGCGGTGAAGGGATCGACGACAGTCAGGCCAAGTCCGCCCGCCACCAGGCTGCATGCCACGTGACCGAGCGATGTGACCACCGAGCGTTTGCATGTCACTCCGGCGGCGTCGAGCTCCATCTCCAGTCGCATACGCACCGGGCTATTGCGGTTCAGAGAGATAAGCGGCTCATCTTGCAGGTCGCTAATCTTCAATGACTTCTTACGGGCCAAGGCATGGCCACGAGGGAGCACGCAGACCGCCGCGACGCTGGGTAGCGGGAGGACATCGACCCCTGGGTATTCGTCGCCGGACATCTGAACGAATCCGATATCGATTTGGTGCGCAGCGGCGAGCTCCAGCACGCCTAGAGAATTGCGAACGTCCAGCGAGATGGCCAATTCGGGGCGGGAGAGTGAGAACTGCCTGACGCCTTCGCTGAGCAAGCTCAATCCCAACGTATGCATGGAAGCAACACGCAGGGTACCGATGCGCGCTGACTTGAGGTCCAGTGCCACGCGCTCGATCTGCTCCATACCCTGGTAAAACCGGTCCACCTCGCGGAACAACCGCTGGGCCTCCGCCCCTGGAATAAGGCGATTGCCTTCACGCCTGAACAGACGAATTTCCAGTCTCTTCTCGAGATCCCTGATGAGCGCGCTCACCGCAGGCTGACTGATCTTCAGCCGTTCGGCGGCCACCGTCATGCTGCCGGACACCATCACACTACGGAAGGCTTCGAGTTGGCGGGGATTCAGTTGCATAGGTAGCTAGGCGAAGAATTTCGGGGACGAGCGTACAACGAGGCACGTTGCCGCACCCACAAATTTCTCTTATGCGCGTCCAACCCTGGCTGGGGTTGTTCGACAAGAGAGACCAGCGTCAGAATTTTGTCATGGGCTTCCAACGCCCCATCGAGCCAAAACAACAAAGCAATTTAACGGCGCAAGCATGGCCGCCATTCTATGGGACAGAGCCGTCCCTACCCACGAGGAGACCACTGAACGACGTGTCGGTACCTTGCCATTGCCGAGGCAATGCGGACTGCAAGCCGTGTGCATGCGCAATCGAGCGTTACCCTGTATGGCGTTGTTGATGCAGCTATCGAATACGTGAACCATGCCGTCGCATCGACGGAAACCGTTGCAACGGGCGCCAAAGGCCATGATTCTTTGTACACCCGTTGCCCAATGAATTTGAGGCGGAACAGGCACGTCTCACGGTTAGTGGCTTTTCCTTCACAGTTCCCGGGCCCAGCTCTGGCGAACCAGGAACCCCTGCGATCCGAGCCGTGCGAAAAGGCGTACCATCAGAAAGTGATCGAACGCTAGGTTTGTCCGCGCCTGAGCGTGTAACGCCTCCCCAGCCAAGTGGTGCTGCCATGATCCTGTATCACACCGACCCCGATTCCCCTGTCGTCGAGATTTCCGTCGAAGGCAAAATCACTGACCGCGATCTGCGCGAAGCCATCGAGCGCCTGCGAGGGGATCTCGAACTGAACGGCAAGACCCGCGTGCTCGAACGCATCGAGCATTTCACCGGCATCGAGCCAAAGGCACTGTGGACCGACCTGACGCTCGGCGTTTCCGTGGCCCGCAAGATCACGCGCGCCGCCGTGGTGGCCGACGCGGGGTGGATCCACGCCTCGATGCATCTGGCGCGGTTCTTTACGAAGGCCGAAGTCAAGGCGTTCCACGTCAACGAGCTGGATCAGGCGCGCGCCTGGATCAACGCCTGAGCGCCGCCCGGCGAATCTCGTTGTCGAGATTCGCTTAATGCTGAGCTGCTCGCGCGTGCGGTGGGCCGTATCGGCTGTGCCGCGTCTTATCGCGGACGCTCATGAATCGCTCATCCGGATCCGACGCATGGAGAAGCCGGTGATTGCCAGCCTGCGCGGTGCGATCGCCGGCTTCGGGTTCTCGTTGATGAACAGTTGCGATTTGGTCATCGCGGCCATCGACGCTTATTTCACAATGGCCTATTGCAACATCGGAACCGGCCCGTAGTGCAGGTCATTAGCCTGACTTTGAGGGTTGGCCGCAATTCGTGAAAAATCCGCCACATCTCCGCTAACAAACTGGTTTTGATAGCAAATCAGCAGTTGCGCGGGAACGGGCGCGGTGAGCGCAAAGCTAGGCTTGCGCAGCAAGCGTTGCCGCCGACAACGAGAGATGCGCCCGCGCTGGCGCTGCGGAACTTCAATGCCAACCATGACCGCCTGCTCGACGCGCATCGCGATGGGATGCTGATGGCCATCGCAAGGACCCCGGCGCCGCAGCAGTTCCCGGGCAGGTCTCGCGGAGGCGCGCTGCCAGCGGCCCACACGATTTAGACGGGCTAAAGAGTTTCGACAAAAAAACTGCGTTGTTTGCAGAAGACGGGATACCTACACTGAACAACGCAGCACTCGAGGGCTGGTTCTGCAAGCGACCCCTGTCATGGGGCCTGCATAGACATCAAACACAAGGAATGAACCAACCATGCCAAAGAAGATTCTGATCACGGGCGCCAGCTCCGGCTTCGGCCGCGGTGCCGCCATCGAGCTCGCCCGCCGCGGGCACGAGGTCGTCGCGACCGCCGAAACCTGGCCCCAGGTGCGAAGCTTGCGCGCAGACGCAGCGGACGCCCGTGTCAAGCTCGAAGTCATCAAGCTCAACCTTCTCGACGACATCGACATCGCGCACGCCGCGGGCTACAACCCCGACGTTCTCGTGCTCAACGCCGGTGTGATGGAGAGCGGATCGGTCGTCGACATCCCGATGCAGCGGGTGCGCGAATCGTTCGAGATCAACGTGTTCGGCCACATGAAGCTGGCGCAGGGCATCGTCCCGAAGATGGTGGCGCGCAAGTCCGGTAAGGTGGTGTGGACCTCGTCGATGGGTGGGATCCTCGTCATTCCGTTCGTTGGCGTGTACTGCGCCACGAAGCACGCCATCGAGGCCATCGCCGGCTCCATGAAGGCCGAGCTGGCGCCGTACGGCGTCAAGGTCGCGACCGTGAACCCCGGTGTGTTCGGGACCGGCTTCAACGACACCGGCGCGGAGAGCCACACGCAGTGGTACGACGCCGACCGCGCGGTCGTTCCGATGCCGGACTTCGCAGGCGCCCTCGCGAATCAGGCTGCCCCCCAGGAGATGATCGACGCGATGGTCGAAATCCTTTCGGCCGAGGAGCATCTCTACCGCACGATGCGCCCCTCCGACACAATCGACGCCGCGAAGCAGTGGCAGGAAACGGAGTGGACCCAGAATGCCTGACCTCATGCTCGAATACGCCCACCGTCTCGTGGCTCGGGGCCGTGCTGCCGCGCAGGAGACCGGCATGAACGCAGTCTTCGCAGTCGTTGACAAGGGTGCGAACCTGGTGACTTTCTCACGGATGGACGGTGCCTGGCTGGCATCAAACGAGCTGGCCATCGCTAAGGCACGAACGTCGGTCATGTTCCAGGCCCCAACCGAAGCCCTGAACGCGCCGTTGCAGATCGGCAAACCGTTTCTGCATTTCGACCACATCCACAACGGTGGCCTACTCCTTGTGGGCGGCGGCGTGCCACTGTTCGACGCCGACGGGGCGTTGATCGGCGGCCTGGGGGTATCGGGCGGCACTCCCGAACAGGACGCTGCTCTCGCCTGCTTGGCCACTGCGGAATAGGGCCATCGCTAGGCCGGCTATTTCACGGGTTGGCGCAAAAGAGGGTCGGCGGAACAGCGCGTGAGTGAGTAATGGTGCCGGGACAGGGTATCGCCGCAAACTTTGGGCGTGCCTGAGCCAGGTGGGCGAGACGGTGCGCATCGTTGCCGAACTCGCCATCAAGTTTGCCCCCGGCCGGAAGATCCAGTTTTTGCGACAACGCCCCGGGCTGGGATGAGATCCCCGGCGTTGGTCAATGCGCGGCGAATCGGGATGAGCTGTATCCGCGTGCTAGTGGGACCACTGAACGCAATCGTCAATGACAGTCGGCTGCGCGCGCCGCTTTCTCCTTTTAGCGCCCCTCAACAGAGCCGCGCTGGATTCTGCATTGTGGATTCCGCGCGTGCCGCCCACTGTGGGCGGACTCTCGATCAACCTTTCACGACAGCGACATGTACCAAAGCGAACTCTCCAGCCACAACTTCCAAGCTCGCAACTACCCGTTGAAGGTCTACGCCGGTGCCGATGCGCTGGCGGCGCTGCCCAAGGAATTGCAACGGCTCGGCATCTCGCGGGCTCTTGTGCTCTGCGGCCGCAGCGTACGTGAGCACACAACGCTGATTCAAAGACTCCAGGCTCTCGCCGGCGAACGTATCGCCGGCGTATTCGCTGCGATCTCTGAGGGCGCGCCTGCCGAATGCGTGGAAGAGGCCGCTGCCATAGCACGAGAGGTCGAGGCGGATGCGCTGATCGCGGTCGGCGCCGGCAGCGTGATCAAAGGCGCGCGCGTAGTCGCGATGCTACTGGGCGAAAACCGCCCGCTCGAGGATATGGCGACTGTGCACATTGAGGGGGCACCTCCCGTAAGCCGGCGCTTGCCAGCGCCAAAAGTGCCGATCTTCAACGTCCTTACGTCGCCCACGTCCGCGCAAAACCGCAGTGGCTCGGCCGTGCGCTGCCACGGCGCGGTGCACCACCTGGAGTTCTTCGATCCCAAGACGCGGCCGCGGGCGGTCTTTTGGGATTCCGAGGCCCTTGCCACAGCGCCCCTGTCGCTCGCACGCTCGACCAGCTTCGAGATTTACTGGTGGGCGCTCATGTGCATGGGCGCGATGGCGACGGCCAACCCGCTCGTGCAGGCGAGCCGCCTCCAGGCATGGAAGCTGGCCCGCGACGCTTACCCGCGGCTGGGCGAGACATCGGACAGAGGCGCGCTGATCGACCTTTGCGCCGCGGCGCTGCTGCAGAACCGCGACGAAGAAGATGGCGGCCAACCTTGGTCGTGCCAACTCTTGGCCCGCGCCGCCTATGCAACGGCGGTGGGCGTATTCAATCACTATCCCGGCGTGACGCAGTCTCGGGGCTACGCGGCCTTCGCGCCGGCGATGATCCGCGGTCTTGGTGCGGTGGTGCCGGAGGTTACCCGTAGCCTTGGCGCGGCGCTCGGCCTGGAGCTCGAGGTCACGGATCCGGATCCGGCCGGCCAGGTTGCCGATCGGGTGGCGCTTGCCTTCTCGCAACTTGGCTGGCCCATCGATCTCGGCGATTGCGGCATCCCGTCATCGGACGCACCTAAGCTCCTCGGCTTTGCGCTACGCAACTACAACGCCAACCACGACCGACAGCTGGATAGGCACACCGACACCTTGCTCGCCTGCATAACGCGCACGATCGCGCCCCGCTGAATCTCAGGTCGCGTTACGCCCGGCCTCCTTCAGCACCCATTGCAGGAACGAACGGAAGGTTGGGCTCGCCGCACGCGCGGCCGACCACACGAGGTAGTAGCCGCTTTCGCTGTGCGCCACCAGGTCAAAGGGCGCGACCAGGATGCCGGACTTGAGCAGGTCCGTCACGTACGCGCGCTGCACCACGGCGACACCGAGCCCATCTACCGCCGCCTGGATCGCGAGCGAGGAGTTCTCGAATGAGAGGCTGCGCTGTGGACGAAGGTCCGGCGCACCGGCCAGAGCGAGCCAGCGCTGCCAGTCGTCCATGCGCCGCACCGAGTACAACAGGGTTGCACGGGCCAGATCGCGCGGCGCCGCAAGCCGCTTGTAACGCTGCAGGAGAGCAGGGCTGCAAACGGGCAGAAACTCGTCGTCGAACAGGCGTACGCCTTCCAGCCCGGTGGGCAAGTCCTTCCCGGTGAAGGACGCCATATCCACGTCCTCGGCCTCGAAGTGGATGGGGCGGAAGCTGGTCATGATCTGGATGTCTACCTCTGGATTCGCGCCGTGAAAGCGTGCGAGCCGCGGCATCAGCCACTTCTCGGCCAGCGTCGGAAGCAGGCACAGCTTAAGGGTGTCATGCCGAGGGCGACGCGCGATCGCATTGAGTGTCAGCTCGATCGTCTGGAAAGCCTGCGTGAGCGCGGGCCGTAGCACCTGGCCCGCATCCGTGAGTTCCACCGAGCGACCTTTGCGGCGAAGTAGCGGAACGCCGACCGTGTCCTCCAGAAGCTTGACCTGCTGGCTCACGGCGCCGGGCGTGACGCACAGTTCCAAGGCGGCCTTCGATACGCTCAAGTGGCGTGCAGTGGCCTCGAAGGCACGCAGTCCGAGTAGGGGTAGGCGGGCGCGTTGCATGGTTAGACTTTAGCAGAACTAAAAACGAGTCGCAGAAAAAAGGCATTGTCGGTGTATGTGGTTCCGCCCAGAATCTACACGAATCCAAACCATGAAGTCGAGCGAGACACATGAATATTACTAAATACGAAGGTGGCCATTTTGGCGACTCCGCCGAAGGCATGGTGCTCCGGGGGGCGCGCTTTTGCGCCAGCGGCGAGGTTCGCTTTCCACCGCCTGAGTTCGTGCACGGCGACGATGTTGTCGACCCCATATCGCTAGGCGCCACCGGGCGCGTCTACACCTTTACCACTGTGCACCCCGGCAAGGCGCCGGCCTACTCGCTTGCGATGGTCGATTTCGACTTCGGCCTGCGCGCCTTTGGCCGGCTGGTGTGGCAGGGCGAGGTTGCTCCAGCCATCGGCGACGTGGTGCGCGTCGTGCCGTTCACACTGCCTGACCTGGCATCCGACTACGCCTTCGAACCTCTAATAGGAGATGCGGCATGAAGGAATCCCTGATTACCGGCGTCGGCATCTCCGATTTTGGCCGATTCCCGGACCTCACGGAGGAGGCGCTGGCCCAGGCTGCGATCCTGGATGCATTGAAAGATGCCGACGTATCGATGCGCGACGTGCAGGCCTTCTATTGCGGCAACGCATTGGGCGGCCATCTGCCCGGGCAGCGCGCGCTGCGCGAGCTTGGCGCGGGCGGCGAGGCGGTCTACAACGTTGACAATGCCTGCTCGAGCGGCGCTACGGCCCTGAATCTCGCGCTGCAGGCGTTGCGCGCTGGTCAGTACGAGACGGTGGTGGTGTTCGGCATGGACCATCTGAGCGGCCTGGGCGGCGGCGCGCTGCCGATGAACCAGCACGATTGGAACAACCGGCGGGGCATGATCATGCCGGCGCTGTATGCCATGCGTGCGAAGCGCTACATGCACGAGCACGGCATCCCCCTTGAGGCCTTGGCAGACGTCTCGGTGAAGAACCGGCGGCACGGCATCCTCAACCCGATCGCGAAATTTTGCCGAGAAGTCTCGCGCGAGGAGGTGCTCGCCTCCCGCATGGTGGCCGACCCGCTCACGCTGCTGCAGTGCTGTCCGGGGGTCGTAGACGGGGCGGCGGCACTGGTACTCAGCACTCGGTCTTCACGCGGGGCGGCAAAGCCAGTACGTGTGCTCGCCTCGGTGGTGCAGTCTGGGCTGTTCGAGGTTCACCAGGTCGACATGACCGAAGCCGAGATCACTGGCCGCGCGGCGCGGCTTGCGTACGAGCAGGCCGGCGTCGGCCCTGAGGACCTGAGCGTGATTGAGCTGCACGACGCTTTTACCATCTCCGAACTGCTGTATTACGAGGCACTGGGTCTATGTGGCCGCGGCGAGGCTGCACAGCTGCTGGCCAGCGGTGCCACTGCGCTGGGCGGCCGCATCCCGGTAAACCCGAGCGGTGGTCTGATCGCCAAGGGGCATCCGCCGGGTGCAACTGGGGTGGCGCAAATCGTGGAGCTGTGTGAACAGCTGCAGGGACGCGCCGGGAAACGTCAGGTCCAGCATGCGAGCCTCGGCTTGAGCCAGGTCACCGGCGGTGGCATTTGGGGTGTCGACCACGCCGCCTGTTCTATCCACATCCTGGCAGCCGCCTGAAGGACACACCATGACAGACAATGCAACTATTTCCTCGGTGGAGCCCGTCTCTCTGAAGGGCATGACGGCGGTTGTCACCGGCGGCGCCAAAGGCATTGGCCTTGGGATCGCGCACGGTTTGGCTGCCGGCGGCTGCCGGCTGGCGCTGTGGGACATTGACAGCGCAGCACTCGAAGCGGCCGCGGCAGAATTGCGCGACGCTGGTGCCGATGTAACTACGCGCTGCGTGAGCATCACCTCCGAGCCGGACGTGAAGCAGGCGGCAGCGGAACTGCTGCAACGTAACGGCCGGATTGACGTGCTTGTCAACAATGCCGGCATCGGCGGCGACAAGCTCGTCGTGAAGATGGAGCTCGATTTCTGGCAGCGCGTCATCGAAACCAACCTGACCTCGCAGTTCATCTGCTGCAAGGCGGTGCTGCCGACAATGATGGATCAGAAGTTCGGACGGATCGTCAACATCTCCTCGCGCGCGTGGCTCGGCAATCGTGGGCAGGCCAGCTATTCAGCTTCCAAGGGCGGCGTAGTCAGCCTGACGCGAAGCCTCGCACTGGAGTTCGCTCGCAGCGGCATTACGGCAAACGCGATTGCGCCGGGCATCGTGGAGACGCCCCTGTTCGGAACGCTGGCACCGCAGATGCAGGAGGACCTCAAGCGCACGGTCCCCATGCAGGTCATCGGGCAAGCCAGCGACGTGGCCAATGCGGTGCGCTTCTTCGCGTCGCCGGCGTCCGGCTACGTCACCGGGCAGGTGCTGTACGTCTGCGGTGGCCGAAGCCTGAGCAGTCCCTCCGTCTAGCACGGTCAACAGCAAGGAGACAAGCATGCAAAGAAGAGAATTCATGCACCTGGCGGGGGCCGCGGCCGTTCTCGCGTCGACTGGCAGCGCACTGGCCAACACGTATCCATCTAGGCCCGTGCGGGTAGTCGTCCCCTATCCCGCAGGGGGCGGCACCGACACCGTGGCGCGCGCGGTGTTCGCACGCGTCGCTGGCATCCTCGGACAGCCCTTCGTCATCGACAATAGGAGCGGCGCGGGCACTACCATTGGACTGGCGGATCTGGCGCGTTCCCGGCCAGATGGGTACACGGTAGGCGTGGGAGGCACCAGCGACCCGCTGCTGCCGCTGCTGTACCCGAAGATGTCGTTCAACCCGAACACTGATCTCACCTTCGTGGCGACACTGGCAACGGTGCCCATCGTGCTGGTGGCCGGCCCCGGGGTGCAGGCGAAGACCTTGGGCGAACTGCTGGCTCTCGGCAAGGCCAAGGGCGCCGCGCCGCTGGCCTACGCGTCTCCTGGCGTTGCCTCGCCCCAGCACTTGGCTGGTATCTACTTTTCTACGATGACCGGCATCCCGCTGGAGCATGTGGCATACAAAGGCACGGGCCCGGCACTGACCGACTTGGCCGGCGGCCACGTGCCGCTTGCTATGTTGGGCCTGCCGTCTGCGCTGCCCTATGCCAGGGAAGGCAAACTGACGATCCTCGGCGTGGCGACGGCCAAGCGTTCCGCGCTTGCACCGGAGATCCCGACCATCGAGGAGGGGGGAGTCAAGGGCTTCGATGCGGGCTACTGGTGGCATGTGACGGTGCCGATCGGCACACCGCAACCCGTCATCGCGCAATTGCGTGACGCGATCAACAAGGCGCTGCGCACGCCTGCGCTAGTCGAATCACTGCTCAAGAGCGGCTTCGAGCCTTTGCTTCTGTCCCCCGCAGAAGCTGAACTCGCGCTGAAGGCGGACACCGCCAAATGGGCCAAGGTGATCCGCGACAGCAATATCCGCGGCGGCTAAGCTGCGAAGGAAAGACATGCTGAGCAAATCCTTAATTGGCTTACGGGTGGTGGACTTCACACAGGTTGCCGCCGGCCCGCTGTGCACGCAGGCGCTGGCCGACCTGGGTGCAGACGTCGTTAAGGTCGAGAGCCCCCGTGGTGAGCTGTGTCGCGCCCTGGCGCCTTTCGTGGAAGGCGAGAGCGTAGGTTTCCTTGCCCTCAATGGGAACAAGCGCAGCGTGGCGCTTGACTTGAAGGACCCGCGGCAGCGTGATGTCGCGCTCCAGCTTACGGCTGGTGCTGACGTGGTCGTGGAAAGCTTCCGCCCCGGCGTGATGAACCGGCTGGGCCTCGGCTACGAGGAGGTGAAGCGCCTGAAGCCGGACATCATCTACTGCTCCGTTTCGGCGTACGGTCAGCAGGGCCCCTGGAAAGACAAGCCGGGAGTGGATGGCGTGCTGCAGGCGGTCTCCGGACTCATGAGCGTTACGGGTCTACCCGACGCACCGCCGTGCAAGGTGCAGGTGCCGCTGGTCGACATGGTGACGGGCTACATCGCCAGTATCGCGATTCTGGGAGCACTCGCAAAGCGGGGGCGCGACGGAACCGGCGAGTGGATCGACGTCAGCATGTTCGCGAGCGCCGTGGGCCTACAGCAGATGGCCTTCGCTGCTTACTTCGCCGACGGTGTAGTGCCCACGCGCATCGGCAGTGCCGCGCCCTATGCGGCGCCAAATGAGGCACTCCGCTGTGCCGACGGGTGGATCATGGTTGCCGCTTACCACGCTGAACGCTGGGAGGCGCTGTGCCGTGTCGTGGATCGGCCGGGGCTTGCCACCGACTCACGTTTCCAGGACCTCTCCGGCCGCATCGCGCATCGCGGCGAGCTGGTTCGTCTGCTCGAGGAGCGCATGACGCTGCGGCCAAGGGCAGATTGGTTGGAGCGCTTTGAGGCGGCGGACATTATCTGTGCCCCCATCAACGACTATGCGGAGGTTGTCGCTTCGCCGGCATTCGCTGGCGCCGACTTCACGGAGCTTGTGCGACACCCGGTGGCCGGCGAGCTGGTGTTCCCGCGTACGCCGTTGAAGGCAGTGGGCGAGGTGCCGCCGCCTCGCCGGCCCGCCCCGCGGGTGGGTGAACATACCAGTGAGGTGCTGTTGGAATCGGGGCTGAATGACCGGCTTCCGCTAACCGTTAATGCAAGGAAAGACTGATATGCCAGTGACCATGGAGGTGAGCGACTTCATCGCCACCGTGACCCTCGACCGGCCCCAAGCGATGAACGCTCTTGATCCTGAATCATTGCAGGAACTCCAGGCCGCGTGGGACGACATCTCGCGCCGCAAGGACATACGCGTGGGGATACTTACCGGCGCTGGCGAACGCGCCTTCTGCACCGGCGCGGACCTGAAGAAGACGATGCCCCCAGCGGAGAGTTTCGCCGAGTTGCACTTCGGATCCAAGACTGGAGCGCCCGTGGTGTCGACGATGCATACTGACAAGCCGATGATCGCCGCGATCAACGGATTCGCGCTTGGCGGCGGGCTGGAATTGGCCATGCTCTGTGACATCCGTATCGCCGCGAGCGGCGCTGCGTTCGGATTGCCCGAGGTGTGCATAGGTAGCATCCCGGCTGGCGGCGGGACGCAGAGGATCGTGCGTGCTGTGGGGCAGTCGGACGCGATGCTAATGTTGCTGACCGGAGAACGCCTGGACGCGGCCGAGGCGCTGCGAATCGGCTTGGTCAGCCGGGTAGTGGCGTCGGAGCAGCTGATGCCAACCGCCCGCGCGATCGCGACGCGCATCGCGGCCAACGCGCCGCTGGCCGTAGTGGCCGTAAAGAAACTGGCCAGTACTGGACGTGAGCTCGCGCTCGCAGCCGGCCTGGAACTGGAGCAGCAGACCTTCGGTATTCTGCGCAATACCGACGATCGCATCGAAGGCCGTAACGCCTTCGCGGAGAAGCGCAAGCCGGCCTTCCAAGGACGATGACGAAAGTCAGCCATGCGCGTAGCCGTGCGCGGTTGGCTTACTGCGCGACTCGCAGCCCGCCAAGCAGGCCCGGAACAAGCTTGCGCAGGAATTGCTCAGTGCGACCGTGAACTACAGGACATGGCCCGTAGCCCTGGCCGACCAACTCGACGAGCACGCAGCCGCTGTGCGCAAGCAGCACGGTAGCGGAAAGCAGGAGCTATATCGCCAATCACTATTAGCGATATAGGCACGTTTCCTGGGAAACTGCAGTCTTGCGATTTGCGCCTCACCTGTTGCACGCCGCGTGGCCACCGTCAGTCAGGACTTATCGTGCTCCAGTCGACGCTCGGCCGGTCACGGCAACGAACCTCAGTCGACGCCGTCGAGGCACTACCTCGACGGCTGACATCGGCTACGTGATAAAATTCGCATGTGAACTAAATGGCTTCCTATATCCGTCACAGACATGGCGCATCGCCTCGTTTATCTATTGAATGTTGGCCAGCGTCGACTGCAGCGCTGGGCACAAGTGCGCACGGCCACGGGTGGCGCGACAGCGGCCCAGGCTGGGCTGCTTTTCTTTCTGGGCAGGAACGACGGCGCGCTGATGAGCGAGGCTGCCGCAGCGCTGGATCTGGGCGCGCCCGGGATGAGCGGTCTGGCTGACCGGACCGAAAGGGCGGGCCTGATCGAGCGCCGGCCGGACGAGACCGATCGCCGTGCATGGCGCCTATGGCTGACAGAGGCAGGGCGCTCGGCTCGCCAGCGTTCCAAGGCGGGCATGAAGGAAACGAATGCCAGACTGACCGAAGGTTTTACCGCGGCCGAGATTGACGTAGTAGCGCGGTGGCTGACCAGCCTGCAGACGAAGTTTCCGGCCGCCGACGAGGGCGAGGTGTAACCCGGGCAGCGGCCGGACAGCGAGGCACTCGGCTTACCGCGGGGCGACCTTGGTGAAGTCCGGTTTGCGCTTCTCGGCGAAGGCCGAGAATGCTTCCTTGGCTTCGGCACTGGCCAGCCGCTCCTCGAACCTCGCGCTTTCGCTGTTCATCTGCGAAACCAGTTTCTCCGCGTCTCGCATGAGCTTTTTCATGGCGCTAAGCGAGCCGGCGGGCCTGGCGGCAATCTTTTCGGCCATCAGGCGCGCGTCCGCCCGCAGTTGGCCATTGGCACAGACTTTGTTCGCGATGCCCCATGCCACGGCGGTTTGCGCGTCAAGCGGCTCGCCCAGCGCGAACATCTCGAAGGCCCTGACGTGCCCGATGCGTAGGGGAAGCAGGTAACTTGAAGCCGCCTCGGGAACAAGGGCAAGGTTCACGAAGGGCGTGATCAGTTGAGCGTCCTGCGCGAGCACGACGTAATCGCAATGCAGCAGCATGGTGGTGCCGACGCCGACGGCCTTGCCGTTGACCGCGGCGACAATCGGCACGGTCGAGTTGGCAAGGGCGCGCAGAAAGCGTTGCACGTGGCGTTCGCCGGGGCCATTTCCCGCCGCTATTGCTGCGAATTCGCCCACATCATTGCCCGCCGTAAAAATGTCCCCGTCCGCCTGCAGCAGCAATACACGGATATCGCCGTCCTGCTGTGCCTGCTCGATAGTGTCGGCGAGTGCGCCGTACATCTCGTTGGTCAAGGCATTCTTCTTGTCCGTCCGGGCAATCGTAATGGTCAAAACGCCGCCGGTCAGGTCAACACGAATTTCCGAGGTCATGGTCGGTCTCCAGGTGGGTTGCGTGATGCCGTGCAGGCATCACGTTGTAGTTCGCGTGCGAAGTATATAGAAAATTCGCATGCGAAGTAAACCACTGGGCCACCGGACCAAGTCGGTGCATCGAGAGCGTCCCGCGTGCCGGGAAGTCTGGCGAAGGCAAGGGACAGGTTTGGGTCGGACTCCTGACATCCCGTTGCGCAGCGACGCGCAAAAAAGTAACGCGCTTTCTTCACGTCCATCACGAAACCGGCAAGCCAGGCTTCAGTCAATGAGTTCGGCGCCTGTGGTAAGGACAATCTTTCCAAAGTGTGTGCCGGAATCGATCAGCTCGTGAGCGCCGCGAGCGTCGACAAGCGCAAAGGTCTTGTAGACAACCGGCTTGATCTTGCCGCTCTCGATGTGCGGCCAGACCTGCCGCTCGAGTTCATTGATGATGGCCGCCTTGTCCGCGGATGTGCGCGATCGCAGTGTTGAGCCCATATGCGTTAGCCGTTTCGTCATCATCGGCACGACGTTGAGATCCTTCGCCGGCCCCTTGATCACGCCCACCTGGAGGATCCGTCCGTCCATGGCTGCGGCGTCATAGTTTCTGGCCACGTAGTCGCCGGCAATGATGTCGAGGATCACGTCGACGCCGCTTCCATCGGTAGCCCGCTTTGTTTCGACGACGAAATCTTTCTCGCGGTAATCTATCGCGAGGTCCGCGCCTAGCGCCAGGCTGGCATCCCGATGTGCCTGCGAGCCAACTGTCGTGATGATTTTCGCAGCGCCGAATGCCTTCGCCAGCATGGTCGCCGTGGTACCGATACCCGACGCGCCGCCATGGATCAACACCGATTCGCCGGCAACCAGCTTGCCGCGCTGGAACAGGTTCAGCCATACCGTCATAAACGTCTCGGGCATGGCCCCCGCTTCGACCAACGTCAGGCCTTTGGGGATATGCATCGTGTTGCAGGCGTGCGCGACCGCATATTCTGCGTAGCCACCACCGGGAATCAATGCACACACCAGTTCGCCGATTTGGAACTGGGACACGTCGGAACCAACGGCAACCACTTGACCTGCCACTTCCAGCCCTGGAATGTCCGAAGCGCCGGGGGGCGGATCATACAGCCCTTTGCGCTGGAAAACGTCCGGACCGTTCACGGCAGCCGCGTGGATGCGAATCAGAACCTGATCGGCGGCCGGCATCGGCACCGCGCGCGTAGTCGGCACCAGAACCTCAGGACCGCCGGGCTGCTTGATCTCAATGGCTGTCATGGACGACGGCACACGATAAGTTGATGCAGGCATGGATACCACTCCTTGTATCGATAAGGGATAAGGCTCGATGGATCCGGGCGGATCATTGAACGAGCAACTCTGGCGTTCAGTCTAGGCCTCGACGTCGATGTATATATGCAGCATTATTCATGTTGTCAGATGCAAATTTGCATCAGGAGGGCGGCAGGATGAACTGGGATGACGCGCGAGTGTTTCTAGCGGTGGAGCGCGAAAAGACGCTCCGCGGAGCGGCCAGGACGCTCAATCTCGATCAGGCGACGGTCGGCAGACGGATTGCGGCGCTAGAGCACGCCCTGCGTGCAACGCTCTTCCTGCGCACCTCCGAGGGTTACGCGTTGACCGCCGCGGGCGAGGCCGCGTTGAGATCGGCGGAGAAAATGGAACACGCCGCACACGAGCTCGTCAGACGAACGCAAGGCACGGATACACGGCTTGCGGGGGACGTAAGAGTCACCAGCACCGACTCGATTGCACTCGAATTCCTGCTTCCGGCCATCGAACGCCTGCATGCTGCGCATCCCGAAGTGCGCGTCCTGCTGGACACGTCGACGCGCATGCTAAATCTGGCAAAGCGTGAAGCGGATATCGCGGTCCGCTCAGTCAGGCCGGACAATCCCGATCTTGTCGCGCGGCGCCTGGCTCGCTGGCCCATTGCGCTCTTTGCCTCGAGTGCTTATCTCGAGCGGCACGGCAAGCCCGCCGCTGGTTCCGCCTTCGCGGGTCACGATCTTGTTGTCTATCAGGGAAACTGGACCGGGAATCGATCACCGACGCTTGCTGGCGAACCGATACACGCGGGGCGCATCGTATCGACCTTCAATTCCAGCCTCATGCTGCGTACCGCGGTAAAAGCCGGCCTCGGCGTCGGTGAGCTTCCGATACATCTGGCTGAACACGACGGCCTCGTGCAGATATGGCCGGAACCCGCACGTGGGGCGATCTACGAAATCTGGCTCGTCACGCATCAGGATCTTCGGCATACCGCGCGCATCGCTGCAATGATTGACGGCATCGTCTCCGCGTTCGAAGAGCACACGACCCACGCAAAATAGTCACGCGCGACGTAGCTGCGGCCCCTGCGCGTCGCTGATGATCTCGCCGATCTTGGGTCGATATACACATCGGTCCAGCCGATTGGCGGCGTGTTGGCATCGCCGTCCCTGAGGGGAGCGGGCGGTTTCAAGGTCCTAGGGTAAACCCATGGTTGCGAATATGTTTGAACATATTATAGTTGGATATGTTCGAACATATTGGCGTGTGTTCGCGAAACCAGCAATTACCTCAGAGGCCGATATGTCCACTTTTTCCGTCCCCATGGCTAGCACCGTTGTCGATTCGATTCTGTTCCGCGATGCCTTTGGCACCGCCAAGATGCGCGAGATTTTCTCCGACCGGGCGCTGATCCAGCGTTACATCGACGCCGAGATCGCGCTGGCGAAGGCCGAAGCGCGCGTCGGCGTGATCCCGGCCGAGGCGGCGGAAGTGATTGCACGCGAGTCGCGCATCGAGCGTATCGACTTTGACCATATGCGTGAAGAGACGGACATCGTCGGGTACCCGATCCTGCCGCTGGTGCATCAGCTTGTGGGCATGTGCGGCGATGCCGGCCGCTACGTGCACTGGGGGGCGACCACGCAGGACATCATGGATACCGCGGTGGCACTGCAGGTGCGCGACGCGCTCGACAGCATCGACGCCGATGTCCGCGAACTGCGCGGCATCCTGGCCGACCTGGCGGTCAAGCACCGCGACACGCCCATGGCCGGTCGTACCCACCTGCAGCAGGCACTGCCGGTCACTTTTGGCTACAAGGTAGCGATCTGGCTCGCCATGTTCGACCGCCACCAGCAGCGTCTGGCGGAATTGCGCCCACGGGTGGCGGTGGTGGAGTTTGCCGGCGCGGCGGGCACGCTGGCCTCGCTGGGCGACAAGGGTTTCGAGGTACAGCAGGCGATGGCCGAGGAACTTGGGCTGGGCGTGCCGGCAACCACCTGGCATGTGGCACGTGACGGCTTTGCCGAGGCGGTGAACCTGCTCGCACTGATCACTGGCTCCCTTGGCAAGATCGCACTCGACATCATGATCATGGCGTCGACCGAGTTCGCCGAGGTCTACGAGCCTTTTGTCAAAGGCCGTGGCGCTTCCAGCACGATGCCGCAAAAGCGCAACCCGATCTCCAGCGAACTGATGCTGGCCGCCTCGAAGGCCGTGCGCCAGCATGCCGGCCTGATGGTCGATGCCATGGTGCAAGACTTCGAGCGCGCCACCGGCCCCTGGCATGCGGAATGGATCGCCATTCCGGAGAGCTTCATCTTCTCCTCCGGCGCCCTGCATCAGGCCAGGTTCGCACTGGGCGGTCTGATTGTCGATGCCGAGCGCATGAAGCACAACCTCGGCATCACCCGTGGCCTGATCGTGGCCGAAGCGGTGATGATGGGCATGGCTCCCTTCACCGGCCGCCAGCAGGCGCACGATATCGTCTATGACGCTTGCCGCACCGTGAACGAGAAGGGCGGCACGCTGGCCGAGGCGCTGATGGCACTGCCCGAGGTCACGCAACACTTCGATCGTGCCGCGATCGACCGTTTGACCGATCCGGCCAACTATCTCGGCCTGGCTCCGCAGATGGTGGACCGCGCCGTTGCTTTGTCGAGCGGCGTGTAAGAAGCGGCATCGAGGAGACAGATATGGAAAACCCTTCGTCCAGCGCAGATGCGCTGATCTCGCCCCCGAGAAAATTACCCTGGTATCGCAAGCTGGGTATGCAAGTGCTGGTGTCCCTGGTGCTGGGCATCGCGGTGGGCTTCATCTTCCCGAAGTTCGCCTCGCAGCTCAAGCTGCTCGGCGACATGTTCCTCTCGCTGATCAAGGCGGGCGTGGCGCCGCTTGTGTTCCTCACCATTGTCCACGGCATTGCATCCGCCGGCGATGTGAAGAGTGCCGGCCGCGTTGGCTGGCGCTCTATCTTCTACTTCGAAGTGCTTTCGACCATTGCCCTGGTCGTGGGCATGCTGGCGGGTAACCTCTTGCAGATCGGCAAGGGCATGACCACGGTCGCCACCGGCGCCGCCCCGCCGGTGGTGGCCAAGGCCGGGCCGCACGGCTTCCTGGATTTCATGGCCCACATCGTGCCAGACAACTTTGTCGGGGCGTTTGCCAAGGGCGAACTGCTGCAGGTGGTGGTGCTTGCGGTGATGGTCGGCATCGGCATCCTCGCCATTCCGGAAGGCCGGCGCGAGAAGATCAACGAGGGGCTCGGCCAGATCTCCGAGGTACTGTTCTCCTTCATCAACCTGGTGATGAAACTGGCGCCGATCGGCACGTTCGGCGCAGTCGCCTACTCGGTAGGCAGCAACGGCACCGCGGTGCTGATCGCGCTGGCCCAACTGGTGTTCAGCTTCTACGCGGTGGTGGCAGTGTTTATCGTGGTGGTGCTGGGGCTGGTGGCACGGCTGGCAGGCTTCAGTCTCTGGCGTTTCCTGCGCTACATCAAAGACGAGATCCTGATCGTGCTCGGCACCGCCTCGTCGGAGAGTGCGCTGCCTCGCCTGCTGATCAAGCTGGAGCGGTTGGGTTGCGCGAAGCAGACCGTGGGCCTGGTGCTGCCAACCGGCTACGCATTCAACCTGGATGGCACTTCGCTCTTCATGGCCATGGGCGTGATGTTTATCGCGCATGCCTACGGCGTGCCGCTGTCGCTGGATCAGCAGATTGGCATCCTGTTGCTGATGCTCCTGACTTCCAAGGGCGCGGCGACCGTCTCCGGCGGTTCCTTCGTGGTCTTCGCCGCAACGGTGACTTCGACCGGGATGCTGCCGGTCGAAGGACTGGCCGTTATCTTCGGCGTCTACCGCTTCCTGTCGATGGCGATCGCCACCTGCAATACGATCGGCAACAGCGTCGCAACCGTGGTCATTGCCAAGTGGTCCGGCACCTTTGACCGCGAGGCCGCGCAGCGGCATCTGTATCCCGAGCGCTTTCCTGAAACGGCTAACGCCGATGCTGCGCTCGACGATGGCAACCTTTTGCCCGAGGACTCCAAGGAGGGCAATCCACACACCGCCGGTATCCCGTTCTCGAAATCCGGAGTGTAATCGGACCATCCCGCCTTGGCGGCGAAGGAGTCAATCAAAGAGCATTGGTTCTAGTGGCGCCTTGCTGCCCGTCCTTGCCAGCGGCGGGACGTTCCGCACGCATGCCAAACCAGCACATCACGGCTCCCACCAGCAGCAATGCGGCCGCGAGGCCTAGCGATAGATGCATGCCGTGCATGAAGGCTTGCGGGGCCGTGTCGTGCACCAGATAACCGAACCCTGCCACGCCGAGCATGCCGCCTACCTGCCGCGCCGAGTTGAGGACGCCGGAGGCGATGCCCGCGCGGGAGCCATCCACGGCCGACAGCGTGACATTGGTCATGGTCGGCACCATCAGCGCGATGCCGCTGGCGGCCAGCAGCATCGGCGGGGCGAGCAGCCAGTAGGGGCCGTCGATGCGCACCGGCAACAGCATCAGGTAGCCCACGGCGGCCAGGACCAATCCCAGCACCATCAAGTACCGCGCGCCCATCCGCGTGATCAGGCGGCCGGCGAGCACGTTGACTGCCATCAGCACCACCGTCATCGGGAGGAACGCCAGCCCGGTCTGCTGTGGCGATAGTCCCTGCTGAAGCTGGAAGAACAGGCTGAACACAAAGATCTGGCCATAGTAGGCAAAATTCACGATCACACCGGCGAGCGACGCCACCCTGAACGCCGGGATGCGCAATAGCGCCAGCGGCAGCATCGGCGCAGCACTGCGTGATTCGATGCGGATGAAAGCGGCCGCCGACGCCAAGGCCAGCCACAGCCCCGCCTGCACCCAGGCGTGTCCCCAGCCGAGACGGCCGGCTTCGGTGACCGATGCAGCGAGTGCGGCCAGTGCCAGTATGGCTGCGCCTTGCCCGGGCCAATCCAGGCCGCGGTGATGTCCGCCGCCATCGACGGCAACATGGCGCAACGTCAGATACAGGCCAATCAGGCCCAGCGGCAGGTTGATCAGGAAGATGCTGCGCCAGCCGAAGTGGGTCACCAGCAGGCCGCCCAGCACCGGCCCGGCCGCCAGCGAGATGCCGCCGATCGCACCCCACCAGCCGACTGCGCGGCTGCGTTGTTCGCGCTCGGGAAACGCCCTCTGGAGCATCGACAGGGAGTTCGGCACCAGCAGCGCCGCACCAATGCCCTGGCCCAGCCGGGCTACCACCAGCATCGCCAGGCTGCCCGCCGCGCCGCACGCCACCGACGTCAGCGTGAACAGCGCGAGCCCCATCAGGAACACCCGCCTGGCGCCCAGGCGATCTCCGATCGCTCCGCTGGTCAGTAGCAACGCCGCGAAGACCAGCGTGTAGGCGTTGATCACCCATTGCAGCCCGGCCACATCGGTGGCGAATCCTTGCCGCAAGGTATCCAGGGCGACGTTGACGACGCTGACGTCCAGCAGGACGACGACGAAGCCGAGCGCAGCAGCCAGCAGGGTGGCCCGTTGCGCATTGGTGGTGGCAGGGGTGGCAGGGGTTGTCGATGTGGTAGGGGCGGTAGGCATGGCATGGATTCCAACGATAGGATCTCCGGATGCTAGGCTGCAGACATATCTGCGTAAATTCCATAAAATCTCCACCGAACCTGGAGAAAACGCACAGATGCTCGATTGGGAAAATCTTCGCCACTTCCTGGCCGTCGCCCGCACCGGCACGTTGTCCGGCGCAGCGCGCGATTTGCAGGTGGATCACGCTACGGTAAGCCGCCGGCTGGCCGCGCTGGAAGCCGGGCTGCAAGCGCTTCTGGTAGAACGCTTGCCGCGCTCGTGCCGCCTGACGCCGCTTGGGGTATCGGTCTTCGAGCAAGCCAAGACGATGGAAGCCGCCGCATTCGCTATCGAGCGGCAGACGCGTGCCAGCCATGAGCCCGTGAGCGGCAAGGTGTCGCTCAGCGCGCCACCGGTGCTGGCCACACATCTGCTGGCCGGCCGGCTGGCGGATTTCCGCGCGGCTTATCCGGGGATCCAGCTCTCCGTGTCGGCGCAGGCCCGCGCGGTGTCGCTGACGCGCCGTGAGGCGGACGTAGCGCTACGCCTGGTTCGGCCCAGCGAGTCGAGCAGTGTGGTGCGCAAGCTGGGCCACATGCCATTCGCCCTGTACGCAAGCCTCGACTATCCGGCATTGCGCAATCCTCGCGACTGGACCTTTATTGCCTACGATGCGCAGTTCGCCGACATGCCGCAGCAGCGCTGGTTGCTGGAACTGGCGGGTCCGCGGCCCGTGGGCTGCGAACTCAGCGACATCAGCAGCCATCTCGTCGCAGCCCGCGCAGGGGCGGGCGTGGCAGGTCTGCCTTGTTTCCTGGGGGATGCCGACGCAGGCCTGGTACGGCTGGAGAACGAGGGCGCTGGATTCTCGCGCGACATCTGGCTGGTGGTGCACAGTGACTTGCGGCGCTCGGCCCCTGTGCGCGCGGTGATGGACTTTCTTGGCGAGGTAGTGGCCGGGCACGGCGCATTTGGATCCGCTCCGGAATAGGCCCTGCGCCGGCTACCCACGATGCATACCCGTTTCGACCGGATGGCGCATTCCCGCCGATCTTCGCGCAGGAGCGACTAGCCGGCGATGAGGATGCAATTCGGTACCATGCTCGGCGCACGCATGACGACACGCGCAAACACACGATGAGCGGCCTGAGCGCCGCTGCAGCGCACCAAGTACGCACTGGTCATTTGAACAGCCAGTGTGCAACGAGCCGTGTATAGCGCGGCATCACCACGTAAACCATCAGGAACACGATCGCCGCCGCCACGGCTGCCTTGTCGATGAGCGAGTCATGGGCGAAGCCGAGGCGCGTGAGCACCGGCACGACACCCCATGGCACGACGATACTGAGCGGCAGGATGGCGCTCCAAGTGATGAGCCACTGCTTCCACGCGGTTGGGATCTTGACCGGTGCGTTCTTCGGCGTGAACCAGAAATCGAGGCCAGTCCTGATTTCGTATCGGTCGCCTTGCCGCAGCGATGGCCGCATTCTCTCGATATGTTGGCGGCGCACATCGGATTCCATCCAGGCGTTGAGGCTTCTGAAGTCGGCGAAGCGGACGATGGTCGCATACTCGCGGCTCATGCCGACCGGACGGACCACATCGGTGCTCAGGTAGCCGGAAAACTTGGAGCACGCGGCTCGGATATCCGCGAGCCACGTTTCGTACTGCGCGGCGGCGTCGGGCTCGACTTCGTGAACAATGATGCTCGTCACGATTTCCTGCGGATTGGCGGTGGTCGGGTTCATCGCGCTCCCGGTGGATGGCGGTGACCGCCGAGCAATGCGTATGCGATTCGCTTTGACATGCTTGGCGATGGCACTGTGGATGGACCTCTATATCTTACGCGGAATGCGGATGTACGGCGTAGAACGTCACCTTTTCCGGTCATTCAGATTTCGTCCATTGCCTCACGTAGACTGGATCTGCTCCGATGCTGGTCGATGCAGCAATCGGTGTTTGTGGCAGCGTCACCATCGGCAGGACACCGGCCCAGATCGGCAAATCCAGGTCTGATTCATCATCAATCGGCCCGCCCGTTCGAATTTTCGCGGCGGCTTCATCGAGCGCGATGCCTAGAATTGTCGTCGCGGCAAACTCCTTCGCGCTCCCCGGCCGGGCATCCCCCTCGCGGCCTGGCGCAATCAGTCTCATGAAAACATCCATCAGTCGGCACTTTTCCACCTCATCATTTACAGCGCTAAAGCAGCCATAAATAATCGCGGAACGATAATTCATGGCGTGATTAAATGCAGACTTTGCCAGCACGAGTCCGTCCAAGTGGGTAATGGCCACCGCTGCCTCTTTGCCACTGGTTAATTGGCGAATAAGCCGGCCGCCATTGGAACCATGGACGTATAGCCGATCGCCATCGCGCCAGCACGCTGTGGGAATGACATGACTGGATTCGCCATCGTAAAAAGAAATATGGCAGACATAAGCTGCATCGATTATCGAATACAGCGCCGCCTTTTCGTAGAGCGCAAGCTCCGGGAGCCGGCGTATGCGGGTGCGGGACGTAGGAGACGGCATTTTTTAACAGTCATTCTTCGTGTATAAATGGTGCCGCAGTGTAGGTTTGCGTCGTCCCGCTGTCTAGATCCAGGCGCCCCCCATTATTTAGAGCCAGCAAAGGCGTGCCAGTTCGACCATTTCTGTCGTAGAACGGTCCGCGCAAATCGCCATGATTGGACGAATTTAGAGGGCTAGGGCTAGCGAATGGCCGTTATGGACAAAACTGAAGGTCCCTTTTTGGCAGATTCTGTTGTACCCATCGCGTTGGCGGCACGTTCCCAAGAGAGGACTCTGTCAGAACATGCCATTCCGTAAGATCGCACGCAGCGTCCACGAGAACGCGCGTGAGGTAGCACGGAAGCTCGCGGTGACACCGGAGTTCAAGCGATCACGCCGAGAGCGAAAGAAGCTTGAGATGCTATCTGCTCATCAAAGCACCCTCTGTGGCGAAGGCTGGAATGCCTATCCTCGGGTCGGCATAGCCCGCGTTTCATCGTGCGGTGGCCTTGCATCGAAAACTCCAAATATTGGCAGGTTTCAACAGCGATTGTACTAGCTAGAATCGAGCCTCACGATTCCGTGGAGGCCTGAATTTGCACGTCTCTATGAATGTTGCCGCATGCCGAAATCCTTCCAAACCGGCCAGGAAAGGGAAATGGGAACACGAACTGCCTATCTCATTCTGATCGTACTTGGGGCCGTGCTACCCCTTTATTTCTTGATGCCATTCCTGCTTGAGAACGGCCTGGATGTTCGCCTGTTCCTCGGGGAGCTCTTCGCCAATGCCATTGGCAGGTTCTTCGCGATGGATGTACTGGTATCCGGGATCGTCACAATCGTCTTTACGCTGTCAGAGTCGCGTCGCCTGGCAATCAGAAGTGGTCCGCTGTGCCTGCTGGGGCTGCTCGTCGGCGTGTCGGTGGCACTCCCATTGTTCCTCTTCGTTCGCCATCGGCATGTCGCAAGCCGGAGGTCCGCAGCGCCCCAGCCGACTGCCGAAGCGGCATCTAGTGTTGCATCGACCCGTTGAATCCACGGCTGGAAGCTGACACCCGTTCATCCGAAAAGTCATCGTCAAGCAAGCCCGCGCGACTTGCCTCCATTAATACCCATTCCATGGTCTCCGAACAAGGTGGCCATCTAGTCCGACTTTGACGAGGTTACGTCGCGCGCGATCTGTGAAAGTCGCTTTTCGCCAAACAGTTGAAGCAACGTATTTTCTGCTGAACACAAGGCCTCATTGATGAGCCGATTTACCGCCGCCTCCACCGGACAATTGCGATTGTCGTCAGCCGGGCCGACCGCGAACAATGCGGTGTGCGCGATGGCCACGTAAACGTCTCGCACCGTAAGAGCATTGAGGTCACATGCGAGTGCCCAACCTCCGCCTGGACCGCCTGTAGACCTTGCATATCCAGCTTCGCGTAGCGCAGCCATTGTGCGGCGAACGACGACGGGGTTCGTATGCAGCATCTGCGCGATCGTCTCCGAAGTGGTCGCGCCGCCGCGAAGATGCATGTGGATGAGCACGTGCAGAAGTCGAGCCAGCCGGGTATCACGTTGCATAACTTTGAAAATGTGGAAATGAGTAACTCTAGATGTTACGATATGTAGAGATTCTTGTGTACAACTGTCTCTTCGAGCAAGCATGAGTGCATACCGTCAAACCTATATTGAAGCCAACGGCATCCGCCTGCACGTCGCTGAACAGGGCGATGGTCCGTTAGTGTTGCTTTGTCACGGCTTTCCCGAGACCTCGCATGCCTGGCGGCACCAACTGGGGGCACTTGCGCGCGCCGGCTTCCGCGCAGTTGCCCCAGATTTGCGTGGCTACGGATCAAGCGAATGTCCAGCGGCGATCGGACAGTACACAACCTTGGACGTTGTCGCTGACCTGGTTGCGCTTGTTGATGTGCTCGGAGAACGCGACGCAGTCGTCGTGGGAAATGATTGGGGCGCAACCATTGCCTGGCAGGCTGCGATGCTTCGGCCAGACCGCTTCCGCGCGGTCGCTGCGCTCGGTGTGCCAATGATGGGCCGCGCGCCGATGGCGCCGAGTCGGCTTTTCCCGCAGACTGATCAAACGTGGTTCTACACACATTACTTTTCTCAACCAGGGTTGGCCGAAACAGAACTTGAACGTGACGTTGCGACCACATTGCGCAAGATCTATTTTTCTGCATCGGGCGATGTAGGTGTCCGCGACGCGAATACACCTAATCCTTTTGGACTTCTGCTACGGAGTGGCGGGCTCCTTGACTCTCTGAATGATCCGTCCGCGTTGCCCGCGTGGCTCGCCCCCGCCGACCTGGACAGATTTGTTCAGGCATTCTGCGTTTCTGGCTTTCGCGGCGGATTGAACTACTATCGCAACCTAGACCGCAACTGGGAAGTGCAAGCCGCTTTCGAGGGCCTGTTGATCGAGGTTCCCGCCCTATACCTTGTTGGCGAGCGAGACCCGGGTCTGGCAATTCCAGGCATGCACGAAATCATCGGCGCCATGCCCCAGATCGTGCCAAACCTGCGCGCCTCTCGAGTGGTTCCGCGAGCAGGGCACTGGCTACAGCAAGAGGCGCCGGATTTCGTTAACTCCGCATTGGTCGAGTTTCTTCGCGAGCTTTGATTCACTCCGGCGTGGTCTGACGGTTCAACTACGGTTAGGGTTAGCGGACATTCCGCGCTCAGGAGGGTATGTCGGAGAAGGGGCGGGAGGAGACGACCGAGGCGCGACGACCGACGGAGGGCGCTTGCCGGCCAGGTCCGGTCAATCGACAGAGAGGGCTAGATCGTTGACAATCGGACCGACCCGCTTGGCTATCGAAGGAATAAACGAATGGCGAATGATGACCGCACCAAAGTAATTCCTAGGAGAACGCCGGAATCAGCTGCCATGTCAGCAGACATCAAACGAGCGATGGCGATCACCGCCACTCTCAACCGGCTGACATTCAACGATGCGGATGCAGTCCGTGCCTTGTTCAGCGAGCTCATCGGTAAGAAGGTGGACGACAGCTTTTTATTGATACCACCGTTCTACACGACCGGCGGGGTTGATATCAGTATCGGGCGCAATGTCTTCGTCAATCAGAATTGCACTTTCTATGACCTTGGCGGACTCGACATTGCCGATGATGTGATGATTGGGCCGAACGTGAGCATCATCACATCTGGTCATCCCATTGAACCTTCCATGCGGCATAACGGCGTAATCGCAAAGCCCATCGTGATTGAGAGAAACGTCTGGATCGCAGCCGGCGCGACCATTATTGGCGGCGTAACCGTAGGCGAGAACTCGGTTGTCGCAGCAGGATCGGTAGTCACCAAGGACGTCCCCCCGAATACTCTTGTCGGTGGAAATCCGGCGAGGGTTATTCGTTCGATTGCTGACTAAGGGAACAGCTGTAAGGGAGCGGCTACTGGCCGAAGCCGGGCTATGAAAGTCCGCTCTGGAGAAAGGCGACTGTCCTTTGTGGGTCGCGTTCCGGCGCTGAGTCGGGCAGGTGATATTCTTGCTGCTCGCAGCATTTCCATGCGTGGATGCTGTGTGGAGCGTTCTCAGTCAATCATTAAAGGGACGAAGCAACTACGCCTTCTGACATAACGTGGCACCGTATTGGTCGGTCAGCTTCAGGCGAAGGCCAGCCAACAGGAGGATTGAACGGCATGAACGACAAGCAAGATGTAGCGGCGGACAGCACAGCAGCGCGCGTCGCCTTGTGGCGCGCACTGCATGTCGAGGTCGACCCCCTGCCACATGTGCTGGAAGACAAAATCGGCCTTAGGCTGCTGGCCCCGGACGAGGGCTGGCGCAGCCGCGGGGATATGGACCCAGAGTTCACGCGTCCTTTTCGCGCTTCCATCGTGGCTCGTGCTCGCTTCATTGAGGACCTGGTCGCGGAGCAGGCCGCCCGCGGGGTCAGTCAGTATGTCATCCTCGGTGCGGGCCTTGACACCTTCGCACAGTGCAGACCCGAGATCGCGTCCCGCCTCAGGGTATTCGAGGTGGACCAGCCAGGTCCTCAGGCGTGGAAGCGTCAGCGCCTGATCGAGCTCGGCTTCGGTGTCCCGGACTGGCTGCGCTTCGTGCCGGTCGATTTCGAGGCAGGCGGATCCTGGCGGGACGGGCTCGTGACAGCCGGCTTCGATGGCAGAAAGCCGGCAATCGTGGTCTCAACGGGGGTCAGCATGTATCTCACCAGGGATGCGAACGCAGCCACGCTGCGCGACGTCGCAGCCCTTGCCCCCGGGTCGACGCTCGCCATGACGTTCCTGCTTCCATTGGAGCTGGCAGACCCCGAAGTACGTCCCGGGCTTGAGATGGCGGAGAAAGGAGCGCGAGCAAGCGGGACACCGTTCCTCAGCTTCTTCATCCCACCGGATATCCTGGCGTTGGCCCATGAAGCAGGCTTTAAAGAAGCGCGGCACGTCTCGGCGGCCGATCTTGCCGGGCGCTACTTCATGGGCAGGACAGATGGTCTGCGGCCGCCGAGCAATGCTGAGGAACTGCTGGTAGCCAATACCTAGCTGTCCGCGCACTTTCCGAGCGACTTGACCGCACAAATGACCGTTTCAACTTAAACAACGGACATTCGCGCATCGACGACACTTGTCGGTTCGTCGGCTGATGCGGACGCTTGAGAATCTGGTCACCAATCGCATTCGCAAGGCGAACGTGGTCGCCGTCGCGCCGCACCGGCACTCACCGAGCTTGGTTGTCCTTTTTCACCCGCTGGGCTTGAATGAAACGGAGTTCATTTGCGGCCTTGGTATCGGAAGCATCCAATTCGAGGCATTTGTGATACAGGGCCTCAGCCTCATCGAATTGGTGCTGTTCTACGTAGACGTATCCCTGGCCGCGCCATGCTCGCGAAAGCTCTGCGTTTTTTAGCTCCGGTGGAGAAAATTCACGCGCTTGCATTTCGGCAGCTTGGAAGGTCTTCATCGCCAGAGACCAGTCCTTTTCTCGTTGATACACACCCGCCAGTTCCGAAATAAACTGGGAATTGTGCGGGGCTAGATCAATGGCCTGTTGCAGCGAAACCTTGGCGTCCGCCAGCCGGCCAAGCTCGACCAGCACGTAGCCTTTCATGTAATACGCGTAGGCCCAATTGCCGGACACAACCCTGGCCGGGGTCTTGGCATTGGCTGCTTCCAAGAGGTAAAGCAATGCCTCGGGCTGGAATCTAGCGCTAAATAGCCTGGCCTTGCTGCCTCGGAACGCGCTCTCATACATGGCGCTTACCTTGTCGAAGTCCTCAATCGCTTCTGCTAGCTTGCCCGTTTTTGTCAGCCGCGAACCCTCCAGTAGCAGTCGTGCAGCTTCGGCATCGAGCGCCGAAGGAGTGCTTGCCTCCTGCGCCAAACACGAGATCGAAAGCAGCAGCGCTACGGTCGTCAGTAGTGCCCGTACCAGCTTCATGGAGTATCTCCCCTTACCAGAGCTATCTATCCTTCAATCAACTATCTGCGCCTTGATCGGCGCATCGCATGCGGAATCAGAGAATCGCTGGGTCGCGGTCGATGGCGGCTGCGAAGGTGCGCAGCCGCTTCTCGATAGCCTCGTTACCTTCAACGACCGAACCGCCAGATCGGGACCGCTGGAGCCTCGTTTCGCACGGATGCACTCCCAGATCATAGTTCGCGTTGTCATTCTTCTGCGGACTGCAAATTACCATCACCAGAACGGTGGGGGAGGGCTTCCGAAGTGGGGTGTGTTGCGGAGATCCAACGGACGCACAGCATGCGTGTCTGTAGGCCGCGCTAGTGAGGCGCTAGAGCGCTTTCGCTAGGATCCTGCATCGACCGGTTGAACCCGCAGCCATGAGCGGCCGCTCATGTATGCCGTGCGACAGAATTCTCGATCGATGGCGCTAACGCCAGTTCGTACTGCGCGTCAGAGGCCCCAGACAGGTAGCGCGACGGGCTAAGATGCGGGATGGCTCGCTCCTACCGCATGGTTCGCGGCACACCAAGGGATTTCAATTGCTACGCACGCGTAGCTAGCGATTGACGCCAGACGTTGCGTGGCAACCGCGGCATTCTAAAAATGCGTCATTATTCAAATGACGCAAACGCATATCTCTGAGGCTTTATGACCACCTCCTCGGTTGAAATCCGACTACTTACCGCCGCTGACGCAGCAATCTTCAAGGCAATCCGTCTACTCGCTATCGAGAACGCTCCCACGGCAATCTGGCCAACCCGCGTCGAGGAAGAGGCGCGCTCTGTCAGTGAAGTCGCAGGGCGAATTCAATCAACGCCTACGCAGGCTGTTTTTGGTGCGTTCGCTTGTGACACCCTGGTTGGCATCGCTGGCGTACGTCGCGAATCGCTCTCGCAAGTGAGCCACAAGGCGACCATCTGGGGAGTATTTGTTGCCCCGAACCAACGCGGCAAGGGAGTCGCGCGGGATCTGTTGAATACGGCGATGGCCCATGCGTCCAAGAACTGGGATAGCGCGCAGTGCAATCTGTGCGTCAATACGGAAAACACGGCGGCCAAGCAATTGTACGAATCATTGGGATTCGCAGCTTTCGGCATCGAACCCCGCGCAATGAAGGTGGATGGGCGGTTCTACGACGAACAGCACATGGTTCTGAAGCTTCGATGATCGCAACGAAGCGGCCTTCGATATTCCCGTCTTCGGCTAAGCCCATTCATCGGGACGTTGGAATGCCATCGCCATTGCCATCGCAGGCCTGATCAGTTAGCCGGCATTCAATGCGCGGCTGGGCCGGCGAAGGATGACGCCGAGGGCGGCATACGCGCCCAGGCGGGTCGGCGGGCGGCCGGTGTCGGCCGGCACGCGTTGTGGTGGCCTCAGGCTCCTTGGGCTTCGCTCAAGGTCGGGTAATCGGTGTAGCCCTGCGCCGTGCCGCCGAAGAAGGCACTGTGCCGAGCTTCGTTCATCGGCGCATTGGTCTTCAGCCGGGCGACGAAATCCGGGTTCGCAAGAACCATCTGGCCGTAGGCTTCCAGGTCGGCCAGCCCCGATGCCACGTCGGCCCCGATCTGGTCACGCGGGCGGCTCGGCCGGTTCAGGATCAGCGTGCCCTTCCAGAGCTTGCGGATGTCGGCCAGCAGCGGCTCGTTGCCCTGGTGCAGGATGTGCACGTAGGCCAGGCCCAGCTTGTCGAGTTCGGCGACCAGGTAGCGGTACAGATCCGGCCCTTCGGCGCCTTCGTCGATACCCCACAGCGTCGTGCCGGGCGACAGGCGAATCGCGGTCCTGTCCGCACCGATTTCCTCGGCAATCGCGGCGGCGACTTCGAGGGCGAAGCGGGCGCGGTTCTTGATCGAACCGCCGTACTCGTCGGTGCGTGTGTTCGCGCTCGGTGCGAGGAACTGCTGGATCAGGTAGGCGTTTGCAGCGTGGATCTCGACGCCGTCGGCGCCCGCCTCGATAGCCCGGCGCGCCGCATGGCGGAAATCCTGAACGGTCTGGTGCACTTCCTGGGTGGTCAGCGCACGCGGCACGGGAATGTCCTGCATGCCCTTGGCCGTGAACATCTGCGTGCCTGGGGCAATGGCCGACGGTGCGACGCCCTGGCGATGATGCGGCGTGTTGTCCGGGTGCGACATGCGCCCGGCGTGCATGAGCTGGATGAAGAGGTGGCCACCCTTGGCATGCACGGCGTCAGTGGTCTTCTTCCACCCGGCGACGTGCGCATCGGTGTAGATGCCCGGTGTGGTCAGGTAGCCCTGTCCATCGTCCGAGGGTTGGGTGCCTTCGGCGACGATCAGGCCGGCGCTGGCGCGCTGGGCGTAATACTCGGCAGCCAGCTCTCCCGGCGTGCCGTCGAATTGGGCACGGCTGCGGGTCATCGGTGCCATGACCAGGCGGTTTTGCAGGATGTGGCGGCCGACGCGGACGGGGGCGAACAGTTTGCTCATGATGGAATCCTCGGAAAGTGGTGATGAAGGGAAGGGCTGGCTCGCTTCCGGCGAAGCCGCGCTTCGGATGGAGGCATCATCGCCTGCTTCTCGCGCGGGATAAATATGGTAATTTGGAGAACATTGATCCATTGATGGAGCAACGAGCATGGAGCTGTTGAACGACATGGCCTTGTTCGTGGAGGTCGTCAAAGCCAAGGGATTCCGTAGTGCCGCGGAGGTGATGGGCGTGCCGAACTCGACACTGTCGCGGCGAATCGGCGCATTGGAGAAAGCGATCGGGCTGCGCCTGCTGCATCGCACGACACGCAAGATCGAATTGACCGAAGCCGGCCAGATTTACTTCGAGCGATGCAAGCGCATCGTCGATGAAGCCCGGCTGGCACATGAGCAGCTCGGCGACATGCTTGCCCAGCCCAGCGGTGTGCTGCGGGCATCGTTGCCGGTGGATTTCGCAGTCACCTACCTGGCGCCTTTGATCGCCGAGTTTGCCGGCCTCTATCCCGGCATCACTTTCGATTTCGACCTGACTCCGCGACGGGTCGATCTGGTCAGCGAGCCTTTCGATGTGGCTATCCGCATGGGGGAGTCCGAAAACTCGCAACTGATCGCACGGGCGTTGGCCTCGCTTACGCCTTGCCTCTACGCCTCGCCTGGCTACCTTGAGCGGTCGGGCGAGCCAAACAAGCCCGCTGACCTGGATCGGCACGAGTGCTTGAGCATCCTGAAGGCGGGTTCGTGGACGTTGCGCGACGGGAGGCGAAGCGTCACGGTGTCGGTGGGCGGGCGGTTCATGCTCAACAGCGTTGGCATGAGCCGCCGCCTGGCAACGCTCGATATGGGCATCGTGCTGATGCCGGAGGAAGTCGTCGCTGATGAACTGGCCAGCGGAAAGCTGCGTCGCATCATGCCGGAATGGCACGGCACGCCGATGCCCGTTTATGCCATGACCGAAACCCGTCTGTTGCCGGCTAAAACGCAGCGCTTCATCGAGTTCCTTCGGGAGCGTTTAGGGCAGTAGCTCGGCCGCTGGATCGGACGGCCACAACCAAATCAGGCCGTTCAAGGGAGGCTACAATCGTGACGCGCCGGCCCGGCCATTGCCGAATTGAGCTTGCGCCGAACTAAACTGCCGCGCACTGTGTCCCGGCTACTGCAAACGAGCAAAGAAAATGGATGCAGCTACATTCGTGGGAAATTGGGTAGACCTCAAAAGCGATCTCCTTTCCGTTTTTATGGGCGAACAAGGCGAGAGCGTCATCGCTACGCAGATTCGGAATATGGCGCTGACGGCGGACCAGACCGAGCAGCTTCGTAACGTGCTCGATGGCGTTTTGCGAGATGCCATGTACAGCCTGCTTCTTGGACTCGATGGCGCGTCTAGCATAGGGCGCGATCAGCAAGTCTTCCAGATTCTGGATGAGCGGGGAATCGCTGTCTCGTCCTGTGGCGAGCTTGAGGCGGAGGCGTGGAAGCGGTTTCACGCCGTGCCATAGCGTTGCTGGTTGATCCGTATTCACTGCCTTGGCGCCGAGGGACGGTGCCCAACCCAGGATATGCGGTTTCGTCCGTCGCGCGCAGCGCTTCGAAGCATGCCAGCGCGCTCAGAGGCCGAGCCGGCGCTCGCTCATCCACTTGACGATCGCCGGATCGCGATGCGAGAAGAAGCTGCTCGTGCCGGTTTCGAGCTGTGAGATGGCCTGCATGTCGTCTTCCGACAACGCGAAATCAAAAACGGCGAGATTTTCCACCATGCGCTCCCTGCGCACAGACTTCGCCAGGGCCACGATGTCCCGCTGGACCAGCCAGCGCAGCACCACCTGCCCCACGGTCTTGCCGTGGCGCGCCGCGACGGTAAGCAGATGGTCGTTCTGGAAGAGATTGTTTCGGCCTTCGGCGAACGGCGCCCAGGCCTCTGGCCGCACGCCAAGCCCGCGCATGAAATCCACACTTTCCGTTTGCTGGTGGAAGGGATTGACTTCGATCTGGTTGACAGCGGGCGCTACCTCATTGAATGCCTGGATGTCCATCAGCCGGTCCGGCTGGAAGTTGCTCAGCCCGATCGCACGCAGCTTGCCGGCTCGATACGCCTCTTCCATCGCCCGCCACGAGCCGTGCACGTCCGAGTACGGCTGGTGGATCAGGTACAGGTCCAGATAATCCAAACCTAGCCGGGCCAGCGACTTGTCGATGGCGGCGCGCGTGTGCAGGTAGCCCGCATCCTCGACCCACAGCTTGCTGGTCACAAATAGTTGGTCACGCGGCACCCCGCAGCGCTTCAGCCCGCGACCGACTGCTTCTTCGTTGCGATAGGACGCTGCGGTGTCGATCAGGCGATAGCCGGCTTGCACGGCATCGACGACACAGCGTTCGCATTCGGCCGCATCGGCGATCTGGAAAACGCCGTAGCCGAGGATCGGCATCTTGATGCCGTTGTTCAGGGTGACTTCTTGCATGGTTGGCTCCTTCCTGGGGAATGGGGCAGGTATGGCAGGACACCTGCAAATGGCCCTTCACTGCGGCTTCGTGTTGAAGACTTCCCGCGCGATACCGGCTGCCGTCACGGCGCTGGGCCAGCCGGCATAGAAGGCCAGGTGGGTCAGCGTCTCGACAAGTTCGGCCTCGGTGACGCCGTTCCGCCGGGCCAGCGCCATATGCGAGCGCAGCTGGTCCGGGCGGTTCATCGCGATCAGCGCACTCACGGTGACCAGGCTGCGGTCGCGTGGCGACAGGCCGGGCCGAGCCCAGACGTCTCCAAACAGCACATCGTCAGTCAGTTGCGCCAGCTTGGGCGCCACGTCGCCGAAGCGCCGCTGCGCTACCGAGGGCTGCGAAGCATCTTGTGCCGCCGGCTTGGCGGCGGCCGCGCCATATTGCTCGTCGCTGACCTGTTCCAGCCAGTTCACGGTCTTCCCGTCCTGGGCTTCCTGGATCGCGATGTGCGTCAGCGCGCTGTTCGGCGCCGCGCCGTGCCAGTGTTTCGTGTTGGGCGGGATGCGCACGACGTCGCCGGACCGTATCTCTTCGACTGGCCCACCCCAGCGCTGGACGCGGCCAACGCCGGAGGTGACGATGAGCGTCTGGCCAAGCGGATGCGTGTGCCATGCGGTGCGGGCGCCGGGAGAGAAGGTCACCGCGCCTGCCGATGTGCGGCCCGGCCCGATGGGCGCGAACAACATCTCGACCTGGACCTGACCCGTGAAGTTCTGCGTCTGCACTGTCTGGGCCTGGCGCGAACCCGCGCGTGAAATCTGCAGATCCGGTTCTGCCGCATTGGCGGCATGCAGCATCGACAGCGCGAGGGTGGCAATGACCATGGACTTCATCATGTTCTCGTGACCTCCTGCGCTGGTCGTCCTGCGCGTGCTTGCAACGCTGCGAGATAGCGATTGCCATGGCCCTTGTTCATGGTGTTCTCCCGCCGATAAGGCCGATGTCGGCAACTTTAAAGCGTGCTGTCTCAAGCCGCTAGGCCGTTCCGGCTTGCATCAGTGACAAGGAAAACTTGATAATGGAGGGCGATTTCCCGGGGGATCATCATGCCGATCAATGAATTCAGAGCCATCTCCATGTTCGCCAAGGCGATCGAATTGGGAAGCATCCGGCGGGCGGCGCAAGCACAGGGGGTCACGCCGCAGGCGGCCAGCCAGGCAATCGCACAGTTGGAGCAGCACCTTGGCGTTCGGCTCCTGCACCGCACGACACGCAACCTGGCGCTCACCGAAGAAGGGCAGCGCTTGCTCGAAAACACCCAGCCGGCAATCGCGGCGCTGGACAGGGCACTCGCCATGGCCCGCGAAGCCAAGGATGACATCGCCGGACCGCTGCGCATCGTGGGCCCGAAGTCATCATTCGCGCCAGTTCTCATGCCGCTGCTCGATGCGTTCTGCCGGACTTACCCCGGCATTCAGCCCGACGTCCAGCTTGACGATGGCATTGGCAACTGGGTGCTGGACCGTGTGGATGTCGGTTTCAGGATTGGCACTTCGCCGAGCGAGGGCGTGATCGGCCGGCAGTTGTTCCCGATCCAGATGATCGTGTGCGCCGCCCCGGCCTACCTGGCCACATATGGCGTTCCCGCCACGCCGGACGATTTGGTGACCCACCGATGCAGTGTTTATCGCCACCCGGCAACCGGCACGGTGGCGCCGTGGTACTTGACTGTCGATGGCAAGTTCGAGCGTCGGCCGATGTCCCCGGCGTTCTCGACCAACGACTCCGAACTCGAACTGCAGGCGGTACTGTCTGGCCAAGCGATCGGCCAGCTCGCCAATTTCTCCGCGGCGGCCCACATCCGCGCCGGCAGGCTGGTACCGGTCCTACTCCCGCACATCAGCGCGCACATCGGGCTGCATATTTACTACGGAAGCCGCTCCGCACAGCCCAGGCGCATGCGACTGTTTCTGGATCTCGCGATTTCCCGCCTGCTGGACTCTCCTCAATTCGTGCTGTCGGCAAAAGAACTTGGGGCGGCCTTGCAGGGCTGGCGGCAGGCGCAACGGCTGGGGAAATGAAAGCGCAAGCTGCGCTTGGTGCCGCCTGAGGCGCCAGTCCATGGCATTCAGCCCGCCCGCAATTCCGCGCGCACCGAATGCGCCCGCCGATGCGCGCCCGGTGTCTGGCCGGTATGGCGGCGCACCAGGTTGCGGAATGCGGACATATCCTGGTAGCCGCATTGTTCGGCAATGGCGGTCAGGCTGAGCGTGGAGACTTCCAGCAGATGGCAGGCGCGCTCAGCCCGCAATCGGTGCAGGAACTGCAGCGGCGACATGCCCACGGTCTTCATGAAATGCCGCAGCAGCGTGCGTTCGCTGGTGGACGCCACTGCTGCCAGCCGGGGCAGGTCATAGGGCTCGGCCAGGTGCTGCTGCAGGTAGCGGCGCGCGCGCAGCGCCACGCTGAGGCGCGGGGCATCGGCGGCGGTCTTCAGCCAGATGTTGACGGCCTCGCCGCGCTCGGGCTGGTCCAGCAAGGCGTTGCCCAGCGTGCGGGCCAGGGCGTTACCGGCGGTATGTGCCACCGCCTGCAGCAACAGCGCATGCAGGCGATCCAGCGCGCGGGAACTGAGCACGTTGCCGCTCTTGACCACTGGCTGGTCGGCCTGCAACCGTCGCTCGGGCTCACACAGCTGCATCCAGTTGGCAATCAGCCACGGCACCGCCAGCTTGCGCTGCGCCGGCAAATCCATGGCGACCAGAAGTGCCACCGCCGTGAACGGCGCTACCACCAGCGCGCCGCGCGTAGCAGCTGCCGCGATGGCGGCGCGTTCGCGGTCCAATAGCGACAGCATATGCTCGAGCCCGGCGATGTGATCAAACAACGGTGGCGCGATCACCACCATGGCGTCCTTGCCTGCGCCGGCCAACTCGTCCAGCGGCACGCACGTGCAGCGCAGCACGCTGGCCAGCGCCTGCCAGCGTTGCGGCTCGGCTACCGCCAGCCGCCAGCGAAAAGGCGCCGCCGTGCCGCGCCGCCGCCTTTGCATCGAGGCCAGCGTGTTGGCAATGTCCAGCATGTCGACCGCGGTGGAGAGGGCGGAGACAACGGCCGAGGGGTAGCACAGCAGATAGACGTCCGACATGGCGCGGTGGGTTGTGGTTGGAAAGGTGCCGACCCGATGGCGGGAACGCCACCAATTGTGGCGGAATCCGCTCTACCTGTCACGGCCCCGATGCCCGACCATGTCAGCGGCACCATGGCGCGTCGCTTCTTGACGCGCAACGTTCCATGGGCCCACAGACACAAGAACACACAAGAACGAGGAGACAACACAATGAAGCAACGCATCGTGCGCGGCGCGACCGCACTTGGCGGCGCCGTGCTGGCGGCCGCCACCCTGGGCGGCTGCGCCACCGCAGGCAGCGACAGCGCCAACTGGAGCGAGGGCGGACTCAACGCCGAGATCCGCCGCACCGCCTATGGCATTCCCCATATCAAGGCAAACGACTACGCCAGCCTGGCCTTCGGCATGGGCTACGCATACGCGCAGGACAACGTCTGCCTGATGGCCGACCAGGTCGTCACGGTCAGCGGCGATCGCTCGCGCGTGTTCGGCCCCGACGAAAGTACCGAGGTGTCGTTCAAGCGCATCAAGAACAGCGAATCCGACCCGTTCTTCCGCGCCATCATCGATGACGACGCCCTGCGCGCCGGCTACGCGCAGGCGACGCCAGAGGCGCGCGAACTGCTGCGCGGCTATATCGCCGGCTACAACCGCTACCTGCGCGATACCCCGCCCGCCCAACGCCCGGCTGGCTGCCGCAACGCTGACTGGGTGCGGCCCGTTACCGCCATCGACTTGTTCCGCCTGGCCGAGGAGAAGAGCATCCAGGCCAGCGCCGGTGCGCTGGCAGCGGGCATTGTCGCCGCCGTGCCGCCCAGGGCTGCGGGTGGCGCCAAGACCGCGCAGCAGGCGGGGGCGCTGGACGTCGCCAGCATCGACTTCGAAGCCGTCAACAACGACCTGCAACTGCTGGATCCGCCGATCGGCAGCAACGGCTGGGCCTTTGGCAAGGAAGCCACCACCAATGGGCGCGGCCTGCTGCTGGGAAATCCGCATTTTCCGTGGACCACCACCAATCGCTTTTTTGAAGCGCACCTGACCATACCGGGCAAGCTGGACGTCATGGGTGCGTCCATTGCCTCGTTCCCCATCATCAGCATCGGCTTCAACAAGGACGTGGCCTGGACGCACACCGTGTCCACCGCCCGCCGCTTCACGCTGTATGAACTGAAACTGGCCGAAGGCGACCCCACCACCTACCTGGTGGACGGCGCGCCGCGCAAGATGACCCCGCGCACCGTCAGTTATGCGGCAAAACTGCCCGACGGCCGTACCGAGCAGCGCTCGCACACCTTCTACATGACCGAATACGGCCCGGTGCTGTCCATGCCAGCGGCCGGCCTGCCGTGGTCCGCGCAAAAGGCCTACGCGCTGCGCGACGCCAACCGCAACAACACGCGTTCGGTCGACACCTGGCTTGACATCGGCCGCGCGCGCGACGTGGCTGGCATCCGGACCGCCATTGGCCGCCTGGGCATTCCGTGGGTCAACACCATTGCCACCGACCGTGAAGGCCGCGCCATGTTTGCCGATGTATCGGTCGCGCCCAACGTATCGGCCGACATGCTCAAGCAATGCACGCCGGCCGGCGACAGCGCCGCGCTGGCCGCCAAGCTGATGCAGGGCACCGGCATGGTCCTGCTGGACGGCACGCGGGCTAGCTGCAACTGGACGGTGGACGCGGCATCGCCGGTACCGGGGCTGGTCGCGCCAAACGCCATGCCCGTGCTGTTACGCGATGACTATGTCGCCAACAGCAATGACAGTTCGTGGCTGTCCAATCCCAGCCAGAAGCTGACCGGCTTCTCACCGGTGCTGGGTCCCACCGACGTTGCGCAACGCCTGCGCACGCGCGTTGGCCTGATGGAAATCGGCCGCCGCCTCGCGGGGGAGGACGGCCTGCCCGGGAACCGCTTTGACGTGCCCGGCCTGCAGGCCGTGCTGTTCCGCGACCGCAACCTCTCCGGCGAACTCGTGCTGGATGACCTGCTCGAGGCCTGCGTCGGTACCAAGGACGCCGACCTGAGCGACGGCTGCGCGGCGCTGCGCAAGTGGGACCGCCACAGCAACCTCGACAGCCGTGCCGCACCGCTGTTCCGCGAGTTCTGGATGCGCGCCAGCAAGATCCCCAAGGTCTACGCCATCGAGTTCAACCCCACCGATCCGGTCAACACGCCACGCGGACTGCGCATGCGCGATGCGTCTGTGCGCACCGAGGTCTTCAAGGCACTGAAGGACGCCGTGCAAGCCATGCGCACTGCCGGCTTTGCACTGGATGCGCCGCTGGGCCAGGTGCAGGCCGCCACGGCGCCAACTGGCCGCATCGCCCTGCACGGCGGCGAGGAATACGAAGGCGTGCTCAACAAGCTGCAAAGCACCCCGGTGTCGGACAAGGGGCTGCAGGTCTACTTCGGGACCAGCTACGTGCAGACCGTCGGCTTTGACGAGCAAGGGCCGGTCGCCGAGGCGCTGCTGGTGTATGGCCAATCCGTAGATCGGCAATCGCCGCACGCCTTTGACCAGATGGCGGAGTACTCCGCCAAGCGGTGGGTGCGGCTACCGTTCAGCGAGCAGGCAATTGCGGCGGACCCGCAGTTGAAGGTAACGCGGCTGAGCCAGTAAGCCGGCAGCGTTGGGAGCGGGGCCGCCGGCCCCGCTCCGCCATCGATCGGCGATCCGCGTGCGGAGAATGCGTACTTAAAAAAGGTCCATCCGACTTTCGTGTGGGTCGATTTATCGCTGGGCCAGATCCAGCGCTGCCGTGGCTCCCCTCTCCCGCATGGCGGGAGAGGGGTTGGGGGAGAGGGCGGGCCTGCGCAAGAGCGAGGCGCATCACCTTGAGCGAGCGCCCGCCCTCTCCCCCGGCCCCTCTCCCATTTCATGGGAGAGGGGAGCAAACCAGCGTTCCGCTTCCCGCCACTTGCACCCGCGTGCAGTACCCACGCGAATGTCTGAAGAACCTTAAAAAAATGATGGGCCTTGGTTCAGGCGAGCATCACTACAACGGCGCGCTCTCGACTAGCGTAAGTCGTGCTTGAGCTAAGGCACCTGTACCCGCCCACCAGATAAGAGTGCCTCACGCAGCCGATAGCCCATCGCGGGCCTCTGCAAGCGCAATCGTCAAGTGCTGCACCTTCTTTTTCAACTGGTCGCGCTCTTCTGTGAGCTGCGCAACCAATAGCGTCAGGCGGTGAATGGCAAGTTGATCGGGTGTGGCGTCGCTGGGTGGGGGCGTCGGGTCAGGCTTGGGCGGCACGCGGGCCTCGCGCACCTGTCTCGCCACCTGGCGCAGTTCCTTCTTGCCTCCGGCAACGGCCGCCACCTGCTTCTCGCCAGGCAAGGAGGCCACGGCAGCCGCGGCATTAATGGAAATCACGCCCGCCTTTACCGCGCTGACCAATTCGGGCGCAGCCGTCTTCTGAATTTTTTCGATCTGACCCAGCGTCGCACTGCTCACCCGCGCTGTGCGCGCAACAGCCTCGCGAGTCAGCACTGGACCGGCCCCGGATTGCGTGGCGGCTTCAGCCCCGGCAGGCTCTGCGGAGCCTTGCTGGGCCTGCGCTTGCGCCAGACGCGCGGATACGATTTCCTTCTTTCGCAATGCGAGTACGCCGCGTTGGAAATCCGATACGCTGCGCCGCCCGAGGTGATTGTCGATCATCCACAGGTGCACATCGTCCATGGACTTGAACGTCTGGTTTTGTACCGTATTGAACGGGATTCCGTGCTTCCGGCAGATGCTGTAGCGGTTGTGTCCGTCCACCAGGAGATCGCCCCACAACACCAGTGCGTCGCGGCACCCTTCCGTGAGCAAGCTGCGTTCTAGTGCCGCGTATTCGTCTTCTGTCAGTGGATCGATATAGGCACGGAGGTCTTCGTTGATAGTGATCGTCATGGGTCAAGCGAAAAAGGTAGGGCCGTAGTGTACACACTGCTCGCCTTACCAGGCGACGGCCGACCTGGCGGCTGGGCGGCTGGGCGGTGGCTAACCGCCGGTACAATGTGCGCACAGTGCCATGTGCACAATTCGTTGTACTTGAACCAGAGCTAACTGGAACGTCTGTGGAGAAACCGCCAGCTTGAACGGGCACCCTGACATGACCGCATTTCCTAACGGCATCCCGACCGGTCAACGACCACGGTCAAATCTGTATCTCCACGGCTGACCCATGCTAAACCTGGACCTGCGCTCCATGTCGGCGATGACGGGGATGATCAATATCGCCCTGGGCGTCGTCCTGCTGGCCTTTCGCCGCGCCTATCCTGCCTCCATCAAAGGGTTGCTACCCTGGGCGCTGGCACCGCTGCTTTGCGCGCTTTCCACCGCGTTCTATGCGATGGACGGGCAGTGGCCGGCCGTGCTCGTCGCACTTGGCGGCAACGCGCTGCTGCTTTCGGGCTGTGCACTGTTCTACTTCGGCAGCCAGCGCTTCTACGGGGTGCCCTGCACCTGGAAAAGCTGGCTCGCCCTGGGCATTGGCTGCCTGGCTGGCATTACCTGGTTCCTGCTGGTCCATCCCGACTACCGGATCCGCGTGTTGCTGCTGACCTCGGTGCTGGCGGCAATATGCCTGACCCATGCGCGGCTGACCTGGCAGCACGGCCAGAGTTTTGCGCCGCGTTTCATGGCGGTTGTCCTCGCTTTCCAGGGGCTGGCCTTGCTGATGCGGGCAGCGACGACGCTGTTCCAGGATGCCGTCGATACTTCGCGGTTTTCCCCTTCGGCTATTCAGACCGCGTACCTTGCAGCGTATTGCTTCGCGTCGCTCTTCGTCTGCCTTGGGCTGCTTCTGACTGTGAGCGAGCGGTTACGTGCGCAGTTCGAGTACCTGGCGCAACGCGATGACCTGACGGGCGTATTGAGCCGCCGCGCCGTGCTGCACGCAGGTAGTAGTGAGTTGAAGAACCGGCGCGGCGGCGGCCAGCCACTGTCGGTGCTGCTGATGGATATCGACCACTTCAAGCGTATCAACGACCAGCACGGACACCTGGTGGGTGACCGCGTGCTGGCGCATTTCGCGCAAATCGTAGGGCGGGCACTGCGCCACACGGACCATCTCGGCCGTTTTGGCGGCGAAGAGTTTGTCGTGCTGCTGCCGCATACCGGCATGGAGACCGCGCTCGCCATGGCCGAGCGCGTGCGGCACGCAGTCGAGCAGCAATCGGTCATCCCCGGGCAGCCCGCCTGCACGGCAAGCCTGGGGCTGGCCAGCATCGAGGCCGGGGAAGCGACCCTTGACGAATTGCTGGCACGGGCCGATTCGGCGCTGTATCGCGCCAAGGCGGAAGGGCGCAACCGTGTTGAGGCAGGCTAAGCCGTTACGCCGATTTGGTTTGGCTCAGGTTGAGGGCATGGAGCTGATAATCCTCGCTATCATTAAGGGGCTACCCCCTCGGCTCGATCATGAAAACTCTGTTTCTTGTGCGGCATGCCAAATCGAGTCGCGACGATCCAACCTTGCACGATCGGCAGCGACCCTTGGACGATCGCGGTCGTCATGACGCATCCAAGATGGGCAAGCGCCTGGCTGATCGCGGGATGGAGCCCGATCTGCTCGTGTCGAGCCCGGCGTTGCGTGCGCTGACCACGGCACAACTCATCGCCGACGAGATTGGCTACAAGCGCAAGGACATCGTCATCGATGAACGCCTCTACGCCAGCAGCCCGGACAACTTGCTTGCCGTAATTTGCGCACTCGATGACGGGCTAAGCCGCGTGATGCTCTTCGGCCACAATCCCGAGTTCACCGGCCTTGCGCAGCGGCTATCTAGCACGAACGTAGACATGGCCACATGCGCCATCGCAGAGTTCTGCTTCGATGCAAAGGCGTGGGCGGATGTCTCGGAGATCGGCCCGACGAAGGTGAGGATGGACGCACCGAAGACATAGCGCGGACTTCGTCGAGGAACCCTTGCCCAAACCAGATCGAGGCGATCGATCTGGCCAAAGACGTATTTGCCGTTCATGGGGGCGATGCGGCAGACAAAGCACTTCTCGTCAAGCCGGGCACTACCCGTGACCAGTAGGCCGTGCCCCAGCGCACGCGTCGTGATGAGGCATCTGGCACGGGATCGGTGCGCGGTTCGGTCCCGCCGTGCCATTTTCCTGCGCCCGCAGCCTGATGCAGCTTCCGCAAACTATGGCATGGATATTGCGTGGGCGACACACAGGCCAACGGCGGCCTTGAAACAATTTGGCAAGTCGCGATGACACGCTCCGACATGGAGCATCCCGGGCAACGGCGCCCCGAAGCGAAATGATCACGAACCGGACAACCGGTTTGCGGGCATCTCGCTTCGGGGCGCCTTTTCTTTGCCGGTCAGCGCGGTGCGCGTCCGCGTCGACACTACCTGCAAGGCATGGCATGAACGCTTTCTCTACTCAGTCACCCGAGGCCGAAGTGTCCGCCGAAACCATCGGCGGACTGATCAACCTTTCCGGAAGGCAGCGCATGCTGTCGCAACGGATCGTCCTCCAGATATTGCTCGCTTCGCGGGGAGACACTGCCGCGCTCGATATCGCACGCAATTGCCTGTCAATGTTCGAGTCGGCGCATTCGGATCTCGTAACGGGCAATGCGCGTTTGCCCGGCGTATTCTCCGGCGCTTTGCAGCAACTGTATTTTGGTAGTCCGCGCGCTGACGCGCGTATCCGTGAGTTCATCGCCCAGGTTAGGACAGCGATAGACGCACCGCTAGCGCTGGCCGACACCAGCCGGCGAGCGCCATCCCTCGACGTGCTGGTGGCGCAGGCCACGCCAGTGCTTGAACTGCTGCAGACCGTCACGCAGGCCTACCAGGAGGAGATGCACCGTTGCGAGGTCGCGGTGCGCAACCGCCACACCGATCTTGTCGAGCGCCTCGGCGGTATTTCGATGCAAGCGAACATCGTCGCAATGAATGCGCGCATCTCGGCGGCACGGGCGGGAGAGTACGGCAGGGAATTCGCGGTGATCACGCTGGTGCTTGCGGACATCATCAAGGAGATGGATCAGCTGATCCGGCACGTCGTCGGCTCGAGCGACGCGTCCAAAGGCCCAATCAAAGTTTAACGTGGAGACGCCCTTGAAACGTTACGTCTGTTCCTTCTGCTTGATTGCCTGCAGCGTCCTGGCGCTGGCCTTGGCCGGGACTGCTTCGGCCGAATCGCTAACCATCAACGCGGCGATCAACAAGGCGGGCCGCCAGCGCATGCTGTCTCAGCGCATGGCCAAGGCTTACTGCCAGGCTGGCCTCGGTGTTGAAGTCGAACGTTCGAAGAAGGTCCTCGAACAGTCCGTGGCGCTCTTCGACAAGCAGCTCATGGAGCTGAAGGCGTTCGCGCCCACGCCGGAGATCAAGGACATCTACGCCAGGCTCGAGCAGACCTGGATTCCCTATAAACAGTTGCTGTCCGGCGGCGATCCGAATCTCGATAGCGCGAAAGCGATCGCAAGAATGAGCGAGGACGTGCTGAAACTTGCGCAACAGGGAACCCTCCTGCTCGAGAAACATTCCGGCACCGTGATGGGTAAGCTGATCAACGTTGCCGGCCGCCAGCGGATGCTCTCGCAGAGAATCGCCAAGATCAGCATGTTCCGCGCCTGGGGCATTAGCTCCCCCCAGATGGCGCAGGATCTGGACACGGCTACCAGGGAATTCGCAGCCGCGCAGGAACTTCTTACCGCAGCACCGCAAAACACAGAGGCAATCCGTCGTGAACTGCAGCTTGCCGGCTCGCAGTGGCTGTTCTTTGAAGAGGCGCTCAATCTGACTGGGGTCAGTCGCGCGGAACAGTTGAGAAACATCGCCACGACCAGCGAGCGTATTCTCCAGGTGATGGACGGCGTCACCAGCCTGTATGAAGGGATGCCCAAGTAACGTGGGTACAGTGAAGGGCCGGTTCTTCTACTGGGGGCATGGTGCAGGATGCCAAGCCATTTCAGGCGGCCACCCATGCTTCGTTCAATGCGAGCGCCTCCGTTGTCGGCCAGGCCTTACCAGCGGGCTGCGCAACGAAAGGCGCATCGGATACGCCCAAGCAGGGCGGAAAGTCCGTCGGGAGAAGCCACTTCGCCAAGAAGGTGCCCAGCGCGTCGAGCAGCACGTCGGAACTCAGCCCTTGCGCGCCGCCAAGGCGGGGACTCAGTACCAGCGCGGTCTGATCATGCTCGAAGACCTGCAAGCGCCGCACCGAATCGGCCGGCTGCAGGAGCACGTCGGCTCCTTTCACGTCCTCGAAGCCGAACGCATGCAGATAGTCGCGCGCGTGGCGTTCACCGAGGCACAGTACCACGCGGGGTCGGTGCTGGCGGCGCAGCGACGATATGAAACGAAAGCGCCCACCGAGGCGACACAGGTGTAAATACTCCGACTTGACACCCAACACCTGCAGCTCGCGGAGTACCTTGCTCCAGGGCAATGTGTAATCTGTCCTCTCAGGCAGTGGGAAGAGATTCAGCTTGAATTCCCATCCATTCGGCGTATAGAGATATCGGTCAAAGTACTCCCGTGCACTGATAGGAATGCGCCCCGGGGGCAAGGCGGCCGACCGCGCTGCAGCCAATATCCGTGCGATGCGGTAATGCGACTGCCAGCGCGGCAATAGGTGGGCATGGCGCGAACGGAACTCCCTATCCCATGCCCCGGGCATCGGCTGCCCCTGCAAGGCTACCGATAGCGGTACGCAGCTAGACAGCGGGGCCACGTCGCACACCCAGATGGCGGCGGCCGGGTTGCCGCCATCCATCCCCGCAAACGACGTAAATGCAAGGTCCAGTTCCGCACGACTAAGTGCGGAGAGTCGAGGTTGCTGCATCCGATTCAAATCCTCATGGATCGCGCGCGAGGCAAGCTGACGATCGCCAGTCTGGCTATGTTCAAAGCCAAAAGAATAAGAGTGCAATTCCCCTTGCTGTCTGAGCAAATCTGAGCAAACTGGCGGCCGCGCGCCATGCGGCCTTGGTGTCAGACCCCGGCACTAGCCGTCGATCACGATCTTCTGGTAGACCCGGTAGCCCTCGCCCCGCACCGTCGACACGGGTAACCGCAGGCCGCCCGCCTGCTCGACCTTGCGGCGCAGGCGGCGCATCTGGGTATCCAGTCGGCGCTGGTCGTAATGGAGGTAATCCTCGCCAAGCGCCCGCACGATGGCCTTGCGCGTCACGCATTCATCGCCGCTGGCGAGGGCATGCAGGACCGTGTAATCCTGCGCAGACAGTGGAATGGGCGGGAACCCCGGCGGGGTCAGCGTAGGGGGCTTGGCGGACAGCCGCCAAGGTGCTTCCACCGACGAGCCATCCGTCAGCAACCGTTCCTCTGCCAGCGCGAGGGCCCGGTCAGAAATATCGCGGGCCACCGCCACCCGCTGGTTCTTGCATTCGGACAAGCGTGCCGACCACATGATGTGCGCGATACTGCCGTCCTTGCGCACATAACGATTCTCGAAATGACGCTGCAGATAGCCAGCCTCGATCCGCTCGACGGCCTGCAGCGTTCTCGCCCGATCCTCGGGATGAACGAAGTCAATCATCGGCGTGCCCAGCATCTCCTCCGGCTGGTAGCCAAAGATGCTCTCGCAAGCCCCCGTGACGGACAGAAAACGGCCCTCGCGGTCGACGACACAGATCGCGTCGAGCAGCAGGTCCATGACGTGCTTGGGCGGCAGTGTCGCCATATTTCTTTGTCTTTTTACTAAGCGGTGTGAGAACGAGTGCGCTACGCGCTGCCAAGCGTTGCAGGCGTGTCACGAGCGCGAATAGTAGCAAGAAGGGTAGCAAGAAGGCAGTTCGGCCGCAGGCGGTTTTTCCGTCACACGCCTCCATGCCGATAACGCAGAAGATTGACTGCGTGCCGGTCAGACCATTCGTCGCTGGACCCATCAGGTGCGCCATTGGAATCGAGGGTAGGGTGGGTGTCGGCCCGTGGTAGCGCCCGCGCGGATTCCCTTAGTCGCTGGAATTGACCAATGATCCAATTTGCTCGACGGCTGCTCGTTACGAGCCTAAGCGCCCTTTTAATGTCCTTCGCTTGCGGCCAGTCATATGGGCAACTGATTGTCAAAATCGGGGTGTCCAGTCCGCTTACCGGGATCAATGCCGCCGACGGCAAGGATATCGAGAACGGTGTTCGTCTCGCTGTTGAGGAAGCCAACGCGCAGCGCATCAAGCTGGGCGGCCGGGACGCCCGCTTCGAGATTGATTCGGTGGACGATCAGAGTGACCCTCGCATCGGCGTTCAGGTCGCCCAGAAGCTGGTTGATGAATACGGACGTCCTGTCGAAACGCTGCCGCAAGGCAAGGCCTTCTTGCAGAAATTCAGGAAGCGCTTCGGTGCCGACAGCCTCATCTATGCCCCCTTTGCTTACGACGCCACGTGGGTGGCCATAAACGCGATCAAGCAGGCAAATTCTGCGAGGTCGGCCGAATTGGTATCGGCGCTGCGGACAACGCAATACGATGGCATCACCGGGAAAATTGCCTTCGACCCGAACGGCGACCTGAAGAATCCGACGTCGACGCTCTATCAGGTTAAAGGTGGCCGCTGGGTTCCGGTAACGACGATTGGGGCCGAATGACGTGACGTTTTCCCTCTTACGTGAGGGAAGTGTTAGGAGCCTGGCGATCGCGTGGCCCCCGGGTAGCAACCTGCGCCGGCTTGCGCGTTGCTGCCACCCTCAGGACCGCGGCTGGATATCGAGCCGTGGGCGGTCGCTGCGTGCAGGCTCTCGCGGCTGTCGGGGTCCCACTCAAACCAATGGGATCGCCGCACTTATTGTCATATAGCAAAATAATTTAACATAACGTCTATGTGCCAATTGGCTTGTTGTAGCGGCTAAGCAATATCCGTAGCGAAGGTCAATCCTTGTTAACGCCATCTTTCGAAGCCTTTATCCCTAGCTTCGAGCGAAAGTCCGAGCGAAAGTGCAGAGTGCCTGGCGATGGGGCCTGCAATGACATGGGAGACAAACTGGGCGCCAGCATGCGATCATCGATACCCCGGATTTCACGCAAAGCCACGTGCCATGCCGGCGGCAGACAGGGGTGTTCGCTCTGCTGCCAGTCCCCAACGACAGCGAAGGAAGAATCGCGCTCATGACGCAACAAACCATTTTCAGCCTCGAACCCAACCCGAACGCGCTCGACGCGGCCACGCGGGATGCACTGATGCGCGACCCCGCGTTCGGCCGCGTCTTCACCGACCATATGGTGACGATCACCTGGCGTGAAGGACAGGGTTGGCAGGACGCCAAGGTCACCGCCCGCAAGCCGTTCTCGATCGATCCGGCGTGCTCTGTACTCCACTATGGCCAGGAGATCTTCGAGGGCATGAAGGCCTATCGCGGCGCGGATGGCGCCGTGACGCTGTTCCGCCCGCTCGAGAATGCGCGCCGCTTCCAGGCGTCGGCCAAGCGCATGGCCATGCCGGCGTTGCCCGAATCGCTCTTTCTGGAGGCGATCGAGCAGCTGGTGCGGATCGACCAGGCCTGGGTGCCGCATGGCTCGGGCAGCCTCTACCTGCGTCCCTTCATGTTCGCGAACGAGGTGTTCCTCGGCATCAAGCCCGCCTCCGAGTTCATTTTCTGCGTGATCGCCTGCCCGGTGGGCCCGTACTTCAAGGGCGGCGACAAGGCGGTCTCGGTCTGGGTATCCGAGAACTACACGCGCGCCGCACCCGGCGGCACCGGCGAGGCGAAGTGCGGCGGTAACTATGCCGGCAGCCTGGTCGCGCAAAGCGAGGCCACCGCGAACGGATGCGACCAGGTGGTCTTCCTGGATGCCGCCGAGCACCGCTGGGTGGAGGAACTCGGTGGCATGAACATCTTCTTCGTGATGGACGACGGCACCCTGGTCACGCCGCCCCTTAGCGGCTCGATTCTTCCGGGCATCACCCGGGCTTCGGTGATCGAACTGGCCAGGGAGATGGGCATGGTGGTGGAAGAGCGCCGGTATTCGTACCCCGAGTGGGAGGCGGACGCCCAAAGCGGACGCCTGGCCGAGGCCTTTGTTTGCGGAACGGCGGCGACGCTGGTGGCCATTGGCGAAGTGCGGTCCGCGCGCACGCGCTTCGCGATCGGCGACGGCGCCGCCGGCAACACCGTCAAGGTGCTAAGGGAGCGGCTGGTGGAGATTCAGCGCAACCAGGCCGCTGGCCCTGCCGGCTGGGTCCATCACGTCGGTTTGTAAGGGTGCCTTGCGGGACGCTCACGTTCGGGCTTACGTTCGGGCTTGCCTGATCTGCCGCTTGGCATACGGCAGGCCGAACCGGAAAGCATGGCGCCCCCCGGATTCCCGCCTCGCTGCGCCATGCCGGCCCCGCGCCAGCCGCGGGCCGTCATGCTGACTCCACGCTGTCCTCCATCCCGCATGACACGCTGATCTTCTCGATCAGACCGAGCAGCAGCGGCGCATAGCGCGCCACATCACGCGGCTTTTCGCTGGGCTTGTGCGGGAAGCTGATATTGAGTCCATACCACTGGTGGTCCGGCCCGCGGAACGCCGCACCCACGGCGGTCAGGTGACCTGGCTGGTAGTTGGCGGTGCAATAGCCTTGCGCCCGGGCCTGGGCAATGCCACGCGACAATTCCTTGTGCAAGGCCGGCCATTCGCCGCCGGCCTTCTCCGCGATCCGTGCGAGGAAATGGTCGCGCACGCCGGCCGGCACCGCGGCCAGCCACGCCATGCCGATCGAGGTCAGTTCCATGGGAACGCGCGTGCCGGGCGCTACGCGCCGGGTGCGCGATACGCTGTCGCGGCTGTGGCGCACCGCGGCCAGGTAGACCATGGCGGTCTGGTCGGGCACGGCCAGGCCGACATTGACCTTTTCCGCCTCGGCGATCTTGCGCATCAGCGGCAGGGCGATTTCGGGCACCGTGGTGGCATGGTGGAAGGCGTCCGCCAGGCTCACCACCACGGCCGCCAGCCGATAGGCGCGCTCGGTGGCGTCGTAGCACAGGAAGCCGCTGTCCACCAGCGAGCGCGTGAGGCGGCTGACGGTGGGGCGCGGCAGGCCGGTGCGCGCAGCCAGGTCGGCATTGGTCAGGCTAGAAGAGCCGACTCGGAACGCGCGCAGCAGCAGCAGGCCACGCTCGAGCGACTGACTGCCTCCGGTCTGGCGCGTGAACTGGCCGGTGCTGTGCGTGAGTTCGCGGCTCGAGGGCGATTTGGCGGGGGAATCCGGGTCGGAAGCGGGGTCGGAAGCGGAGTCGGAATAGGGTTGCGGATCAGGCATGTCGTTGGCCGCAGGCCCGCCAATCCAGTGTCGGGGTGCTGCAAGTAATTTCGGTATTCGAAATTGTAGTGTAGCGCGGGAATCCGCATCGGCGAATACTGGGTGCCTTTCCACTACCCGGAGCCCTTCGCCATGACCTCGGCATCCACCCCAGAAATCGTCCTGACACGCGACCAGCATGTTGCGCAGATCGAGATCTCCCGCCCGCCCCACAATTTTGTCGACGCCGATGTCATGCGCCGGCTGGCTGAAGCGCTGCTGCAACTTGACGAGGACGACAGCTGCCGCGCCATTGTGCTGTCATCCGGCGTGGGCGCCTTCTGCGCCGGGGCCGATTTCAGCGGCGCCGACCAGGGCAGCGTCTCGCGTGACCCATCGGCCTTCTACGCACAGGCCATGAAGCTGTACCGCAACCGCAAGCCCATCGTGGCGGCTGTTGCGGGTGCCGCGATCGGCGCGGGGCTGGGCCTGGCGCTGGTGGCGGATTTCCGCGTCACATGCCGCGAAGCGCGCTTCAGCGCCAGCTTCAACCGGCTCGGCTTCCATCCCGGCTTTGGCATGAGCGTGACGCTACCGCGCCTGGTCGGCGATCAGCAGGCCGCGCTGCTGTTGTACACGGGCAGGCGGATCGACGGCGAGGAAGCGGTGCGCATCGGTTTGGCCGACGAACTGGTGGCGCAGGCCGAGGTGCGTGCCCGCGCGCTGGCGCTCGCGCACGATATCGCGGCCTCGGCGCCGCTGGCCGTGGAAAGCACACGCGAGACGCTGCGCCTGGGGCTGGCCGAGCGCATCGTGGCGGCCAACCAGCGTGAGCTGGCCATCCAGCGCGTGCAGTTCGCCACCGCGGATTTCCGCGAAGGCGTGGCGGCGATGGCCGAGCGCCGCGCGCCCGTCTTCCAGCGCCGCTGAGGGGGCCGCATGCAACATCAGAAACCCGTCTGCGCCGGCCCGCTCGAGGGAATTCGCGTACTCGACCTGACTTCCGTAGTGCTGGGCCCCCTGGCCACGCAATCGCTGGCCGACTTGGGCGCGGACGTCATCAAGATCGAAGGGCCGGAAGGCGACCTCATGCGCGCCAACGGCGTATCGCGCAACGCCGGCATGAGTTCAATCTACCTGGCGCTCAACCGCAACAAGCGTTCGGTGGTGCTGGACCTGAAAACGCCCGCGGGCGCGGCGGCGCTGCGGCGCCTGATCGCCGGCGCCGATGTGCTGATCCACAATATGCGCGTGGCCGCCATGGAGCGGCTGGGCTTTGGCTACGCCGCGGTGGCAGCGTTGAACCCGCGCATCGTCTACTGCGTGGCCACCGGCTTTGGCCAGGACGGCCCGCACCGCGACAAGCCGGCTTTCGACGACATCATCCAGGCCGCTTGCGGGCTGGTGTCGCTGGGCGCGGTTGCCGGCAGCCGGCCGGAGTATGTGCCCAGCCTGATCGCCGACAAGACCACCGGGATGGCGCTGGCCAACGCGGTGATGGCAGCACTGCTGTACCGCGAGCGCCACGGCAGCGGGCAAGCGGTGGAGGTACCGATGCTGGAAACCATGGCCAGCTTCGTGATGGCCGAGCACCTGGCGGGGCTGACCTTCGAGCCCGCCACCGGCGCGGCCGGCTATGCGCGCCTGCTGCAGGGCGGACGGCGGCCAGCGCAGACCGCGGACGGCTGGATCTGCGCACTACCGTACACGGACCGTCACTGGAAAGCCTTTTTCCACGCCGTGGGCCGCGACGACCTGGGTGATAAGTACAACATCGCCAGCCGCGCGCAGCGCAACGCCCATATCCGCGCGCTGTACCAGCACCTCGCGGAGATCACCCCGACCCGTACCACAAAGGAGTGGATGGCGCTGTTCGAGACGCTGGATATCCCCGCCACGCCAATCTATACGCCGGACGAATTGCCGACGCATCCGCACCTGGAAGCGGTCGGGCTGTTCCAGCAGACCGAGCATCCCACCGAGGGCCCGTTGCGCGAGATGCGGCCCACGACGCGCTTCTCCGCCACGCCGCTGTCGCTGCGCCGCCACGCGCCCACGCTGGGCGAGCACACCGATGAAGTGTTGCGCGAAGCCGGGCTAGCCCCTGAAGACATCGCCCAGCTGACGCGCGGCCGGGACGCGGGCTGAAGCGGCACGCAAACAATAAAGGAGACATTGCATGAACTTCGTACTGGAAGAAGAACACCAGATGCTCAAGGACCTGGTGGCGCGCTTCGTGCGCGAGCAGTTGATCCCGCTCGAAGCGGGCGTGCTGGCCCGCGAGGCAGAGGGCGGCCAGCTCACGCTGCTGCCGCAGGAGCAGGACAAGCTGGACGGGCTCTCGCGCGAGCTAGGCCTGTGGGGCTTGGATGCGCCGGCCGAGATGGGCGGCGCCGACCTGCCAGTGGTGGCCATGGTCGGCGTCAACGAGGAACTAGGCAAGACCGTCACACCCTACGACCTGCCGCCCGATTCACCGAACCTGCGCATGCTGCTCAAGACCGCCGACGCGGCCCAGCGCGCGCGCTACCTGGAACCCTACGCGCGCGGCGAGACCATTTCCGCTATCGCTATTTCCGAGCCTGGCGCCGGCGGCGACCCGGCCATGATGACCACCCGTGCCGAACGCGACGACGACGACTGGGTGCTCAACGGCCGCAAGATCTGGATCAGCCGCGCCGCCCGCGCCGACTGGACCATCGTGATGGCCGTGACCGACAAGACGCGCGGCGCCCGCGGCGGCATCTCCGCCTTTCTGGTCGACCGCGGCACGCCCGGCTTCAAGGTAGAACGGCGCATCCCCATGATCGGCGGCGCCTCCACCTACGAGGTGGTGCTGGAAGACTGCCGCGTTGCGCACACGCAGTTGCTCGGCGTGGAGGGCCAGGGCTTCGCGCCGATGCAGGCTCGGCTGTCCAGCCGGCGCGTGCAGATGGCGGCCTGGTGCATTGGCCGCGCCCAGCGCGCGCTTGACATGCTGTGCGAGTACGCGCCGCAGCGCCGCACCTTCGGCGCCGCGCTGGCGGACCGGCAGGCAATCCAGTGGTGGGTGGCCGATGCCGCCACCCGCATCCACGCCTGCCGTCTGATGACTTACGAGGCCGCGGCACGCATTGACGCCGGCGACGAGGCGCGTACCCAGGTCTCGATGATCAAGGTATTCGCCACCGAGATGGCCTGGGACGTGATCGACCACGCGATGCAGGCCTTTGGCGCGATGGGCATGACCAAGGAAATGCCGTTGCAGCAGATGGCCAACGAGACGCGCTTGATGCGCATCTACGAAGGCCCGTCCGAAGTGCACCGATGGGTTATCGCGCGGGATCTGCTCGGCCTCAGGCGCTAGCCCGCCGCAAAAGCGAACCACTGAACCACTGACGCACCCGCACTGGCGGAGCCCACTGCCAGGCGGAAGACCAAGGAGACAACATGACCCGAACCGTGAACTGTTCCCGGCGCCGCTTCGCTATCCTGGCCGGCACCGCCCTCGCAGCTAGCCTGGCAGGCGCGCCGTTCGCCGCGCTGGCGCAGCCGCAGGCATTTCCCACCCGGCCGATCCGCTTTATCGTGCCGTTCCCATCCGGCAGCGGTACCGACATGACTGCCCGCATGTTCGCCAAGAAGATCGGCGAGCTGACAGGGCAGGGCGTGGTGGTGGAGAACAAGCCGGGCGGCAATGGCTTTATCGGCGTGCAGACGCTGCTCAGCGCGCCGGCCGACGGATACACGGTGTTTATCGGCAGCAACTCCACGCTGTCCACCAATGCCGCCACCTTCCGCAAGCTGCCTTACGATCCACTGACCGACTTCACGCCCATCACGCTGCTGTCGCGTGGGCCATGCCTGATCATCGTGCCCGCCAGTTCGCCGTACCACACGCTCAAGGCGCTGGTGGAGGACGCGCGCAAGCGGCCCGGCGCGCTCAACTACGGCACCGGCTCGGTGTCGTACACGCTTTACAGCGAATGGCTGAACGAGCAAAGCCACATGAAGACCACCGCCGTGCCTTACAAGGGCGCGGGCGACGCGATCAACGGCGTGATGGCCGCCAACGTGGACTTCGCCGTGGTGGATGCCAGCGGCGCGATTGAGCTGGTCAAGGGCGGCAAGGTGCGCGCGCTGGCCTACACCGCGCCTCAGCGCTCGCCGCTGCTGCCGGGCGTGCCGAGCGCGGCCGAGGCCGGCGTGCCGGACTTCCTGGCTTACAACTGGGTAGCGGCGGCGGTCTCCGCCAAGACACCTGCGCCCATCGCACAACGCCTTGGCGAACTGTTTGCCCAGGCCGGCGCCGCCGACGACGTCAAGGAGTATTACCAGCGCCAGTCCACCTCGCTGATCCTGTCCACGCCGGCAGAACTTCGCGACTACCAGAAGGACGAAATCGCGCGCTGGAAGCGGCTGGCGGCAATCGCGAAGATCGAGCTGCAGTAAATAGAGCGCGCAGGAGGATCATGCCCCATCGCTCGTCCTCCCCGCGCGGCCCTCTCCTTGGCACGTCCGCGCCAAGTGCCTTGACCTCCGCGATTGCGTCGCACTTCTTGTACCTTCTGACCCGGGCTATCGGTTCGTCAAGCCAAATCTGGATGGCCAGAAGAAGATAAATTTATTTCTGGTTTAAATTAATATTACTTCCGTCGCCATGAATATACCATTTGGTATGAAATCTGCGATTGTTTGTTAGTAAAGACAAGAGTGCATGCAAATCAATTTCAGTTGAAAAATATCGATCGGCATGACAGACTTCGCTCCGGGACAGCAGCCAGCTGCGCCATTCAACCATCGAGGTGAGTGCGACGTGCGCGGCCCGCAATCCGGCACGCACTTTACTCTGTTTCGGATGAGGCGTTGTCAATAATATCTCCTTTCTGTTTTTCCAGTATGTTTATGGTTGGTATGAATCAATAATATATTTGTCGAATATTAATAATTTACGGATTTTATGGGGTGCATATTGAATGCGGCGCGCTGTGATGGCGCAGTATTGAACCCCGTGAGTCTTTAAATTGAGGGGTGTTTGATGGAAGGCGAGGTGGTGGTGAGATGGACACGAGTTTGTGGCAAAAGGATCTTCTGATGGAAATCGATGAAGTGTCGGGCGCGCGCGAAGTCTTCAAGCGAGTAGAGCAAGCGGCGCGTGCGCTTGGATTCGACATGTGTGGATATGGCATGCGCATGCCACTTCCCTTGTCCAAGCCAAAGACGATCATCTTCAGCAACTTCCCGCCGGCATGGCAGGCGCGCTATCACGAAGCCAATTACGTGAGCATAGATCCCACGGTGGCGCATGGCCGGCGTACGGCGGTGCCGCTGGTGTGGGCCGATGACGTGTTTGCTGGCACCCCGGCACTGTGGGAAGAGGCGCGGGCGGCTGGCTTGAGGGTGGGGTGGTGCCAATCCTGCTTCGGCGCTAACGGCGTGGGCGGAATGCTTTCCATGGCGCGCTCGTCGTCTCCGCTTTCCCGCATCGAACTGGAAAGCAGCGAACTCAAGATGCGATCGCTGGTTTGCGTGGCGCACGCCGCGCTCTCACGTGCCATATGCGCGGAGTTTCCCGCGGCGCCGACGCACAAGTTAACCGGTCGCGAAGTCGAGATCCTGAAATGGGCGGCAGATGGCAAGACCGCATGCGACATTGCCAGCATTCTTCTGGTATCGGTGGATACGGTCAACTTCCATATCAAGAACGCAGTGCGCAAGTTGAACGCCACCAACAAGACCGGCGCCGTGGTACGGGCGGCCATGCTCGGCCTGCTGCACTAGCCTGCCACCCTAATTGCGCTTTGCCAGGCGGGGTCCTCCTGGCTTCGGAGCCTGCTGTGTCGACCAGAAACATGGGATTGATGAGCTTCAAACTGTGCGTGACCCTGCTGGTTGCGGTAGGGCTGCTTTATCCGTTCGCGGATCCGGATGCCCGTTCCGGCGTGCTGGCTTCGGTCTGGCAGACCGGGTGGCTGTCGGTATCCGCCGTGGTGCTCGCTTTTCTCGCGGCAGTCGGCTTGTATTGCCGTTCGCTGCAGCGCTGCCTGGAGCTGGTCGGCCCGGCTGCGCGCGCGGCCAGGCCGGCATCGGTCTGGCTGATGTTCCTGCTGCCATACAACTTCGTCGAGGACTTCTTCATCGTCGGCAATGTCAGCCGTTCGATACGCGCGGAAGCCGCCACCAATGCCCGCCTGGCTGGCGTGACGGGCTTCGGCTTCGTCTCCGGCTTCGGCTGGTGCGCGGCGCAGATCGTGTCGCTTCTGCCCAATGCCGTCGGGGAACTGGCCGGCGGTGTCGCGCTGCTGTGCTGGGTGGCGCACTGGCGCCTGGTGGCGAAGGTGAACCGCCTGCTTTCGGCGCCCGGCGAGGGCGTGGCGGTGGCGGGCACGGCCCGGTCCCCGCAGCCATAGCAATAGGGGGGGCGGATCGCGGCCCGCCCCGCCGCTGCGGGGCAGGGCAGCACTCACGGCCCGTCGCTGATGCGCACATCGCTGAGCGAAATCAGGCGCTGCTGCTCGATCAGTCCGGCGGCCGCGTCGACCAGCGCCTGACGCTGCGCATCCGTGACCGCGATGCAGGCCTGCGGCAGTGCGCCGGCCAGGTATTCGAGCAGGACGGCATCGTCGAGCCGGTATCCCGGCAGCGCGCCGCGGTGGAGATGCCAGGCGAGCGCGGCGCACGCCGCTGCGTGCAATCCGACGTATTGCCCGGCCAGTTGCATCACCTGTACCGTGTCCTGGCCGAGGGATTCCTGGTCCAGCGCCGCGTGGCAGGCCGCCAGCCAGAGCCGCAGGCGCGTCTCCAGTGCGGCCAGCGCATGTTCCAGCGCCGGCGGCAGCGTTACGCCACGCTGCACGGCGCGCATTTCGAAAAAGGCCGCAAGCAGGCTGTCTTCCCCATTGGCGCTCAGGCACAACTGGCTTTGCGCGGGCCAGCCTTTGCTGCTTTCGTCGCGCCACAGCAGCGGCCTGACCTTCTCGAGGTGGTTCGTGCCCATCCCGGCCTCCAGCTTGCGGCGCAGGCCCGCGCCGAGCGCGCGCAACTGCGTGGCGACCAGGCTCAGGTTGACCTGCGTGCTGCCGTCGAACAGGCTCACCACCTGGCTGTCGCGCATCAGCTTCTGGAATACGCCCCAGGGATACTCGCTGCGCACGTAATGGCGCGCGCCCAGCGCCAGCGCCAGTTCCCGGGCAATTTCCTCGCATTGGCCGGGCACATGGCATTTCGCCACCGCGGAGAGCAGGCTGAGCTCGGCGGGGTTGGCAACGATGGCGCGGCAGGCTATCTGGGCCACCAGGTCGGCCACCAGGATGCCGGCATAGCTGCGCGCAAGCTTGGCCTTGACCATGGGAATGTCGGAGGCCAGCTTTCCATAGAGCCGGCGCCCGTGCGCGAACCTGAAGGTCAGGCGGAACATGGTGTCGATGGCGCCAAGGGAGAAGCCCGCGCACAGCACGCGCGAGATCTGCAGCGTCTTGAGTACCGTGAAGAGGGCGGCTTCCGGGCCGCAGATAAGGGCGTCGGCGTCGCAGGGGTGATCGTGCAGCTGGAAGCCGCTGATGTCCGCGCCGCGGATGCCCAGCGTCCGGATCTTGGGGTGGGAGCGCCAGGTGGCCGCGACGGCGGCGCTGTCGGATCCCTGGGGCCGGCGCAGCCACAGCAACCCCAGCGCGGATCCGCCGTCGGCGCGCTCGACGCGGCACAGCACCGTCAGGCTGGCGCCGCGCCGGGCGTTGTTGATCAGCCACTTGTCGCCGCTGGCCAGCAGGACGGCGTCTTGCCGCCGTACCCGGAACTCGGTGGATAGGATGTCGCTGCCGTGTTCCTTCTCGGTGAGCGCCAGGCAGGCCAGGCCGCCCTGGCGCAGCAGGTCCGCCGCTTGCTGCTGCTGCTCGGGATTGCCGGCCAGCCAGACCGGTATGCTGCCCAGCATGGTCTGGCCGAAGGCGATGGCGGTGGTGAGATCGCGCCGCGAGATCAGGCGCGACATCAGCATGGCGTGCTCCAGTTCGGCCAGTCCTCCGCCCAGCGTCTGGGGGATCAGCTGTTCGAAGCAGCCGAGCTCCCGCAGGCGATCCAGGTGGGCTTGCGGGAAGGTCTCCTGCTCGTCGAGTTCTAGCGAAGCATGGAAGCTGATGGCCGAATTCGCCTGCGCGGGGTCGCCCAGCGCGGCTTCTAGGGCTTCCCCGAACTGGATGGCTTGTTGGTCCATGATGTCTCCTTGGCATGGAATTGGGGAAAGGAAAAGGGGCGCAGGCCTGGCGGAGCACCGCCGGGCCCGCACCCGGCCGCATGGCGTGGCGGCGTCAGCGTGGCGGACATGCCGGCGGCGCGAGGCCGGGCAAGGCGGGCGTCACCAATACATGGGCGGCGCCGGCGTCCTGGTGGCAAAGCGCGCGCCAACCATTGGCTTGCCGCGCGAGCGCGCCGGTATCCTGGCCGGCGTCATCGAGCGCCGGCCAGGGCGCCATGGCTTGCCATACCGGGCGGTCGGGCCCATGCCAGTCGCGCAGGCGCAAGGCGCACGCGAAGCGGGCGAAGCCATTCTGTCCAAACGCCTTGAAAAGCGCCTCTTTCAGGCACCAGAGAAAGGCGCGCGCTTCCGTGGGCAAGGCGCCCAGGGCGCGGCGCATCACCCGCACCTCCGATGGCCACAGCAGTGTGTCCAGGCTGCGCGCCCGCAAGGCGTCGAAGCCTTCGACGTCGATGCCCACCGGCACCTCGCCGACAGCGGCCATGGCAATGCGCCTGCCGTGGCTGATCGAGAGATGCACGGCCTTGCCGGCAAAGACCGGGCGTCCGTCCTCGCCGTTGCGGATGTGCCATTCGCGCGCGGCTTCGGTGCCCGGGGAGCGCCGGTGCGCCTGCAGGACGCGCAGCGCCTGTTTGCCGGCCAGGCGGCCGCCGAGCCATTCGATCCGGCGCTTGCGCATTGGGAAGGCCTGGAGCCGCGACAGTTCCTCGGCATGGAGCCACGCGCTGGCCGGCCAGCCGGCACAGGCGTGCCCCGGACACTGCGCGGCCAGGGCCTCCAGGTCGATGCGCCAGCAGCGGATGCCTGCCGCATGCGGCGTGGCAAAGCAGGGCTTCAGGCTGGCTGGCGGTTCAAGCACGGCGCACATAGCCCGGGGGAACAGGGGCGCCGGCGATCTGGCGTACCACGCTGGCCATTTCGGAGAAGCGCGCCTGCAGGCTGTGGAACAGCGGCAACTTCATATCGCGCTCGAACGCCTCCCGGGAGCTGACCAGGATGATCTCGAAGAAGTCGAACTCCGCGTTGCCGGCGGCTTCGTGCATCTCGAAGCGCACCACGCTGGGCAGGTCGCGGCAGGCGGCGTAGTCCACCTCCCTGACCCACTTCACGAAGGCGGCGCGGTGGTCCGGGTGTTTGAGACGGATATGGTCGATGATGGTGAGCATGTTCAGTTTGCCTCGCAGGTTTCGAGTTGGGTTTCCAGTTTGGTTTCCAGTTTGGTTTCCAGGTGGACGAGACCGGCCTCGCCGTCCAGCGTCAGCCAGTCTCCGGTCTTGAAGCGTGCCGTTGCGGTCCTGGTATTGACGATGCACGGCACGCCGAACTCGCGCGCGACGATGGAGCTGTGGGACAGCATGGAGCCCACATCCGTCACGATGCCGCCGGCCAGCGCGAACAACGGGGTCCATGAGGCATCGGTAAAGCGCGTGACGATGATCTCGCCCTTCTGCAGTTCGCCGGCCTGCTCGGTCAGCTCGTGGATGACGCGCGCCTTCGCGCGTACGCGGCCCCGCGAAGTGCCCAGGCCTTTGAGGCTGCCGGCTGGCTCGCCCTGCCTGCTGGCGTCCGCGTGTCCGGCTTGGCCGAAAAAGGTCAGCGGCGGCTCTTCGCTGTTCTCGTGGGCGAGGTGCTGGCGGCGTGCCGCGTCGATCTTTTTACGGGGAAAGCACTCGGCCGCGCTGGCGTAGCCGTTCGCGTAGGTCATGAGATCCTCGAAGTCCAGGTAGGCAAGTTCGCTCTCGTCGAGCAGCAGGCCCTGCTGGCGCAGGCGCCGCGCCAGTTCGCACAAGACGCGCCGCACCAGCCAGATCGAGGTGATCATGCTCATCCGGGTTTCCTCCCGCAGGCGGCTGCAGGCGCAGTAGAGGCGGATGACACGCCGCAGCGCGGCCCGCTTGAGCACGGGCAGCTTGCGCAGCAGGGCCTCGGTATCGTCGTGCGGGGTGTCGTCGGCGCTGGCCAGACGCTGCTCGACCGTATTGCCGCGCGCCAGGTAGATCTTCATGATCTGGAAGACGTAGGTCGGATCGTCGATCCAGCGCGGATAGCTCAGCTCCATTTCCTGCCGGGCGCGCACGCCGTTCTCGCGCATGAAGGGCGCAACCTGCTCGTCCAGGAAGGCAATGCCTTCGGCGTCTTCTTTGAGCCGCGCCAGCAACTGCTTTGCCGGGAGCGCCCGGAACAGGGTTTCGACCTTGGGGTAGCGCGCCACGGATCGGGCCAGGTCCCAGATATCGCGCGCGGACCGGATGGTGCGCAGGTTCGACATATCGCCTTTCAGGCGGTTCTGCAATTGCGCGCCCTCGCCGGGCAGCCAGGACTGGCAAAGCTGCTCCAGCAAGCCGTATGTGCCGAAGGCGTTGATATAGAACGGCAGGTAGCCGATGTGCATGGCGCGGAAGTAGTCCAGCGCATGCGTGAGTTCCTCGCGCAACTGGTTCAGTTCCATGCCCGCCAGGTCCAGGCCGGTGGCACGGTCGAATTCGCGATAGCGCGATGCCACCATGCGGCTGGCGCGGGATTTCGCGCCGGCCAGTTCGGCCATGGTCTTCCAGAGCCAGTACGCGCTGGAGCGCCAGCGCGAACCGCGGTGCTGCTCGCCGTAGGGGTTGCGATAGTCCGAGAGATCCACGTCCTCGCTCGCGAAGCGCTGCAGGAAGGGGCGCTGGTCGAACCCGGCCGGCGTCTGCGAGAGGAGGTAGGCGGTGTAGGCCACGTTCAGGTAGACGTGGCCCTTGAAGTAGCCCATGTACTCATCGGGCTCACCCAGGTCCAGCAAGCCGATGCCGGTGCCGCAGGCCCGGTGTACCTTGTATTGGTAGTGCCGGGAAAAGGACAGCCCGAGCGGCGTCATGCGGCCGGTGAAGATCTCGCCGATATCCATGCGCGACCACAGGGCGTGCCGCGCCACCTCCGGCGAAGGCCGGCCCTGATGCGGCGACTTCGATTCGGGCAGGCTCGCGGCCATTGGGGTGATGGGCCGGCTTTGCAGCAGCCAGATGCTGTCCCGGTGATCGGCCCATTCGATGTCCTGGGGGCTCCCGAACAAGGCGTTGCACTGTTGCAGCAGGCGGCCGATGGCGTGCGTCTTCTGGCCGTCCAGCACCGCCGTCTCGCGCCATTGGGGCGCCAGCGCTTGTTCCTCGATCTTGTGCGCTTCGGCGCTCCAGTGCATGGCCGAACTCTTGGCCTGCACCTGAGCGCCAAGCGGCGACAGCGCCGCGGCTTCGAGGATGTACAGGTCGGAGGCGACGCGCCCCGACACCAGGCCCTCGCCCAGGCCATAGCAAGCTTCGATCAGGATCTGGTCGCTGCGCTTGTTGAGCGGATTGTGCGCGAAAGCCACGCCCGCGCGCTCCGCCGGCACCATGGTTTGCACCACGACGGCCATGGCCGGGACGCATGCGCCGGCCGCGCCGCCATCGATGCGCAGGCTGCGGCGATAGGCCAGTGCTTCCCGGTTCAGCAGCGACGCCCAGCAGTCCCGGACATGATCCAGCAGGCGCTCGGGCCCTTCGACGCACAGGTAGCTGTCGTGCTGGCCGGCGAAGGAGTGTTCGCCTGAGTCTTCGCCGGTTGCCGACGAGCGCACCGCGACCGGGCCCGAGCCGAGCGCCGCATAGGCCTGGAGGATGTCGTCGCGCGCGTCGGCGGGAAAGGCGCCACAGCGGATGCGCGCGGCGATGCCGGCGATTTCCGCCTCGCTGTCCCGGGCCCAGGCGGCATCGAGATGAATGCCGTTGCCATGCAGGAAGCGCTGGAAGCTGGCGACGGGCAGGCAGAAGCCGGCCGGCACCGGCAAGCGGTGCGCGTGCATCTTGACCAGGCTCCATCCCTTGCCACCGAGCTTGTCCGGGCCAAGCCCGGCGGCGGCGGCGGCGTCGAAGCTCAGCGCCCAGCGCTGCGCGGCGTCGTGGTTCCGTGGCCGGCCGCCGGCTTGCGCGCCGCCCCCGGGCGCGGTGTCGGGCAAGGGTTGGCCAAGGGGCAGATAGGCGGTGGCCAAGCCATTCGCGGCGGCACTGGAAGTAAGCGTGTCCATGGAGACTCCCGGGATGCGATGTAGTGAATTGGATGTGATCAAGGGCTGGAACTGGGGGCAGTCGGGTGCGTGGTACGGGCGGATCGGGAGCAGGACAAAGGGATACCGGTATCAGTGGGTATGAGTTGGTATGAGTTGGTATCTGTTGGTATCAACTGGTGGTGGCCAGGAAGGCGAAGTAGCTCTCTCCGGGCAGCATCCGCTTGTCGTCCACCCGTGCGAAGCCATGGTCTTGCAACTGCCGCTTCAGATCCTCCCGCCGCGGCAGGCCGCTGTCCTGGTCCGACAGGGCCCACCACAGGTGCAGTGCCGCCACGGCGGCGCTGCCGCCCTGGCAGCTGGTGGTCAGCAGCAGCCGCCCGGCGGGCTTGAGCAGCGCGCGCACCTTGCGCAACAGCGCGTCGCGGCGCTCGCCGCTGAAGTAGTAGATGTTGTTGTGCAGAGTGATCAGGTCGAAGCGCTCGGCGCTGTCGAACTGAAGGATGTCGGCATGCTCGATCCGTACTGCGCCGCCGATGCCGCTGGCGGCCAGGTTCCGCCGGGCGGCATCGGCCACCTCCGCCTGGAAGTCCATGGCGAGCAGCCGCAGCCCGGGATGGCGGGCGCGCATGTAGCAAAGGTAATGGCCTGCGCCGCAGCCTATCTCCAGCACGGAGGCATCCTGCGCGCGGCCGGGCATGCGGGCGATCGCCCAGTCGATGGCCTCTTCGACCAGCGGCTCCAGAATGCGCGACGAGCGCGCGATCAGCTCGCCGTCCTGGTCCGCCAGCGTGTAGCGGCGGGCGTCCCGCAGGCGTTGTGGCGCCTGCAGGATGGCTTCGTAGTGATAGCGGGTGACTTCCTCGAACAGCGAGCCGAGCACGGCATTGCCGGACGGCGCGAGCAGCCTGGACAGCCGGCCTTTCAGGCGGTACCGCTCATCCTTGAGCGCCAGCTCGCCGGCCTTGACGCCGCACTCCAGCCACGCTTGCACCGCAGCCAGCTGGCCGTTGCCCAGCTGCAGGTGCCTGGCGATCTCGTCAAGCTTGCTGGGCTGGCGCGACAGCAGGTTCAGCAAGCCGCTGGACCCCGCCGCCGCCGCGAAAGCGCAGCGGTAGACGTGATTGGCCTGGCTGCCGAGGCGCAGCAGGGCCAGGAGGTTTTTTTCCAGGATCAGTTTTCGCAAGGTCGCGAGGTTCATGGTGTGTGGGTCCGCCTGAGGTGAGAGATGCTGGCCATGCCGGAAGCGATGAAACAGGTTGGTCGGAAAGAGGCGCGGCATGGCGCGTCAGAAGTACCAGTCCAGGCCGAGCTGGAAGACCCGGCCCATCCGCCAGTACTCGCTGGCCACGCCATGGCGCCGGCTAGTGCCGGTGAGCGGACCGGCCAGGTTGGCGCGCAGCACCACATTGCGCTGCGGGGTGTATCTGGCCGCGAGCGTCAGCTGCTGGCCGTGATCGCTGAGATTGGCAAACCACAGCGCGTCGAGATGCACCAGGGGATGTGCCTGGTAGGAAACGGATGTGCCAAGGTATTGCCTGCCCGTGCCCATCCACGGCAGGTCGGCAAAGCGGCTGACGGGCGTCTGGTGCAGGTACTCGACGGTGCCCACGGTATTGGCCGCCAGCTTCACGCTGCTGCCCAGCACGGCGCGGTGGCCCCAGTTCCTGGTGGTGTCGCCGTCCGGGTTGGTGCAGCCCCTGGTCGCATCGCCGTTGCGCCGGTACACCAGCGTCTCGCCATACCAGTCGGCCCCCGCCAGGCCGGTGACCAGATGCCCCGCCGCCAGCAGGTCGCAGTTGCGGCGCTGGCCGACGTAGGCGAAGGACTTGGTGGCCTCCCCGTTGAATTGCACCTGCTGCAGCCACTTGGCCTGGGTGCCGGCCTTCGCGTCCTGGTCCAGGCTGACGATGCTCACGCTGCTGAGCCGGTCGCTCAGGTAGTAGTCGAGGCGCGCGGCATCCACCCCGGGTTTGTAGAGGCGCTCGACATCGCCGGGCAGGAACGGCGCATAGGTATCGGCGGGCGCCCACAGCCGCGTCAGCGACAGGCTGATGGGCTGCCGTCCCACGGTATAGCGCCCGCTGGCGAAGTTGCCCTGCGCATACATCCAGTCCATGCCGGCGGTCTGCTGCGAATGATCGCCGCGCTCGCGCAGCGCCAGGCTGCGCAGCCGGTCGGCATGGGCCTGGCCGTCCACCAGGGATTGCAGCGCGGCCGCATGCGATGCGCGCAAGTCTTCCAGATTGAGGTGGGCCACCCAGCGGATGGCGCCGTAGGTCGCCTCGTAGGTGAGGCGCAGCGTCGACGTGCTGGCGTAGGCGGTACGCTCCTGTCCCTCCGGCTTGCTGGCGATGCCGCGAAACTGGAAGACGGCGCCCAGGGCCGCCGCTGGCGCGGCCCGGCCCGGGTCCTCCAGCTGGTCGAGCACGTCGAGCTCCTGCGAGGCAGCCCGCGGGTTGGTCAGCAGCGCCAGCAGAAGCACTGCGCAGCCCTGGCCGAAGCGCCGGCCGCGCAACCTACGCAAAGGCATGGACCTGCTCGGCCGCGTTGTCGGTAACGATCATGCCGTCGTGCAGGGAGATGACGCGCTTGCCGCGGCCGATGACCTGCGGATCGTGCGAGCTGAAGACAAAGGTGATGCCCTCTTCCTCATTGAGCCGCACCATCAGGTCCATCAGGTTGCGGGCCGACTTGGAGTCCAGGTTCGCGGTGGGCTCGTCGGCGATCACCAGCTTGGGCCGGCTGGCGATGGCGCGCGCCACGGCGACGCGCTGTTGCTGCCCGCCGCTGAGCTGGTCGGGAAAGCGGTGCATCAGTTCCTTCAGGCCCAGCTGCGCGAGCACTTCTTGCGAGATCTTGCGGCGCTCGGCCGCCGGCCTGCCCTGGAACTCCATGACCATCTCGGTGTTCTCGGCGGCGCTCAGCACCGGCATCAGGTTATAGGCCTGGAACACGAATCCGATCTCGTCGCGCCGGATGCGGGCCAGCTCCGCGAGCGAGGCATGCGCCAACGCGCGGTTGCAGAAGGACAACCGGCCCGAGGTGGCGGTGTCCAGCAGGCCGACAATGTTCAGCAGCGTGGTCTTGCCCGAGCCCGAAGGGCCCGCGATGACGGCGAAGTCGCCGCGGCGGATGGTCAGGTCGATGCCGTTGAGGGCGTTGACCGACTGGTGCTTCTGCCGAAACACCTTGCTGATGCCGTGAAGCTGGAGGATGGGCGCGAAGGTGTCTTGCTCAGCCATGTTGACTCGCTTGTAGTGGGGAAAGACGGCCAGCCTTGATGGCCGGGTAGACCGTGACGACCACGGTCAGCAGGAATACGAAGCCCGCGCCGAACAGCAGCTTTTCCAGCTGCAGGGACGAGTAGAAGCGGTCCGGCAGCAGCACCCCGCCTGCTTCCAGGCTGGTGCCGAAGATCTCCCGGAAATTCAGCCCCTCGGTGGCGAAATGCAGGTGGGCGGCGTAGCCGATGGCCAGGCCCAGGGCCACGCTGATCACCGCCAGGTAGAGCGCCTCGCGTAGCACCACGCGGGTCACGAGCGCGGGCTGGGCGCCGAGCGCAAGCATCACGCTGAACTCGCGCGCGCGCTTCATCACCGACATCACGATGGTGTTGAGGATGCCCGCCGCCACCATGATGAAGACAATCACCATCAGCAGGTACATGCCGGCGGCATCCAGCATCACCGCCGAGTACAGCTCCGGCGCCGCCTCGCTCCAGCGGCGCACCTGCAGCGGCTGGTCCCGCAGCACGTGGCGCAGGGCGGTGGCCGCCGCGTCCAGCGTGGATTCGTCGTGCAGGTAGATCGCGATTTCGCTGACCTCGTCGCCCGTGCGCGCCAGCCGCTGCGCCTCGGCCAGGGGCAGCTCGACCCAGAATGCATCCAGCTCGAGCATGCCGGTATGGAAGATGCCGGCAACGCGGAAGGCCGCCCGCGCGAAGTCGGAGCCGGTGGCGGGCTTCACCGTCAGGGTCAGGCGGTCGTCCAGCCCCACCGCGAGTGCCCGCGCCAGCCGCGAGCCGATCACGATCGGCGGCAGTTTGCTGCCTTGCGCGCCGGCGTCGCCGTGCGCAAGCGGCTCGCCCATCAGGATGGCCTTGCGGTCGGCGATGCCGGATACCTGCGATTCCAGCCGCGGCACTACGCCTGACGCCGTGACCGCCACGGTGTTGCCGCCGGCCTGTGCCATGGCATTGAGCCGCAGCCGCGGCACCACGTGGCTTGCCGCCGGCAAGGCGGCCTGCAACTGGCCAGAGAGGGCCTCGCCCTTGCCGATCAGCCGGTCGAGGCCGGGGTTGTCGGCATAGCCGCGCTGGGAAACGATCAGGTGGCCGAGGCCCATCCGTACCCCGACATCGATCATGGCCCTGTGGCCGCCGTCGGACAGCCCCTGGAACACCGTCATCAAGGCCACCGTGGCGACGATGATCAGGGCCGTCAGCGCGCTGCGCCGCCGGTTGCGCAACAGGTTGCGCATCGCGAGTCTGTGTTCCAGGGTCATTTGATCGTCAGTCCTTGCGCGGCGGGAATGCGCGTTGCCACTGCCGCCGGCACCAGCGCGGCCAGCAGGTTGATGAAGAACAGGCACAGCAGAGGGATCAGGGCGTTGATGGGCGCCAGGCTGGCGCGCAGCACCGGTGCCACGCTCACGCCCGACATCGAGAAGCCGCCGAAGGCGGACACGTCCAGGCCGTGGAAATGCAGATAAAGCTGGCCGAGGTAGCCCAGGGCAAGGCCCAGCAGGCAGGCCAGCGCGGTCAGCCAGAACGTCTCCAGCATGATCAGGCCCATGATGCGGCGCGGCGCCTGCCCGAGCGCCTTGAGCAGGCTGATTTCCTGCTGGCGCTCGAGCACGCTGACCAGCATGGTGTTGAGCACGCCGATGCCGGCGACCAGGAACACGATGAACACCAGCGTGCCCATCAGCGCCCGGTTGGAGGCAATCAGCGCCATGATGTCGGGCCGCAGCTGCGACCAGGCTTGGACGATGCGCGGCACCTGGCGCCCGGCCGGTGTCGCGTTCAGGGCCGCCGCCAACTCGCTGGCCACGGCCACGGCCTCGCGCGGATCGTGGATGCGGATGGCGAGCTCATGCGCCTGCCCGTCCAGCAGCAGCATTTTCTGCAGGTCTTCCACATGGATCAGCATGCGGCTGCGGTCGGTGGTGTCGAGTCCCGCCCGCGAGATGCCGATCACCCGCATGTCGATGGTGCTCTGCGCGCCGAGGGTGTTCTCGTAGAGCAGGCTGACGTGATCGCCCACCTGCGCGCCCAGGTTGCTCGCCAGCTTGCTGCCCAGCACTACGCCAGGTGGCCGCTCGGGCCCGGGCGCGAGCCGCTCGGCGATCTCCGCGGTCTGCTCGGCGCGCCTGGCCGAGGCCACGGCGTCCGGCGCGCGTGGCGTGTCTTCCAGCTTGGCGAAGGCGTCGTCGATGGCCGCCTCGGTAAGCCGCTTGTCGAGCGCGGACTGGTCCGTGGTGAGCGGGCGGGCTGCCTTCCACGGCGTCGGCTGGCTGGAGACGAACTGCCCCTGCGCGAGGGTGCGGTGGATGGTGGTGACCTGGCTCTCGGGGCCGGGGTCGATGCCCATCAGCTGTACGCCGCTGGAGCGTTGTCCCCGGCTCAGGTAGCCCCAGGCATAGAGGCGCCGGGTGACCTGGCCGATCTGCTCCGGTTGCCGCAGGAGCGCCATGTCGGGCGCGTCGGCCGGCACGGACTTCAGCACTTGCCGGGTGGCGAGATAGTCCGGGTGGTGCACCTGGATATGCCCGACCTCGCCGTCGACGGTGCCCTTGATCAGGTCCAGGCTGAGGCCGTCCATGATGCCCAGGGTGGCCATGCAAAGCGACATCGCCAGGGCGATGCCCGAGCCGGCGACCAGGCTGCGCTTGCGGTTGCGGCGCAAGTTGCGCCACGCCATCTTCAATGTGGTGCTCATGATTGTCGGGGCTCAGCGGAAGGCGCGTTCGGTGAATTCGTCGGCCTTGAGGTCCAGGCCGAAGCGGATGCGCTTGTATTCGATGCGCGTGTATTCACCGGGCTGGTCCAGCACGTTCATGGTCAGCCGGGTCGGCACGGTCTTGCCGTCCATCGCACGCACATCCTCGTAGACCAGCGCCCGCACGGGCTTGTCGTCGTTCGCGCGGCGGAAGTACTCCACGCGCACCGGATACGCCTGCTTGTCGGCACCGACGTAGAGGCGGTAGATCACCTTGCCCCACGACACCGGCGCGGTGGGCAGCGGCGTCAGCGCGATGGTGTAGTCCTCCACCGCCTGGCCACCGCCATCCTTGCCCGGCGTGCTGCCGGCCAGCACATAGCTGTAGTGCTTGGCGAGGTCGGTCTCGCGCATCAGGTCGTCGTTGGTGAAGTGGCTGCCCATCCAGTTGTCGCCCAGCATGGAGTTGCCCATCACGGTGATGCGGTTGGTGCGCGGATCGTAGAAGCTGATCTTTTCGCCGACCTTGAGGGTGGCGTTGTCCCGCCACAGCGCCGGGCCTAGCATGCGCAGCAGCACCTTGGCCGCGGGCGCGCGGTCGTCGGTCATCACCAGCAGGTCGTATTCGCGCTCGAAGCTGGTCTTCTTGATCTTCATGCTCATGACCGCGGCCGAGGTCTTGCCGCGCAGGATGTGCTCGGCGCCGTAGATCCATTCGGCAAGCGTGCCGTTGTCGACCGCTGTAGCGGCCCGGGCCGGGCCGGACGTCAGCATGGCGCAGGCCGCGCAGGCGGCCAGCAGTTTGAGGCTTCGGAAAAGATGGTTGGGCATAGGCATGGGCTTACTCCTGTGTACGGTGATGCGCCGCCGCAGTGCCGGCGGCGAGCGGTGGCGAGCAGAAGGCGGACGGGTCGCAGCGATAGCGCAGCGCCGGGTTGGCCGGGCGCCGGGGAACGCCGGCGCGGGCAATGAACAGCAGCTCCTCGTCGCAGCCCAGCAGATGGCCCAGCCGCGCGCGCAGGTCCGGATGCTGCAGGGCGACGCTGAGCGGGTGCAGGCTCAGCCCGGACACGCTGGCCCCCAGCCAGAGCCGCGCGATGGCCTCGCCCGCCAGCACGTAGCGGCAGGGCGCCTGTGCGTGCGAGGCGGCGCTGCTCAGGTAGACCACGGCCGGGCTGCTGTGGATCAGGCGTTCGATCTGCGCGCCGGCGCGCGCCGATGCGCCGAACGGCCCCAGCGCCCCGAGCAGCAGCGGATGCAGCACTACGCGGTGCAGGCAGCGGCGCCACGCCGGCATGGGGCCGAACAGGCTCTGGATATTGATGCCGACGCCGTCCCGCGGTTGAGCGGCACCGCTGAACACCAGGTGCCGATACGTTTCCCGCCAGGCCGGGCCATGGACAAAATCGCGCATGGCGTGCTGCCGGTAGAAGGCACCGAGCTGCTCGTAGCGCAGGCCGGGCTGCACGGCATGCCAGTGCCATGGCTCGCTGGCCGGCGCGTCCGCCAGGCTGTGCGGCAGCACGTCCTGGCGCATCGCGTCGTGCAGGGCGAAGCCGCCGCGATAGAGGCCCCGGTCGGTGCGGCGCCGGCGCAGGGCGTCCGTCAGCGCCGTCAGGCCAGCCGAACGCCGGCCCGCGTCGAACGCGCCCAGCTCGATCCTCGCCAGTGGCTCAAGGTCAAGGTCAAGGGCATCGTCCTGGCTGGTGTGCGCGCCGGGCAGCAGGCTGGCGCGCGCCTGCCAGCCCGACAGCCGCAGCAGGTTGAGCAGGATGGCCGCGAAGCCGCCGGCGCTGATGTGCATCTCGCCCTGCATGGCCGGCAAGGCGTTCAGCGCCCTGCGCCGGTCGATGCCGACCACCAGCGCATGCGGCGCCGCGCCGGGATCCGCATGCGGGTGGCCGTGCGCGTCCAGCAGGCTCACATGCCAGGGCTGGCAGTTGTGCGAAGACGGCGCCAGCGCCGCCAGTGCCAGCAGTTGCCGTATCGCCTCCAGCCCGCCCGGCGGGCACGTCGCGCTGCGCTCCCGGCTCACGTCTTCTGCACCAGTTCGAAGCCATGCAGGCGGGCCAGCGCGCCGATCTCCCTGACTTGCGCGGTGCTGATGGCGGCCTTGCTGAAATCGCGCCGGATGCCGGCCAGGCCAAGCAGCAAGGTTTCCCCCGCGCAGGCGTAGACCTTGCCGCGCGGCAAGCGCATGCCCGGCAGGTTGAAATCCGGCGCCAGCGGCAGGTTGACGATGCCGCCGCGAATCAGGCGCACATTGGCGCGCGCCGTCAGCGAGGCGGCATCCACGTCACCCGGCACGGCCACGTCGCACACCAGCACGGCGCGGTCGGTCGCGAAGCAGGAGGCATCGAGGAAGGTGCGCGCGCTATTGGACGCGCTGATCACGATGTCCGCCTGGCGGCAATGCGCCGGCGTATCGGCCAGTCGCACCAGCGACTCGCCCAGCAGGTACCTGGCCAGTTCGTCCGCATCCGGCGGGGTGCCCGCGCCGAAGCGCAGACGTACCTGCGCCATCAGCCGGCCCTCGGGCGCATCGGCCGCGGCGCGGGCCTGCCCGCTGTGGCGCAGCGTGTCGAGGAGTTCGGCGGCGATCGCCGCCACCACGGCCTGCAGGCGCGCCTGGGATCCGGCCCGCCCCAGCAGCAGCAGGCTGCCGCACTCCTGCGCCAGCAGGGTGGCGTGCACCTGGCCGATGTTGCCGGCGGCGCCCACCACGGCCACGCAGGCGTCGGCCATGCGGATGTGCTGCTCGCGCGCCGCCTCGCGCACGGCCGCCATGCTGGTGGCCACCGTCAGCGCATTGCCGGTGGTGACGGCGGGATGGTCGTGGTCGAAGTCGGTGCAGTTGGCGGTGACGATCGAGGTATAGCCGCCGAAGCCCACCAGGCAGCAGCCGTCCTCCCTGGCCTGGCGGTAGGCATGGTGGACCTGGCCGCGGATCTGCTCGGACTTGTTGAAGCGCATGTCCACCTCGATGGCCTCGGCGTCCATCAGGATGGCGTACAAGGCCAGCTCCACCTCTCGTCCCAGCGGGGAACGCACGCGGCGGCGCGCCACCAGCTGCGGCTCCAGCGCGCGCTGCATGTGCACGCGCAGCTCGCCCAGCTGGTCGTCGGAGAGCGCGGCCACGGCCGGGTCCCACTCGCGCACGCTTTCGATATCGATCAGGTGGGCAATGAAGCCAACGCGCTCGCAAGGTTCCTCCGGGCCGGCCTGCACGGCCGGTGCCACGCGCGCCGTGGTGGTGCGGGGAGCGTCCGCCTGCGCCGGCCAGGCCGGGCCGGACACATGTTGCAGCAAGGCGGCAGCGTCGCCGGCGTCAAGCAGGATGCACAACGCCTCCAGCGCATGGCAGGCCTGGCGGATATCCTCGGCGCCGAGATAGGCCGAAGGCTGGATGCGCAGCACGCGGCGGCGCCCGAGCGAGGGCAGCACGCGCACGCGGTGGCTGTGCAGCAGATAGCCCGCGCACAGCATGCCGAGCATCTGCTGTTGGGACAGGCTGGCCAGCACCGCGGACGGGTGCTCGGAGAAGTCCTCCAGCTCCACGCCCAGCATGCAACCGCGTCCACGCACATCGCGGATGACCCCGGGCCAGCGCTTCTGCAGGCCGCGCAGCTCGCGCAGCAGTGCCTGGCCAAGCCTGGCGCTGCGCCCGGCGAGGTCGTCGCGCTCAATGATCTCCAGGCTGCGCCTGGCGATGGAGGAGGACAGGTCGTCCTCGGCGAAGGTGGAGCTGTGCAGCATGCCGAATTCGGGGTGATAGAGGTCCTTGCGCACGGCCAGGGCGGAGACCTTCGCCAGGCCGCCGCCCAGCGACTTGGCGAAGGTGAGGTAGTCCGCCGGCAGCTCGCTGGCGTGGCTCTCGACGGGGTGGCCGGTGCGGCCGAGGCCGCACTGGATCTCGTCGGCGATCAGCGCGACTTCCGGGTATTGCGCACGCAGCTCGCGCAGCAGGGTCTTCTCGGCGGGGCCGAGTTCGAGCACGCCGCCCTCGCCGCGGATTGGCTCGTAGATCACCGCTGCCAGCGTGGGCGCGGTGCGCCGCACCAGCCGCAGCGGGCTGAACTCGAACGTAAAGTAGGCGAGGCTGCGCCGCGCCACGTCGTCCAGGAAGTCCTGCGGCTGTTCGATAAAGCACGCGCCGCTGTGGTTGCGGATGAACGGCAGCCGGGCGTCGCGGTTCCACGTATGGGCGAGCGAGCCCATGGTCTTGCCGTGAAAGGCGCGCGGAAAGGCCGCGATCACCGCCTGCTGGTTGAAGGCACGCTGGTTGGCCGTGCTCAGCGCGGCCAGCAGGTCGTCCAGCGACGCCAGCGGCTCCTGGCCAAGCAGGCGCTCGCAGGCTTGCAGCAGCGCCGGCTCGATCCGCGCCTCGCCGCGCTCCAGGCGGGTAAGCAGCTCGCGCACATTAGCGGCGCAGGCGTTGGCCAGCTGCTCGATGCGCTTGGTGTAGGCATAGCGGGCATGCTTGAGCGCCGCCTCGACCGCCTCGGTGCCGGTGCTGAGCAGGGCGATGCTGAAGGCGGTGCCGGTGTGCCGCAACAGGTAGTCGGCCAGGCTGTCCTTCAGGTCCGCCGCGCGCTGGCGGCACGAGCCCTGGGCCAGGAAGGGCCGCCGCTGGTCCAGGCAATGCTGCATCACCTGGGTGACTTCCGGGTGATAGTGCCCGAGCAGGGAGGCGCCGAAGCCGCCGACGAGATCGAGCACCGGTACCTCCTGGCCATCCTCGCCGAGCATGAAGAGGTGGTCCCCCTGGGCGCGGGTGTACTCGACGAACACGCCCGCCGCGGCGAGCAGGTCTTCCTTGCCGAGGGTGGCTTGTCCTACGCTGTTCTGTATTTTCATCGTGCCTGGCCTGTTCCGTGCCTGAGTTCGCGGCGAAGTTGCCGCAGCAGCTGGTCCTTGAGGACTTCATTGCCTCCCGAGAACAGCGTGGAGGGGAGGGCGTTGCGCAATTGCCGCTCGATATCGCCTTCGAGCACGCCGCTGGCGCCGTGGATATGCAAGGCATCCAGGCCGTTGCGGATGCTCGCCTCGGAGACCAGCAGCTTGGCCACGGCCGGTGCGTCCTGGCCGGGCTGCTCGTGGTCCAGCGCCCAGGCGGCCTTGAGGCAGGCTAGGCGCGCGCTCTCCAGGCGCACGTGCATGTCAGCGATGCGATGGGCGATGGCCTGGTGCGCGATCAGCGGCTGGCCAAACTGCACGCGCGTCTCGGCGTGCCCGCAGGTCCGGCGCAACTGGCGGCGCATCGCGCCCAGGTAGATGGCGAACAGGCAGCTGCGCTCCCACGCCATGCTGGCCTGGAAGATCGGGCCGCCATTGCCTTCGGCGCCCAGGCGCTGCGAGCCGTGGACCCAGGCGCCATCGAAGCGGATATCGCCCATGGCCGTGGTACGCAGGCCAACCTTCTCATGCGGCTTGTGGCTGACCTGCACGCCCGGGGTGCGGCTGTCGAGGACAAAGGCGCTGTAGTCGAAAAAGCCCTTGCCTTCGCCGGTACGGGCGTGCACGACGATGAAATCGCATACCGGTGCGTTGGTGATGTAGCGCTTCTCGCCATGCAGGCGGTAGCCATCGCCGTCGCGCGTGGCGGTGCAGCGCATGGCGTTGATGTCGGAGCCGGCATCGGCCTCGGTGATGGCGTGCGCCCCGATCTGGCCTTCCTGCACGATGGCCGGCAGCCAGCGTTGCTGTAGCGCCGGGGCGCCGAAGCGGGCAAGCGGGTGCAGGCAGGCGCACAGGTGGGCGGCCAGCGCGAACAGCAGGCCGGTGTCCTCGCAGTGCTCCGCCAAGGCTTCCAGGGCAAAGACCAGGTCCAGCGCGCCGAAACCCTCGCCGCCATGCTCGGGCGTCACCGTCAGCGCGTGTACCCGCTGGCGGGCAAGCGTCGACCAAAGCTCCCGGGAAAAGTGCCCCTGGCGGTCGCGTTCGGCAAGGCCGGGGTCCTGCAGGTCGCGCCCGAGGGCTGCCATGCGCCGGGCGATATCCCGGTGACGTGGGCTGGTGGAGAAATCCATGTGCTCAATCCCCGCTTTCTTCAAGAAGGAGGTGGTAGTTGATGCCGCCGGTGCCGAAGGCGTTGACGGCGGCGCGCCGGATGCGCGGCCCGCCGGCAGGCCATGGGCTGGCATGCTCGAGCGGATCGAAGTTGTGCCCGGCCAGTGCCAGTTCGGGCTTGACGGGGGCGGCGAAATGATTGGCGGGCAACTCCTGCTTTTGCAGCGCCAGGATGGTCTTGATCAGGCTGGCCATGCCCGCCGCGGCGAAGCAGTGGCCGAAGCGCGACTTCAGCGCGCCGAGGCGCAGGGTGCGCGCCTGGCCGGCATAGACCGCCGCCAGCGATGCGATTTCCACCTCGTCGCCAATCGCGGTGCCGGTGCCGTGCGTCTCGACAAAATCCACGGCGCCGGGCGCGAACTCGACCTGCGCGAACGCGCGCTGCATCGACGCGATCTGCCCGGGCGGATTGGGCGCGACGATGGACTTGCTCTGCGTGCTCGCGGCGATGGCGCGGATCACGGCCATGGCGGGCAGGCCCCATCGCTCGGCATCGGCTTTCGCGCACAGCACCACTACCCCGGCGCCGTCTCCCGGCGTGAAGCCCGTGGCATCCCGCGTGAAGCTGGCGATCAGGCCGGGCGCCAGCATGCGCTGCGAGGCGCACAGCACGAGGTCCGCAATGTTGACCGGGGCTTCGACGCCCGCCACCACGGCCAGCCGGCAGCGGCCGCTGCGCAGGCTGTTGATGGCCAGCTCGAGCGCGGCCAGCGAACCCGCGCAGGCGGCTTCCACGGCCACGTGGCGAGCCTCGGCGCCCAGCGCGCACGCCAGCTCCCGGCTGATGCCGCTGGCGCAGAGCTGGTGCCAGGTTTGCCCGTCGATGCAGGGTGCCGGCTCCTGCAAGGCCCGCGCCCGCAGCTGCGCCGCCGCGCGCTGGACGGCAGCGTCCGGCAGGCCCAGTTCCCGCGCCAGTTCCTCCAGCGCGGCGACTATCCGTGGCAGCAGGTAGCGCGCGGCAAGCTGCTTTTCCGGCGCCAGCGTCAGGTTGGAGGCCGTTACCACCAGCAGCGGGCCAGCCAGGTCCGCCAGGTCCGCCAGGTCCGCGATATCGTCGGGCAGCATGGAAAACGCTTCGCATGCGGCTGAGTGCGCGAGGTCGAAGGCCGGTGCCCGCAGTGGCAAGGCGGCGTCGCCCTGGGCAAGCTCGCTGAAGGATGCCTGTCCGGCGTAGTAGCTGATCGGCGCCTGCGGGTCCGGATCGTGGTAGGCCGCGCGGCCAAAGCGCTCGTGCGGCAGCGCCCGGAAGCGATGTCCGGGCGCGCGCAAGGCTTCCCAGTAGTCCTTGCTGTTGCGGCCATTGCCGAAGCACGCGCCCAGGCCCAGCACGGCGATCGGCGCGGCGGCCTGGACGGCGCGGCCAGCGCCGGCGTGCGAGCCGGCCTCGGCCAGGCAGATGCGATAGCGCGCGCCATCCAGGCCGGCGCCGAGCACGGTGGTTCGCACGGTGCCGGGTGTGCCGGCGGCCGGCGGGCAGCCGCGCTGCTGGAGCAGCGCGGCCTGGATGAGCGCGCTGAGCGCCTGCATGGCGTAGCCGTAGCCGCATGCCTTGTGCGCCTGCAGGCTGGCGCGGGGCGGGATGCTGCCGATGTGCCCACTCTCGCCGTTGTCGCTGTCGTTGTTGTCGTTGTTGTCACCGATGCCGTCGAGCACGTAGAAGCGCCGCTCCGTATCGTGCGCCGCCTCTGCTGCCGGCTGCTGGCGCGGGTCCGCCATGGGTTCCAGCTCGACGCGCTCTATCCGCGCGATGGCGCGCCCGCTGGCGCCGCGGCTGTCCTGCAGCACCAGCGCGCAGGCGCCTTCGCTCAGTGCCGCCATCAGGCCGGCGGGCAGGCGCTCGCGCAGCACCGCTTCGGCCAGCGGCGACGCCAGGCACTGCGCGCCCAGCAGCAGCACGGTATGCGCCTGGCCCAGCTCAATGGCGTCCATGGCCGCCAGCAGCGCTTCGACCCCGCCCAGCTCCTGCGACTCCAGCGCCAGCGCCCGGCCGCGCAGCCGGAAGTGCGCGGCCACGCGGGCCGGCATGGTGCTTGCCATCTCGCCGACCTTGTCATGGGAGGTGGCGCGCAAGACCGTATCAAGCTTGCGCTTCCAGGCCTGGCGGCTGGCGGCGATGCCGGTGCCGGCCAGCGGCCAGCACGCTTCGGCCCACGCGACGGCGGCAATGCGGGCATGGTTCTCGTACTGGCGGTTCATGCCGAGCGCGCTGCAGAAGATCACGTCGGTGCGCTCGCGGTCGATCGCGTCCTCGTCGAGGCCGGCTTGCCCGAGGGCTTCGCGCGCCAGGTCCAGCAGGTCCAGCTGCACCTGGTTGATCGAGTTCCGGTAGATCGGCGGAATGCCGAATTCGGCGTAGCCGGCCCGCGGTGGGCCGAGATGCCGCGCCTGCGCTGCGTCCTCGGCCGGATCGCACAGGCGTTGCCACAAGGCATCGAGTCCGCCCGCCCGCGGATACCGGCAGGCCATGCCGGTGATCGCCATGCCGGCGTGGGTGCTGTCTTGCCCGCTCATGCGCGCGCTCCCTGCTCCAGCTGCTGGCCCAACTGGCGATAGTCGATCTTGCCGTTCGGCGTTCTCGGCAAAGCGGCATGCTGCGTGATGCCGTGCGGGATCATGTAGCTCGGCAGGAAGTCCGCGCAGAAGCGCTTGAGGTCCAGCGCCGCCAGCGGCTGGCCGGCGGCGCGCGTCACATACCACGCATGGACGCGCGGCGAGGCCGAGCCGTGGCCGGGGTGGGCCAGCACGGCCACCTCGTGAATGGCCGGATGGCGCGCCAGCGCCGCCTCGATCTCGCCAAGCTCGATGCGGTAGCCATTGAGCTTGAGCATGCGGTCCTTGCGGCCGCGATAGACCAGCAGGCCGTCCACCAGCTCGCCGTAGTCGCCGGTCGCGTGCATGCCGAGGCGGTGATTGGGGGTATTGGGGTCGGCCTCGCGCTGCCAGTAGCCGGGTGTCACGCAATCGCCGCGTACCCAGATCTCGCCCAGTTGCCCGGGCTGCACGATGGGTTGTCCCGCCTCGTCCTGCAGCCAGACCTCGGTCGCGGTGACCGGCGTGCCGATGGGCAGGGGCGCATCGCTGGCCAGGTCGGCCTCGCTGACACGGTGGTAGAGGCAGACATTGGTCTCGGTGGGCCCGTAGAAATTGTAGAAGCGGCAATCCGGAGCCAGCAGCTGCGCCATCGCGCGCAGCTGCGGTTTGGGCATGACCTCGCCGGCGAACGCCACCCGGCGCAGCGCGCAAGGCGCCATCCGGGCCCAGGCATCGGCCCGGTTGAGCAGGGCGAGCATCGACGGCACGGTGTAGAGCACGGTAATGGCCTGTTGCTCGATGATGTTCGCCACCTGGGCCACCTGCCGGGTCTCGGTCTCGCTGCCGACGTACAGCGCCGCGCCGGCACGCAGGCTGGCGAACAGGTCGAAGGTGCTCAGGTCGAAATTGAAGCTGGCCAGGTTCAGCAGCCGGTCTTCGGGCCGCAGCGCCAGCTCATCCACGCTCCAGCGCACGAAATTGCCCAGGTTGCGATGGCTTAGCTGAACGCCCTTGGGCTGGCCCGTGGAGCCAGAGGTGTAGAGCACGGCGGCCACATCGTCCGGCGCGCACGGCAGCACCGGTGGCCAGGCTTCGCGGGGGCCGTTCCCCGCGCCGGCCGGCTCCGCCGCAGCGGGTGCCGTCTCGGCTATCTCGACCATCCCGGCCAGCTCGCGCAGGTCGGTGCTCAGCCTGACCACGGCGGCCTGCCTGGAAGGAGGCAGCGCAAGCGCTTCGTCGTGTTCCGGTTCGTCGATGACGATGAGCCGGTCGAGCACGCTGGGCAGCGCCTGCCGCAGCCACAGGGCCGCGTGCGCCCGGTCCACGATCAGTACCCTGGCCTGCGCGTCGTTGACGATGGTGTTGGCGCGCTCCACGGGTTGCGCGCCATCCAGCGGCAAGTAGCGGTTGCCCGCGAACAGCGCGGCCAGGATGCCGAGTGCGTAGGTGTTGCCCTTGCCCATCCAGATGGCCGTGGTCGAGCCCGGCGGGGGCAGCAGGCCGCTGCGCGCAAGCCGCCCCACCCAGCAGGCCGCTTCGCGGTAGGTTGCGCCGGCGCCGGCCAGCAGGAAGGGCGCCGTCGGCCGTTCACTCGCATGGCGCAGCAGGGCGAGGTGAACCAGCGCGTGCTTATCGGGTGTATTCATGGCCGGTGTTCTCCAGAGCATTGGGGGGGCCGGCTCATAGCGCCAGGAGATGGTTCTCGTGCGCCGACTCGAGCAGGATCCGTACGGCCTGGTCGAGGTCTTCCCTGGTGTGGGATTCCAGCACGCTGATGCGCAGCCGCGCATCGCCCACCGCCACACCCGGAAAGACCACGGTCTGGCAGAACAGGCCGCGCCGGCGTACCGAGCGCCCCATGGCCATCGCGCGCCCTTCGTCGCCGATGACGATGGGGATGATGGCGCTCGCCGATTGCCCGGTATCGAATCCGCAGTCGTCCAGCGCGGACCTGAGATAGCGGATGTTGTCCCACAGCCGTTGCAGCCGCTGCGGTTCGGCTTCGAGGATGTCGAGCGAAGCGATCAGGCCGGCAGCCACCGCCGCCGGAATGGTGGCGGCGAACACATAGGCGTTGGCGTAGAAGCGCAGGTAATCGATGACCTCCTGGTCGCCCACCACGAAGCCGCCCTGACCGCCGAGCGCCTTGCTCATGGTGCCCACCTCCAGGTCGGCGGCGCCCTTCATGCCGAAATGCTCGGTGGTGCCGGAGCCGGTGGCGCCGAGCACGCCGGTGGAATGCGCATCGTCGATCAGTACCTTGGCGCCGTATTTGCGGGCCAGGCGCGTCAGTCCGGGCAGGTCGACCACGTCGCCGTGCATGCTGAAGACGCCGTCGGCCACGATCAGCCGTCCGCCCGGCTTGCCGTCGGCGCGGCGCAGCACGTCTTCCAGCGAGGCCATGTCGTTGTGCGCATAGATCTTCTTCGCCGCGCCGGACAGCTTGCAGCCGTCCTGGATGCTCATGTGGTTGTAGACGTCGGTGATGACCAGGTCGTTGGCGCCAAGCAGGGCGGAGATAGTGCCAAGGTTGGCCGAGTAGCCCGACGGGAACACGATGCAGTCTTCGCGGCCCTTGAACCTGGCCAGACGTTGCTCGAGCTCGAGATGCAGGCGGGTGGTGCCGCCGATCAGGCGGCTGCCCGTATTGGTGGCGCCATATTCGCGCACGGCGGCGACCATGGCTTCGATGACGCGCGGCTCGTTGGCCAGGCCGAGATAGTTGTTGGAGGCGAACAGCAGGAACTCGCGCTCGCGGCCTTCGTATTTGTCGAAGATGCGCGCGCGGTTGGTGCACAGGCCGTTCGATGCCATGCCGTACCAGAACTCTCCGTGCGTCTCCTGTTCCTGCAGGAAGCGGGAGAAGCGCCGCGCCTTGGCGAACAGGTCGGACTCACCGCTGCCAACGAAGTCACGCATGGTGATGCGCGCGCCTTGCGGCCCGGCCTCTTCCCGCTGTTCCTGCTGTCCCCGCTGCCCGCGCTGTTCGCCAGCTTCCGCCACGCCTGCCGCCGTGCCAGCGCAGGCCGCGGGTTTGAGCTCGAACCTGGCGAAGCCCTGTATCAGGGCGCCCAGGGTGTCGAACTGATCCGCGCTGACGCGCTCCGCGCCCTGGAAGACCTGCTGCAGGTCGGCGACGATGGCGGCCAGCATGATGGAGTCGATGCCGAGTTCCTCCTGCAGCAGCGCGTCGGTATCGAGCTCGGCTTCGGCGTACTGGGAGTGCGTCATCACCACGTCGCGCACGGCGGCGAACTTCCGTGCATGGTCTATCAATTCGGCTTCGTTCATGGAACTCCCTAGGGGCAGGTAATAAGGTAGGACCGGCCGGCTTAGTCGGCGGCCATCTCGTGCGGCGTTACAGGATCCGGCTGTGTGGCCGCCTTGATGGCAGCTTCCGCCGGCTGGTTTTCCAGCGCTGCGCGGGACAGGGCCTCGCGCAGCTTGAGGTAGTAGGCGTTGACCTTGTCCAGGGCGATCAGCTTGTTGGCCTTCAGGTGGGAGATGCGCGGCTCCTGTCCCCGGATGGCCTCCATATCCTTGGCCTGCTGGATATAGCGTTCCATGCGGCACATCATCCAGGGCCGCACCCTGCGCCAGACCGGGATCGGCAGCGGCTTGATCATCGGCAGCAGCAGGTCCCGCTTGGGCTCCTGGTAGCACACGCAAACCCAGCAGTTGTCGTCGTCGATGGGCGTGGCGATCACGTAGACGTCGAACACGTCGTTGCGGATCTGCACCATGTTCGGCATCTGCACATCCACGCCGATGCGCCAGCCGCGCTTCCATGGCAGCATGGCGTGCAGCGTTTCCTCGGCGGTGCGCTCGTCGTCGGCGCGCAGGATGAAATTGCTGCTGATCAGGGTGCCATTGACCTCGCATTTGAAATCGTCGACGCGGCCGCCCTTGGGGTCCCAGATATTGAGCGCGGAGCCCTTGTGCACGAAGGGCACGTGATAGACCTCGCAGACGCTCTCCACGTAGCGGGTGTAATGCACCGGCGCGTTCCAGCCGTAGCGCGAGGTAAAGCCCTTGTACTGGCTGAAATTCTCGAACATCGGCACCGGCGGCAGCGTGTCCGCCTGTCCCGCGCCGGTCCAGAACCAGATCAGCCCGTGCTCCTCCCGCAGCGTGTAGGAGCGCACGCACATGGCCTTGGGGATGGTGCCGTTGCGGCCCAGCACGGGCATGTGCACGCACTTGCCCGCCTGGTTGAACTGGAAGCCGTGATACGGGCAGGCGATATGGTCGCCATGCTGCTTGCCGTTGCTGAGCGGGATGCCTTTGTGCGGGCAGCGATCGTCCAGGCAGACCGCGCGGCCCGCGGTGTCACGGTAGAGCACCAGCTTTTTCGAGAAGCGGGTGATGCCGACCGGCTTTTTCCGTACATCTTCGCTGCGCAGGATGGCGTACCACTGATTGGGAATCATGGGGATACCTCGACGGGTTGTGGCGCGGACTGCAGGCGCCCGATCAGTTGCGTCAGGGACGAAACGCTGGCGAAGTTGTCCGGATGCACTTCGCTGACGGGAATGCCGATGGCGAACTGGCGGTGGATGAAATCGACCACGTCGAAGAGCGCGGCCGAATCCAGGATGTTCAGTTCCAGCAGCGCGGTGTCGGCGGCGATCCGGGTGCCGTCGCCGAGAAAGCTGTCGCTGATGAATTCGATCAGCATTGTGGACATGCCGGAAAGACTGGAAATGCTGGAGATGTTGTTACGCGATGCCATGGCAAACTCCCGCCGAGGATTGCTTGAGGTGCCAGAGCCGATGGATCTCGCGAGCGAGCAGCTCTGGCGTGTTGTGTTTGTAGAGGGAATCGGGCGCCACGCCGATGCCGTGCGCCTGGTCCAGCTCGGAGAGGATTTCCAGCGAGGAAACCGAGTCGAGCGCCAGTTCGGCGAAGCTGTCGTCAGGGCGGATCTTCGATGGATCGGCGCGGGTGATCATGCCGATCCTGGCGACGATCCAGCCGCGGATGTCCTTGATGGTCCAGGCGGCAAGCTCGCCGGCCGGCGCGGCCGGCGGGGCCGGTTCGCGCAGGTCGTCGCAGCGGTGGTAGACCGCCAGGTCGCCGGCCAGGAAGGCATGGCGAATCGCCATGCGCTGCAGCTTGCCCGAGGAGGTGACCTTGATGGTCTTGCGCGGCACGAACAGGATGACCTGCGCCTTGATGCCGTAGTTCTCGATCACGCGCGCATTGATACGACGGGCGGCCTCATCGTAGTTCGCCAGTGTGCGCGGGCATTCCGCGGCGATGGCGATGACCTCCGCGCCGTCGACCGACAAGGGGAACGCGGCGAAGCGGCAGTTGACGAACTCCGGGCACGCCTGCGCGGCGGCCTGCTCGATATCCTGGGGGTAATAGTTGGCGCCGCGGATGATCAGCAGCTCTTTCATGCGGCCGGTGACATAGACCTCGCCCTTGTCGACGAAGCCCAGGTCGCCGGTGCGCAAATAGCGGCGGGGGTTGCCGGAGATGGCCTGCATGAAGGTTTTCTCCGAGCCGTCGGGGTCACCGAGGTAGCCCTGGGCAACGCTGGGACCGCTGATCCAGATCTCGCCGATCTCGCGCTCAACCCGTTCCCGGGCAAGCTCGGGATCGACGATGCGCAGGTCGAGGCTGGGGTGCGTCCTGCCGCAACTCACCACCGCCTGGGCGCCGGGCGTGCCGTGCTCCTGCGTGCGCACCAGGCCCCTGGCCAGCGCGCGCGCATCCACGCTCATCGAGCGGTAGCGCTCGGCGTGCGGCTTGCCGGTGACCATCAGGGTTGTTTCCGCCATGCCGTAGCAGGGATAGATCGCTTCGGGCCGGAACCCAGCCGGGGCGAAGCGCGCGGAGAACTCCGTCATGGTGCGGTGGCTGATCGGCTCGGCGCCGCAGAAGGCAATGTTCCAGCTGCCGAGATCGAGCTTGCCGAGATCGCGCTCGCGGATATTGTTCACGCAGAGCTGGAACGCAAAATTCGGCCCGCCGCTGCTGGTGCCCCGGAACTCGCTGACCGCGGCCAGCCAGCGGTAGGGGTTGCGCACCAGCATGCTGGTCGGCATCAGCAGGGCGGGAAAGCCCACGTGCGTGGGCTGCAGCACGCCGCCGACCAGGCCCATGTCATGGTAGGGCGGCAGCCAGATCACCGAGCGGCTGGTCTCGCGGCGGTGGTGGAAGCAGTCCTGGATCAGCTGGGAGTTCTCCACCAGGTTCCGGTTGCTGACCATGACGCCCTTGGGCTTGCCGGTGGAGCCCGAGGTGTATTGCAGCATGGCGATCGCGCTGGCGTCGGGCGCGAACGGCGCCAGGCTGGTGCGGCGCTCGGTCTGCAGGTCCGACACCGCGCACCAGCGGATGGCGGCCAGCGCGGGATCGTGGCGCAAGTGGGACAGCGTGGTGTCGAGGCAATCCCGTTCGGCCAGCACGATGCAGTCGCGCAGGTCCATCAGGATGTGCCGGATGCGCTCGGCCTGCAGCGCGGTGCCGGGCGGAAAGGTTGGCACGGCCACGGCGCCGGCGGCAATGCAGCCGTAGAATGCGGCCACGAAGTCCCTGCCTTGCGGCAGTACGATGACGACCGGGTCCTGGCGCGCGGTATCGGCGCGCCGCAGTGCGCCAAGCGCATGCGCATAGCGGCCCACCAGTTCGGCCAGTTGCTGGTGCGAGACCAGCTCGTCGGCACCGTCCTCGGCGCGCAGGAAACGGTAGGCCAGCCCCTCGGGCTGTTCGCCGGCGTTGCGTCTGATCGCATCCAGGAAGGTCCGCTCCGTCAATTGTTGCGGCAAGGCGCTGTCTGTCACGGTTTCGGTCAGCATGCTGTTGAGGGTCGTGGATGAGGTCGTGGATGAGGTTCGGGGACGGCGCGCGCGCGTGGAGACACCCGGGCGCGACGGCGCGGGGGACTCAAAAGCGAGGGGCCGCAGGGATGCCGGCTAGGCCAGCGCAAGCTCTTCGATGTCTTGCGCTTCGGTGCCCGGGCCGCTGGCCGTATCGATCAGGCAGGCGACGATGTGCTGTCCTTGTGCCACGATCGGCACACCTGCGCGCCGCGCGCGAAAGCCGGCATTACGCAGCAGGCGTTCCACGCCCAGCGGAGAGACGGTGATCAGATGGCTGGCGCCGCGGGCGCGCGCGCACGCCAGGGAGGCGCTGAGCACGTTGACGGCCAGGGGCGAGGACAGGTGCCCGAGCGCGCCGCCCGTTACCGCAGCGTCGGGCGTGGCGGCGAAGCGGGACAGTTCCCATACCTCGGCCGAAGCCGGCGGGACCGCGCCATTCAGGAGTTGGGGAAAGACGTCCCCGAGAAGGTAAGGGCGCGTGGTAGGCAGCAGCCTGGCGGTCCCGACCACTTCGCCGCGCATCTGCGCAGCCACGTAGACCGTATCCGGGCGGTCGAACTGATCGAGTTCCATGCCATCGTCGCAGCGCAGTTGCCAGCCGAGCGATTCCACGAATACCTTGTGCCGGTAGCGCGCGATGCGTTGCATCACCGCCGGCGTCAATTCCTGCGCATTTCCCACGACGATTTCCACATGTTCTCCCTTTGCCAGAGCAGGGCTAGATTGAACTATGGGCGGGGGAATCCTGTAACTACCAGAACTGGTGGATCCGCCGCGATGGCGGACTCGGTGACGCGCAGGGTGCCGAAATGGAAAGCCTATCCGGCGGCGGCTTGTGTTTCATGAAGCCGATATTGGCCATGCATCGAGCGCGCCGCGGCCATGGTGTGGATCCGTTCGGATGGATCATGGCCCGGTTGCTTGGCGCTGCGGCTACAGCCAGCGCCAGATGCCCGCGGCCCAACCGGCGAGGGGGAGATGAGCCCAGGTGGCTGCGAGCCAGACGACGAGGCCGCCCAACAGCGCATGCAAGCCGAACCCGCCGAGCCGCGCACGGCCAGCGGCGATCGCCGCGAACGGCAGATAACTCGTCTTCGACTCCCATGCGGGCCAGAGATCGGGCTGGAGCTGCTCCTTCTTCCGGTCCTGCAGCGCGGCGCCGACGAGCGCGAGGATGACCATGGCCGCGGCGACTATGATGTTCTTGGCCACCGGGAACACCGCGATGTGGCACAGCCCCCAAAGGGCGAACGACCACATCATGGGGTGGCGCGTCACCGCGAACACGCCGCGCGCCGCTTCCGGGAACGCGCCGAGCCGACCGCCGGTGGGAAGCGCCGGGTTGCGGATCAGGGAACCCATCAGCAGGACCGACGCGATCAGCATGAGCGCGGTCATCACCGCCCAGAGGCCGTTCCCCACCGGCCATAGTGGTGCCGTCAGGGGCGCCTTTCGGTATGCCAGGATCAGCCAGCCGAGCGTCAAGACCGCAACCAGCGAATAGACCCCCTGGAACCCCGCTTCGCCAAGCGCGCGGACCAACCCCCTGCGCAGCGGATGGGACAAGAGAAAGTGGCTGCCCACGAAGGCGACTGCCGCCACCGCAACTGCGTTGGTGCTTCCCATTGGCCCGGTTCCTCAAGTCGTATCGTCGGCTGATCGTATCGCCCCCAACTCGCGAGTATGCCGCGAAGATGCCGCGAAGATGCGTGGCCGGACTGATTAGACGCTGCCGGCATGGGGCGTACCTCGCGATGAAGGGGGGCTTCATTTGGATATTCCGCCATCGCAATGCAAGCCGCCATCGAGCAGTCGGGCATTTGCCCTTGTCCCATATGCAGCGGCCAGTACTGAAGATTACTACTTGGGTGTCGCAATAGCCAACTTGACCATCCTACGTTCAGCTGCTTCCCGCTCTTAGTTGCGGTGATTGACTAACAGTATATAAATATTGTTTTTGGCCGGGATTCCGGTTATGTTGGACAGTTGGTTAGGCGGGGTTGCCCCCGCCGTGGAGATAGACAATGGAGAACACGGTACGGTCGGAGCGGTCCCGCCAGATCATCCTTGACGCGGCAATCGCCATCCTCGCGCGCGAGGGCCCTGGCCGGCTCACAATCGATGCCATCGCGCAAGAGGGCGGGATCAGCAAGGGGCGGGTGATGCACCAGTTCCGCACAAAAGCGGCCGTGGTGGAGGCGCTGCTGGACCAGCAGATCGAGTACTTCGACAAGTTCGCGAAGGACTACCTGGCCAATGCTGGCGCCGGGAATCCCGAGGCCCAGCTGTCGGAGCAGATCCTGGCGTTTCGCGAATCCGTCTCCCATCCACAGTCGCTGGTCTTTGCCATCCTCGGCTCCATTGCCGAGAATCCCGAGCTGCTGTCTGCGGTCAGGCAGAAGACGGCCGAGAAGGTGGTGCGCATCAAGGAGGAGGCGGAGGATCCCGATCTGGCGCTCCTGCGCTGGCAGGCTGCCCAGGGGATGGTGCTCGCAAAGATGCTGGGGCTCTGCCCGCTTGCGCCAGAGGAGCGCGACCGCTTGTTCGACCGGCTGCTCGACAGCCAGGCCTGGTCAACGCAACCCAAGGACAAGCCAAAGCCAGAGGCCAAGGCCAAGGCCAAGGCCAAGGCCAAGGCCAAGGCCAAGGCCAAGGCCAAGGCCAGGCCCCGGCAAAAAAAGTAGTCCGCGCGCGCCGGCGCCTAAGCCAACATCGAGCACTGGACCCACTTCAACGGGGCTGACCCGCACAAGCAAATGACCGCCACCATCGTCACCATCTTTCTCGTCGTCTACCTGGGGATGATTCTCGGTGGGCTCCCATTCCTGCAGCTGGACCGGACGGGCGTGGCACTGCTTGGTGCGATTGCCTTGATCAGCGTCGATGCCGTGAGTCTGGAAGGGGCAGCGGGCTCCATCCATCTGCCGACCGTGATCCTGCTGTTCTCCTTCATGGTGGTGTCAGCGCAGATGCGGCTGGGTGGCTTCTACGACTGGGTGACGCACCGGTTCGTCTCATTGTCATTCAGCCCGGCCGGCCTGCTCGGGGCGCTTATCTTTGGCGTCGCGGCGCTGTCGGCCATCTTCAGCAACGACATCGTCTGCCTGGCCGTCGCCCCAGTGTTGATCGATGCCTGCCAACGGCGGCGCCTCGATCCAATGCCCTATCTGCTGGCGCTTGCCTGTGCCTCCAATATTGGCTCCGCCGCCACATTGATCGGGAACCCACAGAACATGCTGATCGGCCAGACGTTGCGCATGCCGTTTTTCGCCTACGTTGGCGAGGCGATGGTGCCAGTCACCTTTGGTCTGTTGGCAACATGGGCATTGATTACCTGGCAGGTAAAGGGTCGCTGGTCGGCTCCCGCAAGCGTTGCGGGCACGGTCGATGAGGCGGCACGGCGTACCGACGAAGTGCCGCTGGACCGCTGGCAGACCACCAAGGGCCTCGCCGTTGCGGCAGTGCTGCTTGTAGCCTTCCTTGTCGGGCCCTGGCCGCGCGAGCACGTGGCGCTCATCGGCGCGGGCGTGTTGTTGATGAGCCGCAAAATGCATTCCGCGCGGACGCTCGGCCTCGTCGACTGGGAACTCCTGATCCTGTTCATGGCGCTTTTCGTCGTCAATCATGCGCTACAGCAATCCGGCGTCACCGCCGCCGTCATCGCCGACCTCGCCGCTGCCGGTCTTCACCTCGACCAGCTTGCGCCGCTATTCGGGGCCACCTTCGTTCTGTCGAACCTCGTATCGAATGTGCCGGCCGTGATGCTGCTACTGCCGCTGGCGCATCACGAGATGGCCGGACCGCTCCTTGCCTTGGTCAGTTCGCTGTCCGGCAACCTGTTCATTGTCGGTAGCATCGCGAACATCATCGTCGTGGATGCCGCGGCCAGGCGCAACATCCAAATCGATTGGCGTCGCCATGCGACAGTGGGTGTCCCGGTCACACTCGTGACCCTGGCGATATCCGCTGGCTACCTGGCTCTTCGCGTGCATTTCGGTGCTTCGGGGGGATAGCGGTAGACCCTGCTGTCATTTTCATTTTCATTCGCGTGGCCGGATGCGCCCCCTGTGCGCCTTGACGCCTTGATCGTCGGACGTGCCCCTGCCGAACGCTTCGCAGGCGTCGGCGCGGGCTCGCCTATCCGCTGCGCGATAAAATCCCGCTGCGGCTCCCCCCTTACTCGGCGCGAATATTGGCCCGTGCCGCCAGCGCCCGCATCTCGGGAAGTTCGTTCTCGGCGCGCGCCTTGACCGCCACGCCGTTGCCGTAGGCGGGCGTCAGGCCGAGTTCAAGCATCCGGCTCTTGATCGCGGGCGCCGTCGCAACTTCCGCCAGGGCCTTCTCTAGCTTCTCCTGCACCGGTGCCGCTAGTCCGGCGGGCGCCAGCAGCGCGAACCACGATCCCATCTGGAAGCCCGGATAGCCGCTCTCGGCCACTGTGGGTACCTGTGGCAGCGCGGGTTGCCGCTGCGCTGACAACACCGCTACCGGCTTGATCTTGTGACCCTTGATCAGTGGCAGGCTGGCGACCACGCTATCGACCGCAACCTGAACCTGACCGCCGGCCAGCGCGGTCAGGCTTTGCGCGCTTCCGTTAAACGGTACGTGAACCATATGAGCGCCGGTGGCTGACTTGAGCATCTCGCCGCCGAAATGCACCGAGGAGCCGGTACCGAACGAGCCATAGTAGAACTTGTCAGGCTGAGCCTTGGCCTGGATCACCAAGTCCTTGAGCGAGTTCACCGGAATCTCGGCGTTGGCCACCAGCACCAGGCTCAAGTCGGCGATCATCCCAAGCGGCGTGAAGCTCTTGACCGGGTCGTAGCCCAGGTTTTGACGGATCGTCGGGTTCAGTGTGAGCGTGGTGCTCGAGCCAAGCAGCAGCGTATAGCCGTCTGGCGCAGCCTTAGCCACCTGCGTGGCGCCGATCGCCGTGCTGGCACCGGGCTTGTTCTCGACCACGACGGCCTGGCCAAGCTTTTGGGACAGGCCCGCCGCAAGCAGTCGGCCCAGCACGTCCGTGGCGCCGCCGGCGGCAAACGGCACGACCAGCTTGATCGGACGGTCGGGATAGGACTGCGCCTGCGCCGCGACCGGCGCCGTGGCCAGCATCACCGTCAGGCCGGTGCCTACAAAAAGGGGCTTCAGAGAAATTTTTTTCATCGTTGGATCAACTCCCTGCCTACGGTTCGGAAATACGGTTCAATTCAGGCGAGCGCCAGGGGCGGCGTCCCGCGCCTTTCCCAGCCACGTGCTGCGCACACGCGAGAAGCCGCCGGCCTGGTCATACGCGTGGCCAATCTGCAGTACGGTGGCGTCGGTCAGGTTTGGATGCAAATCGACAACGGGGAAACCGTTTTAGGCGCTAGGCTGCATCACGAATCCATCCAGCAGCTCTTTCTGCCATCATCAACGTTGGGCTATTGGTATTGCCGCTGGTGATCGTTGGCATTGCGCCAGCATCCACGACTCTTAGGCCTTCCACTCCGCGGACTCGCATCCGTGAATCGAGAACCGCCATCCGGTCCTTGTCATCGCCCATCTTGGTCGTTCCGACGGGATGGAAGATCGTCGTTGCTATGTCGCCGGCCAGGCGGGCGAGGTCGTCGTCCGTCTGGAATTGGATTCCAGGTTTCCACTCTATAGGGGAGTACCGCCGCAGTGCGTCCTGAGAGGCGATGTTCCTGGCGACCCTGATGGAGTCAGCTGCAACCTTCCTGTCCGTCTCTGTCGCGAGATAGTTTGGCGAAATCGCCGGTGCCACCTTGAAGTCGGGGCTCTTGAGCTTCACCGTTCCCCGGCTTGTCGGATTGAGATTGCAAACACTTGCTGTGAACGCAGGGAACGCATGCAGCGGTTCACCGAATGCTTCCAGGGAGAGCGGCTGTACGTGGAATTGAATGTTGGGCCAGATTTGGTCTGGCGAGCTGGTGGTGAATACGCCCAGCTGTGAAGGTGCCATGCTCATGGGGCCACTACGCCGCGCCATATATTCCAGCCCGATCTTCGCTTTGCCCCAAAGACTGGAAGTCAGGCGATTCAGCGTCTTGGCGCCTTCGATTTTATAAACGGTTCGGATTTGCAGGTGGTCTTGCAGGTTTTCACCAACCCCGGGAAGATCGACCAAGACTTGGATTCCATGCTCGCGCAGCAGGCCGGGCTCGCCGATACCTGATAGCTGCAAGAGATGCGGTGATCCGATGCTACCGGCGCAGAGAACAACCTCACTATTCGCCCACACCTTCACCAGCTCTTGGCCTCTGGCGACAGTCACGCCGATACACCGCTGTGTTCCGTCTGCCTCGCGTTTGAACTCTAGCTTGGTGGCTTGAGCACTCGTCCATTGGACAAGATTCTTCCGGGCTGAGCATGCTGGCCTCAAGAAGGCTTTTGCCGTGTTCCAGCGCCAGCCGTTCTTCTGGTTCACCTGGAAGTAGCCGACCCCCTCATTGTTGCCGCCATTGAAGTCGCTGCTATGTGGGATCCCTGCCTGTTGGGCTGCATCAGCAAAGGCGTCGAGAATATCCCAACGCAGGCGTTGCTTTTCAACGCGCCACTCCCCGCCAGCTCCATGCATTTCGCTGTGGCCTGCAAAGTGATCCTCGTGCTTTTTGAATGCAGGGAGGACGTGCTCCCATTTCCATGCGTCATCCGAGGTGAGCGCAGCCCATTGGTCGTAGTCTCGGGATTGACCGCGCATGTAGATCATCCCATTGATGCTGGAGCAACCGCCCAGGGTTTTGCCACGCGGATAACGCAAGGTGCGTCCGTTCAGCCCGGCGTCGGGTTCGGTCTGGAACTGCCAATCGGTGCGGGGATTACCGATGCAATAGAGATAGCCAACGGGAATGTGGATCCACGGGTAGTTATCCTTTGTTCCTGCCTCAATGAGTAGTACGCGTTTTTGAGCATCCGCACTCAGGCGGTTCGCCATCAGGGCCCCGGCAGTACCGCCTCCGATGACGATGTAGTCAAATGTAAGTTCGCTCATTCTTATATCTCCTCATATCGCCTTTGAGGCTAATGGGCCACATATTTGCCGCCCCGGCGAGCAATATGGAGCAACCGGACCCATGAACAACAAGCAATCCGAAAGCTGCCGCGGTATTCTCTTCCGCTGTTCCGCCAGGTGTGTCCGTGCTCGAAGTGTCGCCGTCCGATGCAGCAAAGGCCAATGATTTCTAATGAAGTGAGATATAATTTCCGCAAATATGCGCCCCCTATCGGACCTTCAGATGCTTCGGGCTTTCGCGGCGGTTGCGCGAAGCGGAAGTGTGTCGCGAGCCGCAGAGCAGATGCACCTGTCTCAGCCTGCTGTCAGCCTTCAGCTCAAGGCGATGGCAGAGCAGACTGGCCTTCGTCTATTTGCGCGCAAGGCGCACGGTCTGGAGCTGACCCTTGACGGTTTGGCGCTGCTGCCCCAGGTAGAGCGTGTTCTCTCGAGCCTGGCTGAGCTGAATCAAGCGACGCAACGGCTCAACAATTCTCTACGCGGGTCCCTGCGCATCGGCACCATCCTGGATCCGGAGTTCATCCGGCTCGGTAGCTTTCTCCGTCATTTTGCTGAAGCAGCGCCACATGTGGCCGTGGAGCTCAGGCATGGAATAAGCGGGTCGGTACTTGATCAAGTCGAACGCGGCGACCTGGATGTGGGATTCCACTTGACCAGCCCGAGTGAGGTCCAAGGAACGGCTAGCTGTAGCCATGTCTGGCAGCAGCCCTTGTTGCAGTTTTCCTATCTCGTCGTAGGACCGCGTAACTGGGCAGCCAAGATACATGGCCAGGACTGGCGCGGACTAGCTGGCCTTCCGTGGCTGAAGACGCCGCCACAATCAGTCCATCATCGCTTGCTCGCCTCGGTCTTCGGCCCGGGCTCCATGACCGGCGTAGAGCCTGCGCGGGTCGCCATGGTCGATCAGGAGGCGTCCATGATTGACTTGGTCAAGTCCGGTATCGGGTTGTCACTCATGCGTGACTCGATTGCCATGCGTGAACAACAGGCGCACGGACTAGTCGTTGCCGATCAAGCGAAACTCGACTGTGTACTCACATTCATTTGCTTGCACAGTCGCCGTGAGGATTCTGTCGTTGAGGCTTCGCGAAGCGCTCTTGCACGTGCTTGGTCGTTGTAGCTTGCCGTGCCTCAACCTGATCCACGTCCAGCTTGATCGTTTCGGAGCTGGAAGCCATCGTCCAATCGGACACGTGCTCAGTGCACGATCCCGAGACCATTTCGGCACAGCCGCGATGACATGCTGAAGCGGTAAACGACGAGTCCAATGGCAGCGATGATGCTCAGAGCGACAAAAGCAGCGCTATAGCCAAAATGATGCGCGACCCAACCCGCGAGCGCGGGACTCATTGCTGCGCCCACCCCCTGGATCGTCATCACGGCGCCAAGGCCTGCATTGACGTGCCCAGTGCATTGCAGGATACGAGCCACGAGTCCTGGCAACGCGACGCCCAGCAGGCCTGCCCCGATCCCATCGAGGACTTGCACTGGAATCAGTGCCCAGGGTGATTCCCAGCCTGCGGCAATCAGGCCGCGCAGCGGCAGAGCCAGCATAGCGGCCATGATCAGCGACCAATATCCGTGGCGGTTGGCATACCGCCCAGCCAATAGCGCCACGGGAATCATGACCAGTTGGGCCACGACGATGGTCGTTGCCGTAAAGACGCTCGGGTCGGCCAGTCCGCGAGCGACGGCCGCTTGCGCGAACAAAGGCAGCATCGCAGCATTGCCCAAGTGGAACAACAGCATCGTCACTGCAAGCAGGCGCAAGTCGCGCGAATCCAGCAGGGCCCGTAGCGAAGAGGGGGGCGGAACGTGGTCTCGCGCAGAGGAGATTGGACCGGACTCACCGCCGCGGGCCAGTTCGTGGTCGATATCCTGCGGTCGAATCTTCCCCAGGCAGGCGAGTGCCGCGCACGCCATCAGCACCATCAGCACGAGCACGGCCCAGAGCCCCCAGCGGTAGCCTGCGAGCCCGGCCACTGCTGCCGCGGCCACATTACCGGCATGGTTCCAGGCCTCGTTGATGCCCAACTGCCGGGGCATATCTTTCTGGCCGACGATGCCCAGGGTCATGCCCATGACGGCGGTACCCATCAACGCACCAGCGACGGCCGTGACGATTTGCGAACCGACAGCAATGCCGAACGAAGGCACCGTCCACAACACCATCGTGGCGAGAATGAGCACGATGGTGCTGGCCGCCAGAAGCAGTCGCTTGTGGCGTGACGCATCGATCCATGCACCCATCGGCGTGGTCGCCAGCATGCCTGCAATGCCGCCCGCAGCCATGACGTAGCCGATGTCATCGGCTCGCCAGCCGTGGCCGGCCAGAAGCACGCCGAGAAAAGGCCCCAGTCCGTCACGGACGTCGGCCAGGAAGAAGTTCAGGCCAGAAAGCCACCTCCGCGAGCTGGCGCGCGTCGAGGGCATGAAAAGCGTTGCCATCATCGTTTCCTAGTGCAATGGGCCTTTGAAAACGAAGAAGGCACCCAGGCAGATGAAGCCAAAGCCCAGCAGATGGTTGAGTGTGAGCCGCTCGCCGAGATAGACCACGGAAAAGACGGCAAAGACAACCAGCGTAATGACCTCTTGCATCGTCTTGAGTTCTGCAGCGCTGTAGATGGCGTGACCGATCCTGTTGGCGGGCACCGCGAAGCAGTACTCGGCCAGGGCGATCAGCCAACTCACCAGCACCACCAGGTAAAGCGGGCGGTCTCCGAATTTGAGGTGGCCATACCAGGCCACCGTCATGAAGGCGTTGGACACGAGAAGCAGGACGACGGGTAAGACCTTAGGAGGCATCGGGGGATTCCAATCAATGGGAACGCTGCGCTTGGCCGAGGCGGGCATCTGCCGCACCGGCCAGGCGCATGGGGGGCTTGTTTTTACGGCGCGCGGTCGTAGAGCGGCTGCAGGGCGGACAGGGTGGTGCCCATGCTGACGGCTTCCAAAGCGGTACCAAACGCATTGCGCGTGCCCAGTCCGGATGCCGCGAACGGCGCACCCGTCTGCACGGAAAGACGCAGGCTCTCAGGCGGGAAGCGAACGATGCTGCCATCGCTCAGGATGACGCCGTTGGCCTCGCCGCGTGGGCCGGTGAGCACGGTCTCCACGCGGCCTTCCACCTGCTGGGGCTGCAAACGCTGGGCGCGCAGGTGTGGCGGAAGGACTCGACCTTCGCCGACCGGCGGCGGCTGGTCGTACACGGTGCGCCCGCTGCCGGCGTGGACGATGGCGTCGGCCCTGATTGTGCCCCGCGCTTCCGTTCGTCCGATGATGCGGACGGTGTCACCCACTTTGACGGTGGCTGTGAGCGCATCGGCCATGTGCGGCGGGAATTTGACGATGGTTCCGTCGCTCAGGCGCAGTCCGTCAACCTCACCGTAGGGATTGGTGAGCATCCGCTGGACCTGGCCTTCCACCGCGTACTGGCCCATCAGGCCGCGGGCGTCCAGCCGCTCATGCGGTGCCGGGGGCAGATCGGGTGCCGGGCCGGGCGGCATGGCATGGAGGCTCAGGCTGCACAAGCCGAATGCGAACGCAGCAGAAGACGTGGCGATGAAATGCGTAGACATGGCGAAGCTCCTTGGGTTGGGGAAATACACCCAACCTGTGGCGCAAGCACCATGCCCAAGTGGCGCTTCAATGAAATCAACGACTTGTGCGCAGCGGACGTCGCGGACTGTCCGCTCCAGTGACGCCAGGGTGTCGCGGAATCGGACACCGGCTTGCGTGCGACGGGTTCAGTCCAGGTCGAACTCGGCCAGCTTGCGATAGAGCTGCTGGCGAGACAGGCCGAGACGCCGCGCCGCCTCCGCGCGGTTGCCGGCCGTCGCCGCCAGGGCGCGCACGATCATTTCGCGTTCCACGCGGGCGACGGCCACCTCCATCGGGCCGTCCCAGTCAATGTCCAGACCCGGGGCAGGCGCAGCCGCCGCCTGCAATCCGATGTGTTCGACATCGATGACGGGGCCGTGGCTGAGGATGGCCGCGCGTTCCATGGCATTGCGCAGTTCGCGCACGTTGCCGGGCCAGGGATGGGCCAGCAGCAGTCGAGCCGCCGCCGCGCTCAGTCGCTTGGGCGAGTCGCCGCCGAGCAGGCGCAGAAAGTGTTCGGCCAGCAGCAGCACGTCGCCAAGTCGTTCACGCAGTGGTGGCAGCCACAGCGGCACCACCTGCAGGCGGTACCACAGGTCCTCCCGGAAGCGGCCCTCCTGGACCGCGGCGGGCAGGTCCCGGTGTGTGGCCGCGACGATTCGCACATCCACGGGCAGGACGCGGTTGGCGCCGACGGGGGTGATCTCGCGCTCCTGCAGCACCCGCAGGATCTTCGCCTGCGTGGACAACGGCATGTCGCCTATCTCGTCGAGGAACAGGGTGCCGCCATCGGCCTCGCGGAAGCGGCCAATGCGTTCATTGACGGCACCGGTGAATGCCCCTTTGACATGGCCGAACAGCTCGCTTTCCATCAGTTCGGCCGGGATCGCGGCGCAGTTCACCGCGACGAAGGGGCCGGCGGCTCTACCGCTGTTGCGATGCAAGGCGCACGCCACCAATTCCTTGCCCGTCCCTGTCTCGCCAAGGATCAAGACGGTGGCATCGGTGTTCGCGGCCAGCCCGATGCGCTTGAAGACCTGGCGCATGGCCTCGCTGCTGCTGACCAGTTCGGTGCCATCCACGGGCTCTCTTGCGCCAGGCGATGCCCCGGCAGCCTGATGCTGGTCTGGGGTGTGGGCTTCTTGGCGCAAGGCCCGCTCGAGCGTTTCGACCAGGGCGGCCCTGGCCACGGGCTTGGTCAGATGGTCGAACGCGCCAAGGCGCATCGCCTCGATGGTGTTGCTGCCACTCGCATAGGCGGTGAGCATGATGCAGGGCACCTGCGAGACGCGCGCCGCACGGCGTAGGAACGCCAGGCCATCTTCTCCCGGCAGCCGCAGGTCGACGATGGCCGCATCCACGTCCTCGGTGCGCAGCCTGTGCAGGCCCGCATCGGTGGCTTCGGCCTGCAGCACCGCATGACCCAGGTCCTGCAGCACTTCTGCAAGGCTGTCGCGGAACGCGGCGTCATCGTCGACGATCAGGATTCGGGCCATGGCAGCTCCATCTCTATGTGCGCTCCCTTGGCCGACTCGGCGAGACCGACCCGTCCGCCGTGGCCCTGCACGATCTCGCGCACGAGCGCCAGTCCCAGGCCAGTGCCTCCCGCGCGGGTGGTGGCGAAAGGCTCGAATAGCGTATCGCGCAAGTCAGCCGGAATGCCGGCGCCATCATCCGCCACCCACAACAGCAATGCGCCACGGTGCGTGCGGCGCGCACCGAGCTCGATCTCGCCGAGTGCCTCCGTGTGCGCCACCGCATTGAGCAGCAGGTTGTCAAAGACCCGCGCCATCTGTGCCGGGTCGAACAGCGCAAGCCCCTTTGTGTCGGCGCTCAGCCCCGGTTCAACCGCCAGTGTGATTCTTATGCCATGCTTTTGCGCGGCGTCGGCATGGGCGTTGCGCCGCTCCTCCAGCCAGCCCGGCAGGTCGACCGGTTGGCGCTGCGCGCGGAACGGTTGCGTCAACGCCAGCAGGCTCGACACCAGCGTCTCCAGGCGCGCCGTTTGCGATAGCACGGCCTCCAGCGCGCTAGCCACACGGGCTTCGCGCAGGTCGGCCGGCGCAGCCATCGCGTTTTCCACCTTCATGCGCATCGTTCCCAAAGGGTTGCGGATCTCGTGCGCGAGCCCGGCGGAAACGCGCCCCAGCGTGGCCAGGCGTTCGGACTGGGCCAGTTGGCTTCGCAGATGGGCTGACTGGCGCTGCCAACGCGAAATCATCCAGCCCAGCCATGCGCCGGACACCACGACCAGCGCCAGCAGCAGGCTCACCGCGAGGATCAAGGTGTTGACCGTTTCCGCAGCCAATAGCGGCACGCGCATCAGGGTCCATGCGATCAGGCGCCGGTCATCGGTCTCCACCGGGCAGGCAGCGAAAGCCACGGCTTCGCGCAGACCCGGCCGAACGTCTGTCACCAGGCTTGCGGAATCCTGCGCGCGCTGGGCAGTGGAAGCAATGCGCTCCAACTCGGCACTCGGTGGATCGCGCTTGATTCCCGTGCCGTCGTAGGTCGGGAAGGCGTAGGCCACCACACCCGCATCCGCGCGCCAGAAGCCGCCCTCCATGCCCGGCTGGTCGCGCAGCGCCAGGTCGAGCACCGCCTGTGCCGCTGCCGGGGCCATGGATTGGGGCCGATCGTCCGCGGACGCGAGTTGCCGGGGGAAACGTGCCGCACCCGCTTGCAGCGCTTGGCAACTGGTCGAGGTGAGTCGGCGCGCATGCGCAATCTGAGGGCCAGCGCCTTGGCGGCTGAGTATCAGCAGCAGCCAGCCCAGCACAAGCGCAACCGCGGCAATAGAAAACCACAGGAGCAGCAAATCGCGTCGAACGGATGGTTGCAGCGACAGGTCAAGTTTCCTTTGATGTGAGGCACCGATTGGTCAATCGGTGAGCGTTCTGATGACAACCATCACCTTGCCAGAAGGACATTGCCGTGCAAGGAAACGGTTGGTTGGCCGGCCGTTTCATGACCAAGCGGCTGCACAGCGCTGCGCCTGCTTGTCGAGGTACTCAACAAGTGCCGCGCTTGCACGACCATCGCAAGGACTTCGTCAAGCGCGGCGCCATTTTAAACGATCAATCCATCTCAAGTGCGTTGTTGCGGACCTAACCTGGTTAGGGAAGGTCGCCGGCCTCCCTCCCTGGCTTGTCTTCGGTCACCCGTTGGCTCCAAAAAACAAACCGACTGTATTGTTTGCAAATTGATTGCGAGACGCTATACTGCGTCGCAAGGCAGCTCTCGCTACGTCACCGTCCTGCTCTTCCGTGGATCACGCTAAACACCGGCGCTTTCTGGCGCTGTGGATGCGTGCGCCTGTCTGCAGCGGGGAGGGGGCTGCTTCACAGTCCAGGAAACAGAACCAGAGTCGACCATCGCTTGGATTCACAAGCATGGCGCATCCACTAAATGGCCTCTGACCGCCATTCCATAGCGAACGTGGTCCGTCGGCAAATCAATGAAGGGATTTCAAATGCTCGCCTCCAATACAACGAACCGACTCCTGCTGATCGCACTGTTTGCCGTGGTCATGGCCGGTTGCGCGAGCACAAAGCCCGTGGCCTATTCCGGCATTTCATCGTCAACCGTGCTGACAACCAACGCCAAGGAGGAAGCCGAGCGCATGCCGTATAGCTATGCGACGGCGGTGGACTGGCGGAAATACACCTCAGTCATCGTTGACCCGGTTGAGATCTACAAAGGCCGCGACCATCAGTTCGACGATCTGTCGGCTGACGATAAAACCGCGCTCGCGAGCTACATGCAATCGCAATTTGCCGAGAAACTGAAAACGCGCTTCGCGATCGTGAACAGCCCGGCCCGGGACACCTTGCGCCTGAAGCTGACATTGACCGGCGCGAGTGCCACCACACCTGTCCTCGGGCCGTTGTTGCGCTTCGACATTGCTGGCGGGCTCTACAACGGGGTGCAGGCAATCCGGGGGCGAGAGGGCGCGATGACGGGCTATGTCATCTATGCCGTCGAGATCTTCGATGCGCAGAGCAATCGGCTTCTCAAGGCGTACATCACCAAGCAATACCCGAATGCCATGAACGTTGTCGCCAATTTCGGCGCATTGACTGCGTCCAAGACCGGCATCGACAAAGGCGCGGACGCGCTCGTGGAACAACTCCGGTGACCACGTCGCCGCCACGCGTCACGCTTGCCGGCTGGCTTTAAGCTGGGCAGCAAGCGGTATCCGCCGGAGCTGAGTCATGGACCTCAGGAGTTGTGCCGCCATTGTCGTCGCATGGGTGGTGCTCTGCATTGGCTGCGGCTGGATAGCTGGCCAGATGGCGCAGTGGCTGGCGATGCCGTGATCCGCGTAGTTGAGGACAACACATGCCGCATCTCTTTGCGATGCGCGAGTCTGCCTTGCGCCTGCGAGCTACTGTCATGCCCCCGTTCACAAAGCAAGACGTGTCGGCTCGCCCAGCGAGCCTCGCGCACCTGGTCGCCTGCAAATACTGTGACGCTGTCCATCAGCGAGCTGGTCTCGCCGAGGGCGAACGCGCACTGTGCCGGCGTTGCGGCGGCATGTTGTATCGCCAGAGTCAGCGCGCCTATCACCGCCAGCTGCCGCTTGTGGTGACCGCACTGGTTCTTTTCATTCTCTCGGGTGCCTGTCCCATCGTTGAGATGGATCTCAAGGGCGTGCGCTCGCAGACCTCGCTGTGGGGCGCGATACAGGCCCTCTCGACCGGCCAGATGGTGCCGGTGGCGATCCTGGTGTTCGCGACCACCATCCTGTTTCCTTTGGCCGAGATGCTGATGCTGCTCTACCTGCTGGCCCCGATGGCCCGGCGCCGGGTGCCGCCGGGATTCGGTCGTCTCGTCCGCGCCATCCAGCAGGCCAGGCCGTGGGGCATGCTCGAAGTCTTCATGATCGGCGTGCTGGTCACGCTGGCGAAGCTCTCGAGCATTGCCCAGGTGCTGCCGGGCGTTGCGCTGTGGTCGCTCGCTGCGCTGATGATCGTGCTCGCCGTGATGCTCTGCTTTGACCCGCGCGACCTCTGGCGGTACCCGGGGGAGCAAACGCCACGATGACAATCACGACCGCCACGACCGCCACGACCGCCACGACCGCGGCCTCGCTGGGCCTGCTGTCCTGCCACGCCTGCGCCGCGCTCAGCCCGCGCGATCTGGCGGGCGAACCCTGCCCGCGCTGCGGCGCCATCTTGCATCATCGCAAGCCGCAGAGCCTGACCCGCGCCTGGGCCTTCCTGCTGGCGGCCTACATGCTCTATATCCCTGCCAACCTGCTGCCGGTGATGGTGACGCAATCCATCTTCGGCACGCAGCGCGACACCATCTTCTCCGGCGTCATCTATCTGTGGATGTCGGGCGCCAGGCTGCTCGCCATCATCGTACTGATCGCGAGCATCGTCGTGCCGCTCTTGAAGCTGGCAATCCTAACCCTGTTGCTGATCTCCGTGCAATTGGGCTCAGGCTGGCGCATCCACCAGCAGACCCGCCTCTATGGCCTGCTTGAGCTGATTGGACGCTGGTCGATGCTCGACATCTTCGTGGTCGCGCTATTGGCTTCGCTGGTACGGGCCGGGGCGCTGGCGACCATTGTTCCGGGCGGCGGGGCGATTGCCTTCGGCGCCGTGGTAGTGCTCACGATGATGGCTTCACTTAGTTTCGACCCACGCCTGCTGTGGGATTCGCTGGATGCAAGTCATGTCCGACCCTGAGGCATCCGTGCCGCTTCTGCCTTCTTCCACCTTGCCGCCGCCACCACAGCCGCCGATGCCCGGGCCGGAGCGCCGGCAGCGGGGGCGCTGGATACCCTCGCTCGTCTGGCTGGTCCCCATTGCCGCTGCCGTGATCTCGCTGTCGTTGCTGATCCACACCTTGGCCGAGCGCGGCCCAACGGTCACGGTGAGCTTCCGCACGGCCGATGGACTCATCCCCGGCAAGACCCCGGTGCGCTATAAGGCCGTGGATATCGGCCTCGTCAAGTCACTGCGGCTGGCGCCGGACCGCTCGCATGTCGTCGCGACTATCGAGCTGACCAGCGACGCCGAGAGTTTCTCGAGCCAGGACACCCGCTTCTGGGTGGTGCGCCCGAGGATCGCCGGCTCTGGCATCTCGGGCCTGGAGACGCTGGTGTCCGGCTCCTATATCGGCGTGGACGCCGGCAGGTCCGCGGTGCGCGGACGCGCCTTCACCGGGCTGGAAGCACCGCCTGTTGTCACCACCGATGCCTCCGGCACGCAGTTCGTGCTGCGCGCCGCGGACCTTGGCTCGCTCGATATCGGCTCTCCGGTCTACTACCGGCGTGTGCAGGTCGGGCAGGTGGTGGCCTATCGGCTCAATCCCGATGGCCGGGACCTGTCCGTCCGGGTGTTCATCAACAAGCCCTATGACCAGATGGTCACCGTGGATACGCGCTTCTGGCACGCCAGCGGCGTCGATATCAAGCTCGACTCGGGTGGGTTCAAGCTCAACACGCAGTCGCTTGCCACGATGTTGCTCGGTGGCGTTGCCTTCCAGGCGCCGGACGATGCCAAGGCTGCCGCGGTGGCAGGAGAAAACACCCAGTTCATGCTTGCCAGCGACCAGGCCAACGCCTTCAAGGCCGCCGACGAGCTTGCGCCCACGCTGGCCGTGCTCTACTTCGACCAGTCCGTGCGCGGCCTGTCTCCCGGCGCTCCGGTTGATTTTCGCGGCATCGCGGTGGGCCAGGTTCGATCCATCGGGATCGAATACCAGCGCGACAAGAAGGCCTTCCGCATGCCCGTCATCGTGGAGCTATATCCTTCCCGCATTGGCTTATCCGCGCGCGACCTCGCGGATAAGCCCCACGCCAGGGGCATCGCCGATGTGCTGAACAAGCGCGGCCTCCGGGCGCAGCTGCGCACCGGCAACCTGCTGACGGGCCAGGTCTTTGTGGCGTTTGATTTCTTCGCTAACGCGCCACCGGTCAAGCTCAGCCTGGACACCCCCGTGCCCGAGCTCCCCACCATACCCGGGGCATTCGACGAACTGCAGACCAAGTTGGGAGACATCGTCTCCAAGCTGGACAAGGTGCCGTTTGAGCAGATCGGCCAGGACCTCCGGACCACGATGGCGTCACTGGACAAGATGCTGAGCAACGCCGACAAGCTGGTGACCCAGGTCAATGGCGACGTGATGCCGCAAGTCGCCACCGTGCTGCGGGACGCGCACCAGACACTGCAGGCGGCCAATGGCGCGCTCGACGCAAACGCGCCGATGCAGCAAGACGCGCGCCGCATGCTGCAGGAGTTGACGCGCACCGCCATCTCGCTGCGCACCTTGACCGATTATCTGGAAGGGCACCCGGAAGCCGTGGTGCGCGGCAAGACGGGGCAGGAGGCACCATGGTGAGGCGCTTCAATCCGCCGCGGCTGGCCGCGGGCGCGGTGATCGCCTTTGCCGCTGCTGCGCTGGCCGGCTGTGCTTCGCCGCAGGCGCGGTACTACACGTTGTCGCTGCCGGCGGCCACGCCAGCGCCCAGCCAGGCCGCGGCGCCTGTGTGGATCGAAGTGGTGCCCGTTCGCGTGCCGGAGCGCGTCAACCGGGTCAATCTTGTCCTGAGCGACGGCAATGGCAGGCTCAGGCTATTGGCGCAGGATCGCTGGTCGGCATCGCTGCCGGATGAGTTTCGCGACGCGCTGTCCCAGCGATTGCAGGCCAGCCTGGGCGCGGTCGATGCCTACCAGCATGGCAGGTCCGGCGCGGAGCCGCTTTACCGCGTCAGCGCGGAAGTGGTGCAGATCGATGCCCAGATCGACGAACGCGTCAGCGCCATCGTCAACTGGACCGTGCGCCGATTGCCCGATGGCAAGGTGACGGTGGGCCACACACGGGCGGAGTTGGCCGCGCCGGGTGGCGTGGATGGCGTTGTCGCTGGCTATCAGCAGGTCGTGGTCAACGCCGCTGCCGATATCGCGGCGGCTGTGCGCTCGCTACGGCTGTGAGTCTCGCGCGGCGTGGCGTCTGTGGCGCATCGCCTGGTGCCTCAAAATATAGATCAATAAAATTGAACAACTTATCCGACGGATTCATCACATCGACGGCCGGCTCTGCCATAAAGTTCAACCCATGGACGGATCGACGCCAACGACGACGTTCTAAATAATTCAACCATGTAGCCAAGTTGCCAAATAGCCAAGTAGCCAAGGAGAGAGAAATCATGACCAACGCCAAGCTCGAAGTCCTGACCCCGCAAAACAGCCAGCTGATCTTCATCGACCACCAGCCGCAGATGGCCTTCGGCGTGCAGTCGATGGACCGCCAGGCGATGAAAAACAACGCCGTCGGGCTGGCCAAGGCGGCCAGGATCTTCAATATCCCCACCACCATCACCACGGTGGAGAGCGAGTCTTTCTCCGGCTACACCTACCCCGAACTGCTTGACGTATTCCCCGGCCAGCAGACGCTGGAACGCACCTCGATGAACTCGTGGGACGACCAGAAGGTGCGCGACGCGCTGGCCGCCAACGGCCGCAAGAAGATCATCGTGGCCGGCCTGTGGACCGAGGTCTGCAACACCACCTTCGCGCTGTCCGCGATGCACGACAGCGACTACGAGATCTATATGGTGGCCGACGCCTCCGGCGGCACCAGCAAGGAAGCGCACGACTACGCCATGCAGCGCATGGTGCAGGCCGGCGTGGTGCCGGTGACCTGGCAGCAGGTGCTGCTCGAATGGCAGCGCGACTGGGCCCATCGCGACACCTATGACGCCGTGATGAAGCTGGTCAAGGAACACTCGGGCGCCTACGGCATGGGCGTGGACTATGCCTACACCATGGTGCACAAGGCCGCGCAGCGCACCGCCACGCCGCACGAGTCCCTCGCGCCGGTGCCGGCCCGCTGAAATTCGTGGCCTGAACCCGCAGGGAACTTCCCCAGGCAGTCAGACTAGTGCTAAAGTTCCGAGCCATGCCACCTGGTATTACCCGGCGGCATGCAAAGTGATATCGGGAGAGACTGCCTGGCCAAGCGCCGGGCAGCGCCGAAGGAGCAACCGCCCCGGAAACTCTCAGGCAAAAGGACCGGTATCACGTTTGAACTCTGAAGAACCCCGGCGCTCGTCAGCCGGCGGTACCGAAGGAGCAAGCGATCCCCGCCACCCCAAAGTGGCGTATCGTGAATCTCTCAGGTCAAGGACAGAGGGGGCGTCTTTTGCGCATGCCGCGCAAGAGGCTCCCATCCGACGTCCTGGAACCATAGAGATGAAAACAATTGCCGTTATCGGTGGTGGCATCACCGGCGTGACCACTGCCTACGCGCTCGCCAAACGCGGTTTCTCGGTCACCCTGCTCGAAAAGCACCGCTATGCCGCCATGGAAACCTCGTTCGCCAACGGCGGCCAGCTTTCCGCTTCCAACGCCGAAGTCTGGACACACTGGTCCACCATCCTCAAGGGCATCAAGTGGATGCTCAAGAGCGATGCGCCGCTGCTGGTCAACCCGCGCCCGAGCTGGCACAAGCTGTCCTGGTTCGCCGAGTTCATCGCCGCCATTCCCCATTACCGCAAGAACACCATCGAGACCACGCGCCTGGCGATTGCCGCGCGCGACCACCTGTTCTCCTGGGCGGCGGCCGAAGGCATCGATTTCGACCTGAAGAAGGAAGGCATCCTCCATATCTATCGCGACAAGGCGGGTTTCGAGCATGCCGGCAGGGTGTCCAAGCTGCTGGCCGAGGGCGGGCTGGAGCGCCACGCTGTCACGCCGGAAGAAATGCGCGCCATCGAGCCGACCCTGGCCGGGCAGTACTACGGCGGCTATTTCACCCAGAGCGACTCCACTGGCGACATCCACAAGTTCACCAGCGGCATGGCCGCGGCCATCGACCGCCTGGGCGTGCGTTGCCTGTACAACCAGGATGTCCAGTCGGTCAGCACCGATGGCCGGCAGGTCACCATCGTCAGCAGCGACGGCCAGCAGGCCGAATCGCGCATGTTCGACGGCGTGGTCGTCTGTGCCGGCACGGCCAGCCGGGCGCTGGCGGCCAGCCTTGGCGACCGCGTCAACATCTATCCGGTCAAGGGCTATTCGATCACCGTCAACCTGAACGACGCGCAAAGCCAGGCGGCCGCGCCCATCGTGAGCCTGCTCGACGACGAAACCAAGCTGGTCACCAGCCGCCTGGGCGTTGACCGCTTCCGCGTGGCGGGCACGGCGGAGTTCAACGGCTACAACCGCGACATCCGCGCCGACCGCATCCGCCCGCTGGTGGATTGGGTCAACCAGTGCTTCCCCGGCGTCAGCACGCGCAGCGTGGTGCCCTGGGCCGGCCTGCGGCCGATGATGCCTACCATGCTGCCGCGCGTGGGCCGGGGCCGTGCGCCCTGCGTGTTCTACAACACCGGCCACGGTCACCTGGGATGGACGCTGTCGGCGGTCACCGCGGACATGATCGGCGATGTGGTGCAGCAAGCCATGGGCGCCAGGCGTGCGCATGGCGTGCAGGACTCGGTGGCGCTGGTGACTCCGTAACGGGCCGCGTAAGGGGCCGGACGCGTTACGCGCCAAGCGCGGCCATATTCTCCACCCGCAACGTCTGCGGGACCGACAGCGAGATATCGGCCGCGCGCAGCCGCTTCAGTATCTCGAACAGCAGGTCGCTCTTGGTCGCGGTGGCGATCCGCGGGCTGCCGACGTAGCCCGTCACGCTAAGCGTGATTCCGTTCGGCGCCAGCTGGCTGAACGTGACGGATGGCGCGGGCTTGTCGAGGATCGCCTCATTTTCCCGATAGGAGTCGAGCAGCAGTTCGCGCACCTGTTCGGGATCGATGTTCAACGGGAAGGTGAGCAGCAGCGTCGCGACGCCTTGCGTGCTGTTGCTCATCGTTACATTGCGCAGGTTCTGCGAGATCAGCTGCGAGTTGGGCACGATCACGGTCGAGCGGTCGCCCAGCAGGATCTCCGTCGCGCGCACGTTGATGCGCTTGATGTCGCCCTCCACGCCGCCGATGCTTACCATGTCGCCGACCTTCACCGGGCGCTCGGTCAGCAGGATGAGCCCCGACACGAAGTTCTTGACGATCTCCTGCAGGCCGAAGCCAATGCCCACGGACAGCGCGCTGACGATCCAGGCCAGGTTTTCCCATCTGACGCCCAGCAGCGACAGCGTCAGCAATACGATCAGCACATAGCCGATGTTGCTGAACAACGTGATGAGCGATGCGCGCAGGCCCGCCTCCATGCCGAGCTTCGGCAAGAGTTCAGCGTCCAGCCAGCGCCGCACCGAGCGCAGCAGGTAGGTGCCGACCGAGAGCGCGATGACCGCGTTCAGGATGCGGTCGGGCATGATGTTGAGGCTGCGCAGCCGCTCGCCGCCGAGCATCGTCAGCAGGCTGTTGAGCAGGTCGCTCGGCGTGGTGCCGAAGCCGCCGGTCAGCAGCGCGATGACAGCCACCAGGAGCAGCAGGCTGGTGCCGATCCCCGACAGCACCGTTGACGCCTGCGCGAGATGGCTGTCCCCGAGTCCGAACAACTGCTTGATGACCTTGCCGCTTGGATGGTGCGCGCTGAACACGCTTTCGCAGACGTCGCGGGTCAGTTGCGTCAACAGGTACAAGCTGCACAGGACGATGTCGATCCAGACAAGCTCGTAGGTCAGGAAGCGCGCGAACGTGATGTAGCCGATCAGCAGCGCCATCAGCGAGGCGACGACCGTCATCGTGACGCTAGCGTGGATCAGGCCGGCAAAGGTGGAGCGCGCTTCAGGACGCTCGCCCGCCGCGGCGAGCTTCGTGCGCACGCGGTTGGCGCGCAGCAGCGCTGCGCCGATGGTCAGCACCACCACAAGCGACACCAGGCCGCGGCCTAGCAAGGTCACCTGCAAGCTTGTGTCCGCGGTCCGGTTGAGTTGCTCGAGTGTGCCGGCGATCAGCAGCAGGCCCGCGAGGACACTAGGGAAAGGCCGCATCGCCAGCGCGACCTTGTCGGCTAGCGCGGGCACGCGCCATGAGGGATGGCGCGTGCACAGCAATGCCCGTCCCAGGCCCGCGATCAGCGCGCTTGTCAGCGTCAGCTTGCCGAGTTCGCTGATCAGGTCTTGCACCTGAGCTGGCAGTTCGTAGTGCGGGGCGAAAGCAAAACACAGAACCTGTACCGCGATGGCGGTCGCCGCAACCGTCGCGAGTGCCGTTGCAAGCGCGAGTGCGCTGCGCCGCAGCCGGCTCTCGGGCAAGCGCGTCAGGCAGAACCATGCCAGCGCCCGCTCGATCAGCCGTCGGCCGATGGTCCAGACGCTGATCGCAAGCAGCAGAAGCAGGGCGGTGATGGCTTGCCGCCCCGGCTGCCAGGCCAGGTCCCACAACGGGGTGACTTGTCCTTTGAACGCGTTCAGCCGCTGCTGGTCCTCCGGGCTTGGCGCGAACAACGGCTCCCAGAATGCCATGCTGAGAATGCTGGGCGAGCGCAGCGCGAGCTGGTTCTTCAAGCGGCTGCGCTGCAGCTTGGCGATCTGCTCGGTCAGGTTGGTGACATTGCCTTTGACCTCGGCCGCTTGCTTCAGTCCGCTGTCCAGTTGGGCCTTGCGCGCGTTCAAGTCCGCCCGCTGCTGTGCGACGGCAGCGGCCTCCGGCGTGGTGCCGGCGGCGGGTGGCGGCCCGAGCACGTCGAGCTGTGCCTGCAACTGCGCACGCTGGGGCGTGAGCGCGGCGCTCAGCTTGTCGACGTCGCTTGCCAACTGGTGGATGGCGTCATCCAGCCCTTCGAGCTGCGTGCCGCTGGTGGGCGACGACGCCAGTTGCTTGATGCGGTCCTGCTCGGTCTGGAGCCGTTTCAGCTCGGCAACGGCATCCGCGTGCGATGGGGGCTTGGTGGCGGGCGCATCCGCGTTCGAGGTGGTGTCGACGGCGGCTGCGGCGGCTGCGGCCGGGAATGCGTTGGGGGTCAGGTGCAATAGCGCAACCAGCACAAGGCTCAGCACGAACCTGGGGAGTTTGCTCATAGAAAGGGAAAGATCCTTGCTGATCGGCTTGCCGGGCCGGCAATCGCGCAGGTTCGCGTGGATTGCCATGGCTCGTCAGACGGTCGATGACCGGGGGGCGACGATCAGGATGTTGGACGACCGCGCGGCGATCGAGATGGGAGTCGATCGGAGCGCCAGGGAGGCGATCTTGCCGGCATGTGCTCAATAGTCCGTCGGACTACTGGCGATGCCGCGTGATTGGCACGTCGCTTGATACGGGAGAATGGCTTGAACGAGTGTGAATTATACAGAAGGCATCGCGCGCCCTTCGTTTTCAGCTGGCAACAGGCGCTTGCGTCACTCGACCTGTATCATCCAAAGTTCCACGCGAGCTGCAACCAAGCTCTGCTATTCTGGTTGGCCGCTGCTGCCGCGGCGTGGGTTTTCATGGTGGTGGTTTATTCTTGTGTGAAATCATGTCCGTCAACGCCAATGCCGCAATCCCGCTCCCATCCCACGGATCGCTTGACGCATTCGGGTGCGCCGCGGAAAAGCTCTCCAAGGATCAGAATCTCGCCGGCAGCGAGATCCGGTTTTTCCGCAAAAGCTCGCCCGGCGAGAAGGCGAGCCAGGTTATCACTTCGGCATCGAATCGTGGCTTTCTGGTGGGGGTTTCGCTGTGCACGGGACATCGCCGCCGGGTGTTTCATGAGCGCCGCGCGAGCACCCACGAATTTGAAAAAAACTCCATCTATATCCGGAATTTCTTCGAAGACTATAAAGCCGATTTTTATGGTTATTTCGATTTCATCCTGCTGGAGATTTCCCGCACCTTTATCGAGCGCACCAGCGCGGAACTAGGCCGCTCGCGCATCCTGGGGCTGCGCAGCGCGGCGGGAGAGCAAGACCAGGTACTGGCGCATCTCGCCCAGGCGGCGGCGCCGGCACTGAGCCACCCCGAGATGGCCAGCAAGCTCTTCGTCGATCAACTGGGCTTCACGATCGGGACCTATCTCGTCGAGCACTATGGGCATGGATCCGTCGCCACGCCCAAGACGAACCGGTTGCTGTCGCAACGCAGCGTGGCGATGGCCAAGGAAATGCTGATCGCCAAGATCGATGGCGATCTGTCCATTGCGGACGTCGCCGACGCCTGCAACCTGTCGCGTAGCCATTTCACCCGTGCCTTCCGGGATACGACCGGCCAGACTCCCTATCAGTGGCTGGCGGCCCAGCGCCTGGAGCGCGCCCGCGGGCTCCTGCGCGAAACAGGACTCTCCCTGGCGGAAGTGGCCATGGCTTGTGGCTTCTCCGATCAAAGCCATTTCACCCGCGTGTTCTCGCAATCGGTCGGCGTCTCTCCCGGCAACTGGCGCCGCAGGGTTCACGCCTGAAGCGCTGGGCGCAAGGCCACTGCCTCGGCGCCGATGCTAGCCGGCGCCGAGGCACCACGCAACTGTCCCTTGGTATGGGTAGACGGCGCTCGCTGTGCTCCACACAATGCGGCTGTGCCACTGTTGGCATTGCCGCCGGCAGTGCCTGGGCAACTTGCGACCAAGCCATGAATGACTCTCAAGCCGCTGCTGCCGGCTCGCCGTGGAGCCCGCTGCGGCACAGCACTTTCCGGATGTTGTGGATCGCCACGGTGGCGTCCAATGTGGGCACCTGGATGAACGACGTGGGTGCCAGCTGGCTGATGACGTCGCTCGATCCCGATCCCCTGATGGTCGCCCTGGTGCAGGCGGCGGGCAGCCTGCCGATGTTCCTGTTCGCCCTGCCGTCCGGGGTGCTGGCCGATATCGTCGACCGGCGCAAGTACCTGATCTTCGCGCAGCTTTGGACGCTGGCCGTGGCGGCCACGCTGGGTGTGCTTGCGCTCACCGGCCTGGTCAACGCGCATGTGCTGCTGATCGCCGCATTTTTGCTGAGCACCGGCGCGGCGATGAGCTCGCCACCGTTCCAGGCCATCGTGCCGGATCTGGTCGACAAGGCGGACTTGCCGCCGGCCATTGCGCTGAACTCCCTGGGGATCAATATCAGCCGTGCGATCGGCCCTGCGCTGGGCGGCCTGATCCTGTCGTTCTCCGGGCCCGCGGTGGTCTTCCTGCTCAACGCGTTGTCGGTGCTGGGCGTGACGCTGGTGCTGTACCGGTGGAAGGCCGAGCCCGCCCGGCGGAACCTGCCGCCCGAGCATTTCGTTTCGGCGGTGCGTGCCGGCCTGCGCTACGTGGAGGCCGCGCCGCTGCTGCGGGTCGTGCTGGTCAGGGCGCTCGCATTCTTTCTTTTCGGCAGTGCCGGCTGGGCGCTGCTCCCGCTGGTGGCCCGGCGGGAACTGGGCCTCGGCCCGGGCGGATATGGCTTGCTGCTGGCCAGCATCGGCCTGGGCGCCGTCGGTGGCGCCCTTGTGCTCCCCAAGCTGCGCGGCCGGGTCTCCGCCGATCGCATGGTGGTGCTGGCTAGCCTGCTGTTCGCGTTGAGCTTGCTCGCGCTGGCCTATGTGCGGCATTTCTGGCTGCTGGCGGCGGCACTGCTGTTTGCCGGGCTGGCGTGGATCGCGGTACTGTCCACGCTCAATGTGGCCGCTCAGCGCAGCGCCGCGGGCTGGGTCAAGGCACGCGCGCTGGCGGTCTACCTGACCGTGTTCTTCGGCGCCATGACCGCGGGGAGCGCGCTATGGGGCAAGACTGCCGCGCTGCTGGGCATTCCTGTTGCCCTGATGCTGGCGGCAGCGGGGCTGGCCCTTGCGTGCGCCACTGCGCTGCGGTGGCGCCTGGGCATCTCGCCGGACCTGGACCTGGCGCCTTCCGGTTTTCTGCACCCGGGCGAGCTGGACGTAGCCCACGACCGTGGGCCGGTGATGATCTGCGTGGAATACGAGGTCGCGCGCGAGGATACGGCAGCGTTTGCCAAGGCCGTGCAGGAGATGCGCCGGATTCGCCGTCGCAGCGGTGCGCTGTCCTGGGGTGCCTACGAAGACCTGGCCGCGCCCGGACGCTTCATCGAGACCTTCGTGGTGGAGTCGTGGCTGGAGCATCTGCGCCAGCACGAGCGTCACACCATGAACGACAAACTGATCCAGACGCGTGTGCATCGCTTTCACCGCGGTGCCGCGCCGCCCGTCGTGCGCCACCTGGCCGCACCCGACGGCAGCTGACCACACCCGCGCCGGATCAGGGCGGGTGGCGTCCCGGCGCGGCGGCAAAGACACCGCCCGGGCCCAGGGCAAGCCGCTCTTGGCGCATGCCGAGCGCCAGGGGCATCGCGCTTTCGGACATCGTCTTCAGTCTCCTGGCCGCGGCAAGGAAGCGGCGCTTCGCGCCAGCACATTCCCGATGCAACGGATGATGTCGGTTTCCATGAACGGTTTGCTGAGAAAGCAGACAGCGCCGATCGCCTCGGCGCGTTGCCGGCAGTGGTCCTCGGGGAAGGCCGTCATGAAGATCACCGGCGTGGACAACCCGCGCGCGCGGAGGTGTTCGCAAAGCGCGAAGCCGTTCATCGCCGGCATCTGCACGTCGGCGATCAGGCAGGAAATGGATTCGATGGTGTTTGACTGAAGCAGATCGTTCCCGCTCGCATAAAGCTCGACGCTCATGTTGAAGGAGCGGAGCAGGCTTCCCAGGGCTTGTCGGACAGCAGCATCGTCGTCGACGATGGCGATCACCGGGTTAGCGATCACACGGTGTTCCTCCTTTTGTCATGAGCGGTGAAGCGGTGACGAAGCGGTCGGAGGCCCCCATCGCTTGCTTTGAGGATAGCGCGCTGTCACGCTCAGTGGAATCATACGGTGGTATTGTCGGCATCGGTCAGGGGTTCCCCCCGGGCGCGCAGGGGAGAGCGGTCAGACCGCGCCGTCCCCGACGTGCTATCAGGCCAGGCTGGTGTGGCCGGGGGTAACACCAAAGTATGAGGTGGCGACCCTCGCTGGAAAACGCCGGGCTGTATGCCGAGTTGCTGCGCCAGAACCAGGAATGCCAGCGGGTACAAGCCGAACTGGCGCATGTCTCCCGGGTTGCCACGCTTGGCGAGCTGGCGGCATCGATTGCGCACGAGGTCAATCAGCCGCTGACCGGTATCGTCGCGCGGCCTTCTCCTTTACCCTGCCAGTGCCGTAACCACAGCCGCGACCGTAGGCAGGGCGGCGCCGGCCGGCCACGCCCGTGGCGATTACGCCCCTTGCTGCCATCCTCTTGGGTGATGATTCATTCATATGGAATATTGGCGCGCATGAATACGCCACAGTAGACAAAAGCCGGCACAAATCGACAATACGCCGGCAAGTCAAAAGCATAGTGTGCCTGCGGGGCAGCCACACAGCGACACAGCCCCGCACAGCCCGACACAACGATTGACGTTGTCCGCGTTCTTGCTGGCGCCTTTGAAGCTGACTGGAGAAACTGACCGTGACATCTCAAAGCCTGGAGCCTGTCGAGACAATGACTTGCGACGAAGCATTGGTGCTGGTCGTCGACGACGATGCGCTGCTGCGCGGTGCGCTGGGCAACCTGTTTCGCTCGGTCGGCATGCGTGCCGCGCTGTTCGGCTCGGCTGCGGAATTGCTTGAATACCGGTTGCCGGAAGCACCTTGCTGCCTGGTGCTCGACGTCAGGCTACGCGGCCAGAGTGGACTGGACCTGCAGGCGCGCCTGCGGCAATTGGGCATCTGTGTCCCGATCATCTTCATGACGGGCTATGGCGATATTGCCATGACCGTGGCAGCGATGAAGGCTGGCGCGGAAGACTTCATGGCCAAGCCGTTTCGCGATCAGGACCTGCTCGATGCGGTATCGGCAGCGATCGAAAAGGACCGCCGGCGACGCGAGGGAATGCGCAGGGCCCAGGGGCTTCGCAGCAGCTTCGAGACGCTGACGCCGCGGGAGTCGGAGGTGATGGCTCTGGCCGCATCCGGGCTGATGAACAAGCAGATTGCCGGCCGCATCGGCATCAGCGAGGTGACGGTAAAGATCCACCGCGGGCAGGCCATGCGCAAGATGAAAGCACGCACGTTTGCCGATCTCGTGCTGATGGCCCAGCAACTTGGCGTCTGCCAAGTCGAATGCTAGCCGTGCAGGGATAGCCACGCCTGCATCGCAACACGCCTCGCGCCGGGACACCTGCCTCGCCTACAATTTCTTCTGCATGGCCGCAATGGCCCAATCAGAAGACGAAGCAAGGCGAGGCAAGATAATGGACTTCAGTTTGACTTCCGTTCAACAGGATCTGCAGGCACGCACCCGCCAGTTCATCGCGGACCACGTCATGCCGATGGAGCGTGATCCCCGGCAAACGCCGCATGGCCCAACCGAGGACTTGCGCGCGGACCTGGTGGAAAAGGCAAGGGCGGCGGGCTTGCTGACACCCCACGCCAGCATGGAGGCCGGAGGCCTCGGGCTGTCGCACCGGGACAAGGCTATTGTCTTTGAAGAGGCGGGCTACTCGCCGCTGGGCCCGGTGGCGATGAACATCCACGCGCCGGACGAAGGCAACATCCACCTGATGGAGCTGGTCGCCACGCCGGAGCAGAAGGCCCGCTGGCTGCAGCCCCTGATCCTTGGGCACACGCGCTCGTGCTTTTGCATGACCGAACCGGCGCCAGGCGCGGGGGCCGATCCGTCGATGCTGCAAACCACGGCGGTGCGCGATGGGGATCATTTCGTGATCACGGGCAGGAAGTGGTTTATCACGGGCGCCACCGGCGCCACCTTTGCCATCATCATGGCGCGGATGGAAGACGGCACCGCCACCATGTTCCTCGCGGACATGAACCAGGCCGGTGTCGAGATCGAGCGGCAGATGGATGCGCTCGATACGTGCTTCACGGGTGGGCATGCCGTGGTGCGTTTCGATGGCCTGCGCGTCCCCGAGCGCGACGTGCTCGGCAAGCTTGGCGAAGGTTTCCGCTACGCGCAGCTGCGCCTGGCCCCGGCGCGGCTGACGCACTGCATGCGCTGGCTCGGGGCGGCCCGGCGCGCGCATGACATTGCGGTCGACTATGCGCGGCAACGCCTTGCGTTTGGCCGGACCCTGGTGGAGCATGAGGGCGTGGGATTCATGCTGGCCGACAACGAAATGGATATGCACACCGCGCGCCTGGCCATTTGGCACTGCGCCTGGGTGCTGGACCGGGGCGAGAAGGGGCGCGATGAGTCCAGCCTGGCCAAGGTGTACTGCTCGGAGGCGTTGTGGCGGGTGGTGGATCGTTCCGTGCAGGTGCTTGGCGGCAGCGGGGTGACGGACGAAACCATTGTCGCGCGCATCTTCCGCGACATGCGCGCCTTCCGGATCTACGATGGTCCCTCGGAGGTGCATCGCTGGAGCATGGCCAAGCGGATAGCGCGGGGCTGAGCCGCGTTCAGCGTGCAAGGTCGAACAGTAATGCACCGATGCATTGATGCACTGATGCATTGATGCGTCTTCACCGTAGGAGGTACGCTCGCCATGGACAATTCCTTCCACCATTTTTCCGAGTTGTTTGCGCAGCTCGGCCTGCCTGCCGACGATCGGGCGATCCGTGAATTCCTGGCCGCGCATTCGCCCCTGGCCCCCGATGTCGCACTTGCGGACGCCGCTTTCTGGACCCCCGCGCAGGCCGCGTTGCTGCGGGAGGAAATCCTGGAAGATGCTGACTGGGCGGAGGTGGTTGACCAGCTGAATGCCGCGCTGCGGGTGCCCGGTTAGTGCCCGGGTAGTGCCCCGGCGGGATTCGACTCTGCTCCGCTCCAAATAGCGTACTTCTGCTCCTGTTCTGCATTGCTGCGGTGCGGCAACATCCCCTGGACGCGCGTCATTGCCGACGCCAGGGGAAACCGCCGCAGCCATGAAGTACCAGTTATTTGTATTGGCCGGATGTCCGGCCTGCACCGCGCTTGAACTGTGCATGCGAGACGCCGGTCTCGCCTATGACCGCATCGTGCTGGCGTCGCCGCGCCATGCTGCCGATGTGCTGGTTCTGCTTTCCGAATCCGATCCGCGTTGTCCGGCCTTGAGCATGGGCGAGCAAAGCGCAAGCGGCCTCGCGGCTTGCCTTGCGCTTCTCAGCCAGGGGCATCCCGAATGCGCCTCGCTGGCACCGCTAGCATTTACCGCCGCAGGCAAGGAACTGGTGGATGGCGTGCTTAGCGGCCGCGTGCTGACGGCCAGGAATGAGCGGGCGTTCTTGCTCGCGCTCGGTGCGTTGCGTGCTGCCGTCCAGGCATGGGGCAGTGCGATGCCGGCGGCGCTGCGCCGCATCGGCCTGTTCGTGCCTTACCTGGACCTGAGAATCGCGGATGGCCTGTCTGGCGGGAAGTTCAGGCTTGCTGGTGCGCTTGGCGTTGACGAAAGCGCGCTGGCCTCCATGGCCAATCGCTTGCCAGCCGGGTTTGAGGACGCCTATCTGGACCGCCTTAGAAGGGGCCGGAGCTGGGTCTATTGGGAAGGGGGCGCCAGCATGCTTGGCGACCGCACCACGCGGTTTCAGAATATCCGCCACTGGCCCGCGGCCAGGCGCACGGCGCCCGCCGGCAGCCTGCTTATCTAGCCCTTCTATCTAGTCATTCGCAAGCACGCCGCCTGACGGCGGCGCGTGGCCGGCCCCCGGAGAGGGGGGCGGCCACGCCATGGTGCCCATTGGGCCCATCGGGCCCGTGGTGTTAGTCGCGCAGGCGCGCGCGTTCCGGCGACATATCCATCGGCATCATGTTGACGTTCGCGTTATGCATGACCCACAGCGAGCCTGCCACGATGATGGCGATCAGCAGCCCGGTGCACACGAAGATCGCCGTGTTCATGCGCTGGTCCGCGGAGGTCCCGATATGCAGGAAAAACACCAGCTGCACCACCAGCTGCGCAACGCAAAGCACCACGATGGCGGCAAGGCCCATGCCCTTGGGCACGAACCCGCCCATCACCGCGCCGAACGACGCGAGGGTGAGCACCAGCGACAGCGCAAAGCCGATCGCATAGCCCTTCAGGCTGCCGTGCGCGGCGTGTGCCGCGGATCCTGTGTGGAGATGGGCGGTCTTCATACAAACTCTCGCAGATAGACAAAGGTGAACACGCAGATCCAGATCAGGTCCAGGAAGTGCCAGAACAGGCTGAGGCAGGCCAGGCGGCGCCGGGTCACGCCATCCAGGCCGAAGGACTTGACCTGGTGCATCATGACCAGGATCCACAGCAGGCCGCAGCTTACGTGCAGGCCGTGGGTGCCCACCAGGGAAAAGTAGGCAGACAAGAACGCGCTGACGCCCGGCCCCGCGCCGGCATGCAGCAGCTCGGCGAATTCATACAGCTCCATGGCGATGAAGGCCGCGCCGAGCAGGAACGTGATGCCCAGCCACTGGATGACCTGGCGCTCCCGACCGGGCTGCATGTTCAGCATGGCCACGCCGAAGGTGAAGCTGCTGATCAGCAGCAGCATGGTTTCGCCGAGCACGAACGGCAGCTCGAACAGCTCCCGGCCGCTCGGGCCGCCTGCCGTATTGCCGGCCAGCACCCCGAAGGTGGCGAACAGCACGGCGAAGATCAGGCAGTCGCTCATCAGGTAGATCCAGAACCCCAGCGTGGTCTTGGATCCGTCGTCGTGCGCGACGTGCTCGTGCGTGTTGTGAATGACTGTGTAGCTCATGGGTCAAGCCGCCTTGCGTAGCTGCGCATAGCGCGCGTTTTCGATGCGTTCGACTTCGGCCGCCGGGACGTAGTAGTCCACGTCGCGGTTGTAGGTCCGTGCGATGAAGGTGCCGATCACGCCCAGCAGGCCAAGGCCCGCGATCGCCCACATGTGCCAGACGAGCGCGAAGCAGAGCACCAGGCCGAACGCCGACACGATCACGCCCGCGCTGGTGTTCCTGGGCATATGGATGTCCTCGTAGTGGCCTGGCCGCACATAGGCGCGCCCCGCCTCCTTGTCATCCCAGTGTTGTTCCAGCGACGTGATGTGCGGCACATGGGCGAAGTTGTAGAAGGGCGCCGGCGATGCGGTGGCCCACTCCAGGCTGCGGCCATCCCACGGGTCGCCGGTGAGGTCGGGATTTTGCTTGCGGTCGCGCACGCTCACGGCCAGCTGGATGAGCAGGGCGACGATGCCGGCGCCGATGATCACGGCGCCGCACAGCGCCACGATCAGGTAGGGCTGCCAGTCGGCGTGCGTGTAGTGGTTCATCCGGCGGGTCATGCCCTTGAAGCCGAGCACGTAGAGCGGCATGAAGGCCAGGTAGAAGCCCACCAGCCAGCACCAGAACGAGATCTTGCCCCAGCGCTCGTTCAGGGTGAAGCCGAACACCTTGGGGAACCAGAAGCTCATGGCGGCCAGGCAGCCGAAGATGACGCCGCCAATGATCACGTTGTGGAAGTGCGCGACCAGGAACAGGCTGTTATGCAGCAAGAAGTCCGCGCCGGGCACGGCCAGCAGCACGCCCGTCATGCCGCCGATGGCAAAGGTCACCATGAAGCCGATCGTCCACAGCGTGGACGAGTGGTAGCGGATGCGGCCGCGATACATCGTGAACAGCCAGTTGAACAGCTTCACGCCGGTCGGGATCGAGATGATGGTCGTCATGATCCCGAAGAAGGCATTGACGTTCGCGCCGGAGCCCATCGTGAAGAAGTGATGCAGCCAGACGAAGAACGACAGGATGCCGATCGACGAGGTGGCGTACACCATCGACTTGTAGCCGAACAGCGGCTTGCCGGAGAACGTGGAGATGATCTCCGAGAAGGCCCCGAAGCACGGCAGGATGAGGATGTAGACCTCCGGGTGTCCCCAGACCCAGATCAGGTTGACGTACATCATGGCGTTGCCGCCAAGCTCATTGGTAAAGAAGTGCATGCCCAGGTAACGGTCGGCGGTGAGCAGCGCGAGCGTGGCGGTCAGCACCGGGAACACGGCAACGATCAGGATGTTGGTGATCAGCGCGGTCCAGGTGAACACCGGCAGCTTCATCAGCGTCAGGCCCGGGGCACGCATGCGCAGGATGGTGACGATGAAGTTGATCCCGGTGAGCGTGGTTCCCAGGCCCGATATCTGTAGTGACCATATGTAGTAGTCCACCCCAACCGTCGGGCTATATCCCAGCTCGGACAACGGTGGATAGGCGACCCAGCCCGTGGCGGCAAAGTCGCCGACGAACATCGACATCATCACCAGCACCGCGCCCGCTGCTGCCAGCCAGAAGCTGAGCGAGTTGACGAACGGATAGGCTACGTCGCGCGCGCCGATCTGCAGCGGCACGATGACGTTCATCAAGCCGAGGATGAACGGCGTTGCCACGAAGAAGATCATGATCACGCCGTGGGCGGTGAAGATCTGGTCGTAGTGGTGCGGAGGCAGGTAGCCGGCCGCATCGCCGACAGCGATCGCCTGCTGCGCGCGCATCATGATGGCGTCGGCGAAGCCGCGCAGCAGCATGACCAGCGCCATGATGATGTACATCACGCCGATGCGCTTGTGGTCGACCGAGCAGATCCACTCGGTCCACAGGTACTTCCATTTGCCGAAGTAGGTCACGGCGCCGAGCAGCGCGATGCCGCCCAGAATGACGGCGGCCAGCGTACCCATGATGATGGGCTCATGGTACGGAATCGCCTCGAGGTTCAATTTGCCGAACATGGATCAGTGCTCCGTGGCCGCGGCGCGGTGGCGTTGCGTGTGTTGCATGCAGTGCATGTGTTTCGGATTCATTGGCTTCATCAGTTGGCGGCCAGCGGGGGGCTTTGGGCTGTGCATACGTCGCCAAGCGCACCGCCACGCGCATCACCGCGCGCATCGCCACGCATATTGGCGCGCATATCGCTATGCATGTACTTGTTGACGATGTTCTGGAACAGGCCGGGCGCAACGCCCGCGTAGACCGTCGCCGGCTCCTTGGTGCTCGGCAGCTCCAACGTCTTGTAGGCTTGATCGTCCAGCGTCAGCGGCGACTGCCTGGCCTGCCGTACCCACGCGTCGAACGCCTCGCGCGAGGTGGCCACGGTGTCGAAATGCATGTCGGAGAAGCCGGGGCCGCTGTAGGCCGCGGACATACCCGCGTAGGTGCCAGGCGTGTCGGCGATCAGGTGCAGCTTGGTCTGCATGCCGGCCATGGCATAGACCATGCTGCCGAGCTGCGGGATGAACAGGGAGTTCATCATCGATTCCGCGGTGATGCTGAAATTGATTGGCGTATCGACCGGGATCGGCAGCCGGTTGACCGAGGCGATGCCGTAGTCCGGGTAGATGAACAGCCATTTCCAGTTCAGCGCCACGGCCTCGACGCGGATGGGCTTGACGGTCGACTCCAGCGGCTTGTAGGGGTCCAGCGAATGCGTGGTGTTCCAGATCAGCACTGCCAGGCCGGCCACGATCACGCACGGGATGGTCCAGATGACCACCTCGATACGCGTGGAGTGCGCCCACTTGGGCGCATACGTTGCCTTGGTGTTGGAGGCGCGATAGCGCCAGCCGAAATACAGCGTCAGGAAAATGACGGGCACGACGACCAGCAGCATGATGAACAGCGAGACCAGGATCAGCGTCTTTTCCTGGTGCCCGATGTCGCCCTTCGGGGATAGCAGCTCCAGCTGGCAGCCACTGAGAAGGAGCATCGCTGCTCCACCGAGGAACAGCCCCGCAGGGCGGAGCCCTCCCTTGCAAGCATTCAGCCAAGCGCTGGATTCTCGCCGGACAGCAGCGCCTGCCCCGGCAATTGAGTTACGCATAAGACACACCTTAGTTATGCATCACATAACCGGCGCGCGCGTCGGGACTGCCTGCCACGGCACGCTGGAAACCATCGCGAGAGAGGGGAGTCCGCCGGACTGGCGGGAAACGCATACAAAGCGTTAAATGTATGGATTTGTGTGATGCTGCGGCGCATGATAATGTAAGACAAAGGCCATACATCAAGCAAAATGCATCAGAGCAAATCCATACAAGATGAGGGCGCCGGTCCCGACTGGGCCGCCGCCTTCGTGCGCGGCGAGGGCGCGCGCTACCAGCAGATCGTTGGCTTCATCGAGCGCGCGGTCGGGGACGGGCGCCTGAACCCCGGCGACCGCCTGCCGCCGCAGCGCGCGCTGGCCAGGCAGCTCGGGGTGGATCTCACCACGGTGACGCGCGCATTCACCGAGGCCAAGCGGCGCAACCTGATCGAGGCGCGCGGGGCGCTGGGCACGTTCGTCGCCCCGCCAAAGGTCGAACTGGCGCAGATGGTCGACCTGAGCATGAACGTGCCGCCGCCGCCCGCAGGCGTGGATTTTCACGACTTGCTGCAGCGCGGCATGTCGCAGGTGCTGCTGCGCTCCGATGCGCACCTGCTGATGACCTACCAGCTTGGTGGCGGCAGCAGGGCGGACCGGGCCGCCGGCGCCATGTGGCTCAAGCCGGTGCTGGAGTCGGTCAGCCCGCAGCAGCTGATTGCCTGCCCCGGCGCCCAGGCCGCGCTGGCGGCGCTGATCCTCACGCTCACGCAGCCAGGCGAGGCGATCCTCGCGGAGCCGCTGACCTATCCCGGCCTGCGCGCGGCCGCCGAGCAACTCGGGCGCCGCGTGGTAACGGTGGCCACCGATGACGACGGCATGCGGCCCGATGCGCTGGAGCAAGCGTGCCGCGAACATGGTGCACGCGCGATCTACCTCAACCCGACCATCCAGAACCCGACCACGCGGACCATGCCCGCGCACCGGCGCCGCGATGTCGCGCTGGCCGCGCAGAAGTGCGGCGCCTGGATCATCGAGGATGATCCCTACTGGCTGCTCGGCAGCGACGCGCCGCCGCCCGTGGCCCACTTTGCGCCGGGCCAGGTTTATTACGTTGCCACGCTGTCGAAATGCCTGAGCCCGGGGCTGCGGACCGCCTATATCCGCCTGCCCGAAGCGCGCAGCCGGGCGGGCGTGCTGGCCGCGCTGCGCTCCTTCGCGCTGATGTCCACGCCGCTGTCGACAGCCCTGGCCACACAGTGGATTCACGAAGGCTCCGCCGCGCAGTTGCTGGCCGGGATCCGTACGGAAGCCTTCGCGCGGCGCGAGCTCGCGCGGCAGTTGCTGTTCAGCGCGGACCAGGCACCACCCAGCGGCATACACGTCTGGCACAACTTGCCGAGCTACTGGACGTCGCTGGCGCTGACGCAGGCCGCGCGTGCGGAGGATCTGCGTGTTACCGCTTCCGATGCGTTCTATGCTGGCCCCACGCCGCCCAATGCGATCCGCATCTCGCTGGGAGGTGTTGAGACGCGTGCCCATCTTGCTGCTGCGTTGAAGAAGCTGGCTGAGTTGCTGGTGCGCAGGCCGCAGATGTCTCGGGAGATTGTGGTTTAGAGAGCGTGTTTTGCTTCGGGTCTCCGCCGATCTGCGTGGCGAAGCGAGGGCCTCAAAACGACGCCAGGCGGACGCGCTGTGCCCGCGAGATCGGAAAGGTCGGGGTGGACCGCTGATCACACTTCATGTAAGCTTGCCCGCCCTCTTTGCGCCGCCATACCGCGCCGCCATGCCCCAGATCCTCGTCAGTCGTCTACGCAAGACCTACCGCATCCACGAGCGCGACCCGGGCGTGCTCGGTGCGCTGCGTGCATTGATTCGGCCGCGCTATCGTACGGTCGATGCGCTGGCGGGGGTGTCATTCGAACTGCAGCGCGGCGAACTGCTGGGCCTCATCGGCCCGAATGGCGCGGGCAAATCGACCACCATCAAGATCCTTGCCGGTATCCTGCGGCCCGACGGCGGCCGCGTTGAAATCGAAGGGCGCGTCCCTTTCGCCGACCGCGAACGGCACGTGGCACGCATCGGCGTGGTGTTCGGGCAGCGCACGCAACTTTGGTGGGATCTGCCGGTGGGCGACGGCTTCGCGCTGCTGCGCGACATCTATCGGGTCGACCCGGTGCGCTTTGCCCGCACGCGCGACGAACTGGTCGCGCTATTGCATCTCGAGCGCCTGCTCGACCAGCCGGTGCGCCAGTTGTCGCTGGGGCAGCGCATGCGCGCCGAGATAGCGGCGGCGTTGCTTCACGAGCCCGACATCCTCTTCCTGGACGAGCCGACAATCGGGCTCGATGCGCCCACCAAGCTCGCGGTCCGCGACTTCGTGCGGCGCGCCAACCACGAACGCGGCACCACCGTGCTACTGACCACGCACGACATGCATGACATCGAGGCGCTGGCCAAGCGCGTGATCGTGATCGGCCACGGCCGCGTGCTCGCCGACTGCGAGGTCGAGGCGTTGCGGTCCCAAGTGGTGGCCGCGCGCCGACTGGATGAGGGCCTGTCAGCGGACGCGGAAGACGAGGGTATGACCATCGAGGCCGTCATCGCGCACTTCTACGCGATGCACGGCGCGCTCGAGGCCTAGTCCATGATGGCGCCGCGCGAACTCGCGCGCCCCTATCTCGCGGCATTCAGATCCCGGTTCCTGCAGATGCTGCAGTACCGGCTGGCGGTATACGCGGGCTTCGTTACGCAGTGCTGGTGGGGGGGAATCAAGATCATGGTGCTGGTGGCGTTCTACCGCAGCGCGGTGGCGGCGAGCGCGCCGCTGTCGCTCGCGCAGGCCATCACCTATACATGGTTGGCCCAAGGGCTGCTCGCCCTGCTGCCGTGGATGGGCGACCCCGAGGTGGCGCAGGCGGTGCGCACCGGTGCCGTGGCATATGACCGGCTGCGGCCGGTCAATGCCTATGCGCTGTGGTTTGCGCGCTCGGCCGGCTGGACGGCGGCGCGCGTGCTACCGCGTGTGGCACTGATGCTAGCCTTTGCGGGCGTCGCGCTGCCAATTGCCGGGCTGGGTGAATGGGCCTGGCGGCCGCCTGCCGGACTGGCCGCGGGCATGGGCTTCATCGCCTCGGTGCTGCTCGCGCTGCTGCTGTCCACATCGCTGGTGATGCTGCTCAACATCGCGGCGGCAGCGGCGCTCAACGAACGCGGCATCAATACGCTGGCGGCACCCGTCGTCATCGTGTTCTCCGGGAACCTGCTGCCGCTGGTGCTACTGCCCGACACCTGGCAGACCGTGTTGCTGGTGCAACCGCTAGCGGGCGTGATGGATATTCCGGCGCGCATCTATTTCGGGCAGCTGGGCGGCGCGCAGATGCTCTGCGGGCTGGGCCTGCAATGCCTGTGGATTGTGCTGCTGGTGACGGTTGGCCATACGGCCATGGGCCGCACGATGCGCCGGCTCGACGTGCAAGGCGGCTGAGGCGCATGGGCTCGCTGGCATTGTTCGCCCGTCTGGTGATGGCTTCGCTGAGCGGCCAGGCGCGCTATCCGGGCTCGGCGCTGCTGCTTACGGTGGGGCAGTTCCTCGTCACCGGCGTCGAGGTGGTCGCGGTCTGGGCATTGTTCCACCGCTTCGGCGACGTGCAGGGCTGGAGAATTGGCGAGGTGGCGCTGTTCTATGGGCTGGTGAACTGCATGTTCGCCATCGCCGATGCCCTGGGGCGCGGCTTCGACGTGCTGGGCACGGCGTTGCTGCGCACCGGCGAATTCGACCGGTTGCTATTGCGGCCTCGTCCCTTGGCCCTGCAATTGATGGGGCACGACGTCCGCATCAGCCGTCTGGGGCGCTTGTTGCAAGGGCTGATGGTATTGGCTTTCGCAACGGTGCAGGTGGGCATCGCGTGGACACCGGGATCCATCGCCATTGCCCTGTTCGCGGTCGCAGGCGGCGTGGCGCTGTTTCTGGGCATCCTGGTACTGCAGGGCACGCTGTCTTTCTGGACCATCGAGAGCCTCGAAATCGCCAACGTCCTGACATACGGCGGCGTACAGGCGACGCAATATCCGCTGGCTTTGTATGCGCAATGGTTCCGGTACGTGCTGACCTTTGCCGTGCCACTGGCCTGTGTCGCCTACTACCCTGCGCTGACCATATTGGGCAAGCCTGATCCACTCGGCGCGCCTGCCTGGACAGGGCTGGTGTCGCCGTTGGCGGGCTTCGTTTTTCTCTTGGCGGCTTTCGGCGTGTGGCGTGCCGGGCTGCGCCACTATGCCTCGACGGGCAGCTAGTGGATCGTAACGTCTAAATAGGAAGTGTCATTATGCCCATGGAAGGCGTAATGAAACTGACCGGTAGCGAACGCGCGGAACTCGAGAAATAGGCCAGAGCAAACGTTACGGCCCACTAGTCAGCTCGATGAGTTGCAGCGCAAACGCGGCGCTCTCCTCGGGCGTCTTTCCGCTCTCAAGGTGCTCGTACACCAAGAGCACGATCTTGGCGCGCCGTTCATCCGACACATGTTGCTGCGTGGCCGCAAGACTCCGCTCCACCTCGACTAACGCCGAACCAAGTCGGCTGGCATCCATCCCCGCCGTCGCACGATTCGATGGCAGCCGTGCATCGTTTGCCAGCATCGGGCCGCTACCCGTCAGCAGCCAGTGCCCGTTCACGCCGGTCGCCTCGACGATCGCTGTCAGCCGCTTGGCTTTGGGGTCCGACTCGCCAGCGAGATAGTATTCCAGCGTCCTCCTCGGGATAGCTGCCCTGCGGGCAAGTTCATCGCCACTTCCAGCTATCTCTGCGCACTGCCGAAGCCGATCAACGAGCGACATGTCCTTGCATTTTCCTCAAGTTCCAAGATGAGGGGAGGGCGGTCGAACTTGTCGAGCGCCGGCTCAGCTCACTAGAAATAATCAAATAAATCAAAGGTGTACAGCGACCGCTCCCTCATGCATGGAGAGAGGTGGATGCGTATAGCTATATTTGGCTTGTTTTTATGGCCAAAACTGGCTAACATTGATTTCCATAGACACCCGGGACGCTGCGACGGTCGACACCTTGTGCTGTGCCGGCAGCGCAGCCCCAACCGCAAAACGCGATGTTCGGCATGCCAGCATCTCTACATCAATAGATGGCCCTTCTCAGGTCGTCTAGCTACCCGCAGTCGCGCAGATGCCCAGCCCGAATAGGGCTACATCGTCGCGCCGCATTCTGCACCGGATGCAAGCCGCGAAAGTCTATCAGACACGCAGGTCCTCACGGGCGAGGCGCCCGTCCAACAATCGGCCGACGTGCTCGTGCGCATCGCCTCACATGCCGCCGACACGCCGCCACTGATGGAGTCGTTGATGTCAGAGTACGTAACCGAGGCTGACCGCACAGCCTTACGCGAAACCATCCACCAATCCTGCCATGACCTCCTGCGCGTCAGCGCCGGCCTGGAATCCCTCCTGCTCCTGCTGGCGCTACAAGCCGACGAGCAAGCCGCCAACAACGGCCTGCATGCCCTGCTGGCGCCGCTAAAGCAGCAACTGGACCAGGCAGTGAACCGCGTGCAAGCGCTGTACTGAGCCGCATCCGTTCCTCACACCTGCACCGCGGCCCGCAAAGCCGCAGGCGGTGGGGATGCACACGCCTATCCGTGCAAGAACTCACCTCTGCCTCGCGCCGGGACGGTGCTCGTCAACACCGCCCATCGAAACGCTGATTTCCAGGATCGCAATCCGATCACAAGACAGGAGGTACCCATGACCGCCCGCCAACGTCGCCCGCGCACCGCAGCCGAAGCACGGGAAGCCGCCTTGGAAGCCAGGCTGATCGCCGAGCCCTTGCTGGCGGACAACGCAGCTGATTCGAGCCACGAGGCGACCCACCAAGGCTGCCACGAACTCCTGCGCATCAGCGCGCATCTGGAATCCGTCATCACGCTGCTGAACCTGCACGCGGGCGATAGCCGCCTCCATGCCTTGCTGATACCGCTAAAGCAGCAGCTGGACCAGGCATTGAGCCGGTGCCGGCGCTGTACCCGGGCCTGCGGGGTTCGTCCGCTATCCGCGCCTGCGTCGCCGCGTGCTGAGCCGTAACCGGCGGGGACTTGCGCATCGGCGGCGTCCTCACGCTGCTCGATCTGCATGCCGATGCCGCGATGGATGGCATCGGTTTTTTCGGATTCTGCATTCAACATTTTCATATCAGTGGGACAAGCTGGGGCGGCTGGCTGCGCTCACCAACGAGAACGGCGCCCGGACCGAGTTCCAGTACGACCCGGTAGGCCGCCTGCTGCATGAGACCGGGTTCGACGGCAAGGCAACCCGCTACCACTACGAGCCGGCCAGCGGGGTGCTTGTGCAGGTCATCGACGCCAACCTGTTGGTGACGGCGTTCGACTTCGACGCAGTTCGACGTGGAGAGCACGGCGCTGCCGCACGCGGTGGCGCCCGCGCGCCGGTGGATGCTCGACGATGTTGGCAGTTTTCAGTGAGTTTCCTAGTCTCATAGTCATGGGGGAAGGCATGCATGTCGAATCCGGGCTGTCATTGGCCGCAGGCTAACCATCCAATACGAGAAAACGCAAGCAGGACGCGGTCCGAACCGGACCGCGGGGGGCCAATTCGCCTGAACAGATCCGGGGGTGGCGGCTTCGGAAACGCAGGCTCACAAGAAGCCAAGGAGCAGTCATGAAAAAAAAGCGCCCAATCACCACCTACATCGTCATCGCGATGATCCTCGGCGTCATCGTCGGGTATAGCTGTAACAAGGCCTTCCCGGATCCCGGTACCGCCAAGGAGATCGCCGGCTACATATCGATCTTCACCGATGTCTTCCTGCGCCTGATCAAGATGATCATCGCACCGCTGGTGTTCTCCACGCTGGTGGTCGGCATCGCGCACATGGGCGATGCGAGTACCGTTGGCCGCGTCGGCGTGAAGGCGCTCGGCTGGTTTATCGTGGCTTCGTTTCTCTCGCTCACGCTGGGCCTGATACTGGCCACCCTGCTGCAGCCCGGCCACAATATCGGCCTGCCGTTGCCAGACGTGGGGGCCGCCACCAACCTGAAGACCAACGCCTTCACGCTGAAGGATTTCATTACGCACCTGGTGCCGAGGTCCGTGGCGGAGGCCATGGCCACCAATGAGATCCTGCAGATCGTGGTGTTCTCGATTTTCTTCGGTACCGCGCTGTCGACGCTGGGGGAGACGGGCAAGCGGCTGGCGGGCGTCATCGACGATCTTGCGCAGACCATGCTCAAGATCACCGGTGCCGTGATGTGGATGGCGCCGCTGGCGGTGTTCGCGGCCATTGCTTCCACCGTGACCACGCAAGGGCTGGGCATCCTCATCACCTTCGCGAAGTTCATGGGCAGCTTCTATCTGGGCCTGCTGGTGCTGTGGGGCTTGCTGGTGGCGGCCGGGTTCTTCTTCCTGGGCAAGCGGGTGTTCACGCTGATCCGCCTGATTCGCGAGCCCTTCCTGCTGTCCTTTTCCACCGCCAGCTCGGAGGCCGCCTATCCGAAGATGCTCACCGCGCTGGACCGGTTCGGCGTCAACCGCAAGATCTCCAGCTTTGTGCTGCCGATGGGCTACTCCTTCAACCTCGACGGCACCATGATGTACTGCACGTTCGCCGTGCTGTTCATCGCGCAGGCCTACAACATTCACTTGCCGCTCGGTACCCAGATCACCATGCTGCTGCTGCTCATGCTGACGTCCAAGGGCATGGCCGGGGTGCCGCGCGCATCGCTGGTGGTGATTGCCGCCACGCTGAACCAGTTTGGCATTCCGGAAGCCGGCTTGCTGCTGATCATGGGGGTCGACCAGTTCCTGGACATGGGCCGCTCGGCGACCAATGCGGTAGGCAACTCGATTGCCGCCGCCGTGGTGGCGAAGTGGGAGGGCCAGCTGGCGGGCGAGTCGGATGTGGAAGGCGAGGGCGACAGCACCGCGTCGGATGCGCACGGCCCGCTCGCCAAGCCGGACGCGGTCCAGGCCTGACCGGCGTGCGCGCCGGGCGCCTCGCTGGCGGCCTCGCGCATGGCGTGCCTGGCATTGTGCGAACGATCATTGCAGGAGTGCAAATCAAATGACTTCAAACGGAGCACGCGTGAGCGCCGGGCGCAGCGGCCGCAAGTGCCGGCAAATCGTGATGTGGGCGGCCGTTGCGCTGTGCGCGGCATTGGCCGCCGGCGCGGCGTCGGCACAACAGGCGGGGGAGCTGGCCGGCACGCTGAAGAAGGCGAAGGAAAGCGGCACCCTGACCATCGGCTACCGCGAGTCGTCCTTGCCATTCTCGTACCTGAACCGGCTTGGCAAGCCGGTCGGCTATTCCATCGATATCTGCCGCGCGATCGTGGACGCGGCGGCGGCGGAGGTGGGGCGCGACGTCAGCATTCAATGGACGCCGGTCACCTCGGAAAATCGATTCGATGCGGTCACATCCGGCAAGGTCGACCTGGAATGCGGCTCGACCACCAGGAACGCCGAGCGCCTGAAGCGCGTGTCGTTCTCACCGGTGATCTTCGTGGCCGGGACCAAGCTGATGGTGCCGAAGGGATCGCCGATCAAGTCGTTCAAGGACCTGAAGGGGAAGACCGTGGTCGCGACCGGCGGCACCACGAACGTGGAGGCGCTTGAGCGGCTCTCGGCCCGCTTCGGCCTGCAGCTGAACGTCATCAAGGCGCGGGAACATGCCGATGCGTTCCAGGTCTTGCAGCACGGTGGCGCGGACGCCTATGCGGGGGACGATGTGCTGCTGTACGGCTTTCTGCGCAGCAGCGCCGCCGGCGGCAGGTTCCAGATCGTCGGTGATTTCCTCTCCTACGATCCCTACGGGATCATGTTCCGCAAGGGCGATCCGCAGTTCGCCGCCGTGGTGGACAAGGCGGTGCGCGAGATGGCCGTGTCCGGGGAACTGGATCGCATGTACAAGCAATGGTTCATGAACAAGCTGCCCACCGGCGAGCGGCTCGGCTTGCCCATGAGCGCGCAGCTCGATGAGCTGATACGGGCCATCCCCGACCAGTCGGACGAACGGATCAATGGACAGACGGACTAAGGCGCTAAGGGGCGCCTCCGGCCTGGCCGCAGGCGCCCGCAAGGCTCAGCGATAGCTGGCGATGAACGCGCGCAGCTGCGGATAGATCTCTTCGCGCCAGCGCCGGCCGGAGAAAATGCCGTAGTGCCCGCAGCCCTGCGCCGTCACATGCTGCTTGCGCGCGCTGGGAATGCCCGCGCAAAGATCGTGCGCCGCCGCGGTCTGGCCCGCTCCCGTGATGTCGTCCAGTTCGCCCTCGATGGTCAGCAGCGCCGCGCCCGTGATGTCCTGCGGCCGTACCGGCTTGCCGCCGATCTCCCAGGTGCCGCTGGCCAGCCGGAATTCCTGGAACACGTCGCGGATCGTATCCAGGTAGTACTCGGCGGCCATGTCGAGCACGGCGTTGTACTCGTCATAGAAACGCACGTGGGCCTCGGCGTCGTCCAGGTCGCCGTCGACCAGGTTCTGGTAGTAGTCGTAGTGCGAGGAGAGGTGGCGATCCGGATTGGTCGCCACAAAGCCGGCGTGCTGCAGGAAGCCCGGGTAGACCTTGCGGCCGTGTCCCGGGTAGTTGGCCGGCACGGCATGAATCACGTTGTTCTCGAACCACGCGAAGGACTTGTCGGTGGCCAGCGCGTTCACGGCAGTGGGGCTGCGGCGCGCATCGATCGGGCCGCCCATCATGGTCATGGTCCGCGGCGTGGCCTCGCCGGCGGAAGCCAGCAGCGAGATGGCGGCAAGCACAGGCACGGCCGGCTGGCATACGGAGACGACATGCAGGTTTTCCGCGCCAATGTGGCGGATGAAGTCCTGAATGTAGTGCACGTAGTCGGTCAGGTGGAACGGGCCGTCCTGCGCAGGCACCATGCGGGCATCGATCCAGTCGGTCACGTAGACCTTGTGATGCTGCAGCAGGGTTCGCACCGTATCGCGCAGCAGGGTGGCGTGGTGGCCGGACAGCGGGGCGCACACCAGCACCACCGGCTCGTCCTTCAGCCACTGGATGACCTGCGGATCGTCGGCATAGCGCTTGAAGCGCAGCAGCTTGCAAAAGGGCTTCTCCATAATGGTCTGCTCCACGATGGGAACGTCCCGCCCGTGGCATTGCACCGATTTGATGTCGAAGGGCGGCTTCTTGTAATCCTTGCCGAGGCGGTAGAGCAGTTCGTAGCCGGCGGCCATCCGGTTGGCGCCCGGCATCATGGACAGCGGGCTGAGCGGATTGGTAAAGGTGCGCGACGTGGCTTGCGCCAGCGCGGTGAGCGGCAACAGCAGGGCGCTCTTGAGTTCGTGGAATTGGTAAAGCATGGGGAATACCTGTCAGTCTTGAAAATAGGGGGGGGGCGTCCCTCGCGCTACCGGGGGCGATGGTGGATCAGGTGGCTCAGGTGGCTCAGCTGGATTACGCCTGGGTTACTCCTCGGCCTGCACCTTGTCATAGGCGATTTGCAGACGGCGCAGCTTGGAGTACAGCGTTTGCTTGGGGATGGAAAGTGCGCGGGCGGTCGCCGCCACATCGCAGTTGTTACGCTTGAGTTCCTCCATGACAACAACCCGCTCAAACTGTTCGAGCTGGTCGGGCAGGCTGTTGCCGTGCTCCGCATGGCTGCCGTGCAGCTCGAAATCGTCGGACAGCAGCCCGAGCACGAAACGGTCGGCCACATTGCGCAGCTCGCGCACGTTGCCAGGCCATGAATGGGACAGCAGCAGCTCGAACTGCGCGTTCCCGAGCACCGGCGCCGGCCGGTTGAAGCGGGTAGCGGCCTGCAGGATGAGATGCTCGAACAGCAGCGGGATATCTTCGCGCCGCTCGCGCAGTGGCGGCAGGTCGATAAAGGCCACGCCAATGCGGTAGTACAGGTCGGCACGGAACTTCTTTTGCTCGCTGAGGAGTTTCAGGTCTTCCTTGCTGGCAGCAATGACCCGGCAATCCACCGCGATGGGCTCGTTCGACCCCACCCGTTCGATGGAGCGTTCCTGCAGCGCGCGCAGGAACTTGACCTGCACCGACATCGGCATGCTTTCGATCTCGTCGAGGAACAGGGTGCCGCCCTGCGCATGCTCAAACTTGCCGCAGCGCCGCCGCGTGGCGCCCGTGAAGGAACCCACCTCATGCCCGAACAGCTCGCTCTCGGCCAGGGCTTCGGGCAGGCCGCCGCAGTTCAGCGGCACGAAGTTGCCGGTGCGGCGAGCGCTATGGTCATGCAGGCAGCGCGCCACCAGGTCCTTGCCCGTGCCGGTCTCGCCATAGATCACCACGTCCGCCGGCGCATCGGCCAGCGCGCGCACGGCGCGGCGCACCCGCTCCATCTGCGCGGAGCGTCCGATCAGGCAGGCCTGGATCCCGTGCCAGCTTTCCAGCTGCTCGCGCAGGCCCAGCACTTCCAGGCTGAGCTTGCGGCGGTCGGCGGCGCGCCTGACCACGGAGACCAGCCGCTCGGAGGAGCACGGTTTCTCGATAAAGTCGTACGCGCCCTCGCGCATGGCTTGCACTGCCATGGAGATGTCGCCGTGGCCGGTCATCAGGATCACGGGCAGGTCGGGGTCGATGTGCCGGATCTCGTTGAGCCAGGCCACGCCATTCATGCCCGGCAGCTTCACATCGCAGACCACCACCACCGGCTCGCCGATGCCGATGCTGCTGCGCGCCTGCTCCACCGATGCAAAGCCGTCCACGGCGAAGCCCGCCAGCTCGAGGGCCTGCGAGCTGCCAACCAGCACATCCTCCTCGTCCTCGACAAAAACCACGCGGATGGGATGGGTGTCAGTCATGGCTTTGTCTCTCATGCGACGGCGCCAGCGGCAGCTCGACCACGAACTCGGCACCGGCAGGCGCAAGGTTGCGGGCATACAGGCGCCCACCGAATTCGCGCACGATGTGCGCCGAGATCATCAGGCCAAGGCCCAGGCCCTTGCCTGCCGGCTTGGTGGTAATGAATGGGTCGAACAGGCGCGGCAGCACGTCGGGATGGATGCCGGGGCCTGTGTCGCGGATGGTGACGATGCAGATGTGCTCTTGCCGGGCCGCGTGGATCTCCAGCTCCCGCACCGGCGCGCCCGACAAGGCATCGGCGGCATTGCCCAGCAGGTTGACCAGCACCTGCTCGACGCGGATCTCATCGGCCAGGACGCGGATGTCGTCGGGGTCGATCGCTACGCTGACCGTGATATCGCGCTCCCGCATCCGGGTGCTGACAAGGAGCAGCGCGTCCTGCACCGCCTGGCGTACCAGGACCGGCTGCACCGCATCCTGGGACTTGAAGGCAAAGACCTTGAGCTGCTGCGTCAGCCGGCCAAGGCGATCGATCAGCTTGGCGATGCGCTGGAGGTTGCCCGCCACATCCTTGAGCCTGCCTTTTTCCAGCAGCACCTCGGCGTTGTCCGACAGCGTGCGCATGGCCGCCAGCGGCTGGTTGAGTTCATGCACCACGCCGGCGGACATCTGCCCGAGCGCGGCCAGCTTGCCGGCGTGGACCAGGTCGCTTTGCAGCGCGCGCAGCTCTGCCGTGCGCTCCAGCACCTTGGCCTCCAGGCCATCGTGCGCGGCGCGCAGCGCGCGTTGCGCGGCGGCTTGTTGTTGCGCGGCGCGCAGGCGCAGCGCAATCACCAGCGCCAGCAGCAGGATCACCATGCAGGCCAGCAGGGCGCCGATGGCGGCGTTGCGGGCCAGGTTGCGCGCCGGCAGTTCGTCATCCAGCAGCATGATGCGCCAGAGGCCATGGTTGACCATGCGCTCCGAGGCCAGGTAGTCCACGCCATCCAGGCGCACGCGCGTGGTGTGCGCGTCCAGCCTGGCGCGCACCTGCCAGTCCAGCGGCATCAGGTCGGACTTGCCGTAGGTGCGCGCCAGGCCGGCCTCGGCCAGCATCGCTTGCGTCAGCGGCGCCAGCGGGCGCAGCCGCCACGGCGCAAGCGACGCCAGGATGACCACATCGCGGGCGTCGACCACCAGCACCTTGCCCGGGATCTGGACCCAGTTACGTTCCACCGCGTCGAGGTTGACCTTGACCGTGGCCACGCCGCGCTGCGCGCCGCCTTGCTGCAGCGCGTAGGCGAGGTAATAGCCGGGCCGGCCGGAGGTAAACCCTACGCCGTAGAAGCGGCCCCGGCCGTGCTCCAGCGCATCGCGCATATACGGCCGGAACGAGAGATCGGCGCCCACCGGGGTGCCCGGCTGGTCCCAGTCGGCCGCCGCCAGGGTCAGGCCGGAGCGCTGCGTGACGTACAGGTTGTCCGCGCCGGCGGTTGCGGTGATGCCGTGCAGGTAACGGCTGACCTGCTGCTTGAGCGCCACGTCGTCGGGCCGGCTGAGCAACGCGAAGACATCCGTGGTGGATTCGAGCAGCGATGGCAGGTAGTCGAAGCGGGACAGCTCGCCGTCAAGCCGCGCGGACACGACATCGAGGTGATGCTGGGCGGCAACCCGCAGCTGATCGAGCCCGGCGCGCAACGCCATGGCATAGGCCAGCCACGTGGCCAGCGCGATCGCTACCAATGCCATACCGCACCAGATCCCCATGCGCATACGGCCGAGATTCATGTCGCGAGCCCTTTCTCCGCGGTCCTCAACGATGCAGGACTTGTCGTCCGGATACCAGTGATGGAAGCGAGACCTGTGCTCGTCCAGGCACAGGTCAGGTGAATGCAGTGTACTCCCGGCGCACGGCTGCGCGAAACCCGCGCGGCCGTCGGCGGGGCCTTGCGTTGTGTCGCGCCGCAGCATGTTCCGGGGCCAGCTAGGCATAGCGGAGTTCGCCGGTCTTGCCACGGAATACCCGGTACGTGAACACCGTGTAGCCGGCAATGGCCGGCACCGAGATGCACACGCCCACCAGGATCACCTTCAAGGCTTCCGGGCTGCTGGCGGCCTGCCAGATCGTCAGGCGGTGGATCACGACAAACGGAAAGATGCTGTAGGCCAGCCCGAGGAAGCTGAGTACAAAGACCCCGATCAGCAGCGCGAAGGGCAGCCAGCTCACCGGCCCGCGCACCACGCGGGTGTTCAGCAGCATGCGCACGGCCACGAGCGCGACGCCGGTCACCAGCGGGATGGAGACAAGGGCGACGATCTGCGGCAGCACGAACCAGCGCTCGCGCACCACCGGGCTGATCCACGGCGTGGCGATCGAGATCAATGCCAGCCCGCATACCATCGGCGCCCACGCGATCCTGGCCCAGTGCACCGCGCGCTGCTGGAGTTCGCCCTCGGTCTTCATGACGAGCCAGCACGCGCCGAGCAGCACATAGGCCATCGGCAATGCCACGGCGATGGCCGCAGCAAACAAGGGGTAGTTCCAACCGGTACCGAAGCCACTGATGTAACGTCCCAGCATCCATCCTTGCGACACCGACGCGATCGTCGAGCCGGCGAAGAAGAGGCGGTCCCACATCGGCTTGTGCGCGCTCTTCACCTTCACCCGGAAGTCGAACGCCACGCCACGCAGGATCAGCCCCACCAGCATCAGCGTGACAGGCAGGTAGAGCTCGGTCAATATCAATCCGTGCGCCTTAGGGAAAGCCACGAGGAGGATGCCGATGCCGAGCACCAGCCAGGTTTCGTTGGCATCCCAGAACGGGCCGATCGATGCCACCATGACGTCTTTCTCGGCCGGGGCCGCCCGGTGCATCAGCATGCCGACGCCCAGGTCATAGCCATCGCTGATCACGTAGACCAGCATGGCCACGCCCATCAGCGCCATGAAGATCACGGGCAGGGCGTCGTCGAAGCGCATCCAGGTCATGGTTGGCTCCCGGCAGGCAAGGGGCGCGCGGCGATCGTGCCGGACGCAGGCGTGGGTTGTCCGGCGTGATCGGCCCCGAGCGGCGTTTCCGGTTTCTCCGCCAGGTACTTGAGCACGCTGACATAGGCGACGATCAGCGCGAGGTACACCGTCGCAAACAGCGCCAGCGTCAGGGCGATATGGGGCGCCGGCACGTTGGAGGCAACGTCGGCGGTGCGTACCAGGCCGTAGACGATAAAGGGCTGGCGTCCGATCTCGGTGACGTACCAGCCGGCCACCGTGGCAATCCAGCCGGAGAAGGTCATGCCTGCGAATCCCCACAGCAGCGCGCGCGGCAGCCGCTGCGGCTGCCAGCCGGCGCGGCGGTACCACCACCAGCCCAGCCAGCTGGCCGCCAGCATCAGCACACCCATGCCCACCATCACGCGAAACGCGAAGAACAGCGGCAGCACAGGCGGATGCGCGTCGCCGAACGTGTTCAGCCCGCGGATCTCGCCGTCGGCGCGGTGCGTCAGGATCAGGCTGGCGAGATGCGGGATGCCGATCGCCGCGCGGTTGGTGCGCGCGCCGGCATCGGGAATGGCGAAGAGCAGCAAGGGTGCGCCGCGCTCGGTTTCCCACACGCCCTCCATGGCCGCGATCTTCTGGGGCTGATGCGCAAGCGTGTTGAGCCCGTGCATGTCGCCAATCACGATCTGCAGCGGGATCGCGACGGCAGCGAGGGTCAGCCCGACTCGCAGCACCTTGGGCGCGGATAGCTGTCCGGTGCCCTTGAGCAACTGCCAAGCGCTCAGCCCCGCGAGCAGGAAGGCGCAGGTCAGCGCCGAGGCCAGCAGCATGTGGCAGAAGCGGTAGGGGAAGGAGGGGTTGAAGATGACGGCGAGCCAGCTCTGCACATGGAACTCGCCATGGATGATCTCGTAGCCCTGTGGCGTCTGCATCCAGGAGTTCAGCGCCAGGATCCAGAAGGCGCTGAGCGTGGTGCCGAAGGCGACGAAGAAGGTCGACATCAGGTGTATCCGCTCGCCCACCTTGCCGTGGCCGAACAGCATCACGCCAAGAAAGCCGGCTTCGAGAAAGAAGGCGGTCAGCACTTCATAGGCGAGCAGGGGCCCGGCAATATTGCCAACCGTTTCCATGAAGCCCGGCCAGTTGGTGCCGAACTGGAAGCTCATGGTGATGCCGCTGACCACGCCAAGCGCGAACGTCAGCGCGAACACCTTGGTCCAGAACCGGTAGGCGCTCAGCCAGGCATGGCGCAGCGGTGGCGAATCCGCCTTCAGATAGCGCCAGCGGAAGAACAGCAGCAACCATCCCAGGCCAATGCTGATGGTCGGGAACAGGATATGGAATGTGATGTTGGCAGCAAACTGCATGCGCGCCAGCAGGATGGGATCCATCTGTCCGGGCTCCTCCGTGGGTTGTGGATGGGACGCCGCGCTTGCGGCGTCCCGGTTGCTGCATGGCGGTGGGGCTACCGCGAGGTCAGCGCTTGCCTTCCCCGTTCAGGCCATTCGACATACCGATCAGCACGCCGCTGACCAGCGTGGCGTAGTGCGCGAGCCAGGCCTCGGTGCTGCTTTGCGCAAAGGCCCGTCCCTCGCGCGCGAGCTCGCGCGCCTGGGTGGTCAGTTGCTCGACCACCGCCGTGGCGCTGGCGCCGGTTGCCGTGCCCTTCAGCTTCATGCCGTCCAGCACCGACGACCACGGCCCCTGCACCGACTGCGGCAATTCGCCGACGGATTTGGCGACCGAGCTGAACAGCGCGTCCTCCATCTTCTCGATGTCGGCCACGGCCTTCTTGAGGTGGGTCTCGCGCAATTGGGCGCCCTGGTCGACGATCTGCTGCAACGCCCGGCGATTGGCCTCCACCGCCTGCACCAGCGCGGCGTCCATGCCCTGCGCGACCTGGGACAACATCGGCTCCAGCCCTGGCCCGGCGAGCCCGCTGCTGGCCACCCCGGCGGAGGCCGCCTGGGTGACCATCTTCAGCGTGTCCTTGATGCTCTTCAGGGTCAGCTCCCGGCCTTGCAACGCCTTGAGGGTCGCCTGCTGGACAGCCTGTTGCAGGGATTCGCCTTGCTTTTCCGACGCTTGCGCGAACTGCTTGATCAGCGCGTCGTGATCGATGCCCATGGATTTCATATGGTCTCCGGTTGCTGCCTTGCCTTGTTGTTGTCTTGCCAGATGGCCGTCATCGCTGCGCCCGCGTCACTGCATGTGCTGGCCGCCGTTGATGGCGATGTTGGCGCCGGTCAGGAAGGCGGCTTCCTCGGAGGCCAGGTAGATGATCAGGCCCGCCACTTCCTCCGGCTTGCCCAGGCGGCCTACCGGGATCTGCGGGAGAATCTTGGTATTCAGGATCTCCTCGGGAATGGCCGTGACCATCTTGGTGCCGATGTAGCCGGGCGAGATGGTGTTTACCGTCACGCCTTTCCTGGCAACCTCCAGGGCCAGTGCCTTGGTAAAGCCGTGCACGCCGGCCTTGGCGGCCGAGTAGTTGGTCTGGCCGAACGCGCCCTTGGAGCCGTTGACCGACGACACATTGACCACGCGGCCCCAGCCGCGCTCGACCATGCCGTCCGCGACTTGCTTGGTCATGTTGAACAGGCTGTCCAGGTTGGTGCGCAGCACCATGTCCCAGTTCACCTTGTCCATCTTCTTGAACGTCATGTCGCGCGTGATGCCGGCGTTGTTGACCAGCACATCGACCGGGCCGGCGACCTCCGTCACGGCCGCCACCGCCTTCGCGCACGAATCGATGTCCGCCACATCGCAGGGCACGGCGAGGATGTCGTAGCCGCGTGCCTTCATCTGCTGAACCCATTCACCATGGGTGGTGTTGCCGGGCGAATAGGTGACCGCCACCCGGTAGCCGGCATCGGCCATCTTGGTGGAAATGGTTTCGCCCAGGCCGCCCATGCCGCCCGTGACCAGTACTACGCGTTGCTTGCTCATCGTTGATTTCTCCTTGTGGAATGCATGTTGTCTTAGCGCTCGACGGCCAGCGCCACGCCCATGCCGCCGCCGATGCACAGCGACGCCAGGCCGCGCCTGGCGTCGCGCCGTGCCATTTCATGGAGCAGGGTGACCAGGATGCGGCAGCCGGACGCGCCGATGGGATGGCCGATGGCAATGGCGCCGCCATTGACGTTGATCTTGCTGGCGTCCCAGTCCATTTCCTGGTTGACCGCGCACGCCTGGGCGGCGAAGGCCTCGTTGATTTCCATCAGGTCCAGGTCGTTGATGCTCCAGCCCGCCTTTTGCAGGCAACGCTGCGAGGCCGGGACCGGGCCCATGCCCATGATCGTGGGGTCAAGCCCGGCGCTGGCGTAGGAGGCGATGCGGGCCAGCGGCGTCAGCCCCAGCTCGCGCGCCTTGCTGGCCGACATCATCAGCACTGCCGCTGCGCCGTCGTTCAGGCCGGAGGCATTGCCCGCGGTGACGGAGCCGGCCTTGTCGAACGCCGGCCGCAGGCCCGCCAGGGCATCGGCCGTGGTGCCGTGCTTGATGAACTCGTCGGTATCGAACACCACCGTGCCCTTCTTCGAGACGATCGAGACCGGCACGATCTCGTCCTTGAAACGGCCGGTCTTCTGTGCCAGCTCGGCCTTCTGTTGCGACGCGGCCGCGAACGCGTCCTGCTGTTCGCGCGAGATGTTGTAGGCCTTGGCCACGTTCTCGGCGGTGGTGCCCATGTGGTACTGGTTGAAGGCGTCCCACAGGCCGTCGACGATCATGGTGTCGGTCAGCTTCCAGTCGCCCATGCGCTGGCCGTCGCGCGAGCCTGCCAGCACGTGCGGCGACGCGCTCATGTTCTCCTGGCCGCCGGCGATGACGATATCCGCGTCGCCGCACTTGATGGCCTGGGCCGCCAGGTGCACGGCCTTCAGGCCGGAGCCGCAGACCTTGCCGATGGTCATGGCGGGCACGGTGTTGGGCAAGCCGGCCTTGATGGCGGCCTGGCGCGCGGGGTTCTGCCCGCTGCCAGCGGTCAGCACCTGGCCCAGCAGCACTTCGTCGACCATCTCGGGTTTCAGGCCGCTGCGTTCGAGCAAGGCCTTGATGACCGTGGCGCCCAGCTCGGGGGCCGGCACCTTGGCGAGCGATCCGCCGAACTTGCCCACGGCGGTTCTGGCCGCGGCGACGATAACAACATCTTCCATGTGACTCTCCTGGGTGAATCTTGGGGGTAGGGTGGATAAGCGGATTGACGGGGCGGCTGGCTGGTTGGTAGCTAGCTGGCCTTCGCCTTGACGTAGCGCCCGGGTGCGGGCTCGATCACGGGGTAAGCGGCGTTGCCGGGCGACCGGCGCGCAGCGGTGCGCGCGCCGGCGTGTTGCGCCAGCCAGCGGGTCCAGGCCGGCCACCAGCTGCCTTCGGTGCGCTTGGCGCCGTCGAGCCAGCGTTGCGGATCGCCCTGGAGCGGCCCGGTCCAGTGGTGGCGTTTGCCTTTGGCCGGCGGGTTGATCACGCCGGCGATGTGGCCGCTGGCGCCCAGCACAAAGGTCGTGGGCCCGCCCAGCAGGCGCGTGGTGGCATAGGCGCTGCCCCATGGCACGATATGGTCGTCATGGGAGGCATAGAGAAAGGCAGGCACCTGGACCCGGGCAAAGTCCACCGGCTCGCCGCACTGCACCGTGCCGCCGGGTACCCGCATGCGGTTCTCCAGGTAGGCGTTGCGCAGGTACCAGCAGTACATCGGCCCGGGCAGGTTGGTGTCGTCGCAGTTCCAGGACAGCAGGTCGAACGCGGGCGGCGCGCTCCCCTTCAGGTAGCTGTTGACGGCATAGGGCCAGATCAGGTCGTTGGCGCGCAGCGCCGCGAACACATGGGCCAGCTCGCGGCCGCGCAGCAGCCCGCCGCGGCCGATCGTGGCCTCGCGCATGGCGACCATGGCTTCATTGACCAGCAGCCCGATCTCGCCCGTGTCGTGGAAATCCAGCATCGTGGTGAGCAGCGTGACGCTGGCAACCTTGTCCTCGCCGCGCGCGGCAGCCACGGCCAGCGCGCAGGCCAGCAGCGTGCCGCCCACGCAGAAGCCCAGCGTGTTGACGCGATCGGCGCCGGTGATGTCCTGCGCCACGTCGATGGCGCGCAGCACGCCCTGTTCGAGATAGTTGTCCCAGGTCAGGTGCCCCTGCGCTTGCGCCACGTTGCGCCAGGACACCAGGAAGACCGTATGTCCTTGCGCCACCGCATGGGCGACGAAAGAGTTCTCGGGCTGCAGGTCGAGGATGTAGAACTTGTTGATGCAGGGCGGCACGATCAACAACGGGCGCTGATGGACCTTGCCCGCGCCCGGCGCGTACTGGATGAGCTGTATCAGCTCGTTCTCATAGACCACGTCGCCTGGCGTGGTGGCCACGTTGCGGCCAACCTCGAAGCGCTGCTCATCGGTCATGGAGACGCGTCCCTTGGCCAGGTCCTGCAGGAACAGGCGCATGCCTTCCACCAGGCTGGCACCGCCGGAGTCCACCGCCAGCTGCAGCGCCTCGGGGTTGGTGGCCAGGCAGTTGGCCGGGCTGAGCGCATCCAGCACCTGGCGCAGCGCAAACTGCCACTGACCCTTGGTCTGCGCATCGGCCGGCGCTTGCTCGATCGCGCCTTGCAGCAGCGTGGCGTAGCTCTGGTAGTGGCGCACCGCCAGCGCGAAGCGCGGGTCATCGCGCCAGGCCTGTGCGGCAAAGCGCCGGTCCGCAGTGCCGGCAGGCTCGCCCGCCGGCCAGAGCGCGCTCATTTGCCTGAGGGCCTGTTCCGGCCAGGCGGCAAGCGCGCGTGCTGCCGCCAGCATGGAAACCGGTGCGGGCGTGGCGTCGGCGTCCTGCGGTGCCTGGCCGGGAGCGGCGCCGAACGCGCGCAGCATGGTCTGTTGCGTGCTGAAGAGCTCGGCAATCCAGCGGGAGGGGTCGGGCGTGGGCGTGGTCATGGGGTCCGGAAGAGTGCGGTTGCTTGTGCGTGTGCGCGTGCGTGTGCGGGACAGCGGCACCGGGTTCAGTGCAGCTTCACATGCGGCTCGGTGCGCCGGACGATGGAGCGTGCCAGCGTGTCCAGCGCCACCTTGGCAAAGCCGTGCAAGGCCAGTTCGTGCATCTTGTAGAGCGACAGGTACATCATCCGGGCGAACAGTCCCTCCACCATCAGGCTGCCGCCGATCAGGCCGCCCATCATGTTGCCCACGGTACTGAACTCGCCCAGCGACACCAGCGAGCCGAAATCGCGGTAGCGGTAATCGGCCAGCGGCTTGCCCGCCATGCGGGCGCGGACCTGCCTGACCATGTGGGAGGCCTGCTGGTGCGCGGCCTGGGCGCGCGGCGGCACGAACCCGCCCTTGCCCTGGTTGGCCTCGGGCCACGCGCACGCCGCGCAATCGCCGATCGCGAAGATGTTCTCGTCGCGGCTGGTCTGCAGCGTGGGGTGCACGACCAGCTGGTTGATCCGGTTGGTCTCAAGGCCCGCCAGGTCCTTGAGAAAATCGGGCGCTTTCACGCCCGCCGCCCATACCACCAGCTCCGCCGGCAGCAGGCGGCCATCGCCCAGCAGCACGCCGCCGGGCAGCACCTCGGCCACCTTGGCGTCGGTGAGCACTTCCACGCCCAGCTTGCGCAGCAGGCCCTCGGTGGCGCTTGAGAGGCGCGGCGGCAGCGCCGGCAGCACGCGCGGCGCGGCTTCGATCAGCGTGACGCGGATGTCCTTGTCGGCGTCGACCCGGTCCAGGCCGAAGGCCACTACCTCGCGGGTGGTGCGGTGCAGCTCGGCCGCCAGTTCCACCCCGGTCGCGCCGGCGCCGATGATGGCAACGTGCAGCTGCTGGGCCAGCAGGGGCGCGGTCTGCGCATGCGCGCGGATGCAGGCATTGACCATGCGCGAGTGAAAGCGCAGCGCGTCCGCGGCGGACTCCAGCCGCATGGCGTGCTCGTAGACGCCAGGGGTGCCGAAGTCATTGCTCTGGCTGCCCACCGCGATGACCAGGGTGTCGTAGCCAAAGGTGCGCGGCGGCGTGATCTGCGTGCCTTCGTCGTCGACATAAGGCGCCACCAGCACCTCACGGCGCTCCCGGTCCAGGCCCACCATCTCGCCGACGCGGTAGCGGAAGTGGTGCCAGTGCGATTGCGCCAGATAGCCCACCTCATGGGCGCTCATGTCCATGCTGCCGGCGGCGATCTCGTGCAGCTTGGGCTTCCACACGTGGGTGCGGGTCTTCTCGATCAGGGTGACTTCGGCTTGCCGGCGCCGGCCAAGGGTGTTGCCCAGCCGGGTGGCCAGCTCAAGGCCGCCGGCGCCGCCGCCGACGATGACGATGCGGTGCGGTGCCTTGACGCTGGCGTCGGGACGGTAGGTGGAAGGTTTCATCGCGGCCTGCCGGTCACCGGGTCAGCGTGGTGCCGGAGGCCGGCATGCGCGCCACCATCGGATCGAGCACGGCCTCCGGTTCGTCGGCCTCGGCGTCCGATTCGTTGTCCAGCCGGCGGTGCATGCGCGCCACGTCCAGGTCGCCGGTCCATTTCGCCACCACCACCGTGGCCACGCCGTTGCCGATCAGGTTGGTCAGCGCGCGCGCCTCCGACATGAAGCGGTCGATGCCCAGGATCAGGGCCAGGCCCGCCACCGGCACATGGCCCACCGCCGACAGCGTGGCCGCCAGCACGATGAAGCCGCTGCCGGTGACCCCGGCCGCGCCCTTGGAGGTGAGCAGCAGCACCGCCAGCAGCGTGAGCTGCTGCGTCAGGCTCATGTCGGTGTTGGTGGCCTGGGCGATAAACACGGCCGCCATGGTCAGGTAGATGGACGTGCCATCCAGGTTGAACGAGTAGCCGGTGGGGATCACCAGCCCCACGACGGACTTGCGCGCGCCCAGGTTCTCCAGCTTGGCCATCATCCGCGGCAGCACCGATTCGGACGACGACGTGCCCAGCACGATCAGCAGTTCCTCCTTGATGTACTTGATGAACTTCCAGATCGAGAACCCATGCGCGCGCGCGATGCCGCCAAGCACGACAAAGATGAAGAACAGGCAGGTCGCATAGAACGTCGCCATCAGCTGGCCAAGCTGCAGCAGCGAGCCCACGCCGTATTTCCCGATGGTGAACGCCATGGCCCCGAACGCGCCGATGGGAGCCACCTTCATGATGTAGCCCACGATGGTGAACAGCACATGCGAGAACTTCTCGATGAAGTCAAACACCAGCGTGCCGCGCCCGCCGAACTTATGCAGCGCGAAACCAAACATCACGGCAAACAGCAGCACCTGCAGGATCTCCCCCTTGGCGAACGCGTCCACCACGGTATTGGGGATCACATGCAGCAGGAAATCCACCGTGCCCTGCATCTTGCCGGGCTCGGTATAGGCGGCGATGCTCTTGGTGTCGAGCGTGCTCACGTCGACGTTCATGCCCACCCCGGGCTTGACGATGTTGATGATCACGAGGCCCACCACCAGCGCAATGGCGCTCACCACCTCGAAGTACAGCAGCGCCAGCCCGCCGGTCTTGCCGACCTTCTTCATGTCCTCCATGCCGGCGATGCCGACCACCACCGTGCAGAAGATGATCGGCGCGATGATCATCTTGATCAGCTTGATGAAGCCATCGCCCAATGGCTTCATCGCCTCGCCAGCCTGCGGATAGAAGTGGCCGAGGATCACACCGATGACGATCGCGGTGATGACCTGGAAGTACAGGGATCGGTACAACGGCTTGGGGTGATTGTCATTGTCCATGGGTGTCTCCTCCTTGGGGTTGCGTGGGCGCCGGCGTCGTCGGGGGGGCAGGTCAGTCGATTGCCCAGGCCGTCGCGCGCTGCGCGCTGGCGTCGACCGTTGCCACGGCGCTCATGTTGACGATGCGGCGTACCGTCGATGAAGACGTCAGGATGTGCACCGGGCGCGCTGCGCCGAGCAGGATGCCGCCCACCGTGATGCCGCCGCCCGCGGCGATGCGCATCAGGTTGTACGAGATGTTGGCGGCATCCACGTTGGGCATGACCAGCAGGTTGGCTTCGGTGGGCAGGCAGGATTCGGGGAACTCGTGTTCCAGGATGGGCTTGGACAGCGCCGCATCGCCGCGCATCTCGCCTTCGACGGCCAGCGACGGCTCGCGCGCTTTCACCAGCGCCAGCGCTTCGCGCATCTTCACCGCCGCCGGCGCGGTGGAGCCGCCGAAGTTGGAGTGGGAAAGCAGGGCCACGCTAGGCGTGATGCCGAAACGCCGGACCGCCTCGGCCGCCAGCAGCGTAATGTCGGCGATCTGCTGCGCCGTCGGGTCGAGGTTGACATGGGTGTCGCAGATAAACAGCTGGCGCCCCGGCAGCATCAGCATCTGCATGACGGCGAGCGTCTCGCTGCCGGGCTTGAGGCCGATGGTGTCTCGCACGTAGCCAAGGTGGTCCTGGAAGCGGCCCACGGTGCCGCACAGCATGGCATCGGCCCGGCCCTGGCGCACCAGCATGGCGCCCAGCAGCGTACCGCGGCTGCGCACCTCCGCCTGTGCCAGCGCCCGCGAGACGCCGTCGCGGCAACTCAGCTGGTAGTACGCCTCGGCCGCGTCGCGGTAGACGGCGGGGTCCAGTGGATCCACACACTCGCAATCCACGCCGGGCTGCAGGCGCAGGCCGAATTGCGCAATGCGCTGGACGATGGCATCGGGGCGGCCGACAAGCAACGGGCGTGCGATGCCCTCATCGATCACCACCTGGGCGGCGCGCAGCACGCGCTCGTCCTCGCCCTCCGCGTAGATCACCCGCTTGGGCGCGCGTTTGGCGGCGGCAAACACCGGCCCCATGGCGCTGCGCGACTGGTAGACGAACTGGCCAAGGCGCTGGCGATACGCCTCCATGTCGGCGATCGGGCGCGTTGCCACGCCGCTGTCCATCGCGGCCTTGGCCACGGCGGGCGCCACCGCTTCGATCAGGCGCGGGTCGAACGGCTTGGGAATCAGGTATTCGGCGCCGAAGCGCAGGCCCGCCGCGCCGTACGCCTGGGCCACCACTTCGGGGATTTCCGCATGCGCCAGCTCGGCGATGGCGCGCACGGCGGCCAGCTTCATCTCCTCGTTGATGGTGGTGGCGCCAACGTCTAGCGCACCGCGGAAGATGAACGGAAAACACAGCACGTTGTTGACCTGGTTCGGATAGTCCGAGCGGCCGGTGCCCAGGATGGCATCGGGGCGCACCGCCAGCGCGGCCTCCGGCGCAATCTCCGGCGTAGGGTTGGCCATGGCCAGGATGATCGGGTCGCGCGCCATGACCTTGACCATGTCCGGCTTGAGCACGCCGCCGGCCGACAGCCCCAGGAAGATGTCCGCGCCGCCGATGATGTCGGCCAGTGTGCGCGCGGACGTGTCCTGCGCATAGCGCGCCTTGTTGGGGTCCATCGCCTCCTTGCGGCCCCGATAGACCACGCCGTTGCTGTCGGAGACGAACACGTTGCCGATCGGCAGGCCCAGGTTGACGATCAGGTCCAGGCAGGCCAGTGCCGCGGCGCCGGCGCCGGATGCCACCAGCTTGACCTCGGCGATATCCTTGCCAACGTGCTTGAGCGCATTCAGGATGGCCGCGGCGGCCACGATGGCGGTGCCGTGCTGGTCGTCGTGAAAGACCGGGATCTTCATGCGCTCGCGCAGCTTCTTCTCGATGTAGAAGCACTCGGGCGCCTTGATGTCTTCCAGGTTGATGCCGCCAAAGGTCGGTTCCATGCGGGCGATGGTGTCGATCAGCGCATCCGGGTCGTCCTCCGCCAGTTCGATGTCGAACACATCGATGCCCGCGAACTTCTTGAACAGGCAGCCCTTGCCCTCCATCACCGGCTTGCCCGCCAGCGGCCCGATATCGCCCAGGCCCAGCACCGCGGTGCCATTGGTAATCACGGCGACCAGGTTGGCGCGCGACGTGAGGTTCATGGCCTCGGCCGGATCGCGCACGATCTCCATGCAGGCGTCGGCCACGCCCGGCGAGTAGGCGAGGGCGAGGTCGCGCTGCGTGGCCATTGCCTTGGTCGGCGTCACGGAGATCTTGCCGGGCGTGGGGTAACGGTGGTAGTCGAGTGCGGCTTCGCGAAGGTTTTCGGTCATGGTTGTCTCTGTGGCTCGGTCGGGGCGCCAGATCGGCGATAGACGGTCTTGTGATCTCTTGGGCGTGGCGCACGGCGACAATGCCGCGCCGTGCGCCGCTCGCTTATTGCGTCTTCTTATTTCTTCTTATTTCTTCTTCACAGGCGGCAAATCGGTGCAATGCCCCTCAAACACCTCGGCCGCCATCCCGATCGATTCGCCCAGCGTCGGGTGCGGATGGATGGTCTTGCCGATATCCGCGGGCTCGCAGCCCATCTCCACGGCCAGGCAGATCTCGCTGATCAGGTCGCCGGCATGCGTGCCGACGATGCCGCCGCCGATCACGCGATGGGTGGCTTCGTCGACGAGCAGCTTGGTGAAGCCTTCGTCGCGGCCGTTGGCGATGGCGCGGCCCGAAGCAGCCCACGGGAACACCGCCTTGCCGAACTTGATGCCCTCGGCCTTGCACTGGTCTTCGGTCTTGCCGGCCCAGGCCACCTCGGGATCGGTGTAGGCAACCGACGGGATCTGCCGCGCGTCGAAGAAGGCGGGCTCGCCGTGCGCGGCCTCGGCGGCCACATGCGCTTCATGTACCGCTTTGTGCGCCAGCATCGGCTGGCCAACAATGTCGCCGATAGCATGGATATGCGCGACGTTGGTCCGCATCTGCTTGTCGACCTCGATGAAGCCGCGCTCGGTGACGGCCACGCCGGCCTTATCCGCGCCGATGGCACGGCCATTCGGGCTGCGGCCCACCGCCACCAGCACCAGGTCATAGACCTGCGGCGCCGGTGCCTCCTTGCCCTCGAAGCTCACTTCGATGCCGGCCGCGGTGGCCTTGGCCCCCACCGTCTTGGTCTTCAGCATGACGTGGTTGAAGCGGTGCGCGTTCTTCTTTTCCCAGACCTTGACCAGGTCGCGGTCCGCGCCCTGCATCAGGCCATCCAGCATCTCCACCACGTCGATGCGCGTGCCCAGCGTGGAGTAGACCGTGGCCATCTCCAGCCCGATGATGCCGCCGCCCACCACCAGCATGCGCTTGGGGATGGACTTGAGCAGCAGCGCGCCGGTGGAGTCGACCACGCGCTCGTCGTCGGGCATGAAGGGCAGCTTCACCGCCTGGCTGCCCGCCGCGATGATGGCCTTGGCGAACTTGATCACGCGCTTGCCGCCATCGGCCGCCACCACTTCCATGTGATACGGATCGAGGAAGCTGCCGACGCCGGTCACCACCTCGACCTTGCGCGCCTTGGCCATGCCGGCCAGGCCGCCGGTCAGCTTCTTGATGACGCTGTCCTTGAAGCCGCGCAGCTTGTCCAGGTCGATCTCGGGCGCGCCGTAGCGGATGCCGTGGTCCGGCAGGGTCGCCACTTCATCCATGACCGATGCGGTGTGCAGCAGCGCCTTGGAGGGGATGCAGCCCACGTTGAGGCAGACACCGCCAAGCGTGTCGTAGCGCTCCACCAGGACGGTCTTCATGCCCAGGTCGGCGCTGCGGAACGCGGCGGAATAGCCCCCCGGGCCGGCGCCCAGCACCAGCATTTCGCATTCCATGTCCGCCTTGCCGGTGTAGCTGGCAGCGTTGGCGACGGGCACGGCGGCCGGCCCTGGCTTGGGCGGCGCCGATGAGGCCCCCGGCGCCGGCGCGCCGGGCGCGGCAACGGTTGCGGCGGCCTCGGCAGCCTCCAGCACCAGGATCACCGATCCCTCGCTCACCTTGTCGTTGACCTTGACGGCGATCTCCTTGACCACGCCGGCGTGGGTGGATGGGATCTCCATCGAGGCCTTGTCGGACTCGACCGCGATCAGGCTGGTATCCACGGCGATGGTCTCGCCGGGCTTGACCATGACCTCGATCACCGTGACATCCTTGAAATCGCCGATATCCGGCACTTTGACTTCGACACGTTGGGTCATTGCAGCGCGCCCCTCAGAACAGCACACGCCGCAGATCGGCGAGCAGGTTGGCAAAATGGACATTGAAGCGGGCAGCCGCGGCGCCGTCGATGACACGGTGGTCCCATGACAGCGACAGCGGCAGCGTCAGGCGCGAAGCCCAGTTCTTGCCGTCGCTGGAGTGCTGCTTCCAGAAGCTCTTGCACACGCCCATGATTGCGACCTCGGGGGCGTTGATGATGGGGGTGAAGTTGATGCCGCCAATGCCGCCGAGCGAGCTGATGGTGAATGTGCCGCCCGACATCTGGTCGGGCTTGAGCTTGCCCTCGCGCGCCAGCTTGGCCAGCTCGCCCATCTCCCGCGCGATATCGGGGATGCTCTTCTTGTCGACGTCGCGGATCACCGGCACCATCAGGCCGTTGGGCGTGTCGGCCGCAAAGCCGATGTGGTAGTACTGCTTGAGCACCAGGGTGTCGCCGTCCAGGCTCGCGTTGAACTCGGGGAATGCCTTGAGCGTGGCCACGGCCGCCTTCATCATGAAGGGCAGCATGCTGATCTTGACGCCGCTCTTCTCCAGCTCCTTGTTCATCTGCACGCGGAACGGCTCGAGGTCGGTGATATCGGCTTCGTCGTGCGTGGTGACGTGCGGGATCACCACCCAGTTGCGGTGCAGGTTGGCGCCCGAGATCTTCTTGATGCGGCTCAGTTCCTTGCGCTCGACCGGGCCGAACTTGGCGAAGTCGACCTTGGGCCACGGCAGCAGGTCCAGGCCGGCGCCGCCAGCCGCTGGCGCGGCGGCGGGCCTGGCGGCGGGCGCCACGGCGCCGCCCGGGCGGGCGAAGCCCTCTACGTCGGCGCGCAGGATGCGGCCGTGCTCGCCGCTGCCGCGCACCTTGCCCAGGTCCACGCCGGTCTCCCGGGCGAGCTTGCGTACTGCCGGGCTGGCATAGGCAAGGGCAAAAGCGGTTTCGTCAACGCCACCGGATGCGGCGGTGGCGGCGGGTGCGGCAGGGGCAGGGGCAGGGGCAGCAAGCGCGGCTGCCACGGCGGGCGCGGCGGCTGGCGCCGGCACCGCCGTCGTCGCTGTCGCCGCCGGCGCATCGCCGGTGGCCAGCGCCATGATGACGCTGCCTTCGCTGACAGTGTCTCCCACCTTGACGCGGATCTCCCGCACCACGCCGCCCAGCGGGGCCGGCACGTCCATGGTGGCCTTGTCGGACTCCAGCGACAGCAGCGGGTCCTCCGCCTTCACGGTATCACCGACCTTGACGAAGATCTCGATCACGGGGATGTCCTTGAAGTCGCCGATGTCGGGAATGCGCACTTCGGCCAGTCCGGCGGGCGCGCTGACCGGGGAGGGCGGCGCGCTCACGCTGGGCTTGGCGGCTTGCGCCGGCGCGGCGGCGGCAGTGCCGGCCCCAGCGCCTTCGAACTGCATCAGCACGCTGCCTTCGCTGACGGCATCTCCCAGCTTGACGTGGATCTGCTTGACCACGCCGCCGTGCGGCGCGGGCACTTCCATGGTGGCCTTGTCCGACTCCAGCGAGACGAGCGGGTCCTCCGCCTTGACGAGGTCTCCCACCTTGACGAACAGCTCGATCACCGGCACGTCCTTGAAGTCCCCGATGTCGGGCACCTTGATTTCAATGGCTTGGTTCATTGTCTTTATTCCTTCGCCTGTCAGACCGTCCACGGCGCTGCGCGCTCGCTATCCACCCCATATCTGGCAATGGCCTCGGCTACCACCGCGGGCTTGATCGCGCCGTCATCGCACAGCGCCTTGAGCGCGGCCACGGCCACGTGGTAGCGGTCCACCTCGAAGAAGCTGCGCAGCTTGGCGCGGTAGTCGCTGCGGCCAAAGCCATCGGTACCAAGCACCACGTAGCGGCGCCCGGCGGCGTGCACGTATTCGCGCACCTGGTCGGCGTAATTGCGCATGTAGTCGGTGGCGGCGATCACCGGGCCGTCATGGCCATCCAGGCTCGCCTCGACCCAGCTCTTGCGGCGCGGCTCGGTGGGATGCAGCAGGTTCCAGCGCTCCGTGGCCATGCCGTCGCGGCGCAGCTCGTTGTAGCTGGGGGCGCTCCAGATGTCGGCGGTGACGTTGAAGTCCGCCTTCAGCAGCTCGGCCGCCGCGATCACCTCGCGCAGGATGGTGCCGCTGCCCATCAGCTGCACGCGCAGCCCGCCCTTGCCGGCCTTGCCACCGTCCTTGAGCAGGTACAGGCCCTTGAGAATGCCTTCCTCGGTGCTGGCGCCGGCGCTCGCTTCGGCCAGCCCCGGGTGCGTGTAGTTCTCGTTCATCAGGGTGATGTAGTAGTACACATCCTCCTGCTGCTCGTACATGCGGCGCATGCCCTCGCGCACGATGGTCACCACTTCATAGGCGAAGGTGGGGTCGTAGGAGACACAGTTCGGGATGGTGCCGGCGATGATGTGGCTATGGCCGTCCTCGTGCTGCAAGCCTTCCCCGTTGAGCGTGGTGCGCCCGGCGGTGCCGCCCAGCAGGAAACCGCGCGCGCGGATATCGCCCGCCAGCCACGCCAGGTCGCCCACCCGCTGCAGCCCGAACATCGAGTAGTAGATATAGAAGGGGATCATCGGCACGTTGCTCGTGCTGTACGAGGTCGCGGCCACAATCCAGCTGGACATCGCGCCGCCCTCGTTGATCCCTTCCTGCAGCACCTGGCCGTCCTTGGACTCGCGGTAGTACATCAGCTGGTCGGCATCCTGCGGCTTGTAGAGCTGGCCGACCGACGAATAGATGCCCAGCTGGCGGAACATGCCTTCCATGCCGAAGGTGCGCGATTCGTCGGGCACGATGGGCACCACGTGCTTGCCAATGGCCTTGTCCCTGACCAGCGTGCCCAGCATCTGCACGAAGGCCATGGTGGTGGAGATCTCGCGCTCGCCGGTGCTGTCCAGCAGGCGCTGGAAGTTGGACAGCGGCGGGATCTCCAGCGAGGTGGACTTGCTGCGGCGTGCCGGCAGGTAGCCGCCCAGCGCCGCGCGCCGGGCGCGCAGGTACTGCATCTCCGGGCTGTCCTCGGCCGGCTTGATAAAGGGCACGTCGGCCAGTTGCTCGTCGCTGACCGGAATCTGGAAGCGGTCGCGGAAGCCGCGCAGGGCGTCCTGCGTCATCTTCTTGGCCTGGTGGGCAATCATCTGGCCTTCGCCGGATTCGCCCATGCCATAGCCCTTGACCGTCTTGGCCAGGATCAGCGTCGGCTCGCCGGTGTGCTTCACGGCCGCCGCGTAGGCGGCAAACACCTTCTCGGGATCGTGGCCGCCGCGCGTGAGGCCCCAGATTTCCTCGTCGCTCATGTCGGCGACCAGCGCCTTGAGTTCCTCGTACTTGCCAAAGAAGTGCTCGCGTACGTAGGCGCCGCTCTTGCTCTTGAAATCCTGGTACTCGCCGTCGACGCATTCCTCCATGCGCTTTAGCAGCAGGCCGCTCTTGTCCTTGGCCAGCAGCTTGTCCCAGCCGCCGCCCCAGACCACCTTGATCACGTTCCAGCCGGCGCCGCGGAATACCGATTCCAGTTCCTGGATGATCTTGCCGTTGCCGCGCACCGGGCCGTCCAGCCGCTGCAGGTTGCAGTTGATGACGAAGATCAGGTTGTCCAGCCGCTCGCGGCCGGCCAGCGAGATCGCGCCCAGCGATTCGGGCTCGTCCATCTCGCCGTCGCCCATGAAGGCCCACACCTTGCGCGCCGCGGTGTCCGCCAGGCCGCGGCCTTGCAGGTACTTGAGGAAGCGCGCCTGGTAGATCGACATCAGCGGCCCCAGGCCCATCGACACGGTGGGGAACTGCCAGAAGTCCGGCATCAGCCAGGGGTGCGGGTAGGAGGACAGCCCGGTGCCCCCGGTCTCTTGCCGGTAGCCCAGCAACTGCTGCTCGGTGAGCCGCCCTTCGACAAAGGCGCGGGCATAGATGCCCGGCGCGCTGTGGCCCTGGATGTAGAGCAGATCGCCGCCGTGGGTGTCGGTGGGCGCGTGCCAGAAGTGGCCAAAGCCGATGTCGTAGAGCGTGGCCGCGGACTGGAAGCTGGCGATGTGGCCACCCAGCTCCGACGATTCCTTGTTGGCGCGCAGGATGATCGCCATGGCGTTCCAGCGGATGATCGAGCGCAGGCGATGCTCGATGGCGCGGTCGCCGCCCGATTGCGCTTCGTCCTTGGGGGAGATGGTGTTGCGGTAGCCCGTGGTCAGGGAGCGCGGCACATAGAGGCCATCGCGCCGCGCCTCGTCCACCAGCGTATTGACCAGCTGGTTAGCGCGCTCGGCTCCGCGGTGTTGGGTCACCGCTTGCAAGGACTCCAGCCATTCCGCGGTCTCGATAGGATCGAGATCGCCCGCTTCTCGTGCGCTCATAGTGTCTCCACGTGTTCTGTTTTGGTTGTGTCGGGTGCTGCAGTGGCAGAGCTATTCAGCAAGAGATGTGCCACTGCAGGCGCGGTTGCGCGGGTTACGCAAGTGATTGATTGGAAAGGAATCCCGCCGTGGCTGGCCGGCTGCCCGGTCGGGAATCCATATTCAGGCGGGGTGATCGTTATGAGATTTCATGCGGGGGTGTCAGGGAATACCCGCGCCTGGCCGGCGCGGGGTTGTTGCGACGGCGCTTGCGCAATGTCCTCGGCCTCCAGGGCCCCCACGGCATCCGGGTCCTGCGTGGCGCCAAGCTCGCCTTCCCATTTGGCAACGACGGCCGTGGCGATGCTGTTGCCGATGACGTTGGTGGCGGTGCGGCCCATGTCGAGGAACTGGTCGATGCCCAGGATCAGCAGCAGGCCGGCTTCCGGCAGGTTGAACATCGGCAGGGTCGCCGCCACCACCACGATGGAGGCGCGGGGCACGCCGGCGATGCCCTTGCTGGTGACCATCAGCACCAGCAGCATGGTGATCTGCTGGGTCAGGCTCATCTCGATGTTGTAGGCCTGGGCGATGAACAGCGCGGCAAATGCCTGGTACATCATCGAGCCGTCGAGGTTGAACGAGTAGCCCAGCGGCAGCACGAAGCCGGTGACCTTGTTGGGCACCCCGAACTTCTCCATCTGCTCCATGGTCTTGGGGTAGGCCGCCTCGCTGCTGGCGGTGGAGAACGCCAGGATCGTCGGCTCGCGGATCAGCTTGAGCAGCGTGAACACGCGCCCACCCAGGAACAGGTAGCCCGCCGCGGTCAGCACCAGCCACAGCACCAGCAAGCCCAGGTAGAAGCCGCCGATGAACTTGCCGTAGGTAAACAGCACGCCAATGCCCTGCACCGTGATGGCGGCGGCTACGGCGGCAAACACGCCGAGCGGCGCGAAGCGCATCACAAAGTCGGTGACGCGCAGCATGATCGCCACCAGTTCCTCGATCGACGCCACCAGGTGATGGCCCACCTTGCCCTTGAACGACGCAATGGCAAAGCCAAAGAACAGCGAGAACACCAGGATCTGCAGGATCTCGTTCTGCGCCATCGCCTCGAACACGCTCTTGGGGAAGACGTGCGTGATGAAGTCCTTCAGGTTCAGCGTGGAGGTCTTGAGGTTGGTGGCCGCGCCGATTTCGGGCAGTGGCAGGTTCAGTGCATGCCCGGGCTGCAGCAGGTCCACGAAGAACATGCCGAGCAGCAGCGATATCAGCGACGCGGTGATGAACCAGCCGAGCGCCTTGATGCCGATGCGGCCCACGGCGCTGGCGTCTTTCATGCCGGCGATGCCCGCCACCAGCGTGCCGAACACCAGCGGCGCGATGATCATCTTGATCAGGCGCAGGAAGACGTCGGTGACGATCGAGAAGTAGCCGGCGATCTCCTTGGCCATTGCCGCATCGGGCACGAGGCGGTTGCAGAGAAAGCCGGTGACGACGCCCAGGACCATGGCGATCATGATCCGGGTTGTGAGCTTGTTTGCCTTCATGATGCGTTGTCTCCAGGGGTTGCGGCCAGATCCTGGTCTGACCGTCGGTATCGGGGCAGGGCGGGGCCGGTGGCGCCATGCCTGGCGCCGGACCCGCCTTGCCCCCCGGATCAGCGTGCGCGGGGCGCCAGGCTCAGCGGGGTCGGCTGCGTCAGCACTTCCGGGCGCAGGATCTGGTCCAGTTCCTCCCGGGTCAGCAAGCCCTTTTGCAGCACGATCTCGTACACGCTGCCGCCGGTGGCATGGGCCTCCTGTGCCACGGCGGTGGCATTGGCATAGCCGATGTACGGGTTCAGGGCGGTCACGATGCCGATGGAGTTCTCGACCGTGGCCCGCAGGCGCTCTTCGTTGGCGGTGATGCCGTTGACGCAGCGCTCGGCCAGCGTCAGGCAGCCGTTGCGCAGATGGCTCACGCTCTTGAACAGGCTGTGCGCGATGATCGGCTCGAAGGCATTCAACTGCAGCTGGCCGGCTTCGGCCGCGAAGCTGACCGTGATGTCGTTGCCGATGACCTCGAACGCGATCTGGTTGACCACCTCCGGAATGACCGGATTCACCTTGCCGGGCATGATGCTGGAGCCTGCCTGCATCGCCGGCAGGTTGATCTCGCCCAGCCCGGCGCGCGGGCCGCTGGAGAGCAGCCGCAGGTCGTTGCAGGTCTTGGAGAGCTTGACGGCCACGCGCTTGAGCACGCCGGAGAGCTGCACAAAGGAGCCGCAGTCCTGCGTGGCCTCGATCAGGTTCGGCGCGGTCATCAGCGGAATGCCGGTGATCTCCTTGAGCCGCTTGAGGATCAGCGGCGCGTAGTCCGGGTGCGCGGTGATGCCGGTGCCGATGGCGGTGGCGCCCATGTTGATCTCGCAGATCAGCAGGGCGGCCTCGCGCAGCCGCTCCTCGTCCTCGCCGAGCATCACGGCGTAGGTGCTGAACTCCTGGCCCAGTGTCATGGGCACGGCGTCCTGCAACTGGGTGCGGCCCATTTTCAGGACATGCCTGAACTCTTCGGCCTTGCGCTCGAAGGCGTGCCTCAGCACGCCCATGGCATCCACCAGGCCCTGGATGCCGAACCAGGTGGCGATCTTGAGGGCGGATGGGTAGACGTCGTTGGTGCTCTGGCCAATGTTGACCTGCTCGTTCGGGTGCAGGTACTGGTACTCGCCCTTGTTGTGCCCCATCAGTTCGAGCGCGCGGTTGGCGATGACCTCGTTGGCGTTCATGTTGGTCGAGGTGCCGGCGCCGCCCTGGATCACGTCGACGACGAACTGATCGTGCAGCTTGCCGCCAAGCAGTTCCGCGCAGGCGGCGACGATGGCGTCGCAGCGGGGCTCGTCGAGCAGGCCCAGTTCGTGGTTGGCCAGCGCGGCTGCCTGCTTGATGTAAGCCAGGGCCTTGATAAGCTCGGGGTAGATGGAGATGGGGGTGCCGGTGATCGGGAAGTTCTCCACCGCGCGCAGGGTGTGCACACCGTAGTAGACATCGGCCGGGACCTCGCGATCGCCCAGGAGGTCATGTTCGGTTCTAAAGGTTCCAGCGGTCATTGCATTGCTCCTCGCAAATTTACATCAGGGAGGAGTTGACTCTAGGTAATCCGCCGGCAGGTAGCGACCTTGATGCGAATTTGTCATGGCGCGGCACGAAATACTCATGCGGCACCCGCCCTATCGGCAAGGCGCCAGGAGCGGCAGGAGCGCGGCAGGCGGGGCGGCTCGCCCGACGATGATTTTTCCGCATACTTCGTCGCGAATTTTGCATCGCCATATCAGGGCTTATACGGATACGGGCGCTTTTTGGTTGCCGTATCATCGCCCGCTCATTACCTATCATCACCATTTGGCGGGCACTTACCGAGCGCCCGAAATCCAACGCATGGAGACCACCATGAAGCGTTTTGCACGTCTTAATACCCTCAGCGCCTTGCTGCTTGCCGCCAGCCTGACCACCGGCGTTGCCCATGCCCAGCTCGCTCCCTCCGCCCCTGCCGCCGGCGCGCCGACACAGGCCAGCGAAGCCCGCAAGGCCAATATCGTGATCATCGGCACCGGCGGCACCATTGCCGGCGCGGGCGCCGCCGCCACCAATACCGCCGCCTACCAGTCGGCCGTGGTGCCGGTGGACAAGATCATCGCCTCGGTGCCGGAGATCTCCAAGATCGCCAACGTCAAGGGCGAGCAGGTTTTCCAGATCGGCTCGGAGAGCTTCAACAACGAGCGCCTGCTCAAGCTTGGCAAGCGCGTCTCGGAGCTGCTCAAGCAGCCGGACGTGGACGGCATCGTGATCACCCACGGCACCGACACCATCGAGGAAACCACCTACTTCCTCAACCTCACGCTCAAGAGCGACAAGCCGGTCGTGGTGGTGGGATCGATGCGTCCGGGCACGGCGCTGGGCGCGGATGGCGCGCTTAACCTGTACGACGCGGTGCTGGTGGCGTCCAGCCCGGAGTCCAGGGGCAAGGGCACGCTGGCGGTGCTGAACGACGAGATCCACACCGGGCGCGACGTCACCAAGAGCAACACCTTCAAGATCGAGACCTTCCGCTCGCCGTTTGGCCCGCTGGGCTACGTGGTGGAAGGCCGCACGCTGTACTACCGCCTGCCGGCGCGCCCGCACACCATGCAGACCGAATGGGACATCGACAAGATCGACAAGCTGCCTGAAGTGGCCGTGGTGTACGCCTACGGCAACGTCAATCCGGCCAGCATCGATGCCGCGGTGAAGGACGGCGCCAAGGCCATCGTCTATGCCGCCACCGGCAACGGCAGCGTGGGCGACTACATGGTCGAGCCGCTCAAGGCCGCCCGCGCCAAGGGCGTGCAGATCGTGCGTGCCTCGCGCACCGGCAGCGGCGTGGTGGTCCGCAACGCCGAGCAGCCGGACGACAAGTACGACTGGCTGGTGACCGACGACCAGCTGCCGCAGAAGGCCCGCATCCTGATGGCGCTGGCACTGACCAAGACCAACGACACCAAGGAACTGCAGAAGATCTTCTGGAAGTACTAAGCGAGTACTAGGCGAGTACTAGGCGAGCACCAGTCGAGTACTCGGCGCCTTGCGCTTGTCCGCGCGAGGCCGGGGAGGGATGTTGCAATTTCGGAATAATGTGGCGCAAAATTTGCATGGTGCGATCGGGCTTCCACCGATTTGTGCAGCGCCGCGCTGCCGTATGATCTGCCATGGACGCGCGTCCCTCCCCCTGATGTTGAGTACATTCCAATATGGAAACCAAGTGGCTTGAAGACTTCCTGTGCTTGGCTGAAACGCGCAGTTTTTCGCGCGCGGCTGCCGACCGGCATATCACCCAGTCGGCGTTCAGCCGGCGCATCATGGCCCTTGAGGAGTGGCTTGGCGTCAGTCTGGTCGACCGCAGCGTGCATCCGGCAACGCTGACCACGGCAGGCTGGCTGTTCCGCCGGCTGGCCGCCGACCTGTTGCGTGACGCTTATGCCGCACGCGCGCTGCTGAGCAGCCGCCAGCCCCTTGCCGAGAGCGACAAGGTCATCCGCTTCTCGGTGGCGCACACCCTGGTCTTTACCTTCTTTCCGACCTGGCTCAAGTACCTGCACGAGCGTTTCGGCTCGTTGAGCGCCTGCGTGCATGCGGTGAACGTGCCGGAGGGTGTGCAGCAATTGGTGGATGACGATTGCGACATCCTGCTGGGCTATCACCATCAGCAGCTGCCGATCCTGCTTGACCCGAACGGCTTCCCGTTCCTGATGCTGGGCGTCGAGCGGATCCTGCCGTTCTCGGCGCCGGACAAGCAAGGGCAGCCGATCTTCCGGCTGCCGGGCACGAGCGCCAATCCCTTGCCCTTCATGGCTTATTCATCCGGCGCGTTCCTTGGCAACGTGGTCGAGATGATCCTGCTCAATGCGCCGGAGCCCTACGGGCTGCAGCGTTGCTTCGAGACCCATATGTCGGAGGCCCTGAAGGCCATGGTCGTGGCCGGGCACGGGGTGGGCTGGTTGCCGGAGAGCTGCGTCAGCGACGAGCTGAAAGAGGGCAAGCTGGTGGTGGCGGGGCCGGCCTCGTGGGCAACCAGCCTCGATATCCGCCTGTACCGCTCGGCGGCCAGCCCGAAGCCGCTGGTCGATGAGCTGTGGTCCTTCATCAGCCACGTGCGGGACCCGCAATTGATGCTGATGGGCAAGACAGCGGAATCGAGCGACTGCGGGATGCTGTAAGGCTCGGTCCCGGGCCGCGCCGGCGACCTGATGACGCAAGCCACCGTGGCCGAGTTCATGCAGGCGGGCGACCAGGCGTGCGGCTGCTGTCGCACTGGGCAAGACAAGGAGGCCGGCCCCCGGTTCGGTCCCTGACGCCACGGCTTGCGCCGCTGGCCGACGGACGCCGTTTTTTGAGCAGGAAGACCGTTGCGCAAGGTATCATTCGTTCCCGGTCAGCATCCGGTTAACCTCTGGTTTGCACCCGGCTCACGCGCTGGCGTGGCGCAAGTACGGCGCACGCCACTCCCTGAGCCAAGGATGTTCCGGTTACGTCTCGCCAGGATCTTTTTGTGATCCCGGCGCGGTTCTGACGATGTGGCCTGTTCAGCGGTTGCCTGGTGGCCGGTTTCGCCGCCAGGCCGCACGGATGTGGCCACCACCGGGTTTTGCCGCCCATACAAAGTGACGGAGCGCCGGCCACCGCCGAGAGCCGCTCCGCTCGACGCGCGGCGCATGAAGGCTTCCTGCATGCGCCGCTATTCATAGCCTGCTTGTCGCCAGAACTGGCGCCCGCCGGTTCGCATGCTTGCGAACCACCAGATGAAAGTTCCCCGATGTTTGGATTTCTCCGTAGCTACTTCTCCAACGATCTCGCGATCGACCTCGGCACCGCCAACACCCTGATCTACATGCGCGACAAGGGCATCGTCCTCGATGAGCCCTCGGTGGTCGCGATTCGCCAGCAGGGCGGCCCCAATCCCAGGAAGACCATCGAGGCGGTGGGCAAGGAAGCCAAGCAGATGCTGGGCAAGGTACCTGGAAACATCGAGGCCATCCGCCCGATGAAAGACGGCGTGATCGCTGACTTCCGGGTCACCGAGCAGATGCTCAAGCAGTTCATCAAGATGGTGCACGACACCAAGCTGCTGCGGCCGTCGCCCCGCATGATCATCTGCGTGCCGTGCGGCTCGACCCAGGTCGAGCGCCGCGCCATCCGCGAATCGGCGCTGGCCGCCGGCGCCAGCCAGGTCTACCTGATCGAGGAACCCATGGCGGCCGCGCTCGGCGCGGGGCTGCCGGTGTCGGAGCCGTCCGGCTCGATGGTGGTGGACGTCGGCGGCGGCACCACCGAGGTCGGCGTGATCTCGCTGGGCGGCATGGTCTACAAGGGTTCCATCCGCGTGGGCGGGGACAGGTTCGACGAGGCCATCGTCAACTACATCCGGCGCAATTACGGCATGTTGATTGGCGAGCAGACCGCCGAGGCCATCAAGAAGACAATCGGCTCGGCGTTCCCGGGTGCCGAAGTCCGCGAAATGGAAGTCAAGGGCCGCAACCTGTCCGAAGGCATCCCGCGCGCGTTCACGGTATCGTCCAACGAAATCCTGGAAGCGCTGACCGAACCGCTCAATCAGATCGTGTCGGCGGTCAAGATCGCGCTGGAGCAGACTCCGCCGGAACTCGGCGCCGATATTGCCGAGCGCGGCATGATGCTCACCGGCGGCGGCGCGCTGCTGAGCGAACTGGATCGCCTGCTGGCCGAGGAAACCGGCCTGCCGGTCCTGGTGGCCGATGACCCGCTGACCTGCGTGGTGCGGGGCGCGGGCATGGCGCTCGAACGCATGGACAAGCTCGGCAGCTTCTTCTCCTACGAGTAACGGCTGGCGGGCCGCGAAGCACCAGCCGAAGCCGCCGAACAGGCCAAAGCCGCCGAACGGGCCAAAGCCGCGCGCCATGACGACGGCTGTCTGTCCCTCTCCCCTCGGGGGAGAGGGCCGGGGAGAGGGGTGGCTTAGTCAATATGACTCCCCTGGGGGCAAGAGGGCTGGCCCGCCGCGAGGAATCAAACGCGGGTTAGCATGACTGCCAGAGCCGCATGGTGTGGACAGTGCCACACCCGGCGATTTCCAGCGCGGAGGCCAGCATGGAACACGATAGCACTTTGTACGTGGGTCTTGACGTCCATAAGGACTCGATCACGGTCGCCTACGCACTCGGCGTGGGCGAGGTCGAACTGCTTGGCAAGATCGGTACCTCGAAGGCCGATATCGATCGCCTGTGCAAGCGCCTGCAGTCTAAAGCGAGCCGGATCCACATCGTCTACGAGGCAGGCCCTTGCGGCTATGGCCTTTACCGGCAGCTTGCAGGGAAGGGATTCGAGTGCATGGTGTGCGCGCCGTCGCTGATCCCGAAGAAACCCGGCGAGCGCGTCAAGACCGATCGGCGCGATGCGGTCAAGCTCGTGCGATCGCTGCGCGCCGGTGACCTCTCCGCCGTGTACGTGCCCAGCGTGGAGGACGAAGCATTCCGGGATCTGTCACGCGCGTGGGTCAGCGCCAAGGACGATCTGAAGCGCGCCCGCCAACGGCTGAAGGCCTTTCTGCTTTCACATGGGGTGCGCTACAGCGGCAGAGCCGACTGGGGACCGGCGCACCAGCGCTGGATCAGTACCTTTGCGTTCGACACCGTGTGGCAGCAACTTGCCTTTGACGAATATCGACGTGCCATCGAGGATCGGCTCGCGCAATGCAGCCGTCTCGAAGCGGCCTTGCGCGAGGCAGTGGTCAACTGGCGCTTCTATCCGGCCGTACTGGGCTTGCAGGCCATGCGTGGCGTGCAGTTCACCACGGCGGTGGGCATGCTCGCCGAATTGGGCGATCTCTCGCGCTTTGTCCATCCGCGCCAACTGATGGCCTGGCTCGGCGTGACGCCCGCAGAACACTCATCGGGGGGGAAACGGCGCCAAGGCAGCATCACCAAGAACGGCAATAGCTATGCAAGAAAGCTGCTAATCGAAGCCGCCTGGAGTTACCGGCACCCGGCACGTGTGAGCCCCGAGATTCAGCGCCGGCACGAAGGCATCCCGAAGGCCATCGTTGACCGGTCCTGGGACGCCCAGGTTCGACTGTGCCGGCGCTATCGGAGACTTGCCGCGCGCGGCAAGAACCCGAACATTGCGGTGGTTGCGGTGGCCCGCGAACTGAGCGGGTTCATCTGGGACATCAGCCGGCTCGCCATGTCGCTTGCCATACCGAACGCGGCGCAGACAACGTAACCCAGCGCCAAGGTATCAACCTATCTGCCACCTACTGTGGAGCCAGTTTCCTGAAGGGCGACGTAGCCCGGCACACGAGCAACCCGCGACCTAGCTAGGCAACGGATTTCATCCGACTTGCGGCCTTAGATGGCGGCAGGCTCATTGGGCGGACCTCTGTAATGCGGTAACCAACCCGCGGATATCAGCGTGATCCACCGTCGAGACTTACTGCTACGTCGCCCTCCAGGAAATTGGGGAACACCATGCAACTGTGAAACTGAATCAAACCAATCTCAATTGACACGGGGAGTCATATCAGCTAGGAGCCGCTTGAAGCGAAGCCCGTGGTGTTTTCCAGCACGACGGCGTAACGAACGCCCGCCCTCTCCCCCAACCCCTCTCCCGCACGCGGGAGAGGGGAGCACGGCAACGCAGATCCGGCCTTGCGCGTCGCAGTCCCGGCGCTTCGAAAGCACCGACAGCACCAGCGCCAGCGCCAGCACCATTGCGCAACCGCGCTTAATCCCCCAATGCCACTCCCTCGCGGCGCGGGTCGGCGCCGCCGGCCCAGGCCCACGTGCCATCGGGGCGCTGGCGGCGCATGATGGCCTGCGTGCCGCTGGTCATCTCGATCTGCGCGACCTCATGCCCGCGGTCTTTCAGGCCTTGCACCAGGGCCGGGCTGACCAGGCCGGCTTCCAGCTCCGTCGGTCCGTTGCGGCTGCCGAAGTTGGGCATGTTGATGGCCGCCTGCACGTCCATGTTCCAGTCCAGCAGGCCCACCAGCGTCTTGGACACGTACTCGATGATCTGCGAGCCGCCGGGCGAACCCACGGTTGCGACCAGCTTGCCGCTGTCGCGGTCGAACACCAGCGTGGGCGCCATCGACGAGCGCGGGCGCTTGCCGGGCTGCACGCGGTTGGCCACGGGCTTGCCGTTCTCGCTCGGCACGAAGGAGAAGTCGGTGAGCTGGTTGTTCAGCACGAAGCCGCGCACCATCAGGTGCGAGCCGAAATAGCTCTCGACGGTGGTGGTCATGGAAATCGCGCCGCCGGTGTCATCCACCGCGACGATCTGCGATGTGGACACGCGCGGCGGCGAGCGGTCCGGCGCCAGCGCGACTGTGGCGCCAGGTGGCACGCCGGCCTCCGCCTTGTCCATGCTCTCCTCGCCGATCAGGCTCGCGCGGCTTGCCAGGTAGTCGCGGCTGAGCAGCCCCGCCACATTGACGGGCACGAAATCCGAGTCCGCCACATAGAGGCCACGGTCCGCATAGGCCAGGCGCCCGGCCTCGGCAATGGCGTGCACAGCGTCGATGCCCGGCTCGACCCCGGCAGGCGTTGCTACCTGTTTCGGCTTGAGCGCGGCAAGCGCGTATTTCGGGTTCCTGGCCTCCAGCGCCTGCAAGGCGCCGAGCATCTGCGCGATCGCGATGCCGCCTGATGAAGGCGGCGGCATGCCGCAGATCTTCCAGCGCTTGTAGTCGCTGCAAATGGGCGCGCGCTCCTTGGCGCGGTAATCCTTCAGGTCAACCAGCGAGAGCGAGCCCGGGTTGGCGCTGCCGTTGACCTGCTTGACGATCTCGTGGGCAATCGGGCCGGTATAGAGCACGTTTGGCCCGCGGTGCGCGATCTCGCGCAGCGTGCTGGCCAGCGCCGGATTCTTCAGCATGGTGCCGACGGGCCTGGGCTTGCCGTCCGGCGTCAGGAAGTAGGCTGCCATCTCGGGCGAGGCCGGGAGGAACTTGTCGGCGGCGATCTGCGTATAAAGGCGCGGCGAAATCGGGAAACCCTGCTCTGCCAGCGCGATGGCCGGCTCGAACAGCTTGGCCCAGGGCAGCTTGCCATGCTGGCGATGCGCCAGTTCCAGCGCGCGCAGCACGCCAGGGGTGCCCACCGAGCGCCCGCCGATCTGCCCTTCGCTGAAGCTCATGGGTTTGCCGTCGGGGCGCATGAACAGGTTCTCGCCGGCGCCGGCGGGCGCGGTCTCGCGGCCGTCATAAGCCTGCACGCGCTTGCCGTCCCAGTACATGATGAAGGCACCGCCGCCGATGCCGGTGGCCTGCGGCTCGACCAGTGTCAGCACGGCCTGCATGGCAACGGCCGCGTCGATGGCTGTGCCGCCCGCGCGCAGGATCTTGCGGCCGGCTTCGGTCGCCAGAGGATTGGCGGCCGCGGCCATGTGCTTGTTGGCGTAAGTGGTCGTCATGCCCGGCCGGTAGCCGGACGAGACTTCCGGCGCCGCGGGCAAGGCCGTTGCCGTGGGCGCGGTTGTGGCCGACGGTGTCGAGGACACCCCGGTTTGCGTCGAGCATGCGCTAAGCAGGGCGAGCGCCAAGGCCAGCGGGCTGCCCCGGCGTATCAATGAAAACTGATGAGTGGCCATTTCAATATTCTCCTGAAAGGAAAGGCATTCTAGAAATCGATGCTTGCACCCTCGGGGGTGGCGGAGCTGCGTACGGCCTCGATGGCTTCGAGCCGGCGCTTTGCCTCCTCGGGGAAGCGGGCAATGAGCGCGGCAATCAAGGTCTCGCATTGCGCCAGCGCGGGTACCTTGGTATCGAACGGTGAGCCGGTCTGTACAAAGCTGCTTAGCGTGGCCGTGGCGAAGCCGGCGATCGGCGACTTCCACTCGTCGGTAAACAGGATGATCCTTGCGCCCAGGCGATGCGCCGCGGCGGCAAAGTCGATGACGCTTTTCTGATAGCGGCGGTAGTCGAAGACGACCAGCGCATCGTTTGGCCCGATGTCGACCAGTACCTCGTTCGCCCGCTCCAGGGCAGGCTCGACGAGACGGACCTTGGGCCGGATATGCGTCAGGTGCGACGCGAGCCGCGAGGCCAGGAACAAGCTCGATCGTCCGCCGGTGCAGAACACGGCGGAGCGCGCGTTGCCGAGCAACTCGACGGCGGTGTTGAAGTCCTCCGGCGCAGCGTGCTGCGCCACGCGCTCGACCGACATCGCCAGGCTTGCCAGCGAACGCCTCTGAAAATCCTCTCCGGGTGCTGTGTTGCCCAGCGCGCCGAGCCGGGAGAGCGGCGAATTCATTGCCTCGTCGACCTCAGCCAGGAGCGCTCGCTGAAATGACGGGTAGCCGTCGAATCCCAGCTTCACGACCAGCCGGTACACCGTCGGATCGCTGACCCCCGCTTGCCCCGCGAGGTTCGAGATGGAGGTCAGCGCGGCGCTCGGGTAGCTGGCGAGCAGCGTTTCCACTACCTTCAGCTCCGACGTGGTGAAGCCGGCGGCCTGATCTGCCAGCATTTCCCTGATTGATGACCTCGCCAAGCCGCTCTCCGATAAAGGGACTGCCTGGCCACTGGGTGGTGCGGCAGCATGACGTAACAAACATTACATCTCGTGAAACAAATCGGAGAATATCATTTGGGTAACTGGGCAAAAAACGCGTAGAAACCCTTGGTTCCGCCTGGCGGACGCCGCGCGTATTGTTTATCAGTGAAACGCACGGCTCAGCATTCAGCTCTGTTTGTAGCGAACGTTACAAGGTGCGGCACGCACCAAGATGTCACTAGCCAAGTGTCAAGACGCTTCGGGCCGCCTCGGCACGCGTTGCGCCGGGTCGTAGAAGAACTGCTCTTCGGCGATGCGCTCGCCTTCCCACCGCTGATAGGCCAGCTCTTCCATTTCGGTGACGGTGCCATCGCGCCATTCGAAACGGAATATCCAGCGCACGACGACCTTGTCGCCATCCACGAACACCGGACGAACGCATTTCGAGGTCAGCGACGCGGCGTTGGACATGACCTTGCGTTCATTGGCCACATGCAGGTGGCGGCCCACCCTGGGCGGGGCCTGGTTCTCCCGCATCGAAGCGTTCTCCGTATAGAACGCCTCGACGGCCTCGACGTGCGCATTCTCCTCGACTCTTGCGATGAACTTCTCGATGGTTTCTGGCGTGGGCATGGTGTGTGGTCACCTTCAATGTGGGTCGCATCGACTGCGCCTTGGCCGCTGCACAGGCCGAGGCCAAAGCGCGCTCAATCATGCCAGAAGGCGGCGCGGCTCGCCGGCGCTCGCCACGACTTCGCCGCGGTCTGCCCGCTGCCTGCATTGCTGCTCGGCCGCTTGCCCTGGCGTGGCCAACGACAGGGCCAGGATCAGAAGACTGGCTTTCGGTGACGGCATTGTTGTTGTTTATTGTTTGTCGTTGTGTTCAATGTTGCGTGAACCGGTAGTCTGCCGCGTTCACCAGTTTCACGAACGGTCCGCTCAACGTCCGGTTGTGATGCGCAATGATGGCCTGCGCCGGCAGCACCGGCGTGTCCATGCTGGTATGTCCGTCCGCGACCAGCACTGGCCTGAAGCCTAGCTCCGCGGCGGCACGGCAAGTCGTGTCGACGCAGTACTCCGTCTTCATGCCAACGATGACCAGCTCGGCAACGCCGGCATCCGCCAGCCAGCCTGCCAGCCCGGTTCCGGCAAAGCAGTTGGGCCGGGTTTTATCGAACACCGTGTCTGCCATCGCATCCACCGCAAGCTCGGGAAGCAGTTGCGACAGCGCGCTGCCGGGCTCCAGCGGAGATCCCAGCGGGCCGGTGTGGCGCACGGCAAAGACGGGTGCGCCCGCTTCGCGGGCTTTGGCGATGAGCGCGTTGACGGTGGCGAGGACGCGCTGCCCTTCATAGGGCTTCTGTGGGCCGTTGAACATGCCGACCTGCATGTCGATGATCAAGAGGGCGGAGCGCCCGGGGCTTGCACTGCTAGGCATGGTGTTTCTCCTGTGATGCCAGCGCGGGCGGAGAAACCAAAAGGCCCCGTCCATCGCTGGCGGGGCCTTGGGGTGAAGACTTGAGCGGCTTATGCCTGGCTCATGGTCCGACCACACGACCCGCCATCAGCGGTCGTGGTAGTGGTCGGGGTCGTGGTGTTGAGAGCCGGGAAGTGCATTCGCGGATCATGCAGCAGGCCCGGCTGGGCGTCAATGTCCGGTGTGGCTTCAGCGCGCCAGCGCACGCCGGCGAATGTCCTCGAAATCCGCCGGCGGAGCGTGCCGCGTCAGGCGCGGGCCGGCCTGCGAAACCTGTGCGGGCAGGTCGTGCCTGAGGAGCTGGCGCAGGGTGGCGGCAGCGTCGAGCAAGCCGGGCAGGTCCATGCCGGTGTCATAGCCCATGCAGTCGAACAGATGCACCATGTCCTCGGTGGCGACGTTGCCGGTGGCGCCGGGCGCGTAGGGGCAGCCGCCGATGCCGCCAAGCGACGTGTCGAAGCGGCGGATGCCGGCTTGCACTGCGGCCACCGCGTTGACCAGCCCCATGCCGCGCGTGTTGTGGAAATGGGCGGTGAATTCGAGCCTGGGAAAGCGTGCCTGCACGGCCTCGCACAGGGCCTGCACCTGGTTGGGGTACGCCATGCCGGTGGTGTCGCATAGCGTGATGCCGTGCACGCCCAGCCCGGCAAAGCGGGCGATCCATCCAAAGACCGCTTCGGCCGCGATCTCGCCCTCCATCGGGCAGCCGAATACGCAGGACAGCGAGACGTTCAGCGGCACGCCGTGTTGCGTGCCGAGCGCGATCACCTCCTGCAACTGGCCCAACGATTGCTCCTGCGTCATGCGCAGGTTGGCCAGGTTGTGGGTCGCGCTCACCGACATGACGAGGTTGAACTCGCCGGTGGCGGACTCCAGCGCGCGCTGCGCGCCGCGCACGTTCGGCACCAGCGCGGTGTACACCACGCCGGGCGCGCGCCGGATACGGTGCATGACCGCCTCTGCATCCTTGAGCGCCGGGATGGCGCTGGGCGACGTGAACGACGTGACTTCGATCTTGGCGAAGCCCAGGCCGCTCAGCGCGTCGAGCAGGGCGACCTTGTCATCCGTCTCGATGAAATCGCACTCCATCTGGAAACCGTCGCGGGTCGCCACTTCATTGAACTGCAGGCGGATGCCTTGGCCGTGATGCATGCTTGCATTCCTTTTGCGGGTTGCGGATCACGCGCCGGCCAGCCACCGGCGGTGTGATCCTGGTTGTGTTCGCCAAGCCGTGGTGCCGGCGTCATGGCTCGGCCGTTCCCGCCACTCTATGGGCGCGGCGCCGCCGGCGGAATTGCGATCTCCACAATCCAGCTTCGCAAAACGCGAAGGACCCGCGCTAGAATGCGCCAATGACCTGGCCCCTCAATCCCGCCCGCGTAGATTTCGTGACGCTGCGCCTGTTTTGCGCGGTCGTGCAGACCGGCAGCATCACGCAAGGCGCGGCCGCCTGCCACCTGGCCTTGTCGGCGGCCAGCCGGCGCTTGTCGGATTTCGAGGAAACCACGGGCTTCCAGTTGCTGGAGCGCACGTCCAAGGGTGTGACGCTCACGCCCGTGGGCCATATGGCCATGCAACACGCCATGCGCCTGTTCCAGGGTTTCGAGCGCTTCAGCGCGGAGCTGCAGGACCATTCGCGCGGCTTGCTGGGCCATGTGCGGCTGTGGGCCAATATGTCCGCCCTGACGGAGTTCCTGCCCGCCAGGCTCGCCACCTTCCTGTCGCAGCACCCGGGGATTCATGTCGAGCTCGAGGAGCAGCTCAGCGGCGATATCGCCCGCGCGCTGGTGGACGGCCTGGCGGATATCGGTGTGTTCTCGGAAGGCACGCCCACGGATGGCCTGGACATCAGCGACTTCCAGACCGACACGCTGGTGCTGCTGTGCTCGCGCCGCCATCCCCTTGCGCGCAAGCGGCGCGTCGGTTTTGCGAGCTGCCTGGAGTACGACATGGTCGGGCTCAATCGCGGCAGCGCGTTGCTGGAGCTGACCTCGCGCGCGGCGGAGCAGGCCGGGCGGCCGCTTCGGCTTCGCATCCAGGTCCGCAGCTTCGACGCGATGTGCCAGATGATTGCCGCCGACCTTGGCGTAGGCGTCCTGCCGCAAGCCGTGTGCCGTGCCCAGGCCAAGGCGCTGGGGCTGCATATGGTTGGCTTGTCAGACGATTGGGCCAGCCGGCGGCTTCTGCTGGCAACGCGCTCGGGCGTGCCCTTGTCATCCGCCGCGCGGCTTCTCGGGGAGCATCTGCGGCAGGCCGGCGGGCCCTGACCGGATCCCCGCCCGGCAGGCTTAGTCCACCTTGGCGCCCGACTCCTTGATGATCTGGCCCCAGCGCGTGGCCTCGCTCTTCATGTAGGCCGTGTATTGCTGGGGCGTGCCGCCGAGGATGTCGGAGCCCTGGGCGATCAGCTTGGCGCGCACCGCCTCATCGTTCAATGTCCTGTCGGTGGCTTCCCGCAGTTGCTTGACGATGGAGTCTGGCGTTCCTTTTGGCACCAGGATGCCTTGCCACGCGCCCATTTCCAGCGAGCTCATGCCGCTCGCTTCCTTGATCGTCGGGATATCCGGGCTGGGGGATACGCTACAGCGTTACGGGCTGGTTTAACGGCGGGAGGGATCTGGATGGCGGCCACCAGGCCGACCGCGCCTGGCGCCATCCTCAGTGCAGCCGCGTGCCCGCCGCCAGCAAACGTTCCAGCCCCTGGGCCAGCGTCATGCCCAGCGCGCGTCCCCAGCCGTGGATGGCGAGCACGTGCCGGCGGTAGACGGCATGGTGGAGCAGGGCGGCTAACCTGCCTTCGATATGCCAGCCGCTCTCCCTGCCCGGCGCGGCGAGGTTGGCGATGGCGCTGCTTCCCGCCAGGCAGACCAGCGAGCCATAGTCGCGATACCGGAACCCCTCGGTGTGCTTGCCCGCCAATCGCCGTGGCAACGCTTGCGCAAGATACAGCGCTTGCTGATAGGCAACCTGCGCGCGCGTCGGGAGCTCCGCATCGAGATCCTGCGGCCGGCAGCTGGCGCAGTCGCCGATCGCGTAGATATGTTCGTCCTCGACGCTCTGCAGGGTGGGCAACACGCGGATCTGCCCTTTGGCATTGACCGGCAGCCCGAAGCTGGCCAGCATGCCCGGCGCGGCGATGCCGGCCGCCCACACCACGACATCTGCCTGCATGGGTGCCTGGCCGGCCATGGTCAGGCCGCTCTCGCTGACGGACGTCACGCGGGCGTTGCACTGGACGCGGATGTTCAGCCGCGCGAGCTGCTCGCCGGCGCGATCCGCGATCCGGGCGCCGAGGCCGGGGAGCACCGCGGGGGAGGCTTCGATCAGGCAGATGTCCACGCCCTTCACCGGGTCGAGCCGGTGGATGCCGTAACGGTTCAGCACGCTGGACGTGCGGCGCAACTGGGCCGCGAGCTGCACGCCGGTGGCGCCCGCGCCGACGATGGCGACGCGGACTGTGCCGGTGGGTGCCTGCGGCTGTGCCTCGGCCTGCGCGGTCTTGCGGCGCAAGGCGGTGAACACGCTGTCGCGCACCTGCTCCGCGCTGCTCACGCTGTCCAGCGTCAGGGCGTGCTCGCGCGCGCCGGGCACGCCGAAGTACTGCGTGACGCCGCCAACGGCAAGCACCAGCTTGTCGTAGCCGATGGACTGGGTCTGTCCGCCCTCGCCATGCCCGGTGCCGGCGATAGCCACGGAGATGGTGCGGTTGATGCGATCCACCGCCTGCAGGTCGCCCTGCACGTAGCGGAAGCGATGGCGCTCGGCCTGCAGCGCGAAGGACGTATGGTGAACCACGGGCTCGAGCCTGCCGGCGGCCACTTCATGCAGCAGCGGCTTCCACAGGTGCGTGGGGCTGCGGTCGACCAGCACGATTTCGGCGAGTCCTGGCTTGCCTAGCCGCCTGGCGAGGCGGGTGGCTACCTGCAGTCCGGCGGCGCCGCCGCCGACGATCACGATGGTGCTCATGGGAAACTCCGCGATTGGGGTCTTGTTGCTGCGAGCGGCTCCGGCCGCCGCTTGCCATCCACGATGCACTCCAGCGCGTGGAAGTCGGGCCAGAGCGCATCCGGCGATCCTGACAGCACGACGGATCCCCCTGCCTGGCGCGGCGCATCGTCATACGCTGGCTGGACACTGGCTGTGTGCATGCCGACGGCTTGCGCGGCGCGCAGGCTGCTCGGCGTGGCGCCAACCAGCAAGGCGCGGTGCGCGGGCACGTCGGCGGTGCGCAGGATCAGCCGGTAAAGTTCGATCTCGGTTTCGCGGGGCAGCAGCGCGTCCGCCGTGGCGACGACAGTAAAGCGGCCCATCCAGTCCGGCCCGATGGCGCCGTCGAGCAGCACGCGCAGCCCACGCGATGCGACCGGCGCGGCGAGCGCCAGGCGCGCACCGCCCAGCTCCGCGCTGCGCATGAGCTGCATGGCCTGGGCACGGATTTCGGCCGGCTTGCCGGCACGCGCGCCGGTGCAAGCGTCCTCATGCCAGCGGAGCAGGGCGTCGCGTTCTCGCGGTGCTGCGCCGAAGCCGGACCTGCGCAGTTCGTCCGCGCGGATGAGTACATCGTCCAGGGTAAGCACCAGCAATTCCAGCGACATTTCTCGTCTCCCTATGCACTACGTTTCGATACGCGGACGCGATTGCGTTTCCGGTCAGGGCACTATAAGGTAGCCGCTTCATATTGAAAAATTGGTTTATAAAACCGACCAATAGGTTTTCTACTATGAATCGCACCACCACCTTCCGGCAGCTCAATGCCATCGATGCCATTGCCCGCCTGGGTGGCGTTTCCCGCGCGGCGGAGGAATTGCACATCACGCAGCCAACGGTGTCGCTGCAGCTCAAGCTGCTCGAGGAGGCGATCGGGGCGCCGCTGCTGCAGCGCGCGGGCCGGGGCACGCAGCTCACGCCCGCCGGTGAGGTGATGGCGGGCTACGCTGGCCAGATCCTGCGGCTGTGGCGCGAAGCCACCGAGGAGGTGGCGGCGCTCAAGGGCAACCTGGCCGGCACGCTGCGGGTCGGCGCCATCACGACGGCGGAGTACCTGCTGCCCTCGATGCTGGTGGCATTCACCGCGGACCAGCCCGACGTCAAGATCAAGCTCCATGTGGGCAACCGCGAGGAGATCGTGCGGATGCTGGCCATGCATGAGATCGACCTTGCCATCATTGGCCGGCCGCCCACGGACATCCGCACGCAGGCGACGCCGTTCGCCAAGCACCCCATGGCATTCATCGCGGCGCCGGACCACCCATTGATGGCGCGCCGCAATCTCACGCTGCAGGACCTGGTGGAGGAGAACCTGCTGGTGCGCGAGCGCGGCTCGGGCACGCGCAATACCGTGGAGCGGCTGTTCAAGGAGGCCGGCCTGCGGCTGCCCCTGGGGTCCGAGCTGTCCAGCAACGCGGCGATCAAGCGGATGGTGTCGGCAGGGTTGGGGCTTGCATTTCTCTCCCTGCACGCCTGCACACTGGAATTCCAGGCCGGGCTGATCGGGCTGCTGCCGCTGCAAGGCAATCCCATCGAGCGCGACTGGTATGTACTGAACCTGCCGGGCGTGCGCCTGCCGCGCGTGGCGGTTGCCTTCCGTGGCTACCTGGTGGAGCAGGGCCAGGCGGAGATCAACCGGCAGCTGGAGTCCTTTGACGTGATACTGCGCCGCCTGCACGCGCGCGCCCGGCGCCAGCGCAAGGCAACGCCTGCGCAAGGGGCGCGGTGATGACGATGAAGCCCGGCATGCCGATGCGCCGTGCCATGGCGGTGCTTGCGCTCGGGCTGGCATGCGCGGCGGCGCAGGCCAGCGGGCCGGAAGTGCCGTACAATCCGCCTCCCGTTCAGGACCTGGGCCAGATACAGCAGGCTGCCGCGGCGTTCGTGGCTGCGCAGAACCAGCAAGCGGGCACTCGCTGGGCAGCGGGCGAGCCGAACAACAAGGTGCTGGTGCCCCGCTGCGCCATGCCCTTGCGCGTGCAATGGGCGCCGAAAAGCCAGGGGTTGTCCAGCCACAGCGTAGCGGTGCGGTGCCCGCGTACCGCAGGCGGTTGGACCCTGCACTGGGAGGTCTTTGTCCCGGTGAGGCAGGCTGCACTTTGATGCGCTGGCGCGTTGACGTTTGGCGCGATCCCTTGGTTTGGGCGATCACTTAACAAGCAATGAAAAACAAGCCTCTTCTTATTGCCGCCGCGGCAATCGCCATCCTGGCTTACCCCGCGTATCTCTACTGTTATTACGGCGTGCCCTATGGCGGCAAGGCGTACAGCCCCAACAGGGCCTTCTACTATCAGAAATACAAACTGGCCAGCTGGCGTAGCTGGGTGCCGACCATGGCCTTTCCGGGACAAGGCTCGGACAAGCTCTACTATGTGAACGGCTATGTGCGGGTGTACACCGCCGACGGCAAGCAGATCGGCCAGGCATCGGCGTCCGGCGTGCCGTTGGCGGAGGTGTTCTGGGCTGGCGATGCGCTGGTGGTGATGGACGGCAGCTCCGATCAGGATGGCCCCATCATGCTGCCGGGGCGCTCGGACTGACTGGCGCAAGGCATTCAAGTTTGCGGGTGGCCCGCCGTTAGGAGGGGCACCCGTTGATTTCGAATGTAGACCTTGCGCCCCGCCACTGAATACGACCGCCCCGCCAGCAGGCTGCAGCCGGCCGACATCGACGCCAGCGGGCAGCATGCCGAGCCGTCCGTCATCGACTGGCTGCTGCACGACGACCAGGTGATCCGCGAATGCTTCCGCCATGCTGCCGCGATCCTGAAAAATGCGACGGGTGCCGCGATGACGGCGGTCACGCTGCTCGACGAGGAGCACCAGCACTATCGGGCCGCGGTGGGCATGCCGCTTTCGCCTATCTCGCGCAAGCACTCGCTCTGCGATCATGTGGCGCGGCACGGCGACCTGTTCGTGCTGGAAGACGCCCTGGCCGATCCGAGCTTTAGCGAATGCATGCTGGTCAGATGCTTCCCCTTCGTGCGTTTTTACGCAGGGATCCCGATCAAGGCGCCCTGCGGCACGGTCGTCGGCGCGCTCTGCGCGATGGATTCGGCGCCGCACCGCATCACCCTGGCGCAGTGCGAGGTATTCAGGCACCTGCGTGCCATGGTCGAGAACGACCTGAAGCTGCGCACTGCCACCGCGATCGATCCGCTCACACAACTGTTCAACCGGCGCGCCATGCTGGAGAGCGTTCGCCGCAGATGGCATGAAACGGCGGAGGGAGAGGAAATCGGTGCGGTCATGGTCGACGTCGACTGGTTCAAGCGCTACAACGACACCTACGGGCATCCGGCGGGCGACACCTGCTTGCGTGAGGTCGCGTCGGTGCTGCAATCGATCTCGGATGCGCATCGCATGATCGCCGGGCGCCTGGGCGGGGAAGAGTTCGGCCTGCTTCTGTGCGGCGCGCCACGGCTGGTGCTGGAGGCGGCGCTGGAAGACCTGCGCCTGAGCGTGGAGCGCCTGAGGATCGATCACCGCGGCTCGCCGTTCGGCAGCGTGACGCTGAGCATCGGCGCATCGATGGCGCGCAAGAAGGGCGCCGTCGAGCCCGGGGCCCGCGAGGGCTTCGCGCTTGCGGACCGCGCGCTCTATATGGCGAAGGCCGACGGCAGGAACAAGGTGGTCATCATCTAGATGGGCAACTCGCTAACTGGCTAACTGGCTAACTGGCTAACTCGCTATGCGGCCGCCGTGCCTCCGGCGGCCTGCGCCCATTGCACGAACCCGGCATGGCGCGCCAGCACCCGGCGTGCCGTGTTGTAGTCCGGGGAATCGATACGCGGGCCCTGCACGGGCTTGCCGTCGCGCACCGCCTCATACCTGCGAACCCTGTCTTGTGCCTGCGCGACCTGCTGCGCCGATGGTGTCAGCGCTGCGTGGATCGCGGCGACCTGATGCGGGAACACGGTGCATTTTGCCTTCAGCCCGATCCGCCGGGCCCAGGCGAGGTCCTCAGCCAGCGCCGCGGCATCCTGGTAGTTGAACGGACAGTCGATCGGCACGCAGCCTGCGGCAATGCAGTCCACCAGGAAGCGCGCGCGCACATGATGCAGCTCGACGCCGTCCGGGCCGCGCACCGCATCGAGATCCGCGCTCAGGTCTTCCGCCGCCAGCAGGCAGGCACTCACGCGCGGGCTGGCCGACAGGATCGCTTGGGCGGCAACGATGCCCCGCGCGGATTCCAGCGTCGGCACGATCTCGGTGTGGCCATGCGGCAGGCCAAGCTCGCGCTCAAGGCCGGTGATCCGCTGGTCGAGCGCCAGGATCTGCGCGCCCGACTCGGTGTGCGGCAGCAGGATCGCCGCGGGCGCGCCCGGCAGCACGCCGCGCAGGTCATCCAGCCCGTCGCCGTCCAGCTTGTTGACGCGCACGGCGCCCACAATGCCGCGCGCCCGGCATTCGCCCATCAGGGCGGCGATCCGCGCGCGCGCCGCGGGACGGTCCGCGGGGCTGGTGAACTCCTCCAGGTCGGCGACCACCACATCCGGGCCGCTCTCCAGGGCCGCGTGCTGGCGCACGGGGTCCAGGCCGGGCACGAACAACCAGCTGCGCCGCAGTCCTGGCGGCCGTCTTGTCGCTTGGGCGCTCATGGCGTTTCTCTCGTTGCGGGCGCGTGGCAATCGCCCTGGAACAACACGGCACTGGCCGGCTCACCTGCCTGCAGGCGGGCCAGGATCGCCGGTTCGGCGTCATCGGAAGCCAGTGCCTGGCCGATGATGCCGGCGGCGACGTCCGGCGCCAGGAACAGCACGCCGTTGTCATCCGCCAGCACGATGTCGCCCGGGTTGACGGTGACGCCGCCGCAGATCACCGGCGCATTGACGGCGCTGCCGCCGTCGTCGATGCGCTTGGTGGTCAGGACGCTGGTGCCGCGCGCGAACACCGGCATCCCCATGGCGCGCAACTCCAGGATGTCCGTCACCACGCCGTCGACGATGATGCCCCTGGCGCCGGCGCACAAGGCCGCGGTGCCGGTGACGGCGCCAACGGGGGCATGCGCATGGTCGCCGCAGGCGTCGATCACCAGCACATCGCCGGCCGTGAGGCTGGCCAGCGCCCGGTTCACGGCAATGGCGTTGGGCGTGGCCAGGCGCAGCGTGACGGCACGGCCAACGACCTTCACGCTGGGCACGAGCGCGCGGATCTCGTGGCTGGCAAAGCCGTCTTCAAGGAAGTGCCCGAGCGTGGGGAAGCTCACGCGTTCAAGCTGGCGCAGCAGCGCCGGGTCAAGTTCGGCTTGCATGGCCGGCACTCAGGACAGCGAGGCGGTGGCATCCACCCCGGAGGCCGCCGCCGGGGCATGCTTCCTGAGCGTCTCGGCCAGCAGCAACAGCGCAGCGGCGGAGATCAGCGCGGAGCCGATCATGTACCAGGCAACGGACGAGCCGCGGCCCGTGGCGGACAGCAGCGCGGTGGTGATGATCGGCGTGGCGGCGCTCCCCAGCAGCCCGGACAGCATGTAGCTGATCGACAGGCCCGAGTAACGCACCTTGGTGCCGAACAGCTCCGCCAGGAATGTGGCAATCGGGCCGTAGTTGGCCGCGAAGGCGCTCATCATCAGCAGGTAGCCGAGCAGGGCGAACGAGAACACCTTGGTGTCCAGCAGCCAGAACAGCGGGAAGGCGAGCAGCGCCTCGGCGATGATGCCGCCGATGATCACCGGCTTGCGGCCCACCTTGTCCGACAGCAGGCCAAACAGCGGCAGCAGCACAACGCACAGCGCGCACGAGATCAGCGCGATGGTGAGCATCTGGTTGCGGGAGAAGCCAAGCGTCTGCGTGCCGTACGTCAGCCCGAACGCCACGATCAGGTTGAAGGCCGTGCCGGTCGACATCGTCGCGATGCCGCCCAGCAGGACTTGCTTCCACGATTTTGTCAGCACTTCCGCCAGCGGAATCTTCACCTGCGCGGCGGTGGCCTTGACCTTGCTGAACGACGGCGTTTCCGAGGTGTTCAGGCGGATGTACATGCCCACGCCCACCAGCAATACGCTGGCCAGGAACGGAATGCGCCAGCCCCAGGACAACAGCGCCTCATTCGATAGCACGGCATTGCAGAGCAGGAACGCCAGGTTGGCGATCAGCGTGCCGGCGGGCACGCCGATCTGCACCCACGATCCGTACAGGCCGCGCTTGTCGGCCGGGGCATGTTCCACCGCCATCAGCACCGCGCCGCCCCACTCGCCGCCCAGGGCCAGGCCCTGTATCACGCGCAAGGTGAGCAGCAGGATGGGCGCCCAGATGCCGATCGAGCGGTAGTCCGGCAGCAGCCCGATGGCAAAGGTGGCCGAGCCCATCATGATGAGCGAGATCAGCAGCATGGACTTGCGGCCGACCTTGTCGCCGAAGTGGCCGAACAGCGCGGCGCCAAGGATGCGGGCCACGTAGGCCGAAGCGAAGGTGCCGAAGGCGAGCAGCGTGCCGGTGAGCGGGTCGAAGGCCGGGAAGAATACCTTGTTGAAGACCAGGGCCGAGGCCGTGGCGAAGATGAACAGGTCATACCACTCGACCGTGGTGCCGATGACGCTGGCCGCGGCAATCTTCTTCATGTTGCGGGGCGCTTGCCCGGCTTCGGGCTGGTGGGTGGGGGCGTGATCGGGGTTCATAAGGCTTTCCAGTAATGCGGGCGGGCTTGGGCACGCGTGAGGTAAGGGGGCCGATGCGGGGTGATGCGAGGTGATGCTTTGGATGCTTTTGTTCTGGTGGTCCGGCCAATCAAGCGTAAATGACTAAGAAATTAAGCGTAATAGGTAGTTGTTCTAGGTCTGGTGGGCGGGTGGTCCGGCCTGTTGGGGCGAATTTCACCACTTCGGCTTCGTTAACGCAAGCCACGTGCCAGTAGAAAAAGTGACTTAATGACACTTTTTGCCGGGGTCTGCGCGTGGAATTGGTGCGAAAGTGGGCGGCTGGAGGCGCCGCGCTGGGGCCAGGCTTGCACCAGCGATGTGCGCCCAGACCCGGATTGCCCGGGCCCGGCAAGCTTTGTCTGGCCTATTCGGCGATGTCTTCGGACAGGCGCGACACAATTGCCAGCAGGTGGAACGACATGGCGTGGCGCGCCCGGATGGGGTCCCGCGCCACGATCGCGCTGACGATGCGGTCGTGCTCGCCAACCGCCGCGCGCCAGGCAGACGCATCCACAAAGTGTTTGTCGAGCCGCTTATACAAGGGGCTGGCCTCGCACAGATCCCATACGTGCGTGACCACCGACGCCAGCGCCGCATTGCCGCAAGCATCGGCGATCGCCTGGTGGAAGGCTCGGTCGTGCGCGAAGTCACCGGCTTCCGGCGACTGGTCGGGGTTCATCGTCCGGTGCGCCTCCTCGATGGCGGCGATCTGCTCCGGTGTGCCTTGCTGAGCGGCCAGCGCCGCGCACTCCGGCTCGAACAGCGTGCGCGTCTCGATCAGCTCGAACGGGCTGGCTTCCAGCGCCGCGCCCAGGCGGGCATCGATCTCGGCCGCCGGATCGGGCGCGGCGCCATTGGCCGCCGCCGGCCCGTTCTCCTTGGGTTCCAGCACGAATACGCCGCTGCCGACGCGCACCTCGATATAGCCGCCGATCTCGAGCGCGATCAATGCCTCACGCAAGGTCGAGCGCGCGACGTTGAGCTGCTCGGCCAGCTCGCGCTCCGCGGGCAGGCGCTCGCCGGGGGCGAACTCGCCTGCGCTGATTTTCTTGGCAATCTGGTCGGCGATCAGCCGGTAAAGGCGCTGCGCTGAAACCGCTTGAAGTAAGGACATGAAGGCAAGGCCGCTGCAAATTGACTGATGGTCTGATCAATACAGCAAAACCCGGTGTCTGTTCAAGGGGCAGGGCGGGTTTCTCCCGGCGTTCCGGGCTGCCAGGGGGTGCCAGCGGGAGTGGTCCGGCCAATACGGCCTTGGATTGGCAGCAAACCGGCCATGTGCTCCGGATTCCATCGGTCGGCTTTTCCGCACATCGCAGCACGCGTCCTGGGCAAAACGTGAAGCCATTGCCCTCAATTGGACGGACCACCCAGTCAAAAAATCAAAAAATTTGGCATTTTTTCTGCGAAGGCCATAGAATTGGTCCGGCCACCGGTTGAGTTATAACACCCGTGGCAAAAAAAGCGGCTTTAGCGCCATCCGGAGGGTCGCACTGGTCTGACCCGAAGCCTGACCCGAAGCGCTTTCCCCCGGTTTCCCGGCCGGCCCCTCATGGCGCCGGCCGCCCAGATCCAGACAAGACAGCAGGACACCAATGCAATGGAGCACGCAATGAAGAACGCAGACCTGGTACGCCGCAAAGATGCCGCCACGCCCCGTGGCGTTGGTGTGATGTGCAACTTCTATGCCGAGCGCGCCGAGAACTCGGAGCTGTGGGATGTCGAAGGCAACCGCTACATCGACTTCGCGGCCGGCATCGCCGTGCTCAATACCGGCCACCGCCATCCGCGCCTGGTGCAAGCCATGCAGGCACAGATGGAGCGCTTCACGCACACTGCCTACCAGATCGTGCCCTACGCCAGCTATATCGAGCTGGCCGAGAAGATCAACGCCCGCGCGCCCGGCGCATTCGCCAAGAAGACCGCGTTTTTCACCACCGGCGCCGAGGCCGTCGAGAACGCCATCAAGATTGCCCGTGCCGCCACCGGGCGCCCCGGCGTCATTGCCTTCTCCGGCGGCTTCCACGGCCGCACCATGATGGGCATGGCGCTGACCGGCAAGGTCGTGCCGTACAAGGTGGGGTTCGGCCCGTTCCCGGGCGACGTGTTCCACGCGCCGTACCCGTACGGGTTGCATGGCGTGAGCGTGCAGGATTCGATCAACGCCCTGCACCAGCTGTTCAAGGCGGATGTGGACCCGAAGCGGGTCGCGGCCATCATCTTCGAGCCGGTCCAGGGCGAGGGCGGTTTCAACGTGGCGCCCGCCGAGTTCGTGCGCGCGCTGCGCGGCATCTGCGACGAGCACGGCATCCTGCTGGTGGCCGATGAAGTGCAGACCGGCTTCGGCCGCACCGGCAAGCTCTTCGCCATGGAGCACTACGGCGTCACGCCGGACCTGACCACCATGGCCAAGAGCCTGGCCGGCGGCATGCCTTTGTCGGCCGTTTGCGGCCGGGCCGAGATCATGGACGCGCCGGCCCCCGGCGGGCTGGGCGGCACCTACGCCGGCAACCCGCTGGCGGTGGCCTCGGCGCTGGCGGTGCTGGACGTGCTGGAGAGCGAGAAGCTGATCGAGCGCGGCGCCGCGCTCGGCCAGCGGCTGCAGGACAAGCTGGCTGGCCTGAAATCGCGCGTGCCGGAGATCGGCGAGGTCCGCGGCCTGGGCGCCATGATTGCCGTGGAATTCCGCAAGGCCGATGGCCGCCCCAATCCCGAATTCACGCGGCAAGTGCAAGACCGCGCGCTGGAGCGCGGCCTGCTGCTGCTGTCCTGCGGCGTCTACGGCAACGTGGTGCGCTTCCTGTTCCCGCTGACCATTCCTGACGCCGTGATGGACGAAGGGCTGGGCATCCTGGAGGCCGCGCTCCTGCAGTAACAGCCGGAGCGCAAGCCCAAGCGCAAGCCCAAGCCCGCAAACCTCGCATTCAAGACTTCGAAGGATCGCCGCACGCAAGCTGAAGCGGGCTGCGATCGCCAAAACGGAATTCACGACCATGAACAAGCAATCGCCGCAAGCATTGCCCGCGCGCGCAGAGCGCAACGGCGGCCAGATCCTGATCGACCAACTGATTATCCAGGGCGTGAAGCGCGTCTTCCTGGTGCCGGGCGAAAGCTACCTGCCTTGCATCGACGCGCTGTACGACCATCAGGACAAGATCCAGCCCATCGTCTGCCGGCAGGAGAGCGGGGCGGGCTATATGGCCGAGGCGCAAGGCAAGCTGACCGGCGAGCCAGGCATCTGCTTTGTCACGCGCGGCCCCGGCGCCACCAACGCCAGCATCGCCGTGCACACCGCCTACCAGGATTCGACCCCCATGATCTTGTTCGTTGGCCAGGTCGGCAACGATTTCTACGAGCGTGAAGCGTTCCAGGAGGTCGACTACCGCCGCATGTTTGGCCAGATGACCAAATGGGTGGCGCAGATCGACCGCACCGACCGCATTCCCGAGTTCATCGCGCGCGCCTTCGCGGTGGCCACCAGCGGACGGCCCGGCCCGGTCGTGCTGGCGCTGCCGGAAGACACGTTGTGGGGCAAGGCAACGGTGGCCGATGTGCCGCGCTACCGGCGTGCCCACAGCGCGCCGACGCCTGGCGCCATGGCCTCGCTGGCCGAACTGATCGAGCAGGCGGAGCGCCCGTTCCTGCTGCTGGGCGGATCGGGCTGGACCCCGGAGGCCTCGCGGCAGATGGAAGGGTTTGCCGAGCGCTTCGCGCTGCCGGTCGGGGTGGCTTGGCGCCGCCTGGAGTGCTTCGACAACCATCATCCGAACTTTGCCGGGCACGTGGGCTGGGCCATGCCCGAATCGCTGCGCAAGCGCGTACAGGAGAGCGACCTGCTGATCGCGGTGGGCACGCGCATGGGCGAGGCCACCAGCGAGGGCTATACGGTGGTGCAGAGCCCGCTGCCGAAGCAGAGGCTGGTCCACGTGTACCCCGACGCCAATGAGCTTGGCCGCGTGTTTCATCCCACGCTGCCGATTGCCGCGGACGTGGTCTCGTTTGCCGCCGCGGTGAGCGAGCTCTCCCCGTCGCGTTCCCCGGGCGCGCGCAACGCCGGGCACGACGCCCACCAGGTGTACCTGGCCGAGCAGGAACCCAAGGCCGCGCCGGGCGCCCTCAACCTCAATGTGGCCGCCTGCCACGTCCGCGACAACGTGCCGGAGGACACCTGCATCACCGTTGGCGCGGGCAACTACGCCTTGTACCCGCATGCCTACTACCGCTTCAGGGGCGTCGGCACCAGCCTGGCGCCGACCGTGGGATCGATGGGCTATGGCCTGCCGGCGGCCATTGCCGCCAAGCTCGAGAACCCCGCTCGCACCGTGATCTGCTATGCGGGCGATGGTTGCTTCCAGATGAACCTGCAGGAACTCGGCGTTGCCATGCAGTACCGCGTCGGCATCGTCGTGCTGGTCTTCAATAACGGCATCTGGGGCACCATCCGCGCGCACCAGGAGCGCGAGTTCCCGGGCCGCACCGTGGCGCTTGGCTTCGACAATCCGGAGTTCAGCGAACTGATCCGCGCCTATCGCGGCTATGGCGAGATTGTCGCCAGCGATGAAGCGTTCGGTCCCGCTTTTGCGCGCGCCCTTGCGTTCGCCAACACCCGGCAGCTGCCCGCCTTGCTGGAGTTGCGCTATGACGCGGACGGCATCGCGCCGGGCATGACCTTGTCGCAGATCCGCTCGGACGCACTCGCCCGGCAAGCGGACGCGGCGTGATGGCCACGACGGCAAAGAGAGAGAACATGAACATGCTGGCAATCAATGGCGAGCGCCTGTGGCAGTCGCTGATGGACCTCGCCGCGATCGGCGCCACGCCCAAGGGCGGCAATGCGCGCCTGGCGCTGACGGCGCTGGATGGGCAGGGGCGAGACCTGGTGACCGGTTGGATGCGCGCAGCCGGACTGAGCGTGACGGTCGACCAGGTCGGCAATATCTTTGCCCGCCGGGCAGGGCGCAACAACGCGCTGGCCCCGGTCATGACCGGCAGCCATATCGACACGCAGCCCACCGGCGGCAAGTTCGACGGCTGCTATGGCGTGCTGGCCGGCCTGGAGGTCATGCGCACCCTGAACGACCACGGCATCACCACCGAGGCCCCGCTCGAAGTGGCCATCTGGACCAATGAAGAAGGCTCGCGTTTTGTCCCGGTGATGATGGGTTCCGGCGTGTTTGCCGGCGTCTTTCCGCTGCAGACGGCGCTGTCGGCCACCGACGTGGCGGGCAAGCGGGTGGCGGATGAACTGGCGGCCATCGGCTATGCCGGCGACGCGGAAGTTGGCCGCAAGGTCGGCGCCTACTTCGAAGCCCATATCGAACAGGGGCCGGTGCTCGAGGCCGAGGACAACGTGATCGGCGTGGTGACCGGATCGCTGGGCCTGCGCTGGTACGACGTCACCGTGACCGGCATGGAGGCGCACGCCGGCCCCACGCCGATGCCGCTGCGCAAGGACGCGCTCTATGGCGCCACGTTCCTGATGCAGGAAGTGATCCGCATCGCCAACGACTTCGCGCCGCACGGACGCGGCACGGTGGGCGTGGTCAAGGTCCATCCGTCGTCGCGCAATGTCATTCCCGGGGCGGTGACGTTCACGGTCGACCTGCGCCACCTCGACCCGGCGCGGCTTGCCGGGATGGATGCGCGCTTTCGCGCGGCCTGCGCCGCCGTCGCGGATGGCACCACCACCGGCGCGGCCCTGGATGTGGTGGTGCAAGACGTGCAGTACTTCGCGCCCACGCCATTCGCGCCCGAGCTGATCCGCCACGTGCGCCAGGAAGCCGCCGCGCGAGGCTACAGCCATCAGGACATCGTCACGGGCGCAGGCCACGACGCGGTCTATATCGCCGGCGTGGCGCCCACCGCGATGATCTTCGTGCCGTGCAAGGACGGCATCAGCCACAACGAAATCGAAGACGCCAAGCCGGAGCATCTGGAAGCCGGGGCCAATGTGCTGCTTGGCGCCATGGTGGCGCAGGCGAACGCGAGCGCCTGAACGGGCCGAAACCCCAATGCATGCCAGGAATCCACGATGAGTGACTTAAGAGATCTCGCCTATTGGCGCAAGCAGGCCGCAACGGTGTCGATCCGTTCGCAAGCCTATATCGATGGCCGCTGGGCTGACGCCGCCGACGGCGCCACCTTCGAGACCATCAACCCTGCCACCGGCAAGGTGCTCGCCAGGGTCGCGGCCTGCGGCGCGCAGGACGTCGACCGCGCGGTCGCCGCGGCGCGCAAGGCGTTTCAGTCCGGGGTCTGGTCGGACATGCCGCGCAGCGCCAGGAAAGCCACGCTGCTAAGGCTGTCGCACCTGATCGACACGCATCGCGAAGAGCTCGCGCTGCTGGAAACGCTCGACATGGGCAAGCCCATTGCCGAGACGCTGCACTACGACATCCCCGAAGCCGGCCGCACCTACGCCTGGTACGCCGAAGCCATCGACAAGATCTACGACGAGATCGCGCCGACGGGCCCCGACGTGCTGGCCACCATCACGCGCGAGCCGCTGGGCGTGGTGGCGGCGGTCGTGCCCTGGAACTACCCGCTGCTGATGGCCAGCTGGAAGGTCGCGCCCGCGCTGGCCGCCGGCAACAGCGTGGTGCTCAAGCCCGCGGAGCAGTCCCCGCTCACCGCGCTGCGGCTGGCGGAGCTCGCCGAAGAAGCGGGCATCCCGGCGGGCGTCTTCAATGTGGTGCCAGGTCTCGGCGCCGCTGCCGGGCAGGCCCTTGGCCGCCATCCCGACGTGGACTGCATTGCCTTTACCGGCTCCACCGCCACCGGCAAGCGCTTCATGGAGTACTCGGGCCAGTCCAACCTCAAGCGCGTCTGGCTCGAGTGCGGCGGCAAGTCCCCGCATATCGTCTTTGACGACTGCCCCGACCTGGACCGCGCGGCGCAGGCCGCCGCCATCGGCATCTTCAGCAACCAGGGCGAGATCTGCATCGCCGGCTCGCGCCTCTATGTGCAAAGCGGCATCTACGACGCGTTCATGGAGAAGCTGGAAGCGCACGCGGCGCGCATGCAGCCGGGCGACCCGCTCGATCCCGCCACCGCCATGGGCGCCATCGTCGACGGCGCGCAGCTGCAGCGGGTGATGTCCTATGTGCAGAGCGGCGAGGACGAAGGCGCCCGCCTGCGCGCCGGCGGCAAGCGTGCGCACACGGACAGTGGCGGCTTCTACATGCAGCCCACCATCTTCGAGTGCCCCACGCAGTCGCTCACCATCGTGCGCGAAGAGATCTTTGGCCCGGTGCTGGCGGTGACCCGCTTCGAGTCCGAGGAAGAGGCCATCCGCATGGCCAACGATTCGCCCTACGGACTGGGTTCGGGACTCTGGACCTCCAACCTGTCCCGCGCCCACCGGGTTTCGCGCAAGCTGCAGGCGGGGCTGGTGTGGGTCAACTGCTATATGGACAGCGACGTGACGGTGCCGTTTGGCGGCGTGAAGCAGTCGGGCTCGGGGCGGGACAAGTCACTGCATGCGCTGGACAAGTACACGGACCTGAAGACCACATGGATCAGCCTGGCGTGACCAGGCAAGGCGTTGGCCGGTCAGTGCCGGCCAACGCCGGTCAGCCGCTCAGAGCAGTTCCATTTGCCGGACGGCGGGGGCGGGGCGGTGTGCCAGCGTCAACGCCGGCACACCGCCAACCGGCCACGCCAGGCTAAAGCCCTGTTGCCGTGCCTTGTAGGCGGCCTCTTCCTTGCCAGCCGCCTGGAGATGCCTGTACATGGCACGGGCATGCGTCTTGACCGTCGGCGCCGAGATATTCAGCAGGCGGCCTACGGTCTTGAACCCATGCCCTCGGGAGAGCAGTGCCAGCACGTCGTACTGGCGTTGCGTCAAGCCCAGTTGCGTTGCCTCTCGCGTCAGCCGCCGGGTCCCGGCGGCGGGCCGCGGTGCCAGCGCGGCGGCGGGCAAGGTGGGCAAAGCGGGGAACAGTGAAAGCTGGCTTGCGCCGGCACGCTCCGGCTCACGGGTGGCGATACGCCGGATGGCGGTCCTGAGCACGTCGAGCGGGGCGGATTTTGGCAGGCAGCCGCTGAAGCCTTCGGTGATCTCGCCTTGCGGCAGCTGCAGCGGCACGGCATCGCAGAGCAGCAGCACGCGCGGCGCGGCCCATAGCCTGCGTGCCTGGCCGAGCCATTGCCAGCCCGTGTCAGCGTCGGCGGGCATGCCAAAGACGATCAGGTCAACGTTGCCGCCGGCATGCGAATGCTCAGGGATTTCCCCCGGGTCGATGGCAACGACTTGCGCGATGCCTGCAATACCCTCCAGCAGAGCGAGCATTGCAATCCGGAGCAATGGATGGCTTTCGACGAGCACCACGTTCATGCCGTAACTCCCCGTACAAGCGCAAATGCAAATGCAAGTGCCACGGAGACAGGCTGAACCCGCGGGGATGGCACGACACTGCCAGCACCGACCAGCGCCGACCAGCGCTTGCTCAGGTTTTGCAATCCCCGGGTTTCCGACCCTGCCCTGGCGGACCCGCCAGGACGGCTCTGTGCGTCGTAGAGCCTGCCCGCATACGTAATGTTTTGTATCTCGGAGGATATTAGGTTCGGATTATGCTTGAAATCAAGTGGGCATGTGGCATGGATGAAACATCAATATGCGCGCCATGCTTCGCTGGCATTCGCCCCTCTCGTCGGCCTCCGCGTCGGAAGTCAACCCGCGTGGGCGTGGCGTTTCGTCACGCCTATGACTTGATCCGCAATGCCGAACCGTCACGCTGGGCGTCTTCCTCCAGCATGGCAAGCGCGCCGACGATGAGCGCGTGCATGCCCTGAACCAGCTCCGCCTCCATCTCGGCTTCTTCCGCCGCGCGGTCCGCCTCCACAAGGGGTTCCCGGCCTGCTACCGAATACACCGTGTCGGCCACGGCAATGCAGTGGAATGCGACCGTCGCAAGCAGCCAACGTGCCTGTTCCTTTGAAATGCCGTAGGCACCCGCAATATGGCTCTGGTGCCCGTCGATCTTGGCGAGCATGGGCTGTGTCGCAGCCAACCTGCGGATCACGTACGGCGTCAGCCCAGGGTGTGCCTTGACGAACTCCCGTACCGATGTGGTGAACACGATCAGGTAATCCTTCAATCCGCCACGCCCCTTGCCGCAAGCCTGCGGAATCTGCCAGCGGCTGAAGATCTCCTCGGCGACCAGGCGCTTGAGTTCCTCAAGACTCGGCACGTGCTTGTAGAGCGCCATATGGCTGACCCCGAGCGCGGCGGCGACGCCGACGAAGGTGATGTTCGGCAAGCCGATCTCGATGCCCGCGTCGGCGATCCGTTCGCGCGTGATGGTACGAGGGCGCCCGCGCGCCGAAGGTTGTTGTGGCGAATTCATGTTTGTTCCTTGATCGGTGGTGATAGCCATGTAGCCGCCTTGCCAGCCATTCGTCAATTAGTTTATAGTCATGCAACTAATTATCATTTCGATTCCCTGGAGTCATCCATGACCGATCCATCGAGCGCCTTGGCAGGCAGCAACCCCTCAGCCGCCATTCTGCGCGAGATCGATGCCACCGAGCGGCCTGCGTGGATGGGGGCTCGCCTTCTCGTTTGCAAGACCGGGGGAGAGCCATCCCATCTTTCTGAATCTCTGGACGTTTCTTTTTCATGAGCACGCGTGACGCGGCTGCGGCCAACCCCAAGGGACCTGGCCCGATCAGCCGGGTATTGAATCCCATCCGTGGGCAACTGATCGTCGCCGCAGTACTGGCCGGCGTGGGCGCCATGCTCACGCTGGTGCCGCTGGCCGGCATCGCGCATATCGCGAAGCTCGTCCTCGGCGGCACCGACATCGCGGCGGCGGCACGGGCGCAAGTGCAGGGCGAAGTCTGGTGGACCGTCATCGCCAGCGTGGTAAGCCTGTTCGTCGGCATGACGCTGGTGTCCGCCGGGGAACTGACCGCCCACCTGGCCGACAACCGCATCACCCATCACCTGCGCCTGGCGGCCACGCAGCGGCTGGCCCGCGTGCCGCTGGGCTGGTTCACCAGCCGCGCATCGGGCGAGGTCAAGCAGGCCATGCAGGACGACATCGGCACGCTGCACAGCCTGACCGCACACTTCTATACGACGCTTGGGCGCGCGATGGGCGCCATCCTGATCTCGGTCATCTACCTGTTCGCGATGGACTGGCGCATGGCCATCGTCTCGATCCTGCCGTTCCCGGGCTTTTTCCTGTTCTTCGGCAGGGCCATGAAGGCCAGCGGGGCGAACATAGAGGAATTCGTCGGCGGGCTGGGACGCATCAACAACGCGGTGGTCGAGTTCGTCAACGGCATTCCCGTGGTCAAGTCCTTCGGCGCCAGCGGCAAGGCGCACGGCGGCTACCGCGAGGCAGTCGATGCCTTCGCCCAGGCCTTCGCCGGTTTCACCCGTCCCCTCGTGGGCTCGATGGCCAACGCCAACGCGATGATCGCGCCGGTGGCGGTGCTGGGCGTGGTGCTGGTCTTCGGCACGTTGTTCGTGAGCCTGGGCTGGATCGCCCCGGTGGACGTGCTGCCGTTCGCGCTGGTGGCACCGGGCATCTCCGCGCCGTTGCTGCTGCTGCACTACATCACCCATGACCTGAACCATGCCACCGGTGCCGCCCAGCGCGTGCAGGCGCTGCTGGAGACGCCTGTGCTGGAGCAGCCGGCGCCCGACAGGCGGCAGTTGCCCGCCGGCACCGAAATCCGCGTCGAGCACGTCGGCTACGCCTACGACGCGCAGAACAAGGTGCTGTCGGACGTCAGCTTTACCCTCAAGCCCGGCACGGTGACCGCCATCGTCGGCGCGTCCGGTGCTGGCAAATCGACCCTGGCCCGGCTGCTGCTGCGCTTCTTCGACCCGACCGACGGGCGCATCACGCTCGGCGGCGTGGATTTGAGGCATATCGAGACTTCGGACCTGTACCAGCGCATCGGTTTCGTGCTGCAGGAGGTGCGCCTCATCCATGCCAGCCTACGCGAGAACATCGCGCTGGGCCGGCCCTCGGCCAGCCAGCAGGAGATCGAGGACGCCGCGCGCGCCGCGAACATTCATGAGCGCATCCTGGGCCTGCCGCGCGGCTACGACTCGATGATCGGCGAGGACGCGCTGCTCTCCGGTGGCGAGCAGCAGCGCGTGAGCATCGCCCGTGCCGTGCTGCTCGATCCGTCCGTGCTCGTGCTCGACGAAGCCACCGCGGCCGCCGACGCCGAGAACGAGGTGGCGATCCAGGACGCGCTGTCGCGCTTCGCGCAAGGCCGCACGCTGCTGATCATCGCGCACCGGCTCGACACGGTGATGCACGCCGACCACATCATCGTGCTCGAGAACGGCACGATCCACGAGCAAGGCCGCCACGCCGAGCTGATGGCGCGCAAAGGCCGCTATGCGCGGCTATGGACGCTGGGCGGCCATGAAGAACCCCAGGAACTGGCGGTGCTGTCATGCTGAAAACCTTTATTCAACTGCTGGGCGACGATGCGCCCGTCTTCCGCCGCTACGCCTGGATGGCCGTGTTCTACGGCCTGCTCAGCGGGCTGACCATCATCACGCTGGTGCCCATTCTCAGCCGCCTTCTGGCCGGCGATACGCGCGGCGCGGCGCTGTGGCTCATTGTGCTGCTGGCCGGCATGACAGCCTGCTGGGGCTGGCGGCGCAAGGTGGAGAAGGCCGGCGTGCGCGTGGGTGTTGCCGTCCTGCAGGGCGCGCGCCAGCGGATCGGCGACCACGTTGCGCGCCTGCCCGTCGGCTGGTTCACCCCGGAGAACAGCGCCCGGCTTGGCCATGTCATCACAAACGGCATGATGGCAGTGGCCCAGCTTCCCGCACACGTGCTCACGCCGGTAATCAGCGGCGCCGTGACACCGATGGTGATCGTGGCCGCGCTGTTCGCGCGGCACTGGCTGATGGGCCTGATCGCGCTGGTGGCGCTGCCGATCCTGATCGGCGCGTTCCTGATCGCCGCTCGCCTGGGCCGGCGCGCCGACCACACCTTCCATCGCCACTTCGCCCACAGCAGCCAGCGCATGGTCGAGTTCGCCCAGGCCCAGTCGGTACTGCGCGCGTTCAACGGTGGAGGCGGCAGCACGCGCTTGCTTGAACAGGCCATCGACCAGCAACGCCACTCCGGCATGCGGTTGATCTGTCTGTCGGCGGCGTCCACGGCGCTCAACGCCTGGGTCGTGCAGGCCGTCTTCGCCGCGTTGCTGATCGCCGCCGTGTCGTGGCTCAACGCCTACCTGGGCGGCGCGCGGGAAGCGGACTCGGTCGTCGCCGTCATCGTGGCGCTGCTGCTGGCCAACCGCTACATCGATCCGCTGCTGGACGTGGCCGGCTATGGCGAGGTCCTGCGCGGCGCGCGCGGCCAGCTCGACGCGGCGCGCGAGATCCTTGCGGTCAAGCCCTTGCCGGAACCGGACCAGCCGCAGGCACCGCGTGACGCGTCGATCGCGCTGCGCGAGGTGAGCTTCCGCTACGCACCGGATCAACCCGATGTGCTGAAGGGCGTGAACCTGCGCATCGAGCCGGGCAGCATGACCGCGCTGATTGGCGCCTCCGGGTCGGGCAAGACCACACTGGTGCGGCTGATCGCTCGCTTCTTCGATGTGAGCCAGGGTAGCGTACTTGTCGGTGGCGTGGACGTGCGGCAGATGTCCAACGCGCAGTTGGCCGGCCAGATCAGTCAGATCTTCCAGGACAACTACCTGTTTGCGGGCAGCATTGCCGACAACATCCGCATCGGCAAGCCCAATGCCACCGATGTCGAGATCATGGAGGCTGCGCGGCAGGCCGGCGTGGCCGAGATCATCGAGCGCCTGCCGCAGGGCATCGACACCCCCGTCGGCGAAGGCGGCGCACGCCTGTCGGGCGGCGAGCGCCAACGCATCGCCATCGCCCGCGCGCTGATCAAGGACGCGCCCATCCTGCTGGTGGACGAAGCCACCGCCGCGCTGGATGCGGAGAACCAGGCCGCCATCGCCGAGGCGCTGGCGCGTCTGCGCGGCAAGCGCACGCTGATCGTCATCGCGCACCAACTCTCGACGGTGGCGATGGCCGACCAGATCGTGGTGCTCGATGGCGGCAAGGTCGTCGAGCAGGGTTCGCCCGCGCCATTGCGCGCGAGCCAGGGGCGCTACGCGCACTTCCTGGCCCAGCGCCGGGCCGCCAGAGGCTGGCGTATCGCGGCGGCGTCGAACGGAGACCGCTGCTGATGCGCGCACGTTGGTTTGGGTTGTTTGCCATCCTCTGCGGCGCCTCGCTGCTGGTCGGCGCCCGGCAGATGGCATGGTCGCAGGTGTTCTCGCTGTCGGGCGATGCCTGGCTGACGGTGACAGCCAGCCGCCTGCCCCGCTTGACGGCGCTTGTCCTGACCGGCGCAGGCCTGTCCGTCTGCGGCGTGATCCTTCAGCAGATCGTGCGCAACAGGTTCGTCGAACCGGCCACCTCGGGCGGACTGGATGCGGCCAAGCTCGGCATCCTGGTGTCGATGACGCTGGCGCCCGCCGCCGGCACAATGGGCCGGATGCTGTTCGCGCTGGTCTTCTGCTTCGCCGCGAGCCTGGTCTATGTGGCGATCATCCGCCGCATCAAGTTCAAGAACACCGTTCTCGTGCCGGTCATCGGCCTCATGTACGGCAGCGTGCTGAGTGCCGTGGCCGAGTTCTACGCCTACCGCTACAACATCCTGCAGAGCATGCAGGGCTGGCTGCTCGGCGATTTCTCCAAGGTCGTCCAGGGCAACTACGAGATCATCTACCTGATCCTGCCGATCGTCGCGCTCACCTACCTGTATGCGCACCGCTTCACGGTGCTCGGCATGGGCGAAGGCATGGCCACCAGCCTGGGGCTGAGCTATTCGGCGACGGCGGCGCTGGGCCTGATGCTGGTGGCGGTCACCGTGTCCGCCACGGTCATCACCGCCGGCGCGATCCCCTTCGTCGGGCTGGTCATCCCCAACCTGGTCGCGCTGCATTACGGCGACAACCTGGGCCGCACGCTGCCCATCGTCGCTCTGGGCGGCGCGTCGCTGCTGCTGGCCTGCGACATTCTCGGCCGCCTGCTCATCTACCCGTTCGAGGTGCCCATCGGCCTGACCGCAGGCGGCGTGGGCGGCGTGCTGTTCCTCGTGCTCATCATCTGGAGGAAGCAATGAGGCGCGCTGCCCCCCGATATGCCCTCTGGATGGTGGTCATCGCCTTGGCCGCGGCTTTTGTCCTCGTGCGGTCCGGATTCGACCTCGACTACGTCATTCCCAAACGGCTCGCCCGGCTGGCCGCCATCGTCATCGGCGGCATCTGCGTCGCCGTCTCCTCGATCACGTTCCAGACCATCGCGGGCAACCGGATTCTGACGCCGGCGATCATGGGGTACGAGGCGGTCTATCTGCTGTTGCAGGCGCTGCTGATCCTGGCCATGGGCACGCATGGCCAGGTGGTACTCGGCCAGAGCGGCAATTTCTTCCTCTGCATCCTGTTGATGCTCGCCTATTCGTGGGCCATCCATCGGTGGCTTTTGCGCAATGGCAGGTACAACGTGTATTTCCTGCTGCTGCTGGGGCTCGTGCTGACCATGGTGATCGGCACTGTCACGCAGTTCGTCCAGCTCAGGATCAGCCCGGGCGAGTTCGCCGTTCTCCAGGGCTTTGGCTACGCATCCTTCAACAGGGCACAACCCGAGCAGTTGCTCTATTCGGCCCTTCTGGTCGCGGCCGTGTGCCTGCCATGGCTGAAGACCCTGCCGATCCTCGACGTGCTCTCGCTGGGCCGCGACCAGGCCATTTCCCTGGGGGTCGACTACCAGCGGTACGTGAGGCTCTACTTCGCGCTGATCGCGGCTCTCGTGGCGGTCTCGACCAGCCTGCTCGGGCCCACGGCCTTCATGGGGATCTTCGTGGCGAACATCGCCTATGCGATGGCCCGGACTTCCAGGCATCGGGTCACGCTGCCCATAGGCTGCGCGATCGCCATCGGCATCTTCATCGTGGCCCAGCTCCTGGTCGAACACGTTTTCAACTACAAGACCACCGTCAGCATTCTCGTCAACCTGGTGTGTGGCGCGTATTTCCTCGCGCTGATGGTTCGCACCCGAGGCACCGCATGATCACCGTTCACAACCTTCACAAGGCCTACGGCGCCAAGACCGTCCTTTCCGGCGTCAGCGCGCAATTCCCGGCGCAGCGCGTGACTTCTCTGATCGGCCCCAACGGCGCAGGCAAAACGACGCTGCTGCTGACGATCGCGCGCCTGCTGGAGCCGACCCAGGGCGACATCCTGATCGGGGATCGCAAGGTTTCCAGCATCCGCATCAGCGAATACGCCAAGCACGTCGCCACCTTGCGCCAGGCGCCGGACTTCAACCTGCGCCTGACGGTCGAGGAACTCGTCGCGTTCGGGCGCTTCCCGTACAGCCGCGGCGCGCTCACCCCCGAGGACCACGACGCGATCGACGAGGCCATCGCGTTCCTGTCGCTGGATGCGCTGCGCGGGGCCTACATCGACGAGCTCAGCGGAGGGCAGCGCCAGATGGCTTTCCTGGCGATGACCATTGCCCAGCAGACGAACGTTCTGCTGCTGGACGAGCCACTCAACAACCTCGACATGAAGCACGCCGTCCAGATCATGCGCGCGCTTCGCCGCTTGTGTGACGAGCATGGGCGCACCGTGATCCTGGTGATCCATGACATCAATTTCGCTGCGAACTACTCCGATCACATCGTCGCATTGAAGGGCGGAACGGTTCGCTTCTGCGGCCCCGTCGTGGAGGCCGTGACCGAGACACGGCTGCAGGAACTGTATGGACTGGACTTCGAGATCGTGCGCAGCGATCGAGGATGCGTGTGCAACTACTTCAATCCATCAGGAGAACTGAAATGACCCGGAATCACAGAAACAGGCGTTGGGCGTTAGCCCTGCTGATGGCCGCGACCGTCGCGGTGCAGGCGTGCGGCCAGAAGCCAGCCGAAGCGCCAGAGGCAGCCGCACAGCCCGCATCCGCCGGCCGGTCCCCGCAGGCAGCGTTCGCGCCCGTCACGGTTCAGCACAAGCTGGGAACGACCGTCGTCGAGCGCCTTCCGCAACGCGCGGTCGCCCTCGACATGAATGAAGTCGATTTCCTCGACCAACTGGGTGTCCCTGTCGTTGGCATGCCGAAGGATTTCGTCCCGCACTTCCTCGCCAGGTACAAGGACGCTCCGGACGTTCAGGATCTGGGCTCGATCGTTCAGCCCAATCTGGAGCGGGTTCATGCGGCCAGGCCTGAACTGATCCTGATCACCTCGCTCCAGGCGAACCACTACAAGGAATTGAGCGAGATCGCTCCGACGATTCATTTCGATGTGGACTACCGGGATAGCCAGGTCAAGCACATCGAGGTCATCAAGGACCACCTCATGACCCTGGGGCGAATCTTTGGCAAGGAAGGCCTTGCCCGCCAGAAAGCGGCTGAACTGGACGTCAAGGTCGAGGAGGCCAGGCGCACGACCCAGGGCCGTCTCGAGAAGGCGCTTGTCGTTCTGCACAACAACGGCGCCTTCAGTTCCTTTGGCGTGCATTCCCGTTACGGGTTCGTCTTCAATGCCCTTGGCGTGAAACCGGCCAGCCCGACTACCGAGACCGGCCTGCATGGCCAGCCGATTTCCAGCGAATTCATCCAGCAGGCCAACCCCGACATCATCTTCGTGGTGGACCGGACGGCCGTGATGGAGCGCCGTCCGGTCATGGATGCCGGGAGCATGGGCAACCCGCTGCTGCGCCAGACCAACGCCTGGAAGAACGGCCGTGTGGTCTTCGTCGATGCTGAAGCTTGGTACGTCACCGCCGCCAGCCCGACCTCTTTGAAGCTCGTGATCGACGACGTCATCAAGGGCTATCAGCACTGATCTGTTCCGGGGCTTGTCCTTAGCCCCGAGCCAAAAACGTAATGATTCGTATTCGTTATCTCTTTCTCACTCGCAAGACGTGCTGAGAACCAATCCAATCTCAACTGAATCAACGGAAAAGAGCTTGTCATGACCAAACGTCACCCTCGCATCGCGCGACCTGCACAGCAGGCGGTGCGCCCCCATCCCGCCTTTGCCCTGAACCGCGGCGCCGCTGCCGCCGTGCCGACGGTGCTGCTGCTGGGGCTGAGCGCGGGCGCCCTGGCCCTGGCCGCCACGCCGGCACTTGCCCAAAGCACCGGCCAGGCGGTGGATGCCCGGAGCCGCTTCAACGTGCCGACCGGCCCGCTGGGCGAGGCGCTCAAGGCCTATGCCGCTGCGGCCGGTGTCGAACTGACCGTGGATGAGAGCCTGCTCCAAGGTAAGAACAGCCGGGGGTTGTCCGGCAGCTACAGCGTGCGCGAGGGCTTCACCGAACTGCTAGGCGGGCACGGTCTGCAGGCAGTGCGCGAGGCCAACGGCCGCTACACGCTAAGCCGGACGGCCCAACTGACGCAAAGCCCAGCCGCAGAGAGCGGGGTGACGTTGCCGGTGGTGACGGTACAGGCGAGCTCGGCGATCGACGTCTACGCCGGCGGGCAGGTGGCGTCCGGCAGCCGCGTGGGGCTGCTGGGCGACAAGGATTTCATGGAAACGCCGTTTTCCACCATCAGCTATACGGACAAGTTCATCGAAGACCGGCAGGCCAAGGACATCACCGGCGTGATCGCCGCCACCGATCCCACGGTGTTCAGCAACGGCGTCACCGGCGCCTGGAGCGAGAACTACTCCATCCGCGGCTTCGCCTCCAACACCAGCGATATCTCCATCGGCGGCCTGTTCGGCATGGCGCCGTACTACCGCACCACCCCCGAAATGTTCGAGCGCATCGAGGTATTGAAAGGCCCATCGGCCCTGCTCAATGGCATGCCTCCGGGCGGCTCGGTGGGCGGCACCGTCAATCTGGTGCCCAAGCGCGCGGGCGATGAGCCGCTGACGCGACTGACGGCGACCTACATGTCCAATGCGCAGTTCGGCGGACATGTGGACCTTGGGCGGCGCTTTGGTGAGAACAAGCAGTTCGGCATCCGCTTCAACGGGGTCTATCGGGATGGCGAGGGGGCGGTCGACCGGCAGGAAAAGAAAACCCGGTTCGCGTCCCTCGGGCTGGACTGGCGGGGCGAGCGCGCTCGCGTCTCTGCCGACCTCTACAGCAGCGACGACCGCGTGGACGGCGTGACCCGAGGCATCAATCTGGCCCCCGGCGTGGCAGTGCCCAAGCCACCCAGGCCCGAAACCCTGCTGAACCCGGATTGGTCCTTCGTCAACACCAAGGACAAGGGTGTGATCGTCCGCGGCGAATTCGACGTGAGCGAACAACTGACGGCCTATGCAGCCTTCGGCACCAGCAAGACCAACTACAAGTACAACGGTGCCGTATCGGCGCAGGTGCTCAACGCGGCGGGCGACTTCCGAACCACCATGGGCCAACTGGCCTTCGATATTGAAAAGACATCGGGGGAAGTTGGATTGAAGGGCAAGTTCCGAACCGGCAGCGTCAAGCATCAATTGGCGTTAAACGTCACGCGCTACTCGGACACCGAAAGAGACTATGGCCGCAGATCGGTCCCGGGCGCGGACTGGACCACCAACATCTACAACCCGGTCTGGGGGCCAGCCGCCGGAGTGCTTTGGCCGCCGACCCTCCACACGGAAACGCGCCTGACCAGCTACGGCGTAGCGGACACCCTGTCTTTTGCACAGGACCGGGTGCAACTGACGCTGGGCGTGCGTCACCAGGAAGCGCTCACCGATACCTTCAGCCTCACGACCGGGGCGCGCAGTGCCCGCTATGACGCAAGCGCCATAACGCCTGCGGCCGCGCTGCTGGTCAAGGCCACGGACCATATTTCCGTGTACGGCAATTATATTGAAGGGCTGAGCAAGGGCCAGACCGCGCCGGCAACTGCTGCCAATGCGGGAGAGCTGTTTCCGCCGGCCAAGACCAAGCAGAAGGAAGTCGGCCTCAAGCTCGACCTCGGCGAATTCGCCCACACGGTCAGCTTGTATGAAATCGAGCGGCCAAGCAGCTATACCGATATTTCCACCAACGTCTTTTCCTTTGGCGGAGAGCAGCGCAACCGGGGTGTCGAGTGGGGCTTCTTCGGCTCGCCGCTGCGCGGCGTGCGCTTGATGGGTGGCATCGCCTATGTGGACCCCAAGCTCACCAAGACCGCCGGTGGCGTCAACCAGGGCAAGCAGGCAACCGGGGTGCCCAAGCTGCAAGGCAAGCTGGGCGTGGAGTGGGACACCGCCACCGTGCCGGGCTTGACGCTGACCGCCAATGCGACCGCCGTATCCAAGCAATACATCAGCGCCGACAACTCGCTGTCGGTGCCGGGCTACACGGTGTATGACCTGGGCACACGCTATGCCACCAAGATCTCCAGCCATCCGCTGACCGTGCGGGCCAGCGTCTACAACGTGACCAACAAGGCCTATTGGGGAATGCCGCTGTTGTCCAGTCTGGCCCTGGGCGCCCCGCGCACCTTCATGCTCTCGGCCACAATGGACTTCTGAAGCCAATCATCACCGCCGGCGTTTTGTCGATGGCTCCTTCTTGCTGCGACAAAGCCCTCCATTGCCTTGCCGAATCCGCCAGTGCTTGTCGCGGACTTCCACATCTGCCTCCCGCACCTTGCTCGTGGGCCTGCGCTCCTGACCCACCGGGCCACGCATTCCGGACACCTTTCCAAGTGACAGGATGATTGGGTTAGCGCCCCCCCGGCGCGAACCCATACCCTTGCTGCGCACGGTGCAAGGACCGTGCAAGAACCATATCGTCAAACAGGACGGAACAGCGAGGAGAAACGCATGAAAAGAATGGGAACACTCTTGGTAGTGGCGGTGGCAACGATGCCGGGCATGGCGGCGGCACAATCGGGGGTGACCATCTATGGCGTAGCCGATCTCTACACCGAATATGTCAAGTCCGGGGCAAATCATGTCGCGCGGCTCGAGGACGGCGGGCTGTATCAATCGCGGTGGGGCTTGCGGGGCAAGGAGGAACTGGCGCCGGGACTGTCCACGGTATTCGCACTGGAGACTGGACTTGCACTGGACAGTGGCACCGCCCAGCAGGGAGGCCGCCTGTTTGGCCGCCAGGCCTGGGTCGGCCTGAGCAGCAACAACTGGGGCGCGCTGACGTTTGGCCGGCAGAACACGCCGATTTACTACATCGAGGGGCAGGCATCGGCCTTTGGCTTCTCGCCGTATGGCCCGCTTGGCCGCCTGCAGAACGGCGGCCCCGCGGGCAGCAGCCTGACCGCGCGCGCGGACAATTCCATTCGGTATGAGAGCCCCGAACTTGGCGGGCTGCAGGGCAGTGCGATCTATTCATTCGGCGCCGAGCGGACCAGCGCGCCACGCGATGCCGACCGGCTGGCAGCCTTGGCGCTGACTTATGCGCGCGGACCGCTCTGGCTGGGCCTTGCCTACGAACGTACCTACAGCATCAACGCGGTAGCGAATGCCGACCGCGACGAGCGCGCGATCGGCGCCACATATGAATTCCCGTGGGTGAAGCTGTTCGCCAATGTCCGCCAAGCCACACGATGGGTGCCAGGCCAGGCGACGCTGAAGGACCGCGGTTTCCATGTCGGCACGACCATTCCCGTGGGAGGTGCCGGACTGGTGCTGGTGGCATATGGCATGCAGCAATCGGTCGGCACGCCGAATCGTGGCCAGCAGATGTCGATCGGCTATCAGCACTCGCTGTCCAAGCGTACAACGCTCTATGCCAACGCCAGTAAGATCTGGAACACGAACGCGGCCAACTACACATTTTCAAACATCCCCAATGAGGTCACGGCAAGCAGCGTGTCCGACCCGCGCGGGGTCATGATGGGCATACGCCATCTCTTCTGATGTGCGCACGTCAGCGTACGCCACCCGTTCACCGTCGTCGGCCAGAGGCCGATGCGTCGCGATCTCGTCATGCATAGGAGAATCCATGAAACGCTCCACCCTCGCAGTGGCCTTCGGGCTGCATTTGTTCTGCGCGCCGATCGCATCCGCGGCCGTCGTACAGGTGCAGACCCTTGGCGCCGACACCGCGGTGCGGCTTACCGATGCCGCCAAACGGTTTGCCGAGGACCGGAAACTTGCCGTCAGCATTGTCGTGGTCGACGTGTCCGGCCACTTTCTCAGCGGCGTGAGAATGGATGGCGCCCCGTTTGCGACCTTTGATGTCGCGCGCGGCAAGGCCATCGCTTCGGCGGCAACGGGAGGCGCCTCCGGCGCCGAACTCGTGAAGCGCTATCAGGCCAATCCCATCGTCTTCGGCCAGATGAGTTCGCTGGTGTATGGCGGCCCCGTCTTTCCGTCGCAGGGTTCACTGGGCATCTACGTCGGTGGCCGCCTGGCCGGGGCCGTCGGCGTTAGCGGGGGGCCATCGGACATGGACGAGGAGATCGGGCGCCGCGGCGTGGCCGCGATCGGTGCGGCCGAGGCGCCCTGAGCGGCGTATGCGCTATGGTGGTGCCTGCTGGTGGTCGACACCGGCAGGCGCTGCGCATGGGCACTTCAGGATGTCAGCGTTCGCTGCGGGCCTGGATGTCCGTCAGGAAGCGCTCGATCCGCGTGACGAGGTCCACTGGGGTCTCGTCCATCGGATAGTGTCCTGCGTTGCGGATCACGTCGATGGCCAGATCGCGGAATGCTTTGCCATACGTCTGCTCCATGACGTCAGCAGTCAGCGACGGGTCGTGCTCACCAACCAGCAGCAGTGTGGGAACACGGATGCCGGCAATCTCAGCAGAGAAATCGGTGTCGGCCCATGCCCGGAAGTAGGCGGCGAACGCGTCGGCATCGGCATGCAGCGTCGAGGCTTGAACCATTTTTTCCACCCAGTACCGGCTCAGACGTTTGCCCGTGGCATTGTCCACGATAGCAATTCTTGCCGCTAAATCGTCGGCAGCACGTTCGAACAGCGAGCGTGTCGGCTCGTCGAAGGGCACGCGCGTGGGCGGCACAGGCGTGACGCCGACCATGGCCTTGACGCGCGCGGGGGCCAGCATGGCGACAGCCTGCATGGCCTTGCCTCCCATGGAGTGCCCGATCAGCGAGAAACGTTGCCATCCCAATTCGTCACCAAGCGCCAGCACGTCGGCGGCGATCTCCTGCATGTCGAATCTGCCCTGGATCCCTCGCCGGGCACCATAGCCTCGATAGTCGATGAAGGCGTAGGTGAAGCGCTCACCATCGAGCACGTCCACAAGGGGCCCCCATCCACGCGCATGGCCAAACCAGCCATGCAAGGCGATGACATGGTGTGGGCCGTTGCCGATGGTGACCACGGTGCCGTTTTGCTGGTAATGCATGGGTTTTCTCCGGTCGTCGATGTTTCGCTCCATCTTGCATGACGAACCGCGGCGTCGGCGGAGCCCCTGTCAAGTTCTTGGACAATCCGGTAAGCAGACGCCGCGCGTCATCAGGCGATCGTTTGCCGGCATACCGATACCGCAGAACGGAGGACGTATTGGTAAACGGCTCCCCAAATGGGGAAGCGTCTTGTTTCCAGATCCGTAGAGTGTGAGCCTGGGCTGGCCCTATCGCCCACGCCTCGCGATTCACCAGGAGACAAGAGTCAATGCAAAGCCGGAAGCGTCCATCGTTCCTCACCGCCCCTCGGCGGGTGGCCACATTTGCCGCCATGACTGCGGCCATCACCGCCGCACTGGCCGTGGCACTCGCAGGCCTGCGGCCCGGAGCCGCCAACGCAGCGCAAGCGGACACAAGTACACAGGCCAATTGGAAGCCTTCGAAGCCTATCGTCTTCATCGTGCCGTTCCCGCCGGCAGGCATCAACGATGTACTGGCCAGGGCCGTGGCGCAACGCCTGTCGAAAGCGCTGGGACAACCCGTCGTGGTGGAGAACCGACCGGGTGCCAGCGGCAATATCGGCGCGGAGGCGCTCGTGCGCGCGGCGCCGGACGGCCATACGATCGGCATCCTGAACAGCATCCACGCGGTCAACGCCGCTTTCTACCGCAAGCTGCCCTACGACGTGACGCGCGACGTGGTACCCGTGGCGCCACTGGGCGAGTCGCCGCTGGTACTGGTTACGAATCCGCAGACGCCATACAAGTCCGTCACCGAACTGATTGCCTACGCCAAGGCGAATCCCGGCAAGGTCAACTACGGTGGCCCAACCAGCTATCCACTCGAAATGATCAAGACGATGGCCGGTGTCGACATCACCAATATCCCCTACAAGGGCAGCGGCCCGACGATCAACGATATGATCGCCGGGCACATCGACCTGGCGACGGGCCCGCTGCTGGAGTACATGCCCCATGTGAACGCCGGCAAGCTGAGGCTGCTGGCCGTCGGTACCGCGAGCCGGCTCCAGGGCCTGCCCAACGTGCCCACGGTGGCCGAGAGCATTCCCGGGTATGACATTACCGTCTGGTATGGCGTGTTCGCCCCCAAGGGCACGCCGGCGCCGGTGACCGAGCGGCTGCGCAGCGAGGTCCGCGCCATCATGAACGATGCCGAGATCCGCGCCAGGCTGGCCGGCCTGAGCGTTGATCCCGCCTTCAGCCAGACCGGCGTGGCCGGCCTGACCAGCCGTCTGACCAGCGAAACGCGGCGCGCGCACCAGATCGTCACCAAGACCGGCGGCTACCTGAACTAGATCGGGCATTGCCTTGTTGTGAGGATTCCAACGTGAAATATCCCATGGAGCGCCGCCGGCTGTCTGCCCGCTTGCTCGCGTTGTGCACGCTGGCCGTGCCTGCGCTGGCGCAGCCCGCATCAGAGGTGGGCGAAGCGCGGCCCGCGCGGCTGATTGTCGAGCAAGTCTGCGCGGCATGCCACGGCAATACCGGCCAGAGCACGCAGAAGGCATACCCCAGCCTGGCGGGCCAGAACGAAGACTACCTGTTCAAGCAGCTGAGGCAGTTCAAGGCCGGAGCCAGCGAGCCGGCACTGCGCCAGGACGCCACGATGGCTGCCGTGGTGCAAAGCATGAGCGAAGTGGAGATGCGCGAAGTGGCTCGCTACTTTAGCCGCCAGGCACCCGCGCGCGGACAGGCCGCCCTGCCGCACCTGGTCGGGGCTGGCATGGCCATCTATTGGAAGGGCAATCCGTCCAATCACCTGCCGGCCTGTGTGACATGCCATCGGCCAAACGGGGAAGGCATCGCGCCCGACTTTCCGCGCATTGCCGGCCAGCAGCCGGAATACGTGGCCAGGCAGCTCCACGCGTGGAAATCCGGCACGCGTGGCGGTCCCGGCAAGCTGATGAGCCTGCTTGTGCCGTTGATGACGGACGAAGAGATCCTCGCAGTGGCGCAGTACGTCGCGCAACTGCGCTGATGTGCCGTATCTTGCCGTCCGGCGCAGTGGTGCCGCCGACGGCCCAATCAAAAGGAACAAAAACGATGATGATCGACAGGAGACATTGGCTGAAGGCTGCAGGTGCCCTCGGCCTGGGAGCGGCATCGCTGCGGGCAGCAGCACAGGTGACGTCGGGGCCGGGCGCACCGGTTGCCGAACCGGGTGCAGTTCCACTCCCCGCAATCAAACCGGGCAAGATCCACCGGATCGAGTCCGCCACGGACACCGTGCACGTCGGCATTCTCGACCCCAAGGCAGCGCCGGCCGCCAGCATTGAGTCGGGCGATCTCGTGATGTATCCCAATACCTGGGTTAACTGGGCCAACGGCGCCTCGTACGGCATGAGCTACGAGGATCGCGAACCCGTGCGCAAGCGATTTCCGCAAGGGCCGTACTCGAACGTCGGGCCCGTGGAACTACGCGGGGCGATGCCCGGCGACGTGGTGGAGTGCCGGATGGTCAGGTTGCGTCCGATCGGCTGGGGATGGAACTCCGCACCCAAAGGGGTCGGTGCGCTGCCTAACGACTTTCCAAAACCGTACCTGCGCTATTTCAAATTTGACGAGAGCCGGCAGTACACCGAGTTCGCGCCGGGCATCCGCATCAAGCTGGCGCCGTTCCAGGGCGTGATGGCGGTGCAGCCCGCCGGCGACGAGCCGGTCAGCGCTATCCTCAGCGGCCGGTATGGCGGCAATCTCGTGTTGCGCGAGCTGGTTGAGGGTACGTCACTGTTCCTGCCGGTCCAACGGCCGGGCGCGATGATCTGGACAGGCGATTCGCATGCCGCCCAAGGCGACGGCGTAGTCAATCAGACCGCCATTGAAACCGCGATGGAGGACATGCAGATCCAGTATTTCCTGCACAAGCAGCGGCCCTTGTCCTTGCCGATGGCTGAGACGCCCAGCCACTGGATCATTCTTGGCTTCGGCAACAATCTCGACGAGGCGCTGGTCGCCTGCCTGCGGCAGATGCTCAACTGGGTGAGCGCTGCGACCGGCATGGATTCTCAGGACGTGTACTCGCTCGCTAGCATTACCTCGGGATTCCGCATCACCCAGTACTCCAACCAGACGGCCAGCAACTACACGTCGATCCCGGCCAAGACTGTGCACGGCATGCTGCCCAAGGCGGTATTCGACGCGGTGATCCAGGACAAGCTGTCGCGCTCGCTGCGCGCTTGACGGTAGTTGACGGCGGTTGACGGTAGTGGACGCCGGGCGGCGTTGGGCGCTTCAGTCGCCGTGTGCACCGCCCGGCATGCCGATGCGGCGAAACTCCGACGGGCTAAGCCCCAAGTGTTGGACGAAAAAGCGCGTGAAGTGTCCTTGCGCGCTGAATCCGAGTTGGTCTGCTACGTCCCCGATGCTGGCATGCCGTTCTGCCAGCAGCCGTGTGGCGATGCCGATCCGGATCCAGTCGAGGTATTGCTGCGGCGAAATGCCCATGCACGCCTTGAACTGGTGGAAGAGCCGGCTGCGGGACATGCCCACCGCGCTGGCGACCGTCTCCACGTTGGGATTTTCCCCCGCGTGGCTGCGTATGTACTCGGTCGCGCGCTTGATCCGATAGTCCAGCGGCCTGGTGTTTGCCAGCACTTCGGTCATGGACCGCCGCTGAAGATGGCAGGCCGACACCCTGCGTGCCAGTTCCGCGACGGCGGCCTCGCAATCTACCGAGCCAATCGCCGAATCGTCAGCCAGGTCCCGGGCCAGGCAGGTACCCAACTCTGTCAATGATGCGACGGTATCCGCATCCATGCGCGCCAGCGTTTTGCTAAAGCGCAGGCCGCTGGCAGGATTGTCGACGCCGAGCGTGCGTCCCAGCCATTCCGGCTCCAGCAGCAAGGCGAGCAGCAGCGAGGGCGAGCCCTCCTTGGCGCTCTTCGCATGCGTCGACCAGGGATTGATCAGCAGCGCGCAGCCGTCGGTCAGTGTCTGCGCGTGGCCGTCGATCTTGAATGTCGCATCTGTGCCGCCGAACTTGAAGATCAGATGGAACTCCGCATGGGCATGCGCGACGAGCGGCCCCGATATCCGATGGAGGGTGGCACGGCCGAAGCTGCCGTGGACGATGCGTAGCTGGCGGTCATTTGCCATTCAGGGTGTCTCCTCATCAATGTCTTGGGGGGAATCGTGCTCACGCGCGGCAGACCGTGGCGTCAGGCCTCGCCTTGCGTGAACCCAGTGCTCGACCAAAACACGCCGACAAGCCACTTGATCATCCCACTTATGCAAACGTTTGCAGTAAGTTGGAATTATGTCATCTGTCCGGCAGTCGTCAAGGGGGGAGAAGTCTCTGTTGATTTGGCAAAAAGTGAAACAAGGGCTACACGCAGACGAGGGGAAGGGGCTGTTGATCATCCAAGCGTCGAATACGCCCCGTCCAGAGCTGGCTTCGACACGTCGGTATGGCTCGACTTGTCAGGCTTTCTCGTTTGTACGCGCCCCGGCACCGCGAGCCCGGTGGCCTGCAGGCCCGTATTCGTGCGCGCGGTTGAATGTGACCTCCCGGGCATGCTACTCCCAGGGAACGCGAATGCCCGCCTGGCTGGCAAGTTCCTCCAGCGCGGCGGCAGTGACGGGCGCCAAGGCAATCCCGCTCACGCCCCGCTCCCGGGATTCGGCGTAGCCGCGTTCCCCCGGCAGCCGAGGAGGGCCTTCGAAAGACGCCGGCAGATTGTGGATGGCCTGCGCGAGCTCGGTCAACTGCGCTTGAAACATGGCGGGGTCCAGCACCTGAGCGATATCGATCACGAGCATCCACGCGTTCTGCGTGTGGGGATGAACGGCAGGGGAAGCCAGCAGCGCGGGTGCCAGGATCGGATGGTTGGTCAGCAGGCTGCAGGCGATCTCGGCCATCAGCGCGAGGCCCGAGCCTTTCGGGCCGCCCAGTGGCAGCGGCGTTGCCGCCTGATGGGCGTCCGTGGTGGGGTTACCCATGGCATCGATGGCCCAGCCCGGCTCGAGCGGCCGGCCGGCTGCCCGAGCCTGCATCAGTTTGCCGAAGGCAACCGCGCCCGAAGCCATGTCGAACACGATCGGCTCGCCGAGGCCAGGGCAGGCCATGGACAGCGGAGCCGTCGAGACACCCGCTACCGAGGCGCCATGGTAGGCCATCAACGGTCCCGACGCGGCCATCGCCATGGCAAACATGCCCGCACTGGCCACATGCGCGGTGTGAAAGCCGAGCGCGCCGGTATGCGTTGTCTGCCGCAAGAGCACCAGGCTGGCCCCGGCCTGGCGCGCAGCGGCAATGCCTTGCCCGGCGGCAATGCGCATGCCCAGCGCACCGGCGCAGCGATCCCCCTCGACCACGGTTAGCGCTGGCAGGTTGAGCACCGGGCGCGGTTGTGCCCGGCCATTCATGTCGCCCGAGGCCAGCCACGCAATGTACTGCGGGATGCGCGCTACCCCATGTCCGGGAGAACCACGCAGGTCAGCCCACACCAGGCTCTCCGCCACCAGTGAGGCGCCAGGTTCGTGCAGCCCTGCCGAGGCAAGTAGCGCCTGCGCGAAGGTCTGCAGCCGGGCTGCACTGATCATCGTCGAGGGCCGCGCGGTCATGCGGACCCCGATGGCGCCTGGTGGACCGGGAAGAACTTGACCAGCCAGTCCGTGACCAGGTTCAGGACAGCCCGGTTGTCGTCGGAGAAGATGAAATGATCGATCTCCGAGAGCAGGTGCAGTTCGGCCGGCATCCTGGCGTTGCGGAACAGCTCGATCGACTGGTCCGTCGGGGTGACCGAATCGTCCGCCGGATGCAGCAGCAGGAGCGGACGCGGGGCAATGTCACCGACCACTGCGTTCGGCCGAAAGCCCAGCATGCTTTCGACCACCTCGAACGGGAACGCCATGAAGCTTCCCGCAGGCAGATTGCTGCGCATCGCGGGGGGGATCGGCACGATGTCAAAGCGCGAGACCTGCATCGACTGGCCCATGGCCAATCGGGCACGGCCTTCTTCCACCATTGCCTCGAAGCGCTGCCATTCGCCCGGCCCGGCATGTTGCTGGCGCAGCTTGACTTCCCCATCGCCCCAACCGGCCGATGAGATGCAGGCCACGATGCGAGGGTCAACGCCAGCCGCATAGACCGCCACGGCCGCGCCGAAGCTGTGGCCCATCACGGCAATCTTGGCTGGCTCCACCTCGGAAAGGCTCTGCAAGTAGCTGACCGCGTTGCGCGTGTCGCTCACCTGGTCCTCGCACAGTACCTTGCCGCGCTCGCCTTCGCTGTAACCGCAGCCCCGCATGTCGAAACGCAGGACCACATAGCCCAGCGAGGAAAACAGGCGCGTCGCCAGCTGCACCATACCGTCATCCTTGTTGCTGCCGAACCCATGCAGCACTGCGATGGCCGGACGTCGCTCGCCGTCGACAAGATTTGGGGGCAAATGCAGGGCTCCGGCCAGGCGGAGCCCGTCGGAGTCAAAAGTTACATCCGTGTGCACGCTCATTTCTCCAGGTTTAGTGACACACGATGTTCTACGAAATCCGCGGTTCCATGACTGCCCAAGAATCCACTGACTTACCCGATCGTCCGCTGACTTTGATGATGGGCGCGATTTGCGTGTCCGTCAGCACGGCTCACGATCGCGCGCAGCGGATGGGCCGCGGGAACGAAATCATCCAGCCGCTCAGGCTTTCGCGTCCCGCGCGCCGGACGCAAGGCAGGCAGCGATGTGGTCGATCAGCGCAAGCAAGACCTGCCTGTCGAAATAGTTATTCATCCTGTGGCTAAGGAAGGCCTCGCCGGCGGAGCTGGCGACGCGTTCTCTCACCTGTGCAATCCGCTCGGCAAGATCGGGGAGGCCGGTTTGCGTCGCCGCCCGGGCAATGGCATCGGGCCAGAAGCCATATGCGTCAATGCCGCAACAGTCCACGACGCATTCCGTTTCGAGCCAGTCAAGCAAGGGCAGGATAGGGGCGAGCCACGCGTCGATGTTCACCGCGTCGTGGTACTTCCCTTCCAGGTCGATGAACGGAATCCATTTGTCTTCGCCGATGCTGATGTCGCCTTGATTTGCCATTTCCTTCGCTTGTGCCAGTAAGGGGAGAGTCGGCAAAGTGTAGCCGAGCGCCGCGCGCCAGGACTGGCTGACAAATCCATGTCACCATGTCGCCACGACCCCGTAGGGTCGACAACGATCATGCCGGATGCACAACCAATCGGGTATGGTAAATTCAAGACCGCCTATTCAGGCGCGGTACCGCTCACGCAACGGCGAGCCGGCTATGCAAGCAAGATGGTAAAACAGCCGAATCAGGTGCAATCCCTATGAAAAAGAGCGCAACGACCCAGGGCGAATCCCCTTCCCGGCTGATCGACGCCAGGATCCAGGAACTGGACGACTGGCGGGGCAAGACGCTCTCCCATGTCCGCGCTCTCATCAAGCAGGCTGACCCTGAGGTGGTCGAGGAGTGGAAGTGGAGAGGCGTTCCGGTCTGGTCTCACGATGGACTGATCTGCACCGGCGAGACCTACAAGAGCGTTGTGAAGCTGACTTTCGCCAAGGGCGCTTCGCTCGATGACCCTTCAGGACTATTCAACGCCAGCCTGGAAGGCAACACCCGGCGTGCTATCGATCTGCACGAGGGTGACGAAATGGACGAGGATGCCTTCAAGACGCTCATACGCGCCGCTGCAGCCCTGAACGGGTCATCGGCCCGATAGCCGGTCCGGTGCCACATGCGCCGGCGCCCATCCTGGCCGTTGCAGCTGCCACGGCCAGCTAGCACGTCCAGCAACTACGGCCGCTTGTCCCCTGCCGGGCTGGCAGGGCGCCGCGCTGGCAGCTTGCCGAGGATGCAATCCACCGCGCGCGTATCCGATTTGCCTTGCCCGAGCGCGCCGACGACCGAATCGCGATACTGCGCCGGCGTGATGCGCCGGTAGTAAAGCCGGGAGGTCTGGTCGAGCCAGTACACGTAGTCGCTGTTGTTCTGGCCACCGTCGGTGCGCAGCCAATCGCTGATGTTGTTGTTTCCGATCATCATGTTCGGGCAGCCTCGCTGCACGCTGTCGAGGTAGGCATTGAAGCCTTTTGCCTCGTAGTTGCGCACCGAGTCTGGCGCGCAGGCGCATAGCGCCAGGGCTGCGCAAGCGCAGGCAAGCCGGGATGCCGCCCGGCGATGCCGCAGGCTGCTGCGCGTTGTCATTGCGGGGGCTGGCATATCGCTCCTATGTCCTCTCGATCAATGGATAAATCGATCTCTTGAGCCCTGGTTCCCCGGTGCTCTGGTTCCGTGTGCGTGAAGCCACGCCCAAGGATAGAGCAGATCCCCCGGCACCTTGCCGCGTGGCGAAAAATTTCATGGGCCGCCCGTAAAGGCTTGCATGCCAGGGCGGGCAATTCCACCGGATACCGTAGGCTGCACTTTCATGTGCGATTGCAGCAAAAGACTGCAATCGTTCTTGAATAATCGGCCATCCCATCCTATAACCATCCCATTGGATGGTATTTGGATGGTAAATGACGATGGATGAGCGGCAAAAGACACTTGTGGCGCAACCCCGCCCTAAAGGCGGCGAGACCGAGAAGATCACGATCAATCTCGGCCCGGTCGATCTCGGCCAGATCGACCTGCTGGTCGAGGAAGGCTTTTACTCAAACCGTACCGACCTGATCCGCACCGCGATCCGCAACCAGCTTGCGATCCACGCGCAGGCCGTCAGCGAGACCGTGACGCGGCGCGCGCTGGTGCTCGGCCTGCAGCATTTCTCCCGCCAGGACCTGGAGGCAGCGCAAGCCGCGCACCAGCGCCTGGATATCCATGTGCTGGGACTGGCCAGCATCGCATCCGATGTCACGCCCGAGCTTGCCCTGGCCACGATCGAGTCGATCGTGGTGCTGGGCGCTTTCCACGCCTCCGCCGCCGTCAAGGCCGCGCTGGCCGGCCGCATCCGCTAAGCCGCCAGGCAACGGAAAGCCCAACGCCAAAGGCACATAGAAGGACACCATGACGAAGATGAACGAAGAATTTCTGGCTTCCATGCAGGAAGCCATGGCGCTGCTGCGCACGGCGGGGCCGCTGGAAGCCACCGAGGTCATTGCGCGCGCGTTGCGCGGCAACAGCGCAGTGCCCGCAGTCCCCGCAGTCCCCAATCCCGGCTTCCAGCCTGCGCAAGTTGTCGAGGCGCTGCTGCCACGCCAGGCGCAGGAGCGTGCTGCGCAAGCGCGCGAAGGCCGCGCGCACCCCGCGGATGCCCCGCAACCCGCGCCGCAACCCGCAGCGCAACCCGGCGTGCAGGACACCGGCCACTTCACCACCAGGCGCCATGCCGGACACGCCGGCCAGCGTGCCTACAAGGTCTACGTGCCCGCCGGCTTCGAGGGCAAGCGCCTGCCGCTGGTGGTGATGCTGCACGGCTGCACGCAGGATGCCGACGATTTCGCGGCGGGTACCCGCATGAATGCGCTGGCGAAGCAGCACGGTTTCGTGGTTGCTTATCCCATCCAGCCCGTGACGGCGAACCCGTCCAGGTGCTGGAGCTGGTTCAAGCCGGGCGACCAGCAGCGCGAGCAGGGCGAGCCGTCGCTGATCGCGGGCATCACGCGGGACGTCATGGCCAGCCATCCGGTCGATCCCGATCGCGTGTATGTGGCCGGCTTGTCCGCCGGCGGCGCCATGGCCGCCGTGATGGTGCATGCGTATCCCGACCTGTATGCCGCGGCGGGGATTCACTCCGGCTTGCCGTATGCCAGCGCGCATGACTTGCCGTCGGCGCTGGCCGCGATGCAGGGCGGCAAGCTGGCGGGCCAGCACATGGCGAAAGCGCAGGCCGCGCCGTTGCGGCCGCTGATCGTCTTCCAGGGCGACGCGGATACGACGGTGCATGTGTCCAACGCCGACCGGCTGCTGCGGGATTTCCAGCATGACGGCGAGCAGGACAGCCAGCGCCGGAGCAGGCAGAACGGGCGCGCCTTCACGCGCCGTCAATTGAAGTCGCGCGATGGCGTTGACGCCGAGTATTGGCTGCTGCATGGCGCGCCGCACGCGTGGGCGGGTGGCAGTACGCATGGCTCGTACACCGATGCGAGCGGGCCTGATGCCAGCGCGGAGATGGTGCGGTTTTTCCTGGCGCATCCGTTGAAGAGGTAAGCGGGCGGTAGGGGTGCGTCGACCTGATGGCCCCTGCACGCCTTCAAGCCTTCATCCGCGCCACCAGTTCCTGCGCAAACTCCAGCGACAGCCGCGACAGCGGCTCGGACTGGACATTGAAGATCTGGACCGAGGCATTGACCTTGGTCCGGATCGGAATCGCCACGATATTGGGCCACGCCTGCCCGAACACCGTCATGGCATCGACCAGCGCGATGCCGGCCCCGGCCTGTGCCAGCGCGCGCGCTACGTGCGCCTGCTCCACTTCGATGCGCATATCGAGGTCATCGAAGCCGCTGCCAAACATTTCCCGCACCAGCAAGCCGAAGGGCACATCCGCGCCGTAGCCGATCAATGGCTCCCCGGCGAGCTCCGCCGGGCGCACGTAGCTGCGCCCGCTCAAAGGGTGCCCCGCGGGCACCAGCGCCACCATCGGGTTCTTCACCAGCAGCCGGGATTCCAGGTTGGGATGCGCCAGCGGCATGTTGGACACGGCCAGCTCGGCCTGGCCGGAGAGCAGGGCGCGCAGCATGTTGCCCGGGATCTGCGTGCGCACGACGATGCGCACGGCCGGATGCGCAGCGCGAAACGAGGCGATGGCGCGGGGCAGCACCGTCTGCCCGAGATTCGGGCTGCATGAAATGCGCAGGCTGCCCGTGCGGTTGGTCGCGAGGTCTTCCGCGATCTCGTTCACGCGCTCGATCCCCTCGTACACCACATTGACCTCGCCCAGCAGCCGCCTGGCTTCCGGCGTGGGATGCAGGCGGCCCTTCACGCGGCGGAACAGTTCCAGCCCCAGGCGCTGCTCGGTGTGCGACATCAGCCGGCTGATGGCGGGCTGCGACACATACAGGAGCTTGGACGCGCCGCTGATCGAGCCCGTGAGCATCACGGCACGGAACACTTCAATCTGCCGGAGGTTCATTTTCATGATTTCAACCTATTAACCTGATGTTAAGTCGCGCGGATATATAAGCATATGACAGTAAGGATTGCGCTGCCTACACTGGGTCCTGGCAGCGCGCTTGCCCACGTGCACCAAGGCGGCGCCAGGCGCAATCGGCGCCGGCACCGCGATGGGGACGCATGGCCCATCGCGGGGCATCTTGATGCATGCCGGTGCATTGCCCCAACGTCCACTGCGGGAGACAAGGAAAAAACATGAGCGACATCCACCTGACTTACATCAACGGCCGTGACATTGCGAAGCTCGCCATGACCGACAAGGAAATCCTCGACGCGGTCGAGCAGGGCCTGCTGGCGCAAGGTAACAAGCAGACGGTGATCGAGCCGCGCGTGCACCTGATTCCAGACCCGGCATTCAATGGCCACTTCAATGTGCTGCGGGGCTATGTGGCGCCGCTGGGGCTGGCCGGCGTGAAGATCGTCGGCGACTACGTCGACAACTACAAGCTGGGCCTGCCGTCGGAGATGGCCATGCTCAACCTGTTCGACCCCCGCACCGGCATGCCGGTGGCGATGATCGACGCAACCTTCATCACCGATGCGCGCACCGGCGCGGTGACCGCACTGGGCGCTCGCCACCTGGCACGGCGCAACAGCAAGGTGCTTGGCCATATCGGCGCGCGCGGCACGTCGTACTGGAACGTGCGCCTGCTCGACAGCCTCTTTGATTTCGACGAGATCCGGGTGCATTCACGCCGCCCGGAAAGCCGCGACGCGTTCGCCGCGCGGCTGGAGAAGGATCTTGGCAAGAAGGTCATCGTCACGCCGGACTGGGAGTCGTGTGTGCGGGGCGCCGACATCGTGGTCGAGGCGTCGCGGCTGGACCAGCCCACGCCGCTGCTCAAGACCGAGTGGATCAAGCCGGGCGCTTTCGTGGTGCCGTATGGGACCATGAGCGCGGTGGAGCTGTCGCTGACCGACATCATGAGCAAGCTGGTGGTGGACGACTGGACGCAGTGCAAGGGTGGCATGTTCGGCTCGCTGCGCGCACATGTGGAGGCGGGCAAGTTGTCCGCGCAGACGCTGCACGCGGAGCTTGGCGACATCGTCGCGGGCCGCAAGCCGGGCCGCCAGAGCGACGACGAGACCAACCTGTTCTGGCACCGAGGCCTGTCGCTGAGCGATATCGCGCTTGGCCACGCCATCATGAAGAAGGCCGAGCGCATGGGCATTGGCCAGCAGCTCGTCTACGCATGATCGCCAACGCGCGCATGTATGCGGTGGCCGCGCCGGTGGCCCAGGCGTGGCGTGCGCTGTTTGCCTACGTGGGCGAGCGGGCCGGCGTGGCGTGGACCTATGTCGAGCATGCCGCGCCGGCGCCGGTCAGCGCGCTGTGGGCGCGGCCGGACTGCGGCTGTGTCTTCATGTGCGGGTTCCCGTTTGTCAGCGCGGGAAGCCGGCATCGCCTGCTGGCCGCGCCGGTGCCATCGCTGCCGCGCTATGGGGGGCGGCCGGAATACTTCACCGAGTTCATCGTGCGCGCCGATGCGGCGTTCGCCACGCTGGAGCCGGCCTTTGGTGGCCGGCTGGCTTGCATGTTGCCGGAATCGAATTCCGGCTTCAACGCGCCGCGGCACTACCTGATGGCAAAGGCTGCCGCCGGCGCCGCCACGCTGTTCCGGCCAACGGCGGCGCCAACTCCCACGCCTCGCCAGGTGATCGACGCGGTGATCGGCGGCGATGCCGAGGTTGGCGTGGTCGACAGCTATGTGCTGGACCTGCTGCGCATGCATGTCCCTGAGCTGATGGCGAAGGTGCGCAGTGTGGCGGTGACGCCGGCGTCTCCGATCCCGCCGCTGGTGGCCGCGCCGCAGGCCGGCGACGCCGCCGTGGCGCGCGTGCGCGCCGTGCTGCTGGAGCTGCATCGCGACCCGGCCTGCGCGGGCTGGCTTGCGCAACTGCGGCTGGCGCGCTTTGCTTGCGTCGCCGCGCAGGACTATGACGTGCTGGCGCGCTACGCCAGCGAAGCCGACCATGCGGGCTTTGCGCTGACCGGCACTTTTGGCGCCAGGGCGCACCGTCCATGACCGCCACGGCAGCGAGCGCGGCTTGCGCGCGGCCTGACCGTGCCGGGAGCCCGTTTTTGTGATTTCCTGATAGTCCGACTGACGTGGAGAATTGTCGATGAAGCGTTTCCTGATGACCTTGCTGGCCGCCGGGTTGCCGATGCTGGCCAGCGCCCAGGCCTATCCGTCCAAGCCCGTGCGGCTGATCGTGCCGTTCCCCGCGGGCGGGCCCGCCGACGTGCTCGGCAGGGTCGTGGGCGAGGGGCTGTCCAAGGCGTGGGGCCAAAGCGTATTGGTGGAGAACAAGGCGGGCGCGGCCGGCACCATTGGCGTGGAGCAGGCGGCCAAGGCCGCGCCGGACGGCTATACGCTGGCGGTGGTGCCGGTGGGCAATATCGCCGTCAATCCTTCGCTGTTCCGCAGCCTGCCGTACAAGGCGCAGGACCTGGTGCCGGTGACGATGCTGGCGACGGCGCAGAACGTGCTGGTGGTCGGCGCCAGCGTCCCCGCCGCCTCCCTCGCGGATCTCCTCAAGCTGGCGGCGCAAAAACCGGGAGAGCTGACCTTTGCCTCGCCCGGGGCCGGCAGCCAGGCGCACCTAGCGGGCGAATTGCTGCAGCTGGACGCCAAGGTCAAGCTCAACCACATTCCCTACAAGGGCGTGAGCCCGGCCATGACCGATCTGGTCGGGGGCCAGGTGACCATGATGTTCGCGCAGGTCTCGTCGGCGTTGCCCTACATCAAGGCGGGCAAGCTCCATGCGCTCGGCGTGGCCAGCCAGAAACGCCTGGCGGTGATGCCCGACGTGCCCACCATTGCCGAGCAGGGCTTCCCCAGGTTCGAGGCGGTATCCTGGTATGCGCTGATGGCGCCGGCAGGCACGCCCAGGGAGGTGATCGCCCGCATCAATCACCAGGCGCTTGAAGTACTGGCGAGCCCGGCGCTCAAGGAGAAGCTGGCCACGCTCGGCATGGATCCCAGCGGCGGCACGCCGCAGGAACTGGCCACCACGATTGAGCAGGACAGCGCGCGCTGGGCCGGCGTGATTCGCAAGCGCCAGATCACGGTGGACTGAGGGCGTTGCGAGGCCGCCAGTTTGATCCGCTGCGCCAATCGCAGGCAGCGGGGGAGGGGCGGGATCAAGCTGGGATCAAGCCGGTGCAGTCCTGCACCCCACACGCGGCAGGCGACAGCGCCTTTACCCCGCGACCTGGTAGTTGCCGCGCAGCTCGGTAACGTCGCAGTTGTGGCCCTCGCCGCCGCGGTCCACCACCAGGAAGCGCGCCGCGCCTTGCGTGACGATCAGCGAGTGATGCCAGGCGCCGCGCTTGTAGTTCACGCCTTGCCTGCCGTTGGTGACAAACACGCGGATAGCCGATTCGTCGATCTGGTCGCCAACGGGCGCCACGACCACGAGGAAAGCGGCTTCGTCCAGGGGCACGAAGGCCTGGCTGCCCAGCGGGTGCCGCTCCATGGCGCGGATGCCGAGCGGCAGCGCATAAGGCTGCGCGTCGAAGAAGCTGATCAGCGCCCGGCCGCCCTGCGCGCCGACGTCGACGCCGGCAAGGTCGTCATAGCGCAGCGTCATGCCGCCATTGATCACCATCGGCGCGCGCCCCTCGCTTTCAATGACATCGCCAAACGGGGCGAATGCGGCTACGGTCAGTGGCTCCACCTGCAGGCGCACCGGCGGTTGGGATGGCAGTGGGGGCTGGATCGCCGTCTCGTCGGGAGCAGACACGTTTTTCCTCTTGTCGTGGGTAAGGAGTGGCCGGGGAAGGCGCTTGGCCAACCCCTGTGGATCAACTGGTAATACCAGTGGTGCTAGTATCCGGTTGCTCATGACGGGCGTCAAGACGCCAATATCACAGGGTTTACGCCGCTTTCCCAAGCAAACGCCGGGACGTATCCTTCGCCATCTCTAAGAAAGCAGACTGGTAATACCAGTTGAAATAACAAGCCGAGCCACCCGAGGAGGAAACCGCTGTGTCCCTGACCACCGCCCCATCGCTAGCCCCCGAGCCCGCCGCCGCCCACGCGGCGGCGGCGCAGGAAAATGCCGTCTACCGCAAGGTTGCGTGGCGCCTGCTGCCGTTCCTGATGCTCTGTTATGTCGTGGCCTACCTGGACCGCGTCAACGTGGGGTTTGCCAAGCTGCATATGCTTGGCGACCTGCGGTTCAGCGAGTCCGCCTACGGGCTGGGCGCTGGCCTGTTCTTCATCGGGTACTTCTTCTTTGAAGTGCCGAGCAATGTGCTGATGCACCGCATCGGCGCCAAGGCAACCATCTCGCGCATCATGATCATGTGGAGCGTGATTTCGGCGGCGATGGTGTTCGTGCAGACCACCACGCAGTTCTACGTGCTGCGCTTCCTGCTTGGCGCGGCCGAGGCGGGCTTTTACCCCGGCATGATCCTGTACCTGACCTACTGGTTCCCGTCGCACCGCCGCGCGCGCATGGTGGCACTGTTCATGTGCGCGATCCCGGTGTCGGGCATCTTCGGCGGCCCGCTCTCCGGCTTCATCATGGAGTCCATGCAGGGCGTGGCGGGGTTGCGCGGCTGGCAATGGATGTTCCTGATCGAAGCGCTGCCTTCGCTGCTGGTCGGCGTTGCCGTGCTGGCCTACCTGGACAACAACATCCGCTCGGCGCGATGGCTGACGCAGGGCGAAAAAGACCTGCTGGAGCGCAACATCGCCAACGAGAACGCCACCAAAGCCGGGCACATGACCATGCGGCAGCTGTTCTCGGACCGCCGCATCATCAAGATGGCCTGTATCTGCTTTTGCACGGTGATGGGCCAGTACGGGCTGACGTTCTGGCTGCCGTCCCTGATCCGGCAGGCCGGCGTGAGCGGCGCGCTGAATATCGGCCTGCTGACGGCCATCCCGTTCTCCGTCGCGGTGTGTTCGATGATCCTGGTCAGCCGCAGCTCCGACCGCATGCGCGAACGCCGCTGGCACCTGATCGTGCCGTTTTGCTGCGGCGCCGCCGGCCTGGCGCTGAGCGCGATCTTCAGCGACAACGTGGTGCTCTCGCTCGCCGCACTGGCGCTGGCGGCGGGCGGCAGCCTGGCCACGTCGCCGTTGTTCTGGAGCCTGCCGACCGCGCTGCTGTCCGGCGCGGGCGCCGCCGCCGGCATCGCCATGATCAACTCGTTCGCCAACCTGGCGGGCTTTGTCAGCCCATACATGATCGGCCTGATCAAGGACGCGACGCAGAGCACCAACCTGGCCATGTTCGTGCTGGCTGGCGTGCTGCTTTGCGGCGCGGCGCTGACCTATACGGTGCCGGCGCGGCTGGTGAACAAGTAAGCCAGGCAGGTACGCGACAGCGCTGCCCGGGGCGTGCGCCGGGCAGGCCGTCGAGTACAATTTGCCGTCGATCCGGCGGCAAGCGCCGGCCGCCCATCTTTCACGATCCCGCGCAGGACTTCATCGCACCCAATGGTCACAGCTACCGCCATCTCCGCCAACGCCGCGAACCTGATCCGCGAGTGGATCGAGGGCGGCAAGTATCCGGCCGGATCGCTGTTGCCCTCGCAGCGCGACCTGTCGGAGCAGCTCGGCATCAGCCGCACCTCGCTGCGTGAGGCGTTGTCCGCGCTGCAGGGGCTCGGGCTGGTGGTCTCGCGCCCCGGCAAGGGCGTGTACGTGGCCGCCGACGCCGGCGACGGCACGACGCCGCCATGGCGTTTCTCCAAATCGCATTCGCTGACCGATATCTACCAGCTGCGCTTCGCGCTGGAGGGCTTCACCGTGGGGCTGGCCGCGGCGGCGCTGCTGCCCGAAGACATCGACGCCCTGCGCGAGAACACCGAGGCCATGCGGGGCTGCATCGACGCGTCCGACTTCACGCAGGCTGCCCGGCTGGACTTTGATTTTCATATGCGCATCATCGCGATCGCCGGCAACCGCGCCATCGCCGATATCCTGCGCAACAGCACTGACGTCATGCAGGAAAGCCAGCGCTTGCCGTTCTACCAGCGCGGCAGCCGCCATGCCACCTACACCGAGCATTGCGCCATCATCGACGCCTTGGCCGCGGGCGACGCCAGCCTGGCCCAGCGCGCCATGTCGGATCACATCGTCCGGGCGGCCCAGCGCGCCGGCGTGCATTTCCCCGCGGGCAGCCGCGCGGGCGACGGGGCGGCGCCGGGCCATCTCCCCGGCTGAGCGGGCCTTGCGGACGGAGCGGGTACAGGCATCCAGAGGCATCCAGGATTTCTCCTAAAGTTTCTGCGCGCATCGCCGTTATCCAGACGACGAAGCAGGCGTAGTCCACATAAAAGGGGAGATGCAGCAATGATGTCATTTGCCAACCTGACCATCCGTACGCGCCTTGGCGTGGGATTCGCGGTGGTTTTGCTCTTGATGGCCGCGGCAATCGCGGCCGGGCTGGACCGCCTGCCTGGTGCGAGCGGCGGCGGCGCGCAACAGGCCATCGACGGCGCGCGCACCCTGATGTTTACCCTATGGTTTGTCGCGCTTCTGGTGGGTGCCGCCTTTACCTACGGCATTGCGCGCAGTATCGCCGAGCCGCTAGGCGAGGCCGTCTATATTGCCGAGACCGTGGCCTCCGGCGATCTCAGCAAGGAGTTCGAGACCGAGCGCAAGGGCGAGTTCGGCCGCTTGTTGGCCGGCATGGGCGAGATGGAGGACATGCTCACGGACCTGGTGACCCGCATCAAGGAATCGACCGATTCCATCACCGACGCCTCCAAGCAGATCGCCGCCGGCAATGCCGACCTCTCGCAGCGCACGGAGGAGCAGGCCTCGGCGCTGCAGGAAACCGCATCGAGCATGGGCGAGCTGACCGCCATGGTCAGGCAGAATACCGAGCGCGCGCACGCGGCCAATGAACTGGCGGCCAACGCCTCGCATATTGCGCAGCGCGGCGGCACCGTGGTGGGCGAGGTGGTGGAAACCATGCAGGCGATCAGCGCCAGCTCCAAGAAGGTCGTCGACATCATCGACGTGATCGAAGGCATTGCGTTCCAGACCAATATCCTGGCGCTCAACGCTGCCGTGGAAGCCGCGCGCGCGGGCGAGCAAGGGCGTGGCTTTGCCGTGGTGGCCGGCGAGGTGCGCACGCTGGCGCAGCGCAGCGCGGCGGCGGCCAAGGAAATCCGCGGCCTGATCGGCGATTCGGTTGAGCAGGTGCGCAACGGCTCCGCGCGGGTGGAGCATGCCGGCCAGACCATGCGCGAGATCGTGACGGCGTCCAGCCAGGTCACCACCATCCTGGGCGAGATTTCGGCGGCATCGGCGCAGCAGAGTGGCGGCATCGAGCAGGTCAATCAAGCCGTGATGCAAATGGATGCGGTCACGCAGCAGAACGCCGCGCTGGTGGAACAAGCCGCCGCCGCCTCGTCTGCCCTGGCGGAACAGGCGCACCAGCTGCAGAACGCGGTGGGCGAGTTCAAGCTGGAAGCCACCCCTGACGACGACGCCCCTGGGCAACACCGCTTTGCCGGCATGCTGCGGGGCGCGCACGCCTGATCGCTGGCGGCACATGGCTTGTGATGCGGGCGCGGCTTGCGTGCCGCATCCTGGCCAAATCGGGTTGTCATTCTGACGCGGATGGCGGGCATTTACCGCCACCGTGTTCCTGCCAGTCTCCCTCCGCGTTTCAATTTTTCTCCGCGCAGGCACGATGAGCGCCTGATCCGGCGCTTCTCGGCTGCATTCTGCGCCGCAGCCACTATCCTTAAGCCGGGCATCGAAGCTGCGAGCCAGTCCATGGCGACAAGCCGTTCACGTGGACGGCTCGTGCTTCTGGCCTTGTGGACGTTGTCCCGCCAAGGGCCAGCGCGGCCACCGCGGCCAGCACGGCTACAGCGGCTAATAAAAAGGAGTGCCTGATGACGAAAACCATGAGAAGCAAACTGCTGTTGGGCGTGATGCTCGCCGGCGGGTTCCTGGTCTCGGCCCCGAGTTTTGCGCAGCCGGACCGCGGCCCTGACCGTGGCTACCAGTACCAGGGCCAGCCATCCCGGGACGCCCGTGAGCGGGCGGGCGACGACCGTGACAACGCGCGTAGCGGGCCGGGTCAGTGGCATAAGGGCGACAGGCTCCCCGCGGAGTACCGTGATCGCCAATATGTGGTGGATGACTGGCGCTCGCACGACCTGCCGAAGCCATCGAAGGGCCACCACTGGGTCGGCATCGGCGCGGACTACTACCTGGTCGCTCCAAATGGGGCGATTGTGGATATGGGTGGACGGGGTGGACGGGGTGGACACCACTAAGACGTTTTGCCCAGCCCGATTGCCCTGCCTGATCCGGCCTCATGCGATCCGGCGGCCGGATTCCGGGTGCGCGCAGGGCATGGATCGCTCACATTCCATGACTACGCGCAACGTCAGCGCAATCGACGTCGTCTAAACTCTATCGGGATACAAGCCTGGGGCCGGCCAAGATGGCGGCTCCGGGTGCCGGCTGCGCGCACTTTGAATCGACGTGCCTGACACTTGGTTTCTTGCTGGGGCGTGGCCTGCTTCCGGGCTGGTATCCGGCGCGCGCCACCATGGGCGCGCCGATGATTGACGGACAGTGGCTTGCGTGGCTGCACGATGCACGAGGCGCGGCCCTGTCCGGTTTGTCCCCCCACAGAAAAAAAGGATTAAAGATGTCAACTCGTCGTCATTTCTTGAAAGGCATTCCGATCATCGCGGCGGCCGGCGCGCTGGGCGTTTCCCTGGCGGCCCGGGCGCAGGGAAGCGGCCCGATGGTGGATGAAAAGGACCCGCAGGCGGTCGGCCTTGGCTACAAGGCGGATTCGTCCAAGGTGGACAAGGCCAAGTACCCGAAGCATGACGCCACCCAGCATTGCGGCAACTGCCAGCTCTTCCAGGGCAAGGCGACGGATGCAAGCGGCGGCTGCCCGCTGTTCGCCGGCAAGCAGGTCGCGACCAAGGGCTGGTGCAGTGCGTGGGTGAAGAAGGCTTGAAGAAAGCGCGAAGAAAGCGCGAGAAAGCGCGAATGAGGCTTGATGGCGGCTGATGCAGGCTTGATGCCGTGAAGGCGGCGCACGCGCGTCTGGGCGCGTGCGCCGCCTTTTTTATTCAGGCATCGATCGGCCACTTGGGCCGGCGAATGTGCCGATAGGGCAGGGAGCGCAAATCGAGCGAGACCGAGCCTGGCGTGTCCGCATAGATGACATGGCGCGCAATCCGCGAGAACGCGGTGTGGAAGTGCTGCGCGGACTTGACGACGATCAGCGTCTTTTCGGACAGTCGGCAGCCGAGCTGCGTGAAGACATTGGTGTCCAGCGCCTGCGCGCGCCGCGTGATCAGCACGATCTCGATGCCATCCGCCTCCACCAGCGCTGCGTTGCCCACCGCCGCCGGCGCGCCCGACAGCCCCGTCATGATCATGTCCGGGACCAGCGCCTTCACGGTGCAAGCCAGGTCGATGGGCTCGCCGGACATCGGACTGACCTTGCCGCCGATGCGCAGCGCCAGCCGCGCGCCCACGCCGGCACTAAAGGCAATGCGCACAGCGATGGGATCCCACAAGGGGCCCACCGCCACGTTGCCGATGCCACGCTCGCGCAGGCGGTGCAGCAGGAACGTGGCATCGCCCGCCGCGCCGCCGCCGGGGTTGTCGGCCGCATCCGCGATGACCACGGGCGCGCCGCCTGGCTCCATGGCCAATGCCAGCGCCTGGTCGATGGCCGCATCCGGGCCAGGGTAAGCGGGTGTCAGGGTCTCGCGCAGGCCGATCAGCTCGTCGGCCAGGCGCCGCGCGAGCCCGCGCGCGGCAGCGCCATCGCCATCCGCGTACACCAGCAGCTTGGTGCCCATGTCGGGCACGTCGCCCCACGGGAAGCCATGTGCCACGGAGACCGAGAGGATGCCGTCGCGTCCTTCCAGTGCGATCAGCCGGTCGACGTAGCTGCGTGCCGGCTCCTGGTTGGTCCGGATGGTGACGACCATCCCGCAGTCGGCCACCGCCGCCACGGGGGCGATGTGTCCCGCCACCTGCGCCGCGCACAGGTCCACCAGCTCCAGCGCCCGCTCGCGGATATCGGTGTGCGGATACTCCTTGTAGGCCACCAGGATGTCGGCGTGCGCCACCATGTCATCCGACAGGTGGCAGTGCGGGTCCAGCTCGGCGCCGATCACCACGCCGGGGCCAACCAGCGCGCGCACGCGGGTGAGCAAGTCGCCCTCGCAGTCCGCATAGCCATCGGCCACCATGGCGCCGTGCAGGCCCAGCACCACCATGTCGACGGGGAGCGCTCGGCGCAGGTCGCCGAGCAGCTCATCGCGCAGCGCCTCATAGGCGTGGCGCGTGGTGACGCCGCCGGGCTGCGCGCCCGCGGCCATGCCCTCGACCACCACCCAGCCGCGCGCGCGGCCGCGTTCGCGCGCGGCCCACAGCGGGCCGCTGAACATGGTCATCTCCGGCGGGTGCGTGCCTGCGGGAAAGTAGCCGCGGTCGACGAACGCATCGAGCGCGGTCGGCAGCGGGGCGAAGGTGTTGGTCTCGGTGGCCAGCGAGCCGGTAAACACGCGCATGATCTGCCAGCCTAGTCCGCGGTGGCGCCAGAGGCCTTGACCACCGCGCCCCATTTGGTGATTTCCGAGCCGACAAACTGGCGCAGCGCCTCGGGCGTGCCGCCGCCCGGTGTCGCCACCATCGCGGCGAGCTTCTCGCGGGTTTCCTTCTCGGCCATGATCGCGTTGACTTCCTTGTTCAGCGTATCGACGATGCTGCCCGGCGTGCCAGCGGGCAGGAACAGCGCATACCACGACACCACTTCATAGCCCTTCAGCCCGCCCGCATCCACGGTGGGGATCTCTGGTGCGAAGGGCTGCGGGCTGGCGCTGGTCACGGCCAGCGCGCGCAGCTTGCCGCTCTTGATCAGCGGCATGACCGACGGCGCCGTATCGAACATCACCTGCACCTGGCCCGCCATCAGGTCGGTCAGCGCCGGCGCGCTGCCCTTGTACTGCACGTGCTCCATCTGGATGCCCGCCATCATCTTGAACAACTCGGCCGACAGCCGCGTGGACGAGCCAGCGCCGGACGACGCGAAGAAGATGCCCTTGGGGTGCGCTTTGGCATAGCTGATGAACTCCGCCACCGTCGTGGCCGGCACCGACGGGTTCACCGCCATGATGTTCGGGAAGCGCGTGAGCAGCACCACCGGCGCGAAGTCCTTCTGGAAGTCGAAGGGCAGCTTCTTGTACAGCGAGACATTGATGGTGCTGGCATTGGAGCCTAGCAGGATGGTGTAGCCATCATTGGGCGAGCGCGCCACGCCGGCCGCCGCGATATTGCTGGCCGCGCCAGGACGGTTCTCGACCACAAAGCTCTGCCCGAGCCGTTCCGACAGCCGGTTGGCCACCAGCCGCGCCACGGCATCGGAGGAGCCGCCGGGCGCGTAACCGACCACGATCTTCACGGGTTTGACCGGGTACGCGGGGTCTTGCGGCGCCGCGCCCGCGGTCTGGTGACAGAGCACGCCCAGGGTTGCGGCTGCCAGGATTGATGCGAAAGGTCTCATGCTTTGTTGGCTCGAAGGGGATCGTGGTCGCGGATTTCCCGCCCGCACATTATTCGCAATTCCGGTCGTCCGAATCAATGTAAGCTTGCCGGGAAATTGTTGCCTATTTGGCAACGATTTATGGAGTTCGAGCCAGTCAGGAAACGGGAAACGGGAAACAGGAAACGGGAAACAGGAACGGAACATGGAAGGCGGACTAAGCGCGCGGCGCCTGCAGTATTTCTTTGAAGCGGTCAACACAGGGTCGGTGCGCGGTGCGGCCGAGCGCCTTGGCGTGGAGCCGTCGATTGTCAGCCGGCAGATCCAGTTGCTGGAGACCGAGCTAGGCGTGGCGCTGCTGGAGCGCAAAGGCCGGGGCATCGTGCCCACGGAGGTGGCCGCCATCGTGATGGACCATTGCCGCGACCGCCAGGCCAGCGAACAAGCGCTGATGGCCCGGCTCGATGAAGTAAACGGCCTGCAGCGCGGGGATATCCAGCTGGTGGCCAGCGAGGGCTTTGTCGACATCCTGATGAGCGGGGTAGTGGACGCGTTCTGCCGGCAATATCCCGGCATCCGCGTCTCGCTCAAGGTGGCGGGCGCCTCCGACGCCGTGCGTGCGGTGGCGCACGACGACGCGCATATCGGCGTCGTGTTCGGCGCGCCCGCGGACCCCGCCGTTCGCGTGGTCACGGCGCGCACGCATCCGCTGTGCGTGATCGCCTGGCCCGACCATCCGCTCGCGCGGCAGCGCAAACGGCCCGCCTTGAAGGACGTGGCGCGTTATCCGGTGGCGCTGATGGCGCCGGGATTCGGCTTGCGCCAGCTGATCCAGATGGCCGAGCTGTCCGAGAACATCGTTCTCACGCCCAGCTTCGTCGCCAACTCCATCCTCACGCTCAAGCGCTATGTCGAGTGCCGCCTTGGCCTGACCTTCACCTCCTCGAATTCCGTGGTGAAGGAAGTCGCCAGGGGCGAGCTGGTGGCGTTGCGCACCACCAACCCCATCTTCGAGGCCGCGCAGTCGCGCCTGATCGTCAGGGCCAACCGGCCGCTGAGCAGCGCGGCACGCGGCATGCTTGAGCGCATCGAAGCGTCGCCGTTGTTTGGTGGCGGGAAGTGAGGCAAGGCGGGCTTGCCCAGTGCCCGGCGGCATATCGGCGCTGGGCGCGGCAGGGAGCATCGGGGGGGCCGCTTTGTTTGTTTTTTGTTTGCTTGCTTTCAGTGCGCCGGTTCTACCCGGCGTTCCGCCTGGCGCCCAAGCCGCACGCTGTGGTCGTGCAACGTGGCTTTCATGCGCCTGAGCGAGACCGTCAGCGCGTGGCGTTCCTCTGTGCTGAAGGGGGCCACGGAGACGGAGTGGAGCGCCTTCAACCCTTTCCAGACGCGCTCCACCTTAGGCTCGGCGCGCTCGGGAATCAACGGCTGGCCGGCGGGATCGTATGCGATCCAGCCGTCGGTGTGCAAGGCGTCCAGCAGGCTCTCCGAGTGGGCCGCGGATATCAGCATCTGGCCCAGGTAAGGCTGATGGCGAACGAACTCTTCCTGGCGGATAGCGCGCAGCAAGATCCATTTCGGATAGTCGAGTCCAGCATCGTACAGAGTCTGGTCCAGCACACGCTGCCATTCGCGCACGCTGTCCATCAAGGCAAGTAGTACGGATTCCGTCGGTTCGAGAGCCTTAGGCTGCATTGCTTTGTCTCCTGTCTTTCGGGCTTGCCGCCAGACCAGGGGCCGGTGCTTGGCCGGCCCGGGCGGCGCAGGGGATTCGGCGGGCGTCGCCTGCCTCGATTTCCTGCGGGGCAGACATTAGCAGACAACTTCTGCCATGGCGAAGTGCCCCTGCGGGCCGAAAGGTCTGGCAGTGCATTGCACGGCTCAAACCAAGGGAAAGTCCCAGGTGGCTTGTCCGGTGCGCATCACGCCGGCGTTCGCGCCGCGAACTTCGGTGCGGTTGCTGGCCGGCGTTGTTTTACAGTTCGATGACAAGGCCCGGATTGAAAGCCGGGTTTTCTAGCTTGCCTTCCCGTGCGTAGCCACGCGGGTTGCACACCACGCGGGTGGCGCCCAGGTGATAGTCGAAGCTGTCATGGGTGTGCCCATGCACCCAGAGCGCAGGCTGCCATGCCGCGATTTCCTGGCGCAGGTCGGAGACGAAGCTGGCGTTGAGGTGCGAGCCGGCGAACTTGGGGCTGATGCTCAGCGGTGACGGCGCGAAGTGCGTGATGACGACGGTCTGGCCGTCGTGGGGCGCCTGGAACCGCTGCGCCAGCCAGGCTACCGAATCCCTGAACAGCGCCTGCGACGTGGCGGGCGTGAAGCGCTCCTCGAAATCCGGCGCGACGCGGATGCGGGAGAAGTCGCGCATCAGTGCCTGGGCGTCGCGCAGGCCATCCGCGCGCTGCTGCGGGGAGGAGAACAAGCGGTAGTCGGACCACAGCGTGCAGCCGAGAAAGCGCACGCCGCGGTAATGCCATTCCGAGCGCTCCAGCACCTGTACCTGCGTGCCGGCCGCGCCGGCGCGCAGGGCGTCCATGGTGGTGGCCAGGTCGCTGCCGTAGAACTCGTGATTGCCAGCCACGTACAAGGTGGGCACGGTGGCGGCCGCGGCCCATGCCATGGCTTCCCGGGGGCGCCAGATGTCGCCAGCCAGTATCATCACGTCGACATCGGGATTCGGAAAGTCCATCGGATAGACCGAAAGATGCAGGTCCGAAACCAAACCAATTTTCATGCGTCTCTCCTTGGAAGAAAGCTGGCGATGCCAATCCTGGCGCCATGCCTGAACCGCGATCCATCGCCATGAATCACCATCAACCGCCATCAACGTCTGCGCAGACCCACAGAGTAATGCAACAGCCAGATTCGCGACATTCGCCGGACGTTCCTGCGCTGGCAGGCACGGTCGGGCGCTACCGCGAAGCCCAGCCCCGGCGTGAGCTCCAGCCGCATTTCCGGTGCGTGTGGACCAGCGCCTTGCCAGCTGACCACGCGGGTGCGATCGCCGTCGTGCCGGACGGCTGCGTGGATGTGCTCTGGCGCGCTGGCCGGCTGCTGGTGGTCGGGCCTGACATCACCGCGGCCCGGCCGGACCTGGCGCCCGGCGCGGTGGTGCTAGGTGCGCGCTTTCAACCGGGCGCGGCGCTGCCCTGGCTGGGCCTGCCCATGTCGGAGATCGTCGGGAGCCAGGTCGAGCTGGCCGATCTGTGGGGCCCGCGCGGGCGGGAATTTGCCGGGAGGATGGAGCAGGCCGCAGCAACCGGGCGCGAAGTGGAGGTATTCCAGAGCCAGCTGGCGCAAACGGCGCTGAGCGTCGACGCCCCGAGCCGCGAGGCGGCAGCCATCTTCGCGCTGGTGCAGGCCAATGCCGGCATCGCGGGCGAGACGATTCCCCTGCTCCTGCGCCGGCTGGGCCTTGGCGAGCGCACGCTGCGGCGCCGCAGCGTCGAGCATTTCGGCTATGGCGCGAAGACGCTGGAGCGGATCCTGCGGTTCCAGCGTGCGTTGTCGCTGGCGCTGGAATCGACGCAGCGGGCAGGCAACCGGGCCGGCCGGGCGGGCAGGGCGGACAGGTCCGACTTTGGGCTGGCCGCGCTCGCGGCGGATGCGGGCTATGCCGATCAGGCCCACCTGAGCCGGGCGATCCAGTCGCTGTGCGGCATGACGGCGTCGACCCTGCTGCGCCAGTTGCGCGCGCCAAAGGCTTGATTGGCCGTTTTGTTCAAGCCTTGCCACGGCATCCGGGTGAAAATGCGGTTCCTTATCCATCACCAGGGAGTTCACCATGGGCACCAGAGGCCAGGACCGGCAGATCGACAACATCGAGTTCAACGTCAGCGACATCGCGCGCAGCAAGGCGTTCTACGGCGCAGCCTTCGGCTGGACCTTTACCGACTACGGCCCCGCATACTGCGAGTTCAGCGATGGCCGGCTGACCGGTGGCTTCACCACCGGCGAAGCGGTCCGCCCCGGCGGGCCGCTCGTGATCCTGTACGCGGACGATCTGGCGCAGGCGCAGCAGGGCGTGGAGGCTGCAGGCGGCACCGTGGTGCGGGCGGTCTTCTCGTTCCCAGGCGGGCGGCGTTTCCATTTCCGCGACCCGGACGGCTACGAGCTGGCGGTGTGGTCGGCGGCATAGTGCAGGTGCGTCGCCTGGCGCTGCCTTAGCGGCCATTTCCGTCATTTGCCTGTTTGCCGGCGACTGCCGTCGCCTGCAGATATTCGCGTTTTCCCGTATTGTGTCGGCTTGCCATGCCCTCTCCCGCATCGGGAGGGTGAGCCATGGTGCATGTATCAAACAATCGGGCAGGGCGCCGGCGCATCGCGCGCGGCTTCCCGGGCGCGGCGGTAACTGGCAAAGACAGTGTCGAACACAGCAGAATCCAATCTCCCCCCTCGCGCGGTGGACGCGCCCATGACGTCGCTGGAGCGCCGCGGCATGGCCGCCATCCTGGTGGCGGTCTCACTTGCTACGCTCGATACGGCAATCGCCAACACCGCACTTCCCAACATCGCTGCCTCGCTGCATGCCACCCCGGCGGCATCCGTCTGGGTCATCAACGCCTACCAGCTCGCCATGGTGGCCACGTTGCTGCCGTTCGCGGCGCTGGGCGGCATCGTCGGGCACCGGCGCGTGTATCTCGGCGGGTTGATGCTGTTTATCGTCGCGTCGGTGGTCTGCGCGCTTTCCTGGTCGCTGCCCACGCTGGTGGCAGCCCGGCTGCTGCAGGGCGTGGGCGCCAGCGCCATCATGAGCGTGAACGCGGCGCTGATCAGCGCGATCTTTCCGCCGCACCGGCTCGGGCGTGGCGTCGGGCTCAACGCGCTGGTGGTTGGCGTGTCGTTTGCGGTGGGGCCCACGGTGGCCTCGATCATCCTGTCGCTGGGGCCATGGCCGTGGCTGTTTGCCGTGAACCTGCCGATCGGCTTGCTGGCGCTCTACATCGCCTGGCCCGCGCTGCCCCGGACGGTGCGCGGCACGCACCGCTTTGACCGCGTCGCGGCGGGGCTGAACGTGGTGATGTTCGCCTCGCTGATCTTTGCGCTGGGCGAGGGCGCGCAGCGCGCGCCGCTGGGCCAGTCGCTGGCGGCGCTGGCCTTGTTCCTGGTGGCGTTCGTGCTGCTGCTGCGCCGCGAGCGCGGCCATCCCGCGCCGATGCTGCCCATCGATCTGCTCAAGCGGCCCATGTTCGCGCTCTCGACCATGACCGCGATCTGCTCGTTCGCCGCGCAGGGGCTGGCCTTTGTGTCGCTGCCGTTCTACTTCGAGAGCGTGCTGGGGCGCAGCCCGATCGAGACGGGCTTCCTGATGACACCGTGGTCGGCGGTGGTGGCGTTGATGGCGCCGCTGGCCGGGCGGCTGTCCGACCGCTATGCGCCGGGTTTGCTCGGCGGCGTGGGGCTGGCGGTGATGTGCATGGGCATGGCGTCGCTGGCGCTGCTGCCGGCGCATCCCAGCGCGCTGGATATCGGTATTCGCATGGCGATTTGCGGCGCGGGCTTCGGCTTCTTCCAGTCGCCCAACCTCAAGGCGCTGATGTCGAGCGCGCCGCGCGAGCGCGCCGGCGGCGCCAGCGGCGTGATTGCCACCGCGCGCCTGCTCGGCCAGGCGAGCGGTGCGGCGCTGGTCGCGCTAAGTTTCGGCATCGCGGGCCGCCACGGCCCCACCCTGGCGCTGGCGATCGGCGCGGGCTTCGCGGGCGTGGCCAGCATCGCCAGCGGCTTGCGGCTGCTCACGCGCGACCCGGGCGCGGTGGCCTTGCGGCCCGCGGGCGAGTGACCGGCCGCCGGTAGTTCACCGGCGCCGTCGTTGCCGTCATTGCCGTTGCCGCCTCAGAAGCCCACGGGCGCGTGCGGCACGTAGGGCGCCTCCAGCGCGGCGATCTCCTCGGCGGTGAGGCCGAGCGAGAGCGCTGCCACGGCGTCCTCGATATGGTGCGGCTTGGATGCGCCAATGATCGGCGCGGTGATCTCCCGCTTCTGCGACAACCACGCCAGCGCCACCTGGGCAGCCGGCACGCCGCGCGCCTGCGCAATGGCGTGCACCTGCTCCACCACCTTGCGGTCCGACACCTCGGTATCGCGGTACAGCGTCTTGCCAAACGTGTCGCTCTCCTCGCGGGCGCTGCCGGCATGCCACGGCCGGGTCAGGCGGCCGCGCGCCAGCGGGCTCCAGGGCATCACCGCGATGCCCTCGGCGGCGCATAGCGGCAGCATCTCGCGCTCTTCTTCGCGGTTCAGCAGGTTCACATGGTCCTGCATGCTGGCGAACTGCGTCCAGCCGCGCAGGCGCGAGGTGTAGATGGCCTTGGAGAACTGCCAGGCATACATCGAGGACGCGCCGATATAGCGTGCCTTGCCCGCCTTGACCACATCGTGCAGCGCTTCGAGCGTTTCCTCGATGGGCGTATGCGGATCCCAGCGGTGGATCTGGTACAGGTCGACGTAGTCGGTGCCCAGGCGGCGCAGGCTGTTGTCGATCTCGGCCAGGATGGCGCGGCGCGACAGGCCGGCCCCGTTCGGGCCGGGGCGCATGCGGCCATGGACCTTGGTGGCGATCACCACGTCGTCGCGGCTGGCGAAGTCTTTCAGCGCGCGGCCGACGATTTCCTCGGAGGTGCCGTCGGAATACACGTTGGCGGTATCGAAGAAGTTGATGCCGGCCTCGATCGCCTGCCGGATCAGCGGGCGGCTGGCTTGCTCGCCAAGCGTCCAGGGGTGGTTGCCGCGTTCGGGCACGCCGTAGGTCATGCAGCCCAGGCACAGCCGGGAGACTTTCAGCCCTGTCGCGCCAAACCTTACATAGTCCATCTTGCCTCTCCTTGAGTGCGTCGCTGCCATCGATCCCGGGCGGTGGGCCCGCGGCGGACTCCGGCATGGTATGCCAATTCCAGCGAGGACGACGGCGCTCAAGGCAGCACGTAGCCGCCGTCGACGAACAAGGTGGATCCCGTCATGTAGCCGTTGCCGAACAGGAACAGCACGGCATCCGCCACTTCATCCACGCTGCCGACCCGGCCTAGCGCGGTGCTGCGGCTGTAGCTCTCGAACGCGTGCGAGCGCAGCTCGGCAGGCCGGCGCTGCAAGCGTCGTTGCGCGCTTTGCGGCCAGACAACCGCTCTTTCGCGCCCCTAGACCGTCCCCACTCGCGCAGCCGCCTGCGCCGACACCCCCGGCGGCATGGCTTGTCCGCGTATCTCCCCCAGCAAAATCTCGAGCAGCCGCTGCGCACTCGGTGATAGCGACCGCAACGGCCGCGTGATCACGCAAATCTCCCGCGACAGCAGCGGCTCGTGCAATTCCCGGAAGACCAGGTCGGGATACTCACGTCCCTTGTTCGCCAGCGCAGGCAGCACCGAGTACTGCTTGCCCATGCTGAGCATGGCGAACAGGGAACTGGTGCTTTCCACTTCATCGTGCTGGCCGCCGAGCACGGGCCAGTTGCCGGCGTGGCTGCGCAGGAAGTGGCCGATGCCGGTGTCCGCGCTGAAGCCGACATATTGTTCGGGCGTCAGGTCGGCCCAGCATACCGGGCGCTCCAGTTGCGCCAGCGGCAGGTCGCGGTGGCAGACCACGCCGTAGGAGTCGGCGACCAGCGGCGTGTAGTCGAGGCCTTCATGGCCCTGGTATTTGCTGTCGATGGCGAAATCCACTTCGCCTTCCAGCACCAGCCGCTCGGCTTGCCGGGCGGCGGGGTTGCGCAGGGAGATGGTGATGCCGGGATAGCTCTCGCGGAACCTGGGGATGGCACGGACCAGGAAGTGGTTGATGATCGAGGCGGCGGCGACGATGCGGATATGCCCGCGGCTGCCCTGTGACAGCGCCATCAGGTCGTAGACCGAACTGTCGAAGCCGTTGACGACTTTCTCCGCCTCGGCCCGGAAGCGTTCGGCGTGTTCGGTCAGAGCCACGCGCCGGGTCGTGCGGTCGAACATCTTCAGGTCTACCGCTTCTTCCAGTTGCTGGATGGTGGCCGTGAGCGCCGATTGCGTCATGCACAAGCGCAGGGCGGCGGCGGTGAAGGAGCCGGTGTCGGCGACGGCAAGGAAGCAGCGCAGTTGCTTGAGGGTGACATTGTGGCGCATGACGATGGCGGGGGCGGCCAGGATCGCGGTCCCGGCTATTTTTCAGAATTTCGTAATAATCGGCCGGTCGAATTCATTTGTCCAGATTAATGAGGGTCCATAGAATTTGGCTTCAACCACGGCGCCGTACTGCGTGGCGATGGATGCGAAGTGCCACTTTTCTCTTTCCCACAGGACCCCCAGATGAAGAGCATGATCCGCCTGAGCGCAGTACTGCTTGCTGCCCTGCCGTGCCTGGCTTGCGCCGCTGAAGCCCCCGCCGCGGACGACGGCTATCCCAACAAGGCGGTGCGCATCGTGGTGCCGTTTGCGGCCGGCGGATCCACCGATGTGGTCGCGCGCATCATCGCCGAGAAGCTCTCCCAGCAGTTCAAGCAGCCGTTCCTGGTCGACAACCGGGCCGGCGCCAGCGGCAATATCGGCGCGGAGCTGGTGGCCAAGTCCCCGGCCGATGGCTACACGCTGCTGATGGGCGCTACCGGTGTGCTGTCGATCAACGACCATCTGTACAGCCGCATGGGCTACAACGTGGCCAAGGATTTCGTGCCGGTGAGCTACGTCACGCAGAACGCGAACATCCTGGTGGTGTCGCCGAGCCTGCCGGTGACCACCGTGCCGGAGCTGGTGGCGCTGGCCAAGAGCAAGCCGGGCTCGCTCAGCTTTGCCTCGTCGGGGCCGGGCAGTTCCACGCATTTGTCGGGCGAGCTGTTCAAGTCCATGTCTGGCGTCGACATCCTGCATGTGCCCTACAAGGGCAGCTCCTCCGCGCTGACCGACCTGCTCGGCGGGCAGGTGACGATGCTGTTCGATAACGCGCCTTCCTCGATCGGCTTTGTGCAGCAGGGCAAGCTGCGCGCGCTGGCGGTGACCAGCCGCAAGCGCCTTCCTGGCCTGCCCAATGTGCCGACCGTGGATGAGGCAGGGCTGAAGGGCTACGAGTCGCTGTCATGGAGCGGCGTGGTGGCCCCCGCAGGTACGCCGCGTGCGATCGTGCTCAAGCTCAACCGCGCGATCGACCACATCCTCGCCACCGAGGAGGTCAAGGACAAGCTGGTGCAGCTTGGCGTGGAGCCCGTTGGCGGCCCGCCCGACGTCTTCGCCCGCCAGATTCAATCCGAACACGAAAAATGGGGGAAGGTCGTCAAGAGCGCCAACCTCAAGCTGAACTGATCCGGTGCAGGCGATGAAGGCATTGGATACACCGCGCACCGGCAGGACCCTGGCGGAGAAGCTGCTCTCGCGCGCCGCCGGCCGCGACCTGCGCGCCGGCGACCTGGCGATCTGCGAGCCGGATGCCACCATGGGCACGGATGGCTCGATCCCCATGGCGCTCGACTACCTGCGGCAGATGCAGCCGGAGCGCGAGGCTTTGCCGGGACCGGCCCGGCCCGAACGCGTGGTCTTTGCGCTGGATCACTACGGCGCAAGCTCCGGTGCGCGCGCGTTGGCCCTGCAGGACATCGCGCGGGACTACGCACTGGCGCATGGCATCGGGGTGTTCGAGGTGGGCGAGGGCATCGGCCACCAGCTCATGCTGGAGCGGGGCCGGGCGCTGCCCGGCCAGCTCGTGGTGGGGGCTGACTCGCATGCGGTGACCTACGGCGCGCTCAACGCGTTCGGCACGGGCATCGGCTCATCCGACCTGGCCGGCGTCCTGCAGTGCAACCAGCTTTGGCTCAAGGTGCCCGGCTCGCTGCGCATCCGCCTGCATGGCGCCTTGCCGGCGTACGCGTCGGCCAAGGACCTGGCCCTGGCCATGGCGCGCCGCATCGGCGCGGGCGGTGCGAGCTACCTTGCGCTGGAGTTCGACGGGCCCGGCCTTGCTGCGCTCGATATGGACGACCGCATCGTGCTGGCCAATATGTCGGTGGAGATGGGCGCCAAGGCGGGCCTGTTTCCCTTCGATGGTTGCACGGCAGCGTACCTCGCCGGGCGCACCGCGCAGGCTTATGTCCCGGTGGCGGCGGATGACGACGCCACCTATGTCGATACGCTCGGCTTCGACCTGTCCGCTATCACGCCGCAGGTGGCGTTGCCGCACCGCGTGGACGGTGTGCTCGATCTGGCGCAGGCGCCGGCCTTGAAGATCGGCATGGTCTATCTCGGCACCTGCACCGGCGGGCGCAGCAAGGACTACCGCGAAGCGCTGGATGTGCTGCGCGCGGGAGGTGGCGTGGCGCCCGGCGTGCGGCTGGTGGTGACGCCCGCATCGGAAGAGGTCCGCGCGGAGCTGGAGAGCGACGGCCTGTTGGCGGAGTTCGCGGCGTTCGGGGCAGAGATCCAGCCGCCCGGCTGCGGCGCTTGCTGCGGCACCTGCGGCAGCATTCCCGCCGATGGCATGCGCGTGATCTCCACCGCCAACCGTAATTTCAAGGGCCGCATGGGCAATCGCACGTCGGAGATTTTCCTGGCGTCGCCGCGCGCCTGCGCCAGCGCCGCCGTCACCGGCCACCTGGTCGATCCGCGCGAGGTGGCGCAATGACATTGCAGCAAGCCGCATCCAACGCCGCAGCCGGCACCGCGTCCATCATCCACGGCCGCGCCCGCCTGCTTGGCGATGACATCAATACCGACTACCTGATCGCCTCCAGCCGCAAGAAGGACAGCCTGGACCCGCAGGTGCTGCGCCGCTACCTGCTGGAGGACGTGGATCCCGCCTTCGCCGCCAGCGTGGCGGATGGCGACATCCTGGTGGCCGGGGATAACTTCGGCTGCGGCTCCGCGATGGAGGTGGCAGTCACCGTGGTGCTCGCCGCAGGGATCCGCGTGGTGGTGGCCCGCAGCTTCTCACGCACCTACTGGCGCAACGCCATCAACAACGGCCTGCTGCTGATCACCGCCGATACCGCCGGCATTGCCGAAGGCAACGCGCTGACGCTGCGCCTGGACGGCGCCGGCGCCGAGCTGATGGTGGGCCATGCCTGCGAGGCGCCTACCCGCCGCATTCCCTGCGAACCCGTGCCGGACATCGTGCTGGCCATCCGCGCGGCCGGCGGGCTCGTTGCCTACCTGCGCCAGCATCGCAAGCTTGCCTAACCTTATCCATTCACGCTACCGAAGACAGCGCCCAGACCATGACAATCATCGCAGCCCGCCTCAACCGGATCAAGCCGTCGCCCAGCTCGATGGCAGGGCAACGCGCGCGTGAGCTTCGCGCCAGCGGCCGGGACATCGTCGGCCTCACCTCCGGCGAGCCGGATTTCGACACGCCGCAGAACGTCTGCGAGGCCGCCACCCGCGCCATGTCGGCGTCCAAGACCAAGTACACCGATGTTGGCGGCACGCCGGAGCTCAAGGCGGCGATTGCCGATAAGTTCCGCCGCGACAACGGCCTGGACTACGCGGCCAGCGAGATCATCGTCGGCACCGGGGGCAAGCAGATCATCTTCAACGCGCTAATGTGCACGGTGGACGTGGGCGATGAGGTCATCGTGCCGACGCCCTACTGGGTGTCCTACCCCGACATCGTGCTGTTGGCCGACGGCACGCCGGTCTTTGTGGACTGTCCGCCGGAGAATGGTTTCAAGCTGCGTCCGGAGGACCTGGAGCGCGCCATCACGCCGCGCACGCGCTGGCTCGTGCTGAATGCCCCCAACAACCCGAGCGGGGCGGCGTATTCCCGCGCGGAGCTCGAGGGGCTGGCCGAGGTGCTGCTGCGCCACCCGCAGGTGTGGGTGATGACGGACGACATCTACGAGCACATCCTTTATGACGACCGCGAGTTCTGCACCATCGCGCAAGTGGAGCCGGCGCTGAAGGCGCGCACGCTCACGATCAACGGCGTGTCCAAGGCCTACGCCATGACGGGCTGGCGCATCGGCTATGGCGGCGCGCCGGCGGCGCTGGTCAAGGCCATGGTCAAGTTGCAGTCGCAGAGTACGTCCAACCCATCGTCCATCAGCCAGGCCGCCGCGCTGGAAGCCCTGAGCGGCCCGCAGGACTTCATCGCCGAACGCACGCGTATTTTCCAGGCGCGGCGCGACATGGTGGTGGCGGAACTCAACCGCATCCCGGGCATCCGGTGCCACTCGCCGGAAGGCGCATTCTATGTGTATCCGTCCTGTGCAGGCCTGATCGGCAAGCTGACACCGCAAGGCAAGCGGATCGAGACCGATGCCGATTTCGTGCTCTACCTGCTGGAGGCGCAGAACCTGGCCGTGCTGCAGGGCGGTGCGTATGGCGTGTCGCCGTTCTTCCGCATATCCTTTTCCACCTCTGTTGCGCAGTTGCAGGAAGGCCTGCGGCGGCTGCGCCTGGCGTGCGAGGCATTGCGCTGACAACATACCCGCGAGCGCTGAGCCCGGCGCTATCTACATCCGATTTGGAGTTTCACTATGAGCAACGATTCCCAGCCATTGCAGTGGCCGGCCGGCTATCGCATCAACCCACGCGCGGCGGGCCCGGCCGCCGACCTCGTCGCCGCCTTGCGCGAGATGCCGGTGGCCGCTATCGGCGATGCCATGAGCCGTAACGTGGGCGCCATCGGCCTGCGCCAGTATCACGCCCGGCTCGATACCGTGCTGTGCGGCCCGGCGGTGACCGTGCGCGTGCGGCCCGGCGACAACCTGATGATCCACAAGGCCCTGATGATGGTCGAAGCCGGCGACGTGCTGGTGATCGACGGCGGCGGCGACGTGACGCAGGCCTTGGTAGGCGGCCTGATGCGCACCACCTGCATCGCCCGCAAGCTCGGCGGCCTGGTGATCGACGGCGCGGTGCGGGACCTGTGCGAATGGGCGGAGGAGGGCATGCCGATCTTCGCCCGGGGGCACACGCATCGCGGCCCGAGCAAGGACGGCCCGGGCGAGATCAATGTGCCCGTTTCCTGCGCCGGGCTGGTGGTGATGCCGGGCGACCTGGTGGTGGGAGACGCCGATGGCGTGATCGCGGTGCCGGCTGCCGAAGCGGCGGACGTGCTGCGCAAAACACGCGCGCACCTGGAGAAGGAGGCCAAGATCCGCGAGGGCAACCGCACTGGCACGACGGACCAGGAACGCTTTGACGCGGTGTTGAGGGCGAAGGGTTTGCCGGTTTGAAGCCTGGAGGGCCTTGGCCCTTCTCGTCTCCACCTACGAGCCGAGGCGCCGCACAAAGAACGACAGGATTTCGTCGCGCGCGGCCACCGTCGGCTCGCCAGCTTCGTCGATCAGGTGGACGGTGACGACGCTGTGCGGGCAAGGCACGTGCTGGCCAAAGAAGGCAGGGACATCGGGGTTGGCGGCGCTGTCCGGCAGCGTGCGTCCCACGAACCTGCCGCCAAGGGCCTCGGCATAGGCAGTGAAGCGCTGCGCCTTGCAAAACCGATCGCCTTCAAATCGATACGCCAGCACCGTGAGATCCTCCCGCTCGAGCCGCTCACGCACCACGGCGAGCTCCCCGGGCGCCATCTCGATGCCGCCGGGATCATCCAACGGCAGCGAGGGCTGGCAGATCACCGGCGCCAGCATCGCGGGCTCAAGCATCATCGACAGTGCGAAGTTGCCGGTGAAACACATGCCGATGGCGCCAACGCCGGGGCCGCCGCACTCCTGGTGCGCCAGCCTCGCCAGCGCCCTCAGCCACTGTGTCACCGGGCTCGACTGATTGGCGGCGAATGCGCGAAACTCCGCGCTAGCGCAGGCGCGCCGAAAGACCGCCGCACCTGCCTCGGCGTCCGGCACGGCGCCGTCGCGGCCAAAGAGCGACGGCATATAGACCGTCAAGCCCGCATCGCGTACCCACCGGGCAAAGCGTGCGACGTGCGGGCTGATGCCCGGCATCTCCGTCATGACGATCACCGCAGGCCCCGAGCCTGCCACATGGACCACCTTGGCCACGCCGTCGAGCGTGATCGTGCGGCGCGTGAAATCGTCAAGGCGATCTGCCTCCATCATGCTGCGGTTCACCATTGCGTCGTCTCCTTTGCGTTGGATGGTCAGGCCGCGTCGGCCCGATGCTGCAGATGCTGCAGGTGCGCGTAGCCGGCCACCTTTGCGAAGCGGGGCAGCTGCCAGACATCGCCATTGACCCCCCAGGTGCCATCGGCCACATCGTGGAGCCTCACCGAGGTGGCCAGCCGCCGCTGGTCGCCGGCAGGCTGCGCCTGCCGGAAGGCGTCGTGCATCAACCGTACGTACAACGCCCTGGCCGGCGCGTCCAGCACGCCTGCGGGCACATAGACCGTCGCGATGCAGGGCAGCACCTGCGATGACATGTCGACGCCGCCGCACGTCCACAAGCCGGCTTCCGCCTCTTCGATCACGACCCAGATCGCGAAGCGCTTGTGCGGGTCATCGGGCATGCGCTCCGCCGTGGCGGCGGCGTCGCTGATGCGGCGGGCGAGATCTGCGCGGGCAGGGTCGGCAAACGCGCCTTTGGGTATGTTGACGAGGATATTGGGCATCGAAGCGGCGTTGTCGTTGGGGTAGGTGCATTAGACGCTTTAGCCAGGTAGACTTTGAGTGTCAATTTAGACATCTTTAGGGCGTTTTCAGCCAATGAAGGACTTCACCGTTCTGGCGCTGTCCGGCGCCTATTCAACCAGCGTGGCCGCGACGATCGATATCCTGCGCGCGGCTTCGTTGCTCGCGCCGCGCATGCATCTGCCCCGGCCGACCTGGCGCGTGGTATCGACATCCGGGCGTTGCGTGCCGTTGAGCGGCGGCATGCATATCGAAGCCGCGGCCTTGCCAGCGCGGCCACGTGCGCAGGCCACGCATGCGACGACCTGGATCGTGCCGGGGCTGGGCATCGACGATGCCAACGCCATCGCCAGCCGGCTGGCGCAAGAGGATGCGCGGCTGGCGGCCCGGGCTGTTGCCACGCATGCCGCCGCTGGCGGCCATGTCGCGGCATCTTGCTCCGCGGTGTTCCTGCTACAGGCCGCGGGCCTGCTGGCGCAGCGCCGGGTCACGACATCCTGGTGGCTGGCAGCCGAGTTGCAGCGCCTGGAGCCGCGTTGCATCGTCGATGCCGACCGCATGGTCTGCGCGGATGAGGATGTGAGCACCGCCGGCGCGGCATTTGCACAGACCGATCTGATGCTTCACCTGTTGCGCAGCCGGTTTGGCGTTGCGCTTGCCGACGCGGTGAGCCGGGTCTTGCTGATCGACGGCCGGCAAGCACAAGCGCGCTTCGTGGTGCCGGCCATGTTGTCCAACGGCAATGCGCTGGTCGGCCGTCTGGTGGCACGTATCGAATCCGCGTTGCCGCAGCCACCCAGCATCCAGGTGTTGGCGGACGAGTTCGCCATGTCCCAGAGAACGCTGTCGCGGCGTGTGCGCGAGGCCACGGGCAAGAGTACCTTGGCGCTGGTGCAGAGCGTGCGGCTCAATCGCGCCCGCATGCTGATCGAATCGAGCCGGATGTCCGTCGAGCAGGTTGCCGAGCAGGTGGGCTATGAGGATGCCACGGCGCTCAGGCGCCTGATGCGCAAGAGGGCGGGTGTCACCCCCAGCCAGTATCGAACCGCGGGCGAAGCGCCTTGATGCGGGATTCGGCGGCGTACTCGAAGGCCACTGAACGGCGGCCGTTAGTCAGAAGGAGTCCGTCGAGGCAGTACCCACAGCATCGCGCTGACTGCCTCAGCCTGGGATCGGGTGTGCGTCTTCTCGTAGATCGCTCTGAGCTGCGTGCGGATCGTGGCAAGTGAAACGCCGATGCTGGCCGCGCATTCGTCGGGCGTCTCGCCCCGGACGAGCGCCTCTGCCACCGCAGCTTCTGCCTTGGACAAGCCAAAAGCCTGCCGCAACTGTTGCGCCACGACCAGCGCGCCTGCGCACCGCCGCCGTCTAGCGGTAATCATGATGGTGGCATCGCCAAACGCTGCGCGCAGCGTTTGTGCGGGAAGGGAGGTGATGCTGAGAAAAATCTCGTGCGCGCTGTCCAATGCGCCTTGCAAGGCTAGACTTTCGCCTTTTCTGGTCTTTGCTACGCGGGCAATGGCCGCCTGCAGGTAATCATTCTCCGCCGGGACCACCGCAGTCAGGCGACCGTGCGCCAGCCTTAGGCAGGCGGTCGCACGCAACATGGATTCGGCGGCCTGGTTGACAGAGACGACGCGCGCGCTCCTGTCCAGGGCCAATACGGCAAGCCCCAGTTCCTCCATCAGCTCAGCACCGAGCGCGGCATCGCGGTGCAGGATTTTTGCATCCTGCCAGAGATTGATGGAGCGCTGCAGATGTCCAGTCATGCCCACTGCGGCGGTGCGTTCCTTCTGCGAATACGGCGTTCTGCCATACGCTCGCAGCAGGCCGAGCAGGACGTCGTCGCTGCCCGGGCGCGCGAAGCGAACGCCCATCAAATACCGAAAGCCAGCTGGAATCTGGTAGTCCTGGAAGAATTCGCTACGTGCGACGTCCCGATCCGTCAGGTGATCGTGGCAACAGACGAGTTCGCCGACCGCCGCCTTCTCGACAAAGCCGCGGCGAGGATCGAGCGCGCCATAGTATTGGTCGTAGCGGGCAATGATGTCATCCAACTCCCCTCGCGGGGAGTAGACCGAAAAACGGGGGGCGTTGCTTGCCGCATCCCAACTGAACATGTGGAAAAAATTGGCCCCCAGGGCCTCGATGACCTGGTGGAACACCTCAAGAAAGCTGTCGTGGTGCAGCGCGGCCTCATAGAGGTCCCCGATAAGCTGGTCTCTTGGCAATTGCTTTCTCCCCAAAAAGCAGTGCAATTTAATTGTGGTGTATTCGGCCTAAAACTTCACGGGCCATGCCAGAGCCATCTCTTTTTGCCAATTTATCACAGCTTCTCTGCAGGGTGCACCGCGAAAATCCCTGAATTTCATCCATCTGAATGATGACCGGCGAGACGGGCTTGCGGAAAATCCGAGCCTCTAACTAGAACGGGTCAGGGAGGAAAAAAATGAAGCTCAAGCCTTTAGCGATCAGCTTTGTAGCGCTTTCGTTGGCCGCCTGTGGCGGCGGCGGGGATTCCGCATCCACATCGGGCGGAACGGGCACGCAAACGCCGGCGGCGCAGACCGTCAGCGGCGTGGTTGCCACTGGTCTGCCGTTGTCTGGTGCCGCAGTCAACATGACCTGCGCGTCGGGTTCCGGAGCGGCAACGACGGCCACGGACGGTAGCTATTCGGTCACGCTCAAGGGCGCAATCCTGCCCTGCGTGCTGACCGCCACCAGCAGCGACAGCAAGATCATCCTGCATTCGGTGGTTCCAGGCGCCGGGTCGGGCAGCAGCAACGCGACCGCGCATATCACGCCGCTCACCGAACTGCTGGTCGCCCAGCTGGGCGGGCAAAACCCGGCTCAGTTTGTGGCAGCGTTTGGCCCGACGACGGCACTGAGCGCGACGGCGGTCAGCAGCGCCCAATCGGCCTTGGTCGCCGTGCTCAAGAAGGCCGGATTCGATCCTTCCGGCGTTGGCGACTTTATCGCAGGCGCGATCGCTGCGGGGAGCCATCAGGGTTATGACGCGATTCTGGACACGCTGCAATCAACGATTGCGAGCGCAAATACCAGCCTGAGTGAATTGAGCGCCGCCATTGCCAACAGCACGGGCAGCACCACTGCCGCCGCCTCGACCCTCGGCACCATTCTGGCGCCCGCGAACGCTGATTGCACCGCGCTCAAGAGCGGCGATCACCGCCTGATCAAGCTATCCGATGGATCCGCGAAACTGGCGACGGTGGATGCGACGAAATTGACCGTCGCCATCAGCGGCACGACTTATCAGCTCACCAAAGGCGCGACGAGCTGCGATTTCTCTTTGAACGATCCAAACTCGACGCGTGTGCTTGTCGCTAAATCCGGGCTTGCGGTCTGGACAAGTGGAAGTGGTACTACAGGAACGATTGCGCTGTCGATGCCGGCGCAGACCATGGACCCAAGCGTCATCAATGGAGCATACAACTTTGCGCTTATCAGCGGCTCACCCCAAAACCAGTTTGGTACCCACGGCTATACAAAAGGCGTAACCACATCGGCCACAAACTGCTTGAGTGGCTACGGCAGCTGCGCAGTCGATACCGTCACCCCATATGGGCATCTGGTCGCCACGCCCGATGGCGGCGCGGATTGGATTGACGATGGCAGCCAGGCGGGCACCGCACAGTTCCACGCCGTTGGATTCAGAAACGCGCAAGGGAACATCCTCTGGATCGCTACAGTGTTGGGCCAGGGAGGAGGCGTTGGCGTTTTCGTCCCGCAAACGACACTGCCTCTGCCGGCGGTTGGTACCGCAAGCGCCTTTTGGCAACGCATTGTTGACAACACCACAGGCCTGAGCGCGGTCACTGAAGATAGCCACACCATTACGGCACTGAATGGGTCAACCGTCACGCGTACCTTTGCGTCGGATAGCCATTCGGACGTGCTGGGTTTCAACGATCCGTTCAACGGGATGCGTCATCGCGCCACCAATGCCTGCACCACCTCAACGGGTGCCGCACAGAACTGTAGCGCGACGCTGCAACTGCCATTGGGCGGCATGACGGTGGCGTGGTCGGGGTCCGGGCCGAGCTATCGCGTGTCGATTTCGGTGACCAAGCCCGGCAGCTTGTAAGCACCCTGCGCCCGATGTCCGGGGCGCCTGGCACCGGCTTGTGATGAGCCGGTGCCAGCGCATTTCGATTGTTTGTCACCAGGGTCTCCCCGGCGTTTCCCGTTGCCTCTTCGCCGGCCCCGGCCAGCCACGAGAGTAGAATCTCGCAAAATTTTTCGCTTGTGGCGCACGGGAATCGACATGACACAGGGCAACGCCAATGCCAACGCCGCCGCGGTGACCGGGCTGGAGCCGGCCGCGGCAGCAAATCCACCGCACGGAACAGGAGCAGGGCGCCTACGCGCGCAAGGCCGTGATCGCCTCGGCGGTCGGCTACGCGCTGGACGGCTTCGACCTGCTTATCCTCGGCTTTATCCTGAGCGCGGTGTCTGCCGGCCTCGGGCTGACCAGCACCCAGGCGGGTTCGCTGGTTACCTGGACGCTGGTTGGCGCCGTGGCCGGCGGCATCTTCTTCGGCATCCTGAGCGATTACGTGGGCCGGGTGAGGGTGCTGACCTGGACCATCCTGCTGTTTGCCGTCTTCACCGGCCTGTGCGCGCTCGCGCAGGGCTACTGGGACCTGCTGGCCTACCGGACCATCGCCGGCTTTGGCCTTGGCGGCGAGTTCGGCATCGGCATGGCGCTGGCCACCGAGGCCTGCCGGCCCGGCCAGCGCGCCCGCGTTTCCTCCTATGTGGGCCTTGGCTGGCAGGCGGGCGTGCTGGCCGCGGCGCTGCTGACGCCGGTGCTGCTGCCCTATATCGGCTGGCGCGGCATGTTTGCCATCGGCGTGCTGCCGGCGGTGGCGTCGTTCGTGGTGCGCCGCTTTATCGGCGAGCCGGAAGTGTTCGTTGCCAGCAGCAAGGTGGCGCGCAAGGGTAACCCGCTCAAGATGCTGGTGGCGGATGCCGCGACCGCACGTGCCAGCCTGGGCGTGGTGGTGCTGTGCTCGGTGCAGAACTTCGGCTACTACGGCCTGATGATCTGGATGCCGACCTACCTGGCCAAGCAGTTCAATTACTCGCTGACCAAGTCCGCGCTGTGGACCTCGGTGACCATCATCGGCATGGCCATCGGGATCTGGGTGTTCGGCCAGCTCGCGGACCGCGTCGGCCGCCGGCCCACCTTCCTGATCTACCAGGCCGGGGCGGTGGTGATGGTCTTTGTCTACTCCCAGCTATCGACGCCCTACGCGCTGCTGTTCGGCGGCGCGGTGATGGGCCTGTTCGTCAACGGCATGATCGGCGGCTACGGCGCGCTGATCTCGGAGCTGTATCCCACGCAGGCCCGCGCCACCGCGCAGAACGTGCTGTTCAATATCGGCCGCGGCGTGGGCGGCTTTGGCCCGCTGGTGGTCGGCGCGCTGGCCGCCAGCTATTCGTTCGGCACCGCCATTGCCGTGCTGGCGTCGATCTATGTGCTGGATATCCTGGCCACGCTGTTCCTGATTCCGGAGCGCAAGGGCGCCGCGCTGGAGTAAGCCGGACCCTTAAGCCCCGCTTTCCACCGCCGGCCCCCCCAACGCCTTGTACAAGGTCGTGATGTTCACCAGCCGGTCAAAGCGGTTGCGCGCCGCCGCCACCGCTGCCTGCCGCAACGTCTCCTTCGCATCGAGCCAGGGCTGCAGCGCGGTGGCGCCGGCGCGGTAGCGCGCCGCGCTTAGCCGCTCCGCCCGGCTTGCAGACTCCAGCGATTCCCCCAGCCGATCCGCGCGCACGCCCAGCCCCGCATGATCGGACAGCGCGTTTTCCACTTCGGCAAAGGCCGTGTACAGCGACTGCCGGTATTGCACCACCGTTTCCTGGTACTCGTTCTGCGACACCTGTATCGTCAGCTGCGTGGTGTTCCATTGCAGGAAGGGCAGGCTCAGCCCGGCGCCGAGCAGGGCCGTGGGATCGCGCAGCAGCGAAGCCAGCGCCGCGCTGCCGGTGCCGACGATGCCGGTCAGCGTCAGCTTGGGGTAGAAGCTGGCGCGGGTCGCGTCGGCGTTTGCCAGGGCGGCGCGCAGGCGCCATTCGGCCTGCCGCACGTCGGGCCGGCGTCCGACAACCGCGGCGGGAATGCCGGCGGCGATGCGCGGCAGCGCTTCGACGGGCAAGGCCGGCGGCTCGGTCACGCCGTGCCCGGGCGGACGGTTGAACAGGATGGCCAGGGCCTGGCGGTTTTCGCTGCGTTGCTGGTCCAGCACGGTACGTTCGGCCAGCAGGGCGGCCAGTTGCTGCTCGGCTTGCGCCAGGTCCAGGCCGGACACCGCGCCGGCCCGATAGCGCGCGGACACCAGGCCAAGCGTGCGTCGTGCGTCCGCCAGGCTTTGGCCTGAGATGTCGATCAGTTCGTTCAACAGCCCGGCGCGCCAGTACAGCGTGGCCGTGGTGGCCGCCAGGGCGATGGTCGCGGCTTCCAGGTCGGCCGCGCTCGCGCGCGCTTCCCAGTCCGCCGCGCCGCGCAGGCTGGCCAGCCGCCCCCACAGGTCGATCTCATAGTTCACGGTGGCATTGATCCCCCCTTCGTCGCGCCGCCCGGGGCCGTCCAGGCTCCATTGGCGCGTGCCCCTGGCCTGCGCGCTCAGTTCGGGCGCGCGGTTGGTGGCGGCCAGCCCTGCGCGCAGCCGGGCACGCTCGAAGCGCAGCGCGGCAATGGCGAGATCGTTGTTGGTAGCCAGCGCGGACGCGACCAGTGCGCTTAGCTGTGGATCGCCAAAGGCCTGCCACCAGGCGTGCGGCTCCAGCGCCGTGCCCGGCTGTCCGGCCGGCACCTGCGGGGGCGCATGTTGCCAGTGCCGCGGCACCTCCAGCGCGGGATCCACCTCCGGCGTGCGCAGCCCGCTGCAAGCGCTCAGGGTAACGGCGATCATCGGCAGCGCGACGAGCAGGCGCACCGGCAAGGCGCGCGGCGAGTGCGGCGACCGTGGCGGCCATGGCGAAAGCGGACTGCGCTTATTCATGGCCCAGCGCCTCGATCGGTTGCAGGCGCGCGGCGTTGCGTGCCGGCATATAGCCGAACACCACGCCAATCAGCGTCGAACACAGGAAGGCGCCGGCAACCGCACCCGCGGAGAACACCATCTGCCATTGCGGGATCAGCAGCGCCAGCGCCAGCCCGATCAGGTAGGCCACGGCGGTGCCGATCACCCCGCCCAGCAGGCATACCAGCACGGCCTCGGTCAGGAACTGCATCAGCACATCGCGCTGGCGGGCGCCCACGGCCATGCGGATACCGATCTCGCGGGTGCGCTCGGTCACCGAGACCAGCATGATGTTCATCACGCCGATGCCGCCGACCAGCAGCGAGATCACGGCGACCGCCGACAAGAATAGCGTGAGCGCCTGCCCGGTGCGTTCCATGGTCTTGACGATGCTGTCCATATTGTAGGTAAAGAAATCCTTCTTGCCGTGGCGCAGCGTCAGCAGGCGTTCGATGGCTTGCTGGGCTGCCGCGCTAGGCTGGCCGTCGCGGATGCGCACAGACAGCTCGTCGAAATGGGACTGGCCGAAGATGCGGCTGCCCGCGGTGGTGTAGGGCAGCCAGATATTGAGGCTGCTGCCGTTGTCGTCGAACATGGTTTTCTTCTCGCGCGCCACGCCAATCACCACGCAAGGCAGGTTGCCCACCAGGATGATCTGGCCCAGCGCGCTTGTGGCATTGCCGAACAGCTTGCGGCGGGTTTTTTCGTCGATCACCGCGACTTGCGCGTGCCGGCGCAGCTCGTCCGGCAGGAATGCCGCGCCTTGCGTCAGGCCCAGGCCACGCACGCGGAAGAAGCTCGCGCCCACGCCATGCACGGTGGCGTTGACGTCGACGCTGCGGTACCTCAGCCGCTGGACCTTGCTGGTGATCGCAGTGGCGCTGTCCACATATGGCAGCGCGTGCAGGGCCTCGATATCGGCGGCCACCAGGGTGCGGATGCCGGCGGCGCGGTCGTCGCCAAAATCCTTGCCGGGGAAGATCTCGAGCGTGTTGGCGCCGATGGCGCGGATATCCGCCATCACGTAGCGCTTGGCGCCTTCGCCGATGGCCACGATCGACACCACGGAGGCGATGCCGATGATGATGCCAAGCATGGTCAGCGCGGTGCGCATGCGATGCGCCATCAATGCGCCCCAGGCCATGGAGAAGGCCTCGGTGAAGCCCTGCCAGGCGCGCGCGCGCCGCAGCGGGGATCCAGCGTTGCCGCTGGCCGGGGCTTGGGCGGCCAGCTTGGCTTGCACGGGGCTGCTGCCCGGCGCGTCCTCGGCCTGCGGCGGCCGGTTGGCGCGGTCGGCCACGATGCGGCCGTCGGCGATCTCGATGATGCGCTCGGCGTTGCGCGCCAGTCCCATGTCGTGGGTGACGATGATCACCGTGTGGCCGAGCGCATGCAGCTCGCGCAGGATGGCCAGGACTTCCTTGCCGCTATGGCTGTCGAGTGCGCCCGTGGGCTCGTCCGCCAGGATCACCTGGCCGCCGTTGATCAGCGCGCGGGCAATGCTCACGCGCTGCTGCTGGCCGCCGGAGAGCTGGGAGGGGCGGTGCCCGGCGCGCTCGCCCAGGCCCAGCCGCTCCAGCAGCTGCAGGGCGCGGGCACGGCGCGCGGCGCGGTCGGTGGCGGCGTAGATGGCCGGCACTTCCACGTTGTCCGCGGCGGATAGCTGGGCCATCAGGTGGTAGCGCTGGAAGATAAAGCCGAAGCGCTCGCGGCGCAGGCGGGCCAGCGCGTCATCGTCGAGGGCCGCCACGTCCTGGCCCGCCACCAGGTAGCGCCCGGCGTTGGCCTGGTCCAGGCAGCCCAGGATGTTCATCAGCGTGGACTTGCCGGAGCCGGACGCACCGACGATGGCGACCATCTCGCCCGCGCAGATGGCCAGGCTGACCTGGCGCAGCACGGGGATGTCCTGGTCGCCGGCGCGGAAAGTGCGCTCCACATGCTGCAGCAGCAAGAGCGGGGCTTGCGTCATGGCCTGGCCTCCGCGTTGGCGGCGCCGGCATCGCCGGTGATGACGCGGTCGCCTTGCGCCAGGCCGCTCAGCACTTGCGCATGCGCGTTGTTGCTCAGGCCGGTGCGCACCTTCACCGTCTCCACGCGCTGGTCCGGGCGCAGCACGCGCACTTCCATGCTGCCGTCCTGGCCGCGCGGCCCCAGCGCGGCCAAGGGCACCAGCAGCGTGTTCCTGGCCTCGCCCAGCATGATGGCGACCTGTGCCGTCATATCGATGCGCAGCTTGTGGCCCGGATTGGGCACGTCGAACAACGCATTGAAGAACACGGCGTTGTTGATCTTTTCCGGCGACGGCTGAATGGCCTGCAGCGACGCGTGGTAGCGGCGGTCCGGCTCGCCCATGATGGTGAAGTAGACCGCCTGCCGGTTGGCGATGCGGATCACATCGGCCTCCGACACCTGCGCCTTGACGGTCATGGAATCCAGGTTGGCCAGCTTGAGGATGGTCGGTACCTGGTAGGACGCCACCACGGTCTGGCCTTCCAGCGTGGAGAGCGCCACCACCTCGCCGTCCATCGGCGCCACGATGCGGGTGTAGCCAAGGTCGATGCGGGCGGACTCGGCCTTGATGCCGAGCTGCGCGATATCGGCGTCGAGAGCGATCAGCTCGGCCTCCAGCGAGCGCAGGTCGGCTTCGGCGATTTCAAGGTCCTGGCGCGAGGCCGCCTCCTGCGACTGCAGCTCGCGCTGGCGTTGCCAGTTCAGGCGGGCCTGGCGCAGGCGCGAGCGCTTGGCGTCACGCTGGGCCTTGCCGCTGGCCACGGCGGCATCTGCCTGGCGCAGCGCATTCTCCAGCAGCACCGGGTCGATCTGGGCCAGCAACTGGCCCTGCTTGACCTTGTCGCCGAGCTTTACCTTCAGCGATTTGAGCTGGCCATTGACCTGCGCGCCGACTTCGACCTGGCGGATGGGCTGCAATACGCCATTGGCCAGCACGGTGACTTCGAGGTCGCCGCGGGTGACGGTGGCGGTGATGTACTCGGGATGCTTGCCCGGTGTCAGGCGCCAGGCCGCCAAGGCGATGATGGCGGACAGGGCGAGGACGGCGATGATCAGGCCGTGCCTGCGGCGGTTTGGGGGATGGGCCATTGGCGTTGCGGGAATCTACGGAAAAAGGATCAAGGTCAGGCGATATGCGGCGGACGTCTTGGGGAGTCGGCGCAGAGGCCTATTCTTGAAATCAGGTTCTTCAGACATTCGTGTGGCTACTGCACGCGGGTGCAAGTGGCGGGAAGCAAGATGCTGGTTTGCTCCCCTCTCCCATGAAATGGGAGAGGGGAGCTACGGCGACGCTGGATTTAGCCCAGCGATGCATCGAACCACACGAAAGTCGGATGAACTTAAAATCAAAGGCAGTGGCGATGCATGACGGGATTGTGAATGGACAGGCCTGCCACGTCTGTGGGCAATCTATCCCCGCTTGTGTGAAAGTGTGGCGAGATGTGCGGCTTTGTCTTCGCACTTGTGTTGGCAGGGGTGGGGCGGTCTGGTTGGGTGAGGGCGGGTCTTGCTGGTTTCTGGATTTGCCATGGTTTCCAGCAACTGGCCCAGGCTAAGCCGGGCCGGCGAGCCCTGGCGCCGGCGCGATTTGCCGGGCGGGCAGCTTGATGGTAAAGCGCGTGCAGCCCGCCACGCCGCCGTCCAGCGAGACCTGGCCGCCGTGGGCCAGCGCAATGCGCCGCACGATCGCCAGGTCCAGGCCGGCGCGGCTGATCGGCGATTCGCGGCCAGCCACGGCGCGGGGCAGTGGCTCGAAGATGCGGGCGCGCTCTGGCGCGGGCACGGCCGGGCCGTCGTCTTCCACCGCGAGGGTCAAGGTGCCGGCTGCATCGGTCTGCGCCACGATGATGACCTTGTACCGCGCGTTGCGCAGGGCGTTGCGGCATAGCTTGAGCAGGGCCCGCGCCACCAGGCGCGGGTCGCACAGATGGCGGGCGAACGGCCTGCTGTTGCGCACATCCAGCACCAACCCCCGGTGCGCCGCGTCGCCGGCGATCACGGCGAACACGGCGTCGACCAGCTCGCCCGTGGTGACCAGCGTTGGATTGACAGGCGTGGCGCCCTGTTCCAGCTGCCCCAGTGTCAACAGTTCGGTCACCAGTTCGTCCAGCTCGCGCACATCCAGCCGCAGGGCCTCAAGGCGCCGCGCGCGCTGCAGCGGATCAGGTTGGGCATCGGCGGACTGCAACAGGGCGATGCCGAAATCCAGCCGCGTGATCGGCGTCTTGAGCTCGTGCGAGATGCCGTGGATCATGTCGCGCTGCTGCATGACGGAGGCCTCGATGCGCGACGCCATGTCGTTGAACTGGCGCGTCAACGGATAGAGATTGGCGCGCCTGGACAAATGCGCGCGGGCGGCAAGGTTGCCGCGGCCGAACTGCCTGGCCGCCTCGCGCAGGGCATTGAGTTCGCGCCAGTGATAAAAGAGCCAGCCAATCACGGCGAGCAGCGTGGCGGATGCGACCAGCGTGTAGGCGATCAACTCGATCTTGGCCTGGCTCGCATTTCTTTGGCTGATATGCAGGACCTGGCCGTCGCGCAAGGGCAGGTAGGCATCGTCGCCGTCATCGCCGAACACCATCTTGTCGTCGCGCAGGTCGCGCAGGCGGCGCTCGCCCAGATGCGCCACGGCATGCATGTCGACCACGGCGAAGCCCTCTCTCGCATTGCGCCGCAACGTCTGCAGCGCGGCCTCGCGCGCGGCGCCCGGGTGGCGCTCCAGGTAGCCGGTGAGCAAGAAGGCATAGCTTCCAACCTCTTTGCGCTCGCTCTCGCTGAGTTGCTGGTGGTACGCGGGGATAAGTACGTGGTCGATCGCGGCAAAGGCGGCGAACACGCCCAGGTTGAGCACCAGAAACAGCTTGAACAGGGATCGGAACATCTTGGCTTGTCTCCTTCGCGCTTTGGCGGCGGGCGGAAGGATCTCGTCAGGTGGATCGCATGGGTCTTGCCCGGCCAATGCGAAGCGATTCTAGCGGCCAACGATTGCCCGGAAGCAGCGAAAATCAACTCGAGACAATTGCGCACAATTACGCACAGTTTCGCGTCACTTTCCAACAGACACTGATAGGCCCTGTCCCTAGACTCTGTGGCTTGATCCAAGGGGCTAAGGTGAATCGCATGTTGAGAAGACAGTTCGAGAGATCGATTTGGGCCGGGGCCATTCTGGCCAGCGGCCTTGGTTGCGCCAGCGCGCATGCCGACAATATCTACACCGTCGGGCTGGGCCTTGGCGCCGCGCCGCGCTATGAGGGCAGCAACGAGTACCGGCTGATCGGCGGGCCGCTGTTCAGCGCGGAGTTCGGCAATGGCTTTTTTATCAGCCCGCTGCGCGGCGGCGCCGGCTACGGCCACACTTTCTCCAACGGCATGTTTGCATCGTTTGGCCTTGACTATGACCTGGGGCGTACCGACAGCAAACGCTTCGACCTGCCGGGCTCCGATCACCTGAAAGGCATGGGGCGGATCCCGGGTTCCCTGGTGGGGGCGTTGCAGGTCGGCATGCCGGTGTATGGCGGCGCGGTACTCAGCGTGACGCTCGACGCGCCGATGACCAAGCGCGACCGTGGCCTGAGCGGCCATATCGACCTGTCCGTGCCGGTGTACAAGGCCGGCAAGCACCTGGTCAGCGTCAGCCCCAGCCTGCATTTCGGCTCGCGCAAATACACCCAGACCTTCTTCGGCGTGACCGATGCGCAAGCCGCGAACAGCCAGTTCCGCCCGTACACCACCAAGGCAGGATTCGACCGCGCCAGCGTGGCGGTGTCCTGGGAATATGAGATCTCGCCCTCCTGGTCGGTAAGCAGCACGGTGGCTGTGACCCGCTTGCTGGGTGACAGCGCCAACAGCCCGATCGTGCAGTCGAAACAGTCGTTCGTTGGCCTGACCGCGCTCAAGTACCGCTTCTAGCCGCACCGGCTGCGCAGCTTTGCCTTGCTCCTGTTCGCCGAGGAAAGACATGACACCGCGAATCCCCATCCTGATGTATCACCAGATCGATGCGCCGCCGCCGCGCGGCACACCGATGCGCAGCCTTGTGGTGGCCGCACGCGATTTCTCCTGGCAGATGCGCCTGCTCCGGCTGATGGGCTATCGCGGCCTGGCCTTGCGCGACCTGCTGCCTTACCTGCGCGGCGAGCAGGCCGGCAAGGTGGTGGGCATCACGCTGGACGACGGCTACCGGAACAACCTGGAGCATGCGCTGCCCGTGCTGCAGCGTTGCGGGTTCAGCGCAACCTGCTATGCGGTCAGCAGCCTGGTCGGCAGGACCAATGCCTGGGACACGGCCATTGGCGTGCCAGAGACGCCGCTGATGACCGTGCAGGAACTGCGCAGCTGGACCCGTGCGGGCATGGAAGTTGGTGCGCATACGCGTACCCATGTGGACCTGACCAGGATGGATGGCGATGCCGCGCGCGACCAGATCGCGGGCAGCAAGCTCGCGCTGCAAGATGCGCTGGGCGTGCCGGTCCGGCACTTCTGCTATCCGTATGGCGCGTTCAATCAACCGGTCGCCGAGCTGGTGCGGGAAGCCAGCTATCACAGTGCCGTGACCACGCAGCGCGGCCGCGCCGCGATCGGCGGCAACCTGTTCGGCCTGCCGCGCGTGCTGGTCGCGCGGAGCTCGCATGCCGGACATTTTTTTCTGAAGCTGGCGACTGCCTATGAAGATCGCCGCGGCATGGAGGTAATGTCATGATGCACGCTGACCGAGGCGCGGCGCTGTCCGCCAGCCAGTTGCGGGTGCTGGTGCTGAATTCCCGGATGGATGGCGGCGGCGTGGATTCGCACACGCTGTCGCTGTGCCGGGCCCTGCGGCTGCAGGATTGCGTGGTGAGCCTGGCCGCACCGGCGCGCGCACGCTGGATCGACGCGGCGCAAGCCATGCCCGGCATCCAGGTGCTTGCGCTGGATGCCGGGCGCGTGCTCTGGCCGCTGCTGCTGTCACGCTATATCCGCGCGCAGCGCATCGACGTCATCCACGCGCATCACGGGCGCGACTACTGGGTGGCGATCGCGGCCTGGATGCTGTCTGGCCGAACCGCATCGGTGGTGGTGACGCGCCACCTGATGACCCAGCTCAAGGCGCGCACGCGCCGCTACCTGGCGGCGTTCTCCAACGTGATCGCGGTGTCCGATGCGGTGCAGGAGTCGCTGCGCCGGGTTGATCCGGAGCGCGCCTTGCGGCTGCGGCGCATCTACTGCGGGATCGACACCGAGCGCTTTCGCCGCATCGCCATGCGCGGCTATCGCGTGCGCGAGGCCCTTGGGCTGCCGCAGGACGCATGGGTCTACGCCATGATCGGCGGGGCGCAACGGCCTGACGGCAAGGGGCAGTTCTACTTCGTCAATGCTGCCGCGCAGGTGCGGGCGCGGCACCCGCACGCGCATTTCCTCTGCGTCGGCGACGGCGACCTGATCCCGCAGTTGCGCCAGGAGGCGCAGGCGCTGGGTTTGGCCGGGTGCATCCATTTCCTGCCGTTCGAGCATGATGTGGCGTCGCTGCTGCAGGCGATCGATGTGCTGGTGCATCCGGCCGTAGGCAGCGAGGCGCTGGGGCTGGTGATACTGGAGGCACTGAGCTGCAGCAAGCCAGTGATTGCCACCGCGCTGGACGGGATACCCGAGACCTTTCTCGATGGCGCCCACGGCGTGCTGGTTCCGCCGCGCGACGCGCATGCCCTGGCGCAGGCCATGTGCCAGCTGGCGGCGAACCCCGGGCGCGCGGCCCGCATGGGTTGGCGCGGGCGCGGCTGGGTGGAGGCGAACTTCTCGCTGGCTTCGCTCGGGCGCGAAACGGTGCAGCTGTACCGGGATTGCATGGCGGCGGCGCGGCACCGGGACAGGGCAAGCATCGCGCAAAGCGGGCAGGCTGCGCCGGCCGCGTCGGAGCGGAGCTGAAACGGTGCGTTTCGGCACCAGGGTGGGGACAGTCGACTATACTTGTCAGCATGCTAACGAGTTTGGTGAGTTGAATGTCCTCTGCAAAACGTCAAACGACGCGCTTGGCTCCTCCAGTCGAGGATCCGGCGCCGTCCGAAGCGGACCCGGCCAAGGAGCTTCTGTGGGCGCGGCCCGGCTTCCTGGTGCGTCGCCTGCACCAGATCCACGTGGCCATGTTTTTCGAGGAATGCAAGTCTCCCAGCATCACGCCGGTGCAGTACGCCATCCTGACGGTATTGTCCGTGTTGCCCGGGCTGGACCAGACTGCGCTGGGGCAGGAAGTCGGATTTGACCGCACCACCACCGCCGACGTAGTGCGCCGGCTGGAGGAACGTGGCCTGGTCGAGCGCAAGGACAATCCGGCCGACCGCCGCACGCGCCACGTGCACCTGACCAAGGAAGGGCAGACCGTGGTGGCGTCGCTGCGCGCCGACATGGAGCGTGCGCAGGAGCGCATGCTGGCGCCGTTGCGCCCGGCGCAGCGCAAGGTGTTCATGGACTTGCTGTCGACGCTGGTCGAGGCTAACAACGACTACAGCCGCACCGTGTTGCGCATCATGTAGCGACAGCGCGCCGGCATGCCGCCGGCGCCTGGGCTATACCTTGCCTATACCTTGCCTATACCTCTATCTATACCTATAGCCGCTCAGACCGGATACACGAGGTCGTTGGCGATGATGGTGGTGTCGTACACGACCTGGCGCTCGGCCAGCAGCAGCTTGCCCTCGATGCGGGCGAAGCGGTCGTGATAAGTGCCCGCCATGTGGATGGTGGTGGGGCCTTCGACCAGCGTTTGCAGCAGCAGGAAGCTGGCCTGTGCCTGGATCTCGCCAGACTCGCTTTCATCGGTGACGCGCGTATTGGTGACGAGATGCAGCATATAGCGCGGCGCGAACATCTGGGTGCGCGCGATCGCCACCGCCCGGTCGTGCATCATGCCGCGGCCTTCGGCATACACCAGGCCTACCGGCAGCCCGAGTTCCACGTTCTCCCGCGCCGTGACGCGGTAGATGCAATCCTCGGTAAAGAACTCGGGCCACGTTTCCACCATGCCGGCATCGAGCACGGCGCAGTATTCGCTGTGGAAGGCATCGATCTCCATGCGCAGCGCTTGCGCGCGCGCTGGGGCCAGCTGGCAGGGGCGAAAGAGGTTATGCGCCATCGGGGTCATGGTTGGTGCGATCGTCAGTGTCATGCTGTTCAGAACCCCATCACGCTACGATAGTATTGGTACATGGCGCGGATCGCGGACTCCGAGATCAGCGAGTTGGCGGTGCCGACGTGTCCGGGGTCGAGCTTCAGCACATTGCGGTCGGTGCTGGAGCGGCGCACGCCCTCCTGCACGAACTTCATCGCCTCGTTGTCTTCCAGGCCAAGGAAGCCGGCGGGGCCCATCAGGTTGCCCTGGCGCAGGCGGTGCCGCGTCATTTCCTCGGTGTCGTCCTCATAGCCGAACATGGTCCATTGCATCAGCATGCTGTCCGGGCCGTTGGGCACGATCTGGCGCACGCCCAGCGTGTTCATCTCGCGCTGCACGATCAGGTTCGGCCAGATGGTCTGCATGGTGACCGACCATGGCGAATCGAATTCCTTGATGTATTCCAGGAAGCGGTCGTCCTGCAGGCGCATACCCTCGTGGTAGGAGCGCATTTCCTTCTTGTTCTCGTCGCTCACCGCCGCGTACTTGTCTTCCTTCTTGGCCGAGGCCATGGTGCCGTGGCGGCCGTGCACCGGGTCCGCGATCATGGCCGAGTCGTTGCCGGCGACCAGCAGGCCGAACACCACCAGGAAGGAGTGCAGCAGCGTGGCGTGGTACGGGTCCTTCAGGTTCTCGTGGTACATCTTCCAGTTGCAGGGCAACTCGTTCTTGTAATACCCGAGGATCTTGAGCGGCTTGCCGTTGAACACCACGTCGAAATCCTTGAGGATTTCCGGTGTCATGTACGCGTCCAGCGGCTCCATGTCGTTGGCGTACGAGGCAAAGATCACCCCGTTGCGCGTGGCCACGTTCAGCTTCACCAGGCCATGGTCTTCGTTGCGGAAGTCCTTGGGCATGCCGCCGGCCCGGCTCACGCCGCGCTTGAACGGCACGCCCTGCAGGTTGCCCTTCAGGTCGTAGGACCACTGGTGATAGGGGCAGACGAACTCCTTGGCGTTGCCCTGGCCATGCCGGCAGAATTCCGCGCCGCGATGCGCGCAGCGGTTCTCGAAGACATTGACGGAGCCATCTTCCGCGCGCGCCACGACAACGGGGGTCGGTCCAACGTAAGAGCGCTTGAAGTCGCCCGAGTTGGGGATCTCGGCCTCCAGCGCGACAAAATTCCACGAGCGGCCGCGGAAGATCTTCTCCAGTTCCAGGTCGTACACGGCATTGCTGGTGTACACCCAGTCCGGGATGAAATGCAGGGCGTCTTCCGGCCACTGGCAGGCGGCCAGTTCGGCATCCTTGGCGCGCGGCGTGCGGTTGATGACCGCATGGGTCTGGTACATGTTTCGTTCCTCGTTCAGGATGGGGTTTCGCTCGCGCCCGCGGCGGCGGCTTCGCGCGCCGCCTGCTTCAAGGGCAGGGCGGTGTCGCACAGCAAGCGGATATCGCAGGCGGTGCCTTGTTCGATCAGGTTGCGGAGCTGGCGCAGGTCGCCGCCGGCATTGACGGCGATGGCGTGGCGCAGTTGTGCGCCGGCCATGCCAAGCAGCAGGAATTTGGGGGGCTTGTCGCTGTCGGGTGCCTCGGTGCTGCCGCGCAACGTGTAGCGCAGCGCCGGGTCCACGGCGCCCAGCATCTGGATATTGCAGCCGAGCTGGTCGGTCCAGAACCAGGGCACGGCAGCCGGGGCGGTCTGCACGCCGAGCATGGCCGCCGCGGCGATGCGGGCCTGCTCATTGGCGTTCTGCCACGACTCCAGGCGCATCTCCTGGCCAAACAACGGCTGGTATTGGCTGGTGCAATCGCCGGCAGCAAACACACCCGGCGCGCTGGTGCGGCAGTGCGCGTCGACCTGGATGCCGCCGTTGCCCGGGTGGAGCGCAAGCCCGGCCGTTTCTGCCAGGCTCACATTGGGGTGCAGCCCGATGGCCACCACCACCAGCGGCGCGCGCAGGGTGGTGCCGTCCGCCAGCGTGATGGCAACCTCGTCCACAGCCGGCGAGATCGACGCGATCCCGCAGCCCAGGCGCAGATCGATGCCGAGGCCGCGCACGCGCTGCGCCAGCCAGTCCGAGAACACGTGCGGCACGGCGCGCTGCAGCAACAGCGGCGCGGCCTCGACCACCGTCACCGCCAGCCCCATGGCGCGGGCGGTGGACGCGGTTTCCAGCCCAAGGAAGCCGCCGCCGATCACCAGCACCGCGCGCTCGCGGCGCAGCGCGGCCCGCAAGCCGCGCGCATCGGCGAGCGAGCGCAGGTAATGCACCCGGGGCTGTCCCGCAGGCAGGGCGGGCAAGGTACGGGCGCGCCCGCCGGTGGCCAGCAGGCAGCGGCTGAAGGCAAACGCCTGGCCATCGGCGCAATGCGCCGTGGCGCTGGCGGGATCGAGCGACGTCACTGTGGTGCCCAGGCGCAGGTCGATGCCTTGCTCCGCATAGAAGCCCGCCGCGTGCACGCCGATGCGCTCGTCTTGCTGCTCGTCCGCCAGCACGGCCTTGGACAGCGGCGGGCGCTCATACGGTGCATGGGCCTCGCCGCCGACCATGACGATGCCGCCGTCATGGCCCAGCGCGCGCAGCGCGGCGGCGGCCGTGGCGCCAGCCTGGCCGGCGCCGATGATCAGGATGGGGGCGTCTTGTGGCATGGCCGGCGCTCAGGCGGTGACCATGACATCGACCAGGACATCGCTGTCCACGATCTTGACCGGGTAGATCTTGATGCCCTGGGTGGCGGGCGCGCACATGGCCTGCCCGGTGCGGATATCGAAGCGCGCCTGGTGCAGCGGGCATTCGATGCAGCCGTCCTCCAGGTAGCCGTCCGACAGCAGCGCGTACTGGTGCGTGCAGACGTTGTCGGTGACGAAGTACTCCCCTTCGCTGCGGTACAGGGCCAGCTGCGCGTCGCCAAGCGTGAGCGGCATCACTTCATCGTCCTGAAGCTGGCCGGTGGTGGCGATCTTGGTCCAAGCCATGATGCATCTCCTTTGATCAGTATGCTGAGTAATAATGATCAGTGTACTGATTTAAATTGTCGACTGAATCCGCGTTAACCCTTGGGCGTGGCCGAGGCGGCCGGGGCGGCGGAATGGCCGTGCAAGGGCGTGGCGGCGCTGGCCGGGGCAGGGCGCGCCAGCGCGGCCCGGCGCTCCAGCAGGGCCTGCACCTCGCCCATGATGCCGCGGCGGAAGGTCAGCACGCAGACCACGAAGATCAGGCCCGTGACCATGCTGACCGACTCGCCCAGCGTGTTGAACCAGTCCACGCCCGTCATCGCGGCCAGGCTGCTGCCGGCGTCTCCCAGCTTGTTCTCGACCGAGACGATCACCAGCGCGCCCAGGATCGGCCCGGACAAGGTGCCCATGCCGCCCACCAGCGTCATCAGGATGACCGACCCGGACATGGCCCAGTGCACGTCGGTCAGCGTGGCAAAGCCGAGCACCAGCGTCTTCAGTGCGCCTGCCAGTCCCGCCAGCGCGGACGACAGCACAAAGGCCAGCAGCTTGAACCTGTCCGTGTCATAGCCCAGCGAGATGGCCCGCGGTTCGTTTTCCTTGATGGCCCGCAGCACCTGCCCGAAGGGCGAGTTGACCACGCGCGCGATCAGCAGCAGTGCGGCGCCGACCACGATGGCCGCCACGTAGTACATCGTCAGGTCTACCTCCAGCGAGAGCAGCCCGAACAGGCTGCCGCGCGGCACCGCCTGCAAGCCGTCCTCGCCGCCCGTTACCGGGGCCTGCAGGCAGAAGAAGTAGAACATCTGCGCCAGCGCCAGCGTCACCATCGCAAAGTAGATGCCCTGGCGGCGGATCGCCAGCGCGCCAAAGGCCAGGCCGAGCAGCGCGCCGAACGCCGTGCCGGCCAGCAGCCCGAGCTCCGGTGTGGCGTGCAGGGATTTCATCACGTAGCCGCAGGCGTAGGCCGCGCCGCCAAAGAAGGCGGCGTGGCCAAAGGACAGCAGTCCGGTAAAGCCCAGCAGCAGGTTGAAGGCGCAGGCAAACAGGGCGAAGCACATCAGCTTCATCGCCAGCACCGGGTAGGCGCCGAAGAAGGGTGCCAGCGCGACGGCCGCCATCAGCAAGGCGCCCGGCAGTCTTGCGCGATAATCGAAGGTCATTATTTTTCCTTTCCGAACAGGCCGGCGGGGCGCACCATCAGCACGCACACCATGGCCACGAAGACGACGGTTGCCGAGGCTTCCGGGTAGAACACCTTGGTCATGCCTTCGAACACGCCCAGGCCCAGCCCGGTGAAGATGGAGCCGAGGATCGAGCCCATGCCGCCGATCACCACCACGGCGAACACGGTGATGATCAGGTTCTGGCCCATCAGCGGCGAGATCTGCATCACGGGCGCGGCCAGCACCCCGGCAAAGGCGGCCAGCCCCACGCCGAAGGCGTAGGTCAGCGTCACCAGCAACGGCACGTTGATGCCGAATGCTTCCACCATGCGCGGGTTCTCCGTGCCGGCGCGCAGGTAGGCGCCAAGCCGTGTCTTCTCGATGACGTACCAGGTGGCGAAGCACACCACCAGCGAGGCCGCCACCACCCAGGCGCGGTAGTTGGGCAGCATCATGAAGCCCACGCTGGTGGCGCCCGTCAGCGCCTCGGGCGTGGCGTAGGACAGGCCGGAGACGCCATACACCGAGCGCAGCAGCCCTTCGATCAGCAGGCAGATGCCCAGCGTCAGCAGCAGGCCATAAAGATGATCGAAGCGATAGAGCCGGCGCAGCATGGTGCGCTCCAGCACCACGCCCAGCACGCCGGTGACGAGCGGGGCGAGGAGCAGCATCAGCCAGTAGTTCAGCCCCAGGTAGGCGAGGCCCATCCAGGCCAGCACGGCGCCCAGCATGAACAGGGCGCCATGGGCAAAGTTGATGACGTTGAGCAGGCCAAAGATGACTGCCAGCCCGAGGCTCAGGATGGCGTAGAACGAGCCGTTGACGAGCCCGAGCAGCAACTGGCTCAGCAGGGCGGGCATGGGTATGCCAAAAAATTCCATGACGATGGTTCCTTACACGCCAAGCAGGGCGTTCAGCGTGGGCATCTTGCGCGCGAGCGCGCCGGCGTCGAAGCACTCCACCATGCGGCCGTGCTCCATCACGTAGAAGCGGTCGGCGAGTGGCGCGGCGAAGCGGAAGTTCTGCTCCACCATGACGATGGTGTAGCCGCGTTTCTTGAGCGTGGTGATCATTCTGGCGAGAGTCTGGACGATGACGGGGGCCAGGCCTTCGGAGATTTCATCGAGCAGCAGCACGCTCGCGCGGGTGCGCAGGATGCGGGCGACGGCCAGCATCTGCTGCTCGCCGCCCGACATGCGCGTGCCCTGGCTCTTGCGGCGCTCCCACAGGTTGGGGAACATCGCGTAGATCTCGTCCAGCGGCATCGGCTCGCGGCCTGACGTTGCAACGTCAGCCTTGAACACCGGCGGCAGCATCAGGTTTTCCTCGCACGACAGGCTGGAGAAGATCGCGCGTTCCTCCGGGCAATAGCCCAGGCCCAGCGGCGCGATACGGTGCGTCTTCATGCCGATGGTCTCGGTGCCGTTGACGCGGATCGATCCCTTGCGGGCGCCAACCAGCCCCATGATGGCGCGCATGGTGGTGGTGCGGCCCGCGCCGTTGCGGCCCAGCACGGTGACGACCTCGCCCGGGTTGACGGTCAGGTCCACGCCGTGAAGGATGTGGGATTCGCCGTACCAGGCGTGCAGGTCCTGGATCTGCAGGGCAGGGGTGGGTTGGTTCGTGGGCTGGCTCATCATGCGGCCTCCGTCAGTGCGGCATCGGCCGTGCCCATGTACGCCTCCATCACCTGCGGGTTGCGCGTCATTTCCTCGTACGGCCCCTCCGCCAGGATGGCACCGCGCTGGAGCACCGTGATGCGCTCGGCGATGGACGACACCACGCTCATATTGTGTTCCACCATCAGCACGGTGCGTCCCGCGGAAACCTGCTTGATCAAGGCGGTTACTACCTCCACATCCTCGTGCCCCATGCCTTGCGTGGGCTCGTCGAGCAGCATCAGCTCGGGGTCCATGGCCAGCGTGGTGGCGATCTCCAGCGCACGCTTGCGGCCATAGGCCAGCTCGGCGGTCGGCAGGTCGGCAAAGCCTTCCAGGCCGACGGCCTTGAGCAGCGAGACCGCGCGGTCGTTGAGCTCGTCCAGCGAGCGCTTGCTCTTCCAGAAGTGATAGGCGGTGCCGAGCTTGCGCTGCAGCGCCACCCGCACGTTCTCCATCACGGTGAGCTGGGGGAACACCGCCGAGATCTGGAAGGACCGGATCACGCCCTTGCGGGCGATCTGGGCGGGGCGCGCCCGCGTGATGTCCTCGCCGTTGAACAGGATGGTCCCGGCGGAGGGTGCATGGAACTTCGTCAGCAGGTTGAAGCACGTGGTCTTGCCGGCGCCATTGGGCCCGATCAGGGCGTGGATGGCGCCGCGCCGAACGCGCAGGTCGACCTTGCTGACGGCGGTGAAGCCCTTGAACTCCTTGGTGAGCCCCCGGGTTTCAAGGATGACGTCAGCCTGGCTCATGCGTGCTCCGCTTTTGGGTCTTGGCAGGTCGGTTCTGCATCGCGGCTCACTTCTTCACCAGTGCGCATTCGCTGGCGGACAGCGGGCGGAATGCCGAGTCGCCGGGGATGGTGCCGATGTACTTGACCAGGTCCCACGGGCCCTTCGACTCCGCCGGCGTCTTGGCCTGCGCCAGGTACATGTCATGCACCATGCGGCCATCCACGCGCACCTTGCCGGCGTGCACGAAGTCGTCGTTGACGGTGAGGGCGCGCATCTTTTCCGCCACCGCCGGGCCATCCACCGTCTTGGCCGCCTCAACCGCTTTCAGGTAGTGCAGCACACCGGAATACACGCCGATCTGCCCGTGCGTCGGGTAAGCCTTGTGCTTGGCGTAGAAGCGCTCCACGAATGCCTTCGACCTGGCGTCGAGGTCGAGCTTGAATGGGTCCACATAGGTCAGGCCCTGCGCCACGCTCGGCCCCAGGCTCTTCAGGTCGGTGATGAAGGTCGACGGCGTGATCACGGTCTGGCCGCCCTTGATCAGGCCGAACTCGCCCGCGGCCTTGACGCCGTTGATCATGTCGTTGCCGGCATTGGCCAGCACCACCACCTTGGCCTTGGACGCGGAGGCTGCCACGATGGGGCTGCTGAAATCGCTGGCGTTAAGCGGATGCTTGGTGCTGCCCACGTTCTTGCCGCCGCTGGCCTCCACCTCCTTGCGGAAATCCGATTCCAGCGACTGGCCCAGCGCGTAGTCCACGGTGATGTAGTACCAGCTGTTCTTGCCGTCGGCGATCAGCCGCTTGACCAGCGGCGCCGACACCGAATACGTATCCCAGCCCCAGTGAAAGCCGGTGGGCGAGCAGTTCTGGTTGGTCAGCGCCATGGCGCCGCCAGTGGAGACGATATTGATCTTCTGCTTTTGCCTGGCGATTTCCTGCACCGCCAGCGCGGTGGAGGAGTTGGGGAAATCGATCACCATGTCCACGCCATCGGTGTCGAACCAGCGGCGCGCCAGCGACGAGGCGATGTCCGCCTTGTTCTGGTGGTCGCCGGAGAGCACCGTGACCGGCTTGCCGAGCGCCTTGCCGCCGAACTCTTCCACGGCCATCTGCGCCGCGAGCACCGAGCCGCGGCCCGAGAGATCGGCGTAGGAGCCAGACATATCGGTAATCACGCCAACCTTGACGCCGTTGGCATCGGCCAGCGCGGCGGTGCTGCACAGCAGGGCGAGCAGGGCGGGTATCAGGGCAGGGATCGGAGTACGAACCGGGGTACGGCGTGCGTTGTGCAGAGACTTCATGGGGGCGCTCCAGACAGGGTGAATGGGATTCAGGAACCGGGGTAAAGAACAGGATGGCTTCGTCTTGGTGCAGCGATCAGTATGCTGACTATTAACTGCAGTGTACTGAGCAAATTGCGGGCCAGAGGACGAAGCCGGGGTAAGGGGTACAGCGGTACAGGGGCGCAGCGGTGCAGGGGGATCAGGTATCCAGGTCGCGGCCGCGGGTTTCGGGCACGAACACCATGCCGACGACAAAGGCGATGGCGGCGATCGAGACCGGATACCAGAGGCCGAAGTACACATCGCCGCTGGACACGTTCATCGCCGTCACGACGAACGACAGCATGCCGCCCACCCAGCCCGCACCCAGGTGGAAGGGCAGGGACAGCGACGTGTAGCGGATGCGCGCCGGGAACAGCTCGACCATGAACGCCGCCAGCGGGCCGTACACCATGGCGAGCAAGAGGATGGGGATCAGCAACATCAGGAACAGCATCGGGCGGTTGATGGCAGCCGGGTCCGCGTGCTCCGGCCAGCCCGCGGCCACCAGCGCCTCTTTGATCGCCGCTTTGTCAAAGCCCTGCAGTGCGGTGTCGCCGATGCGCAGAGCGGGTTGCGCGCGGCCATCAGTCGGCGTGAATTCGTAGCCGACGCCAAGATCCGTCAGGTAGCCCTTGACCTTGTCGCACGCCGATACCGGCTCGGCAAACAGGCGGAAGTGGCAATCGCCGGCGCGCAGCTGCACCGTGTTGCGCTGCTGGAACTGCTCCAGCGCCGGGTTGGCGTAGTGCGTCAGCGCCCTGAAGATGGGCTGGGTGGCCAGCGCCGCCAGCAGGCAGGCGGCCATCATGATGTGCTTGCGCCCGATCCTGTCCGACAGCCAGCCGAAGAACAGGTAGCAAGGCGTGGCGATCACAAGCGCAATGCCGATCAGCAGGTGCACCAGCTCCAGCGGCACGTGCAGCGTCTTGTTGACGAAGAACATCGTGTAGAAATGCCCGGTGCCGAAGATGGCGCCGAGCCCGGATGCCACCACGAACAGCAGCAGCACGTACTTGAGATTGGCCCAGTTCGTGAAGCTGTCCAGGATGGGGGATTTCGACGTGGCATTGCCAGCTTTCATGCGCGCGAAGATCGGCGACTCATGCAGCTTGCCGCGAATGTAGACCGACACCACCAGCATCAGGAACGAGACCAGGAACGGCAAGCGCCAGCCCCATTCGCGGAACTGCGCCTCGGTGAGGAACGTCTTGAGCAGGTACACCACCAGCAGCGACGAGAGCAGGCCGAGCGTGGCCGTGGTCTGCAGAGAGCTGGTGTAGAGCCCGCGTTTTTCCACCGGAGAATGCTCGGCGACGTAGGTCACCGCGCCACCCACTTCGCCGCCCAGGGCCAGCCCCTGCAGCAGGCGCAGCACCACCAGCAAGATGGTGGCGGTGATGCCGATCTGGCCATAGGTGGGCAACAATCCGACGCCCACCGTGGCGATCCCCATGAGCAGGATCGTCACCAGGAAGGTGTGCTTCCGGCCGATCTTGTCGCCCAGCCGGCCAAACAGCAACGCCCCGATCGGGCGCACCAGGAAGCCCGCGCCGAAGGTGGCCAGGCTGGCGAGGAACGCCGTGGTCTCGTTGCCGGGCGGGAAGAACAATGCACCAAAGTAGACCGCCAGCGCCGCGTAGATATAAAAGTCGTACCACTCCATCAGCGCCCCGAAAGACGACGCAAGGATCACCTTGCGTTCTTCCTTTGTCATGCTCTGCTTGCGCACGGCGGCACCGTCATTGGCCAGGCTGATCGTCATGGTCGTTTCTCTCCGGGGGCAGGTCAGCCTGCCCGTGTGTGTGCTCCACACTGTCAGCATGCTGAGTAATTTCAATCAGTGTACTGAGCAGAATTTATCAGTGTTATGGGGGTTAACCCTTTTGGCTCCGGCTAGACATTCCCTAACCTCGTTGCTATATTAAAAATGCTCAGCATACTGATCAATTAGCAAGCCCCCACCCAAACAGGAGTCGCCATAGCATGACGAGAATTCGGAAGATTGCCCTGGAAGAGCACTTCATGGCCCCCGGTTTCCAGGCCTATTCGAAGGGATACCTCCAGCACATCGACGCTGCGGTCATGGCCGATCTCGCCAGGCGCCTGGCTGATTTCGACGACATCCGCATCGGCGAGATGGACCGCGCCGGCATCGATTTCACCATCCTGTCGCAGACCGGCCCGGGTGTGCAGGGCGAGACGGATCGCGCTGCCGCCATCGGCCGCGCCCGCGAGAACAATGACTTCCTGGCGGCGCAGGTGGCGCGCCACCCCACGCGCTTCGCCGGCTTTGCCGCGCTGCCGATGCATGACCCCGTCACGGCAGCGGATGAGCTGGAGCGCGCCGTGACGCAGCTTGGCTTCAAGGGCTCGCTGGTCAACGGCCACACGCAGGGTGTGTATTACGACGATCCTTGCTATGACGCATTCTGGGAACGCATGCAAGCGCTGGACGTGCCGATGTACCTGCATCCGACCGATGCGTTTGTCGCGCCGCATGTGTATTCGGGCCATCCGGAAATCAGCGGCGCGGCGTGGGGCTGGGGCGTGGAGACGGCCAGCCACGCGCTGCGCCTGGTGTTCGGCGGCGTGTTCGACCGCTTCCCCCGGCTCAAGCTCATCCTTGGCCATATGGGCGAGGGGCTGCCGTTCCAGCGCTGGCGCTTCGACAGCCGCTTTGCGGTGTACTCGCATGGCATCAAGCTGGCGAAGAAGCCGTCGGAATACATCGGCAGCAATATCGTGATCACCACGTCGGGCGTGTGCTCGCCGGCTGCGCTGAACGGCGCCATTGCCGAGATGGGCGCCGAGGCCGTGCTGTTCTCGGTCGACTATCCCTACGAGTCCACGGCGATCGCGGCGGATTTTATCGAGCAGGCACCGATGGACGAGGCCACCCGCCGCCTTGTCTGCCATGGCAATGCCGAACGCATTCTCAAGCTTTGAACCCCGAAACAACGGAGCGCCCCGTGCAAAAGACTTTCCGGATCGGCCAGATCGTGCCGAGTTCCAACACCACGATGGAAACCGAAATCCCCGCGATGCTGACGTTGCGCCAGCAGGTGCGGCCTGAGCGGTTCACCTTCCACTCCAGCCGCATGCGCATGAAGAAGGTGGTCAAGGAAGAACTGGCGGCCATGGACGGCGAGTCCGACCGCTGCGCGCTGGAGCTGAGCGACGCCCGCGTCGACGTGCTGGGCTACGCCTGCCTGGTGGCCATCATGGCCATGGGCCACGGCTACCATCGCGTTTCGGAGAAGCGCCTGCAGGCCCATACCGCCGCCAACGGCGCCGACGCGCCCGTGGTCACCAGCGCCGGCGCGCTGATCGATGCGCTCAAGGTGATCGGCGCCAAGCGCATCGCCGTGGTCGCGCCGTACATGAAGCCGCTGACCGAGCTGGTGGTGGACTACATCCGCAACGAAGGCTACGAAGTGGTGGACTGGCGCGCGCTGGAAATCCCCGACAACCTCGAAGTCGGCCGCCATGACCCCGCCAGGCTGCCCGGCATCGTCGCGCAGATGAACACCAAGGATGTGGACGCCATCGTGCTGTCTGCCTGCGTGCAGATGCCGTCGCTGCCGGCGGTGGCCAAGGTGGAAGCCATGACCGGCAAGCCGGTCATCACCGCCGCCATCGCCACCACCTACGCCATCCTCAAGCAGCTCGGCCTGGAACCTGTGGTGCCGGGCGCCGGCGCCTTGCTCTCGGGCGCTTACTAAGATGACTACCTTTGTTTGCGGTGGCAACGTCCACGCCAATGGCATCCGCCAGCACTATCTGCGCTATGGCGGCCACAGCGGCGCGCGCGGGACGCGCGATCCGGTGATCGTGGTGCCTGGCATCACCAGCCCGGCCATCACCTGGGGCTTCGTTGGCGCTCGCCTGGGCGAGCAGTTCGATACCTATGTGCTGGATGTGCGCGGACGCGGCCTGTCGTCTGCGTCGGACACGCTGGACTACAGCCTGGACGCCCAGGCCGCCGACGTGCTGGCGTTCGCGCAGGCGATGAACCTGCCCAGCTACAGCGTGGTGGGCCATTCGATGGGCGCGCGCATCGGCATCCGTGCCGCGCGCAGCCAGCCCTGCGGGCTGGCGCGGCTGGTGATGGTGGATCCGCCGGTGTCCGGGCCTGGCCGGCGCGACTATCCCGCGCAGCTCGCCTGGTATGTGGACTCCATGGCGGTGGCGCGCCACGGCGTGGACATCGAGACCATGCGGCGCTTCTGTCCCACCTGGACCGACGAGCAACTGGCGTTGCGCGCCGAATGGCTGCACACCTGCGACGAGCGCGCCGTGCTGGCCAGCTTCCAGGGTTTCCATACCGACGATGTGCATGCCGACCTGCCGGGCATTGGCATTCCCGCCTTGTTGATGGTGGCCGGCCGCGGCGATGTGGTCCGCGCGGAGGATATCGAAGAGATCCGCGGGCTGTTGCCGCAGCTCCAGGTCAGCCATGTACCGGGCGCCGGCCACATGATTCCGTGGGATGACGAGGCGGGCTTCTACAGCGCGCTGGGCGACTTCCTCGGCGCCGAAATCGTCCCCCGGCATATGGCCGCGGCCTGAACTACCGATCTACCGATCCACCAATCATCAGGAGAGAGCATGCCAGTCAGCGACCACGCCCTGATCCAGGCCTGGAAACAGGTCCTCACGCTGTCCCGGCTCGCGCCCGGGCAGACCGTCACCATTCTCACCAGCGCCGCCACGCATCCGCAGACGCTGTCTTGCGCGCTGGTTGCCACGCAGGCGATGGGCGCCATCGTCAATCGCCTGGACCTGCCGCCCGTCAACGCGGACAAAGCCTTGAGCCGCGATCCGCTGGCCTACCTGGGCACAACGGCGCTCACCGGCAACCGCGCGGCCATTGCCGCGCTCAAGGAGAGCGACCTGGTGCTGGACCTGATGACGCTGCTGTTCTCGCCCGAGCAGCACGATATCCTCAAGACCGGCACCAAGATCCTGCTGGCGGTGGAGCCGCCCGAAGTGCTGGTGCGCATGGTGCCCACCGAAGCCGATCGCGAGCGCGTGAGCGCCGCCAACGCGCGGTTGTCGCGCGCGAAAGTGATGACGGTGACATCTGACGCGGGCACCGACCTGCGCTGCCCGCTCGGCGAGTTTCCCGCCATCAGCGAGTACGGCTTCGTCGACGAGCCGGGGCGCTGGGATCACTGGCCCAGCGGCTTCGTGCTGACCTGGCCGAACGAGGGCGGCGCGAGCGGGCGCATCGTGCTGGACCGCGGCGACATCCTGCTGCCGCAGAAGGGCTACGTGGCGGATCGGGTCGAGTTGACCGTGGAAGGCGGCTTTGCCACGCGCATCGAAGGCGGCCTGGATGCCGAGCTGCTGAACGACTACATGGCGTCGTTCAACGACCGCGAGGCCTATGCCATCTCGCACATCGGCTGGGGCCTGCAGCCGCGCGCGCGGTGGTCCACGCTGGGCCTGTATGACAGGGAGGCCTCGATCGGCATGGACGCGCGGGCTTACGAGGGCAATTTCCTGTTCTCGCTTGGCCCCAACAACGAGGCAGGCGGCAGCCGCACCACCGCCTGCCATATCGATATCCCGTTGCGCAACTGCACCGTGAGCCTGGACGGCGAGGACGTGGTCCGGCAAGGCAAGGTACTGGACGGATGGAACAGCAAATGACGAGACATGGCGAACTCCCCACCTACGAGCGCCAGGGCTTCGGCACCCAACTGCCGCTGCAGGGCCCCGTAGGCCTGCTGATCGTCGACTTCGTCAACGGCTTCGCCGATCCGGCGATGTTCGGCGGCGGCAATATCGCCGAGGCCATCGCCAACACGGTGCCGCTGCTGGACCGCGCGCGGGAACAGGGCTGGGCGGTGGCGCACAGCCGCATTGTGTTTGCCGACGACGACGGCGACCAGAACATCTTCACGCTGAAGGTGCCCGGCCTGCTGACGTTGAAGGAGCATGGGCAGGCCAGCGCGATCGTTGCGCAACTGGCCCCGCGCGATGGCGAACTGGTGGTGCGCAAGACCGTGCCGTCCGCCTTTTTCGGCACGTCGCTGGCGGCGTGGCTGACGCAGCGCGGCGTGCGCACGCTGGTGGTGGCCGGCGCGGTCACCAGCGGCTGCGTGCGCGCCAGCGTGGTCGACGCCATGTCGCACGGTTTCCGCCCGCTGGTGGTGTCGGACTGCGTGGGCGACCGCGCAATCCAGCCGCACGAGGCCAACCTGTTCGACATGGAGCAGAAATACGCCGCCGTGATGCCGCGCGAGCAGGCGCTGGCGGCACTGGCACGGCTCTGAGCGGCTCTGAGCGGCGCCCCGCGCACTGCATCGGCTAAAGCCCCAATTGACGGCTATCGTTTGCTTCGCCAATGTGGCGATACGCTCAGTGCACTGAATATATGTGGCGCGCATGCGCACTGGCGCACGGATATGGCTTATCGATCGGCCGGTTGCCAGGACGATCGCTGTTCACGAACGCCACGAGCGCCACGAACCCCACAAAGCAGTCACGGACGGCGGCAAGCCCGGGCTGGAGGAATGTATGGACAAAGACCACATCGAGAAGGAAGGCGGGCAGGGCGTAGGCGCGCGCGTGGCCCGCAAGGAGGACGCGCGCCACCTGCATGGCAAGGGCCGCTTCGTCGCCGACATCGCCATGCCCGGCCTGCAGGAGGTTGCGTTCCTGCGCAGCCCCATGGCGCACGCGCGGCTGCTGGCGCTGCACAAGCCGCAGGGGCTGGAGCATGCGGTGATCGGGCGTGACGACATGCATGGCGCGCTCGACATCGTGGCCGACTCGGCTTTCCCGTCGTACCAGCCGTCGGCGCAGCCGCCCTTGGCTTCCGGCAAGGTCCGCTTTGTCGGCGAGCCCATCGCCATGGCCTTCGCGCCGACCCGCGCGCAAGCCGAGGACATTGCCGAGCGCATCGTCGCGGAGCTGGATGAACTGCCGGCGCTCACCGATGTCGATGGCGCGCGGCAGGCCGGCGACACCACGCGCGTGCACGAGCACTGGAAGGACAACCACTTCCTCACACTCACCGCCGACAAGAATTTCGACACGCTCAGCAAGGCGGCCTCCGTGGTGGTCAGCCGCAAGATCGACCTGGCGCGCCAGTGCATGGTGCCGATGGAAGGCAAGGCCGTGCTGGCTTACTGGGATCACCAGTTCGACCAGCTGATCGTCTACAGCGCCACCCAGGTGCCGCACATGATCCGCACGGTGCTCAGCCATTGCCTGGGCCTGGAGCAGGAGAAAGTCCGCGTGATCTCGCCCGACGTGGGCGGCGCCTTTGGCTACAAGTGCGTGCTGCAGCAAGAGGAGCTGTGCATTGCCTGGCTCGCCATGACGTACCGCAAGCCGTTCCGCTTTATCGAGGACCGGCGCGAACACCTGACCGCGGGCGCCAACTCGCGCGAGCACCACTACGAGGTCACGGCCTACGCCGACGCGCGCGGGCGCCTGCTGGCGCTGGACGCCAGGATCGCCATCGACGGTGGCGCCTATTCGGTGTGGCCCTTCACCATCGGCCTGGAACCCGGCCAGGCCATCGGCAACCTGCCGGGGCCGTACGCCTTCGATGGCTACCGCTGCATCACGGAATGCGTGGCCACCAACAAGCCCGGCTTTGTCCCGTACCGCGGCGTGGCGCGCACTGGCGTGTGCTTTGCCATGGAACTGCTGATGGACGCGCTGGCGCGCGAGGTCAAGCGCGAGCCGTGGGAAGTCCGCTGCGAGAACCTGGTCCAGCCGGAATCCATGCCCTACGTCAACGTCACCAACAAGCACTTCGACGGCGGCGACTACCCGGCCAGCGTGCGCAAGGCCGCGGAGATGATCGGGCTGGCGCGCATCCGCGAGCGCCAGCGTCAAAGGCTGAGCGATTCTTCGGCCGGCTCGCGCTATCTCGGCGTGGGCTTTGGCACCTACACCGAGCAATCGGCGCACGGCACCTCGGTGTTCGCCGCCTGGGGCACGCCGGTGATTCCTGGCTTCGATTCCGCCACCGTGCGCATCACGCCGGACGGCGGGCTGGAAGTCCGCGTTGGTGTGCACTCGCATGGCCAGGGCATGGAAACCACCTTTGCCCAGATCGCGCACGAGATCCTCGGCATCGATGTGTCGCGCGTGAAGGTCGTGCACGGGGACACCGGCGTGACGCCATTCTCCACCGGCACCTATGCTTCGCGCTCGCTGGTGATGTCGGGCGGTGCGGTATCGCGCGCCTGCAAGGCGCTGGTGCCGCGCTTGCTGAAGATCGGCGCGCATATGTTGCAGCGTCCCGAGGACGAGGCGACGCTGGCAGGTGGTTCGGTGACGGCGGGCGACGCCGCCGTGCCGATCAGCGAAATCGCCAACGCCTGGTACATCAATCCGCAGCGGCTGCCCGCCAATGTGGATCCCACCGGGCTGGAAACCACCATGGGCTACAAGCCCAACGTGGATACCGGCAGCTTCACGTACTCCACCCACGCCGCGCTGGTGGAGGTCGACACGGATTCCGGCCACGTCGAGATCCTCGACTACGTGGTGGTGGAAGACTGCGGCACCATGGTCAACCCCATGGTGGTGGAAGGGCAGACTTATGGCGGCGTGGCGCAAGGCATCGGCACGGCCATGTTCGAGGAGATGCGCTACGACGGCAACGGCCAGCCGCTGGCCTCCACGCTGGCCGACTACATGCTGCCCGGCCCGACCGAGATCCCCTCGATCCGCATCCACCATTTCGAGACGCCGTCGCCGCATACGGAATTCGGCGCCAAGGGCATGGGCGAGGGCGGCGCCATCGCGCCCCCCGCGGCCATCTTCAACGCGGTCAACGACTCGCTGGGCCAGTTCGGCGTGGAGTTGCTGGAGACGCCCCTCACGCCGCGCAAGGTGCTCGAAGCGCTGGCCCGCGCCGAGCAAGCCCGGAATCCGCAAGCCACGCCAACCAGAGAGGCGGCCTGAACCATCATGAAAGCAGCTGCATTCACCTATCACGCGGCCCCCACGCTGGCCGCCACCTGCGCCGCGCTGGCGGACCGCACCGACAACGCCAAGGTCATGGGCGGCGGACAGTCCATGGGCCCGATGCTTAACCTGCGCCTGACGCGGCCCGATGCCATCTACGATCTGTCGAAGCTCGCCGAGTTGCGCACGGTCGCCGTGCAGCAGGATCGCGTGCGCATCGGCGCGGCGGTCACCCATGCGCAGATCGAGGATGGCGAATTCCCGGCGCTGCGCGGCGGCATGCTGCAATCCGTGGCGCGCGGCATCGCCTACCGCGCCATCCGCAATCGCGGCACCATCGGCGGCAGCCTGGCGCACGCCGATCCCGCGGCGGACTGGGTGGTGGTGCTGACCGCCGTCGGCGCGCAGATCGAGCTTGCATCCAAGGCCGGCACGCGCATCGTGCCCATGACGGAGTTCATGCTGGGTGCGTACACCACGGCACTTGCCGAAGGCGAGCTGATCTGCGCTGTCCATGTGCCCCGCCAGCCCGAGGCCGCGCGCTGGGGCTACCACAAGCTGTGCCGCAAGACTGGCGAGTTCGCCGAGGCCAGCTGCGCCGCGTACTTCGATCCGTCCACGCGCTTTGCCCGCATCGCGCTGGGCGCGCTCGACGGCGCGCCGGCGCTGCTGCGCGGCCTCGCCAGCGACATTGCCACGCACGGTCCCGCCGTGCTCACGCCGCAGGCCGTGCTGGCCGCCGTGACGCAGGCCACGCCGGCCAAGGATGCGATCGACCGCAAGCTCTGCTGCGTTGCCGTCACGCGCTGCATTGAACAACTTTTTAGCTGAGGGCCGCAGTGGAAACCATCGCACTGACGATCAATGGCCGCGCCGCTTCCGGCGCCTGCGCGCACCGCACCCACCTGGGCGACTTCCTGCGCGACGGACAGGGCCTGACCGGCACCCACCTGGGCTGCGAGCACGGGGTTTGCGGCGCCTGCACCGTGCTGGTCGACGACAAGCCCGTGCGCTCGTGCATCACCTTTGCCAGCGCCTGCGCCGGCAGCAAGGTGGTGACCATCGAAGGCTATGACGACGACCCCGTGATGCGCGAGCTGCGCGCCGCGTTCAACCAGCACCACGCGCTCCAATGCGGCTACTGCACGCCCGGCATGCTGGCCACCGCCCGCGACATCGTGCTGCGGCTGCCGGATGCCGATGAGGCAACCATCCGTCATGAGCTATCGGGCAACCTCTGCCGCTGCACGGGCTATATGGGGATCGTGGCCGCGATCAGCTCGGTGCTGGCGCAGCGCAAGCCGCGCGCCGCGGGCAGCGCGGTGCAAGCCGTAGCCGCGGCGATGAAACGCGAGTTCGTCTGCTTCACGCCTGCAGCCGACAGCACTGTCCAGGCCCACGCCGAGCCTGCCGCCAAGGAAGAAGCCGAGCGCAGCGCCGACAAGAAGGGCTGGTCGCGCATCGACGGCGGCTTCAAGGTGCCGTTTCCGGCCGACGACGTGTGGCGCTTCATGGCGGACCTGCCGGCGGTGGCAAGCTGCCTGCCGGGCGCGGCGCTCACCGAGCAGGACGGCGATCGCGTCAAGGGGCATGTGGCGATCAAGTTCGGCCCGATGGCGGCGCGCTTCAACGGCGCGGCGCGGCTCGAGCGGGACGACGCGAACCGGCGCGGCGTGCTCAAGGGCGCGGGGCAGGATTCACTGAGCAACTCCAAGGCCGCTGGCGATATCACCTATGTGCTGCAGCCGATATCGGCGGGCGAGACCGAAGTGCTGATCGACCTGCAGTATTCCCTGCAAGGACCGCTGGCGCAGTTCTCCCGCTCCGGGCTGGTGCGCGATTTTGTCCGGCGCATGATGGCGGATTTCGGCAAGAACGTCGCCCGCAAGATGGACCCGTCGCTGTCGGAGAGCGAGCGCAGCCAGGTCACGCAGATGAACCCGGTAGCGATGATGGTGGGTGTGATGTGGGAGAGGGTGAAGCGGGTGTTTGGCGTGGCCCGCTGACGCGGGAATGTCTCTTGTGGGTGGAGTTTTGATGCTTCTAGCTGCTGATACAGAATAGCGTGAGTGGGGCAGTGTTTTAGCGCTTCTAGCTGCTGGCGCGGCTGTACGGTGTTGGCCGTTTTAGAACGTGTGAGATGTCACTTTTCTTTACGAGCGGCGTGTGTCAAGGTAGTTGTCGCCTCAGCCGTTACGCTGCTTGCTTGTAATTCTCTCCGTTCTGCTGCGCTCGCTCTGGATTCAGGTACACAGCATCTGGGAGTTCCCAGTTGCGGATGCCCGCAGTCCAGCGCTGCGGATTCCGGGCGCGCGCGGCTTCATACAGCACAGTTCTCTGCGCCAACAGTGCGGTGGCTGTACCCTGATGCCGCTGGTTTGGCGTCACGTATTTCAGACTGCTGTGTCGGTGCTCGTTGTTGTACCAACGCACGAAGCGCAGCACCCAGTCACGCGCTTGCTCCAGGCTCTCGAACGGGCGCTCCGGCCACATCGGGCAGTACTTCGCTGTACGGAACAACGCTTCGGCATAGGCGTTGTCGTTGCTTACCCTAGGCCGGCTATAGGACGGCATCACGCCTAGGTCATACATTGCTGCCAGCATGGTGGCCCCTTTCATGGCCTTGCCGTTGTCCGAATGCAGTACCAGCGGACGACCTGCTGTTTGCTCCCGCAAGCAACCGTGCATCAGCAAGCGGCTGGCGTGCTCAGCCGTCTGGCTCTCGTGCACCTCGTTGGCTACCAGCTTGCGGCTGTAGATGTCCTTCATCATGTACCAGTAGAAGAACTTGCCCTTGACCGTGGTCGGCAACCAGGTAATGTCCCAACACCACACCTGGTTCGGACCCGTGGCCCGGTGCGTTGTCGGTGGGCGCGCGCACGGGGCCTTGCTGCGGCCACGCCGCCGGCTTTGTCCCGCTTCATGCAGCACCCGGTAGATCGTCGATACCGATCCCACGTAGATTCCCTCATCCGCCAGCTTTGGCACGATCTGGTGCGGCGTCAGGCTCGCGTAACCCGGATGGTTCGCCGCCCTCAGCACCGCCCGCCGTTCTGCTTCGCTGAACTTGTTGGCCGGTGCCTCGCGACGCGCTTCAAGCCGCCCGTCGGCGGGGGCATGCCGCCAGCGCTGCAAGGTCCGCTCGGTCACACCGAGCGCCTCGCAGGCCTTCTCCTGCCGGGCCCCCGCGCTTACAGCGTCTTCGATCAACTCTATGGCTTCCAAGCGATCCGGGGTGCTGATCAGTCTTCCTCGTCCCGTCCCCAGATCGCTGCGGCTTTTTTTTGCAAGACCAGCAGTGCCGCCGTCTCCGCCAGCGCCGCATTCTTACGCTTGAGCTCGCGCTCCAGCTCACGCACTCGCCTGCGCGCCGCTTCGTCTTCCCGCCGCTGCGCCAGCGTTCGCTTGACGGGGCTAGCCGCATTGGCCTGCTCGCACGCCTCACGCCATTGCTGAATCTGCTCCGGCTGGATGCCCTTTGCGCGGCAGTACTCCGACAACTCCGCTTCGCTTAGCGGCGCTGTCTCCAACACCACGCGAAACTTGTCCGCGCTGGACCATTGATCACTTTGCTTTCCGTCACCCGGCACAATTCTTCCTGCTTCTCTTGCCAACCTGCGCCAAGTCCGTAAGGTCACTGTCGTGATCCCCGTGGCCTCGGCCAACTCCACGACCGACCGGTTCAGCGGTGGCATCATCTGCTCCACCACCCATTCCCGATGCTCGGTTGCATATCGTGTCATCACCTATTCGCACACCGCCCTCCATTTTGCTTCACCAAGGAGACGGAGGCGACAAGTATCCTGACATGGAGGGCGAGTAAAGAAAAGTAACATCTCACACGTTCTAAAACGGCCAACACCGTACAGCCGCGCCAGCAGCTAGAAGCGCTAAAACACTGCCCCACTCACGCTATTCTGTATCAGCAGCTAGAAGCATCAAAACTCTGAATTCCCAGCTCCGCCCTACATCCTCGACGACGCCAGCCGCGCGGCCAGCCCCAGGAACACCACCCCCGCAAACCAGTTCAGCGCGCGCTGCGCGCGTGCCGAGCGCAGCAGCAGGGCGCCGAACATGGCCGAGCAGTAGGCGATGACCGAAAAGACCAGCAGGGTGGCGATGATAAACACCACGCCGAGCACCATGATCTGCAGCCCGATATGGCCACGGTCCGGCGCGACGAACTGCGGCAGGAACGCAAGGAAAAAGATCACCACCTTGGGGTTGGTCAGGTTCATCACCACGCCCCGGCGGTACATATGCCCCACGCCAGCCTTGTCGCCGCTGCCCTGGCGCATCGCGCCCACCGGGGCGCGGAACGCCTGCCAGGCAAGATAGGCCAGGTACAGCGCGCCGGCGATCTTGAGCACCATGAATGCGAGCTTGGACGCGGCGAACAGCGCGGCCAGGCCAAAGGCGACCGCGGCTGTATGCACCAGCAGCCCGGTGCACAGGCCAAGCACCACGACCATGCCCGCGCGTGGCCCCCGCATGGCGGATTGCAGCAGCACAAAGACATTGTCCGGGCCCGGCGTCAGTCCAAGCACCACGGCGATGCCAAAGAATGGCAATAGTGTCTCGAGCGGGGGCATGCGCTTCACTCCTTTGCTTCAGCGGATATCGCGTTGTCGGGTTAGGCCCGGTATCGGAAGAAATAGGAAAAAATCGGGCAAGAGGCATGGCCGGAGCATCCGGCGCGCCATCCGCATATTGCCAGCCAGACGGCGTTTTGTGCCAGCCAGACGTGCTGGCAGGCTCTGGCGGGCTCGGGCGGGCCCCGGCAGGCCCGGTCAAGGGTGCCAGGTCGCCGGACTGCCCGAGGCTGCCGCCGGCGCGGGCCGATGGCTTCCCGCCATCGCATACGAGAGCTGGTTGGCCGCGTCCATGACGGTCTGTGCCAGCGCGAGCAGCCTTTGCTCGCTCAGGCGCGAGGACGGGCCGGAGATGCACGCCGACCCGAGCAGCTTCCAGTGCAGGCCAAACACCGGCGCCGACACGCTGGAGACTTCCGGCTCGCGCTCGCCCATCGACAGGTGATAGCCCCGCCGCCGGATCGATTCATAAGGCTCGCCCGGCTCCCCGGAGAACGCCAGGATGACGCGCCCCGGCGCGCCGCTGTCCAGCGGCAGCGCTGAGCCGATGCGCACATGGTGCCGGATGGCTTGCGGCCCTTCCACACGCACCAGGCACATGCGCTGCTGGCCCTCGCGCACGTAGAACGACGCGCTTTCCCCGGTCTTGATGGTCAGTTCCCGCAGCACCGGCTCCACCACTTCGTACACGTTGAAGGTGGCCTGGTAGCACGCGCCCAGCCAGCCGGCGGCGCGCCCGAGCCGCCAGCTGCCGTCTTCCTTCTGGACCAGGTAGTCGTCGCTTGCCAGCGTGCGCGCGAGGCGCAGCACGGTGGTCTTGTGAAAGCCGGTGCGGCGGCTGAGCTCGGCCAATGTGAGTTGCGCGTCGCTGACACCGAAGGCTTCCAGGACGCGCAGCGCCCGCCGTACCGCGATGACGCCGCCGCCGCCGGCGTCGTCAGCCGCCTCGCCGGCGATGGGGGAATTGGAGGAGTCCATGGTGTGGAATGGGTTGCGTACAGTGAAACCGTATTGTACTCCGTGCAACGGCCATCCAGAATCCGTTCCAACAAATCCAACAACGAACGAGATCTGGAGACAAGCAATGACGCTGCTGCGCCGCGGCCTGACCACCGCCATCCTTTGCGCCCTGGCCTTTCCGGCCCTGGTGCAGGCTCAAGCTCAGGCTCAAGCCTATCCCGCCAAGCCCATCCGCGTGATCGTGCCGTTCCCGGCCGGCGGCGGCACGGACATCATTGCCCGCGAGGTCACCAACAAGGTAGCGATGGCCCAGGGCTGGCGCTTCGTGGTGGACAACAAGCCGGGCTCCGGCGGCAACCTCGGCGTGGATGCCGCGGCCAAGGCCAGCGGCGACGGCTACACCATCGTGCTGGGCCAGACCAGCAACCTGGCCATCAACCCCACGCTCTACCGCAAGCTGCCCTACGACGTGGCGAAGGACCTCACGCCGGTGGGCCTGGTGGCCAGCGCGCCGCTGGTGCTGGTGACCAACGTGGATTCGCCCTACAAGACGCTGGCCGATGTGGTGGCCGCCAGCAAGGCGCATCCGGGCACCATCAACGTGGCCTCGCCGGGCAACGGCACCGTGGCGCACCTGACCAGCGAGCTGTTCCAGAAGACGGCCGGCATCAAGCTCACCCACGTGCCATACAAGGGCGCCGCCCAGGCCGTCAACGACCTGATCGGCGGGCAGGTGCAGTTGTACCTGTCGTCGGTGCCGACGCTGATCGGCCATATCCGCAACGGCAAGATGCGCGCGCTGGCTGTCACCTCGGCCAAGCGCATGAGCGACCTGCCGGGCGTGCCCACCATTGCCGAGTCCGGCTACGGCGGGTTTGAGGCCGTGACGTGGTTCGGCTTCGTGGCACCCGCCGCCACGCCCAAGGACATCGTGGCGCGCCTGAACGCCGAGTTCAACAAGGCGCTGCAGGTGCCCGACCTGAAGAAGAAACTGAACGACCAGGGCGCCGACGTATTGGGCGGCACCCCCGAGCAGTTCGGCGCCTTGATGAAGAAGGACACCGTGCGCTGGTCGGCCGCCGTCAAGGCATCCGGCGCACAGGTCGACTGATTCCCGCATCCGTCGCCCGCCCTCTCTATCCGCTTACCCGTTACCGCTTACCGGTTACTCGTTACCCCTTACCCGTTGCCATCCCCGAATCCACGGAGCCATGCCATGAGCCTGCCCAACATCGTCAAATCCTTCGACCGCGTACCCGCCGACATCGTCGCCCAGGCCGCGAAATTCCAGCCCGCGATCCTGGCCGACGTGGCCGGCCGCCGGGGCGCGCTGCACGGCCGCATCAGGGCGTTGCGCCCGCACATGAAGCTGGCCGGCACGGCCTTCACCGTGGAGGTGCGCCCCGGCGACAACCTGATGATCCATGCCGCGATGGCGCTGGCCCAGCCCGGCGACGTGCTGGTGATCGACGGCAAGGGTGACCAGAGCAGCGCGCTGATGGGCACCATCATGATGAATGCATGCCGCCAGCGCGGCATCGCCGGCGTGGTGATCGACGGCGCGGTGCGCGACAGCCTGGAAATCGACGAAATGGACTACCCGGTGTTCTCGGTGGGCACCAACCCCAACGGCCCGACCAAGGAAGTGGGCGGGCGCATCGGCCACCCGGTCTCGGTCGGCGGCGTCACGGTCAACCCTGGCGACTTCATCTGCGGCGACGCCGATGGCCTGGTGGTGGTCGAGCGTGAAAAGATCGCATCGCTGCTGCCGCTCGCCGAGCACAAGGAAGCCGCCGAAGCCCGCCGCATCGCGCAGATCAAGGAAGGCAAGACCAGCGCCCCGTGGCTGCTCGCTTCGCTGGTTACCGCCGGCGTGCTGAAAGAGGGAGAGACGCTGTGAGCGCCAAGCCAGCCATCCTCGTCACCGCGGCCGACCTCGCGCCACAAGCCGAGGCATTGCTCGGCGATTTTGAGATCGTCTACGCCGGCAAGACGCCCCAGGCCGCCGATCTGGTGGCGCTGGCGCAGCGCCACAACCCGGTCGGCATCATCGTGCGCTACGGCGCCGTGACGCCGGAGATCATGGACGCCGCGCCGGCCCTGAAGGTCATCTCCAAGCACGGCAGCGGCACCGACACCATCGACAAGCCCGCCGCCGCCGCGCGTGGCATCGAGGTCACGGCCGCGGTTGGCGCCAATGCGGCCGCGGTGGCGGAACAGGCCCTGGCCCTGCTGCTGGGCTGCGCCAAATCCTTGGTGCAACTCAACCAACGCATGCATGCCGGCCATTGGGACAAGGCCACGCACAAAAGCGTCGAGCTGGCGGGCCGCACCATTGGCCTGATCGGCCTCGGCGCCATTGGACGGCGCTTTGCCAGGATGTGCGATGCGATGGACATGCGCGTGATCGGCTTCGATCCGTTCGCTGCCGATCTGCCCGGCTACATCGAGCCGGTGGACCTGGACGCGATCTGGCGCGAGTCCGACGCGATCTCGCTGCACTGCCCGCTGACCCCCGAGAACAGGGCGATGATCAACGCCCAAACGCTGGCGCGCTGCAAGCCGGGCGTGATGCTGGTCAACACCGCGCGCGGCGGGCTGATCGACGAACCTGCGTTGCTGGCCGCGGTGCGGTCCGGGCAGGTAGCCGTGGCGGGGCTGGACAGCTTCGCGGTCGAGCCGATGACGGTGCCGCATATCTTCCACGGCCAGCCTGGCTTTCTGCTCAGCCCGCATATTGGTGGCGTGACCAGCGCTGCTTACGTGAACATGGGCGTGGCGGCGGCGCAGAACACGCTAGGCGTGCTGGCCGCGCTGAACGAAGCCGGCTAAGCGGGCCAAAGTCGCGCGCTGCGACGACAGCTGGGCAAGACGCACGAAACAGCGATTGGCCCCAGAAAACAAACAGCAGGAGACAACCATGAACACCAGATCAACCCGCGCATCGGCTCCGTGCCGCTGCGCGCTGGCAGCGATCGCCTTCATCGCCATGTCGGCGCACGCGCAGACCTGGCCTGAAAAGCCCGTCAGGATCGTCGTCCCTTACCCCCCGGGCGGCGCCGTCGACGCAGTCACTCGCAAGATGGCCCAGCGCCTCACCGAGCAAACCGGCCAGAGCTTCGTCGTTGAAAACAAGGCTGGCGCCACCGGCACCATCGGCACCACGCAAGTGGCGCGCGCCCAGGCCGACGGCTACACGCTGCTCGCCAACGACACCACGTATTCCTTGCTGCCGCATATTTTCAAGAAGTTGCCGTTCGACTATGCCAACGACTTGCAGCCGGTGGCCGCCTTCGTGTTCGCGCCGATGGCCGTGGCGGTCAAGGCCGACGGCAAGTTCAAGACCATGAACGACCTGATCGCCGCGGCCCGCGCCGGCGACGGCAAGGTGAGCTACGGATCGGGCGGCGCCGGCACCACGCCGCACTTTGCCAGCGAAGCCCTGGGCGTGGCCACTGGCGCGCACTTCATGCACGTGCCGTTCAAGGGGGCGGGCGAGGCCACGCTGGCGCTGCTCGGCGGCACGGTGGACTATCAGATTGCTTCCACGCCCGGCGTCATCGGGCAGGTCAAAGGCGGCAGCCTGCGGCTGCTGGCGGTGAGCGGCGACAAGCGCCTTGCTGCGCTGCCCAATGTGCCGACCTTTGCCGAGGCGGGTGTCAAGGGCTATGGTGTCGTCAACTTCACCGGCCTGTGGGCACCCAAGGGCACGCCGCCGAAGGTACTGGAGCGCCTTCAAAAAGAAGTGGCGGCTGCCATGGCCTCTCAGGACATGAAGACCTTCGCCGAAGGCATTGGCGCGAATCCGGGCTACTGGGATGCGCCAGCGTTCTCCAGGCAGCTTGCCGAGCGCACGGCATTCTGGGGCAAGATAGCGGCCAACACTGCGTTTGAAAAGCAATGACATGACGCTACAGCACATTTCCATTCGACGCCGCATCCCGGCATGCAGCCTGCTGCTGGCCGTGGGCGCCCTGGCATTGCCATCCGGGGTGAGCGCGCAAGCGCAGGCGTGGCCGGCCAGGCCGCTGCGGCTGGTGGTCGGCTTTTCCGCCGGCGGCCCGACCGATGTGGTGGCGCGCGGTTTCGCCGCGCAAGCGGGCAAAGGGCTGGGGCAGCCGATGGTGGTGGACAACAAGCCCGGTGCCAATACCATCATCGCGGCGCAAGCCGTAGCCAGCGCCACGGACGGCCACACGTTGCTGATGGCAGCCACCAACCACACCATGATCCCGGCGCTTTACAGCACCCGCGTCAACTTCGACGCGATCAGGTCGTTCAAGCCGGTCTGCGTGGTCGCCGTTGCCCCCACGGTGCTGGTGGTCGGGCCTTCGTTGCAGGTCAGGACGTTGGGCGAGTTCCTGCAGAAGGCCAAGGCAAAGCCGTTGTCGGTCACCTATGGCACACCTGGCGTCGGCAGCTCGGTGCACTTCGCCAGCGAGCTGTTCGCGCGCGAGGCAGGGATACGCATGACCGCCGTCCCGTACAAAGGGGCGGCGCAGGTGGTCAATGACCTGATGGCGGGGCAGGTGGATGCTTCGTTCGCGTCGCTCGGCTCCGTCTTGCCGCAGATCAAGGCGGGCAGGCTGACCGCATTGGCGATCGCCAGTCCGGCACGCTCCGCGCAGTTGCCGGACGTGCCCACCTTCGAGCAGGCCGGCGTGAAGGGCTATGCCGCCGACGCGTGGTACGGCGTCCTCGCGCCGGCAAGCATGCCGGACGCGCACGTGCGCATGCTCGAGCGCGAGGTGCAGGCCTACCTGGCCGCGCCCGGCACCACCGCGAAGCTGCGCGCGCTCGGGCTGGAGCCCCAGGCACTATGCGGCGAAGAGTTTGCCCGGCAGATCCGCCGTGAAGTCGCCACCTATAGCCAGATCGCCCAGGAGCTTGGGCTCAAGGCCGATTGATTTCGAGTCAACCTCATCGCGCGCTGCGCCATTGCCATGTTCTTGCTGAATCCCCCGGAAGTCCGTGAGCTGGATACTTTCACCCGCATGCCGATGCGATACCGCCAGCCCAGGCGCACAGTCTGGGCCGACGCCAATCAGGGTGGGCGCGAGATCGACGCCTTCCTGGAGGGGCCGGTGTTTGACGGCGCCGGCAATCTCTACGTCACCGACATCCCCTACGGCCGCGTCTTTCGTATTGATCCGAAGGGCGACTGGGAACTGGTGGCGCAATGGGACGGCGAGCCCAATGGCATGAAGTTTCTCAGCCCGACGGAACTGCTGGTGACGGACTACCGCAACGGGTTGATGCTGCTCGACACGCGCAGCGGACAGGTGGCGCCATACCTGGGCCGCCGCAATACCGAGAGCTTCAAGGGCGTCAACGACCTCACCATCGATACGCAAGGGAACATCTACTTCACGGACCAGGGGCAGACCGGGCTGCACGATCCTACCGGCCGCGTCTATCGCCTGAGCGCCGCTGGCCGTCTGGAGCTGCTGCTGTCCAATGTGCCCAGCCCCAACGGCATCGTGCTGTCCCCCGACGAGAAAGTCCTGTTCGTGGCGGTGACCCGTGGCAACTGCGTATGGCGCATGCCGATCCTTGCCGATGGCGGCGTCTCCAAGGCGGGCCAGTTCTTTACGTCATACGGCCCGAGCGGCCCCGACGGGCTGGCCATGGATGCCAGCGGCCGGCTGCTGGTGGCGAACCCGGGGCTGGGCTACGTCTGGGTGCTGAACCACCGCGCCGAGCCGCTGCAGGTGCTGCGTGGCCCCGCCGGGCATTCCCTGACCAATCTCGCCTTTGGCGGCGCGGCCGGCAAGACGCTGTTCGTGACGGACTCCACGGCGGGTGACATCCTGCGCATCGACATGGATGTGGCGGGGCTGCCGATTGGCCCAAGCAAGATTGCGACGGGAGACAAGGCATGACGCGACGCTGGAAGCATAGCCCGGAGGGCAGCCACTGGGGCGAGTTCGGAGACGACGACCAACGCGGCCGGATGAACCTGGTGGACGAGGCCAAGGTGCTGCAAGGCATCGCCGAAGTGAAGGAGGGGAAGACGTTCTGCCTGTCCTTGCCGCTGGACCTGCCGGGCGGCTCGGCGATGAATCCGCGCCGGCAGCCGCCGCGCCGCTTCTCGGTCCTGCGGGACGGCAAGAGCGCCGGGCAGCAGGGATTCTGCTGGTCGTATGCATCCGAGGACCCGAGCATCACCGATGTGGTCAACGACGATGTGGTGCTCATGAGCTTGCAGTACTCCACGCAGTGGGACAGCCTGGCGCACGTTGGCAGCCACTTCGATGCCGATGGCGACGGTGTGCCGGAGGCGGTCTTCTACAACGGCTTCAAGGCGGGAGAGCACATCCGGCCTGGCCATGAAGTCAGCAGCGCCGAGCCCTGGGCGCGCTACCAGGATCCGGTGGCGCAAGCGCTCAGCATCGCCGTGCTGGCGGAGCATGGGGCGCAAGGCCGTGGCGTGATGCTGGACCTCGAACACCATATTGGCCGCAAGCGCCATGCCGTCGGGTATGACGAGCTGATGCGCATCCTCGATGCCGACGGCATCCAGGTGGAGGCCGGCGACATGGTCTGCATCCACACCGGATTTGCCGACATGCTGCTGGCGATGAACGGCAACCCGGACGTCAAGCGCCTGCATGACAGTGGCAGCGGCCTCGATGGCTACGACAGCAAACTGCTGAACTGGATTGTCGACACCAGGCTGGCTTGCCTGCTGGCGGACAACCCGGCGGTGGAACTGGTGGTGCCGAAGCCGCTGACGCCGTCGCCGATCCGCGGCCCGCGCCTGCCGCTGCACGCGCATTGCCTGTTCAAGAACGGCATTCATCTCGGCGAGCTGTGGTACCTGACGGCGCTGGCGCGCTGGCTGCGCGCGCACGGCCGCAGCCGCTTCCTGCTGACCGCGCCGCCGCTGCGCCTGCCCGGCGCCGTCGGCTCGCCGGCAACGCCGATTGCCACGGTCTAGCCGGCCCCGTTACTGAATTCAACGCATTGCAGATCGACGGAGTCGAACACATGCACAAAAAGTTTGTCGCCAAGGGGCTGATAGTGGTCCTGCCCCTGCTCGGGACTACGGTCACCGCCAATGCCAACGCCGCTGGCTATCCGGACCATCCCATTCGCCTGGTGGTGCCTTACCCGGCCGGCGGTGCGGCGGACACCGTGGCGCGGATCCTGGCCGCTCCGCTTGGCGAGAAGCTTGGGCAGACGGTGGTGGTCGACAATCGTCCGGGTGCCAGCGGCGTCATTGGCGCAGGCGCGGTGGCGAAGGCGGCGGCCGACGGCTACACGCTGCTGCTCGACGCTACCGCCCACTCGGTCAACCCCAGCCTGCAGCCCCGGCTGCCGTACGACACCAACAAGGACTTCGTCCCGGTTTCGCTCGTCGTGCTGGTGCCGAATCTTCTCGTGGTGCCGCCGAATTCGCCGTTCAACAAGCCCCAGGACCTGATTGCCGCCGCCAAGGCAAAACCCGGCAAGCTGAGCTATGCGTCCGCCGGCCCGGGAACCGCCCAGCATCTCGCGGCGGCCTTGTTCAGCCAGCGGTCCGGGCTGAACCTGCTCCACGTGCCTTACAAGGGCGGCGCGCCGGCGCTGAGCGACCTGATGGGCGGCCAGGTGGACCTGATGTTCAGCAACATGGCGGCCTCGTACCCGCTCGTCAAAGGCCAGAAGCTGAAGGTGCTTGCCACCACGGGGACCAAGCGCGCTCCCGCGCTGCCAGATACGCCCACCGTGGCGGAGTCCGGGCTGGCGGGCTACCAGGTCTACGAATGGAACGGGCTCTTCGCACCCGCCGGCACGCCGCCGGCGATCGTGGACCGGCTTAGCGGCCTGGTGCGGCAGATCCTCCAGTCGCCAGCGGTGAGGCAACGCTTGCTTGCCATCGGCGCTGAGCCGGCCGGCTCCACCCCGGCAGAGTTCAAGCGTTTCGTCGATAGCGAAACAGCGCAATGGGCGCAGGTCATCAAGGACGGGAGTATCAAGCCTGAATAGGCGCCGGAAAGTGCAGGGCGTGGCCCGACAGACCCCCGGACCCATTTGCCCCTCGGCATGCCACCGCGCCTCCCGCGCCGTGCCAACGCAAAAAAGCCCGTGCGGCGTGAACCGTACGGGCTTTTCAGAATCTGGTTGCGGGGGCAGGACTTGAACCTGCGACCTTCGGGTTATGAGCCCGACGAGCTGCCAACTGCTCCACCCCGCGGGCCGAAATATACGCGGGTTGGCGCGTCATGGATAGTCCTGATTGGGATTATTTTCGGAAATGGTCTCGGCGGATTGCCAGAATCAATGCAGTTGCCGCAAGAATGAGCGCGGCATTCGCGCTTTGCCGGGCGTCCGAGCGGTGGCCTATCCCGTCGTCAAGCCACGTATTCGCCGCACGCGCAGCATCAACGGACACGATTGCCCGTGAGATCGGCGGTGCACATGCACCAAATCCTGGCGCTGGCCTGGCAGCAACCACCCCCGCTCTTACCCTCCGGCGGCATCCTTCGGCGCCGGAGCCAGGCGGAACTGCGCGGACAAGTCGGCCTCGGCGCCAAGCTGGGCATCGGTCTGCACGACGCCTTTCGCGGCGAGCTTCGTGAGTGTCCGCGCTGCCTGGATCGGGCTGACGCCCGTGGCCTTTGCGACCTGATATGCATCCATCGGGGTGCCCGTCTTTTGCAGGGCGTCGATTACTGCCTGGCGAGTGTCGTGATTGTTGTTCATTTCCGGGCGTAGGTTGAGTCTGCTCAGACTAGACGAGGTGGACCGCCGGCGCAACCCCGCATTCTTGCTGATTCCCCCGCCCGAAAAGGTTGCGCGACGGGCGTCGCACGTCAGAATAGAGGGTCTGACTGCACGCATCGCAAGATTCGCAAGAACAATGAAGCACACACTACTGCTGATCGACGGCCTGAACATCCTGCGCCGGGTCTACGAAGCCAACCCGGCCGAAGACATCCCGACCAAGGTTGAGGGTGCCGTGCTTTCGGCGCTGGCCTCGTTCCGCCGGGCCTTGACCGACTGCAAGCCCACGCACGCGCTGGCGGCGTTCGATACGGGCGGCAAGACCTGGCGGCACGCGCTCTATCCCCAGTACCGCCAGCACCGCAAGCCCATGGACCCGGAACTGGCGGAGGTCCTGCCTGACTTCCGGCTGACGCTGACGGAAGTGCTCGGGCTACAGACCGTCATGATCGACGGCTACGAGGCCGACGACATCATCGCCACGGCCTTTTATCGCTGGACCGCGAGCAAGGAGGGGCAGGTGATCCCGGTGAGCACGGACAAGGACGTGCTGCAGCTGATTGCCGACGGTGCCATCGTGCGCAACCACTTTGCCACCGCGAAGAACGGGGAACCGTCCTGGTTCGATGAACGCTACGTCATGGATAAGTTCGGCGTGGGCAGCCACCAGCTTGCCGACTATCTCGCGCTGCTGGGGGATAGCACGGACGATATCCCCGGTGTCGAGAAGGTCGGGGCCAAGACCGCGGCCAAGCTCCTGCAGCGCTACGGCGACCTGGAGGGCGTGCTTGCCAACGCCGCCGAGGAAAAAGGCGTGGTCGGCAAGAACCTGGCGGAACAGGCACATCTGGCCCGGCTCTCCCGCCAGTTGCTCTCGCTGAAGACCGATGCCCAGCTTGGCCTGACGTGGAACATGCTGCGGGTGGGCGAATCGGCTGAGTAGCGGTTGAGTCGTGGTTGGGTAGTGGCTCAGTAGCGGCACCTGGCGTTCCTGGCGGTGCCCATGGTCGGCACCTTTACGCATCGACCCGGCCAAGGCGACGTGATCAAGGCATACCTGCTGCTGCTTCCCGCGTTTTGGGTTTTAGGTTTTAGCCGCCATGATGCTGGCGCGACCCGGCTTGCGGTCGAACAGCAGCAGCTTCAGCGCCATGCACAGCGTTGCCAAAGCGGCGAACAGCCAGCCGCTCCACAACGCGCCCGTCATGCCCGCCGCGGTGATGCACCAGCCGCCCACCGCCGAGCCGGACACCACGCCCAGGTTGGCGGCCGAGATATAGAGGCTGGTCGCGAACTCCGGGGCTTCCGGCGCGGCGGATGCCAGCCACATCTGGCTGACGATCAGGCCGCTGGTATGCGCGGCGCCCCACAGCAGGCAGACCGCGATCATCGGGACAAACGAGGCATTGCCGCAGGCGTACAGCACAAGGTAGGCACCACCCAGCACCGCCGGGTGCAGCAGCGCGGTCCGCGCCAGGTTCTTGCCCAGCAACCGGCCGGCGATCAGGTTGCCCGCCACGCCGCCGATACCGAACACCACCAGCAGCGCGCTGATGGCCTCGCCGCCCATGCCGGCCTCGCGCGCGAGGTACTCGGCCGCATAGCTGTAGACCGAGAACATCGTGGCGAAGACGAACACGGTTGCGATCAGGTTGAGCCACAGCGCCGGCTTGCGCAGGATGGCCGAGGGCCGGCTGGCGGATGCGGCCTGCGCGGGGGCGGGCCGCTGCGCCGCATCCGGCAGCATGGCCAGCAGGCCGATTCCCGCCGCCGCGTTGACGGCGGCGCAGAACAGGAAGGAGGCTTCATAGGAACAGCGCGCCGCGATCCACGCGGTGAGCGGCACGCCAAGCACCAGGCCCATGCTGGTGCCCACGAAGGCCATCGCCGTGGCATGCGTGGCTCGCTCCTTCGGGTACAGCGACACGGCCGCCGCGAACGCCAGCGAGAAGAACACCGGATGCAGCAGCGCAGGGACGATGCGCAGCGCCATCAGCCCGGCAAAGCTCGGCGCCCACGCCGACAGCACGCTGCACGCGGCGAACACGAACAGCGAGCCCGCCAGCACCTTGCGCCGGGCATAGCGCGACAGCCACAGCACCATGAACGGCCCGCACATGGCCACCACCAGCGCGAACAGGCCGACCAGCCAGCCTGCCCGTGCCACCGTGACCCCGTAGCGCGCGACGATGGCGGGCAGGATGCCGACCACGCCGAACTCGATGGCGTAAAGGCCAAACAGGCCGAGCGCGATAAAGAACAGGGAGTGGCCGGCATCGATGCCCTTCATGGGGGCCACATGGCTCATTGCGCCACCGCCTCTTGCCCATAGACGGCGTCGCGCAGGTCCATCACGAAGCGGCCGGACATGCCTTCATACAGGGTGTTGGTGAACGCGGCCACGCTCAGGCCCCGGGCGCGGTCGACGAACCATGAGTGCCCGTAGGCGCCGCCCCAGCGCCAGGTGCCGGCCGACTCCGGGGAGCCGGCCGCAGCCGGATCGTGCAGCACCGAGAAGCCCAGGCCGAAGCCGGTGCCCGGCGCATCGGGCGGGCCCCATGCGCCGGTCTGGTTGCGGCCCATTTCATCGACCCAGGCAGCAGGCATCAATGGCTCGCCGCCCTGGCGCAGGGCTTCCAGCAAGCGAAGGAAATCGCCGGCGCTGCCAACCATGCCGGCGCCGCCGGAGGGGAAGGCACTGGTGTCCAATGCGCGCGCCGGCGCGTAGTGGATGCCGGCCGTGCCGTCAACAACGGGGACCACATCGCGCGCGCGCATGCGGCGCGGCACCGGGGTGTCGTTGATGTAGGCGGTGGCCAGGCGCCCGGCATCGGCCGCGGCAAAGCCGGTGTCGACCATGCCCAGCGGACCCGTGACCAGCGCGTGCACCGCGTCGGCCAGCGGCGCGTCGCAAACGCGTTCGATCACGGCGCCAAGCACGTCCGTGGCCAGCGAATAGCCCCAGGCGGTGCCCGGCTTGTAGAGCAAGGGCACGCTGGCGATGCGGCGCAGGTTTTCCGCGAGCGTAATGCCCGGCTGGTCCATGCCGTCCGACACGCCTGCGCGGGCATAGGGCCCGTGCTCGTCGGCTTCGAAGAAGCGGTAGCCCAGCCCGGCGGTATGGGTCATCAGTTGCCGCACGGTGATGATGGCGGGGCGGCTGTCGGCCAGCCGTGGCGTGAAATCCGGCAACCAGCGGGTCACGGCCTCGTCGAGTCCCAGCCGGCCTTGCGCCACCAGCGCCATCGCCACGGCCGACACGATGGGTTTGGACACCGACGCCAGGCGGAACAGCGTGTCGGCGTGCATCGGGCGGGCGGCTTCGCGGTCGGCCATGCCGGCGGCGCGGTGGTGGATCACTTCGCCATGGCGGGAAACCAGCACTACGGCACCGACCAGGCGGTGGTCGGCAATGGCTTGTTCGATGACCGCGTCGACGCGGGCGGGCAGGAGGGCGGACATGCGTGTTTTCCTTCGTCGCAAGAATGTTGAGGGGACCAGGCGAACGATAAGAAACATTTGACTCGGGAAAAAGTAGGCTAGAGTTCCTGGTTATCCGGACAAGATTGTCCGTAATCGAGGATCGAGGTGCCTGGCATGAGGGGAAAGCCGATGGACAGCCTGAGTGGCTTTACCGTGTTTGTGCAGGTCGCCGAGACCCGCAGCTTCGTGGCCGCCGGCCGCCTGATGGGCGTGTCTGCGTCGGCCGTGGGCAAGAGCGTGGCCAGGCTGGAAGAAAAGCTCGGCGCGCGGCTGTTTCACCGCAGCACGCGCAGCATCACCCTGACGGCGGAAGGCGCACAGTTCCTGGAGCGCAGCCGCCGCATCCTGGCCGAGATCGAGGCGGCGGAGCAGGAGCTGTCGCACGCAGCCGAAGCGCCGCGCGGGCGCTTGCGCGTCAGCCTGCCGCTGGTGAGTTCGCTGGTGCTGCCGGTGCTGGGCGACTTCATGCGGCAGTACCCCGAGATCGAGCTGGACCTGGATTTCACCGACCGCATGGTGGACGTGATCGAAGAGGGTTTCGATGCCGTGGTGCGCACCGGCGAGCCAAGCGACTCCCGGCTATCGGCGCGGCGCCTTGGCGCGTTCCGGATCCTGCTGGTGGCATCGCCGGCGTATCTCGCGCAGCGCGGGGAGCCCCGGCAGCCCGCGGACCTGGCCGGGCATGCCTGCCTGCAATACCGCTTCCCGAACAGCGGCAAGCTGGAAGCCTGGCCGCTGCGCCGCGCAGCCGTCGATCCGGAGTTGAACCTGCCCACCTCGATGATCTGCAACAACATCGAGACCCGCGTGAGCTTCGCGCTGCAGGGCCTCGGCATCGCCTGCCTGCCGGACTTTGCCATCCGCGAGGCGCTGGCCGACGGCCGGTTGCGCACCGTGCTGGACGACTACGTGGACCGTAGCGGCACCTTTCGCGTGCTGTGGCCGGCCAGCCGGCACCCGTCGCCCAAGCTGCGCGTGTTCATCGATTTCCTGGGCGAACGGGTGTTTCCGGGCGGCGCGGATCATTCCGTATGAGCATCGGCGGATCGGCGCAGGATCGGCGCCGGCAAGCGCTCAGGCGGCCGCCTGCCGCGCGTGCCGCAGCAGCGAGAGGATCAACGGCGTGCGGGGAGAGGCGCGTTGCCACAAGATGCCGAACCGGCGCGGCTCGGTCGCTTCGGGCAGCGTCAGCTTGGCGATGCGCAGGCCTGCCGTCAGCGGCGACGCGATGTCGGGCACGAGCGACACCCCCAGGCCCCGGTCGACCATCATGGCGATCGCCACCAGCGAGCTGAGCTCGAACCGCTCGTGCGCGGTGATGCCGGCTTGCCGCAGGTACCGGTCGGCCTGCTTGCCGCCGCCCACGCTGCGGTCGTAGCGGATCAGCGGCTCGGTGCGCAGCAGGTCATGCGGATCGCGCCGGGCCAGCCGGGCGGGCGCCAGCACGACCAGCGGTTCCTCGCGCAGCAGCTCCCACACGATGGTCTTGGGCAGCGCGAAGGGCGGGTGCAGGCAGACGGCCGCATCCAGCTCCGCGTTTTTCACGGCGTCGTACAGCGCCGCCGATTTGTCCGACTGGATAAACACGGAGACACCCGGATGCTCCGCGGCGAATCCGGCGAGCGTTTCCGGCAACAGGCTGTGCAGCGCAGTGTTGATCGTGCCCAGGCGCAGTTCGCGCGGTGCCTGCGCCTCATTCACCCAATCCCGCAATTGGTTGAAGTCCCGCAGCAGGGCGCGGGCGCGTTCGGCCAGCCGTACGCCTGACTCGGTCGGCGCCACGGTGCGGCCGGCCCGGCCCAGCAAGGCAGTGCCCAGCTCCCGCTCCAGGACGTGGATCTGCTGCGCGATGGCGGCGGGCGTCACGTTGAGCCGCCGGGCGGCTTGCGCGAGGGAGCCGGTATCCACGACGACGAGGAACGCGTTGAGGTAGGCTGTCTCCATACATTCTCTATCGATTAAAGAAAGACATAGATAGTTTATCTTTGTTTTGGCGTGACCCACACTGGCGTACTCCAAAGCCACTGGTTCACGTTGCCATGAGAAGCAAACTGTTCGTCCCCGGCTCCCGCCCGGAATTGTTCGACAAGGCCTTGGCCAGCGCCGCGGACGGACTCTCGTTCGACCTAGAGGACGCGGTGGCGCAGGAGCGCAAGCCGCAAGCGCGCGAGGCACTGCGCGAGCTGCTGCGCTCGGGCCAGGCCCGCGCCAGCGGCAAGACGCTGATCGTGCGGGTCAACGCGCTGGACACCCCTCACTTTGCGGCCGACGTGGCCGCCGTGGTGCAGCCCGGCCTGGACCTGATCAACCTGCCCAAGCCCGAGAGCGCCGACGACGTGCGCCGCGCCGCCGCCGCCATCGAGCAAGCGGAACGCGCCAACGGGTTTGCGCATGGCGTGGACAGCCCGGTCCGCCTGCTGCTCAACATCGAAACGCCCAAGGCGCTGCGCCTGGCCGGCGAACTGGCCGCGGCCCACCCGCGCGTGGCTGGCTTGCAGCTTGGCCTGGGCGACCTGTTCGAGCCGCTGGGCATTGCTAGGTGCGAAAGCGCGGCGATCCAGCAAGCCATGTACGCGGTGCGCATGGCGGCCGGCGAGGCCGGCGTGTTCGCCTACGACACGGTGTTTGCCAACATCAAGGATGAAGCCGGGTTCCGCGCCGAGGCCGAGCTGTCGCGCCGCATGGGCTTTCTTGGCAAGAGCTGCATCCATCCCAGCCAGGTCCCGCTGGCCAACCAGGCCTTCCGCCCGAGCGATGAGGAGATCGGGCATGCGGCACGGGTACTGGAGGCCGCGCGCGATGCGATGGCCAGGGGCGTGGGCGCCTACGTGGTGGACGGAAAGATGATCGACCCGCCGTTCGTGAAGCGGGCGGAAGCCATCGTGGCTACCGCCAGGCGCCTTGGATTGCTGCCTGCCTGATTCCGCCGGGATTCGCAGCCGGGGTCCGCAGCCAGGATCGGGCTGCCCCGCATGGGGCAAACAAAAAACAGAAGGAGACATCTTGAAAACACCATCCGCATTCGTATCCGTATCGGTATCCATTTTCCGCAGCGTGGCGATGGCCGCCACGGCCAGCGCCTGTCTGGTATCCGGCGCGGCGTTCGCGCAGGGCGGTTATCCGAGCAAGCCCATCACCATCGTCGTGCCCTATCCGCCGGGCGGCTCCAACGACATCTTCGCGCGCATCGTCGCCAAGGAGATCGGCGAGGAGCTCAAGCAACCCGTGGTCATCGACAACCGGCCCGGCGCCAGCGGCAATACCGGTACGGGCATCGTGGCCAAGTCCGCCCCGGACGGGTACACGCTGGTTGCGGTGTCGTCCAGCATGACGACCAACGCCGCGGTGCAGGCCAAGCTGCCGTTCGATGCGGTCAAGAGCTTCGTGCCGGTGGCGATGTTTGCGCAAGGGCCGTTCATCGTCGCGGTCAACAATGCGTTTCCCGCCAGGACGCCGCAGGAACTGATCGCGGCGATCCGTGCCAGGCCGGGCAAGTACAACTACGCCTCAAGCGGGCCGGGCAGTGTCAACCAGTTCGGCACCGAGCTGCTCAAGGCCCGGGCCGGGAACCTGTTCATCACGCATATCCCGTATCGCGGCATGGGTCCCGCCGTGACCGACCTGATCGGCGACCAGACACAGCTGCTGATCTCCAGCGGCCCCTCGCTGTTGCCGATGGTGCGCGCCGGCAAGGTGCGCGCTGTTGGCATCACCAGCCTCAAGCCGAGCCCGATCGCGCCGGATCTCACGCCCATGTCCAGCGCGGTGCCGGGCTATGAGTTCGAACTCTGGTGGGGCCTGCTGGCGCCGGCCGGCACGCCGCCGGCGATCGTCAACCAGCTCAACGCCGCCGTCAACACCATCTTGTCCAAGCCTGAGATCAAAGCGGCCTTCCTGAAGGAGGGCGCCGAAGCCAGGCCCGTCACGCCGGCCCAGTTCGCCGCCACCATCGCGCAGGACGTGGAACGGTGGAAGACGCTCGCCAAGCGCCAGAACATCGTCGTGGACTGATGCCAGCCTACCTTGCTTCTATTGCCCCTACGGCCTCTACTGCCTGTTTCCGGAGATCTCCATGCGTTCCCCCTCTGATGACCGCGCCGCGCCGCTGAGCGCGCGCACCGGCAAGCCAGGCCCGCTGTCCGGCCTGCGCGTGCTGGACCTGAGTGCCTACATCGCTGGCCCCTATGGTTGCTCGCTGCTGGCCGACCAGGGCGCCGAGGTCATCAAGATCGAGCCGCCCGCCGGCGACAACCTGCGCAAGTACCCTTCCTCGCTGGAGGCCGAGAGCCGCGCCTTCCTGGGCGTCAACCGCAGCAAGCTGGGCGTGGTGCTCGACCTCAAGCAAGCTGACGATCTGCAGCGGCTGATGGCGCTGGTGCGCACCGCCGATGTGCTGGTGCACAACTTCCGGCCCACCGTGCCGCCCAGGCTGGGCATTGCTTACGAACAGCTCAAGCTGGTCAACCCGCGCCTGATCTATTGCGCCGTGACCGGCTATGGGGAAGACGGCCCGCTCAAGGACAAGGCTGGCTACGACCAGGTCTTGCAGACCATGACCGGCATGTGCACGCTGCAGGGCAAGCAGGGCGGCGCGCCAGAGATTCTCTATGGCTCGGTGGTCGACTACTACGGCTCGGCGCTGGTCGCCGGCGGCGTCGCATCCGCACTCTACGAGCGTGAGAGAAGCGGCGAAGGCCAGTATGTCGGCATCTCGCTCCTGCGCGCGGCGCTGACCATGCAATCGGCCCGCATGGTCTGGGCGGACAACGAACCCAGGGAGGTTGGCCGCGACATGCGCTCCGGCGGCATCACCGGCATTCATCCGACCAAGGAAGGCTATCTCTACATCTCCGCCAACACGCCGCATTTCTGGGCGGCGCTTTGCGAGAAAACCGGCCTGGCGGAACTCGCCACCGAGCGCTACGACAGCGTGCGCAAGCGCGCGCTGCATCAGGACGAGATTGTCCCCACGCTGCACCGCGCGCTGGCAACCCGCACCGCGCTGGAATGGGAGGCGCACTTCGGCGAAGCGGTCCCCTGCGCCGCCGCGCGCTCCGTGGAAGACATGTTCGACTTCCCGCAGGTGCAGGCGGAAGGCATGGTGGCCACGTTCGAGCATCCCACCGTGGGCCGGTATCGCGGCTTCACCCGTGCCATCAAGTTCGGGCGCACGCCGGGGCCGGAGCCGTTCGCGGCGCCGGTGCTGGATCAGCATGGGCAGACGGTGAAGGCGGAGGCGGACAGGCTGGTGAGCGAGGGGATGTAGCGGATCGCGCCGGGCTTCGGGTTCCCATTCATTGGCGAGGCTGTGGCAAATGGTCGCTGCATGGGTGGCGCGGCCAAGTATTGCGCCGAATGCGTCGCATTGCCGCATTCCTTTGATGTCAGGCCGCTGGGTAGACTTTCGCGCCTCTAGCGCCACTCGCACGAGTGGCGCTTCGAGCCGACAACTCTCCGGACTCCGCGCGCCTCCATTCATGCTCCCCGCTTCGCTTCGACATCACTGCCTTGCACTCGCCGCCGCAACCGCCGGCATTCCCGCCTACGCTGAGGACGCAGTTCGCGAAGCGCCCGACCTTGCCCCGGTGACTGTCTCCGCTGCGCCGGAGTCCGCGTTGCGCGGGCAGGCATCCACGGGCTCCAACCTGGGGCTTGCGCCCATGCAGACGCCGGCCAGCGTCGACGTCATCCGGCGCGAGCAGCTGGAAGAACGCGGCGACGCATCGCTGGTGGATGCCATCACCCGCGCGCCGGGGCTGTCCGGCCTCGGCCACCCCGGCAACGGCGGCGCTGCATTGTCGGCGCGCGGCTTCACGGGCACGACCTCGGTGATGCAGCTCTATGACGGGATTCGCCAGTATGGCGGCATCGGCATCACGTTCCCCTTCGATACCTGGTCGGTCGAGCGCATCGAAGTGCTGCGCGGCCCGGCTTCGGTGATCTACGGAGAGGGCGCCATCGGCGGCGTGGTCAACGTGGTGCCGAAGAAGCCAGCGCGCGGCCCCATCGAGAATGAAATCCAGGCCGCGCTGGGCACGGAGAATACGCAGCGGCTGGCATTCGGCAGCGGCGGCGCCATCAACGACAAGCTCGCCTACCGGCTCGATGTGAGCGGCAACCGCTCCGACGGATCCGTCGATCTCGGCGACTCCCGGAACCTGTCGCTGTCCGGTGCCATCCAGTGGGACGCCACGCCGGACCTGAGCCTCAAGCTCAGCTATGCCAAAGGCTGGCAGGAGCCGCAGCGCTACTTCGGCGCGCCGCTGGTCAACGGGCAGCAGGACGCGGCGCTGCAGAGCAAGAACTACAACGTTGGCGACAGCCTGCTCAAGTTCGACGACCAGTGGACGGAACTCGCCGCGCAGTGGACACCGAATGCCGATGCCACGGTGCGCTCGCGCCTTTACTACATCGACAGCAAGCGGCACTGGCGCAATGCCGAGTACTACAACTACGTGCCGGCCACGGGGCTGGTCAGCCGCTCGTCCTATACGGAGATCCTGCACGGCCAGTGGCAGGTCGGCAATACCACCGATGCCACGCTCCGGCACTGGCTATTTGGCATGAAGAACAGCGTGTCGGCGGGTTTCGACGTCAACCGGGCGTCGTTCACGCATACCAATAACTCGCCTTACTCGGGCACGTCGGCGGTGGATCCCTATGTCTTCGACCGCGGTACGTTCATCAACGTGGCGGGCACCACGCCGCGCTATCGCAACGAAGTGACGCAATACGCGCTGTTTGCCGAGGATCGCCTCGAGGTGACGCCGCGCTGGTCCGTGCTGGGCGGGTTGCGCTATGACCGCGCCGACCTGTCGCGCCGTGACCTGGTGGCGGGGCAGGCCGCCTTCGACAAGACGCTCTCCCATGTTGGCTGGCGCGCCGGCACGGTCTACAACCTGACGCCGGACCTCGCCGTGTATGCGCAGTACGCCGAGGCGGCCGATCCGGTCAGCGCCTTGCTGATGCTGACGCCGGCCAACAGCCACTTCGACGTCTCCACCGGGCGCCAGGTCGAAGTCGGCGTCAAGCAGGGCTTCTGGCAGGGCAAGGGCGAGCTGACGCTGGCCGCCTATCGGATCGTCAAGAAGAACCTGGTCACGCGTGATGTTGCCAATCCTGCGGCCAGCGTGCAGGTGGGGCAGCAGTCGTCGAAAGGGCTGGAAGCCACCTTCGGGCTGGCGTTTCTCTCCGGCTGGCGCGTGGATGCCAATGCCGCGTTGCTGCAGGCGCGCTATGACGATTTCACGGAATCCGTGGGGGGCGCAGCGGTTTCCCGTAGCGGCAATGTGCCCACGGACGTGCCCGAGCGGCTGGCCAACGTCTGGGTGACGTGGCGCTTTCTCCCGGCATGGACCGCCGGCGCAGGCCTGCGCTACGTGGGCCGGCGCTTCGCCGACCGCGCCAATTCACTCGAGATGCCGGCCTATACGACCGCCGACCTGTCGCTCCAGTGGCGCGCGCACCGGGACACGACGCTCGCGCTGCGCGGGTTCAATGTTTTCGACAAGCACTACGTCACCACCGCCTACTACAACGCCACGCAATGGCTGCAAGGATCTGGCCGGCGGGTCGAACTGAGCGTCAACTACCGCTTCTGAGCGGACTGGCTGCGTCTGGCGCGGCCGGCCGCACGGTGGCCGGCCGTGCGAACCAGCGATCCAGCAGCCAGACCATCACCAGCGTGGCGCCCATCATCGGGAACACCGCGCCCAGCAGGCCCAGGCCGATCACCCATGCCCGCATGGGCGGGAGCGTACGCGGGAATGATGGTGCGGCCAGGGCGCGCGCGGGCCGGCGCTTGAGCCACATCACGAGGCCCGTCACGGCGAGCATCATCAGGCCCAGCGAGATCACCGTGCACGCAATCTGGTTGGCCAAGCCGAAATAGCGGCCCATGTGCAGGGACGTGCCGTAGGAGATGGCCTGCGCCACCGGGCCGTAGTCGCCGTAGCGAATGTCCTTGAGCACCTTGCCGGTGTACTGGTCGATATGCAGCGTGCGTTCCACCTTGGGATCCGCGGGGAAATAGGAGGCGGTGAACACCCCGGTGGCGGACTTCGGCAGCACGAGCTGGTAGCCGCTCGAGACACCGTTTTCGGCCACGATCGCCACGGCGCGGTCCAGGCTGATCGCGGCAGCGCCCACTGCCGGCGCCGAGCCGGACGGAACCTTGGCCATGCCGACCGCCCAGGGGACCGCTGCGAGGGGAAGCGCATCCATGCTGGCCGCGCCTGGCGTCGACCGGACCCCTGCGTCGCCCCATGCGCCGGCCGGATTGCCTAGCCGCGCCGCAGTCGCGATCGCCTTGAATTGCTTGCCCCACGATGCGGTCCAGGGCAATCCGGACAACACGAACGCCACGGCGCCGATCGCCATCCAGGCGCCGATGACCAGGTGGACTTCCTTCCACCAGCCGCGCCCGCCGGCGGCCTTGCCGATCACGAAGGCTTTGCCGCCTTTGTCGCCCAGCCGCGGCCACCACATCGCCACGCCGGTGGCAATCATCACCAGCGACCAGCACGCCGCCAGCTCCATCAGCAGCTCCCCGGTCTTGCCCAGCAGCAGCGCGCGATGCAGCATGCGCACCTGCTTCATCAAGCGGTCCTCCACACTCAAGCTGCCGAGAAAATTGCCGGTGTACGGATCCAGGTACAGGCTTTCGCTCTTGCCCGACGGCAGCCGAAAGACAAACTCGGCACTGGCGCGCGGGGACGAATCGACGGTGTACGTTGTCGCGACGGCCCCTTCGGGCGCCTGGGCCCAGGCCCGGTCCAGCAGGGCCTGGGCGGGAAGCTTCGCGCCCACTGGATCCACGCGCAGCAAGTGCGGATAGAGCAGCGATTCGATCTGCGGCTGGAAGCAGTAGATCGTGCCGGTGATCGCCAGGACGACCAGGAAGGGCGCAACGAAGAGCCCGGCGTAGAAGTGCCACCGCCAGAGCATGCGATAAGACGCCGCCGCGGCCGGCGAGGGCTGGGCGGCTTGCGTGGGCGTGGGCGGCCGTTCGAGAGGCTTGGACATGGCGGGATTCGTCAAAGGGTGTACTTCAGGCTCAGGTAGAACGTGCGCTGCGGGAAGGGGTGGAACAGGAAGTACTTGTGATTGTTCAGGTTGTCCACGCCCAGCGCACCGCTCCAATGCTTGTCCAGCTGGTAGTGCACGCGCGCATCCATCACGAAGAAGCTCTCGAAGCCCTGGTAGGTCGCGGGGTTGATATCGGTGTTGTCGACCGTCGCGTACACGCGGCTGCTATAGCGCGCGGCCAGCGTATAAGCCCATTTGTTGTCAGGCCGATAGGTTGCCGCCACCGTGCCGCGCCACGTGGGCACGTAGGGCACGCGCTTGCCGACCGCCGTCGCGCCAGGGGTGGCAGGCACGTAGCTGTCGTCCGAGAGAATCCGGGAGTTGACATAGGTGACGTTGCCCGAGAGCGTCAGCCCGTTGATCAGCACATTGTCTTGCTGGCCGGCCAGCTCCAGGCCCAGTTGCCGTGTCTTGCCCACGTTCTGCGTAAAGGAGACGGGCGTGGCGAACCCGGCAATTGTCGAGGTCTGCGAGATCAGCGCGTTCTTGACGTACTCGCTGAAGGCGGAAACGCGCAGCTTGCCCTCGCTGGTGTGGCGCTCGATGGCCAGTTCGCCCGACAGGACGCGCTCCGGTTGCAGGAACGGGTTGGCCTGGGTGAACGTCGTGCCGGTCTGCACGCTCTGGTAGAGCTCGCCAACCGTCGGGAAGCGAAGCGCCTTGCCGAACGAACCGGTCACCGACCACAGCTGGCTGGCCTCCCATGTCAGCGACGCCTTGGGGGAGAAGCCCGATTTGTCGAGGCTGGGCTGCTGGATCGGCACCCCCACGCCGTTGCTGCCAATGGCGTAGTTGAACCCGTCATAGGCGCGCCACATCTCATAGCGGCCGCCCAGCGTTGCCTGCAGGCTCGGTGTCATGCGCCAAACGTCCTGCAGCCAGAGCGCGCCGGTCTGCGTCTTGCCCTGCGAGGTGCTGAACAGGGCGCCATTGCCACCGGATACCCAGTTGGTGGTGCTGTAGGTCGGGCTGCTCAGCTTGAACTGGTCGTAGTGGGCGCCGAAGCTGACGATGTTCGCGCCGGCGATGCCCTGCGGCCGCCAGATGCCCTTGACGTCGAAGGTGGACCAGCCGGAGCCGCTCATGTCGGTGGTCCGGCCCGGCCCGCCTGTCAGCGCCGCCGGATAGAGCCCGGTGGACAGGCGGCTCGAATCCTGCAGATAGTAGAGATTGCTGACAATAGCCTCCCAGTCGAACAGCCCTTGCGTCCGGGTCCCGACCTTCAGGCTCTGCATCAGGTGTTCCTGATCGACGTTGTTGCTGGAAAACTGGCCCGCGATGGTGCTGGCGCTATACGCGAATCCACCGATATTGACGTTGCCGGCTTGCGCGCCATAGAAGGGCGACCCGGATGCCGTGCTCAGGTAAGTCTGCGCGCTCGCTTTCGAACTGTTCTGCCAATAGCCCAGCGTGTAGACCGCGCTCAACGTCGGCGTGAAATCGTAGCCCAGCTTGACGGTGGCGTTGTCCTGCAGCGTATGGATGAAGTTGCCCGCGCCGATTACCTGGATGGCGCCGCCGGTCCGGTTGCGGTCGGCGTACGCGCCGGTGATGACCGGCAGGCCGGCGCCGGCGGCGGCCGTCGACTGGCCGACGGTGGCGAAGCTGAGCGGCTGGCTGAAGCTGTTGAGGTGGTTCGCGCTGAACCACCACGAGAACTTTCCGGCGCGGTCGCCCAGCGTGGCGCTGACTTGCTGCGCCGGCTCGTTCTGGTCGGTGCCGTATTTGCTGAACTGCTGGATGGCGCCCGTGACTTCCAGGCTGCCCTCGAGCGTCTTCGGCATCCGCGTGGTGATCTCGGTCACGGCACCATAGGAGTTGCCCGGATAGGCCGCGGCGAACGGGCCGTACATGACGTCGACCCGGTCGATCGATTGCGGCGTCACCATGAACCACTGCGGGGAGCCATTGCCGTTGTTGTTGTTGATCAGGGTCGACAGCAAGACCCCGTCGGCATAGATCAGGCTGCGCGCGCTGGCATTGATGCCGGTGGTGCGGGTCGCCATCGGGGACTGGGTGTCGCCGATAAAGCGCTTGCGCACCAGCACGTCTGGCAGGTATTTCAGGGCATCTTCGGCGCCCATCACGTTGATGGCTTGGGCGGCTTGTTCGCCGGTGATGCTCGCGGTGGTCTGCGGCAACTGGTTCTTCTCCGCAAACGAGCGAGTCTCGGTCACCTGGACCGCCGGCAGGCTCTGTTCGTCGGCGGCCTCGGCCAGCGTGCCGATGGTGCCAAGGATGACTAGGGGCAGCAGCGTGCGCATGATTGGGATTGGGTCTACCTCAAATCGTTGTCCGGCGTCCGCGGGCAGGTGCGCGCGGACGCCACGATCACACCAAAGGGCGTGCGTTGCTTACAGACTGGATTGAGGTAGAGCCGGAGGGTCCCTGGGGCGTCCTGAAGGAAAGGCCCCGAGTGGCGTGAAGCGGGTGACCAGCACGTGCGCCGTGGCGACCACCAGCAGCGGGATTGCCGACAGCGTCGCAGGCGCAAGGGCAGGCAGCGGCACATGATCCGCCAGCAGATCGCAATAGCCGCAGGCATTCAGCGCGCCGCCAGGCATGCCATGGGGCGCATCGCCCGGGTGGGCGGCCGAGCAGATGACGGCTTCGGGATCGCTGGATTGGGCCGCGGCCACGAACTGGCTGACTGCCGGCGCAAGCACAATGAGCCACATGGCGATCAGGCCAAGCCATGCGGTCAAGCGGATGCGGCGGATAAGCGTCATTGTTATATGCGAGCGGGCGCGGCGCAGTCTACCCCAGCCAAGGCGAGGTGCGATCAGGCAGGCTGCGCGTCATTTTGACACAGGTAAGGACCGGGGTATGGGGCGTCAAGCCGCGAAATCGAACGGTGCCGCTCATTGAGCGGGCCCCGGTGAATGCGCTGTTTGCCAGGCGGCGAACTCGGACGGCCGCAGACCGTACCGGGCCAGCACACCCTCGTGGAGCCGCCGCAGTTCCTCCACGATCAGCGCCTGTACATTGCCGCGCTCGGCTTGCGGCACATTGGCCATGACGGCCAGGTGAATCAGCGCGAGCGCATCCTGGCCAGGATGGGTTACCACTTCGCGGATGGTCTGCTTGATCAGTTCACGCCAGGCCAGGCGTGCCGGGTCCGGTTCTGCCAGGGCTTGCCTGATGGCAAGGTACTCTTGCGTCGATCGCTCGTAGGACCAGACATAGAGGTCGCGCAGCAATTCCACGCGCGTCATTTCATACAAGCCGAGGATGGCCCGGCTGTAGGCATGATCGGGCACATCAAGGAAGGTAAGCGGGCACAGGTTTGCGCGGAAGAGCGGCAAATTGGCAGCCAGCCGCGAGGTCCGCTTGTTGATGTCCGCGAACGGTTGCAGGTAAGGCAGGTGCACCATCACGAAGAAGGACTGCTCGAAAGGGTCGGTAATGCGATTCGCTTTGTCTAGCAAGTTATCCAGTGCTTCGTCGAGCTGCTGAGGCGCCGATAGCGGCCGATACACGCTTTTGCCGATGTCCACGGCATGTTGCCGGATCCGGCCTTCATCGGCTGGGTTGGGCAACAGGTTCTCCGACAATGCGCTATGCAGGTTCATCAGCGTGTAGCGATCGAATCTGGCCGTCCCGATGTTCTCCACCAACAACTCGATGGCGGTCTTGTGGTTGAGGATCATCTGGGTTTCGATGGCTGCCTTGCCTTGCGCAGCCTTGCCGTGCTCGATCAACTCGAGGGTATCGAGCCGGGAATAGGTATTCCCCTCCAGATGGCTCGACGCCCAAGACAGGTCGATCAGCAGCCGGCTCAGGATGGCCCTGCTGTATGTGCCCGCGGGCGCGTCAGCCTGTGCGGTCTTGCCCATCTTGTGCAACTGGCGGCGCAGCGATTCCGACAGGTACCAGGTGACGTTGGGCTGATAGGTGTCAAGAAAATCGTGCTGGTAACCCACCGGCTTGCGCGCCTGTGGCGGTTGATCGATGTATGCCAGGATATCCCGGCTGTCCGCTGACAGTGGGATGAAACCGGGGAAGCGATCTTGCTCAATGGCCGAGGCGGCTGGCGCTGTGGATCCCACCGCAAGGTAACGGCGGGCGCGGCCTTCGCCTGCCGAACCGATTGTGCCCGCATCCACCCATTGGCTTAGCCAGCGTTGCGCGGTCCGGCGTGCCACTAAAGGGTGGGCCGCCAGTAATTCCGCCAGAGTTAGTCCGGCCGGGGAGGCTTGAATGCTCTTCAGTATTTCCTGGTCTGCGGGCATGGGAGGTTGGGTGGTTGATTCAGTCTGTGGCGCGATTGTGGCGCGATTTCTCCAATCGCGCCACTTAGACGGTGCCGTTGTGGCGCGATTGTGGCGCGATTCTGGCGCGATAGCCGAAACCGCGCCACAATGCGGATCTGGGCCATTCTGACGCTCAACAGCAAAAATGCTGTGCTAATGTGCCGGGTCAGGCATTTGTCCAATGAACCCGCGTAGCAGATATGCAGCTTTCCGAACAGCAGGTGCTGGCGCTCGCGCCAGACAGCGGCGCCGCCAGCAACGGCAAGAAGCTGGCGCAAGCCAGGCAGTGGCCATTGCTGGGCCGCAGCGGCCGGGCCGTCTGGGGCGAGTGCCAGGGCAGCGGCGCCAAGCCATACCAGGTGCGAGTCGACCTGGCTGACTTTGCCAGCAAATGTTCCTGCCCCAGTTTCAAGTTTCCCTGCAAGCACAGCATCGGCCTGCTGGTCCTGGCCGCGAATCAACCCGCCCTGGTCATCGAAGGCGACGAGCCCGGCTGGGTGAGCGACTGGCTCGACAAGCGTGCCGACACCAGCGCGAGGAAGGAGGCGCGTGCGCTTGCAAAGGCGGAGGCGCCGGTCGACGAGGCGGCCCAGCACAAGCGGGCCGAGCGGCGCGAAAGCCGGGTGCGCGACGGGCTTGCTGGCTTGCAGGTGTGGCTGGAGGACCTGGTGCGCAACGGCCTCGCACGGCTGCCCGCGCAGGGGCCGGGGTTTTGGGAGCAGACTGCGGCGCGCCTGGTGGACGCGCAGGCGAGTGGCCTGGCAGCGCGGGTACGCGCGCTGGCCGACCTGCCGGGCAGCCGGGAAGACTGGCCGGAGCGGCTGCTGCCGGAACTGGGCCGGCTTGCGCTGGCCGTGCGCGCCTATGAGCGCATCGACGGGCTCGCGCCGGATCTGCAGCAAGCCCTGCGCCAGACCATCGGCTTCAGCCTGCGCGAGGAGGAGGTCCTGGCGCAAGGCGAGGCCAGGCGCGACCGCTGGCAGGTGATTGGCCAGGCGGCCGACGCCGATGAGCGGGTAAAGGTGCGGCGCACCTGGCTGGTGGGCGAGGCCAGCGGTCGCCATGCGCAGTTCCTGCAGTTCGCCGCAGGCAGCCAGCCGTTCGAATCGTCGTGGCTGCCGGGCACGGCCTTCGAGGGCGAGCTGGCCTTCTGGCCCGGTGCGGGCTCGCAGCGCGCACTGCTCAAGGGCACGGCCACGCCGTTGCCGCTGCCGGCGGCATTTGCCGTCGCGCGCAGCAGCCTGCAATTACTGGACGAGGCGGCTTCCATGCTGGCGGCAAATCCCTGGCACGAACGAATCGCTACGGTCCTCGAAGGTGCCGTCCCGATTCATCATGAAGGGCGTTGGCAAGTGGCCGACTCGGCCGGGCATGCGCTGCCGGTGGCCGGACGCGATCATTGGCTGTGGATGGCCCTGGCGGGCGGGCGGCCGCATGCGCTGGCTGCGGAATGGGACGGCAGCGGGATTCGGCCGCTCGGGCTGTTCGCGCAAGGGCGTTACCACGTACTGGCAGGAGGCGCGTGATGCAGGCATGGATTCGTACAGCCCTGGTCGGCACGGCGAACAGCCCAGGCGAGGCAAGGCCGGTGGCGGAAATCGATGCCTTGCTGCCAGAAGGCACGCGGGAACAGCGCCTGCTTTGGCAGGCGGGCAGCATGGCGGTGTATGGCCAGGCGGGCCGCCTGCCCGCATCGGTGTGCTTTCCGGATCCCGCTCCCGAGGACGCGACGCCCGCCACGCCGCATGCGCTCACCCCCATCATCGCCGCGGCTATCGCAGGCGAGCTGGGCGGATTGCCGGAATGGCTGGCGCCGCGCATCGCACAAGCGGGCCGGCGCCTGCCGGCAGGCCTGGTGCCGGGCGTCTTCGCTACGGCGCAGACACTGGCGGCGTGGCTGCCTGTCATTGGCGCGCGTGGGCACTGGCTCGGCGCGCAGAACCCCGAGTGGCGGGCGATGCTGGCCTCGCGGCTTCCCGCTGCCATTGACGACAGCGCGCTGCTGCGCGAATGGGAGGAGGGCGACACGGCTGCCCGTCGCCGCGCGCTGGGCATGATGCGCGAGCGCGATCCTGCCATGGCGCGAGATCTCTTGATCGCGGCCTTGCCTGGCGAGAAGGCCGAGCAGCGGCGGGCCTTCGTGGACGCGCTGGCCGCCACGCTTACCCGCGATGACGAGCCGTTCCTGGAAAGCCTGCTCGACGACCGCAGCCAGGTAGTACGGCAAAGCGCCGCAACCCTGCTGGCACGGCTTCCCGATTCGTCTTTCATGCTCCGCATGGCGGCGCGTGCGGATGCCTGCGTGCGCTGGGAGGCGGCCACCGCGCCCGCGGGCACGATGGCGAAGCTCGCGTCCTTCCTGGGCCAGCGTGCGCAACCCCGCCTGACCGTGGATGCCCCGGCCGAGTTGCCCAAGGACTGGGAACGCGACGGCATTGCCGCCACGCCACCGTCGGGCGAAGGCAAGCGCGCCTTCTGGCTGCGCCAGCTGCTGGCCGTGGTGCCGCCATCGCGCTGGCCGGCAGCGGTGGATGAAGTGCCAGACGTGCTGATCGGCCTGATGGCCAAGCATGAATGGGCTGAGGCATTGCTTTGTGGCAGCGCCGAGGCGGCCTGCCGTTACGGCGACACGGATTGGGCCCTGGCCCTGTTGCCGCGCGCTGGCGGCGAGATCGAAGCACTGGCCCGGTACCAGGACCCGCTCTGGCGAACCCTGGCCTGCGTCGCCCGCGACGCCGATCTTTGCCGCGAGCTGATGCGGGGCAATGCAGGTACCGCCTTGCGCTGGCTACGCGAGCTGCCTGGCCCCTGGTCAAGCATGGTGGTGTCCACGATCGCGCAGACCGTGCAGACCGTGCTTGCGGGCGCAGGCAAGACGGGCGTGAGCGACGAACTGATGCTGCGCTTCGACCTGGCGGAAATGGTGGAACTTGCCTTGCTGCGCGCGCAGGATGCCGATCTTGCCCAGCTGGCGGGCGTGGTCGGGATCTACACGGCCAAACTGGCTGAGGGCCCCACCGACACGATCACTATCCGAAACCTGAACCGGGCCAGGGACATCGTTACCCTGGCCCAGGCCAAACAAACCGTCATCAAGGAGATGCCGCTGTGAGCGCCAACCTGAACACCGTTCTGCGTCAGCATGCCGAAGCGCAATTCGCCGAGGAACTGGCCGAGCTAGTCCGGCAGGACAAGCGCCCGCGCCCGGGCAACTGGAAGCTGTCGCCGTGGGCGGTCAAGACCTACCTGCTGGGCGGCAAGCTTGACGATGGCTTCGAGGTCAGTCCCAAGTACATCGGCAGTGCAAGGCTGATCGAGATCGCGGTGGCTACGCTCGCCACCGACCGCGCGCTGTTGCTGTATGGCGTGCCCGGCACCGCCAAGAGCTGGGTGTCGGAGCACCTTGCCGCCGCGATCAGCGGGGACTCCACCTTGCTGATCCAGGGCACGGCCGGGACCGACGAGACCGCGCTGCGCTACGGCTGGAACTATGCCCGCCTGCTCTCGGAAGGACCGTCGGAGCGCGCGCTGGTGCCCAGCCCCATGCTCAAGGCCATGCGCGACGGCAAGCTGGCGCGGCTCGAAGAGATGACGCGCGTGCCGAGCGAAGTGCAGGACACGCTCATCACCTTGCTCTCGGAAAAGACCCTGCCGGTGCCCGAACTGGGCATCGAGGTGCAGGCGCAGCGTGGCTTCAACGTCATCGCCACGGCCAATAACCGCGACCGTGGCGTGAACGAGATGTCGTCCGCCCTGATGCGGCGTTTCAATACGGTGATCCTGCCGACGCCCGAGACGTTCGAGGAGGAAGTCGCCATCGTCAGCCGCCGCGTCGCCGAGCTCGGCCGCGCGCTGGAACTGCCTACCGAGAAGCCGGCGCTGGCGGAAGTGCGCCGCGTCGTCGCCGTATTCCGCGAGCTGCGCAACGGCCTGACCGAAGATGGCAAGACCCGGCTCAAGTCGCCCAGCGGCACGCTGTCGACAGCCGAGGCCATCTCGGTGCTTGGCCATGGCATGGCGGTGGCGGGCTACTACAGCGACGGCGTGCTGCGCGCGGCCGATGTTGCCGCCAGCCTTACCGGCTCGATCGTCAAGGACCCGGTGCAAGACAAGCTGGTCTGGATGGAGTACCTCAAGACGGTCGTGAAGGAACGCGATGACTGGAAGGACTTTTACCGGGCTTGCATGGACGTGGTCTGATGACAGTCCTCTATTACGGCATCCGCCACCATGGCCCGGGATGCGCGCGGGCGCTGGAGGCTGCGCTGGCGGCGCAGGCGCCCGATATCGTGCTGCTGGAAGGACCGCCCGAGGCCGACGGCATCGTTGCGCTTGCATCCGACCCTGCCATGCAGCCGCCCGTCGCGCTGCTGGTCTACCCGAGCGAGGCGCCGCGCCACGGCGTGTTCTATCCGTTCGCCGAATTCTCGCCGGAATGGCGGGCGATCCGCCACGCCGGGCAGCGCGGCGTGCCACTGTGGTTCATGGATCTGCCGGCCATGCACGGATTCGCGGAGGCCATCGCGCGCGAGAAGGCCGCCGCAGTGCCCGCAGGCCCGGATGCTGGGGGCGCTGACGGCACCGGCGACGGCGCGCAGGACATGGCCAATGGCGGGCTGGCACCTGACGCGGATGCCCGCGCCGATACGGCGGCGAGCGAGGAAACGCCGGGCGGCTGGCGCATGGACCCGATCGGCGAGCTATCGCGCGCGGCGGGCTACGACGATCATGAGCTCTGGTGGGAGGTCGAGGTGGAACAGCGCCGCGACGCGAGCGAGCTGTTCGCCGCCATCGCGCAGGCCATGGCCGCATTGCGCGCGCACGCACCCACGCCGGAATCGCGCGAAGCCCGGCGCGAGGCGCATATGCGCATGCGCATCCGCGAGGCGCAGAAGGCCGGCTTCGGCAACATCGCCGTGGTGTGCGGTGCCTGGCACGTGCCGGCGCTGGAGCAGCCCGCCACGATCAAGGCCGACCAGGCACTGCTCAAGGGCCTGCCCAAGGCCAAGGTCGAGGCCACTTGGGTGCCGTGGAGCGACGACCGTCTTGCCTACGCCAGCGGCTACGGCGCCGGCGTGGCGTCCCCCGGCTGGTATCGCCACTTGTGGCAGAGCGCCGACCGCGCCGGCTTGCGCTGGGTGACCGAGGCGGCGCGGCTCATGCGCACCGAAGGCCTCGATGCCTCCTCGGCCAGCGTCATCGAGGCCGTGCGACTGGCCGATGCCCTCGCTGCCATGCGCGGCTTGCCGCTCGCAGGCCTGGCAGAGCATCGCGAAGCCATGCTTTCCGTGCTGTGCCACGGCGAACCAGCGCCGCTGGAACTCATCCGCCGCAAGCTCGAAGTTGGCGACCGCCTGGGCGCGGTGCCTGAATCGAGTGTGGCCGCGCCACTGCAGCGCGACCTGGAGGCCCAGCAAAAGCGCCTGCGCTTAAAGCCCACCACGGAAGCCAAGCGGCACGACCTCGACCTGCGCGAGGAAACTGGCCGCGAGCGCAGCCGCCTGCTGCACCGGCTCAACCTGATCGGCGTGGACTGGGGCACGCTGCTGCGCGACGCCAATCGATCGGGCACCTTCCGCGAATCCTGGGAGCTGCGCTGGCAGCCCGAGATGGTGGTAGCGCTGATCGCCGCCAGCCGCTATGGCAATACCGTCGAGGACGCCGCCAGCCATCGCCTGTGCGAGCGCGCGCGCGACGGCGCTGAGCTGCCCGCGCTGAGCGCCATGCTAGATGACGCCGTGCTGGCGCGCTTGCCCGTGGCCGTTGCGATCCTGCTTGCCTGCGTACAGGCCCGGGCCGCCGTTGCCGCCGACCTGACCCATCTGATGGCCGCGCTGCCGCCGTTGGCTCGCGTTGGCCGCTACGGCGATGTGCGCGGCACCGATGCGGCGGCCATGCAGCCCATCGTGAGTGGCTTGGTCGAGCGCATCGTGGTGGGGCTGGCGGCGGCCGCGAGCCACATCGACGAGAGCGCCGCGGCTGCATTGCTCGGGCATATGAACGAGGTCCAGGCCGCGCTCGATACGCTGGATGCCGCAGCCTTGCGCGACGACTGGCGAGACTGCCTGGCGCATCTCATCGATCTCGACGGCGTGGCGCCGGCCGTGCGCGGATATGCCCTGCGGCTCCTGTTCGATCAGCAATGTGTCGGCACGGATGAGGTCGCGCGCCAAGCCGGCCTGGCGCTTGCGCCTGCCGTTGCGCCAGCCGAATCCACCGCCTGGCTGACGGGCCTGCTACGGGGCAGCGGGCTGCTGCTCCTGCAGCAAGACGCGCTATGGCGCGTGATCGATGCCTGGCTGGGCCGCCTCGACCACGCTGTCTTTCTCGCGCGCTTGCCGCTGCTGCGCTGCGCGTTCGCTGATTTCAATGCGGCCGAACTGCGTGAGATGGGCAGCAAGGTGAAGCGGCTGGACGCGCCGGCCGCCGCTGGGCCGGCTGCAGTCGAACTCGATCATGCGCGCGCCGCCCGGGTCCTTCCCGTACTGGCTGCCATCCTGGGACACTGAGACAACAACATGGACGAATCCCTGCTTCAAACCGACCGCATGCAGCGCTGGCGCCTGGTCCTGGGCAGCGATGCACAGGCGACTTGCGGCGTGGCCCTGGGCGCGGACCTCAGCCGTGCCGACGCCGCGCTGGGCGCGCTGTACGGCGCCGAGCGCAAAGGCGGCCTCGGGCCGAGTTGCCCGAACGTTGCACGCTGGCTGGGCGATATCCGCGAGTTCTTTGCGGCAAGCGTGGTGCAGGTTATACAGAAGGACGCGCTCGAGCGCCTGGACCTGCGGCAGATGCTGCTTGAGCCGGAACTGCTGGAAGCGATGGAACCCGATGTGCACCTGGTCGCCAGCCTGATGTCGCTGTCGCGCATCCTGCCAGCCAAGACCAAGGATACCGCCCGGCAAGTAGTGCGCAGGGTGGTCGAGGCGTTGGAGCGGCGCCTTGGCCAAACCATGCGCCAGGCTATCAGCGGCAGCCTCAACCGCGCCGAGCGGAACCATCGTCCCCGCCTCAACGAAATCGACTGGCACCGCACCATCCGCGCCAACCTCAGCCGCTACCTGCCAGACCAGCGCACGGTGGTGGCCGAAAAACTCATCGGCTACACGCGCAAGCGCAGCGCCCTGCGCGACGTCGTGCTATGCGTGGACCAAAGCGGCTCGATGGCCGCCTCGGTGGTCTATGCAGGCGTCTTCGCCGCCGTGATGGCCTCACTGCGCGCGGTCCGCACGCGAATGATCGTATTCGATACCAACGTCGTCGATCTCACAGAGGAAATGGCCGATCCGGTCGACCTGCTGTTCGGCATACAGCTGGGCGGCGGTACCGACATCAACCGCGCGCTGGGCTATTGCCAACAGGTCATCGAGCGCCCTGAGCGCAGCATCCTCGTCCTCATTACCGACCTGTACGAAGGCGGGAACAACAAGGAAATGCTCCAGCGCGCCGCCGCGCTCAAGGACAGCGGCGTCAATGTCATCTGCTTGCTCGCGCTGGCCGACAATGGCGCGCCCGGTTACGACCACCAGAATGCCGCGCATTTTGCCGCGCTCGGTATCCCGGCGTTTGCCTGCACACCCGACCGTTTCCCCGAGCTGATGGCCGCCGCGATTCAGAAGCAGGACGTGAGCCTGTGGGCGGCGAAACAAGGGTTCGTGACGAATCGGGCAGAGTAGGGCGCGGTCGTCTTCGTGATCGGCCGGGTCGGGCCGGCGAATCGAAGCGCAGGGGATTTCCATGTTCGGCGGTGCCGATCCCGCATTCCTTTGCCTGGGTCCTTGCCTGGGCCGCCCGGTATAGGGAGGGAAGGCTGCGCGGCCGTTGCCGCGCGCCACAGCAGCCGTTCATTTACGCAATCCCATGCTGTACTTTCCGCTCACGGAGTCAGGCACATCCGCGCAAACTCTCTGCAGTCGTTGTCCGCGGCGGGATGTTGCAGCACCGCGTCAAGCGCATCCACAAAGGCCGCAACGGTTGGGCCGCCTTGCTCCTCGCGCTCAGCTTCGTCCATGCGCATCATGCGGTCCAGGAACGCGATCACTTGCGTGCTCGGCTGCCGCTTTAGTGACGCCAGCAACTGCGCCGCATAGACGCCGACGGGCTGGCGCTCGATCAGCGACCCGAAGGGGCCAGGACCACCATAATCCAGCTCGGGATACTTTTCGATCAGGGCCAATATGCGCGCCAGGACTTGTTGATAGTCTTGGCTTTCCAGCGCGCCGAGGTGTTCGTAGACGCAATCGATGACAATCCATTTGTCACCCTGTGCGCGAGCCTCTGCGGCCGCCTTGTCGATGCTGGAAAAAATGGAATCGAGATCTGGATTCATTGTTACGTTCCGGATTAGTAGGTCAGAAAGTAGGTCGGAAATGGTCCTCGAAGGGGGAACCGGTGGCTAGTGCGCTGGCCGAGCGGCCAGTCCCAGGCGATCCGCGACCGCCAGTAGGCGCCGGTCGCGCGTCCATAAGGCACTGCGCGTAAGCCAGGCCTGGACGTCAGCCTGCCCAATTTCCCGTCGGAAAATCGTCAAAAATCGCAAATTCAACAAAATATCACGACCCCGAACTTTTCGATAGACAGCCCCTTCTAGCGCAACGCTACAGCCTCGAAGCGCGCCACCACGGCATTGTCGGCGCCGAGCAGGTCGAGCTGGCGGCCCGCGATGCGATAGCGCCGTACCGTTTCCAGAGCGTGCAGGAACTGCGTTTCCTGGGCCATGCCCTGTGCGCAGGCCATCATGGTGCCCGCCAGGCCTTTGAAGCGAAGCTGGTCGCCATCGGCTTCATAGCCGCCCATCAGGCCGTTACAGCCGCCATTGCCTGACAGCCGCGCCTCGTTCGTGGCAAGGATCAGGTGCGGTTCGCGCTGGCGCTCCGCCACGCGGACCGGCGCATCGCCCAGCCGCGTGAGCTTCCAGTAGGTTCCGCGCAACGGGCTGTCTGGCACCTGGGCAGTTGGCTTTCCCGATGGCTTCCCCTCGCTCCTGGAAGCCGATACCAGCTGCAACTGGAGTGGCGCGTTGTTGCCATCGAGCACCGGGGCATGCGTGTCGGTGGTGAACAGCAACCGGCCATGCTGTCGGATCACCGCCCGCAGGGCGTAGCGATGGCCAGGCTCGATCGCCTGGTCCTGGTAGGCAACACCAAAATGAAAGGGCGGCTGGCCCGCCGGATCCAGCGTGGACCGGCCGATGACCTCGGCAGGTGCGCCGGCGCGCGATACATCTTGCAGTGTGACTTCGAACACGGCATCGGGAGGCAGCGCGATACGCTCACGATAAGTCGCCGTGCCCGTCACGACACCGGCCAGCGCAGGTAGCGCCAGGGTGGCAGCGAATGCGGCAAGGGTTTGGCGTACGGGGTGCTTCCACATGGTCTTGTCCGTTCTCAGGTTCATTGGGTTGGATCGCGAAGCCTTCACGCCTTCACGACCAGGCGGTTTGCCAGGTCAGGAAACTACGGTTGACTAGATGCCAAGCCGCTCTTTGAGTGCTTCGGTAGTCAGCGCCCCCGAAAACGTCAACATCTCGCCCCCCGGGCCCTGAAATACGGCGAATGGCACGCTGTCCAGATTCAACCGTAGAAAGTACTCGGTGTTGGCCTTGACCTGGCTCACGGCGTTTTCCGGGGTCTGTGCGGCGGAGACCTCAAGCCCTCCCTTGCGCGCATCGATCAAGGCTTCATGATTGTCCATCTCCTTGACGGCGTTCTGGCTACCGAGCAGGTAGGCACTCTGCAGCGCGGATTTTTCCGGGGTCAGCAGTCCGACCGGGATCCAGATGAAGTGCGCGGACGACAGCAGTGGCTTCGCTGCCTTCCAGAGCTCACCGCAATGGGGGCACTGCGGATCAAAGAAGATATAGATCTTCCTGGCGCTGAGCAGATTGCCGGCATTGAAACCGTGCGTGTTGCTTGCCACGGAATCGATCGACAGCGTGACAGCCGGCTGCTGGGCGACGCTGGCCTGCGCGGGATTCGCGTCGACCTTGGCTTTCTCTCCACAACCATAAATCTGCACGATCAGCGCTGCGCAGATCGGCAGCAGTAGTGTTCTTTTCATATAGCCGGCTCCGGTTGGCTAAATCCATTCAGACCAGGTGGGGTTGCTTAGCGTTCATTTGTACCGAGCGCAATGAGCTTCGAGATCGTATTGAAATTACGCGTCGTCGCGGCCACCTTGAGCTTTCTCTCGATGAAATTGTTGTTGGCCTTCAGGTCGCTGTATTTCGTGGCGCACAACACATACGCCATGTCACCGACCACCTGTACCTGGTCTGGTGCATGTTCAAGCGCATGGAACGCTTCCAGCAACGCATTTTCCGGCCTGGCTGAAAGCAGCGTGAAATAGAGCTTGGCGGGATCGGCACCCTTGAACGGGTTGTTCTCCATCGCTTCATTGAAGTACGGTGCCGACCTTGCCAGGACTTTGATATCGCCGCCGAACCGTTCCTTGATGACATCGTGAACCAGATCCTCGATGGCGGACTGGTTCAGGTTCGTGGAGGCAATGACGTTGCCACTCTGGATGTAGGTTCTCACGTTGCGCAGGCCCGCTTCTTCCAGTGCAGCGCGCAGCGGTGCCATGAGCACCTTGTTCTTTCCCGTCGGCGTCAGACCGCGCAACAGAATGATTTTTGTCTTCATGGTCCTACATCATCGTGAAGGTTATTGGCTGCCAAACGCCAAGTATAGATGGGGAACCAGCTTGGCTAGGGTCAGTGAAGTTCCACAACCATAGCCAATAGCCACGAGCCACGAGCCACGAGCCATGAGCCATGAGCCACCGTTGACCGTAGATGCACGCGCGCTATCACATCGCGGTCCGCGTCATGGGCTCGGGCGCGCGTTCCTGGCCGTCTGCAACGCGTCACCCTGGCGTGGTCCGTTCAACGTCTGCGCCACGGCCAGGAGTCCGGCTTCCAGTTGCCGGGCTGTGGCAGGCGCCGCCATGGCGATTCTTATCGTACGGCTTGCCGGCATATCCGGCGCGGCAAAGGCGGCCAGGGGTGTGATTGTCACACCTTGCCGTGCCAACGCAACGACGAGGTCATCAGGTCTCCAGTGTTTCGGCAGGTCGAGCAAAAGATGAAAGCTGGTGCGGTGCGCCTTGATGGGCCACGCCCCGAGGATGCGCCGCGCGAGGTCTTGCCGCAAGCGCGCCTCAATGCGCTTCGCCACGATCCAGTGCGCCAGCGTGCCATCCCGCATCCATGCGGTGGCCAGTGCGGCTGTCATGGCGCTCGCGGACCACAACGTGGCGCGAAGTCCCTCATGGAGCCGGTCCCTGAGCCGCTCGGGTGCGACCATATAGCCGACTCGCAACCCTGGGGCCGCGCTCTTCGACAGGCTGTGAATCTCGATCACGCAATCTGGCGCCAGGCTGCGCAGCGTTGGCGGAGGCGAAGCTTCGAGAAAGCCGTACACGCTGTCATCGACCAGTAGCAAGCCGTGGCGACGCGCAACCTCGATCAAGGCGAGCCTGCGCGCGAGCGGCATCACGCTCCCGGTGGGATTGTGAACCGTGGGCATCGTGTAGACGATGCGCACCCGGCCTGCATGCTTGCGGCAAACCGCATCGAGGGACTCCGGCACGATGCCGTCGTCGTCGATGGGTACGCCGACCAAGGGGATGCCCAACAGTTTCGCCGCGCTCTTGAAACCGGGGTAGGTCAGGGATTCCACGGCAACCAGATCACGCCGCGTGACAAGGCTTGCCAGAATGACGCTCAGGGCGTGCTGGCTGCCGCCACAGACCATGATGCCCGCGGCATCGATCGGCGCGCTGGCGGTGGAGAACCATTTTGCCGCCATCTCCCTGTCTTCGCGACGCCCCGGATGCGGGTGATAGTCGAGCAGGGTCGACAGGTCCCCCTTGTCGGAGAGATTGCGCAGCGCATGACGCAACTGTGCGGCTTGCTCAGGCAGGACCGGATAGTTGAATGCCAGGTCGATCAGGCCGGGCTCGCGTTCGCTGATTTGAGAGAACTCGGCAGCGGCCTGTGTCTCCAGTGTGCGGACAAAGGTACCCCGCCCAACTTCGCCAATCGCCAGTCCGCGCTCAATGAGCTCCCGATAAACACGGGCAGCGGTCGCGGCGGCGATGCCATGTTCGTCCGCGTAATCGCGATGGGCCATCAACCGGCTGCCCGCTTCGAGCGAGCCATCCTGTATCAGCGACGCAAGTCTTTCAACGTGTTCCAGGTATCGCGCAGGGGCTGCCATCGTTTCTTGGATTGATATTAGTGCAATGAAATTATTGCACTAATATCCATGGGGGGCAATACTAAGCCCCCTCGATCCCTTGCCCACGAACCCATGCTTGATCCCCTGGTCCGTTCCACCGCGAAGGCGGGCCTATGGCCCGTCCGGGTGGTGGCCCTGACGCTGTTCCTGATTACCGGTGCGGTGAATCTGCAGGCGCCGCTTTACACGACTTACGCACGGGCAAGCCAGATGGGCGCGGGGGCGCAGACGCTTGCCTTCGCTTGTTATGTGGCCGGATTGGTGCCCACGCTGATTTTCCTTGGCGGGCTATCGGATCGCGTGGGGCGGAAATTGTCTTTGATCGGCGCACTGCTGCTGACATCCGCGGCAACCGCGTTGCCGATGATGTGGCCCCGGCTAGAGGCGCTGGCCGCGGCACGCGGATTGTGCGGCATCGCGACCGGACTGATGGCTGGCAGCGGCACACAGTTCCTTGTCGAGTTGATCGGGCCGCGGCCAGCGGCGGCTGCGCGGGCCGCGCGCATCGTCGCGGCGGCCACCTCGCTGGGCTTCGGCTGCGGCGCGCTGGCGACCGGCCTCTGTCTCCTGGCGGCGCCGTCTCAACAGCCCCCCGTGACCTATGGTGCTTACCTACTTTGCGCCGCTTGCGGGGTGGCTTTGCTCGCCATGATCCGGGAGCCATCGTTCCCGCGTTCGTCGGCGTGGCTTCGCATGCCCGTCTTTCCCAGGCAGACGCTCATCTATAGCGTTGCGATTCTCATTGCCTGGTCGGCGGTCGGGATGGTGATTGCGCTGGTCCCGGTGGCGCTCGCCGCGCATGGGCACGATGCGTGGACGGGGTTTTCCACCTTCTTCGTGATTTCAACCGGACTCGTTGTCCAGCCCGTGGCGCGCAAGCTATCGCCTCCGCGCTCGTTGCGCCTGGGCATGCTGCTCGTACCCTGCGGCTTCACCGTATTGATCGCGGGCGTCGTCTTCTCGTCGCTGCCGTTGCTGCTGTCAGGCGCGATGCTCGCGAGCGCGGCTTGCTACGGCTTTACCTATCTCGCAGGACTCGCCGCGAATTCAACCTGTTCCACCGACGCCAACCGGGCTCGGGCAACTTCCGGCTATTTCCTTTTCGCGTATTTCGGATTCAGCGTGCCGGTCATCGCGAGCGGCGCGCTGGCGGATCGGGTCGGCGTGCATTCGGCGCTCTGGATCTTCGACGGCGTAATCATTGTGGCGACCGTTTTGCTCGCGCTTTCCATGGCCAGCCCGCACGGGAAGCGGCGGATGATCAATGAGAGCGTTTCGCATTGATGGGCCGCCGCTTCCCGTTTCCCGTTTCCCGCTTCCCGCTTCCCGTTTCCCGCTTTACGTCAGTCCAGCCTTGGCAGCATCTTGGCGGGATTGAGCAGGTTCTTCGGATCCAGCGCCCGCTTGACCTGCCACATCAGCTCCAGCTCCACCGGCGATTTGTAGCGCTTCAGGTCGTCGCGCTTGGCGACGCCAATGCCGTGCTCGGCGGAGATCGAGCCGTTTTCCGCGTGAGCCAGCGTGTCCACCGCCTCGGAGATCGGCGCGTACCACTGGCCGAGGAAGTCCGCGGCGCTGCGGTCCTTGGGGCGCAGCGGGTTGAAGTGCACGTTACCGTCGCCCATATGGCCGTAGATCACCATGCGCGCGGCGGGCTCCAGTGCCAGCACCTTGGCCGAGGCGTCGCCGATAAACGCGGCGATGCGCGACAGCGGCACCGACACATCGCACTTGATGCTGCCGCCGGTGCGGGTCTGCGCGTCCGAGATTTCCTCGCGGATGCGCCAGAAGCGTTGGGCGTCGGCCAGGCTGGCGGCCACCGCGGCGTCCAGCACCAGTTCTTGCGCCAGCCCGGCTTCGAGGATTTCCATCAGCGTGGCGTTGAGGCTTTCGTCGCTGCCGCCGGAGGTCAGCTCGATCAGCACCATCCAGTCGTGCCGCGCCGGCAGCGGCGAGGCTACGTCGCCCAGGTATTCGAGCACCAGCTCCAGCGCGGGCGCCGAGATCAGCTCGAACGCGGTGACGGCCTGGCCGCCGTGCTGCTTGGCCACGCCAAGCAGGCGCACCGCGGCTTCGGGGCTTTGCACGGCCACGAAGGCCACGGCATTGGCGCGCGGCTGCGGCATCAGCTTGAGCACGGCCGCCGTGATGATGCCGAGCGTGCCTTCCGAGCCGACGAAGAGTTGCTTGAGGTCGTAGCCGGTGTTGTCCTTGCGCAGGCCGCGCAGCGACGAGTAGATGCGGCCATCGGGCAGCACGGCCTCGATGCCCAGCACCAGGTCGCGCATATTGCCGTAGCGCAGCACGGCGGTGCCGCCTGCGTTGGTGGCCAGGTTGCCGCCAATCTGGCAGGAACCTTCCGAGCCGATGCGCAGCGGGAACAAGCGCTGCTCCTGCTCGGCCGCGGTGCGGGCCGCGTTGAGCGTGACGCCGGCCTGCACCGTCATGGTGTCGTTGATGGTGTCCACGGCCAGCACGCGGTTCATGCGGCCCAGGCTGAGCAGCACCGCGGTGCCGCTGTCGTCGGGCACCGCGCCGCCCATCAGCGAGGTATTGCCGCCTTGCGGCACCACCGGCACGTTGTGCGCGTGGCACCAGGCCATGACCTGGCTGACCTGTTCGGTGGTGGAGGGCATGACCACCACCTGGGCCTTGCCGCGATAGATGCGGCGGTAGTCCGTGACGTAGGACTCGGTGTCGGCGTCGCCGCTCAGGCAGGCGCCGGCGCCGACGATGGCTTGCATTGCGGCCAGGGTGGCGCTGGTGGCGACGGTGGCAGGGGCGGTGTGGGATTCAGTCGGCATGTTGGCGTGCTTTGTCGTGTTCGGTCGTGTTCTGTGATTGCGGTGGCGGGCATCAGTATGCGGCAGATGGCCCTGCCGCGGGCGCGGCGCCGGTGCCGATGAAGTCCGCGGCCAGCCGGCGTGCCGCGCCGGCATAGAGCAGCACATCCACGCCTGTCGCCACGAAGGTGCAGCCCAGATCCAGGTAGCGGCGCGCCAGCTTGGGGTCGGAGGTCAGCGTGCCCGCGGCCTTGCCGCTGGCGACGATGGTGCGCATGGCACCTTCGATGGCGGCCTGCACCTCGGGGTGGCCCGGGTTGCCGCGATGGCCCATGGAGGCGGCCAGGTCGGCGGGGCCGATAAAGACGCCGTCGACGCCGTCGACAGCGCAGATGGCTTCCAGGTTCGCCAGGGCCTTCACGGTTTCGGCCTGCACCAGCAGGCAGATCTCATCGTCGGCCACGTCCAGGTAGTCGGCGCGCGCGCTCCACTGCGAGGCACGGCCCACGGCGCTGCCCACACCGCGCATGCCCTGCGGCGGGTAGCGGGTGGCGCATACCAGCGCGGCGGCTTGCTCGGCGGTATCCACCATCGGCACCAGCAGGTTCTTCGCGCCGATATCCAGCAACTGCTTGATCAGCGGGACTTCGCCGGCTACGCACCGCACCACCGGTTGCGAGCGGTACGGGGCGATCGCCTGCAGCGCGTTCAGGGTGCCGCGCAGGTCGTTGGGCGCGTGCTCGCCGTCGATCAGCAGCCAGTCGAAGCCGGCCGTGGCCGAGACTTCGGCGAGATAAGGCGATGCCATCGAGAGCCACAGGCCGATCTGCGGCTGGCTGGCCGCCAGCGCGGCCTTGAATGCGTTTTGTGCGGGCATGGTGTTCCGAAGAATGTCGTGGGCGTGGATGGGATGCCACCGGGTCTTAGCCGAGCAGTCCCTGGCAAATATATTTGGTGTGCATGTAGTCGTCCAGCCCGTGGCGCGAGCCCTCGCGCCCGTAGCCGGATTCCTTGACGCCGCCGAAGGGCGCGGCCTCCGAGGCGATGGCCCCTTCATTGACGCCGACAATGCCCGTTTCCAGCGCCTGCGCCACGCGCCAGATGCGGCGCACGTCATTGGAGTAGAAGTAGGCGGCCAGGCCGAAGGGCGTGTCGTTGGCGTCGCGGATCACTTCGGCTTCATCGGTGAAGCGGAACACGGCCGCTACCGGGCCAAACGTTTCTTCGCACGACAGCGCCATTTGCGGCGTGGCGTTCGTGAGCACGGTGGGCGCGTAGTAGTGCGGGCCGTCCGCCAGGCGCACGCGTTCGCCGCCGGTCATCACCACGGCGCCCTTGGCGACGGCGTCCGCCACATGGCGGGCAATCTTTTCCACGGCGCGTGCGTTGATCATGGGGCCGATCTGCGACGCGTCGTCGGTGGCGGGCCCGACCTGCAGCGCGGCCACCCGCAGCGACAGGCGCGCGACGAAATAGTCGTGCACGCCAGCCTGTACGTAGACGCGGTTCGGGCAGACGCAGGTCTGGCCCCCGTTGCGGAACTTGGAGGCCATCAGGCCATCGACGGCGGCATCGACGTCCGCGTCGTCGAACACGATGAACGGCGCATTGCCACCGAGCTCCAGCGACAGTTTCTTCAGCGTGCCGGCGGATTCGCGGGCCAGGTGCTTGCCCACCGGCGTGGAGCCGGTGAAGGTGATCTTGCGCACGCGGCTGTCGGCCAGCCAGGCATCGACCACGGCGGGCGTATTGGCGCGCGAAGCGGTGACGATGTTCAGCACGCCGGCAGGCAGGCCGGCTTGCTGCGCCAGGTAGACCAGCGCCAGTGCGGTCAGCGGGGTGTCTTCCGCCGGCTTGGCCACCACCGTGCAGCCGGCGGCCAGCGCGGGCGCGATCTTGCGCGCGATCATGGCGAGCGGGAAGTTCCACGGCGTGATGGCGGCTACCACGCCAACCGGTTCCTTGAGCACCAGCATCTTGCGCCCGGGTACGGACTCGGCGACGATCTCGCCGCTGATGCGGGTGGCTTCCTCTGCGAACCACTCTACGTAGGACGCGCCGTACAGCACTTCGCCGCGGGCTTCCTTGATGGGCTTGCCTTGTTCGGTGGAGATGATCTGGGCCAGGTCTTCCTGGTGTTCGAGGATCAGGGCGTGCCAGCGCTTGATGATCTGCGCGCGGTCGCGGGCGGTGCGGCGGCTCCAGGCGGGGAAGGCAGCTGCTGCGGCATCGGCTGCCTGGATGGCATCCTGGGTGCTGCTGTCTGGGACCGAGGCGAAGATGGTGTTGGTGGCAGGGTTGGTGACATCCAGGCGGTGGCCGGTGTGGGCGGCTGACCACTCTTGGCCGATTAGGTTGCTGGTGCGGAGCAGGGCTGGGTGGGTTAGGGGGAGTGGGGTGGATGTCATGGTTTTGGGTTGCCGGTGGGGGGGCTGCGACTGCTTGAATTCAAGGGCGACTGCAACTGCTTAACGTCAAAGGCAACTGCAGTTTCACCACCCCTGCGGGGCGGCGACCTACTTTTTTGTCTTGCCAAAAAAGTAGGCAAAAAAGGCGCGCCGGATGGGGCGACTACCTCCTCGGGCTTCGGCGAAAAGAGCGGCCGGGACCCAAACTCGCATCGCCTTAAGGCGATACTCAGACATGGGTCCCTCTTTTCCGCTCTTTTCGCCGAATCCCGAGGCGCCCCATACGGCTTAGGTAAACCTTGACGGCTCGCTTCGCATCGCGCTGGGGTGTTCCCCGCCTTGGGGGCGAGTCACACGGCTAAATCGAGGCACTGGCCGCGCCGGTTGGCTCCCCTCTCCCACTTGTGGGAGAGGGGCCGGGGGAGAGGGCGGGCGTTCGCTACTGCGTGATGGTTCCAAACCGCAAGGCTTTCTAACTGACAATTCCCAGATGCCAGGGCACGAACTCGTTGTTGCCCAGCCCTAGCGCCTCGCTCTTGGTCGGTCGCCCAGAGGCCGCGTCCAGGATATGTTCAAAAATCCGCTGGCCCATCTCGTCCACGGTCAATTCGCCGTCCAGCACCAGCCCGCAGTTGATGTCCATATCGCCTTCGAGCCGCGTGTACATTGGCGTATTGCTCGCTAGCTTGATGGTCGGCGCTGGCTTGGAGCCGAACATTGACCCGCGCCCGGTGGTGAAGCAGATCAGGTTGGCGCCGCTGGCGATCTGGCCGGTGGCGGCGACGGGATCGTAGCCGGGGGAGTCCATGAAGACGAAGCCGGCTTGCTCGATGGGCTCGGCATATTCATAGACGGCCTGCAGCGGCGTGGTGCCGCCTTTCATGGCGGAGCCGAGCGACTTCTCGAAGATGTTGGCGAGGCCGCCTTGCTGGTTGCCGTGGCCGACCACGCCGTTGAACTGGGCGTTCTGGCCGGCGGTGTAGCGCTCCCACCAGGCCAGGCGGTCCAGCAGTTTCTGGCCGACTTCCGGCGTGACGGCGCGGCGCGTGAGCATGTATTCCACGCCATGGATCTCGGGGGTTTCCGACAGGATGGCGGTGCCGCCGTGGCGCACCAGGATGTCCATGGCCGCGCCGAGCGCCGGGTTGGCGCTGATGCCGGAGAAGCCATCGGAGCCACCGCATTCCAGGCCGATCTTCAGGTGGCTGGCGGGCACGGGCTGGCGCGTGGCGGTATTGGCGCCGGGCAGCATGGCCTCGATGGCGCGGATGCCGGCCTGGATGGTGGCCGCCGTGCCGCCGCTGTCCTGCATGACCATGGTGCGCACGTGGCTGCCGGGCACCAGGCCTTGCGACTCCATCAGGCCCGCTACCTGGTTGCGCTCGCAGCCCAGGCCCACGATCAGCACGCCGGCCAGGTTGGGGTGGCGCGCATAGCCCGCCAGCGTGCGCCGCAGCACGTCGAAGTGCTCGCTGGGCGAGGACATGCCGCAGCCGCTGCTTTGCGCGAAGGCGGCCACGCCGTCCACATTGGGATAGGGCGCCATGCGCTCGGGCGTGAAGTGGTCCGCGATATGCCGGATCACCGTGGCCGAGCAGTTCACCGACGACAAAATGCCGATGAAGTTGCGCGTGCCAACGCGGCCGTCGGGCCGCACGAACCCCATGAAGGTGGCGCGCTCGGCCTCCGGCACATAGTCCACCGGCCGCACGTCCTGGCAGAACCCCGGGTCGCGATAGAAATCCACCAGCGCCAGGTTGTGCGAATGCACGTGATCGCCGGCCTCGATGTCGCGCTCGGCCACGCCGATCACGGTGTCGAACTTGCGGATCTGGGTGCCCTTGGCAATGGCGCAGGCGGCAATCTTGTGCCCCGCTGGCACCTGGGCGCGCACGCGCAGACCCAGTTCAGGCAGGCTCTGGCCAAGGCTCAGGGCGTCCCGGGCAATCAGGACGTTGTCGTTCGCATGCAGGCGGATCAGGGCGGCGGAGTTCACGTTGGGTCAGCCTTGTTGCAGCAGTTCTTTAAGCTTGAGGCGCTGGATCAGGTGGGTTTCCTGGTCGTACACCGTGCTGATGTAGCGCTTGTATTCCGGGCCGTCCAGGTACATCACCGGCGCGTCGATGCGGGCCGCGACCTGCTGGAATTCCTTGCTGGCCACGGCCTGGCGGAAGGCGTCGCGCAGCTTCTTTTCCACCGCGGGATCCAGGCCGACGGGCGCGCCGATGCCGTTGGGCGCTTCCACCACCACGTTGTAGCCCAGTTCCTTGAGCGTCGGCGTGTCCTTGAAGCGCGGCGTGCGCTGGTCGCCCCAGGTGGCCAGCAGGCGCAGCTTGCCGGCTTCCACGTGGGGCGCCCAGGAGCTGGAATCGGCCAGCAGGTCGACCTGCCCGGCGAGCACGTCCTGCAAGGCCTGCGCGCCGCCCTTGTAGGCGATGGCATTGAAGCGCACGCCGGCGGCCTGCGCGAATTCCTCCATGCCCACGTGGGTGGCGCCGCCGATGCCGGCATGCGCATAGGTGAGCTTGCCGGGATGCGCCTTGGCTTCCGCCACGACGTCCTTGAGCGACTTGAAGCGCGAGTTCGCCGGCACCGCGATGCCGAAGGTCTGGCCGGAGGTGCGCGCCAGGTAGGTCAGCTCGCTGCGCGGGTCCAGCTGCAGCATGCCGAGCTGCGAGAAGCGCGTCACCGAGATCGGCACCTGGCCGATGGTGTAGCCGTCCGGCTTGGCGCGGGCCAGTGCCTTGGTGCCGATCATGCCCGATGCGCCGGCGCGGTTTTCCACCACGATGGATTGCTTGAGTACGCCCGACGCCACCTGGCACAGCGCGCGCATGGACTGGTCCGCGGTGCCGCCGACGGGCCACGGGCAGATGAAGGTGATGGGCCGGTCCGGATAGTCGGCGGCACGTGCGAGGCACGGCAGCAACAGGCCGGCACTACCCGCCGTCGCAGCCGTGGCGGCAGCGGCGCCGCTGATGAGCAGTCGGCGCCGCCCGTGGTTGATGCCGTGGGGTGCGGTCATGTGTCGTCCTCGCAGGGTGTCGTTATTGGAGTCATGGGCTGGTGGCAATGTCCACCGGTCAGGCTGGATTGTGGCAAAGCCGTTCATAACAATCCAATCAATCATCGGAATGGCTTCATAACCTTAAAGTTAAGTAGAATCGCGCCATGCCCCAGATCGACCGCGCCCTGCGCTCCAATATCAAGCTGCGTCACCTGCAACTGGTGGTGGCGCTGGACGAGTTCCGCCATCTCGGCCACACCGCCGAGTTCCTCTCCGTCAGCCAGCCAGCCGTCTCCAAGATGCTCACCGAGGTGGAGAAGACGCTGGGCCTGACGCTCTTCACGCGTTCCACGCGCGGCACCGAGCCCACGCCGGCGGGCGCGTCGCTGGTGCGTTTTGCCCGCTCGGTGCTGGCGCAATACGAGCGCACGCGCGACGAGATCGCCGCGGAGGCCAGCGGCGCCGCCGGGCGCATCCGGGTGGGATCGATGGGCGCGGCCCTGCCGGTGCTGCTGGCGCAAGCCGTGGGCCTGCTCAAGCAGCGCTCGGCCCAGGCCACCGTGCTGGTGGAGGAGGGCGACCTGCCCCACCTGCTGCCCAAGCTGCGCATCAGCGAACTGGACCTGATCGTGGGGCGGCTGGAGCCTGGCTACGCCGCACCGGACCTCATTACCGAGCCGCTCTATAACGAGCCGATGGTGGCGGTGGTGCGCAGCGGCCACGCGCTGGCAAGCCAGCGTGCACCGGGCTGGGCCGACCTGGCCGGCATGCCTTGCGTGGTGCCGCCGCCATGGGCCTCGCTACGGGTCAAGATCGAACAGGAGTTCTACCGCCACGGCCTGCAGCCGCCAACCGACCTGATCGAGTCGTCGTCCTACCTTGCCATCACCACCTTCGTCTCCCAGCTAGATGCCGTGGGCTTCCTGGCCAGGTCGGTGGGGCAGCAGTTCGAGCGGGAAGGCCGCTTCCATGTCCTGCCGATGGACGTTGCGCTGGAGCTGCCGCCGGTGGGCGTGATCACACTGCGGGAGGGGCGGCCCACGCCCAGCAGCATCCAGCTGGTCGAATGCCTGCGCGCGGCGGCGGGGCAATTGGCCACGCCGCCGGCCGGAGCGAAAAAGCCGGCGCGCGCGCCGCGGCGCGCGAAATAGCCAGCCCGCCGCGATCAGCGCGGCGTGGCCAGCAGGTACTTCGCCAGCGCGTGAAACGCCGGGATCGTCGTCGGGTCGTTGGCGGCATTGCCGGCGACCGGGTTCGATGCGTAGCGCACGATCACCATCTCGGCCTTCGGGTCGATATAAATGCGCTGGCCATGCACGCCGCGAGCCATGTAGGCGCCATGCTCGTTGGGTGACCCACCACATGTCGCGATAGCTGCCGCCTTGGAGCAGCGGCTAGCCGGCCTTGGCAAACGCGGCCTTGTCGCCGCCGCCGCGGATGTCATCGACCACCGCCTTGGGCAGGATCTGCTGTCCGTTGAACTTGCCGTTGTTGCGCAGCATCCCGCCAAAGCGCGTCAGGTCGCGTGTCAGCGTTGGCGTGAGCTACCGCGGGCAACTGGCTTCGCAGGTGCGGGAGCACGCGCTGGTCGGCAGCCTTCGCGTGCGGTTCTAAGCCGCCGGGGCGACGCACCACATTGCGGCGTCGTCCTGCCGGCTGGCACTGATTTAGCCCCGCCCGCGCCGACCCATGGTGCGGCACGGGTGCGTGCCGCGCATGCGCCTTCGGCCCGCGCAGGCGCCCTGATCCCGATTTCCCCGATTCCCTGGAGATGTAAGAAGCATTTGTTTTTTGTCTTACATGGCATGTCTCCTGCTTTGTTGGTCTGCAACGCCTTCATGTATACAACGTGGGATACAAGCGATGACCAGCAAGACGCCTCTGCGCCCATCCGCCGCCAGCCTCGGCAGTTGCCGAACCCTGCCTGACTGGCAACAGCTCTACAGAACGCAAGGCGCCTCGCCCGCGGACGCGCTGGCGCCGTTCCTGGCGCTGGACGCAGCGGACCCGGCGTGGATCGCGCGCCTGGATGCGGCGCGGTTGCAGGCCCAGCTGGCTGCGCTGGCGGCGCGCGTCGAAGAAGCGGGCGGCAAGCTCGATGGGTTTCCCCTCTACGGCGTGCCGTTCGTGGTGAAAGACAACATCGACGTGGCGGGGTGGCCCACCACGGCGGCGTGTCCCGCGTTTGCGCATGTGGCCGAGCGCGATGCCGGCGCGGTGGCGCGGCTGCGCGCGGCCGGGGCCATCGTGGTGGCCAAGGCTAACCTGGATCAGTTCGCCACCGGCCTGGTGGGCGTGCGTTCGCCTTACGGCGCGGTGCCTAACAGCTTCGATGCGGCATATGTCAGCGGCGGCTCCAGTTCGGGCTCGGCGTCTTCGGTGGCGCGCGGCTGGGTGCCGTTCTCACTCGGGACCGATACGGCGGGCTCGGGGCGCATTCCCGCGGCATTCAACAATATCGTGGGCCTCAAGCCCACCCGGGGCTGGCTCTCCAGCGCCGGCGTGGTGCCGGCTTGCCGCACGCTGGACTGCGTCTCCGTGTTTGCGCTGACGGTCGACGATGCCGCGCTGGTGGCGGAGATCGCCGGCGGCTTCGACCACGACGATCCTTACTCGCGCACCTATCCGCAGAGCGCGCCTGCCGCGCTGGCGCCATCGCCCGTGCTGGGCATTCCCGATGAGCTGGTGTTCTTTGGCGATACGCAGGCGCAGGCCAGTTTCAAGCAAGCGCAGGCGGACTTGCAGGCCATGGGCGCCAAGCTGGTGCCGATTGATTTTTCGCCATTCGCCGAGCTGGCCGCGCTGCTCTACCAGGGGCCATGGGTGGCCGAACGCTTCCTGGCGTTGAGCCAGCTTCACGCCTGCCAGCCGGAAGCCATCGATCCGGTCGTTCGCGTCATCGTCGAGGAAGCGGGCCGCTATAGCGCGATGGACGCGTTTGGCGCCGAGTACCAGCGCGCGGCGCTGACCCGTGCTATCCACCTGGCGCTGGCAAAGGTCGATGCGCTGGTGGTGCCGAGCGCGCCGTCGATCTATACGCTGGCCGCCGTGCAAGACGATCCGATCCGCCTGAACGCGCGGCTTGGCACCTATACCAATTTCACCAACCTGGCCGACCTGTCGGCGCTGGCGCTGCCGGCCGGTGCGCGCGAGGATGGCCTGCCGGCGGGCATCACGCTGATTGCCCCGGCCTGGTCGGACCGCGCGCTGGCCCGTCTTGGCCGGCAGTGGCAGGCGGCGCAAGCGTTGCCGCTGGGCGCCACCGGGCGGGCTTGTCCCGTTGGCGCACAGCGCGCCACGCCGGTCACGCCGGGGTCGGTGCGGCTGGCCGTGGTCGGCGCCCACCTTAGCGGCATGCCGCTTAACCATCAACTGCTCACGCGCCACGCGGCCTTTGTGGAGGCTTGCCGCACGGCGCCGTGCTACCGGCTTTATGCGCTGGCGGACTCGATCCCGCCCAAGCCCGGGCTGGTGCATATCGGCACGGGGCAGGGCGCGCCGATCGAAGTCGAGCTCTGGGATGTGCCACTGGCCAGCTTTGGCGCCTTCGTCGCGGAGATTCCCACGCCCCTTGGCATCGGCAAGCTGCTGCTGGAAGACGGCCGCCAGGTCACCGGGTTCATCTGCGAGCCCCGGGGCCTGGAAGGCGCCCGCGATATCACGGCATTTGGCGGCTGGCGCGCTTATCTCGCCAGTGCAAACGCCAGCGCGAACTGATCCGGGAGCGCCGATGTTCCACACCGTACTGATCGCCAATCGTGGCGAGATCGCCGTGCGCGCCATTCGCACCTTGCGTGCCCTGGGGATCAAGAGCGTGGCCGTGTATTCGGATGCCGATCGCAATGCCGCGCATGCCCGGCTGGCCGATGTGGCCGTGCCGCTGGGTGGCGAGCGTGCGGCGGATAGCTACCTGGTGGCCGAGCGCGTGCTGCAAGCTGCGTTGGATACCGGTGCGCAAGCCGTGTTTCCGGGCTACGGCTTTCTGTCGGAGAGCGCGGAGTTTGCCGAGGCCTGCGAGGCGGCGGGACTGGTGTTCATTGGCCCGACGCCGCACCAGCTCCGCGAGTTCGGGCGCAAGCACCGGGCGCGCGAGCTGGCGGCCGAAGCGGGGGTGCCGATGACGCCCGGCACCGGCCTGCTCTCCAGCGTGGAAGAGGCCCTGCGGGAGGCCGCGCGCATCGGCTATCCCGTCATGCTCAAGAGCACGGCCGGCGGGGGCGGCATCGGCCTGTCGCGTTGCGCCGATGACGCCGAGCTGGGCGCGGCTTTTGACAGCGTGCAACGGCTGGGCGAGCAGTTCTTCAAGGATGGCGGCGCCTTCATCGAGCGCTGCCTGGACCGCGCGCGGCATATCGAGGTGCAGATCTTTGGCGATGGCGCGGGCCGCGTGGTGGCGCTGGGCGAGCGGGATTGCTCCACGCAGCGCCGCAACCAGAAGGTGGTGGAGGAAACCCCGGCGCCCCACTTGAGCGAGGCCACGCGCCACGCGCTGCACCAGGCCGCGATCCAGCTGGGCGAATCGGTGCGCTACCGGTCTGCCGGCACGGTGGAGTTCATCTACGACGTGGAGCGGGAGGATTTCTACTTCCTGGAGGTCAATACCAGGCTGCAGGTGGAGCATCCCGTGACCGAGCTGGTCACCGGGCTGGACCTGGTCGCCTGCATGCTGAAGGTGGCCGCGGGCGATGCGCTGGACTGGGATGCCATCTCCCGCCCGCCCCAGGGCGCGGCCATGGAGGTGCGGCTCTATGCGGAGGATCCGCTCAAGCAGTTCCAGCCCTCGCCGGGCACGCTGACCGAGGTGGCGTTTCCGGAAGGCGTGCGCGTCGACGGCTGGGTCGAGGCCGGCACGGAGGTGTCCGCCTTTTACGATCCGCTGCTGGCCAAGCTGATCGTCCACGGCCCCACCCGCGAAGCCGCGCGCGCAAGGCTCTCGGCAGCGCTGGCCGCTACGCGGCTCCGCGGCATCGCCACCAACCTGGACTACCTGCGCCAGATCGTCGACTCGCCCGAGTTCACCGCGGGCCGCGCCTTCACGCGCATGCTCGACAGTTTTCCCTACGCGCCGGCAGTCATCGAGGTGCTGGAGCCGGGCACCTATACCAGCATCCAGGACGTGCCGGGGCGCATGGGCTACTGGCATATCGGCGTGCCGCCGTCCGGGCCGATGGACGACTACGCCTTCCGGCTGGCCAACCGCATCGTTGGCAATCATCCGGGCGCGGCCGGGCTGGAATGCACGCTGGCGGGGCCGCGCCTGCGTTTTCATAGCGCGGCCGTGGTCGCGCTGGCCGGCGCGCCTTGCACGGCAACACTCGACGGGATGAACGTCCCGTTCTGGGCGCCAATCAGCGTAGCCCCGGGACAGGTGCTGGCGCTCGGCAAGGCCACGCAAGGCTTGCGCACCTACCTTGCCGTGCGCAATGGCTTCGATGTGCCGGTCTATCTGGGCAGCCGGTCCACCTTCGTGCTCGGGCAGTTCGGCGGGCATGCCGGCCGCACGCTGCGGCTGGGCGACATGCTCCCGCTGGGCCAGCCACATCTGGCGGCCAGCGGCATCGAGGCGCCCGTGACGGCGCCGCAGGCCGCACCCGCGGCACTGATGCCGGCCTACGGCCAGCATTGGGAGATCGCGGTCCTGCACGGCCCGCATGGCGCTCCCGACTTCTTTACGCCGGCATCCATGGAGACCTTTTTTGCTACGGAGTGGGAGGTGCACTACAACGCCAACCGCCTTGGCGTGCGCCTGATCGGGCCCCGGCCCGAATGGGCGCGGCGCGACGGCGGCGAGGCGGGGCTGCACCCATCCAACGTGCACGACTGCGAATACGCAATCGGTGCCATCAACTTCACCGGGGACTTCCCGGTGATCCTCACCAATGATGGCCCGAGCCTCGGCGGCTTTGTGTGTCCCGTCACGGTCGCCAAGGCCGAGCTGTGGAAAGTCGGCCAGGTCAAGCCGGGCGACCGGATCCGCTTCCGGCCTATCAGCTTCGATGCCGCGCGCGCCTTGCAGGCGGCGCAGGACCAGGACATTGCCGGGCTGCGGCAAGTCACGCGTGCGCCGCCGCTGCCGGCGCCGGCGTGCTCCACCGCCATCCTTGCCGGGCGCGCGGCCAGCGGGCATCACCCGGCCATCGCCTACCGCCAGGCGGGCGATGGCTACCTGCTGCTGGAGTACGGCGAGAACGTGCTCGACATCGGCCTGCGGCTGCGGGTGTACCTGATGATGGAGGCGCTCAAGGCGCAGCCGGTAGACGGCGTGCTGGAGCTATCGCCCGGCGTGCGCTCGCTGCAGGTGCGCTATGACGGCCAGCGCATCCATCAGGCGGCGTTGATCGAGGCGCTGCTCGCCATCGAGACCGGCTTGCCGGACGTGGCCAAGCTGAAGATCCCCACGCGCGTGGTGCACCTGCCGATGGCCTTCGAGGATGGCGCCACGCTGGATGCCGTGCAGCGCTACCGCGAGACGGTCTGCGCCGACGCGCCATGGCTGCCGAACAATGTCGATTTCATCCAGCGCATCAACGGCCTGGCGCATCGCGACGAGGTGCGGGACATCGCGTTCTCGGCGCGCTATCTGGTGCTGGGGCTGGGCGATGTCTACCTTGGCGCGCCGTGCGCGGTGCCGCTTGACCCGCGCCACCGGCTGCTCACCTCCAAGTACAGCCCCGCGCGCACCTTCACCGCGGAAGGCACGGTTGGCATCGGCGGGGTCTATATGTGCATCTACGGCATGGACTCCCCGGGCGGCTACCAGCTGATCGGGCGCACGCTGCCGATCTGGAACAAGTTCCTCAAGAACCCGGTGTTCGCGCCCGGGGCGCCGTGGCTGCTGCGCTTTTTCGACCAGGTGCAGTTTTACCCCGTGGCCGAGGCGGATCTGGACCGGCTGCGCGAGGATTTTCGCGAAGGACGCGCCACGGTGCGCATCGAGCACGATGTCTTCGATCATGCCGCGTACCGCCAGTCGCTCGTGGACAGCGCGCACAGCATTGCCGCCTTCCAGGCGCGGCAGCAGGCGGCCTTCAGCGCGGAGGTGGCGCACTGGAAAGCCCATGAGGCCAACGCCGCGCCCATCGAAGTGCCGGCCGCCTTGCTCCATGACGAGCACGACGGCCATGCCGTGATGGCGGAGATGAGCGGCAGCGTGTGGAAGGTGCTGGTTCAGCCCGGCGAGCAGGTGCGGGCCGGGCAGCCGCTGCTGGTGGTCGAGGCCATGAAGATGGAGCTGACCGTGCTGGCCCCGGTGGCGGGCACGCTGTTGGCCATGCGCTGCCGCGCGGGCTCGGCGATCAAGGTGGGCGACCGCCTGGCGTCGATCGCCTGACAAGCGCGGAGCGTGGCTCAGCGCGGCTTGATGAACTTCAGCGTCATGCGGTCCGATTCGCCGATGGCCATGAAGCTCGCGCGGTCGCGCTCGCCGCCGCGCAACGTCGGCGGCAACGACCACACGCCATCGGGATGGTCGTGGTTGTCGCGCGGGTTGACATTGATCTCGCTGCGCCCGGCGAGCGCAAAGCCGGCCGCGCGGGCGTGGTCGATGACGTAGTCTTCGGTGACGTAGCCGGTGGCGATCATCTGCTCCAGCGAGGTGCCGGGCGTGGCCCGGTGCTCCTCCACGCCCAGCACGCCGCCGGGTTTGAGCACGGCGTAGAAGGCGCGCAGGCTGTCGTCCAGGTGGCCGTCCTTGATCCAGTTGTGGATGTTGCGAAAGGTCAGCACCAGGTCGGCGCCGCCCGGCGGGGCGATATCGGTAAAGGCGCGCACCGGCAGTGTGCCGACCGCGACCTTGCCGTAGTTGCCCGGATCCTGCGCCAGTTTCTTCTCGAAGTTTGCCCTTGAACGCTTGCCTTCCTCGCTGGCATCCGCGGCGCTCACATCGTAGTGCGCGGCGTACAGCTTGCCGTGGTCGCGCAGCACCGGGGCCAGGATCTCCGTGTACCAGCCGCCGCCCGGCGCAATTTCAATCACCGCCTGGTCCGGCTGCAAGCCGAAGAACCGTAGCGTTTGCAGCGGATGGCGGTACACGTCGCGGGCCTTGTTGGCGGCGCTGCGCTGCGGGCCGGCGATGGCGGCGGCGAGTGCTTCGTCTCCTGCGGCAGGCGCGGCGTTGGCCGCGCTGCCCAACATGCCAGCGCTGGCCAGCAACAGCAGGGCGTGCCGCACGAAACGGCGCCGGGCAGGGGAGGGAGTCATGGCATTCCTTGCTGATGGTAAGTGCTGAGTGGTAAGTGGTGAGCGGTGGCTATCCATCGCCGCCCCTGAATCTGGACGCAGCCTGGCCGGTTTGTCAAGCCGGCCCATGCCTTTGCCGCGTTGGCCCGTGCCGCCCTCAAGCAAGCGTCTTAGGAAATGCGTTTTTATTCGTTCTCAATCCAGCAGCGCCATTTCATAGTTGAGCCGTGATGGCTATAGGCGGTTGCCGTCAACGACAAAGCGTGCATCGGGCAGGCCCGGCTTAGCCCGCACGCGGACAACATGTTGCAAGGAGAGCGTTTCATGACAGTCGCATTGGAAGACAAGATCAAGCATCCCGTGCTGGAAGCCGCTCGCGGCGTGGCACGTTCCTCCGGCCTGCCTTATGCAGGCCGCGTGACGCCGCAGCAGGCCTGGGCGCTGTTCAGCGCCGGCGATGCGGTGCTGGTCGACGTACGCACGGCGGAAGAACGCAAGTTCGTCGGCTATGTGCCCGATACCCTGCACGTGCCCTGGGCCACCGGCACCAGCCTGACCCGCAACCCGCGCTTTGCGCGCGAGCTGGAAGCCAAGACCGGCAGGCACGCCGTGGTGCTGCTGCTGTGCCGCAGCGGCAACCGCTCCGCGCTGGCTGCCGAAGCCGCCACCAAGGCGGGGATCGCGCATGTGTTCAACGTGCTCGAAGGCTTCGAAGGCGAGATCGACGAGCGGCAACGGCGCGGCAAGAGCGGCGGCTGGCGCTTTCACGATCTGCCGTGGATCCAGGACTGAGCCGCGGCTGGCGCAGGCCATCAATCGAGATCCACAAGCATAGCGATCAACAAGCCGCCCGAACCATCGCGCGGACAACGCAGAACGGGGAGTACCACAGTGGCTGACTTCGAGATCGGCGAGATCGTGCTCGCCCTGCAGCAGGTGCGCCAGCAATGGAGAGAAGGCCAGCAACGCTTGCTGGAGCCGGGCGGGCGCGACCTGCCTTCGCGCGATGCGCTGGCGCAGGTGGTCGCCACGCTCAAGGGTGTGCTGTTTCCCATGCGGCTGGGGCCGCCCGATTTGCGCCAGGAAAGCGAGAACCTCTACATCGCGCATTCATTGGATGCGGCGCTGCACGGGCTGCTGGCCCAGGCCAGGTTGGAGTTCCATTACGCCGCACGCCATGCCGAACGCGATGAAGCCGCGCTAAGGGCGCGCGCGCTAAAGGCCGTGCGCGAGTTCGCCGCCGAGTTGCCACGCATCCGCAGCCTGCTCGACAGCGACGTGCTCGCCGCCTTCCATGGCGACCCGGCGGCCGGCAGCGTGGATGAAGTCCTGCTCTGCTATCCCGGCATCCTGGCCATGATCCATCACCGCATCGCCCACGCGCTCTATGGCCTCGGGCTGCCGCTGCTGGCGCGCATCGTGGCGGAGCTGGCGCACGCGGAGACTGGCATCGACATCCATCCCGGCGCGCAGATCGGCGGCGGCTTCTTTATCGATCACGGCACGGGCGTGGTGATTGGCGAGACCACCATCATCGGCGAGCGCGTGCGGCTGTACCAGGCGGTGACGCTCGGCGCCAAGCGCTTTCCGCGCGATGCCACGGGCAAGCTGGAGAAGGGCCTGCTGCGCCATCCCATCGTCGAGGACGATGTGGTGATCTACGCTGGCGCCACCATCCTTGGCCGCGTCACGCTCGGCCGCGGCGCGGTGATCGGCGGCAATGTGTGGGTCACGCAGGATGTCGCCGCCGGCGCCCATGTGACGCAGGCCGTATCGCGCAACGAGACCGCCAGGACGCCGGGCGCCAGCGAGCTGCCGCGCGTGATCGAGGCGAGCTTGCCATGACTGACCTGGTGCGGACTTTGGGCGCCACCGTGCGCCAGTTGCGCGAGGCGCACGCGTGGTCGCAGGAGGAGCTTGCCGAGCATGCGGGCATGAACCGCTCGTATATCGGCGAGATCGAGCGCGGCAGCGCGATTGCCTCGATCGTCACGGTGGAAAAGCTGGCCGTGGCGCTGGGCGTGCCGATCTCGTGGCTGCTCGGATCGGGCGCCGCACACGTCTCGCTGCGTGATGCGCAGGTGGCTGGCACGCGGTCCTAGCCATCGCCGCCGATACACACGAACCACGCGCAAATTCATGCGCAAATCCACGCGCATTGCCGTCTATAGCATGTTGAACGGGCCGGGCCGTCTCCCGATAATCGCTGCGGTAATAACGATTCTTGTTTTTCTCATATAGCAATCAGCTCACAGCTAAACGGAGTAGCACATGTCGGTAAACGGGAGCGGCCAGACGGCGCTCGGCGATAACGCAGCACGGCAACTAGCCAATGCCACCAAGACCATCCCCCAGCTCGCGACCATCACGCCGCGCTGGTTGACGCATTTCCTGCAGTGGGTGCCGGTGGAAGCCGGCATCTACCGCCTCAACAAGGTGCAGGACCCCGAGTCCGTCAAGGTCGCCTGCACGCAGCGCGATGACGAGGGCAAGCTGCCGCGCACCTTTGTCAACTACGAAGAGCAGCCGCGCGAGTATTTCCTGAACGCGGTCAGCACGGTGCTGGACGTGCATACCCGCGTCTCGGATCTGTACAGCAGCCCGCACGACCAGATCAAGGAACAGCTGCGTCTCACCATCGAGACCATCAAGGAGCACCAGGAAGGCGAGCTGATCAACAACCCGGACTACGGCCTGCTGGCCAACGTGGCTGAAGCGCAGCGTGTTTTCCCGCTGACCGGCGCGCCCACGCCGGACGACATGGACGAGTTGCTGAGCAAGGTGTGGAAGGAGCCCGCGTTCTTCCTGACCCACCCGCTGGCGATTGCCGCTTTTGGCCGCGAATGCACGCGCCGTGGCGTGCCGCCGCCCACCGTCAGCCTGTTCGGCTCGCAGTTCATCACCTGGCGCGGCATTCCACTGATCCCGTCGGACAAGGTGCCGGTGGCCGACGGCAAGAGCAAGATCCTGCTGCTGCGCGTGGGCGACAAGCGCCAGGGCGTGGTCGGCCTGTTCCAGCCGGGCGTGGCGGGCGAGCAGGGCCCGGGCCTGTCGGTACGCTTCATGGGCATCAACGACCAGGCAATCGCTTCGTACCTGATCTCGCTGTACTGCTCGCTGGCCGTGCACGCGCCGGATGCGCTGGCGGTTCTCGATGACGTGGAGATCGGCAAGTACCATGACTATCCTGACACCTACAAGTAATCCGGTGAATCCGTCGAATCCGCCGGCCAGCCCGTCGGCCGCGCTGCCGGGCGCGCTGCCGGGTGCGCCTTCGGTGCCGCCCGGCCTGCCGGATCCGGCGGTGCTGGCGCGCCTGGCGGGGGCGTTTTTCTCGGCCCTGCCGGGGACATCGCCGGCTGCCGCGCAGTCGCTGCCCGTGGTGAACAACCCGGCGCCGCCGGGGTCGCCGGTGGCCGGTCCTGGCGGCACGGGCACCGGCGTGCCGGGCGCGGCGGTCCCGCAGGGCCATGTGCCTGGCGCCAACCTGCTGCCCGCCGCGCCTACGCATGTGCTCTCGCTGCCTAACCGCGCGCCGGCCTTGCGGCCGGCCTCGGTGGCGCAGAATGGCCTGCCCGACACGGTAGCCACGGTGGCGCCCGCGGTGGAAAGCCGCTTCGGCGGGCAGGCGCTGGGCGTGCCGCATGCCGCGGCGCCGTCGCCGCAGTCATCGGCCGCGCCTGCCTACTACTTCCTGGAGGGCGCGGGCCGCGACGGGCATGGCGGCGCGTCGAGCCTGCGCGAGATCGCCGCGTTCGGCGATCCGCTCTCGCTGCATCTGCCACAGCAAGGGCCGGGCGCTTACGGCTATGGGCGCGAGCAAGAGGAGACCCTGCCGTGGGCTTCGTCCTCGGCGCGCGTGCCGTTCGACGTCAACGCCATCCGACGCGATTTCCCGATCCTGCAGGAGCGCGTCAACGGCAAGCAACTGGTGTGGTTCGACAACGCCGCCACCACGCACAAGCCGCAGTCGGTGATCGACCGCATCTCGTACTTCTATGCGCACGAGAACTCCAACATCCACCGCGCCGCCCATGCACTGGCCGGGCGCGCCACGGATGCCTACGAGGCCGCGCGCAGCAAGGTGCAGCGTTTTATCGGCGCGTCTTCGCCCGACGAGATCATCTTCGTGCGCGGCACCACCGAGGCCATCAACCTGATCGCCAAGACCTGGGGCGTGCAGAACGTGGGCGAGGGCGACGAGATCATCGTCTCGCACCTGGAGCATCACGCCAATATCGTGCCGTGGCAGCAGCTTGCCGCGCAGACCGGGGCCAGGCTGCGGGTGATTCCGGTGGACGATTCCGGGCAGGTGCTGCTGGATGCGTACCGCCGGCTGCTCAACGACCGCACCAAGATTGTTTCCGTGACGCAGGTCTCGAATGCGCTGGGCACCGTGGTGCCGGTCAAGGAGATCGTCGACCTGGCGCACCGCGCCGGCGCCCTTGCGCTGGTGGACGGCGCGCAGTCGGTCTCGCACATGCGGGTGGACGTGCAGGCCATCGATGCGGATTTCTTCGTGTTCTCGGGCCACAAGGTGTTCGGGCCCACCGGCATCGGCGTGGTCTACGGCAAGCGCGAGCTGCTGGAGGCCATGCCGCCCTGGCAAGGCGGCGGCAACATGATTGCCGACGTGACCTTCGAGCGCACCGTGTTCCAGCCGCCGCCCAACCGCTTCGAGGCCGGCACCGGCAACATCGCCGATGCGGTCGGGCTGGGCGCCGCGCTGGACTACGTGGAGCGGGTAGGCATCGAGAACATCGCCCGCTACGAGCACGACCTGCTGGAGTACGCCACCCACCTGCTGCAGCCCATCCCGGACGTGCGGCTGGTAGGCACGGCGCGCGACAAGGCCAGCGTGCTGTCCTTCGTGCTCAAGGGCTATGAGACCGAGGAAGTGGGCCGCGCGCTCAACGAGGAAGGCATCGCCGTGCGCTCCGGGCATCACTGCGCCCAGCCCATCCTGCGCCGCTTTGGCGTGGAGGCCACGGTGCGGCCGTCGCTGGCCTTCTACAACACCACGGACGAGGTGGACCGGCTGATTTCGGTGGTCAGGCGGCTTTCGGGGCGCCGTTGAGCCTGAAAACGCGGGGCGTGGGGCGGATAACCCCCCTGAATTTGCATGAATCGGGACGCGCCCTGCGTTTTCTTCTAAAATCCGCTATCTTCTCACCTTGATCGGCGCGCCTTCCAGCCTTCGGACCGGAGCCCGCCTTGTTGAACGCAACCGGCAAGCTACCGCCAAGCCTTTGGTATCAGGCCACAACAGGCCATCGACGCCGGCGCCATCCAGCGCATACAGCGCCTTATTCATGAGCAATCTCAACCAGCAAGCCATCCTCTCCGTCCACCACTGGACCGACACGCTCTTCAGCTTCACCTGCACCCGCGACCCCGGCTTCCGCTTCGAGAACGGCCAGTTCGCCATGGTTGGCCTGGAAGTGAACGGTCGTCCGCTTCTGCGTGCCTACAGCATCGCCAGTGCCAACTACGAGGAAACGCTGGAATTCTTCAGCATCAAGGTGCCGGACGGCCCCCTGACGTCGCGCCTGCAGCACTTGAAGGAAGGCGACCAGATCTTCGTCGGCAAGAAGCCCACCGGCACGCTGCTGGTCGACAACCTGCTGCCGGGCAAGACCCTGTGGCTGCTGGCCACCGGCACCGGCCTGGCGCCGTTCCTGTCGATCATCCGCGACCCGGAAGTGTACGAGCGCTATGACAAGGTCGTGCTGACCCACACCTGCCGCTTCGTCGAGGAACTGGCCTACCGCGAGCTGATCCAGGAGCACCTGCCGCAGCACGAACACCTGGGCGAGCTGATCCGCGAAAAGCTGGTCTATTTCCCCACCGTGACCCGCGAAGAGTTCGACAATCAGGGCCGCATCACCGACCTGATCGCCAACGGCGAGCTGTTCGAGCGCCTGGGCGTGGAGCCGTTCTCGCTGGAGAACGACCGCATCATGCTGTGCGGCAGCCCCGACATGCTCAAGGACATTCGCGCGATGCTGACCGAGCAGCACTTCACGGAAGGCAATATGAGCGCGCCGGGCCACTTTGTGCTTGAAAAGGCATTTGTGGGCTAAGCGTTCCGGCACCTAGACCTGGCGCCTTGGCGCCATGAGGGCCACGAAAACCATGACGATCGCCGGGGTTCCCCGGTGATCGCTCAATTCCGCTGGCGGGACATCACCCAGAAGTGAATTCCCAGGGTGGTCAGGAAGACACCCGCCAGCTGTATCCATGCCAGTTCCGTCCCCAGCGACAGATAAAGCCCCGCAGCGCCGGCGGCGGTGCCCGCACGTCCGTGCCATCTGCGCGACCTGTCATGATTCTCCTGCGTCATGCTTGCGTTCCTTCGCTGACGAGCGCCACTCACCCAGTGCGCCGCCACTAAGCCACCGCCACCACCGGCAACCCCCGTTCCCGCCCCACATCCGGCACCGCAGCCATCAGCGTGCGCGTATAGCCATGCCGGGGTGCGGCAAAGACCGCATCCGCTGGCCCGACTTCGACCAGCCGCCCGTGCTGCATCACGCCCACCTGATCGCACAGCTGGCGGATCACCGCCAGGTTGTGGCTGATCAGCAGGTAGGTCAGGCCGAATTCGTCCTGCAGGTCGCGCATCAGGTTGAGTACCTGGGCTTGCACCGAGACGTCCAGCGATGACGTGGGCTCGTCGCAGATCAGGAAGTCAGGGTGGCTGACCAGGGCGCGGGCGATGGCGATGCGCTGGCGCTGGCCGCCGGAGAACTGGTGCGGATAGCGCCGGCCGGCGTCCGGCGACATGCGCACGCGGCGCAGGGCCTGCGCCACACGTTCCGCGGTGTCTTCCGGGCTCTTGCTGAGCCCCAGCGCCTGCAGCGGCTCGGCGATGAGGCGGTCGATGCGCCAGCGCGGGTTGAGGCTGGCGTATGGGTCCTGGAAGATCATCTGGAAGCGCCCGGGCAGGGTGGCCGCGGCTTGGTGGTCCGCCCAGCGGTCCACGCCGTCGATGCTGATGCGTCCCGCGCCGGGCCGGGTCAGGCCGGCAATCATGCGCGCCACGGTGGACTTGCCCGAGCCGGATTCGCCCACCAGCCCGAAGGTGGTGCCGCGCGGGATGGCGAAGCTGACGTCGCGTACCGCATGAAGCACCTTGCGCGGCTGGCGCGCGAGGGTGCGCAGCAGCCAGCCGGCGGAGAGATCGAAGTCGCGCGACAGGCCCTGCACCTGCACCAGTGGCGCGGCGTCTTGCTTGCGCTCGGGGCGGGGTGCCTGCGCCGGCAGCGGCGCCACGGCGCCTTCCTCCGGCACCGGCAGGCGGTGCAGCCGCTGGTGCACGGAGGGAATGGCTGCCATCAGCGTGCGCGTGTAAGCCGCGCGGGGGCGGTCGAGGATGTCGCGTACCGCCCCGGTCTCCAGCACGCGGCCCTGATACATCACCAGGACGCGGTCGGCGGCCTCGGCGATCACGCCCATGTCGTGGGTGATCAGCATGGCGGCGGTGCCGCGCTCGCGGCAGACGCGGCGCAGCACCTGGATCACCTGCGCCTGCACGACCACATCGAGCGCGGTGGTGGGCTCGTCGGCAATCAGCAGTTCGGGCTCGCCGCACAGCGCCAGCGCAATGGCCACGCGCTGGCGCATGCCGCCTGAGAACTGGTGCGGGTACTGGTTGAAGCGCGTGGCGGGGTCGGGGATTTCCACGTCCGCAAGCCATGCCAGCGCGCGCTGGCGTGCCTGCGCGGGCGATAGCGGCAGATGGGTGCGGATGGTCTCGGTGAGATGGCGGCCGATGGTGCAGACCGGGTTGAGGCTCGTCAGCGGGTCCTGGAACACCATGCCGATGTGCTTGCCGCGAATGCGGCGCATGTCTTCGCCGCGCAAGGTGTCGATGCGTTCCCCGCGCAGCGTCACGCTGCCGGCGCTGATGCGCCCGGGCGGCTCGATCAGGCCGGTGACGGCATTGCCGGTCATTGATTTGCCGGCGCCGGATTCGCCCACCACGCCCAGGATTTCGCCGGGGGCGATGTCGAAGGACACGTCATCGAGCACGTTCGCCGTGCCGCGATAAGTGTCGAACGCCACGGACAGGCCGCGCACGCTGAGGACGGGCAGGTTCACAGGCATCTTGGTCATTGGAGCTTGGGGTTGAGTGCGTCGCGCAGCCAGTCGCCCGCGAGGTTGACCGAGAGCGCCAGCGCCAGCAGCACCAGCGCGGGGAATAGCAGGATCCACCATTCGCCGGAGAACAGGAAACCCTGGCCAACGCGGATCAGCGTGCCCAGCGAGGGCTGGGTGGGCGGCAGGCCCACGCCCAGATAGGACAGCGTGGACTCCGCCACCACCGCCAGCGCAAAGCTGATGGTGGCGATCACCAGCACCGGCGCCAGCAGGTTGGGCAGGATATGGCGCAGCAAGATGGCCGTGCGCGAGCGCCCGATGATGCGGGCCGCCAGCACGTAATCCTTGTGCTTTTCCACCATCACCGCGCCGCGCACGGTGCGCGCGTATTGCACCCACTCCGACAGGCCGATGGCGGTCACGATCACGTAGAGCGCCATCTCGTCGCGGTAGCCAGCGGGCAGGATGCCGCGTGCGATGCCAAAGATCAGCAACGCCACCAGCAGCACCGGAAAGGTGAGCTGGACATCGGCCAGGCGCATCACCACGGTATCGAACCAGCCGCCGGCATAGCCGGCCACCAGGCCAAGCGTGACGCCGATGGCCAGCGACAGCGCCACCGCCGCCGCGCCTACCAGCAGGGACATGCGCAAGCCGTAGAGGATGGCGGAAAAAACATCGCGCCCCTGGTCGTCGCTGCCGAGCGGATAGAACGCGCCGGACGCGCCATGCTGCCAAGGTGGCGTGAAGGCATCGAGCAACTCCAGCCCGGCGGGATCGAAGGGGTTCTGCCGCGCCAGCCAGGGCGCGAGCAGGGCGGCGAGCACCAGCAGCGCCAGCAGCAGCACGGCAAATTGCGCGGTACGCGAGCGCGCCAGCGCCCGCACCACGGGCGACTCGGCATGGCGCCAGCGGGTTTGCGCCGGGGCGGCTGGAGCGGGGGCGTTTTGCATTGGGTTCATGGCGAAGTCAGGCACGGCGCAGGCGCGGATCCACCAGCAGGTAGACCAGGTCCACCGCCAGGTTGATGCACACGTACAGCACCGCGATCATCAGCAGGTAGGCGGCGATCACTGGCACGTCCACCGCCTGGATCGACGAGATGAATAGCAGCCCCACGCCGGGCCACTGGAACACCGTCTCGGTGACGATGGCGAAGGCGATCAGCGAGCCGAGCTGCAGCCCGGTGATGGTGACCACCGGGATCAGCGTATTGCGCAGCGCGTGGCCGTAGTGGATGCGCCGCTCGGGCAGGCCGCGCGCGCGGGCAAAGCGCACGTAGTCGGTGCGCAGCGCTTCCATCATTTCCGCGCGCACCAGGCGCATGATCAGCGTCAGCTTGAACAGGCCTAGCGTGGCCACCGGCAGCACCAGCGAGGCCCAGCCGGAGCGCGTGAGCAGGCCCGTGTTCCACCCGCCCACGGCCACGGTGTCGCCGCGCCCGAACGAGGGCAGCCAGCGCAGTTCCACGGCAAACAGGTAGATCAGCAGGATGCCGATCAGGAAGGTCGGCAGCGAGACGCCGACCAGCGACACCGTCATCAGCACGCGGCTGGCCCAGCCGTCGCGCTGTATCGCCGTGTAGACGCCCAGCGCCACGCCGCCCAGCACGGCGACCACCGCCGCCACCAGCGCCAGCTCCAGCGTGGCAGGCGCGCGCTCCAGGATGACTTGCGTCACCGGCCGCTTGACCCGGTACGAGATGCCGAACTGGCCATGCAGCACGTTGCCGAGATAGCGCGCGTACTGCACCGGCACGGGCCGGTCGAAGCCCAGTTCGGCCACCAGCGCCTGGCGGTCTTCGATCGAGGCATCCTCGCCCAGCAGGCTGACCGTGGGGTCGCCGATATGGCGAAACACCAGGAAGGCGATAAAGGACACGGCCAGCAGCACCAGCAGCGACTGGCCGAGGCGGCGGAGAAGGTGGACCAGCATCAGCGCGCGCCCGTTGTCACGACTTCGCCAGCTTGAACAGCTTGAAGTAGGGCGTGTTCGACGGGTTCACCGGGATGTCGAACTTGCGCACCATGGCGTAGGTCTGGATCTGGTCGTGCAGCGGCAGGTAGACCAGTTCCTTCTGCACCGTGGCCCAGATGCTCTTGATGGCGGCGTCGCGCTGCGTCTGGTCGCCCTCGCTGGAGAGCGAAACGATCTTCGCATCCAGCTCCGGGTTGCTGTAGCGCGTGGCATTGGTGGCGCCGCGCGCATTCTTGCCGCGCGTGTGGACCAGGTAGTCGAAGATGTAGGCCGAGTCGTAGGTCGGCACGCCCCAGCCATACAGGTAGAAGTCCGTATCCAGGTTGTTGATGGCAGCGGTCTGGATCGCCAGCGGGCGCGAGACCACCGTGGTCTTTACGCCGATGCGGCCCAGGAAGCCGGCAGCGGCCTGGCAGATGGCTTCGTCGTTAAGGTAGCGGTCGTTGGTGCAATGCAGGGTGATGCCGAAGCCGTTGGGATAGCCTGCTTGCGCCAGCAGCGCCTTGGCGCGCGCCACGTCGGGCTTGCCGACCACGTCGAAGGCCTTGTCATAGCCATGCACGAACGGCGGCGCGATGATGTTGGTCGGCACCGACAAGCCGCGCATCACGGCTGTCTTGATGGCGTTGCGGTCGATGGCGAGCTGGAACGCTTCGCGCACGCGGCGGTCGGCCAGCGGGTTGCGGTCCTTCACGTCCGAGTACTTCAAGGGCGCGTTGCCCACGTTCAGGCCGAAGAAGATCACGCGGTTTTCCGCTGCCTGGTTCACGCGCAGCTTGGGGTCGGCGCGCAGCCGCGCCGTGTCCTGGATCGGCAGGTCCTGCACGAAATCCACCTCGCCGGAGAGCAGCGCGGCCACGCGGGTGGCGGGCGACTTGATCGGCAGGTAGACCAGCTCGTCGATCTCCAGCGGGAACTGGCCGCGGCCCCAGTACTGCGGGAAGAGCTTGAGCACCGTGCGCACGTCCTGCTCGCGCGACACCAGCGTGTACGGGCCGGTGCCGTTCACATTGCGCGTGGCGTAGGTCTCTTCCTTGGCCGAGGCGTTCTGGGGCTGCTCCACGTTGTGCGACTTTGACCATGCCGCGCTCAGGATCTGGATATTGGTCAGGTTGTCGGGCAGCAGCGGGTTGGGGCCGGCGGTCTTGATGCGGATGACGAAGGGCGAAACCTTGGTCACCTCGGTGATCGAGACCAGCAGCGATTTCATGTCCGAGGTGGGCGACTTGGCGCGCAACAGCGAGAACACCGCATCGTCGGCGGTCAGCACGCTGCCATCGTGGAACTTCACGCCCTTGCGCAGTTGGAACTCCCATACCGTGGGGTCGTTCGTGCGCTGCCACGAGGTGGCCAGCGTGGGCAGCAGCTTGCCATCGGCGGTGCGGATGATCAGCGGCTCGTAGACCTGGTGCAGCAGGTTGTGGTTGGGCCCGTTGTTGACGGCGTGCGGGTCCAGCGTGGAGGCGTCGGCCGAGCGCGCCCAGCGCAGGGTTTCGGCGTGCAGCGCGGGAGCGGCCAGCAATGCGGCGGCCAGGGTGGCGGCCAGCGCCAGTCGTTGGATCATGTCTGTTGTTCTCACTTACGGTGGTTGTCTTGTATTCAGGAATGCATGGGCTTGCCGGCAACCGCGGGAAAGCGCTGCGACAGCAAGCCGAAGAGCGCGCGCAGTCCCTGCGCCTCGCCGCCGCGCGGGCGGCCCGGGCGGTCGTCCTGGTTCCAGGCGAACAGGTCCAGGTGCAGCCAGGGCGTGCCGTTCGGGATAAAGCGCTGCAGGAACAGGGCAGCGGTAATGGCGCCGGCCAGCGGCGCGGCGGCGGCATTCTGCGTATCCGCGAACGACGATTTCAGCATGGCGTGATAGGGCTGCCACAGCGGCATGCGCCACAGCGGATCGGCCAGCCGCTGGGCCTGCGCGAGCAGGTCGGCGGCAAGGGCATCGTCATTGCTGAACAGCGCGGGCAGCTCCGGCCCAAGCGCCACGCGGGCCGCGCCGGTCAGCGTGGCCAGGTCGATGGCGATGGCGGCGGGCTCGTGGCGCTCGCCCAGCGCGTGATGCAGGGCATCGGCCAGCACCAGCCGGCCCTCCGCATCGGTGTTTTCGATCTCCACCGACGTGCCATTGGCAGCGCGGATCACATCGCCCGGGCGCAGCGCGCCGGAGCCGATGGCGTTTTCCACGGCCGGCACCACCAGGGTCAGCCGCACGGGCAGGCGCGCCTGCATCACCAGTTGCGCAAGCGCAATGGCGTGGGCCGCGCCGCCCATGTCTTTCTTCATCCAGCGCATGCCCTGCGCCGGCTTGATATCCAGCCCGCCAGAATCGAAGCACACGCCTTTGCCGACCAGCACCACGCGCGGCGCGGCCGGGTCGCCCCAATGCAGCGTGGCCACGCGCGGCGCTTGGGCGCCCGCGCGGCCGACGGCGTGGACCAGCGGGAAGCCCGCATCCGGCAGGGCGTCGCCGATCCATTCCCGGAACTCGGCGCCATGCGCCTGCGCCAGTGCGCGGACTGCGTCCGAGAGGCGTGCGGGGCCAAGGACGTTGGCCGGTGTGTTGACCAGCCGGCGTACCAGGCCGATGGCCGTGGCCAGGGGCTGGAGGGTTTGCTGCGTGGCCTGTGGCACGACCAGTTGCGCGAGGTCCTCAGCGCCACTCGCCGCGTCGTCCACTGTGTCGTCCACCGTGTCGTCCCAGCGCGCGGGCAAGGCGCCGACGGCCCAGCCGAGCGCGGCCAGCGGCGGTTCATCCTGCGCGGCGGCGACTGCATAGCGCCCTGGTGGCAACTGCTTCGGCAGGCCCGCCAGTTGCCACAACGGCTGGGCCGGATCGGCGCCGACGATCACGCCCGCCAGCGTGCCATCGGCATCCGGCAGCAACAAGGTCTTGCCGGGCAACGGGACGAAGCCGGTTGCGCGTGCCCACTGTGCTTGCACCGGCGGCAGTTGTTCCAGCAAGGCCGCAAGCGTTTGCGGTGCCGTCACGTGGAGCGGGATGGCGCCATCGGGCAGCGTGGAGAAGCTTTGAGGCATAGAGCAGGTAGCGGCGGGCTTGCCATGAACAAGGACTTGCTAGACTACCGGCCGGTGCGCATTGGCACAAAGAAGCATATTGCGCTTCCATATTCGCTTGTTGAGGGGGCAGTGCCTGCTTGCCTTTCCAGGCTGGAACCACTCAGAAGAGAACGCGCGTTGTGAATGTAAACATCAGGAATGTCTCGTCGCTGGTCGCCTTGTTGGCGCTGTATGTCCCTGCCGCACAGGCAGCGCAGGCCGGCATGCAATGCGACCGCGCGGCGAGCGGCACGGAGGTCGCGATCTGCGCCGATGCGGATCTGCGCAAGCTCGACGGCAAGCTGTCGGCCGTGTATGGCAAGCTCGCCGGCGCCCAGGCCCCGCAGCGCGCCGCGCTACGGCAAGCCCAGCTTGCGTGGCTGAAGACCCGGGATCAGTGTGGCGCGGACAAGGGCTGCATCAAGGCACGATATGACGATCGCCTTGCGGCATTGCAGGCGCAGCTGCGCGAAGCCGCCGCCTACAAGCCGGACAGCGTGGACCGGCAGGCGCTGGAGGACCTGCGCCAGGCGGTGGAAGCCATGCGCAAGACCGAGCCGGTGTTCCCGCTTGAGAAGGCCCTCGATGCGATCCGCATCAAGACGGGCATGACAACGTTCGCCAACGTGAAAGAAGACCAGCAAACGGGCGACGACGCGCATTTCCCGACGACACGCCCCCCAGGCGTCACCAGCGACGAATGGCGCGCCTTGCTGGCCTCGGGCATCGAAGGCGGCGGGGAGAACGGCAACGCTTCCTACACGCTGATGGATATCGACGGCGACGGCCAGCGCGATCTGATCATCGACACCTATGCCGGCGGGACCGGGCTGTTCTCGTACGTGAGCGCGCTGCGCCGCGAGGGCGGGAAATTCGCGGGCGCCGATGGCTCGACGGGCCGGGCCGACGCGTTGGAGGGAGGCGGCTACCTTTACTCGGTCAACGGACGCGGCGCCAACCAGGCGGCGGACTGGGTCCGCCTGCGCGGACGCGTCTATGCCGCTTACCGGAGCAGCTACTACGGGGTGGACAACGCCCACCTGCTCAGGCCGCTGACGGTGGTTGGCGAGGTGCCAAGGCTTGTCGTGCAATACCGCTACCAGCTCTCCATCCCCAGGGTCCAGAAGGACGAAGAGAAGGGCACGGTGACCACGCTGGACAGCACCTTGCATGCCGCCCTGACGCGCGCGCTTAGGCAGGCGAGCAGCGCGGCGGCCCGTGATGCCGGCACCATGGACAAGCCTCTTTGCCCGATTCCGGACACCGTCAAGGGCGATGACCGCGGCGTCTACTACAGCTACGGCCCAGGCCACTACACCTTTGAAATCGTGGCAGACATGCCCGTCTGGGTGGGGCGCCAGTGCTACGTCGGGCAACTGGTCGACTGGTTTGGCGGCTATTCACCCAAGGACGGGCTGTTCGCGCAACTGTGGATGCGCATGCCGGAGGACCAAGAGCAGGCACAAACGTATTCCGTCAAGGGCTTGCGCACCGCTGTCGGGACCAAGGTGTCGATCGGCAAGGTCGAGGGCGACAACGGCATGTAATCCACAGCTCGCCGCCGCTCGCCGCCCGGCAGCCGGATCACTCGCCGATCTCGACCTCCATGTTGGTGATGGTCGGGAAGTATTTGTCCTCCTTCAGGTTGACGGAAAACGCCACGCCCTTGCGCTTGCCCACCACGAAGCCGGTGTTGCCCTCCAGGTCGGACGCGGCATCCTGCAGCGGCGGCGTCAGTTGCTTGTAGAAGGCCAGCACCTGCTCGATGCTGTCGGTGGTCTGCAGCCTGAGCACACGCTTGGCCTTGGCGTTGCTCAGCGCATCCTGCGCGGTGCGATGAACGATGGCCCGCGGGTACAGCGGCACTTGCGGCGAAAATCCCTTGGGGAGCTTGACCGGCTTGGCCGTGGTGTTGGCGGCATCCAGCGTGATGGTCTCCACCTTGGCGATCTTCTCGCCGGGGTCGGTGTCCAGGTCTTCGGGTACGTCCTGGCTCCACGTCACCAGCGGTTGAGCCTTGGCGCGATCGAAGCCGGGCCGCAGGAAGATGGACAGCCGGCCGTGCTGGTCGTCCTGGCAGCCATTCTTGCCGCATTCGCGGTGCACCAGGGCCGCGGCCAGCACGTCGCCGCGCTCGTCCACCAGCACGGCCGCGCGCTCGGCGCCTTGCGATAGCTGGCGGCGCGACGACAGCACGCGCTGGCCATCGGGCAGTTCCTGCTGGGCCCGGTTGGCGCGCGACTGCAGCCCCGACAGGATCTGCTCGGCCAGCAGGCCGTCCTCCCAATAGTAAGTACCGGACGCATTGCCGGCAAACCGGGTGATGGCGAGATCCAGCGCGGGGGCTTCCCGGGTTTCCTGCTGGTGGCTGGTGTCCAGGACCAGGACGGCATCCGCGGCCAGGGCAAGGGGCGCGGCGCCGAGGGTGGAGAGCAGCAATGCCAGCGCTGCACAGGAGGCGGGACGAAATCGAAGAGCCATGCGGAAAGGAAAAAGGAGAGGAAAAATGGTAGGGATTGTCAGTCCGGCAATCCGGTAATCCGGCAATCCGGTAAACAAGAAAACGGGCTCGGCAGGGTCCGTTTTGACGGGAGGCTGCGAAGCCCGATGTGACCGTAAGTATACTTGGTAATGCCGGGGCGATCGGAGCGGGGCCGTCGGCAACCGCAGCGACCGGCTTGAAATGACTCCCGCATCGTCCTCGCCGCGGTCAGTCGGCGATCTCCACCTCCACGTTGGTGAGGCTCGGGAAGTGCTCATTGCGCTGCGCCTCGACGGAAAACGCCACGCCCTTGCGCTTGCCGCTCACGTAGCCGCTGTTGTCATTCTTGGCAGTCTCCAGCTGCCCCATCGGCGGCGACAACCGTTTGTAGAAGGCCAGCACCAGCTCGATGCTATCGGTGGTCTGCAGCCGCACCACGCGCCTGGCCCGGGCGTCGCTCAAGGCATTCTGCCCGGTGCGATAGAGGATGGCCCTCGGGTACAGCGGCACCTGCGGCGGGAATCCCGTGGGGCGCTGGACCGGGCTGGCGCCAGTGCGGCTGGCATCCAGCGTGATGGTCTCCACCGTGGCGATCGTCTCGCCCCTGCCAAGCTTCAGCGCCTTGGGCACATCCTGGCTCCACGCGACCAGCGGCTGCGCCTGGGCGCGCCCGAAGCCGGGCCGCAGGAAGACCGACAGCACGGCATGCTGGCTGTCCTGGCAGATGGATTCCTTGCCGCACTGCCGGTGCACCAGCGCCGCGGCCAGCACGTCGCCGCGCGCGTCGACCAGCACGGCCGCGCGCTCGGCGCCGTCGGAAAACTCCCGGCGCGACGCTAGCAGGCGCTGGCCACCGGGCAGCGCCTGCTCGAACCTGTCCGGGCGCGATGCCAGGCCGGTCAGCAGTTGCTCGGCCAACAGCCCATCCTCCCAGTAATAGGAGCCGGAAGCCAGGCCGGCGAATCGGGCCACGGCCGGTTCCAGCGCGGAAACCTCCCTGGTCTCCTGCTCGCTGCCGGTGATCGGGACCAGGACGTATTCATTGGCCAGGGCATGGGGCGAGGCGGCAACGGCGCAGAGAAGCAACGCCGAAAAAGCGCAGGGGACGGGACGAAATCGAAGAGCCATGCAGAGCGAGGAAAAAGGTAGGGATTGTCAGTCCGGTCAACAAGAAAGAGAAAGCGGGCCCTGAAGGGTCCGATTTGACGGCAGGCCATGAAGCCCGATGTGACTGCAAGTATACTTGGCAAAGCCGGCTAATTGAAGCCGGGCACCAATGATGGGAAACACAGAGAACGATGAACAAGAAGATATCGGCAATCCTGATGGCGGCAAGCACGATCGCGCTTGCCGCTCCGGCGCATGCGCAAGCAGACCCGGCTGTGCTCAAGGGCATGTATGACATGTCCCGCAACGTCGCCGGCCTCACCAGCTACTGTGTCGGAAAGGGCTTCCTGAAAGCCGACAGTGTCAAGAACGCCAGGAAGATGGTCGGCCTGATCGCGGGGATCCCCGGGGTAGATACAAGCGGCGGCGAGGCCAGCGAGGCCGCTGGGCTGCGCGGTAACGTGCTGATGCCGGACGGCAAGGAAGATGGGATTGAAAACAGCCCGCTCGGCGCCAGGCAGTGGTGCAAAGACTCGGCACAAGGCGTGTCGGACGGATTGAAGAGCGCGGCTGCCGGCTAATCACGAGGCCGCGTCAATCAAGAGGAGGGGACGCTAAATCGCCCCCTTAATCAGATCTGATTTATACAACAAGGAAAAATGAAAATATTATTCATCGCTTCGCTGGGAATTTTATCGCTAACTCAAGCATCACTATCCTTCGCGGATAATGTCAATGGGAAAAATCTCTATTCACAGAGATGTGCCATGTGCCATGGAGTAGATCTCAAGGGAACGGGACCATTGGCTAATAAGAGCAATCCTCCTACGCCCGATCTTACAACATCCGCTTTCAAAAAACGACTAAATGAATATCCGGGCGTTATTGTATCATCGGTAATACTTCGTCCAAATGGAGACTTGATTCCAAAAACCTTGAAAGAGAATGGCGTAAAGCTATCGCCATACCCTTGGAGGATTAATGATCTGCGCGATTTAAATCAATACATGAGTGGTGTGATTTCAAAAAATCGATGATTTTGAGATGAGAGGTGGGCACGGAAATCTAAGCGCCAGGTCAGCCGCGCTGCGGGCTACCGCGCAAAACCGCATATCTTCCCTCGTTCTTCTTCCTTAAGGATCGCCCATCCTCGGCGTATGTTCATGTTTTGGCGATACGGCGCGCATCTCCCGCGCAGCCGCTTCAAATCATCGCAAACCAGGAACAGGAGCCTACGATGAGCGTGGAAATCATTGGCATGATCCAGAGCCAGAAGCAGTCGGAGATCCATCCGGCCAGCGGACCGGTCGTGGATCGCGACTATGTGCGGGCGTTTGCGCAAGCGCATGAGAACGCCGGCTTCGACCGCGTGCTGGTGCCGCATCACTCCACCGGCCCTTCCGCCACGCTCACCATTGCCTATGCGGCTGCCGTGACCGAGCGCGTGCATTTCATGCTGGCGCACCGGCCGGGTTTTACCGCGCCCACGCTGGCGGCCCGGCAGATTGCCTCGCTCGACCAGTTCAGCGGTGGCCGGCTTGGCGTGCACTTCATCTCCGGCGGCTCCGATTCCGAGCAGCAGCGCGACGGCGATTTCCTCAGCCATGACGAGCGCTATGCGCGCACCGACGAGTACCTCGGCATCCTGCGGCGCATCTGGACGCAGGACAAGCCGTTCGACCACGAAGGCAGGTATTACCGCTTCACCCAGGGCTTTTCCGAAGTGAAGCCGGCCCAGAAGCCATACGTGCCGATCTTCTTCGGCGGTGCTTCGGACGCGGCGATCGAAGTCGCCGGACGCCATGCCGATGTCTACGCACTGTGGGGCGAATCTCTCGAGCAGGTCCGCGACATCACCACGCGGGTACGCGCCGAGGCGGCCACGCATGGGCGGCAGGTGCGCTTCTCGGTCTCGTTCCGGCCGATCCTGGCGGAAACAGAAGCGGCGGCATGGGCACGCGCCAATGCCATCCTCGAAGAAACGCGCCGCCTGCGCGAGGCGGCTGGCCTCGGGCAGAGCGGCCCGCAGCAAAGCGAAGGCGCGCGCCGCCTGCTGGCCGCCGCCGACAGGGGGCCGCGCGTGGACAAGCGCCTGTGGACGGAGATCGCCAAGCTCACCGGCGCGCGCTCCAACTCCACCGCGCTGGTGGGCACGCCGGAGCAAGTCGCCGACGCGCTGCTGGACTACTACGACCTTGGCGTGACCACCTTCCTGATCCGCGGCTTCGATCCGCTCGACGATGCGGTGGACTACGGCCGCGAGCTGATTCCCCGCGTGCGCGAGCTGGTGGCGCAGCGCGAGGCCGCGGCCGGCGCTGGTTCCGGTGCTGGCCGCAAGGCAGCCTGAAGGGGATGGCGAGCGGCATCATGACGGCATCCCGAAGACAATTCCTGCGCTACGGCGCCTTGGCAGCGGCCAGCGGCGCCTTGCCGTTTTCCGTGTCGGCCCAGGGCCGCCCCGTGCTCAAGGCCGGCGACCAGAAGGGCGGCCTGCGCGCCCTGCTGGAAAGCGCAGGCGAGCTCAAGGGCCTGGCCTACGACATCCAGTGGACGGAGTTTCCCGCCGCCGCGCCGCTGGCCGAGGCGCTGAACGCCGGCGCGGTGGATTCCGGCCCGATCGGCGATGCGCCCGCCATCTTCGCGCTGGCCGCCGGCACGCCGATCAAGATCATCGGCGCCAACCGCTCGGACCCGTTCGGCACCGCCGTGCTGGTACGCGCCAATTCGCCCTTGAAGACGGCGGCAGACCTGCGCGGCAAGAACATCGGCACCAACCGTGGCTCCATCGGTCACTTCGTCGCCCTGAAGGCGCTCGAATCGGCCGGCTTGAAGCCCGAGGACGCCAGCCTGCGCTTCCTGCCGCCGGCGGACGCCAAGCTCGCGCTGGTCAACGGCTCGATCGATGCGTGGGCCACATGGGAGCCGTATACCGCGCTGGCCGAGACCAGCGGCCATGCACGCGTGCTGGTGAGCGGGCGCGGGCTGTGGTCCGGCCTGAGCTATCTGGCGGCGACGGACAGCGCGCTGGCCGCCAAGCGCGAGGTGCTGCGCGATTTCCTGCAGCGCGTGGTGCGCGCGCAGGTGTGGTCGTACCAGCATGTGGACGGCTTCTCCGCGGCGCTGGCGCGCATCATCGGCATCCCGCCGGAGGCCGCGCGGCTGCAGTTCGAGCGGCGCCGTACGCAGTGGCGCAACATCGATGCGGCAGTGATTGCCGAGCAGCAGCGCACGGCGGATTTCTACCAGAAGGCGGGGCTGCTCAAGCAGCGGCTGGATGTGCGGACTACGTTCGATACCGGTTTTCCGCTGGCGGTGCAGGCCAACCCGGTGAGCTGACCGGGCCGCAGGGGCCAGGGGCCGTGGAGCGCGCCGCGGCATGTTGCGGCTTTTCGTTTTGCGTGAGCGCGACCGGCGCGGCGCCTCAATGCAACGGCACCACCAGCTCGCCCTCCAGCAAACTGACAACCCGGTTACGCCCGCTACGCTTGGCCTGATACAACGCCTCGTCAGCACGCGCATAGGCCTGCTCGAAGCTCGTCCCAGGGGGGCTCCAGCTCACGCCGAAGCTAGCCGTCACCTGCAGCCTAGCCTTGACCGGAAACACATGCTGCTCGATCTGCAGCCGCATGCGCTCCGCCAGTTCGACAGCGGCGTCCAGCGCGCGCGCCGGCAGCAGCGCAGCGAACTCCTCGCCGCCCACCCGGCCGATGACGCCCGTGCCTTGCACCGACCGCTCCAGGCAGTCGACGACGCCGCGGATCACGGTGTCGCCGACAGGGTGGCCCATCGAGTCGTTGACCCGCTTGAAGTGATCGATGTCGAGCACGATCAACGCCAGGCTGTCCGCGGCCAGCACCGCGCCGGCCCGCTCGATGATGGCGCCGCGGTTCAGCGCGCCGGTGAGCGTGTCGCGCGTGGCGCGGAATTCCAGCTCGCGGGCCAGGTCCTGCAGGCGATGGTTGAGCCGGTTCATTTCCAGCTCTTCGCGGTCGCTGCGCCGTATCAGGCGCCGGGTTTCGCGCATCAGCCGCTCGTAGTAGCCGATCAGCTCGCCCAGCGTGTCGCGGTATGCCTGGGCGCCGGCATCGGGATTGCCGAATACCGTCCTGGCGCCCGCCAGGACGCTGGTTTCCGACTCGAAGAGATCTGGCTCGGACATGCGCGGGTCAGCTCGCCGTGGTGGCGTGGTCGAGGAAATCGATGGCGGGGAAGTCGGCGTGCAGGTCCTGGCCGAATTCCAGGATCGTGTCGTCGTCCACGTCGTGATACCAGTGCACGATGACCCGGTTGCCCTTGTCGGCCGCATCGTTCATGGCGTCGAACATGCCGAACAGGACCTTGGTGCTGGAGCTGTTGAAGTACGTCAGCGCCACGTGCACGGTGACTTCGGTGTCCTCGCAGGCTGCCAGGTATTTGCGCAGGCGCAGGATCACGTCGCCGTAGAACACCGCGGCGTTTTCCGGATAGGACTCGCCTTTGAGGCAGAGCGTGTGCTGCTTGAAATCAAAGCTCACCTCGGGCGAGGTCGGTGTGGCGGCTATGAACAGGTTTTCCATCAGTTTCCCTTTCGATCCCGTTCAGTGATTCAGATGGTGGCGGTAAGGAAGAACATCGTCGATACCGGGTCTGCGTCGATGGGCTGGAAGCTGTACTCCAGCGGCGCGCTGGCGTCGCGCGCTACCGTCAGGAATCCCAGGCCGGCGCCCTTGCTGCCTTCCGGCGCTTCGGCGCGCATGGTTTCCTTGTAGGCCTGCTTGATCTGGTCCAGCGTCATGGTGCGCAATGGCTCCAGCGCGGCGCGCAGTTGCCCCACGCGGGTGATCGCCACCGGGTTGGAGCACATCAGCCGGTAGCGGTCTTCCACCATGCAGATGCACACCGAGCCATGGCGCAGCTGGTTGGTGTCCTGGGTGGGCGGCGTGAGCGCGTCGGACGAATAGTGGACGATGTTCTGCGCCATCTCCACGAACGAGGAGAACAGCTTGCGCCGGGTCGAGCCGTCGACGCCGCTCACCGTCAGTTGCAGCCGCACCGCATCGGACATTGCCGCGATGATGTTCTGGGAAAAGTAGCCGACGTAGTAGAAGATCACGTTGCGTTCCCGGGCCATTTCAAAGAATGGCCCATATTCATGGTCAATCGAATTACCGTTCATCTCAGTGCTATAGCAGGCCATTGCAGGACTATTGAACGCGAAAGCAGAAAAACGTGAGGTCGTCGCGGCGGCGGTGATGGCCTTGCCACGCGCGATACTGGTCCAGCACGGCCTCGTTGATCTGCGCCGCCGAGGCGTGCCGGCTGCCACGGATCGCTTCGCGGATGCGGCGCTTGCCAAAGGCGATTTCCTTGGGACCGCCGATCTGGTCGATCAGTCCATCGGTGGTCACAAACACCACGCTGTCCGGCTGGGTCTGGATCAGGCGGTTCTGCCAGGCAAAGTCCAGGTCGGTATCCACATAGCCGACACCCATGCGCTCGCCGTCCACGATCTCGCCTTCCTCCTCGCCGGGCTGGAGCACGAACAAGGCGCTCTTGGCGCCGGCGAATACGAGCCGGCGGCTGGCGTTGTCAAACCAGAAGAACGCCGCATCCATGCCGTCGTTCGAGCCAGGCGTTTCATCATCGCCATCGAGCTGCCCGAGCATCTGCTTGATGCCGCGGTTCACCGCCATCAGGAGCGCGCCGGGGTCGCGCGGGCCGCGCTGCTCGATGGCCTGGATCAGGATGGACGAGGAGATCAGGGTCAGGAACGCGCCCGGTACGCCGTGGCCCGTGCAATCGGCCAGCGCGGCAAACCAGCCGTCCTCGAACGCCGCAAAGTGATAGAAATCTCCGCCAACCACATCGCGCGGCTCCCACACCAGGCCCGCGTCGCCGAGCGTCCTGGCCAGCGCCTCGCGCGAGGGGCGCAGCATCGAGCGCTGGATGGTGCTGGCGTAGTCGATGCTGTGCATGATCTGGCGGTTTTTCTCGGCCTGCATGTCCGCGACCACGCGCATCAGCTGCAAGCCATGCCCGATGCCAAGGAAGCGGCCGTCGCGCGCGATGATGAAGCCGTCGGCGAGTGCTTTTTCGCCATACTCCACCGCCTTGAAGGTCAGGGCCTCGATGCTCATCGCGGCATCGACCACCAGCGGCTCCTTGTCCATGAAGGCGATGCAGCTCTTGCGGTTGTACAGCTCGCGGTGATAGGGCTTGCTCATCTGCGACATGAAGATCGCGCGATTGATCAGGCCGATCGGCGTGTCGTTCTCGGTCACCGGCAAGCTGGCAAGGTCCCGGTGCTTGCCGAACACATCGAGGACTTCCTGGTTGTTCTGTTCCGTGGTCACCGATGGCGTGGTGACGCAGAGATCCTCGGCACAGGGCTGCCGGAAGCGGGAACGAGCCAAGTGTGAGTCAACCGGAACGTCAGGCATCGCCAGGGCATTCGGACTATTGGGAAGCCGCCGATTGTATGGCGCGCGCATGACGGTTACGTGACATATGGCGCATGCGGCCCGTCCTGGTGCATCCCGTGGCCGTCGGCGCCGTCGCCAGCGCTCAGAATCCCCGGAAATCCCTCGGGGACACGCCGTAGGCCCGGCGGAAGGCGCGGGTAAAGTCAGAGGCGCTGTTGAAGCCGGCCCCATAGGCGATCTCGCCGATGCTGATGTGCGCAAGGCGCAGGAGATCGTCGGCCGCCGAGCGCAACCTGCAGTTGCGGATATACGCGCCAAGGCCGCCTTCGTGCTCGAACATCCGGTACAGGGTTGGGCGCGGCAGCCCGAACGCTTGCAGGATGCTCTCGGGCGAGAGGTTCTCCTGGTGCAGATTGGCCTGCACGTAGCGCTGCACCCGCTCCAGCATGGCGGCACGGGCGGCCGCGCGCGCGTTGCCGGCAAGGCGCGCCTGCTTGCCGAATGCGGCAACGATCAGGTGCGCGCAGCCGCGGATGGTTTTTTCCGCATCGGCCTCGGACAGTGCCGGGAGGTTGCGGCAGAGCGCCGTCACGTGATCGAAGATCAGGCGCGTCAGCGGCGAGGTATAGGTCACCACGCGGCCATGGATGGACTCGGCATCGGGGATGGCCGCCTCCACCGCGGCGCGCGGCACGAAGAAGGCCAGCACCCGGGCGCGCGTGGGGCGGTGCATGTGCATCGGCTGGTTCATGTCGAGCGCCAGGATGCCCGGCACGAACTGGGCCGATTTGCGCTGCCGGGTGAAGTCCGTCACCGTTTCGGCGATCCCGTCCACGGCCACATGGAAGACGTAGTCGCGCACGCTGTCGGTGGAGATGCGCGCGGTGGTGCGAATCTGGCCCACCGGATCGGTGCGGCTGTCCAGGTAGGTCAGGTCCTTGAGCACATAGGTATCGAGCTCGCCCCGGAAGCCGCCGGCAACCTGCGCGCGCGAAACCGGAACATCGAGTATGCGGCCGACATAGTCGCGCCAGGCCGGCAACTGCAGCGCCACCGCCTCGTTCGCGACGGTGAAATGCTGGTGCACGATCAGCGGCGGGGTGGCGGCGGGGCAGGCGGACGCAGCCGGCTGGACACGCCTTTGCAGATGGGCAGCAAGGATCCGGCTGACGGTTTCTGAATAAGCCTGGGTCATGATGGCGTCGGGGTCGGGAAATAGTTCGCGTCCCATGTCCGAGCCATTGTACCCATGACGTTCAGCGGCTAGTCGGTTGCCGGTGCGCTCGCTTGCTTCAGTGCGGCCGCGTCGTACTCGCGCACCGCATCGGCGGCGCGGCCGTTTTCCAGCACGCGGAAGCTGGCCGGATCGGCGCCGTCGATGGCGACCAGGTTCACATAGCCAATGATATAGGCGTGCTTGCGGTCGCGTGCAAAGTCCGCGTCAAGGAACTCCAGTGTGGGCAGGTGCACGCGCTTGGCCGAGACCGGCCGGCGCCCGAAGAACAACTGGTCGCCGGCCAGCAGGAAGCCAGGGTGCGGTACCTGCAGCGTATCGTGCGGCACGGCTACCGTGAGCGGCTTGTCGTCGCAGAACAATTGCGCGTCGTCCCACGCGTAGCAGCCCGCGATGCGCAAGGCATCCGGGTTCACGCCTTTCTTGGCCTTGCCGCGATAGAAGGCACGGCTGGCATCGCGGGCCCACGGGCCCTGCAGCACGGTAAACCCGGCGGGATCGACCTTGCGCAGGGCTTGCGGCGTTTGATAGTGGTTCGGCGCGTAGAACACCGTGGCGCCGTCGCTGAGATAGCCATCCCCCAGCGTTTCCAGGCTGGATATCGGGCGCGAGGAAAGCAAGGTCAGCTCGCATGGGTCGTCGGCGTACTGGTGCAGCCAGTGGATGCCATGCGCATCGCCACAGAACACCCCGGTCAGGCCGTGGCCAACGGGCATTTCCCTCGCGGCAAAGGTGGCCGGATCGAGCCCGGCGAGGCGATGGCCGTCGTATTCCACTTCTTGCGCTGGCGTGGCTGGCGCGGCTGGTGCCTGCAGGCGGTGCCACCAATAGTCCTGCAGCGCGGGCAGGGCCGTGAAGAAGTCCCGCCAGTGCTCCACCTGCCGGTGGTCGAGCGCGGTCATGCGCTGGCCGTCGTCGATGGGGCCGAGCTTGTCTGTCATGCGCAGCGGGCCGTCGCCACTGGGCGCTACCACCAGGCTGGCGCGGTCGGCTTCGATGCGCTGGCCGAAGTAGTACACCTGCCCGGCATCGGCAATGTAGTTGCCCGGCAAGCCCACCACGGTAGCGCCATCCGCGCCCGTTACGCGCTTGCCGTTGAAGTAGGCCGACTCGGCGTCCACGGCGTAGTAGTCATGCATGCAGGTCACCGGCTCCAGCGGGCCGTTCTCCGGCCAGCGCCAGTCCTGGTAGACCAGCGGCCGGAAGGCCTGCGGGCTGCGGGTGCGGATGGTCTTGCCGGTAATGAAGTAAGCCTGGCGCGCGTCGCGGGCGTAGCGCTCGTTGAGGACTTCGAAGGTGGCGATGTCGGCGTTTTCGATCCGGTAGAAGTAGTACCAGGCCGCGCCGCTGCCTTGCTGGGCCTGCACGATGACGTGCTCGCCGTCGGTGAACCAGCGCCCGGCGATGCAGCGGAACGCGTGCGGATGGGCAATGGGCAGCGGGCTGCCGTCCTTGGCCCAGAGCGGCCGGTCGCTGTGCGACCAGATCACGGTGTCGCCCTCGATGAAGTACGAGGGATGGTTGGTTGGCTGGCGCGATGCGGTCATGGGAAGGTGTTGGGTGCCGGGTGGAGCAAGGTCGACATATTAAACTGTCCGCCCGGATAGGCCATGGTTGGCGAACGTTCGGTCATTGCAATTAACGGCCAAGAATTTCCTCCATCCATATGTGGCGCACCGGCCGCTTGCGGCCGGCGGCCGAGGCGTGCAGGATGTGGGCGGTAATCCATTCCCCAAAATGTGCAGAACAAAGCGGAGACCCTATGTCGTACATGCTGCTGATCGTCGAACCTGTTGGCCAGCGCACCGAGCGTTCCCCGGAAGAAGGGCGCCAGGCTTACGCCAGCATGCAGCGTTTTGCCGAAGGCCTGAATGAGCGCGGGCTGCTGCTGGGCGTCAACTCGCTCACGTCGCAGGCCAAGGGCGTGCGCGTGCAGGTGCGCGAAGGCCGCCGCGACCTGCTCGACGGCCCCTTTGCCGAGGCCAAGGAAATGATCGGCGGCTACTTCCTGCTCGACTGCGCCACGCAGGACGAGGCCATTGCCATCGCCGCCGAGTGTCCCGCCGCGGCATGGTGCACCGTGGAGGTCCGCGAGGTCGGGCCTTGCTTCCTGTAAGGCGGCAAGCGGATGGGGGTGCAAGGCTTCATCTAGGTAGTTACCCTTGGTTTGCGGGTTTTTTTGCACAGGATGTCGATCTGGCGGCGCGCGGTTCGTCGTACCGGTAAGAGTCAACGAGATGGCAGCGGCGTGCCGCCGCCACGGCTCACCACCGACAACCACCCACCGCAAGCTAAGGAGAACCGCGATGCGATTCATGATCCTGGTGAAAGCCACGCAAGGCAGTGAAGCCGGCGCGATGCCGGACGAAAGCCGCTTCGCTGCGATGGCGGCGTATCACGAGCAACTGGCCAAGGCGGGTGTGCTGCTCGACGCCGCCGGGCTCAAGCCCACTTCCACCGGCTGGCGCATCCGCTATGCCGGCGGCCAGCGCACCGTCATCGACGGGCCCTTTGCGCAAAGCAAGGAGCAACGCAAGGAAATAGTGGCGGGCTACACGCTGATCCAGGTGCGCAGCCGCGAGGAGGCGATGGAATGGGCGCGGCGCTTCCCGTCGCCGCATGGCGAGATGGCCGACGGCGAGATCGAGGTACGGCAGCTCTTCGAGCTGGAGGACTTCGCGCCGAGCCCCGCGGTGGAGCGCTTTCGCGACCTGGACGTTGGCCAGCACTGAGCCAACAAGCCAACGATCCCACCGTTCCACCCGAGCCCACCCCAACCTTCGCCGGATCCCGACACCATGCTCAAGCCCATCCTGCTCGCCGCTTTCGCCGCCATTGCCCTGTTGCTGATCTACGCCGCCACGCGGCCCGATACCTTCCGGGTTGAGCGCAGCGCCAGCGTCAAGGCGCCGCCGGAGCGCGTGTTCGCGCTCATCAACGACCTCCACAACTTTAACCAGTGGAACCCCTATGAAAAGAAGGACCCGTCCCTGAAGGGCACCTACGGCGCCACGCGCAGCGGGCAGGGCGCCGCCTACGCCTGGGAGAGCGACAAGGTAGGCGTGGGCAGCATGGAAATCCTCCAAGCCGTGCCGGCCGCCAAGGTCACGATGCGGCTGGATTTCATCAAGCCGTTCGAGGCGCACAACATCGCCGAATTCACGCTCAGGCCGCAGGCCGATGCCACCAAGGTGACATGGTCGATGGAAGGCGGCGTGCCGTACTTTGCCAAGCTGCTGCACCTGGTCTTCAATATGGACAAGATGGTGGGCAAGGATTTCGAGCAAGGGCTGGTCAACCTGAAGGCGCTGGCCGAGGCGCCGGCGGCCCGTTAAGCGGGGCAACCCGCCGAGCCTCCATCCAATCACGCGAAATCGAATCCAAGGACGAATCATGCATAAGCAAATCTACCTGAACCTCCCCGTGGCCGACCTGCAGCGCTCGCAGGATTTCTTCAAGGGCCTGGGGTTCACCTTCAACCCGCAGTTCACCAACGACGACGCCGCTTGCATGGTTATCGGCGAGAACATCCACGCGATGCTGCTCAAGCATGCGTTCTTCAAGACCTTCACCACCCGCAAGCTGTGCGATACCTCCGAGAGCACCGAAGTGCTGATCTGCATCTCCTGCGAGAGCCGCGCCGAGGTGGACGCCCTGGTCGCCAAAGCCGTGGCCGCCGGCGCAACGGCGCCGCGCGCGCCGCAGGACCACGGCTTCATGTACGGGCACGGGTTCGATGATCTCGACGGGCATATCTGGGAGTTGGTGTACATGGAGTCCTCGGCACCCGGCGCGACCAGCGCGGCCTGAAACACATGGTGACGACGACACCGACGCAGCGGGCGATAGAAGCCGTCTGGCGCATCGAATCCGCCAAGGTCATCGCCCACGTTGCGCGCGTGGTGCGCGACGTGGGCCTGGCCGAAGAACTGGCGCAGGACGCCCTGGTTGCCGCGCTGGAGCGCTGGACCGAGACCGGCGTGCCGGACAACCCAGGCGCTTGGCTGATGACCACGGCGAAGAACCGCGCGCTCGACCACTTGCGCCAGCAAGCGCTGCACGCCCGCAAGCACGAGCAGATCGGCCAGGATCTCGAAGCGATGGAGGCCCACGTAGTGCCGGATTTTGTCGATGCGCTGGATGCCGCGCGCGAGGATGACATCGGCGATGACCTGCTGCGGCTGGTCTTCACCGCCTGCCACCCGGTGCTCTCCACCGATGCGCGGGTCGCCATGACGCTGCGCCTGCTGGGCGGGCTGACCACCGAGGAAATCGCGCGGGCCTTCCTGACCCCGGAACCCACCATCGCCCAGCGCATCGTGCGCGCCAAGCGCACGCTCGGCGCGGCGCGCGTGCCCTTCGAGGTACCCGGGCCCCAGGCGCGCGCGCCGCGCCTGGCCTCCGTGCTGGAAGTGATCTACCTGATCTTCAATGAAGGCTATTCGGCCACCGCCGGCGACGACTGGATGCGCCCCGCGCTGTGCGAGGAAGCGCTGCGCCTGGGCCGCACCCTGGCCGGCCTGGCTCCGGAGGAAAGCGAGGTGCATGGCCTGGTGGCGCTGATGGAGATCCAGGCCTCGCGCACGCATGCACGGGTCGACGCGCAAGGCCGCCCGGTACTGTTGCTGGAACAGGACCGCAGCCGCTGGGACCACCTGCTGATCCGGCGCGGGCTGGTGGCGCTGGCGCGCGCGCAAGAGCTGGACGGGGCGCTCGGCCCCTACGCCTTGCAGGCGGCGCTGGCCGCCTGCCACGCCCGCGCCACCACCGCGGCCGATACCGACTGGGCGCAGATCGCCGCCATCTACGACGCGCTGTCCGAAGTGGCGCCATCACCCGTGGTGGAGCTCAACCGCGCGGTGGCGGTCGGCATGGCTTTCGGCCCCGAGGCCGGCCTGGAACTGGCGAATGCGCTCCTCGCCGAGTCCTCGCTGGCGAAGTACCACTTGCTGCCCAGCGTGCGCGGCGACTTGTTGTGCAAGCTCGGCCGCTTCGACGAAGCCCGCGCCGAGTTCGAGCGCGCTGCCGGCATGACCCGCAACACCCGCGAGCGCGAGTTTTTGCTGGGGCGGGCGCGGGATGCGGGGGCTACCCGGTCATGACTCGCCAGCGCGCATTGCTGCGCGTCACCACCGCCTGCCTGGCAAAACGCTTATATCGGCTATCGAAATAACTAAATTCCCCAATGCCGGAAAGCCGACGATGATCTTAGCCACGGGCCCGGGGGATCGATTGCTCCCGATCTCTGCACAAGCCATCCGGTTGCCGACGATCGCAGGACCGGCGGGCCTTACCATCGAAGTGTTCTAGGGGACTCCAATGATTCCACGGCTACTGTCGACTGCCAGCCTGGCGCTGGCCGCATTTCTTGCATCCGGCGCTGTCAGTGCGCAACAACCCGCGCCACAGCCCGCACCGCAGGCGCCCATGAATCCAAAGGAAGCCAAGGCGAAATTCGCAGAGCAGTTCGCTGCCGCCGATACCAACCACGACGGCAAGCTGAGCCGCGAGGAAGCCGAGGCCGGCATGCCGGAGGTTTACAAGGTCTTCGACAAGATCGATACGCGGAAGAAGGGCGCGATTACGCAGAAGCAGATTGGCGCGTACTTTGCGGCCAAGGCCAAGCAGAAAGCCACGGCGCAGAATCCGGGAAGCCTGAACTGACCTGGTGGTGCCGGCGGGGAACTTGCGAGCTGACATGCGCCAAGGTTCCGCCGGCAGCGGGCGGTGGGACAGCGTCGCAAATGCGGGTCCCTGACGACAGAGATCCCCGGAAAACTGGCCGGATCAAAGCCAGTGCCGAGGAGCTTTAATGATTATTAAATTCCTTGATTCCTTGATTCCTTGATTCTCTTTATACCTTTGATACAGGACAACGATGGAGGATCTTTGTTGTCCTTTCAGTCAGGTCAGGAGATTGAAGGCGAACCCTAGCGCAATCGCGCCGCCGAGCGCCTCCACTGCTGCCAGCGCGAGAAGGTTCTTCAGAATGAAGCTTTCGTCCTGCTTGGTCACCATGGTGTTGTCTCCTGGAGTCGGAATCCCACGGCTGGCATGTAGTGGCAAGCTAAGCAGTGCCAATCCACGCTCCAGCCACGTCTTGATTCGCTTCCAGTAGACCGCAACCCGGAGCCGGAGAGAAGCTGGCATAAACCCCTATTCAGGCAGCCGGAGGACCACTGGCCTGAAAGCCGGGAAAGCTGCGGTTCGGGTTTCCGGCTTCTGGTTTCTAGGTTCTAGGTTCTGGTTTCTATTCCGATCGCAAGGCCTCCTGCGGAGCAAGCCGTGCCGCCCGGCGTGCCGGCAGCACGCCGGCAGCCAGACCGATCACCACCGCCACCAGCTCAGCCAGCATGGCGTAGGACCACGGTGTGTGGACTGGCAGCGCCGGCAACGCCGCCGCGAGCACCAGCGCGATGCCCCATCCCAGCAGCAATCCGATCATGCCGCCGATGGCGGCGAGCAGCGCGGCTTCACCAAGGAAGAGGAGCATGACCTGTGCCTCGGTCGCCCCGATGGCGCGCAAGAGACCGATCTCGGAGGTGCGCTCGGCCACAGCGATGGTGAGAATCGTGAGGATTCCCACGCCGCCCACGATCAGCGAGATGGCGCCGATCGCTGCTACCGCGAAGGTGATGGCATCGAGCACGGTGCCGAATACCTCCAGCATCTTTTGCTGGGGCGTGACGGTGAAATCCTCGGCACCATGGCGCGCGCTCAACAGGCGCTTGATGCCGTCCTCCACGTCGGGGAGCGCAGCGGTGGGATCGTAGGTGACCTCGATCTCGACCAGGCTTTCCCGGTTGAACAGGTCCAGGGCGCGGCCAGCCGGTATATAGACCGTATCGTCCAGGTCGAAGCCCAGCATCTGCCCCTTCGCTTCCATCACGCCTACCACGCGATAGCGTTCACCGCCTACGCGGATGCGCGCGCCCAGCGGGTTGTCGCCGCCGAAGAGTTCGCGTGCCACTCTCGCGCCAAGTACCGCCAGCGTCCGCGCGGCGCGCGGATCGTCATCGGGCAGGAATTGGCCGGTGGCCACGCGCATGCTCAGCGCTTCGGTGAACCTGGGCCCGACACCATACAGCGTCACCCGCCTGCTCTTGCCGAGGTAGTCGACTTCGGCGTTGCCCTGCACCAGTGGGTTGGTCACGCGCACGTGGGGGGCATGGCGCAGGGCGATGGCGTCTTCGATCGTGAGCGGGCGCACGGTGTTGATCGACCCGAGCGAAGCGCCGTGGGTCTGGGTGCGGCCTGGCGTCACGCCGATCAGATTGGTGCCGAACTGGGTGAACTCTTCGATCACGAAGCGATGCAGCCCTTCGCCGATCGACGTCAGCAAAATGACCGCGGCGATGCCAACGGCAATGCCCAGTGCGGTGAGCGAGGTGCGGAGCCGGTGCGCAGCCAGCGAGGCGAGGGTGAAACGGATGAAGTCTGCGTAGCGCATGGGTCATCGTCCCGACAGGGCCAGCACCGGATCCAGCTTTGCCGCGCGTTGGGCCGGTGCCACGGTGAAGGCGATGGCGGTCACGACGGCGATGGCCGGCGCCCCCAGCAAGGCCCACCAAGGCGGCGTGAAGGGAATCGCCGGATAGAGCTGCACGGCAAGCCTGCACGCGGCTTCGCCCACAGCCAGGCCCGCGGCCACGCCACCGAGCGCCAGCAGTACGGCTTCGGTGAGGAAGAGCAGCCGGATGTGGCCGGCGGTGGCGCCGAGCGCCTTGAGCAACCCGATTTCGCGCTGCCGCTGGGTCACGGCAATCAGCATCACATTCATGATGAGGATGCCGGCCACGGCAAGACTGATAGCCGCGATGCCGCCCACCGCCAGCGTGAGCGCGCGCAGGATGCGGTCGAACGTGGCGAGCACCGCGTCCTGTGTGATGACGGTCACGTCGCGCTTGCCTTCGTGGCGCTGGCGAATGATCTCCTCGGCGTCGGCCTTGGCGCCCTGAATCTGCTCGCGGGTCTTGGCCTCGATCAGGATGCGGAACAGCGAGTCGGTGTTGAACAGGGCCTGGGCCGCGGACAACGGAACGATGACCAGCTCGTCCGTGTTGAAGCCCAGCGATTCGCCCTGGCCGGCCAGCAGCCCGATCACGCGAAAGCGCCGGTCTCCGATGCGCAGCCACTCGCCTAGCGCCTGGCGCGTGCCAAACAGCTCTGTCGCCACCCTGGTGCCGATCACGCACACGGGCTGGCCGTGGTGCGGATCGCCCTCGGGCAGGAAGCTGCCCTGGGCTAGCGCCATATGGCGCACCGCCAGCAATTCGGCGGTGGACCCCAGCACCGGCGCTTCGCGCCGCCGCGCACCGACATGCAGATCCGCGTTCCCGACAATGAGCGGCGCGATGCGCGCGACGGCGGGACTGCGCCTGAGCGCGAGTGCATCGTCCAGCGTCAGGTCGCGCGTGGTTGCGCCCAGCACGATTCCCGGCGCTGCGCCGGCCGTTTCGCTGCGCCCGGGCAGCACGATGACGAGGTTGGTGCCAAGTGCGCCGAACTGGTTCACCACGTATAGCCGTGCTCCCTCGCCGAGCGCGCTCACCGCCACCACGGCGGCAACGCCGATGCCCATGGCGAGCAGGATCAGCAGGCTGCGTGAGCGGTAGCCGCGCAGTACCTGCCAGGTGAAACCGAGGACGTCAGTGAGCCGCATGGTTATCCTGCCGCACCTCGTCACCGGCAATGCCGCCGTCCACCATGCGCAGCCTGCGCCGGGAGCGGGCGCCGATTTCCGGGTCGTGCGTGACCACGATCAGCGTCGCCCCCTGCGCATGCAGGCCCTCCAGCACCGCCATGACTTCCTGGCCGGTATGCCGGTCCAGATTGCCGGTGGGTTCATCGGCGAGAATCGTCGCCGGGCGCATCGCCATGGCACGCGCGATGGCAACCCGCTGGCACTGCCCGCCCGAGAGCTCGTCGGGCCGGTGCCTGGCGCGGTCTTGCAGGCCGTACTCGCCGAGCAGCGCGTCCACGCGGCGCCGTCGTTCGGCCGGGTCGATCCCGGCGAGCACCATCGGCAGCTCGATGTTCGCGGCGGCGGTGAGGCGCGGCACCAGGTGAAAGAACTGGAATACAAAGCCGATCTTCTCACGCCGCAGGCGCGCCAGTTCGTCGTCCGGGAGAGCGGTTACGTCGCGGCCGCCCAACTGGTAAGTCCCGGTATCGGCGCGATCCAGCAGGCCCAGGATATTGAGCAAGGTGGACTTGCCGGAGCCCGATGGGCCCATGATGGAAAGGTACTCTCCCTGGGCAACCGCAAGGTCGATCCCATGCAGCGCATGCACAGCCTCGCCGCCCAGCACGAATGTCCGCCCGATGCCGTCGAGCCGGATCATTTTGCTTGCGTCTCCGCGGTAGCCGGTTCTGCCTCGACAGCGGCAATGCCCGCGTGGAGACCAATCCGTTCCGGCGAGGTGACGACGCGCTCGCCGCGCTTGAGCCCCGTGGTCACCTCGGTGAACTCCGCGTTGGCAATCCCGGTGCCGATCGTGCGCGCTTCCAGCCTGCCGGCATTGTTCAACACCAGCACGCGGTTGCCGGATGCCAGCGCCGTGGTAGGGATGCGCAGCGCCTGGTCGCGGGCATCGGTCACGATTTCCACATCGGCGCTATAGCCCACCAGGAGATGACGGACAAGGTCGGGACTGTCGAACTGGACCTCGACCTCGACGGTGCGGGCCTGCTTCTCCAGCGCCAGGACGTAGGGCGCGACGCGCCGCAGCCTGCCCTCGAAATGCCTGCCGCGATAGGCGTCCAGGGTGACCCGTGCCGGCATGCCTACCTGCAGGCGTGCCGCGTCGATCTCGTCGATCGGTGCGGATACATAGAGGCACGAGTCGTCGATCAGGTCCACGGCAGGCAGCGTCGGGATGCCGGGCGGCGAGGGCGTCAGGTACTCGCCAATCTCGCCGTTGACTTCGGCCACCACGCCGTCGAAAGGCGCCTTCAGCACCGTGCGCGCAGTATCCGCGCGCGAGGCGGCGATACGCGCCCCGGCCTCCTTCACCTGCGCCTTCGCCGATTCGCACGCGGCACGCCTGGAGTCGGCGTCGGCATCGGTCCGCTCCACAGCCTGGGGCGAGACGAAGCCTTTCGCCACCAGTTCCCGCGAGCGCCTGGCGTCGCTTGCCGCCACCTTGGCCAGTTCGCACACTTCGCGCACGTGCGCGGCGGCGGTCAGCAGCTGGTGTTGCGAGAGTTGCTCGCGCGCAACCAGGTCTTCGTTCCAGAGGACGAGGAGTACCTGGCCAGCCTTCACGCGATCGCCCTTGTGGATATTCAGCACCTCGATGCGTCCGGCCGCCGGCGGCGCCAGTTTCGCCCGCCGGCAGGCCGAGACCGAGCCTGCCCGGGTGTTGGCGACAGTGGCCTCGACGCGCCCCTGCTCGACCCTGGCCGTCAGTACCGCTACCGGCTTGGCCCGGGTTGCGTACCAGCCCGCGGCAACGAGGCCTGCGAGTATCGCCACGACCATCGCGATGCGCCTGACGAGGCGGTTGCGCGTCAGCGTTCCTGGCGGAGACAGGGCTTTGTCTGGCATAGGGTAGGGGATGCGAGGACGTCGGGTGCGAATGCTGCGATGCATCAGCCTCACCGTCCACCGTCCCGCAGTCTCTGTATCCTAGCCCGTCGCGCCACCAAGCGCCACATGAGGCATCTGCCCCGCCGCCTTGCCGGGAATCGTACGTGCGCCTGCGTTGGCTAGCATGACTGGCCTCGATATCGCGCGATGCGCAGCGCGATGAAAGGCCCGGTCCGGCGCCCTAGCGCACCAGCGCCCGCAAGCTCTCCAGCAATTTCCCGATCTCCGCCTCGGTGGTCAGGTAGCTGACCGAGGCGCGGGCGATCTGGCTGAGTCCGCGGGCATGCATATCCAGGGGCGTGTAGGCGACGCCGTTGCTGCCGATCACCACGCCCTGCGCCGCCAGGCTGCGCTGCACCGACACCGGGTCCTGGCCGGCCAGGTTGAACGCCACCAGTCCGGAGCGCTCGTGGCCTTGGTCCAGCACCGTCACGCCGGGTATGGCGGCCAGTTGCACGCGCAGCGCCTGCGCGGTGGCATCGATCCGCGCACGGATGTTCTCAAGGCCGATCTCCAGCGCTTCCTGCAAGGCGTTGGCCAGGCCGCAGCGCAGCGCCATCGAGGCTTCCGCCGATTCGAAGCGGGCCGCGCCGGCCCGCAGCACCGGCTCGCCGTCCGCGTCCAGCGGCGCGGAGTACGTGTCGACGAACGCCGGTGTGAGCCGGGGCAGGAAATCCTGCCGCACATAGAGCAGGCCTGTTCCCCTTGGGCCGCGCAGTGCCTTGCGCCCGGCCCCGCTGAGCACGTCGCAGCCCAACTGAGCGACATCGATCGGCAATTGCCCCACCGCCTGCGCGGCGTCGATGAAGTAGGGGATCCCGTGGCGCCGCGCCACCTTTCCGATGGCCGCTGCCGGGTTGATCAGCCCGCCGTTGGCCGGCAGCCAGGTCAGGGCAATCAGGCGCACGCGGTCGTCCAGCATGGCCTCCAGCGCCTCGGGATCCACCGCGCCGCTGTTATCGGACGGAATGACTTCGATCGACGCGCCCGCGCGCTGCGCCGTCAGGCGCATGGTGGCGAGGTTGCCGCCCCATTCGTGGCGCCCGACCAGGATCCGGTCGCCGGCTTGCCAGGCCCCCAGGGCGGCGAACGCGGCGCCCCAGCCGGGCGAATTGCCCGTGGTCAGCGCGATCTCCGCCGGCTGGGCGTTGAGCAGCTGCGCGGCGAGGGTGCGCGCGCGTTCCGTTTGTTCGCGCGCCGCGACGCCGGCTTCCATCGGCCCCAGCGTGGCCTCGCGCCGCAGGTGGCTGTAGATCGCCTCGAGCGTGGCAGCTGACGGCAGGGAGGCGCCGCCGTGGTTGAAATGCGTGGTGCCTCGCGCACCCGGGGTAAGGGCGCGCAGGGCGTCGACGGCGGCAGCGGTAAGGGGGGCTGGCATGGGGATTCCTTGGATGCGCGTCCGGTTCAGGCCGAGGTCAGCGAGATGACCGCTTCGACTTCCACGGCAACCCCGGCAGGCAGCGAGGCCACGCCCACGGCGCTGCGCGCATGGCGGCCTGCATCGCCGAAGACCTGCACCATCAGGTCCGACGCACCGTTGGCGATGGCGCTCTGGCGCTGGAAGTCCGGCGTACAAGCTACAAAAACGCCCAGCCGCACCACGCGGGCCACCCGGTCGAGCCGGTCACCCGTGGCGGCGGCGATCTGCGAGAGGACGCCGAGCGCCGACAGCCGCGCTGCCCGCACGCCGTCTTCGTCCGAAATATTGTCGCCCAGGCGGCCCAGGTACGCGGCCTGGCCATGTTCGCGCGAGATCTGGCCGGAGATGAAGAGCTGGTTGCCGTCCTGCACGAACGAAACGTAGTTGGCGGCGGGCGCGGCCGCGGCTTCGAGGGTCAGCCCGAGTTCGGCCACGCGGGCGGAGAGGGAGAGGGTCATGTGGGTTGCGCGGGAAAGAGATTGGGAGGGCCCATCCTATCGGCTTGGCGGCCGGGAAACCAATCAATTCTTGCCTCGCCACGCATGAGCAAAACTAATCCGTGGGTGATCGCTTGGCGCCACGTGGCACCAAGCGGTACCAAGCGGCACCAAGCGGCACCACGTGGCGTCAGGTGCCGCCCGGCGCATCCTCGGCTGCCTCCGCCATCAGCCAGCCACGGAAGGCCGATGCGGCCTCGCCCATCGCGCCGCGCGGTGCGACCAGCCACCAGCCTATGCCGGGATCATCCAGTACCGCGTCGGGCAGGGCCTGCACCAGCGCGCCGCTGGCCAGTTGCTGGGCGATCAGGCGGTGGCGGCCCATGGCGATGCCCTGGCCGGCCAGCGCCGCTTCCACCACGATGTTGTAGTCGTGCAGATGCACGGTCTGCGCCTGGCCCAGGTCCAGGCCAAAGCGGTGTGCCCACGCGTCCCACTCGAACGGCTGCCGGGCATGCGACGATAAAAACGCAAAGCGCAGCAGGTCCTGTGGCTTGGCGGGCCGGTCCGGCCCGGCGATCAGGCCGGGCACGCAGACCACCGACAGGCGCTCCGGCATGAGCTGCTGCGCCTGCACGCCCGGCCAGGCGCCGCGCCCGTAGCGGATCGCCACGTCGACCTCGCCGCCGGCCACGTCGGCCAGGCCGATATCGGGCCGCAACTGCAGGTCGATGCCGGGATGCGCCAGCGAGAACGCCTGCAAGCGTGGCGCCAGCCAGCGCGTGCCAAACGACGCCAGCAGCCCCACGGTCAGCGTCGTGCGTGCCGTGCCGGGCGCCCGTACCTGCTCCGTGCCATCGCGCAGCAGTTCGAACGCCGCGTGCACCTTGGCGTAATACGCCTGCCCCGCGGGGGTCAGCACAACCGCGCGGGCACGCCGCTCGAACAGCGTCACGCACAGGTCGCTCTCCAGGCGCTGGATATGGTGGCTGATGGCGCTTTGTGACACAAAAAGCTCTTGCCCCGCCAGGCTGAAGCTCAGGCGCCTGGCGGCGGCTTCGAACGCGCGCAGGGTCACGAGAGGCGGCAGGGATCGCATGGAACGCATGAGGCTGAATCAAAAGGGGGAGGCGAGCGCGACATGCTACGCCTGGTTGCGCAGGCCTGCTGGTTCCGCCATGCCTCAAAACGAGGCCGGTCATGCACCATTTGTATCGCCTTATTTGGTGCGCGATGCGTCTGTTACTTCATTTTTCCAGTAAAAAATACATATGTTTCATGGTTATCCATGATGGAACAGTTGTTGCTCAGTGAATAGTATTCAAACGCGATGGCCCGTCGCGTGTCTGCTAAACAAGGAGCGATAAATGAAAGCTGTGAAAGCCACCTGCCTCGGTTTGGCAATGCTGGGAGCGATGCTTGGCGCGGGGGCGGTCCAGGCATCGGATGTGGCTGCCAGCCCCACGCTGGCCCGGATCAAGGAGTCGGGAACGATCACGATCGGGCATCGCACCACTTCGATCCCGTTTTCCTACTACGACAGCAACCAGAAGGTGATCGGCTACTCGCAGGACATCTGCGACAAGGTGGTGGCCGAGGTCAAGAAGCAGGTGGGGTTGGCCAAGCTTGACGTCCGCATGGTGCCGGTCACGTCGCAGAACCGCATATCCCTGGTCCAGAATGGCACGGTCGACCTGGAGTGCGGGGTCACCACCAACCTGAAAGCACGCCAGCAGCAGGTGGCGTTCTCCACCACCTTCTTTGTTGCCGGCACGCGCCTGCTGGTCAGGAAGGGTGGCCCGGTCCACGACTTCCCGGACCTTGGCGGCAAGGCCGTGGTCACCAACGCGGGCACCACGTCCGAGCGGATCCTGCGCAAGCTCAACGACGACAAGAAGGCCAACATCACGATCCAGAGCGCCAAGGACTACGGCGAGTCGTTCCTGATCCTGCAATCGGGCCGCGTCTCCGCCTTCATGATGGACGACGTGCTGCTGTCGGGCGCGAAAACGCTGGCGCCGAACCCGGCGGAGTGGGAAGTGGTTGGCACGCCCCAATCGTTCGAAGCCTATGGCTTCATGATGCGCAAGGACGATCCCGAGTTCAAGAAGCTGGTCGACGGCGTGATCACCGGCCTGATGAAAAGCGGCGAGATCAAGGGCCTGTACGGCAAATGGTTCAGCAAGCCGGTGCCGCCAAAGAACATCAATTTCGAGTTCCCGATGAGCGCCGCGGTCAAGAAGGCTTACGACCAGCCGAACGACGAAGCGTTTGAGTAATCGCGTACCAGGAGGAGACCAGCATGACCGTTGTCAAGAACGCCGCCACTCTGGATGATGCGGGGCAAGCGCCTTGCGTCGAGAGCGGGCTGGACGCCGCCGCCTTCGCCAAGGTGACCAGGCGCATCGTGCCGTTCATCGTCCTTTGCTATTTCTTCAGCTACCTGGACCGGGTGAATGTTGGCTTTGCCAAGCTGCAGATGCAGCAGGCGCTGGGGCTGAGCGACGTGGTGTACGGCATCGGGGCCGGCATCTTCTTCTGGGGCTACATGCTCTGCCAGGTGCCCAGCAGCCTGCTGATCTACCGGCTGGGCATGCGCAAGAGCATGGCCGCCATCATGATCGTGTGGGGCCTGGTTTCCGCCGCGACCATGCTGGTGAGCACGCCAGCGGAGTTCTACTTCGCACGTTTCATGCTGGGCGTGACGGAAGCCGGCTTCTTCCCCGCCGCGGTCATGTATCTGAACAAATGGTATCCGGCGGCCCGGCAGTCGAAGATCATGTCGATCCTGTTCCTGGCGATGCCGCTGGGGATGGTGCTGGGCGGGCCGATTTCCGGCGCGTTGATGTCCGGCACGCACGACCTGCACGGTTTGCAGGGCTGGCAGTGGATGTTCCTGATCGAGGCGTTGCCGGCGATCGTGCTGGGCCTGCTCGTGCTCAAGATGCTGCCGGAGTCGCCTCAGACCGCGCCGTGGCTGACCAAGGCGGAAGCGGCGGCGATCACCACCACGCTATCCACGGAAAACGCCCGCAAGAACACGAGCTTCGTGGCCGCGCTCAAGTCCCCGGTGCTGTGGATGCTGATGGGCATTTGCCTGCTGTTCAATATCGGTAACTACGGCCTGGTGTTCTGGCTCCCGACCATCATCCAGTCCACGGGCATGCAGTCGCCCCTTGAAATTGCCCTGCTGACGGCAATCCCGTACGGCGTTGCCTGCGTGGTGATGAACCGCAACGCGGCGCATGCGCAGCGCGTGGGAGAGCGGCGCCTGCATGCCGCCGTCCCGCTTTTTGTCGCGGCCGCCGCCATGTGGGCCAGCACGCTGTTTGCGCACAATACCGTCATGGCCATGGTGTTCCTGACCATCGGCATCTCCGGGCTGATGGCGACGCTGGCGATGTTCTGGGGCCTGCCGGGCCGCGTGCTGGCCGGTACGGCCGCCGCCGGCGGCATCGCCATGATCAACAGCGCCGCCAGCCTCGCTGGCTTGATCGGCCCGGTGCTCATGGGAGGCATCAAGCAGTCCACCGGCAGCATCTCGCTGGGGGTGCTGGCACTGGCCGCCATGATGCTGATTGCCGCGGTGCTGATCCTCGCCATTCCGCGCGAGCTCATGTCCGACCGGCAACTGTGAGATGGCGATGCAACGCATGACGCAGGCGGAACTGCTGGCTGCCGTCGATTCGGCCATTGGCAAAGTCCTGCCCCCGGTCTCGGCGGAGGATGTTGAGGCTGTCATGGCGCTGGTGCAGGGCATGGAGGGCATGGCGCGGGGGCTTGCCAATGCCTTGGCAAGCGGGCAGGCGCACAGCAGGGTGAGGAGCGGCGATGGCGGTTGATTTGCAGTCGGTCACTGGCATCGCGGCGCAGCTGCGCAGCGGTAGTCATACCGCGCAAGACGTGGTTCGGGCCAGCCTTGCCAGGGCGGCGGAGGTGGCGTCGCTGAACTGCGTCTCCGGGCTGCTGGCGCAGGAGGCCATTGCCGGCGCGGGCGCCTGTGACACGGCCCGCCTCGCCGGCAAGGCCCCGCTTGCCCTGGCCGGCGTGCCCTTTGTCGTCAAGAACCTGCTGGACGTGGCAGGCCACGCGACGCTTGCCGGCGCCCACGCGCGCGCGAACGAGCCGCCCGCCACCCGTAGCGCCGCCGTGGTGCAAGCATTGATGGCGGCCGGCGCGATCCCGGTGGCACTGACACAGATGGACGAGTATGCCTGCGGCGCTACCGGCGAGAACGTGATCGGCGGGCCGGTGCGCAATCCGCTGGATCCGGCCAGGATCGCGGGCGGATCGTCGGCGGGCACCGCCGCGGCGATTTCCGCCGGGATCGCACCGATTGGCATCGGGTCCGATACCAACGGATCCATTCGCGCGCCGGCGTCGTTCTGCGGCATCTGGGGCCTGCGGCCGACCACGGGCCGCATTTCGGCGCAAGGCTGCTTCCCGTATGCCGAGAGCCTGGACGCGGTGGGTCCGATGGCCTCGGATGCAAGCGGGCTGGCAATGGCGTACCGCGCGATGCTGGGGGCTGGATCCGGACCCGGACCCGGACCCGGACCCGGCGAGCCGGTGCGGCCTGCTGGCGTGTCGATGGCTGGCCTGCGCGTGGGGATTCTGCAAGCCGGCTTTGGCGATTTCGCGCAGGACGAAGCCCAGGACGCCGTGCTGCGCGTTGCCTCGGCGTTTGATGCTGTACGGAAGATCGATTTGCCCGAAGCCGATCTCGCACGCGACGCCGCGTCGATCATTTCCGCGTTCGAAGTCGGGCGCAACCATGTTCAGCGCGGATTCGCCGAACGCCATCCTGGCTATAGCGCCTTTGTGCGCCGGCGCATGCTGGCCGGCCTGTCCATCCCCGAGGACTGGTACCGCTTGGCCAAGGCCTACCAGGCCGTGTGGCGCGAAAAGCTGGAGGCACTGTTCGACGAGGTTGACCTGCTGCTGGCATGCACCACGCCGTACGCCGCACCCCTGATCGGGGCGGAGCAGATCGCCGGCGGCAAGCGGGCCTACGTGCCGCGCGCAGATGCCGGCCACCTGACTCGCCCCGTCTCGCTGGCGGGGCTGCCCGTGGTCGCCGCGCCTTGCGCCGTGGCCGGCCTGCCCCTCGGCGTACAGCTAATCGCGCCGCCGTGGCAGGAAACAAGGTGCCTGGACGCGGCGTTGTTCCTGGAAGCGCAAGGGCTTTGCCGCAATGCGCGGGCCGGCTGCGGCAAGCTCGCCTAGCGCATGTCCGGCCAGCTAGCCCCGCCTGGCCGGGACATAAGCGCCGGTCTGGTGCAACTGGCCTTCGGCGAGTTCGAGCGCCTTGATCGCGCCTTTGCCCTTTTTGGCAAGCAGCTGCTCGACCAGGGCTTCCGCCACCGCCACGCCGGCCGTGATGGAGGGAAAGAACGACGGGCTGTCGATGGAGAACAGCAGGGTGCAATCGGCATGCAAGGCAATCGGCGCCACGGTGCTGTCGGTCAGGGCCACCACGCGGCAGCCGGCCTCGCGCGCGGCATCGGCCACGCGGATGCTCTCCTGCGAGTAGGGCGCAAAGCTCACGACCACCACGGCATCCTTGGGCGTCAGGGCGCGCAGCTCCATTTCGAGCGTGCCCGCATCGCCACGGATCAGGTGCACTGTTGGGCGAAACAGCCGATACACGTAGTGCAGGGTGAACGCGATGGGGTAGCACGAGCGAAAGCCCGCTACATACACATTGGGCGCGGCGCTGAGCAGGTCGGCAGCCTGCGGCATCGACTCGGCATTGTTGGCCCCGGTCAGGTCGAGGTTGCGGTGCTGCGCGTCGAGCATTTCCGTGAGCATCCGGCTTGACCCGCTCTCGCGCACCAGCTTCTTGGCACGCTTGGCGTAGGGCTGCGGGCCGCCGCGGATCGACTCGACAAAGAGCTCGCGCAGGCCCTGCCAGCCCTCGAAGCCAAGGAACTGCGCCAGGCGCACCAGGGTGGCCGGCTGGACACCTGCATTCGCGGCGATCTTGCGCATGGAAAGGATGGGAATCTCCTGCGGATGATCGAGCAGGTAGCGCGCCCCGCCCTGGAACTGCGTACTGAGCGCAGCGAAGTTCTCCCGGAGATGAACAAGCAGTTCATCCAGGCTTTGCGGCGGCATGGAGACTTCGGTAGGCATGGGCGGTGTCCTGATTTGCGGATGTAACGATTGTTGCACAACTGGTCACCCGACGCACGGGACGTGCTTCCGGCGTGGCTTGGTGCGAACTGAATCGCGTGAATCTGGTGAGTTTCTTGCGTTCTGTGAATCGAGTGGATCTGGTTTATCCATTAAGAAACATATGTTGCATAACCGTGCGCGCTTTCTTATACTTCTCCGGTGCCGGCGGCGCTTCTTTGGCCGATCCCGCCTTGAGGGCGAAATTCGCAGCCCCGGGCTGCACGGGCACGGACCAGCTTTGCGCTCCGGGGGGCGGTAAGGTGGGCGCAGTTTGTCAAACAAGCGGGAATCGAACCACGGTAAGCAGGGGAGAGAATCCATGTCGGCATTACCCATTGAGGCCGCCAGCAATGCAGATCTGCTGTTTCGGCGCGCGACGCTGGTCGATGGCACGGGCGCGCCGCGGCGGATCGCCGATGTCGCCGTCGCCGGCGGCCGGATCGTCGCCGTCGGCGACCTGGCTGGCATGCAGGCCAGGGCAGTGATCGACGCGGCGGGCCGCGTGCTGGCGCCGGGCTTCATCGATTCCCACACGCATGACGACGGCTACCTGCTGGTGCATCCGGAGATGGAGCCCAAGGTCTCGCAAGGCATCACCACGGTGGTGACAGGCAACTGCGGCATCAGCGTGGCGCCGCTGGTCATCGGTGATCCGCCGCAGCCACTGGATCTGTTGGGGCCTGCGGAACTGTTCCGGTTCGCCGAGTTCGCCGACTGGCTGGATGCCATGCGCGCCAAGCCGGCCAACGTGAACGTGGTGCCGTTGCTCGGCCACTCCACGCTGCGCGTCAAGGCCATGCCGGACGTGAGCCGCGAGGCCAATGCGCAGGAAGTGGCCGCCATGCGCGTGGAGGTGGAAAAAGCCATGCAGGCAGGCGCCTTCGGCGTTTCCACTGGCACCTTCTATCCGCCGGCCGCCGCCGCCACGGAGCAGGAGATCATCCAGGTCTGCGAGCCGCTGCGGGCATTCGGGGGCATCTACTCCACCCACCTGCGCGACGAAACCGACGATATCGTGCCCTCGATCGAAGAGGCGCTCAGGATTGGCGGGGCGCTGGATTGCCGCATCGTCTTCTCGCATCACAAAGTGGCGGGCAAACGCAATCACGGCCGCTCCGTGGAGACCCTGGCCATCCTGGAGAAAGCCGCCAGGCTGCAGCCGCTATGCCTGGACTGCCATCCCTATCCCGCAACCTCGACAATGCTCCGGCTGGACCGTGTACGGCAATCCACGCGGACCATGATCACCTGGTCCAAAGGCTATCCGGAAGCTGGCGGCCGGGATTTCCAGGAACTCATGCAGACGCTGGGGCTGGACGAACACGGCCTGCTGGAACGGCTGAAGCCCGCCGCCGCCATCTACTTCATCATGGATGAAGCCGACGTCGAGCGCATTGCCAGCTTTCCCCTGACCATCTTTGGCTCGGACGGACTGCCGTTCGACCCACGCCCCCATCCGCGCCAGTGGGGCACGTTCCCGCGCATCCTCGCGCGGATGGTGCGCGAGTCCGGGCTGATGACGCTCGAGCAAGCCGTTCACAAGATGTCCGGGCTTGCCGCCAAGCAATACGGACTCACGGACCGCGGGCTGATCCGGGCCGGCCAGTTCGCCGACCTGGTCCTGTTCGACGCGCAACGCGTGCAGGACCACGCCACCTTCGAGGATCCGATTCGCCTCAGCGAAGGCATCCACGGCGTGTGGGTCAATGGCCAGCGCGTGTGGGAAGACACACACGTTATCCCGGCATTTCCCGGCCAGGTTCTCACGCACCGCCCGCGTCCCTAGTCCCTAGTCCCTAGTCCCTAATTCGATATTTCGTTTCCATACCAGACATCATGACCCACGTATTCCACCGCAATCCCCGCCAGACGCTTGCCGTGGCAGTCGCCGGCAAGGGCATCGAGCTCATCGACAGCAATGGCAAGCACTATATCGACGCTTCAGGCGGGGCCGCGGTGTCCTGCCTGGGCCACGGGCATCCCCGTGTGATCGAGGCGATCAAGCAGCAGGTTGACTCGCTCGCTTATGCGCATACGTCGTTCTTCACCACCGAAGTGTCGGAAGAACTGGCCCGCACCTTGGCGCAAGCGGCGCCCGGCGATCTGAACCACGTCTACTTTGTCTCGGGCGGCTCGGAGGCGGTCGAGGCCGCGTTGAAGCTGGCGCGGCAGTATTTCGTGGAGATCGGGCAAACGCAGCGCCGCCACTTCATCGCGCGCCGCCAGAGCTACCACGGCAACACGCTGGGGGCGCTGGCCATTGGCGGCAATGCATGGCGCCGCGAGCCGTTCCTGCCCCTGCTGGTGCCGGCGCACCATGTGGCGCCGTGCTACGCCTATCGCGACCAGGTAGCGGGCGAGACCGACCAGCAGTACGCGCAGCGCCTGGCCGACGAGCTCGAAGCCAAGATCCTCGAGCTCGGCCCGCAGAGCGTCGCCGCGTTTGTGGCGGAGACGGTGGTGGGCGCAACCGCCGGCGCGGTGCCGCCGGTGGCGGACTATCTCAGGCGCATTCGCGCCGTCTGCGACAAGTACGGCGTGCTGCTGATCCTCGACGAAATCATGTCCGGCATGGGCCGCACCGGCTACCTGTTCGCGTGCGAGGAAGATGGCGTGGTGCCCGATATCGTGACCATCGCCAAGGGCCTGGCCGCGGGCTATCAGCCGATCGGCGCGATGATATCGAGTAGCCGCATCTACGACGCGGTGGTGGGCGGCAGCGGCTTCTTCCAGCATGGGCACACGTATATCGGCCATGCCACGGCTTGCGCCGCGGCACTGGCCGTGCAGCGCACCATCACCGAGGACCGTCTGCTGGAAAACGTGCTGGCGCGCGGCGAGCAGCTCCGCGCCCGGCTGCGCAAAACGCTGGGCGGCCACCCCAACGTTGGCGATATCCGCGGCCGCGGCCTCTTTGTCGGCGTGGAGTTCGTGGCCGACCGCGAGACCAAGGCGACGCTGGACCCGGCCCTGAAGATGCATGCCCGGCTCAAGTCCACCGCCATGCAAAATGGGCTGCTGATCTATCCGATGGGCGGCACCGTGGATGGCGTGCGGGGCGACCACGTGCTCTTTGCGCCGCCGTTCATCTGCTCGGCGCAGGACATCGACCGCATCGTCGAGCGCTTTGCCACGTCGGTCCAGGCCGTGTTGCCGGCGACCCACGGCGCGCTCGCCTGAGCCGGGAACGGGGGCGGGGGGCGGCACGGCTGGCCGTATTAGGCCGTGCTATTTGCCGCCGACCGAATACGGCGGCATCTGGTAGCTCCACGTCTCGCTCAGCGTCTTGTCGCCGGACACCAGCGCCGCGCGCATTTCCACCACCTGCTTCGGATCCTTGACCTTGATCCGCAGGTTCAGCCGCCAGCCCTTGATGACGGGATTGGGTTCCACCACCCTGTCGATGATCTCGGCGTTGCTGCTCACGCTGACCTGCGCGCCTACCTGCGTGCCGGGGGGGAGGCTCGCCAGCACGGGGCCTTCGAAGTCGACCACGATGCCGGTGCTGCCATCCAGGTGGCGGATCAGGTTGGCCTGTGTGATTTCTCCCGCGGAGCGCAGCGTCTGCTTGACCGAGGCCAGGTTCTTGTCCATCAGGGCGCGCTCGTCAAGGGTCCAGTGCATCGTGTAGTCCGCCTTCAGGGGCTGGCCCTTGGGCGGCAAACGGTCCGGCGTCCAGAAGGCGACGATGTTGTCGTTGGTCTCGTCAGGCGTGGGGATTTCCACCAGCTCGACCTTGCCCTTGCCCCAGTCGCCCTGGGGTTCGATCCAGGCGCTTGGCCGCAGGTCATAACGGTCCTTCAGGTCTTCATACGAGGAAAACTCCCGGCCCCGCTGGAGCAGGCCGAAGCCCCTGGGGTTGGTGACCTGGAAGGTGCTGATGGCGAGGTTGCGCGGATTGTTCAGCGGGCGCCACAGCCATTCGCCGCTGCCGGTATGGATGGCAAGGCCGTTGGAATCGTGCAGGGCAGGGCGGAAGTTGTACTGGTCGCGCTGCTGGTTCGGCCCGAACAGGAACATGCTGGTCAGTGGCGCCACGCCGAGCTTGGCCACGGGGCCGCGCAGGAAAATACGCGCCTGCACCTTGAGGACCGAGTCCTCGCCGGGGTAGAGATCGAAGCGGTAGGCGCCGGTGGCACGCTGGGAATCGAGCAGCGCATAGAACACCAGGTGCTTGTCCTGTGGGTCGGGCCGCTCGATCCAGAACTCGCGGAAGGCCGGAAACTCCTCTGCGACGGGCAGCCCGGTATCGATGGCCAGGCCGCGGCTGGACAGGCCATAGACCTGGTTCTTGCCGATGACCCTGAAGTAGCTGGCGCCCAGCACGCTCATGATCTCGTCGAGCTTGTCGGCCCGGTTGATCGGGTAGAGCACCCGGAAGCCGGCATAGCCGAGCTTGCTGGTCGCGGACTTGTCCAGCTTCAGGTCGCCGAAGTCGAAGCGCGCAGGGTCGTACTTGATCTCATGGACCGCGCCGCCCACGATCTCGTTGATGCGTACCGGGCTGCCGAACTGCATGCCCTGGTGGTAGAAGCCCAGGCGGAACGGCGTGCCCTGGTCCTTCCACTCCAGGTTATCGCGCTGGGGCTGGATCTTGATGTAGTCGGCAAACTGCATCTGGCTGAATACCGGAGGCAGGTTGCTGACCGGTGCGGCATAGGGCTTGTCGGCCAGGGTCTTGGCGCGGGGCACCACGTCGTCCAGGGAGAACGCGCTGGCCTGGCTGCCCGCCAGCAGCGCCCCTGCGGCTAGCAGCGTTGGCAAGGCGATTTGCATCTTGTTACGAAACGACGCGGCGATGACGGCAAGAACCACGAATCTCTCCAGAAGAACAGGTTAAGCAAGGCTGCCGCGTCACATGCGGCGGCAGCAGATAGTGTAGTGGCGGTAAACTGTGCTCACAGCGCAGAAAGATAAACGATAGCGTATTTCGCTTCGCGTGCCTGTCAGGCAGGCAACGCGCACCACCCGCGGGGCAGCTACCTTGTCGCGCCACCTGGATAACACTCAGATGAGAATGCTCTGTTTGCTGGCCCTCTCGGCCAGCCTGGTTTGTTCGCCGGTTCTTGCCGGCACCGCGCCGGCCGCCGCCGGCGGCAAGAATGCCTTCGTCGCCGATCTCATCGGACGGATGACGCTGGAAGAGAAGATCGGGCAGCTGCGGCTGATCAGCATTGGCGAGGACATGCCCCAGCCCCAGTTGCTCAAGGAGATCGCGGCGGGCCGGGTAGGCGGTACGTTCAACTCGGTAACGCGCAAGGACAACCGCCCGATGCAGCAGGCGGCGGTGGAGCGCAGCCGCCTGAAGATCCCCATCTTCTTCGCCTACGACGTGGTGCACGGGCACCGCACCATCTTCCCGATCAGCCTGGGCCTGGCATCGAGCTGGGACATGGAAACCGTGGCGCAGAGCGCGCGCGTCTCGGCCATCGAAGCCAGCGCGGATGGCCTTGACATGACCTTCGCGCCGATGGTCGACATCTCGCGCGATCCGCGCTGGGGGCGCACGTCGGAAGGGTTTGGCGAGGATCCGTACCTGGTCTCGCTGTGCGCGCAGGCCAGCGTCAGGGGCTTTCAGGGCACCTCCCTGGCCAACGCAGATAGCGTGATGGCGGTGGTCAAGCACTTCGCGCTGTACGGCGCGGTGGAAGGCGGGCGCGACTACAACACGGTCGACATGAGCCCGCTGCGCATGTACCAGGACTACCTGCCGCCGTACCGTGCCGGCATCGATGCCGGCGCCGGCGGCGTCATGATCGCGCTGAACTCGATCAACGGCGTGCCGGCCACGTCCAACACATGGCTGTTGCGTGACCTGCTGCGCAAGACCTGGGGCTTCAAGGGCATCACGGTGAGCGACCACGGGGCCATCGACGAGCTGACCAAGCATGGCGTGGCCAAGGATGCGCGCGAGTCCGCCAAGCTCGCCATCCTGGCCGGCGTCGACATGAGCATGCACGACTCCGCCTACCGGGACCACCTGCCCGAACTGGTGAAGTCCGGCGAAGTGCCCATGCGCGTCATTGACGACGCGGTGCGCGAGATACTGGGCGCCAAGTACGACCTGGGACTGTTCCAGGAGCCCTTCAAGCGCATCGGCGCCGCCGAGCAGGACCCGCCCGACGTCGACGCGCAGAGCCGCCTGCATCGGGAGGCCGCACGCGCCGCCGCGCGCAAGTCGCTGGTGCTGCTCGAGAACCGCGAGCGCACCCTGCCGCTGAAGAAGGCCGGCACGGTCGCGGTCGTCGGGCCGCTGGCCGATGCGCCCATCGACACCATGGGGAGCTGGTCCGCCGCGGGCAAATCCGCGCAGACGGTGACGCTGCTCCAAGGCGTGCGCGACGCGCTCGGCGACAAGGGCCGCGTGGCCTATGCCCGCGGCGCGAACGTGACCGATGACGCTGGCGTGGTCGGGTACCTGAACTTCATGAACTGGGACAAGCCCGAGATTGTCCAGGACAAGCGTGCCCCGGGGGACATGATTGCAGAAGCCGTGGCGGCGGCGCGCGGCGCCGACGTGGTCGTGGTGGCCGTGGGCGAGTCGCGCGGCATGTCGCACGAAGCCTCGAGTCGCACCACCTTGTCGCTGCCGGGCAGCCAGGAGGCGCTGCTCAAGGCGCTCAAGACCACTGGCAAGCCGATGGTGGTGGTGCTGATGAACGGCCGCCCGCTCACCATCAACTGGGTGAAGGACAACGCGGATGCCCTGCTCGAGACCTGGTACGCCGGCACCGAAGGCGGCCATGCCATTGCCGATGTGCTGTTCGGCGACTACAACCCTTCGGGCAAGCTGCCCGTTTCCTTCCCGCGCTCGCTCGGGCAGATCCCCACCTACTACAACCAGCTGCGTATCGGGCGCCCGTTCGTGCCGGGCCAGCCGCCAAACTACACCTCGCAATACTTCGAGGAAGCGTCCGGCCCGCTGTACCCGTTTGGCTACGGACTGAGCTATACGGACTTCAGCGTGTCCGGCATCACGCTGTCGAGCCGCACCATGCCGCGCGGTGGCCGCATCGAGGCGAGCGTGACGGTGAAGAACACCGGGCAGCGCGATGGCGAAACCGTGGTCCAGCTCTATATCCAGGACGTTGCCGCCTCCGTGGTGCGGCCGGTGAAGGAACTGAAGGACTTCCACAAGCTCATGCTCAAGGCCGGCGAGGAGCGCGTGGTACGTTTTGCCCTCGATGAGGACAAGCTGAAGTTCTTCAATGCCAAACTTGAATACGCCGCCGAGCCGGGGGAATTCAAGGTCCAGATCGGGCTGGATTCGCAAGCGGTGCGGGAGCAGGGCTTCGTGCTGCAGTAAGCGGAGAGGGGAGGGCTTGGGAAAGCGCGTTGACTGCGCGCGCGGCCCCGGCCCGCTGGCCTGAATAGGGGTTTATGCCAGCTTTTCGCCGGCGCTGCGTTGCGGTCTACTGAAAGCGAGTTGAGACGTGGCTGGCGTGTGGAACAGATACTGCCGTGCTTTCCACAAATGACCAGCCGTGGATTCCTACTTCAGGAGACAACACCATGGTGACCAAGCAGGACGATGCATTCGTTTTGAAAAACCTTCTCGCGCTGGCGGCAGTGGAAGCGCTAGGCGGCGCGATTGCGCTAGGGTTCGCCTTCAACCTCCTGACCTGACTGGAATATAGCCAGGGACCATCCATCATTGGATATTTGGATAGATATTGGTTCGTCCGACTTTCGTGTGGGTCGATTCATCGCCGAGCTAAATCCAGGGCTGCCGTAGCTCCCCTCTCCCGCATGGCGGGAGAGCAACCGTGTCAAGCTGGCAGTTTGTTTTCCCACGGCTGACCGGTCTTCGCCATGGTATTGAGGACCGTCAGCAGCTTGCGCATGCAGGCAGTCACGGCGAGCTTGAATGGCTTGCCGGTAAGACTCAGGCGCTCATAGAAACTACGGATGGCAGGGTTATGACGAATCGCTGTTACCGTTGCCATGTACAGCACATTGCGCACCTCGGCTCGACCGCCGCGGATGTAGCGTTGTCCCCGGCGCTTGCCGCTGTCGTCGTTAAACGGCGCCACGCCGACCAGCGCTGCGATCTGCTGGCGGTTGAGCTTACCCAACTCGGGCAGTCGCCCCAGCAGGGTGAACACGCTGACTTTGCCAATGCCCGGGACACTGCCAAGCAATTCCACTTTGTGCTTCCATACGTCGCTGGTGCGCAGCTTGTGGGTCATATCGATATCGAGCGACTTGATGCGGGCGTCCAACCATTCGATATGCTCTTTCAGACTCTTGATGGCAAGCGGCGGCGCAGTGGCGACACGAGCCTTCTCTTGCGCCCGCATGACCACCAGCTGGCTGCGCCGATCCAACAGGTCAGCAAATTCGCGCTGCGCCTCATCGGGCAGCGGACGCACTGGCGGCCGGATCTGCTGGGCAAAACGCGCCAGCACGCGAGCATCGAGCCGGTCGGTCTTGGCCAGAATCCCGCAAGCTTTAGCGAAGTCGCGCACCTGCTTGGGGTTGACAACCGCGACCGGCAATCCGGCACCGGCCAGCGCGATACTGACGCTGGTTTCATAACCGCCTGTCGCCTCGAGCACGATGCGATCGATTTGACCTTCATCGTTATGCTCGGCCAGGTATGCCAGCAGCGAAGCGATACCCGCTTCGTCATTGATGAACTGCAAGCTCGCGCTGTCAGGCAAAGAGTCCAGATCCAGCGTGTTCTTGCTAACGTCGATTCCTACAACCTTGATATCCATTCGGCTTATCCCATCCTTGTGACCATTCGGCGTACTGCCATCCAACCGTTCGGGCTTAGGCTAAACGCTATCAAAAAATGGAAGCCTCGATCCTCGCTCTCCCTCGAACTTGGGCTTTCGCCCAGGGCATGGGGCCATCGATCTGAGGCTTCCAGGACATATTGTCCGACATACAAGGGGTTGGGGGAGAGGGCGGGCCTGCGCAAGAGCGAGGCGCATCACGTTGAGCTAGCGCCCACCCTCTCCCCCGGCCCCTCTCCCATTTCATGGGAGAGGGGAGAAAATCAGCGTTTTGCTTCCCGCCACTTGCACTCGCGCGCAGTACCCACACGAAAGCCGGATGCACCAAATATCAAAGCTCTCCGGCACTGGCCTGGTTCTGGCCAGCTCGCCGGGGAACTCGCCCTGATCCTGCCTTGAGGGCCAGCGCCGTCAGCTCAGTTCAGGCTTCCCGGGTTTTGCGCCGCAGCGCGCTGTTTGGACTTGGCCGCCCAGTACGCGCCAATCTGCTTCTGCGTGATCTCGCCCTTCTTCTTGGCGTCGATCGCGTCGAAGTTCTTGTAGACCTCGGGCATGCCCGCCTGCGCTTCCTCTTTCGTCAGCTTGCCGTCGTGATTGGTATCGGCAGCAGCGAATTTCTCCGCGAATTTTGTCTTGGCTTCCTTTGCATTCATCGGCTGCTGTTGCGCGCCGACGCTGCCGGCCGCGAAAAAGGCGAGCAGCGCCAGGCTGGTTGTTGATACTAGCCGTGCAATCATTAGTGTCTCCTTGAGTACTTCGATGGTGAGGCCCGCCGGTCCGGCGGATATCCGCAATCGGTGGGCATTTGCAGGAATCGGGGAGTAATCGATCCCCCAGATCCTTGGCTATGATCATCGTCGGCTTTCCTGTGTTCGGGAATTTAGATATTTCCGGATCTGATATTAGAATTTTCCCAATTCAAGGTGGCGAGCCGGGTAATCCCTGCCACCTTTTAAAACACGCCGGGAATAACGCGATATCGCACATTGGCCTGATACGCGCGATAAGCGGGATCCTGGCCCAGTAGTTGTTCTTCCCTGAACATCCGGCCCGTTTGCAACGCATAAAGGCCGCCGTAGAGCAGTGCATTGCGCCAGCCGAAGTTGGCCAGCAGGAAGCCAAGGTCTGTCACCAGGTAGCTGAGATAGATGGGGTGGCGCACGAGCCGGTACGCGCCGCGCGATACCACGCCGCGATTGGCGGGCAGGATGCCGAAGGAGCCGCGCAGCGAGAGCTTGGCGAATAGCTGGAACAGGATGCCGGTGATTTCCAGCGTGGCGCCGACTGTTTCGGGGACAAGGCGAACGCCGGGGTCGAGCTCGATCCCGAGATAGTAGAAGCTGCCGCCAATCGACATCACAAAGCTCAAGGGGCGCATGTCGCGCTTTTCGGGGATCCGCGAGAACAACGACAAGCCTACGGTCAGCACCGTGGCAACCACGAGCAGCAGCAAGGTGATGCGCTCGGGCGCCAGGCGCCACTGCGCGTACGCGCTATAGGCGAACAGGCTCAGCAACAGGACGACGCAGAGGCGCGCGGACACCTCCATCACCATCTCACGCACTTGCGGCCGGATGAATCTGGCGGTGAATCCACCGCCGTTGCGCGCATTGACCCGATTGGCGCTACGCGACTTTGCGTCGCTATCGTTATGCATTCCCTGAGACCTCTCTGTTTTTATAAGGCAAGCCTGCATGACCCGCGCGGGATATCGTCATGCCGCGTCGCATGGATTCAGCGTGCCAATCGTGAGCAGAGATTACGCCGGGATGCGGGTGCAACCCATATCCCCCTAACGAGGGGACAACCTTGCGCCTCGCGTGTCAGGCAGCCGCGGGGCGCGCCGGAGAGTGGGGCCGTCGTGCAAGGCGGCGGCGGGCGGAATGTGCGCCTGCCTACACCTTGCACCCCGACGCCGCCTCGCTGATGTACTCGGCGAGCCGGCTTGCCACCGGCTGGCGGCTATGGCGCGGCCGCTCCACCAGGCCGATCTCGCGGTGAAAGGTATCGTCGCCAAGCGGCAGGGCAGTCACGCCGTGCGGCCAAGGGCCTTGCGCCGCCGTTTGCGGAATCAGCGCCACGCCAAGGCCGCGCGCCACCAGTCGCACGATGCCCTGCAGCTCGTCCAGCTCGATGGCGTCCTGTACCGCCAGCCGCGACTGTCGCAGGAACTGGTCGACCAGCCGGCCACCGAACGAGCTGCGGTCATAGCGGATAAAGGGCGCGGATTCCAGCGCGTCGCTCCACGCCTGGCCTGCCATGGCAGCCGGCGCCAGCAGCACGAACGGCTCCATCACCAGCGTGCGCCACTCCAGCTCCGACGGCAGCGCAAAGGGCGGCCGGATCATCACCGCGATATCGATCTCGCCCGCATCCACCTGGCCAAGCAGGTTCAGGGACACACCCGGCACAACGCGGATCCTGCAGCCGGGCAGCTCGGCGCGGAAGGCGGCCACGGCGTCGATCAGGAACGACACCTGTGCCGAGGCGATCGATCCCACCCGCACCATGCCGCTGCGCTCCGTGGCGCCGCCGTGCTCGCCAATGCGCGCATAGAGCGCCATCAGTTCCTCCGCCAGCGCCAGGGTTTCCCGGCCGGCGGCGTTTAGCCGCGCCGAGCGGCCCGTGCGGTCGAACAGGGCGAAGCCAAGCTCTTGCTCCAGGCGGTGGATCTGCGCGCTGACAGCCGACTGGGTCAGCCCGATGCGCGCGCCCGCGCTGGCGAAAGTGCCGTGCCGGGCTACGGCGATAAAGGTCTTGAATTCGCGCAGCATGATCGTTTCATCAATTTTCGTGTAGCTAAGGTCAAAAATATATCGCTTTTTTTAATTGGTTGCCATGCCTAGACTTTCCCTCATTGGTGCACCGGCCGGAACGTTACCGGCGGCGTGCCAAGAACCGACCCCCACAACACTTCAAACACTTCGATCCCCAAGCGCCATGAGCGAAATCACTCCCGTCCTCGCCCCGTTCCACCTTGCCTTCCCCGTCCACAGCATCGCCGCCGCGCGCGAGTTCTACGGCGACCTGCTGGGCTGCCCCGAAGGGCGCAGCGCGCCGGACTGGGTGGACTTCAACTTCTACGGCCACCAGATCGTGGCCCACCTGGCGCCGGAAGAAGCGGGCCACCGCCACACCAGCGCCGTCGATGGCGATGCTGTGCCGGTGCGCCACTTTGGCGTGGTGCTGCCGATGGACCAGTGGCATGTCGCCGCCGACAAGCTCAAGGCCGCCAACCTGTCGTTCATCATCGAGCCGCATATCCGCTTCAAGGGCGAGGTAGGCGAGCAGGCCACGATGTTCTTCCTCGACCCGTCGGGCAACGCGCTGGAGCTCAAGGCCTTTGCCAATATCGCTTCGCTGTTCGCCAAGTAACACCAACGTCGGATCCGCGCCAGACCAGAGTGAGACCGGCCACAAGGCCGGCCGCCGCACGCGGGGCAGGGCTTGCCCGCCCCGCGTGCATCGCCCCCACGCAGTAGCTGCAAGAGTTAGTCGATATGCGAAGAATCCTGGTTGCCAACCGTGGCGAGATCGCCTGCCGCATCATCCGCGCCGCGCAGGCGCTTGGCATGGAAACCGTGGCCGTGCATTCCGCCGCCGATGCCGGCGCGTTGCACTGCCAGATGGCCGACATTGCCGTCCCGGTAGGTCCCGCGCCGGCGGCGCAGAGCTACCTGAACGTGGAAGCGGTGCTCGCCGCGGGCACGGCGCACGGCGCCGACGGCGTGCACCCCGGCTATGGCTTCCTCTCCGAGAACACCGCGTTTGCCCGTGCGGCGCAAGCGCTAGGCATGCAGTGGATCGGCCCGTCCGTCGAGTCGATCGAGAACATGGGCGACAAGAACCGCGCCCGCGATATTGCCGCCGCGTGCGGTGTGCCGGTGCTGCCCGGCAGTATCCGCTTCCTGCCCGAAGACCTGTCGCGCTTGCACGCCGAGGCCCGGCGCGTTGGCTATCCCGTGCTGGTCAAAGCCGCCGGCGGCGGTGGCGGTATCGGCATGAAGCGCGTCGATGGGCCGGACACGCTGGCGGCCACGGTGGCGTCCACGCAGGCGCTGGCCCTGAAGGCCTTTGGCGACGCCAGCATCTACCTGGAGCGCTACGTGCCGCGCGCCCGGCATATCGAGGTGCAGGTATTTGGCTACGGTGACGGCACGGCGGTGCACCTGTTCGAGCGCGAGTGCTCGGTGCAGCGCCGCTTCCAGAAGATCATCGAAGAAAGCCCGGCGCCCAATGTGCCGGCCGCCGTGCTGGCCAGCATGAGCGCGGCGGCGGTGGCGCTGGCCGCGCACCAGCGCTACAGCGGCGCGGGCACGGTCGAGTTCATCCTCGACGCGGACAGCGGCGAGTTCTTCTTCCTGGAGATGAACACGCGCATCCAGGTGGAACATGGCGTGACCGAGGCCATCACCGGCTGGGACCTGGTGCAGGCGCAGATCCGGCTCGCCGCCGGCACGCTCGCACCCAGCGCGCAGCAGGATATCCGGCGCGCCGGCGCGGCCATCGAGTGCCGGCTGTATGCCGAGAACCCGGCGCGCCATTTCATGCCATCGCCGGGCAAGCTGGCGCGCTTTTGCCTGCCGGCGGGCATGGCCGGGCTGCGCGTGGACACTGGCGTGCGCGAGGGCGATGCCATCACGCCGTTCTACGATCCGATGATCGCCAAGCTGATTGCCTATGGCACCGACCGCGAAGCCGCCATCGCCACCATGCAGGCGGCGCTCGGCGCAACCGTGATCGAAGGCATCCGGCACAACGCCGCGTTCCTTGGCTGCGTGCTGGACCATGCGGACTTCCGTGCCGGCCGCGTCGATACCGGTTTTGTGGAGCGCGAGCTGGCGGCGCTGGTGGGCGAGTCCGCCGCGCCGGTGGCTGTGCCCGCGCCATCCGCCGTGGAGGTGCGGGCATGATCGCGCAAGATATGGAACACGCCGCGCCGGCCGCGCAAACGTCCTGGCGGATCGCGCCGTCCGGCGATCGCTGCCTGATTGTGGAGTTCGGCACGGCGGCGGATATCGCCATCAACCGCCAAGCGTGCGCGGCAGCGGCGCGGATCGCCGCCGCTGCCCTGCCCGGCGTGACCGACATCGTGCCCGCCCTGACCACCGTGGGCGTGCACTACAAGCCGCTTGCCGTGGCCCGCGCGACGGGTACCAGCGCCCCGTTCGAGGCGCTCTCGGCCATGATCGGCGAACTCCTGCGCGAAGGGCTTTCGTCAAGCGCGGGCGCGCCGCTGGTGATCGATATTCCCGTCTGCTATGGCGGCGAGCATGGTCCCGACCTGGACGATGTGGCAGCCACCTGCGGCCTGTCGCCCGAGCAGGTCATCGCGCTGCATGGCACCGAGCCGGTCGATGTGCTGATGCTGGGATTCGCGCCGGGGCATCCCTATGTGGGCCGCTTCGACGCGCGCCTTTCGCCGCCGCGCCGCGGCACGCCGCGTACCGCGGTGGCGGCGGGCTCGATTGGCCTTGCCAATCGGCAGACCGTGATCTATCCCATGACCTTGCCGGGCGGCTGGAACCTGATCGGGCGTACGCCCGTGGCGCTGTTTGACCCGCATCGCGCGTCGCCGTGCCTGCTGGCCGCCGGCGATCGTGTGCGCTTCGTGCCGATCTCTTCCGAGGTATTCGAATCCATGCAGGCGGACGCGAGTGTGCAGCCATGAGCATTGAAGTCATCAAGCCTGGTGCGTTGAGCACCTTCCAGGATCTCGGCCGCAACGGCTACCAGCAACTCGGCGTGCCGGCCAACGGCGCCATGGACGAGCGCGCCCACCGGCTGGCGAACGCGCTGGCCGGCAACGCCGCGGCAGAAGCCACGCTGGAGATCACGCTGATGGGCCCCACGCTGCTGTTCCATGTGCCGGCCGTGATCGCCGTGTGCGGCGCGGACCTGGATGCCACGCTCGACGGCGCGCCCGTGCCGGTGAACCGTGCGGTGCCCGTCGCCGCAGGCGCGGTGCTGGCCTTCGGCAAGCGCCGGGGCGGCTTGCGTGCTTACCTTGCGGCGCAGGGCGGCTTTGCGCTGACGCCGGTCATGGGCAGTTGCAGCACCTTTGTGCGCGGCGGCTATGGCGGCGCGGCCGGCAAGCCGTTGCGCAAGGGCGACCGCATTGCCTTGCGCGGCGGCGTGGCCGCACCGGTCCGCGATGCCGCTCTCCCGGTGTTTCCGGCGTTTCCGGCCGATGTCCTCACCGCGCCCGATCAGCCTGTGCGCGTCGTCGCCGGGCGCGAATGGGCGCGTTTCTCGGATGCGGCCAGGCATGCGCTCGTCAGCGAGCCGTTTCGCATTGGCGCGCAATCGGACCGCATGGGCTATCGCCTGGAAGGCACGCCGCTCGCGCTGGCCGTGCCTGGCGAGATGCTGTCCGAGGCCGTGGCCTTCGGCACGATCCAGGTGCCCCCCGACGGCCAGCCCATCGTGCTGATGGCGGACCGCCAGACCACCGGCGGCTATCCCAAGATTGCCCATGTGTGCGCGGTGGACTTGCCGCGCCTGGCGCAGAAGATGCCGGGCGAGGCGGTGCGCTTTGCCTTGATCGATCTGCAGCAAGCCCAGCGCCTTGCCATGCTGCAGGACGCAGTATTCGAAGCCATGGATACGGCAACGGCAGGGGAGCACGCGCATGGCTGAGATCGATTTCAACAGCGATATGGGCGAGAGCTTCGGCATCTACCGCCTTGGCGACGATGCGGCCGTGCTGCCGCATGTCACCTCCGCCAATATTGCCTGCGGTTTTCACGCGGGCGATGCGCAGACCATGGCAGCCACCGTGCGCGCCGCCACCGCGCTCGGCGTCTCGCTCGGCGCGCATCCGGGTTTTCCGGATCTGCAGGGCTTTGGGCGGCGCGCCATGCAGCTCGGCCGCGAGGAGATCTACAACATCACGGTCTGCCAGGTTGGCGCCCTGCAGGCGTTTGCCGCCGCGGCCGGCAGCCGGCTTGCGCATGTGAAGCCGCACGGCGCGCTGTACAACCAGGCCGCGCGCGATGGCGTCATGGCGCGCGCGCTGTGCGAGGCGGTGCGCGATGTGGATCCGTCGCTGGTGTTCTACGGCCTGGCCGGCTCCGCGCTGGTCACGGCCGCGCGCGAGGCCGGACTCGCGGTGGCGCAGGAGGTGTTTGCCGACCGCACGTATCAGGACGATGGCTCGCTGACCCCCCGCAGCCATCCCGCCGCCATGATCACCGATGTGGAGGCATCCATCGCGCAGGTATTGCGCATGGTGCGCGACGGCGTGGTGCGCTCGCTGGGCGGCGTGGACGTGCCGGTCCGGGCGGACACGCTCTGCATCCACGGCGACCAGCCGGGCGCGGCCGGGTTTGCCCGCCGCATCCGCGCCGCGCTGGAGGCGGAGGGCATCACGGTGCGCGCACCGCAATCACGATAGCTACGGACAAACAGAATATGCCCCACACAAAATCCCCCATATCCATCGTGGCAGACACGGCCGGCACCCTCTGGAAACTCGTGGCGCAGCCCGGCGAGATGCAGGTAAAGGATGCCACGCTGCTGATTATCGAATCCATGAAAATGGAAATACCGATCGAGGCCGGATCGGCGGGTTATATCGAATCGTATTGCGTGGCCGAAGGTGACATGGTGGAAGAAGGCCAGGTATTGGCCAGCTTTATTCCTGCTGCCTGAAACGCGCTGTTGATATAGCTGTAAATTCGCCGCTGACATTGATCTGGTGGCGTGGGCCGGGCCGCACGGCCTGGCTGTTTTCTCAATGATCCCGTGGATTTGGAAATAAATCACCAGCTGGCTGCGGACGATACCGGTTTCGGTGCGTTCACTGCCCCAGGCGGGACGGCAGGTTCATTGTTGTGGTGCGGCGGGGCGCATTAAATCCCCGAATCAGATGGCTTTTTTTAGTCAGGAATCGTAACGCCCGGAATTCCGTGTTTTTAACGAAATAATCGCTGGCATGCTTGTTGCAAAGTATCCGGTGTAATCGATGAAGCATGAATCCCGGTGGCTTTAAAGGCCCGCGATTCCCGGCAGGTGGTTAGCTCTCCGGAAATAAAAACAAGACGCGAGCCCGGCCTGTGCACCAGGAAGTTTCAGGCACAGGAAGGCCATCGCGGCAGGTGTTCGTGCTTCAGCGCTGGTTCATCCAGGGGTTTCACCACGCCTGGACTGGATTTTCTACCCCGTTGCATCCTGGAAACTGACAACATGTCCAACGCCCCCACCTCATCCCTGCCGATGCCCGACGCGGCGCCGGCATCCGCCCCTGCCACGGCGCCGGCAACCGGCAATGCCGTCGCCCGCAAAGCCGCCATGGCCGCCGCCGCCGGTACCGCCATCGAGTATTACGAGTTCGGCGTGTACGGCTATATGGCCTCTACCATTGGCCCGCTGTTCTTTCCTAGCGACAGCGCCACGGCTTCGCTGCTGGCCATCCTGGCCGTGTTCGGCAGCGCCTTCCTGATGCGCCCGATCGGCGGCATCGTGCTTGGGCGCCTGGGCGACCGCGTTGGCCGCCGTGCCGTGCTGCTGGTCACCGTGATCGGCATGGGCATTGCCACCGGCATCATCGGCCTGCTGCCGGTGGCCGCCAGCGCGGGCATCGTGGCGCCGCTGCTGTTGTTGGCCATCCGCCTGGCGCAAGGCTTCTTCGCCGGCGGCGAAGTCACCGGCGCGGCCGCCTATGTGGCCGAATCCGCGCCCAAGGGCAAGCGCGGCTTCTACGGCGCCTTCACACCGGTGGGCGTGGCCGTGGGCGGCGCGCTGGCCGCGACCGTGTGCGGCATCACCACCGGCTTGCTGGAGCCCGCGCAGATGCAGGCGTGGGGCTGGCGCATTCCGTTCCTGATGGCGATCCCGATGGTGGTGATCTCGTCGATGGTGCGCAAGCGCGTGGAAGAGTCCGTGGCCTTCAAGCAGTTCCAGGCACACAGCGAGCCGCCCAAGGCGCCGCTCAAGGAAGTCTTCACCGCGCACATGCCCGCCGTGGTCAAGGTGGTGCTGCTGTCCTTCGGCCAGAACGTGGGCTACTGGGTGGGGCTGGTGTTCATGAACATCTACATGACCACCTATCTCAAGTACGACAAGGCAACGGTGTACTGGATCATGGCGTTCGTCAGCCTGACCATGGCCATGCTGATGCCGCTGTGGGGCGGGCTGTCCGACCGGCTCGGCCGGCGCAAGGTGCTTGCCATCGGCTTTTGTGCCTACATGGTGCTGGTATTGCCGATGATGATGCTGATGGACAACCACAGCATCGGCCTGGCCTTCCTCGCCATGATGGTGGTGGCGCTGCCCATGCCTATCGTGCAGTCCGTCGGCTACCCGACCTATGCCGAGCAGTTCCCGACCCGCGTGCGCTACACCGGCATGGCGTTCAGCTTCAACATCGGCGCCATCCTCGGCGGCGGGCTCACGCCGTATGTGGCCACCGCGCTGATCGGCAGCACCGGCAACCTGCTCAGCCCGGCCTACCTGCTCATGGGCGGCGCGGCAGTCAGCCTGCTGGCCCTGCTGGGCGTGAAGGAAACCGCCCGCCAGGCCCTCGACTGATGACGGACCGCAACCGGAGCATGGAGATGGAAGCAGGTATCCACGCCGCCGCCGGGCTTGCCCCCGGCTGGGCCGCCACGCCGGCTGGCGCCCGCGCCGGCATCCGCAGTGGCCGGTACAACGGCAATACCAGCGGCATGGCGCCCGGCCATGCGCAGGGCAACCTGATGATCCTGCCCAAGGCCTGGGCCGGGGATTTCCTCGGATACTGCCGGGCCAACCCGGTGCCATGCCCGCTGATCGGCATGGCCGAAGCGGGCAGCCCGGCGGTGCCGATGCTGGGCGGCGACATCGACCTGCGCACCGACGTGCCACGCTACCGCGTGTGGCGCCATGGCGAACTGGTGGAGGAGCGCGACGATATCAGCGCGCTCTGGCAGGACGATTTCGTGGGCTTTGTGCTGGGTTGCTCGCTGTCGTTCGAGGACGCGCTGGAGCGCGCCGGCCTACGCGTGCGGCACGTGGACGAAGGCAAGATCGTGCCGATGTACCGCACCAGCATCCAGACCACGCGCGTCGGCGCCTTCCATGGGCCGATGGTGGTGTCGATGCGGCCCTATACGCCGGAACAAGCAGCCATCGCCTCGGCCGTGTGCGCCCGGTTGCCGGGGGCGCACGGGGCGCCGGTTCACATGGGCGACCCCGCCGCGATCGGCATCGCAGACATCGACCGCCCGGACGAAGGCGAGCCGACCGCGATCCTGGCCGGGGAGGTTCCAGTGTTCTGGGGGTGCGGGGTGACGCCGCAGGCGGCGGCCATGATGGCGCGTCCGCCGCTGTGCATCACCCATGCGCCGGGGCACATGCTGGTATGCGACGTGCCTGCCGACGCGTTGAAGCTAGTGTAGGGCGATGGCCGCGATCGTTGCGACGGGTGCTGCTTCGAGCAGCGGCGCGGGCGGCATCGGCGCTGCCCAGCGGTAGACCAGCAGGCGGCCCTTGTAGGCATCGATGCCTGGCGCGGCCACGCGGTCGAGCTTTTCCTCGCGCATCGTGAAACCCTGCTCGGCCATCTGCCGGTTGAAGGCGGGCCGGTTGCCGCGGTCGGGATCGATGATCCAGATCTCGACCGTGGGGCTGGCGTGGCGCCCGATAAAGTGGGCGAGGTTGGCATTGGCATCGCGCTCGTAGAGCAGGTCGCTGCCGATGATCAGGTCGAAATGTCCGTGGACGGTGGCGGGGGCGAGGCTGGCGCCTGCGGGGGCATCATGCTCATGCTCCGCGGCGCTCCAGTGCCCGTGCCGGTACTTCATGGGCGCCAGGCCATTCAGGCGTACGTTCTCCGCGAGGAAGGCGGCGGCCATCGGGTGGCAGTCGCTGGCGGTCACGTCGGCGCCCCGGCGGTGCCCCACCAGGCTGGCCAGGCCCAGCCCGCAGCCGATTTCCAGCACCCGCTCGGTGGCGTCCACCGGCCGCAGCGCCATGCGTGCCGCCAGGTGCGCTCCGGACGGCCACAGCAGCCCGAACAGCGGCCACATGGCGGAAGAAATGCCCATGCGTTCGGCTTCGCCGAGGGGATCGGAGTACTGCTGCTTGTCCAGCAAGGAGCGAATGACCAGGTCGGCGACGCCCGTCACGGCGATGCGCTCTTGCTTGGTTTGGTAGCCGGGCATCGAGGGGGAAGCCGGAACGCCGGCTTCGCAATAGGAGGGAATTGGCCAGTATGCCCTAAATACCCTTTGCAAGCCTGGAATCTGACGCTAAATGCGCAGAAATGAAGCGAAATCGCCAGGAAATGGGGCTTGGGCAGGCGCCGCCGCAGGCAGGCAGTGCGGCAACTGCCTGACGCGGCACTCCGTACGTGTCGCCGTCCGCGCCGTGCGAGAATTCGCGATAAGCAAAATAGCGGAAATCACGATCCGCCTATTCTCGGAGATTATCGCGGTGAGCACCCCATCCATCCCATCGATCCCATCCAGCGCATCCATCCGCAAGCGCCTTCGCATGCGGCACCTGCAATTGATGCTGGCGCTCTCGGAGTCGCCCTCGCTGCGCCAGGCAGCCGAAGGGCTGGCCCTGACCCAGCCGGCCGCTACCAAGTCGCTTCAGGAACTGGAGGACGTGCTCGGCGTGCCGCTCTTTACGCGCCACGCGCGCGGGCTGGAGCCGACGGTATCGGGCAAGGCGGTGATGCGCTACGCGCGGGTGGTCTTTGCCGACATGGATGAACTGCGCGAGGAGCTCGTCGCCATCCAGGCCGGCGATGTGGGCAAGGTGCGCGTGGGCGCGGTGATGGCGCCGGCGCCGGACCTGCTCACCCATGTGATCGTCAAGCTCAAGCAAGCGCATCCGCGCTTGCACATCATCGTGCAGATCGATACCAGCGACGTGCTGGTGCACGCGCTGCAGCAGGACCAGATCGATATCGTGCTGGGCCGCATCCCCGATGGCTGGCCGGCGCAGGAGCTGTCGTTCGAGACGCTGGGGGAGGAGGCGCTGTCGATCGTCACCCGGGCGGGGCATCCGGCGGCGGAGCGGGGCAAGCTGAAACTGGCCGCGCTGACGGACTACGCGTGGATCATCCAGCCGCACCCCAGCCCGATGCGCCAGATCATCGACCAGACCTTCCGCGAGAACCGCGTGCCGCCGCCGGTGAGCACGGTGGAGACATCGTCAATCCTCACCACGCTGTCCGTGCTGCGCGAATCCGACATGCTGGCCGTGCTGCCCACCTCGGTGGCTCGCTACTACGAAGACCTGAACATGATCGCCACGCTGCCGGTTGCCTTGCACGGCAGGCTTGCACCTTACGGGCTGGTGCTGCGCAAGAGCCGCCCGCCCACGCCCGCCATGCAGCTTGTCATCGACATGCTGCGCGCGGGCGGCATGGAGGATAAGGGCGGGGCGGCCACCGGCAAGCCCTAGTTCCGCGCCCTAGTTCCGTGCCCTAGTTCCGCGAGCGCAATCCCGCGCGCTCAATCCGCGGAGATCTTGGCCTTGCGGACCACTTCACCGTAGCGCACCATCCGGTCGGCCATCATGCGTTCGAAGGCGGCCGGTGCCATTTCCTCGGGCGGGAACACGCCGCGCGCGCGCAGCGCCGTCTGCATGGCGGGCTCGCTGGCGGCCTGGCGCACTGCCTGGTAGAGCTTCTGCACCACCGGCTCGGGCGTGCCGGCAGGCGCGGCAATGCCCGTCCAGGAGCTCAGGTTGAGCTGCGGGTAGCCCAGTTCGGCCATGGTCGGCACATCGGGCAGCTGCGGCAGGCGCTGCTCGGAAGCCACCGCCAGCGCACGCACTTTTCCTTCCTTGATATAGGGCAGCATGATGACCAGGTTGTCGAGGATGAACTGGACCTCATTGCTAAGCACGGCCGTGATCAGGTGCGTGCCGCCACGATAGGGGATGTGCGTGGCGTAGATGCCGGTGCTGGCCTTGAGCATTTCCACATTCAGCTGGCCCATGCTGCCAACGCCGCCGCTGCCGTAGTCGAGCTTGCCCGGGTTCTTCTTCGCGTAGGCCAGGAACTCCGCGAAAGTCCGCACGGGCAGGCTCGCATGCACCACCAGGGCGTTGGGCTGGCGGCCCAGGATGGCGATGTTCTCGAAATCCTTGATCGGGTCGTAGCCCAGTTTCGGCTGGGTCAGCGGATTGGCCAGATGGCTGCTCTGGGAGGAGACCACGAGCGTATAGCCATCGGGCTTGCTGCGGGCCACCGATTGCGTGGCGACCGAGCCGCCCGCGCCCGGGCGGTTGTCGACGACCACCGGCACGCCGAGGATGCGCGAGAGCGGCTCCGAGTACTGGCGGGCCATGATGTCCACCGAACCACCGGGCGGAAAGGGCACCACCAGCGTGATGGGACGCGAGGGATAGGCGCCCTGTGCTTGCGCTTGCGCGGCCAGCGGCGCGGCACACGCGAGTGCGGCTACGCTGAGGCCGGTGCGGAGGAAATGGCGGCGAGAGAATGGCACGTTCGGCATGGCAGTGTGGTGGCAGTAGTTAAAAATCGGATGGGGGTAGCGCCCCGGCTCAGCGCAGTGCGAGGATGGCCATCGCCACCGCCTGCGCGCGCGGCACAAAGGTGGCAAGCTCGGAGTACTCGCGTACGGTGTGCGCATGGCCGCCCACCGGGCCGGTGCCGCATAGCGTGGGCGTGCCCACCGAGGAAGTGAGCCCGCTATCGGCTGCGCCGCCGGTGAACTCGCCGTCTACCGAGAAGCCCAGGTGCCGCGCGCCGCGCTGGTACAGCGCCAGCAGGTCCGCAGGCGTCTGGGTCATCGGCCGGGTGCGACGCATCTCGGTGATCCGGCCCTTGGTGCGCGGCAGCGATTCGGCTTCGATGATCGCGCGCACCTGCTCGACCAGCGCTTCGATGTCCGTGTCGGCGGTAAAGCGCACGTCGAGCTCGGCCTGCGCAAGCGGCGCCACCATATTGGGCACGATGCCGCCCTTCACGCAGCCCACATTGGTGGTGATGCCCTGCTCGGGGTCGGTCAGTGCATGCAGCGCCAGGATCTTGCGCGCGAGCGCGTCGATGGCGCTGGCGCCCTGGGCATGGTTGACCCCGGCGTGCGCGGCCACGCCCTCCACCTCGAACTCCACCACCATCGACCCTTTGCGCCCTGTGACCAGGTTGCCGCTGACTCGGCCGGGCTCGGCGTTGAACACGGCGCGCGCGCCGCGCGCCACGTCCATGATCCGTTCGCGGGTGGCGCCGGAGCCGATCTCCTCGTCGCAGGAAAAGAACAGGCGCACTGGCAAGGCGTTGCCGCCGCAGCGCGCCAGGGCCTCGGCCACGAACACATTCATGACCAGGCCGGATTTCATGTCGGCCACGCCGGGCCCGTAGGCAAGCCCATCCTCCACGCGGAAGGGACGGCGTGCCGCCGTGCCGGCCGGGAACACGGTATCCATATGCCCCATCAGCAAGATTGGCGCGCCATCGCCGGCACCGGGCACCAGCGCATCCAGGCACACGCCATAGCCGGGCACGGCATGCAGGGTGACCGCAATGCCGGCGGCCTCCAGGTGCGCGCGCAGGACCTCTGCCACGGCCGTCACGCCGGCTTCCTGCCGGCTGCCGCTGTCGATGTCGACAATGCGCTGCAGGAGCGCCTGCATGGCAGCCTGCTGGCCGCCCAGCCAATCGATCACCCCGCTTGCCGCCTGGGCATGCATGCCGCTATCCGTTGCGTTGTCCACCATATACCGACCGCTCCTTGCCTCGTGTGGGAATGAATCGTGCATTGCAAAAGTGATATGATCATGCAATATGCATTGCAACGTGTCAACACCATGAAACATGCCCAGGAGACTCCCTCACGCGACGCCACCTTGCTCGAGCGCCTTGCGCGCGAGGCGGCCACGCTGACCGCCCGCGAGCGCACCTTGGCTGATGCGCTGGGCCGCGACTATCCGCATGCGTTGCTGGAATCGGCCACCGCGCTGGCTGCCCAGCACGGCACGAGCGCTTCCACGGTGGTGCGGCTGTTCGCCAAGCTGGGCTATGCCAGCTATGGCGATGCCCAGCGCGAGGCACGGGCCAGCGTGACGGCGCTCCTGCCCACCGCCGGCCAGCGCGCGCCGGCCACGATCGGTGGCAAGCGCACCCTGCGCGCTTGCGTGGACGACGCGCTGCTGCACGACCAGCACAACCTGGCGGCCACCCACGAAGGGCTGGACATGGCCGCCTTCGAGGCGATCGCGCGCCTGCTGGCCGAGCCGCGCGGCCGGCTGTTCGTGCTGGCGCAGAAAAACAGTGCGCCCGTGGGCGCATGGCTGGCGCTGCATCTGAATATGTGCCGGCCACAGGTCCAGGAACTGGGCGCGGGCGCGGTGACGGCCACGGATGCCATGCTGTGGGTGGAGCCGGAGGATGTGCTGCTGACTTTCAGCATCCGCCGATATTCCAGCGCGCCGGTGAGCATCGCACGCGCCTTCCGCGAACGCGGCGCGCGCGTGATCGCGATTTGCGACAGCCCGGCCGCGCCGCTGGTGCCGCTGTCGGATCACCATCTGTTGGTGCGCACGGCCAATGCGTCGCCGTTCGACTCTTATACGGCGGCCTTCTTCCTGTGCAATGCGCTGGTCTCGGCGGTCGCGCAGCTGCGACAGCCGGCCGTCATCAAGGCGCTGCAACGGCGCGATGCGCTATGGGAGGCTTTTGAGGCGGATCCTGTTGAGGGGTTGAGGCGGGGGTAGGGATGTTCCGCTTGTAGCCCCGCTGACGCGGGGAGACACGTTTGGTGGGTGGGGTTTTACTGCTTCTAGCTGCTGTCGCGGCTGTACGGTGTTGGCCGTTTTGGAACGTGTGAGATGTCACTTTTCTTTACTCGTAAAGAAAAGATGGTATGAACGCGCCCCGTCCCCGCAGTGGAGCGCGAGGTAGCGAGACGGTAGTGTGGGTCAGGCAGAAAAGAGTCTGATGAGAGGGGGTCCCTCCAGACCGAACGGCATCGCAATGTGCCAGAGTGGAAGATGTCACCACCACTACAGGAACGGAGGGACCCGAAATGAATGCTATGACATTTGGGCTGGATATTGCAAAGCATGTGTTCCAGCTGTACTGGGTTGACCCTGAGACTGGCGAGATTCACAACCGGCGATTTCAGCGTCAAAAGCTGATCGAGTTTCTAGCTCAGCACAAAGGACGCGTGGCGCTGGAGGCGTGCGGCAGCGGGCACTGGTGGGCCCGCAAGCTCCTAGAGATGGGCTATGAGGTGAAGCTGTTGCATGCGAAATACGTCCGCCCGTTCGTGCAAACCAACAAGACTGACGCCGCGGATGCGCGCGCAATCTGGACGGCGGCGCAACAGCCGGGCATGCCGACAGTGACGCCGAAGACAGTGGAGCAGCAGGCCACGCTGGTGTTGCATCGGATGCGAGAGCAGCACATCAAGATGCGCACCATGATGATCAACGCTTTGCGCGGCGCGCTCTATGAGTTTGGCTTGAGCTTCAAGAGGGGGCGTCAGGCAGGTCTGGCGGAGATGAACGAGAGACTGGCCGAAGTGGAGGAAGACGTGCCGGCGAGGGTCTTCGAGGCGTTGCGCGAACAGTTCGAGCTGATCGGTCGGCTAGACAAAGGCATTGAGCAGTTGGAAGGACAGATCAAGGCCTGGTCCCAAACGCAGCCAGCGTGCGAGCAACTGATGGCGATTCCGGGGATTGGCATGCTCACGGCCACGGCGATGCTAGCGACGATTGGCGATGCGCAGGGCTTCGAATCGGGGCGGCAACTGTCGGCCTACTTGGGGCTGGTGCCGCGCCAGCGTGGCACTGGGGGCAAGGTGCAACTGGGGGCGATTAGCAAACGCGGAGACCGTTACCTGCGCATGCTGCTGATCCACGGTGCCAGGGCAGTCCTGTTCCGGGCCAAGGACAAAGGGACTTGGTGCGACCAGCTGGCGCGCCGACGCCCGACCAACGTGACGGTGGTGGCGATGGCGAACAAGGCGGCGAGAATTGCCTGGGCGGTGCTGAGGGGCAAGGAGCCGTATGAAAGAGACCACGAATTGAAGAAAGCGGCGAGGGCCAGGCAAATGGCGGATTCCGCGCTAGGGCATCTGCGCCTACCAAAACCGTAGGCACAGCAGCCCTAGCTGCGGCTATGAAGCAGGTTAATTGAATTCGACTAGCAGGTTGCGCGGGTAGACGTGAAGTGATGGCAAGGCAGGTTGGACCGCAAGAACGAGACCCTGATCGGTTACAAGTGCTTCGAGCACGCTGAAAAGACGAGGGCCGCTCTTGGCGAATTCCATAGGGGCCCGCAGGCTTGACCTGCATGAGGCCGGATATAAGGCTGCAACCAAATCCTCGCCGAGCATCATGAGATGATTTACCTGGCAAACCGGGGCGCGTTCATATAAGTAACCAAAAGAAAGCGATCCTTGCAGGAGGCTGGCTTGTCGGGGTTGCGTAGCCCGGTGGTTTCGTCGTCAGGCCCCGGGTGCTAATGACCTCATGCCGTTACCGATTTGAATGGCCACGATCCTGCGGATGACGCTGGTTTCGTGGTGAGGCTGCTCGGTAGCGGCATCCCTGCTCATTCATCTATCTGCCGGTACCGGTGCAAAGTGCCACGATATATCACGCCGTGATGGTTTCGTGGTGGGGTGGGCGCGGTGGAAGAATTCTTCGGCCTTTCGATCCGGTGCCACCGCGCCCACGACGGAAACGGGACGCTTGCAACTTCGTGGCCGGTCACTCCGCGAGCGACAGACGGCTTGAAGTTCGTGGTGGGCGCTATCGGGGGGACCACCACGAATCCCTGGGCATTGTCCGGGTCGTGGTGCTCTGAACCGGTAACGGCACGAGTCCATTAGCACCCAGGGCCGTACGACGAAACCATTGGGGCCCCCAATGACGCCACGCCAGCCTCCTGCAAGGATCGCTTTCTTTTGGTTACTTATATGAACGCGCCCCGGTTTGCCAGGTAAATCATCTCATGATGCTCGGCGAGGATTTGGTTGCAGCCTTATATCCGGCCTCATGCAGGTCAAGCCTGCGGGCCCCTATGGAATTCGCCAAGAGCGGCCCTCGTCTTTTCAGCGTGCTCGAAGCACTTGTAACCGATCAGGGTCTCGTTCTTGCGGTCCAACCTGCCTTGCCATCACTTCACGTCTACCCGCGCAACCTGCTAGTCGAATTCAATTAACCTGCTTCATAGCCGCAGCTAGGGCTGCTGTGCCTACGGTTTTGGTAGGCGCAGATGCCCTAGCGCGGAATCCGCCATTTGCCTGGCCCTCGCCGCTTTCTTCAATTCGTGGTCTCTTTCATACGGCTCCTTGCCCCTCAGCACCGCCCAGGCAATTCTCGCCGCCTTGTTCGCCATCGCCACCACCGTCACGTTGGTCGGGCGTCGGCGCGCCAGCTGGTCGCACCAAGTCCCTTTGTCCTTGGCCCGGAACAGGACTGCCCTGGCACCGTGGATCAGCAGCATGCGCAGGTAACGGTCTCCGCGTTTGCTAATCGCCCCCAGTTGCACCTTGCCCCCAGTGCCACGCTGGCGCGGCACCAGCCCCAAGTAGGCCGACAGTTGCCGCCCCGATTCGAAGCCCTGCGCATCGCCAATCGTCGCTAGCATCGCCGTGGCCGTGAGCATGCCAATCCCCGGAATCGCCATCAGTTGCTCGCACGCTGGCTGCGTTTGGGACCAGGCCTTGATCTGTCCTTCCAACTGCTCAATGCCTTTGTCTAGCCGACCGATCAGCTCGAACTGTTCGCGCAACGCCTCGAAGACCCTCGCCGGCACGTCTTCCTCCACTTCGGCCAGTCTCTCGTTCATCTCCGCCAGACCTGCCTGACGCCCCCTCTTGAAGCTCAAGCCAAACTCATAGAGCGCGCCGCGCAAAGCGTTGATCATCATGGTGCGCATCTTGATGTGCTGCTCTCGCATCCGATGCAACACCAGCGTGGCCTGCTGCTCCACTGTCTTCGGCGTCACTGTCGGCATGCCCGGCTGTTGCGCCGCCGTCCAGATTGCGCGCGCATCCGCGGCGTCAGTCTTGTTGGTTTGCACGAACGGGCGGACGTATTTCGCATGCAACAGCTTCACCTCATAGCCCATCTCTAGGAGCTTGCGGGCCCACCAGTGCCCGCTGCCGCACGCCTCCAGCGCCACGCGTCCTTTGTGCTGAGCTAGAAACTCGATCAGCTTTTGACGCTGAAATCGCCGGTTGTGAATCTCGCCAGTCTCAGGGTCAACCCAGTACAGCTGGAACACATGCTTTGCAATATCCAGCCCAAATGTCATAGCATTCATTTCGGGTCCCTCCGTTCCTGTAGTGGTGGTGACATCTTCCACTCTGGCACATTGCGATGCCGTTCGGTCTGGAGGGACCCCCTCTCATCAGACTCTTTTCTGCCTGACCCACACTACCGTCTCGCTACCTCGCGCTCCACTGCGGGGACGGGGCGCGTTCATACCATCTTTTCTTTACGAGTAAAGAAAAGTGACATCTCACACGTTCCAAAACGGCCAACACCGTACAGCCGCGACAGCAGCTAGAAGCAGTAAAACCCCACCCACCAAACGTGTCTCCCCGCGTCAGCGGGGCTACAGTCAGTGGGCCTACAAACTGCCCCCCCAAGGCCTCCATTCACTCACACCACCACATCCTCCAACGTGACCAGCTGAGCCCCATCCTGCACCTGGTCGCCGATGGCATAAAGCACCTCCTGCACCACGCCGTCGGCCGGCGCGGTCAGGGTGTGCTCCATTTTCATGGCTTCCATCACGATCAGCGGATCGCCCTTGCCAATGACCGTGCCGGCCTTGACCATCACCGCAATGATGCGGCCCGGCATCGGCGCCACCAGCTTGCCGCCCTCGGCGTCGGCGCTGCCCGCATGGGCTAGCGGGTCGATGACTTCCAGCCGGGTTTGCTGCTTGCCGCTGAACACGTAGAGCGCGTCGCCTTCGAGATGGGTATTGCCCTTGACCGTGCGCTCGCCCAGGTCGAGTGCGTGGCTGCCGGCCAGGCTGGCGGCGCGGAAGGGCAGGGTCTGCTCGCCTACCGTCAGCCATTGCTTGCCGCCATCGCTGCGCAGGCTGGCCAGCGTTTCGCCTTCGCCGGTGCGCAGGAGGAACTGGCTGGTGGCGTCGCCGTTCAGGCGCCAGGCGCCGGCGTTCTGCCAGGGCGAATGCGCGTCGGCCGGGTCCACGCGGCGCGCGCGGGTTTGCGCATCCACCAACGCGGCTACGGCCAGCGCGATGACTTCGGTGCCCACCTTCGCGGGCGGCGGGAACAGTGCCGCCTGGTTGCGCTCGATCAGGCCGGTGTCGAGGTCCGCCGTGCGGAACGCCTGCGAGGTCACCAGCCGCTGCAGGAAGGCGATATTGGTCGACAGGCCCACCACGTGGTATTCGGCCAGCGCCTGCGCCATGCGCGCCAGCGCTTCCTCGCGGTCGCGGCCCCACACGATCAGCTTGGCGATCATGGGGTCGTAGTACGGGCTGATGGTGTCGCCCTCGCGCACGCCGGAGTCGATGCGCACGCCGGCCGGGCCGTTGCCGTCCTGGCCCAGCGCGAACGTGACCGCTGCCGGTGTGCGCAGGTAGCGCAGCGTGCCGGTGGAGGGCAGGAAACCCTTGTCGGGGTTCTCGGCGTAGACGCGGGCTTCAAGCGCATGGCCGTGGATTTGAAGCTGATCTTGCCTGAGCGGCAACGGCTCGCCCGAGGCCACGCGCAGCTGCCACTCCACCAGGTCCTGCCCGGTGATCATCTCGGTGACCGGGTGCTCCACCTGCAGGCGGGTGTTCATCTCCATGAAGTAGAACGAGCCGTCCTGGTTGGCGATGAATTCCACCGTGCCAGCGCCCACGTAGCCCACGGCCTGCGCGGCGGCTACTGCGGCTTCGCCCATGGCGCGCCGGCGTTCGTCGCTCATGCCGGGGGCCGGCGCTTCTTCCAGCACCTTCTGGTGGCGGCGCTGCACCGAGCAGTCGCGCTCGAACAGGTAGACGCAGTTGCCGTGCGTGTCGGCAAAGACCTGGATCTCGATATGGCGGGGGCGGGTCAGGTATTTCTCGACCAGCACGCGGTCGTCGCCGAAGCTGGCACTGGCCTCGCGCTGCACGGAAGCCAGCGCGGCTTCGAAGCCTTCGCTGGCTTCCACCACGCGCATGCCCTTGCCGCCGCCGCCGGCGCTGGCCTTGAGCAGCACCGGGTAGCCGATGCGGTCGGCTTCGCGGCGCAGCAGGGCGGGCTCCTGATCCTCGCCGTGGTAGCCGGGCACCAGCGGCACCGCGGCCGCCTCCATCAGGCGCTTGGCCGCGCTCTTGCTGCCCATGGCGCGGATGCTGGAAGCCGGCGGGCCGATAAAGACGAGGCCGGCTTCGGCGCAAGCTTCGGCGAAGCCGTCGTTCTCGGAGAGGAAGCCGTAGCCGGGATGGATGGCCTGCGCGCCGGTGGCCTTGGCCATCTCGATGATGTGATCGCCGCGCAGGTAGCTGTCTCGCGCTGCCGCGCCGCCGATATGCACGGCCTCGTCGCACAGTGCCACGTGGCGCGCGTTGGCGTCGGCGTCTGAGTAGACGGCTACCGTGCGGATGCCGAGGCGGCGGCAGGTGGCTGCCACGCGGCAGGCGATTTCGCCGCGATTGGCGATCAGGATCTTGTTGAACATGGCTGTTCCTAGTTTTCTGGTTCTGGCGGCGCGGCTGCGGTGGCCACGCGGCGGATGCGCATGATTGGCTGGGTGCGTAGGCTCAGGCAGGACGCCACGACGGCGAGCGCTTCTCCAGGAAGGAGCGCACCCCTTCGCGGCCTTCGTCCGACGCGCGGATCGCGGCTATGCGCTCGGCGGTATCGGCCAGCAGCGTGTCGTCGATGGCGCGGCCGGACACTTCCTGCACCAGCCGCTTGCTCTCGCGCACGGCATTGGGGCTGTTGGCCACCAGCGCGGCGGCGATCTCGCTCACCTTGGCGTCCAGCGTATCGCCCGGCACCACCTCATGCACAAAGCCCAGCCGCAGCGCCTCGGCCGCACCGAAGCGTTCGGCCGTGATGAAGTAGCGGCGCGCCGCCTGCTCGCCCATGGCGCGGATCACGTAGGGGCTGATGGTGGCGGGCAGCAGGCCCAGGCGCGCTTCCGACAGGCAGAAATTCACCGTCTCCGCGGCCACGGCGATGTCGCAGGCGGCAACCAGGCCCACGCCGCCCGCATAGGTGTCGCCGTGGACGCGCGCGATCACCGGTTTGGGGCAGGCCCAGATGGTGTGCAGCATCTGGGCCAGCGTGAGCGCGTCAGACCGGTTCTCGTCGTGCGAGTAGCCTGCCATCTTCTTCATCCAGTTCAGGTCGGCGCCGGCGCAAAAGGCCGGGCCATTGCCCGCCAGCACGATGGCGCGCACCGTGGGCTCGCTGCCGAGTGCGCGGAACGCACCGGTGAGCTCGGCGATCACGGTTTCGTTGAAGGCGTTGCGCACGTCCGGGCGGTTCAGCGTGACGGTGGCCACGTGCTGCGCGGCCGTGACGGTAAGCGTGGTGAATTCCATGTTGGTGTCCTGTACGGTGCGGTGCGATCTGTTATCCGGGGCGCTGGCCATCACATGCGGAACACGCCGAACTTCATCTCGCCGATGGGCGCGTTGAGGCTCGCCGACAGGCCCAGGCCCAGCACCGTGCGGGTTTGCGCGGGATCGATCACGCCGTCGTCCCACAGCCGCGCGCTGGCGTAGTAGGGGTGGCCCTGGTGCTCGTACTGGTCGCGGATCGGTTGCTTGAACTTGTCCTCGTCTTCCGCGCTCCAGCTGCCGCCCTTGGCCTCGATGCCGTCGCGGCGCACGGTGGCCAGCACGCTGGCCGCCTGCTCGCCGCCCATGACCGAGATCCGTGCGTTCGGCCACATCCACAGGAAGCGCGGCGAGTAAGCGCGCCCGCACATGCCGTAGTTGCCAGCGCCAAACGAGCCGCCGATGATCACCGTGAACTTGGGCACCTGCGCGGTTGCCACTGCGGTCACCATCTTGGCGCCGTTGCGGGCAATGCCTTCGTTCTCGTACTTGCGGCCCACCATGAAGCCGGTGATGTTTTGCAGGAACACCAGCGGGATCTTGCGCTGGCAGCACAGTTCGATAAAGTGCGCGCCCTTGAGCGCCGACTCCGAGAACAGGATGCCGTTGTTGGCGATGATGCCCACCGGGTAGCCCCAGATCCGCGCAAAGCCGCACACCAGCGTGGTGCCGTAGCGCGCCTTGAACTCGTCGAAGTCCGAGTCGTCCACGATGCGCGCAATGACCTCGCGCACGTCATAGGGCTTGCGCGTGTCGGTAGGGATCACGCCGTACAGCTCTTCCACCGGATAGCGCGGGGGCAGCGGCTCGTGCAGGCGGATCTGGTCCGGCTTGCGGCGGTTCAGGTGCTGCACGATATTGCGCGCCAGCGACAGCGCATGCGCGTCGTTCTGTGCAAAGTAATCGGCCACGCCCGACAGGCGCGTGTGCACATCGGCGCCGCCCAGGTCTTCCGCGGTGACTTCCTCGCCGGTGGCGGCCTTCACCAGCGGCGGGCCGCCCAGGAAGATGGTGCCCTGGTTCTTGACGATGATCGACTCATCGCTCATGGCGGGCACATAGGCGCCGCCGGCCGTGCACGAACCCATCACCACCGCAATCTGCGGAATGCCCTGCTTGGACAGGTTGGCCTGGTTGTAGAAGATGCGGCCAAAGTGGTCGCGGTCCGGGAACACGTCATCCTGGTTGGGCAGGTTGGCGCCGCCCGAGTCCACCAGGTAGATGCAGGGCAGGTTGTTCTGCTCGGCGACCTCCTGTGCGCGCAGGTGCTTGCGCACGGTGAGCGGGTAGTAGGTGCCGCCCTTGACGGTCGCGTCGTTGCAGACGATCACGCATTCCTGCCCGGCCACGCTGCCGATGCCGGTGATGATGCCCGCGCCCGGCGCGGCATTGTCGTACATGTCGTAAGCCGCGAGCTGCGACAGTTCCAGGAACGGTGTGCCCGGATCCAGCAGTTGCTGCACACGCTCGCGCGGCAGCAGCTTGCCGCGCCCAAGGTGCTTGGCGCGGGCTTCGTCGCCGCCGCCTTCCGCCAGCTTGGCGATCTTTGCCTTGAGATCGACGACCAGCGCTTGCATGGCGTCGGCATTGGCGCGGAAGGATTCCGAGCGCGCATTGAGTTTGGTTTCGAGCGTGGGCATAAGGTGTCGGATCTCGGGTCTTTGTTCTCGTGGCTTGCGCTGTGGCGCGGGGGGCGTCGGCTGGATGCTCAGGCCGTTTCGGCGTAGAGCTCGCGCCCGATCAGCATGCGGCGGATTTCCGACGTGCCGGCGCCGATCTCGTACAGCTTGGCGTCGCGCCACAGGCGGCCCACCGGGTACTCGTTGATATAGCCGTTGCCGCCCAGGATCTGCACGGATTCGCCGGCCATCCAGGTGGCCTTCTCGGCGGTATAGAGAATCACCGCGGCGCAGTCCTTGCGCACCTGGCGCACGTGCGCGGTGCCGAGCGAGTCCAGGTTCTTGCCCACGGTGTACAGGTAGCTGCGCGCTGCCTGCAAGGTGGTGTACATGTCGGCCACCTTGCCCTGGATCAGCTGGAACTCGCCGATGCTCTGGCCGAACTGCTTGCGGTCGTGGATGTAGGGCGTGATGACATCCATGCACGCTTGCATGATGCCCACCGGGCCACCGGAGAGCACGGCGCGCTCATAGTCCAGGCCGCTCATCAGCACCTTGGCGCCCAGGTTCTCGCCGCCAAGGATGTTCTCCACCGGCACTTCCACATCCTGGAACACCAGCTCGCCGGTGTGCGAGCCGCGCATGCCGAGCTTGTCCAGCTTCTGCGCCACCGAGAAACCCTTCATGCCCTTCTCGACGATAAAGGCGGTCATGCCGCGCGCGCCGAGGTCCGGCTCGGTCTTGGCGTAGACCACCAGCACATCGCAATCCGGGCCGTTGGTGATCCACATCTTGGTGCCGTTGAGCACGTAGTGGTCGCCCTTGAAGTCCGCGCGCAGCTTCATGCTCACCACGTCGGAGCCGGCGTTGGGCTCGCTCATGGCCAGCGCGCCGATCCAGTCGCCGGAGACCAGCTTGGGCAGGTATCTGGCCTTTTGCGCGGCGGTGCCGTTGCGGTGGATCTGGTTGACGCACAGGTTGGAGTGCGCGCCGTACGACAAGCCGACCGATGCCGAGGCGCGGCTGATTTCTTCCATGGCGATCATGTGGGCCAGGTAGCCCATATTGGCGCCGCCGTATTCCTCCGCCACCGTGATGCCGAGCACGCCGAGGTCGCCCATCTTCTTCCAGGCGTCCATCGGGAACTGGTCGGTGCGGTCGATCTCCGCCGCGCGCGGCGCCAGTTCGGCCTGCGCCCAGTTGCGCACGGTTTCGCGCAGCATGTCGATGTCTTCGCCGAGGTGGAAATTGAGGCCGGGGAGTTCGTTCATGGTTGAGTGCTCGTTAGCTCGTTATCTAGTGGAATACCGCCGCGGCTGGCGGCGGCCCGATGTCAGATGGGATTCAGTTGGGTCGTCACTTGGTCTTGTCGCCAAGCCCCAGTTCCAGCGTCATGCGCTCGCGCATCACGAACTTCTGCACCTTGCCGGTGATGGTCATGGGCATTTCGTCGACAAAGCGGATGTAGCGCGGAATCTTGTAGTGCGCGATCTGGTCGCGGCAGAAGGCGCGGATATCGTCCTCGGTGGCCGTATCGCCCGGCTTGAGCACGATCCACGCGCAGACTTCCTCGCCGTACTTGGGGTCGGGCACGCCGAACACCTGCACGGCCTGCACCTTCGGGTGGCGGAACAGGAATTCCTCGATTTCGCGCGGGTAGACGTTCTCGCCGCCGCGGATCAGCATGTCCTTCACGCGCCCGACGATGTTGCAGTAACCCTCGGCGTCGATGGTGGCGAGGTCGCCCGTGTGCATCCAGCCATCGCGGATCGCCTCGCGGGTGCGGGGCTCGTCGTCCCAATAGCCCTGCATCACCGAATAGCCGCGCGTGCACAGCTCGCCTTTTTCGCCAACGGGCACGATTTCGCCGGTGCCGTCCACCAGCTTGACCTCAAGATGCGGCTGGATCAGCCCCACGGTGGTCACGCGCTTGTCGAGCGGGTCGGTGGTGGAACTCTGGAAGGACACCGGGCTGGTCTCGGTCATGCCATAGGCGATCGTGACTTCCGCCATATGCATCTGCGAGATCACGCGCTTCATCGTCTCAATGGGGCAGGGCGAGCCCGCCATGATCCCGGTGCGCAACGTGGAGAAGTCGTACTTGGCAAAATCCGGATGGTCCAGCTGGGCGATAAACATGGTCGGCACGCCGTGCAAGGCCGTGCAGCGCTCCTCGCTGACCGCCGCCATGGTTGCCGCCGGCTCGAACGCCTCGCCGGGGAACACCATGCAGGCGCCGGTGGATACGCAAGCCAGCACGGCCAGCACCATGCCGAAGCAGTGATAGAACGGCACCGGGATGCACAGCTTGTCCTGCTCGGAGAAGCGCATCGCCATGGCGATGAAGCGTGCGTTGTTGACGATGTTCCGGTGCGTCAGCGTGGCGCCCTTGGGCGCGCCGGTGGTGCCGCTGGTGAACTGGATATTGATCGGATCGTAGCGGTCCAGCTGCGCGGTGATCGCGTCCAGCTCGCCGGTAAGGGCATGCGTGCCATGGGCGAGCAGCGCATCGTAGTTGAGCATGCCCGGCGTGCGCTCGCCGCCCATGCGGATCACCCAGCGCAGCGCGGGCAAGCGCGCTGCCTGCAGCGCGCCCGGCTCGCAGCTTTGCAACTCCGGCGCCAGTGCCTGCAGCATTTCCAGGTAGCGCGACGTCTTGAACGACTCCGCCGCCACGATCGCCTTGCAGCCCACCTTGTTCAGCGCGTATTCCAGCTCCGCCAGGCGGTATGCCGGATTGATGTTCACCAGCACCAGCCCAAGGCGTGCGGTAGCGAACTGCGTGACCAGCCACTCCACCCGGTTCGGCGACCAGATGCCGATGCGGTCCCCGCGCGCCAGGCCCAGCAGGCGCAAGCCCCCGGCCATGGCGTCCACCACCTGTGCAAATTCCCGCCAGCTCCAGCGGATACCCTGCTCGCGAAACACCACCGCCTCGCGATCCGGGAAACGCGCTACGGTTTCGGCTAGCAGCGCCGGCACCGTCAGCTCGGACAAGGGAATGTCGGTACTGCCCCTGACGTGGGAGAGCCCGCCAATGGGCAAGATCGTTGGGCTAGCCGCACCCTGCATCGTCATACTCGTCTCCAAAGCGCTGTCGCAATATTGTCCGTATCCCGGTTTCTTGAGGTTTGTTCAACTTTGTTGAGTGTAGCTCAAGTCGGGGAGTGCGCATATATTCTGGGCCTTGTCCCGTCCTATGTGGCATCAGGGCAGTGGCGTTGACTGGAAAAGTACACGCAGACCCGAAAAATTGCAACCATGAGTTGAGTAAAGATCAATTACAATCCCGTGACGGAGGCGAGCAGCGCCCCAGGGCGTGCCCGGGCATCTGTTTCATGCTGCGCCGCACTATAATCGCCGGCTTCCGGCAAGCGAGGTAACACGTCGATGGACGACATCATGGTGCGGCGCCGCGTCCCCGCGAGCGCCAAGGCGGAGCAACGCATCCGCGACATCCTGCGCGTGGCCCGCGAAGTCTTTGCCGAAATGGGCTACGAGCGCACCACCACCACCGAGATCGCCCAGCGCCTGGGCATCTCCGAAGCCACGGTGTTCACCTATTTCCACGGCAAGCGCGAGCTTTGTGTGCGGGTGATCGAAGACTGGTACGACGAGATCATCGCGGCGGTGGAAGAAGGCATGCCGCGCGGCCAGAGCACCAAGGCGCAGCTCGAGTTCTTTGTGCGCACGCATCTTCGGCTGTTCCTGATCCAGGGTACCGGGCTATGCGCGCTGGTGCTCTCCGAAGGCCGCGCCAGAGGGCCGGGGCTGGGCGAGGTGTTCGTGCCGCTGCAACGGCGCTACACCGCGCCACTGATGGATATGCTGGCGCGCGCGCGGGAGAGTGGGGAGATCCGGGCCGACCTGCCGTTGAGCTTGCTGCGCTCGGCGATCTTCGGGCCGATGGAACACATTCTTTGGGACGCAATCGCCAGGCAGCGGCCGGTGGATATCGAGCGGACCGCCAAGGATATCGTGGCGCTGCTCTGGCCGGCACTACTGCCGCCGGACCTGGAGGTAGCGGCGCTGCGGGAGTTTTATGGGGAAGTGGGGGCGGCGTTGCGGCGAGTGGACGGGCGCACGAAATAGGGCGCACGAAATAGGGCGTGCGAATTAGGGTGCACGAAATCGGGCGTACGAAATCGGGCGCACCGTCGTGCCGCGGCGTTGGCGAGGCAGGATCAAGGTCTGCGCTCAGGTAACAGTTCGGGCGGCGCCAACCCCGGTGTGTGGCACAGCCCAACAGCGCTAGCGGCGTGGCTCCCTTCCGAAGCACATTCGGGCGCATTTTCGCCGTGCCGGCACGGGCATGGGAAATGCGTAACGGTGAATCAGCGGGTGAAATAGCGGGTGAATCAGCGGAGGGGCCTCAGCGCGGCCTTTGCGACTGGCGCCCCGGTTTTCGCCATGCGTCGGCTCGTCGGGTCGGCGCCCGCTGCTTCTCCGAGGGAAGGGTTTGCCATGCAAAAACTATCCATTCTGGCAATTTGCCTGCTTGTTCTCCTGGCCTGCATGACCGCGTTCATCTGCCTGTCCGGTGCATTCACGCTGCGCGACACCGAGTACGGGAGCGGCACGGCGGCGTTCTGCTATATCGCGGGGTACGTTTGCTGAGGCCAACTTTGCCACTGCCGGCCGGGTTGCTGGAAACCAGTGGAATAATCCGCTGCCTGAAGCGTTTACCGTCAGGGCGGGGCGCGCGGCGTGTGCGCGTGCTTGAACTATGCTGGAAGGGTTCCTGGCCCGAGAACACCACCCGCGCCAACGATGGAGAATGGTCATGCAATATCGCTTAGCCAGATGGATAGGGGCGAGCGCCGCGGCGCTCGCGCTGTGCGCCTGCGCGTTCCTGCAGCCGGTCGAGACCGCGCAAAAAATGATCGGCGGCCCGCAGAGCACCGTGCGCGACACCTTTGGCAAGCCCACGGAGACCTACCAGCTCGCCGGCGGCACCAGCCGCTGGATCTACTCAAAGCAGCCGCTCGGGTTCGAAGTCTACGCGGCGGATTTCGACGCCAGCGGAAACCTCACCAGTTTCCGCCAGATGCTTACCGAGAAGGAGATCTATGAGGCGCGCCCGGGTACCTGGACCAAGCAGGACGTGGCCCAGCGCTTCGGCCTGCCACGCGAGCCGGTCGAGTACTACCCGCTGATGAAGCGTGAGGCATGGTCGTACCGGCTCTACATCGGCGCTTACCAGCCGGCCCACTTCAGCGCCTACTTTGACGATCGCGGGGTGCTGGACCGCACCATGATCATTGTCGATCCGCTTGGGGGCGACGACCACTCCAGCAGCAAGTGATTGCAGCCTTGGAGACCCGCTGTGTGGCGCCTGGCCCAGGCGCGATCGCGTCCATGGGCCGTTGCGCGGCGGGTGCAAAGGCGCGCAATGTCCGCAGGGTTCGCTCCGCAGATGCGGAAGGCTTCTTTCGCCATTAGCGTTCCAGCCGCGCCTCGATCCCCCCCATCAACCGCTCAACCCAGATCCGCAGCAAGCCATTGGACGGCGCCATCAACGCTGAATACCCCACAATCCGGTACACCTCGCTCCGCCGAATCTTGAGCACTTTCACCGGATCCAGCCAATCGTCGTTGCCCGCAAGCAGCAGCAGTGTCTCCAGCCCGATAAGCACTGGCCACAAACACGCCAGGCGCAATCGAACGGAGAACGCAGGAATGGCAAACGTGTAATCCACCGCCTCACGGAAATGACCCAGCGTCGTGCGGATCAGCGCGAACAGAAGTGGTTTCGCACGCGCCGAATTGCCTGGCAGCAGCAAATCCTGCGGCGTCAGTCCATACTGGTCCAACATCGCCCCGGGCAGGTAGCAACGCCCGATCCGCAGGTCCTTGGCGCAGTCCCGCAGCACATTGGTCATCTGCAGCGCCTTGCCAAAGCGCACGCCTCGCAGCAGCATCGCCTCGGATTCTCCCTTGAGCGTTCCGGGCATATGGGCGTAGGTCATCTTGGTCCAGAACTCGCCCACGCATCCCGCAACCAGGTAGGTGTACCGGTCCAGCTCTTCCCATTCGCGCAGCACGCCAATCTGCCCGGAGCTTTCGTCGGGGAAGGTCCGCAGGTCAAACTCCATGCCGGAGGCCAGGGTCGACACGATCTCGCGAACCGCAGCCCGATCGGCCGCGCCCAGCTGGGACAGCACCGTCAGCGCCGGGCCGAGCGATTCGAGCAGAACCTTCTCGTCCGATAGCGCTTGTTGCCCGGCGACCTCTGCCGCCAGCCGCCGCATGAGCGTGCCATCGTCCGTGGCGCCGTTGACCTGATCACGCAGCGACAGCAGCAGTTCCAGCCGTTGCTGCGGCGGAATCAGCGAGGTGTCCGCAATGGTGTCGGCGGCGCGCGCCAGCAGATACGCCAGGCCAATCGGATCGCGCATCCCGGCGGGCAGCACCCGCAGGGTGAGATAGAAAGAGCGTGAAACGCCTTTCAGCAGCGGGCCGAGAAGGAAGGCCCGGGTAGGGTTAGGCATGAATGGGGTCAGATCGGTATTGGACGTTTTAGACAGGTCAGGCGCTGCCGAATTGTATCCGGCAAGGATGTTGCGGGACAGCAATTCCGGGCCTGAGTCGATTTCCGGGCACGTCAGGGAAGCTGGTGGCCGAACAGAAGCGCTTGGATGAAGCCTCCACATCGTGGCGCAAGACCTGTCGTCGAGTAGGCTCGCGACTCCTTGTCCAGTGCCGGCCCCGGTTCCAGATCCGACCGCGCGAAGTTTATCGCCAGCCTGTTGAAGGTTGTTGTCACCGGCGTGACCGGCAAGAGTGCATTCGATCGCCGCTGGCGACCTGATCAAACCGCCTTGCACGTTGTTTGAAGTCCAGCAGGGTCAATGGAAGAGCATCAAGACGGTGGCAAGCAGCGGATCCTTGCGACACCCGGACACGCGGCGCTTCCTGGTGACGGCGAGGGCTATCTCGATGAGCCGGCTTTCAAGCGCGTGATTGCGCGGGACAACGCCACGTTCAAGCAGTTGATCAACAAGCTGGATATCAAGGCCTGAGGTTCAGGCTTGAGGCGTGACGGGGCCTAGTGACTTGACCAGGTGATCAATAACAAGAACGCTGCAGGGAGACGCTGCGGGGAGGCATTTGATGCCTTGCCCGCAGCGTTTTTTCATTTCCAGCCCCGCACGCTGCAGCCTCCCATCCGGCGCCCCATTTTTGCCATCCATGCACCGCAAATGCGCTCGCGTTTGTGCAGTCTGGTGCATGCGCATCGTCGCTTAGGGAAAAACCCTGAATTAATTGCATCGCAATTGAAGAGATTGCTATTCGCATATCAACCAATTATTCTCTGACTACCGATTCGCCAGGCGCGGGTCGATGGCCAACTGGGAATTTCATGATGAAGTTGTTGCTGGATACCTTGCGCAATATCGTCGGCGCGACAGGACTGCTTACCGAGAGCGACGATCTGGCAGGCTATGTGAGCGACTGGCGCGGCCGCTATACCGGCAAGGCGCTTTGCGTTGCGCTGCCGCGCAATACCGAGCAGGTCTCCGAATTGGTGAAGGCCTGCGTCGCCGCTGGCGTGGCGGTCCTGCCCCAGGGGGGGAATACCAGCCTGAGCGGCGGCGCGGTACCGTACGAGCAAGGCAACTGCGTCATCATCAACCTCTCGCGCATGCGCCGCATTGTGCGTATCGATCCGGCGGACAACTCGATGGAGGTGCAAGCCGGTTGCGTGCTCGCGGAAATCCAGGCCGCCGCCATCGAGGCGGGCCGCTTCTTCCCGATCAGCCTGGGCGCCGAAGGCTCATGCCAGATCGGCGGCAACATCGCCACCAATGCGGGTGGCACCGGCGTCCTTCGTTATGGCAATACACGCGAGAACGTGCTCGGGCTGGAAGCCGTGTTGCCGGACGGACGCATCTGGCGCGGCCTGCGCACGCTGCGCAAGGACAATACCGGGCTTGACCTCAAGCAGATGTTCATTGGCGCGGAAGGCACGCTGGGCATCATCACCGCGGCCACGCTGAAGCTGCACCCGCTGCCGAGCGCGCGCGCCATGTCCTGGGTCGCACCGGTAGACGTGGATGCGGCGCTGAAGCTGCTGGGCTTGTTCCAGGCCGCGTGCGGCGCCCAGCTCTGCGCGTTCGAGCTGATGAATGCCAGCCAGCTCGATATCGTGCTGGAGCACGTACCGGGCCAGCATGCGCCGCTGGCGGATGCCCACCCGTGGCACCTGCTCGTGGAGCTCAGCGATACCTGCGACGATGCACGGCTGCAGGACACACTCGAGGCCACGTTGGAGAGAGGCCTGGAGCTGGGACTGATCGCCGATGCAGCGCTCGCAGCCAACTCCACACAGCGCGAAGCAATGTGGAAGCTGCGCCATAGCGTGTCGGAAGGCAACAAGAAGGCCGGCATCGGCCTGACGCTGGATACCGCCGTGCCGGTGTCGATGGTGCCGGCGTTCATTGACCAGGCTACCCGCGCGATCGAGGAGTACTTCGAGGCGCGTGTCGTGGTGGTGGGCCATCTTGGCGACGGCAATATCCACTTCATCCCATTCTTTGAGTTCAATACCTGGCAGGCCCTGCCTGACCCGGCGAAGACCGCCGCCGCGGTGCGCCGCGCCGGACATGATGTCGCGGCCAGGCTGCATGGCACCTTCAGTGCGGAGCACGGCGTGGGCCGGACCTTGCTGGACGAGATGCGCCGCTACAAGAGCGAGGTCGAAGTCGACATGATGCGTGCGATCAAGCGCGCGTTCGATCCGCTCGGCCTGTTCAACCCGGGCAAGCTGATTCCCTGATTTCCCCGGCCCCGGCCGCCCAGGCTTTTCCCCGATTCCTTTCTTCACGTCCCCTGTCCCATCCCAGTAGGAGTACCGCCATGAGCAACGCCGACAAGCCGAGCAATCCTTCGCGTCGCGACGCCTTCAAGTTGCTGACCGCTAGCACAGCCGCACTCGCCATGCCGGCCATCTGGACAACAGCCAAGGCAGCCTCGCAGCGCATCGTAGTGCGCGACTCCGGCGGCGTCTTTACCAAGGCCTACGGCGAGGTGTTCTACAAGCCGTTCACCAAGGCAACCGGCATCCAGGTCGTCGGCGTGCCCTCCAATGCGGAGCCCACTGCCCAGATCCGCACCATGGTGGATGCCAAGAATTACAGCTGGGACATGGCATCGATCAGCCAGCCCGCGATCGAGGTGCTGACCACCGACGGCAAGGATTACCTCGAGAAACACGGGCTGGGCGCCGATCCCGTGGTAGCGGGCATCCCCGCGCAGTACATGTCGCCGTATGGCGTCGGCGCCAACGTGTACACCACCGTGCTGGCCTACCGTACCGAGGCGTTCAAGGGCCGCAAGGCGCCCACGCAATGGAAGGACATGTGGAATGTGCAGGATTTTCCCGGCCGCCGCGCGCTGCGCAAGCATCCGTTCGACACGATCGAGGAAGCACTGATGGCGGACGGTGTCACGAACGCATCGGTCTATCCCTGCGACGTGGATCGTGCTCTGCGCAGCCTCGACAAGGTGAAGGCCAATGTCGCGGTCTGGTGGAGCGGCGGTGCGCAGGTCGAGCAGATGCTCAAGTCCGGCGAAGTGGACATGGTTGCTACCTGGATATCCCGCGCGCAGGCCGCCATGGATGCCGGCGCGCCCGTCGGGATCTGCTGGGACCAGCACCTCTGGGGTGTCGATAGCTGGACCATCCTGAAGGGTTCGCCCAACGCGGCGGCCTGCCGCGAGTTCATCAAGTTTGCCTCCGACCCCAAGCGCCAGGCGCAGCTCACGCAATACCTGGCTGCCGGTGTCACGCATCCCGACGCCTTCAAGTACATCGATGCGAAGCACGCCGTGACGTTGCCCACGTATCCCGACAACATCAAGCGTGGCGTGAAGATCGATGCCAGCTACTGGGTCAAGAACCAAGGACCGGTGCTCGAGAAGTTCAATGCCTGGATCCTGAAGTGAAGCGAACGCGTTGACCTCGGCAATATCAAGAAAAGGTGGGCGTGATGCCACAAGTGACACAGACACAGACACAGACTAAGCTGCAGACCAAGCAGCTATCCAAGCGCTACGGCGATTTCATCGCGCTCGCGCCCATCGACCTCTCGGTCCCGGAGGGCGAGTTCCTGACGCTGCTCGGGCCCTCGGGCTCGGGCAAGACGACGCTGTTGAGCCTGATTGCGGGCTTGTCGCAGCCGGACGGCGGCAGCATCCGCATCAACGGTGCCGACGTGACCTTCGGTGCGCCCTATGAGCGGGACATCGGCATGGTGTTCCAGAACTACGCGCTGTTTCCGCACATGACGATCGCCGAGAACATCGGCTTTCCGCTGAAGATGCGCAAGATGCCGGCACGGCAGGCGGAGCAGGAGGTCAGCCGCGTGCTCGATCTCGTGCACCTGCCGCACGTCGCGCATCGCCTGCCCAAGGAACTCTCGGGCGGCCAGCAACAGCGGATCGCGCTGGCGCGCTGCATGGTCTACCGTCCTTCGATCATCCTGATGGACGAGCCGCTGGGCGCGCTCGACAAGAAGCTGCGGGACCAGATGCAGCTTGAGATCAAGCGCATCCACCGCGAACTCGGCACCACCATCGTGTACGTGACGCACGATCAGGAAGAGGCCATGACGATGTCCGATCGCATCTGCCTGATGAACGGCGGCAAGATCGAGCAACTCGGCAGCCCGGCGGATCTTTACTTCCGTCCTCACACCACCTTCGTGGCCGATTTCCTTGGTGAGTCCAACTTGCTGCCGGCCACGGTCGATGCGGTGAACGGCAGCCTGCTGGACGTCAGCTTCGACGGGCTGCCCGCGCGCGGCAAGGTGCTGGCCAATGGCGCCGCCTTCCGGCCCGGGGACCAGGCCAAGGTGATGATCCGCCCGCAGAACCTCCATGTCTCGGGCACGCAGGGCGAGCCCAATACGCTGTCGGCGCGCCTGACGGATATCGTTGTGACGGGCGGCGTGACCAAGTCCTACCTGGTCCTGCCTGGAGAGCAGCCGCTGGTGGTGGCTGAGCTGACCCGCGGCGGCCTTGGCCGCCACCTTCCCGGCGACACGCTCACGGTGAGCTGGCAGGCCGAAGATGCCGTTGCGATCCCGGAGTAAGCCATGGTCACTCAAGTCATGAGCGCGGCGGCGACGCCGGCTGCCAAGCGCCGGCCTGCCTGGCACCGCGATTTCCTGCTCGGCGCGCCCACCATCCTGTTCCTGCTGGTCATGCTGGTGTTCCCGGTCGGACAGCTGATCTGGATGAGCGTGTCGGTGGACGGCCGCCTTTCCCTCGAGTTGTACGCACGCCTGTTCCATTCGTCCGTCTATCTGGACGTGCTGTGGATTACCCTGAAGATTGCCGGCTGGACCACCTTGCTGGCGATTGTCGGCGCTTATCCAGTGGCTTACCTGACGTCGGCCGCGGGCACACGGGCAAAGAGCTCGCTGCTGTTCTGGATCCTGTTGCCGTTCTGGACCAGCTTCCTGGTCCGCATGTTCTCCTGGATCGTGCTGCTGGGCCGCAACGGCGTGCTCAACCAGTTGCTGCAAGCCGCCGGCGTCACGGACGCGCCCGCGGACCTGCTCTACAACTTCGGCGCCGTGATGGTCGGGATGGTGCACGCCATGATGCCGCTGGCCATCCTGACGATGATCTCGGTGATGGAGAATATCGACCGGCGCCTGCCGCGTGCCGCGCTGACTCTGGGCGCACGTCCCGGCACGGCGTTCTGGCTGGTCTACTTTCCGCTGTCCATGCCCGGCGTGGCGGCGGCGGGCATCATGGTCTTTGTGACGTCGCTGGGTTTCTTCATCACGCCGGCCTTGCTGGGCGGCCGCCGCGAAACCATGATCACGCAGCTCATCATCGACCAGGTCCAGCAAACCATGAACTGGGGCTTTGCCGGCGCCATCTCGGTGCTGTTGCTGGTCGCCGCGCTGATCGTGTTCGTGGCCTATGACAAGCTGGTCGGCTTGTCGACCCTGGCCGGCAGCGGCACCGCGCTGGCTGGCCGCAGTTCCGGCACCCGTGGCCCGCTGCGGCGCGCCGGCTACCAGTTGCTGGGCGTGCTGGCCACACTGTCGGACGGGCTGGGGCGTTTGCTGCCGCGCCGTGCCCGTACGGCGGCAAGGGTGGAGGAGGGCGGTGGCAAGCTGCTGTGGGTGGTCGTGATCCTGATCCTCGCCTTCCTGACCTTGCCGGCGCTGCTGATGATCCCGATCTCATTCACGAGCGGCAGCGGCCTTGACTGGCCGCCGCGCGGGTTCTCGCTGCAGTGGTACAACGAAGTGTGGGAGTCGCCTACATGGATGCAAGCCACGGTGCGCTCGCTGATCGTTGGCGTGGGCACGGGATTCCTCGCCATGCTGATCGGCACGCCCACGGCGTTCCTGCTGGTGCGCTCGAACATCCGGTGGAAGGCCGCGCTGCTGGCCTTCATCCTGCTGCCCATCATCGTGCCCCGGATGATCACGGCGGTTGGCATCTTCTACTTCTTCTCCAAGCTCAACCTCGTTGGCTCCGCGGCCGGCCTGATCCTTGGCCATACCGTCGTGGCGATCCCCTATGTGGTGATGACCATGATGGCCGTGCTGAAGAACTACGACACCCGCCTGGACCAGGCTGCGCAGAGCCTCGGCGCGCGCCCCTGGCAGACGATGCGCTACGTCACCTTCCCGATCCTCGGGGCGGGCCTGCTGTCGTCGTTCCTGTTCGCCTTCGTGACGTCGTTCGATGAACTGACCATCGCGCTGTTCGTGACCGGCGGCCTGGATTCGACCCTACCCAAACAGTTCTGGGACGAAGTAATCCTGAGCGTCTCGCCCACGATCGCCGCGGTGTCGAGCCTGCTGTTTGTCTTCATTGCCGTGGTGATCATGGCTGCGGACCGTCTGCGCCGGCGCAGCGCGGAGCGCTGACGCCACCGTCCTTATTGATTGTATTGATCATATTGAATAACCAGCCGCCAGTGCGGCACCTCTCCTACAAGACGATGATTGACTCCAAGCAAGTGCAAGGCATTTTTGCCGCCATTCCCACGCCGGTACAGCACGACGGCTCCGTCCACGAGGGCGCTACCCGGGCCTTGCTCGACTACCTGATCCGGCAGGGAGCGGATGGTGTGGTGCCGCTGGGTGGCACGGGTGAATTCGGTTCGTTGTCGCAGCGCGAGCGCGTGCGGATGGCGGAAGTGACCACCACCCACGTTGCCGGCAGGATGCCGGTCGTGGCCGGTGTGCTGACGCCGGGCCTGCGCGACGGGCTCGATGCCGCACGCGACTTCGCCGCCGTTGGCGTGGATGCGGTCATGGTGGTGACGCCTTACTATACGAACCCCACGCAGCAAGGCATCCGGGACTACTTCATGCGGTTTGCCGACGAATCGCCGCTGCCGGTGCTGCTCTATGAGATCCCGTATCGCACCCGGATTGCCATCGATCCTTTGGTCATTCACGAATTGTCGCGCCACGAGCGGATCATCGGCATGAAGGCGTGCAACCCGGACCTCTATCATTTCCTCAAGACCGTGGCCGGCATCGGCGAGAGCTTCTCGTTGCTGAGCGGCGAAGACACGCTGTTCCCGCTGCATATCGGCGCCGGTGCGCATGGCGGGGTGCTGAGCACCGCCACCATGCTGCCTAAGACCTGGCGCCGGCTGATGGATCTTGTGCGTGGGGGCAACCTGCACGAGGCGCTGTTGATGCATCGTCAGCTGATGCCGCTGATCGACCTTGTGTTCTCCGAGACCAATCCCGGCCCGATGAAGTCTGTGCTGCAGGTGATCGGGGTCGACGCCCCCGACCTGCTGGAGCCGTTGTTGCCTGCCGCGGCGCAGACCAGCGCTAGCCTGCGCGAGCAGTTCGAGCGTCTGCTGAAGGACTACGAGTACGCGTGATGCCGCGCGGGGTGTGGCCTACCGCCCGTACTCGGTGAACTTGGATTTGGAGACCGAAGTCGCAGCCACCTGCACGTGCTTGGCGAGTTCGGACTCCACCTTGTCGGGGGTCCAGCGGGAGGTCGGCACCGAGATATTGATTGCGGCAACGGGACGGCCGCGGTGATCCAGGATGGGTGCCGCCACCGAGATATCGCCCATCACCGTCTCGTTGGCAATGATCGCATAGCCTTTCTCCGCCGCCTGCTGGATGCGCCGGCGCAGTTTTCCGAGGTGTACCTCCGTGTACGGTGTAATGGCGACGCGCTCGACAGCCGTCAGGATGGCGTCGCATTCGTCCTCTGGCAAGCGCGACAGGATCGCCGTGCCGGAGGAGGTGCAGAACGCAGGCAGGCGGCTACCGACCGCAATGTCCATATTGACCAGATGCCGGCTCAGGAAGCGCGCGACGAATACGATCTCGTGGCCATCAAGCTCCTGCAGGTTGGTCGTTTCGCCGACGGTGCGGTTGATGTCCTGCAGGTAAGGCAACGCCTTGTCGATCAGCTCGTTGGCACGCACGTAGTTGAAGGAAAACTGCAGGAGCTTGGGCGTGAGGCCATAGGTCTTGGTCTCGGCTATACGGCGCAGGTAGCCCAGCGTTTCCAGCGTGTAGACGATGCGCTGCGTCGCGCTGCGGTCGAGCTGCGCGGCTTTGGCGATGTCAGCCAGCGTCATATGGCGGATCGGCCCGTCAAACGCATGCAGAACGCGGAATGTCTTGGCGGCCGAGCCGACAAAGAGCGCTGAATCGGTGGGATCCGGCTGCTTTTCCTGTCGTTTATCGTTCTCGGCTAGCTGGTCTTCGGTGCCCGGGGCCGCCTGCTTGCGGGTGCGATTTGATTTTGGTTCCACTGTCTATCCTGTCGTGTTACGTGCTACTGCGTGCGACAGGGCATCAGCCATGGCGCACGCAGTGGGGAATGTGGCATCGCTTGCCCGATGCAAACGAGATTGGAGTTGAGTATGCTGAACAAGCTAAAGATAGTGTTCGTCGGTGGCGGCAACATGGCCGGCGCCATCATTGCAGGCGTGCTGGCAAACGGCGCCGACGCAATGAACATCACGGTCATCGATCCTGCCGACGGCACCCGCGAGCGCCTGGCCGCGGAGCACGGCCTGCGGACGATGGCCGCCGCTGATCGGACTATGAAGGACGCCGACGTGGTGGTCCTGGCCGTCAAGCCACAGGTCATGCGCGACGTCTGCACTGCCTTGCGCGACTGCCTTGGCGATTCGTTGGTGATCAGCGTTGCTGCCGGCATCCGGCTCAAGGTGCTGTCAGCCTGGCTTGGCGGCTGCCAGCGCGTGGTGCGCGCGATGCCCAACACCCCGGCGCTCATTGGCCAGGGCATCACGGGCATGGCGCCGGCCGACACGCTGTCGTCAGCCGACCGGAAGATAGCGGATACCATCGCCAGCGCTGTAGGGCAGGTGACATGGGTGGAGCGGGAAAACCAGCTGGACGCCGTCACCGCGCTGTCCGGCAGTGGCCCCGCGTACGTCTTCTACTTTATCGAGGCCATGGAGCAGGCGGCCGAGAAAATGGGGCTTTCCGCCGTGCAGGGGCGCCAGCTGGCGCACCAGACTTTTGTTGGCGCCGCGGCGCTGGCGCAGAGCAGCACGGAAGCAGTCGCGACCTTGCGCCAGCGGGTGACTTCGCCTGGCGGCACCACGGCCGCAGGCATTGACGCCATGGAGAAGAGCAATCTCAAGGCGGTGTTCGTCGAAGCGATCCAGGCCGCAGCGCGGCGTAGTGTCGAACTTGGAGACCTTGCCAACTAGTGACATGGGATGGGCGTCTATGAAGTATTAACGTGCAGGCCGGTGCGAGTGGATCTTGCGCACCCCAAGGCACTTGCGGCGGACGTGGCTCTGCGTGAGGTTGCCCGAATTTCAATTGATGTAATTGTATATCAATTAAAAAATCTTTCAGGGCCAATCGGGACCGCGCGCGGCACGCGCACGATTCCCGTGAGCCTCGCAGGCGGCTGCGGGGCGTTGGCCGGCGCGCCTGGTTCGGCTTGCCGGCGTCGTTTCCAATGGTTTCGTACTGGATCAGTATTGGCGCCCGCGCCAATGTCCGCATCATCAAAACTGATGGTCAGCCGCGCCCATCGCCCCGTTGCGCCAGGCCCAGTGCGCCAGCTCAGAGCGCGCCCGCCAGCCTGCGCCGCACAAAGACGATATGCTCGCGCAGCACATAGAACTGGTCGGCATAGGCGAGCGGCATCTTCATCCTGTTGACCGCGTCTTCGATGTGGTCGAGGCGCTGGGCCAGGGCGGATTTTTCTTCCTCGGAGGGGTTCACCAGCGCCACGCGCTCGATTTCGATCAGGGCGCCGTACCAGCGATAGATGCGGGACTTGACCCGCCACTTGTAGAGCGAGGGCACCAGCCGGAAGGCCGGAATCAGGATCACGATCACCGGCACAAGCACCAGCGCACGAGATAGCAGGCTCGCCAGCCAGAAGGGCAGGTGGCGGTACAGGAAGCCCTTGCCCGACGCGTAGTAGCGCGTGGCGTCGTCGCTCAGCGGAAACTCATGCGCGGTGGCCGAGGGGAACTGCCCGGCGCTTTGCAGCAGCCCGGCCTTGCCGTGGACCTCGCGCGCAGCCTCGATCAGCAGGTCGGACAGCGCGGGATGCAGCGAGTCGCGCGCCACCAGCTCCACCGTCGGTCCGATCAGGCGGATCGGATGCGCCGGGAGATTCTTGCCCAGGTCGAATACGCCGGCGGGCAACACCAGCTCCTGCAGATAGAGAAAGCGCCGCGTATAGGCATTGGCCTGCGCGAAATCCAGCAGGCGGATGCCCGGCATGCGAAACAGCTTGCGCATGATCGGGCCGGTGGCGGAATCGCCGGTCAGCATGGCCACGTCGATCTTGCCGTCGACCAGCGCCTGGGCGGCGTCGTCGCCATCGAACGCGATGAGCTCGGCACTGCCGCCCGGCTCGATGCCGTTCGCCTTGAGCAGCGTCAGCGCCAGCGCGCGGGCACCGCTGCCTTCTCGCCCGATCGCGATGCGCGACTTGCGGAAGTCGGACAGCTTGTGCCGTTCCTTGCCGCGGTACAGCACCGTGATGGGCGCGTAGAACACGCTGCCCAGCGAGACCAGCCCCTCGGTGTCCACATCGCTGGAGACGCCGCCCTGCACCAGCGCCAGGTCAATGTCCTGCTTGCGATCGGCCAGCCGCTGCACGTTCTGGCGAGAGCCTTCGGAGGCCAGCACATTCAGCGTGATGCCATTGCGTGCGAGGATCTTTGCGTACTTCTCGGCGGCGTCGTAGAAGGAACTGCCCTTGGGGCCCGCGCTGATGGAGATGGTGCTCGGCGGCGCCGGCTGCACCAGCCATACGGCGAGCCAGACGGCTGCCAGGGCAAGGGCCAGCACGGGGCCGAAGGATACAGCCAGGTCGCGCCAGGAAATGGCGACAAAGCGGGCACGCAGGCGGCGGATATCAGGGAGCGCGTTGGCGGCAGTGGGCTTGTCTGGTGCGGGGTCCGGCGGCATCGGCGCGATTGGGGGAGGCTAGGGCCGTTGGATGATAGCACCCGCGCTGTGCCGCATTTTTGCGCGCGTGCTATCCGGCAACGTCATTGTGTCCAACCGCCTCTTGGCGAGTAGTCGTGCTCCCGGTTGTCGCCGCTGCGCTCCGTGCCGTACGGCTGTCCGCGATCGCCGGAGCGATGATCGTTGTTCCACTCGTTGCCTGGATGGCCGTCATGCCGGTCTGCACCGCGATAGCCGCCATCGCCACTGGTGCGGCCTTCGCCGCCGGGTACCCACAAGCACCCCGCTTGGGTGAGCGCGAGCGCAGCAGCGCAAATAATAAGGCGAGTTCGCATGACATGCTCCTGTCGATACCACGCCGCAGGCGTGATGCGCTGCAGCGGTCATCCGCAATGCGTCACGCCCACTGGAAACCCGGCATGACGTCACTATGTTCCTCGACGCTCACGCCGCCCAGCGCATTGATCATGCGTTTGACGGAATCCTTCGCGTCGCCGGCGCAGCTCGCGACCAGCAGCATCTCGCCGTGCGCGAGTTGCGCGCGCTCCCGGGCCACCTTGCCGCGCAGGATGCGTGCGCCAAGCTGGCCCGCGATCCAGGCGCCGCACAAGCCGCCGAGCGCCCCGCTTGCCACGCAGGCCAGGACGCTGGCAAAGGTGCCGGCCGAGGTGCCAAAGTGCAGCGTCGCGGCAATGGCCAATATGGCGCCGGCCACAGTGCCCGCTATCGCCCATTCCTGGCGATACGTTGTTTGCTTGGATGCGGCTCGGGGCAACCCTTCCATGGGCTGGTCGTCGCGCTGGATGAACCAGGGCCCGCCGAGATGGACAGGGGCAACAGGTAACGCCTGCAACGAAGACTGCATGCTTCTTGCGGCGGCGATATCGCTAAGCCGGAAATACAGGACGCTGCGCATGATGTCACCTCGAGATCCATCGCATCGCGCTCGCTACATGGCGAAGGCCCGCAATGCGGCGCCGCGACAGGCTGAGATTGACATGGATCGGCTGCGAAGTCGGTACGATGGCGGACACGGAATCCGATGCGGCGCGCCATGCAAAAAAAAGCCCTCGGCCCGAAGGCCGAGGGCATGAAAGGAATAGCGTTCAGCGTTGGCTTGCGTTTGCCGCCATCGCCGGTCGGCTGCACGACCCCTGCCCGGTCGCAGCCGCGTCTACTGCCTGGCAGTTCCCTGCTCTTCTGTGACTTGTGATACCCGTTCCCCATTGCCCAGGATCATCAGGGCGCTGTCATCCATTTCTGGCGACGGTTCTACCAACTCAAGCACCGGAATCTCCGGGAACAACACCTCAACCAGCTCCCTGACGAGCTTGTGCGACTCGAATGGCCCGAAGCGGTTGACGGCTTTCCTGTCGATTTCCGCGAAGTACCATCCGCCGATCATGTCGGGATAGACGATCACACTGTGACCACTAGCTTGGGCTTGCATGTGCCCTCCAAGACGTTTCCCCTGCCAAGTGGATCGAGCGCCACTACTTACCACATGCCCCCAAGGGGAGGGAGAGGCATGCTTTGGCTGTGATGCGGCCCTGCAGCCCTACGGCATCTGGCCGATCGACATCTGGGGGCAGCTTAGGCGAGGACCTGTGGCAAGTCGGTACGGTAGCGTGCAAGTCGGGTTCTCTTTTTAGTGCGCAAGGCAGGTGGCGAGCGCTCGCCCGCCAGCGTCTGGCGGCTCCGACAAGCGCGTCATGCGGCTGGTTTACACTGTGGCTCAGATGGAGATGGCGGTCCTGACCCTGATTTGCCATGGCAGATGCCGGCAAGAGGCAGGTCCTGAACCTATGAGGCACACCCATGCAGACACAGGATGACGCGAGAGCCAACCATCTGTTGGCAGTGTTGCCGGAAGAAGAATGGGCGCGCCTGGCGCCGCAGCTGGTGCTGGTGGATTTGCCGCTGGGGCAGGTGATCTATGAGTCTGGCGATCGGCTCAATCATGTGTATTTTCCAACCACGACGATCATATCCTTGCTTTACGTGATGGAAAACGGCGCATCGGCGGAGATCGCCATCGTTGGCAACGAGGGCATGGTCGGGATTGCGCTGTTCATGGGGGGCGAGACCACGCCAAGCCGTGCCATCGTCCAGAGCGCCGGTACGGCCTATCGGCTTGACAGCGCCACGGTGAAGGCGGAATTCAATCGCGCCGGGCCCATGCAGCGGCTATTGCTGCGCTATACGCAGGCGCTGATCACGCAAATGGCGCAGACTGCCGTGTGCAACCGGCATCATTCCATCGAACAGCAGCTGTGCCGCTGGCTGCTGCTCAGCATGGACCGCTTGCCAACCAATAAATTGAAGATGACGCAGGAGCTGATCGCCAACATGCTTGGCGTGCGGCGCTCAGGCGTGACGGAGGCGGCGCTGAAACTGCAGAACGCCCGCCTGATTCGCTACCACCACGGGCATATCGAAGTGCTCGACCGGCCAGGGCTGGAGCAGCGCGTGTGCGAGTGCTATGCCGTGGTGAAGCGCGAGTGCGACCGCCTGCTGCCCGACCTGCGGGCGATCTGAGCGAGGATCAGGCCGCCTTGCCTGCCGCGTCCGCCAGGATCGAAATCAGCTCCGGCACCGTCGGCTGCGGCCGCGCGGTGTGGCTGGCGCGCTCGTAGGTATCCCGCACCGCTTCCGCAGTGGCCCGCGCGGCGCCAAGCTCCTGCGCCATCGTGGTGTAGTAGCCCATGTCCTTGAGCGCGTTGGCAATCGAGAAGCGGAAGCCGGACTTGTCCTGCGATTCGATGTAAGGGCGCAAGCGGTTGAGGATCACGCCGTCTCCGCCACCCTTGGCCAGCACCTCCACCAGCACGCCCGGGTCTACGCCAGAGCGTTCGGCGCAGGCGGCGGCCTCGGCCAGCACGGCGGAGAAGCCCAGCGAGACAAAGTTGTGCAGCAGCTTGAGCCGGTGGCCCGAGCCGGCCGGCCCGGCGTGCACGATGTTTTCCGCGAAGCACGACAGCAATGGCCGGCATTGCTCGAACAAGGCGCGGTCGCCGCCGACGATCAGGTTGAGGCGGCCTTGCGCGGCTTCCTTGGGCGTGCGCGTCATGGGCGCGTCAAGGAAGCGTGCGCCGGCCTTGGCCACCGCCGCGGCAATGCGCTCCGTGGACGAGGGAATGGCGGTGGAGCAGTCGATCACCACGGCGCCCTGGCGCAGGCCGGCAAGCACGCCGTCCGGGCGGAACAGCACGTCCTCCACCTCAGGGGTGCCCGTGACGCACAGGATCACGATATCGACCACGCGCGCGAGCTCGGCCGGGGTGGCGGCCATGGTGGCGCCGGCCGCCAGCAGGTTGTCCACCGGCTGGTTGCCGGGATGGTCGAGCAGCACCAGCGGGTGGCCGTGCCTGGCGATGTTGGTGGCGATGCCATGGCCCATCATGCCGATGCCGATCATGCCGATTGTTTTCATGCCGTCTCCGTTCTTGTGTTTTTTTGCAGGCGCCAAACTCTGAGGCGGCCAGGCCGAAAGGCATGTCGTTGCCGATGGCGTTGGCCTCGTCGGCCGGACCGAAGTTGTATTGCAAATTTATACTATGAATTTGTCAAGCAAATTTGTTCGCGATGCTATGATCGCCTTCAGGCGAGTCCCATCGCCAACTGCAGAACATCCTGCGTTACCAGCATGGAGGCCGAATGCGCACAGACACCGTGAAGCGCCCGGAAGTGCCAGAAAAGCTGGCTGGCGAGATGACTCTGGCGGATCGCATCACCGCGCTGCTCGCGGGGCAGATTCGCAAAGGCGCTTATCCGGTCAATGCGCGGCTGCCTACCGAGAAGTGCATGACCGAGGAATATGGCGTGAGCCGTACCGTGGTGCGTGAAGCGATCTCCCGGCTGAAATCCGAAGGCCTGGTCGAAACCCGGCAGGGCAGCGGCACCGTGGTGCTGGATCCCAGGACCAGCGCAGCCTTCCGGCTTGGGCCCGGCGACGGCGACCCGGCGCGGGGCGTGGTCCGCATCATCGAGTTGCGCCGCGGCATCGAGGCCGAGATGGCGGCGCTGGCGGCGGAGCGCCGCAGCGAGGCCGAGATGGTGCAGATCCGCCGGGCCCTGAAGGCCATCGACCGCGCCGTTGCCGCGGGCGGCGACGGCGTGGAGGAGGACCTGGCATTCCATATGGCCGTGTCCCGCGCCACCGGCAATCCCCACTACACCGAGTTGCTCGGGCTGCTCACGCGCGCACTGCAGGATGCCATCCGCGTCACCCGCGGCAACGAGGCGCGGCGCACCGACCTGGCCGCGCAGGTACGCGCCGAGCACGAAGCCATGTGCGCGGCCATCCAGGCGCGCGACCCGGAGGCGGCGCGCAAGGCCGCCTTTCAGCACATGAAGAATACGGCGGACCGCATCGGCGCAGCCGACCAGAGCTTCTGGACCGGCAACAGCCGCGCAGCCGCGCAACGCCTGGCGCGCGCGGGCCTGGGCGAAGTGCTGCGCCGGCCATCCGCACGGCGTTGACGCACACCGCCCACGCGGATCGTGCGTCAGGCTTTTGGCGGCGGGGCGAAGGCCGCGGCCTGCCCCGGCTTGCGCAGCATCTTGTCGACCTCGCCGGCATGCAGCTCCTCGATCTGGATCATCTGGCGCGCGAATTCCTCCAGTGCCACGGAGCGATCCTCCACCAGCGACAGCAGCTCGCGATACAGCTTGAGGGCAGCGTTTTCCGCTTCCAGCGATTCACGCAGCATGGCGGCGGTATCGAAGGTGTGGCTGTCGAGCAGCTTGCCGATGGCCAGCGATGGATACGCACCCAGCGTGGTAATCCATTCCCCCGCCTGCTGGGCATGCAGCAGCGATTCGTTGGCTTGCTCACGCAGCCAGGAAACGATCGGGATGCGGCCAAAGCCGAACACAAGCAGCGAGTAATGGGTATAGCGGACCACCCCCGCAAGCTCGGCTTCGAGGATCCGGTTCAGCACGCTGACCACTTGTTCCTTTTCCATCTCGGCCATGGCACGTCCTCTCCGATGGGTTGGCGTTGCTACGTCATTGCGTCATTGGCGGGTCGCAATCATCATGGAGTCCGGCCCGGTGAGCGGTTCCACCCGCGCCTGCGCAAAGCCCACTTGCCTGGCCCAGGCGCAGCATTGCGCCCCGGTGTAATCGAAGCCGCCCGGGGTTTCGATCAGCATGTTCAGGCTCATCAGCAAGCCAAACACGTTCTGTTTGCGCGCGTCGTCGATCATCGCGTCATAGACGATCAGGCGGCCGCCGGCGGGCAGCGCGGCGTGGCATTTTTCCAGCAGGTATAGCTTCTGCTCGAGATCCCAGTCGTGCAGGATATGCCCCATGACAAGCACGTCTGCCTGCGGGCAGGGGTCGTTGAAGAAGTCGCCGGGATAAAAACGCAGCCGATCCTGCAGGCCATGCAAGGCGACATATTCCTCGAACACCGGGCCAACCGCGGGCAGGTCGAAGCCGCCGCCGCGCAGATGCGGGTGGGCCAGCGCGATCTGTACCGGCAGGGCCCCTTGCGCCGTGCCGATATCGATAAAAGTCTCGCACTGCGCCCAGGGGAATTTGCGCGCCATCGCCTGGGCGGCGGCCAGGCTGACGCCGGTCATGGCTTGCAGGAAGCCGCGCAGGCCTTGTTCGTCCCGATAGATGGCGGCGAAGAGGTCGCCATGCTCGTCGGCCTGGGTCTGCGGCAGGCCGGAGCGCAGCGAATCGGTCAGCGACGCCCAACTGGGGTACAGCCGCGCATTGGCCATCTCCAGCAGGCCGCCTACGTAGGTGGGCTTGGCCTTGTCCAGGAAGAGGTCCGTGTCGGGCGTGTTGCTGTACCGGCTGGGTGTCTCGGCGTCTTCGCGCTCGAGCAGGTGCAGGGCCACCAGCGCGTCGAGGAAATCCACCGCGCCGCGTGGATGCAGGCCAAGGGCGGCGGCCAGGGGGCCGGCCGGCTGCGGCGCTTTCGCCAGTTCGGTGAACACGCCAAGCTCCACCGCGCTGAGCAAAGTCTTGGAGGCCCAGAAGCCCATCCCGAGCTGCAACACCCGCTCCGGTGTCAGGTCCGGCACCTGCCACGGGCTGGCGGGCGCGGGGCCGCGGGCGACGTCTTTTCCGTTCTGCATAAGTCACCTCGTCGCCGCCGCCGGCGCATACCTGGATACCCGGGCGCCGGGGCGTAGGGAAGGATGCTGGTAACTCTAGATGCCGGAAGAGGCGAAATCCAGCCGATTCTGGCGGCGTTGCGCCATTTCGGGAGGAGGCCAGCGCGTGGCTCCGGGGCCTACGGGGCCGCGGCCAGCCGCTGCCCGTGACAAAGATGGGTGACAAGCAGTGCAAGGCCGAGCAGGCATCCCAGGCACCAGGCAAAGGCGCTGCCGTAGCCATGCGCCGCGCCAGCGCCTTCCAGCCGCGCATAGAACAGGTTACCGACCAGCGCCACGCCGACCGAGTTGCCTGCCTGCTGGACCGTGGCAAGCACGCCCGCGGCCACGCCTGCATGGTGCTGCGCCGTCCCCGCCAGCACGGCGGAGGCCAGCGGCGCCATCACCATGCCGATGCCCGCACCCTCTACCACCAGCAGGATCAGCAGCACCGCCAGCGAGCCGGTGCCTTGCGCCTGCCATGGCAGCAGCGTGTTCGCCAGTTGCAGCCAGTGGCCCGCCGCCAGCAGCATCGCGCCATAGGCGATGGACGAGCGCCCCAGGCGGGCGGCGATGCGCGGCGCGGCCAGTGAGGCGGCAAAGAAGCCCAGCGCCAGCATCGTGAACGCGCCGCCGCCTTGCAGCGGGCTCAGGCCAAGGCCGTCTTGCAGGTAAAGCGCCAGCACGAAGTAGAACGAGGCATTGCCGGCGTAGAAGGCTACCGTCACGGCCAGTCCGCGCGCAAAGCCCGGTGCGGCGAACAGCGCCGGGCTCACCAGCGGCTGTCCGCCGCGCGCATGCTGCCGGCGCTGATGCCAGGCGAACAGGACGAGCAACACGGGCGCCACGGCCAGCGTAAGCAGGGCGGCGGGCGGCCAGCCTTGCTGCCTGCCTTCCACCAGTGGCCACACCAGCGCGCCCAGTGCCGCCGCCAACAACGCCATGCCAGGCACGTCCGGCTTGCTGCCGCCGGTGGGCGGCGACGCGCGCAACACGCGTGGCGCCAGCACCAGCGCAATGACTGCCACGGGCACGTTGATCAGGAAGCAGATGCGCCAGCCCAGCCCGCCCAGGTCGGCCCGGATCAGCGCGCCGCCCACCAGCTGGCCGAGCAGCGCCGCCAGGCCTAGCGTCAGGCCGTACGCGGCGAATGCCCGCGCCCGCGCGGGGCCGGTGTAGGTGAGCGAGAGCATGGCCAGCACCTGCGGCTGGAGCAGCGCGCCCGCCAGGCCCTGCGCCACGCGTGCCGCGACCAGAGCGGGCGCGGACGGGGCAAGCCCGCAAGCGGCGGAGGCGAGCGCGAACAGCAACAGGCCCAGCATGAACATGCGGCGCCGCCCGAGCATGTCGCCCAGCCGCCCGCCGGTGATCAGCCCGGTGGCATTGGCCAGGCCATAGCCCGCCACCACGAACTGCAGCGCGCCGGCGCTGGCGTGCAATTCGCGCTGGATGGCGGGCAGCGCCACATTCACGATAAAGAAATCCATCACCACCATGAAGGTGCCGCTCAGCATCACCAACAGGGCCAGGCGGTCCATGGCGGTCGGGGACGATGCGGCGGCGTGGTGCGGGACGGGCGCGCTCTCGGCGCGGTTCAGGCTCGAGGAGGGCATGGCAGGAGTCCTTGGCAAGGGGCTTAGCCGAGTTCGCGCACGAACGCCAGGATGTCCGCGCCAAGCCGCCGCGCATGCGTGAACGGCAGGCCGTGCGGCGCGCCCGCGTAGACGGTGAGGCGGGCGTTGGGCAGCAGGGCTGCCGTGCGCTCGGCGGTCAGCGCAATCGGGCAGGAGGCATCGTTGTCGCCGTGGACCAGCAGGGCCGGCACCTTGATGGCCGGCAGCTCCGCGCGGAAATCCGCATGGACGCTGGCATGGTTGCAGCCCAGCAGCGCCTGCAGCGAAGTCTGCAGCGCCATGGCGCGCACCCACGCAAGCCGCGGCGCCGAGCACAGGCCGCCGCCGAACGGCGCGAGGTTGTTCTCCACCCAGAGCGGGAAGTCGTCCGCCAGCTCGGCCGCGGCTTGCGCCAGCAGCGCGGGATCGATGCCGTCCGGGTTGTCGTCGCTGCGCGGCACGCACGGCGTGGTGCAGCCCACCAGCACGATGCCGGCGACGTGGCCCGCGCCGTGGCGCGACAGGTAGCGCACGATCTCTCCCGCCGCCATCGAATGGCCGACCAACGTCACGCGCCGCAGGCCGAGCGCGTCGATGACGTCCGCGAGATCGTCGGCCAGCGTATCGAAGTCATAGCCGTGCCCCGGATCGCTGGAGCGGCCATGCCCCCGGCGGTCGTAGGCGATGCAGCGCATGCCTGCGGCATGCAGCGCCTGCATCTGCCCGCTCCAGGCGTCCGATGGCAGCGCCCAACTGGCCGCGAACAGCACCACGTCCGCCGCCGGATTGCCGGTGTGCCAGTCGCGCACGAAGAGCGACACGCCTTCACGGGTCAGCACATGGCCGGGCTGTGTGGCGTGGCGCTCGGCGGGGTTTGATGCGCCGGGATGGCGCAGGGACGGCGCGGAATGTGTCATGGCGGCGGCAGGCATGAGGCGGCTCCGGTGGCGGTTACCTGGCGAGTCCAGGCAAGCTCAGTGTCGGAGCTGGGGGGCTGCGCGCCAATTACGCGAGAGGTAATAGAAACGGCCAGAGAGCCGCCGCCAGCCGTGGCCGTCTATTGTTCGTCTACAACGCATGGAAAGACGATGGCGTCTTGCCATCCTCTCACGTCAATTCAGTCACTGCGGCCTTGGTCGTTAGACGCTTCATTGCTACGATTCCCTGAGAAGCACTCCGGAGATGGACATGCCATGGTTTGTGGTCCTGGCTGGCGCACATTGGCGCCAACTGTCGCCGACGATTTTCAAGACACACGCCCGCGTCGACGACTGGAGCCAGCTGTTTTGTGACGGCGTCGATACAAGCGGTGGAATGACCGAGTTGAGGCACAAAGCATCGATCATCCTCGTGCCGCACTCGGCCGTTCTTGTTGCTGTGCGGCTGGGCGAAGGCAAGGGCGGAATGGGTTTCGTAGCTGACGCCGACGTAGGCGACACTGCCGATCACTGAACCCGTCTGCCAAGTGAGCGCGTATCGGTTCAAACTACGAGCCCCGAGGGGGCAACTATGTCCATCGCGACCTATGGCGGATACACCATCCGAGGCTTTGCAAAGCCCTTGGTGGATGGCTCGTTCGAAGCTTCGGGGGCCGTAGAGAAGGATGGCCAAGTGCTCGAGACCTCCGACCCGCTTGGCTATTACCCGACTTTTGAAGGGGCACTTGCCGAAGGCCTTGCCTGGGCCAGGGAATGGGTTGACGTTCATATCTGAACCTTCCGAAATTCCACCACCCACGCCCATGGGTTCGCCGCCCACGCGCTTGCGCCATCGATCTCGTCCCACGGGTCGCGATACGCCAGAATGCTCGGCTTCCACAGCCCGCCACGAGCAGGCATCCTCCGGAGCAAAAAAAATCCCGCCAGGCACGGAATGCCAGGCGGGGATACGAATTCGCATCGTGCCCAGCGGAGGGCCGCGATGCGAGTTTCAAGGCTAGCAGGGCGCGCGGCTTGGGACTGTCAACAATTGTCACGGTGGCGCTGTTCCGCGTGGTGTTCGCTTGCGGTCTGCCGGGCTGAGCCATCGTGCGGTGGCTGTTCAACTTCATCGAACGCCGGCGCGACAAGGACCTGGCCGAGGTGGCGGGGGAGGTGCGCGACGCGATGACGGGGGCGATCATGGGTGACCGCCGACGGCCGTGCCCGGGGCGCGACAGCACGGCAGGTAAGGGTTCAAAAGGAAACGGGGATTCAAGAAGAAGCCGGCGAGTAGCCGGAGCAGCACAGTCCATCAGCCGACTTCGGGCGGCTTTTTTCCTCGCAGTTTTTTGACGCAGTGTGCGCTTGCGCACCGTGCTGCAGACCCGGGCGCTAGACGATGGAGGCGGGCTGGCTAAAGCGGCTGGCCACGGAAAAAGCCAGGCGCCTGGGAGGGATCAGCCTGGCACTCGGCGAATCCTGTTGATGACCAAGACTAGCGAGCACTTTCACTCTAGATGTCCAGAGTAGATTCGTAAGTGTGGTAGCAAACACATCCGCCTCTACAGGCGGGTTTTTTTACGCCGGCCGCGCGCGGGCGTTTTCTTTTCTGGAGCGTTGGTGGCCACAGGTCGAGCCGGCACTGTTCGAGTCGGGGTCTTGTCGCCGGCGCGCGTAGCCGCGTGGATTGCGCAAGCCAGCCAACCCGCGCAGTTTCTTGTCCTCGTTTTGTGAGTTACCGTCTGCGATGGCTGCCCAGCGCTCGCGGCGTCCCGCTCCGAATGGCTTCCTCGAGCAAATCCGCAAGTGCCCGCGTCCGGTGCTCCGCGATCTGCTGCGCCGTGGCCCGCGCGCCAGGCATCTGCGCATCCGTGAGCGCACCGGCCCCCAACTCGTTCATGGCTTCGCGGCAACGAGCCGGATCGATCTGTGGTTTCGCGTCATCTTGCATGGGATTCGAGGCCTGCGCTTGCTGTTTCAGGCCGGATTGTGCACCCATCTCGCGTGGGGACGATCCCCCCTTATTGGGGTAATCGTGAAGGACTATTGACGGTGGAAAAGCGCCTGTGCCGGCGCCCGGCGATCCACCATCGGGATGATGCGGATGCGTGCCACAGGCCATGCAATGCGCCTGGCGACGTCGTGGCAATGCGCCATGCCTGCCCCGCTTTCCAAGTCCCATTGGGCGAGACGCTTTTCCCGCCCGCACGCAGTGTCTCACCATGGGCGGCAGACATCTGCCCCAACAGCGTGGGGTTTGTGCTTCATCACCCACTTGACTTGGATCAACGTTCGAAGCTAGTGGATGTGATCCTCGCTCCCTGCGGGGCAGTGGCCCGGGATGGCCTCAGCGGCCTGCTTACTGCTCGTGCGGCACAAATCGCCAGCCGCCGGCTTCCAGCGCAAAGGCAAAGCCGGTGACGCGCTGGTCGGGCTTGCCGCCGGTAGAGATCATGGCGGAGCAGCGCACGTTGCCGGTATTGTGGCTCAGGCCGCACTCGTCGAGCTGCTTGACCGTCAGCGATGTGGCCATTGCGGTCAGCTCCGCGACTGTCTCCGCATCCGTCTCGGTCTTCAATTTCCCACGGGCAAACTCGCGCATCGAGGCGGTGGCTTGCTCGGCATCCGGGCCGCTGATGGCGGGTTCTTCACGCCGCACCAGCACCCACGGCTCCGGGTTGCCGCCGAAGGCCAGTGCGCGGTAGCCGTCGCGGCGGCCAGCCTTGACCCCGACGATGCAGACGATCTCGCCGCCGCTGGCGGGCAGGCAGCCCTTGACCGTGTGCGCCTTGATGGAAGCCATGATCCCCGCCACAAGCGGCGAGCGCGCACGCTCGGCCGCAGCCGGGTCAGTCTGCTCCAGCTGCTTCAGGCGCTCGGCCTCCGCTTGCTGGATAGCGGCGGTGACCTGGTCGGGCGTGGGCGCGGGCGGGGCGGTGGCGGCGATGACGCCGGCGCTGGCGGATGCCAGGCAGGCAGCGAGGAATGCAGCTTGGGTAGCGAGACGGGAAAAGCGCATGGAGAGGGAGCAACAGCCGGATAAGAAGGGCGGCCAGTTTAGCACCCAGGCAGGCAATCATGAGCAGCAAGGGCCGCTTTGGTGGGGGGCTCGCTTTCCGCTTTCCGCTTTCCGCTTTCCGTTCCGGGGACCACGCCCGGTGTCCGGTGCCTGTCACCGGCATGAAACAGCCCGCCGGTCGGCGGGCTGGGCGGCCTGGTCAGGCCTTGCAGGGCCCAAGCGCCTTAGCTGGCTTTCTCTTTCTTCTGGTGATGGACAATCCGGTCCCACCAGTAATGGAACGGATGGGCGTGTTCCGGATAGAGCACCGACTTGTGGAAAAAGCCCGCGCGAATGACGAAGGCATAGAGCAGGACGACTGCCCCGAGGAAGAGCATATAGGCGATCATGGCGGTTCCCTTATATGGTGGCCATGATTCATTGTAGGCGTCGCGCGCCTGGCATGCCGGGCGCTGGCGGCTACGTGTTCCTGGCACCCGGCGCGGCTAGCTGGCTAGCTACTTCAGCGGCCAGGCCGTGCCGATCCATGACGGAAACATCGTGAACGGCTGAGCGGATGCCGGAAGCGCCTCTCAGGCGCGGACTGCAGCGCATGCTTGCCAATCGCCGCACCGGGACGGAACCCGCCATGCCACTTATTCAGAGCGATATCCCCGCCCGCCTGGACCGCCTGCCGTGGTCGCGCTGGCACTGGCGGGTGGTGATCGCGCTGGGGGTGGCGTGGGTGCTCGACGGGCTCGAGGTGACGCTGGTGGGATCGCTGGGCGGCGTGCTCGAGCGCCCGGATGGACTGGGCCTCAATGCGGCGCAGGTAGGGTGGTTAGGGTCGCTGTACATAGCTGGCGCGGTGGTGGGCGCGCTGGTGTTCGGCCGCCTTGCGGACCGCCTTGGCCGCAAGGCCTTGTTCCTGGTGACGCTGGCGGTGTACATGGCGGCGACATTGGCCACCGCTTTTTCCACGGGTTTTGTCTTCTTCGCGGTGTGCCGCTTCCTGACGGGCCTTGGCATCGGGGGCGAGTACGCGGCGATCAACTCGGCCATCGATGAACTGATCCCGGCGCGCGTGCGCGGGCGCGTCAGCCTGGCCATCAACGGCAGCTTCTGGTTCGGTGCCGCGCTTGGCGCGGGCCTGAGCCTGGTGCTGCTGGATCCGCGCGTGCTGGGCCCGGCCCTGGGCTGGCGCGCGGCGTTCCTGCTCGGCGCAGTGCTGGCGCTAGCCATCTTGCTGGTGCGCCGGGATGTGCCGGAGAGTCCGCGCTGGCTGCTGACGCATGGGCGTGGCGAGCAAGCCGGGCGCATCGTCGCCGCCATCGAGGCGCAGGTGGTGGCCCAGTACGGCGCGTTGCCGCCGGCCACGGGCACGATCCTGCTTTCCAGGCGCGCGGCGCCTACGCTTGGCGAGGTCGCGCATGTGCTGTTCAAGCGCTACCGGCTGCGCAGCGCGGTCGCCCTGGCGCTGATGGTCTCGCAAGCGTTCTTCTATAACGCGATCTTCTTTACCTATGCGCTGGTGCTCACGCGCTTTCACGGCGTGCCCGACAACCGCGTGGGGCTGTATATCTTCCCCTTTGCGCTGGGCAACGTGCTGGGGCCGCTGCTGCTGGGGCCACTGTTCGACCACGCCGGGCGGCGCCGCATGATCGGCCTTACCTATGTGCTGTCCGGTGTTGGACTGGCCTTGACCGGGTGGGCGTTCGAGCAGGGCTGGCTTGACGCGCGCAGCCAGGCGCTGTGCTGGTCGGCGGTGTTTTTCCTGGCCTCCGCGGCGGCCAGTTCCGCTTACCTGACGGTGAGCGAGGTCTTTCCCATCGAGACGCGCGCCCTCGCCATTTCCGTGTTTTACGCCGTGGGGACGGGCGCGGGGGGCTTTATCGGGCCGCTGCTGTTCGGCGCGCTGATCGAGAGCGGCAGCCGCGCCGCGGTGGCTGCTGGCTATGGCATCGGCGCGGTGCTGGTGATCGTCGCGGGCTTGTTTGCCCTGCGCTATGCGGTCAATGCGGAAAAACGTCCGCTGGAAGAGATTGCGCCGCCGCTGTCGTCGCGCGATTAGCCCGCTTTGCGTGCCACACCTGCGCTGCCGCAGCCTGGCCCGATGTGTTGCCGCAAGCGCGGCTGCTGTGATTGCCGAGCCAGGGCCGGCGTGCCGGCAACACGGGCGCGGTCTGGTTTCCCTCAGACCGGATCTTTCCTGCGGAACGCGGCCTGCGCGGTGGCGATCAAGCGGCCCTGGCTGTCGGTGACCTCGGCGTTGGAGAAAAACACCCGGCGGCCACCGCCCACGCGCCGGCCAACCACCAGCAACGGCTCCACTCGCGCGGACGAGACATAGTTGACGTTCAGCGAGATGGTGGTGGCGGCGCGGCGCGTGCCATGCTCGGGAAACAGGCCGGCGTAGCCGCCCGCCGCGTCCAGCAGCGTGGCCAGGATGCCGCCTTGCACGACGCCCGTGTTGTTGAGGTGCGCAGCCTGCGGCATCAGCGACATGCGCACCAGGTCCGGCTGCCACTCCACGATGGTGAGATTCAGCGATTCGAGAAAGGGATTCTCCAGCGCGTAAGGCTGGCTTGCGGGGGCGTTGTCAGGCATGGCGAGCGAGGGACTGTGCCAGTGAGTTGGAATGGCCGTCATGATAGCCGCTGGCGGCCCGCGGCTATCCGGACGGTTTCGTCGTCGCGCTCTCCGACGGGACGGGTGAGAAGTGCTTGCTGCGCGCCTGATCCTGGTCGCGGGCCCCAGAGATGGCTAGGCGGGCATCGCGCCCATCATCAGCAGCCCGCATCCGCCCAGCATCCCTGCCCAGCGGGCGGCGCGTACCGCGATGGCCGGCGCGTAGCTGAGCAGCAGCACCAGCACGAGCGCGCCGAGCGTCAGCGTACCGATCCACGAGACGCTGCCCATCGGCCAGCCTTGCTGCTGCACGCAAGCCGCCAGGGCAAGGGCCAGCTCGGCCCAGCCCAGTCCCTGCAGGCGCAAGCGCGCGGCGGGCGAAGGCACGGCGCCGCGGCCGTGGCGATCGGCATAGTGGCGGTCCAGCGTCTGGCTGAGCGCGGTGAAACCGCTATAGGTGAAGGCCAGCGCGGTGAAGAAACCCAAGCTTGCGCTCATGCGGCTCCCTTCGCATCGCTGGACGGCATACCGGTGTCTTTGGCCGGCACCGGGCGCCGCGCCGGCACGCGCGCCTTGGCGCGCCGCCCCAGGATATGCGCTGCCGCGCCCAGCGCAATGCCCAGCGCCAGCACCGTCAGGTCGAACCCCGCCACGGCAGCAGGCCCCTCGCCTTGCAGCAGCGTCGCGCCCAGGTGGGTCTGCGTGGTGAAGGCGTTGAGCACGGGAATGGCAGCGAGCATCAGCGCGCCGGCCCACAGCTGCGCGCGCCACATGCCGCGCGTCGGCCGCACCTGCGCCAGCACGGCTGCCGTGCCCCAGGCGATGAAGAAGGCATGGATCTCCGCGTCGGGGCGGTGCGGCATGCCCACGGGCAGCAAGCGGTTGGCCCAGAAGTACGCAGCAAACGCGATCGGCAGGCCGGCAATAGCGCCGAGGTTGAGCGCGTCCACCAGCCGCAGGCCGAAGCTCGGGCGCGCGCCGGCCGCCAGTGCCTTGGCCTGGCCCTGGCGCGTCTTTACGCCCCACAGCAGCGCGCCGGTGGCCACCATGACGCAACCTGCCAGCCCGCTCACGAAGAACAACGCGCGCAGCAAGGGCCCGGCGAAATGCGCCTCGTGCAGGCCCACCATCACGCCGCGCGTCTGGTTGGCCGCGGCGGGCGCGTCTCCAGTGGCCGCGACCAGCGCGCCGGTGACGCCGTTAAAGCGCATCGACGGCGCATTGGCGGACAGCGAGCCTTCGGTGCCGCGCGACACCGTGATGGTGGCGTTGGCATCGCCGGGCAGCATGATGGCGACGCGGCCGGGCTGCGCGCCATCCCAATGGCGCATGGCTTGTTCCACCAGCGGGGCGACCGGCGTCAGCGGGGCCGCCCGCCCACTTGGCTTGCCTTGCGGCGCGCGGCCGAAGGCCTCGTTGTTGAAAGCCTGCTGGTTGCCCTGGTACGCGGTCTGGATGCCCCACGGCATGTACATGAACATCAGCGTGACCAGCCCGGTGTAGGTGATCATCAGGTGGAAGGGCAGCGCCAGCACGGCGGTGGCATTGTGCGCATCGAGCCAGGAGCGCTGGCCCTTGCGCGGCCGGAAGGTGAAGAAGTCCTGGAAGATGCGCCGGTGCGTGATGATGCCGCTGAGAATGGCCACCAGCATGAACATCGCGCAAAAGCCGATGATCCAGCGCGCCCAGATCGCCTGCATGAAGTACAGGTCGAAGTGCAGGCGGTAGAGGAACTCGCCACCGCGCGTGTCGCGCACGGTTTGCAGGAAGGCGCCGGTGGCGGGATCCAGCGTGCGGCTCTCGAAGCGGCCGCGGCCGCCTCCGATGCCTGAGGCCGGCGCGCCGGGCAGGCGCATCCACAGCACGTTTACCGCGGGGTTGCGTGCATCCGGCAGGTTGATGAACCAGCGGGGCGAGTCCGCGGCGTTGCGCTGCAGGTAGGCTACCGCACGGCTGGCGGCTTCGGCGCTGGACACTGGCGTGGCGGCCGAGCGGTGCAGCTCGGGCTTCATCCACAGCGTGATCTCGTCCTTGAAGTAGCTGGCAGTGCCGGCGCAGAACACCAGCAGCAGCACCCAGCACACCAGCAGCCCGGACCAGCTATGCAGCCAGGCCATCGATTGACGCAGCCCGGCCCTCATGACGCGCCCCGCAAGGCAGCCAGCATGACGCCGAGCACCGCGGCAGGCACCGCCACGCCGGCCCAGGCGCGCCACGCGCTGCCGGCGGCGAACACCCACAGCACCGCGCACGCGTAAAGCGAGAACGACAGCAGCGTGGCGGTCATCACTGCCTCGTCCGGCGGCATGGGCATCACCACGGCCAGCAGCCCGGTGGCCACGGCCGCGAGTACATAGCCGCCCCCGATGGCGGCCACCACGCGCGAGGCAACGCCAAGGCGATAGCGGCCGGTCTGGCTCAACCCCATGACAAGCGCTCCCTTACTTGTTGGGCGCGGCTGCCGGCACCGCGGGTACCGCGGCCAGGCCATCGCCCTGCGTCAGCGACAGGGTGGTGACGTAGCTGGCGATGTCGTACGGCTTGCCATTGCGCTCGCCGGCGGTCTTGTCGACGTGGTGCACTTCCAGCACGTAGGTGCCTTGCCACGGCTGCGCCAGGCGCACGATGCCTTGCTCGTCGGTGCGCAGCTCGCGGCCCCAGCCGGACTGCACGGCCACGCCCACTTTGGCCTTGGGCAGCGGGCGGCCGGCATAGACCACCTGGTACTCGCCGGCGCGGCCGGTCGGCACGATGTCCAGCGTGAGCCTGGGCGCTACTGCGTTGGTGGCGCCAGTGCCCAGCAAGCGAGCCGCTGGCGTCCAGGCGGTGCGGATCACCTTGTCGCCGTCCTTGCGCTCCAGCACCGGATAGGCCGTGTCCTGCGCAACGATGGTCTCGCCCGCGCCTGCGCGACCCGAGAGCACGAAGCCGTTGGTGGTCTTGTCGGCCTTGAGGGGTTGCTCACCCTTGGCCGTTACCAGCACGGCGGTGGGCTGCACGAACCGGTCCAGCAGTCCCGGCGAAACTTCGCGCAGGTTCTCGTTGAATTCGCCAAAATACAGTTGGGCGGCCGCTGGCGTTTGCTCTAGCCAGACCTGGTGGGCCTGAGCGGTGCCGCTCAGTGCGGCGCCGCAAAGCAGGGCCGAGGTGATGAGGCGATTCATGGGTGATGCATCCTTTCAAGACGGGGGCCTGGTAGTGCCGTGTCGCGCACAGGCCGTTGGCTGGGACGGCCGGCAAATCGTGGCCGCGGAGTCGCATATGATAATCGTTCTCATTTATCTTGTGTGGATTTTGCGTGATGGCGGAGCGTGGGGGCAGGCCATGAACGCAGGCCGGCCGACGCCCCCCGGAGGCGGATTTGCGGTCATCGAGGGGGTGCGGGAGAGGGGTCTTTGGCCCGGCTTTTGCGTCCGGATGCAAGGCTCGGCGGGGGCCGGTCCCGCGCTCGGCTATCATGTGCGATCTTCAGGATCTCCAGTGTGCGGCCAGCGCCGCATCCGCGACCGTTTCCCCGCCCCTTCTACCTGCATTTATTGTGTCTTTTGCCATGCCTTCTTCTGATCCCGCCGACGTCAAGAAAGTCGCCGCCATTGTCTGGATCCGCGTCCAGATGGAGCGGCTCGGCATCTCCATGGATGAATTGGAGGCGGCAGGTTGTTTTGACTGGGAGGCGGCGCCCGCCAGGGCACCGGCCGAGGAACCCATCGTCGAGGAAAGTGAAATGGATGTAGATGTAGCCCAGGCGCTGTTGCCCGCAGGACCGATCACGGCACCGCCCGCGCTGTTGCCTGCCGGGCCAATCACCGCACCGCCGGTAGTAGCTCCTGCGCCATTGCGCAAGGCCGCAGCGCGCAAACGCGTTCCTGCCCCTGTCAGGCAATCAGCGCCGCCTGCTGTGCCGGTCGCAACTCTGGAAGCCGCGCCTGTCGTAGTTGCGGCGGCAGTTGCCGACGCTGTGCCCGCGGAAAAGCCGGCCGCCGTAGTGGTTGCCGAGCCGGCGGCAACCCCGGCCGCCGCTCCTGCGCCTGCACGGGTGACCATGTCCGTGCCCGCGCAGAAAGCGGGAGCCGTGAAACCAGCGGCACCAGCAGCGGCGCCAGCCGCGGCGCCGGCACAGGCAGCCGAGGCCGCCGCCGCGCCGGCAGCGCCTGCGCCAGCACTGCCGCAGGCGAGCGCCCCCGCACGCCGCTACCGCAATGCGGAGGGACAGGTCTGGGATGGCGTGGGCCCCATGCCCGCATGGCTGCTGCGTGCAGTCAACGCGGGCCAGTCGGTGGAGCATTTCCGGGTGAATTGAAGGCAGCGGCCGATGGCCGCTGTCCTGGTCGCTGTCCTGGCCGCTGCCGGCGAGGCAGCGATGGCGCTGCGCTGCCGTTCAGGCCAGCGGGTTAATGATGGTGCGGCAGCGGATAAACGTCGTTTCCGCATCCAGCGCGGCGGCCAGCGTCGGCGAGGGCACCTTGTCGAGGTCGGTCACCACGTAGCCCATCTGGCCATGCGTTTGCAGGTGCTGGGCCACGATGTTGACCCCGTCGCGCGCCAGCAGCGTGTTGAGCGCGGCGAGCGCGCCCGGCGCGTTGCCGTGCACGTTGAGCAGCCGCGCCGGCGACGTTAGCGGGCCGGGGCTCACCTCGGGGAAATTCACCGCGCCAATCGTGTCGCCCGTCCTGAGGAAGGCAATCAGCTTGGTGGCGACTTCCGTGCCGATATTTTCCTGCGCCTCTTCCGTGCTGCCGCCGATATGCGGCGTCAGGATCGCGTTGGGCACGCCCTGCAGCGGGCTGGTGAAGCGGTCAGCGTTGGTCTTGGGCTCTTCGGGGAAGACGTCGATCGCCAGGCCGGCGATATGGTTGTCATCGCACGCCGCGCGCAGCGCTTCGATATCCACCACGGTGCCGCGCGACGCATTGATCAGAATTGCGCCGCGCCGGAACTGGCGGAGCACGTCGGCATCGATCATCTTCTTGGTCTGCGCGGTGGCCGGCACGTGCAGCGTCACGATGTCGGCCTGCGACACCGCATCCGCCAGCGAGCGCGCCGCGCGCGCCGAGCCCAGCGACAGCTTGGCCTGCACATCGTAGTACACCACGCGCATGCCCATGGCTTCCGCCAGCACGCCAACCTGCGAGCCGATATTGCCGTAGCCGATGATGGCGATGGTCTTGCCGCGCGCCTCGAACGACCCGCTTGCACCCTTGGCCCATTTGCCGGCATGCGCCAGCGCGTTTTTCTCGGGAACGCGGCGCAGCAGCAGGATCGCCTCCGCGATCACCAGCTCGGCCACGGAACGCGTATTGGAGAACGGCGCGTTGAACACCGGCATGCCGGCGCGGGCCGCGGCGTCGAGGTCTACCTGCGAGGTGCCGATGCAAAAGCAGCCAATGGCCACGAGGTGTTTGGCGGCTTCGATTTCAGCGGCGCCAAGGTGCGTGGCGGAGCGAATGCCGAGAATCTGGTGGGCCGCGGGAGCGCGATGCAGTTCGTCGCCAGCGAGCGCGCCAGTGCGGCGCTCGACGGTGACATGCGCTTCCTTGAAGCGCTCGACGGCGGTGTCATGGATGTTTTCAAGCAGCAGTGCTGAGGTCATGGCGATTGGGTGATGGCGGCGAAGGCGCGAGGTGGGTGCGGCAGCGCGAGGGCATGCGCAAGGTGAAACGTACGCTGCCATGGTAACGCAGGCAGCGCTGCCCAGCCGAACACCCACATTGCCGCCAATGGCAAATCCGTCCCGCCCGGTACGAGGCCCGCTAGGGAAAGCCCCCGGATTGACCGGCGAATCAACGGCTCCTACAATTAATCAGAATGTTATTCCGTCTAATAGAACAAACGGGCGCGACAACTTCAGAAGAACGACCCGCCGCCAAGAGCAGGCGTGAGCCACGCATAGCGAACACCGGACACCGGACACCGGACATCAGTCAGACATCAATGGAGACAGCCATGTACCACCGCCTTTGCGCCAGCCTTGCCCTGGCAACCCTTAGCGTGGCCGCTACCTATGCCCACGGCGCCACCTGGCCCGACAAGCCGGTGCGCATCGTGGTGCCATACACCGCCGGCGGTACCACCGATTTCGTAGCCCGTCAGGTGGCGCAGAAGCTGACCGAAAGCACCGGCAAGTCGTTCTTCGTGGAGAACAAGCCCGGCGCCAGCGGCACCATCGGCACGCTGCAGGTGGCACGTTCCGCGCCCGACGGCTACACGCTGCTGGCCAACGACACCACGTACACCATGTTGCCGTCGCTGTTCAAGGCGCTGCCCTGGGACTACAACAACGACCTGGTGCCGGTGACCACGATTGCGCAGACGCCGGTGATCCTGATCGTGCCCGCGAGCTCGAAGTTCAAGACGCTGCAGGAACTGATCGACTTCGCCAGGCAAAACCCGGGCAAGCTGAACTTCGGCTCGGGCGGCGCCGGCAGCTCCACGCACTTGTCGGCCGAGGTCTTCAAGAAGGACGCCGGGATATCGATCACGCATATCCCGTACAAGGGCGCGGGCGATGCGCTGATGGGGCTGATCGGCAACAACGTGGATATCCTGATCACCGCCACGCCGACCGCGGTGCCGCAGATCAAGGGCGGCAAGGCCCGCGCGCTGGCGGTCACGGGCGCCGTGCGCGTGCCCGCGCTGCCGGACGTGCCGACCTTTGCCGAAGCCGGCCTCAAGGACTACAAGGTCATCAACTGGTTTGGCCTTGCGGCGCCCAAAGGCACGCCCCCTGCGCTGGTCGCCAAACTGCAGGCGGAGGTGCACAAGAGCGTGAACACCCCGGAGGTGAAGGAGCGCCTGGCCAGCATGGGGGCCCAGCCGGGCGGCATTGCGCCGGCGGAATTCGCCAGGCGCATCAAGGACGACACCGCGCTGTGGAGCCAGGTGGCAAAATCCGCCGATGTGAAGGCCGAGTAAATGGGCAAGCGCCGCCATTGCGCGGCGCCAGGACAACCAGGAACCAACATGTACTTCAGAACGGTGCCCCGGGAGATATCCCTCCAGGTCTTCTCGACCATGCCCGCGCATTTGCGCAAGACCGGCGTGCGCTCCGAGTGGGCCGATGCCAACAAGGGCGGGGCCTGCATCGACAGCTTCCTGGAGGGGCCGGTCTTTGATCCCGCGGGCAACCTGTATGTGACGGACATCCCGTTCGGGCGCATCTTGCGCATCTCGCCGGCCGGGGAATGGTCGCTGGTCGCCGAGTACCAGGGCGAACCCAACGGCATGAAGTTCCTGAACGCGCGCGAACTGGTGGTGGCCGACTATCGCCGCGGCCTGTTGCGCGTCAAAGTAGACACGGGCGAAGTGACCACCTTGCTGGGACGGCGCAACGCGGAACAGTTCAAGGGCGTGAACGACCTCGCCATCGCTCGCAACGGTGACCTGTACTTTACCGATCAGGGCCAGACCGGCCTGCACGATCCCACGGGCCGCGTCTACCGCCTGCGTGCCGGCGGGCAGCTGGACCTGCTGCTGGGCAATGTGCCCAGCCCCAACGGCCTGGCGCTGTCCTGCGACGAAAAAGTGCTGTTCGTGGCGGCCACGCGCGGCAATTGCGTGTGGCGCGTGCCGCTGCAGGCCGACGGCAGCGTGTCGAAGGTGGGGCAGTTCTTTACCTTCTACGGCACCAGCGGCCCCGACGGCATGGCCATCGACAGCCGTGACCGCCTGTTTGTGGCGCATGCCAGCCTGGGCTGCGTGTGGGTGCTGAGCAAACGCGGCGAGCCCGAGGCGATCCTCGCCAGCCCGGCAGGCGCAACCACCACCAACCTGGCGTTCCAGCCCGCCGCTGAGCCGGGGCGGCCGCGCAAGGTGTTTGTCACCGAATCGGAGACGGGCACGATCCTGTTCGCGGATCTGGACGAGGCCGGGCTGGGCGCTTGATTCCGTTGCGGCCCGCGCCTGTCACTTCGGTGGCAGCAGGTCTTGCAGGTCCCGCAGGGTTGCCGCGGTAGCGGGGCCCGCAGGCGCGGAGACGGGTGGCGCCGGGCGGGCCGGGCTGATCGTATTCGTCCTGCCGGCCGGGCCGTTGCCAGTGCCGCCGCCGGCGGCGGCATGCGGCACGGCAGCCGGGTCGAGCCGGCCATTCTGGCCCAGCGCGATTTGCGCGCAGCCGGTGAGGAAGCCGTCTTTCTTCAGGCTGTTGGTGATGTCGATCGCCAGGACTGCGGCGCGCTCCTCGATCGGGATGAGGGTGCCGCCGCGGCTGAAGGTGTATTTGCCTTTCCACACCGCGCGGTTCTGCCTGACATCCGTCAGCGTCGTGCCATAGTTGATCGACAAGCGGCCGCCGGACGCATTGACCACGCCCCCGCCGTTGGCGATGGTCAGCACCGTATCGGCGGCGAACGTACGCATCCTGCCGGTCAGCGCGGTCGAGTCCAGCTCCAGCCCCGAGATCTCGTCGTACGCCGATTCCACGCCGCACTGCCGGGTCACCTCGCGGAACTTGGCCGCGAACGCCGCGGAGAAGTCGCTGTTCCACCCCATGCCGGTAGTGCCCAGCACATACATGCGGGTGGGCTTGCCGGTGTAGTCGCTGGCGCGGCTGGTCACGCCGACGGTGGTCGGCGCGCAGCCGCCCAGCAGCATCGACGCCACGGCCAGCGCGGCGGGGGCGCTATATCGATATCGGTTTCCCATGTCTTGTGCCCTGAGAGAAATGGCGAGGCGACCGGTTGCGGCCGGCGCCCGCTTGCTACTTCGTGTATGAAAAGTAATAGGGGCTGGTGGCGGATCGCATCACATAGCGGCCGTCGGCCTCGGTCAGCCGATAGCATGTTTGCATCGCGTTGAAACTCGGGTTGGCCATCTCCAGGCAGACCTGGTTGGCTTCCGGCTCGATGCGGTAGCGCCCGGACGAATAGCCGCGGCTGACGGAATTGGTCACATCCAGGCTGCCGCTTTCCCGGACCTGCATCCAGAGCGTAACGCCGGACGGCGCGGTGGCATTGATCCTGCCAAGATGCGTGAAATGGCTGGCCAGCTCGGCCCCGGTCAGTTGCCTGCCCTGCGGGCCGGCTGCAGGCCGGGCCGGGGCGTAGGCCGTGGCGCCCTGGCCAGGCTGCCCAGGCTGGCCAGGCGGGAGCGCCATGGCAGGCGGGGCGGCGGACGCCGTCTCGCTACGGAATTTCTGCAGCGCCAGCGCGGACCGTGCTGGCACCTCGCTGATCCATTGCGCGGGAATGGCAAAATTGATGTTCTGCGCGTCGGTCCGCATCAGGTAGGTAATGCCGACGAGCTGCCCGTCCGTGTTGAACAGGCCGCCACCGCTGGAGCCCGGGGAGATCGGGGCGGTGGTCTGGAGGCGGACGATGCGGTCGCGCTCGTCCTTGTTCAGCGAGGAGAGCAGGCCATCGCTCAGCGTCAGCTCGTAGCCGCGCGGCGCGCCGATGGCGTAGACCTTCTGCCCCACCTTGAGCGCGGCCAGCGGCGCGATCTTTACCGCCGGGGCGGTGAGGCCCTTGGCGCGCAGGATGCAGAGGTCGCGCTCGACATCGGCGTGCACCAGGCTGGCGCCATACGTGACCTTCTCGCGCCGGATGCTGACGGATTTGCCGCTCTTGAGCACGTGGCAGTTGGTGACCAGTTCCTCCGGCCCGATCACCACCGAGCTGCCCAGGCCGAACCGCGTGCCTTGCGCGTCAAAGACGGATACCACCCAGATGCTGGGCGATTCCCGCTCATAGAGTTCGGCCGAATCCAGCGCCAGGCAATTCGTCGAGATGCCAAAAGCCAAACACGAAATAGCGACGCTTCCCGCAATGTTTTGCGCCCGACCCATGATGTTCATTCTGGTGACTGGTTTTGCCGGATTCAGCCGCTATCCTGACGGTGCGGGCTGTCTGGTCTTTCCCCGGCCAGTTCGGCCGGGCTGCTTATGATAAACGTTCCGGATGCCAAGCGGGTGGCCCGCTATTGCGACCGCCGCGCTAAAGATTCCCGGTTGATGGCCGACAACATGGATGCTGGGAGGTGCGCCTTCCCGCTGGCTTCAATGCCAATCGTAGCTTCAGCCGCAGCTTCAACGGTAGCTTCAATCTCAACCTCAATTTCAACCTGGAAGACCATTCAATGGATATTTCCCTCGTCAGCGCCGCTAGCAACTCGGGCGGCGATCCGGTGCCCACCATGATGCTGCGCAAGTCGCTGGACCTGCAGGCTCAGAGCGTGGCAACCCTGCTGGGCTCGATGCCGCAAGTCAGCGTTCCGGCCAGCAATCCGCCTCACCTTGGCCAGACCATCGACGTCAAGGTCTGATTCCGGTAATCCGGTAACGGAGCTGCCCGCGCCCGGGTTGACATCGAACGGGTGCGGGGGGCTAATCGGCGGAGCCGGGTGGCTGCGGCGCCAGCGCGAACGCCAGCCGCACGGTCGTCCCTTGCGCCGAAGAGCACAGGTCCAGCGCCGCCCCGATGGCTTCGGCGCGCTGGCGCATATTGCCCAATCCCCGTCCGTGCGCGGCAGCCTCGGGCGTAAAGCCGCGGCCATTGTCGTGGATCTCGACGACCAGGGCTTGCTGGCCGGCATCATGGCGCGCCGAGACCCGGATCGCGCTGCCGCCGGCATGCTGCATGGCATTGGAAAATACTTCCAGCAACAGGTAGTGCAGCTCACGCACCCGCTGCGGCGTCAGGTCGTGCAGCGCCGGCAGTCGCGCCACCTGCCAGTCCACCCGCAATCCCGCCGCCTCCAGCCGCGGGCCAAGCCGGTAGCGCAGGTTGCCAAGTACGGTGGCCAGGTCGCCGCCGGTGTCCTGCAACGCATCGACGGATAGTTTCAGGGCATCCAGCGCATGCTGCAGCTGTTGCTGCAACGTGTGCGTGGATGGGCTGCCGGAGCGCAGCATGGAGAGCATGCCCACCAGCTGGCTGCCAAGCCCGTCATGGATATCGCGCATGATCCTGCCGCGCTCCTGCAGGGTGGCCTGCTCGCGCTCCATCTCGCGGGAGTGGCGGTACAGCGCATGCAGTTCCTGCTCCTTGCGCGAGACCGCGCTGTCCAGCTTCTGGTTCAGGGCAGCCAGCATGCGTGTGGCGCGCGTGTAGCGGTCGACCAGCAGCCAGCCCATGGTCAGGCTGAAAATCAGCGACACGTAGCGGGTGACGGAGGAGTCCCAGTAGTCATCCCCGATCCACCAGACATGGATCAAATCCAGCATCGAGATGAGCAGGGTGAGGCCAAGGGCGGCGGCAATCGCCGTGCGCTCACGCTCCGGGCGCGTCACGGCGGCGCGGACCAGCACGGCCACGATCGACAGTGCCATCGCAACATTGACGACCACATTGGCCACCACCATGGCGCGGGTGCTGTGGGCCGCCACCATCAGCGCGATCAGCGGAAGCTTGACGCTCAGGTAGAGCAGCAGCACGCGGCGCAGCCAGCGCGCCTCCAGGCCGGTCACAAGGATGGCGAACCTGGCGGTCGCGTACATGAAGACCGCCCGCCCGGCCAGCACCACCGCGAGCCACGCATCGGGCGCGCCGGCGTCGTCGGAAACGAAGTACTCGGCCAGCCCGAAAGACCAGCCAAGCTCGGCGATGGCATATAACCCGAACAGGGGATCCCGCTGGCGCCACCACACCAGCGCCGCCAGGCAAGCCAGCAGCACACTGGCCGCCGCGATGACTATCGGGCCGATGACCTTGAACCAGAGCGCCCGCTGGTAGTGGGCCTCCACCAGTGCCGGGGCACCGAACTCCACGCGTGACAGGCCGCCGCGCGAGCTGGCGCTGGCAGCGATCGTGACAATCAGTTCGTTCTCCGGGCGCAGCAGGTCAGCCGGCACCGGGATCAGCAATGGCTGCTGGCCGGCATAGGACGCCGGGGCCGACAGGCTGCCCGCGTGGGCGAGGCTGCTGCCGTTGAGGCGCACTTCATAGCTATTGGCGGCCCGCTCGATATACAGCGCGGCCATGCCCTGGCGGCCTGGCAAATCCGGGAAGCGCAGGAGAAATCGCGCGCCGCCGGTCTGGCCGGGACGGGACCGGTCCCAGTAGTAAGGCAGCCTGACGGTGGCCGGTGTGCCGTCGCCGGTGATCATGGCGGCCTCGCCAAGGATTTGCAGCTGCCCGGCGGCAAGCGGCGATGTGCCGGGCAAGGCGAGCAGCAACCAGAGCACAAGCGCTAGCAGCGGCTTTGCGGTGAGCAGGGGTTGGGGCAACAGGATGCGCGCCATCCGCAAGGGGGCGGTAGCCGGCGTGGCGGGGGCGCTTGCCGCCGCGTGGGGTATCACCATGAGCTGGTCTGGGGCTTGGCGCAAGGGTGCGGGATGATGGTCCCGCCGCGCCCATCGTAGCTTTGCGCCGGAGTCCGGTCAATCGTGCCGGTTGCGCGGCCCATCGCCGCGCCTTCGCGCGGGATGGGCCGGGCTTCACCCCACCGCGGCCGGCGCGCTCGCGGCGGGCCTGGAGCTGGCGCCGCCAGCGGGTGAAGGCACCCGTTTCAGGCGTCCGGCGTGCGCCGCCTCGGCATGGTTGCCCATGACCTCCAGGCGCAGCAGGATGATGGGCACGGAGACCAGGGCACGTTCAAGCGCGACCAGCAACTGCCCGGCCCGCATTTGCGGCATACGGATCTCAAAGCTCAGCATGCACTTGATTGGAGGCAGGCCGAGCGGCATCTGCCGCTCGTTGGCCGGGTACTGGCCGCAGTCGCTGGTGGCGCAGCGCATGGCCACGCGCACGTCGGGCACATCGTCCAGCCGCGCGATCACGCTCAGGCGATACAGGCGCCACCGCTGGACGGGCGGCGCAAGGTTGACGGCTTTCATGGCAGCTCTCCTTTGACTTTTGATGCGAGGCAATCGAAGCAATCGAAGCAATCGAAGCGTCTGGTGCGCCCGGCCGTGGCCGGGCGCACCGGGCCTTCAAAGCGCGGGCCGCAAGCCGGTGGAAAGCTGCAGTTCCACCGTGGCGCCCGCCAGGTCCGCCTGGGCCTGGAGGTAGTCGAGGTAGGTCTCGTCCGCGGTGCGTTGCGCATCGAGCAGTTCCAGCAAGGAGGCCGAGCCGTGACGGTACGACTGGCGCATGCCGTCCAGCACCCGGTCGGCATCGGCGATCACCGAGTCGCGGTAGCGCTGCAGGTTGTCCTGCGCGGCCTGGAACGCGGTGAGCGCATTGCGCACGTCGACCTCGGTTTTCAGCTCGGCCTCGCGCAGGGCCAGCATGGCCTGCGTGACTTCCGACTCCGCCTGGATCAGCTCGCCGCGCTGCAGCCGCGACAAGGGCAGGGGAATCGACACCGACACGCCCAGCATGCGCGAGCGCGCCGTGGCGTCGCCGCTGGGCTGGCCCTCGTCGTCCGTGGTGCCGCGCACGCCGGGGGTCATGGTCATCGCGAAGCTCACGCTGGGATCCACCCAGCGGTTGGCGCGCGCCAGTCCCGATTTGTCGCGGGCATTCTCCAGCGTGGCGCGGGCGATCCGGACCTCGTCGCGCGCTTCCATCGCCTGGGCGATCAGCGCGCCGCTGTCGGTGCCGGGATCGTAGGGCTGGAACTCGCAAGCCAGCGGCGCGTTGCCGAAGGCCTCGGCCACGCGCACGCCAAGCTGGATGGACAGCTTTTGCATGGCGGCCTGCGCGGCGGCGCGCGCCGATTTCACCTCCGCGGTGAAGCGGTCGCGCTCGACCCGTGACTGCGACAGCTCCAGGCCGCCGATGTCGCCGGCCTTGCGGCGGATCTCGTTGGCACGCACCACATTGGACAGAGCGGACAGCGTCGATTCCTGCCGGACCAGGGCCTCGCGGCTGCGGCAGGCCTCGACAAAGGCGGTGGCGGATTCCTGGTACAGCGTGTGCTTGAAGCCCTGCAGGTTCGCCTCGGTCAGTCGCAGGTTGCTCTCGGCGGCGCGGATGCGCGCGCTGCGCTTGCCGCCCAGCTCGATGGGGATCTCGATTTCGAACTCATGCGTGCGCGGCGGCTTGGGCGACACCGCGCGGCTGGTCTCGATGTTGCCACGGCCGTACTTGAGCACCGGGTCCGGGCGCACGCCGGCGATCGAGATCTCGGCTTGGGCGCCGCGGATGGTTTCCTGCTGCGCGGACAGGCCGATGTTCTGCCGCTCCACCGTGTCGAGATAGGAGGCGAAGCGGACCGGGGCGCGGGCCGTGGCCGTGGCCGTGGCCGTGGCGGCGGCGGCGGGCGCGTCCTGCGCCCAGGATGCGGATGCCGCCAGCATCGCCGTTGCCAGGAAGAGGTGGCGCAGGGCGGGTGCCGCTGGCAAGTTCTTGTCTTTGATTTGCATGGGATTCTCCTCAGGCCTGGCCGGCGGCGCTGGTCGCCGGTGCGTTGCCTTCGGCATCGATTTCCGATTCCCCGGCAGCTTGCGCCGCGCGCTCGGCGCGGGCTTCGACCAGGTAGTAAAGGGCGGGCAGCAACAGCAGGGTCAGCAAGGTGGCGGTAAAGAGGCCGCCTACCACCACCGTGGCCAAGGGCCGCTGCACATCGCTGCCGAGGCCTCGCGCCAGCATCGCGGGCGTAAGCCCGATGGCGGCCACGGTGGCGGTCATCAGCACCGGACGCATGCGGCTTGCCGCGCCTTCGATCACCGCTTCGCGCAGGCTCAAGCCGTTCTGCGCGCGCAGCCGGTTGATCTGCGAGATCATCAGCACGCCGTTGAGCACGGCTACGCCAAACAGGGCGATAAAGCCCACCGCGCTGGATACGTTCAGCGTCATGCCGCGCAGATGCAGCGCTGCCAGGCCGCCGATGGTGGCCAAGGGCACCGCCAGCAGCACCAGCGCCGGCTGGCGCAGGTTGCGGAATTCGGCAAAGAGCAGCACGAACATCAGCGCCAGCGTCATCGGCAGGATGATGGCGAGGCGCGCCTGCGCACGTTCCAGGTTCTCGAACTGACCGCCCCATTCGATCTGGATGCGCTTGTGGTCGTAGGACACGGCGCGCTCGATGGCGGGCTGGGCCTCCTTGAGGAAGCCGGACAGATCGCGGTCGCGCACGTTCAGGCGCACGATGATGTGGCGGCGCGCCATCTCGCGCACGATCACGCTTTCGCCGGACACGGTGGTGATGCGAGCGACTTGCGCCAGCGGCACCTTGGCGCCATCGGCGGCGGTCAGCATCAGGTCGCCCACGGCAGACGTGCTGGCACGCATGGCCGGCGGGAAGCGCACCGTCATGTCGTAGCTCTTTTCACCCACATAGAGCTGGCCCACCGGCGATCCACCGATGCCGGTGGAGATCAGCTCGGCCACGTCGGCCGCGTTGATGCCGTAGCGCGCGGCGGCGGCGCGGTCCAGGTCGATCTTCAGGTTGGGCAGCGGAGGCTCCACGTCGATTGCCACATCCGCCGCGCCGGGCACGCCGCGCAGCGTGGTGGCGACTTCACCGGCAATGCGGCGCACGTCGCGCAGGTCGTCGCCGAACACCTTGACCACCAGGTCGCTATGCGCGCCGGAGAGCTTGTCCTGCACCCCGTCGATCATCGGCTGCATGAAGCCGACCGAGTAGCCCGGCATCTGCGCGTAGCGCGCCGCCAGCTTGTCGATCAGCTGCTGCTTGGTCATGCCCGAGGCCCACGACTTGTACGGATGCAGGCCGACGCTGGCCTCGATATGCGAGGGCGTCCAGTAGTCGGTGCCGTCGTCGTTGCGGCCGGTCTGCGTCACCACGTAGGAGACTTCCGGGAACTCGCGGGTTACCCGGCGCAGCTCGCTGGCCATGTCGGAGGCGCGCTCCAGGGTGATGCCGGGCGGCATCTGCACCTGCAGCCACAGCGAGCCTTCATCCAGGTACGGCAGGAAGTCGCGCCCGATGGTGGCGCCAAGCGCCAGCACGCAGGCGAGCGCCAGCGCGCAGCTGGCGGCCACCCAGCGGATGCGGCCAATGCCGCGCTCCAGCGCCGCGCGGTAGCGCACGCCCAGCCAGTCCAGCACAGGATTGTGAAACACGCGGCGCGGCTTGCGCATGGCAATCCAGGCTAGCCCCGGCACCAGCGCCAGCGCAACGATCAAGGCGCCGATCAATGCCGCGCCAACGGCGAACGCCATCGGCGAGAACAGCTTGTACTCGATGCGCTCGAAGGAGAACAAGGGCAGGTAGGCCGCAACGATCACCAGCATGCCGAAGAACATCGGACGCGCCACCTGCAAGGTGGCCTCGATGGCGTCGCGCGGGGTGAGCGCGCGGTCCTTGTCCTGCTCGCGCCGGCGCAGGATGTTCTCCACCAGCACCACCGCGCCATCCACCAGGATGCCGAAGTCGATCGCGCCCAGGCTCAGCAGGTTGGCCGGGATGCGCAGGTGATACATGAAGACAAAGGCGATCAGCAGCGAGAGCGGAATCGTCAGCGCCACGATCAGCGCCGCGCGCGGGCTGCCCAGGAACAGCAGCAGCACGATGCCCACCAGCAGCATGCCTTCGGTCAGCGTGAAACCTACCGTGCGCATGGTGGCGTCGATCAGCGAGGTGCGGTCGAGGTAGGCGACCACCTTCACGTCCTTGGGCAGCAGGTTGTCGTTCAGGTCCCGCACCGCCTCGTGCACGCCCTCAAGCGCTTCCGATGCGTTGAAATCCTTGAGCAGCAGCGTGATGCCGGAGATCGTGTCCGGGTTGTCGTCCTTGCCCAGGATGCCGCGCCGCTCCACGTTGCCGTAGCGCAGCGTGCCGAGGTCCTTGACCAGCACGGGGGTGCCGTCCTTGCTCGTGACCACCACGTTGCCCATGTCGTCGAGCGAGCGCAGCAGGCCCACGCCACGCACCACGTACGATTGTTCGCCGCGGTCGATGACGCTGCCGCCTGCATTGACGTTGTTGGCGTTGAGCGCCTCGGTGACCTGCGTCAGCGTCAAGTTGTACTGCGTCAGCCGCGCCGGGTCGAGTTCCAGCATGAACTGCGTGGTGAGCCCGCCGAAATTGGTGACGTCGACCACGCCGCGCACCTTCTTCAGGCGCGGGATCACGGTCCAGGTCTGCAGCTCGGATAGCTCGCGCAGGTCGCGCGTCGTGGACTCCAGCGTGTAGCGGTAGAACTCCCCGGTAGGCGAGGTGTACGGGTCCAGCCCCGGCTTGGCGCCGTAGGGCAGGTCGACCTCGTTCAGGCGTTCCTGCAGGCGCTGGCGCGCCCAGTAGCCGTCGGTGCCATCCTCGAAGACCACGGTGATCAGCGACAGCGCGAACAGGCTGCGGGTGCGCAGCACATGCATGCCGGGCGTGGCCAGCAGCGCGCGCTCCAGCGGAATGGTGATCTGCTGCTCGATTTCCTCCGCGCCGAGGCCTGGCACCTGGGTCACGATCTGCGACGTAACGTCGGCAATGTCCGGATAGGCTTCCACGGGCAGTTGCTTCCAGCTGTAGGCGCCATACAGCGCCACCAGCGCAAAGACCAGCCAGACGATGGCGCGCCGGTTGAAGCATAGGGTGACGAGGCGGTCAATCATGTAGCAGCACTCCGTTCTTCACGACGATGCGTTCGCCGGCCTTGAGCCCGGCGAGGATCTCGACTTGCCCGTCGGCATGCGCGCCCGTGGTGACCACGCGCGGCTCGAAGCGCAGCGGGGCCTTCTCCACCAGCACGCGCGTGTAGAGCCCGCTTTGCAGCAGCGCGGTGGGCGGCACCAGCAGTGCCGCGTGCTTTTCTCCCGCGAAGGTCACCTTGGCGAAGAGGCCGGGGCGATAGCGTCCGTCCGCGTTGTCGATGGCCACGCGAACCTTGACGGTGCGGGTGTCGGGGTCGAGGATCTCGCCGATGTAGCGGACCTTGCCGGTCACGGGCTTGCCGGGGTAGGCGTTGAGCAGGATCTCGGCGGGCTGGCCGACGAAGATCGAGGCGATGTCTTTCTCCGACACGCTGGCCGCGAGGTAGACCGTGGACAGGTCGGCCACCGTCATGACCGGCGCGCCGTTGTCGTTCCAGAAGCCGCCCTGCGCGCCTTCGAGCTCGATCACCCGGCCGGCCAGCGGCGCGTACATGGTGTACTGGCGGTGCGATTGCGGCGCGGTGCCGGCGCCAAGCTGCGCGAGCTGGGCGGCGGTGGTCACGGCGTCGCTATTGGCTTGCGCGTAGGCCAGCTGGGCTTGTTCATAATCCTTGCGTGCCGCGATTTCCGCTTCGAACAAGGTGCGTTGGCGGTCCAGGTTCAGCTTGGCTTCGAGGAGCGCCGCGCGCGCTTTGCTGGCCTCACCCTGTGCCGCGCTCAGCTCGGCGGAATCCAGCGTGAAGAGCGGGTCGCCCTTGCGCACGACGTCGCCCAGGGCAGCGTGCAGGCGAACGATGCGCCCGGGCATCGGCGGCACGATCTTGACCAGCTTGGCGGCATCGGGCTCGATCGAGCCCGGTACCTCGATGGGGCGCTCCAGCGCTTGCTCGACGAGGGTCTGCACCTGCAACTGGGTGCGCAATGGCGATGCCTCGGGCACCGTGATGAAGTTGCCCTCGCGCACCGGTTCGGTACTGTGCTTGGGCGTGTTGGCGATGGCGCCAGACAGGCTGGCGCCATCGCAGCCGGCCAGCGCGAGACATGCCGCGCAGACGGCGGCGAGCGCAAGGCCTGGCTGCCGGCGCAGCGGCAAGCATTGGCGGGTGATGGGCGTTTGCATGGATTTTTCTCCTCGGTCGGTGCACTTGCCGTGGCGGCAGCCAGGACAGGGGCACCGCTTGTTGCCGGTGCGTCGTCGGTGGAATCGCAAAGCGAAATCACAGGGTCGGGATCCACGGACGACAGGATTCGACGGGCGTGACGCATCCCCGGCGCTGCGGGGTGGCAAATCCACGCAGGTAACCGGTGATGGGCGAAAGCGCCCGCTTTGCTAACGGGGGGGAGGCGGCGCGGAAGGCGGGGCGGGTCCGGCGCGCACGCGGCCGGGACGGCGCGAAACGCAATGGGAGCCTGGCGGGTCCAGGTAGCCGGTGCCGCGGCTCCGGCAGGATGCCGGAAGCGGAGTCAGGCCAGCTGGAACGCGCCGTGCCTTCGGCGCTGCCTACTAGAAGGGTCTGGGTCCATGTCTTTCCTCAGGCAATCAGGGTGGATCTTGGCGGGCGGGCCTTGCGCTCAGGCCGCGGCTAACGCGCGCTCGGGCTGCGGCACGGTTTCCCAGCGCACGGCGCGAACCAGCGGCTCCAGGCCAAGGCGCTGCACCAGCTTGACCATGCCGGGCCTGCCGCCCGGCTGGCAATGCACCAGCACACGCATCTCGACCAGCTCGCGGCGCTCGCACTGCCGGGTGCGCAGGCGCTGCAGCGAGAGTTCGCGCGCGGCCAGCTCCTGGCGGATCTGCTGCTCCAGCCGGGCGCCATAGTCGTCCTTGCAGAGCAGCACCACCTGGAACAGCTGGGCGGCTGTGCCGCGGCTCGCCTGGGCGGCGCGGCGGTTGGGGGCCTGGGGGAGCATCCAGTTGAACAAACGCATATCCAGCTCCTTTCCTTCTCCTTGGGGTTATTCGAGCGCGCTGGCCGGAATGGCCCAGCGCACGAGGGAAACGCTCTTCTCCATGCTGATGCGGCTGACGATCTGCTCCAGCTTGCCTTCATTGCCGGGCGCGGCCAGCACATCGGCGCGGACTTCTATGTGCCCGCCGGCGGCGGTGTCCTCGCTGTGCAGCGACTGCAGCAGCAGGGCGGGCATTTCGGTCAGTGCATGCAGCAGCAAGCCGCGCACGCGGATTTCTTCCTGGGCCGTGCATACCGTGGTGATGCGATAGACCATCTCCACTTCCGGCGCGGTGGCCGCGCCGTTGCGATTGATGCGCTGGCCCAGCATGCGCAGGCCAAAGTTGGCGCACAGGATGCAGGCGGTGCCGATGGCGGCTTCCAGCGCATGGCCAAGGCCGGCGAGCACGCCGACGGCGGCGGAGCACCACAGCGTGGCAGCGGTATTCAGGCCGCGCACGTTCAGGCCGTCGCGCATGATCACGCCGGCGCCGAGAAAGCCAATGCCCGAGACGACCTGCGCGGCAATGCGCGCATGCCCCTGCGGGTCAAACGTAAAGGCGGAAACCGAAACAAACAAGGCCGCGCCGGCGGCGACCAGCGCGTTTGTGCGCAGCCCCGCCATGCGCTGGCGCAGTTGCCGTTCGGTACCGATGCAAGCGCCCAGCGCCAGCGCTTCGAGCAAACGCAGGGCAAATTCGTGCCACACCATGAGAACTCCCGAATTGAGCAGGAAGCACCGGTGAGTCTTGTGCAAATCGCGGACAAGCGCAGGCAGCGGCGTGCTGCAACGCAGGCGCGATCAGAAGAATGAAGCCGTATTCAAGAAGAGAGGCGGGACAGGACGTCCGGCCTCGAAGCACCGTGCCGCAAGCGGGGCACGGTCGCTAGGGATACCGTGGCCCGTCAGGCGGAGGTGCCGATCCTGGATCGACTACTGTCGTCGGAACAAGTGCTCACTGGGTAGCCCTGGAATTAAGAACCCGCGTACTGTAGCGGCGCAAGTTGAATGGGTCAAGCACAAAACGGCCGATGCCTGCGATTCATCGATATTGAAGGTGGAATGCGTGTGAATTGCCTGAAAATCAATCGGACAAGTATGAAAATAGATCAGAAAATTCCCGAATCAATGCATCGCATTGGAATGTCTCGCGGCCTTATTTGGCGTGCCGCGAGATTGGCGCGTCGCGATAGTCAGTGCGTCGGCGCCGGTACGGCAGCGCGCCGCGACCGCGCCGCCAGCACCTGGCTCAGGCCCAGCCCGCCCAGCGCCGCCACGGCCGAGAACAGGAACACCGAGCCATAGCCCGCATGACCGGCGATCACGCCGGCCACCGGGCCGGTCAGCCCCAGCGCCAGGTCCAGGAACAGCGCATAGGCGCCAAGCGCCGAGCCGCGGTTGCTCTGGGGCACCAGCTTGACCGCCTCCATGCCCAGCGACGGGAACACCAAGGCAAAGCCAAAGCCGGTGACGGCGGCGCCGATCAGCGCCTGCGCGGGCGTTGGCGCAAGCCAGATCAGGGCCAGGCCGGCGGCTTCCACGGTAAACGAGCACAGCGCCACCCGATAGCCGCCAAAGCGGCCGATGCTATCGGCCAGCAGCAGGCGCGCCACCACAAAGCTCACGCCCAGGCTGGTCAGCGCCAGCGCGGCATGGTCCCAGCCGTGGCTGGCGTAGTACAGCGTGACAAAGGCCGTGATGGCGCCAAAGCCCACCGAGCCCAGCGCCAGGCACAGGCCAAATGGCGTCATATGGCGGAACACGGTGCGAAACGGCATGCGCGCGCCCTTTACCGTGGGCACCGCTGCCTTGCGCCGGGCCAGCATGAACGCGGCCAGGGCCATGACGGTGGTGACGATGCCCAGCGAGGCAAAGCCCCAGCGCGCATCCAGCAGCACGCCAACCGGCGCGCCCAGCGCCAGCGCACCGTAGGTGGTCATGCCATTCCACGAGATCACCTTGCCGGTATGGCGGGCGCCCACGTCGCCGATGCCCCAGGCAATGGTGCCGGTGGTCACCAGGCTCTCGCCCGCGCCCAGCATCAGGCGGCCGGCGAACAGCCACGCCAGGCTAAGCCAGCCGATCGACACGAACAGGCTGGAGACCACGGCCAGCAACCCGCTGGCGGCAACCAGCGTGAGCCCGAGCGTGACGGATTTCTTGGGGCCTTGCAGGTCGCACAGGTTGCCGGCGTAGGCGCGGCTCAGCAGCGTGGCCAGGTACTGGATGCTGACCGCCAGACCGGCCACGACCGTGCCATAGCCGAGATCGCCGTGGACAAAGCCGGGCACCACCGCCAGCGGCAGGCCGACCGTCAGGTAGGCGATGAAGTTGAAGAAGACGATGGCGACGATGCGCCGGTTGATGCTGCCTTGCTGGTGCTCCCCGGATTCCGGGGCGGCGAGGGTCGTGCTGTTTGCGGACATGGCGATACGAAGGCGAGTGTCTTGGCGCTGAAAGGGCAGAGCCCGGACAACGAACCGTGGCGCGCCATGCTTGGGGCGCGCGGGATAGTGCGGTCTTGGGGCGAATGCGAACGGGGTAGCGAAGGTGTGATGCGGGCGCTACTCGAGGCGGCGGGTCGATACGGCGGGGCGTGGACGGAGGGCTGGCAGCATGAGCAGGGACATGGCTAGGGGGCGGTTAGCCGGCCTGTGTCCCCAGAAGCTGGCCGGTGAAATCGGAGCCGCCCGGTCGTATGCAAGTCCGCCGCTGCTGGCTGGGCAATTTTAAGCGGCTGTTTAGTTGGTGTAAATCCGGGTTGCGGAATTTAGCATCATCGAGTGCGGCCGAACGTGCGCCAGGTCAGGCCGAAGTGCGCCAGAAGTGCGCTAAATGGCACGTTCACAAGGGCGGCGACGCCTGTGCAAGTGCGCTCGGAGAGGTAGACAATGCCTCGTGGCAGCAGCAGGATTCTCCACCAGTTTTATCGCCAGTTTCGTCACCAGTTTCATCACCAATGACTCAGTGAGAGGACCGGATATGCAACTCGGAATCATAGGGCTCGGGCGCATGGGCGCAAACATCGCAAGGCGGCTGCTGCGCGCGCAGCACGAGGTGGTGGTGTACAACCGCAGCGCCGACAAGGTGCAGGCCCTCGCGGCGGACGGTGCCGTTGGCGTCACCAGCATCGAGGCGCTGGTTGGCAAGCTGGCTGCCCCGCGCGCGATCTGGGTCATGTTGCCGGCAGGCGACACCACCGAGCAGATGATCGCCGCGCTGGCGGACCTGCTCGAGCCCGGCGACGTCATCATCGACGGCGGCAACACCTTCTACAAGGACGATATCCGGCGCGCGGGCGAACTGGCGGCGCGCCAGTTGCACTATGTGGACGTGGGCACCTCGGGCGGGGTCTGGGGCCTGGAGCGCGGCTACTGCCTGATGATCGGCGGCAAGCATGAGATCGTCGGCCGGCTCGATCCGCTGTTCGATACGCTGGCGCCGGGCTATGGCGGCATACCGCGTACGCCGGGGCGCAACCCGGCGAATGACCGCGCGGAGCGCGGCTACATCCACGCCGGGCCGGCGGGCGCGGGCCACTTTGTGAAGATGGTCCACAACGGCATCGAGTACGGCCTGATGCAGGCCTATGCCGAGGGCTTCGACATCCTCAAGACCAAGGCCTCCGAAAGCCTGCCCGAGGCCGAGCGCTTCCAGCTCGACCTGGCGGATATCGCCGAAGTGTGGCGGCGCGGCAGCGTGGTGTCCTCGTGGCTGCTCGACCTCACCGCGCAGGCGCTTGCCGGCGATGTCCAGCTCTCGCGATTCTCCGGGGAAGTCGCCGACAGCGGGGAGGGGCGCTGGACGATCGACGCGGCTGTCGAGCAGGCGGTGCCGGTGCCGGTGCTGGCCAGCGCGTTGTTCGCGCGGTTCCGCTCGCGGCAGGATCACACCTATGGCGAGCGGCTGCTCTCTGCCATGCGCTTTGGGTTTGGCGGGCATGTGGAAGAGCACGGCGGCGGGCAGGCCAGTGTGGCGCACGCCAGCCGCCCCGCCGGCCTGCCTGATTCCGCACTTTAGCGGGGTGAGGCGCGAATTCGTCAGCCCTTTGCCGCATAGCCGCTAAATTTCCCCAAGGATTGGCCGTTAGCCGGTGCAGTGGCCCGTCATTGCAGCGCGCCGCTCCAGCGCCAAGCACCGCTGGAGCCACGCGGCGATGCCGGGCCCGGGGAAACGATCAACACCGCGCAGCGAGCCCGCGCATTGCGGGGACAAAGGAAGCGTATGAGCAGCTCGATGAGAGACATCGACGAACGGACCAACCTGACCAACAACAACCAGTTCGAGTTGCTGTTGTTCCGCCTGGGCGAGTCGGACCAGTCCGCGCAGAGCGAACTGTTCGGCATCAACGTCTTCAAGGTCCGCGAAATTCTGGTAATGCCCCAGGTCACCACCGTGGTCGGCGGCGGCCCGGCCATGCTCGGCATGGCCGATATCCGCGGCCAGGTGATTCCTGTGATCGACCTGCCCAAGATGGTGGGATGCACGCCGCGCACCGGCCTGAACATCCTGCTGGTGACCGAATACGCGCGCTCCACGCAAGGCTTTGCCGTGGAAGCCGTGGAAGAAATCGTGCGCCTGGAGTGGAACCAGGTGGTCTCGGCCGAGACCAGCGTCCGGGGCGATATGGTGACCAGCATCGCCAAGCTCCATAACGAGGCCGATCCCGCGAACCCGCGCCTGGTCCAGGTGCTGGACGTGGAGCAGATCCTGCGCGACGTGCTGCCGACCCGCCAGCCGGAAGTGGATCCCAAGACGGTCGGGCCGCAACTGACGCTGCGCCCCGGCACCAAGATCCTGGCCGCCGACGATTCCGCTTTTGCCCGCAGCCTGATCGAGCAAGGCCTCAAGGCCATGGGCGTGCCGGTGCTGATGACCAAGACCGGCCAGGAAGCCTGGCAGCAACTGGGCGAGATCGCCGATCACGCCGCCGCCAACGGCCGCACCGTGCAGGACGAGATCGCGCTGGTGCTGACCGACCTGGAAATGCCCGAGATGGACGGCTTCACGCTAACCCGCAAGATCAAGGCGGACGCGCGCTTCAAGTCGATCCCGGTGGTGATCCACTCTTCGTTGTCCGGGACGGCCAGCGAAGACCACGTGCGCAAGGTGGGGGCCGATGCTTACGTGTCGAAGTTCCTGGCGAAGGACCTGGCGGATACGATCCGGGGCGTGCTGGCACGTTGATTCTTTGTCTCTTGGTTTGCTCTGCATCTCTCCCACTTGTGGGGGAGGGGCCGGGGGATAGGGCGGGCGCTCGTTACGCCTGCGTGCTGGACAACACCAAGGGCTTTGCTTCAAGTGGCTCCTAGCTGATATGACTCCCCGTGTCAATTGAGATTGGTTTGATTCAGTTTCACAGTTGCATGGTGTTCCCCAATTTCCTGGAGGGCGACGTAGCAGTAAGTCTCGACGGTGGATCACGCTGATATCCGCGGGTTGGTTACCGCATTACAGAGGTCCGCCCAATGAGCCTGCCGCCATCTAAGGCCGCAAGTCGGATGAAATCCGTTGCCTAGCTAGGTCGCGGGTTGCTCGTGTGCCGGGCTACGTCGCCCTTCAGGAAACTGGCTCCACAGTAGGTGGCAGATAGGTTGATACCTTGGCGCTGGGTTACGTTGTCTGCGCCGCGTTCGGTATGGCAAGCGACATGGCGAGCCGGCTGATGTCCCAGATGAACCCGCTCAGTTCGCGGGCCACCGCAACCACCGCAATGTTCGGGTTCTTGCCGCGCGCGGCAAGTCTCCGATAGCGCCGGCACAGTCGAACCTGGGCGTCCCAGGACCGGTCAACGATGGCCTTCGGGATGCCTTCGTGCCGGCGCTGAATCTCGGGGCTCACACGTGCCGGGTGCCGGTAACTCCAGGCGGCTTCGATTAGCAGCTTTCTTGCATAGCTATTGCCGTTCTTGGTGATGCTGCCTTGGCGCCGTTTCCCCCCCGATGAGTGTTCTGCGGGCGTCACGCCGAGCCAGGCCATCAGTTGGCGCGGATGGACAAAGCGCGAGAGATCGCCCAATTCGGCGAGCATGCCCACCGCCGTGGTGAACTGCACGCCACGCATGGCCTGCAAGCCCAGTACGGCCGGATAGAAGCGCCAGTTGACCACTGCCTCGCGCAAGGCCGCTTCGAGACGGCTGCATTGCGCGAGCCGATCCTCGATGGCACGTCGATATTCGTCAAAGGCAAGTTGCTGCCACACGGTGTCGAACGCAAAGGTACTGATCCAGCGCTGGTGCGCCGGTCCCCAGTCGGCTCTGCCGCTGTAGCGCACCCCATGTGAAAGCAGAAAGGCCTTCAGCCGTTGCCGGGCGCGCTTCAGATCGTCCTTGGCGCTGACCCACGCGCGTGACAGATCCCGGAATGCTTCGTCCTCCACGCTGGGCACGTACACGGCGGAGAGGTCACCGGCGCGCAGCGATCGCACGAGCTTGACCGCATCGCGCCGATCGGTCTTGACGCGCTCGCCAGGTTTCTTCGGGATCAGCGACGGCGCGCACACCATGCACTCGAATCCCTTCCCTGCAAGCTGCCGGTAAAGGCCATAGCCGCAAGGGCCTGCCTCGTAGACGATGTGGATCCGGCTCGCTTTAGACTGCAGGCGCTTGCACAGGCGATCGATATCGGCCTTCGAGGTACCGATCTTGCCAAGCAGTTCGACCTCGCCCACGCCGAGTGCGTAGGCGACCGTGATCGAGTCCTTATGGACGTCAAGACCCACGTACAAAGTGCTATCGTGTTCCATGCTGGCCTCCGCGCTGGAAATCGCCGGGTGTGGCACTGTCCACACCATGCGGCTCTGGCAGTCATGCTAACCCGCGTTTGATTCCTCGCGGCGGGCCAGCCCTCTTGCCCCCAGGGGAGTCATATTGACTAAGCCACCCCTCTCCCCGGCCCTCTCCCCCTGAGGGGAGAGGGAGAGACAGCCGTCGTCATGGCGCGCGGCTTTGGCCTGTTCGGCGGCTTCGGCGAATGCTCTCAGGCTGGCGCAAACCTCAGGCCGCCATTCCCAGGAACTGCTGCAGCTCCGGCGTAGCCGGATTGCTGAACAGCTGCTCCGGTGGCCCGATCTCATGCACGCGCCCCTGATGCATGAACACCACCCGGTTGCACACTTCGCGCGCAAAGCGCATTTCGTGCGTCACCATCAGCAGCGTCATGCCCTCGCTGGCCAGCTGGCGCACCACGTTCAGCACCTCCACCACCAGCTCCGGGTCCAGCGCCGAGGTAATCTCGTCGCAGAGCAGCGCCCGTGGCTGCATGGCCAGCGCGCGCGCAATCGCCACCCGCTGCTGCTGCCCGCCGGAGAGCTGGTCGGGATAGCTGTCGAACTTCTCCCCCAGCGCTACCTTGGCCAGGCACTCGCGCGCGCGGGTCAAGGCTTCCGGCTCTTTGACGCCGGCCGCCACCGTGGGCGCCAGCATCACGTTGCGCCCCGCGCTCAGGTGCGGGAACAGGTTGAACTGCTGGAAGATCATGCCCACCTTGCGCCGCAGCGCGCGCAGCTCCAGCTCACTGCTGCCGAGCTTGGCGCCTGCCACGGTGATGTTGCCTTCGTCGATGCTCTCCAGGCCGTTGATACAGCGCAGCAAGGTGCTCTTGCCCGAGCCGCTCTTGCCGATGATGGCGATCACTTCGCCGGCCTCCACCTTCAGGTCGATGCCCTTGAGCACTTCGTTGGCGCCGAAGCGCTTCTTTACGTTTTCAATGGCGATGAGCGACATTGAGCTTCCTTTCCAGGTGACGGCTGTAGCGGGATAGCGGCCAGCACAGCGCAAAGTAGATCAGCGCGACCAGCGCGTAGACGGTAAAGGGGCTGAAGGTGGCGTTGGTGATCACCGTGCCCGCCTTGGACAGCTCGACAAAGCCGATGATGGACGCCAGCGCCGTGCCCTTGATGATCTGCACCACGAACCCCACCGTGGGCGCAATGGCAATGCGCAGCGCCTGCGGCAGGATCACGTAGCGCATCTGCTGCAAGTGGCCCAGCGAGAGGCAGCCGGCGGCTTCCCACTGGCCTTTGGGGATGGCCTCGACGCAGCCGCGCCAGATCTCCGCCAGGTAGGCGCCGGACCACAGCGACAACGCCAGGCCAGCGGCCAGCCAGGCCGGGATTTCCACGCCGAACAGCGCCAGGCCGAAGAAGGCCAGGAACAGCTGCATCAGCAGCGGCGTGCCCTGGAACACTTCGATAAAGGCCCACGCCGAACGGCGCAGCGGCGCGCGCCGGCTGATGCGCATCAGCAGCACCAGCAGCCCGATGACGGCACCGCCGGCAAAGGCCACCAGCGACAGCACCACGGTCCAGCGCACCGCCATCAGCAGGTTGCGCAGGATGTCCCAGGTTGAAAAATCGGTCATGACGCCCTCCGGAACAGCATGCCGCCAATGCCGCGCAGCACCTGGCGCAGCCCGATGGCAAGCAGCAGGTAGATGGCGGTGGTCAGCAGGTAGACCTCGAACGCGCGGAAATTCCGGCCCTGGACGAAGTTGGCGGCAAAGGTCAGGTCCTCGACCGCGATCTGCGAGCACACCGCCGAGCCCAGCATGACGATCACCACCTGGCTGGACAGCGCCGGCCAGATCTTCTTCAGGGCGGGGCGCAGCACCACGTGGCGAAATACCTGGAAGGGCGACATCGCCAGGCTGGCGCCCGCTTCAAGCTGGCCGCGCGGCACGGCCGCGATGCCCGCGCGGACAATCTCCGCGCTGTAAGCGCCAAGGTTGATCACCATGGCCAGGATGGCGGCCTGCATTTCTCCCAGTTGCACGCCCGCGCTGGGCAGGCCGAAGAAGATAAAGAACAGCTGGATCAGGAACGGCGTATTGCGGATCAGCTCCACATAGCCGCCCGCGATGGCCGCCAGCCAGGCCGGGCCCTGGGTGCGCGCCCAGGCGCAGGCGATGCCGAGGGTCACCCCCAGCACGCCGCCCATGGCGGTGAGTTCGGCCGTGACTTTGATGCCGTGAGCGAACACGCCGGCATAGTCGAAAGCCGAGAGGAAATCGAATTGGTAGGACATGCGGTAGCGATCGGTGGAGGCGCCCGGTTGGGGCGCTCATGAGCGCGGAGCTGGCGCAGTACGCCATGCCGCAGCGGCTGCCCGCCGGGCACGGCTTCCCGTGGCTTGGGTCGTCAGTGCATCAACGCATCAATGCATCAATGCATCGACGCATCAAAGCGTGGCCGGCAGCGGCATGCCCAGCCACTTCACCGTGATCGCATTGAGCTCGCCGTCCTTTTTCACTTCCGCCAGGATGGCGTTGACCTTGGCTTGCAGCTTGGGCTCGCCCTTGTTCAGGCCGATGAAGCAGGGCGAGTTCTTGATCAGGAACTTCGGCTCCGGCTTCTTGGGCGGGTTCTTGGCGAGGATGGCGGCTGCCACCACGTTGCCCGTCGCCACCAGTTGCACCTGGCCAGACAGGAACGCACTGATGGTGCCGTTGTTGTCTTCGTAGCGCTTGATGGTGGCCGTCGCCGGGGCGATCTTGGTCAGCTCCAGGTCCTCGACCGCGCCGCGCGTCACGCCGATGGTCTTGCCGGCAAGTTCGGCGGCACCAGTCACTTTCTGGTCGGCCGGGCCAAACACGCCGTTATAGAACGGAGCGTAAGCCTCGCTGAAATCGATGGCCTTTTCGCGCTCGGCGTTCTTGCCCATGCTGGAGATCACCAGGTCCACCTTCCTGGTCTGCAGGTAGGGCACGCGGTTGGTGCTGGTCACGGGCACCAGTTCCAGCTTCACGCCCATCTTCCTGGCGATCAGCGCCGCCACGTCGATGTCCAGGCCCTGGGGCTTCATCTCGGCGTTGACCGAGCCAAACGGCGGAAAGTCCTGCGGCACCGCGACCTTGAGCACGCCGGCCTTGACCACATCGTCCAGCGCCTCGGCGCCGGCGGTTTGCATCGAGAAGGCGAGGGCAGCGGCACCGAGGCCGAGGAGGAGTTTGGAGAGCTTCATAAGGGTCCTTGCTAGCTTGCCGTTGGGGTGGAAATTCAAAGAATCGAAATCGAAGAAGCGGGTCGTTGCTACCTACCGGTTATCTACCGGCTATCTACCGGTTGCCCGCGCGCTCAGGCCGCATGCCCCAGCGGGCTTAGCGCCTGGCGCAGCGGATCCGGCGGGGCCGCCGGCGTGGCGGCGCTCAGGCCGGCCTCGACGTGGCACAGGTGGGCGTCCATCAGCGCAATGGCGCGCTCAGTATCGCCCGCGGCCAGCGCCGCCACGATCAGCACATGTTCGGCGCAGGACTCGTTGGCCTGGTGGCTGGACTGGTAGCGCATGGCAATCAGCGTGGTGCGCGCCGTCAGGTCGCGCAGCGTGTCGGCCAGCAGCACATTGCCCACGCATTCGCCCAGGCACACATGGAAGTCGCCCAGCAGGTAGCTGCGCAGGGCGGTGTCGTCGGCGCTCAGCGCGCGCTGCTCCTGCGCTACGTGCTCCTGCAAGCGGCCGATGGCCGCGGCGGAGACCGGCGGCGCATAGCGCAGCAAGCCAAGCTCGATCGCGCGCCGGGCGGCAAACGCCTGCCGCGCCTCCTGGCGCGAAGGCTCGATCACAAACCAGCCGCGCCGGGCCGACACCGTGACAATGCCGCGCGCCGCCAGCCGGGTCAGGGCTTCGCGCACCAGCGTGCGGCTGACGCTGAACAACCCGGCCAGCGCCTGCTCGCCCAGCCGCGTGCCGGGCGCCAGGCGCTGGGCCAGGATCGATTGCGTGATGCGCTCGGCAATCTCGGCGGAAGTGCTGCCGCGGACGTGGCCGGCGGCATCGCTGAAGGCTGGCATGGAAGGAGCGGCGAAAGTCATGCCAGCCTCAGATGCAAGAGGTATGCCAGACTGATATACAAGCGTGATGTGCAGGTTTTGTACGCAAAACGGCCTTGGCCCGGACTGGGCGCGCACCAGTTGGGCGCGGCTTATGCCGCTGGCGAGTGCAGGTGCACGGCCGTGGTGCGGCGAGCGCTGCCGGCAACGTGCTCAGGCTGCGTGTGCAAGGCGCGCGTGGAGACCGAGGCCCTTGCCGAGGGAGCCCGGTCCCGCGCCAGGCCCGGCTGACCCGATTACCACCCGCCGCCGAGCGCGCGGAACGTCGCCACCGCGGCGCGCGCGTTGTCGGCGTGCACGCGGGCCTGCTGGTCGCGCGCGGCCAGCAACTGGCGCTCCTCATCCAACACCTCGAACAGGCTGACGGCCCCGCCCTTGTACGCATCTTCGGAAGCGCCGCGCGCGCGTTCGTGGGCGTCGATCTCGGTGCTCAGTTCCTTGCCCTGCGCTTCCAGCTCGGTCAGCGTGACGATCGCGTTTTCCACGTCTTCAGTGGCGCGCAGCATGGCCTTGCGGTAGTTGACCAGCGCCTCGGCGTTGGCGCCTTTGGCTTGCGCCACTTCGGCATCCACGCGGCCGAAGTCGAACAGGCGCCAGCGCAAGCCCGCTGCCGCCACCGGCTGGAACGCGGCAGCGGAAAACAGCTTGCCGCCGCTCAGGCTCTCAAAGCCGAGCAGGGCGGATAAGGACAGCTTGGGGTAGTACTCGGCTGTCGCCGCGCCGATGCGCGCGCTGCTGGCGGCCAGCCTGCGCTCCGCCGCGATCACGTCGGGGCGGCGGCGCAGCAGGTCGGCGGGCCCCTGGGCCACGGAGATGGCCGGCACGGCCACGCCATTCGGCAGGGGGCCAAGCTCGGCTGCGTAGGTGCCCGGCTGCGCGCCCATCAGCACATCGAGCCGGTTCAGCTGGGTTTGCAGCTCGATCCGCAAGGGGGGGATGGTGACGCGTGCCTGCGCCACCAGCGCTTGCGCCTGGGCTACCTCGCGGCTGGACGCAAGCCCGTCGTGCAAGCGCAATTGCACCAGGTCCAGCAGCTTGCCGTTGTTCGTCACCTGCTCCTGCGCAATGGCAATGCGCTGCTGCGCGCCGCGCACGCGGAAGTAGGCATCGGCGGCCTCGGCCGCCACCGAGATGCGCGCGCCGAGGTGGTCGGCCTGCGCGGCCTGCGCCTCGGCGTCGGCCGCCTCCGCGCCACGCCGCAGGCCGCCGAACAGGTCGATCTCCCAGCTCGCGCCCGCGCCTACATCGTAGAGCGCGGTGTTGCGGTCGTAGCCGGGGAACTTGCTCGCGATCCTGCCTAGCGGGCTTTCCAGCGACTGATGCACCTTGGCCGCCTGCGCCGACAAACTGCCCTGGGGCAGCAACTGCGCGCCGGCCTCGGCGGCAACGGCCCGCGCCTGCTGCACGCGGGCAAACGCGGCGGCCAGGTCCAGGTTCTGGTCCAGCGCGCGCTGGACGATGCGCGTGAGCGCGGGATCGTCGAATCCCGTCCACCAGGTGTCCAGCGGTGGCGCCGGCTGGCGCGTGGCGCGTGCGGCCAGCGCATCGGCATGCGGGTAGCTGGCTGCGGTGTCGGCCGCGGGCGCCTTGTAGTCCGGGCCTACCGCGGCGCAAGCCGCCAGGCCAAGCGCCGTCAGCGCTGCCGCGGCAAGCGCGGTGGCCCGCGCCGCGTGCTGGCGCAGGTGCTGGTACGGCTGCGGCTGCGGCTGTTGAGGCGCGAGCCCGGGGCGGGGCGGGGTACGGCTCATGTCCATCTCCTTCAGAGATTCTGGGATTCAGGGAAACCAGGAAGCGGCTTGATCGCCGCCCCGGTGTCTTTGTTCAACAAGTTACTTGCATGATGATATTTACAACTCTATACTAACTTTCATCTTGATAGCAACCTGATTTCCCGGAGGTGGCGAACATGCAGAAAAAGCCGCTCGACAATGCGCCTTGCCCCATTGCCCGCAGCCTGGCGCGGGTGGGTGAGCCGTGGAGCATCCTGATCCTGCGGGAGGCGTTCTATGGCAACAGCCGCTTTGACGAATTCCAGAAGCAGCTGGGCATTGCGCCCAACATGCTGGCGCGCCGCCTCGAAACCCTGGTGCGCGAGGGCCTGCTTGTGCGGCGCCAGTACTGCGAGCGGCCGCCGCGTTTCGAATACCTGCTGACTGACCGGGGCCGCGAATTCCGCCCGGTGATGCTGGCGCTGCTGGCCTGGGGCAACCGCCACTTCTCGCCCGAGGGCGAGAGCGTGCAGCTGGTGGACCGCCAGACCGGCGCCACCGTCATCCCGATCCTGGTGGATGCGCAGACCGGGCATCCGATCACCGATGCCGATCACGTGGTCGTGGCCGGCCCGGCCGCCAGTGCGGGCGTCCGCGCCAAGCTCGAAAAGTCGGCGCGCGTGCGCGCGGCCCCCATCCCCGATGTCCCGCAGGCAACAGCCCATATGTGAAATACGTGAAAGCACAGCAGCGCTAGCGCGTTGAAGCAAAAGTTAGAGCGAAAACCAGAGGAAGCGTCATGACAAGCGATATCACCGCCGAGCGTGCAGGCCCGGCGCCCATCCCCGTTACCAGCAAGCCCCCCATCAGCCGCAAGCGGCTGATCGTGACCGGCGCGCTCATCGCCGCCGGCCTTGGCGCCGCCGCCTACGGTCAGCATTGGTGGACGCATGGCCGCTTCCTGCAAAGCACCGACGATGCTTATGTCGGCGGCGAAGTCACGGTGATTGCGCCGAAGGTGCCGGGCTACCTGGCGCAAGTGCTGGTGACCGACAACCAGCAGGTGCATGCCGGCGACTTGCTGGCCCGCATCGATGACCGCGACTACCGCGCCGCGCTGGCCAAGGCGGAAGGGGCGGTGGCCGCCCAGCAGGCGCTGCTGGCCAATCTGGATGCCACCCGCTCCTTGCAGGAAGCCGTGATCGGCCAGGCGCGGGCGGCGGTCACCGCGGTGAATGCCGACACCGAGCGCTCGCGCGACGACCAGGCGCGTTACCAGAGCCTGGCGGCCAAATCGGCCGTATCGGTCCAGAGCTCGCAAAAGGCCGACTCGGACTACAAGCAAGCTCTCGCCAACACGCAGAAGGCGCAGGCCAGCCTGCTAGCCGCGCAGCGCCAGGTCGACGTGATCAGCACGCAGAAGCTGCAAGCGCAGGCGGCGCTCGCGCAAGCCATTGCCGAGCGCGACATCGCCAAATTGAACCTGGGCTACACGGAGCTGCGCGCGCCCATCGACGGCACCATCGGCAACCGCCGCGCCCGCGTGGGCGCCTACGCCGCGGGCGGCGCGCAGCTGCTGTCGGTGGTGCCGGCGCGCGGCCTGTGGGTCGATGCGAATTTCAAGGAAGGGCAGCTTGCGCATCTGCGGCCAGGCATGCGTGCCACGGTGGAGGCCGATGTGTTGCCCGGCCGCGTGTTCCACGGCCGCGTACTCAGCCTGGCGCCGGCCACGGGGGCACAGTTCAGCGTGCTGCCGCCGGAGAACGCCACCGGCAACTTCACCAAGATCGTCCAGCGCGTGCCGGTGCGCATCATGCTGGATGACAACGAAGCCGCGCTGGCCATGCTGCGGCCTGGCTTGTCGGTGCTGGCGCAAGTCGATTCCCGCGCCGACGCGCAGGTGCAGCCATGAGCAGCAGCGTCCTGGCCGGGCCCGCGCAGGCCACGCAGCCAGCCGAGCCCGCCGAGCCCGCTCAGCCGCCTGCGCCGGCGTCTTCCACGGCCTCCATGAGCACGGCCGCCAAGGTGCTGGCCTTCGCCACCATGTGCGTGGGCATGTTCATCGCCTTGCTGGATATCCAGATCGTCTCGGCCTCGCTGCGCGACATCGGCGGCGGGCTGTCGGCGGGCACCGATGAAACCGTGTGGGTGCAGACCAGCTACCTGATCGCCGAGATCATCGTGATTCCGCTGTCGGGCTGGCTTTCGCGCGTGATGTCCACGCGCTGGCTGTTTGCCGTTTCGGCCGCGGGCTTTACGCTAACCAGCCTGCTGTGCGGCCTCGCCTGGAACATCCAGAGCATGATCGCCTTTCGCGCCATGCAGGGCTTCCTGGGCGGCTCGATGATCCCGCTGGTGTTCACCACCGCCTTCGCCTTCTTCGGCGGCAAGCAGCGCGTGATTGCCGCGGCCACCATCGGCGCCCTGGCCTCGCTGGCGCCCACGCTCGGGCCCACCGTGGGCGGCTGGATTACCGACAACTACTCTTGGCACTGGCTGTTCTTCATCAACCTGGTGCCGGGCATCTTCATCACCGTGGCGGTGCCGCTGCTGGTGCGCGTGGACCAGCCCAACTGGTCGCTGGTGCGCGGCGCCGACTATCTCGGCATGACACTGATGGCGCTGTTCCTCGGCTGCCTGCAGTACACGCTGGAAGAAGGCCCGCGCTGGGACTGGTTTGGCGACGATGTGATTCGCACCACCGCCTGGATCTCGGGCATGGCGGGCGTCGGCTTTGTCTGGCGCAGCCTGACCTACGCCCATCCGGTGGTGGACTTGCGCGCGCTCAAGGACCGCAACTTCGCACTCGGCTGCTTCTTCTCGTTCGTCACCGGCGTGGGCATCTTCGCCACCATCTATCTCACGCCGCTGTTCCTGGGCCACGTGCGTGGCTTCAGCGCGCTGCAGATCGGGCTGGCGGTGTTCTCCACCGGTGTGTTCCAGGTCATGTCGATCCCCGTCTACGCGTTCTTCGCCAATCGTGTGGACCTGCGCTGGCTGATGATGTTCGGGCTGGGCTGCTTTGCCTTCTCGATGTGGCAGTTCTCGCCCATCACGCATGACTGGGGTGCGCAGGAACTGTTGCTGCCGCAGGCGTTTCGCGGCATGGCGCAGCAGTTCTCGGTGGCGCCGGCGGTCACGCTCACGCTGGGGTCGCTAGCGCCGGAGCGGCTCAAGCTGGCGTCCGGGCTGTTCAACCTGATGCGCAACCTGGGCGGCGCGATCGGCATCGCCAGCTGCGCGACCATCCTGAACGACCGCACCAACCTGCATTTCCAGCGCCTGGCGGAGCACCTGAACTACAGCAACGAGGCCATGGGCGCGCTGCTGCAGGCGGTGGGCAGCAATATGGCCGCGCTGGGCCACGACGTCGCCGATGCGCAGTCCGCCGCGCTCAGGCAACTGTGGGCACTGACCTGGCGCGAGGCGCAGACGCAGACGTTTGGCGATGCCTTTTTGGTCATCATGGTGTGCTTTGTCATCGCCACCGCCATGGTGCCGCTACTGCGCAAGGCGGGGCCGCCGGCAGCGCCATCGGCCGATGCGCATTGAGGCCTTCCACCGCAGGGAGATCGATCATGAACACCCGTTTAGCTAGCGCGCTGGCCTGTGCCACGCTGTTTGCCGCCATGGCGGCCCAAACCATCCACGCCAGCACGGAGCGCCCGCGCGACTCCGGCGTGGGATGCGCCCGCGCCGACAACCGCTACTGCAAGGCGCCGCAGGGCGCGGGCGCCGGCGATACGCAAGCGCAATGGCCGGCCGCCGCGCGGCCAGCTTCATCCACCACCCCAAGGAGCCTGTGATGAAAACCAGGGAAGTCGTGTTATGCCACCCCGTTCGCACCGCCATTGGCGCTTATAACGGTTCGCTCAAGGCGACGCCGGCGACCGAGCTGGGCGCGGTGGTCATCCGCGAGACGGTGCGCCGCTCCGGCGTCGATCCGGAGCGGATCGGCAGCGTGGTGTTCGGCAATGTGATCCAGGCCGGCAACAGAATGAATCCCGCCCGGCAGGCGGCCATCGGCGCCGGCCTGCCGGTGTCGCTGCCGGCGATGACGGTCAACCGCGTGTGCGGGTCCGGCGCGCAGGCCATTGCCAGCGCCGCCGATGAAATCTGGCTCGGCCATGCCGATGTGGCGATTGCCGGTGGCATGGAGAACATGGACCAGGCCCCCTACCTGATGCCGGCCGCCCGCTGGGGCAGCCGCATGGGCGACGCGGCACTGCAGGACAGCATGCTGCGCGATGGCCTGGTGGACGCATTCTCGGGTGAGCACTCCGGCTGGCATACCGAGGACCTGGTGGCGCGCAACAAGATCAGCCGCGACGAACAGGACCGCTGGGCCGAACGCTCGCAAAGCCGCTTTGCCCGCGCGCAGGAGCAAGGCCGCTTCGTGGAGCAGATTATCGGCGTGCCCGTGAAGGTAAAGGGCGGCACGTCCACGTTCAGCGTGGATGAAGCGATGCGGCCGGACACCACCTTCGAGATTCTCAGCAAGCTGCGTCCGGCGTTTCGCAAGGACGGCACCATCACCGCAGGCAATGCACCGGGGCTCAATAGCGGCGCGGCCGCCATGCTGGTCGCCGAACGATCGCTGGCCGAGGGTCTTGGGCTGGCACCGATGGCCCGGCTGGTGGCCTATGGCGTAGGCGCCGTCGAGCCGGGCTTGTTCGGCCTTGGGCCCGTTCCGGCCGTGCGCCAGGCGCTGCAGCGCGCGCAATGGGCGCTGGGCGATGTCGAGTGGATCGAGATCAATGAAGCCTTCGCGGCCGTGCCTTTGGCTGTGGCGGGCGAACTCGGCTTGCCGCTCGACATCATCAACGTGGAGGGCGGCGCGATCGCGCATGGCCATCCCATCGGTGCAACCGGGGCGGTGCTCACTACGCGCCTGCTGTACGCGATGCGCGCGCATGGGCTGCGCCGGGGCATCGTGACGCTGTGCATAGGGGGCGGGCAGGGCATTGCGCTGGCGCTCGAAGCCCTGGCATAGGCGGCATCGGCGGGGCGGGGGCGGCGTTGCGGCATTTCAATCCAGCTATCATGTTGAAAGTATCAAGATGCCGGAGTGGAGCCCTCGACCATGCAAAGAAAAACCTTCAGGAACATGCAATGCCCCATCGCCCGCGGGCTGGAGCGGGTTGGCGAGTGGTGGAGCATGCTGCTGATGCGCGAAGCGTTCTATGGCGCGCGGCGCTTCGACGACTTCCAGAAGAACCTGGACATCGCGCCCAATATGCTCACGCGCCGCCTCACCGCGCTGGTGGAGGAGGGGTTGCTGGAGCGCCAGCAGTACTCGGAGAAGCCGCCGCGCTATGAGTATGTGCTGACGCAATGCGGGCGGGATTTCCTGCCCGTGCTGCTGGCCATGCTTGCCTGGGGCAACAAGCACTTCGCGCCGGAAGGTCCCAGCGTGGAATTGCGCGACAAGGAAACCGGCAAGGTGGTCGATCCCGTGCTGGTGGATGCCGGCACGGGCGAGCGGCTGAGCTTCAAGCGGCATGCCCTGGTGGCGGGCCCGGCCGCCGCGGACGGCATGCGCCGGCGCCTGGCATCCGCCGCCGGTTTCCTGGGGGGCGTGGAGCAAGCCGGGGAGGCGGGCGACGCGGTGCTCGCCAGCGACCTGCCGTAGGCGCTTTGCACTGTGTTTGCCCTGTCATTGCACTGTTTTAACCACTGTTAACCACTGTTAAGCAAGTCAGACATCGATGCGGGGAACGTCATGAAGATTCTGGTCCTGGGCGCTGGCGCCATGGGTGGCTACTACGGCGCTCGCCTGATGCAGGCGGGGGCGGATGTCACGTTCCTGGTGCGGCCACGGCGTGCCGAAGCGCTGGCGAGAGACGGCATGACCGTGCGCAGCGAGCTTGGCGATTTCCGCGCCGCCGTGAAGACGGTGCTGGCCGAGCACGCCAAGGCGGATTACGACCTGGTCCTGCTGGCATGCAAGACCTATGACCTGGACAGCGCGATGGCCGCGCTGGGCCCGGCGCTGTCTGCCAGCGGGGGCAAGCGCGCGGCGATCCTGCCGCTGGTCAACGGGCTGCGCGCGTATGAGACGCTGGACGCGCGCTACGGCCGCGACAGGGTGCTTGGCGGTGTCTCGTACATCGCCACCACGCTGGACGCCTCTGGAGCGGTGGTGCATCAAGGCGCGGCCGACAGGCTCATCGTGGGCGCGCGTGCCGAGTCGGCACAGGGCCTGGCCAGCGCCTTCCATGCGCTTGCCGCCAGCACGCCCGGCACGCGCGAGTTGTCACCGGACATCGACCAGGCGCTGTGGAACAAGTGGGTGATGATCTCGGCCGGCGCGCTGATGACCTGCCTGATGCGTGGCGCCGTCGGCGAGATCGTCAGGACTGTGGACGGCCGCGCGCTGATGCAGCAGGCCATGGACGAATGCGCGGCGGTGGCGCGTTTGTCCGGGCACGCCTTGCCCGAGCCGGTGGCTCAGGCCATGGCCGCGCGCCTGCTGGACGAGAACTCGGCCTGGGCCGCCTCCATGATGCGCGATATCGCGCAGGGCGCGCCCCGCCTGGAGGCGTACGACATCGTCGGCGACATGGCGCAGCGTGCCGCGCGGCTGGGGCATGCGGTGCCGCTGGTGCGTATTGCCTATAGCCACCTGCAGGTCTACGAAGCGCAGCGCGCCGCAGCCTAGCGCGCCGAGGCCGCCTGCGCGGCGGCGGCGGCCGCGCGGCGCTCCCGCGCCGCACGCCGGAACATACCCGGCCCGACGCCAAAGTACGCCTTGAAGGCACGCCCGAACGCGGCCTCCGAGGCATAGCCGCAATGCTCGCCGATGCTGGCTGCGGAGCCGCGGTCCAGCGTCAGCAGGCGGGCGGCCATTTCCATGCGCAAGGTGGTCACGAACTGCAGCGGCGTCTCGCCGCTGAGCAAGGTGAAGCGCCGTGCGAACGTGGCGCGCGACACATTGCATACCGCCGCCAGCGACGCCACCGACCACGGCTCGGCCGGCGCGCGCAGCACCGCATCGATCGCCTTGGACAGCCGCGCGTCGGCCATCAGCGCCAGCAGGCTATGCGTGACGCCGCCCTGCGCGATCAGCGCGCGCAAGAGCAGGGTCAGCAGCGCGGTGGAGAGCTGTCCGATGACCGCCGCGCCACCTGGCTCGGGCGCCTGCGCCTCGCTGCGCATCATGTCGATCAGCGCATGCAGCCAGGCGCAATCGGCGCGCTGCGCGGTGGCCACGCGCAGCACCGGCGGCAGGTTGCGTAACAGCATCGTGCCCGGCAAGCCCAGCACGAACGTGCCGCACAGCATGTCCAGCGGATGCGTGTCGCCGGGCATCGTCACCTCGGTCAGCAAGCCATTGAAGCGCGTCGTCTGGGCCGGCGCGGCGGCGTGCGCGCCGGCGGCCCCATCCGGCAAGCTGCGCAGCGTGTGCGCGCTGCCGTGCGGGAACAGCAGCACGTCGCCCGTATCGAGCGAGATGGCCTCTTGCGCCACCAGCGCGCGCGCCTGCCCCTTCAGGATGATGTGATACGGCAGGTGGCCGGCGGGCGCCGCCGCGTTGTCCACCCGCCAGTTGCCGGCGAAGTGGCAGTGCAGGTCGACGGTGCCGGCGGGCGAAAGCATGCGCACAAGTTCGGTCAGGCTATCCATGGCAGGAACGGTGGGATCAAGACGGATACGCGATATTGAGATGATAGAGCAAGATAATGCGACGATTATATGCGGTAAGTCGCGACTGGCGCGCCTAGACTTCAGTCCATGGAAGCAGCGCAACAAACACAGCGCGGGTCCATCAACCAACCGGAAAGGAGTGCCGTCATGTCCCGTCTTCACACCATCAACCCCGCCGAAGCCACCGGCCAGGCCGCCCAACTGTTCGCCGCCATCAAGGGCGCCGTGGGCAAGGTGCCCAACGCGTACGCGGTGATCGGCAGCAATGCCCCCGAGGTGCTGGCCCACGCGCTGCAAACCGGCGCGCTGCTCAAGAATGCGACGCTCAGCGCCCGTGAGCTCGAAGCGATCAACCTTGCCGTCAGCGAAGCGTCGGGTTGTGACTATTGCGTGGCCGCGCACACCATGACCGGCAAGATGGCCGGCTATACCGCCGAACAAACGCGTGCGCTGCGCGCCGGCGCGTACCCGCAAGACAGCAAGATCGACGCGCTGGTCCGCTTCGCACTGGCCGTGGCCACGACGTCCGGCACGGTGCCAGCCAACGTCGTCGCCAATGTGCGCGAAGCCGGCTACACCGATCGCCAGATCGTCGAGAGCATCCAGGCCATCAGCGCGATCCTGTTCACCAACATGATCAACCGCGTCAACGATACGGTGATCGACTTCCCCAAGGTAGCGTGAGAGGTGAGGGGTGAGAGTGGGCGGAAGGCGGGGAGATCGTGCCCCGCCTGTTGTCTGGTTCGCGTCTATCGACATGCGGAATCTTTCGTTCCGCTGCGACGCCCCTGCTGTGGACAATGAGGATCACGAGCGTCATGCCTGTCTTTTCGGCAAGACTTCGGCAAGACATTAATCCGATCGATCCTACCAGCGTCCATTCATGTCCCGACCCCGACCCCGACCCCGATCCCGATCCCTACTCCGCATGCTTGCCACCGGCCTGCTGCTCGGCGCCACGTTTCCCGCGCTGGCCGACACCGCCATCCTCAACGCCGGCTACGACGTCACCCGCGAGCTGTACCGTGAGATCAACCCCGGTTTTATCGCTAACTGGAAGCACGCGAGTGGCGAGACGCTGGTCATCAATCAGTCGCACGGCGGATCGAGCAAGCAGGCGCGTTCGGTAGCGGATGGCCTGGAGGCCGACGTGGTGACCATGAACCAGGAGACCGATATCGACATCCTGGTGCAGCGTGGCGTGGTGGCGCAGGACTGGAAGAAGCGCCTGCCGGACAACGCGGCGCCGTACTACTCCACCATCGTGTTCCTCGTGCGCAAGGGCAATCCCAAGCGCATCCTGGACTGGGAGGACCTGGGCCGCGCTGGCGTGCAGGTGATCGTGCCGAATCCCAAGACCTCGGGCAACGGGCGCTACACGTACCTGGCGGCATGGGGCGCGGCCATCCGCAAGGGCGGCAGCGAGGCCCAGGCGCGCGATGCCGTGGGCCGGCTGTTCCGCAATGTGCCGGTGCTCGATACCGGCGGCCGGGGCGCGACCACCAGCTTCACGCAGCGCCAGCTTGGCGATGTGCTGGCCACCTTCGAGAGCGAGGTGCACCAGATTCGCAAGGAGCTGGGAGACAGCTTCGAGGTGGTGTACCCGAGCCAGTCGATCATCGCCGAAGCGCCGGTGGCTGTGGTCGATAAGGTGGTGGACAAGCGCGGCACGCGCAAGGTGGCCACGGCCTACCTGCAATACCTGTGGTCCGATGCGGGCCAGGACGTGATCGCCCGCCAGTTCTACCGGCCGCGCTCTGCGGCGGTGCTCAAGGCCCACGCGGCGCTGTTCCGGCCGATCCAGCTGTTCTCCGTCAGCGATGTGTTTGGCAGCTGGGCGCAGGCGCAGAGCCGGCATTTTGCCGATGGCGGCGAGTTCGACAAGATTTACCAGAGCCGGCTGTAAGCCAGGCGCGGGCGGCGGGTGAGTCCCGCCGCCCGCTTGCCGATGCCGTCTCCGCTATGGCTTCGGGCTCAGGCCATTCAGGTGCTTGACCAGCTTGCCCAGCGTGGTGGCCTGGATCAGCAGGCTGAACACCACCACCAGGTAAGTCACGCCGATCAGCATCTCGCGCCCGGCGAACTCCGGCAGCGATAGCGCCAGCGCGATCGAGATGCCGCCGCGCAGCCCGCCCCAGGTCATGATGGTGGCCGAGTGCGGATTGAGCCGGCGGAAATTCTGCAGCGCCAGCAGCGGGATGGCCACGCTGATGCCGCGGGCAATCAGCACCACGGGAATCGCCGCCAGCCCCAGCCAGACGATATGCAGCTGCAGCGACAGCGCGATGATCTCCAGCCCGATCAGGCCAAACAGCACCAGGTTGAGCAACTCGTCCAGCAGGCCCCAGAAATTGAACAAGTGCTCGCGGGTCTTCTCCGACATTGACTTGCTGGTGCTATGGTTGCCGATCACCAGGCCCATGATGACCACCGACAGTGGCGCGGACACGTGCACCGTCTCGGCCAGGCTGTAGCCGCCGGTGGCGAGCGCCAGCGTGATCAGGATCTCGACCGGATAACTGTCGATCCCGCGCAGCAGCACCGACGCCACATAGCCCACCACCACGCCCAGCACCACGGCGCCCAGCACTTCGCGCACCAGCGCGAGCGCCACGTGCGAAGCAGAGAATTCGGTGGCGCCGGTCGCCAGCCCCACCAGGGTCAGGAATGCCACCACCGCGGTGCCGTCGTTGAACAGCGATTCGCCGGCAATCTTGGTTTCCAGGCTCTCCGATGCGCCCGCGTTCTTGAGCACGCTGAGCACGGCGATCGGGTCGGTAGGGGAAATCAGCGCGCCGAACACCAGGCACCACAGCAGGCTGACCGGGTGGCCCAGCCACTGTGCGACATAGAAGAAGCCGAACCCGACCGCGGCGGTCGAGATCACCACGCCAACCGTGGCCAGCATGACCACGGCCCGGCGCTGCCGGCGCATGCGCGAGAGGTCGACGTGCAGGGCGCCGGCGAACAGCAGCAGGCTGAGCAGGCCGTGGAAGACCACGTCGGAGAAATCGATCTGGGCCACGAGCTTGCGGGCCTGCGCGACCATTTCAGGATGGTTGAAGCCGAGGATGGACACGCTCAGGCAGGTCACCAGCCCGACGGCGGTGATGCCCAGGGTGTCGGGCAGCTTGATGAAGCGGTGGTTGATGACGCCGAAAATGGCGATGAGGGTGAAAAGGGCGCCAGTCCCTTGGAATACAGTCATGCGGGGAGTTCTCCTTGCCTTGCGGGGCGCTGATCGTGATGTCGTGTGGATTTTATGCCACATCAACGATACCAGTATTCAGGATATTTCCTCAAACACGCGCCGAAGCCGCTGAAGCCGCTGAGCAGGCCAAAGCCGCGCGCCATGACGACTGCTGTCTCTCCCTCTCCCTTCAGGGGGAGAGGGCCGGGGAGAGGGGTGGCTTAGTCAATATGACTCCCCTGGGGCAAAGAGGGCTGGCCCGCCGCGAGGAATCAAACGCGGGTTAGCATGACTGCCAGAGCCGCATGGTGTGGACAGTGCCACACCCGGCGATTTCCAGCGCGGAGGCCAGCATGGAACACGATAGCACTTTGTACGTGGGTCTTGACGTCCATAAGGACTCGATCACGGTCGCCTACGCACTCGGCGTGGGCGAGGTCGAACTGCTTGGCAAGATCGGTACCTCGAAGGCCGATATCGATCGCCTGTGCAAGCGCCTGCAGTCTAAAGCGAGCCGGATCCACATCGTCTACGAGGCAGGCCCTTGCGGCTATGGCCTTTACCGGCAGCTTGCAGGGAAGGGATTCGAGTGCATGGTGTGCGCGCCGTCGCTGATCCCGAAGAAACCCGGCGAGCGCGTCAAGACCGATCGGCGCGATGCGGTCAAGCTCGTGCGATCGCTGCGCGCCGGTGACCTCTCCGCCGTGTACGTGCCCAGCGTGGAGGACGAAGCATTCCGGGATCTGTCACGCGCGTGGGTCAGCGCCAAGGACGATCTGAAGCGCGCCCGCCAACGGCTGAAGGCCTTTCTGCTTTCACATGGGGTGCGCTACAGCGGCAGAGCCGACTGGGGACCGGCGCACCAGCGCTGGATCAGTACCTTTGCGTTCGACACCGTGTGGCAGCAACTTGCCTTTGACGAATATCGACGTGCCATCGAGGATCGGCTCGCGCAATGCAGCCGTCTCGAAGCGGCCTTGCGCGAGGCAGTGGTCAACTGGCGCTTCTATCCGGCCGTACTGGGCTTGCAGGCCATGCGTGGCGTGCAGTTCACCACGGCGGTGGGCATGCTCGCCGAATTGGGCGATCTCTCGCGCTTTGTCCATCCGCGCCAACTGATGGCCTGGCTCGGCGTGACGCCCGCAGAACACTCATCGGGGGGGAAACGGCGCCAAGGCAGCATCACCAAGAACGGCAATAGCTATGCAAGAAAGCTGCTAATCGAAGCCGCCTGGAGTTACCGGCACCCGGCACGTGTGAGCCCCGAGATTCAGCGCCGGCACGAAGGCATCCCGAAGGCCATCGTTGACCGGTCCTGGGACGCCCAGGTTCGACTGTGCCGGCGCTATCGGAGACTTGCCGCGCGCGGCAAGAACCCGAACATTGCGGTGGTTGCGGTGGCCCGCGAACTGAGCGGGTTCATCTGGGACATCAGCCGGCTCGCCATGTCGCTTGCCATACCGAACGCGGCGCAGACAACGTAACCCAGCGCCAAGGTATCAACCTATCTGCCACCTACTGTGGAGCCAGTTTCCTGAAGGGCGACGTAGCCCGGCACACGAGCAACCCGCGACCTAGCTAGGCAACGGATTTCATCCGACTTGCGGCCTTAGATAGCGGCAGGCTCATTGGGCGGACCTCTGTAATGCGGTAACCAACCCGCGGATATCAGCGTGATCCACCGTCGAGACTTACTGCTACGTCGCCCTCCAGGAAATTGGGGAACACCATGCAATTGTGAAACCGAATCAAACCAATCTCGATTGACACGGGGAGTCATATCAGCTAGGTACCGCTTGAAGCGAAGCCCGTGGTTTTTTCCAGCACGACGGCATAACGAGCGCCCGCCCTCTCCCACACGTGGGAGAGGGGAGCGCGGCAACGCAGATCCGGCTTTGTCAGCGGTTCAAGCCTCGGACCCCATTGCGCCGCCATGCGCCCTGGCCAGGCGGAACTGGCCTACCGCATCGGCCAGCTTGTTGGCTTGCTCATGCAGGAAACCGGCGGCCGCCGAGGCTTGCTCGACCAGCGCCGCATTCTGCTGCGTTGCCCCGTCGAGCTGGCTCACGGCCTGGTTGACCTGCGTGATGCCCACGCTCTGCTCGCTGCCGGCATTCGAGATTTCGCGCAGCACCTGCTCGACCTGCTTCACGCTGGCCACGATGCTGTTCATTGTCTCGCCGGCGTCCCGCACCAGTGCCGCGCCCGAGTCCACCTTGGCCACCGATTTGCTGATCAGTCCCTTGATCTCCTTGGCGGCCTGGGCGCTGCGCTGGGCCAGCGTGCGCACTTCGCCAGCCACCACGGCGAATCCGCGTCCCTGTTCGCCGGCGCGGGCGGCTTCCACGGCAGCGTTGAGCGCCAGGATGTTGGTCTGGAAGGCGATGCCGTCGATGACCCCGATGATGTCGTGGATCTTGGCGGAGGCGGTCGAGATTTCCTGCATGGTGGTCACCACGCGAGAGACGGCATCGCCCCCCCGGTTGGCGACCTGGGAGGCCGCCGCCGCCAGTTCGCCGGCGCGCACGGCGGCCTCGGCCGAGTTCTGCACGGTGCCGGTGAGCTCGTCCATGGCAGCCGCTGTCTGCTCGAGGCTGGCCGCGGCTTGCTCGGTACGCGAGGACAGGTCGATATTGCCCTGCGAGATTTCGGCGGTTGCCGTGCGAACCGATTCGCTGCTGTCCCGGATATCGATCAGCACGGTGGCGAGCTTGTCGGCAAACTGGTTGAACGCGCGGGCGATCTGCGTGACCTCATCGTTGCCGTCGGCCGGCAGGCGCTTGGTCAGGTCGCCGTTTCCGGAGCCGATGTCGTCCATGGCCTCGCGCACCTGGGACAGCCGCCGGAACGCAGAGGCCGTCATGACCGAGCCGACTCCCGCGGCGAGGAAGGCCACCGTCACCAGGGTCATGAACATGGCCTGCAGCACATTGCGCAGGCCGGCCAGGGCTTCGTCCTCATCCATGGCAACCACCAGTTCCCAGTCGGAGTTCTTGACCGGCTCCGCATGCAGCAGCTTGGTGGCACCGGCGATCTTGACCGCGAGGGGCTGCTCGGGATCCGACAGCCTGGCCAGGGCGTTCGCGCTCAGGTCGGCGGACAGGTCAGTGGCCGGCTTGAGGTTGAGCTTGGCATCCGGATGCGCCACGATGCGCCCGCTCTTATCGGCCAGGAAGGCAAAGCTGGCGGGGGTGGGGTGGATGCCGTTCACGGTGGAGGTCACGGCGTCCAGGTTCACATCGGCGGCCACCACGGCCTTCAACTGGCCATTGGCCAGCACAGGCAGGGCCAGCGTCACCACGAGCTTCTTGGTCGCGACATCTTCATACGGCTGCGTGATGACCAGCTTGCCGGCGCTGACGGCGGCCTGGTACCACGGGCGGCCCGTGGGATCGTAGTCGGCGGGGATGCCGAGGTCGCGGGAAAACACCGCATGCTTGTCCGGGTAGCCCGCATAGGCCACGACAAAGCCGCCGGATTTTTCCAGCTGCGTGACCGCGGACATGGGATCGGTGGAAAGGCTCTCCGGCGATACGGCTTGCACCATGGCGGCCCGCGCGCTCAGCCACTCGGTGATGGCTTGCGCGTTGCCTTGGGTGATGGTGGCGAGGTTTTGCCGCAGCGTGCGTTCGTCGCTGTGCTTCGTGACTACGTAGGTGATGCCGGTGGATGCCGACAAGGCGGTGACAACGATGGCGACACAGGTCGCCGTAATGCGTGTACGGAGCGAGAGAAGCATGCGCGTTGGGTAGGGGCGGTGGTTAAGAAAGGCCTCCGACAATTTTGTTGTCGGCCAGCATGCCCCGGCTAACGGAAGGCTGGAGGGGAACTGTAGGGCTGAAACGGCAATGTGCAGACATTTCCCCGCGCTAGTGCAAGGCGGCGTTCCGCGGCGTGGTGAATACGCCGCTATTGCCCGGCGCGACGCGTTTTCCGCGCTGTCCTTGCCTTAGCCGCCAACCTTAAAAAATGCCAGGAACCGACGCATGATGGGTGACAGCGCCCCCGTGCGATGCGCCACCAGCACCCGGCTGGCGGCATCCGGGCCAGCCAGTGCCCGGTACGTCACGCCGGGGATGCCGGTGCGCGCGTAGATCTGCGGCAGCACCGACACCCCGGCGCCGCTCGCCACCAATCCGATGATGGTGGTCGCCTCGCGCGCCTCCTGGCCGATGCGCGGGGCAAAGCCCGCCCGGTTGCAAAGCGTGGTGACGTGGTCGAACAGCCCGCAGCCCAGCCCGCGGGGAAACAGCAGGAAGGGCTGTGCGGACAGCGCGCCGATATCGATCCCGGCGTCGTCAACCGGGTTTGCCAGTGCGTGCGAGGCAGGCAGCACGGCGACGAGCCGGTCGGCCAGCACTTCGTGCACGGTGATGCTGGCGGGCGGGTAGAACTGGGGCGACGGCCGCAGGAAGCCAATGTCGATCTCGCCTTTCTCCAGTCCTTGCAACTGCTGGCCGGTAGGCATATGCACCAGTTCCAGCATGGCGCGCGGGTGGTCCACGCGGAACTGCTGCACCGCGCGCGGAAACGCATCCTGCATCGGCACCGATGCGGTAAAGGCCACGCGGATCTCGCCCGCCTCGCCGGCGGCCACCTGCCTGACCACCTCGCGGGCCTGCTCCAGGTTGGCGAGCGCCGCCCTGGCCTTGTCCAGGAACAGCGTGCCCGCCGGCGTCAGCGCCACATGATGGCGGGAGCGGTCCAGCAGCGGGCTGCCGAGCTCGTCCTCCAGCGCCTTGATCTGGGTGCTCAGCGGCGGCTGGCTGATATGGAGCTTGCGCGCGGCCTCGCTGAAGCTCAGCGCTTCGGCCACGGCGACGAAATAGCGGAGTTGGCGGAAATCCATTGCTTATATCGAAGTGCAATAACAAAGGGTTCGAAAACGTATTGGACAGTATCACGGCGGCTGCCCAGAATGCAGGCAAACGGCCTCGAGCCGCACGACAAATTGCACCATCAGGAGACAACCATGCTGCGCCGCCCCTACCTTGCCGGCTTCCTGGCCGCCGCGCTGTCGCTGGCCGCCAGCGCCGCCAGCGCCCAGGCCTACCCGGCCAAGCCCATCCGGCTAGTCGTGCCCTATGCCGCCGGTGGCGCGGTGGACATCGTGGCGCGCTCGGTCGGGCAAAAGATGAGCGTGCTGCTCAAGCAGCCCATCATCGTCGACAACCGCCCGGGCGCCAGCACCAATATCGGCATGGAGGCCGTGGCCAAGGCCGCGCCGGACGGCTACACCATCATGATGGCGTCCAATAGCCTGGCCACCAATGCCGCGCTGTTTGCCAAGCTGCCATTCGACCCGGTACGGGATTTCACGCCGGTGGCGCGCGTGGGGCAGGCCTCGCTGGTGCTGGTGGTGCCGGCAAAGTCCAGCGTGACGTCGCTCAAGGGCCTGGTCTCCCAGGCGCAGGCCCAGCCGGGCAAGCTCAGCTATGCCTCGGCCGGCAACGGCAGCTCGGGCCATCTCGCCGGCGAGCTGTTCAAGGAGGCGGCGCACATCGACGTGCTGCATGTGCCTTACAAGGGCGGTGCGCCCGCGATCACCGACCTGCTGGGCGAGCGTATCTCGTTCATGCCGATCAACCCGCTCGAAGTCATCACCCATATCCGCGCCGGCACGCTGCGCGCCATCGCGGTGGCGAGCGACCAGCGCACGCCGCTGCTGCCGGACGTGCCAACCTCGCGCGAGCAAGGCTTGCCCGGCTTCACCGCCTCGGTCTGGTGGGGGCTGGTGGCGCCGGCCAAGACGCCGCCGGTCGTGGTCCATGAGCTCAACGCTGCGGCCAACGCCGCGCTGGCCGACCCCGACGTGCGCAAACAGCTCGCGCAACTGGGCGTGACCATCTTGCCGGGCACGCCTGAAGCTTTCGGCCAGTTCGTGCGCGGTGAAACCACCACCTGGAACGGCGTCATCCGCAAGGCGGGCATCACGGCCGACTGAGGCCCGCGGCGCATCCGGCGATCCGGCACGACCCACCACGACCCACCACGATCCAAGAGAATCCCCCATGTCCGACATCCCAGCCCAAGCCCAGCCGGACGCGCAGCGTCCCTCGATCCTGGTGGTCAGCGCGCACGCCGCCGATTTTGTCTGGCGCGCCGGCGGCGCCATCGCGCTGTACGCCGAGCGCGGCTACAACGTCAAGATCGTCTGCCTGTCCTTTGGCGAGCGCGGCGAGTCCGCCAAGATGTGGCGCCAGCCGCGCATGACCATCGAGCGCGTCAAGGCGGCCCGGCATGAAGAAGCGCAGCAGGCCGCCGACATCCTGGGCGCTACGCTGGAGTGCTTCGACCTGGGCGACTACCCCATGCGCGTGACCGATGCCGCGCTGCTGCGCCTGGCCGATCTCTATCGCGCGCTGCGGCCCGAACTGGTGTTGAGCCACTCGCGCGAGGACATCTACAACTTTGACCATCCGCTTGCCACGCACGTGGCGCAGGAAGCGCGGGTCATCGCCCAGGCGCATGGCTACAAGCCCGAGGTGCCGGTGATCGGCGCGCCGCCGGTGTTCCTGTTCGAGCCGCACCAGCCCGAGCAATGCAACTGGAAGCCCGACGTGCTGCTCGATATCTCCTCCGTGTGGGAAAAGAAGCAGCGTGCCTTCGCCACCATGGCGGCGCAGGAGCATTTGTGGGAGTACTACACGCGCGTGGCGCTGCAGCGCGGCGCGCAGGCCGCGCGCAACTCCGACAGCAAGGTGAAGTACGGCGAAGGTTATGCGCGCGTGTTCCCGCAAGTCACGCAGAGCCTGTCATGAAGACCATCGCCTATCGCAACATCCTGCGCGCGGCCGCCGCGGACATCGACGCGCTGGGCGCCGCCGGTGTCGCCACGGTGCACGAGGCGCAGCGCCGCACCGGGCTGATGAAGCCCTGCATGCGGCCGATCCAGTCCCGTGCCGCCATTGCCGGCAGCGCCGTGACGGTGCTGATGCATCCCGGCGACAACTGGATGATCCACGTCGCGGTGGAGCTGGTGCAGCCCGGCGACGTGCTGGTGGTGGCGCTGGTCAGCGACTGCACCGATGGCTTGTTCGGCGACCTGCTGGCCACCTCGCTCAAGGCACGCGGCGCGCGCGGCCTGGTGATCGACGGCGGCGTGCGCGATGTGGCCACGCTCAATGCCATGGGCTTTCCGGTCTGGTCGCGGGCGGTTTCGGCGCAGGGCGCGGTCAAGGAAACCGTGGGCGCGGTCAATGTGCCGGTGGTCTGCGCCGGCGCCCACGTGCGGCCCGGCGACGTGATCGTGGCCGACGACGATGGCGTGGTGGTGGTGCCGCGCCCGCTCGCTGCCGAGACCGCGCGCCGTGCCGTCGAGCGTGGGGCCATGGAGGAGGGCAAGCGCGCTACGCTGGCCGCCGGCGTGCTGGGGCTGGACATGTACCAGATGCGCGAGGCGCTGGCAGCCAAGGGCCTGGTGTACGCCGACCAGACCGTGGACTGGTACAGCGGCTTCGACGAGGCCTGACCCGGCGGCCACCGCTGGCTCGCTATCTGGTATAAGCGTCGCAGACACGAATCCAGACACGAATCCAGACACGAATCCAGACACGAATCCAGACACGAATCCAGGCCGGGGAACCCGATGGAACTGCGCCAGCTTCAGTATTTCGTCCGCGTGGTGGAACTCGGCAGCATGAGCCGCGCGGCGCTCGACCTCGATATGGTGCAATCCGCCATGAGCCAGCAGATCAGCCGGCTGGAGAGCGAGCTGTCCACCCGGCTGCTGCGCCGGACCACGCGCGGCGTGACGCCCACCGAGGCCGGGCTGGCCTTCTTTCGCGAGGCCCAGCTGGCCTTGCGCCACGCCGAGCAGGCCAAGCGCGCCGCCCACCATGCGCGGCTGTCCGGCACGGTCAGCGTGGGGCTGGCGCCTACCACCGCTTCGGTCATCGGCGTGCCGCTGATGCGCGCCATGCGCGAGCGCTATCCCGATGTGCGCCTGCATATGGTGGAGAGCCTGTCCGGCCACCTCAGCGCCATGCTCAATGCCCGCCAGCTCGACCTGGCCGTGCTGTTCGACACCGTTGTGGCGCGCCGCTGGAGCGTGACGCCGCTGCTCGAGGAAACCCTGTTCCTGATCCGCTCGCGCCGTGCGCTGCCGGCCGATGCCGATGCCGATGCCGAGGCGCCGCAGCGGCTGCGCATGGCGCAGTTGCGGGACGTGCCGCTGATCATGCCGACCGGCCTGCATGGGCTGCGCAGCACGCTCGATGCCGCCTTCGCCCGCGTGAAGATCGTGCCCCAGGTGGTGCAGGAGGTGGATTCCCTGGCCATGCTGATGGACGCCGTCGACCTCGGGTTTGGCGCCACCCTGCAGCCGTGGGCCGCGGTGGGGCGCTATGCCGATGCGCAGGCGCGTTTCCACCTGGCCGAGATCGCGGACCCCAAGGTGCGGCGCCAGAACGTGCTGTGCAGCCTCTCCGACGACGAACTGTCGCCCGCCGCGCTGGCCTTGCGCGTGGTGCTGGCTGATTGCGCCCGCGAACTGGTGCGCTCCGGCGCTTGGCGAGGTGCACGGCTGCTTGGGCCGCAGGGATGATGCACGGGCGCCCCCGGGGGTATCACGATTCGTGATGCCCCCATGCGATCCGGGGGCTTAGCAGGACGCCGGCGGGCCGCTACAGTGCGGGCATCCCCACCGGAACCCTCATCGTGCTGTCCATTACTCAAATCCGGGAGCTGTCCCTGCCGGCTTTCCCGAGCCTTGCCGGAGGCGCGCGCCCATGATCGACGTCCTGGTTATCGGCGGCGGCAATGCCGCCCTGTGCGCGGCCCTGATGGCGCGTGAAGCCGGCGCCAGCGTGCTGCTGCTGGAAGCCGCCCCGCGCGAGTGGCGCGGCGGCAACTCCCAGCACACCCGCAACCTGCGCTGCATGCACGACGCGCCACAAGACGTGCTGATCGAGGCCTATCCCGAAGAGGAATACTGGCAAGACCTGCTCAAGGTCACCGGCGGCCTGACCGACGAACGCCTGGCCCGCCTGGCCATCCGCGCCTCCTCCACCTGCCGCGACTGGATGCGCAGCCATGGCGTGCACTTCCAGCCGCCGCTGTCAGGCGCGCTGCATGTGGCGCGCACCAATGCCTTCTTCATGGGCGGCGGCAAGGCGCTGGTCAACGCCTACTTCCGCAGCGCCGAAGCCCTTGGCGTGCAGGTGCGCTACAACGCCCCGGTGGATGCCATCGAGCTGGACGGCGACCGCTTCATAGCGGCCCGCATCGGCAGCGAGCGCATCGAGGCGCGCAGCTGCGTGCTGGCAGCCGGCGGCTTCGAATCCAACCGCGAATGGCTGCGCGAAGCCTGGGGCCAGAACGCCGACGGTGACTGGCCGGCCGACAACTTCCTGATCCGCGGCACCCGTTTCAACATGGGCGTGCTGCTCAAGTTCATGATCGAAGCCGGAGCGGATGCCATCGGTGACCCTTCCCAATCGCACTGCGTGGCCATCGACGCGCGCGCGCCGCTGTACGACGGCGGCATCTGCACCCGGGTGGACTGCGTCTCGCTGGGCGTGATGCTCAACCGCAACGCCGAGCGTTTCTACGACGAGGGCGAGGACTTCTGGCCCAAGCGCTACGCCATCTGGGGACGCCTGGTCGCGCAGCAGCCCGGGCAGATCGGTTATTCGATCATCGACGCCAAGGCCGTGGGCCGCTTCATGCCGCCGGTATTCCCGGGCGTGCGCGCCAACACGCTGCCGGAACTGGCGCGCCAGCTCGGGCTGGACGAGGCCACCTTCATGCGCACCATCGAGGCTTACAACGCGGCGTGCCGGGTCGGCACCTTCGACCACACCGTGCTGGACGACTGCCACACCGAGGGCATTGCCCCGGCCAAGACCCACTGGGCCCGGCCGCTCGACACCGCGCCGTTCTTCGGCTACGCCCTGCGCCCGGGCATCACCTTTACCTACCTTGGCCTCAAGGTGAACGAGCACGCCGCCGTGCACTTCGGCGGCAAGCCCAGCGTCAACCTGTTCGTGGCCGGCGAGATGATGGCCGGCAACGTGCTCGGCAAGGGCTATACGGCAGGTGTCGGCATGGCCATCGGCACCGCCTTCGGCCGCATCGCCGGCACCCAGGCCGCAGCCGCCGCGCTCGGGCGGCCCAGTCACAACGCACTCCAGGAAGAGCAGCATGCAACATCTTGAAGCGCTGACGCGCGAAGCGGCGGCGCTGGCCCAGGGCGCGCTGCCGCTCACCGGGGACGAGGCCGAAGTAGGCCGCGTCATGCAGATCTGCAATGCCTGCCGATATTGCGAAGGCTTTTGCGCGGTGTTTCCCGCCATGACGCGCCGGCTGGAGTTCGGCAAGGCCGATATCCACTACCTGTCCAACCTGTGCCACAACTGCGGCGCTTGCTACCACGCCTGCCAGTACGCGCCGCCGCACGAGTTCGCGGTCAACGTGCCGCAGGCCATGGCCAAGGTGCGGGTCCAGACCTACTCCGACTATGCCTGGCCCGCCGCCCTCGGTGGGCTGTACCGCCGCGCCGGCCTGGCCACCGCGCTGGCGCTGGCAGCCGGGCTGGCGTTGTTCCTGGTGATGGTGCTTGCCATGCGCGGCAGCCTGCTGCACGCACCGCTGGCCGGCAACTTCTACGCCATCTTCCCGCACAACCTGCTGGCGGCGATGTTCGGCCTGGTATTCGGCTGCGCGGTGCTGGCGCTGGGCGTGGGCGTGACGCGCTTCTGGCGCAAGGTATCGCCCGGCGAGCTGCAAGGCGAGGCTCGCGGCCCGGCCATCGGCGGCGCGGCGCACGATGCATTGCGGCTGCGCTACCTGGACGGCGGCCACGGCAAGGGCTGCAACAACGCGGACGACGCGTTCACCCTGTGGCGCCGGCGCTTCCACCATTTCACGTTCTATGGCTTCATGCTGTGCTTTGCCGCCACGGCGGTCGCCACGCTTTACCATTACCTGCTGGGCCTGCACGCACCGTATGCGCCCACCAGCCTGCCGGTGCTGCTGGGCACGGCAGGCGGCATCGGCTTGCTGATCGGCCCGGCGGGTCTGCTCTGGCTCAACCTGAAGCGCGATCCGCGCACCGGCGATGCGGCCCAGAAGCCGATGGACCGCGGCTTTATCGCGCTGCTGTTTTTCACCAGCCTGACGGGGCTGGCGCTGCTGGCCTGGCGCGACACCGCGGCCATGGCGCTGCTGCTGGCGGTGCACCTGGGCGTGGTGATGGCGTTGTTCCTGACGCTGCCTTACGGCAAGTTCGCGCACGGCATCTACCGCAGCGCGGCGCTGCTCAAGTGGAATATCGAAAAACGCCGGCCCAGCAACCTGGCGCTTGGCTCGGACTGAACATCAAGCATTCAAAAAAAAGACCAAGGAGAACCTCATGACAAAGCCCGGCATCCTCGCCATTTCCTCGATGCGGGACCAGTGCACCGATGCCGAATGGCAGGCGCGCGTGGATCTGGCCGCCTGCTACCGGCTGGTGGAGCTGTACGGCATGGCCGATATGATGGCCAACCATATCTCGGTGCGCGTGCCGGGCGAGGACGGCGCCTTCCTGATCAACGCCTACGGCATGATGTACGAGGAGATCACCGCCTCCAGCCTGATCAAGGTGGACCACGCCGGCAACATCCTCGCCAAGCCGGATTTCGGCGCGCTCAACTACGGCATCAACAAGGCCGGCTACGTGATCCACAGCGCCGTGCACGAAGCGCGCCCGGAAGTGGCCTGCGTGATCCACACCCATAGCTGGGCCTCCATGGCCGTATCGTCGCTGGATTGCGGGCTCTTGCCGCTGACACAGACCGCCATGCGCTTTCTCAAGATCGGCTATCACGACTACCAGGGCGTGGTGCTCGACACCGCCGAGCAGGCCTCGCTGCTCGAAGACCTCGGCAAAGGCGAGGCCCTGATCCTGCGCAACCACGGCGCGCTCACCGTGGGCAATACGGTTGGGGAAGCCTTCAACTGGATGCACCGGCTGGAGCTGGCCTGCCGCGCGCAGATCGGTGCGATGTCCTGCAACACACCGTTGCGCGAGGTGGGCGCCGACGTGCTGCAGGAAACCTGGAACAACTACCAGCCCGGCACGCGCCGCCCCTACGGCGTCATGGAGTGGCCGGCGCTGCTGCGCAAGCTGGACCGGCTGGATCCGAGCTTCCGCGACTGAGGCGGGGCGGCCTTCCGGCGGCGATAGCGGCTGCAAAGTGGCTGCAAAAGCGATAACGATAAAACGAACGGAGAGAGACAACATGCTAAAAAGCCCCGCACTGGCCCGCGCCAAATCGGTCGCCATAACGGCCGCCATCTCGTTTGCCTGCACTATCGCAGGCACGGGCGCCATCGCCGCCGCAGGCGATGACTACCCGGCCAAGCCGGTGCGCGTGGTGGTGGCCTTCACCGCTGGCGGCACCACCGATATCTTGGCGCGCAGCGTCAGCCAGGTGCTGGCGCAGAAGTTCAGGCAATCCTTCGTGGTGGACAACCGTCCCGGCGCCGGCGGCAATATCGGCACCGAGGCTGTGGTCCGCTCGCCGGCCGATGGTTATACGCTGCTGGTCAACTCGGTCGGCCCGATCTCGATCAACCAGACGCTGTACAAGCACCTGAACTACGATCCGCTGACCGATCTGGTGCCGGTGGTGCAGATTGCCGATGTGCCCAACGTGCTGGTGGTGCATCCCTCGCTGCCGGCCAAGACGCTCGAAGAATTCGTCGCCTACGCCAAGGCCAATCCGGGCAAGCTGAACTACAGCTCAACCGGCGTGGGCACCTCGTCGCAGCTCTCCAGCTTCATGTTGACGCAGCGCATCGGCACCGAGGCCACGCATATCCCCTACAAGGGCGCGGACGCGCTCAACGATCTGTTGTCCGGCCGGGTGCAGTTCATGTTTGCCACGATCCCGTCGGTCATCGCGCATATCAAGGCCGGCAAGCTGCGCGCGCTGGCGGTCAGCAGCGCGCGCCGTTCGCCATCGCTGCCGGACGTGCCCACGGTAGCCGAAAAGGGCTTCCCCGGCTTCGAGGCTGGTTCCTGGTTTGGCGTGTTCGCGCCCAAGGGCACGCCGCAGGCGGTGATCAACAAGGTCAATCAGGCCGTCAACGATGCGCTGCCGTCGCTGCAGGCGCAGATGGTGCGGGAAGGGGCGGATCCCGTGGGTGGCTCGCCGGAGCAGTTCGGCAAGTTCACGCAAAAGGAGTACGCCAAATGGAAAGTCGTGGTGCGTGACTCGGGTGCTTCCCTGGAATGAACATGCGCGTGAATACGAACCAGCCGGCAGCCGCGCAGCCTTTGCGCATCCTGCTGTCGGAGCAAGCCTTGCAGCAATACGGCACGCCGATTGGCGAGGCGCTTGGCGGGGCTTTCGTGCCAGTGGTGGTGCCGTCGGGGCAGGGGCAAAACGATGCCCCCGGGCTGGACGCCGATATCGCCTTTGTCTCGCGCGATGTCACCGGGCTGTCCACCAAGCACGAAATCCTGCCCGCCACCCGGCGCTTTTACGATGCCATGCTGGCAAGCCCCGGGCTGCGCTGGGCGCATACGCATTCGGCCGGCGCGGACCGCGCCGTGTTTGGCGAGCTGCGCGCACGCGGCGTGGCGGTGACGACTTCCTCCGGCGCCAACGCGGGCGTGGTGGCACAGACCGCGTTGGCGGGTGTGCTGGCGCTAGCGCGGCATTTTCCGCAGATGCTGGCGGCCCAGCATGAGCGCCGCTGGGCGCCGCTGATTGGCTCCGGGCTGCCGCGCGATCTGGCGGGGCAGACTGCCACCATCGTTGGTTGGGGCCCGATCGGGCAATGGCTGGGCAAGCTATTGCAGGTGCTGGGCCTGCACGTGATCGTGGTGCGCCAGAGCGCCGTGCCGGCTGGGCCCGGCTATGAAACCGTGGTATTCGATGCGGTGCGTGGCGTGCTGCCGCGCACGGATTGGCTATTGCTGGCTTGTCCGCTGACGGCGCAAACGCGTGGGCTGGTGGACGCCGATGCGTTGGCTTTGCTGCCGGCGGGTGCCAGATTGGTGAATGTGTCGCGGGGCGAGGTGGTGGATGAGCTTGCGCTGATCGAGGCGTTGCGGGCCGGGCGCCTTGCGGGTGCTTATCTGGATGTGTTCGCGCACGAGCCGCTGCCGGCGGATTCGCCGCTGTGGACGTTGCCTAATGTCATTGCTACGCCGCATAGTGCGGGATTTTCGGATGGGAATGCGGGGCGGGTGGTTGGGATTTTTTTGGACAATCTGGGGCGTTGGCGTGGTGGGGAGGGATTGAGGAATTTGGTGGGGTGAGGGGAGTGCTGCAATTTCGACTGTAACTTCAACTTCAACTTCAACTGCTTGACGTCAAGGGCAACTGCAGTTTCACCACGCCTGCGGCGCGGCGACCTACTTTTTTGTCTTGCCAAAAAAGTAGGCAAAAAAGGCGCGCCGGATGGGGCGACTACCCCTCGGGATTTCACGAAAAGAGCGGCCGGGACCCAAACTCGCATCGCCTTAAGGCGATACTCAGACATGGGTCCCTCTTTTCCGCTCTTTTCGTGAAATCCCGAGGCGCCCCATACGGCCTAGGTGAACCTTGACGGCTCGCTTCGCATCGCGCTTGGGTGATTTCCGCCTGACGGGCGGGAATCACGGCTACAACGAATCGCTAGCTTACCGATGCCGCAGGTCTGCTCCCCTCTCCCACTTGTGGGAGAGGGGCCGGGGGAGAGGGCGGGGGCTTGCCATTGCGATGCCCCTCGCGTTCCTGTTTGTTTCAGCCAGCGCTAACCGGCGTGAACGTCGGCACCGGCGGCCCGTCGTCCGTCGGTGTGAACGTCAGCTTCACTTCCTGCCCGATGCGCACGGTATCCAGGTCGCAATCCACGATGTTGGTCATCATGGTCACGCCTTCTTCCAGTGTCACGTAGGCAATGCAGAAAGGCGTGGGGCCGGCACGGCGGGTGACGCTGAACGAGTAGATGGTGCCCCGTCCCGAGGCCTGCTTCCATTCGGTCTCGCCCATGCAGAACGGGCACAGCGTGCGCGGGTACCAGTGGGGCTTGCCGCAGGATTTGCAGTGCTTGACCAGCAGGCGGCCTGCGCGGGCGGCTTCCCAGAACTCGGTGTTGTCCGGGGCAACTTGCGGGGCTTTGAGGGGAGTCGCGGTGTAAGGTGTGCTCATCTTATTACTCCCGTTCCAGGATGACGGTGGCGCTGCCGTGGCGCGAGCCGAGGTAGCCGCCGGTGCCCTGGGCCAGGGCCAGGTCGCAGTTCTTGACCTGCACGGCGGGATGGGCTTCGCCGCGCAGCTGGCGCACCGCTTCGATCACCTTGGTGATGCCGCCGCGGTTGGCCGGGTGGTTGTTGCACAGGCCACCGCCGTCGGTGTTGAAGGGCAGCTTGCCCACGCCGGAGATCAGGTTGCCGTCGGCCACGAACTTGCCGCCTTCGCCCTTCTTGCAAAAGCCCAGGTCTTCCAGCTGCATCAGCACGGTGATGGTGAAGCTGTCGTAGATCGAGGCGTACTTGATGTCGGACGGGCGGATGCCGGCCTCTTCAAACGCGATCGGGCCGGAGATGGCGGCGCCCGACCAGCTCAGGTCGACCATGCCGCCGAGCTGGCCTTTGACGGCTTCGCCGGCGCCGCGGATTTTCACCATGGGGCGCTTGAGCTTGGCCGCGATTTCCGGGCGGGCGACGATCAGCGCGCCGCCGCCGTCGGACACCACGCAGCAGTCGAGCTTGCGCAGCGGATCCGAGATCATCGGCGAATTCAATACGTCCTCCACCGTCACCACATCGCGCAGCATGGCGTGGGGATTGTGTTGCGCATGGTGCGAGGCCGCTACCTTGATCCAGGCAAGCTGTTCGGCGGTGGTGCCGTACTGGAACATATGGCGCATTGCCACCATCGCGTACAGGTTCACGGTCACCGGGCTGAACGGCGCCTCGAACGGCTGGTCGGGCAGGTTCGCGCCCCAGTTGCGCGCCTGCGTGCCGCTCGAGCCTTCCGAGCGCGGGCGGCCTGCCAGCGTGATCAGCGCCACATTGCACTTGCCGGCGGCGATAGCCTGCGCGGCGTGCGAGACGTGGACGATATACGCCGAGCCGCCGGTATCGGTGGAGTCGACGTGGCGCACCTTCAGGCCGAGGTAATCGACCATATTGAGCGCGCCAAGGCCAGGCGCGTCGCCCGCGCAGAAATAGCCGTCCACGTCCTGCAGGGTGAGGCCGGCGTCTTCCAGCGCGCCCTTGGCGGACTCGGCGTGCAGTTGCGCGACGGATTTGTCCGGTGCCTTGCGGGTCGGGTGCTCGTAGGCCCCGACGATATAAGCCTTGCCATTGATGCTCATGGGTCTCCCTGGTTGTTGTCCCGGATACGTTGGTGTGCGGTGATGACTATGGACTATGAATTAAGGACTATGCCTATAACCCAAGTCTTGCGTTCTTGTTTGTTGGCGCGAGCGTCAAGGTGCGCGCCCGTACTGCTCGCGCAGGTCGCGCTTGAGCACCTTGCCGATGGCGTTGCGCGGCAGTTCCTGCGACAGCTCCAGCGCGGCCAGGCGCTGCATTTTTTCTAGCCGGCTATTCACCCAGTCCAGCAGCGCAGCGGCTTGGGCCGTGGCGCCGGGCCGCAGCACCACGAAGGCGACGGGCGTTTCGCCCCAGCGCTCCGAGGGCACGCCGACCACCGCCGCGTCCGCGATGTCGGGATGCCCGAGCAGCACCGCTTCGATGTCGCTCGGGTAGATGTTGAAGCCGCCCGAGATGACCATGTCCTTCTTGCGGTCCATCAGGATGAGGAAGCCGTCGGCATCGAAGTAGCCAACGTCGCCGGTGCGGATAAAGCGCTTGCCGGTGGCGTCGAACCACTCGGCCTCGGCGGTCTTCCCGGGGTGATTGTGGTAGCCGGACATCATCGCGGGGGAATGCCCGACGATCTCGCCTGGGGTGTCGCGCGGCGCATCGGCGGGGAGCTCGCACCCTTGATCGTCCAGCAGCCGCATATCGGTGTCCGGCGAGGGGCGCCCGACCGTATGCAGCTTGTCCGGGTGCTCATGCGCGCGCAGCTCGCAGCGCCCGCCGCCCTCGGTCATGCCGTAGTACTCGATCAGCGCGCCGGGCCAGCGTGCCAGCACCTGCGCCTTGAGCGCGGCGGCAAAGGGCGCGCTGGTGCAGAACTTATAGCGGAACGATGACAGATCGGTGCCGGCAAAGTCGGGATGGGCCAGGATGCGCTGGTATTGCACCGGCACCAGCATGGTATGGGTGACGCGGTGCCGTGCGGCCAGCGCCAGGTACTGGCCGGCATCGAACTTGCGCATCAGCACCACGGTGCCACCCAGCGACAAGGTGGGGAACAGGCTGACCAGTGTGGTGTTGGAGTACAGCGGCGTGGATAGCAGCGCCACGGTGTCCGGGCCATAGCCGCCCTGGGTGGCGCGCTGCACGTGCGACGAGCGCATGCCGAACGGCTGGATGATGCCCTTGGGCACGCCGGTGGTGCCGGATGAATAGATCAGGTTGAAAGCCCAGTCGGGCTGCACGTCGACCGGAGCCGGACGGGCATTTTCGGGGGCCAGCCACTGGCTGAAGGCAAGACCCGCGCGGCTGTCGTCCAGCGCGATGCAGGGAATGCCTAGCTCGGCCTCCAGCCCGTGCAGGGCCTCGCGCGTGCTGGCATCGATCAACAGCCGGCGCGCCCCCGAGTCCTGCACCATGCCGCGCAGCGTCTGCGGGTTGAGCGAGGGCGACAGCGGCGCCACCGCCACGCCCGCCCGCAGGCTGCCGAGGAAGGCGGCGACGTATTCGATCGACGTGGCCGCGCAGATGGCGACGGCGCCTTGTGCCGGCACACCGTCCCGCTGCAGCGCGGCGGCAACGCGGTCGGCAAGCCGGTTGAGGCCGGCGAAATCCACGCTGCGTTCGTCCAGCACCACGGCCGGATGCCGCGGCCGCAGCGCGGCTTGGGCGTCGACGAGGGCGGCGAGAGGGGTGAAGTCAGTGCTTGTCGGTGACATAGGGCTGCCGTTGGGCTCTTGGGGTGCGCTTGGATGTCTCATTCATGGCTGGCTGGCCTGCCGCCGCTGTGAAAGAGTGTCGCGCCTTGTGCCCGGTTCGACAATTTGGCTTTTTGGAAGAGGGGCTTGCCGGGAATGGTTGTTGCGGCGCACAAACTGGCGCGGCGGCAAGCGAGCGGGCAAGCGAGGGGAGGGGCGCTGCGCAGGGAGACGAAGAGAAAACCAGCTTGCGGGGTGGCCCGTGATGGCGCCACCCTATGGCCGAATCAACCTGTGAGGGAATCAGCCCATGGCCAGGGCCGCCGCGCTCATCTGCTGCTCGGGCGAGGCCTTTTCCATGGCCTTGACCAGCGCGCCACTGGCGCTGGATATCGCACCGGAAATCGAACCCATGGCCTGGTTCAGCGCTGCCAGGCGAACCTGCTTCTGGTCGGCGGAGAGGTTCTGGGCCGAGGCCACGGCTTGCAGTTCCTGCTGCTTGCGCGCCAGCTCATCGCGCAATTCACGGATTCGCTTGAGCAGCTCCTTGGCCGTATCCGGCAGGTTGCTGTTGTCGATATCGCTGTTGCGGCCGCTGGAGCCGGCCGGCTTGCCTGCCGCCAGCGTGCGGCCAGCCGATGAGAGATCGACATGGATGCCGTCGGATGACTTGCCGCCGCCCGACTGGCTGGCGGGCGTTGCCTGGCTGGTGGTGGCAAGGCTGGCTGCGCCGGCCAGGGCCGTGGCGGCCGCAAACTGGCCGCCGGTGGAGGACGCCGGATCGATCGTGCTCATCGGATTTGTTCCTTCGGGTAGTGCGCGAACGCACGGAAGGCGGCCGCGCGCGGCGCACCTGGGTACCCGGGTTTAACGAACACGTGAAGCAGATCTGTAGGGCAATGCAGGTAATTTTGTGATGCCAGCGGCGCCGGATGCGGCAATAAGTTAATTGAGCGCCTCAAAATGCCGATGCCACGGGACGCGCCTTGCGATAAAGGATGAGGGTGGCCAGCAGCCCGCATGCCGCGGCAAAGCTCATCCAGTAGCCCGGCGCGGCCTTGTCGCCGGTCACCTCGATCAGGTAGGTCGAGACCGCCGGCGTAAAACCGCCAAACACCGCCGTGGCAAGGCTGTAAGCCAGCGAGAAGCCGGCCACGCGCACCTCCACCGGCATCACCTCGGTCAGGGCCACCACCATGGCGCCGTTGTACATGCCAAAGAGGAAGGATAGCCACAGCAGCACGACCAGCATGCGCTCAAAGCTCGGCGCGCCCGCCAGCCACGACAACGCGGGATAGGCGGTGACCAGCGCGATGGCCGAAATGGCCAGCAGGATAGGGCGGCGGCCAATGCGGTCGGACAGGGCACCGCCGATGGGCAGCCAGATAAAGTTGGAAATGCCTACGCAGAGCGTGACGGCAAGGCTGTCGGCCGTGCTGAGCTTGAGCACCGTCTTGCCGAACGTGGGCGTATAGACGGTGATCAGATAGAAGGTGGTGGTGGTCATTGCCACCAGCAGCATGCCGGCCAGCACCGTGCGCCAGTTGCGCAGCATGGAGTCGAATACCTCGCGCGTGCTCGGATGGTGCCGGCGGGTACGGAACTCCTCGGTCTCCTGCAGCGAGCGGCGCAACACGAAGAGGAACGGCACGATCAGGCAGCCGATAAAGAACGGAACGCGCCAGCCCCATGCCCCCAGCGCATCGGCCGTCAGCCAACGGTTGAGCCCGAAGCCGAGTCCGGCTGCCACCACGATGGCAATCTGCTGGCTGGCCGACTGCCAGGCGGTATAAAAGCCCTTATGGCCCGGCGTGGCCATTTCGGCCAGGTAGACCGATACGCCGCCGAGCTCCGCGCCCGCCGAGAAGCCCTGCAGCAGCCGCCCGATCAGCACCAGCACCGGCGCCAGCACGCCGATGCTGGCGTAGCCAGGCACGAGCGCGATCAGGATGGTCCCGCAGGCCATGAGCGACAGCGTCACGATCAGGCCCTTGCGGCGTCCCACCTCGTCGATGTAGGCACCCAGCAGGATGGCGCCGAGCGGGCGCATCAGGAAGCCTGCGCCAAACACGGCGAAGGTCAGCATCAGCGAGGCGAACTCGCTGTTTGCCGGAAAGAAGGTGTGGGCAATGTAGGTGGCGTAGAAACCGAACAGGAAGAAGTCGAACTGTTCGAGGAAGTTGCCGCTGGTAACCCGCAGGACCGCGGCTAGCTTTGAGGATCCAGGCACTGCCGCGCCTGCCATTTCCGCTTGCATCGCCAGTCTCCTTCGCCACGCCGTCCCGGCTATCCGCCGCCTTTCGCGAAAGGTCGGCTAGCCTGCGCTGGCGCGCTTGTGCTGGTCAATATATGTCTTGCAAGCCGCCAGCGCCAGTCCCGCATGTGTGAGGCGCGAGCGGCGAGGCACACGCCCCCGGCGCGCCTCGCCCGATACTCAGGCGCCGCGAAACACGGCGGGGCGTTTCTCCACGAAAGCGCTGGTGCCTTCCCGCGCGTCTTGCGAGGCCGCGGCGATCATGAACTGCATCGCCTCCACCGCCAGCCCCTCGTCGATGGGCAGGTTGATGCCGCGGGTGACCGCGCGCAGCGATGCGGTGACCGCAATCGCGGAATGCCGCGCGATCCGCTCGGCCAGCCGCAGGCAGGCGGGCAGCAGGTCGGCGGCGCTCACCACCTCGTTGAGCAGGCCGAACCGCAATGCGCTGTCGGCATCGATGGCCTCGCCGGCAAGGATCATTTCGTTTGCCCGCTTGCGGCCCACGTGACGCGGCAGGCGCTGTGTGCCGCCAAACGTGGGCGGGAAGCCCAGCTTGATTTCAGGCTTGGCAAAGGTGGCATGCCCGGCCGCGATGGCCAGGCTGCAAGCCTCCACGATCTCGCAGCCACCGCCGAAGGCCAGGCCATTGACCGCGGCGATGACCGGCTTCGGGAACGTTTCGATGCGCCGCGTCATGGCTTGTCCCTGCAGCAGGAAGCGGCGCTGCGCTTGCTCGGGGGAGGCCGCGATGTCCGGCGCGAAGCCGGCAATGTCGGCCCCCGCGCTGAAGGCCCGCGAGCCGCGGCCAGTCAGGATCACGCAGCGCACGGCGGGATCTGCCTCGATCGCATCGAGCCGGGCCATCAGCGCGTCGATCAGCGCGTAGCTCAGGGCATTGAGCTTGTCGGGGCGGTTCAGCACCAGCAATGCATGCTGGCCGGATCGTTCGTAGCACACCAGATCGTTTGCGTTGGTCATGTCGGATAGGTTGTTCATCTTCAGCGGGTCCTGGTTGTCTTGTTGTCTTGTTATGTTGTTGTGTTGTTGCCCTGATTGGTTGCAAGGCTGGCCGGTGTGGCTAGTCGATTGTCCGAACGGCGATGCGCGCCGGGCGGCCGCGAAAACCGGAGACAAAGACCACGGCCTCCTGCCTGGCGCGAAAGCGCTCGCCGCTCTCCAGTACCGTGTCGCGGCAAGCCGCATCCAGCATGGCTGACTGCTGCGTGAGCCACACGCTGCCCTCTACGCAGATCAGGTAAGATCCCAACCCGAGCGGGATCCGCAGCGCATCCGGGCCGAGGATCCAATTGCCTTGTCTTGTGCTCACGATCGCCTCCTGGCTAGCCCGCCAATTTCTGCAACGGTGCTTGTATTCTTGCGGGGAACAGCCAACCCTGCCCGGAAGCCTTTTCATGAGGGGTATGCCTGGCTGTCATGACAATCCTGAGCCGAGCCTCCGCCAATGCGCTGCGCGCCATGTCGCTTGAAGCCCTGCGCGGCTTCGAATCCGCCGCGCGCCACCTCAGCTTCACCGCCGCCGCCGAAGAACTCTTCATCACCCAGTCCGCCGTCAGCAAACAGGTCAAGAGCCTCGAAGACGTGCTCGGCACCGCGCTCTTCCTGCGCGGCGGCAAAGGCCTGAGCCTGACGCCGGAAGGCCGCCAGCTCTACGAAGCGGCGCGCCTGTCCATCGGCCAGCTCGGCGCGGCCATCGACCGCCTGCTTGCCGTTGACCGCATCTCCATCGCCGTCACCACCACGCCGTCCTTCGCGTCGCTCTGGCTGGTGCCCAAGCTTGCCCGCTTCCAGGCCGCCGAGCCCGGCATCGACGTGCGCATCGATGCTTCCGAGCCCATGCTCAACCTGGAGCGCGACGGCATCGACCTCGCCATCCGCCTCAACACGCAGCCCGCCGGCCCCGATGGTCCGCGCCCGCTGCTGCAGGAGCGCCTGATGCTGGTCGCCGCGCCCGCCGTGGCCGCGCGCATTGCCGACGCCCGGCAGATACTCGATACGCCGCTGCTGGTGTTCCATGACCCCGGCGCCCGCTTTGACTGGATGTCATGGACGCAGTGGTATCAGCGCCTGGGGCTGATGCGCTCGTCCAAGCAGGCATGCCTGTACTTCTCGCAGTACGCGCACGTGCTGAATGCCGCCGCGCAGGAGGCGGGCATTGCGATTGGGCGTACGCCGATGGTGTTGCCGATGCTCAAGAGCGGGCAGTTGCAGGTGGTGCTGCCAGAGCATGTAGCTGACGGGCCGACCTATCAGATCGTGACGTCCAGCGTGGTGCGGCCCGGGGTGGAGCGGTTCCGGGCCTGGCTGGAGGCGGAATTGGCGGGGGAGGTGATTGGGTGAGGGCGGTCGCAGGGGAACGTTACGCAGCGACACTCTAATACGACGAGAGGGGCGCGTTTGGCTGCTTGCGCGCTGGCGCCCATCATCGAACGGGTGCCAGGAATTCGCTGACCGGGGCCGCAACAAGGCCCGTTTGCTTTTTCCTTTCCAATCCCTGGCGACTCCATCCTAGGGTAATCCCCAATATGCCGTATCATCACGCCCGGGCGTCGCGCTGCCGGGCGTTTTGCCGTCTTCGGGCCACGAGCGTATCCCATCGCACTTTTTCAGGAAATCCGGGACAAAGCCAAGGTGCGCCGGCGGCTTGCCGGGCGCCAGATTGCCACCCCGGGGTGCGGATTTACTCACATTGAATAAGCAGGGGCCATTGATAAGTGGCTTCGGAGACATCCGGACGCTTTGTCGGGGCGCCCGGATTGCCAGGTATTGCAGGAGTTGCTTTTGCTTTTGTCCATGAACGAAACCCAGCGCAGAACTGAGGTTGACCTGATTCGCGGCATCGCGCTGATCTTCATCGTGGTTGACCATGTGAACGGCAGCGTGCTGGCCGATTACACCATCCGCAATTTCGCGTTCTTCGATGCGGCGGAGATCTTCGTCTTCCTGGCCGGTTATTCGGCGGGGGCGGCCTACGTCGCCATGGAGGCGCGGCACGGTGCCTCCGCCGCGCAGAACCGCCTGATCCGCCGTAGCTGGGAGATCTACAAGGCGTTCGTGCTGACCGGCGTGCTGATGCTGGTGTTCGGCCTGTTGCTGGCGCTGGCCAAGGTGCCGGCGCCCGCGATCCGGTCCACCGAGGCGCCGATCTTCATGGCGCATCCGTTGAGCACGCTGATCGAGGTGTTCAGCGTGGCGCGGCAGCCTTTTGTGTCGGACGTGCTGCCGATGTACGCGGTCTTCATCCTCTTTGCGCCGCTGGCGATCCGCATGGCGCGCGCGGCGCCACTGACGTTTGTCGGCGCCAGCGGGCTGCTGTGGCTGATGGCGCCGATGCTCACGCCGCTGCTGCCTAGCAGCGATGGCAACGGCTGGAGCTTCAACCCCTTCGCGTGGCAACTGCTGTTTGGGCTGGGCCTGATGGCGCGCCTGCGCCCCGATGTGATCCTGCCGCGCCAGGCGCTGGTGCGCTGGGTGGTGACGGTGCTCGCCGTGGCGGTGACGCTGGCCGGCGTGCTGCTGGCTTACCTGTGGATGCGTCCGCATGTGTACGAGCCATGGCTGCCCGCCTGGCTGCCGACGATGGTCTTCCCGCTGCCCAAGAAGAGCCTGGCGGCGCTGCGCATCGTGAGCTTCCTCGGGCTGGCCTGGCTGTGCTATCTGGCTGTCCGCGCGGGCTGGGTAGCGCGGCTGGCGTCGGTGATGGGGCCGGTGGTGCAGATTGGCCGCCATAGCTTGTTCTGCTTTGTCTTTGGCGCCGTGGTGTCGGTGGTGATCGAGGGCTTTACCTATGGCATTGCCGGCGGCCGGCCGTCGCGGCCGATCGCGCTGGGCGGCGATATCGTGGCCGTGGCGCTGTTGCTGGTGATTGGCGGCTGGTATGGGCGGCGCAAGGAAGGGCGCAAGGAAGAGAGAAGGGAAGCGCGGAGGGAAGAAAGAAAGGACGTGCAAAAGGCTGCCGCCTAGGCAGCCTTTGCGGGTTTGTGCTTGTGTCTGTGCTTGTGTCTATGCCTGCGTGCGATTACGCCGTCATTCCTTGATATCCGCCTGGCGGATCACCTGCTTGTACTTGTCCAGCTCCGCGCGGATAAAGGTGCCGAACTCCTGCGGGTTGCTGACGATGGGATCCACCCCGAGCGTCTTCAGCCGGCTTGTCACCTCCGGCTGCACCATGGCCTTCTGCAACGCGGCGTAGAGTTTGTCGATCACCGGCTTAGGCGTCCTGGCTGGTGCCAGGATGCCGTACCAGCCTGAGGTCTGGAACTTGGGAAACCCCTGTTCGGCAAAGGTGGGCACATCCGGCAGGTCCGGCTGGCGCGTTGCGCGGGCAATGGCGATGGCGCGCAGGTTGCCGCTGCGCACGTGAGGCATGGCGGATGCCGCGGTATCGAAGATCATGTCGACCCGGCCCGCGATCACATCAGGCAGCAGCCCCGATCCTCCCTTGTAGGGCACATGCAGCAAGTCGATCCCGGCCTGGCCGCGGAAGATCTCGCCGGACAGGTGCGGCGGCGTGCCGCTGCCGGCGGAGCCGTAAGTCAGCTTGCCGGGGCTGGCCTTGGCGGCCGCCAGCACATCCTTCAAGGTCTTGTAGGGCGTATGCGTGTTGACCACCAGCAGCGTTGGCGCCGACGCCAGCAGCGACACCGGCTCGAAATCCTTGATCGGATCGTAGGGCACCCGCGCATACAGGTTGGGGCTGATGGCGTGCGAGGCAATCGAGCCGAGGAACAGCGTGTAGCCGTCCGGCGCGGCATGGGCCGCGGCTTCCGCGCCGATCATGGTGCCGGCGCCGGGGCGGTTGTCGATGATCACCTGCTGGCCGAGCGCGTCGGACAGTTTCTGGGCGATCGGACGCGCCACATTGTCGTTGCCGCCCCCGGGCGGGAAGGGCACGATCAGCTTGATCGGACGGTTGGGGTAGTCATCGGCGCGGGCGGCGGCCGGCACCACAGCGAGGGCGGTGGCGGCCATGGCCAGCGCGGCTGCCGCCAACGCGGGAAATCGTCTTGCAGTCATCTTGTCTCCTCCCCCGTTGCCAGGGTGGGTTAGGTCTGTCTTTTCGCGCTTTTTGCTCTTTTTTTAGCCAGTGCCAGATGGAGTCAGGCTTCCGAGACCGCCACCGGCCGCCCCGTGAGCGGATAGCTGGGGTCGCTGTAGCCCGGCGTGGACGCGTGGCCGGGGCGCACCAGGGCGTCGATCGTGGCTTCCTCTTGCGGCGAGATCTCCACGCCCACGGCGCCGAAGTAGTCCTCGAACTGGGCCAGCGTGCGCGGCCCGGCAATCACCGAGCTGATGATGGGGTTGGCGAGCACCCAGGCGGTGGCGAACTGGCCCAGCTTGAGCTCGCGCGCCTGCGCATGCTGCTTCAGCGTCTGCGCGATCACCAGCGACTCCTCGCGGAACTCGGTCTCCATCATGCGGCGGTCCGCGCGGCCGGCGCGCGAGTCCTGCGGCGGTTGCTGGCCGGGCAGGTACTTGCCCGTCAGCACGCCACGCGCGATCGGGCTGTAGGACACCACGCCCAGCCCGAAATGCTCGCAGGCCGGCAGGATCTCCACTTCGGGCATGCGGTTGAGCAGGTTGTAGTAAGGCTGGCAGACCGCCGGGCGGGGCACGTTGAGCGTGTCGCACAGGCGCGCGATCTCAGCGATGCGCCAGCCGCGGAAGTTCGACACGGCCCAGTAGCGGATCTTGCCGGCGCGGATCAGGTCGCCCATGGCGCGCACGGCTTCTTCGAGGTTCTCGCCGGCGTAGTCGCGGTGCAGGTAGAGGATGTCGAGATAGTCCGTGGCCAGGCGGCGCAGGCTGTCTTCCACGGCGCGCATGATCCAGACGCGCGAGTAGTGCGAGTGGTTGGGGGCAGCCTGCATCGGGTTGCCCAGCTTGCTGGCCAGGACCCAGTCCTGGCGATCGCCCGCCAGCAGCTTGCCCACCATCGTTTCCGATCCGCCCAGGCTGTACATGTCGGCGGTATCGATGAAATTGACGCCATGCGCGCGGGCGCTGTCGACGATGCGGCCGGCCTCGGCCTCGTCGGTCTGGTCGCCAAACATCATGGTGCCCAGGCACAGGGCGGACACCTGCAGGTTGCTGGCGCCCAGGCGCCGGTATTGCATCTTGAAGTCAGACATCTCGAATCTTCCAGGAGAGAAATAAATGCGATGCGGGCCAGTTGTGGCCGGTTGCGGCTTACTGCGGCTTAGTGCGGCCTATTGCGCCTGCTTGAAGCGCGCCGCCAGCGCGTCGGTGGCCAGGCGCAGCAGGGTCATGTCGGTGCCCACGGCGACAAAGCGCGCGCCCATGTCGATGTACTGCTGGCCCTGCGCTTCGGTGGTGAGGATGCCAGCGGCCTTGCCGTTGGCGCGGATGCGGCGGATCGCGGCGGCGATGGTTTCCTGCACCTCGGGATGCTGGATGTCGCCGAGGTGGTTCATGTCGGCGGAGAGATCGCTCGGGCCGATAAACACACCGTCCACGCCGTCCAGCGCGCAGATCGCGTCGACGTTGCGGATGGCTTCCATCGATTCGAGTTGCACCAGCACGCAGGTCTGCTCCTGCACGTTATGCAGGAAATCCTTGATGCGGCCAAAGCCGCCGGCGCGCGTGCCGCTGGCCACGCCGCGCATGCCGCCCTTGGGAAAACGGCTCCATGCCACGGCGTTGGCGGCTTCCTCCGCGTTTTGCACATAGGGCAGCAGCAGCGATTGCGCGCCGATGTCCAGGCAACGCTTGATCCACAGCATGTCGTTCCAGGGCGGGCGCACCACGGGATGGCTCTTGGTGCCTTCGGTGGCCATCAATTGCGTGTGCAGGGTGGAGATGTCATTGGGGGCATGCTCCATATCGAGCAGCAGCCAGTCGAACTGCGAGCGCGCCACCAGTTCCACCACCTGGTAGGAAGACAGCGAGCACCACAGGCCAATCTGCGGCTGGTCGGCGAGGATGGCTTGCTTGAAGGCGTTGACGGGAAGTTGCATGGAATGTCTCCGGGGGTCGGTTGTTGAAGGTGCGGCCATGTACTGGCGTGCTGGTGTGCGGGGGCGCGGGGGCGCTCACATGTCCAGCTTCAGGCCGCTCTCGCGGATCAGGTCGGCCCAGCGTGTTTTCTCGTCGCGGACAAACGCCTGCGTGGCTTCGGGCGTATTGCCGACCGGCTCCGCGCCGAGCTGCGCCAGGCGCTGGCGGATCTCGGGCTGCTGCAGGATGCGCACCACATCAGCGTTGATCTTGCGGATCACCTCGGGCGGGGTGCCGGCGGGCGCGAGCATGCCCTGCCAGCCGCCGGCGGTAAAGCCCGGCACGGCCTCCGCTACGGTCGGCACGTTAGGCCACTCGGGATTGCGCTCGCGGCTGGTGAAGGCCAGCACGCGCAGCTTGCCGCCGCGCACATAGGAGGCGCTGGCCACCATGCTGTTGAACATCAGGTCGGCCTGGCCGACCATCACGTCCACATTGGCCTGCGCGCCGCCCTTGTTGGGCAGGTAGAGCCAGTCGATGCCGAGCTTGCGGGCGAACTGCAGGCCGGCCAGGTGCGGGCCGCTGCCGATGCCGGTGGTGGCCCAGTTGAGCTTGCCCGGATGCGCGCGGGCGTAGTCCACCAGCTCCTTGAGCGAGTTCGCCTTGGTCTGCGGCGAGACCAGCAACATGTAGGGCGAGTAGGTCAGCGTGACCACCGCGCTGAAATCCTTGATCACGTCGTACGGCAGGTTCTTGTAGGCCACCGGCGCGATCACGAAGTTGGACAGGTCGCCCAGCAGCAGGGTGTAGCCGTCGGGCGCGCTCTTGGCGACGTTGTCGGTGCCGATATTGCCGCCGGCGCCGGTGCGGTTCTCCACCACCACGGGCTGTTTCCAGGTCTCCTGCAGCTTGCTGCCAAGCAGGCGGGCCAGCACGTCGGAGGCACCGCCCGGCGCATAGGGCACCACCACGCGCACCGGGCGCTGCGGCCAGGGCGCGGGGCCATCGGCGCTGGCCGGCAGCGCCAGCGCGGTGAGCGATGCGGCCGCCAGCAGGGTGATCCATTTGCGCAGCATGGTTGTCTCCTTTTTGTTTTGGTTTTTTCAGGCGGCTTGCGGCGGCTTTGGCGCCATCGCAATCGCCTGCAGCATGGCTTCGGTCATGCTGCGCGGATCGGCCACGCCCTTGCCGGCAATGTCGAAGGCGGTGCCGTGGTCCACCGAGGTACGCACCGCCGGCAGGCCGATGGTGACGTTGACGCCGGCTTCCAGCCCCAGCACCTTGACCGGCCCGTGGCCCTGGTCGTGATACATCGCCACGACCAGGTCGAAGTCGCCGCGGGTGGCGCGGTAGAAGAGGGTGTCGGCCGGCAGCGGGCCATCCACCAGCCAGCCGCGTGCACGGCAGGCAGCCACGGCGGGGGCGATCTTCTCGGCTTCCTCGCCGCGCCCGAACAGGCCGTTTTCGCCGGCGTGCGGGTTGATGCCGCACACCGCCACGCGCGGCTGGGCGATACCGCTCTTTTGCAAGGCTTGCACGCCGCGCGCGATGGTGCGCTCGACCAGGCCAGCATTGATCTTCTCCACCGCATCCAGGATGCCGATGTGCGTGGTGACATGGATCACCCGCAGGTTCGGCGCCAGCAGCATCATCGAGACTTCCTCGGTGCCGGTGAGCGCGGCCAGCATTTCGGTGTGGCCGGGGTAGCGGTGGCCGCCCAGGTGCAGGGCCTCCTTGTTGAGCGGCGCGGTGCAGATCGCATCGACCTTGCCGGCCTGCACGAGCTCGACGGCACGCGCGATATAGCGGTAGGCGGCATCGCCGCAGGTGGCCGAGACCTTGCCGTAAGGCGTGTCGGCGGGGATCAGCGCCAGGTCGATGCAGGCGAGGGTGCCGGGCTCGAACGTGGCTTCGCCGGGGTCGGTCACCCGCGCGATGCGCAGCGCGGTGCCGGTACGGCGGCAGGCGTCTTCCAGGCGCGCGGCGTCGCCCACCACGAAAGGCCGGCATTGCGCATAGAGCGTGCCGTCGGCCAGGCACTTGACGATGATCTCGGGGCCAACGCCGGCGGCGTCGCCCATGGTGATGGCAATTCTCGGTCGATACATGGAGGGCTCGCTGAGGCGGGGGTTGGCAGGGCTGGCCTGCTCCGGATGCGTGGGGCTGGCGCGCATGGCATCGGCAGGAGACGCCGGCGCGGTGGTCTGGCGCAGGTGCGCCATGCAGGCCAGCAGCGTGTCGCGCTGGCCAAAGGCGCCGGCCTTGATGCAGACCGGCACGGTGTTGTTGTCGTGATCGAAGCTAGCCGCGCCTGCCGCACCCGTTGCGCTGCGCAGCTGCGCGCGGGCGCTGGTCACGCCGGGCACCAGTGCGCGCACGTTGGTGAGCTGGCTTACGCCCAGCATCTCCAGCACGGCGCGCGCGCTTTCCCCGCCAGACAGCACCAGCCCCGCCGCCACCTGCGCCATCGGGGCGGCAAAGCGGGCCAGCGCGGCGCACAAGGTGCTGCCGTCCAATGCCGGGTCGGCCGGGCCTTCGACGTGGATCACCACATCGCGACCCAGCGCCAGCGCGTTAGTGGCGCGCTGGCGCTGCGCGCGCCACGCGGTGGATGCCGGGCCGTCAACCAGCAGGCGTGGTGAGCAGGGCACCGGCAGGCAGGTGGCGGACAGCGCCTGGACCTGTTCGGCGGCAAGCGCCGACATGCTGCCGATGACAGCGAGCCGGCCAGTGGTTGCCGGCGCCCTCGCGCCGGCCGCGCGGGTGGTGCCGGGGTTTGTTTCCGCGGGTGCCATCGCCACATGCGCAGCCAGTTGCCGCGCGAGCCCGGCGGAGCCAGCGGCCAGCACGGGTCCGGGCCGGGACGCGATCAGCGTGGCCAGCAGCGCGAGATCGTCGTCGGTTTGCGCATCGCACACGAGTGCGTCGCATGCGTGATCCAGGCCAAGTGGTGCCGCACCGGTGGTGCCCAGTGCCCGCAAGGCCGACAGCGTCAGCACGCTGACCCGCAGGCCAGCCGCGCGGAGGAGCGTCGGCAGGTGATCGCTGGCGAGGCCCAGCGTGGACCACAGCCTGGTGCCCGACAGCGGCTTGCCATCCAGGTAAGCCTGGCCTTCGCGCAGCGTGCGGCCCTGCGCCGGAAACGCCGGGCACACCCAGATCGGGCCAGCGGCCCCGACGGCGTTGCGCGCCGCTACCAGCTCGGCGCCGATATGGCCGCGCAGCGTGGAGTCGAGCTTGTGGAAATGCAGGCAGTCCATTGCCGCTGCGTTATCCAGCGCACGCGGGCCGAAGCCATTGGCAAAGGCCTGGGCGAACACCTGCGCGGCCTCGGCGGCGGGGCGTGCCCGCGAGTGGGCATCGAGCGCCTGGATCCGCCCCGCCCGTGCCGCGCAAGCTGCACCGGCAGCCGCACCTTGCGGGCGCATCCGCACCTCGCCACTGCCATCGCCGGCGAATGCCGCCACGCTGTCGCACGCGCCGGAAAGATCGTCGGCAACGATGCGCACGGCGGCGAACCTTGGTGGGGGCACGGCTGTTGGCATGGGTTTGCGCTTGTTGAATCAAGGGGAAGGCATGGGGGATGGTGTCTCCTGCGTCCCTGCCTGCCTCGCCTGCTGGTTTGCCGTATCACACCGAAATATGGTGTTTAATCCACTTTATTTGCTGTCTCAGCGCGACGAATCTCGGCATGCGGTCGATATTACACGCCGAATCAAAAAAATGCATGCAATTATTTGGTTTGGCATTCAACTGGCGAAAAATGCGCAGCCACGAGCCTTTGCTGCATAATGCTTTCGCCAGCCCGGTCCAACCGCCCGCAAAGGGCGGCGATGCCGGGCCTTCTTCCCACCAGAAATGTCGATCGCAGAGATGTCACAGGAATTGCCCGCGCTCCCGCTGGATCAGGACGACCAGCCGCTATCGCAACGGGTCTACCAGGCCATGTTGTCGGCCATCATCAGCGGGCAGCTAAAGCCGGGGGCGGTGGTCAACGAAATCCGGCTCGCGCAGGAGCTCGGCGTCAGCCGCACGCCGGTACACACGGCGATTCGCGAACTGGTCAAGGATGGGCTCATCACCCAGGAGGCAAACCGGCGCCCGGTGGTGGCGCGCTTCTCGCGCGAAGATATCCGCGAGGTGTTCGATATGCGCAAGCTGCTGGAGAGCGAGGCGGCTCGCATTGCCGCCGCGCAGCTGGACCGCGTCACGCTCAAGGCGCTGTCCGACGCGGCCGACGCCATGGATGCCGGCGCCGCCGCCAGCGGCGACGATGCCGAAGCACTGGTGCGCTGGGCCGATTTCGACGACAACTTCCACCTGGCCATCGCAGACGCCTGTGGCAGCAAGCGCCTGCGCGAGGACATCCTGCGCTATCGCCTGCTGCACCACGGTCTCAACCAGCTGCGCATGCGTGCCGAGCTGATTCCGCAGGCGCTGGCCGAGCACCGCAAGATCCTCGACGCACTGGCCGCACGCGATGGCGACGCCGCCAGCCGCGCCATGCAGGAGCACCTGCACGAGTGGCAGGCGTACTACATGCAGCGGTTTCCGCTGTAGGGCTTGGGCAACGCCGGCAAGGCTTGCATAGCCGATCCTTGTCAATCGCTGCCCGAACGTAGCCGGAGCAGCGCCAGCAGCGCCACCATCGACAGCGCGCCGGACAGGGAGAGGGCGGCGCCCGGCCCGTATTGCGCAAGGACGAGGGCGAAGGCGATGGGCGCGAACGCCTGCGCCGTCCTGCCGAATACCGCAAGCCTTCCCGTCACAGCGCCATACCCGCTTGCCCCGAACAGCGCCAATGGCAGCACGCCGCGCGCGACCGAGATCATGCCGTTTCCAGCGCCGTGCAAGACGGAAAAGAGCGGCCCCAGGCCAGACGCCATACCAAACAAGCCGAGAGAAATGCAAGCTACGGGATGCAGTGCCGTGGCAAAGCGGGCGGTCGTGAGAGGGTGAACCTTCAGGCGTTGGGTCAGCCCGAACTCCACCAGCCGGGCGACGACCTGTGCCGGGCCGAGCAGGACGCCGGCAAACACCGCCTGCCCGAATGTCGCCCCCTTGGCCAGCAGCAGTGCGGGAAGGTGCACAGCCATCGCCGATGTCACGAATGCGGTAGCGCCGGAGAATATGCAGAGCAGCCCGAGCTCACGGGCGCGGCTGCCCGGCGGCGGCGTCGTGCTCGGCTGCGGGCGCGCGGCTGGCGTGACTTGAGGCGCGGCGCGCCCAGGCGGGACGAGACGCCAATACACGGGCAACGCAATCAGCCCGTGGGTCACGGCCCATGCCTGGCAGCAGGTCCGCCAGCCCCAATGCTCGATCACCCAGGTCGAGGCCGGCCAGCCGACGGTGCTGGCGAAGCCGCCGACAAGGCTCACGCCTACGATCAGGCGGCTGGCTGCCTTCGCGTGCTGCGCAACGAGCGCCGCGAAGATGGCATCGTAAAGCCCCATCGCCATGCCCAGGCCCATGACGCACCAGGCTGCATACAGCCCGATGATGCTGCCCGCCTGCGACAGCATCAGCAGTCCGGCGGCTAGCACGAAATTCGACAATAGCAAGACGCGCCTGCCGCCGTTCCGGTCGATGTACCGGCCGGTGGCTGGCCCCGCGCACGCCATCGCAACCAGTGCGAGCGAGAAGGCCCCGAAGAACATCCCCGGCGAGATGCCAAGGTCTTTGCAGGCCGGCGCGGCGATCACCGCGGGGAGATAGGTCGACGAGCCCCAGCCGACGATTTGCGCGGTGCCCAATGCCAGCACGCGCGCCGCATTGTTCTCGGCTCTGGTACCGGCCGGCTCCGCCTGGAGAGGCGCGCTCACCAGCGGCTTAAGCCCGTAGCGGCTTTGCTGTTAGAAAATACGTTGAGGGTGGGCATTTGAATATCGGCGGGCGCCACTGTGAGAAACAGAGGAATCCGGGCAGAATACGGAGCAACCCTAGCCGGGAAAAGCAATATTTTCTGGCATTGATATTAGAAAAAGTGACAGCATGCCAGCACAACTCCCGCCCTTGAAGGCGCTGAAGGTCTTTGAAGCCGCGGCCCGCGCCAGGAGCCTGACTCTGGCGGCGGCAGAACTGCACATCACGCATAGCGCGGTCAGCCAGCAGATTCGTCTGCTGGAAGCCCATTTCGGCCGTCCCTTGTTCGTGCGCAGTGCGCGCGGTGTCGAGCCGACCGAGGCCGCGCTGCTGTTCTACGCGGAGGTCAAGGCAAGCCTGGACCGCATCGCGCTCGCGGCCGAGCAGTTCACGCGTACCGGCGAGCAGCGCATCGTGCGCGTCAACACCACACCGTCCATCGCCATGCGCTGGCTGATCCCGCGCCTGTCCTCGTTCCAGATCGAGAACCCGCGCATCGAAATCCGCGTGACCACTTCCGCCAGCGATGGCATAGATGACCTGAGGGAGCCGTTCGACGTGATCGTTCGCCGGGCGCCGATGTCACGGGCCGGGCATGAATGCATCCGCTTTCTCGATGATGTCTCGGCTCCGCTTGCCTCGCCCCGCTACCTGTCGTTGCATCCGGTATTGGCGCCCGAGGATTGCCTGCGTGCATCCCTATTGCATCTAAGCAGCCGGCGCGACGCATGGGCACGCTGGCTGGCGGCGGCAGGCGTAGTACCGCCACCGCCGCTGGGCGGGCACTTCTACGAGCACTTCTTTCTCAGCCTGCAGGCCGCCACCGCCGATCTTGGGATCGCAATTGGCTCGCTGGCACTTGTGGACGAAGACCTCGCCACGGGCCGCTTGTGCCAGCTGTTCCCGGACGTCGTGGTGCGCGACCAGGGGTTCCACATGTTGCTTCGTACGGCCCGCGAAGCGGCAAGCGCGTTGAGCGTGTTTACGGGTTGGCTGGCCAGAGAGGGCGCGCGAGCTTCCTCCGGCCTGCGGCGGCAGGCGCTGGTTGCCGGGAGGCTATAACGCTTGTGCTGCCCGCAGAGCGAGCCCTTGCCGCAAGCGCGGCAAGTTCCAGTTCCGGCACGCCCCGACCGCCCTAAGCCGCCCTAAGCCGCCTTAAGCCGCCTTCTGCCGCATCGCAAAGGCCCGCAGCGCCGCGGGCCGTGTCACGCAGCGCTGGTGCCATTCGCCCAGGCTGGTGAAGCCCGCCGCGTCCAGATCCGCCAGCCGGTGCAGCACCGACGCCACGTTCAGGTCCGCCACCGTGAAGACCGCGCCCAGCAGGTAGGGGTGCCGTGCGCAGTGCGCATCCAGCACCGCCAGCGGCTTGCCGAGGGCCGCGAGTGCGCCCTCGGCCAGCGCCGGGTTGCGCTGCTCGGCCGGCAGCAGGCGGGTGTGCTGCGCCCATTGGGTGGTGAGTGGTTCCACCATGGTGGCAGCCCATAGCGTCCATTGCAGGATGTGGGCGTCTTGCTCCGCGGTGCCGTTCCACAGCCCTTGTCCCGCGTGCTTGCGCGCCAGGTGCAGCGTGATGGCGAGTGATTCGTAGATGACCAAGCCGTCGTCGTCGATGGCAGGCACCGTGCCATTTGGATTGATTGCCAGGTAGGCGGGCGCCTTGACCGCTGCCGAGGCGTAGTGCAGGGGAATGTTCTCGTAAGGCAGGCCGAGTTCTTCCGCCGCCCAGATGGGGCGGATGGCGCGTGAGGCGGGGATGCCGTAGATCTTCAGGGCCACAGGTGGGGCTCCAGCGGGTTGGGGTGGATTGTGGGGAGGTCTTGCAGGGCTTACTCGCCCAGCGCGATGCCGTCCTTGCGTTTGTCCGATGCGCCGAACAGGTCGCCGCACGCACCGCGCATGACGATCTGGGCGCCGCCGAAATCGCTGCGCCCGCCTAGTTCGCCAAGGCCGGCGGGATCGCTGTAGCCAGCATCGCGCAGGGCTTGCACGATGGCCGGCGGCATGCCGGCTTCGATGGCCAGGGCGGTGTCGGATTCCAGCCGCCAGCGCGGGGCATCCAGCGCGGCTTGCAGAGGTTGCTGCCAGGCCGCCAGCCTTACCAGCAGCTGCAACTGGCTTTGCGGCTGCATCAGCCCGCCCACCACGCCGAAGCCCGCGTGGAAGCGCCCGGCGCGCAGGGCCGCGCCAGGCACCACGGTGTGATACGGGCGCTTGGCCGGCGCGGGGCTGTTGATATGGCCCGGCCCGGCAAAGCCGAAGCCGCGGTTCTGCAGCACAAAGCCGCAGCCGGGCACGGCGATGCCCGAGCCGAAGCGCTTGAAGATGCTGGTCATCAGCGTGACCGCCAGGCCGTCGCGGTCCACCACCACGGTGCATACCGTGTTGCCGGCCGGGTCTGCCACGGTTTCCTTGGCATATTGCATGGCGCGGCCCATGGCCCGCACCGTGCGCAGCACGGCCGCGGGATCGTCCTCGGACAGCATGGCAGGATCGAGTCCGCCGAGTTCATCCAGCGCGTGCAGGATGGCCACGCCGTGCGTATTGGGCGGGCATTCCAGCACGGTCAGTCCGCGGAAATCCGTGGAGACGGGCGTGCAGAAATCGCCCCGGTGGGCGGCGAAGTCGGCGGCAGCCAGCGCGCCACCTGCGTTGCGGCTGGCTGTTTCGGCGGCTTGGGCGGGCTGGCCGAGGTAGTAGGCATCGGCCCCCTCGGCGGCGATGGCGGACAGCGTGGCGGCCAGCTCAGGGTTGCGCAAGGTCGCGCCGGCCGCCGGCGGCCGCCCGGCGCGATAGAGCGCGGCGCAGACCGGGTCGTGGTGCAGCACGCGGTCGAACAGCGCCCATTCCCGTGCGGCTACCGGCGCTACCGCGTAGCCGTCGCGCGCTAGCGCAATGGCGGGCGTGAACAGCCGTTTCCATGCCAGGCGGCCGTAGCGGCGGTGCAGGTCCTCCCAGCCGCGCACTGCGCCAGGCGTGGTCAGCGAGAGGGCGTGGCGCTCGGGGATGCGCTGCCCGGGCAGCGCCGCCAGCGCGTGCATGGGGAACGCTGCCGGCGCGCGCCCGGTGCCGTTGTAGCTGACCGCGTGGCCGTCGGGCTCGACGATCATCGCCAGCATGTCGCCGCCGATGCCTGTTGCCATCGGCTCCACCACGCCCAGGATGGCATCGGCCGCGAGCGCCGCGTCAATGGCGCTGCCACCTTCACGCAGCACCTGCAGCGCGGCCTCGGCAGCGAGCGGGTGGCCGGTGGCGACCATGCAGTGCGGCGCGCGCACGCCCTCGGCGGGGTTGGCAAGGCTGGCGCAAGCTGTGGTTGTCATGCGTGGCGCTCCAGGAGAATCAGATCAATCGGGTTTGACACAATGGCGTGCGTGAGCGGCAACCCAGCGCCTCAAGACCACCGCGCACGCCGTCGATGCCGCCAGGCCTGCCGGTCTGCGCCGAAGCGGCGTCGTAGCTGGCCTGGCGCCGCGGACCTAGTCGGCAACCGTCCCGGCCACCGGAACGGCAGCCTTGGCCGGGCTCGCCTGGGCCTCCCAGGACACGGCGATGTCGCCGGTGACGAAGGTCTGGCAGGCCATGCGGTAGCCCTCGCCAAATTGCGCCTCCGACAGGTGCTTGCGCTCCTTTGGCTTGATGGCGTCGGTGAACTCGAGCCCGCGCTCGATCTTGCACTTGCAGGTGCCGCACAGGCCGCCGCCGCACTTGAAGGGGATGCCGCCTTTCTCGCGCAGGGAAACGCGCAGCAGGTTGCTGTTCTCGGGGGCGCTGACGACCTTGCCGTCGTTGCTGACAAAGGTGATTTCAATCATGGAAACGGTCCGATGGCATGAGGGGGCTGCCCGGCGCTGTGCCGGTCATACTCGGTGGATTCAGTCGGTCGCTCGCCAGTCGCGCGCATGGACATCACGCTTGACCAGCGTGATGTCCATGCTGCCGAAAGTGGCCAGGCGCGTGAGCTCGTCGCGTGCGCCCTGCAGCGTGTCGAACTGCTCGAGGAACTTGGAGGGCACGTAGTTGACGGTGGGGGCGGGGCGGCTAGCGGCATCGACGTCGTCGCTGAACTCCTCCACGACCTTCACCTTCACCGGGTGCGCTATTTCGGCGATGACGAAGTGCGCCGTCCTGCGGCCGTAGAAGAGATAGTCGTAAGCCTCGACGGCCACCAGCCCCTCGACCAGTTCGGTGCGAAACTGCCCCGGCTTGCTGCTGAGTATTACGTACATGAGTGCGCCGCTTGATGGATGCTGATGGATTACTGCGCGTTGCCCGGGACGCTGGCTTGCGCGACATTGGCCCCGCCGCTGGCGGTGGCTGCGCTTTGCACTGGCAGTTCGTCCTGGATCAGCTCGATGTCATGCTCCAGCCAGATCTGGCAGGTCAGGCGATAGCCTTGCGCCAGCCGCTCTCCGAGCTGCTTCTTTTCCTTCCAGTTCGGCGGCGGCAGGTGCTCGGCGCCGACGATCACGCGGCACGCGCATTTGGAGCACTTGCCCATGCCGCACTCGTAGCGCAGGTTTGGATACGGAAACTGCTTGATCCCGGCGCGCACCACCAGGTTGGTGCTGGGCTTGACCTCATCCTCGAAGGTCTGACCGTTCTTGTGAAATACGACTTTAGGCATACAACGTTTCCGTAAGCGGTCTGTCAGGGGCGGCCGGGCGGATGCGCACCGGCCGCGCGTGATTGCTGGACCTGGCGGCTGCTTCAGGCGGCCATGTCCAGTTCAGGCAGGGGGATTTCCTGTGCGACGTAGTCGTGATAGAGGGCGGTGGTGTAGAGCAGGCGCATCTGTGCGCCGATCTCGCAGATCTTGAGGCAACGCTGCTGCAGTTCGGGGGTGTTGGCGTGTTCCAGCACGATCTGGTAGCCGCGTTCGCCGTGGATTTCATCGGAGACGATATGCAGGTCGAAGAACTCGACTTCTTCGTCGGTGAAGTTGTACTTGTCGCGCAGGGTGGGGGTCTGCTTGCGGTAGATCGAAGGCACTTGCGACTCCAGTCCGACGACCAGGCCGGCGACGGCCACGATGGGGTCTTCGCGCATGGCGACCGCGTAGCACCAGCTTTGCAGGCCACGGGTGGTGGGCGACATGTTGTCGGGGTCGAGCACGCGCTCGCGGGTGGTGCCGCAGGCTTGGGCAAAGCGGATCAGCAGGTCGGTGTGGCGGTCGCCGCCGATTTCTTCTTCATACATATTGGCCAGCAGGAAGTCCTTGGCTTCGGTGAAGCGGTCGGGGGTGCGGGCGTAGATGTAGGCGAGGTAGTCGGCGAAGGGGCCGACGTAGTGATAGTGGTTCTCGGCCCAGCGGGCGAGGTGGTCGCGGGAGAGTTTGCCGCTGGCCCAGGCGACGCTGAAGGGGGCTTTGTTGGCGCTCTTGCCCTTGATGGCGTTTTCAAGGGCGGCACGGAAATCATCGCGGTTCATCAGTTCGGCCATCGGGGGCTCCTGGGGGAACGAGTTCAAGGTTGTGGGGGACTGCTTGGCATCTTCCGGAAGCAATCTGCTTGACCGGCTATCGTTTTGGTAATTGTATACTATCTACAATTTTAAGAAAGAGGTAGTGGCCGGTCGAGCAAATAGGGCAAATAGGGCCGATAGGCAGCCCGCATGCCGGCTGCACCGCGTTCAAGCGGCCCTGGCTTCACCCGCTGCCTCGATCTGCCGGTAGGCGAAGCCCGCCAGCGCCACATCCTCCAGCCCCACGCCCACGGACTTGTAGATCAGGATGTCCGTGTCATTGCCGCGCGGCTTCACGCCGCCGGTCACCACATCGGCCAGCTCGACGATCTTGTCGGCCGGCAGCACGGCGGGATCCGCCAGCACGATGTCCCCGGCCTCGCGCATCGATTGGGGGCGCCATTCCACCACCAGCCGGGCCGCGCGGGAGAGCGCCACGTCGTCCAGCTCGCGGGTGTGCGGCAGGCTCGACCCGATGGCCGCGACGAAGGCGCCGGGCTTGAGCGAATGGCCGGAGAACAACGGCGTGGTGGAGCGCGAGGCGGTGACCACGATGTCGGCCTGGGCCACGGCTTGGTCCGGCTCGGCAAAGTCGACCGGGATGCCGCACTGCTGCGCCAGGCGCTCGGGCATGGCGGCATCGGCATACGGGTCGGACAGCAAAATGCGCTTGAGCGGCAGGGCAGCGGCGAGCTGGCGGGCATGCTGCACGCCTTGCGTGCCGGCGCCAAACAGCGCCAGCACTTCGGCCCCCGGCCGCGCCAGGTGCCGGGTGGCCACCACCGAGCAGGCAGCCGTGCGCAGCCGGGTGATCGCGTCCGCATCGAACGATGCCAGCGGCCGGCCGTCCTCGGTGGAGAAGATCAGGATGACAAAGGAAAACTGTCCCTTGATGGTGGTGTAGACCTTGGCGCCGGCCACCTGCTGCTCGGGAATCACCGCGCCCAGCGTGGACAGCTTGACGCCGCCGGCCTCGGTACGGATACGCTCTTGCATGGCGGCCTTGCCTTGGCCGAAGCTGCGGAAAGCGTCCAGCATCACTTGCTGGGCGTCAGCGGGGCTGACGTGGCGGTCGATCATCTCGTCGGTGATATGCAGCATGGTTTGTTTCCTGGCGTAGCGGGAAGGGAGGGGACGCGTAAGGTCCAAGGTAAGGCGAGGAAAGGCGTGTCAGGCGGGCAGGGCGAGCTTGACCAGCACGCCAATGGCGCCCGCCGTGCACAGCCCCAGCAGCAGCTTGCGCACGGCCTTGGCCGAAAAGCGGTTCTTGAGGCGATTGGACACGGCAAAGCCAACCAGCAGCATGGGCGACAGGCTCAGGCTGAGCCACAGGTCCACCAGCCCGAAACGGCCGGCGGCTGCCAGCATGGCCAGCGAAAACGCCGCGCCGGCACACAGGATGCAGCCGATGGTGGCGCGCAGCTGCGGCGGCGGCAGGTGCTGCATGACGATGGCAAAGGGCGGCGCGCCCGCCGAGGTGACCGTGCCCATGAAGCCGGAGGCGGCACCCGCCACCGCCATGTTCAGGCCGGATGCCTGCACCCGCCAGCCCAGCAGGCTCAGCGCCACCGCGGCCAGGATCGACAGCGCGAACACCAGCGCCAGCAATCCGGCCGGCAGTTGCGTCATCGCCGCCACCGCCACCACCGTGCCCGCCGCACGGCCAACCAGGGCGTTGCCCGCCGTGCGCCAGGCAATGGCGCGGAACTCGCGTATCGCACCCAGCAACGAGACCAGCCCGCCCATGGCCAGCAAGGGGCCCGGAGCCAGTTGCGGGAAAAACAGCACGGCCACCGGCGCCGACACCATCGAGAAGCCGATCCCGCCCACGCCTTGCAGGCAGGCGCCGCACAGGATCAGCGCACCCATGAGGCCGAATTGCCAGGCGGTGATGCCGGCGGGAAGAAAGGTGGAAAGTGTCATGGCGGATTGGATTGGTGTCAGGGATCGCGCTCTGCGCCATCGGTGATGGCACCTTGGCAGTGCGATAAATTGGTATACAGTCTACATAAATTTCAAATGAAAGACATCTGGAATTGGCAGAATGGATGCCGCTGGCTCGCAAAAGGTGCCTGCCTTCCCTGTTTCAGCGCGAAAATATAAGGGTTTGCACCAGATTGGGTGGATTCCCTAGTCCCGCTAGATTTCGCTTGTTTTGATGCAGATCAAGAATATAGTATACGTTCATGGGGCAGCCATAGCCCCGCAAGACGAAAACGATGGTCTCTACAGATAAAGATCCAAGGGGAATACATGCAACACGAAGTGGTGATTGGCGCAGCACACTGGATCTACCTATTGGGCGTGGCGGTGATCGTCCTGACCATGATCCTGCGAGCCAATGTGGTCGTGCCGTCGATTCTGGGTACGTTTCTGGTGCTGTTCGCGCTGACCGGTAGCCCGGTCTCGGCGCTGGGAGGCATTTTTTCGGCAAGCCTGGTGGCGGCCAAGGAGTTGTTCAACATCTTCCTGGTCATCGCTTTCATGACGGCGCTGCTCAATTCGCTGAAGACGCTGCGCTCGGATATCCGCATGGTGGAGCCGTTCCGGGTGGTGATGAAGAACGGCCATTCCGCGTTCTTCATCCTGGCCGGCATTACCTACGTGATTTCGCTCTTCTTCTGGCCCACGCCGGCGGTGCCGCTGGTCTCGGCCATCTTGCTGCCGGCGGCGATCGCGGCCGGCCTGCCGCCGCTGGCGGGCGCCATGGCCATCGCGATTGCGGGGCAGGGCATGGCGCTTTCGTCCGACTATGTGATTGGCGTGGCGCCCGGGATCAGCGCCAAGGCAGCCGGCGCCGCGGTCAGCGCGGTGGTGGTCGCTGACCGCGCGCTGGTGCTGTCGATCATTACCGGCGCCATCGCGCTGACCCTGGCCTATCTGTCGATGCGCAAGCACATCGTGCCTGCCAGCGGCGCCTTGCTGACCCATTGGCAAGCGCGCGCGGGCGGCGCCGTGGAAAAGGCGGCCGAGCACGCCGGCACCTTCGACAAGGCCGAGATCGCGCGCGGCACCGAGCACGACGAGCCGCTCGCAACCGATGCCAATATCGAGCGCAGCCTGGCCATGGTGGCGCTGCGCCGCGTCAAGTGGTCCAAGTGCTTCGCGGTGGTGACGCCGCTGGCCTTCCTGGCGGTGGTGGCCGTGATGGTGCTGCCGAAGATGGGTTCGGGCCTGCCTGAGTTGAAGGGCGGCGATGCGGCCGCGCTGGTCGGCGGCGTTGCGGCGCTGCTGATGATGCTGGCCACGCTGGCGGCGGAAGGCCCGCGCAAGATGCTCGATGTGTGCCCCGAGCACATTACCGATGGCTTTGTCTTCGCCTTCAAGGCCATGGGCTCGGTGCTGCCAATCGCCGGCTTCTTCTTTGTCGGCGCCGGCGAGACCGCGGCGCAGATCCTGGGTGTCGGCGTCGACAAGGCGCCCAGCCTGCTGTTCGAACTGATCCAGGCTTACCAGCACATGATTCCGGATAACCATGTGCTGGTGGCGTTTGGCGTGCTGCTGGTGGGCATGATCACTGGCATCGACGGCTCGGGCTTTGCTGGCCTGCCGTTGACCGGCACGCTGGCCGGCGCGCTGGGCCCGGTGGTGGGCTTCGATTCCGCCACGCTGGCGGCAATCGGGCAGATGGGCGCGGTGTGGACGGGCGGCGGCACGCTGATCGCGTGGTCCTCCCTGATTGCGGTGGCCGGATTTGCCCGGGTGCCGGTGCTCGATGCGGTACGCGCCTTGCTGTTGCCGGTGCTGATCGGGCTGTGCGTATCCACCGTTTGCGCCATGTTCCTCTGGCGCTGAGCTCGTCGTATTGAGCCGCTAGGGCGAGGCCATCCGTGCCTCGCTTTTTTATTTCCGAAGCACGAATACCATCTTCACAAAAACAGTAGATAGTATACAATCTACATCAAGGTATCGGATGGCGCGGATGACGCCGCCCGGACCACGCTAAGCAGTCCCTCACAACCTTGAACTCTCGTTCCCCCAGGAGCCCCCGATGGCCGAACTGATGAACCGCGATGATTTCCGTGCCGCCCTTGAAAACGCCATCAAGGGCAAAAGCGCCAACAAAGCCCCCTTCAGCGTCGCCTGGGCCAGCGGCAAGCTCTCCCGCGACCACCTCGCCCGCTGGGCCGAGAACCACTATCACTACGTCGGCCCCTTCGCCGACTACCTCGCCTACATCTACGCCCGCACCCCCGACCGCTTCACCGAAGCCAAGGACTTCCTGCTGGCCAATATGTATGAAGAAGAAATCGGCGGCGACCGCCACACCGACCTGCTGATCCGCTTTGCCCAAGCCTGCGGCACCACCCGCGAGCGCGTGCTCGACCCCGACAACATGTCGCCCACCACCCGTGGCCTGCAAAGCTGGTGCTACGCGGTCGCCATGCGCGAAGACCCCATCGTGGCCGTCGCCGGCCTGGTCGTCGGACTGGAGTCGCAAGTGCCTTCGATCTACCGCAAGCAGACCCCCACCCTGCGCGACAAGTACAACTTCACCGACGAAGAAGTCGAGTTCTTCGACCTGCATATCGTCTCCGATGAAATCCACGGCGAACGCGGCTACCAGATCGTGCTGGAACACGCCAACACCCCCGAACTGCAGCAGCGTTGCCTCAAGATCTGCGAGATCGGCGCACAGATGCGCCTGCTCTACACCACCGCCCTCTATCACGACTACGTCGCACAGGAAATCCCCCTGCCGGAACTGGACATGGCCGCCTGAGCCTGCGCCCAGGGCGCAAACGCGGCATCGCATTGGCATTGACGGCCCCGCCCGGGGCCTGACCGGATGAAAGGCTTGGACATCATGGCAGTGGCAAAGACAGACGAATTCAACAACTACATCAACGGCGAATGGTCGAAGAGCGCCAGCGGGCGCACCTTCGACAACGTCAACCCGGCCGATACTGGCGATATCGTCGGCCGTTTCCAGGCCTCGACCGCGGCTGACGCGCAGGCCGCCGTGGCCGCCGCCGCGGCCGCGTTCGACGCCTGGAAGAAAACCCCCATCTCCAAGCGCGCCAAGATCCTCAACGGCGCCGCTGACTACCTGGAAGCCAACGCAGGCCAGATCGCCGAGGAACTGACCCGCGAAGAAGGCAAGGCGCTCAACCTGAGCAAGGATGAAGTGCTGCGCTCGGCGCAGACCATTCGCTTCTATGCCGTGGAAGGGCAGTCCTTCTCCGGCGAGACCTATCCCCAGGACGATCCCGACATGATCGTCTACAGCCAGCGCGAGCCGCTGGGCGTGGTGACCGTGATCTCGCCGTGGAACTTCCCGGTGTCGATCCCGGCGCGCAAGATTGCCCCGGCGCTGATCGCGGGCAACACCGTGGTGTTCAAGCCCTCGTCGGACGCACCGCTGAGCGGCTACCGGCTGGCGCAGGCGTTTGTCGAAGCCGGCATCCCCAAGGGCGTGCTCAACTTCATCACCGGCCGTGCCGGCGACGTGGGCGCGGCCATTACCGAAGCACCGGCGGTGCGTGCGATTTCCTTTACCGGCTCGACCGCCGCCGGCCAGCATATCCATCGCTCGGTGTCGCTGAGCACGCGCACGCAGATGGAACTCGGCGGCAAGAACCCGCTGATCGTGATGGAAGACGCCGACCTGGACCGCGCGGTGGACCTCACCATCAAGGGCGGCTTGTCGCTCAGCGGCCAGGCCTGCACCGGCACCAGCCGCGTGCTGGTGATGGCTTCGGTCAAGGCCGCCTATACGGAGAAATTGCTGGCCAAGGTCAAGACCCTGAAGATCGGCAGCGGCATGACGCCCGGCATGGACGTAGGCCCGCTCGCTACCCGCAAGCAGCTCGAAACGGTGCTCGGCTACGTGGAAGCCGGCAAGGCCGAAGCCACGCACCTGTGCGGCGGCGACCGCCTGGGTGGCGAGCCATACGACAAGGGCTTCTACGTCTCGCCGGCCGTCTTCACCGGCGTCACCCAGCAGATGCGCATTGCCCGCGAGGAAATCTTCGGGCCGGTGATCGCCATCATCGAGGTGAGCAGCTACGCCGACGCCATCGCCAAGGCCAACGACACCGAGTACGGCTTGTCGGCTGCCATCGTGACCAGCAACCCGCGCTATGCGCACGACTTCGCGCATGACATCCAGTCGGGCACGGTCAAGATCAACCGCACCACCACGGGCAACCTGATCAACGCACCGTTCGGCGGCCTCAAGCAATCCAGCACCTCCACCTTCCGCGAGTCGGGGCGGGCAGGGTTGGAGTTCTACACCCAGATCAAGACCGTTTATCGCGGCTGCTGAGCCGGCGCGCACGCGTCAATCGTCAGTCGTCAATCGCTAATCGTTAATCGGCATCAACGCGTCAACGCATCGAGCAGGAGCAGGACATGAGAAAGGCCATCAAGCTGGAACTGAAGGAAGCCCGTCACATGGTGGCGGCAGCCATCCGCAAGTCCGAGGAAATCGGCGTGCTGGAATCGATCTGCGTGGTCGACGACGGCGGCTACCCGCTGGCGCTGGAGCGCATGGACGGCGCGCGCATCACCGGCCCGCAGATCGCCTGGAACAAGGCCTTCACCGCCGCCGGCCACAAGCGCTCCACCCACCTGTTCAACCAGGCCCCCAACGGCCCCGCGCTGCCGGGCAATGAAGCCTTCGGCATCCAGTGGAGCTTCGAGGGCAAGTTTGCCGTCTTCGTAGGCGGTTTCCCGATCGTGGTCAATGGCGAAGTCATCGGCGGCATCGGCCTGAGCGGCGGCAACGGCGAGCAGGACACCGCCGCTGGCGTGGCAGCGCTGCAAGCCCTGCAGGAACTGCTGGCCGGCGACGACCTGAAGGTGCTGGTCGAAGCCGATATCAAGAAGTAAAGATCAAGAAGTAAATCCAGACCCCACGACAACCCGCAAACCGCATAAGTCACGCGATGCGAAGCGAGCCGTCAAGGTGTACCAGGCCGTATGGGGCGCTCTGGGGAAGTCGCCCCATCCGGCGCGCCTTCTTTGCCTACTTTCTTGGCAAGACAAGAAAGTAGGTCGCCGCCCCGCAGGGGAGGTGAAACTGCCTTTGACTTTAGGTTTTAGGTTTTAGGTTTTAGGTTTTAGGTTTTTAGGCCTTTTGTCCTACCGTCGATTCCCCACGCATTCCGAGTCAACCATGTCCTACCGCATTCACCTCATCGAATCCCAGCAGTCGTTTGACGTCGATGCCGACGAGTCGGTGCTGGATGGCGCCCTGCGCGCCAACGTGCAGATGGCACACGACTGCCGCTTCGGCGGCTGCGCCACGTGCCGCGTCAGGCTCGTCGAAGGCGCGGTGGCCTATGAGGAGTACCCCATGGGCCTGACCCCGGAAGACGAGGCCGAGGGTTTTGCGCTGGCGTGCCAGGCGCGGCCCACCAGCGACCTGGTGATCAGCACCGCGCGCGCGGGCGAGCCATGCGCCGAGCCCGCGCGGCACACCGCGGTGATCCGCAAGATCGCGCCGCTCAGCGCCGACGTGGTGCACCTGACGCTGGAGCTGCCGCAGGCGCAGGCGCTTGACTACCGTCCCGGCCAGTACCTCAAGATCTTTACCGGCGACGGCATCGCGCGCAGTTTCTCGATGGCGTCGGTTCCCAAGGACCGCACGGTGGACCTGCACGTGCGCCGCATTCCCGGCGGCTACTTCACCGAGCGCTTGCTGGCGGGATTGCGTTCCGACGACCGGCTCGACGTGGAACTGCCGCTGGGCGGCTTCTATTTCCGCAAGGACGACTATCGCCCGCTGGTGATGGTGGCCACGGGCACCGGGCTGGCGCCGATCAAGAGCATTCTCGAATCGCTGATGGACGATCCGGATTGCCCGCCGGTCTCGCTGTACTGGGGCATGCGCACCCAGGCGGACCTGTACCTGCACGAACAGATCCAGGCGTGGGGCGCGCGGCTCTACGATTTCCAGTACGTGCCGGTGCTATCGCGTGCCGACGGCGCATGGAGCGGCCGGCGCGGCCACGTGCAGCACGCCGTTGCCGCCGACCTGCCGGACCTGTCGGAGCACGCCATTTACCTGTGCGGCTCGCCCGACATGATCCGCGACGCCCGCGAGACCTTTCTCGGGCTGGGCGCCAGCGGCGCGCATATCTACGCCGACAGCTTCACATTCCAGCGCAGCTGAACCAGCGCGCGCGGGCCGGCCCAGGCTGGCCCGCGCGCCCACAAGACGAACATGTCCGACGACCACGGCAGTGTTCTACCCGCCCACCCGGCGGGCCATCCCGGCGACAGCCTCGGCTCGCGCCATTCGCCGCTGTTTTCGCAGGTGACCGATACCTTGCGCCAGCGCATCGTCGGCGGCGTGTACCGCCAGGGCGACCGCCTGGTGGAGCACACGCTGTCGGCCGAACTGGGCGTGTCGCGCGTGCCGGTGCGCGAGGCGCTGCGCGCCCTGGCGGCCGAGGGGCTGGTTCGCATCGAGCCGCGCCGGGGCGCATCGGTCGCGTGCCTGTCGGAGCATGTGGCCCGGGAGATGGTGGAGGTGCGTGCCACGCTGGAAGGCCTGAACGCCAAGCTGGCCGCGCAACGGCGTGATCCCCGGCTGGTCGCCGAACTGCAGGAGGTCCTGCGCCAGGGCAGCGCGGCTGCATGCGGCGGCGAGGATGCGCGCCTGCTCACGCTCAATTTCCGTTTTCATGAAGTGCTGGGCAACATCGCCGCCAACAGCGTGCTGCAGGAGATGATGCGCTCCCTGCGCGAGCGTACCGGGCTGGTGTTTGCGCCCGCGCACCGGCAGCGGGCGCAGCAGAACTGGGACGAGCACGCGCAGATCCTGCGGGCGGTGATTGCCGGCGACGCCGACCTCGCGTCACTGCTTGCCACGCGCCATGTGTACAGCGCGGCAGAGGCGGCCACGCCTGTTGGTCCGGAAGCCTAGGCTCCTAGCCCCTTAGCCCCCAGGTCCTTGGTGGCGCAGCGCCACGGCAATGGCATGGTCCAGGTGTTCGATGCCGAAGGTCACGTCCTGTATCGTCCCATTGACGAAGAATGCCGGCGTGCTGCGCACATGGCTGGCGACGCCGCCCTGCTGGTGCTCGCGCACGCGCTGCAGGTAGGTGTGGGCCTTCATGTCGTAGTCATAACGCTCCAGGTCCAGTTCCAGCGTAGCAGCGTATTCCCGCAGCATCGCCGGCTTGATGCCGTGATGTTGCTCGAAGATCTGCTGGTGCATCGGCCAGAACTTGTGCTGGGCCGCCGCGGCCTCGGCAGCCTCTGCGGCGGCTTGGGCCAGCGGGTGCCAGGCCGTCAGCGGGAAATGGCGGTACACAAAGCGCACGCGGTCGTGGTAGCGGGCAAGCAGGATCTTCACGCCGCCGTAGGCCAGGCGGCAATACTGGCATTCGAAGTCGCCATATTCGACCACGGTGACGTGGGCCGAGGCAGGCCCCAGTGCATGGTCGGTCTTTTCAATGGGTGTCGACAGCATGACATTCTCCTTGCAGGATTGGCGCATGGGGGGGGCTTGCACGCGCGCTGGGCGCCGGGCGCCCTTCAAGGAATGAACAGCTTGTCGATATAGCACCAGCGCCAGGTTTCGCCCGGCTCGAACGACTGGATCACCGGATGTTCCGTGGCCAGGAAATGCCGCCTGGCGTGCTGGTTGGGCGAGTCGTCGCAGCAGCCGACATGGCCGCAGCACAGGCACAAGCGCAGGTGCACCCATTCGTCGCCGCTGCGCAGGCATTCCTCGCAGCCTTCTGCGCTGGGTGTGACGGGATGGCTCAATGCAAGGTGCGCACACGCCGTTGTCATTGCGGTACTCCATCGTTGGCTCCGGCAGGGCGGGCCCGTGCCGCGCGCGGATGAGCCAGGGTCTTTTATTGTAGGCGGCGAAGATGCGAAGGAAAGCGCGGGCAGTCACCGCGCGGCGCGCTTGCGTCGCCTAGACTCAACGGATGGCCTGTTCCGGCCTGAAGTCCCGATTTCGTACTTCGCATTTCGTCATTTCGTTGTTTCGTATTTGGCATTGCACTCAGGAGGATGTCATGACCTGCAAGATCCAGGTGGTCTTCTACAGCATGTACGGGCACGTCTACAAAATGGCCGAGGCCGTGGCGGCGGGCGCGCGCGAAGTCGATGGCGCCGAGGTGACGCTGCTCCAGGTGCCGGAACTGGTGCCCGACGCCGTGCTGGAAAAGAGTGGCGCCAAGGCCGCTCGGGCAGCTTTCGCCCATGTGCCGGTGGCGGAGCCGGAGAAACTGGCCGACGCCGATGCCATCCTGTTCGGCACCCCCACGCGGTTCGGCAATATGTGCGCGCAGATGCGCAATTTTCTCGACCAGACCGGCGGGCTATGGATGAGCGGCGGGCTGGTGGGCAAGGTCGGCAGTGTCTTTACCAGCACCGCCACCCAGCACGGTGGCCAGGAGACCACGATTACCAGCTTCCACACCACGCTGCTGCACCAGGGCATGGTGATTGTCGGTGTGCCCTACGCTGAAGCGCGGCTGCTGGACATGAGCCAGATCACGGGGGGCACACCTTATGGCGCCTCCACCCTGACGGCCGCCGACGGCTCGCGCCAGCCCAGCGAGAACGAACTGGCGATCGCAAAGTATCAGGGCCGGCACGTGGCCGGCATTGCCGCCAGGCTCGCGGCGCGTTAGCCGGGAGGCTGGATGGCTGGCGGGGTCAGGTTCAGGCCGCTCGCTCGTTCTCCACCTCGGCCAGCACCGCGTCCAGGGTGTCGGCCAGCAGGTCGGCGTGCGCTTCGGTGAACACCATCGGCGGGCGGATCTTCAGGATGTTGGCCGCTTCGCCGGTGGCGCCAACCAGCACGTGGCGCCGCCGCAGGCCGTTGACGATGCGCGCCGTCTGCGCGGTTGCGGGCCGCGCGGCATCGCCGTCTTCGACAAACTCCACCGCGACGAACAGCCCGGCCCCGCGGATATCGCCGATCAGTGCATGGCGCGCCGCCACGCCAGCCAGCCGCTCGCGCAGGTACGTGCCCACGCGCCGCACCTGCGCCATGAGCTGCGTCTGCTCGATGACGTCAAGCACCGCCATGCCGGCGGCAACCGAGACCGGGTTGCCGCCGAAGGTATTGAAGTAACGGCACTCGCGCCCAAACGCCTCCAGCACTTCGGGGCGCACGGCCAGCCCGGCCAGCGGATGGCCGTTGCCCATCGGCTTGCCCATGGTGACGATGTCCGGCACCACGCCATGCCGCTGGAATCCCCAGAAGGCCTCGCCGGTGCGCCCCAGGCCGGGCTGCACCTCGTCGGCGATGAACACGCCGCCGGCCGCGCGGATGGCGGCGGCCGCGTCTTTCAGGAAGCCGGGCGGATCGGTGAAGATGCCGTCGCTGGAGAACACGGTGTCGACCAGCAGCGCGGCGGGGCGGATACCATGCGCGCGCAGGTCCTCGATGGCGTGGCGCACGCCGTCGGCAAAGGCGGCACCGAGTTGCGCCGGCGCAACGCGGTAGCTGTCCGGCGCCGGCACGGTACGCACATTGTCGCCAAGCTTCACGTAGCGCCCGAGCGAGGGCGATGCCTCGGCAATGGACGCGGTCACGCCGTGATAGGCAAAGCGCGTGATGATCAGCCCTTGCGCGCCGGTGTGGGCGCGCGCGATGCGCATCGCCAGGTCGTTGGCCTCGCTGCCGGTGCAGGTGAGCATGGCATGGCCCAGCGCGTCCGGCATGGTGGCCAGCAGGCGCTGCGCGTAATCCAGGATGCCCTCGTGCAGGTAGCGTGTGTGCGTGTTCAGCTGCGCCGCCTGGCGGGCAATGGCTTGCACCACCTGTGGATGGCAATGGCCGACCGATGCCACATTGTTATACGCATCGAGGTAGCGCTCGCCGTTGGCGTCGTAAAGCCAGACACCATCGCCGCGCACGATGTGCAGCGGCTCCTCGTAGAACAGGCGGTACGCCGGCCCAAGCACGCGGGCGCGCCGCTCGGTCAATGCTGCAACGCTAGGGGTGGCTGCTGCCGTGGTCATCGGATTCCTTGGTGTCGTGGTCACGCCAGCCCGCAGGCGCGGCGCAGGACGGAGCGTGCTTGTTCAGTGGGGATCGCGTCGCAGGCCGCCAGCCGGTCCCAGGAGACTGCGTTGTTGCGCAGCAGGTAGGGGGCGTTTTCCGGATGCCGCGCGGCGCGCCAGCCGCTGATGGCGACCACCATCACCAGCCGGGCCTGCACCAGGTCGAAGAGCACGTCGACCTCATCCGCTTGCAGCGGCAGCACCGCGTGATACGCGGCGGCAAAGTCCGCCAGCGTGGCCATCGTGTCGCCGGCGGGGTCAACCTGATAGGCGGCGGCAACGGCCAGGTCGTCGATCAGCGGCGCATGGACCATGTCGCCAAAATCCAGCACGCCCGCAATGCGCTCGTGGTCTTGCGGGTCGACCAGCACGTTATAGATATTGAAGTCGTTGTGGATCGGCTGGGCCCGCAGGTGCGCCAGCCGGGGCTGCACGTTGGCGGCAAAGCGATCCAGCGCGCGGTTTGCCAGAGCGCGGCGCGCCGCGTCCGGGACACTGTCGAGCAGCCCGCGCACGCGGTCGGCGCGCTGGATGTCCCACGGCAGCTCCAGTTCGCCAGCGGGATGGCGGAAGTCGCGCAGCGCCAGGTCGAGCCGGGCCAGCGTGCGCGCCAGCTCACGTGCCTGCGCTTGCGAGCGCTGCGCCTTGGGCAGCGGCTCGCCAGGCAGGTAGCTGAACAGGCGCACCACGCGCGCTTGGCCACCGGGTGGCTGGATGATCAGCGATGGCTGGCCCGCCAGGGTTGGCACGATGCGCTGCACGGGCAGGGCGGGGTCGGCTGCGGCGATGTGCAGCAGCGCCTGGGTCTGGAAGTCCGCCACCAGCGGCAGCTCGGCGGGATGCGAGACCTTGAGCATGTAGCTTGCCGCGGGCGTTTCCAGCAGGAAGTTCCGGTCGCGCTCGCCGGTCAGCGGGGAGAGCCGGCCCGCCAGCCCGTAGTGCTGCGTGAGCAGCGCCATCGCCCACGTCACAGGGACTTCGGCCGAGCCTTCGCTGAGCACATCGGCGGCAGCCAGCGCCGCGCTTGCCGGCCCGTTCATGCCGCGCTCGCGAAGCCGCGCAGCGCGCTGGACAGGTTGGGCCCGAGGTCGTCGGAGAGATACCCGCCTTCCTGCACCAGCACCGTCGGCAAGCCCAGCCGTGCGATTTCCGCGGTGATCAGCGCGAAACCGGGCGTGGTGACGGCCAGTGCCTGGTACGGGTCGCGCTCGTGCGCGTCCAGCCCTAGCGCCACCACCAGCGCCCCGGGCGCGAAGGCGCGGATGCTCTGGCACACGTCGCGCAGCGCCGCCAGGTAGGCCTCGTCGCCGGTGCCGCGCGCCAGCGGTCGGTTGATGTTGTAGCCGAGGCCTTCCGCCTCGCCGCGCTCATGCGCGTGTCCGGTGAAAAAGGGCGTGAACAGCATCGGGTCGCCATGCAGCGACACAGTCAGCACATCGTTGCGCCGGTAGAAGATGCCCTGGGTGCCGTTGCCGTGGTGCATGTCGATGTCGAGGATGGCGACGCGCTCATGGTGGCGGCGCAGGTGCTGCGCGGCAATGGCGGTGTTGTTCAGGTAGCAAAAGCCGTTGGCGCGGTCCGCATAAGCATGGTGGCCCGGCGGGCGGCACAGCGCATAGGCGGCGCGTTCGCCGTCTGCGACCAGCTGCGCGGCGTGGGTGGCCACGTCGGCAGAGCCGACTGCCGCGCGCCAGGTGCTGGGCCCGATGGAGCAGGCGGCGTCGCCCATGTGGAAGCCCGCCTGGCCGACCACGCTGTCGGGATAGGTGCAGGGCTGCCCGGGGAAGGGGTGGATGTTGGGCAAGACCTCTTCGGAGGCGTCGGGCAGCAGTTGCCAGCGGTCGTACGCGGTTTCCAGGAAGCGCAGGTATTCCGGCGTGTGGATCGCGGCACGCGGGCCGGGGCCGTGATCGGCGGGGGCGATCACGTCGTGGCCATCGGCGCGCACCGCCGCCAAGAGGCGCAGGGCGCGCTCGGGCTGCTCGTTGCTGCGCTTCATCTTGCCGCGCACCATGAACGCGTGCGGGTCGTGGTCGAGATGCAGATCGCTGTAGACGACTTTCATAGGACGGACTCCATCGGGGGCGCCTCGGCGGCGCCTTGTTTTTGCATGAACACCGCCCGGACATGGACCCAGGCGTCATCGATATGGAAGCGCACCGCGGCTTGCGCGGCGGCTTCGTCGCGCCGCGCAATCGCCTCGGCGATGGGGCGATGGGTCTCGGCCACGGCCTTGGGGTCGTGGTACACGCTGTCGATCAGCGCCACGATCATGCGGATTTCCGTTTGCATCATGGAGAACATGCGATGCAGGTAGGCATTGCCGGACAGCTCGCAGATGGCCGTGTGGAACGCCAGGTCGCGCGCCACCCGCTCGATCTGCGGCAGCGATTCGGCCTCCTGCACCATGCGGTCGACCATGGCCACGAGCTGCTTCAGCCCGGCCTCCGGCGCCTGCTTGCAGGCGAGCGATGCGGCCATCAGCTCCAGGTTCAGCCGTACCTGGAACAGGTCGTCGATCTCGCGCACCGTCACCGTGCGCACCGCAAAGCCATGGCGCGGGCGCGAGACCAGCACGCCTTGGCGCTCCAGCCGCCGCGCCGCCTCGCGCACCGGCGCGCGGCTGACATTCATGCGGCGGGCGATGTCGGCCTCGACGATGCGGCTGCCGGGCCGGAGCCGGCCTTCGACGATGGCCTGGGTGAGTTGCGCCTCCACCGCCGCCACCAGGTCTGAGACTTCGATGGAGGCAAAGGGCGAGGATTCGTCGAATGTGGAATCAGACATGGGCTTAGTCCTTGGGTCGGGCTACGACCGGCTTTACCAGCGGCGCGGGCGGCACCGGCGGCGCCTGCCGCCCACGCAATGCGAGGTAGCCGCCCGACAGCATGATCAGCACGATGCCCGCCAGCGCGATGCCATCGGGCGGGCGCTGGAAGACAAAGGTACTGATCAGCACGGCGAGCAGCAGTTGAAAGTAATTGAGCGGCGCGAGCGTGGAGGCGGCAACGCGCCGGAAGGCGGCCAGCAGCAGCAACTGGGCCAGGCCGCTGCAGGCGCCACCGGCCATCATCAGCAAGATGTCGGGTGCGGACGGCATGACCTCAGGCAGCGTTGCCAGCGCCGGCACGCCGGTCACCACCAGGCAGATCAGCGCGGTCCAGGCATAGAGCACCGGCCCGGCGACCACGCCGGCCAGCCTCCGCGTCAGCAGCTGGAAGGCCGCGTAGCACACGGCCGAGACGATCATCAGCACCGTGCCGGCCAAGGGCAGGTCGCCGCCGGGCCGCACGATCAGCAGCATGCCGCCAAAGCCGGCCAGCACCGCCGCCCACTGCGCGCGCCCCACCCGCTCGCCCAGCACCGCCGGCGACAGCGCCACCATGATCAGCGGCGCGGTGAAGTAGATCGCCGTTGCCTCGGCCAGCGGCATGTGCACCAGCGCAGCCATGAAGCAGCTTGCCACGATGCCAAGCGCCAGCCCGCGCGCCAGCAGCAGCCACTTGCAGGACGTGCGCCACAGCGTCAGGCCGCCTTCGCGCAGCAGCCACACCAGCGCGATGACGCTCACCGACACATAGCGGGTGAGGTTCATCATGGGTGCCGAGTGGTCGCGCAGCATCCATTTGCAGAAGGCGTCGTAGCTGGCAAAGGCCACCAGCGCGCAGAAAAACAGCAGGATGCCGTCGCGGCGCGCACTCGCCGTGGTGAGCCGTAGCGAAGGATTGGCCGGGCCGGTCATCAGGCGGCAGCCTTGTTGCCGCCATGGCTGCTGGGCGGGAACTCACGCTCCAGCGCCACCATGGCGCGCTCGAACCGCGTGAACAGCTCGTCGATCTGCGCCTCGGTGATGATCAGCGGCGGGCAGAACGCAATGGTGTCGCCCATGGCGCGCACGATCAGGCCGTGCTCCTGGGCCAGCTGGGCCAGGCGCGGGCCAGCCTTCAGGGCCGGGTCGAAGGCGCGCCGCGCCGCCGGATCCGCCGCCAGCTCGACCGCGCCCAGCAGGCCAACCCCGCGCACCTCGCCCACCAGCGCTCGCCCGGCATAGGCCCGCAGCGCTTGCTGGAAGCGGGGCGTGATAGCGTTCACATGATCGAGGATGTGGTCATCCTCGTAGACGCGCAGCGTCTCCAGTGCCACCGCCGTGGTGACCGGATGGCCCGAGTAGGTGAAGCCATGGCCGAAGGTGCCGATCTTGCCGCTGTTGGCGGCAATGGCCGCATGCACCTTCTCCGACACCATCACCGCCGAGATCGGCATGTAGCCGGAGGACAGCGCCTTGGCGCAGGTGAGGATGTCGGGCTGCATGCCGTAGGTGGTGGAGCCGAACATCGCGCCAGTCCGGCCAAAGCCGCAGATCACCTCGTCGGCGATCAGCAGGATGTCATGGCGGCGCAGCACGGCCTGGATCTCGGCAAAGTAGGTGGCTGGCGGCACGATCACGCCGCCCGCGCCCATCACCGGCTCGGCGATGAAGGCGCCGATGGTGTCCGGGTCCTCCGCCTGGATCAGCGCTTCGAGCTCCTGCGCCAGGCGGCTGGCGAACGCCGCCTCGCTCTCGCCCGGCGCGCCGTAGAGGTAGTGGTGCGGGCAGCCGGCGCGCAGGATGCGGTCGATGGGCAGGTCGAAATCGCGGTGGTTGGCCTGCAGGCCGCTCAGGCTCGCCGCCGCCACGGTGACGCCGTGATAGGCGTTGGTGCGCGCGATGATCTTCTTCTTGTCCGGCTTGCCGATGGCGTTGTGGTAGTACCAGACCAGCTTCACGGCGGTGTCGTTGGCCTCCGAGCCGGAGTTGGCGAAGAACACCTTGGACATCGGCACCGGCGCCATCGCGACCAGCTTCTCGGCCAGCATGATCGCGGCCGGGTTGGAGCGATGGTTGAACGTGTGATAGTAGGGCAGCGTGCGCATGGCCTCCACGCCGGCCTCGATCACACGCGCATGGCTGAACCCGAGCGAGCTGCACCACAGGCCGGACATCCCCTCCAGGTAGCGCTTGCCCTGGTCGTCCTCCACATAGATGCCGTCGCCTTTGGTGATGACGAGCGGCCCGACGCCGGGGTGGGCGGCCAGGTTGGTAAAGGGGTGCAGGTGGGCCGCGATATCGTCTGCGGCAAGCGCGGCGTGGGAGGGCAAGGCGACGGTCATGTCAGTGACGTCCTGTTGTTGGTATCGGGTGGTGGGGCAGGCAAAAAGAAGCAGTGCTTCATCGGACTTCCATATCACTTGGTCGCCCCGCCGGTTTGCTCCCCTCTCCCACAAAGTGGGAGAGGGGTTGGGGGAGAGGGCGGGCGCTGGCTAAGCCACGGTGCTGCGCCGTTGCCGATCCCGATTGCAACCGGTGGATGACAGGCGTGGCATTGGGTTCTTGACGAACGCCCGCCCTCTCCCCCGCCCCTCTCCCGCAAGCGGGAGAGGGGAGCAACCCGGCGGTTGGGGCCAAGCGGCACGTTGCCGGACGGCAGGCGAACATGGAAGGCCGATCAGTCATAGAAATCAATATCCCTGTGCCGGGTCGACTGCCACCGCAGGCCGCTGCCCGCGGCGCAGCTGGGCCAGATTATCCAGCGTCTGGCGCGCGATCGTCGCCGGATCGGTGCGCGCCGCCACGTGCGGCGTGACCACAATGCGCGGATGCCGCCAGAACGGATGCCCGGATGGCAGCGGCTCGTGCTGGAAGGCATCCAGCGTGGCCGCGCCCAGCGTGCCGTCGTCCAGCGCGCGCAGCAGGTCAGGCTCGACCAGGTGGCTGCCCCGGCCTACGTTGATCAGGTGCGCGCCGCGCGGCAGGCGGGCGAACAGGCCGGCGCACAGGAAACCCTGCGTCTGCGCGGTCAGCGGCAGCAGGCAAACCAGCGCGTCGCAGCCCGCCAGGAAGGCATCCAGGCCGTCCTGGCCGTGGAAGGCTTCCACGCCTTCGGGCAGGCCCGCCTTGGGGCTGCGGCTCCAGCCGCGCACCGCATAGCCCACCGCCTGCAGCGCGCGGGCGCTGGCAATGCCCAGCGTGCCCAGCCCCGCAATGCCCACGCGGTGCCGTGACGGCGCCACGATGGGCTGTTCCTGCCACTGCCCGGCCGCCGCGCTGGCCAGATAGGCGCCCATGCTGCGCTGGTGCTGGATCACGGCCCACGTCACGTAGGCCGTCATGGTGCCCGCCATGGCGGTATCCACGATGCGGCAGACGGTTGGCCCTGGCGGCAGGTCCGGGTCGCTGTGCAGGTGGTCGATGCCCGCGCCCAGCGATTGCACCAGGCGCAGCTTGGGCATGGCCGCCAGCAGGCCGGGCGGGGGCGCCCAGCAGACCGCGGCATCGATGTCGTCAAGCGCGCCCAGGTCGGGGCCCACGCGCAGGTCCAGCCCGGGCGCCGCCGCGCGGAAGGCGGGTACCAGGTAGCGCATGTCGAGCACGCTGCTGAGCAGCGCCACGCAGGGTGGCTTGTTTGTCGTCGTGTCCATCTTGTTCCGTGTCCCGGCCAGATTGTCGAGGTCGGTGCGGGTCATGCGTAGCCCCCGACCGCTTGCAGGCGGGCTGGCGCTGGTGCCTCTGGTGCCGCTGGTGGCTCTGGTGCCTGCGCTGCCTCCTGCACCCGGGTCAAGCGCGGGATGGCTTCGATCAGCCTGCGCGTGTAGGCATGCTCGGGCGCGCTCAGCACGCGGGCCGTCTCGCCGTACTCGACCACCTCGCCGCGCTGCATGACGGCGATCTTGTCGCACATCTGCGCGGCCACGCGCAGGTCGTGGGTGATAAAGACCATGGCCAGCTTGAACTGCTCGCGCACCTTGGCGAACAACTCCAGCACCTGCGCCTGCACCGACACATCCAGCGCGGAGACGGGCTCGTCCGCCACCAGCAATTCCGGCTGCATCGCTAGCGCCCGGGCAATGCCGATGCGCTGGCGCTGCCCGCCGGAGAACTCATGCGGGTAGCGCTCGGCCGCCTCCGGCCCCAGCCCGACCAGCCCGAGCAGCTCCAGCGTGCGCGCCTGTGCCTCCTGGCGCGGTACGCCCTGCGCGATGGGGCCGGCAGCGATGGCCGCACCGATCCGGTGCCGGGGATTGAGCGACGCGTATGGATCCTGGAACACCATCTGCAGCTTGCCGCCCGCGCGTTGCAGCAGCCCGCCGCCTTGCGACAGGTTGCGCCCGTTGATCACGATGCGCCCGCTGTCGAACGGCGCCAGGCCGACGATGCAGCGGCCCACCGTGGATTTGCCGGAGCCCGATTCACCCACCAGCCCGAGCGTCTGCCCGCGCAGCAGCTCGAAGTTCACGTTGCGCGCGGCTTGCACCTCGCGCCCGCGCCGCAGCAGGCCGCCGCCGGTGCGGTAGGTCTTGCACAGGTCCTGCACCTGCAGCACGCGGTTGACCTCTACCTGCACGGGCGGCTGGCGCAGGTGCCCGCCGGGAATGGCGCTGATCAGCTTGCGGGTATAGGGGTGCTGCGGATCGGTCAGCACGCGCGCGGCCGGCCCGGCCTCGACGATGGTGCCGGTCTGCATGACCACCACCTGGTCGGCGATCTCAGACACCACGCCGAAATCGTGCGTGATGAACAGCACGGCCATGCCGCGCCGCTTCTGCAGATCGCGAATCAGCTGCAGAATCTGCGCCTGCGTGGTCACGTCGAGCGCCGTGGTGGGCTCGTCGGCAATCAGCAGGCGCGGCTCCAGCGCCATGGCGCAGGCGATCATCACGCGCTGGCGTTGCCCGCCCGACAGGCGGAAGGGGTAGCTGTCGTACAGCAGCGCCGGATCGGGCAGGCCGACATCGGCCAGCGCCGCCACGATGCGCTTGCGCTTGTCGGCCGCGCCCAGCCGCTGGTGCGCATCGAACACCTCGGCGATCTGGTCGCCGATGCGCATCACCGGGTTGAGCGCCGTCATGGGTTCCTGGAACACCATGCCGATCTTCTGCCCGCGCAGCTCGCGCATGGCGTCGTCATCCAGCTGCAGCAGGTCCTGGCCCTCAAACAGGATGCGCCCGGCCACCGGCTCCACATGGGGGCGCGGCAGCAGGCCCATCACCGCATTGGCGATCATGGACTTGCCGGAGCCGGACTCGCCCACCACGCACAGGGTCTGGCCCGCTTCCAGCGTCAGCGAGGCGCCTTGCACCGCCAGCGCGCGGTCGCCGCCGGCAGGCAGGCGGATGCTCAGGTCCTGGATATCTAGTACTGGTGTGCTCATCGTCCGCTCCCGCCAAGGCGCGCATTGAGCGCGTCGTTCAGGCCTTCGCCCACCATATTGAGCGCCAGCACCGTCAGCAGGATGGCCGTGCCGGGAAACACCGCCATCCACCAGGCCTGGCGCAGCACGGTGCGCGCCGAGCCCACCATGTAGCCCCAGCTCATGTGGTTCGGGTCGCCCAGACCCAGGAAGCTCAGGCTGGATTCGAGCAAGATGGCGGTCGCCACCATCAGCGAGGCCATCACGACGATGGGCGAGCTGGCATTGGGCAGGATCTGCGACAGGATGATGCGTGGTGTCGATTGCCCGGCCAGCTTCGCGGCCTGCACAAAGTCGCGCTGGCGCAGCGTGAGGAACTCGCTGCGCACCAGGCGCGCCACCGGCGGCCAGGACACGATGGCGATCGCCGCCACGATGGAGCCGATGGACGGCTCGAAGATCGCGACCAGCACCAGCGCCAGCGCAAAGCTCGGCACCGCCTGGAACAGCTCGGTGAAGCGCATCAGCGCCGCATCGATCCACCCGCCGAAGTAGCCGGAAATGGCGCCCAGCGTCACGCCGATCAAGAGCGAGACCACCGTGGACACCACGCCGATCAGCAGCGAGATGCGCGCGCCGTGGATCACCCCCGCCAGGATGTCGCGCCCCATGGTGTCGGTGCCCATGGCAAAGCCGGGCTCCTGCATCGGCTGCAGGAACGGCTGCTGCACCATGTCCCAGGGATCATGCCCGGCCATCCACGGCCCGAACAGCGCAAGCACGGCAATGCCCACCAGTACCACCATGCCGAGCACGGCTGCCTTGTTGCGGCAGAACCGCCGCCAGAAAGTGTTTTTCATTGCATCTCGATCCGCGGGTCGACCAGCGTGTAGACAAAGTCGGTCAACAAGTTGAACAACACGGCCATGGCCGCGGTGACCAGGAAGCAGCCCAGCAGCAGGTTGTAGTCACGCTGCAGCAGGGCGTCGAACATCAGGCGGCCAATGCCGGGCCAGGCGAACACCGTCTCGGTCAGCACCGCGCCGCCGATCATGCCGCCGGCCTGGATGCCGGCCAGCGTCACCACCGGCAGCAGGGCGTTGCGCAGGATGTGGGCGCGCTGGATGCGCCCGGGCCGCACACCCTTGGCGCGCGCGGTCTTGACGAAATCCATCTGCGCCACCTCCAGCATCGAGGCCCGTGTCATGCGCGCATACACCGCCATGTAGAACAGCGCCAGCGTGAGCGCAGGCAGCACCAGGTGCGTGGCAATGTCGAACACCAGCGCCAGGCCGTGCAGGTCCGCCCCCACGGTGAAGTAGCCAAAGCCGGGCAGCCAGTCGAGCTTGACCGAGAACAGCAGCACCGCCATCATCGCCAGCCAATACAAGGGCGTTGCGTAGAACACCAGGGCGAACAGGGTGATGGCGTTGTCCACCCAGCTCCCCGCGCGCCGGCTAGCCCACGCCCCCAGCACCACGCCGAACAGCACGGAGAGCAGGAAGGCGCTGCCGGTCAGGATCAGCGTGGCCGGCAGGCGCTGCAGGATCAGGTCCAGCACCGGCTGCTGCTGGCGGTAGGAGTAGCCCAGGTCCAGGTGCACCACGTGGCCAAGGTAAGTGGCAAGCTGCTCCGGCACCGGCTTGTCCAGCCCGAACTGCGTGCGCAACTGCGCCACGAACTGCGGGTCGGAGGCCCCGGCCTCGCCAGCCATCACCGAGACAGGGTCTCCCGGCGCGGCCCGGATCAGCAGGAAGTTGACGGTCGCGATGACCAGGATCGCGATCACGCCCTGTACCACCCGGCCTAGCATGCGCTGCGTACGACTCATGGCTTTGCCCCAGAGATAAAGATGACTGCCATCACGCCAGCCAGGCGCGGCCGATGCCGTCGTTCAGGCCAATGCCGGAACTGATGGGATTGTTGATGCGGCTGCGGTACAGCGTGGGGAAGTTGAGCTCGTGAAGCCACACCACCGGCATCTCGTCCACCAGGATCTTCTGCACTTCGTGGTAGATCGCCGCGCGCTTGACGGGGTCCATCTCGCGCGCGCCAGCCTGGAACAATTCGTCGACCTTGGCGTTGCGATAGCCCTCCACATTGTTGAAGGGCGAACCCTGCGCGATGTTGTCCGAGGTGTAGTTGCGCGCCACGCCCAGCGCCGGGTCACCGTACTGGTAGACGTAGGTGAAGGCCAGGTCGTAGTCCCACTTGTTCAGCCGCTCGCCCCAGCCCGCCACGTCGGTGGGGGTCATCTCGATCTTCACGCCGGCCTGCTGCAGGTTCTGCCGCACGATCTCGGCGGAGCGGGTCCAGGTTTCGCCGTAGGGCAGGGGCAGCAGGCGCAGGGTTTCGCCCTTGTAGCCGGATTCGCTCAGCAGCTGCTTGGCGCGGGCCAGGTCGCGCGGATACTTGGCCACGTCGGTGCTGGCGTATTTGATATGGCTGTTGAAGGGGCCGGTGGCGCTCTTGGCATAGCCTTGCCATGCCACCTTGGCGATCGCGTCGCGGTCGATGGCAAAGGCCAGCGCCTGGCGGAACTTGATGTTGTCCATCGGCGCCTTGCGGTTGTTGACCCACAGCCACGAGTGCGGCGCGAAGAACTCCCAGCCCTTGGTGGTGACCTGCACGCCGGGCAGCTTGCTCAGGCGCGCCACGTCGAAGTACTCCACCGCACCGCCGGGCACCAGGTCGACCTTGCCGGACTCGAACGCCGCGGCGCGCGCCGAGGCATCGGGGATCACGTGGAAGTACACGCTGTCGACCAGCGGCACGTCGGGCTGGTGATACGCATCGTTGCGCACCAGCTGGATGTACGAGCCGCGCACCCATTCCTTGAACTTCAGCGGGCCGGTGCCAATGGGCTTGGCATTGGCGGGGTTGGTCAGGAAATCCGTGCCCTCGTAGATGTGCTTGGGCACCATGGGCATGGTGCCCACTTCGAAGATGCCGAGGAACGGGCTGAACGGGTACTTCAGCTTGAACTCCACCGTGAGCGGGTCCACCGCGCGGATGCTCTCCACCGCCGCCAGGTTGGCGCGCAGCCGGGCGTGGGTCTTGCGCAGGAACACATCGGCGGAGAACACCACGTCGGCCGCGGTAAACGGCTTGCCGTCATGCCAGGTGACCTTGGGCTTGAGCTTGAACGTGTACACGGTGCCGGCCGGGTTCACCGTCCAGGAGGTCGCCAGCGCTGGCTGCGGTTCCAGTTTTTCGTCGTAGCGCAGCAAGCCCTCGTAGATGTTGCCGGAGATCAGCTGGGTGGGGCCGTTCTGGGTAATGCCGATCATCAGGCCGGAAGGCTCAGGCTGGACGAGCGCGTTGATCACGCCGCCCTTCTTGCCGGCCGCGAGGACGTGGAAAGGCACGCCGGCGAGCGACAGCCCGGTGGTGGCAACACCCATTTTGATCAGTTGGCGACGATTCATTGCGGAACTCTCCTGGGGGCTAGGGATGGGTAACTGGCAAGACGGAACTGGCGAAAACGTGCAGGGCAGGCAGGGCGTTAGTCGCGGAACGACGTGGCAGCGGCCGGTTCCAGCCGCTCGCGCAAGGCGCGCCATTCCCGCGCGTACGGATCGGCCGCGCCGGGCAAGCGGTTGGTGTCGCCGCTCTCGTACTGGCGCGCGGTCTTCTCGCAAATGGCTGGCGGCACCGGATTGACCCGCTGGCCGCTGGACTGGATCGCCACCTGCACGCGGCAGGCGCGCTCCAGGTTATGCATCAGGATGAAGGCCTCCGCCACGCTGCGGCCTAGCGTGACCAGGCCGTGATTGCGCAGGATCAGGGCGCGCTTGTCCGGGCCGAGATCGGCCACCAGGCGCACGCGCTCCTCATGGTCCAGCGCAATGCCTTCGAAGTCGTGGTACGACACGCGGTCATGGAATTGCAGCGCCCACTGGTTGGAGGGCTGCAGGCCGCACGCCAGCGACGAGACCGCTACGCCGGCCACGGTATGCGTATGCAGCACGCAGACCGCGTCATGCCGGGCGGCATGCACCGCGCTGTGGATGGTGAAGCCGGCCGGGTTCACGTCTTGCCCCGGCGGTCCGCTGATGATGTTCCCGTCCAGGTCGATGCACACCAGCGAGGACGCGGTGATATCGCGGAACAGCATCCCGAACGGGTTGATCAGGAAGCGGTCCTCGGTGCCCGGCACCCGGGCCGAGATATGGGTGTAGATGCTGTCGTCCATGCCGTACAGGGCGACCAGGCGGTATGCGGCGGCGAGATCCTCACGCACCTGCTGCTCGGCCTCGGAGATGGCGGGAACCAGGCGGGAAGAGACGTTGTTGCCCATGTTTGTGTTTCCTTGGATTGGCGATTAGGTCACTGTAGGTCGATGGTCAGCTGTCGACAGTTGGCATTTATACCGATTACGCAAAGTTCAGGCCACGTGTTCAATTTGCAGCCGGATATGTTGCGGTGCGATGTGCAAGGCGTTGATTTTCAAGGAGATGCGGGCTTGCCCCGGCGTGGATGGCAGGTTGCTGGGCGGCTTCGGCGGCTTGCCTGGTCATGGTGCCGTGCGCAAAAAATGGGCACCGGCAGCTGGGTTTCGGGATTGGCGAGCGGGAATAGGGCGCGGCGCACGGTTTGGTGGCGTGCAGAAAATCCAGCGTCGGGATAGGCGGCCACAGTGTCCGTGTGTCTCTTTTGTCACATGACGCGCGAGCAAGCGCGGCCTGGCATGCTCGCGGGGCGCAGAAACGCCGCCGACGGAAATATAAGAAGGGTTCCGGGCTGGAGTATGCGAAGATGCGCGCACAGCGGCGCTGCGAATACGCGCGGCCGGCTGTCTGGACCTGACCCCAGTCGCACCCCACGACTTTCCGCCTGCGGCCTTGCCCCTGGTTCAGTTCTTTCCCGAAGCATGCTGCCTTCCCGCTGGCCTCAAGGCCACCGTGGCTGTCATGCCCGTCGCGTTTTCCGCTGCCTCTGACCCCTACGCGGTTCAACCGCCAAGCCCCAACCCCCAGCCCCGGTGGCGGGCGCCAATTGCCAATTGTCCGTCATCGTACCGACACCGCACGCCGTCCATGGCAACGTGCGGGTAGCGGTCAGGTCCATGCCAAACGGCGCGGCTACATTCGCATCGGGCTCGACGATTCCGGTCCCCTGGCGAGGTATCGGCGGGGGCCTGGCCCATCAAGCGGAGTCGGGAAAGGAGCGTTCCATGTTAGGAACCGTATTACTGGTCGTGCTGGTGCTTGTCTTGCTCGGTGCAATGCCGACCTGGCCGCATAGCCGTTCCTGGGGCTATATGCCCAGCGGCGCGCTGGGCCTGCTGCTGATCGTGGTGCTTGTGCTGGTGCTGATGGGCCGCTTGTAGGCGAGAGAGAGGCGAGAGAGAGGCGAGAAAGCTCGCCTTGGCGCAACAGTCCGCGCAGCGATCGCGTGATGGCCGGCAAGCCTCGGGCTTGCCGGCCAGCCGTTTTTAAGAGGCCGTTTCAAAAAGATGCTGGCGTCGTTGCGTGGCCTTGGCCGATCCACTTGTACTGTCTGCGGCCGCGCGCCTAGCCAGAACCGCTTCGCTTCATTTTGAAACTGCCTCTAAGGAGGCGAACCCCTTTTCCCGATTCCCGTTGGCAACCAAGGCGCCCATGTATTCAGTGCTAGGCCGTACGTTCGAGTACACATCCACCCCTTCGCCGTGGGACAACAAGGCGCCAGTGCGGGAGGAACTGTTCGGCATCGAGCGGCTGGAGCAGCATGCGCAAAGCCTTGCCGCCGCCCAGCCCGTTACCGCGCAGCCCCCGCGCGTGCGCACGCTGCGCAGCCGCCTCAACGACAATGCCGAAGTACTGCTCGCGGCCTACCGGGCCAGCGCGGCGGAGCTGGAGAGCGGCAGGGCCGTGGTGCCCGCAGCCGAATGGCTGCTGGACAACTACCACCTGGTGGAGGCGCAGATCCGCGAGATCCGCGATGACCTGCCGCCTGGCTACTATCGCCAGCTGCCCAAGCTCAGCGAGGGTCCCTTCGCCGGATACCCCCGCGTATTTGGCCTTGCCTGGGCCTTTGTCGCGCACACCGACAGCCATATCGACCCGGACACCCTGCGGCGCTTCATTGCCGCCTACCAGCGGGTGCAGCCGCTGACCATCGGCGAGCTGTGGGCCGTGGCCATCACGCTGCGCATCGTCCTGATCGAGAACCTGCGCCGCCTGGCCGAGCAGATGACCGCCGGGCGCATCGCCCGCGCTGACGCGGACGATCTGTCCAGGCAACTGCTCAAGTCGGGCTGCGCCCGCTCGGCGCTCGACACGGATATCGCCTCGCGCGCCGCCGCGCCGTTGTCGGAACTGTTCGCCGCGCAACTGGCCAAGCGCCTGCGGGACCAGGACCCACGCACCACGCCAACCCTGGGCTGGCTGGAAGAGCGGCTCGGGCGGCAGGGCGCATCCATCGAGGACGTGGTGCGGCACGCCCAGCAGCGCCAGGGCGCATCCAACGTGACCGTGCGCAATGTCATCACCAGCATGCGGCTGATATCGGATATCGACTGGGCCGAACTGTTCGAGAGCGTGAGCCTGGTCGACGCGCGTTTGCGCGATGGCAGCGGCTACGCCGACATGGACTTCCCCACGCGCAATCTTTACCGCAGCGCCATCGAGCAGCTTGCGCGCGGCTCGCCCGCCTCGGAGCTGGAAATTGCCGATCTTGCGCTGGCCACGGCCCGTGCCGCGGCGGCAGCCACCGCCGATGCGGCGCAGGCGGAGCGCATCGGGGACCCGGGATATCACCTGATCGCGGAGGGCCGGCGCGCCTTTGAACGCGCAATCGGCTTTAGTCCCCCGGCGCGGCTGCGGTTTTCCCGCCTCAATGTCGCGCTGGGCATTGGTGGCTATGCGGGCGCCATCCTGCTGGTCACCCTTGCGCTGCTCGGTGGATCGCTCTGGCTGCTTGCGGCGGCGGCCATGCCGGCGCTCTCCGGCGGCTGGCTTGCGCTGATCGGCTGGCTGGGCTTCGTCCCCGCCAGCGAGGTGGCAACGGCGGTGGTCAACCGCGGCATCGCCTGGCTCTTTGGCGCATCCATCCTGCCGGGGCTTGAGCTCACGGCGGGCGTGCCGCCCGCGCTGCGCACGCTGGTGGCCGTGCCCACGCTGCTATCGGGCGAAGCCAGCCTGCGCGAGCAGATCGAGCGCCTGGAGGTGCACCATCTTGCCGGCGCCGGTGGTGACCTGACCTTTGCGCTGCTCACCGACGGCACCGACGCCGACCAGGCCGTCATGCCGGGCGACGCGGCCCTGCTGGCGGTGGCGGCCGAAGCCATCGGCGCGCTGAATCTCCGCTACGGGCCAGGCCCAGCCGGCAACCGCTTCCTGCTGCTGCACCGGCACCGCGTGTTCAACGCCGGAGAGGGCAAGTGGATGGGCTGGGAGCGCAAGCGCGGCAAGCTCCATGAACTCAACCGCCTGCTGCGCGGCGCCACGGACACCAGCTTTGTTGCTGTCGATGGTGCGCCGCCCCAGGTTCCACCCGATGTGCGCTACGTGATCACGCTCGATGCCGACACGCGCTTGCCGCGCGACGCGGCGCTCCGGCTGATCGGCAAGATGGCCCACCCGCTGAACCGGCCAAGGTTCGACGACACGCTGCAGCGTGTCATTGGCGGCTACGCCATCTTGCAGCCGCGCGTCACGCCATCCCTGCCGGTGGGCAGCGAGGGTTCGTTCTATCAGCGCATATTCTCCGCGCCCGGCGGCATCGATCCCTATGCGGCGGCGGCGTCGGACGTGTATCAGGACATCTTCGGTGAGGGCTCCTACACCGGCAAGGGCATCTATGACGTGGATGCCTTCGAGGCCGCGCTGCGCGGCCGCGTGCCGGCGAATGCGGTGCTCAGCCACGACCTGTTCGAGGGCATGTTCGCCCGTGCCGGGCTGGCCTCGGACATCGAGGTCGTCGAGGACTTTCCCGCACGCTATGACGTGGCCGCCAAGCGCCAGCATCGCTGGACGCGCGGCGACTGGCAGCTCCTTGGCTGGATCGTGCGCGGCCGCAAGGGCAGCCAGGCGGTGCCGATGCTCGGCCGCTGGAAGATGCTGGACAACCTGCGGCGCTCGGTGCTCGCGCCGTCGCTGCTGCTGTGCTTTGGCGCGTGCTGGCTGCTGCCGCCGGGCGCGGCTTTGCGCGGCACGTTGCTGTTGCTGGCGGCCATGGCGATTCCCGCCTTGTTGCCCGGTGTGTTTTCCGTCATTCCCCATCGTGCCGGCATCCGGCTGCGCACCCATGTGGGAATGCTGTGGGACGACCTGCGCGCCGCCGTGGCGCAGGTGCTGCTGACGCTGGCGTTCCTGCCCGACGTGGCCTGGCGCATGAGCGACGCGATCGTGCGCACGCTGGTGCGGCTGCGCTTGACCCGCCGCCATCTGCTGGAGTGGACCACCGCCGCCCAGTCCATGACCAGCCCCCGGCTTGACCTGGCCGGCTCCTACCGGCAGATGGCGGGCGGCGTATTGCTGACGCTGGCGCTGCTGGCGGGCACGCTGGCCTTTGCGCCCGCGTCCTGGCCGCTCGCGCTGCCGCTCGGATGGCTCTGGCTGGCCGCGCCCATGCTGGCCCTGTGGGCAAGCCGGGCGCCGAAGGTGGCAAGGCGGCTGGTGGTGTCGGACGCTGACACGCGCGAGCTGCGCCTGACCGCGCGCCGCACCTGGCGCTTTTTCGAGACCATGGTCACGCCAGCGGACAACATGCTGCCGCCCGACAATTTCCAGGAGCGCCCGAAGCCGGTCCTGGCGCACCGGACCTCGCCCACCAATATCGGCCTGTACCTGCTATCGGCCATTGCCGCGCGCGACTTCGGCTGGAGCGGCACCGCGGCCACGGCCGCGCGGCTGGAAGCGGCCTTCGCCGCCATGCAAAAGCTGCAGCGCTGCCATGGCCACTTCTACAACTGGTATGGCACGCAGGATCTGCGGGCCCTGACGCCTGCCTACGTCTCATCGGTCGACAGCGGCAACCTGGCCGGCCACCTGATTGCGCTGGCCAATGCCTGTGAAGAATGGACCCATGCCGAGGTGACGCTGGATTTCCGGCTTGGCATGATGGATACCGTTACGCTGGCGCGCGAGGTCATTGCCGGGCTGGCGCTGGCGGGCGGCGAGCGCGCCGGCAAGCTCGGCGAACTGCTGGAACAGATCGAAACCCAGCTCAATGGCACGCAGGCAATGGCCATGCTGATGCCTGCGCTCAAGCGGCTGACGGAAAAAGCTGCCGCGATCGCCAGCGACATCCTGCCCGCCACCGGCGACGACAGCCTTGGCGACCTGGCCTTCTGGGTGCAGGCGCTGCGCAAGGCCGTGGCCGAGCACGAGCAAGACCGGGGCGAGCGGATCGAAGCGCCGGAGCTGCTCGGCGCGCGCCTGCAAGCGCTGGCCGCCGTTGCGCGCGAAATGGCGCTGTCGATGGACTTCGCGTTCCTGTTCGATGAAGAGCGCAAGCTGCTTTCGATCGGCTACTCGCAGGACGACAACCGGCTCGATGTCAGCTGCTATGACCTGCTTGCGTCGGAGGCCCGTCTTGCCAGCCTGTTTGCCATCGCCAAGGGCGATGTGTCCACGCGGCACTGGTTTCGCCTTGGGCGCACGGCCACGCCGCTGGGCAATGGGTCGGCGCTGATCTCGTGGTCCGGGTCGATGTTCGAGTACCTGATGCCGTCGCTGGTCATGCGCGCGCCGGCGGGCAGCCTGCTCGAGCAGACCAACCGGCTGGTGGTGGAGCGCCAGCAAGGCTACGGCCGCGCGCTGGGCGTGCCATGGGGCGTGTCCGAATCCGCCTACAACGCGCGCGATCTGGAGTTCACCTATCAGTACTCCAACTTCGGCGTGCCAGGCCTGGGCCTGAAACGCGGGCTTTCCGACAATGTGGTGATCGCACCTTATGCGAGCGGCCTGGCCACCATGGTGGATCCGCAAGGCGCGCAGCAGAACTTCGCGCGTCTCGCGCGGATGGGGGCAAAGGGGCGCTTCGGCTTCTACGAGGCCATTGATTTCACCCGGTCCCGGCTGCCCGAGGATGAGGCGTTCGCCATCGTGCGCAGCTACATGGCCCACCACCAGGGCATGACCATCGTGGCGATTGCCAATACGCTGCACGGCGGCCAGATGCGGGAGCGCTTTCACCGCGAGCCGATGATCCAGGCCACCGAGCTGCTGCTGCAGGAGCGCATGCCGCGCAACGTCGCCATTGCGCATCCGCGCGCCGAAGAGGTGAAAGCCTCCACGATGGAGTCCGGCAGCGAGGATTCCACGGTGCGCAGGCTTGCCGGCTATGCGCCCGGAGCGCCCGTCACGCATCTGCTGTCGAACGGGCGCTACGCGGTGATGCTGACCGCGGCCGGCGCGGGCTACAGCCGCTGGCGCGACCTGGCCGTGACGCGGTGGCGCGAGGATGCCACCCGCGACGACGCTGGCAGCTTCATCTTCCTGCGCGATACGCAAAGCCGCGCCGTCTGGCCGGCCGGCGCGCAATTTGCCGGCGGCGATACGGACGATGGCGAGCAGGGCAGCGAAGTGGTCTTCGCCGAAGACCACGCGGAGTTCATCCGCCGCGATGGCAGCCTGGTCACCACGCTCTCCATCCTGGTCTCCGGCGAGGATGACGGGGAAGTGCGGCGAGTCTCGCTGGCCAACAGCGGGCGGCGCGCGCGCGAGATCGAGCTGACCTCGTATGCGGAACTGGTGCTGACCGTGCCGGCGGCCGACGCCGCGCACCCGGCGTTCTCCAAGCTGTTTATCGAGACCGAATACCTGCCCGAGTTCGGCGCGCTGGTTGCCACGCGCCGCCCGCGCTCGCCCACGGAGCCAACGATATGGGCTGCCCACTTCGCCATCGTCGAAGGCGAAGTGGTGGCGGATCCGCAATACGAGACCGACCGGGCGCGCTTTCTGGAGGAGGGGCAGACGGGCAGGATAGCGGACGGCGTGCGGCATGGCCGTGCGCTGTCCAACACCACGGGCACGGTGCTCGACGCCATCTTCTCGCTCAGGCAGCGCGTGCGGGTCGCACCGGGCGGCGTGGCGCGCATCGCATTCTGGACGCTGGTGGCGCCCTCGCGCGCCGCGCTGCTGGATCTGATCGACAAGCATCATGACCGCAGCGCCTTTGAGCGCGCCAAGACCCTGGCCTGGACGCAGGCCCAGGTCCAGTTGCGCCATCTCGACGTCAAGGCCGGCGAAGCGGCGGATTTCCAGCGCCTGGCCGCGCCGATCCTGTACGCCGATCCTCGCTTCCGGGGTTCCTCCGAGGCCATTGCCCGCGGCGCGGGCCCGCAGTCCGGGCTTTGGCCGTACGCCATCTCCGGCGACCTGCCGATCGTGCTGCTGCGCATCGACGAGATCGAGGATATGGCGCAGGTGCGCCAGTTGCTGCGTGCGCACGAGTACTGGCGCATGAAGCGGCTCGGCGTGGACCTGATCATCGTCAACGAGCGCGCGTCGTCTTATACGCAGGACCTGCAGAACGCCATCGAGACCGCGGTGCGCAGCAGCCAGTCGCAGCCGCGCTTTGGCGATGAGCTCGCCCAGGGCTCGGTCTATACGCTGCGCGCCGACCTGCTGCACGTCGATGCCCGCGCGCTGCTCTTGTCGGTGGCCCGCGTCGTGCTGTCCGCGCGCAGGGGGCCCATCGCCGAACAGCTCGGCCGGCTGCCCCAGGCACCGCAGCGCGCCGCACCCGTACGGCGCCGCGCGCCACCACGGCCGGCGCCAATGCCAGCACCGGCCACGCCGGCACTCGAGTTCTTCAACGGCCTCGGTGGCTTCGACAAGGACGGGCGGGAGTATGTGATCGTGCTCGACGGCGCCGCCACCACACCCGCGCCTTGGATCAACGTGATCGCCAACCCCAGCTTTGGTTTCCATGCCTCGGCGCAGGGCAGCGGCTACACCTGGGCCGAGAGCAGCCGCGAGAACCAGCTCACGCCCTGGTCCAACGACCCGGTGCTGGATCCGGCCGGCGAGGCGTTCTATATCCGCGACGAAGACAGCCTCGAAGTCTGGAGCCCGACCGCACAGCCCATCCGCGACGCAGGCACCTACATGGCCCGCCACGGCCATGGCTACAGCCGCTTTGCGCACCACGCGAACGGCATCGCAGCGGAGCTGCTGCAGTTCGTCCCGCTGGAAGACCCGGTCAAGATTTCACGGCTGACGCTGAGCAACCTGTCCGCCGGGCGCCGCCGGCTTTCCGTCACCGCCTACGTGGAGTGGGTACTCGGCACGTCGCGTGGCGCATCGGCGCCGTTCATCGTGACCGAGCGCGACGAGGCCACCGGCGCAATGCTGGCGCGCAATCCCTGGAGCTCCGCCTTCCCCGGCCGGGTTGCCTTTGCCGATCTCGGCGGCAAGCAAACAGCCTGGACCGCCGACCGCACGGAATTCCTCGGCTACAACGGCGGCGCCGAGGCGCCGGCGGCCCTGCTTGGCACCACACCGTTGTCCGGCGCCGTGGGCGCGGGGCTGGACCCGTGTGCCGCGGTGCAGTGCATCGTGGAGCTTGCCGCGGGCGAGACGCTCGACATCGTCGCGTTTCTCGGCGAGTGCGGCTCGGCCGAGGCGGCGAGGGCGCTGATTGCCCGCTATCGCGCCGCCGATCTCGACGCCGTGCTCGATGCCGTGACAGGGCACTGGGATAGCCTGCTTGGCGCCGTGCAGGTCAGGACGCCGGACCGGGCAATGGACATCATGCTCAACGGCTGGCTGCTGTACCAGACCGTGGCCTGCCGCATCTGGGCCCGCTCGGCCTTCTACCAGGCGAGCGGTGCCTATGGCTTTCGCGATCAGTTGCAAGACACCATGGCGCTTACCTTCGCCAAGCCTGCGGCCACGCGCCAGCACCTGCTGCGTGCCGCAGCCAGGCAATTTGCCGAAGGCGACGTCCAGCATTGGTGGCTGCCGCACACCGGGCAGGGCGTGCGCACGCGCATCTCCGACGATTGCGTCTGGCTGGCCTTCGCCACGGCGACCTACGTGGCGGGCACGGGCGATGCGGCGGTGCTGGATGAGAACGTGTCCTTCCTCGACGGGCCGGTGCTCGGCGCGGATGAGCATGATGCCTTCTTCCAGCCGATGACCGGGGAGGCATCGGCATCGCTGTTCGAGCATTGCGCGCGCGGCATCGAGCGATGCCTTGCCTTGACCGGCGAGCACGGCCTGCCGCTGATCGGCGGCGGCGACTGGAACGACGGCATGAACCGGGTCGGGGCCGGCGGCAAGGGCGAGAGCGTGTGGCTTGGCTGGTTGCTGATGCGCACGATCGCGCTCTTCGCGCCGCTTGCCGAGGTGCGTGATGCCGGCCGTGCAGCGCACTGGCGCGCCCATGCGGCAATGCTGGGCGCGGCATTGGAGCGCGATGGCTGGGACGGCGAGTGGTATCGCCGTGCCACCTTCGATGACGGCAGCTGGCTGGGCTCAAAGACCAGCCCGGCCTGCCGGATCGACGCCATAGCCCAGTCGTGGGCGGTGCTGTCGGGCGCCGGGGACCCCGTGCGCGCGGCCACCGCCATGGTGTCCATGGCCGAGCACCTGGTGCGGCGCAACGACGGCCTGGCGCTGCTGTTCGCGCCGCCCTTCGATGGCGCCTCGCCGGATCCCGGCTACATCGAAGGCTATCCCCCCGGCGTGCGCGAGAACGGCGGGCAATACAGCCACGCCGCGATGTGGTCGGTCCTTGCCTTTGCCCGGCTCGGCGCGGGCGCAAAGGCCGTGGACCTGTTCTCGATGCTCAACCCGATCCACCATGCCAGCACGCCCGCGGGCGTGCGGCGCTACAAGGTCGAGCCGTACGTAGTCGCGGCCGATGTGTATTCGGTGGCGCCCCACATCGGGCGTGGCGGGTGGACCTGGTACACCGGCGCGGCCGGCTGGATGTATCGCGCCGGGGTGGAAGGCATCCTGGGGATCCGCCGCGAAGCGGGCTGGCTGATCGTGGCGCCGAGCATTCCGGCGGCGTGGCCCGGGTTTGAGGCGACGATATGCCTGGGGGCGTGCCACTATGACATCCGGGTGCAGACGCTGGCGCCAGGCGCGGGCGGCGCGCATGCCGTTCTCGATGGGCTGGCGCTGGCTTGCGGCGACGGTGCCGTGCGCGTGCCGCTGGACGATGGCAGGCACAGGCTGCTGGTATGCATCCCGGCGGCGGAATAGGGGGTATAGGGCGGAATGGGGCGCATGGGATGCATCTGGCGAGCCCGAAAAAGTCTTTCCGGGAATCGCTTGACTCCTCGGGTAATAAGCTTATGATGTGCCCAATTGCTGCGGTGCAGCAAAACGATGATGCCGCTCACGGAACCCTCTTCGGCAGCGTTGGATCATCCAGATCATCCCCAGGAGACTATTTCATGGCACATCCCACCCAAGCTCAATTCTTCGGCGTCCAGCAAGCTAACCTGGACCTGTTCCTTGCCTTGGTCGGTCCTCTGGCCCGTGGCGCGGAAAAGCTCAGCGAGCTGAACATGCAGGCCGTCAAGACCAGCCTGGCGGATACCACGAACTACGTCCGCGAATCCAGCCAGCAGCCGGTTGGCGCCGGCATGTCCGGCCTCAAGCCGGAACTGGCGAATGGGTTTGCCCAAAAGATGAGCGCCTATGCCGGCCACATGAACGAGATCTTCGCCAGCACCGGCGCGGAGTTCGCGCAGGAAGCCCAGCGCCAGATGAGCACCTACGCCGCGCAGACCCAGGAAGCCATGGCGTCGTTCGGCCAGAACCTCATGTCGAGCGCTGGCGGCGCGTTCCCGGCTGCCGACGCGAGCGCACCGAGCTGGGTCGCGGCCTACGAAACGGCCATGAAGCCGATGCGCGACGCCTTCGAAAAGGTCATGCCCGCCACGGCTGCCAAGTAAGGCCAAGCCAGGCTGCACCGCTGGCTGCTGTGAAGCAAACGCCAGTAGAAAAAAACTGCGCCCCATGTGGCTAGCCGTTCGGTTAAGGAGCTGATAAGGACGGGGTCGCCGGCATTATTCGAAGCCCCTCTTTTGCACAAGCAAGGGGGGGCTTTTTCACGTCTTTGTCTCTCAGCGAAAAACTGTTGCGCAAAATAGGGCCTCACGGCGTGCCGGTCAGTGTATGCGCAACGGGTAGGTACTTAGCCAAGATGCTCAGCATGGTGGCGGCCTCAGCCTTCGACACCGGGGGAAACGGTGAAACGTACGAGGTACCGTTGCGACGCTCGTGGGCCTTCGTGATGAAGGCAAATTCTTGGGAGTCCACGCCCAGCGAGGTGGACACACGCTGGATGGCAAGGTTACGGCCGGCATCTTTGGTGCGTACCTCATAGAACTCCAGTACGGCCTGGACCACCTGGAAATAGCCTTCGTAGGCCAAAGTAAACACCTGCAGATGTCGGCCAGGGCCTAGCTCCTCGGCGGTGGCCTTCTAGTCCGCCGCATTGCGCAGGAAGCCTGCGATAGCTCCAGGCGTTGGGGCGACCGCCTCAAAGGCTTTCGTCTTGATAAGGTTTTCGTATTCAGCTGCGCGCGGCATCACAGTACCCTCAGCGTAGGGCCTTGTGCAATCTGGGCCATGACAGGGTCAGACTCTACCAGAGCAGCCCATTCAGCAGGCTCGTACAAAGAGAAGTTGACGGGGCGCAGCAGACCTTGTTCGGCCTTGTGCAAGGCCTCGGATAGTTCGAGGAGCGGGATGCTGCCGACAACAATCAGGTCGATGTCGCTCTGGCCACTGTCGGTGCGCTTGGCCACGGAGCCAAACACGAACGCTGAGGTGATGTGGTCGGCAAAAGGCGCGAGGGCTTCTTTCAGCGGCTCCACAACGGCAAATGATTTGCGCGCGATACTAAGCAATTCTGGATAGAGGGTGAATTCGGTATTCGCCCGGATGCTTCGTTGCCGGCCTCGTCGGGTGTCTTCCCGAAGTACGCCGGCCGCGACTAGGCGGTCCACCTGCTTTTGAGCGCTTCCGCGCCCACTGTCCGCCAGACGTAGCAGTTCCTGTAGCGTAAAACTGCGGTCAGGTTGCAGCAGTGTGGCTCCAAGCACTCGTTGCAAGCCCGGTGTGAAGAGAAAGTCGGCAAGGCTCACGGTGAATCCTCTACATAGGGACAAGTATCCTTATTATAGGGATTACTTGGTGAATCCTCAATAGAGGGACGTATGTCCTCGTTTTGGGGATTAAATAAAGTAGTCAGCGGAAAGTTGCCGGGAAGCGATCTAGAGCCGCCTGCCTCCTTGTCAATTCTTCAACCGAACGGCTAGCCCCATGTGGCGCAGTCTTTTTGCGGCGCACACGCTTGCCAGTCAGCCGACGAGCTTGGCGACGCCGACACCGCCGATGTGTTCACCGAAGTCTCGCGCGGCATCGACCAATGGCTCTGGATGGCCGAGGCGCATCTGGGTGAGGCCTGAGCCAAGCCCGCGTCAGCCAGCGGGTGGTGCCAGGAGAACGGCCTCCACGCGCTGGCGCAGCACCGGCAGCAAGTCCCGCGCAAACCAGTCGTTGTGCTTGAACCAGCCCTGGTTGCGCGGCGATGGGTGCGGCAGCGGAATGAAGCGCGGCCCATGCGCGCCAAAGCCGGCCACGGTGGGTGTCACGCCACCGCGCGCCGCCGCTCCCAGGAAACGCCGCTGCGCATATTGCCCGACCAGCAAGGTCAGTTCAATGTCCGGTAGGTGTGCCAGCAGCGCATCCATCCACAACGGCGCGCACTCCTTGCGCGGCGGCAGGTCGCCGCTGGCGCCACGGCCCGGATAGCACAGTCCCATCGGGATGATGGCAATGCGCGCGGCATCGTAGAACACGGTCTTATCCACGCCCATCCATTCACGCAGCCGGTCACCGCTGGGATCGTCCCAGGGAATGCTGCTGGCATGCACGCGTGTGCCCGGCGCCTGGCCGACAATCAGGATGCGGGCGCTGGCGGCAGCTTGCACTACCGGGCGGGGACCAAGCGGGAGGTGCGCTTCGCACAGGCGGCAGGCGCGGACCTGGGTCAGCAGGGTGTCGAGGTCGGTCTTGCCCTCATCGCTTGCGGCGGAAACAGCTACGGGAGTTACGGGAAGGTCGCGCAGAGAATCGGCAGGGGAGCCGCAGCCGGTTGCGTCGGCCTGATCGTCGACATTGCGTTTCAGCGCGTCCGGAAGGGATATGTGGATCGTGGTCATGCCCATGGCGCCCAGTGTATGCAGTTCGGCGAGGTTTGCCAAACGAAGCGGGTGCGCAAGGGGGCGCAATGACTGCAAAAGGTTGAGGGCGGCTATGAAGCCTCTCCAGATTGCGCAGGTGGGCCGCGCCGAAGCACGGCCCACCTGCGTCGCCGCTTCCAATCAGAAGCGGTGACGCATGCCCACGCCAAAGCTGTCGCCGTGCGACTGGTCGCTCAGCTTGTCGTAGAAGTACGCGGCATACACGTCGGTGCGCTTGGACAGGTTGTAGTCGTAAGCGAGGCCGGCCGTGTTGCGCTTGAAGTCCGCGACACTGTTCTTGGTCTTGTCGTACGCATAGGAGACCAGCACGTTGCCGTTGCCCACCGGGATCGAAGCGCCAACCTGGCCGTTGGTGTGCTTGAGATCGCCCGTGGCGTTGTTGACGTCGCTCTTGATGTACTGGCCCTGCGCGAACAGCTTGACCACCTTGAAGTCGTAGCTCACGCCGACCTGCACGGCGTTCTGCTTGTCAAAGCCAGCCAGCGCCGTGGGCGCGGTCACATCCCCCGGGGTGCTGTTGAACTTGACTTGCTGGAAGGCTACGGTGGCGCCGAAGTTGCCGTTGAAGTAGAGCACGTTGCCGCCCCACTTGTTCTTGCCGACGCTGCCTGCCTGCTCGCCGAACGAGTAGATCGCGTTGGCGGTCAGGCCGCCAAAATTCGGCGTGGAGTACACCAGCGAGTTGCTCCAGCCCGAGTCGCCGATGATGCCAGGGTCATAGACGCGGCCATTGCTGGCCGAGAAGTAGGTGTGGAAGATCGCCGGCGAGAACACATAGGAGTCCACCAGCGGGTTGAACAGGATGGTCGAGATGAAGTAGGGCGTGGTGTTGCGCCCGAGCTTCACCGTGCCAAGCGTTGCGCTCTGCAGGCCGACAAAGGCGTTGCGGGTGAACAGCGCATCGCCGTCGAAGCGGCCTTGCTTGCCGGTGTCCGGGCGCAGGAAGCCGTTCAGGTCGAAGATCGCCTTCAGGCCGGTGCCAAGATCCTCGGTGCCCTTGATGCCGAAGTACGAGGTTTGCATGCCGCCGCTGTTGACGCCGTAGGCGCGGTCCGCACCGCCGGCCTTGGTGGCGCCGACATAGGCATCAACCATCCCGTAAAGCGTGACGCTGGATTGCGCCATGGCGTTGCCGCAGATCAAGGCTGCTGCCATGACTGCCAGTTTCACGACCGGCTTGAATTTGTATTGCATAAAGACCTCCATGGTTGACCCGTTTTCTATCGTTGCTGGCTCTGTCGCATTCACTGGGCACGACAACACCCCTCCGGGGGGCAAGCCCCGGCTATCTAAAAACGCGTGCTCTTGAAATGGCTGGCGCGGGATGGCGCCGGTACGCTAGCGCCGCTGGCTCATGCTTGCTGCCAGCTCACATGCGCGGCCACCACCTGCCAGCCTTCGGGCAGCCGCACCCAGCTCTGGCTCTGGCGGCCCAGGCGCGGCTCGCCGGCAATATTGGCTACGGCGAAATCGTTGCCGAAGGTGGTGACGCTGCGCTCGGTGATCTCGCGGGCGAGGCCCTTTGCCGGGCGCGCCGCGCGGAACGCACGGATGGCCTCGATGCCGTAGAGGTTTTCGCCCGCGCCGTAGCGCAGCGTGTGCGGGCTTTCCCAGAACAGCCGGTCGAGCTCCGCGACGTCGTTGCCGACCAGCGCGCGTTCATAGGCCTCGAAGGCGGCTTCCACCTCGGCGAGGATGGCGGGATCGTTGATTCTCATCTTGCTTTCGTGGGTATTCGTGGCAGCGTGGCAGCCCGGTGATGTCACGCTGCGTGACTGCGATGGATGCAGTTTGCGGCAATTCGATTGCATACAACCAGCACTTATTTCTTCTCATGGCGCACGCAAATTGTGTGCACTCGCGGTTGCATGTGCAGGCTCGCCATGCAAGGCCCGGCCACGCATCAGGCAGCCTCGGCCAACGGCTGGTGCAGCCCGCTCAGCGCGGCCTTCAGGTGCTCTGCAAACGCCGCCGCCGCTGGCGGCAGGCTGCGGCCCTTGCGGGCGCCCAGCACCAGCCGGCCGCCGCACAGCTCGGGGTCGGACAGGGGCACGGCAATCAGCGTGCCCTGGCGCGTCTCGCGCAGCGTGCCGGCCTGGAACTGGAAGCAGATCGCGCCGGTCTGGCGCGCAAAGCTCTTCAGCATCTCCACCGTGGTGGCTTCCAGCATCACCCGCAGCGACAAGCGGTTGCGCGCGCAGATCGCCTCGATCAGCCGCCGGCTGCCAAAGCTCTCTGGCCCGAGGGCCACGGGATAGGGCTGGCAGTCGGATAGGCGCAACGTGCGCCGGCTTGCCAGCGGATGGTCCGGGCGCATCATGGCGCAGAAGGGCTGCGCGGACACCGCCAGTTCGTGCAGGAAGGGGGTCGGGGGCGGGTCGTGCGCCAGCAGCAGGTCGGCCTCATCCTCCTTGAGCGCGGCGAGCAGGTCGCCGGAGTTGCCCACCGCCACGCGAAACTGCACGCCGCGGTGGGTGGACTGGTAGCGGCCGATGACTTCAGGCAGGAAATCGGTGGCGACGGACTCGACCGTCGCCACGCGCACGGTGCCCCGCACCAGCCCGCGCAGCTGCTCCATCTGCGCGGCGGCCGAATCCAGATCCGCGAGGCTGCGGCGCACGGTGGCGATCAACACCTCGCCGGCGGCGGTCAGCCGCACGCCGCGGGGCAGGCGCTCGAACAGCGCCGTGCCGATATCCTGCTCGACCTCCAGGATCTTCCGGTTGAGCGCGGTGGAGGCGACGTGGAGTTGCTCGGCGGCCTTGCGGATCGACCCAACGCGGGCCACGGCGTCAAGATAGAGATAAAGACGAGGCGGGTGGAGCATGGCGGCGTGCGCTCGGGCGCTGGTGAGAACGATCCGCTCTCACTAGCAAGGATCGTGCGCGCGCCGACGCTACGCGGGCAGCCCGGTCCCGGTGACAGGACCAACGCCAGGACCAACGCCAGGACCAACGCCGGGGCCAACGCCATGGCCGCTGCGATGGCGGGGCAACGCGACCTGGCAGTAGAGCTGGCGCAGCGCGCCCAGCGCCGACGCCCGGTCTTGCTCCGTGACATCCCCCAGCATGAGGCCAGCGGCGTGCGGGGCCACCGACATCACAAAGCGCAGGCGTTCAAGCCGGGCCGCTTCGAACGTGGTCAGCCAGGCGCGCGGGCTGGTCTCGCCCGCGGCCAGCGAAGTGGCGATCAGCTCGGCGGCGGCGCAGGCATCCTCGATGGCCTGCGCCACGCCCTGGCCAAGCGGTGGCGCCATGGCGTGGGCGCTGTCGCCCAGGTACATCACCTGCGCATGCGGCTCGGCAAAGCGAATGCCGCACGCCCGCATGCGGTACCAGCAGATGGCATCCACATTGGCGCAGAGCGTATCGATCAGCCAGCCAGCCTGTGGCCCCGGCCTGGCGTGTGCGGGCGTGTAGGCAGCGCGCAGCGCCTGCGAGCCGATGCCCGCGTGAGGCGTCTTTTGCGTCTTTTCGCCGGGGGCGAGCGGCAGGCTGCCGGCGATATTGATCCGCCCGTCCGGCAAGCGAAAAGCCAGCAGGCGGTTAGGGCCGTTGCACCATTGTTCGTAATCGTCGATCCGGCCGGCGCCGGCGTCCGGCACCAGGAGGCGGAACAGCAAGGCACCAAGCTGGTGCGTTCGAGGCTGGCCGGCAAACGCGCTTCGGGTGGGCGAGTCGCGGCCATCGGCCGCGATCAGCAGGTCGATGTCGTCAAGCCGGTGTTGTTGGCCATGCTGTTCCCAGACGACGTAGCTGCGTGCCGGATCCTGCGGGCTGGCGCCGCACGCCAGCAGCTTGCAACGGTAACGCACGGTGTTGCCGGCGGCCTGGCGCAGCACGCGGTACAGCGTGGCGCGCAGGATGCGCACGCCGCCATGGTCCGCCACGCGCGTGAGGGGCAGGTCCAGCAGCACCTCGCCGCTGCACAACGACACGCGCCAGTGATCCCAGGGCAGGCCGGCCTCGCCAATGGCGCTGGCCAGCAGCGGGTCGCGCATGTGCAAGGCCTTGATGGCGTTGGGGCCGATCACCAGCCCGGCGCCTGCGTGGTCATCCGGTGCAACCTGCTCCAGGCAGGTGACTTCCAGCCCGGCTTGCATGGCCAGCGCGCGGGCCATGATGCTGCCGGCCACGCCAGCGCCGACGATGACAATGCGTTTGGTGGGGATCCTGGGCGTCATGAGCGTCATGGGCGCCAGTTTGCGCAAAAGGACTGCACGCAACCAGCACCGATTTGGTCTCATGGCGAGCGCGCATTGTGTGCGCTCGGCGGGGAGCGGCGATCAGCCGGAAGCCCGCCCGATCCGCCGAGACTGTTCCTGGCTTAAGGCACGACCGACAAGAACAAGTACGCCGCCAGGATGACCAGGTGCACGACGCCTTGCAGCATGGTGGTGCGCCCGGAGTGCAGCGTCAGTGTGCTGACCAGCAAGGTCAGCGCAAGCAGCACGGTTTCCGTCGGGCCCAGGCCCAGCGTCAGCGGCTTGCCAACCGCGATAAAGACCGCGGCCACCGTGGGAATGGTCAGCCCGATGCTGGCCAGTGCGGAGCCCAGCGCCAGGTTCATGCTGGTCTGCAGGCGGTCGGCGCGCGCGGCGCGCAACGCGGCCAGCCCCTCGGGCAGCAGCACCAGCGCGGCAATCACGATGCCAACCACGGCCGGCGGGGCGCCGGCACTTGCTACCGCCGCTTCCACCGTGGGCGACAGCAGCTTGGCCAGGCCGACCACCGCCACCAGGCATGCCAGCAGCATGCCGCCGCTGGCGAGCGCGATCTTCGCGGGCGGGGGCGGGGCATGGACGCTTTCGTCGGAGGTGCCTTCCACCAGGAAGTAGTCCCGATGGCGCACGGTCTGCACAAACACAAAGCTGCCATAGAGCACCAGCGAGGCAACGCCTGCAAAGGCCAGCTGCGACTGCGACAGCACCGGCCCGGGGATCGCGCTGGTGTAGTTGGGCAACACCATGGTAAGCACGGCAAGCGCGGCCAGCACGGCCAGCGCGGCGGTGGCGCCCGGCGCCTGGAAAGCCTGCTCGCGATGGCGCAGGCCACCCACCAACAGGCAGATCCCCACGATGCCGTTGCAGACCAGCATGGCCGCGGCAAACACGGTATCGCGCGCCAGCCCGGCCTTCTCGGGGCCAGCGGACAGCATCACCGAGACGATCAGCGCCACCTCGATCACGGTCACGGCAATGGCGAGCACCAGCGTGCCAAAGGGCTCGCCCACTCTATGCGCGACCACCTCGGCATGGTGCACCGCTGCAAACACCGAGCCCGCCAGGGCCAGGCCGGCCAGCACCAGCAGCAGCGCCTGACCGGGCACCGCCATGCCTGCCCCGAGGATGGCCCAGGCTGCCAGCGGCAGCCATAAGGTCCAGGCAGGCAATTTATTCGACGTCAATGGCATCCGTTCTCCCTTTCTACTTTCTAGTTAATGAAATGTGTGGATTCAGCTTGGTTGTGATGGGTGCGGCACCTCAGGACTGACAAGAGAGTACCGCCCTCAGCGGGCTTGCTGGCCGTTTTCGCCTTGGCGTCCTATTGTGGTTCAGCTTGGGGCGGCAGCAATGCTCTCGGGCGGCAGCGCGCATGTAAGGCAGTTGCAACAGGGATTCAGTTCCCTGGAATTCGCTTAAATTGAAAGGAATTGGAGGTTTATTTGCTGGAGTTGGCGGGGATTTCGCGGTTTTTCCCTGTGTGCCGGAGCCCTTGGGCGCCACAAGTCCTGCACCCGGCCGGCCATTCCAGCGTCGCACCACGGCAGCACAAGCAGCTCCGGACGCGCCGCAAGCGTCCCTTTACCGGCGTGGCGAATGCCGCGCCTTCCCCTTTCGACGATGGAGAATGCTCATGAAAAAGTACGGATCGGCTAAATGGCAAGGCGGCATCAAGGACGGCCAGGGCAGCATCTCGGCAGAGAGCGGCGTGCTCAAGGATGCGCCCTACGGTTTCAAGGCCCGCTTCGAAGGCGGCCCCGGCACCAATCCCGAGGAACTCATCGGGGCGGCCCATGCGGGATGCTTCTCCATGGCGCTATCCCTGATCCTGGGCGAGGCCAAGATGGTTGCCGAGAGCATTGCCACCAAGGCCACGGTCACGCTCGACAAGGACGGCGGCGGCTTCACCATCACTGCCGTGCACCTGGACGTGACGGTGCGCGTGCCCGGGGCCGACAAGGCGGCGGTAGAGCAATGCCTGCAAGGGGCCAAAGCCGGCTGCCCGGTGTCCAAGCTGCTAAAGGCGGAAATCACCATGGACGCCAAGGTGGAAACCTGATCGGGCCACGGCGGGCGCAGGCCCGGGGGCCGGCGCCCGGTCAATAGGCCAATAGGCCAATAGGTCGGGCGTGGCCATCCTGGCTTCCTATAATGAAGATTCGCCGTCCCGCGCCGCACCTGGCGCGGGACCGCGCGGGCGTTCAATGGACTGAACGCGTCTCCTATATCCAGACCTTCCACGATAAGGCAGACATCATGCATAGCAGTGAAGCAGTCCTGACTCAGGCTAGGGCGGCCATCGCCCACGTGCCTTTCCACAGCCATCCCATCCATCCCACCATCCACCTGCGCCTGAGCGACGGCGCGCTGATTCTCGAAGGCGAAGTCCCCGATATTGTCGACAAGAGCCGCGTTGCCGCGTCGGTACGCCGTGTCGACGGTGTGTCTGCCGTGATCGATCACCTGCGCGTTGCCGATGGCGGCGCGGCGGTTGGCGACGGCGAACTACGCAATGCCATCTGCGTGCGGCTGCTGCAGGCGATCGACTTTCGCAATTGCCGCATCTGCGCGCACGCCAAGGGGAGGATCGAACCCGTGCGCGAAGCCGTTGGCGAGTCCAGCGGAGAGATCGCCGTCGAAGTTGTCGACGGCGTGGTGACCCTGCGCGGCCACGTGATCAGCCTGTCGCACATGCGCCTGGCCGGTGTGCTGGCGTGGTGGTCGCGAGGTTGCCGCTGCGTGGTCAACGAGCTGGTGGTGGCCCCGGCCGAGGCCGACCGCGACGACGAAGTCACGGAAGCGCTGAAGCTGGTGCTGGAGACCGACCAGTTCGTCGATGCCGACCGCATCCGCGTGCAGACCAAGGACCGCGTTGTCACGCTCGAAGGCTACGCCGCTACCGAAGCCGGCAAACGCCAGGCGGAGCGCGATGCCTGGTACGTGTTTGGTGTCGAGGACGTGGTCAACCGCATCGTGCTGAGCAACTAAGCGCCACTGCCTACGTTACTTCCCAGGTTCGCAGGTTCGCAAGTTCACAGATTCAATAGCCGGATCGGATCATGCCGTGCCCGCCGGGCGCGGCATGTCCTCCACGCGCCAGTAGCGCCGCTGCGAGCGCAGCGCAAAGCGCGCCCGATAGCTCGACATCGACATCCCCGTTGCCCGCTGGAACAGCCGCCTGAACGCCGCCGCGTCACTGTAGCCGCAGGCTTCGGCCACCGCCTGCGAGCCATGCAGCGTCACCTCCAGCAGGGTCTTGGCACGCTCCACGCGCAGCCCGTGCAGGTATTCCAGCGGCGTCATGCCGCTGACCTGCCGGAAGTGCCGCAGCAAGGTCCGCTCGCTCACGGCCGCCGCCTGCGCCACCAGCGCCAGCCGGTACGGCGTATCCACGTTGGCCTGCAGCCATCGCATGGCGCGGTAGACGGGGCTGTCGGCGGTCTTGCTGAGCCAGCGTTGCGACACCAGCTCAGGCGTGAGCTGCTGGCGCTCGGCCTGGTACAGCAGCATGCGCGAGCAGGTCTGCGCCAGGTCCGGGTCATGCAGGTGCCCCAGCACGCGCAGCATGAACTCCGTCTGCAGCGCCGGCGCTACGCAGCCAAACACGCGCTGGTGCAAGCCCATCGGCTCGCTCGCGGAAAAATCGCAGCGCGGATAGCGCTTGGCCATCCAGCTCTGGAAGGTCCACGGTGCGCCCATGCGCGCGCCATCCAGCAGGCCCAGCTCCGCGGGAAAAACGATGCCGCTCGCGCCCGCCGCGATCCATCCGCCCGCCTGCGCGTGCCGCTCCAGCAAGCGCAGCGCCTGGCCCGCGCCGCCCAGGATCTCGCCCAGGTGCGGGGCATTGCGCGCAAGCACGCCCGGCACCACCACCAGCGCATTGCCGTCTTCGGTGGCGCGCCGCCGCCGCGCGGGCTCCAGCCCCAGGGCGGGCAGGGCCAGCGCGCGGCCTGATGGGCCGATCACGGTCCAGCTCAGGTCGCGGTCCGCATCCGGGCGTTGCAGCCGGGCCACCCCGGCTGCTGCGCGCAGCACATCCAGCGCGCCGAACAGCATGCCGGGCATGGCCTCGGGCAACCACAGCAAGCGCACGTGCAGCGGCACGGGGCGGCTGGCGGAGGGCGGCTCGGGCAGGGCGGTAGTGGCAGGAGAGGCAGAAGAGGGAGGCATGGCGGGATCGGCATTCCAATTGGCGGGATTGATCCTACCTTGCCGCGCCCGCAAGGGCTAGCATCGTCGCTCGGCGAACCACCGCCCTAACCACAATAACGATCCAAGCAACAGGAGACTTCATGCAGCCATCCCTGCGCCGACTTACCCATACCGCTGTGGCAGCGCTCGCGCTGGCCTTCGGGGCAGCCGGCAGCGCACGCGCCGCGGACACGCAACTGCTGAATGCGGCCCGCGCGGCCGAGCCCGCGTTGATCCAGTCGCTCAAGGACATGGTGTCGATCGAGTCCGGCAGCACCAATGCGGCCGGCCTGGCGCAAATGGCCAGTTTCACGGAAGCACGCCTCAAGGCGCTGGGCGCGACCACCGAGCGCATCGCCGTGACGCAAGGCCCCGGCACCATGGTCAAGGGCACGCTCACCGGTACGGGCAAGCGCCGCATCATGCTGATCGCGCATATGGATACGGTCTACGGCCCCAACACGCTGGCCACCCAGCCGATCAAGCTGGACGGCAACCGCCTGTACGGCCCCGGCATAGCCGACGACAAGGGCGGCATCGCGGTCATCCTGCATGCGCTGGCCATCCTCCAGGCAACCGGGTGGAAGGACTATGCGCAGATCACCGTGCTGTTCAACCCGGATGAGGAAGTGGGCTCGCTGGGTTCCGGCGACACCATCGCCAAGCTCGCGGAGCAGCACGACGTGGTGCTGTCCTGCGAGCCGTCCGCGGGCTCGGTGGTCATGAAGGGCCAGCCGCTGCTGCTGGCCGCGGCCGGCGTTGCCACGGCCACGCTGGATGTGAAGGGCCGTGCCGCGCATGCGGGTGCCGCACCGGAGCTGGGCCGCAACGCGCTCTATGAACTCTCGTACCAGATGCTGCAAACGCGTGAAGTGGCCAAGGACGTGCCGGGCGCCGCGCTGATCTGGACCCAGGCCAACACCAATGGCCCGCTGAACCAGATCACCGAAAAGGCCAGCGCCGTGGGCGACGTGCGCCTGACCCAGCCCGACGCGCAGGACAAGCTGCAGGCCGCGCTGCAAGCCAAGGTCAGCGCAAGCAAGCTGGTTCCCGATACCGAAACCACGGTCAAAGTCATCTCCGGGCGTCCGCCCTACGTGAGCGATGCGCGCAGCCGCGCGCTGGCGGCAAAAGCCCAGGCGATCTACAAGGAGATCGACCGCGAGCTGACCCTGGTGCCGCAGACCGGGGGCGGCACCGACGCCGGCTTCGCCGTGCGCTCGGGCAAGGCCACGGTGCTGGAGAGCTTCGGCCTGGCGGGCTTCGGCTACCACGCCCGCGACGAATACATCGAGATCGACTCGATCGTGCCGCGGCTCTACCTGATGTCGCGCATCCTGCAGGAAATCGGGCGCAACTAAGGCGCTTGGGCCCGTCGGCAGCGCCCTTGCGCTGCCGCGCGCCCGCGCTAGCATCGCCCGGCAGGCATCCCGGCTTGCCTTCGCAACGACCAAATCCTCCACAGGAGACACCATGCATCCCTCCCTGCGCCGGCTCACCCAGGCTGCCATCGCCACCCTGATCCTCGCCACTGGCGGTGTCCACGCCGCCCACGCCGCCGATGCCCAGTTGCTGGCCGCCGCACGCACTGCGGAGCCCTCGGTGATCCAGTCGCTCAAGGAGATGGTATCGATCGAGTCCGGCAGCGCCAATGCAGCGGGCCTGGCGCAGATGGCCAGCTACACCGAAGGCCGGCTGGCGGCGCTGGGCGCCCACACCGAGCGCATCGCGGTCACCAAGGGCCCGGGCATCATGGTCAAAGGCACGCTGACCGGCACGGGCAAGCGCCGCATCATGCTGATCGCGCATATGGATACGGTCTATCCGGCCAACATACTGGCAACGCAGCCCATCAAGCAGGACGGCAACCGGCTCTACGGCCCCGGCATCGCCGACGACAAAGGCGGCATCGCGGTGATCCTGCATTCACTGGCCATCCTCAAGGCGGCCGGCTGGAACGACTATGCCCAACTGACGGTACTGTTTAACCCCGACGAGGAAGTCGGCTCCATCGGCTCCGGCGAGACCATCGCCAAACTGGCCGACCAGCACGACGTCGTGCTGTCGTTCGAGCCCACCGCTGCCAAGGCCGTGGTCAAGACCGAGGCCCTGCTGATGGGCGCCAGCGGCACGGCCACCGCCGTCATGGCCGTGAAGGGGCGCGCCTCGCACGCCGGCGCCGCACCGGAGCTGGGCCGCAATGCGCTGATCGAGCTGGCCTACCAGCTGCAGCAAACGCGCGACGTGGCCAAATCCGTGCCGGGCACCCAGCTCAACTGGACCACCGCGCAGGCCGGCGAGGTCCGCAACCAGATACCCGAGCACGCCACCGCCATCGGCGACGTGCGCACCACGGTAAAGGACGCCGCCGGCAAGCTGCAGGCCGCGCTGCAAAAGAAGGTAGACGAAGGCAAGCTCGTCCCCGACACGCAAACCACGGTGACCATGGAAACCGGCCGGCCGGCGTTTGTCGCCAACGCGCGCGGCCGCGAACTGGCGCAGCGCGCGCAAGCCATCTACGCCGAGCTCGATGGCCGCCAGCTGGCACTGGCGGAAGGCACCGGCGGCGCCACCGATGCGGGCTTCGCCGGGCGCTCCGGCAAAGCGGTGGTGGTGGAGAGCTTCGGCCTGGCGGGCTTCGGATACCACGCGCGCGATGAGTACATCGAGATCGATTCCATCGTGCCGCGCCTCTACCTGCTCACGCGCATCCTGCAGGAAATCGGGCGTAGCTGACGCCGCGCCTGTCTTGCGCGCTAAAGGCTCGCGGACATCTGCCGTTAATGGAGGTAGTGTGGGAGATAGTCTGAATTCCGTTCTTAGCGATATGTATCTATTCTGATTATTCCTATTGATTCAGGTGCCTAGGACTAGGATTGGGATTGTCTTAATCCTATTCTTAATCCTAGTCCTAATCCTAGGCGTTGCCTTTTATCCCGGCGTAAATAACACGCCGCGCGTCTGTTTTTCAATCCCCCTTCAGTAGGTCAAAGCCCCCCCCCTGCGCTGCGCCATTGCCCGCAATGCCGCTTGCAGCCGTCGATTGGCGGCGTGCGGCAGTGTGCAATGCCTGCTCTTGCGCGCTCGCAATACCCCTCTATTCGTACGTGTCCGATTGACCGCATCGCCGTCATCATTAAATATTGTCAATACATTCAAAGAGAGTGACGGTTGTCGCCAGTCATTCCGGCAAGGGTGCCAGTCATCAGGCAAGCACCGCTAATCCAGGGTCAATCCAATTATGAACAAGGGCAGTTTCCGCCTGGTCTACAGCAGGCATCGCGGGATGCTGGTCGCCGTTGAAGAATCGGCCGCCAGCATCGGAAAAGGACAGCAAGGCGGCGCACGCGCGCAACGGCGCAGCCGCCGGGCAGGGCAAGGACCGGCGGCTATCGCATCGATGGCGGCCGCGCTGCCAGCCATGCCGCACGCGCGCTTTGCCTCGTTTGCCTCCACTGCCTCGCTTGCCCTGCTCGGGCTGGCTGCCCCGGCCACTGCCCAGATCGTGGCGGACCCCAATGCCGGCGCCAACCGTCCCGGCGTGATCCAGACCAGCAACGGCCTTGCGCAAGTCAACATCACGCGGCCCTCGGGTGCGGGCGTATCCACCAACGCCTACACCCAGTTCGACGTGCCCAAGGGCGGCGCGATCCTCAACAACTCGCCCACCATCGTCTCGACCCAGCAAGCCGGTTTCGTCAACGGCAACCCCAACCTGCTGCCGGGCCAGAACGCGCGCATCATCGTCAACCAGGTCACCAGCGCGCTGCCCAGCCAGTTGCGCGGCTACCTGGAAGTAGCCGGCGCCCGGGCCGAAGTGGTGGTAGCCAACCCCAACGGCATCATGGTGGACGGCGGTGGCTTCATCAATACCAGCCGCGCCACGCTGACCACCGGCGTGCCCGTGTATGGCGGCACCGGCAGCCTCGACGCCTTCCGCGTCACCGGCGGCCAGATCTCGGTGCAGGGCGCTGGGCTGAACGCCGGCAACGTCGACCAGGTAGACCTGATCGCCCGCAGCGTCACGGCCAACGCGGCCATCTATGCCAACAACCTCAACGTCATCGCCGGCGCCAGCCAGGTAGACCGCGCCACGCTGGCCGCCACGCCCATTGCCGGGACTGGTCCCACGCCCGGCATCGGCATTGATGTGAGCCAGCTAGGCGGCATGTACGCCAACAAGATCCTGCTGGTCGGCACCGAGGCTGGCGTGGGCGTCAGCAACCGCGGCGTGCTGGCTGCGCAGGCAGGCGACCTGACGCTCAGCGCGCAGGGCCGGCTGGAACTCGCCGGCAAGACCAGTGCCACCGGCAACCTCGCCATCGCCTCGCGCGGTGGCGTGGAGAACAGCGGCACCACTTACGGCGCACAGGCGGTTTCGCTCGATACCGCGGGCGCGCTGGGCAACAGCGGCACGCTGGCGGCGCAGCAGGGCTTGCGCGTCAATGCGGGCAGCGTCGTCTCCAGCGGCACGTTGGGCGCAGGCGTCAATCGCGATGGCGCGATCGGCCAGCAGGCGGACCTGAGCGTGGTGGCGGCCGGCACGCTGTCGGCCAGCGGCAAGCACCTTGCGGGCGGCAATGCCAGCCTGCAGGGCACGGCGCTGCAGCTCGCCGGCAGCCAGAACGCGGCGCTGGGCAACCTCAGCCTCGCCGCCAGCGCGGGCGACATCAACCTGAGCGGCGCCAGCAGCCAGGCGGGCGGGGCGCTCAGTGCCAATGCCAGCGGGGCGCTCGTCAACGACCGGGGGCAGTTGACCAGCCAGGGCACCACCACCATCACGGCCAGCAGCGTCTCCAACCAGGGCGGACGGATGCTGGCGCAAGGCGCAGCCACGCTGCAGTCGGCCGGCGCCGTCAACAATCAGCAAGGTGAGTTGCAGGCGGGCGGCGCGCTCGCCGTCAACGCCGGCTCGCTGGACAACAGCGCGGGCCGCCTGGCCTCGCTCAATGCAGACGGCCTGTCTGTCACCACCACGGGCACGCTAGCCAATGCCGCCGGCACCACGGCCAGCGGCGCCAAGGGCGGCGTGATCGGCGGCAATGGCACTGTGCGGCTGAAGGCCGGCGCGCTGGCCAATGCCGGCGAGATCAACGCGCAGGCCAATGCCAGCTTGGATGCCGGGTCGCTGGACAACAACCGGGGCAGTGTGTCGGCGGGCGATGCGCTCACGGCCACCGTGGCGGGCGCGGCCAGCAATCGCCAAGGCACGATGTCGGGCGCCACGCTCAATCTGACGGCGGGCTCGCTCGACAATGCCACGGGCCGTATCGAAGGCGACCTGGTTGGCATCCGCACGGCGGGCGGCCTGGCCAACCACGGTGGGGCCATCAACCAGTTCGGCAAGGCCGACACCAGCATCAGCGCGGGTGGCGTCCTGGACAACACCTCGGGCACGCTGGCTACCAACGGCAAGAACCTGACGGTGGACGCGCAGTCGCTATCCAACGACAGTGGCCGCGTCGCGCACGCGGGCGACGGCACGCTGGCCGTGACCAGCCGTGGCGCGCTGGGCAATGCTGCGGGCACCATCCAGACCAACGGCGCGCTGGACCTGCGCGCCGCCGGCGCGGTGACCAACATGGCCGGCCGGATCGAAGCCGCCGGCACGCACGGGGCATTGTCGCTTGCCGCCGCGAGCGTAGACAACACCGCCGGGCGCATCGTCAATGCGGGCGACGGCTTGACCCGGGTCCAGGCGCAGCAAGCCTTGGTCAACGCCAATGCGGGCCGGATCGGCGGCAACGGCAAGGTAGAGCTGGCTGCCGGCACGCTGGCCAATCATGCACAGATCACCGCCAAGGGCGATGCCAGCCTGGAGGCACAGTCGCTGGACAACGGCCAGGGCAGCATCACGGCGGGCGAAGCGCTGACGGCCACCGTGGCGGGCGCGGCCAGCAATCGCCAGGGCACCCTGTCCGGTGGCATCGTCGACCTGTCGGCGGCGTCGCTGGACAACGCCGCCGGCCGCATCGACGGCGACCAGGTCGGCATCCGCACCACGGGCAATTTGTCCAACAACGGCGGCGCCATCAACCAGTTCGGCAAGGCCAATACGGTCATCAACGCGGGTGGCGCCTTCGACAACACCGCGGGCACGCTGGCCACCAACGGCAAGAACCTGACGGTGGACGCGCAGTCGCTGGCCAATGACGGCGGGCGCATCGCGCACGCCGGAGACGGCGCCCTGGCGCTGACGAGCCGGGGCGCGCTGGGCAATACAGCCGGCGCCATCCAGAGCAACGGCACACTCGCCGTGCAGGCGGCCTCGCTGGACAACACCCGGGGCAACCTGTCCGCGCAAGGCGCCGCCAGTGTTACCACGGGCGCAGATCTGATTAACCGCCAGGGCACGCTTTACGGCCAGTCCGGCCTGTCGCTCACCAGCCAGGGCCAAGTGGACAACACCGGCGGCACGGCGCAGACCAGCGGTGATTTGTCGGTCGCTGCCGCTGGCACGCTGAGCAACGCCGGCGGCACGCTCACCGCCAACGGCGCGCACGGCAAGGCCACCGTCGCCGCATCCGGCATCGACAACCACGGCGGGCGGCTTGCCAACGCGGGCGACGGCGCCACCACCATCACCGCCGCCGGCGTGCTGGACAACACCAGCGGCACACTCGGCGGCAACGGCGACGTGACCCTCGCCGCCACCGATCTCGCCAACGCAACGGGCGCGCAGATTGCCGCGGCCGGCGCGCTCACGCTGGGCGTGACCCGCAGTGTGGACAATCGCAGCGGCAGGATCTACGGCGCCAAGGGCCTGACCCTCAACCAGGCCAGCACCACGCTCGCCAATGACGGCGGCAACGTGCTTGGCGGCACCAACGTGCAGCTCACCCTGGCATCCATGACCAACCAGGGCGGCGCGGTACGCGCCAACCAGGACGTGGGCGTGTCCAGCCTCGGCGGCACCGTCAGCGGCAGCGGCGAGATGACGGCGGGGCGCAACCTCTCGCTCAACGTAGCGGGCGACTATCTCAACGACGCCGCCAACAAGCTGCGCGCCGACGGCGAGCTGCAACTCCGTGCCAGCGGCGCGGTAACCAACACCGGCACGCTGGCGGCCGGCGGCAGCCTGGCCGTGCGCGGCGCCAATGTGAACAACGCCGCCGGCGCCGGCATCAATTCGCAGGCCACCACCGTCCAGGCCGACGGCACCATCACCAACGCCGGACGCATCGAAGGCAATGCCGTCAATACCATCAGCGGCGCACTGGCCAACACCGGCGCCGTAATCGGCAACACCGTGCAGGTGCAGGCAGCGGACGTGAGCAACACCGGCCCGGCCGCCGTCATCGCCGCCGCGCAGGACCTCAAGATCCATGCCTCAAACTCCGTCTCCAACCTGGACGGCGCGCTGATCTACAGCGCCGGCAACCTGCAGATCGCCCGCGACGGCACGCGCGACCCGGGCACCGGCATGCTGGCCAACCAGGTCGGCGTGCTCAACAACCGCTCGGCAACGATCGAGGCAGACGGCGATATCGACATCGCCGCGCGCACGGTCAACAACACGCGTACCAGCATCGTCACGGAGGCGGGCACGCCGCAGACCACGACGCAAACGCTGGAGGCCTGGTTTGGCAACATCCCGGATGCCGAACGGAGCAATCACCGAAGCGTGACCTTCCCCAGCTGGAACTGGAGCGGCGGACGCGCGTCCATCAGCGCGGACATGATGAATGCCCTGCGCAACCCGATCACAGTGGAGGTGCCCAAGTCGACCGTTACCAACGTGAACGCCGCAGCCAAAACGCTGACGCTCACGCAGGCACCGCAGGAGGAGTATGCACCCCCATTCCCCCTCTGCGACGGTATGGGGAACTGTGTCTATAGCGTGTTTCGCGCCCTCACGACCAACGCCACCCAACACTTCCAGGACATCCAGGACACCGGCACCACCTACAAGATCACCTTCTGGCCTGACTGGGATCCCGCCAAGCACCTCCGACCGGACCAGGTGCGCGTGCGCTACGACCTCGGCGAGGACGTTCACGACTACAACGAGATCGCCCGCACCACCGTCACCACCGTCGCCACCGACCGCCTGGTCAGCGCCACCGCGGCAGCCCGGGTCCAGGCCCGGGGCTCGATCCGCATCAACAGCGACGGTGGCAGCATCCTGAACCAGTCGTCCATCATGGCCGCCGGCGGCAACCTGTCCCGGCGCGCCGCCGGCGGCGGGGTACAGGACGTCGGCACGGTACTCCAGCAGACGGTCAGCACCACCGACACCTCCACCTTCTACTGGCACCAGAAATCCGGCGGCAACAGCGATCAGCAAACGGTGCCGTATCCGACCACGCCCCAGGCACCCACCACGGTGGCCGCGCTGCCGGCCCTTGCCACCGCCAACCAGGCGGTGCAGACCACCGCGCAGGACATCACCGTCGGCTCCGTCAACCGCATCGGCCAGACCGTCACTGGCAGCGGCGTGGCGGGCGGCAGCGCCTCCGGCACGCAGCTTGACAGCCTGGCGGGCACGGCCGGCGCCGCGCCAACCCTCGGCGCCGGCCCCGTCGCGGCCGCCACCGGCACCACCAACCGCCCGCAGACGCTCGGCACCGCCGCCGGCGGCATTCCCAACCTGACGCTGCCCGTCAACGGCCTGTTCACGCTGCGCCCGGCCCCGGCCACGCCCTACCTGATCGAGACCGACTCACGCTTCACCCAGTACAAGACCTTCCTCTCCAGCGACTACATGCTGGGCGCGCTCGGCCTGGACCCGCAGCAGGTGCAAAAGCGCCTCGGCGACGGCTTCTATGAAGAAAAGCTCGTCCGCGACCAGGTCACGGCACTAACCGGCCGTACCTTCCTGGCCGGCTACACCGACCAGATGAAGGAATACCAGGCCCTGATGAACAGCGGCGTGACCTACGCCAAATCCTTCGGCCTGTCCCCCGGCGTAGGCCTGTCCGACGACCAGATGCGCCAGCTCACCACCGACATGGTCTGGCTGGTAGCGCAAGACGTGACGCTGCCCGACGGCACGCATCAATCGGTGCTGGTGCCCAAGGTCTACCTGGCGCAATCCAGCGCCGTCGACCTCAACAGCACCGGCGCGCTCGTCACCGGCAACAGCGTCGCGCTCAATGCCACCGGCAACGTCAACAACAGCGGCCGCATCGTCGGCGACGTCGCCACACAGGTGCTTGGCAACAACATCGTCAACCGCGGCGCCATTGGCGACACCACCGGCACCACCGTGGTCCAGGCGCTGCAGGACGTACGCAACCTGGGCGGGCGCATCGGCGGCCAGGACGTCCTGGTGCAAGCCGGGCGCGACGTGGTCAACGAAACGCAGACCGTCACGGAAGTCCGCACGATTGGCCCCAACGGCTACAGCGCGGGCGCCACGGGCGTGGCCGCGGTGGCGGCGATTTCGGCAACCGGCAACGCCGTAGTGCTGGCCGGGCGCGACGTCACGCTCAGCGGCGCCGTGCTCGAAGCCGGCAAGGGCGCACTGATCGGCGCCGGCCGCGACCTCACCATTGGCGCGCTCACCCTCGGCACCACGCAGGACGCCGTCTCGCGCGGCGGGCAAAGCTATTCCCACGACAAGACCAGCACGGTGGCCGGCAGCACGGTGCAGGCTGGCGGCAATGTGGTGGCGGTGGCCGGGCGCGACGCCGCGCTGGCGGGGTCCAAGGTAGGGGCGGGCGGCGATGTCTCCCTCATCGCCGGGCGGGATCTCACCGTCACGGCCGCGAAGGACAGCACCGCCCACAGCGAAGGCTCGCTGGGCGGCAAGGGCGCGTCCTACGCGCAGTCCGCCTATGACGAAACCGTACGCGGCAGCACCGTGCAAGGCGGCACCAGCGCCACCCTGGCAGCCGGGCAAACCACGCTGGCAGCCGGCCTGCTGGGAGCCAGCGGCATCACCGCCGCGCCGGTCACAGGCACGGGCACTGGCAGCGTCACGCTGACCGGCTCGGAAGTCAGCGCCGGCAAGCCCGGCGTGAGCGGCGTGAGCGGCTCCGGCGTCAGCATCGTCGCCACCCAGGACATCACCATCGGCGAAGCCCGGGAAGTGCACGACGCCAGTTACGATGGCCGCAGCAGAAGCAGCGGCCTGCTCTCGCGCAGCTCCAGCCACGACCAGACCAGCAGCCATGCCGACCTTGGCGTCGGCAGCGTGGTCAGCGGCGACACCGTGCGCGTCACCGCTGGCAACGACCTCACCGTGCGCCAGAGCGGCATCGCCGCCACTGACGGCGTGTCCCTGGCCGCCACCAAAGGCAACGTGCTGATCACCGCCGGCCAGAACACCCGGGAAGAAAGCTACGCGCACGAGCAAAAATCCTCCGGCCTCTCTGCCTTTGCCGGCAAGGGCGGCATCGGCGTCTCGGTAGGCAGCAACCAGGCCAACAGCGCTGGGCACGCACTTGCCGTCACCCAGAGCGATGCGCGCAGCACCGTGGGCGCCACCAACGGCAATGTCACCATCAGCGCCGGGCGCGACGCCACCATCCTCGGCAGCGACCTGATCGCCGGGCGCAAGGAAGGCAACACCACCGCCGGCCATATCGACATCCAGGCGCAGAACATCGCCGTGCTGGCCGGCGTGGATCACATCACCCAGGAAAGCAGCCAGAGCAGCCGCTCCAGCGGCCTGTCCATGGCGCTCACCGGCACGCCGCTCGACACGGCGCGCAACCTCCAGGACATCCAGCGCAACCCCAGCGCCGTCACCCGCGCCAAGCAAACGCTCAATGAACTCGGCGCCGCCGCCTTCACCGCGCCGCAGGTCGGCATCACCTTTGGCAGCAACCGCAGCAGCAGCCAGGTGGAGACCGAATCGATCTCCCAAAAGGGCAGCCAGCTCACCGCCGCCGGCGATATCCGCCTGCGCGCCACCGGCAACGGCGACAAGGACGCCAACGGCAAAGCCACCGACGGCAATATCCTGATCGCCGGCAGCACCGTCAGCGCCGGCGCCGCCGCCATCCTCGACGCCCAGCGCGACGTCCTGCTGCAAGCCTCCACCGACAGCTACCGCGAAGCCACCAGCTCCAGCAGCAGCGGCTGGAGCTTGAGCACCGCCGCGCCCTCGCTTGGCGACATCGGCCGCTTTGTCGGCGGCGGCCCCAACAACGGCGGCGTCACCATGCTGCCGTATGGCAACCAGAAAGCCAGCGCCAGCGGCGATGCCAGCGCCACCCGGCAAAACGCCACGGTGGTCACAGGCAACACCGTCGCCGTCAAGGCCCGCAGCGGCGACATCACCATCGCCGGCAGCGGCCTGTCCGCCGAAGGCGACCTCACGCTAGCCGCGCTGCAAGGCAAGGTCGACATCCTCTCCGGCCAGGACAGCAAGACCAAGCGCACCGACAGCAGCGGCCGCCAGATTGGCGACCTGGGCGGCACCGGCTACACCGGCACCGTCGGCATCCGCACCGAATCCCACCACCTGGACACGGCGCAGACCACCGAAAACACCATTCGCAGCCAGGTGGTCAGCCAGAGCGGCAACGTCACCATCAGCGCCAAGGACGACCTCACCGCACGCGGCGCCGACATCGCCGCCGGGAAAGACGTCACGCTGATCGGCAAGAACGTGGTGCTTGACCCCGGCAAGGACACCGCAAACAGCCACCAGGTCGACAAAACCAGCCAGTACGGCGTCACGCTCGCCCTGTCCGGCTACGCGGTGACCGCCGCGCAAACCATCGAGAACGCCGCCCGCGGCATGGAAGACAGCAAGAACGACCGCCTGCGCGGGCTCTACGCGGCACAGGCCGCGCTTGCGGTCGCCAACGGCGTCAGCACCGTCCGGGACCTCGCCAGCGGCGGCACCGGCGGCACCGCGCTGATCAAAGCCACCGTCAGCATCGGCGGCGGCAGCTCCGAGTCCGAATCCCGCAGCCAGGCCAGCGCCAACCAAGGCACCACCGTCAAGGCCGGCAACGCCGTCACCATCGTCGCCGCCGGCTCCGGCGGCAAGGACGCCAACGGCTACGCCACCGACGGCGACATCACCGGGCACGGCGTACAGATCGACGGCAAGACCGTCACCCTCAGCGCCGCCCGCGACGTCAACCTGGAAAGCGCGCAAGACACCGCCAGCCAAAGCAGCAAGAGCGGCGGCAGCAACGCCAGCATCGGCGTGGGGCTGGCACTTGGCGGACAGCAAAACGGCTTCACGCTCGAACTCGCCGCCAGCCAGAACAAAGCCAAGGGCGACGGCGACTCCGTCACCAACCACAACAGCCATGTTAGCGCCAGCGACCAGCTCACCATCACCAGCGGGCGCGACACCAACCTCAAGGGCGCACAAGTCACTGGCGACACCGTGCGGGCAGACGTGGGGCGCAACCTCAATGTGGAAAGCCGGCAAGACACCGACAACTACCACAGCCGCGAATCGTCATCCGGCTTCCAGGCCAGCCTGTGCGTGCCCCCGATCTGCTACGGCACCACGGTCAGCGGCAGCGTAAGTGTATCGAGCGGCAACACCGACAGCACCTACAACTCGGTCAGGGAGCAAAGCGGCATCTACGCGGGCAATGGCGGGTTCCAGGTCAACGTCAAGGAGAACACGGACCTGAAGGGCGCGGTGCTGGCCAGCACGGCTGACGCTGGCAAGAACAGCCTCACCACTGGCACGCTGACCACTAGCGATATTGAGAACAAGGCGGAGTACAGCAGCAGTTCGTCCACCATTGCCGGCAGCTTCACCGCTGGCAAGAGCATGCCGGCCGTCAAAGACGGCGACACCCTGACCAAGGCACACATCGAGTGGGGCAACGGGAACCTGCTGCAGAACGGCGTCAACTCCCTGGCAGCCACGGCAGCAGGCAATGCGCAAAAACCGATCGAAGGCAATGCCGCCGGCACTACCCGGAGCGCTATTGCCAATGGCACGGTGACCATTACCAATGCTGAGGCGCAGAAGGAGAAGACTGGCAAGACCGTGGAAGAAGTGCTTGCCAGCTTGAATCGGGATACGGATGGCGCTAACCAGGCTATCGATAAGATCTTTGATGCGAAGAAGGTGAAGGAGCAGCAGGAGGAGAACAAGGTCCGGGCCGAACTGGTGCAGCAGTTGGCGCCGATGGTTTATGACAAGATCGGTGACATGCTGGTGGGCTCCTCGCCCGGCACCAAGGCCGCTGTTCACGCTCTGGTGGGCGGTCTGCTTGCCCAGGCGGCCGGTGGCAGCTTCGCTGCGGGCGCAGCAGGTGGAGCGGCGGCCTCGCTGGCAATGGAGGCTTTTGGTAAGGCGCTCCTCGATCAGCCGGGCCTGAGTGAGAACGATCGTAAGGCGTTGGTGCAGTTGGCTGGGCTGGTTGTTGGTGGGGTGGCGGGTGGCGCGGCAGGCGGGTCGGTTGCTGATGTTGCTGCGGGTGCGAATATTGGGAAGGTGGCGACGGAGAATAACTACCTGAACCACGTTGACCGAGAGGCTTTCGAAAAGGCAAAAGCAGCGTGCGGTTCGACAAACCCGAAGGCGTGCGAAGAGGCCAAGATCTACGCGGAAAAAGATCGAGAGAATGATCAAAATCTTGCCACTGCGGTGAATCGCTGTGAGCCGGGTACCGGATGCCGGGAGGTATCGGATTTCATTCTGAAGCAAATGAAATCCGCTGGCTGCGATGCGAATTCTTCGAGCGTAGATTGCGCCAAGCTGAGCAGCACTTGGCTTGTATCGCAAGCTAAGGCTCAGGGGCTCGAGACCCCGTTGCTATCGCCCGAGGATTTGATTCCAGGAAAAGGGTTTGTCTCACTCGCATCTTTTGGAATTAAAGCCGCCAAAGAAGCACTGCTCAAGTTAGGCGCACTTAATATTGCCAAGAAAGGAGAGGTGGATGCCGCAGAAATTATTGCCACTGCAGTGGTCAAAGACAATGTTCTGCCATACCTCAGTAACAAGTCGGCGCCCGAGATTCAAAAACGTCTATCCGATACAGTGGCTGCAGTACGAACCGAGTTACCCCTAGGCGGAAACGTTGGAATCGCAGAAATTAGGATTCCTGCTTTCTCTAGCGAACCATCTACAATGAAAGCATTCAGCGGGTATCATGATGCTGTCGGGGACTTCATTCCTAAGCCGATGGGAGATATGGACTCATGGTTGTTGAAGCCAGCGGAAGCAACATCAAAATATATTGGTGGTGAAATGGCATATTTGCGAGATGTTGATACTGAGTTTAAGATACTAGAAACGATTGCGCAGCGATTGGGTGGGGATAGAAATGTCGTCGGATCAATTAATCTTTTTTCTGAAAAGGCGGTCTGCCCAAGCTGCACCAGTGTGATTGTGCAGTTTAGAAATATGTTTCCAAATATTCAGTTAAATGTTTTTACACATTAAATTCTATGAAATCAACAAATAACTATTATAACCTATGTGAGTTGGTGCGCGAAACGTATTCTTCCGCAATTAAAAAAATGGGGTTTAGTCCCGGACAGGCATTTGCGTATACCTATGATTATGTTGAGCTGATATTTAGCGAGGGAAAGTTCCAAAAGCTATGTCTTCTGGTTTCTTTATTTTGTTGCGCAAAGGAAGGTATGATCGATATGAATATCGATGATTTATTCACTCAAGATGTGTTGGGGGAGCTGAAATCAGAAGTGGATGGATTTGATGCTGGAATTAATCCAGAGTACAGGGATTCTAGATTTACGGATGCCGACTTTCAAGCCGATCTACTTTTGGTTCGGGGTAGTTTTTTGTAAAACGAGGACGGTGCCGGATATTGAACCTATGATATTGGTATAGTTGAATAAGGCTTATAGCATCGCTAATGGTGAATAAAGTGGTGTTGTCGATTTTTCTGGGAGCTCGTTTGTATCGAGCGAATAGGATCTAGAAAATGGAGCCGGTCTTGCCATATATTTTTCTGATAGCTATCCCGGCAGTTGCACCCAGATAATCAGAGGTGAATCAAGGCCAACGCCAACCAGGCTATTGGCAAGATATTCGAGCGCAGAAGGCGAAGGACGAGCAGGGGCAGAAGTGATGGGATCCGAAGATACAAAGCAAGGGCGAGAGTTGCTTGATGTTATTGAAAAATTCGGTCAGCTCGCTTGGCAAAAAACTGAATCTAGATATCAAGAAATTCAATTTAGAGGTCAGCAACCGAAAATGGAAGATAGGTCGGCGATGCCGCCTTATACTAGCTTTCGATTTGAGAGTGAAGATCCAGAAGTGATTCATAGACTTAGATTCGCGGTAGAAACATACAGCGGAGAGATTGAGTGGGTCATGGAAGGACACTCGCGAGATATGTTTCCGGGAACAACAAACTGGATTATCTATCCAAAGAGAACATCTGAATATCGGAAAATTGCTATCGATGCTGGCATGACGGTCGGCCAATATATGGCACTGAACTATCCGGAGTTTGGGCCGATAGCCTACGCTGATCTTTTGGGGTTGGTTTCACACGTTCGCTCAGTATTTTCAGGTGAGCAACTGTAAGGTAATTCCCTCGTTATATCGATTGACGGATTCGGAGGCGAGTGCCCGTTCAGTCTGTCCATTTTGGACGTCCGCGCAAAGCACCGCGAGCGCTGCCCGAACAAGCCCCCATCTCCTGATTATTGGATTTGTGGCGCGAACGATAAAGTGAGGGGGTTAGTTTTTTGAGAAAGTCGGTGATATTGGCAGTGCATACAATTATCTATGCATTGGCAATGCGCGCCCGCGTCCATCTACAGTTGGTTATAGCGGATGGACCCGAAAAGGTGAGATGAAAGCGGAGCGGAGATGGATGTATATGACCTACAGTATCCTGGGATCTATGCCTTCAAAAACACTTGCCCTGTTGTTTCAAGAGTCCCAAGGTCAGCCGGTAATTCTCGATGATGTGTCCGTGGTGCCGATACATCGGCTCCCTCTGGCAGCGGGGAAATGGCACGTCGGTCTGGAGCGAGTATCAGCCAAGAATAGTCCAGTTCAAGGACTTAGACTAAAGGTTGATCGTGGTTATATCACCGTCGCAGGTCAGAGGCAGAAAGATATCGTTCTATGGGCAGATACCAGTCCAGATGTTGTTGATCTGGAGAAAGTGCCTCGGACACAGTCTTGAAGGCCTGGAATGTGTGGCGAGTTGACGGGGTGATTCAGGCTTGGATCGGCAACGCCGGCATGATTGTCGAGGGTAATGCAGAAAAAATTAAATTTCGTTGCAGTGATGGAACGTCGGAACCAGAATTTGATGATTTTATCGCATTGCTCATGATCGAATCGAAATTGAACTAGTTTGAGTAACTGCACGTGAGGTGGTCAAGAATATCAGTTGTGAAAGGTGGCTGGTATGGCAAGTAGTATCTTTGTTCCCCTTCATGCGGTTCCGTCGGGGCTCAGCGAGATTATTAATTTGATTGCCTCCGGGTTCTCAGATATTGGTAGATCAGTGCCAAATATATACAGCAGTAAATCATCAGATATTGATAAGGGCTGGAAAGATTGCTTCGTTTTCGTAGAGGACGTTGGTACTGGTGAGAAGTGCTGGGTTTCGTTTTGTGAGACAACTCCCGATGTCACGGGGGATGATAAATGGATGTGGTTGGCTGGCGTAACAACAAGAGGAGAATGGGCTTTTGCAGGCGTTGTTGCATACGCACTATGTAGTTACGCCGATTCTATTGTCTACAATGATTCAGGTGCATTACCCGGTCAGGATGAATACTCAGCTAAGGAGCTAAAGTCCATTTTATCCAGTGATTAAGTCGGAAATTTTCCAAAGCCTGGATTGAGGCGAGTGAAGGGTGTTTCGGTGATACGCCGAAGAACCGTGTGTTACTTTCGAGAGTGGTCGGGTAAATTACATGCTGTGATTCTCGTATTTCGGCAAAATCCATTCCATTGGGAGCGGAGTATTGATTCCGGCGGGATAACCACTTCTAGCAAGTTAACGGGGCTGCAGTAATGGGATCTGACGATGCAAAGCAAGGACGGGAGCTGCTTGATTTTATTGAAGAGCTCGGTCCGCTGGCTTGGAAAAGATTTGAGTCAAGATATCCGATTTTCAAATTCAAAGATCAAGATCCAATAAGTGAGGATCGATCTAAAGTTCCGCCTTTCACCAGTTTTAGATTTTTGGATGAAAATCCTGAAATAATATCAAAAATTAAGTCGGCTGTGGATGAATTTGAGGGAAATGTCAAGTGGGTAATGGTGGGGCATTCTCGGGATTCGTTCCCAGGAACCACCAATTGGATGATTTGCCCAAAACTAGTTATTGATTTATCCGAAGTGGCGCGAGAGGTCGGGGTTCCTGCTGAGCAGTATGTGGGGGACGAATATCCGGACTTGGGGCCGTTGGCTTATGCGGATCTATGTGGCTTGGCACAGCATTTGAAAGCGGTGTTTTCAAAAAAATAGCCGCTCGTGGATCATAAGTTATTGATTTTACAATGGTTTCAAGGTCAGGAGCGGATGCAAGAACGACGCGCAGTATTTGAGTAATGCCTCTCCATCGGTGCTCCTTGGGAAGCATGATTATGAATTTGAAAATTGAGTTCGCAGAAAACCTAGTTTCGCTGAGCCTGATCAGGCAGAAGAACATTCCATGCCTGTGCCGTGTATCCGGGTCGCTGTTTGAAGTCGTCTTTCAATCGCCTCTTCAAGACGTGGTCGGCGTCGTTGATGGATGGGATCGTATGTTGCTTGAAGAGCGGGCTGTAGCGGGTGCTGGTGGGAATTTTACCCACTACAAGCACGGAATGGTGACACTGAGTGAAATTCAGATGGGGCTCTACAAGATCATTGATCTTTCATTTTTCTATTTCGATTACGGGTGGTGTCCTATATTGACCAGCGGGGTTTATGCGCCACCTGGAAATTTTTGGGATGATGAGGTGGAGGATACGATCGGTAGGTTATAGATGTAGCGGCAAAATATATTTCCCCGAGAGGGAGTAGCGTTCTTCGCGCGTAATTTCGATATGGCGGCGCGTGGGTCATTGAGTATGCCGATCGTAATCAGACGTTGGCGCATAGAGCTACACGCAATTTAACTTTCTCTAAAAATAAAATCATGAAAAATCTGTTCTTAATCGGTCTTTGCCTTTCCGCCACCACCGCTTTCGCGGCCAGCCCGGTCCTCCTGGAAACCCCAGTCACCTACGCTCCGGGCGCCAGCGTAGTCGACCAGGTCAAGTCCGAATGCCAGATCGAGAACATGTTGACCACCCGCGTCGGCGATGTACTGCGCAAGCGGAACAAGACCGGCGACGGCACGGTCGCGTCCACGGGCGATGCCAACGGTGCACAGGTGCTCCGGCTGCAAATCACCCACATTCTTGGTGTTGGCGGCGGTGCCTGGACTGGCCCTAAAGCTATCACTGTGACTGCCGATCTACTTGAAGGCGGCAAGGTGATCCGCAATACCAAGATCAACCGGTGGTCGGTGGGTGGGATGTGGGGTGGCTTCAAGGGGACGTGCTCCATCCTTGACCGTACCGCCGTTGCCATAGGGAAGGATCTGGGGCGTTGGGTTGCCGATCCGTCCTATGTGATCAAGGAGGAGGCGCCGCCCAAGGAGGCTGCCGAGGCGGCGGCGGAAGCCGCGCCGGCTTCTGCGGTTGCTCCGGCTAGCGTGGAGTAGCGCTCTGCCATTGTTTTCTTGTCGGGCTGGGGGCGCGGGCGTTGTGCGTAACGCAGAGCGCGCGACCCCTTGGCCGGACGTCGTATCCGGGCGTGCATTTCCCGGGGTTGTCAGCAAGCAAATATAAAGAAATAAAGAAGTCACCATATGGGTCAATTCTCTCGTCTCGCCATGCTCGCACTGCCAGCCCTGATGGTCGGCTGCACATCGGTTTCCACGCTCGCGCCGCCGCTCGGCCCCGACGATCCGTCTGCCGAGCTTTACGGAACCGGCGGCTTCAGCATGACCATTCCGCAAGTGAACCAGAAGGGCTGCTACCAGGGTGATGCCATCCTGAACACGCGGTCCGCAGCGCCGAGCATCCGCGTGCGTGCCGCGCGTCCCCTGGTGATTGCGATTGACGGTGCATCTGGCATTCATCGCTGCCGCGATATGGTCCGGTTCAAGCCGGAGGCGGGTCACAAGTACGTCGCGCATGGCAGGCCGGGGCCGGATGAGGAGTCGGCTAAGGTTTCCATCTGGAAGCAGGCGGTGAGCGCGAACAAGCCTTACTGCCATATCGCGGTGTTCGATGAGACGGACGAGACGGATGTCAAGCCGGTGCAGATCAAGCGGGTCGAGCCGCGCCAGCGGGGTTTTACCTGCATCGGTTTCGACTAATGGCGTGAGCGGTTAGCCGCGCGCGGATGCCAAACATGCCGTGACGCTGGGTCACGCAAATACAAGCTTTCATGCAGATCAGAAGAAGAATGATTGCCGCCATGCTTTCGGTGGCAGGTGGTGCGGGTTACACCAGTACGTCATTGCGTGCCCAGGTCCCTCCCGCCAATCCGGGTCAGGCCGCCATCCTCTCCGGCGCCGAACAGGAACAGCGCGTGCGCCAGCAGCAGGAATCCCGCGAACGCGCCCAGGCGGTCCAGGCGCCGGGCGTACGGGCAGCGCAGCCGTCGGCGGAGGGGTTTCCCGCGTTGCCGGTCGAGCAGCCGTGCTTTCGCATCGAGCGCTTTGTGCTTGAGGTACCGGCGGAGCTGCCGCCCGCGCTGCATGCGCGCGGCGCGTCTGCCTTGCCGCAGGATCCGTTTGCCTTTGCCCGTGCGTGGCTGGATCACTACCAGGGGGCTTGCATCGGCAAGCAGGGCGTGGACATGCTGGCCAAGGGCGTGTCGCACGTCATCCTTGGCCAGGGCTATGTGACCACGCGCGTGTTGCTGCCCGAGCAGGACCTGAGCACCGGTACGCTGCGCATGGCGTTGATCCCCGGCGTGATCGGGCAATTGCGCTTTGCCGAGCCGGATCTCCGGGGCACGTGGAAGAGCGCGTTTCCCGCGCGTCCCGGCGATCTGCTGAACCTGCGGGACCTGGAGCAAGGCCTGGAGCAGATGAAGCGCGTGACCAGCCAGGATGTGGACATGCAGGTTGTGCCCACCAGCGTGCCGGGCCAGAGCGACGTGGTGATCGCGGTCAAGCGGACCAAGCCGTGGACGGTGGTGGCGTCGATGGACAACTCGGGCACGCGCTCCACCGGCAAGTTGCAGGGCAACCTGAGCGTGGGCATTGACAACCCGCTGGGCCTGAGCGACCTGTTCAACGTGGGCTACAGCCAGGATCTGGCCTTTGGCGACCGGCGCCACGGCACGCATGGCTGGAACGGTTTCTATTCGGTACCGTGGGGATACTGGACGGGCACGGTGTCGGCGTATTCCAGCACCTATTACCAGCAGATTGCCGGCGTCAACCAGACCTTTGTCTCCAGCGGCAATTCGCAGACGGTGGATTTCAAGCTGCAGCGGGTGCTTAGCCGCAGCCAGAACGATGTGCTCGGCCTGCAGTTCCGGCTGTCCAAGCGCTTTGGCAAGAGCTTTATCGAGGATACGGAGATCGAGCAGCAGCGGCGCAACAACACGGTGGTGGAGGTGGGCATCACCGATCGCCACTACTTCGGCGCGGCCCAGTTCGACGGCAGCCTGGCCTACCGCCAGGGCGTGGCCGGCCTTGGCGCGCAACCCGATACGCTGGCCCAGCTGGGCGGCCCCACCTGGCGATACCGCATGGCCGTGCTGGATGTGAACCTGTCGGTGCCGTTCAAGCTGGCGGAGCAATCGCTGCGCTATGTCACTACCGTGCGCGGGCAGTTCACCAATGACCGGCTGTTCTATATCGATGCACTGACCATTGGCAGCCGGTACACGGTGCGCGGCTTTGATGGCGAAAGCCTGCTGGCGGGGGAGCGCGGTTTCTACTGGCGCAATGAGCTACAGGCGCCGCTGGGCGGGAGCGGGCAGGCGCTGTATGCGGGGCTGGACTATGGGCGCGTGTTTGGGCCGTCGACCGAGGGGCTGGTGGGTACGCAGCTGGCGGGTGCGGTGATTGGGCTGAGAGGCGGGCTGGGGTCGAAGCTGGGGGCGGTGTCGTATGACTTGTTTTTGGGTATGCCGGTTTATAAGCCGGCGGCGTTTCATACGGCGGGGGTGACGGCGGGGTTGCAGCTTGTTTATCAGTATTAATGCCTGAAAAGTGAGCGCGCTGCCAAGTCAATCGTTGACAGAACCATTTTCATCGAGAGAGGGGGGGCGCCCGGCAAGGCAGGACGGAATTCCCGGAGAAAATCGGAAATGACGAAGAGTAAATGGACCTTTGAGCAGTTTTCGGCGGTAAACAAAGAAAATGCCTTCACTTCTATTGACTACGTTCACGCTATAAGCAAGTTTGTGAAATTGCCAGATGATTTCTACCTTTGTATGGCTCGACTGTTTTGTCCGTCGTTTTTCAAGATGGAGGATGTGATATTCATATTAGAGACTTTCAGAAAGTCAGAATATGATGAGTATATTAATATCGGGTGCTCAGTAGAGAAAGCTCAGCCGTGGATCAATAAAATTGAGATTACATCGATATTTGATGGAATAGCAGTTGATGCTGCGCGGCAGATTTCTGATCTGATTGTAGATATATGGAATAGAAAGCTGGAGGTCGAATTCGGCAAGGCATCCCGACTAGCTAGAGTTGTGGTCGATCTGGAATTGGAAGAAGTATTTGTGACAATAGGTAACTTCGAGAGGTGCGCCGTGAAACCATGCCGGGGGAAGAGTGATTTTTGATCCAGTTTCGACCGAGACAATCTACTTCCCCAAGAGCAATCCGATTCCTCTTCGGGCCGCGCTCGCGCGGATCGCGGCCACGGATGATTGCGATCTGCTGGCGGAGGCGATTTGTCACTATTCCGGCTACGTAAGGGAGGCAGGCATTGCCCGGTGCGTGGAAATCGGCGACCCGCGATTCCTTGCGCCCATCGCCGACCGCCTGAACGACTGGGTGCCTCAAGTTCGCAAGGTCGCCGGCGATGGGCTGCTTACACTGCTTGCAACGACGCCGGCCGAACATTTCGCGCCACTGCTACCGAAGCTCCGGAGCCTGACCCAGGCAATGCGTACCGACCATGGCCCCTGGCTTGCCAAGTTCGAACAGCAGCTTGTCCAGGCAGGTGGCAGCGCAGCTATCTCCGGCGCACTGTCGAGCTCGGATACGCGACTACGCCGCGCCGCTTTTGCCGTTTGCCTCGATCATGGGCTCCTGCCTATCGTCGACCTGGTCAGGCTTGGCTTGGCATCCAGCGATATTGTTCTTGCCCGTCAGGCAGCAAATCTGATCGACAAGGTCCCGCACACGGAGCGGCGGCGTTGCATTGAACTGGCAATGACATCTACCTTCGGGCCTGTGCGTCGTGCCGCCCTGCGGTCCATCCTTGAGCGAGACGACCCCGCTGCCACGGACTTCGCTAAGTGTGCGCTCCTTGATCCCCAGGGCAGCCTGCGCTATAGCACGGCGCGGTGGCTGATGCAGCGCGGCTTTGATGTCTTGCGTCACTGCGTCGACACCCTGGATTCCGGACGCCTGAGACCCGGACAGATCAGAGCGGTGTTGTCTCTACTCGGGGAATTGCAAGGCAAAGAGGCGTTGCCAGTCATTGGGCAGCACACACAATCGCCGCACGTCGAGGTGCGCGCGCAGGCTCTGATCCTCATGGCGAAGCTCGCGCCGTCCACCAAAGACGATATCGCTGCTCGCGCCATGCAAGACCCATCTCCCCGGGTTCGCAGAACTGCGGCTCTTCTGTGCGTAAGGCACGGTGCCTTTGTCTCGCTTGCCCAGCTACGCGGCATGCTCGAGCAATACGGGGATCACGTCACGGCGCTGAGGATTGCCAGGCGAGAGAAATGGGACTATCTGGTTTGCATCGCCTTTGTGGGGCAGCTATGCGAGGCGGATGAACGAACTCGCGAGGATCTGGCTTGGGCGATTGACATGTGGCTCGCTACGGAAGGGAGTAGCTGGACGCGGCCGAGTCCTGTGCATATGGAAGTGTTGGCGCAGCCGGGCATGATGAAGTTGCTGTGCGATCCCAGTAACCGCTCGCAGGCATTGCTTGCGCAGCGCTTGCTTGAAGTGGGTGTCGCGGCTTGAGAAGGTTGTTTGCTGCCAAGAGCAGATATAGTGCACATCGAGTACCAACTATCCATGACGTATATCCACATCATCTACGCGGGCGCGAGAGTACTTCTGTCGAGAAAGCCCTACTCGTCATGGCGTGACATCCAGGAGGATTTTTGCGACTATAGCGCGTCGCTCGGTCCGTGGTCGGAAGCCGAGGTCACGGAATTTCTAAGTGACGAGTATCGGAGGCTGATGCCGTCAGCCTCAACTCAGGTTTCAGCGTTCATCGACCCCGATGCCGTGATCAAGGAGGTGTCGTTTGTTGGCTAGGTGTGGGTGAGTTCGGCCAGAGACGGTTGTTCAACAGTGGTATGCGTATCATTGACACTCGATCGTGTATTCAACACCACAGGATGGCAATACTGTCGTCCGATGAGGAGAGAGTGCTATGAGCAAACTCGCTTGTCCGTGCGGTAACACGATTAGCGACAATACAGATTCCTTGCCGTACAAGGCATCTCTACTCAAAGATACGCTTTGCGAGTCATTCTCAGACTGGCTTGTTAGTGAGCTTCATAGCTATGTAACCGCCGCTGAGCAGGGAAGTGTTCGCGCTTGGCTGTTGAGTCGTGGCTACCCTGAGGATTACATATCACTCCAGCTCAATCACGGAGACGTACTCCACGATCACCTTCATTCGGAATTTCTTGGGCTCCGACGCACCGCGTATGAGTGTTCCGTATGCGGCAGACTACACATCGAAACGAGGGAAGCCAACGTATTCGTCGCGTATTCTCCGGACTCAAATAGATACAATGGAGGGCTGTCGGAATGATTTTCCTGGCCTAAGCCTCAACTTGCGCTAAAGGGAATAGCTCGGGGCCCATTTGAATGGTGCTATCGGAAGCGAGCGTGATGTGCGCCAGAATGGCCGGATTCGCATCCGGCAGATATTCGTTCTGGGGCGACCATGGTAGTTGCCATTGCCTGGCTGACTACGGCTAAGACCGGGCATTCCGACCTGCGCTAGAATCGGGTTCATTGATGCTAGCGCGCCGCGCGAAGCGTCTGTTGATTCGCTCGATCGATGATCTGCGCAGATATGGATCTGGCGGTGTGACGTGGGCCCAATTCTTACCGGCACCACCGGTATTGCCTACGAACTCACGCAGATTCGTGCCTTGGTGAAAAAATGACAAGCGTTCTTCATCTCGTCGGGCCCGGCGGCGCCGGGAAGACCTCTGTCGGTCCCGTCCTGGCTCAGCGGCTCGGGTGGCAGTTCATCGACCTGGACGAGCGCTTCATGTCATTCGAAGGGGACATCGGCGCGTTCATAGCGACGTTGGGCTACGTGGTCTATGCGAAGCAGAACATCGCTGTTTACCGGAGGGTCAGGTGCTCGCTAGCAGCCCCCACGGTTTTGGCCCTGTCCTCGGGTTTTCTGACTTACCCCGAGGACATTGACCATGAGTATCAGGCTATCCGTTGCTCCATCGAGTCTGATCCATTGACCTCCTTGCTGCTGCCAGCATTCGAGCTAGAGCCGTGTGTCGAGATCATCGTGCAACGGCAACTCTCGAGACCGTATCTCCCTGGTGACAGGGAAAGCGAGGAGCGACGGATACGAGATCGATTTCCAAAGTTCATGGGGTTGTCATGCGCCCGGTTTCGAAGCGATGCTGCGCCAGACAAAACCGCGTGGCAGATTGAGCGGTTTGTGCGCGGACGTATTGTCCTCCTTAAGTAGGCGCGGTTGGCAAAGGCAGAATGCGGCTACCGTCGTCCGCCCGCACCGCCGATCCCGGCTACGCTGAGACTTTGAGGCCAGGCGATCGATTCTGGCTACTTTCGATCATCCACCACAATGTCATGGTGTGCGCGAACACGAAAGGCCGGGCGCCAGCGCCGCCAGTCGACATCGCGATCCGGATTGGCGACAATCGTGGGCCTGTTCCATCTGCCTTGCTCATGATGAGAACTCGATTCGAGGCAGGCGCACATTTAGAGAGCATCGATATGTCAGCGACAAATAGGGATCTAAAGATATGTTTCATCGGCCCCTCTGGTGCGGGAAAAACCACGCTCGCGCGTCGTCTGTCGCAGGAGACCGGTATCCCACATATCCCGTTCGATGAAATCTACTGGGACACCGCTAGTGGCGATTATTTGAAGCGCTCAAACGAATTGATCGATGAGGCCACGGAACGGGTGAGATTGGGGAGATGCTGGATTGTCGAGGGATCATATGACAAGCGTTTGCTTCCGTTTTTCCGGGATGCGAATTGGATCCTGATGATCCAGACGTCTCTGCACGTCCGCGTTTTGAGGCTTCTCAAGCGCTACGTGCAGGGAAAGTTTCGAGCAGCGGGCCCAGTCGAGAAATTCGCAAATACCATGGAGCTGATTCGGTTTACGAGCAGCTATCCGGCCAAGCTCTCCGGATTTCTTCAATCCCACCCCGAGCTGTTAGAGAAGACTCTCACGGTGAGTACCTACGAAAATATCGTGTCCAGAATCGGTTCAAGGTCTGCCGTGTTTAGCGATCGACGTTGACACGATAAGTTTTCCTGAGGAATCTGTTAAAGGAGCCACATGATCGCAACAAAAGCGTGCCCGGTTGTTTTGCGCAGTCGTCACGGTATCGTACATATCCTCGCATTCAAGCATCCTGCCGCAGGCTACCAGTTGGTAAAGGGCACCATTGAGCAGGGCGAGTCTTTGCCGGAGGCGGCAATTCGCGAGCTCTGTGAAGAGTCCGGGATTTGCGATGCTCACGTGGTTTCAGATCTCGGTCTTTGGAACGCGTCCTATCAGGAACAGATCTGGTCTTTTCAACTGTGCGCGACAGGAGCGGAACTGCCTGACGAGTGGGCCTTCGAGACTAGCGACGATGGCGGCCACACGTTTGCATTTTATTGGCACCCGCTGCAGCAAGACTTGCCCGAACCATGCCACCCTCTCTTTCAATCGGCTTTACGCGAGGTTCGTGTGCGAATCGGCGCGCTAACTAGGTCAGCATGAGTGGTCCGCATGCCCGTAGGACAAGGACGCTGTCCTCGATTCCGCAGTTGTAGATGGCCTCTGTTAATGTCCGCTGGGGAGAAGACGGATGTTCCTTTGGGCTACCGCCGTCCGCCTGCACACGGCGATCCCGGCCGGAAGCCGACGTTCGGTCGATGCGGTATCTAGTAGGCAAAACATGGAGACTGCATTGGAAGCAGGGGCTGAATTTTGAAACTGGTACTGATTGACGGGCTGCCAGGAATTGGCAAGAGCACACTTGCGGAGCGGCTCTGCGGATTTGCGGGCTCGCTCGGGTGCGAAGCCAGGTGGTATCGGGAGGAAGATCAGGAGCACCCGGTGCATCCTGCGGGGCTTACGAAGTCAAGGCGACTGCCTGGCTATTCCGCGCGTTGCCTGCAGGGCTGGCAACGTTTCGCGGAGCGATATCGTTCCACGAACGGCCTATGTATTCTTGAAGGCAGCCTTTTTCAGAGCACTGTCCGCTTCATGATGGAACAGGAGCAGGGTGGAATTCGTGGCTACCTTGCGGAATTTGAGAGCATCGTCCAATCCCTTTCTCCGGTCACCATCTACCTCCGCAGTGTCGACGCGACCGACCATTCCCGCAGCACCGCTCTCTACCGAGGGGCGGCATGGACAACCCGGGTCTCCGCGTACCTCGAAACAACCCAGTACGCGCGCCGAAGGAACCTGAATGGCGCTGAAGGAATGCACAGGCTGTGGACAGACTACGCCGAGCTTTGCGATTCGCTGCTCGACCAAATGTCCATGCCAAAGTTAACCATGTTGGTTGAGCCGCCGGACATGGAGCGTCCGTTTGGTAGATCCGTTGATTTTCTGAAGTCCACAGGTCATATACGGGCCGCGACGAAGCTCTCATAGACCGCCGTTGCTCGACGACGGTAGCCGAACTGCATGGCTCTACCCAATTCAGGAGCAGCTGTTCGGCGAGGAGGCGAGTGATCGCGTCCAGACAGCTAGTGCAGCAGGCCTATGTAGTAGGCCACCCACAAGAGCAGGGCCACTACGATCGCAAGGACGGCGCCGCGCCATACCGTGCGTGCACTTGGAAGATCGTTCCCGCCAGAAGCGAGAGTAACGACTAGGAATATGAGAATGCCGACAACCTTCAATCCTTTGACAAACACGCTGCCAACTGTGTCAGCAATTCCTCTCCAACTGGTGGCCCGATAGGGGCGCACTACCGGACGCCGAAATTCCGGTCGCTTGTCGAACATCACGGGTAGACCGCATCTTAGCAATTCCGGATGAGGCAGCTCCGATGGCGGCAGGCTTCATCGCTTCGCCCAAGACTGGCATATTTGTTCCACTCAACAGTCGGCGGCCGGCCTTTGGAAAGAAGCTGGTAGAGATCCGGTCTTGGCCCCTCCACTTTGAGCTTCCAAGTGCTGCCAATTTCGATCAGCCGACGCATGAGCGGTCGATGTCCGAATCGGCAGAATAGCGCCTGCGTTTTTATCACTTTGCTGAACTCGGACGCGATCCCATCAAGGCATCAATAAAGGGAGCCTTCTTCGCAAGGTACTCGCCGATGCCATTGCGGTTGCTTGCTTGCAGCTCAAATTTCAGATCCTGATACTGCTGCCGAATAGCGGGCTCGCTCCTGAGAAGATCGAGAAATCGGAGCATTCTCTCAATCTGCCAGTGGCCGCTGACACATACATGCACCTTGTGCGTTCGCACCCCATCAACATCGCGACGATAGAAATGGTGCCCGGTTGAAAGATCGCTTCCCCGAACGTAACCCAGTGCGCTCATGAAACTGTCTCGGGCTGGCTCGTTGCAATGTTCTGAGACCTCAACCATGATGTCGATCTCTGGCTTGGCCGCGAGTCCTGGAACAGCGGTGCTTCCGACGTGATAAATACCGACAAGTTCGGCGCCAAGGCCCTTGGCTATGCGCTCTTTCTCGGCGACAAAAAGAACAGGCCATCTGCTGTCATAGTGGGAGATTTTGCTGGTGAGCTTCATTGTGTTTCCCTTTGTTTCCTTGGTGCGCCATCGGCCAAGAGCTGCTAGTCCCAACTCAACAGCTCATATAGCATTCTTCCGCCCCGCCCCAAACGCCTCCTCACAACAAACCAGCCAAGCGCGTGCCGCCCGCGACAAATACCCCTCCCGCCAGACCAGCCCCAGTTCCCACACCAGCTCGGGTGCAATCAGTGGCCGGATCGCTACCCGCTCGGGATCCAGTTGCCCGGCAATTGGCGCAGGCAGGATCGCCACGCCCACATCGGCCCCGACCAGTTCGCCGATAAAGTCCCAGTGCCGGCTCTGCCCGGCAATCTGCGGCGCAAAGCCGGCGGCTTCGCAGGCGTCCAGGATGACGCGATACAGCACGAAGTCGTCTTCATACATGACGAAGGGCAGGGTGGCGAGGTCGGCTAGCCGGACTTTGCCGGCGCGGCGTGGTGCGCGCTCGGCGGGAAATACCGCGACCAGTGCCTGGCGGGTGACGGTGAGGCTGGCCAGGCCGGCCACGGCGGCGGGCAGCACCGTGACGCCGAGGTCGAGCTGGCCTGTGGCTACGCCTTCTTCCAGCGCGCGGCCGCCTTGCTCGCTTAGCCGCAGCTTTACGCCGGGGTACTGGCGGCGATAGGCGCCGATCACCGGGGCGAGGTAGCGGCCGGCCATGGGCGGGATGCCTACCTTGAGCTCGCCGCGCGCCATGCCGTCTACCTCGGCGACTTCCTGGCGCAGGCGTGCCACTTCGGCCAGCACGGCCTGGCTGCGGGCGAAGACGACCTCGCCGGCGTCGGTGAGCTGTACCGTGCGGCCTTCGCGCAGCAGCAGCGGGCCGCCGAGTTCGTCTTCCAGGCTCTTGACCATCTTGCTGATGGTCGGCTGGGTCACATGCAGGGTTTCGGCGGCGCGGGTGAAGCCGTTCTGGCGGACGACTTCCACGAAATAGCGCAGGGCGCGGATATCCATGGGGCTCCTCGGATGTGGCGTGCGTGGGGGATCACGGCTTGCCATTCCAATATGGCATCGAATCAATAATTTATATTCATTTTATATATCGAAGTGCGCTTCGTACACTAGCGTCACTGCCACGTTCCCTGTGGCGCCATAGCTTGAATGCTCTCCATGCAACGCGCTGTTCCTGCCGCTTCCCCCGCATCCGTTACGTCCCCCACCTCCGCGACCTTGCCACAGCCGCCCGGTGCTCGCCTGCGCACTGGCGCCATCGCGCTGGCCCAGGTGGCGGCGCTGTCTGCCCTGTGGCTGCTGGCGGACTGGCTGCGCGGGCGGCTGGGGTTGCCATTGCCGGCTGGCTTGCTTGGGCTCCTGGCGCTGGCCGCGCTGCTGTTCAGCGGTGCGGTGCGCGGTGGCTGGGTGCGTCGCGGGGCGGACTGGCTGCTGGGCGAGATGTTGCTGTTCTTCATCCCGGCGGTGTTGGCCGTGGTGCAGTACCCGGAGCTGGTTCGGCATCAGGGCTGGCGGATCTGCGCGGTGATTGCCTTGAGCACACTCACGGTGATGGTGGTGACGGCGCTGGTGGTGGAGCAGGTGGTCCGCCTTGAACTCCGGCTGGCGCGCCGCGCGGGCCGTGCCACGCACAACCGGCAGCAGCATCATGCATGACTCCGTGCTGGCGGCGCTGAGCCTGGTGGCTACCGTTGCGCTCTATTACTTCAACAAGCGCCTCTATGCGCGCCGCGCGCGGCTGTGGCTGATGCCGCTGCTGGCCACGCCGGTGGTGCTGATCGCGCTGGTGCTGGCGGCGCATGTTCCGTATCGCGACTATATCGCCGACACGCGCTGGCTGATGTGGCTGCTTGGCCCGGCCACCATCGCCTTTGCGCTGCCGATCTACGATCACCGTGCGCTGGTGCGCCAGCACTGGTTGTCGATTTCGGTTGGCGTGCTGGCTGCGGTGGCGACGTCGGTGCTGAGCTCGGTCTGGCTGGCGCGCGGCTTTGGTTTGCCGGTGATGTTGCAGAAGGGGCTGGCGGTGCGCTCGGTGACCACGCCGTTTGCCGTGGATGCGGTGCGTGCGCTAGGCGGGCCCCCCGATCTTGCCGCGATCTTTGTCGTCATCACCGGGCTGACGGGCATGGCGATTGGCGAGACCGTGCTGGCCTGCTTGCCCTCGGTGCGCAGCCGGCTGGCGCAAGGTGCTATCTTCGGCGCCGCTGCGCATGGTGCCGGCACGGCCAAGGCGAGGCAGCTGGGTGAAGTGCAGGGCGTGGTGGCGTCGCTGGTGATGATGATCGCGGGGCTGGTCAGCGTGCTGGCCGCGCCGCTGATTCGCAGCGTGTTTTTTTGAGCGGGCTTGCGTAGTACTGCGCAATGGCTGCGCGCGATTGGGCGCAGGCGCTGAGTAGTACTGCGTAGCCCATGGCCTTGCGACCGCTCCGGGCGCAGGGTCTTTTGCGCGCCCGCAACGCGCCGCGCGAAATTGGCGCAAAATGCGGCACTTGCGCGATCGTGCCGGCGCGCTGTCATGCGTCATTCATCCGCACGTGGCTAGCCGTTCTTCCCGCCACGGCGTGCGCACCGCACGCGCAAGCTTCACCGATCTCTCTCTCGTTTTTCAATAACAACATCATGCGATTACCGCTTCTCGCGCTGGCTGCCGCGGCCTTTGGCATTGGCACCACCGAATTTGTCATCATGGGGCTGTTGCCCGACGTCGCCGCCGATCTTGGCGTTTCCGCGCCGGCTGCCGGCATGCTGGTCTCGGGCTATGCCATCGGCGTGGCCGTGGGCGCGCCCATCCTGGCCATCCTGACCAACAAGTGGCCGCGCAAGACCGCGCTGGTTGGGCTGATGGGCTTGTTCATCCTCGGCAATGCGCTGTGCGCGCTGGCGCCCAACTATGCGTTGCTGATGGCCGCACGCGTGGTCACGGCGTTCTGCCACGCGGCGTTCTTCGGCATTGGCGCGGTGGTGGCTGCGGAGCTGGTCCCGCGCGAGAAACGCGCGCAGGCGGTGGCATTGATGTTTACCGGGCTGACGGTGGCCAACGTGCTGGGCGTGCCGTTTGGCACCGCCTTTGGGCATGTGTTGGGCTGGCGCTCCACGTTTTGGGCTGTCACCGTGATCGGCGTGGCCGCTGCGGCTGCGTTGGTGGCCTGGTTGCCCAAGGCCATCCCGATGCAGGCCGGCAGCATCCTGCGCGAGTTCCGCTCCATCGGCGCGGCGCAGGTGCAACTGGCGCTGCTGATCAGCACGCTGGCATCGGTCAGCATGTTCACCGTGTTCACCTACATCGCTTACATCCTGCGTGACGTCACGGGTTTCACCGCGCAGCAGGAGAGCATGGTGCTGCTGCTGTTCGGGGCTGGCATCACGGTGGGCGGCCTGGCCGGCGGCAGGCTGGCCGACTGGAAGCTGATGCCCGCGCTTGCCAGCCTGCTGGCCGCGGTGGCGGTGGTGCAGCTGGTGTTCTCGTGGACCAGCCATTTCCCGGTGCCGACGCTGTTCACGCTGTTTGTGTGGGGCATGGTGAGCTTTGCCGTGGTGCCGGCCACGCAGGTGCGCGTGCTGGACAAGGCCAAGGGCGCGCCCAACCTGGCGTCCACGCTGAACCAGGGCGCGTTCAACCTGGGCAACGCCACCGGCGCCTGGCTGGGCGGATTGATGATCAGCGCCGGCCTGCCGCTGACCCAGTTGCCGTGGCTGGGTGCGGCGGTGGCCGGGCTGGCACTGCTGGCGGTGGGGGTGTCGGCGTCGCTGGATCGAGGCGGGCCGGTGGCGGCTTAGTACAAGCCGCGCCATGGCGCGCGGAGCCCCTGCGGGGCCCGTCGGGCTGTAGGATGTTGCCAGCAACGTTTCTTCGGGCCCGGCATGGACTACGCACACATCCTCCAACGCATCCACCGCGACATCGCGCCCTTGCTCACCCAGGGCCGCGTGGCGGACTACATCCCCGAACTGGGCAAGGTACCTGCCACGCATTTCGGCATGGCGCTGGTGTTTGCCGATGGCCGCAGCCATTGCGTGGGCGACGCCGCGGTGCCGTTCTCCATCCAGAGCATTTCCAAGCTGTTTGCCTGCACGCTGGCGTTCCAGTTGCTGGGCGAGGACCTGTGGCAGCGGGTCGGGCGCGAGCCTTCCGGCAATGCCTTCAACTCGCTGGTGCAACTGGAGTACGAGCAAGGCAAGCCGCGCAATCCATTTATCAACGCTGGCGCGCTGGTGGTGACCGACGTGCTGTGCAGCCGGTTTGTCCAGGCGGAGACCGCGATGGTGCAGTTCCTGCGCCGGCTCAGCGGCAACCCGGCGATCGACTACGACCCGCGCGTGGCGCAGTCCGAGCGCGAGCATGCGGACCGCAATCGCGCCATGGCGTATTTCATGAAGGACTTCGGCCGCCTTGAGATGCCGGTGGACAAGGTCATCGACGCCTATTGCCGCCAATGCGCCATCACCATGAGCTGTGAGGACCTGGCGCGCGCGGCGCTGTTCCTGGCGCATGGCGGGGTGGTGCCGTGGAGCGGCGAGCGCGTGCTGGACGCCAGCCCCGCCAAGCGCCTGTCGGCGCTGATGCTGACCTGCGGCACTTATGACGCTGCGGGGGATTTTGTCTATCGGGTGGGTTTGCCGGCCAAGAGCGGCGTGGGCGGTGGCATTGTGGCGGTGCTGCCCGGCAGGTGGGCCGTGTGCGTCTGGTCACCGGGGCTGGACCACAGCGGCAATTCGCTGGCCGGGGTGCAGGCGCTGGAGTGGCTGACCACGTTGAGCGGGCATTCGATTTTCTGAGCAGGGACAGGTACGGACCTCAATCGGGTAGGCGAAATGTGATCCATACGCTATAAGTGCAATTATTCCTGCACTATGGGAGCAAGATGGTCAAAGTATTTGCCTTATTGCATCCTTCCTGAGAAGTGCTATTATTTTTGCATAATCGTCCAGGATATGTAGAAATATTGCCATCATGGCGAAAAAAACCGCGCCACTCCTTCCCTCAACCCAGCGTTTGCTTGTCGAATTCGGCGAACGTCTCAAGCTCGCTCGCCTGCGAAGAAAGCTCACGGCCAAGCAGGTGGCAGAGCGTGCCGGGATGTCCCAGATGACCTTGCGATCGCTCGAGGCCGGTGGCTCGGGCGTAACGATCGGCGCTTATCTTTCGGTGATGCAGGTGTTGGGCGTCGAGAACGACCTGGCCAAGATCGCCGATACGGACGAGATCGGCAGAGGCCTGCAAGATTCCCGTTTGCTGGGACGTACGTCCAGCCGGCGCGCTGCTGCGCCGCGCTTGCCGCTCGACGAATCAGTCGCCCGTCCAGAGGACAGGTTGCCAGTTGAGACGGCGACCCCTCTTCCCGTCAATAGTGAGTCCTTGGCTGCCTTGATCTCCCCAAGGAGAAAGAAGTCGGCGATTGAGGAGCACGAGTGATGAGCAAGATGATAGGGGTCTACGCTGACTGGGATGGCCTGGCATCCGCCAAGCGCCTTGGCTGGTTGCATGCCCGGAAGGCAAGGGCAACAGAGCTGTTCGAGTTCGAGTACGATCCGGCGGCCTTGGCTGATCCCGCGTTGGGGTACCTTCAGATTGATCCCCGCATCGGGCTCTATGCTGGCCCACAGTTTCCAGGAGATCGTCACGATAAGTTCGGGGTATTTGCCGACTCGTGTCCTGATAGGTGGGGGCGCGTGTTGATGAGGCGGCGGCTCGAACGCGATGTTCGCGACGGCATCTTCCCCAAGGGCACAAGGCTCTTTGAGTCCGATTACCTGCTCGGTGTGCACGACCGGTATCGAGTCGGTGCGATTCGATACCGGCTGAACGACGAAGGTAGCTTTCTCGATAATCGCGATGGTATCGCGGCCCCGCCATTCACCGAGCTTCGCGATCTGGAGCGTGCAAGCCGTGCTATCGAGGCGGATCCGGACAACACGTCGGCGGATGGTCGCGCATGGCTACGGATGCTCATTGCCCCGGGAGGCTCTCTTGGCGGTGCGCGCCCAAAGGCCAGCGTGGCTGACAGCGATGGCCGCCTCTGGATCGCAAAATTCCCGAGCACCCGTGATGAGCATGATGTCGGCGCATGGGAGATGGTCGTGAACGCCCTGGCTACTGCCTGCGAGTTGCGGGTAGCGAAAGGGATGGCGCAGCGCTTCGCAAGCGACCACCACAGCTTCATGGTCAAGCGCTTCGATCGCACCAGTGCTGGCCGGAGACTTCATTTCGCTTCCGCCATGACCATGACCGGTCGGGTCGATGGCGACGATGCGGCCGCCGGCGCGAGCTATTTGGAATTGGCCGAAGTGATCGTCCGGCATGGCGCGCAGCCCAGCAAGGATCTGCGCGAGCTTTGGTCACGCATCGTCTTCAACATCCTTGTCTCCAATACCGATGACCATCTGCGCAATCATGGATTCATCCTGATGCCAGGAAAGGGGTGGCGGCTATCCGAAGCCTATGACATGAACCCTGTTCCCATCGCGGATGGCTTGACGCTGAACATTACTCACGCCGACAACGCGCTGGATCTGGAGCTTGCACGAGAGGTGGCTGGGTACTTCCGAGTTTCCATGTCCGATGCCGATGACATCATCGAAGACTTCAAGCGGGTTGTCGGTCAGTGGCGGCTTGCTGCGAACGGATTACAATTGTCGCAGCGGGAACAGGACAATATGGCTTCTGCCTTTCGCCTGGCGCTGCGGTAGGCAGGGTGCCATACCGCTCGGATCGAAGAGGCCCGGAGCCGGAAAGCCGTTTATGTTTGTTACTGGCCTGAGATTCTCCAGGTGCGATGTGGGTTTCGCGATCAGCCAGTTAATCCGGCATCAGCCCAGCATCAGCCCAGCATCAACCCGGCATGCGCCAGCAAATGGCGGAACACCGCCAGCCGGGCTTCTCCCGTTTGCGCCAGCTTGCGGCAGACGTGCAGGTGCGCCGTCATGTCGCTGTGTCCGCGCAGGGCGTCCTTGCACTCGCGGTCCGAGATTTCCAGGTGGATACCTGTGAGGATGGCGCAGCCCTTGCCCACGGGGGCGCTCACGATGGCGGGCGGGGTGCCTTCTATGCCCGTGTACACGGCCAGGATCTGCGCCGCGTGGTTTGCTGCATCGTCGAAGTCGAAGCGGCAGCCGCCGTGGTAGTGCGCATACAGCGTGATCGGGGCATGGGTCAGGCTATGGGTCGTGCGTATTTCCGCTGCCGCCGTGCTCCGCGGCGTTGCATCATAAGCGACGCCCCGGGTGAGTTCGGGCAAGCAGCCAACCGCGACAGCATCCACGAAGCTCAGTTCGCGCGGGCCGCAGATAGCGCCTTGGGTGCCGGCATGGAACGCGAGTTCCCTGCAGGCGTAGTACGCGCCTGCGCAGATGCCCAGATAGGCGCCGCCTTCTTCGACAAAGCGCCGGATGCGCGCGTTGGGCGCGCCGTTCAGGGCTGCGCAATAAGGCAGGTCCGCACCGCCCGGCATGACAAACATCACGGCATCATCGAAGAGCGTCGCGTCTTGCCGGATGTCGTCGGCCATCACCGCGCGGATCTCGTACGCGCCGGGAAGCAACTGCTGCCCGATCATCCGCATCAGGCGTGAGGTTCCGTCGGAGGTGCCGGCGTCGATATAGGTCAGGATCTGGGGCTTCGGCATGATGGTTTGGCCCGGTTAGCCTGGTTGGCGCGGTTGGGCGCGATAGTGCAGCAGCGGTGCTGCGTGCCTCAGGCTTGCGCGCGGCGGTAAAACGCCAGCCCGCCTGCCAGCGCAATCAGCGTGCCGCCCGACAGCCGGTTCAGCCAGCGCATGCCGTCGCCACGAAAGGCGTGCACGATGCGCGCGCCCAGCGCCGCGTACACCAGCATGACGGCCAGGTTCAACAGGCATTGGGCCAGCGTCAGGATGGCGTACTGTGGCAGCAGCGCCGCGCTCGTATCGATGAACTGGGGCAGGAAGGCCGAGATAAACAGCAGCGCCTTGGGATTGGTCAGCGCCACCAGGAAACTGCGTGAGAACAGGGCACGGCCCCGCGCCGCCGCCGGCGTCCGGGCGGCAGCGGAATCCGAAGGCGTATCCGGTGTCGTCTCCGGTACCGTCTGCGCCGCCTTGCCTGAGCGCAGCATCTTCCACCCCACATACGCCAGGTAGGCGGCGCCAAACCACTTGATCGCCTCGAAGGCAACCTCGGACGCGGCGATCACGGCGCCAAGCCCTGCGGCCACGGTGACGACCAGGATGACGTCGGCCGCGAGCGCACCGGCCATGCCCCAGCACGCCTTGCGTACGCCATGCCTGGAGCCGTTGTTCAGGGCCAGCAGCACTGTCGGGCCGGGGGTGGCAATGGTCACGGCCGAGGCAAAGATGAAGAGCAGCAGGGTAGGGAGCGTCATGGTGCAATCTGGCTGGCCCACGCGCGAGCGGGCGGGAGACATAGGATGATTGCCCGCTGGCAGATTGTCCAGTGCCTGCCATGCCCGGCATGCCCAGCATCGACGCGCCATGTGCTGCGCAATTGACAAAAAGCAAGCCGGGATTGCACGAGATGAGCAGACATTGCGTGTTTTGATACGATGATGATTAGAACGCAACGGTAGCCCGCAACCGCTATGGCGCTCACGATGCGCGCTTGAACGACTAGCGTTCGCCCGGTTAGGTTGCGGTTCTCCAATAAAAGGCAGAGACAGCCATGATCAAAGAATACGCGTGGAAGAAGCGGGTTTTCGAGACCCATGAAGTACAAGTGCAGGTGCGGCCGAGAACGCCCACGGTCTGGGAGTACACGGTGCGGGTTTGCCGCCCGGGCACGAACATCCGGGCCGCCGGGACGTTGCTGGAATCGTCGAAGGTGACGGACCTGTTCCCCACGGCGGACGCGGCGGAGAAGGCGGGCTTTGCCCACGGCGCCGAACTGGCGAAACGGCTGGCCTAGGGGCGCGGCTGAAGCACGGAAAGGGTTGGAAGGCATCGACTTGGCGCTTTTTGCCGGCTGATGGCGTAGCAGTGTGACTTTTTGTAGCGGGTGGTTTGGAGCGTACTTTGTGCCGATATACTGCGCAGGTCGTTGCAACCACAGCGACCGGGTTTAGCAGCCTGCGGAAAAAGGTGACCAATCCGCCATCAATCCGCGTGAAAAAAGGAGGCACACCCATGCCCCAGTCTTCGCTTGCTCGTCCCGGCCAAATCGCACCTCCCAAGCCCGCTATCCTCAACCAGCGCCTGCGCGCCTCCCAACGGAGGGCGCCCGATGCCTAGGTACCCGCACTACAACATCACCGCCCAACGCGCCGGGCGTGACACCTTCCTCACGGCCCATGCCCCTTCCGAAAGCCCGCTAAGCCTCGCTGCCGAGAAAACCGCGCAACTCAACGCGCTGCTTTCGGTGGCTGTCGAGAACGCTGCCGGGGGCTCCTTCTGCAACATCACCGAAGAAACGCAGAGCCATCTGCTTTCGCTGGCGGCCGTGCTCGCGCACGAAACGCTGGTGCTGAGCGAGTTGGCCGCGCTGGACGATGAGGACGAGGAGGAGGGCGGCGATGGATGATGACTGGCAGCCCGTTTAGCCACGGGGGGCGATGACAGCTGCGCGGCGCGTGACATCGATACGGTACTTCGCGCGTATCCCGGCTTGGCGGCGCAGAACAAAGTGCACTACAACACGCGCTGCAAATCGCGTTGCCAATCGCGCGCTTGCAGCCCCATGCGGCCATCGACTATGTTGAATCTCAAGGCCGACGTGGCCGCTTCGATGGGGAGCCATGATGAACAGGGTCATAGGACACCTGGCCGTGCTCGTTGTCTTGGGCCTGTCTGTCTTCCGTGGGGCGCAGGCATCCGACATCGACTGTAAGTCAGCGCCCGGCACGGGATCGGTCCGCTGCGAAGATCCACAAGGCAACGGGATGCGATGTGCGCTGGCGACCAATGGCCGCCCGCGCAACAAGCACCTGGTCTGCGATAACGCGGAGCTTTCGACGCGCTACGAGCGCATCTATGCCGAACAGCAGAGGCTGCTGCACAGCGGTGTCACCAACGATGCGGACGTCCGCGCCTGGCGGAGCAAGCGCGATGCCTGCGGCTCCGTGCGCTGTCTTGATAGCCTGTTTCATGAATGGTGGCGGTGGCGGGACGCTGCCCGCATGAAGCCGGCACGGCCCGCCGTGGCGCCGAGCAAGACCATTGCGCCGAACACGGCCGTCATGCCGAATACGACCGTTGTGCCGAGCACGACCGTCATGCCGAATACGACCGTTGCGGCGCCTGTCCTGCCAGAGCAGGAGCCGGCACCTCCCGCGCAAGACATGGCGACGCCGACTCCGCTGGCTGCCGCGCCAGAGAGCGCGCAACCGAGCGAGCCGACAGCGCCGGCGGCCGCCGACGTTCAGGCCCCGCCGAACCCGATCGGAACCGGGCAAGTCCCGCCCGAGCCAGCCTCCGGTGCCGGGGCGTCGCCAAGCTTGTCGTCAGGCCTGCGGACGGGCTTGCTGACGGGCTTCGCCGCCTTCGGCATTGGAGCGGCCTGGCTTTGGAAGCGCAAGCGAGATCGGCGCGCCTCGCCTAAACAGGAACGGCGTCGGGCCATCTCCGCAGGCATGGCGATCCTGTACGGCTTGCTCATCGTGAATGTGCTGCTTCTGGCGTTCACGCTGAGGTCGAGTTAACACACCTTGTTGTGGCACGGCTGGCCAAGGCGCCATGTCACGCCGAGCGCTGCGGCTGGCCGAGTGACGATCATCAGCTTCTGGGCGACCTGGCGCGCGCCATGCCGCAAAGCAATGTCGGCGCTTGATGCATTCTATCAAGAGCATCACGCGCAAGGCGTGGACGTCGTTGCCGTCAGCCTTGACCAGCTCAGCGACCGTTACTTCTAACCACTGAAAGCGCTTTTCACATTGCGAAATTCACGCCGAGTTTCCCCGGTGTTTTGTTTTCGTTCCTCGAAAACGCGTTCCACATCGCGAAATTCAATGCCTATCTCATTGAATAATAAGGATAAACCAACTCTTATGTCTTATATAAGACTTCGCCGTGACGGGCCAGAAGCGCCATACAATGATTCCACGCTGCTTGCTTCGACATCCGTAGTGGCACACGCAACCCTTTCTTCAAACTTCAAACGCGCTTAGGAAATTCACATGACCCAGTATCAAGACGACATCAAGGCAGTTGCCGGTTTGAAAGAGAACCACGGCAGCGCATGGAATGCCATCAACCCCGAGTATGCGGCCCGCATGCGTGCCCAGAACAAGTTCAAGACGGGTCTGGACATCGCCAAGTACACCGCCAAGATCATGCGCGCCGACATGGCCGCCTACGATGCCGATCCGTCCAAGTACACCCAGTCGCTGGGTTGCTGGCACGGCTTCATCGGTCAGCAGAAGATGATCTCGATCAAGAAGCACTTCAACAGCACCGAACGCCGCTACCTTTACCTGTCCGGCTGGATGGTGGCCGCGCTGCGCTCCGAGTTCGGCCCGCTGCCGGACCAGTCGATGCACGAAAAGACCTCCGTCAGCGCGCTGATCCGCGAGCTGTACACCTTCCTGCGCCAGGCCGACGCCCGTGAATTGGGCGGCCTGTTCCGCGAACTGGATGCTGCCCAAGGACCTGCCAAGGCCGCCATCCAGGAAAAGATCGACAACCACGTCACCCACGTTGTGCCCATCATCGCGGACATCGACGCAGGTTTCGGCAACGCCGAAGCAACGTACCTGCTGGCCAAGCAGTTCATCGAAGCCGGTGCATGCTGCATCCAGATCGAAAACCAGGTGTCCGACGAGAAGCAGTGCGGCCACCAGGATGGCAAGGTCACCGTGCCGCACGAGGACTTCCTGGCCAAGATCCGCGCCATCCGCTACGCCTTCCTGGAACTGGGCGTGGACGACGGCATCATCGTGGCCCGTACCGACTCGCTGGGCGCTGGCCTGACCAAGCAGATCGCCGTGACCAACACGCCGGGCGACCTGGGCGACCAATACAATTCCTTCCTGGATTGCGACGAAATCTCGGCCGACGCACTGGGCAATGGTGACGTCATCATCAAGCGCGACGGCAAGCTGCTGCGTCCCAAGCGCCTGCCCAGCAACCTGTTCCAGTTCCGCGCCGGCTCGGGCGAAGCGCGCTGCGTACTGGATTGCGTCACCGCACTGCAAAACGGCGCTGACCTGCTGTGGATCGAAACCGAAAAGCCGCATATCGCCCAGATCGGCGGCATGGTCAGCGAGATCCGCAAGGTCATCCCGAACGCCAAGCTGGTGTACAACAACAGCCCGTCGTTCAACTGGACGCTGAATTTCCGCCAGCAGGTGTATGACGCGATGAAGGCCGAGGGCAAGGATGTGTCGGCATACGAGCGCACCCAGCTGATGAGCGTGGAATACGATCAGACCGAACTGGCGAAGCTCGCCGACGAAAAGATCCGGACCTTCCAGGCCGACTCGTCGCGCGAAGCAGGTATCTTCCACCATCTGATCACGCTGCCGACCTACCACACCGCCGCACTGTCGACCGACAACCTGGCCAAGGAATACTTCGGTGACCAGGGCATGCTGGGTTATGTGGCTGGCGTGCAGCGCAAGGAAATCCGTCAGGGTATCGCCTGCGTCAAGCACCAGAACATGTCCGGCTCGGACATCGGCGATGACCACAAGGAGTATTTCAGCGGCGAAGCAGCCCTGAAAGCGGCAGGTAAAGACAACACCATGAACCAGTTCTGATACCAGTAGTACGCCGCAAACATAGCGCCAACCCAAAAACGGGTTGGCGTTTTTTTTATCCGGCGACATAGCTCACGTTTCCCGGATCTCGCTCAGCACCTTGGCCTCGACCTCGGGGTTGGGTTCGCCATCCTTGGTGGCAATCAATGCTTTCGGCGTCAGCGGGATCAAGGGCAGGATCAGCGCGTACACCACGGTCGTCGCGATCACGCAATAGGTGAATCCGTACGCTGGGCTGCTGTTATAGATCCACGAACCCAACAGATCGCCGGCACGCGCCGAGAGGGCGAGAACGCCATCCACCAGCATCATCAAGGTGCCTTGCAAGCCTGGCGGACAGGATCGCATCGCGAGATCGAGGTATGCTGCCGTGGCTACGCCGCCCATCAGTCCGATCGGCGCCGCCAATACAAGCGCGAGATTGGCTGAGTGAATGAACGCCAGCGGAGTCATCTGCGGCACTGCGACGATCGTTCCCCACCACAGCAGCTTGTTCAGCGAGACTCTCTTGCACAGAAAGCCATACAGTAAAAATGTCGGGATGAACGCGGCGGCAAAGATCCCGTTGTAGTACGAGTAAACGGAATCCGATGCATGCAGGGCATTGGTCAGATAGAACTGCAGCGGAGTCGCCGATCCTGGCGCAAAGTTCCACAGAAAGCAGATGAGGACCGCTGGATAGACGGCCTTATGCTTCGCCAGCCGTCTGACATTCCCAACGAGATCCGTGCCCCTGGCTTGTGGCTGCTCGTAGATATGCGCGAAGACGGAAACGGGCTTCCAGAGCCCAAGCACCGCAATCAATAACGTGAGCGTTGCCATCAGGATGAAGGTATCTTTCGCGGCAAGATGATCGGAGATGTACCCGGAAGCGAATGCTCCCGCAACGACCGGGACGGAGCTGACCAAGTTGCACAGCGCGCTCAGGCGCCCGGACATGCGCTTCTCCTGGCCCACCAGAGCAATCAACCCCTGATAGGCCGCGGCGACAAATCGGGACGACAGCATTGCCAGCAGCATCCCGATGACCAGTCCCGCGTATGAGAAACCTGAAAACGCTATCCAGATGAATGCCACCGCGGTCACTGGAGCGAAAATCAGGAAGAAGCCGCGATCGCGCAAGCCCAGCGGGTTCCATTGGTCGCGCGCGAGGCCAAAAGCGAACGCAATGTACACGGGTATGCCTGTAACCAGCCGGAATGTCGAGATCTGCGTCGCCGTTGCATGCAACTGGTTCTTGAGTATGTACGACGTCTGTATATCAACCAGGAAACCGGCTGGCGTTGCCAGATAGATGAACAGGGTGAGCCAGCCGAAATACAGCAGGGTTCGGTCGCTGTCCTCGGCACCCTTGCGACCAGAAGCGGCCAGCACGTTTGTCGCGGCGCGTTTGAAGTTCTTGGACATGGGGGACCACGTACACGGCCTCGGAAAACCAATCACAGGTGCTCCCGTGCATGTGCGGGCTGCGCCACCAAGCATCGTTAACAGAATACAGCGCCAGTGCAGAAACAGTGTAGGTAAAAAAATGGGACTCGCTGCCTGGAGGCCTACCGCATTCGCGCGGAGAATGCCGCCCGCGAGCGAGTTGGCGCGCTGCTAGCGGGCGGTGCGATGGCCTGGCACCGTCCGCCAGGCTCCCCGGAGGCGTTCTGCGCGTTGCGCGCTTGCGTGGTATCCGACGGTTACGCCGGTAGCGCCGGTAGCGCCGCCTTCATCATCGCGCCGGCGCGATCGAACAGGCATTGCGCAGCGGGCGCCACGCCGAGCAAGTGGATGCAGGCATGCACCATGCCCGGCAAGCGACTTTGGTGCACGATAACGCCCGCGTCGGCAAGGCGGCGGGCATAAGCCTCGCCTTCGTCGCGCAGTGGGTCGTACTCGCAGACCAGGATGGTGGCGGGCGGCAGGCCATCGAGCCGCTCTGCGCGCAGCGGCGACGCAGCTGGCGAGTCTTTGTCCGCCGGTCCGCGCAGGTAGGCCGACCAGCAGAACGCCATCACATCCCGCGTCAGGTAGTAACCCTCGGCAAACTCGGTGTAGGAGTCCGAGTCCATCGCACTGTCCAAAGCGGGATAGAGCAACAGCTGATGCGCGATGGCAGGGCCATGGCGGTCGCGTGCCAACAGGGCTGCAGCGGCTGCGAGGTTGCCGCCGGCGCTGTCGCCGCCCACCGCGATCCGCTTTGGATCGATGCCGAGTTCCGCGGCCTCGTCGAATGCCCACACTACCGCGCGATACACGTCCTCCAGCGGCACGGGAAACTTGTGCTCGGGCGCGAGCCTGTAGTCCACCGACAGCACCACGCAGCCGGTGGCGTTGGCCAGGGCACGGCAGGGGTTGTCGTAAAGCGCCAGCGAGCAAAGAAACCAGCCTCCGCCGTGCGCGAACACGATGGCGGGCAGCGGCGTGTCAGCTTGCCCCGACGCCGCCGGCCAGTAAGCACGAATCCCGATCTCGTGGCCGTCATCGGCTCTGATGCTGAACATCTTGATCGCGGCCACTTCCTGCAAGGGGCCGTGCAGCGCTGGCAAGTCGCGTTCGGTGGCGTGGCGCATGTCCGCTAGCGACGTCTCACCGCCGCTTGCTGGTAACGCAGCCAGGAAGCGAGCGATATCCGCATCAACGGGCATGCGCATGCCCTCCCTGCTGCGCTTCCAGGAACGGCAGCAGCTCAGCCATGAATGCCTCTGGTGCCTCCTCCATGATGAAGTGGCCGCAGTCCGGCACCACCGCGCCGCGCAGGTCGATGGCGTTGTCGCGCAGCGTCACCAGCGGCGCGTCGTTGGTCGCGTGCTCCGCGCCGATGGCCAGCACCGGCATCGCCAGCTTGCGCTTTGCGCGTTCGCGGTTCTGGCGCACCGTTTCCGGAATCGCGCGGTAGTAGGCGAAACCGCCGCGCAGGCCGCCCGGCGCCGAATAGGCCGCGATGTAGGTGTCCACGGCCACGCGGTCGCGGCGATGGGACCACTGGTCGAACATGAAATTCAGGTAGGCGGCCTCGCGCCCGGCGATCAGCGTCTCGGGCAGATCGGCTACCTGGTTGAACATGAAGTGCCACAGGAACTTGTTTTCAGCAGGCGGCGCGAAGATGCTCGGCGCAGGCGCGAGTCCGGGAATCACGGCCTCGGTAAGCGCCAGCCGCGTGACTGCGTCGGGATGGTCGCTGGCCAGCGCGTAGGCCACCCACATGCCCACATCGTGGCCGACCACCTGATAGCGGTCATGGCCTAGCGCGGCCATCACGCGGTGCAATGTGTGGGCAGTGGCGCCGGTGTCGTAGCCCGTGGGCGGCCGGTCGGAATGCCCCGTGCCCGGCGGGTCGACCGCGACGGCGAGGAAGCCGCGTTGCGCGAGCGCCGCCATCACATGGCGCCAGGCGAACCACGTCTGCGGCCAACCGGGAATCAGCAGCACCGGCTGGCCGCTGCCTGCGGTGACGCAGTGCACACGGTGGCCGTCGATGCGTACATAGGTGTGCGTGTGTTGGGCGTTGTCTTGCATGGATGTCTTCGATGGATGATGCATTAGGTTCGTTGTATGCGTTGTATGCGTCGGATGCGCTGTTGGTCTCAGGCGATGCCGAGCATGCTGGCGATCTGCGCCTTGTTGACCGTGGCGCCAGCAAAGTCGTCGAAGATCCGCGAGGTCACGCGGATGATATGGCGGTTGATGAAATCCACGCCTTCGCGCGCACCGTCTTCCTGGTTCTTCAGGCAGCACTCCCACTCAAGCGTGGCCCAGCCCTGGTAGTCGTATTGCGCAAGCTTGGAGAAAATCGACTTGAAATCGACCTGGCCATCGCCCAGCGAACGGAAGCGTCCGGCGCGCTCGGTCCACGACGTATAACCGCCATAGATGCCTTGCCGCCCGCTTGGATTGAACTCGGCATCCTTGACGTGGAACATGCGGATGCGGTCGCGGTACAAGTCGATGTAGTCCAGGTAGTTCAGCTGTTGCAGCACGAAGTGGCTGGGATCGAACAGGATGTGGCAGCGCGGATGGTCGCCAACCAGGCCGAGGAAGCGCTCGAAGGTGGCGCCGTCGTGCAGGTCTTCGCTGGGGTGGATCTCGTAGCAAAGGTTGACGCCTTGCGCATCGCAGGCATTGAGCACCGGCAACCAGCGTTTGGCGAGTTCTTCGAACGCGGCTTCGATCAAGCCTTCGGGGCGCTGCGGGAAAGGGAACAAGTAAGGCCACGCGAACGAGCCGGAGAAGGTGCCCATCTCAGTCAGGCCGAGGCGGCGCGACGCCTTGGCGGCAAGCTGGAGGCGCTCCAGCGCCCACGCGGTGCGCGCCTGCGGATTGCCGCGCAGCGCGGGCGGCGCGAAGTTGTCGCACATGGAATCGTAGGCGGGATGCACCGCCACCAGCTGCCCGAAGATATGCGTGGTCAGTTCGCTGATGACCAGGCCGTGCTCGGCCAGCGTGCCTTTGACTTCGTCGCAGTATGTCTGGCTTTCCGCTGCGGTCTTTACGTCGAACAGGCGCTCATCCCACGCCGGAATCTGCAATGCCTTGAAGCCTGTATCGGCAGCCCATTTGGCGATGGCGGGCAGCGTGTCGAACGGCGCTTGTGTGTCGCTGAACTGGGCGAGGTGGAGGCTTGGGCCTTTGATGGTTTGCATGGATTGAACCGCCTATTGTTTGTCGAGCGACAAATAATAGATCGCCAGGACGAGGAAGTCAACCGTGTTTGGCGCCGCGACGGTAAAATGCAAGCCGCAACAGCATTCACTCACGAGCAGAACATGGCCGGACGCCCCAGAGAATTTGATCGAGACCAAGCCCTGAATACGGCCATGAACGTGTTCTGGGAGCGCGGTTATGAAGGCGCGTCGATGTCGACGCTGGTCGAGGCGTTGGGCTTGGCCTCGGCGCGCATCTACGCGGCGTTCGGCAGCAAGGAAGCGTTGTTCCGGGAAGCGGTGGCGCTATACGAAGCTGGCGAAGGCGGCTTCGCGGACCGCGCCATGCAGGAAGAAGAGTCGGCCAGGCAGGCCATCGAACGCTTGCTCGGCGACGCTGCGCGGACCTACACCAAACGCGGCCGTCCGCATGGCTGCCTGGTGGTGTCCGCGGCCAGCAGCTGCGCGCTCGAGAACGAACCGGTGGCCGACTGGCTGGCGGAACATCGCCGCCAGCGCACGCAATCCATCATTGACCGGCTGCACGCGGCGGTGCAAAGCGGTGAACTGCGGCAGGATACCGACATCGCCGCGCTTGGCGATCTCTACGGCGCGCTGCTGCACGGCATCTCCGTGCAGGCCCGGGACGGCGTCAGCCGCGCCCGCTTGCAGGCGATGATCGGGCCCGCGATGCTGGCGCTGGATGCTGCCGCAGCCCCTGGCAAAGCCGCCCCTCAACGTTGATCTGGAAGAATCTGGCATCTGGCGCGACCAGATGAATCCCCAGCTCAAGGCGCATGCTCGGACCGGCGCACCAACAGTTGTGATCGATGGCCGCTAGCGGGAACAGCCATTCGGTTTTGTTTTGCCGATCGTTGGTGAGCAGTGAATTGACTGCGCCTCTTCGCGCTCAGCGAGGGATGATTCTGTTCCCGGCCTCAGATTGAAAAACTCGCCGCCATGCCCTCGTGAGCATGGTGACATCGTCCGCGCAGACATAGGCTGGGGCTCCGAGGGCCATCGCTGCTTGCAGGAATGCGTCATGGGCGCCTTGCCATGTTGATGTCAGCACTTCCTCCGTGCTGTCGTTGTCAAACACGAGCCTAAAGGCGTTGTTTCCTTCGAGAGATCGAGCGCGCTGCCTGACGAGGGTGCTGATCACCTTGAAGCCTGAATGGATGGGCGATTGTTCCGCACCCTGCTTGCTTGGCGCGGCAAGAACACCCTCCCAGTCTTCATCAGACGCCGCGGGGCGCGGGAACTCGCGTGTCTCAGACCAGCGGATCCAGGCACGCGAGTATGCGTTCCATGCGCTCGGGTCGGAGCTCGATGCCAGTGCTTCGGCTTGTTCTGGTGACAGCGTACGGATCTGCGCGAGCAAATCGACCACGCTGTCCCCGTGTGGCCCAAACAATGCCGCGCCCGGTATCTCTTCGACCAGCTCCAGGGCCGTTGCACGCCAGTATCCTGGTTGTGCAACTAAACCCGACATATCCCCCAGTGCTTTGACGCGTACACGCCAGAGCCGGCCGGGCCAATGGCTACCGACGATTACCGTGGAAAGTGATTGCTCCACGATTATCCAGGGAGGGGCAGCGACAGCAAGCTTCACCTCGTTGCCATCTCTTCGCAGGGCTGGGCTGCTATCAGGGGAGTCATACCAGAAACCCTCGGGACTAGGCGAAGGGCGATGGAACGGGAGCTTCATAGATATCGCTTTCAATGCAATCGCGCGTCAGTATATAGGCCGGGGAACAGATTTCAGGGCCGCGGCGCCTCGTCGTCGTCGGCAGTCCGTGCGGCGTACTCTGGCTAACGAAAGCTGAGCGCTTCGCGTGAAGCGTCCTTCAACGGATGCCCACCATGTCTGGCACTGTACCGGCTGCACGGCCAGTCCCTGTCACTATAATCAATGGGTCATGCTGCCTCGCGCAGAGACCTTCGCTTGCCCGGCTACTGATGGGATGCAGGCTGGCGATCAGCCCGCCACGTGAGGGCGGTTTCCCGGCCAACCTACGGGGGACAAACCATGCAAGCAGGCCTTGATAAGGTGCGTACCGCAATGCTTGCCGTGATGATTTCACTGATTGCCGCATGCGGCGGGGATGGAGGCGGAGGCGGCTCGAGCAATGGCAGTGGCGCGGCTACCCCGCCGGGCGGCATTGATCTGCAAGTTGTCTCGTTCGGCGACAGCCTGTCGGACGTCGGGACCTATGCGCCGATCGCTAGTGCGGTCGGCGGGGGGCGATTCACAACGAATCCCGGACAAGTGTGGACTCAGGATGTTGCGCAATATTACGGCGATACGCTAAGCGCCGCGTTTACGATCGACATCACGCATCAGTTGAGTGCACAAAACGGCCTAGGCTATGCGGAGGGCGGCGCCACCGTGGCAACGCCGGCAAACCTGAACAATTTTCTTACCGACGTGATCGGCAACATCGAAATGCCCGTCAACCAGCAGGTTTCGAGCTATTTGTCCGCACACGGGAGCTTCAACGCCAATCAGCTGGTGCTGGTCTGGGGCGGCTCGAATGACGTGCTTCGCGCCGGGGCGCTGCCGGCCGCGGCGCAGACCGTGCAGACGGCGGCAACCACCCTGGCTCAAATTGTCGGACAGATCATCGAGAACGGCGCCACGCATGTCGTCGTGATCAATGTCCCGAATGTCGGACTAGCGCCCAAAGGCATCGCCGCGTCCGACGGCGGGGCAAACCTGACCCAGCTATCGCAGATCTTCAACAACAGCTTGAACGCTGCCTTGCAGGCCGATGGCTTGCAAGGCAAGGTCATCCAGATCGATTCTTATACATGGGAGAACCAGATCATCGCGAACTTTCAGGCCAATGGCTTCGTCGTGTCAAACACCGGCGCCGCCTGCGACCCGGCAAAAACGCCTCACGACACGGCCTTGCTGTGCTCGCCGGCTACCTACGTGACGGCCAATGCCGATCAGACCTACATGTTCGCCGACGACCTTCATCCGGCGACACGTCTGCATGCCCTGTTCGCCCAGTTCGTGGAGCAGCAGATCGCCAAGAGCGGTCTTGGTCACTGAGCCTGGAGATTGATGACTCGCCAACGGTGAGGTCGGCGCGCAGCCCGTACTCAGGAAAGCGTGTTGGAGGATGTCAGCAATCCAGCTCTGTCCAGGCCTTTCGCGATGCGGGCCAGATCCTCCGGATTCCTGAAGGGCATATGGGCGATGCGGCCAGCGAACGAGTAGGCCGGGTTGATGGCAATGAGCTCGCCCCAGACGCCACGCGCTTCGTCGAGATAACCAAGGTTCCCGAGTGCCGAAGCGAGGTAGGCCCGGCTCATGTCCGTCTGAGGGACGAGGAGGATGCGCTCGCGCAGGATCGCTACGGCCGTTTCGTAGTCTCCGGCGACGAGATGGGCCACGCCGAGATGGTGCAGATAACCCTGGGTGAAATGGGGATCGAGCCGCATGGCCCGCTCCAGATCGTGGATCGCCGCCCGAGGGTGGCCCGAATAGATGTTCAGCGTTGCCCGAAGAGACAGGGCAGGGGCGAAGTTCGGATTGAGCGAGAGCGCTTCGTCGACTTCGCGAGTCCAGCGCCTGAAATCCTTCCGGTACATCGCGACCAATGCGGCCACACCGTGCGCGAACGGGTCGCCCGGATCGCCCTCGATCGCTTTGTCGACCAGCACTTCGGCTTCGGCGAGCGAGCGTTCCGGGTTGTCGGTCCAGTGGTTGTGATAGGCATGGGCGAGTGCCATGCCTAGCGCGGCATAGGGGGCCGGATAGCCGGGATCGAGCGCGATTGCTTGCCGGAACAGGTCGCTCGACCAGGCTGCTATTTCGAAACGCTAAGCGCAGCGCAAAGCACATGACGCCCTTCGAGCTGAGCCTTGAAGGGCGTTTTGCCGAGCGGGCCCGACAAGTCGCCTGCACGCAAGTCTTCGACTGCCGGGATCTGCTGATCCCCCCCTGGCATCCCCTGCCTCTATGCTTAACGTTAGGCAACTGCGCCGCTGGTCCGCCATGCCGGCGGCGGCGAGCCATCCACCACGGATGGCGGCAAATGACGGTCAGCACGGCCTGGCCCAGCCCAAGGAGACTCCGATGATGAAGGCAATGAGACAATTTTCTCGCCTCGGCGCGCTGATGGCCGTGCTGGCTCTGCCGGCCTTTGCATATGCTCAGACAGCCCAAACTACCCTGGGCAACGAGAAATTCGGCACTGTTCAGTTTCCGACCTCGTGTAACCCGGTGGCCCAGCGGCAGTTCGAGCACGCGCTGGCAATGCTGCACTCCTTCTACTATCCCAATACCGTTGCGGCATTCAAATCTGTACTTGAGGACGATCCACAATGTGCCATTGCTTATTGGGGCATTGCGATGAGCCAACGTCCCAATCCATTGCTAACCCCCTTCGACGAGACCAGTCTGAAAAATGGGCTGGAAGCGTCGCAAAGGGGCCTGGCGCTTGGTCCGAAGACAGAACGGGAAGCCGACTGGCTGCGCGCGATTGATCTGTTCTACAAGGACTACCACACGGTCAACCAGCAGCAGCGCACGCTGGCGTACGAGCAAGCGATGGCGAAGCTTTCCGCAAAATATCCACGAGATACCGAGGCCGCCATTTTCTATGCACTCGCCCTCAACGAGAGCGCATCGCACAGTGACAAGACTTACGCCAAGCAGCTTAAGGCAGGCGCCATTCTGGAGAGGATCTATCGCGCGCAACCAGACCATCCAGGTGTTGCCCACTATCTGATTCACAGCTACGACTGTTCAGCGCTTGCGCAGCGTGGCCTACCCTTCGCCGAGAAGTATGCGTCGATTGCACCCGACGCACCCCATGCGCTCCACATGCCTTCGCATACCTATTCGATGCTGGGGATGTGGCCAGAGTCCGTGAAATCGAACGAGGCCGCCCTGGTTGTCATGGTCAGGGATGCCGCCAAAGCCTGGCCCGGGGCGACGCATCCAAACGCCCCGCACTCGTGGGACTTCATGGAGTACGCGTACCTGCAAATGGGAATGGATCGGCTCGCTTCCGGCGTGCGGGAGCAGGCAGAAACAGCACGGAAGTTCCCCTTTGAGCGGCCCGCTCTATACACGGCGCTTGCCGCGATCCCTGCGCGCTACGCGCTGGAGCGCGGTGCATGGAAGGAAGCCGCGGCACTGCAACCGCGAGGCAGCAGCTATGCGCAGGCCGAGGCGATTACGTATTTCACGCGGGCACTTGGCGCCGCACGCAGCGGCGATCCGCAAGCCGCGCAGACCGACATCGAGAAGCTGCGCGAACTCCGCGCGAACCTCGAGAAGTCACAGCAAGCCTACTGGGTCGAGCAGGGCGATGCGCAAATCCTCGCTGCAAGCGCTTGGGTCGAGTTGGATATGGGCAGGAATGAGGAAGCCGTGAGCCATATGCGGCAGGCGGCCAAGCTCGAAGACGCGAGCGATAAGGATGTGGCCATGGAAAACCGCCTGTATCCGATGCGCGAGCTCCTGGGCGATATGCTGCTGGGACTGAACCAGCCTGGCGCTGCCTTGCAGGAATATGAGGCTTCCCTGAAGTCCACCCCGAACCGGCTGCGAGGACTGTATGGCGCGGCAAAGTCAGCGCAGATGATGCACAACGATGCGAAGGCGGCCAACTACTTCGAAAGGCTGGTCTTGCTGACGGCCAACGCCGATGCCACCAGGGCTGAGATCAAGGAGGCCAGAGGCTATCGCGACAACGCGAAACCGAGAGCGTCGTATTGAAAGTTCCGTTTAGGGGGGGCGCTGCCGCCTTGGGGTGGGTGGCGGCGCTTACGATTGCTGTTGTTTCCGAAGCGCCTCCATCACGCGCCTGGCGGCAAACAGTGGCAGGTAGTCGTGAACCTTGGCGCCGTCCTGAAGCTCGTGCCAGGCGGCGAGATACGCGCGCTCCACTTCCTCCACCGGGACTTTCAAGGCTTCGGATATCCTGGCGATCATCGAGGACTGTGATTCGGTTCTCATATTGCCTGTCGCCCGGCGGAAAGAGGCGGTGCATGATGCGGCGCTGTGCTGTCGCCTGTCGCCTGTCGCCTGTCGCGTGCGGGCGGAAGGGCTTGATTAGTCACTCGCCTGACAGTCGGTGGGACGTTTTTTTAGTATAGGAATGCCGCGTCGCTAAACCCGCCATCGGCTTGCCATATTTGTCCTGCACAATGCGGGCTATGCCGACTCAGGTGGATAAGTTCTGAATGCCAACACCCACGACTGCCGCAGGCCTGGATCGTCGTAGCGAGTCGGTTGGCCTCTCCCTTGCTTTGTGGTCTCGCCGTGCATCCAAGAATGCCGGGGATGCTGGGGATGGGGTGCGCTTTGCTAGTTTGTTCGCGGGGTGCGGAGCCATCAGGTTGATGGCTCTTTTTGTTTTTGGTGCCACGGCGCGGCGATTGGCCATGCTGCTGGTGCTATGCATGGCGACGAGTGCCTGGGCCGATGCGGACGTCGGGTTTCTTGCGATGTTTGCCAAGGACGGGCTGTGGCGTAACGTGCAGGCTCGTTGCCTGGCACCCGGCGCGCCGCTTCACCCCGATTGCGTGGTGGTGGATCGTGAAAAAGGCTTGGTGCTCTACAAGGATGCCATCGGCCGCTCGCATTTTCTCGTCATTCCCGATCATCGCGTGACTGGCGTCGAGGAGCGTGGCGTGTGGGAGGACGGCGGGCAGAACCCGTGGGCATTCGGCTGGGACGTCAGGCGGTTTGTCGGGCAGGCACGCGGGCGGCCGTTGCCCGATGGCATCCTGGGGCTGGCGATCAATGCCAAGGCGGCGCGCAGCCAGGAGCAGATGCATATCCATCTGGACTGCATCAGCCGGGATGCCAGGGACTTTGTCGCCGGCGCGAGTGCGCGTATCGGGACCACCTGGACGGCCCTGCGGTTCATGGGCAAGCCGGTACTGGCTGTGTTCGTGCCTTCGCCGGGAGCGGCGCTGTCCGTCAATCCATTCCTGCTTATCAAGCATCGTCTTGGCGAGGCGGCATCGGTCGTGCCGGACCGGGGTGTGTTTGTCACCTATGTGGCGGATGACGCGGGCACGAGCGGCTTTGTCATCGTGGACCAGCCAGTCGATCGTGAGGCTGGCAGCAATGGACACGCCAGCGATTTCCTGGATCGCCAGTGCAAACTGGCGCAGGAGGGCGCGCAGAAGGACGCGCCAGCGGCGCTCGAGTAACCTCGGCTTCGCGGCTGCCAATCCGGGGTTGCGCTCGCGCAAGCCGTTGCTAGAATGAATGTCCCCGTTCAGCATGCAGGAGTGCAGCCATGGCAACGTATCAGCGCGGCGATTTGTTCCTCGTCACTTCTGTTGAGGAATTGCCCTGGGGGCGTTACAGAGGGTTTGTGACCATGATGGAGGGCACGCAGAAGCAAGCCTCATCACGGCACACTTGCCCAATGTGCAGGGACAATCCGCTCCAGGCCCATGAGGACGCCGACGCCGATGTCGAGTACGCCTACAGGCACTATCTCTCGGAGCATATTGACTGGAGTGCCCACGCCGGCGATACGGAGCACTGAGCCGAAACCGGGAAACCGGGAAACCGCTGCAGCGCAGGGCTTCCCGAACGCATTGCCAGCATTGCCAGCGCTACCCGCACTCACTGCCCGCACTCACTTCAGGTTCTCTCCCCAGTAGGCTTCGATCTGCTTGACCAGCACAGGCGGCAGCGCCACGTAGTGTTCCGCCGCGGCATCGGCCTGCCCGTCATTCAATGCCCAACGGAAGAACGCGAGCGCGGCTTTGGCGCTGGCGGGATCCTTCGGGGCCTTTGGCATGATCACGAACACGGCGCCGGTAATTGGCCACGCCTGCGTGCCTGGCGCGTCCGTGATGACCTGATAGAAGTCGGGGTGCTGGCTCCAGTCCGCGGACGCCACCGCGGCGCTGAAGCTCTCCCGCGCGGGCTCGACAAACGAGCCCTCCCGGTTTCGCACGGCGGTGTAGGGCAGCTTGCGTTGCAGCGCGTAAGTCAGCTCGACATAGCCGATCGCCCCTTTGACATTCTTGATGTAGGTGGCCACGCCCTCGTTGCCGCTGGCGCCGACGCCTGCCGGCCATTTGACGGTGGTGCCCGAGCCCACGCTGCCTTTCCATTCGTCGCTGACCTTGGACAGGTAGTCGGCCCAGTTGAAGGTTGTGCCGGAGCTGTCGCTGCGGTGAACGACCAGGATCTTTTGATTGGGGAAGTGGATGCCGGGGTTGATCGCGCTGATGCCCGGGTCATCCCAGTTGGCGATCTTGCCCAGGTAGATATCCGCCAGCAGTTGGCCGGTAAGGCGGATCTGGCCCGCGGCCACGCCATCCAGGTTGACAATCGGCACCACGCCACCGACAACCAGCGGAAACTGGACCAGCCCCGCGGCGCGCAATTCATCTGGCTTGAGCGGCATGTCCGAGGCACCGAACGTGACATTGGCGGCCTTGATCTGCCGGATGCCGTTGCCCGAGCCGGTGGGCTGGTAGTTCACTTCCAGGCCGGTCTTGGTGTAGTAGGTGGCCGCCCATTTCACCAGCAGGGGATAGACGAAGGTGGAGCCGGCGCCGGTGATATCGCCCGCGTGCGCGGACAGCGCACTGCCGGCGAGCAGGCAGGTAAGCAGGCAGGTGCGCGTGGCGCTGCGCTTCACGTTTTGCCAAATGAGGGTCGGAGTCATTTTGCAACCTCCCGGGCATGTCAGTGAACGGCGCACGTATTGCATCTACTGCACGGACTGCATGTAACGCACCGACGGCATGATCCGCCGGGGAGGTCACATGCTTATCCTAGCACTCGCTGCGTCGTTACCGGCAAGGCGTTTTGCAAGCGCGACGGAGGGGCGCAACGGTGCGTCATCGCGCTGTCATGATGTTGTCGCCGGGCTGTCATGATGGCTTGCCGATTCCTTATAGGCCATATCAAAAAGATGCTGGCGTCGTTGCGCGGCCTGGCCAGAACCGCTTCGCTTCATGTTGAAACAGCCTCTTACTGTTCCGCCATCCACCCCGCCACGGCGTTCACCACTTGCGGCTCGATTCCGTTGAACCCGTGATAGGACATGGCCTCGCACGGGTCTCCCACGCTGTTGCCGCCGGCAAAGTGGATCAGTCCGGCCTTGGGGGTCTTGGCCAGCCTGTCCATCAGTCCTTGCACTTCGTTGTACGGGCACTGCTTGCAGCCATCCTGTTCATGATGGACTACGAGCACGGGTATCTTGAGTTTGTCGAGGGCCATCGCCGGCACCTGTTGGCCGCGATCGTCGCGCAGGATGGTGGCGGTCAGCACGATGCCATCGGGGCCGCCATCGTCCGCCAGCCGGATCGCGGTGGACGCCACCGACTGGGTGCCGCGGCTGGTGCCGACCAGCCAGACGGGCAGGTGGGTGTGGCTGCGCATCCAGGCGATCACGGCCTTGGTGTCTTCGGCATGCTCGGCGGACAGGCGAAAGCCGCTCAGGTAGGGCCAGGACAGCCGGTCGCTCGGCGCATCGATGACGGCAACCGCGAAGCCGTTGTCGACGAAGATCTGGCGGGAGCGCACCAGGAAATTGCCGGCGCCCCAGGCAAGGCTGCCGTTGGGGTAGATACTCAGGCCACCATGCGCGCCTGCGTAGAGGATCACCGCAGCCGTGGGCTGTGCGGGTGCCAGATACAGGAAGCGCTGCGTCACGCCCGGGCGGGTCGGGATGTCAACCACCTGTGGCGCGGTCTGTGCACGCGCGGCCAGGGTGCCGAGCAGTAGCGTGAGGCAGAGCGTGGCCTGGCGCAGCCATCGCGGCAGCGTGTTTGCTTGGCGGCAAGGCATGGGTTGTCTCTCCGGGGTTCGATCTGGCGGGCGGGCGCGGCGCCCGTGGCTGCGCAGCAAGATAGCACCGGCGGCGAGGATCACCAATCCACGCTAACCCCGGCTTTGCCACCTATGCCACCGATGCCTCCGATCCCACCGATGCCACGGCGCTGACCCGATACACGCAGCGCCGCGCGTTGCTCAGCAAATGCTCTTCGCGGGTGACAGTCGCCTGCGCGCCAACGACCTCCTGGAAGATCCGCAGCTCGGCCCGGCAGAACCCCTGGCAGGTCTGGGCAGCGGCGCAGATCGGGCAATGGTCTTCGATCAGCAGCCAGTCCTTGCCGTCTTGCTCAAGGCGCGCCATGTAGCCTTCGGCCTGGCGCAGCGCGGCGAGCGTGGCCAGCCGCTGCTGCAACTCGCCCTGGCCGGCGACCGCCGCGAGATATTGCGCGCGGGTTTCCGACTCGCGCTGGCCGATCAGCTTGTCCATGCCTTCTTCGCCGAACAACTGCCGCACCGATCCGATCAGCTGGATGGTGAGTTGCGCGTGGGTATCGGGAAAGCGGCCGTGCCCGCTGGCGGTGAGGGTCCAGTCCTGGCGCGGCCGGCCTGCGCCGCTGGCGTTTTGCTGGCGGCCCTCGATCAGCCCGGCGGCGAGCAGCTTCTGCACCTGCTGGCGCGCCGCCTCGGCAGTGCCGCCCAGCGCCTGGGCGATCTGCGTGGTCGATGCCGCGCCCTTGGTCTTCAGCAGGAACAGGATGCGATCACCCGGAGACCCTGTAGGGTTATCCAAGTTATTGTTTGCATAATTCATGGGCGCGTCCTAATATCCAAAAACTGTCTTGGATATTAGGGCAGGCGGGCGGCAAAGTCGAGCCTGTCCTGCATCTGGCCAAGCCGATCAACGCTGTCTCAACGCTGAATATCAAGGAAATCGTCCCATGCAAGCCGCTCGTACCCAACACGCATCGCGCCAGCTCACCATGCTCAATCCGCTTGGTCTCTATGATCCCAGCGCCAACGGTTACTCCCATGTGGCGATGGTCGCGCCCGGTGCGGGCCTGGTTTGCGTGGCCGGGCAGGGTGGGGAGCGCGCTGACGGCAGCCTGCCTGACAGTTTCGAGGCGCAGGTGCGCCAGGCCTTCGACAACCTGGGCGTGGCGCTGGCCGCCGCGGGCGCGCAACTGCGCCATGTGGCCAAGCTGACCGTGCTGGTGGTGGATCACGACGAGGCACGCCTGGGCGTGCTGGCGGCGGCGGTGGAGCGGGCCTGGGGCGATGCGCCCAAGCCGGCGTGCACCTTGATTCCGGTGCCGCGGCTGGCGCTGGACGGGATGTTGTTTGAGGTGGAGGCGCTGGCCGTGGCGGAGGGCACCACGTCCTTCGCGTCCTCCGCCGCGGTGTAGCCGGTGCCGGTGCGCGGTACGCCGGTGTTGGGCTCAGGCCGCCAGCTTGGGTTGGCGGGACGGCTGAGGCTGTCCGGCCTGGGTCTCGCCAAACTGCGGATGGCGCGCGAACAGCTCGGCCACCCAGCTGACGAACACGCGCACCTTGGCCGACAGGTGGCGGTTCTGCGGGTACATCGCGGCGATCGGCAGCGAGTCCGTGGGCCAGTCGGGCAGTACTTCAACCAACCGGCCGCTTTCCACATAGGGCAGGGCCATGGCGCGCGAGATGCGGGCGATGCCGTGGCTTTCCAGCGCGCAGCTCAGGTAGACGTCGCCATCGTTGGTGGAAATGGACGAGGGCAGCAGCATTTCCGTGCGCTGCTCGCCTTGCCCGAGCGGCCACGGTATTTCGCGGCCGGTGCGGTTGGACAGGTAGTTCACGGCCCGGTGCTGCGCCAGCTCGCTGGGCTGGGTAGGTGTGCCGTTGCGCTTGAGATAAACCGGCGAGGCGTAGAGCCCCAGGCGCAGCTCGCCGATGCGGCGCGCCACCATGGTGTCGTCCACCGGGTCGCCCACGCGCAACACCACGTCCACGCCTTCCTTGAGCAGATCGATGGGCTTGCCGTTGATGGTGAGTTCCATCTTGAGCTCGGGGTAGGCGGCAAAAAACTCGTGCAGCTTGGGGATCAGCACCAGCCGCGCCAGCCCGGCGGTGGTGTCCACGCACAGCGTGCCGCGCGGCGTGTTGTTCTGGTGGGTGAGGGATTGCTCGGCCTCTTCCACATCCGCCAGGATCCGCACGCAGCGCTCGTAATAGGCGGCGCCGTCGGTGGTCACGCTGATGCGCCGGGTGGTCCGGTGCAGCAGCTTCACGCCAAGATGGGTTTCCAGGTTCTGGATCAGCCGGGTGAGGGTGGCCTTGGGCAGGTCCATGGCCTCGGCCGCGCGCGCAAAGCTGCCGACATCCACCACGCGGGTGAAGGCCTGCATTGATACGAGACGATCCATGTTCACTCCCTTGGGTAAGGAAACAAGCAGGCCTGGCTGGCGGGACAGGCACCCGGGTGGGGTGCGGCCCGGCGTGGCCCATGACGGCTTGCGCGGCTGCGGAAGTGCGGGAGTGGATCACAAAATGGATGACCTTGCACAGCGAAGGGTTTCCCGGGCGCTACATGCCCGATTATTTCACCGGGGAAACAGTGCATTGGTAAAGCCTCGCTTTATCCCACCTTCATCAACCACCATAATTCGGTGCATCGCAATATGCAATGGATGCGTCGCCCTCGCGCCGCACGTCACCGACATGTCGCCCACGCAATCGAAAGCCGCAGCAGCAGCCTTAACCGCCGAACTGGCCGAGGGGCGCGTGACCGAGCACACGGTGGAGAGCTGCGGGCGCACTATCACGGTGCACCTGAACTACCCGCCGGGCTATCCGGAGGGCAAGGCCGCACCGTTGCTGCCGTGGCTGATCTACCTCCATGCGGGCGGCTTTGTGGAGGGCAGCCCGGAGAAATCCCAGCGCCTGGCGCGCTCGTTGGCCACGACCATGCCTGCGGTGGTGGTCACCCCGGCGTATTCGCTGGCCCCCGATTTTCCGTTCCCGGCGGCGCCGGAGGACGTGTTTCATACCGCCGAATGGGTGCTGCGCCATGCGCGCCGCCTGAAGGTGGACAAGCTGCGCTTTGCCCTGGTGGGCGAAGAGGCGGGCGGCAACCTGGCGATCGCGCTGTCGCAGATGCTGCGCGACCGCGGCTTGCCCGAGCCGCGCGCGCAGTGGCTGATCCGCCCGGTCACCGACCCGTGCCTGCAGCACGCCTCGTGCTCGGTCGGGCAGGGCGGGCGCAGCGTGCCGCTGGAAATGCTCCAGCGTCTGGCGGGCTACTACCGCGATTACCTGCCGACCCCGGCCGCCAGCGTGCATCCCTACGCGGCCCCGGCGCTGTCCTCGCGGCTGGCAGGCCTGCCGCCCACCTTTGTGCAGGTGGCAGAAGAAGATGCATTGCGCGCCGAAGGCGAAGCCTTCGTCAGCCGCCTGCAGACGGCCAGTGTGCCGGCGCAGGTCCAGATCATGCCCGGCGCCTGTGGCGCCGGCGTGGAAGTGTCCCACGACCGATGTCAGGTGTGGATAAACGAAGGCGCGCGTTACCTGCAAGGCTATCTTGCCGGCGGCGACGACGCCTCACCCAAGGCCGAACGCCAGACAGGAGCCAGCCCGCCCGGCTGATCCGGCGTTACCAATAAGCCAAGCCGGCCTGCGACAAGCAGGCGTACCGGGCGCGCTCCTTTTGCGCGCTCCGGCGGGGGCGTTCGTCCTATTTTTGCTTTCCAGTTGAAGAAAACCCGCAGACGGAATACGGAGTCAAGAACATGAATCAGCAAACTCGACGCACCATGATTGCCCTGGCCATCGTCGCAGTGCTCGGCGCTGGCCTGGCCACCTCGATCTTCAAGCCCTGGCACGCCGGCGAGGCGCAGGCTGTGCCTGGCCCGGCAGCACCCACCACCGTGGACGTGGCAGCGGCCCTCGGCAAGACCATCACCGAATGGGATGAGTTCTCCGGCCGCCTGGAAGCGGTGGACCGGGTTGAGATTCGCGCCCGCGTTGGCGGCACCATCGATGCCGTGCACTTCCGTGAAGGCGCGCTGGTGAAGAAGGGCGATCCGCTGTTTACCATCGACCCGCGTCCTTATGCCGCGGAGGTAGCGCGTGCGGAAGCTGCGCTGGCCGCCGCGCAAGTGCGTGCCGGCCACGCGCAGACCGAACTGGCCCGCGCGCAGCGCCTGGTGCAGGACAACGCGGTATCGCGCCGCGAGTTCGATGAGCGCGACAACGGTTCGCGCGAAGCCATCGCCAATGTGCGTGCCGCACAGGCCTCGCTGGATGCGGCTCGCCTTAACCTGACCTATACGCGCATCACCGCGCCGGTCAGCGGGCGCGTATCGCGCGCCGAGATCACGGTGGGCAATCTGGTGGCGGCCGGTGCCGGCACGCCGGTGCTGACCACGGTGGTGTCGGTCTCGCCGGTGTATGCCAGCTTCGAGCTCGATGAGCAGACCTACCTGCGCTATACGGCGGACAAAGCGTCCGGTGGCGAAGGTGGCCAGTCAAAGCTCCCGGTGTTCCTGGGCCTGGCCAACGACGAGGACTATCCGCGCGAGGGCCGTATCCAGTCGCTGGATAACCGGCTCGACACCAAGAGCGGCACCATCCGCGTGCGCGCCGTGTTTGACAACCCGGACGGCCGCCTGCTGCCGGGGCTGTATGCGCGCATCAAGCTCGGCGGCGGCTCGCCGCACCCGGTGGTGCTGATCAACGACCGCGCCATCGGCACCGACCAGGGCAAGAAGTTTGTGCTGGTGCTGGATGGCGCCAACAAGCTGGCCTATCGCGAAGTCACGCTTGGGCCCTCGTACGAAGGGCTGCGTGTGATCCGCCAGGGTTTGAAGGCCGACGAGAAGATCGTGGTCAATGGCCTGCAGCGCGTGCGCCCCGGCATCACGGTCGCGCCCAAGCCGGTCGATATGGCATTCAAGCGCGAACTGGATCAACGCGGCGAATCGGCTGACCGCAAGCAAGCGGCCACGGAGAAAACCACGGATAAGGCGGCCGATGGAAAGCCGGTGACCTGAGCCGATCCGGCATGAACCGCATGAGCTGAATCCGCCAAGGGTTTGCTCCCCTCTCCCGCATGGCGGGAGAGGGGCAGGGGGAGAGGGCGGGCGCATCCACAGTGCGCCGGCTTTGACAGTACCACTCCCCCGAGGCCAAGCCATTTTTTAGCTTCCCCGCTCCACATGGCGCCTGCCATTCAGGCCGCCAGGGGGAGCCCTTTCGCCAAGACTGCCGAGACTGAGATGAATCTCTCGAAATTCTTTATCGACCGGCCTATCTTTGCCGGCGTGCTATCGGTGCTGATCTTCCTGATCGGCGCCATCTCGATGTTCAAGCTGCCCATCTCGGAGTATCCCGAGGTGGTGCCGCCGTCCGTGGTGGTGCGCGCGCAGTATCCGGGCGCCAACCCCAAGGTGATTGCCGCTACCGTGGCGTCTCCGCTGGAGGAGCAGATCAACGGCGTCGAAGACATGCTCTACATGTCGTCGCAAGCCAATAGCGATGGCCTGCTGACGCTGACCGTCACGTTCAAGCTCGGCACGGATCCGGACAAGGCCCAGCAGCTCGTGCAGAACCGCGTGGCGCAGGCCGAGCCGCGCCTGCCGGAGGACGTGCGCCGCCTGGGCATCACCACCGTGAAAAGCTCGCCCGACCTGACCATGGTGGTCCACCTGGTCTCGCCGAACGACCGCTACGACATGACCTACCTGCGCAACTACGCGGTGATCAACGTCAAGGACCGCCTGGCGCGGATCCAGGGCGTGGGCCAGGTGCAGCTGTTCGGCTCGGGCGACTATTCCATGCGCGTGTGGCTGAACCCGGAGAAGATGGCCGAGCGCAAGCTGGTGGCCGGCGACGTGGTCAAGGCCATCCGCGAGCAGAACGTGCAGGTGGCCGCTGGCGTGATCGGCGCCTCGCCCGCGCTGCCGGGCGCTGACCTGCAGCTCTCGGTAAACGCGCAGGGCCGCCTGGAAACCGTGGAGGCCTTCGGCGACATCATCGTGGCGACCTCGCCCGATGGCGGTGTGACCTACCTGAAGGACGTGTCCCGCATCGAGCTGGGCGCGTCGGAGTACGCGCTGCGCTCGCTGCTGGACAACAAGTCCGCGGTGGCCATTCCGATCTTCCAGGCCCCGGGCTCCAACGCCATCCAGATCTCGGACGACGTGCGCAAGACCATGGAGGAGCTCAAGCAGAACTTCCCCGATGGCGTGGACTACAGCATCGTCTATGACCCGACGCAGTTCGTGCGTCATAGCATCGAGGCCGTGACCCACACGTTGTTCGAAGCCATCGCCCTGGTGGTGCTGGTGGTGATCCTGTTCCTGCAGACGTGGCGCGCCTCGGTGATTCCGCTGCTGGCCGTGCCGGTGTCGATCGTGGGGACGTTCGGGCTGATGCACGCCTTCGGCTTCTCGATCAATGCGTTGTCACTGTTCGGGCTGGTGCTCGCCATCGGGATCGTGGTGGACGATGCGATCGTGGTGGTGGAGAACGTCGAGCGCAATATCGCCGAGGGGCTATCTCCCAAAGAGGCCACCTACAAGGCCATGCGCGAGGTGAGCGGCCCGATCATCGCCATCGCGCTGACGCTGATCGCCGTGTTCGTGCCGCTGGCCTTCATGACGGGCCTGACCGGTCAGTTCTACAAGCAGTTCGCGCTGACCATCGCCATCTCGACCATCATCTCGGCCTTCAATTCGCTGACGCTGTCGCCGGCCTTGTCCGCGCTGCTGCTGCGCGGCCACGATGCGCCGAAGGACTGGCTCTCGCGCGGCATGGATCGCGTGCTGGGTGGCTTCTTTGGCCGCTTCAACCGCTTCTTTGGCGCCAGCGCCGATCGTTACGGCAAGGGTGTGAGGGGCGTGATCTCGCGCAAGACGGCGGTGTTCGGCGTCTACGCCGTGATGCTGGCACTGACCTGGGGTGTGTTCCAGCTGGTGCCCAAGGGCTTTGTGCCGGCGCAGGACAAGCAGTACCTGGTGAGCTTTGCCAAGCTGCCCGACGGCGCCACGCTGGACCGCACCGAAGACGTGATCCGCCAGATGTCCGACATCGCGCTCAAGCAGCCGGGCGTGGAATCGGCGATTGCCTTCCCGGGCCTGTCGATCAATGGCTTCACCAACAGCCCGAGCGCCGGCATCGTCTTTGTCTCGCTCAAGCCGTTTGAAGAACGCAAGACCAAGGAACTGTCGGGCAACGCCATCGCAGCGCAGCTCAACGGCAAGTACGCCGCGATCCAGGACGCCTTCATCGCCGTGTTCCCGCCGCCGCCGGTTCAGGGCCTGGGCACCATCGGCGGCTTCAAGATGATGATCGAGGACCGTGCCGCGCTGGGTTACGACGCCTTGTTCGACGCAACCAACGCCTTTACCACCAAGGCGCGCGCCACGCCTGAGCTGGCCGGGATCTTCACCAACTACCAGGTCAACGTGCCGCAGCTGGATGTGAAGCTGGATCGGGTGAAAGCCAAGCAGCTGGGCGTGCCGGTGACGGATGTGTTCGACACGCTGCAGACTTACCTCGGCTCGGCCTATGTCAACGACTTCAACAAGTTTGGCCGGACCTACCAGGTCAAGGTCCAGGCGGATGCGCAGTTCCGCGCTCACGCCGAGGACATCCTGCAACTGAAGACGCGCAACAGCGCGGGCGACATGGTGCCGCTGTCGTCGCTGCTCACCGTCAACCAGGGCTTTGGCCCGGACAGCGTGATCCGCTACAACGGCTTCACCGCGGCCGACATGAACGGCGGCCCGGCCCCGGGTTTCTCCTCGGGCCAGGCGCAAGCCGCAGCCGAGCGCATTGCGGCGGAGACGCTGCCCAAGGGCATCAAGTTCGAGTGGACCGACCTGACCTACCAGGACATCCTGGCCGGCAACGCGGGGGTATGGATCTTCCCGCTGTGCGTGCTGCTGGTGTTCCTGGTGCTGGCCGCGCAGTACGAAAGCCTGACCTTGCCGCTGGCCGTGATCCTGATCGTGCCCCTGAGCCTGCTGGCTGCCATGACTGGCGTGTGGCTGACCAAGGGCGACAACAACATCTTCACGCAGATTGGTTTCATCGTGCTGGTGGGGTTGTCAGCGAAGAACGCGATCCTGATCGTGGAGTTTGCGCGGGAGCTGGAGCATGAAGGCCGTTCCATCGTGGCCGCCGCGATCGAAGCCAGCCGCCTGCGCCTGCGCCCGATCTTGATGACGTCGTTCGCGTTCATCATGGGTGTGGTGCCGCTGGTGGTGTCCACCGGCGCCGGTGCCGAGATGCGCCATGCGATGGGCGTGGCGGTGTTCGCCGGCATGCTGGGCGTGACCTTCTTCGGGCTGTTCCTGACGCCGGTGTTCTACGTGGCGCTGCGCCTGCTGGCGACCCGTGGCATGCGCCGCACGGTGTCGGACGCGCCGTCGGCTAGCCACAAGGCTATCGCCTCCGCTGAATAACGGTGATCGACATGAATGCAACATTGACATCCAAGATGACATCGCGACTCCCCGCGGCGCTGCCGCGCCTGGCCACGCTGGCCGTGGCCCTGATCCTGGCGGGCTGCTCGCTGGCGCCGACCTACAAGGTGCCGGAAAGCGCGACCGCCGCCACGCCGGCCTACAAGGAAGCGATGGCTGCCCAAGCCGAAGGCACGCAATGGAAGGTGGCCACGCCGGCCGAAGGCGCGCAGCGCGGCGAATGGTGGAAGATCTTCGGCGACGCCGATCTCGACCGCCTGATTGCCACGGCCACCGAGTCCAACCAGGACCTGGCGATCGCCGCGGCGCGCCTCAAGCAGGCCCGCGCCTTCACCGGCGTGGCCGAGGCCGACCAGTACCCGCAGTTGAGCGTGGGCCTGGACCCGACCCGCACCCAGTCCTCGGCCGCCTCGCAGGGGTTGCCGGACGGCACGCGGGTGGCACCGCAGACAGTGCTCAAGGCACGCGCCATCGCCAGCTACGAGCTGGACCTGTTCGGCCGCGTGGCGGACAACGTCAAGGCGGCGCGGGCGGAAGGCGACGCTGCCGAAGACCTGTATCGCTCGGTGCTGCTAGCGCTGCAGGCGGACGTTGCGCAAGCCTACTTCGCGCTGCGCACGCTGGACAGCGAGCGCGACCTGCTCAACGCCACCATCACCTTGCGCGAGGACGCGCTCAAGCTGCTCAAGCGCCGGTTCGACGAAGGCGAGACCACGGACCTCGACCCCGCCCGCGCCGAAGCCGAGCTGGGTACGGCCCGCGCGGATCTCGCCAGCATCGAACGCCGCCGCGCCAACCAGGAGCACGCGCTGGCGGTACTGACGGGGGCGCCGCCGGCCGCCTTCACGCTGGCCGCGCGCCCGCTGGACGCGGCGCTGATCTCTGTGCCGGCGGGCCTGCCCTCCGACCTGCTGGAGCGCCGCCCCGACATCGCCCAGGCAGAGCGCCTGATGGCGGCGGCCAACGCGCGCATCGGCGTGGCGAAGGCCGCGTTCTATCCGCGCATCACGCTCACCGGCTTGTTCGGCTTTGAATCGAACGACCTGTCGAACCTGTTCAAGTGGTCGTCACGCGCGTGGATGCTGGGCCCGCTGGTGGGCAGCACGATCGCCGCACCGATCCTCGACGGGGGCCGCAACAAGGCCAACCTGGCGGCGGCGCGCGCGCAGCACGAGGAAGCGGTGGCGAGCTACCGCCAGAGCGTGTTGACGGCGATGCGCGAGGTGGAAGACAGCCTGGCAGACGTACGCTGGCTGAGCCAGCAGGCCGGCGCATTGGACGGCGCACTGGGCGGCGCCCGCCGCGCGGCCAAGATCTCGCGCAGCCGCTACGAGGCGGGCGCGGTGGATTACCTGACGGTGATCGACGCGGATCGTACGGTGCTGCAGTCGCAGCGCGATGCCAACCAGGTGGCCGGGCTGCGTGCCTCCGCCACGGTGGCGCTGGTGCGCCGGCTGGGCGGCGGCTGGGGGCCGTTGCCGGATGCCGCACCCAGCGTGGCGCAGGCGGGATCCGGCCCGCTGGCATCGAACCACTGAGTCCTGGCGCCAGGCCTTCAAAACGCGGCAACCGCCCTCGCGCGGTTGCCGCGTTTTGTCATTGCCGCGTCAACGTGGCCAACAAATCTGACTACACTAAAAGCACCTCGGCCACCCCAGCCGGAAAGGGCCGCAGGCCTTACCGCAGCCCGCCGGCGCATTGTTTGTCCAGGCCCCCACCATGAGCAGGCGGCGAACCCACAGTACGCGAACCCACAGTAGGCGGACCCACAAACGGCGGACCCTGTTCGTCGGGTTCCTGGTTCTGGCGGGCGCGGCGGCCGTGCTGTTGCTCCCGTTGCCGCGGCCGTGGCGCACCGTTACGCATATCGTCAACGAGGTGACGATCGCGCAACCCGATGCCGTGGTGTTCGACTACGTTTCCACGCCCGCCAACTGGCCCAACTGGCATCCATCCTCGCTCGCCGTGACTGGCGCCTCGGCCGGTCATTCGCTCCTGCCCGGCGAGCAGGTCACCGAGACCTTCCTGGTAGCCGGGCGGCGTGGCCAGGTGGTGTGGACCGCGGTGGAGCGCAGCCCATCCTCGGCCTGGGCGATCCAGGGCACCATCGACGGGCGCGAGGCGGGCGCGGTCCGCTACACGCTCGCACGGACGCCGGAGGGCACGCACTTCCGGCGCGAATTCAGCTACGCCGCGCCGAATCTGCTCTTTACGCTGACTAATTGGCTGGTGCTGCGAAAGCGCATTGAGGCCGAGTCGGCCGAGGCGGTGACGCGGCTGCGGGCGGTGCTGGAGGCCCGCAAGCCCTCGCCCGGCACGGGCGGCTGATCAGTGCGCCGCCTGGGCCGCCGCGTCCGGGCCGGCTACCGGCCGAGCCAGCGCGAGCAGCAGCAGCGCACAGAGCAACGCCGCCGCCAGGTTGTAGCCCATTGCGCCGGCAAACGCGTGGGCATAGCGTTGCGCGCTGCCCATGCCGATACCGATACCGCCTTCGGTTTGCAACGCCCGCTGGAAGAACATCCCCGCGATGGCGATGCCGAATGCGCCGCCCACTTGTTGCATGGTGGACACCAGCCCGGACGCCATGCCGGCCTGCGCCTCCCGTGCAAGGCCGAGCACGAGATTGAGCAGCGGCGTCATCAGCATGCCCTGGGCCAGGCCAAACAGGATCAGCGCGGGCACCAGATGCCAGGGCACCAGCATGGCGCCTGCCGTCACCACCTGGAGCGTCAGGGCGGTGTGCGCCGCGGCGTAAAGCAAGGCCGCCACGGCGAGCACGGCGTTGCCGAAGCGCCCCACCAGCCGGGGCGCCCATATCGACGCGGCAACGAATCCCACGCTGGCCGGCGCGAACACGCTGCCGGCCAGCAGCGGGCCGACGCCCAGCCCGGCCTGCAACAGCAGGGCAAAGCACAGGAAGAACGCGCTGGCCGTGGAGTACACCAGCAGCACCACCAGCGTACCCAGGGCAAAGCGGCGCTGGGCGAACAGGGCCAGGTCCACCAGCGGAGCGGACCGGCACCGTTCCACGCGCACAAAGCCGGCCAGCAGGGCGGCGGCCAGCGCCAGCGAGGCAAAGGCCCAGCCCGGCCAGCCGCGCGCGGGGCCCTCCAGCAGCGGCACCAGCAGCAGCGTCAGCCCGGCGCTGGCCAGCAGCACGCCGGGCCAGTCCAGCCCGCTTGCGGGCGCGCCGGGCGCTGCCATGGCCCGCGATTCGGGGATGCGCCGCGCGGCCAGCATGGCAGCCGCGCCCACCGGGATATTGATCAGGAAGATCAGGCGCCAGCCGAGGCCAAACAGATCGCTCTGCACCAGCAGGCCGCCCAGCACCTGGCCGGCGATGGCGGCCAGGCCAAGCGTCATGCCGAGCAGGCCGAAGGCGCGGCGGCGCGCGGCCTCGTCAAAGCTGACGCGGATCACGGCGTAGATCTGGGGGAACAGCAGCGCGGCGGCGCCACCTTGCAACACGCGCGCCGCGATCAGCAGCGCCGCGGTAGGGGCCACGCCGCACAGCGCCGAGGCCAGCGTGAAGCCCGCCATGCCGAGCGCGAACAGCCGCCGCCGGCCGTGGAGATCGCCCAGGCGGCTGCCAGTGATCAGCAGGACGCCGTAGGCCAGTTCGTAGGCCGCCACAACCGCGCCGATCTCGCCGAAGCTGGCGCCCAGGTCGGCCTGGATGGCGGGAATCGCCACATTGACCACGAACAGGTCGAAGACGGTGACAAAGCCACCTAGCAACAGCACGAGCAGCACGGGCAAGCCGCTTGGAGAGGGCATGGGGGATCCTGTTGAACATTCAGGCTCGCATTCTCAGCCGCTCGTTAAAGTATTACAATTTAACTACTTATGCTATTACATCAGGCAACAGGCTAACGCCATGCCGCTAATTCCATGCCGCCACGCACCCTAGACCGCACCCGCGCCGCGCTGGCGGACTTCCTGCGCCAGCGGCGCGAACGCATCTCGCCCGTGCAGGCGGGCCTGCCCAGCGCCGGCCGGCGCCGCACCCCGGGGCTGCGCCGCGAGGAGGTGGCGGCGTTGGCCGGCGTGGGCCTGACCTGGTACACCTGGCTGGAGCAGGGGCGCGAGATCGGCGTTTCGGCGGCGTTCCTGGAGAACCTGGCGCGCGTGCTCCGGCTGGACGCCGCCGAGCGGCGCCACCTGTTTCTGCTGGCACACCAGCGCCCGCCGGCCGAAAGCGGGCGCACCTGGTGCACGGTGCCGCCGCTGGTGCGCCGGTTGATGGACGACCTGCCGCTGCGGCCTGCCTACGTGCTCAACCTGCGCTGGGATGTGCTGGCGTGGAACGCGGCGGCCGAGCGCGTGTTCGGCTTTGGCGCTTGCGCGCCTGGCCATCGCAATATGCTGCGCATGATCTTTCTGGACCCGGCCATGCGCGAGCGCTTTGCCGGCTGGGAGGCGCAGGCGCCACAGATGCTGGCGAGCTTTCGCCGCGACCTGGCCCGCGCGCCGGACGATCCGACCCTGCTTGAGCTGGTGGATGAACTGGAGCGCGCGGCGCCGGATTTCAGGCAGTGGTGGCGCCAGCACGAAGTGCAGGGCGTTTGCACCGGCATCCGCGCCTTGTGGCTGGATGCAGTCGGGACGGTGCGCTGCGAGCATGCCACGCTCACTGCGGACGAGGAGCGTCACCTGCGGCTGGTGGTCTATGCGGCGGTAGCGGGGGAGCCTGGCAGCGAGGCGTTCGAGGCGTGGCTGGCCAGCGGCATCGGCAGCGGTGCGTGCGCGCCGGCCGTATACTGATCGTGCAATTCAATCGGAGTCGATGGTGTCGGTAGAAAACCTCGCGTCCCCTGCAGGACGCACCCCAGAAACGGCGGCTACGCCGGAGCCGGCAGCGCAAGCATTGCCGCCCAAGCCTGTGGCGCCGCCCACGCCGGATATCAATGATTGCTGCGGCAATGGCTGCGATCCTTGCATCTTCGACCTGCACGCCGCGGCGATGGAGCAGTACCGCGCCGAGCTCAAGGCTTGGCTTGCGCTTGCCGGCCAGACGGCCGATGCCGGCGCGGGCGGTCCCAGTTTCTGAACTGGCGGGCACGCCACACGTACCAAATACGTACAAAACGCGTACCAAACACGTACCTCACAAGGAGCCTGCCTTGACCGTCGCCGACCGGAATATGCTGGCCGATCTCCACGCGTTCGTGCGGGACCATCCGCGCCTGCTGGTGCTGACCGGGGCTGGCATCAGCACCGATTCCGGCATTCCCGGCTACCGTGACGCGCAGGGCAACTGGCAGCGCACACCGCCCGTGCAGGCGCAGGATTTTTTTCGCTCGCATGCGGTGCGCCAGCGTTACTGGGCGCGCAGCATGCTGGGCTGGCCGGTGCTTGCCAACGCGCAGCCCAACGCCGCGCACTTCGCGCTGGCTCAGCTGCAAACGGCGGGCTATGTGCGCCAGCTTGTCACCCAGAACGTGGACGGCCTGCACCAGCGCGCTGGCAGCATCGGCGTGATCGAGCTCCATGGCCATGTAGGCAGCGTGATCTGCCTGCAATGCGGCACGCGCCGCCCGCGCGCTTCGCTGCAGGCCCAGCTTGAAGCGGACAACCCCGAGCTTTCCCAGCGCCGCGCGTCGCCCGCTTCCGATGGCGATGCGCACCTGGAACTGGCCAGTTTCGAGGCCGTCCGGATTCCTGCGTGCGGGCACTGTGGCGGCGTGCTGAAACCCGATGTGGTGTTCTTCGGCGAGTCAGTGCCGCGCGAGCGCGTGGATGCGTCGCTGCAGGCGCTGGATGCGTCGGATGCCTTGCTGGTGATCGGCTCGTCGCTCACAGTGTTTTCCGGCTACCGTTTCTGCCTGGCGGCGGAAAAGCTGGGCAAGCCGGTGGCGGCCATCAATCTTGGCCAGACCCGTGCCGATGCGCTGCTGGCGCTGAAGGTGGATGCCTCGTGCGCGGCGGCGCTGACGGACCTGGCCGGGCGGCTGGACTTGCCTGCGCACGCCCCCGCCCACTAGGCGCGCTCAGGGACCGCGCCGAGCCAGCGGATTGCCGGGGCCGGCCACCGGCAGCGTGCGCTGCGCATCGCCGGCATGCAGGGTGTAGCGGTTTGCGGCGTCCGGTCCGTCGACGATCTGCAGGCCTTCGCGCAGCAGCCAGGCCCGGATCTGGGCCTCGGTGGCTTCCGGGTGAAACTGTGCGTGCAGGTTGCTGCCGCCATCGCTGCTGCTGCTGTCGATCTGGGGGGACGTGCTGCGGCTGTGCGCCGGCAGTGCGGCGTTGCCGCTGTTGTAGCGTCCCACCAGCAGGCCGAATTGCAGCACCGCCAGCGTGGCGGCAAGCAGGGCAAAGGGCTTGACCCAGCGAGCGCCGTTGGCGGCTTCCGCGGGCGGCGGTTGCGGGATGGGACGTTGCTTTGATTTGACCTCGTTCATTTTGCTGTCGCTCTTGCTGCCGCCATTGCTGCCGTTATTGCTGCCGTTGTTGCTGTCGCGGGCAGCGCGGACGCGGCATTGTATCGCTTCGAGGTGATCAATAAAGCGCACGTTGAAGGGGAATCCGGCCACCCTCCGGCACTGGCTTGTGCCCGCTCGGCTTCAGCAAACGCCACCACTTCGTCAGTGGGGCGCTTGCCGCAGCCGCAAGGCATGAAAGCAAGCTAGGGAATCCCACTACAGCACTGGCGCGGATATTGCATAAAAATCCGCTGTTAATACTGTGAAATTTCACAAGGCGGACAAAAAATGCAAGTAGCGAGGCTGGCCAGCCCTGGCCGGGAGCCGATTTGACGAGCCGGGTGCACTGCGGCGGGGCGCGGGTGTGGTGCTGTCGGTGCTGCGGGTGCCGTGGGTGCGGAGGCCCGGCGCCATGAACACGCGCTTTGTCGAAGCCTTCATGTGGGTGGCGAGGCTCGGCAGCTTTCGCGCGGCGGCCGAGAAGCTGCACATCACCCAGGCCGCCATGTCCAATCGCATTGCCTCGCTGGAGCAGGAGATTGGCGCGCGCGTGTTCGAGCGCGAGGCGCGGGACCTGCGGCTCACGCCGGTGGGCTTGCGCCTGCTTGGCTACGGCGAGCGGCTGCTGGAGCTGCAGCGGGAGATCATGGTGCTGGGGCGCTCCGGCCATGAGTTGCTGGGGCTGGTGCGCATCGGCGCCATCGAGAGCGTGGTGCATACCTGGCTGGTCGACTTCCTGCGGCACCTGCAATCATCCTATCCGGGCATCGAGGTGCAGATCACCTCGGAGACCACGGAAGGGCTGCACAAGACCTTGCGCGCCGGCGGCATCGATATCGCCTTGCAGACGGACCCCGCGGTGGGCGAGGGCATCACCAGCACGCCGTGCCTGCCGATGGCGATCGGGTGGGTCGGGCCGCCCGGCGCGGCGCAGCCCGATGAAGGGAAACTGGCCACGCTGCTGCAGCACCCGACCATCACCATGAGCCCGGGGTCGCAGCCGCACGTTGCGCTCAAGGAGCTGTACCGCAAGGCCGGGCTGCCCGTTGGCAAGGTGCACTGCGTGAGCTCCATCGCGGCCATCGTGCGGCTGGTGAAGGCGGGCTTTGGCAATGCGCTGATGCCGCTGGCGCCGGTGCGTGAAGAGGTGGAGCGCGGCGAGCTGCGCGTGATCTGCTGCGATGTGCCGCTGCCGCACCAACGGCTGGTGGTGAGCCATCTCGACCATGCGGCGTCGGAGGCGATCCGCCTGGTGGCGGATCTGGCCTGCCGCGAATCGGATCGTTTTGTGCGTTCGCTGCCTGCACCGTTTGCGCCGGAGTGAGGCACGGCCGCGCGCTAAGCTGGTGCGCGAACGCAGCCGGATCGAACAGAAAAACTGATCGGAAACACCAAGAAAAACCCGTTTGTCGCGCGCGGCGATCGCGCCGATCATCATCTCACCGCTTTGTATTGGCGTGGCAACCGGAGAGTTTGATGAGTGAGATGTTTGCGACCGAAAATTCGGCGGCACAGAGCCTGGCAGGCATGGCCCCGCAGGGCATGCTGTTTGTCGCGTCGAATGTGGATGCGGCCGACGAAGCCGATTTCAATCAATGGTACGACCGCGAGCACGTGGAAGAGCGCGCCCGCATCGAAGGCTTCATCTCCGCCGCGCGCTATGAAGCCGTGCAGGGCGGCCCCAAGTATCTTGGCCTGTATCGCACCGAGTCACTCGGTGCTTTCACCTCCGCGGCCTACAAGGCGGCCTTTCGCCGCCAGACGCCGTGGTCGGTGGCCAACCTGGATCGCATGCGCCAGCCCATGCGCCGCGTGAGCGAAGTCACCGCCACGGTCGGGCAGGGCAGCGGCAGCTGGATCGCCGTGCTGCCGCTGGCGCAACCGGAGGATCCGCTGGCACTGGTCGACCTGGCGGGCGAGGTCGGCGGGCAACTGTCCGCGCAGCCCGGCTTTGTCCAGTCCTACCTGCTGATGCCCGACGCCGCGCTAAGCCAGCCGTTGCCCAAGGAGAGCCTGACCGACCGGCAACTGCTGCCCATCCTGGTGATCGAGAGCAGCGCCGAAGCCGCGAGCGAGCAGGCACTGCAGGAAGCGGCAAAGCGCCTGGGCGCATCGATGCAGCAGGCCGCACGCTACGCATTGAAATGGAAGCTCTTCTCCGGGGAGGTGGCGTGATGCCCAACGCCAGCACGATTTCCACCGCGCAGAGCGCCGCGGGCACGCTCGATGCAGCCACTCACGCCCCTCAAGCCACTCAAGCCGCCAAGCCCAGGATGGGCCGGCTGGCTGCGGCCAGCACCATCGGCACCACGTTGGAGTGGTACGACTTCACCGTCTACAACCTGATGGCCGCGCTGGTGTTCAACGCGGTTTTCTTCCCCTCGTTCGATCCGCTCACGGGCACGATCCTGGCGTTTTCCACCTATGCGGTGGGCTATGTCTCGCGCCCGCTTGGCGGCGTGCTGTTCGGGCATCTGGGCGACAAGCTCGGCCGGCGCTTCGTGCTGGTCGCCACGCTGATCCTGATGGGGGTGGCCACGGGGCTGATGGGCTTGCTGCCCACTTACATGTCGTGGGGCATCTGGAGCCCGATCCTGCTGGTGGCGCTGCGCTTCCTGCAAGGGGCGGCGATCGGCGGCGAATGGGCTGGCGCGGTCTTGCTGTCGATGGAGCACGGCGCGCAGCACCAGCGCGGGCGCAATGCGTCGTTCACGCAGGTGGGGCCGTCGTGCGGCACGCTGCTGGGCACCGGCTTTATCGCCGTGGTATCGCTGTGGCTGAGCCCGGAGGATTTCCAAGCGTGGGGCTGGCGTATTCCGTTCCTGTCGAGCGTGCTGCTGGTGCTGTTCGGGCTGTGGCTGCGCAAGGGCGTTGAGGAAACCCCGCTGTTCAAGGAGATGGAAGCGCGCAAGAGCACGGCCAAGACGCCGATCAAGGAAGTGTTCGTGGATCACTGGCGGCGCCTGCTGGTGGCCGGCGGCGTGCGCATCGGCTCCGACGTGCTCTATGCGCTGGTGGTGGTCTTCACGCTGACCTACGTGACCAGCGTGCTGCACCTGTCCCGGCCGCTGGCGCTGACCGCGACCATGATCGGCGCGGCGTGCAACGCCATCGCGGTGCCCTTGTTCGGTAGCCTGTCGGACAAGCTCGGCCGCCGCCCGGTGTACATAGCCGGGGCCTTGCTGGCCGTGGTGTGGGCCTTTGTGTTCTTCCGCCTGATGGACAGCGCGCAGCCGCTGCAGATCTGCGCCGCGGTGGTGGTCGGGCTGATCATCCACGCCATGATGTACGGCCCGCAGGCGGCCTTCGTGACCGAGCAGTTCCCCACGCGGGTGCGCTACGCCGGGTCCTCGCTGGCCTATACGCTGGCGGGCATCGTGGGCGGCGGCTTTGCGCCGCTGATCATCGCCAGCCTTTACAAGTCGTATGGCTCGACGCTGGCGATCTCGCTGTATGTCAGCGCCGCCGTGGCGCTGACGCTGGCGGCGCTGCTGGTGGCGCGGGAAACCGCGAAGAAGCCGCTCGAAAGCTGATCCGGCTAGCCCTCGAGCGCCGTCGCGAAGACCGTTTCGCGGCGGCCTTGCAGCAGCGCCTGGCGAAAGGAAAGCACATGGGCCGTGACCGCGCTGGCCGCTGCCGCGCCGTCGCCGTCGCGCAGCGCCTTCAGGATGGCCCGGTGCTCGGCGCCGACCTCGGCCAGGTGCCCTTCGGACGACAGCGAAATGGCCCAGAAGCGCTGTGAGCGCGCGTGCAGCACCTTGAGGATCTCGATGAGGATCGGGTTGCCCGAGACCTGCGCGATTTCCTCGTGGAACAGGCGGTCCAGGTTGGTCACCTCGGGCAGGTTGCGCTGCGCCACGGCGTCTTCCACCTGGCTCAGCAGGCTTTCGAGCTTGCGCAGGCCGGCGGCGGTGATGCGCTCGGCAGCCAGCCTGGCGCACAGCGTTTCGTTGGCCAGGCGCACGTCGATCAGGTGCAGCGCATCGTCGATGGACAGTGGCGAGACCACCACGCCCTTGCGTGGCAGGATCTGGACCAGCCCTTCGTTGGCCAGCCGGTGCAGCGCCTGGTTGATGGGCGTGCGGCCGAGGTCAAGATCGTCGACCAGGGTGGAGATGTTGAGGTGCTCGCCGGGGCGGTAGACCAGTGTGGTCAGCCGCTCCCGCAGGCCGTTGTAGGCCAGCTCATTCTGCGATGGTTCTTCGGTCCTGGCCCGGGCGCGCGATGTGCCGGCGCTACGGCGATCCACTGATGGCAAAACTCTCTCCCGACAACACGGCAACGCGTGCAAGGGCGATATCGTACTACCAAAAGCAGGCGCGGCCCGAGGTGCCGGGCCAATGCCGCATGCCTAATCCAGCTTGATGTCCGCCGTGCTGATCACGGCCTTCCACTTGGCCACTTCGGCTGCGGTGTGGTGGTTCAGCGCGGCGGGTTTGTAGGCGGCGTCCGGCAGCAGCTGGATGCCCTGGTCGGCCAGCTTCTTCGCAAACTCCGGGTCGGCGATGGCCTTGGCGAACGCGGCGTAGTTGCGGGCGATGACGTCCTTGGGCGTGCCCTTCGGCGCATACAGGCCGTACCAGGTGGATGCCTCGAAGGTCGGCACCACGGTTTCCGCCACGGTGGGCACGTTGGGGAACTGCGGCACACGCTGCTTCGCCGTCTGCGCGATGGCGACGACCTTGCCGCCCTTGACTTGCGGCAGGGCGGTGTTGGTCTGGTCGAACATGCCATCCACCTGCCCGCCCATGACATCGGTCAGGGCCGGGCCGGCGCCTTTGTACGACACCGGGGTCACCTTGATCCTGGCCTGCTGGGCGAACATGGCGGCGACCAGATGCGAGGTGGAACCCACGCCCGCGTTGCCGAAGTTGAGCTTGCCCGGATTGGCGCTGGCAAAGGCGACCAGGTCCTGCACGGTCTTGAACTTGGAGTTCGCGCCGACCAGCAGCACCAGCGGCGTATCGGGGAAGCGGAACACGCCCTCGAAGTCCTTGACCGGGTCATAGGTCAGCTTCTTGTACAGCGACGGCGCCGCCGCCATATAGCCCATATGCCCGACCAGGAAGGTGTAGCCATCAGGCGCGGCCTTTGCCGCCTTGCCCGCGCCGATGGTGCCGCCGGCGCCGGCCTGGTTCTCGATCAGCACCGGCTGGCCCAGATCGCGCCCCACGCGGTCCGCGATATTGCGGGCAAGCGCGTCGGTGGGGCCGCCGGCCGCGAAGGGCACGATCCACGTGACCGGGCGGGCGGGGTAGCTTTGCGCCAGCGCGCTGGTGGACAGGGCTAGCAGCGCCAGGGCGGCGGCCAGTTGCTTGGTCATTGTTGTCTCCATCATCGAGGTGGTATCGGTTGTTCTGAGATGATCGGTACTGCGTATATGTACATTTAAGAAATATGTTCAAACATATTCTAGGAATGTGGCCCTCGACCGTCAAGCCGGATCCGCATCTCGTTTACCCTTTACGCTTGGCTTGCGGGCCGCCAGGCGCTAGCATCTGCTACGCCTCAGGCACATCGATTGATCATTCAGGGAACCCATGGAGCCACGCCACGCCGAGTTGACCAAGGCACTGATTCACGACATCACGAGCGGGGTCTATCCGGTCGGGTCAAGCCTGCCGGGCGAACTGGAGCTGGCCGAGCAGCACGGCGTCAGCCGGGGCACCGTGCGGGTGGCGCTGATGCGCATCCAGGAGCTAGGCCTGGTCTCGCGTAAAAAGCGCGCCGGCACCCGGGTGGAAGCCGCCGCGCCGCGCAGCAGCGAGTACACGCCCAAGCTCTCCACCATCGATGAACTGGTGCAGTACGGCGCCGCCACGCAGCGCGTGATCCACGGCGCGCGCGAGATCGTGCTGGACATCGAGCTGGCCACCCGGCTGGGCTGCCCGCCGGGCTCGCGCTGGCTGCACATCGAAACCTCCCGCACCAACCCCGAGGCGCCAGCCCACCCGTTATCGTGGTCCGATATCTACGTGATGGCGGCCGACGGCAGCAAGATCCGCAAGCTGCTCAAGACGGATCCCAGCCTGATCAGCGAGATGGTCGGCAAGACCACCGGGCGCCTGGTCAAGGAAGTGCGCCAGACCGTGCGCGCGGTGGGCGTGCCCGCCGCGCTCGCGGACGTGCTGGGCACCGCGCCCGATGCCCATGCGTTGGAATTCGTGCGGCAGTATTTCGACCAGTCGGACCGGTTGTTCGAAGTGGTGGTGAGCTTGCATCCGGCCGATCGCTTCACGTATTCGACGGTACTGCAGCGTCAGGGCTGAGCCTTCGCCGGTCCGCAACTCGTCTGGCGACGGGGAGTCAAGGGATTGCTTTCCGGTGGCGGGGCGTGTCATTATGTATAGACATAATTGATTCGCGCAGCCGCTGGTCCGCCTGCTGCGCCCACCCCGCCATGACCGTGATCTTCCAGGAAGACGTCGTCGACACCATTGCCGACGCGCTGCAGTACGTCAGCTACTACCATCCCGCCGATTTCGTGCAGGCGCTCAAGCGCGCCTTTGCCGCCGAACCCGCTGGCGCGGCGCGCGATGCCATCGAGCAGTTGCTGGTGAACAGCCGCATGAGCGCCGAGGCGCACCGGCCGATCTGCCAGGACACCGGCGTGGCGCAGGTTTTCATGACCGTGGGCATGGACGTGCGCTTTGCGGCGCGCGATGGCGCAGCAAAGCTGTCCGTGCAGCAGATGGTGGACGCCGCCGTGCGCCGGGGCTACACGCACAGCGCCAATCCGCTGCGCGCCACCATGGTTGGCTCGGCCCTGGGGGAGCGGCGCAACACCGGCGACAACACCCCGGGCTTCCTGCAACTGGAACTGGTGCCCGGCAACACCATCAAGATGACGGTGGTGGCCAAGGGCGGCGGCGGCGACGTGAAGGCGAAGTTCGCCACGCTCAACCCAAGCGATTCGCTGGTCGACTGGATCCTCGCCGCCATCCCGCAGATGGGCGCCGGCTGGTGCCCGCCCGGTGTGCTTGGCGTTGGGGTGGGCGGCACGCCGGAGCAGGCCATGCTCGCGGCCAAGCGCGCGTTGTTCAGCCCCATCGACATCCATGCGCTGCGCGACAAGGGGCCCGCGAACGACACCGAGCGGCTGCGGCTGGAACTGTTCGAGCGCATCAACGCGCTCGGCATCGGTGCGCAGGGGCTGGGCGGGCTGGCCACCGTGCTGGATGTCAAGGTAGCCGCGCTGCCGTGTCACGCTGCGACGCTGCCGGTGGCGCTGATTCCCAATTGCGCGGCCACGCGTTTTGTCACGGTGGAGCTGGATGGCTCCGGCCCCGCGCGGCTGGAGCCACCGCCTGCCGGCACCTGGGATGGCATTCCCGGCGCGTTGACCGCCAAGCCCGGCCGCGTGGTCGACCTGGACAATCTGGATGCCGCCGAGGTGGCGCAATGGCAGGTTGGCGAGACCTTGCGGCTGCGCGGCCGCCTGCTGACGGCGCGCGATGCCGCGCACAAACGGCTGGTCGCCATGCTGGATGCGGGCGAGCCCCTGCCGGTGCCGCTGCGCAATCGCGCGATCTACTATGTGGGGCCGGTCGACGCCGTGGGCGACGAAGCGGTAGGCCCGGCAGGGCCTACCACGGCCACGCGCATGGACAAGTTCGTGCCGCAGTTGCTGGAGCAGACGGGCTTGCTGGTGATGATCGGCAAGGCCGAGCGCGGGCCAGTGGCCATCGAGGCCATCCGCCGCCACGGCGCGGCCTACCTGATCGCGGTGGGTGGCGCGGCCTACCTGATCTCCCGGGCGATCCGCAAGGCACGCGTGCTGGCCTTCGCGGAGCTGGGGATGGAGGCCATCTATGAGTTCGAAGTGGAGGACATGCCTGCCACGGTGGCAGTGGATGCCACAGGGCGGTCGATTCATCGGATCGTCGCGGGCTGAGGCCCGCAGCGCTCCGGGGAGCTACGCCTGGGGCCGATAGCGCCCGCGCAGCGGATCCAGCAGGCTGGTCAGGCCATTGTGGTCGAGTTCGTGCATCAGGGCCAGCAGCTGGCCGATCTCGCCCGGCGGAAAGCCTTCGCGCGCGAACCAGTTCAGGTAGGTGCCCGGCAGGCTGGCGATGGCGCGGCCCTTGTACTTGCCATAGGGCATGGTGCGGGTGAGCAGGAGTGGCAGGTGTTCGGGATTCATGGAGCAACCTCAGGCGGGCCTCGGATGGCGCCGGCAGGGGGATGTTACCAGCGTGCCGCGCCCGGTTTGCCGCCACCTGCCGCGCCGGGGTACGATCCTGACCTTATCGCTGACGAGGACAAGCAAGATGGCAAAGCAAGGCACAGGCGCTGGCCTGAAAGGCATCGCCCTGTTCGAGGCCGCCAAGGGTGTGCTGGTGATCCTGGCGGGGCTGGGCCTGGTTGCGCTGCTGCACCGGGACGCGCAGGCGCTGGCCGAGGCCATTGTCGCCCGCCTGCACCTGAACCCGGGGAGCCGCTACCCGACCATCTTCCTGTCGCTGATGGCCCATCCGAGCGACGCGCGCCTGTGGGCCATTGGCGGATCCGCCGCGATGTACGCAGCCATGCGCCTCACGGAGGCCTACGGCCTGTGGCGTCAGCGCGTGTGGGCGAAATGGCTGGGCGTATGGTCGGGCGCGGTCTACATTCCGGTGGAACTGTACGAGGCGGTGGTGCATCCCAGCGCGATTCACGTCGGGCTGGCCATCGCCAATGTACTGATCGTGGTCTACCTGGCCAACAGCATCAGGCACAATCCGGCCGGCGCCTAGCCATCGCAGGCGCCTCCCGGCGTGGCCAGGCCAGCAATGCGCCAGCGGCCAGGCCGTACAGATGGGCGCTGGCCACGACCGGGCCGCCCAGCCACGCGCCTGCGTCCTCGGCGGGCCCTGCCAGGATCTGCCAGCCCGCGCGTGCCGCCAGCGCGAGCAGCAGCATCGCCGCGAGGCCATCGCGGCGGGCCCGGGGCAGCAGGGCGACCATGGCAAGCCCGTAGTTGATGCCGGAGAAGCCCGCATAGCGGAGCAGCTCCGGCTCGCCGGCTAGCAGCAGCAATCCTGTCATGGCCGCCAATGGCGGCACCACGTGCCAGGCGCGCATGCGCGCCGGCAGGAGCGCAGCCAGCATCAGCAGCCCCGCCACGTTGAGCAGGCAATGCGTCCAGCCGAGATGCACGAAATGACAGCTCAGCAGGCGCCATGCTTCACCCGCGAGCATGGCCTCGCGATCGAAGCGCAGGGCCTGCATCAGCGCAGGCCCCGCAGCCTGGAGCGCGACCAGCGCCAGCGCCAGCAGCAGCCACCCGCCGGCGGCGCGCCGCCTGTCAGCGAGCATGTCAGCGTGCATGTCAGCGACGGGCAACGCCGCCTGTAAAGCCGCCGGCAAAGCGGCGCCATGCCGCTGCGGCCAGGGCGCCGGCCAGAACCAGCAGCATCCACGTGTCTGCTGCGCCGGTCCCGGTGTCGCCGCCCTGGCTGGCGGTGGCGCCACCGGCATTGCCGTTGCCCGTGCCCGCTTGCTCACCCTCCGGCGCAAGGCTGTCGTCGCGCAGTGCCACGTCTACCAGCACCGGGTCGTGATCGGACGAACGGTAAGCATCCGGTGCGTAGAACGACGTTTGCTGATCCGCGCTCTTGAAGGCCACCGAGTACTCCAGGGCAATGGGCTCATCCGCATTGATATGCCACTCGCTGACCGCGCGGATGCGGCTCGCCGCGGCGTCATTGGCCAGCGCGTGGTCGATGTAGCCGGCCTCGCCCCCAAAGACATAGCTATAGGCGTCGGCGCCGACGAAGCGCGCCACCATGTCGGCGTAGCCCTTGTCGGCAAAGAGGCGGATCGGGTCTTCCTTGGCGTAGCTGTTGAGGTCGCCGATCAGCAGCTTGCCGTCATCCGCGACGCCGGTGGGCGAGGTGGCAAGCCAGTCGGCAATCTTGCCGGCGGCGGCGAGGCGGGTCGGATTCCAGCAGCTCTGGCCATCGCCCTGGTCGGCGTCGGCGCCCGTGGACCCAGTGCAGCCCTTGGATTTGAGGTGGTTGACCACCACCGTGAGCTTGCGGGTCTGGCCGGGCAGGCGGAAGGTGCGGGCCAGCGGCTGGCGGTTCTTGTCGTCGATGGCCAGCGTGGCAGGCACGCCTACGGGCTCCACGGTGCGGCTGTTGTAGATCAGGGCGACCTTGATGGCGTCGCCGCCGAGCTTGTCCACGCCCGGGTCGACAAAACGCCAGTCCGACCCGAGCTTGCCGACCAGCCGCCGGATGGCGCTGAATTCGCCATAGCCGTCGTTCTCGATTTCCATCAGGCCAACGACATCGGCATTCAGCGCTTTGAGGGCGGCCACGATCTTGGCTTCCTGGCGCTCGAACTCCGCCAGCGTCTTGGCGCCGCGATTGTTCGGGTCGTCGAAGCCCGCGCCCTTGCCGTCGCCGTTGAAATAGTTCAGCACGTTGAACGATGCCACCCGGATATCGGACTGGGCCGCGCGTGCCGGCGCGCTGGTGCGCGGGTTCGCCGTGGCCTGGAAGGCCGGGGCGGGCGCGCCGGGCACGGTCTGCAGGCGCCAGCTGCCAAAGCGCATTTCCAGCACGCCCTGCACATTGCTGACGGTGTACCCGCCGCGCAGCGTGTTGGCCGCGCTCAGGCCCGGCGCGGGGAAAGGCACGACCGCCGGGTTCTGCTTGTTCGAGCCGTCGTCGAGCACCAGGCGGTTCAGTGCGTTGGCCGCGGCCTGCGCGGCCGCGCCGGCCTTGGGCAGCGCCACATTGGTGGGCAGCGGCAGGCGGCCGTTGCTCAGCAGCACGCTGCCGTAGCGGCCCAGTTCATACGTCTCGCTCACAGTGAGGGATTGCGGCAGCCGCACCAGCATGCCCTCGAAGGCAGCCAGCGATTGCGCGGTCTGCGCGGGTAGCCTGACCACCGCCGGGGTGACGGTCTGGCCGTTGCCACAAACCGCCACGGTGCTGGCAAGCGCCAGCTGCGTCTGGCCGAACTTCTCCTCGACCTTGCCAACCAGGTGGACCAGGTCGCCGGCACGGGCACTGGTCGAGGGGGCATACACGAACAGTCCCTCGGACACGCCAGGACGGCTCTGGCGCTGGGCATCCGCCTGCTGGACGAAAAAGCCGCCAAAGCCATCCGTGCCGGGATAGTCGGCCGTCACCACCGCCTCCACGTCGACCGTCTGCCCGGCCAGCGGCGAGGTGGCGCCGGCGCCCTGGATATCGGCGATCAGCGTGGCCGCGGCGCCGCACTGCGCGGTGACCGGCGGCAATGGCGCCGGTGCGTTGTTGTAGTAGCCAAGGTCGGCGAAGGCGTCGGTGCCGAAGCCGTCCCACTGCAGCGCCGGATCGAAGGCCCCGGTGCTGTCGGTGTCGCCGGTGACCAGCCCGGCCTTGCGGCGCAAGGTGTTGTCCTTGGTGACGGAGGTGCCGGTGCCCCAGGCGCCGCCGGCAGGCTGCACGCCGACCTGCCCGAAGCGGTCGATCACGGTGCCCGCGCGCGTCAGTACCAGCGCGTCGTCGCCGTTGAAGGTGAATGCGATGACCTGGTTCAGGCGGCTGCCGAGTGTGGCCGCCATGCTGGTATGCGCCATCACGTAGACCGCGCCGGGGGCCAGCATGCCGCTGAGCGTGAAGGTGCTGGTGGGCGCCGTGGCGCCGTTGTTGTATTGCTGGAGCTTGTATTGCGACAGGTCGATCGCGGTAGCATCCGGGTTGTACAGTTCGACGGCCTTGTTGTTGGAGGTTCCTTCCACGACCTCGCTGATGATCAGGTCGGCATGAGCGGGCAGGGCGATGGCAAGCAGGGCGGTACTAAGGACGGACAGGCGCATGTGGGGCGGCTCGATGGATTGGGTTTTGCAAAGTCCGTGATGCTATTGAGCGCAGGTGACAGGGGCATGAATGGCTGGCATACATTTGCCCGCCGCCCTCCGCCGCCCCGGAAAAGCACGTGGCTCACGCCCGCCAGCGCGGCAGGACGCGGCGCACAAACCAGTGCCATGCGGTGAGCGCCGTGGCGCCCGCCAACGCCCAGAGCAGCCAGGGATCCGTGGCGCCAGCGCCGGCTTGCGCTTTCTCGTTGGATTCCTTGCTGGCATTCGCGCCGGTGCCACTGCCGGTGCCACCGCTGGTGCCAGTGTCGGTGCTGGTACTTCCCGCGCTACCGTCTGCGCCTGATGTGCCTGATGTGCCTGATGTGCCTGCTGTGCCTGCTGTGCCTGCTGTGCCCGCTGTGCCGTCCGTGGCCGCGCCATCGCCGCGCATGGCAAGGTCGACCACCAGCGGGTCGTGGTCGGAAGAGCGATAGGCGTCGGGTGCATAGAAGGATTGCTGCTGCGCCTCGCTCTTGTGGGCCAGCGCATAGGCCAGGGAAATCGGCTCGTCGGCGTTGATGTGCCAATGGCGCGCCGCGAGGGTGCGGCTCGCCGCCCCCGCATCGGCAAGCGCGTGGTCGATGTAGCCGGCCTCGCCGCCAAAGACATAGCTGTAGGATGGGGTGCCGGCTTCGGCGAAGCGCGCGATCATGTCCGCATAGCCGCGCTCCGCCAGCAGGCGGATCGGGTCTTCCTGTGCGTAGCTGTTGAGGTCGCCAATCACCAGCTTGCCATCGTCCGGCACGCCGGTGGGCGAGGTGGCCAGCCAGTCGGCAATGCGGCTGGCCGCCGCCACGCGCGTGGGATTCCAGCAGCTCTGGCCATCGCGCTGGTCCGCATTGACGCCGCGAGCGTCGTTGCAGCGCTTGGACTTGAAATGGTTCACCACCACCGTAAGCTTGGCGGGATGGCCCGGCAGGCGGAAGGTGGCGGCCAGCGGCTGGCGGGTTCTCACGCCTAGCGCCAGGGTGGCCGGCGTGCCAACGGGTTCGACCTTGCGGGCGTTGTAGACCAAGGCGACCTTGATGACGTCGCCGCCCAGTTGCTCCCGGCCAGGATGGATGAAGCGCCAGTCCGGACCGAGCTTGTCCGCGAGCCGGTGGATGGCGCTCAGCTCGCCATGGCCATTGTTTTCGATTTCCATCAGGCCAATCACGTCGGCGTTCAGGCCTTGCAACGCGCTCAGGATCTTGGCTTCCTGGCGGGCGAACTCGGCAGGCGTCTTTGCGCCGCGATTGCCGGGGTCATCGAAGCCCGCGCCGCGGCCGTCGCCGTTGAAGTAGTTCTCGACATTGAACGCCGCCACGCGCAGATCGGTGTGGGCGGCGCGCGCCGGCGCGCCGGTGCGCGGATTGGTGGGCTGGAACGCCGGCAGCGGCGCGCCGGGGAGCGGCTGGATGCGCCAGGCGTTTGCGCGCCATTCCAGCACGCCCCGCACATTGGCGACGGAGTCCCCGCCGCGCAGTGTGTTCGATGCGCTCAGGCCCGGTGCGGGATGGATGACGCGCGGTGGGTTCTGCCGGCTGTAGCCGTCGTCCAGCACCAGGCGATTGAGTGCATTGGCGGCAGCCTGTGCGGCGGCGGCTTCCCCGGGCAAGGCCACGTTGGTGGGCAGCGGCGGGCGGCCGAGGCTGAGCACCACGCTGCCGTAGCGGCCGAGTTCGAAGGTTTCGCTGACGGTGAGCGTCTGCGGCAGCCGCACCAGCATGCCCTCATAGGCCGCCAGCGAGCCCGTGTGCGGCGTGGGCAGCGTGACGGTTTCCGGGGTGACCGCCTGGCCCGCCGCGCACACCGTGGCGGGGCCGGACAGCCTTAGCCGCATCTGGCCCGCGCGCTCCTCCACCGTGCCGAGCACGCGCACCAGATCGCCCGCCCGCGCAGCCGCGCGCGGCGCATGGACGAACATGCCCTCCGACACGCCTGGACGACGCTGGCGCTGGGCGTCGGCCTGCTGCACGAAGAAGCCGCTGAGGCCGTCGGCACCCGAGTAGTCGGCCGTGACCACCGCCTCCAGCGCGATCCTTCGCCCGATGGACGGCGTGCCCTCGCTTTCGTCCCGCAGGTTCGCGATCAGCGTGGCCGGCGCGCCGCATTGCACGCTGGGAGGGGCCAGCAGCGCCCGCGCCTGATCGCGGTAGCCCGCGTCGGCATGGGCGGGCAAGGCAAAGCAGAGCCAGGCCAGGCAGGGTGGCAGCCAGCGCGGCAGGATGTGCGGCAGGCAGCCGTGCAGGAAAGGCTTTGGCAAGAACAGGCGCATGGATGGGTCTCCAAGGTCTCGGCGCAACGTGGGTCCGGATGGACTGCTGATGCCAAGCGTAAAACCCAGGGCCGGCTCGCGGATTGAGCCAATTCTCATATTGGCCGCGGCGCAGACTCTGCGAGAATGCAGCCTTGTCCTCAACGCAGCTGACGAGATACCGTGACTGTCCGTGCCGTAGTGTTCGATTTTGGTGGTGTGCTGTTCGACTGGAACCCGGAATACCTGTATCGCGAATTGATTCCGGATCCACAGGAGCGCGCCCGGTTCTTGTCGGAGGTGTGCTCGCCAGCGTGGAATATCCGCCAGGATGCCGGCAGGCCGCTGCTCGAGGCTACCGAGTCCCTGGTGGCCCAGCATCCCGCACAGGCCGGCCTGATCCGCGCGTTCTATGGGCGCTGGCCGCAGATGCTGCGTGGTACGCTGGCCGAGGGCGTGGCGCTGCTGCAGCGCCTGCACGACGCGCAGGTGCCGCTGTTCGGCCTGACCAACTGGTCCAGCGAAACCTATCCCCATGCCGTGCGCATCGGCGATTTCCTGTCATGGTTCCGCGATATCCTGGTGTCCGGCGAGGTTGGCGTGGCCAAGCCAGACCCGGCCATCTACCGGCTCATGCAGGCGCGCATCGATGCCAGCCTGCCGGGCATCGCACCAGGTGAGCTGCTGTTCATCGATGACAACGCGGCCAATGTGGCTGCGGCAACGGCGCTGGGCTGGCAGGCCGTGCATCACGTCAGCGCCGCGCAGACCGCAGGCGCACTGCGCGCAGCGGGATTGCATTTCTAGCCAGACTAGCCAGATTAGCCAGAGGATTCAGGAGCCCGCCGTCATGGCATCCACACCAGAACGTCCCAAGCATTTCTCCATGATCCGCGAGTTGCATCTTGCCGATCTGTTCACACTGGGCAACGCCGCCTGCGGCATGGCATCGGTGTTTTTCGCCATGTTCTACATCGCTTCGGGCTCGCCAGCGCATTTCATGGCGGCGGCGGCGCTGGCGCCCGCGGCCTTCATTTTCGACGTGCTGGACGGGCGCATCGCGCGCTGGCGCCACCAGCATTCCGCGCTGGGCCGCGAGCTGGACTCGCTCGCCGACATCATTTCCTTCGGGGTTGGCCCGGCCACGCTGGCGTTTGCCGCGGGCATGCGCGGCGGCTGGGACATGGCGGCGCTGATCTACTTCGTCTGCTGCGGCGTGAGCCGGCTGGCACGCTTCAATGTCACCGCCGAGACCTTGTCCGAGGGGAGCGACAAGGTGGCGTATTTCGAGGGCACGCCGATCCCCACCAGCGTGCTGCTGACTGCCGTGCTGGCCCTTTGCGCGTGGCAGGGCCGGGTGGGCGATGCGCTCTACGGCGGCGTGTGGTCGATCGGCCCTGCGGACCTGCATCCGCTCGCACTGCTGTTCGTGCTCTCCGGCTCGCTGATGATCAGCAAGACCTTGCGCATCCCGAAGATGTAGCCCCGCGCATAGCCGGGCGGGGCGGCTACCTCTCCCGGCTCCGCGCCCGCGCCGCAGGCTGGCCGCTATTGCCGCAGCGACAGCCAGATCGCCTTGGGCTCGGTGAAGTTGTCGATGGCAGCGTCGCCATGCTCCCGGCCCAGCCCCGAGTCGCCGGCCCCGCCCCAGGGCAGGCGCACGTCGGTGTGGCCGTAGGTGTTGATCCACACCGTGCCGGCCTTGAGCTCGGCCGCCACCTGGTGCACGCGGCCGATGTCGGCGCTCCACACGCCCGCCGCCAGGCTGAACGCGGTGCCGTTGGCGATGCGCACGGCGTCGGCTTCATCCTCGAAGCGGATCACGCTGGCAACCGGTCCGAAGATTTCCTCCTGCGAGACCCGCATCTCGTGCTCGACGTTGGCGAATACGGTGGGCTGCACGTAGTAGCCCTTGCCGCCCACGCGCTCGCCACCGGTCACGGCGATGGCGCCTTCGCGCTTGCCGATATCCACATAGTCCAGCACGGTCTTCATCTGCGCGGACGACACCAGCGGCCCCATGGTGGTGTCCGGCGCGGCGGGATCTCCCACGCGGATCGAGGCGGCGCGCGCCGCCAGTTTTTCCACCACTTCGTCATAGACCTCGCGCTGCGCCAGGATGCGCGAGCCGGCCGAGCAGACCTGCCCCGCATTGAAGAAGATGCCGGAGGCGGCGGCGCGCACCGCGGCATCCACGTTGGCGTCGGCGAAGATCAGGTTGGCGGACTTGCCGCCGAGCTCCAGCGTGACGCGCTTGAAATTGGCGGCGGCGCCTTGCATGATGCCGCGCCCCACGCCGGGCGAGCCGGTGAACGTCACCTTGTCGATGCCGGGATGGGCTACCAGCGCGTTGCCCACGACGCTGCCCTTGCCGGTGACAATATTGAGCACGCCGGGCGGCAACCCGGCCTGCAGTGCCAGCTCGCCCACGCGCAGCGCGGTCAGCGGCGTGATCTCGGCGGGTTTGACGATGAGGGTGCAGCCGCAGGCCAGCGCAGGGGCGATCTTCCACATGCCGATCATCAGCGGGAAATTCCACGGCACGATGGCGGCGACCACGCCCACCGGCTCGCGCACGGTGTAGGTCAGCGCGCCGGGGCGGGTGGGCACCACTTGGCCGTTGATCTTGTCGGCCCAGCCTGCGTAATAGCGCACGGTGTCGATCACCGCCGGCATGTCCTGGCGCCGTACGGCGGCCAGCGGCTTGCCGGCATCCAGGCTTTCCAGCGCGATCAGCTCTTCCTGGTTCGCTTCCAGCAGGTCGGCAAAGCGGTACAGGATGCGGCCACGCTCGGCCGCGCGCAGGCCGCACCAGACCTTGAGCGCGGCGCGCGCGGCGGTCACGGCCAGGTCGACGTCGGCCGCGCTGCCCTGCGCGACCAGGGCGATCGGGAGCTCGGTGGCCGGATTGATATCGGTGGAATACTCCCCGGTGCCGGGTGGCAGGCGCTTGCCGTCGATCAGCAGGTCGTGTCTTGGCAGTTGGGGCTGCGTGCTCATGATTGCTCCTCGCTTGGGGTCGGTGACTTGGGGTCGATGAACCTCGCGGCACGTTAGTGGAAGCAATACGGCTTGCCGGTGACGCCCGTGCCTGCTGTCACGATGCAGTGTGGGTGGGCGTTGGTACTAAGTCCAATTAATAGGACGGATTGATTAATACGAAAAAAGCATGAATCAAGACGGGATGAAAGCGGGGGCAGACGCGCCCGTCAGCCTTCGGGGCGTGTTGCCCGGTCGGTGGCGCCCCGGGGGATGTCCTGTCGCCAGCCGGCATTGCGCAACAGCGCGGTCATGGCTGTATGCAACTGATGCGCCACAACTGGCTTGTGCAGCAGCGCGGCACCCCCGGCATGGACGCTGCGCAGGCGGTCCGGGGCGGTATCGCCGGTGATGATGACGGTGGGAATGGCGTGTCCTAGCCGCTCGCGGATCGCCATCATGGCTTGCTGGCCGGTGCGCTCGCTGCGCAGGCGATAGTCGGCCAGCAACAGGTCGGGCCGGAAGGCGCCAAGCGCGGCCAGCGCGTCTTCCTCGGACTCCACGGCCAGGCACACCGATTGCCAGCTCTCCAGCAGCGCTGCCATGGCGACCCGGATTTCCTGGTCGTCGTCGATCACCAGCACGCGCAATCCCTTCAGGCTCGGCTTGTGATGCAACCCGGCGGGCGGGGTTTCGGCGCGGTCCTCGGTCAGGGGCAGGGCGAAGCGGAAGACCGATCCGCGGCCAGGCCGAGAGTTCAGCAGGATCCGGGTGGAGATGGTGCGCGCCAGCCCTTCCACGATGGCCAGGCCCAGCCCGAGGCCCTTGCGCTGGTCCCGCTCCGGATTGCCCAACTGGTGGAACTCCTTGAAGATCGCGCGATGCTGGGTCATGGGAATGCCGACCCCGGTATCCCAGACCTCGATCATCGTGCGCTCGCCCCGGCGGCGGCACGCCACCAGCACGCCGCCCTGGGCGGTATAGCGGATGGCATTGGCGATCAGGTTGCGCAGGATCAGTTCGACCAGCGTCGGGTCGGCGAACACCGTGGCGGTGGTATCCCGGGTCCGGTAGAACAGGCCGCGGCCGTCGGCCTGCGGCGCAAACTCGTTCTCCAGCTTGTAGAGCAAGGGCTGCAGGCGGAAGGCGCGCGGCCGGGCGGTGATCACGCCGGCGTCCACCTTGGAGAAGTCCAGCAGCGTGTTGAGCATTTCGCGCGCGGCTCCGGAGGCAGCCTCGATGTGCGTGAGCAACTGGCGCTGCTTGTCGGTGAGGTCGGAGCGGCCCAGCGTGACCACGAACAAGCCGAGCGCATGCAGGGGCTGGCGCAGGTCGTGGCTGGCCGAGGCGAGGAACACGGATTTGGCGCGGTTGGCTTCCTCGGCCTCGCGTTGGGCATATTCCGCGCGGGCTGTCTGCTCGCGCAACTGCGAGATCAGTTCCACATTGGCAAAGCGCAGTGCAATGCCGTGCCGTGCCACGCGCGCATAGTTGCGCGCAAAGATCATCAGCACCATGAGATAAAGCGGCGCGCCGAGGAACATGGGCAGGTAGGCGACGTCGCCGGTGGCGATAAAGACCGCCCAGACCGGCACGATGGCCGGGATGAAGAACCCCACGGCAACCGGCAGGCAGGCAGAGAACACCGCCAGCGCGGCCGCGCTCATGCCCGCGATCAGCGACAGGATGCAGATCACCGCCGCGGGCGTCTTCACATCCATGTAAAGCCATGCCGCCAGCCCCCAGAGCGCGCCGATCAGCGTCAGCAGCAGCGTCATGCTGCGCGCGTAGCGCCCGGCATGGGCTTCGGCCGTGCGCTCGGGCATCAGGCGCCGCCCGAAATGCCCGGCGGCGCAGGCCAGCCCCATCGTCAGCGCCCAAGGCAACGCACCCGGATGCCCACCGCCGAGGACCAGCCCGAGGGCCAGGATGAACGCCGCCAGCGCGCAGCCCAGCATGGCAATCCCGAAGCTCTGGTCGATCAGTTCCATTTGCGCGGCCAGCAGCCGCGGTTCATCGAAGCGAGGGAAGAGAGACGCCATGGCTTACCTGCCCATCTGCACCAGGCCGCGGCGCTGGGCCTCCAGCACCGCCTCGACGCGGCTGACCACGCCCAGGTAATCGAGGATGGCCGCCACGTGGACGCGCACGGTGTTCTCCGAGAGTCCCAGATGATGGGCAATGATCTTGTTGGAGCGGCCCTGGCTGAGCTGGTCCAGCACCTCGAGCTGGCGCGGCGTGAGCGAGCTGGCCTGGTAGCCCTGGTACGCGTCGGCGCTGGCATGGCCATCCGGGTTGCCGCAGTCGGCGCCGGCGGGGTCGGCTTTGAAGTACGTGCCACCCCGCAGGCAAGCGGCGATGGCGTCTTCGATCTCGACGCTGCTCGCGGATTTCGGCAGGAAGCCGGCAATCTCCTTGCGCGCGGCGGCGGGAATGGTTTCCAGCCCGGAGGTGCCGGACACGATCAGGATGCGCGCTGCGCCGAAGTGGCGGCGCAACACCTTGATGCCCTCGATGCCGTTGAGGCCGGGCATCTGGATATCCAGCAGGATGATATCCACGCTGGCGGCGCGGTGTTCCTCCACCGCGCCCATGACGGAGCCCGCCTCGATGATGCTCGCCACGCTTGGGCTGTCTGCCAGCACCAGGCGCAGGCCGGTGCGGAACAGGGTGTGGTCGTCGATCAGCAGCAGGTGGGCGTTGAGCATGGGTTGGGGTTGGCCGGCGCACGGCGCGCAGGCTGCGGCCGCTGGAACAAGTGGAGCAAAATGTGACGCGCTGCGCCCAGGTCGAAGCGAGCGCCAGGGCGAATTGGACTCGATTATGGTGGGCTTGTCTATTTCCCCACTAAAGAGGGGAAAGGATGGTTAGGGCGCAGCGGCGTCTGGCACGGTGCCGCCCCGCAGATCGCCTGTGCGCCAGCGCTAGCGGGAAATGATCTGCCGCATGCCGGCGCCGACGGCCTGGCGCAGGGATGGGTACTAGTCCAGAAGGATTATGTTGTTCGCTGACGTCCGGTGTCACCATGCACGCATGGGTGATTTCCGCGACTCGCCCATACCACTTTTGTTACCCACTACCACCCGGCAGTGGGTTTTTTTTGGCTCGCGGTTTGGCGCCGCCGTAAGGGCTGGCCGCCACGGGGTGCAACCTGTTGCAGGCCGATGTGCCGATGCCTTCCTGATCGACCGGCTGGCTGATCAACCGATCGGCCAGTCAGCCAGTCAGTCGATCAACTTGCCCGCGGCATCGAAGAAAGGATGGTCTGCGCCAAAGTCACCGATCACCGCCGCGTGGCTGACCAGCCCCTGCGCGGGATCCCACTGATGCAGCAAGTAGCCGGGCGGCTCCATGCGAAACCGCGAGGCCGCCCGTGGGTCGAGATCGAGCGTGACCTGATGCGCGGGGCCCGGTGCCGTCATGGCGATCGTGCCGCCAAAGCGGTGCGTGATGTGCCGGTGCAGGTGGCCGCACAGCACGCGCTCAACCGTCGGGTGCCTGCGCACCACCGCCTCCAGCAGCGCCGCATCCGCCAGGCCCTGCTGGTCCATATGGCCGATGCCGGTATGAAAGGGCGGGTGGTGGAGCATCAGCAGCGTGGGCCTGCCGGGCTCGGCCGCGAGCGTGGCCTCCAGCCAGGGCAGCGCGGCGGGATCGACCTGGCCGCCAGGCTTTCCCGGCACCGTGCAGTCGAAGGCCACCAGGCGTAGCGGGCCGGCCTCCACGCTGTAGTGAACCGGCGCGTCGCCGTCGCCGTTGGCGAACAGGTAATCGTGATCGGCAAACACGCGGCGCAACGTGGCGCGGTGATCATGGTTGCCGGGCAAGAGCCGCACCGGCATCGGCAGCGTTGCCAGGATGCCGCGCAGGAAGCGGTATTCCTCCTCGGTGCCGAAGTCCACCAGGTCGCCGGTGATGACGACGGAGTCGGGCTGCTGCGGCGCCGCCAGCAGCGACGCGATGCAGCGCCGCAGCGCGCCTGCGGTGTCTACCATGCGGTAGGACAGCTTGCCGCCGGCCTTGATGTGCAGGTCGGTGATGTGGGCCAGCAGGTAGGTGCCGGCCGGGTTGGCGTTGGTGGTGTTCATGCGGTGAGCGCTTCGGGGAGCGTGATCAGGTGGCCGGTATCGAGGCGCAGGCCCACGCGGTCGCCCGCGAGCCAGCCATCGCGCCGGGTGGTGTCGACGACAAGCGGCGCCGGCGCGCCCACGTCGACCAGCAAGCGCGTGTAGTTGCCCAGGAACAGCGCGGTGACGACCGAGCCGCCCAGGTGGGCATCCTCGGCCTGGGCCAGCGCGACGTCCTCGGGGCGGAACAGCAGTTCGGCGCGCGGCGAGGGCGCGGCGGCGAGGCTTGCGGCGGAGCCATGGCGCGGCACCAGGCCGCCCGGCACGCGCCAGGCATCGGCCTCCAGCACGGCCGGCAGGCGGTTCATGGTGCCGATGAAATCCGCCACGAAGGCATTGGCCGGCGCGCGGTAGATCTGCTGCGGCGTGCCAGTCTGCGCGATGCGGCCACGATCCATCACGATGATGCGGTCGCCCAGCGCCATGGCCTCGGCCTGGTCGTGGGTGACGTAGACGGCGGTGATATGCAGGCTGCGCAGCAGCTGGTTGATGTCGGCCCGCAAGGCGTCGCGCAGCTTGGCGTCCAGCGCGGTCAGCGGCTCATCGAGCAGCAGCACGCGCGGCTGCACGGCAATGGCGCGGGCCAGCGCCACGCGCTGGCGCTGGCCGCCCGACAACTGGTCGATGCGCCGCTCGGCAAAAGGCCCCAGATGCATCATGGCGAGCATCTCGTCCACCCGGCGGCGGCGCGCAGCGGCGTCGATGCGGCGCACGCGCAGGCCATAGGCGATGTTCTCCGCCACGGTCATGTTGGGAAACAGCGCGTAGCTCTGGAACACCATGCCCACGCCGCGCTGCTCGATCGGCAGCGGCGTCACATCGTTGTCGCCAAACATCACCACGCCGCCGGCGTCGGGGAACTCCAGCCCGGCGATGATGCGCAGTGTGGTGGTCTTGCCGCAGCCCGAGGGGCCCAGCAGTACCACGGTCTCGCCTGCGCCGATGTCGAGGTCAAGCGGTTGCAGCGCCAGCGTGCCGTCGGCGAAGGTCTTGCCGCAGTGGCGCAGCGTGATGGTGGTCGGTTCATGCATGGCGGGCCTCGGAAGTGGAGAGCGGATCGGTGCCGGGGATCGTTCTGGCGTCGGCGCCGTCGGCAAGCGGCTGGTGCTTGCGGGCGCGCGCGCCCAGCGCGGACAAGCCCTGCATCAGCACCAGCAGCGGGATGATCATGAAGAAAAACACGATGGTGTAGGCCGAGCCGATCTCCAGGCGCATCGAGGCGTAGCTGTCGGCCAGCCCCACCGGCAGCGTCTGCGTGGTGGGGGTATGCAGCATCCAGGTCAGGTTGAACTCCCCGACGGACAACGTCACCACCATCAGCGCCCCGGCCAGGATGCCCTGGCGGCAGTTCGGCAGCACCACGGTAAAGAAGCGCTGCAGGCGGTTTGCGCCCAGGCTGGCGGCGGCGTCCTCCAGTGTGCGGATATCGATGGCCGACATGATGGCCAGCACCGAGCGCACCATGAACGGCAGCGTGAACAGTACGTGGCCCACGAGGATAAACACCCAGCTCGTGCGGAACGCCTGCCAGCCGCCATAGAGCAGGATCAGGCCAAGCGCGGTGGCCAGCCCCGGCACCGCCACCGGCAGCATCAGCAGCTCCTCGATCAGGCGCGTCACGCGCCCGCGCCGCAGCGCCATGTAGTAGGCCGCGGGCACGCCCAGCACCAGGGTGCAAGCCAGGCACGCCAGGGCAATGCCCAGCGACAGGAAGATGGTGTTGCGGTAGAGCGCCCACACCTCTACCAGCCAGCGCGTGGTGAGGCCGCTGGACACGCCGGTAAAGATGTTGTTGGTGAGGCCGGCGAGCACGGACAGCACCACCGGCACCACCATGAACAGGCATACCAGCAGGGTGAGCGCGAGCTGCAGCCAGTAGGCATTGCCGCGGCGGGAAGATGTCATCATGGGTAGCCTCAGGCAGTAGCGGCGACGGCGTCGCCCGAGAACCAGCGCGCCACCGCCAGCATGGCCCAGGTGACTGTGCCGAGCAGCAGGGACAGTGCGGCGGCCATGCCGAAATTGGCGTAGTTGGTGAACTCGTTGTAGATGGTCAGCGGCAAGACATCGAGCTGCGTGGCCAGCGTGAAGGCGGTGCCGAAGGCGCCCATGCTGGTGGCGAAGCAGATTGCGCCGCTGGAAATCATGGCCGGCATCAGCGCGGGCAGCATCACGTCGCGCACCACGCGCCAGCGGCCCGCGCCAAGCGAGCGGGCGGCTTCTTCCAGCGACGCGTCGAGCTTGGCAACGGCTGCCATCACCGTCAGGATCACGCGCGGGATGGAGAAGTACAGGTAGCCGACGAACAGGCCGGCGAGACCGTAGGCAAAGGTCCAGCGGTCTCCCACCAGCCAGTCGCTCACGATGGCGAGCAGGCCGTTGCGCCCGCCCAGCATGATGACCATGAAGCCGATGACGACACCGGGGAAGGCGAGCGGGAACGTCAGCATGGCGACCAGCAGCGCCTTTCCGGGCACCGCGTTGCGCTCCAGGAAAGTGCCGGTGATGCCGGCGATGATCAGGGTGGCCAGTGTTACCGTTGCTGATAGCAGCACGGTGACCATCAGGCTGTGCAGATAGCGCTCGCTTGAAATGACGGTCCAGTAGACGCTCGCGCCTTTTTCACCCGTGACGCTGATCGCCAGCAGCTTTGCCATGGGCAGGCAGAAGAAGGCGAAGAAAACGATCAGGGCCGGGAGGGCGAAGAGGAGGAGTGGGGGGCTTCGTTTAGGCATGATGGGGTTGTTATTTTCCCAGGGGGGTGAGGATCAGCTTCAACGTTGATTGCTTGGGTTCAAGGGCGACTGCTTAACTTCAACTTCAACTTCAAGGGCAACTTCAACTGCAGTTTCACCACCCCTGCGGGGCGGCGACCTACTTTTTTGTCTTGCCAAAAAAGTAGGCAAAAAAGGCGCGCCGGATGGGGCGACTACCTCAAGGCGCCCCATACGGCCTAGGTGAACCTTGACGGCTCGCTTCGCATCGCGCTGGGGTGTGGCCCGCCCTTCGGGCGCTTCACACGGCTACCACAACGGGTTGATCTTGCCGCTGGTTTTCTCCCCTCTCCCGCTTGCGGGAGAGGGGCCGGGGGAGAGGGCGGGCGTTCGCCAAGCGCGAAATGCCGCACTCATCCACTCGCGCTAGCCATTCAACGCACTTCCTTCAAATACTGCTCGCTGAAACCCTTCTGCGCATCCGCCATCTTTCCAAAATCCACCGGCTTGGCCCGCGCGTAATCCGCTGCCGGCAGGAACCGCGCCTGCACTTCCTTGGGCACGGCGGCGCTGCGCACGGGGCGCAGGTAGGCATTGGCCCACAGGGCTTGCCCTTCGTCGGACAGCACAAAGTCCAGCACCTTCTTGCCTTGCGCGTCGTGCGGCGCCTTGTTCACCAGGCTCATCACGTACGGCACCACCACCGTGCCTTCCTTGGGAATCACGAAGGCCACGTTGGATTTGTCCTTGTAGCGGGCGCGGTAGGCGTTGAAGTCGTAGTCCAGCAGGATCGGGATCTCGCCGGAGAGCACGCGGGCGTAGGCGGTTTGCTTGGGGACGATGGGCTGGTTCTTCTGCAGGTCGCGGAAGTACTTGAAGGCCGGGCCGAAGTTGTCCATCGAGCCGCCCATCGCCTGGTTGACGGCAACCGCGCCGACATAGCCGACAAAGGCGCTGGCCGGGTCCAGGTAGCCGATGAGGCCCTTGTACTCGGGCTTGAGCAGGTCGGCCCAGGATTGCGGCACGGGCTTGCCGCGCAGCGCGTCGACGTTGACCATGAAGCCGAGCGTGCCGGAGTGGATGGCGAACCAGTTGCCTTGCGCGTCCTTGAGGCCGTCGGGGATGTCGTTCCAGTGGGCGGGCTTGTAGGGGGCGGTGACGCCGTCCTTCTTGGCCTGGATGCCGAAGGTCACGCCGTAGTACACCACGTCCGCTACCGGGCTGCCTTTTTCGGCGACCAGCTGCGCGAGCGACTGGCCGGAGTTCTTGTTGTCATGCGGCACCGTGACGCCGGTCTTTTCCTTGATGGCGCGAATCTGCGCGGCCCAGTCGGCCCATTCCGGCGGGCAGTTGTAGCAGATCGCGGTTTGCGCTGCCGCGCCCTGGCTGAATGCGCAGACGGCGGCGGCGCCGAGCGCGCTGGCGATCCGGCGCAGCGGTTTGTGCCAGGAACGGGTTGCTTGCATGGTGAACTCCTTGGGTTGCATACGAGGGCTGGGGCTGGGGGAATGCGGTGGGTGAAGGGTCATGCCGGTGCGGCTACCGTGCCACCCAGGCGCAGGCCGTGGGGCAGCAAGGTGATGCGCCCGGGTCGGGCGACAGATACATCGGATACATCGGTTACATCGGTTACATCGGATACGCCGGCTGCTGCGAGGCCGAAGCGCTTGAGCAACTGCGCAACGGCGCGCTCGCCGATTTCGGTGTTGGGCTGCACCACCGATGCCAGTGGCGGCTCCACCAGCGCGCCCAGCGCGATGCCGTCGTAGCCCAGCACGGAGATGTCGCGCGGCACGCGCAGGCCGAGCCGTTTCAGGTCGGAGATCACGCCGATCGCCAGCAGGTCGTTGGTACAGAAAAAGGCGGTGGGCGCATCCGGCCCGGCAGCTAGTGCACCGATCTGGTCAGCGTTGCTGGCGGTGTGGGTGGGCAGGCAAAGTGCGGGCGCTGCCTCCAGGCCGTGCGCGCGCATGGCGTCGCGGTAGCCCTCGAAGCGCTGGCGCGCGCGGTCGGAGGCGATGAAGGCCCCGGAGACCACGCGGATGCGGCGGTGCCCGGCGGCAATCAGCGCTTGCACGCCTTCGCGGGCGCTGCCGCGGTTGTCCACCGAGACAGAATGGCGCTGGCCGCGCGCGGCGGCCTGGTTGTAGGCCAGCACATAGGGCACGCCTTCGGCATCGAGCTGGTCGAGCACGGCGCTGCGGGCGGCGTCGGCCACCGTGAGCACCATGCCGTCGACGCGGTGGCGCAGCAGGTATTCGATGCGCTCGCGTTCGCGCGCGGGATCGTAGGCGCTTGTCACCAGCATCAGCGAATAGCCGGCGGCCAGCGCGGCGTCCTCGATGCCGCGCCAGCATTCGGCGAACACGGCGTTTTCCAGGGTGGGCAGCATCACGCCGATCATCCGGCTTTGCTGCGCGCGCAGCTTGCTGCCGAGCAGGTTCGGGCGGAAGCTCAGCCGCCGCGCGGCTTCCAGCACGCGCTGCGCGGTGCCTTCGCGCACCAGCGCCGGGCTGTTGAACGCGCGCGATGCGGTGGCTAGCGATACGCCAGCGGCTTGCGCAACGTCCACCAGCGTGGCGGTGCCGGCGGCGTCCGGGGCGGTGCTGCTGGAACGGTCCTGGGTGCGCTTCACGTCAGAGCTTCCGGTCTTGGTTTCGGGATCACATCGCGCGCATGGTGAACCAGGCACGCAACGCCGGCAAAAATGAAAACGTTTTCATTCAAGCCGCAAAAAAATCGGGTAGCAAGCCTTTTTACTGCTGCGGTGCATTAGCGCAATCGCGCTGCGGCTAGGCGAAACCCGGTACAGCGCGAATTCTGGGGATGCTGCATGACAACACGATGACAGGCGCGGACGAGGGCACGAAGGGCTGGGCGGCAAGATCGCGGCGCCGCGGATCACAATGGGGTTGAAACTATCCTGCAATCTCATTAACATGTTAAGTACAGGCGGCGCCAACGGGCGATCCGCCGTCGACGATCCGCCGGCCCGGCAGCGCAAGCGCCCGGCCACGCGCGGGCGCAACCAGAGAGGAGCACGATGCGACAAGCCAGAATCGCCGCCGGCGGCCGGCCAGTGCGGGCAGTGCCGGTGGACGGTGCCACCTTGCTGCCGCTGGACGGCGGACGCGCCCTGCGCGAGGATGAATTCATGTGGCAGCCCGCCATCACCGGCACGGTGTACGGCACGCTGCTGAACTTCAAGGGCGCGCTCGCGGCCCTTGGCGACAGCGTCAATGCGGCTCCTTACCAGGCGCCGCCCGCGGGCCCGATCCTCTACATCAAGCCGGCCAATACCCTGGCCGCCCATGGCAGCCTTGCCGAGCTGCCACCGGGCCAGGAAACCCTGGAAATCGGCGCGGCGCTCGGCATCGTGATTGGCCGTCGCGCAACCCGCATCGACCCGGCGCAGGCCGCGGACTATATCGCCGGCTACACCGTGGTGTCGGATGTCAGCGTGCCGCATGCCAGCTATTACCGCCCGGCGGTGCGCCACAAGTGCCGCGACGGCTATTGCCCGATTGGCCCGTGGGTGACGGCCCGCGAGCAGGTCGGCAACGCCGATGCGCTCAGCATGGTGGTGCGCATCAATGGCGAGGAACGCCAGCGCAACCACACCGGCAACCTGCTGCGCCCTGTGGCGCAGTTGCTGGCCGATGTCACCGCCTTCATGTCGCTCGAAGCCGGTGACGTGCTGCTGGCGGGCGTGCCCGAAGGCGCGCCGCTGGCGCGTGCCGGCGACGTGGTGGAGATCGAGATCGAACAAGTAGGGCGCCTGCGGCACGGCATCAAGGCAGCGCCCGGGGAGGCAGCATGAGAACCGCACGCGTAGCCTTCGATGGCCTGGTCCACACCGCGCAGCCGGCTGGCCAAGGCGCATTGCGCCTGGACGACGGGCGCGTGATCAGCGAGGACGCCGTGACGTGGCTGCCGCCCGTGGTGCCGCGCACCACCTTCGCGCTCGGCCTGAACTACGCCGATCACGCGCGCGAACTGGCTTTCAAGGCGCCGGAAGAACCACTCGTGTTCCTCAAGGGGCCGGGCGCGTTCATCGGCCACCGGGCACATACCATCCGGCCAGAGGGCGTGAAGTACATGCACTACGAGTGCGAGCTGGCGGTGGTGATCGGCAGCACGGCGCGCGGCGTCAAGGCGGCGCAAGCCTATGACTACGTGCGCGGCTATACGGTTGCCAACGACTACGCCATCCGCGACTACCTGGAAAACTACTATCGCCCCAACCTGCGGGTGAAGAACCGCGACACCTGCACGCCGCTGGGGCCGTGGCTGGTGGACCGCGACGACGTGCCGGATCCGATGAACCTCGCGCTTACCACGACCGTCAACGGCAAGCTGACGCAGCAGGGCAGTACCCGCGACATGATCTTCGCCGTCCCGTGGCTGATCGAGTACCTCAGCAGCTTCATGACGCTGGAGGCGGGCGATGTGATCCTGACCGGCACGCCGGAAGGGCTGGCCGACACGCAGCCGGGCGATGAGATCGTGACGGAGATCGAAGGGGTGGGGCGGCTGGTGAACACCATTGCCTCGGCTATCGAATACGGCGGCGGACGCTGAAGCGAACCCAGGCGCGCCAAACGCCAACAGGAGACAACCATGATCAAGCATTGGATCAACGGCAAGCAGGTCGACAGCAAGGATACGTTCACCACCTGGAACCCGGCCACCGGCGAAGAGATCGCCACGGTGGCGGCGGGCGGCGAGGCCGAGGTCAACGCCGCGGTGGCGGCTGCCAAGGCAGCGTTCCCCAAGTGGGCCAATACCCCGGCCAAGGAGCGCGCCCGCATCATGCGTCGCCTGGCCGACCTGATCACCGAGCACGTGCCGCACCTTGCCGCGCTGGAGACGCAGGACACCGGCCTGCCGATCGCGCAGACCGGCAAGCAACTGATCCCGCGCGCTGCCGAGAACTTCAATTTCTTCGCCGAGGTGTGCGTGCAGATGAACGGCCGCACCTATCCCGTCGATGACCAGATGCTCAACTACACGCTCTACCAGCCGGTCGGCGTGTGCGCGCTGATTTCGCCGTGGAACGTGCCCTTCATGACCGCCACCTGGAAGGTCGCGCCATGCCTGGCGCTGGGCAATACCGCGGTGCTGAAGATGTCGGAGCTGTCGCCGCTCACGGCCGACCAGCTCGGCATGCTGGCGCTGGAAGCCGGGGTGCCGGCTGGCGTGCTCAACGTGGTACAGGGCTACGGCGCCAGCGCGGGGGACGCGCTGGTGCGCCATCCGGACGTGCGGGCCGTATCGTTTACGGGCGGCACAGCCACCGGCAAGCGCATCATCGAGCGCGCGGGCCTGAAGAAATTCTCGATGGAACTGGGCGGCAAGTCGCCGGTGCTGGTGTTCGACGACGCTGACCTGGAGCGCGCGCTGGACGCCGCGCTGTTCACCATTTTCTCGATCAACGGCGAGCGCTGCACCGCGGGTTCGCGCATCTTCGTGCAGGACACGGTCTACGACGACTTCGTCGGCAAGTTCGCCGAACGCGCCAGGCGCTTGCGCGTGGGCGACCCGACCAGCGAGCAGACGCACGTGGGCGCCATGATCACCCAGCAGCACTGGGAGAAGGTCACGGGCTATATCCGCCTGGGCGAGCAGGAGGGCGCCACCATCCTGGCCGGCGGCGCCGAGCGCCCGTCCGACCTGCCGGCCCATCTGCGCAACGGCAACTTCGTGCAGCCCACGGTGCTGGCCAATGTGGAAAACCACATGCGCGTGGCGCAGGAAGAGATCTTTGGCCCGGTGGCCTGCCTGATCCCGTTCAAGGGCGAAGACGATGGCCTGGCCATGGCCAACGACACCGCCTACGGCCTGGCCTCGTACATCTGGACGCAGGACGTGGGCAAGGTGCACCGGCTGGCGCGCGGCATCGAGGCCGGCATGGTGTTCGTCAACAGCCAGAACGTGCGCGACCTGCGCCAGCCGTTTGGCGGCACCAAGGCATCCGGCACCGGGCGCGAGGGCGGCGAGTTCAGCTTCGAGGTGTTTGCGGAGGTGAAGAACGTTTGCATCTCGATGGGCGGGCATCATATTCCGCGCTGGGGCGTTTGAGCGCAGCCCGCACCAGAACAAAACAGGAGACACCGCCATGGGCAAGCTATCCCTCGCCGCCAAGGTCACGCACGTGCCGTCGATGTATCTGTCCGAGCTGCCGGGCAAGCACCACGGCTGCCGTGAGGCGGCGATTGCCGGGCACCGCGAGATCGGCCGGCGCTGCCGGGAGCTGGGCGTCGACACCATCGTGGTGGCCGATGTGCACTGGCTGGTCAACGCCGGCTACCACGTCAACTGCAACGCGCACTTCGAGGGCATCTACACCAGCAACGAGCTGCCGCATTTCATCAAGGACATGGCCTACGCCTATGACGGCAATCCCGAACTGGGCCGGCTGATCGCCAGCACCGCGTGCGAGCAGGGCGTGATGACCCGTGCCCACGAGATCGCCAGCCTGGAGCTGGAATATGGCACGCTGGTGCCGATGCGCTACATGAACGCCGACCGCCATTTCAAGGTGGTCTCCATCGCGGCCTGGTGCGCCTGGCACCAGCTCGATGAAAGCCGCCGCTTTGGCGAGGCGCTGCGTGCGTCCATCGAAGCCAGCGATGCCAATGTGGCGTTTCTCGCCAGCGGCTCGCTGTCGCACCGCTTCAACGACAACAACAGCCCCGAGGAAAGCATCCACCAGATCAGCCGCGAGTTCTTCAAGCAGGTGGACCTGCGCGTGGTGGAGCTCTGGAAGCAGGGCGACTGGGCCACCTTCTGCGGCATGTTGCCGGAGTACAACGAGCATTGCATCGGCGAGGGGGGCATGCATGACACCGCCATGCTGCTGGGCCTGCTGGGCTGGGACAAGTACGACCGCCCGGTGGAGATCGTCACCGACTACTTCACCAGCTCGGGCACCGGCCAGATCAATGCGATCTTCCCGGTGCGCTGAGGGATCACCGGTCACCAATCACGGTTCACGATTCACGCTTCTTCGGAGAGGCCTGCCAATGCCCCACATCATCGTCGAGTACACGGACAACATCCGCGCTGACGCGCGCGTGCCCGCCCTGCTCAAGACCATCAACGACGTGCTGATCGCGCAGGATGGCGTGTTTCCCATCGGCGGCATCCGCTCGCGCGCGCTGGCGCTGACCGACTACCGCATGGCCGACGGCGAGGAGGACTACGCCTTCGTCCACATCACGCTGAAGATCGGCGCCGGGCGTCCCGAGGCGGTCAGGAAGGCGGCCTGCGATGCGCTCTTCGAGGCTGTCAAGGCGCACTTTGCCGAGCTGTATGCGCGGCGCTACCTGGCGCTGTCAATGGAGCTGGTCGAGTTCAACGAGGGCGGCAGCTACAAGCACAACAACGTGCACGCCCGCTTCAAGAAGGCCTGACCGGTTCCAGCCTCAACCAACAGGCCCCCAACGCACAACGCTCAACGTTCAATGCTTCCCACGGAGACCTCATGCTCAGCCCAGAGCTGATCCACCAGATCGCCCATCGCCTGCACGGCGCCGAGCAATCGCGCCAGCAAATCCGGCAAATTTCGCTGGACCACCCTGACATCACGATTGAAGACGCCTACGCCATCCAGCGCGAATGGCTGGCCCACAAGCTGTCCGAAGGCCGCACCATCAAAGGCCACAAGATCGGCCTGACCTCGCGCGCCATGCAGCTTTCCTCGCAGATCGACGAGCCTGACTATGGCACCTTGCTGGACGACATGTTCTTCCAGGACGGCGCGACGATCCCCCCGGGGCGCTTCATCGTGCCGCGCGTGGAAGTGGAGCTGGCCTTCGTGCTGGACAAGCCGCTCAAGGGGCCGAACTGCACGCTGTTCGACGTGTATGACGCCACGGCCTACGTGATCCCCGCGCTGGAGATCATCGATGCGCGCAGCCATGGGGTCGACCCCGACACCAAGCGCCCGCGCAAGGTGTTCGACACCATTGCCGACAACGCGGCCAATGCCGGCGTGGTGATGGGCGGGCGCCCGGTGCGGCCGTTCGATGTGGACCTGCGCTGGGTCTCGGCCATCATGTCGCGCAACGGCGTGATCGAGGAAACCGGCGTGGCCGCCGGCGTGCTCAACCATCCCGCCAACGGCGTGGCATGGCTGGCCAACAAGCTGCATCCGCATGGCGTGGGCCTGGAAGCGGGCGAGGTGATCCTCGGCGGCTCCTTCACGCGGCCGGTGGCGGCCAGCCCAGGTGATACATTTCACGTGGACTACGGCGCGCTGGGCGCCGTGGCCTGCCACTTCGGCTGAACGCCCGACCCCGACGCCATCATGGAAATCCCCCTCAATACCTTCAAGCGCGCGCTTGCCGCCAACGAGCAGCAGATCGGCCTGTGGCTCGGCCTGACCAGTCCCTACACGGCCGAAGTGCTGGCCGACGCCGGTTTCGACTGGCTGCTGATCGACGGCGAGCACGCGCCCAACACCGTGCCGTCCATCCTGGCGCAACTGCAGGCGCTGGCCGCCTATCCGGTGCGGCCGGTGGTGCGTGCGTCGTGGAACGACACCGTGCAGATCAAGCAGCTGCTTGACCTGGGCGTGCAGACCCTGCTCGTGCCGATGGTGCAGGACGCCACCGAGGCCGCCGCCGCGGTGGCCGCCACCCGTTACCCGCCGGAAGGCGTGCGCGGCGTGGGCAGCGCAATGGCGCGTGCCTCGCGCTGGAACCGTGTCGGCGGCTACCTGGCCCAGGCCAACGGCGAGATGTGCGTGCTGGTGCAGGTGGAGACACGCGCGGGGCTTGCGCACCTCGACGCGATCGCCGCCACCGAAGGCGTGGATGGCGTGTTTATCGGCCCGGCGGATCTTGCCGCCGACATGGGCCATCTTGGCAATCCCGGCCACCCGGACGTGCAGAGCGCCATCGCCGACGCCATCGCGCGCATCCGCCGCGCCGGCAAGGGAGCGGGCATCCTCAGCGCCGACGTGGCGCAGTCGCGGCAGTACATGGCGCTCGGGACCACGTTCACTGCGGTTGGGGTGGACGCCACGATGCTGGCCCGGGCGGCAGAGAGCCTTGCCGCGCAATTCAAGGGCCAGGGCGGCGCGGGGACAAGCCGGGATAAAACGTACTAGCAACGTATTAGCGACGTATTAGCATCCCGTAGCGCTTTAGCGCGGTTTGCACAAAGAACAGAGAAATCGGAGGAGACTCAATCATGCAAGCAAACGCCTGCGCCCGGCGCACGCGCTTCCATTCCATGGCGCAGCATGCCTCGCGAGTTGTCACAGGGCTGGCGCTAGCGCTGGGCGGCACCGGTGCCACCCACGCCGCCGACCCCGCCGCACGCTGGGTGGTGCCCTATACCGCCGGCGGCGGCAGCGACCTCGCCACGCGCATCGTCGCGCAGAAGATCGCGCCTGTCATGCACCAGAACTTCGTGGTCGACAACAAGCCGGGCGGCGCCACCATCCTCGCCGCGCAGGATGTGGCCAAGGCGCGTGCCGACGGCGCAACGCTGCTGACTGCCGGGCAGGGTACGCTGGTACTTAACCCAGCGCTGTATCGCAAGCTGCCCTATGACACCGCCAAGGATTTCACGCTGGTGACCTCGCTGGTGAAGCTGCCCGTGATACTGGTCGCCAACCCGGCCTTGCCGGTAAAGACCTTGCCCGAGTTCATCACGTGGCTGAAAGCGGGGCAGGGCAAGGCTACCTACGCCTCTGTCGGCACCGGCAGCCCGCACCACCTGAGCGCTGAGCTGCTGCTCGACCGCGTGCAGGCTAGCGCCGTCCACGCGCCGTACAAAGGCACGCCCCCCGCGTTGCAGGATGTGGCGGGCGGGCAGGTCGATTTCATGATGGCCGATCTCTCGGCAGCGGTGCCGTTGATCCGCGCCGGGCGGCTTCGTGCTATCGCGCTGCCGGCCGAGCAGCGCTCCGCGGTGCTGCCGGACGTGCCGACCTTTGCCGAGGCCGGGCTGCCTGGCTTTACGGCGTTTGCCTGGCAGGGCGTGGTGGTCCCGGCCGGCACGCCGCCGGCCTCGGTCGACAAGCTCAACGCGGCCATTGCCGCGGCGCTGAAGGACCCGGCGGTGGTCAAGCAAATGCAGGAGCTTGGGCTAGAGCCCATGGGCGACAGCCGGGCGGGCTTTGCCGCGTTCGTGGACAATGAGCGCGCCAAATGGGGCGCCTTGATCCGCGCGCACAAGATCGTGCTGGATTGACCCTAGCCCAGGTGGCCCGCCCCGCACTTGCGAGGGCGCGCTAGCGAGGGTCTTGCCCGCCCTTTTTACAAATGCCGCGTTTTTTTCAAGCCGACCGGCAGCGCCACCGACAGCACAAAGCGGAAGATCAGCGACAGCACGGTCACCGCCAGGGGCCGGCCTCTTGTGCCCTCTTATGCCGCCAGGTGCAAGCGCGGCGCTGGACCCGGCGGGGTTCCGCGGCTGTCGCTGGCCTCGAGCAGGCTCAGCGCGGCGGGGCCCAGCGTGTTCGCGCAAGCGGAGGCCAACGCAGCAACGCTGCCCAGGCCTACTTGCGCGGCCAGCCAATCGGTGCGCACGCCGCTGCCGCCCGCAAGCAGGTACACCGTGCGCGCGACGCGCTGCTCGCGCAGCAGCACGCCGAGCGCCTCGCCCTCGGCGAACAGCCGCGCGCGTACCAGCCGCGGGGTGACTTCCCATCGTTGCGCCACCAGTGCCGCATTCCACGGCAGCCGAGGCAGGCCGAATATCTCGCCGGCAAGCGCGCGTGACCAGTGTTTCTCCGAATGGCACGGGCAGCCCGGCAGGGTGGCCAGGGTCATGCGCGGGCATGCGTCGTCCGGCACCTCCTGCAGCGTGATGGCGGTGCTTTGGCCCGGCGCCGGCAGCAGGTCGCAATCGAAGTACGCAAATGCCGGCACCACGAACGGGTTGCCAGGCGTTACCTCCCGCCGCGCGTTTGCGTCGCGCAGGCGCGCAGTGCCGTGCAGCGCATCGACGCGCACGGCAAAGGGAAAGCGCAGGTGAGACAGGCGCAGATCGGTGCTGCTGACGAGGGCCATGCGAAGCTCAGGTGACGCAGGCTGGCGCGCATCGGGCGCGGCGCCAGGGGGAAAAATCGCATTGTACGGCTTCGCGCGGCCGGTGAGTTTCACGATGGCGAAGGCGGGTTTCAACGCTGGCCATGGCCGCGGGCGCGACCGCGGCGCTACCGTGGCAGCCTACAGCTCGGACAGGCCAAAGTGACGCAAACGCTCAAGGTCGGTCACCCGGATGCTCTGGTACGACAAATCGACCATGCCCTCCGCCGCCAGGCGCCGCAGCGCCTGGTTGACCCGCTGGCGCGAGAGCCCCGTCAGCAGGCCGATCTCCTCCTGCGACAGCTCCAGCACCGCGCTGGTACGGGGGTAAAGCGCCGGGTGGAAGAGCTGGGCAACCGCCTGCGCCACGCGGGCATCGACGCTCAGCAGCCGCTCGTTCTGCACGGTGGCGATGAACTGGCCCATGCGCTCGTTCAACTGGCGCACCACAAAGCTGGCAAACGGCAGGCTTTCGTCGAGCAAGGTATGGAACACCGTGTCGGGCACCAGCGCCAGGCGGGAGTCACGGATGGCGATCACATCGTATCTCCGCGCTTCGCGCTTGATGACACTGCCTTCTCCGCACCAGCCGCCCGCTGGCACCCCCGAAAAGGTGCAACCGCGCCCGTCCGGCGTGTAGACCGCGAGCTTGATCAGGCCGGTCTCCACCCCGATCCAGTAGCGCGACGGCTCGCCACGATGCGCGACGAAGGCGCCGGCGGCAAAATCCTGCACCACCACCTGCCGCGCTGCCAACGCCTGGTGGCCAGGCGCGAGCGCGGCGAACCATTCATGCTGGGAGAGCAGGGCGGCATGCCCGGCGCGGGGCGGTGGCATCGTGATATCTGCGGGGGGAGGGGGAGGCGATCTGGGTGTGGCTGCGGGCAGGCTGGGCATGATTTCGGCTTGGCCCGGCACGGGCATTGTCATCCGGACGACAGAGCTTGGTCCTGTGGGATGATAGCCTTGCACAGTGAAAAGTAACAGCGACCGGCGGCGCGCGGCTCAGCCTGAGGGCCAATACCCGCGCAGCCGGCGCACGCGGAGACTACGGCAATGCCAAGCGATTTCGACACCGGCCTGGGCAAGAACCCGGCCAATCACGTTCCCCTCACACCCATCGATTTCCTGGCGCGCGCAGCCAGCGTGTATGGCGACCGGCTGGCCATCGTGCACGGCCCGGTGCGCCAGAACTGGCGCGACACCTACGCGCGGGCACGGCGCCTGGCCAGCGGGCTGGCGCGCCTGGGCGTGGGCAAGGGCGATACCGTTGCGGCCTTGCTGCCCAATACGCCGGCCATGGTGGAGGCGCACTTTGGGGTGCCGATGGCGGGCGCGGTGCTCAATGCGCTGAATATCCGGCTCGATGCCTCCAACCTGATCTTCATGCTGCGCCATGGCGAAGCGCGGGTGCTGCTGGCCGATACCGAGTTTGCCGACCTGGCGCGGCAGATCGCCAACGAGATTCCCGGGCTGAAGGTGGTGGCGGTGCTGGACGCGCTCGGCCCGCAGGACGCTCCGGCCTTCGGCGAGACCGACTATGAGGGCCTGCTGGCCTCGGGCGACCCCGAGTTCGCCTGGCAGATGCCCGCTGACGAGTGGGATGCGATCGCGCTCAACTACACCTCGGGCACCACCGGCGACCCCAAGGGCGTGGTCTACCACCATCGCGGCGCGGCCATCAACGCCATCTCCAACATCCTGGAGTGGGACCTGCCCAAGCACGCGGTATACCTGTGGACGCTGCCGATGTTCCACTGCAACGGCTGGTGCTTCCCGTGGACCATCGCGGCACGCGCCGGCGTCAACGTCTGCCTGCGCAAGTTCGAGCCCAAGCTGGTGTTCGACCTGATGCGCGACGAGGGCGTGACGCACTATTGCGCCGCGCCGATCGTGCATACCGCGCTGGTCAACGCCCCGCCGGCCTGGCGCGAGGGCTTGCGTGGCCCGGTGCGCGGCATGGTGGCGGGTGCGCCGCCGCCTGCCGCGGTGCTGGCGCAGATGGAGGCCATGGGCTTTGAATTGACCCACGTCTATGGCCTGACCGAAACCTACGGCCCTGCCGCGGTATGTGCCGAGCAGGACGACTGGGCCGGCCTGTCGCAAGAGGACCGCGCCACCAAGAAGGCAAGGCAAGGCGTGCGCTACCACCTGCAGACGGAGGTAGCGGTGCTGGACCCGGACACCATGCAACCGGTGGCCTCGGACGGCGAGGAAATCGGCGAGATCATGTTCCGCGGCAACATCTGCATGAAGGGCTACCTCAAGAACGAGAAGGCCACGCGCGAGGCGTTTGCCGGCGGCTGGTTCCATACCGGCGACCTGGGCGTGTGCACGCCCGACGGCTACGTCAAGATCAAGGACCGCAGCAAGGACATCATCATCTCCGGTGGCGAGAATATCTCCAGCGTGGAAGTGGAAGACGCGATCTATCGCCATCCCGCCGTGCTGGCCGTGGCGGTGGTGGCCCAGCCGGATGTGAAATGGGGCGAGACGCCCTGCGCGTTCGTGGAGCTGAAGGATGGCGCCAGCGCCACTGCCGAGGAGCTGATCGCCCATTGCCGCACCCTGCTGGCGGGCTTCAAGGTGCCCAAGGCGGTGTACTTCGGGCCATTGCCCAAGACATCGACGGGCAAGATCCAGAAGTTCGAGTTGCGCAAGAAGGTCAAGTCGGATGCGGCGATCGACGTGTAAGGGCTTTGTCCGAAGCCGCCAGATGCGCCAGAGCCGTCTGCAATGATGGCGGCTGTTACTTTCTCTCCGCGCGGAGGGAAGGGGGGTATCTGGGAGCCACGGGAAGCGAAGCCAATGGTTCTTTTCAGCATGGCGCGTCTTCGTTCGCTATGGGAGTTTGGCGCGTATCCAAGAGAGCGATCTCAAATCAAGACGGCTCAAGGTGCGGGTAGGGTCGCTCCCGATTTCTGAATCATTAGGAGCCCGGCCCCACCGTTTTTTCCGGCATGCCTCGCTTAATCCAGTCCTCGTATTCTAGGAAGTTGTGTGTATCAATGACCCATACAACCAGAAGAGTATTAATGGCCGCGAGCAGTGCAATCCCCCACAGCGCTGGACGACTCACGCGAAATATCAAGGCAAGCAATATTGAGCAGATTGAAAGGATATCCAAATAATGAGGTGTTAGGCTGATATGATTGACGGGAACCTGAAAAACGCGATGTGCCAGAAACAATAACGATATGATGATCGGCGACGCGGAGATAGCAATAAGTATATTTTTCATGGGGTTGGCTCGAATGATTGGGATGGATAGCGGGAGCCATTCCCGAATCTTCCGTTCTGCCCTCTATGAAATGGAAAAAGGTAAATATTCTCGGAGTCGGGGGATATTCTGGAGTATTTGTCCGGTCTGTTTGAAAAATCGGAGAATGCTGGTTGTCCGGTTGTCTTGACCCTCTGCCTATCAGCAAAAATCTGCGCTGGCGTCCATTCTCTGCGCTCGCCAGTCCGCGATGTATTGCAACCATAGAGGACTAGTTCACCCGTTTTTCGCCACGGCAATACTGGCAGTCGCATCAACTCGGCTTTGTCGATGGTGCCATCGCCTGTGCCAGGTATGGCGGCGAATTCAAGGCCGCTACTCTCGCCGCCCGGTTTGCTTGCATGGGTGAATAAGTGCCCTTCGGCGATAACACGTCCGTCCTGATTGGCGACGCTGGCTATGCGATCCCAGGCGGCAAGAAAATCGGCTTCCGTTAGCACTTCTATTGCAATGTAGATATCCTTTGATTGATCCCATTTGGTGGATTTTAATATTTCTCGCTCTTTGGTTTCGGCTGCCTTTTTGAAGGAGTGGTATTTGTCATGGCAATATATTGAAAAATATAAAAGCGGTGGCCTGACGGGAGCCTTGATGGGGTTGCGATCTTGCGCTGGCGTCATTTTTCCATTTTTTACTGAAATTGCTTCGTTTCCCATTTTTTCCCTAGAAAATTTCCAGTCTTACGGTTTCTGCGCTACCGCTTCCGATTCGCTGCGTATACCCATGGGAGTCCGTGCGGCCATCGATCACCCCACCTGAATACGTGAGGCGATAACGTCGATTGACAAGTGGCTCGCCCGTTTCCTCGTCCTCGATCAGAAAGTGCTGGTCGTAAGCAAAAGGACTGGAGACTGAATTGTCATAACCAAAGGCGCTAAGTGTATCGCCGGCATACTCGCTGCCAGCCATGTCATCGCACCAGCTATTGCCGGAAAGGGTCGCCACGATTCGCGGAGGCTTTGCGCACTTGCACAGCACCATATCTCCATCCGCGGCTGTCTCGCCCATGAAATTGATTCGACGGGGGCCGCCTGTTTTTGCGATTCTGCCGATGCTCTTACAAGCCTCACAATAGGCATCCCCGCCAATGAGCGCGACCTGATGGCCGCTCCCGAAGGTGCAGACTCGTCCGGCATACGGGAGAATCCTGCCGCCGGTCGAGAGAGCGTCACCTACACAAGCAACTCTGCGTTCCACGGTTAAGCCCCTGCGCTTTGATATGACGGATCAAGCAGGCCGAAAATGGGGTCGCCGTCGAGTTCATGAAATTCCAATGGCGTGATAGGGCTGGACACAATGGTGTCGCCATTGCTCAGAGGGCTCCCGACAATCGCAACCGGCATGTCTTCCACCTTCATAGCGTTGCCAGCGCCTGCGACAATCACCGCGGTACTGCCGTCTGGATAGGTTGCTACGTCTCCCACGCGAAGGAGAGTGAGACCATCACAGCTGTGGATTCCCGACCCTATAAGAACCTCGCCGCCCTTGGCAGTCTTGGCGCCAGCGAACGCTGCCATATAGACAGCCTTGATCTTTGTGTAGCTCATCATTCACTCCTGGTTGAAAGTGGCGAATTGCCAACATTCATATCACCAGGTACAACCGCTGAAGTCAATCGGACAAGTCCGAAATACAGCGCTGAATGATCGGCTTGCCGAGTTGTCGCGGTGGAATCAAGCAGACCAGGACAAGGTGATCCACTGGTTCGGTCACACGGCCGACAATACGCGACAAAGGCTGCGCGAGGTTTCATACTTTCCGGACGCGATGAACTCCGAAAATAAGTGGGTCAAGGCTTCGGGCCAAAGCGCGCAATCAGTTTTGCATCGTCAATGCAGACAACATCGCCTACTACGTGACGAACATCCCAAATTGGAGCTACAGGCCGCCAGCATGGAAACCGTGATGAAAAAGCTGCTCGCTGCATTCGTATTGCTTTGTGTGTTGCCTGCATATGCCTGCCGCCCCGCATTCTTGACACACGAGCCCATCTTCGAGCGTGGGGCCGCGAAGCTCACTGCCCCCGAAATTGCTCGGCTGGCCGCGTGGCGCAGTGATACACGGCAAGCGTTTCCTGCGGGCTTTGAGGTATTCATGTCGCTGTGGCAGAACGAGAGCGCCGGAATCTCCAGGAAGCTTGCCGAAGCGCGCGCACGTTGGCTTGCTGATCTGCTTGAGCACATGGATGCCAACGTCGCCGACATTCACCAGCCAGAGATTCGCGATATCGACAATCGCCACGTCTCACCAGGGGATGCCGCCACGTTCCTGAACACCGTTACGATAGCTGTAAATCCGCGATGCCCGCACGCATGTTGCGACAAAGCGAGTCGGTGAGTTGTCTTCCGTGCGTACTGTGGCGTGCTCCCTGGTACGGGGTCGTCTTGCATGCCCGTAAGCCGCGGCGCAATGATGTCGTTCTCGCTCACGATTTCGCTAGTGCCGCGTACCCACCTGCAGGCAGATTTCCCTGATGTACTGTAAATGACCTCAGACAAGGCCTTAGTGAAAGAAGGGGGCAAACCGACCATGTTGCGGTCTCAAGCGCGCAGATAACCCTCCGCCAGCGCCACCCAGCACGCGGCACCAAGCGGAATCAGCTGGTCGTTGAAATCATATCCATCGTTGTGCACCGAGCAGCCCACCCATTCGCCGGTGCCATTGCCCAGCGCAAAATAGCAGCCCGGCATCCTTTCCAGCATCCACGCGAAATCCTCGCTGCCCATCTGCATCGACGGCGGCACCTGGATGACCTTGTCGCTGCCCAGCACGCTGGCCACGGCCTGCCGTGCGACGGCGGTTTCTTCCACGGTATTGCAGATCGCGGGCGCCAGGCGCTCATAGGCGATGTCTGCCGTCACGCCGCACGAGGCAGCCTGATGCGTCACCACCTCGCGGATGCGGGTCTCCAGCAGGTCTCGCACCTCTGCCACGGTGGCGCGCACGGTTAGCTTCAGCGTTGCGGTCTCCGGGATGATGTTGTAGGTGCTGCCGGCCCGCATCTCGCCCACGCTGATCACCGCGGCGTCGACCGGCGCGACGTTGCGCGCCACGATGCCTTGCAGCGCCACCACGGTCGAGGCGAGGGCCAGCGTGGGATCGGTGGCGCGGTGGGGCATGGCGCCATGGCCGCCTTTGCCGCGGAACGTGATCGTGGCGCGGTCCGAGGAGCCGCCCATCGGGCCGCTTTGCACGACCGCCATGCCCACCGGCAGGCCGGGGGCATTGTGAAAGGCGTAGATCGCGTCGCACGGGAAACGCGCGAACAGGCCGTCGTTCATCATGGCCAGCGCGCCGGTCATGCCTTCCTCGTCGGGCTGGAAGATCAGGTTGAGGGTGCCGTCGAAGTTGCGCGTGGCGGCCAGGTACTCGGCTGCGGCCAGCAGCGTGGCGGTGTGGCCGTCATGGCCGCAGGCGTGCATGCGTCCCGCTACCTGGCTGGCATAGGGCAGGCCGGTGCGCTCCTGCAGCGGCAGCGCGTCCATGTCGGCGCGGATGCCGATGGTGCGCGCGCCGTTGCCCACCTTCAGTTGCGCCACCAGCCCATGGCCGCCCACGGCGTGCACGCTGTAGCCCCATTCGCGCAGCAGCGCGGCAGCCATCTCGGCGGTGCGTGGCACGTCGGCGCCCAGCTCTGGGTGGGCGTGGATGCGGTGGCGCAGTGCGGCGAAGCGCTCGGCGGATTCGGTCAGTGCCAGCGGGATATTTCCTGGGTGCTTGGTCATGGCTGCAGGGTGTGTGATGCGTTCGGATGGGATGGGTCTTGCGCCGCGGTTCAGTCGCGGCCAGGGTGGCTGGGGAACAGCGCCAGCGCGGTCAGGCTGATGCAGGAGGCGGTGATCAGGTACCCGGCAGGCGCCATGTTGCTGCCCGTGGCGCTGATCAGCCAGGTCACGATCAGCGGTGCGAAGCCGCCGAACACGGTCACGCCAAAGCTGTACATCATCGACATGCCGGTGGCGCGCTGGTGGCGCGGCAGCGCCTCCATCAGCAGGGCGGCACCCGCGCCGCTGCCGACTGAGCTCAGGGTCACGGCGGCGCCGATCAGTGCCATGGTGAGCGGCAGGCTGGGGCCCGCGGACAGCAGCGTGAAGTTGGGGTAGACCAGCGCCAGCGAAGTCAGCCCGCCGGCAAACAACAGCGGCTTGCGGCGCGGCAGCCGGTCGGCCAGCAGGCCGAACAAGGGCGCCATCACCAGCATGGCAGCGCCGGCCGTGCATGCCGCCAGGAAGGCGGTGACGGGCGGCAAATGCAGCGAGGTCACCAGGTAGGTGGGCATGTAGAACACCATGATGTACATGGATGAGGTGCTGCCGGTCATCAGCAATGTGCCCAGCAGCAGCGTGCGGCCATGCTCGCGAAACACCTTGCCCACGCCGCCATGCGTGCTGCCGCCTTCGTGGGTTTCTTGCAGGTGCCGGCGGATATACATGCCAACTGGCGCAATCAGCAGGCCAAGCATGAATGGCAGGCGCCAGCCCCACTCAAGCATGGCGTCGGGGCTGAGCAAGGCCGATACCGCAGCACCGGTCAGCGCGCCCAGCAGCGCGGCACCGCCTTGCGTGGCGGCTTGCCAGCTGACCAGGAAACAACGGTTGCGCTTGCTGGCGGTCTCCAGCAGCAGGGCGGATGCGGCCCCGATTTCCCCGCCAGCCGACAAGCCTTGCAGCAGCCGGCCGATGACCACCAGCACGGTGGCGGCCACGCCGATGCTGGCATGGGTGGGCGTGAAGGCGATCAGCGCGGTGCCCGCCGTCATCAGCGCGATGGTGAGCGTGAGCGCCGCCTTGCGGCCGCGCTGGTCGGCCAGGTTGCCGATCAGCACCGCGCCCAGGGGGCGCATCACGAAGCCGACACCAAAGGTGGCGAAGGACAGCAGCAACGATGCCAGCGGGCTGCTGGACGGAAAGAACAACTTGCCGATGGTGGCGGCAAAGAAGCTGTAGACCGTGAAGTCGTACATTTCCAGCCCGTTGCCGATGGCGGCGGCAACGATGGCGCGGCGCGAGTGCGGGCGGGCGGCAGTTGCGCCAGTGGCGCCAGTGGCTGGCGCGGCGCCGGCCGGATGGCCTGGCGCGGTGTGGGCAGCGGTCATGCGGTCCTCCTCGGGTGGGGTAGACGGGCAATGGATGCGGCGTGGCCCCGTTGCTCTCGGTGTGGGGGCATGTTAGGGGCCGCGAGCGGGATAAGCACTTCGCTTTTTTTCATGGGTATGCGCATTGGGAATCAGAGCCCGGCCGCAGGGCGCGGCGCTGCCGGCCACGACGACCGGGTCGCTCCATATCGGCACATAGGGCGCGGCAAGCAACCAGGTGCTGCTGAAGTACCCGACCCGCACGCCCCGGCCTTACCGCGGGTGCTCTTGCGATTGCCGCTTGCCTCCAATCCCATCGCCTCGCTCTCCCGGCCTGCCAAGGCAGAAGCGGTGTGGTGTGCCATCTTCGCGGCGGCGCGCGGCGTGGGGCAATTCGCTTGCTTTTATTGCCCCTGGATTTGGTTATGGCCCGTAACTTATTGATTGTTATTGGTTTTTGCGCGGAGGGCGGATGGCCTCATGCTGCGCCTGCAGCAGTGCCGGGGCATTGCGTGGCCTGCATGCACATTGCCGGCGCATGCCATTTCGTCATGGGGCGGTGGCGCTGCCCGGTGGCGGGTAGTGGCCCGCCAGCGCTTGCAGCACGGCGTCGTGCAAGCGCGCTGCCGCCCACGTCAGCACATGCCGGTCGCGCGTGACCAGCGAGATGATGCGGTCGGGCACGGGCTCGGCGACCTCGATGAAATCCATCCGCTCGGTGATGTACTTGCTGCCAAGCGACTCGCTGGAAAGCAGGATCAGGGTGTCAACCTGCCAGCACAGGTCCAGCGCCAAGCCCATCGATGTGCATTCGACCACCCGGGTCGGCACCGCCAGGCCGTTACCCGCGAATAACTGATGAAAAGGCGAACCGGCATCGGACAGCGGGTCCAGCGCCAGCCAGTCCGCCTGCTGCAGCAGGCGCACCGAGCGCGCCGCGCGCAGCGGATGCCCGCGCCGCGCACCGATCATGGTCGGCAGCCGGCACACCTGGGTGCAGTCCAGCCCGCGATCCAGCGGCAGCAATTGCGAGGTCACCGCGAAATCCATGGTGCCTTCGCGCAGGTGCTCCAGCAACTGCGCCGGGCGCATCTCCAGCACCCGCAGCCGGGCGTTCGGGAACTCGCGGCGGAAGGTGCTCAGGCAGGCCGCCATCGGCCGCATCAGCGCCGTCACGGGCGTCACCCCCACGGTGATCTCGCTTTGCACCGTGCCTTTCATGTCTTCCAAGTCTTCGCGCGCGCGCCGCACATTCTCGCTGATCAGCCGCGCATGCGAGACCAGCCGCTGCCCGTAGGGCGTGAGCTGCACGCCCTTGCTGGAGCGCACAAACAAGGTGGCGCCGACGCTGCTCTCCAGCTCCTTGATCGCCTTGCTCAGCGCGGGCTGCGTCAGGTGAAGGATGCGCGAGGCTTCCTGGATGCTGCCGGTTTCGGCAACGGCGGCCAGGGCGCGCAGCTGGTTGAGCTTCATGTGGAGGCCTGCTGGATCGTGGGCGGACATGTTAATGGCAAAGCGGGTGGCGCGAAAGGATGGGCGCCCGGTGCCGTGATCCGCGTGCGAGGTGGCCTTGAGGTGGCTTTCAGCCGGGCGCCGGAACCATTGGCATGCTCCTTGCGCGGGGAACTGCATCCGGCTTGCGCTAGAATGGCAAGCCTAGCCACTGTAAGCAATCATGATGCGCTGCCATCCCGGCGTGCGTGATTCATCTTGCGTTAGCGCGTGAGCACCGATATTGTGCATCGGTGCACCGCCGACGAAGCTGCGCCGCAGTAGCCATCTTTTTCTCGCAGCGCTTCGTCTGCCTTACTCTCAATATCCCATGCAGCTTGACGACACCAACCCGCAAAACTCCTTCCTGAACACCACGCGCAAAGAGCGCAAGCGTGTGCAGGTGTACCTGGTCAGCGGCATCCGGCTCGTCGGCTCCATCGAGTCCTTCGACGCGTTTGTGGTCATGCTGAGCACGCCCGGCGGCATGCAGACCATCTACAAGCGCGCCATCTCGACGATCCAGCTGGATACCGGCACGCGTCCTCCCGGCGGCGGTGGCGGCGCACGTCCGCCCGGCGCAGGCCCGCGGACGCCCGGCTCGGGCCCCCGTCCGCCGCGCGTGACCTCAGAAGGCAACGCCCAGGCACCCCTGGTGGTAACGCGCAAGCGCCGCGCCATGGTGCCTGGCGGCTCAGACGAGTAATGCCGGCCGCCCTTGGGTGGGGCGGCTTTCTACGTTCCGCCTGACCCGCTCATTGCCGGAACTGTTGCGTGCCGTTTTCATTGAATCCGGTCAATCGCGCCCCGGCCGGGAGGCCGGGGCCTTGCGAAAAGCGGTGAGGCCGCCTCGCGTCAGTTGCCGATGCCGAGCAGCTCGACTTCAAAGTTCAGGGTGGCGTTCGGCGGGATCGTGCCGGGCACGCCGCGCGCGCCGTAGGCGGTCGGGCCCGGACACACCAGCTTGGCCTTGCCGCCGACCTGCATCTTCTGCACGCCTTCCGTCCAGCAGGGAATGACGCGGTTCAGCGGGAACGAGATCGGCTGGCCACGCTTGTAGGAGCTGTCGAACTCGGTGCCGTCGGTGAGCGTGCCGCGGTAGTGCACCTTGACCACATCGGAGGCCTTCGGCGTGGCGCCGGTGCCCTTGACGATGGTCTGGATGGTCATGCCGGACGGCAGGGTTTCCGCGGCCGGGGCGGCAGCGTGGGCGATGGACGCCATGCCCAGGGCGGCAAGTAGCAGTGCAATCTTCTTCATATGTCAGCTGGCAGAGTGGAGGGGGAAGGTTGGCCGGTCGCGCCGGCCTGAAAACCAGCATCTTAAACCGGGAATGAGATCCCTCCGGGTTTGTCCACCGCTACCGGCGTGGCCGCCAGGCCTGCCAAGCCACTCAACGGCAAGGCACCGCGACATCAAGGCATCAAGTCATCAAGGCATGACAGGCGGATGGTAAGGCAGCGTGGAAGCAAAGGCCCATAGCATGAACAGCACAAGCGGCGCGTGGACCAGCAACTGGGTGAAAGTAAACCCGACCACGTCCTTGGCCCGGATCCCCAGCACCCCCAGCAGCGGCAGCATCCAGAACGGGTTGATCAGGTTCGGCAGCGCCTCCGCGGCGTTGTACACCTGCACCGCCCAGCCCAGGTGGACTTGCAGTTCATTGGCAGCCTGCATCACGTAAGGCGCCTCGATGACCCATTTGCCGCCGCCCGATGGCACGAAGAAGCCCAGCACGGCCGAATAGACGCCCATCACCGCGGAGAACGATTCCTTGGTGGCGACCGAGACGAACGCCGATGCCAGGTGGTGCGACAAGGTCGTGCCATCCATGCCGGCCGCCTTGGTGAGGATGAATGCGATGCCGCCATACAGCGGAAACTGGATCAGCACCCCGGCGGTGGATGGCACGGACCTGGCCACGGCGCGCAGGAAGCGCTTGGGACGCCAGTTCAGCAGCATTCCCAGCATCAGGAACAGGAAGTTGTAGGTGTTGAGGTTGGAGATCGCGAGGATCGGGTCCTTGGTGGTGAACTCATGTACCAGCCAACCGGCGCCGAGGGCCACGATCAGCAGGGTCAGCAACGGGCTGTACTCCAGCCATTCTCCGGGACGCGTGGGGCGGCCAATGCCATCGCCGGCATCGTCGATATCCACGCCCATGTCCTGCGCGGTGCGCGCGCGCTCGCCCGCCGGCGCTGAAAAATACGCTACCAGCAAGGAAGCGGCGATCAGCACGGCCGTCATCGCCATGGATTGCCACAGGAAGATGGTCTGCGAAAACGGAATCACGCCGGTGATATCCAGCAGCGACTTGGGCAGGCTGGCGGGATTGGCCTGCAACTGCGCCGCGGACGAACTTAAGCCCAGTGCCCAGGTGGCACCCATCCCCAGGTAGGCGGCGGCGCTGGCCGCGCGATAGTCCACGCGCAGCCCGGTGCGGCGTGCAATGGCCCGCACCAGCAGCCCGCTGAAGATCAGGCTGATGGCCCAGTTGAGCAGGGAGGTCAGCAGGCTGACCAGCGCGACAAAGGCGATGGCGCCGCGCGCCGTGCGCGGCAGGGCGGCTAGCCGCTCGATCAGCAGGGAAGCCGGGGGCGAGGCCGCCACGACATAGCCCGAGATGGCCACCACCGCCATCTGCATGGTGAACGGTATCAGGCTCCAGAAGCCGTCGCCAAATGCGCGGGCCACGCCTTGCGCGGGCGCGCCGATGGCCATCGCGCTAAGCGCGACGACGATCACCGCGATGGCGGCGAAGATATACGAGTCGGGAAACCAGCGCTCGGACCAGTCGGTGACCTTGACGGCCAGGCGCTCCAGTCCGCCGCGGCCGGGGTGGTCCGGATGGTCCGGGCGGTCCGTTGTGTCCAGGGATAGGGGCGTGCTTTTCATGCTTGTCTCCTTGCATTGCCATGGCTTTCCCCGCGCGGTGTTGCGCGCGGCGAGCCTTCGAATCCTTCATAAGCCATGACGGCGGCCGCGAGGTCTTCCAGCGCGGTGCCGACGGCCTTGAAGACGGTGATCTCCGTGTCATCCGTGCGGCCGGGATGGCGCTGCTGGCACAGGTCCGCGAGCGTGGCCCGGATGTCGGCGGCCTTGAGCACGCCAGCGTCGATCGGGTGGAGCAGGTCGCCGGCCTTGCGCACGGCTTCGCTGGTATCGACGAAGACGGAGGTTGACGCGAAGCAGCCGTCGTCGGCCTCGCGCATGGCCGGCGTGAAGCCGCCGATCAGGTCCAGGTGGGTGCCGGGCCTGAGCCACGCGCGATGCACGAGCGGCGAGGTGGAGAGCGTGGCCGAGGTCACGATGTCAGCGTCTTCGCAGGCGGCGGCGATCGTCGGGACAAAGCGCGCCTCGAAGCCGTCGGCCCGCAGTCTTGCCACCAGCGCTTCGCCTTGGCTCGCGTTGATATCCCAGACGGCAACGCGCTGGATCGGCCTGACGGCGCGATAGGCATGGGGCAGCAGGCTGGCAACGCGGCCCGCGCCGAGCACCAGCATCGACGAAGCATCATTGCGGCTCAGGTAAGAGGCCGCCAGCGCCGACGCGGCGGCGGTGCGCCTGGAGGTGATCTCGTTGCCATCGATCATGGCCAGCGGCTTGCCGGTGCACGCGTCGTGCAGCAGGTAGGTCGAGTACAAGCCCGGCAGCCCGGACAGCGTATTGCCCGGGTAGATGGTCACGGTCTTCACGCCGAGATAGGCGCCGGCCTGCCAGGAGGGCATCAGCAGCATCGTTCCCGGCGCTGCGCCGTGCGGATCGATGACATGGCTGTGGCGCTGCGGGACCTCGCAGCCGCGGATAAACGCGTCGCGCAGGGCGGGCACGAGTTCGGCGAACGGCAGCAGCGCGCGGGTGGTGTCGGAGTCGAGTATCAGCATGTTGGCTTGGGTGGGGTTGGAAGAAGGGCGGCGGCGGGCGCGATCACGCGTTCAGCACGATGTCGCTGGCAGGCACGGCCTGGCACGCCAGGCACATCCCGGCATCCTCGGGTTCCTCGCCATGCAGGTGCCGGATGCGGCCCGACATGACGGAAACCGCGCAGCTCTCGCACTGCCCGACCCGGCAGCCGCTGGGCAGTGCCAGGCCGAGTCTTTCGGCGAAGCCCAGCAGGGGGCCGTCCGCCGAGCGCCAGGTGCCGGTGGTGCCGGACCTGGCGAACACCACCTTGAACTGCTGGCCGGGCCCGGCCGCCACGCGCTCGGGCGAGCGGAACACTTCGCGCAAGATGTCGGCGCGCGGCACGCCACGGTCGGCGAGCGCATTGGCGAAGGCGGTCATCATTGGCGCGGGTCCGCACATATAGACGAGCGGGCGCTGGCCGAGCAGTCCGGCCGGGACGTGCTCGGCGCTGACGCGTCCGGCCACGTCGTAGTCGACGCCGGGCACGTCGCCTTGCGCGGGACGGTCGTAGAAGTTGACGACTTCCAGTGTCGGCAGGGTGTGCCGCAACGCGCGGATGCGTGACCGGAACGCATGGGCCGGGCCGTTCTGGTTCGCGTACAACAGCAGCATCTTTGGCGGATCGGCGAACCCGGCCAGCGATTCGAACAGGCTGATGAACGGCGTGATGCCGATCCCGCCGGCCAGCAGCACCAGCGGGCGCCGGGTGCGCACCGGCATGACAAAGGTGCCGGACGGCGAGCGCAGCGCGACGACGTCGCCAACCGCAAGGCACAGGTTGATATGCGACGAAGCGCGCCCGAACACGGCCTCGCCGGTATCGCTCAGGCCCGCGGCGCGGCGCACGGAGATCGAGTAGCCGCGCCGCGCCGGCAACACGGCGGGACCGGTCAGCGAATACGAGCGCACGATCTCTTCGCCGGCGGGCGGCACAGTGAGCTTGATCGTCACATGCTGGCCGGGCAGGAAGTCCGGCAAGCCGCCGCCATCCAGGGGCTCCAGGCATACCGACGTGACCTCGCGCGCCTCCTTCGCCAGGCTCGCGACGCGAAAGGCGCGATAGCCGTCCCACCGGCGGCGCGTCACGTCGAAAGCAGGATCGGGCTCGACGTTGCAGCGATAGGCCCGCAGCGGCACGGAGCCACTGACCGGATCGATGCTGTCCGCGGCGATCAAGCCGTTGTAGTTGCTGTTGTTCTCGCCCGTGACGCCCAGCGCGGTCTGCGCAAGCGCATCGCAGCGCTGCCACCAGCCAAACTCGCCGACCACCACGCGGGGATGCAGGCCTTCCCGGACCTTGGCGATAAACCTTGCGCTGCCGATGGACGTGGTCACCCGGATCGCATCGCCGCTGGCGATCCCGCGCGCGGCTGCCAGCGCGGCAGGGATTTCCGCTTCGGGTTGCAGCGCGCGGCGCCGCAGCGAAGGCAGCCCGCGATGCTGGCTGTGACAGTAGTAGCCGCTTTTGGCCGAGGTCAGGACAAAAGGATAGGCGCCGCCGGCAGCGTCGTCCGCTTCTTCGGGGCACTGGCCGGCGCGTGGCAGTGGCGGATAGCCGTGACGCAGCAGCTGTTCCGAGTACAACTCCACCAGCCCCGTTTGCGTAGGAAAGGCGCGCTCACGCGGCCGGCCCGCATACTTGCGCTCCACGTCGGCAACGGGCACGCGGATGCCCTCGGGTTGCTCGCGCAGCTTGTCCACCGTCAACCCCGAAGGGGCGAGCATGTGGTTCCATCCCGCCTCCAGGCTGCCGCCAAAGAACGCCTGCTCCATGCCCAGCCTGACGGCGAGGTCGAACACGATGTCGTTGTCCGAGCGCGATTCCCCGCGCGGCGACACCATGCGCTGGCGCAACTGCACCAGTTGCTCGGCCTCGGCGGAGATCTCGAAGCCGATGCGCAGTCCCTCGCGCTCCCACGGCGTGTTGACCGGCAGCAGGATATCGGCGTAACGGGAACTGGGGGTTTCGAACAAATCGCAATGGACATAGAAGTCCAGGCTACGCAGGGCGCGCTCGCCGTCTTCCACATCGGCTTGCGAGAGCAGGGGATTGGTGCCGAATGCCACCAGGGTGCGCACGGCGTAGGGCTGCGCATGCAGGATCGCCCGGTAAAGGTCGCGCGCGGTGACCCATCCCTGCGCGGGCGGCCCGAGCGGTCTCGCGTCGTAGCCCAGCGCCTTGCTCTTTTGTTCTGGCGGCAGCAGGTCGAAGCTGCTGACCGGGTTGTACGGTGGCTTTTGAAAGATCCGGTTGCCGCCCTGCTTGTCGAAACTGCCGGTCAAGGCATAGAGGCAGGCGATTGCCCGGTCCGTCTGGGTTGCGTTGTCATGCTGGCCAACGCCGGACCAGGCGTGATAGGCCACGCGCCTGGCCGAGCCGAACAGGCTTGCCGCATGGCGGATATCCGCCTGCGCCACCCAGGTGAGCCGCGCGGCTACGTCCGCGGGGTAGCGGGCGCATTCGCCGGCATACAGGTCGAAGGCGGGTCGGCAAGCGAGCGTGGCCGTGGCCTGGCCCACTTCGAATGTGCCTCTTAGCGCAACATACTCGAAATCCCGCCCGGCCAGCGCCGACGACGGCCGGGCTTGTCCGGCATGGGCGTCCCAGACCAGGTAGGCATCGCCATCGGCCAGCCCCAGGTCGCGGCCCCGCAGGAAGCGCCCGTTGTCGCTGCGCACCAGCAAGGGGCCATTGGTCCATTGCCGGACGAAGGCCAGGTCGAACGCATTGGCTTCGATCAGCAGGTTGGCGATCGCCATGGCGAGCACGGCGTCCGTGCCCGGCCGCACGCGCAGCCATTGCTCCGCCTGGCCAGCCAGCGCGGTCTGCCTGGGGTCCACCACCAGCAGCTTCGCGCCGGCGGCCCTGCCGGCGCCAATCGCTTCGGCCTGCGCCAGCCAGGTGTTGGTCGGGTTGTGGCCCCACAACACGATCAGTTCGGCGTTGCGGTAATCCGCGGTCGGCATGCCGCAGCCGAAGGTGAAGGCGTGCGCATAGTCCTTGTGCCAGTTGCAGATTTCCGTGGCATAGGAGGTGTTGGGGCTGCCAAAGAGCCGGATAAGCCGCTCGATCCAGTCGATGCTGTCGGACAGCGGCGTGCCGCTGGGCGTGGTGACGGCAAAGGCGACCGATTCGGCGCCGCCTTCGCGCCTGGCCTGGAGCAGGCGCTGCGCAACCTCGGCCAGGGCCTCCTCCCAGCTAATGCGCTGCCAGCCGGGATCCGCATCGGCCTTGGGCGTGGTCCGCCGCATCGGATACAGCACGCGGTCGGCGCTATGGACCAGTTCCGGCGCGGACTTTCCCTTCATGCACATCGCCTTGCCCGTGGGGTGCGCGGTGTCGGGGCGCACTGCGATCAGCGCATCGTTCGCCACCACGTTCACCGTGCCGCATCGGGAGCGGCACAACGTGCAGTAGCCGCGCTTGTCTTCCTGAATCATCGTTGTCACCGCATCTTGTCTCCTGACCGGATGCTAGCTAGCATGAGGAAGTATTTCTAATTCATAATTTCGACATAGCAATATCGGAAAAATCGATGCTTCCAACGCTAAAGCAACTGCAGCATTTCGCGGCCATCGCCGAAACGGGGCAGGTGTCGCGTGCGGCGCTTCGTTGCCACGTATCGCAGTCGTCCATGACGGCCTCCCTGAAGAGCCTGGAGGAAGCGGTGGGCACGCAGTTGTTCACCCGGCACGCCAGCGGCGTGCGCCTTACCGAAGCCGGTACGCGTTTCCTGCGGCATGCCCAGCAGATCGAGGACGCCGTGCTGGACGCGGTGGAAGCCGTCAGCGTGGCGCCGGTAGACATCGCGGGCACGGTGCGCCTGGGCGTGACCGAAACCATCACGGCCTATGTGCTGCCCGGTTTGCTGGCGTCCATCGAGAGAAAGTTTCCCAGGCTCCGGCTTGAGTTGCTGGAGCGGGAACGGCATGACATCGAGCGGGGCATCCTGCGGGGCGAGATCGATATTGCCTTGCTGCTGGTTTCGAACCTGCCCGGGCTTGACCATGTCACTTGCGAAACGCTGCTGCGCTCGCCAAGGCAGCTATGGGGCCATCCCGAGCATCCGCTGATGATGGCGGACCGCATCGGCCTGGCGGACGTGGCGCGGCATGACTACATCCTGCTCGACATGGACGAGCACATTGCCACGGTCGGCAAGTACTGGGGGCAATATGGGCTGGCACCCCAGGTCCGCTACCAGAGCTGCTCGATCGAGGCGGTCCGCAGCCTGGTGGCGGCCGGGCGCGGCGTTGCCATCCTGTCCGACCTGGTTTACCGGCCATGGTCGCTGGAGGGGCAGCGCATCGTGCGGCGCGGGATTGCCGACAAGGTGCCGTCGATGGACGTGGGGCTGGTATGGAAGCGCGAGCCCGCCACCCCGGGCACCGTGGTGGCGCTGGCAGACTACCTGCGCAGTGCGCTCAAGGGCAGGCAGAGCGCGCGGATGTGAGCTGCGGGCCCGTGCCAGGGTCAGTGGCCGGCGCCGGACCCCCGCGGCCGCAAGGCAGAACCGGGCTGGCTGCTCCCGGTCGGATCGCGGGCTTTGCGCAATATCCGTTGAAGCTCGTTTTCCCCAATGACCCCTTCGGTGCACGCGGGGCACCTGAGCACGGTCAGGAGGATGGACGCGCCCACCTCGGGCCCGTCTATCTGCAGCGTTGTCGCTGACAAGTCAGATTTCCTGCAGCTTGGACATAGCATGGCGCGAGGGGACGATGAGGTGTCAGGGAGCAGGCGCGGCGCATCGCTTGCGCTCGCCAGGTTCTTGCTGGCGCGGCGGGCAGCGGGTATCGCCATAGGAGCAGAATACGCAGCAGTCCCCGGCCTTGGGTTTCAGCACGGCGTTGCAGTGCCCGCATGTGTAGGACCACAGGCACGCGTCGGTGGGCATGTTCTCGGCGCTCCGGTGTCCGCAATGTGGACAGGTGATGATCGAGTGCAGCAGGACTTTGCCCATCCCCTTCCCTTAAGGCCGGCTTGCACGTAGTCTAGGTGCGTACTCAGGTACGGAGTCAAGCGATGGAATCGGCACTGACGATCGGGCAGGTGGCCAAGGCGGCCAGCGTGGGCGTGGAAACGGTGCGTTACTACCACAGGTGCGGCCTCTTGCCGGTACCCGAGCGAGCGCCTGGCGCCATCCGGCAATATCCACGTGAAAGCCTGCAAAGGCTGATCTTCATCCGCAGAGCACAGGCGCTTGGATTCACGCTGGATGAAATCCGTGCCTTGCTGCAACGCAATGACGGTAGCACGTGCGGGACCGCGCGCGCGCTGGCCGAGCGCAAGCTCCAGGCGGTGGAAGCGCGCCTGCGGGAGTTGCAGGCGCTGCGCACCGACCTGCACAGGCTGATCGGGCAATGCCACGCCAATGGCGGCACCGGCTCGTGCCCCTTGATTGACACATTGTGCGCGTCCAGTTAGCCGTCCAGCTCCCCACGCGGCCTCTATCTTCCATATTCCATAGTTCTTGCACGGCGCCGGCATGACGCCCCAATCCCGCCCCAATCCCGCCAGGAGAAAACCGATGGCTGGAATGACAGTGGCAGACATGATGGCCGACATCCTGACGGTGGCCGGCGTGCAGCGCATCTACGGGCTTGTCGGCGATTCGCTCAACGGCCTGACGGACTCGCTGCGCCGCAGGAACACCATCGACTGGATCCACGTGCGGCACGAGGAAGTCGCGGCGTTCGCCGCGGGCGCCGAGGCGCACCTGAGCGGCAAGCTGGCGGTTTGCGCCGGCAGTTGCGGCCCGGGCAACCTGCACCTGATCAATGGCTTGTTCGATGCGCATCGCAGCCGCGTGCCGGTGCTGGCCATCGCCGCACATATTCCCAGCACGGAGATCGGGTCAGGGTACTTCCAGGAGACCCGGCCGCAGGAGCTGTTCCGGGGTTGCAGCCACTATTGCGAAATGGTGAGCAACCCGGACGACCTGCCGCGCATCATGCAGTCGGCCATGCGGGCCGCCCTGGGGCAGCGCGGGGTGGCGGTGATCGTGGTGCCGGGCGATATCGCGCTGATGGAGATCAGCGCCGTGGCGCCGCAAGAGATTGCCTTGCCGGAGGCCCCGGCCGCAGTGCCGCCAGCGGAGGAACTGGCAGTGACGGCGCGGCTTCTGGATGCGGCAGCCCGCGTGACGCTGCTGTGCGGCCGCGGCTGCGAGGGTGCGCATGCGGAAATCGTCGCGCTCGCCCAGCAGTTGAACGCGCCGGTGGTGCATGCGCTGGGCGGCAAGGAGTTCGTCGAGTACGGCAATCCGTATGACGTGGGCATGACCGGGCTGATCGGCTTTTCCTCGGGCTACTACGCCATGCTGGAGTGCGACACGCTGCTGATGCTGGGCACGGATTTTCCATACCGGCAGTTCTATCCCACCAAGGCGAAGATCATCCAGGTGGACATACGGGCGGAGAACCTCGGCCGGCGTTGCGCGTTGACCCATGGCGTGGTCGGATCGGTCAAGGAAACCATCAGGGGGCTACTGCCGCTGCTGCAGCAAAAGAGCGATCGCGCCTACCTGGACCGCGCGCGCGATCACTACCGCAAGGCGCGCATGGCGCTGGACGACCTCGCCACCGGCGAGCCGGGCAGCGGGCTGATCCATCCGCAGTACCTGGCACGCGGCATCAGCGAAAGCGCGGCGCAGGATGCGATCTTCACGTTCGACGTGGGCACGCCCACGGTCTGGGCGGCACGCTATCTGGCCATGAACGGCAAGCGGCGGCTGATCGGCTCGCTTAACCATGGCTCCATGGCCAACGCCTTGCCGCAGGCCATCGGCGCGCAGTCGTTGTTTCCACAGCGGCAGGTGGTGGCCATGTGCGGCGACGGCGGCTTCTCGATGCTGCTTGGCGACCTGCTCACGCTGCGTCAGCACAAGCTGCCGGTCAAGGTGGTGATCTTCAACAACGGCAACCTTGGCTTTGTCGCCATGGAAATGAAGGCATCGGGGTTCCTCGATACCTATACCGATATGGTGGATACCGACTTTGCCGCGATCGCGATGGCCGCCGGCATTGCGGGGATTCGCGTGGAGGATCCGGGGCTGGTCGGGCCGGCGTTGCAGGAAGCCTTCTCCCGGCCCGGGCCGGTGGTCGTCGACGTGAAGACCAACCGGCTGGAGCTGGCAATGCCGCCCACCATCACCACCAAGGAGGCCAAGGGCTTCAGCCTTTACCTGCTGCGGGCGATCATCGACGGGCGCGGCGCAGAGGTGGTGGACCTGGCCAGGACGAACCTGTGGCGATAACGCTGGTCCCTGAGGCCTGCAGCTAGTCGATCCGCGCGCCGCTCGCCTTGACGATCGGCTGCCAGGCCTGGTACTCGGCCGCCACGAACTTGCCGAATGCATCCGGTGTGTATTGCATCGGTTCCGCGCCTTGCATGGTGAACTTCTTGCGGATATCGGGGCTATTCACGGCGTTGGCCACGGCCTTGTTCAGCTTGGCGATCACATCGGGCGGCGTGCCCTTGGGGGCAAACAGGCCAAACCACGCGCCGGTTACCAGGTTTTTCACGCCGGCCTCGGCCATGGTCGGCGTCTCGGGCAGCGCTTCGGCGCGCTTGGCGCTGGTGACTGCCAGCGGGCGCAGTTGCCCCGCGCGGATATGGCTCATCACCGACGGGATGGTGGCGAACATGAACTGCACGCGCCCGGCCAGCAGGTCGTTCAGGGCATCGGCGCCCTTGTAGGGCACATGCACGGCGTTGGCGCCGGTGCGCTCGTTGAGCAGCGCGCCGGACAGATGCGCCGCGGTGCCAACACCCGTGGAAGCAAAGTTCAGCTTGCCGGGATTTGCCTTGGCATAGGCCACCAACTGGGCGACGTCGCTGGCGGGCACGCTGGGATGCACCACCAGCACGTTAGGCACGTCGGCGATCGGGGCGACTGCGGCCAGCGCGGTTTGCGGGTTGACCTTGAGGTTGGGGTACAGCGTGGGATTGATGGCGACCGGGCCCACCGACGTGGCCAGCAGCGTATAGCCGTCCGGCGCGCTCTTGGCGACGAACTCCGTGCCGATGTTGCCGCCCGCCCCCGGCCGGTTCTCGACGATCACCGTCTGCCCCAGGCTCTGGCCGAGCTGGTTGCCGACTTCGCGGGCGAGGATATCGGTGGTGCCACCCGCGGAGAACGACACCACGATACGGATAGGTTTGCCGGGATAGGTTTCGGCATTGGCGCCGGTGCCGGCACCGGCGATGGCAAGCGAAAGCAGCGCGGCGGCGGCTAGCCGCTGTGGCAGGGTCATGTCTCTCTCCACGAGAATAGAGGTGGTTTCGGCCCGCGCTACTTTGGCGCGGGCCACCAGGGACATGGTACGAAGCTGGTCTCGTCCAGCGTTGATCAAATAGAAACGCTGCTTTCTTTCATGATGATGGCGCGGGCCTTTAGCGCGCCGCCACCTGGCTTAGCGCGAGCGCTGGAAATGCCGCTCCATGGTCGCGCACTGGCCCAGGTAGTCCAGCAGCTTGGCCGTCCCGGCCGGCAGCGATTGCCGGTCGCGCACGCAAACATAGAAGTTGCGCGTGGCCCACGCATCGGTCAGCGTCAGCAGGCTCAGCCCCATCATCGACAGGTAGTTCTTGGCGATGCCCTCCGGCACCACGGCAATGCCCAGCCCCTCGCGCACCATGCGGCAGCGCGCCTCGAAGTTCGACACCTGCGTCTTCACCGTCAGCGGCCGCGAGATGGTGCTGTTCGCCAGTTGCAGGAAGGCATCGAAGGTATGGCGCGGGAAATAGCCGAGGAAGTCGTAATCCAGCGCTTCTTCCAGTTGCAGCGAGCCCTTGGCTTCCAGCGGGTGGCCGCGCGGCACCACCAGTCCCACCCGGTCCGAGCGGTAGGGCAGGGAGAACACGCCGGGGCTGGGCGCTTCGGCGTGATAGATGCCGATGTCGGCGTCGCCGTTGGAGACCATGCGCGGAATGTCGAAGCTGAACGATTCGATCAGGTCGATGCGGCTGTCCGGCGCGCTGTGCAGGAAGCCGCTGATGTCGGTGGGCAGGAACTGGAGGATGGTGGACCGGTTTGCCGCCAGGCGGATCTTGGCGATGCCGTCCATCGAATAGGTGATGAGCGCCTCTTCGGCCAGCTTGATGCTGCGCACGATGGCCCTGGCATGCTGGTAGAGCATGGCGCCGGCCGGCGTGGGCTCCACGCCGCGGCCGTGGCGCACCAGCAGCGCGGTGCCGACCTGGCGCTCCAGCTCGGAGATGCGTTTGCTGGCTGCCGAGGTGACGAGGTGTTGGCGTTCGGCTGCGCGGGAAAGGCTTTTTTCCTCGACGGCGGCGATGAGAACTTCCAGGGAGGCGATATCCATGCGGGTGTCTGCGGCTAGGTGAGTCTATGTGCGTCTGCGTGCGTCTGTGTAGCGGCGGGCGTGGCGTACGAAGGTGCCAGGGATGGCCTGCCATGCTATGCAGGCTCGCCGCCAACGTCAAACCGGATTTTCCCGGGCGCGGCAGGTCGCTCGCCAAATGCGCCGGCAGCCAGGCTTGCGGGGCCCCGGCGCATGCCATTTCGCCACCGTGCTCGGGAGCCTTCACCAAATTTCAAAGCTCCCCGGCAGGCGATCCTTAACATCGGGGTCAAGGCGGCAGGCAATGCGCCATCAAGCCGCCTTTGAGACAAACAATGACGAGGAGCACTGCATGGTGATCGATGAACTGGCCGAATACGTCGGCGCGCAAGGGCGGCGCGCACTGTCGCCCGAGGTTCTCCATGATGGCAAGCGCGCCGTGATCGACTGGTTTTCCGCGCTGTTTCCCGGCACGCGCATGTCGCCGGGGACCAACCTCGTCGAGGCGCATCGCGACGAGCTGGGCGTGGGCGCGGCCACCGTGATCGGCCATGGCACGACGGCGTTCCCGGCCACGGCCGCGTGGATCAACGGCAGCGCATCGCATGCCGCCGAGTTCGACGATATCTTCCGGGACGCGGTCTACCATCCCGGCTGCCCGACCATCTCCGCCGCGCTGGCGCTGGCCGAAGCCCGGGATGCCACAGGCGAGGCCTTCCTGCGGGCGGTGGTGGCAGGCTACGAGGTCTCCACCCGCATCGGCGCAGCAATCCAGCCCGCGCACTATCGCTATTTCCATACCACCGGCACCGTGGGCTGCTTCGGCAGCGCGGCGGCCAGCGCCTTGCTGCTGGCGCCGGGAGACGCACGCGTGGCCGCGGATGCGCTGGCGACTTCCGCCACCTTTGCCTCGGGTTTGCAGCAGGCCTTCCGCTCGGATGCGATGACCAAGGCGCTGCACGCCGGGCACGCCGCCATGGTGGGCGTGCAGGCGGCGCAGGGCGCTGCCGTGGGCGTCAATGGCGTGCACGACATCCTGGAAGGCGCAGCCGGCTTCGGCGCGGCGCTGTGTGGCAGCCCCGACTGGTCGAGCGTGGGGCAGGGGCTGGGCACCACCTACAACATCCTGAGCATCACGCAGAAGAACCACGGCTGCTGCGGCCATACCTTCGCCGCCATCGACGCGGCGATCGAACTGGTGCGCGAGCACGGCATCGATGGCGCCGATATCGAGGCGGTCACCGTGTGGGCATACCAGGCCACCATCGACGTGACCGGCAACGCCAATCCCGTTACCGCGTTCGAAGCGCGCTTCAGCCTGCCCTATGTGGTTTCGCATGGCATCCTGCGCGGGGCAGTGCGGCTCGATGCCTTCTCCGACGAGCGCCTGCGCGACCCGCAGATCCGGCAACTGATGAAGCGCGTCACCCTGCATGCGGACCCGGAACTGACAGCGGCATTCCCGCGCCAGCGCGCGGCGCGCGTTGAGATCCTGTGCAAGAGCGGCGCGCGCCATGCGCTGTTTGCCCCTTACCGCAAGGGCGATCCCGAATCCCCGCTGGACGATGCCACGCTAAACGACAAGTTCATGGAGCTGGCCGCGCCGGTGATCGGCAGCGGCACCGCCAAGGGCTTGCTGGCTGCCCTGTGGCAACTGGACACCGGCAGCGTACGCGGGCTGCGGCTCGCCGGCCTCGGCGCGGCGTGAAGCATGAACGCGATGACTGCAGAGACAACAGAGACAACAGAGACAACCATGGCTGAAATGGACCCACAAAGCGCCCCGGCAAAGTCCGCCAGCCTGGCCAAGGCGCTGTTCTCGCCGGACACGGTGGCGTTGGTGGGCGCGTCCAGCGATATCACCAAGAACACCGCCCGGCCCATGCGCTTCATGCGCAAGCACGGCTACCGGGGCACCATCTACCCGATCAACGCCACGCGCGCCGAAGTGCTGGGCGAGAAGGCCTATCCCAGCCTGGCGGCCTTGCCGGGGCCGGTGGAGCATGCCTTTGTCATGGTGCCGGGCAAGCACGTGGAAGCCGCGCTGGAGCAATGCGCGGCCAAGGGCGTGCAGGTGGCGACGGTCTTCTCGGACGGCTTCGCCGAAGTGGGCGAGGCCGGCATGGCCGCGCAGCAGGCGCTGGTGCGCAAGGCCCGGGCGCTGGGCGTGCGCCTGATCGGGCCGAACAGCATCGGCGTGGTCAATGTGGCGTCCGGCGCGGTGCTGTCCGTCAATGCCGTGCTGGAGATGGACGAGCTGCACGCCGGCAGCATCAGCGTGATCTCGCAAAGCGGATCGATGCTGGGCGCGCTGCTGTCGCGAGGCGCCGCGCGCGGGCTGGGCTTTGCCAAGCTGGTGTCGGTCGGCAACGAGAGCGACATCGGCGTGGGCGAGCTGGTCGACCTGCTGGTGGACGATGACGCCACCAAGGTCATCCTGCTGTTCCTGGAGACGATCCGGGACGCCGCCGTGCTCGGGCCGGCGCTGCGGCGCGCGCGGCAGGCCGGCAAGCCGGTCATCGCTTACAAGCTCGGCCGCTCTGCGCAGGGCGAGGCGCTGGCCCAGTCCCACACCGGCGCACTGGCCGGCAACGACGCCGCCGTGGATGCCTTCCTGCGCAAGTACGGCGTGATGCGCGTGGAGATGCTCGAGACGCTGTTCGAAGCGGCGCCGCTGGCCCTGCGTTATGGCCAGTGGGTGCCCGCGCTCCAGCGCAATCCCCGCGTGGCGGTGGTGACCACCACGGGGGGCGGCGCGGCCACCGTGGTGGATCGCCTGGGCCTGTCTCAGATCGACGCCGTGGCGCCGCCGGATGCCTTCGTGGCGCACATGGCCGGGCGCGGCGTGCGTATCCGCCAGACGCCCATCATCGACCTGACGCTGGCGGCGACCAGCGCACAGTACAAGGACCTGGTCGAGCAACTGCTGCTGAGCGACTGGTGCGACGCCGTGCTGTGCGTGGCGGGCTCATCCGCACAGTTTCACCCGGAGCTTGCCGTACGGCCCATGGTGGAAGCCGCCGGGGCCGGGCACAAGCCGCTGATCGCGTTCCTCGCGCCGGAGGCGGGTGCGTCGCTGCAGGTGCTGCAGGCAGCGGGCATCCCGGCCTTTCGCACGCCGGAGGCCTGCGCGGACGCGCTGGCGCAGTTGTTCAAGGCCGCGCGGGCGCACCCCGAGGCTGACGAGGCCATCGCGCCGCTCAGCTGGCCGGCGGGCTTGCCCGTGGCGGGCAACCTTTCGGAGTACGAGGCGGCCGGCGCATTCGCGGCGCTGGGCGTGCCGGTCGCGCCCCTGGCGCTGATGCCGGTGGGCGAGTGCAGGCACAAGATTCCCTATCCGGTGGTGGCCAAGATCTGCTCGCGTGACATCCTGCACAAGACGGACGTGGGCGGCGTACGCGTCGGCGTGCGCGACACGCAGGAATTGCAGCGCGCCATGGCGGGGATCCTGGCGGATGTCGGCCGCGCTGCGCCGCAGGCCCGGCTCGACGGCATCCTGGTGCAGCGCATGGAGGACAAGTTGCTGGAGCTGATGCTTGGCTACCGGGACGATCCGCTGGTGGGGCCCATCGTCGTCCTGAGTGCGGGCGGCATCGCGGCCGAGCTACGTCCGGACGTCAGCCTGCGCCCGGCGCCGGTGACGCGCGACGATGCCATGGAGATGATCGGCGAAGTGCGCAGCACCGCGCTGATCCGCGGCTTCCGCGGGCTGCCGCGCGGGGACGTCGGGGCACTCGCCGATGCCATCGTGCGCTTTTCCCGGCTGTCGGCCTTTGAGGGCGTGCGCGTGCTGGAGGCGGAGATCAATCCGCTGTTCGTGCGCGCCGATGGCGTGGTCGGCGTGGACTGCGTGGTCCGGCTGGCTGAGCAAAACCTGAGCAAAGCTGAACAAAACCGAACTGAACCGAACTGAACATAGCACAGGAGACAACCATCATGGATTTCAAGCTGACCCAGGAGCAGGCCGAATTCGAACGCGCCGTGACGCGCTTTGCCGAGCACGAGCTGCGCGCCGGCTCCGTCGCCCGTGCCCATACCGACGACTACCCGTGGGATGTGGCCCGCAAGATGAGCGAGCAGGGCCTGCTGGGCATCACCATTGCCGAGGCCGACGGTGGCCAGGGTGGCAGCCTGATGGACGCCATCATCGCCATCCAGGCTGTTGCCTCGGTCTGCCCGCGCAGTGCCGACGTCATCCAGGCTGGCAACTTTGGCGCCATCCGCGTGCTGGCGGAGTACGGCTCGCCGGCGCAGAAGGACAAATGGCTGCGCCGCCTGCTGGCCGGCGAGGCGCTGATCTCCGTCGGCATGACCGAGCCCGAGGCCGGCTCCGCCGTGACCGAGCTACGCACCACGGCCACGCCCGACGGCGGCGATTTCCTGATCAACGGCACCAAGGTCTTCACCACCCACGGCCCGCACGCCGACGTGATCCTGGCCTATGTGCGCTTTGGCCCGGGCGTGGGCGGCATCGGCTCCGCGCTGATCGATACCAAGCTGCCGGGCGTGCGCATCGGGCAGCGCTCCAGGTTCATGTCCGGCGAAGAATGGGCGCAGATCTACTTCGAGGACGTGCGCATCCCGGCTTCCGACGTGCTGCTGGGCGAGGGGGGCTTCAAGAAACAGATTGCCGGCTTCAATGTCGAGCGCATGGGCAACACCGCGCGCTCGCTGGCGCTTGGGCGCTATGCCTACCAGGTGGCGCGTGACTGGGCCATGCAGCGCAAGCAGTTCGGACGCCTGCTGTGCGAGTTCCAGGGCCTGCAATGGAAGTTCGCCGAGATGAAGATCAAGCTCGATGCCGGCCAGCTGCTGCTGTACAGGGCGGCTGCCAATGCGGACAGCGGCTTTCCCTCGGCGGAAGAAACCGCGATTGCCAAGGCCTTCTGCAACCAGGCGGGCTTCGACGTGGCCAACGAGTCCCTGCAGGTGATGGGCGGCATGGGCTACAGCCAGGAGGCGCTGGTGGAGTATTGCCTGCGCCGCTGCCGGGGCTGGATGATCGCCGGCGGCTCCATTGAAATACTCAAGAACCGCATCGCCGAAGCGGTGTTCGAGCGGACCTTCTCGCAGCGCCCGGAAAAGGCGGCTGCGCCAAAGGCAGCCTGATCCGCCAGCAGCGCAAGCTCGCCACGGGTGCGCTTTTGCGTACAGCGGAAAGCGGGGCGCCGGCAAGCTTGCCGTCGCCCCTGCGTGTTGTGCGCGGCCAGCCATGCGACGCCAGTAGCACTCGGCGGCAAACTTGGCTAGAGTGGGAACCTCATACAGTTCGCGTCAAGCATGAGGATACCCATGGAAGCCCAGCGCCTGCAGTTCCCGGGAAGTGATGGTCAGCAACTCTCCGCGCGGCTGGATTTGCCAGTTGGCCCGGTTCGCACCTTTGCCTTGTTCGCCCATTGCTTCACTTGCGGCAAGGACGTGCTGGCGGCGACGCGTATCGCGCAGGCGCTGACGGCACACGGCATCGCCGTGCTGCGCTTTGATTTCACCGGCCTTGGCGGCAGCGGCGGCGATTTCGCCAATACCAATTTCTCGTCCAACGTGGCCGACCTGCTGGCCGCGGCGGACTATCTGCGCCAGCATCACCGGGCGCCGGCCTTGCTGATTGGCCACAGCCTGGGCGGCGCGGCGGTGCTCAGCGCCGCGCACGGCATCCCTGAAGCCAAGGCGGTCGTCACCATCGCCGCGCCTAGCGATCCGAGCCATGTGGTCGGCCTGTTCGGCGACCAGGCCGCGCGCATCGAGGCCGATGGAGAGGCCGAGGTCCGGCTCGCCGGCCGTCCGTTCAAGATCAAGCGGCAGTTCATCGAAGACGTGGCCGAGCAGAAGCTGCTCGATAGCGTAGCCAAGCTGCGCAAGGCGCTGCTGGTCATGCATGCGCCGCAGGACGACACCGTCGGCATCGATAACGCCACGCAGATCTTCATTGCCGCCAAGCATCCCAAGAGCTTCGTCTCGCTCGACCGCGCCGATCACCTGCTCACGCGCAAGGCCGATGCCGTTTACGTGGCCAACACCATCGCGGCATGGAGCCAGCGCTACCTCGACATCGATGCCCTGGATGTGCCGGCCGCGGTGGCCGAGGAAGGGCTGGTGCGGGTGGAGGAAAGCCATGCCGGCAGGTACCAGCAGCGCATCACCGCCGGGCCGCACCACCTGCTGGCCGACGAGCCGGTTTCGTTCGGCGGGCTCAACGGCGGGCCCGCGCCTTACGACCTGCTGCTGGCGGGACTGGGCGCCTGCACCGCCATGACCATGCGCATGTATGCGGACCGCAAGGGCTGGCCACTGGAACACGTGGCGGTGACGCTGCGCCACGAGAAGATCCACGCGACCGATTGTGCGGAGTGCTCCACCACCGAAGGCAAGATCGACTGGATCGAGCGGGAGATCACCATGCGCGGCCCGCTGGATGAGGCGCAGCGCACGGCGCTGCTAGAGATCGCGGACAAGTGCCCGGTCCACCGGACCCTGCATTCGGAGGTGGTGGTGCGGACCCATCTGGCGGAGACTGCCGCCACGTAGGCGCCGGCACGAACCGGAAGCGGTGGCCTGCGGCCTGCGGGCTGTCCCTTCCGGTTTTGCCTGGGCCTCCTCAGAGAAAGGTTGTCTCGATCCGCGATGCACCCTTGAGGAACAGCGTCACCGGCGTGCGCTCGCAGATCTGCGTGAGCCGCTCGCGCTCGGCCTCGCCCAGTTCCACGCCGCTAAGCCGGACTTCGCGCCGGATGAAGCGTGCCTCGTCCTTGCCCTGGAAGACTGCCGTGACTTCCACATCGGCCACGGGCCACTGTTTTCTCTGCATATACATCTTCAGCGTGATGGCGGTGCAGGACACCAGACCGGACAGCACGAAGGCAAAGGGCGGCGGGCCCTGGTCCGTGCCGCCCAGCCCGGCGGACTCGTCACCGACCAGTGCGTGGCTGCCGGCCTGCAGGTGCACCAGGTAGTTGGCATCGGCCGAGCCGATCCGGGCGGTGGCTTGGGAATTTGACATGGCATTTCCTGGGGTTGTTGGTGCAGATGGTTGTATGGATTGTGCGGATTGTGCGGGTTATGCGGGTTGTGCTCAATATTATGCGGGCGCGCGCCGGAGGGAAAGGCTCCTCTCGGCATATTTCCCGCTTGTCATCGGCATAGCGGCCAGGGCACCGTACCCACCCGAGGTGCCCGGCGGCCGTGGCGCGCCTACACTGTAGCCATCGCTTCAAGATCGGGGGCACGCATGGAAGCATCGCAAGTCTTGCCGTTGCTGCTGCATTTCGACCAGCATCTCGGCCCTGCCATCGCGCAATACGGCACCTTGGTCTACGGCATCTTGTTTGCCATCGTGTTCTGCGAGATCGGACTGTTGCCGCTGTTCTTCCTGCCTGGCGACCCGCTGCTGTTCCTCTGCGGCGCGTTCTGCGCGTCGGGCGCGCTCAAGCTATGGATCCTGCTGCCGGTGCTGCTGGCCGCCGCGGTGGCCGGCAGCCTGCTGAACTACGCCATCGGCAAAGCCATTGGGTCCCGTGTGCTCACCGGCGGCTACCGCTGGATCAACCGCGATGCGCTGCGCAGGACGCATGACTTCTACCAGCGCCACGGCAGCCTGACTTTGCTGCTGTCCCCCTTCGTCGCCGTGGTGCGCACCTTTGCCCCCTTCGTCGCGGGCGTGTCCGCCATGTCCGCGACGCGCTTCACGCTGGCCGCGAGTGGTGGCGCCACGGTGTGGGTGGTGTCGCTGCTGGTCGGCGGTTTTCTCTTCGGCAATGTGCCGCTGGTGCGCGACCACATGAGCGCCATCGTCCTGCTTGGGCTTGCGCTCGGGCTGGGGTCGCTGGCGGTGGCGAGTGCGTGGCGGGCGGTGAGGGGGAGGCAGGGGGCGCGGGGGTGAGTCGCTTGCGGTTGCGACGGCGCGCAAGCATGGACATTGAACGTCTCGGGCCGCCCGGCTTCCAGTGACGGATCGATAACAGAAAAAGTACCCATATTTTGTGCTAAATTGTGTGCTTTATTCCGGCTAATAAACGGGCTGCAAGCCTGTCCATGCAGTCCGATTGCAACCCGCTACACCAGCCAAGCCAAAGATATGACTGTCACACGCGCCATCTACGCTACCGCGACCGTAAGCATCACGGACCTCCGCCGTAACCCCGGTGCCATCATTGAGGAGGCCGGGAACGAGCCCGTAGCAGTCCTCAATCACAATCGCCCGGCCGCATACCTGGTTCCCGCCCAGGCTTTCGAAGCACTCATGGACAGGCTCGAGGACATCGAGCTTGCAGAAATCGTTCGGCAGCGTCGCGGCGGGAAGGCCGTAAAGGTGCCGCTGGATGAGTTATGAGCTTGCCTTTCACGAAGACGCCTTGAAGGAATGGAAGAAGCTCGATGCGTCGATCAAGGATCAGTTTCGAGAGCAGTTCGAGAAACGTCTGGCCGAACCCCGGGTGCAGTCTGCCAAGCTCAGCGGCAAGGACATGAAGGACGTGTACAAGATCAAGCTGCGCGATGCCGGGTACCGACTGGTGTACGAGGTGAACGATCGTACCGTCACCGTGCTGGTGCTCGCTGTTGGACGACGGGACAGGAGTGAGGCTTATCGCCGGGCTGGTGTGAGGCGATAGCGGTCACCTTGTTTTGCCCCGGCCTATGGTTCGCCGTCCCCGTCTCGCGTAGCAACTGCATCATCCTGCCGGCTGGTGCTCCACAAGAAGCACACCAGCAACAACACCTGCACCACCAGGCGGATACCCAGCAGCCTTTGCGGCCCGGCGGCCCGGCAGCGGGGTAGGCTCAAGGCCACTTGGTGCAGGCGGCTGGCCATGCACGCCTCTCAATTCGAGATTGCTCTCCAACCTTCATCGTTTTGTCATCCGCGCCACCCAGAATGCGCTCACTGTTGATGCAAGGAGTGTGGGATGACGCATGCGATTGAAGTGCGCGGCCTGTCCAAGTCGTTCCAGGCGGGACGCAAGGCGCTGGATAACGTGAGCCTTGCCGTAGCCCCTGGTGAAATGGTGGCGCTGCTGGGTGCCTCGGGCTCGGGCAAGTCCACGTTGCTGCGCCATGTGGCGGGGTTTATCGCTGCCGATGCGGATAGCGCCGGCGAGGTGCTGGTCAATGGCCGGGCCATCCAGCAAGGCGGCCGGCTGGCGCGCGATGTGCGCGCTGCAAGGGCAGAAATTGGTTTTGTATTCCAGCAGTTCAACCTGGTGGGCCGCCTGCCGGTGATCACGAACGTGCTGACCGGCATGCTGCCGCGCGTGCCGCTGTGGCGCAGCCTGACCCGCTTCTTCCATGTCGGTGAGATCGACGCAGGGCTCGAAGCACTTGCCCAGGTTGGTATAGACGACTATGCCTTTCGGCGGGCCTCCACCTTGTCGGGCGGCCAGCAGCAGCGTGCGGCCATTGCCCGCACGCTGGTGCAGAACGCGCGGGTGATCCTGGCCGACGAGCCGATCGCTTCGCTGGATCCCGAATCCGCGCGGCGTGTGATGGAGTTGCTGGCGCAGATCAACCGAGCGCGCCGCGTGGCGGTGGTGGTGTCGCTGCACCAGGTGGATGTGGCGATGCGCTATTGCCCGCGCGTGGTCGCGCTGCGCCACGGCAAGGTGGTCTACGACGGCCCGTCTGCGGCGCTGACCCCGGCCATGCTGCGCGAGCTGTATGGCACGGAAGCCGCCGAGCTGCTGCCCGACGGCGCGGGGCTGGAGGTTGCCGCGCCCGCCATGCTGCACGGCGGACTGGCGGCGGCCTGACTGACCCTGGATTTCTTCGCAATGTTTCCCGCAAGCACCCCCAACAAGGTTTTTCCTCGGAGTTCCCTCATGCTGCGCAGAACCCTTTTTGCCCTGATCGTCACGAGCGCCGCTGGCGCGCTCTCGTTGCCCGCCTTTGCCCAGGAAGGCAAGGTCCTCAATATGGGCTTCATCTCGACGGAAACCTCATCCAACCTGAAGTCCGCCTGGCAGCCGGTGATCGATGACCTGGGCAAGCAGCTGGGCGTGCAGGTCAAGCCGTTCTTCGCCTCCGACTACGCCGGCATCATCGAAGCCATGCGCTTCAACAAGGTGCAGATTGCCTGGTTCGGCAACAAGTCCGCCATCGAAGCGGTGGACCGCGCCAACGGCGAGGTGTTCGCCTCGGTGATCGACAAGGACGGCAACCCCGGCTACTGGTCGCTCCTGATCGTCAACAAGGACAGCAACCTCAAGACGCTGGACGATGTGCTCAAGCAAGGCAAGTCGCTGAGCTACGGCGCGGGCGATCCGAACTCCACCTCGGGCACCGCCGTGCCGGGCCACTACCTGTGGGGCGCCCACAAGATCGAGCCGAAGACCTTCTTCAAGACGGTGCGCGTGAGCAACCACGAAACCAACCTGCTGTCGGTGCTGAACAAGCAGGTCGACGTGGCGGTCAACAACACCGAGAACATGGAGCGCTACCGCATCAACACCGGCAAGAACGCCTATGACCAGGTGCGCGTGCTGTGGAAGTCGCCGCTGATCCCGGCGGATCCGCTGGTCTACCGCAAGGACCTGCCGGCCGATGTCAAGGCCAAGGTACAGACCTTCTTCGTGAACTATGGCAAGGGTGCCGACGCCGCGCGCGAGAAAGAGAACCTTGCCAAGCTGACCTACCAGGGTTTCCGCGCGTCCAACGACAAGCAGCTGGTGCCGATCCGCCAGATCGAGCTGGCCCGCGAGAAGACCAAGATCGAGTCCGACACCACGATGGCCGCGCCGGACAAGGAAAAGCGCCTTGCCGACCTGAGCAGCAAGCTGGCTGAGCTCGACAAGATCGCCGCCAGCGCGCAGTAACGCGCCCATCGCCCATCGTCAAGCACGATGCGCGGCCCGCCCCGAAGCCGGGGCGGGCCGCACACCGCCGCCTCACCTTCGCTTTCGTCCAGGTATTCATGCATCCTCCCGCCAACCCCACCATGATCCCAGCCACTCCGCCTCGTGCCGTCCGTCCGCCGCGTGCCAGCCTGCCTGTCATGTTCGTCTGGGCGGTGGTGCTCGCCTTGCTGGTCATGTCGTGGCAGGGCGCCGACATGCGTCCGCTCGACCTGTGGAGGGACTCGGGCAACATGGCGAAATTCGCTGCCGACTTCTTTCCGCCCAGTTTCCGTGACTGGCGCATCTACCTGGACGAGATGCTGGTGACCGTGCAGATCGCGATCTGGGGCACCTTCCTGTCCATCGTGTTTGCCGTGCCGCTGGGCCTGGCGTGTTCCGCCAACATCGTGCCGGCCTGGGTCTACCAGCCGATGCGCCGCGTGATGGATGCCTGCCGCGCCATCAATGAGATGGTGTTCGCCATGCTGTTTATCGTGGCGGTGGGGCTGGGCCCCTTCGCCGGCGTGCTCGCACTGTGGGTGCACACCACCGGCGTGCTCGCCAAGCTGTTCTCGGAAGCCGTGGAGGCCATCGACCCGCGCCCCGTGGAAGGCGTGCGCGCCACCGGCGCCAACGCACTCGAAGAGGTGGTCTATGGCGTGATCCCGCAGGTGCTGCCGCTGTGGATTTCCTATGCGCTGTACCGCTTCGAATCCAATGTGCGCTCGGCCACGGTGCTTGGCATCGTCGGCGCGGGCGGCATCGGCACCGTGCTGTGGGAGATCATCCGCAGCTTCCAGTATGCCGAGACCTGCGCGGTGATCATCATCATCGTCGGCTTTGTCACGCTCATCGATTTGTTGTCCGCCCGGATCCGCAAGGCGCTGGTTTGACAGCGGCTCCAAGCCGCCTCAATCCGCCTCACGACACCATCCCGCACACACAAATCATCATGACCATCCTCAGGCGCATCGAAATCCTCTTCTCCGGCCACGGCACCGCCTTCTACGGCGGCGAGGCCATCACCCAGACCGAGCATGCGCTGCAGTGCGCGCAACTGGCCGAGCAGGCCGGCGACCCCGAGCCGCTGATCGTCGCCAGCCTGCTGCACGACCTCGGCCACCTCGTGATGTCCGAGGACAGCACCACCGATATGCGCCACCAGGAAGTCGGCGCCGACCTGCTGGCGGTCGGATTCGGGCTGGAGGTGACCGAGCCGGTGCGCATGCATGTGGCCGCCAAGCGCTACCTGTGCGCCACCGTGCCGGGCTACCAGGCGATCCTGTCGCCAGCCTCGCAACACAGCCTGGCACTGCAGGGCGGCCCCTTTGACGCGGCCCAGGCGGAGGCTTTCGTCGCCCATCCCCATGGGCCGGCAGCCGTGCGCCTGCGCCGCTACGACGACCTCGCCAAGGTCGTCGGCCTTGCCACGCCGCCGCTGGAGTACTACCTGCCGATGGTAGCGCGCTGCCTGCGGCGTGCTCCCTGACCCGCATCGCACCTCCGCAATCTCACTCGAAACCGATATCCGCATGGACCTGCCAGATGCACGCCGCACCGGCGGCGGCCCGACCCTGCACGAAGTGACCGGCACCGATGCCGAACTGCTGCAGGTAGCCGCCTTGCTCTCCGAAATGGACAACGAGACGCCGCTGCCATTGCAGCGCATGCGTGCACTGTTCGCCCAGCTCAAGGCGATGCCGCACTATCGCTGCTACCTCATGCGCAGCGCCGCCGGCGAAGCGCTCGGCACGTTTTGCCTGCTGGTGTTCCCGGTGCTGGCGCACGACGGCCGCAGCGAGGCCATCGTGGAAAGCGTGGTGGTGACCCACGCCGCGCGCGGCACCGGTGTCGGCACGGCCATGATGCACGCCGCCATGCGGCTGGCCGAAGAGGCAGGTGCCTCCAAGCTCGCGCTATCGTCCAGCGCGCGCCGGCTGCAGGCGCATCAGTTTTACCGGCGGCTTGGGTTTACGGAGCATGGGACCAGTTTCAGCATCGGGCTGCCGGTGGTGGCTGTGCACCTCTGATTGGAGCGCTATCCCGTCTGCTTGCCCCCACTCCGCCTGACCGCCTCCCGCCCGGCCACGGGCGCCTTCTCCGCCGGTGCCTCGAGACCTTCGCGAAAGCGTTGCGTGACGGCGGTTTCGGCCAGCGCGTGATACGCCACCCGGAGCGCGAGGCAACTTTTGCCGGCCGCGCTGCCGGGCAGCATACCGACCAGGTGCTGCATGAAGTCCTGGGGCTGGATGGCGCCGCCGTAGGCCGGCTGCATGATGCCGGCGTGGTGGCGGGCCCGGAACGGGACCCTACGGCTGGTGTTGGTTCTGGTGCTGGTGCTGGCGCGTGCGCTCGTGCGTGAGCCGCATCAGTGCGCTTGCCGCATCCTCCAGCGCGCCGCTGTTGTCGATCACCGTCAGCCGGCACCCTGCCGGCACGGCGAACGGCTCGCCCGCGCGCTGCAGGCGCCGCACGATGGCTTGCTCGTCCTCGCGGCCGCGCAGCCGCAGGCGCTCCCCCAGCACGTGCAGGCGCACGCTGACCTGCACGGCGTGCAGGGCCGGATAGCGCGCGTGGGCGGCGGCCAGGTGCTCGCGTGATCCGTTCACGACCACGCACAGGCCTTGTGCCAGCCAGTCGTCGAGCTCGGTCCCGATGCCGTAGCACAAGCCGTGGCTGCGCCAGTGCAGCGCAAAGCCGCCTTGCGCCACGCGGTGCTCAAACGCCGCGGGGGTGATCGCCACGCTGTCTTCATCGGCACTGCTGGCGCGGGTGATGCAGCGTTGCGCCACGCGTACGCCGGCATCGTCCTGCAACTTGTCGCGCATCACGCGCAGCAGGGAGTCCTTGCCGCTGCCGGAGGGGCCCATCAGGTAAACCAGGCCGCTGCCGTCCGGGGCTTCGGCGCCGGGCGCGGCGATGTCGGCCCGTGCCGCGGTGTGCATGGCCTTGGCGCTCATGCCGTGGCTTCCAGCAGTGCCGCCCCGGCGGCATCGGTGGTGCTGCCGTCAAAGCCATAGTGGCGGGCGGCCAGGAAGGGCGCATCCGGCGTGCTTTGCACGAACAGGCTGACGTCGCTTACCGTCATCGGCTGCTGCAGCAGCGGGCCGCTCGCGGCTTGCAGCATGGCGATAGCGCTGTCCTGTTCGGATTCGTCGAGCAGCCCCGTGAGCGTGATATGGAAAATAAACGTCTCGAACGCGTAGGGGTAGCCCCAGGCATCCAGCATGCGCCGGGCTGGCTCGCTCAGTTGCCCCGGCTTGCGGCGTGCCAGTTCGGCAGGGGTGGGCGGCGCGCGGAAGCTGTCGAACTCGCGCACCGCTGCGTCCGCCAGCGCGTGCATGCGCGCATTGGCGCTGGCGTCGCCACCGAGGCACCAAGCCAGGAAGCCCCGCAGGTTTTGCAGTGCTAGCGGTACCGCGAAGGGCTGGCGGTCCAGCGCGAAGGCGCGCATGGCGGCGTCCAGCCCGGCAGGCGTCTGGCCGTCCGCCAGCCGGAACGGGGCCTTGAGCGTGGCATGCAGGCCATAGTAGGCCGGTGCTTCAGTCCAGCGGGCAATCTGGGCAAGGCGGTGGGCATCGTGCGCAGCGGGACGCGCGATTGCCTCGCCTGTCTCGGCGCTGCGGCCCAGCCATTGCTCGCCCACCATCCGAAAGGGCAAGGCGGGATTGAGGTAGATGGCGTACCGGTAGGCCTGCGGCAATGGATTGTTCGACATCGGGTTCGGCATCCTGGGCATCCTGGACGTGCGGGTCAGGCCGCGCGCCGCTCGCCGCTCGCCTGCACCAGCGGGAAGGCGCGCGTGGCGTGGTGCAGCACACCGCCGACAATGGCGGCGCAGACGAGGGGCAGGGCGGGATCGCGGTCGTCGACGATGATGGCGTCGGCACGCAGGCCGGGGCTGAGCGCGCCGCGGTCGTTCATGCCGGCGGCACGCGCCGGGTTGCGCGAGACCAGGTCCCAGGCGGCCGGCAACGGCAGCACGCCGAGCTGCGCTATGCGGAACGCGGCTTGCAGGGGCGCCGGGTAGTAGTAGTCGGAGGCCAGCACGTTGCACAGCCCGGCGGCGATCATCTCCGTGGCATCCGGGGCACCGGTGTGGCTGCCGCCGCGGATCACGTTGGGCGCGCCGAATACGGCGTGGTTGCGCAGCGCGTGGGCGGCGCGGGCCACATCCACGGTGAGCGGGAATTCCGCCACGGTGCAGCCTTGCTGGTGGTAGCGCTGGCGGGTGGCGGCGTCGCCGTCGTCGTGCGAGGCGACTTGCAGGCCGGCGGCGCGGGCGGCGGCAATCAGCCGGGCCACGCCTTCGGGCACCTCGCTTGCCTGCGCGGCCGCTTGCTCCAGGCGCTGGCGGAAGATGACCGGGTCGCACTCCGCGCGGTCCGCGTACTGCGCCAGCTTGCGCGCGTCGTGGAGGCGGGTGGCCATCAACGGCAGGTGGTCGTTGATGGCCAGGAAGCGCACCTTGCCGCTATCGATCCAGGCCAGCGCGGTTTCCAGCCCGGCCAGGTGATGTGCCTCGAAGCGCAGGTGCACATGGTGTTGCGCGCCAAGGGTGCCGCGCATGCGCTCCAGGCCATCGAACATGCGCTGGGCGTAAGCCTCGCCGCGCAGGCCGCCTTCCCACGACAGCGTCACGCCGTGCAGCTCGGTGGTGATGCCATGCGCGAGCAACTGGCGGTCCACGTCGAACAGCGCGCTGGTGTACGGAAAGCTCACGCCGGGGCGCGGCATCACGGCGCGCTCGAAGGCGTCGCCGTGAATGTCCACGATGCCGGGCAGCACCAGCAGATCACCCGCATCGAGGGCAGGCCCCGCCGTGCTGGCCGGCCCGGCCAGGCAACCGTCGCGGAACGCGAAGGCCGCGGGCGCAATGCCGTTGGCGGTGAGAACGCGGCGGCCGCTCAGGCCGGCAAGGGTGGGGTGAGGTGCGTGATTGGTATCCATGCTGGCGACCTTAGCGCGGGCAAATGACAAACAGATGTCTAGACCAATTTGATCGGTAGGGCGTGCGTTCCAAACGGCGGGCGATTGCGCATTTTAGTCCGGGTCGGCTACGGTCAGCTGGACCCAGTCGCCGGCAAAGCGCGTCACGCTGTATTGCAGCGGCGCGCCGTTCAGGTCGACGTTGAGCGCCTCCACCTGCAGGATCGGCCGCGTCTTGGGCTGGTTGAGCTGGCGGGCCACCGGCGCTGTCGGCATGGCGGCGGTGATGCGCGACCACTTGCGCGTGTAATCGGTAATGCCGTAATGGGCGAACGCCTTGGAGATCGACAGGCGCGCACGCAGCTCGGCATCCATGCCGGGGAAGCGCGCGGCATCGAAATAATGCTCGGCCACGTCGATGGTGCGGGCTTCAGCCTTGCCCAGCATCTGCACGCGCAGGATGGGCGCGCTGCGCGCTAGGCCCAGGTGCTTGGCGATCTCGGGGGCGCGCAGCGTTTGCGACTCCAGCACCTCGTTGTGCCCACGCATGCCCTGGCTGGCCAGGTTTTGCGAAAAACGCGTGCGCCGCCCGATGGCGTAGTCGATCGCGTGTTCCTGCACGAAGGTGCCCCGGCCTTGCTCGATGCGCACCAGCCCGTTTTGCTCCAGCTCGCCCATGGCGCGGCGGATGGTGTGGCGGTTGACGGCAAAGCGCGTGGCCAGCTCTGGCTCTGGCGGCAGGCGCTCGCCCGGGACATAGAGCTTGTTGCGGATGTCGAGCGCAAGGGCCTCGCCGATCTGGCGCCATACCGCAACTCCCGAGCCCCGCTCGACTTCCTGTTCCACCATCGTGTCCTGCCTTTTCGTCATCCTGCGTTAATCATTTGCGTGCTTCAATAGGATGCGATTGTGCCTCAACCTGGCCATGCCGTGCACGGGGCCCGAAGTAGGCCGAAGCGGGCCGAAGCGCCTTGCCGGGCGTCATGAAAGCTTCATCTGGATGTGTTGTAGTTCGGCCATGGATGGTATTCTACATCTAAACGTATAGACGTATAGGGGATGTGAAATGGATCGAAGCGATACCGACGCGGGCGCGCAGCCAGGGGCGGCGGCCCAGCAGCAAGCGGCCCGAGCGGCCTGGCTGCGCGTGCTGGCTCTGGCCGCTCCGGATGCCCTGGCGCAGGCCGTGGGCCGCCTCGGCGCGCTGCCGGCCTACCGCTTGCTGCGCAAGCCGGAGAGCGGCATGGCCATGGTGCGGGGGCGCGCCGGTGGCACGGGGGCCCAGTTCAACCTCGGCGAGGTCAGCGTGACGCGCTGTGCGGTGACGCTGGAGCCGGGCGTGGTCGGGGTGGGTTACGTGCAAGGCCGTACACACGCCCAGGCGGAGCAGATCGCCGTGCTGGATGCGTTGCTGCAGTTGCCCGATTGGCATGCGCGCGTGCAGGCCGAAGTGGTCGCGCCGCTGGCCCAGGCGCGTACGGCGCAAGGCGAACACAAGGCCGCCGTGGCGGCGCAGACAAAGGTGGAGTTTTTTACCATGGTGCGTGGAGAGGACTGAGATGCCAGGCCAAACGATTGCCGCCCAGACGGCGGGATACGACAACGTGCCCCCGGGGCGACACGGCGCGCTTGCGCCGATGGTGCTGCCTGGCTTCGACGATGCGGTGCAATCGGCGCAGCGGACCTTCCGAGCCGCGCTGGACGCCATGTCCCACCCGGGCAGCATCGGCGAGCTGGCCGAGCCGTGCGGCGTGCCACAGGGCCTGTCCCCGGCCTTGAGCGCGCTGCTGCTCGCGCTGGTCGACAGCGATACGCCGGTGTGGCTGCCGCCCGGGACGCCCGAAGGCGTGCGCGCCTTCCTGCGCTTCCATTGCGGCTGCCCGCTGGTGGCCGAACCAGAGCAGGCGGCCTTCGTGGCGGTGCCGGCCGGTTACGCCGCGCCCGATCTGGCCGCATGCGCCCTGGGCGATCCGGCGTACCCGGACCGCTCCGCCACGTTGCTGATCGAGGTGGCTTCGCTGAACGGCGGCCCCGAGGTCACACTGCGCGGCCCTGGCATCGAGACCCACGCCACGCTGGCCGTGCAAGGCTTGCCGGCCGATTTCTGGACCCAGTGGCAGGCAAACCATGCGCGCTTCCCGCTCGGCGTGGACGTGCTGCTGACCAGTAGCAGCGCCCTGTGCGCGCTGCCGCGCACCACCCAAGCGGAGGCTTGACATGTACGTTGCCGTCAAAGGGGGCGAGCGCGCCATCCTCAACTCGTACCGCATGCTGGACGACTACCGCCGTGGCGACCGCCGCGTGCCGGAGCTGACACTGGCGCAGGTGCGCGAGCAGATGCCGCTGGCCGTGTCGCGCGTGATGGCCGAAGGCTCGCTGTACGACCCGCACCTGGCCGCGCTGGCCATCAAGCAGGCCGCGGGCGACCTGATCGAAGCCGTGTTCCTGCTGCGCGCCTATCGCACCACATTGCCGCGCTTTGGCTATTCGGTGGCGCTCGATACCGGCGCCATGCGCCTGCAGCGCCGGATCTCGTCCACCTTCAAGGACGTGCCGGGTGGGCAGGTGCTGGGGCCGACCTACGATTACACCCAGCGCCTGCTCGACTTCACGCTGGAAGCCGAGCGCGACAATGCGCCGCTGCCGGCTGCGGCAACCACGCTGGATGCGCGCATGCCACGCGTGACGGACCTGCTGCGCCAGGAATCGCTGATCGAGCCGGAGACCGTGCCCGAGCACGATCCCGCGCCGCCCGACCTCACGCGCGAGCCGCTGGAGCTGCCCGCGGCCCGTCCGGCGCGCTTGCAGAACCTGGCCCGCGCCGATGAGGGCTTCCTGCTGTCGATGGGCTACTCGACCCAGCGCGGCTACGGCAACTCGCACCCGTTCGCGGCAGAGATCCGCTACGGCGAGGTGGAAGTGGAACTGTTCGTGGAGGAACTGGGCTTTGCCGTGACCATCGGCGAGATCGAGGTCACCGAATGCCAGATGGTGAGCCAGTTCGCCGGCAACGCGCAGGAAGGGCCGAGCTTTACGCGCGGCTACGGGCTGGTGTTCGGCTATGGCGAGCGCAAGGCCATGTCGATGGCGCTGGCCGACCGCGCCATGCGCGCCGCCGAACTGGGCGAAGCCGCCGACGCGCCCGCCAACGACGTGGAGTTCATGCTCTACCACAGCGACAACGTGGAGGCCTCTGGCTTTGTGCAGCACTTGAAGCTGCCGCACTACGTGGATTTCCAGACCAATCTCGAACTGCTGCGCCGCCTGCGCGCCGAGCGCGGGCAGGGCGTGCCGTCTCCGGCGCCCACGCCGCCCGGGCAGGACGCTGCCGGCATCTCCCAAGTGCTGGCGCAGGAGGCCATCGCATCATGACCGACACCAATGCCAACGCCGCCGTGCGCGACGAACACTACAACTTCGGCTACCTGGACGAATCCACCAAGCGCATGCTGCGCCGTGCGCTGCTCAAGGCGGTGGCGATCCCCGGCTACCAGGTGCCCTTCGGCAGCCGCGAGATGCCGCTGCCCTACGGCTGGGGCACCGGCGGCATCCAGGTCACCGCCTCCATCATCGGCAGCGACGACGTGCTCAAGGTGATCGACCAGGGCTCGGACGACACCACCAACGCCATCAATATCCGCCGCTTCTTCGGCCGCGTGACCGGCGTGCAGACCACCGAGCGCACCGCACAAGCCACGATCGTGCAGACCCGCCACCGGATTCCGGAAACGCCGCTGGCCCAGGGGCAGATCATGGTGTTCCAGGTGCCCATCCCGGAGCCGCTGCGCTGGCTGGAACCGAGCGAGACCGAGACCCGCACCATGCACGCGCTGGCGGAATACGGCGCGATGCATGTCAAGCTGTACGAGGACATCGCCCGCCATGGGCGCATTGCCACCACCTACGACTACCCGGTGATGGTCAACCAGCGCTACATGATGCGGCCGTCGCCCATCCCCAAGTTCGACAACCCGAAGCTGGACTACAGCCCGGCGCTGATGCTGTTCGGCGCGGGGCGTGAGAAGCGGGTCTATGCGGTGCCGCCCTTCACCAGCGTGAAGAGCCTGGACTTCGACGACCATCCGTTCGCGGTGGAGACGTGGGATGGCTGCTGCGAGCTATGTGGCTCCACCGACAGCTATCTCGATGAAATCATCATCGACGACGCGGGCGGGCGCATGTTCGTCTGCTCCGATACCGAGTACTGCGCCACGCGCCAGGAGCAGGGTGAGACCGGGCCGAACGGCACGGCCGCCAACGCACGCAAGGAGGCAGCATGAGCCGCACCGATCCGCACCCGCCGCTGTTGTCGGTGCGCGGCCTGACCCGCACCTGGGACGGCGTGCATGGCTGCCACGATGTCAGCTTCGATCTGTTTCCCGGCGAAGTGCTGTGCGTGGTGGGCGAGTCCGGCTCGGGCAAGAGCACCTTGCTGCAGGCGGTGTCCTGGCAGGCCGCGCCGGAATCCGGCAGCGTTTGCTACGACACCCGCGAGCAAGGGCTGGTTGACCTTGCCACGCTGTCGGACGCCCGGCTGCGCCTGCTGGCGCGCACCGACTGGGGTTTCGTGCGCCAGAACGCGCGCGATGGCCTGCGCATGCGGGTGAGCGCAGGCGCCAATATCGCCGAGCGCTTGATGGCGGTAGGCGGGCGCCACTATGGCGAGCTGCGCGAAGTGGCCGGCACGTGGATGGAAAAGATGGAGCTCGACCTGGGCCGCCTGGACGATGCGCCGACCAGCTTCTCCGGCGGCATGCAGCAGCGCTTGCAGATCGCCCGCAACCTGGTGACGCATCCGCGCCTGGTGTTCATGGACGAGCCCACCGCCTCGCTCGACGTCTCCGTGCAGGCCCGCCTGCTCGACCTGCTGCGCCGGCTGGTGGCGGACCTTGGCCTTGCCGCCATCATCGTCACCCACGACCTCGCCGTGGCGCGCCTGCTGGCGCACCGCACGCTGGTGATGCAAGGCGGGCGCGTGGTGGAAAGCGGCCTGACCGACCAGATCCTCGACGATCCGCACCACCCGTACACCCAGTTGCTGGTGTCTTCCATTCTGCAGGGCTGATCATGACGCACGACGCCTACCACGATCCAAGCATGGCCGCCGACGCCCAGCGCATCCAGGTGCGCGGCCTCGGCAAGACCTTCATCCTGCACAACCAGGGCGGCACGCGCCTGCCCGTGCTGCAGGCCATCGATTTCGATGCCGCCGCCGGCGAATGCCTGGTGCTGGCCGGCAGTTCCGGCGCGGGCAAGAGCACGCTGCTGCGGTGTTTGTACGGCAACTACCTGGCCACCGAAGGCAGCATCCGCATCCGTGACAACGACGCGTGGGTGGAGCTGACCCGCGCGCCAGAGCAACGCATCCTGCAATTGCGGCGCGAGGTGATCGGCTATGTCAGCCAGTTCCTTCATGTGATCCCGCGCGTGAGCACGCTCGATGTGGTGGCCGAGCCGCTGCAGCAGCGCGGCGCCAGTGCCGGCGAAGCGCGCGAGCGTGCCGCGGTGCTGCTGGCGCGGCTGCAGGTGCCGGGCCGGCTGTGGAGCCTGCCGCCCGCGACCTTCTCGGGCGGCGAGCAGCAGCGCGTGAACATCGCGCGCGGGCTGATCGGCGGCCATCCGGTGCTGTTGCTCGACGAACCGACCGCCTCGCTCGACGCGGATAACCGCGCGGTGGTGGTGGCGCTGATCCGCGAAGCGCTGGCCGAGGGCCGGTGCCTGGTCGGCATCTTCCACGATGAAGCCGTGCGCGAGGCGGTGGCCACCAGGCTGCTGCCATTGCACCCGCCGGCTGTCACGCAGGCCGCGCCGGCCGGCAAGCTTGCGGCTGTCGCGGGCTGAGCCATTCATCCTGATCGCATACATTCGTTCCCAAGCGCTCCCACTCGTTCCCCATCGTTCCCACTCGTTCCCGGAACCGACCATGCTTCCTGCTTACCTGACTCATGCACGGATCGTCCTGCCCGACGGCGTGCTGGCCGACAGCGCCTTGCTGATCGACAATGGCCACATCGCGGCCATCGAGCCCGATGCCGCCGCCGTGCCGCGTGCCGCCCAGGTGATCGACCTGCGTGGCCAGACGCTGCTGCCCGGCCTGGTCGACCTGCATTGCGACGCGATCGAGAAAGAAGCCGAGCCGCGCTCGCGGGTGATGTTCCCGTTGGATTTTGCCGTGGCGCAGATCGATCGCCGCAACGCCGCCGCGGGCATCACCACGCCTTACCACGCGGTATCGTTCGCCGGTAACTCGTTCGGCGTGCGTAACTTCGACACGGCCGGCGAGCTCGTGCGCGCCGTCGCCGCCTTCCGCGGCCACAGCCTGGTGGATAACCGCATCCATTGCCGCTATGAAGTCACCGACGCCAGCGCGTTGCCAGTGCTGGAGCAACTGGTGGAAGCCGGCCTGGTGGACCTGGTCTCGGTGATGGACCATTCGCCCGGGCAGGGCCAGTTCAAGACGCTGGAGTCCTACCTGGCTTACATGATGGGCAACCACGCCATGAGCCGTGAAGAGGCCCATGCCGCCGCCGACAGGAAACTGGTGGAGAAGCACGGCGCACTGGACCGGGTTGAACGCTTGCTGGCGCTGGCCGCCCGCGTAGGGGTGCCGGCCGCGAGCCATGACGACGACTCGGCACAGCGTATTGCCACCATGCATGCGCTGGGCGTGCGCATGAGCGAGTTCCCGATCAACCTGGAGACGGCGCAGGCCGCCAAGGCAAAGGGGCTGCCGACCATCCTTGGCGCGCCCAATGTGCTGCGCGGCCAAAGCCAGAGCGGCTCCATGCGCGCCATCGACGCCATCAGCGCCGGGGTGGCGGATTGCCTATGCTCGGACTACCAGCCGTCCACGCTGATTGCCGCCGCCTTTGCCGCGGAACGCCTTGCTGGCCTGAGCCTGCCGCAAGCCGCCGCGCTGGTCAGCGCCAACCCGGCCGCGGCTTGTGGGTTGTCCGATCGCGGGCGCATCGGGGCCGGGCTGCGCGCCGACCTGGTAGCGGTTGCCATGGTGGCCGGACAGCCGCTGGTGACGCATACGTGGTCATCGGGCCGCCTGGTGTTTGCCGCGCGCTATCCGGCGGGCGCCCTGGCGCTTGACAGCGCAGGCCTGGTCCAGATGCCGCTGCCGGACGCATCGGACGAACCGGGCGAGCCAGGGCGCGCGGCGGCATGACCATCGCGGCGGATATTAGCAACGGGTGGGCCGAGTCGCCGCAGGCGGGCAGTGTGGCCGCGGTAAGCCTTAGCGCCACGCACACCTTCAGCAAGGCGGTGGCGCCGGTCATCCGCCTGCTGGCCGGGCTGGGCGTCGAGGGTGACGCGCATCTGGGGGAAACCGTCAAGCACCGTTCCCGCGTGGCGGTGGACCCTAGCCAGCCGAACCTGCGGCAGGTTCATCTGCTATCGGTGGAACTGCAGGCGATGCTGCAGGCCGCCGGCCATGCGGTGGCGCCTGGCGCGCTGGGCGAGAACATCACCACGCGGGGCATCGACCTGCTGGCGCTGCCAACCGGCGCGCGGCTGCACCTGGGCGACACCGCGCTGGTCGAGATCACGGGGCTGCGCAATCCCTGCGCGCAGATCGAACGCTTCCAGCCGGGCCTGCTTGCGCGGGTGCTGGGTCGGGACGATGAAGGCAAGCTGGTGCGCAAGGCCGGCGTCATGGGCATTGTCCTGGCCGGCGGACTGGTGCGCGCGCACGACGCGATCCGCGTGACGCTGCCGCCCGAGCCTCACCGGAGGCTGGATCGGGTTTGAGCAGGACGCGTGGATGAAGGTACGGGTGGGGTGGCGCAGCCCTAGCGATGCGACGCGCGAACGGTTCCGTGCTGGGAGCCGTGCCAGTCGCCCGGTATGTCGGGGAAGATCTCGCACTCGCCGCGCACGATCAGCTCCACCGTCGCGCAGACGCCCTTGACGCCTCGCGGGCCGACGCAGACCAGGCTGTGAGGGTGTTCCGAATGATTGGGAATGGCGTACACGCGCATCCCTTCCTGATACAGGGGATGGGCGGGCAGCCTGGCGTTGAGTAGTTCGACAAAACGCAAGGGACTTACAACCGGCTTTTCCATGTTGCTCTCCCATGGAGCATGGGCGCGGCCTCCGGCGGGCTCCGGACGGGCCGGAAGTGCTTGGTGAACCGGCTGGACGGGAGGCGGGGGGGGCCTTCCGTCCATGTCACCTGCACAAACCAGGAATGTGGCCGGGACGCCGCGGCAAGCGCGGAATACGGCGCAAAAGCCGCTTACTGCGGCGATCGATTCAAAGGGCCACGCCGTAAGGTTAGGCGATTTATTGGCGGGATCAAGCTTGCCGTCGGCGTCAAAGCGCTAATGGGACGAGGGCGGTACCCTGCGCCGCCACCGCCGCTCGGGAAGACCGGCTGGCGGGCTGAGGTATATTCCACGGGTGGCAGATACGCGCCTCCTACCGATTTCCCTTTCCGCATGAACGTTACGCCACCCCTTGTCACCGCTGGTGCTGATCCCAAGGCCGCTTCCTTCGCCGCATTGCGCGCGCATTACGATGCCGCCGTCCTGCCGCTCTGGACCGGGCCGGGCTGGAACGCCACGATGCAGCTGCCCTATGAGGCGCTGTCCGGCACCGGCCAGCAGCCTTTGCCGGTGGCGCGTTACCGCGCCATGGCCTGCGCGCGCCAGCTCTATGTGTTTTCGCAGTGCGACGGCACGGATGGGGCCGCCCATGCCGCGCGCCTGTTCGCCTCGCTCGGGGGCCGCTTTGCCGATGGCGGGCAGGGTGGCTTCATCTACAGCATCGACGCGCAGGGACGGCCGCTGGATACCACCAAGGACCTGTACACCCACGCCTTCGTCGTCTTTGCCTGCGCGGCGTATTTCAAGCGCTCGGGCAGCACGCAGGCGCGTGCCTTGCTGGATGGCACCACACGGCTGATCGAGGAGCGTTTCGCCACCGCGGATGGCCTGTACCATGCCGCGCTAGCGCAAGACCTTCGCCCGCTAGGCGGGCCGCCCCAGCAAAACCCGATCATGCACCTGACCGAGGCCTACCTGGCGGCGTTCGAGGTCACCGGGGAGCGCCGCTATGCGGACCGGCTGGCCGGCATTGCCGCCGCCGTGCTGGCTACCTTTGTCGATCCGGCGACCGGTTGCATTGCCGAGCTGCCGATGTGCACCGATCGCGCTGGCAACCGGGTCGAGCCCGGCCATCAGTTCGAGTGGTTCTCGCTGCTTGCCAGCGCGCCCGCGTTGTTCGAGGGCTCCGGGCTCGCGCAAGCGTTGGCACGCGCCTTCGGCTTCGCCCTGCGGCACGGCGTCGACACCAGCACCATGGGCGTGGCGGCAGCGTTGCACCTGGACGGCTCGCCGCGTGACCCGATCCAGCGCATCTGGGCGCAGACCGAACTCGCGCGGGCGCTGGCGGTGCGCGGCGACAGCGCGGCGCTGGCGCACCTGCAGGCCTGGCTGAGAGCCTACCCGGCGCGATTCCTGCACGCGGGCGGCTGGCATGAGTGCCTGTCGCCTGCCGGCAAGGTGGAGCGGGCGGAGATGCCTTCGACCACGCCATATCACCTTGCCACCGCGTACCAGGCACTGCCGCAGGATTGACGGCCTGGCGGATCCACCACCGCATCAGCCGGCCGCGCGGCTGAGCAAACGGTCGAACTCGTTGCGCACGATGCGGTAGGACTCGCCGGAAAAGCCCTCCAGCCCGGCCCGGTCGATCACGGTGATATGGCCGCGGCTGTGGCGGATCATCTGCAGCTCCGCCAGCTTGCCCACCGCCTCGGTCACGCCTTCGCGGCGCACGCCAAGCATGTCCGCAATGGTTTGCTGGGTCACGTCGAGCTCATTGCAGGGCGAGCGGTCCAGCGCCAGCAGCAGCCAGCGGCACAACTGCGTGGTCAGCGAGTGGTGGCGGATGCAGACGGCCGTCTGCGACACCTGCGTGAGCAGCGCCTGCATATAGAGCAGGGCCATGCGCTGCAGCGTGGGCAGCTCGGGGTAGATCGCGCGCAGGTCGCTCGCGGCAACGCGAAAGCCGGTGCCGCTCCTGCGTACTTCGATCCGGTTGGGCATGGTCTCGGCGCCGGTCAGCGCGGGCAGCCCCACCAGCCCCTCGCGGCCCACGGAGGCCAGCTCCACGGTGGCGCCGCTTTCCTGCAGCGACATCATCGAGATCACCGCCGTGTTCGGGAAATAGAGATGCCGGATGCGCTGACCGGAATCGCTCAACAGCTGCCCGGTGCGCAGGCTGACGCTATCCAGGCGCGGCAGCAGCAAGCGGCGCTCGTGCGGCGGCAGGGCGCCCAGCAAGTGATTGCCGGCCAGATCCAGTTCGGTATCGATCATCCCCTTGTCTCCCCAAGTCGAAAGGTCGCGGCGGCTGTGCCAGCCGTTTGGTTTTTTCTCTGTTCGGTATGCCGCGCAGCCGGGCTTGACCCGTTAACGTATTAAGCGTCATGCGTGCGCTTGCCGACACTGGCCGGAGGTTGGAGATCGCCACGGTATTGGGGGGATATGCTTTCGGCTGGATTCAGCCCCGGGTTCATACTTTTGACGGGGGGAGGGTTCAGGTGGCCGGGGCGCCGCGCGGGGATGCGGCGGACGGATCGGCGCAAACAATCTGAAAAAAACCTGTAAGTTCCTGTGGGTGGCGGCGACGAATGGGCACATTCACCCAGTTGGAGATTGCCATGTACCCGAACCTCACCAAGTCGCTCACCACGTCGTTCACCAAGTCACTGTTTGCCGCCGCCATCGCCGGCGCCGTGCTTGCCCTGGGCAGCGCCCAAGCCGCCAGCGTGCGTGATATCTACAGCGACGGGGCGCGCACCGCGCCCGTGAACGCCTTCACCGATGGCGCACGGGGCGGGCGGTTCGATACCTTCACCGACGGTGCTCACGCCCGCATGGTGGATCCCTTTACCGATGGCGCGCGCATCGCCGGCCTGGACCGCACCGGCCCCTCCGCCGACCCGGCACGCAGCATCGACCCGTTCACCGATGGTGCGCGCAAGCTCGATACGTTTACCGACGGCGCCCGCATCGCTGGCCTGGATCGCACTGGTGTGTCCTCCGATCCGGCGCGCAGCATCGACCCGTTCGTCGATGGCGCGCAGAAGGTGGCTGGCATGGATACCCGCGGCGTTTCAGCGCCGCCGGCCCGTAGCTTCAACGTGTACCAGGACGGCGCGATTGCCTGAGCCGTGCGCGGCCCAATGCGCAGGGGCTGGCTACTCGTCCAGCCAGGACCCGCGCAGATCGCTCTTTTGCAGCAGTTGCAGCAACGTTTCGGCGGGCCGGCTCAGGCGGCCCGCGCGCAGCGAGATGAACTCCACCTCCGGCAGCGCCGGCAGGCTGTCGCCGTTGACCAGCGGCGACAGCCCGCGCCCGGACAGGTATTGCGCGCGCACGGTAATGCCCAGCCCGCCGCGCGCGGCGGCGATGCAGCCTGAGTGACTGCTGCTGGTGCAGACGATCTGCCAGCGCATCCCGGCCTTGGCCAGCGTATCGAGCACGATGGCGCGCGTGACACTGGGCTCGGGCACCAGGATCAGCGGCAGCGGCTGGCGCAGGTCCGCCACCGTGCCGGGCCGGGCTAGCCACTCGAGCTTGCCCCTGAACAACGGAGACCCGCGCCGATCGCCTTCGCGGCGCTTGCCGATCATCAGGTCCAGCGCGCCGGCATCCATCAGCTCGTAGAGCTTGCCGGTCATGCCGATGGTGATCTCCAGTTCCACATCCGGATGCGAGTTGCGAAACGCCGCCAGCACATTGGGCAGGGGGCCCAGCGCGAGGTCATCGGAAGTGCCCAGGCGCACGCGGCCCTGCAGGCGCGGCGCATTGAACTGGGATTCCGCGCGCGCAATGGCATCCAGGATCAGCCGCGCGTGGGCCAGCAGCGCCTCGCCGTCGGCGGTCATGGCCAGGGTGTGGGTATCGCGCACAAAGAGCCGGCGCCCGACGTGCTGTTCCAGGCGCCGGACGTGGTCGCTGACGCTGGATTGGGAGAGGCCGAGCTGGCGCCCCGCGTCGGTAAAGCTGTGCGCGGCGGCTACGGTGGCGAAGGTCTTGATCCAGACGGGGTTGAGCATGCCGCATTGTCATCGGATTTTCCGATGACAGTCAATATACCTAGCAGGGTTCCCGATTGGCATGGCCGGTATTAACATCGGCTGCATTCCTGGCACTGGTTTTGGCCCGATCGCTTCTTCCACGGTCCATTCCAGATGCCACGCCGGTCATTGCCCCTGATTGCCGGCACTTGCATTTGCCTCGAGACGTACCAGATGACCAGCCAAACCTCGCAAAAGGCCATGTTGTGGATCGTCGCAGCGGGCTTTTTCATGCAAACGCTCGACACCACCATTGTCAATACCGCGTTGCCCGCGATGGCGCGCAGCCTCAACGAAACCCCCCTCGACATGAAGCCCGTGGTGGTGGCCTACACGCTGACCATGGCCATGCTCACGCCGGCCTCGGGTTGGCTGGCCGACCGCTTCGGCACCCGTCGCGTGTACTTCGCCGCGATCCTGATCTTCGTGCTGGGCTCGCTGTTCTGCGCGGGTGCGCAGAGCCTGGACCAGCTCGTGATTGCCCGCGTGATCCAGGGCGTGGGTGGCTCCATGCTGCTGCCGATCGGCCGGCTGGCGGTGCTGCGCAGCGTCTCCGGCGAGCAATACATCGCGGCGCTGGCCTTTGTCTCGGTGGCGGGGCAGGTCGGGCCGATCTTTGGCCCGGTGCTGGGCGGCTGGATCGTGCAGTCGGTGGCGTGGCACTGGATCTTCCTGATCAATGTGCCCGTGGGCGCCATCGGGATGCTGGCGGTCTTGCGCTACCTGCCCGACCACACCGTTGGCCGTGCGCCACCGTTCGACTTTGTTGGCTGCGGCCTGCTGTCGCTTTGCATGGTGGCGTTCTCGCTGGCGCTGGACACCCCGCACGAGGCAAGCCACGCGGCATGGAGCGGCAGCCTGTTCGCGCTGAGCCTGCTGTCCGCGCTGCTCTACATCCCGCATGCGCGGCGGCGTCAAAATCCGCTGTTCCGGCTGGCGCTGTTCCGCGAGCCCAATTTCAGCGTGGGCCTGGCCGGCAACCTGGTGTGCCGCATCGGCTCGGGCGCGGTGCCGTTCCTGATGCCGTTGCTGCTGCAGTTGCAGATGGGATATTCGCCGCTGCATTCGGGGCTGATGCTGCTGCCGGCCGCGCTGGCCGGCGTGCTCGCCAAGCGCTGGATCGTGCCGCTGGTCAAGCGCTTTGGCTATGACAACTTCCTGCTGGTCAACACGGTATTGGTAGGTGGCTCGATCGCCTCGTTCGCGGCGATTGCGCCGGGCTGGCCCGTGGGCCTTGCCATTGCGCAGCTCGCTTTGTTCGGGGCCACCAACTCCATGCAATTCGCTGCCATGAACAGCGTGACGCTCAAGGGTTTGAGCGTGGAGGACGCGGGCAGCGGCAACAGCTTGTTCTCGATGGTGCAGATGCTGGCAATCGGCCTCGGGGTCACCATCGGCGGCGGCCTGGTCAGCATGTTCACAGCCCAACTGGGCGTGGCTGGCACAGCTTACCGGCTGGCGTTCTTTACCGTGGGCATGATCACACTGCTATCGGCGCTGGTGTTTCGGCGGCTCGATGCCGCGCAATTCGACAAGAGCCGCAGCCCGGCCAGGGTGGCCAGCCGCTGATACGCCATGGCGGGACGCGATGCGCCGCGCACCGGCTTGCCCGCTCATTACTCAGTCACGCCGTTCTCATGCAGGAGCCGCTCGCACTCGTCGAGCAGGTCGTGCGCAAAGGCCGATTGGTAGTTGGGGTCCAGCGCTTCCATCATTTCGTGGGCGGTGTACAGCCCGGCCTCGCGTGAGAGCGTGCCGGCGAGCTGGCGCGCGAACTGATCGCTCAGTTGCGACAGCAAGCGCCGCTCGGCCAGCGCCAGCTGCAGCTTGGAGCGCGACAGCCACAGGCTCGCCAGGGTGGCCCCCTGGGCATCGGTCATCCATTGACGGTGTTCGTAGAATGCCGACAAGCGCTCGGCGGCAAGTGCAAACAGCAAGGCCTTGCGGGTATCGAAGTCGAGCTTGAGCGCGGGCGCTGGCGTGGGGGCGGAAGCGTCGGGGGGAGAGGTTTTCATCATGACTTGCAAATCGTGCGGTGGGGCGCGAGCCTACCACGCTATCGGATGTCGGGGCGGCGTCCGTGCGGGTCAGGATTTCTCGGCCGCCGCGAAGCGCGCATTCAGCCAGGCGCCGATCGCCTTGATCTCTTCCATGCAGACCGAGTGCGACATGCGGTAGGTGTGCCATTCCACCTTGCAGCCCAGTTTTTCCACGGTGTCGCGCGCCAGCAGGCCGAGCTGCACGGCCACCACGTCGTCCTCGGTGCCGTGTCCGGCAAAGATCGGCGTGGCGCGGCTGGCTTCGCTGAACTCGGCGGCAAGCATTGCCGGCGCGGGGATATAGGTGGAAAGGGCGATGATGCCGCCCAGCGCTTCGGGATGCGTCAGGGCTGTGGTATAGGCCACGGCCCCGCCTTGCGAGAACCCCGCCAGCACCACACGGTGGCTGGGCACGCCGCGCTGGTTTTCCCGCGCGATCAGGGCGCGGATGGCATCGCGGGAGACCCGGATTCCGGCCTCGTCCGCATGGCGGCGCGCGTCATCGAGCGACTCGATGTCGTACCACGCCGGCATGACGTAGCCGCCGTTGCAGGTAACCGGGATGGCCGGCGCGTTGGGAAACACGAAACGCACGCCGGGCGCGGACGCCAGGCCCAGCTCCGGCACCACGGGCACGAAATCGCTGCCGTCGGCGCCGAGCCCGTGCATCCAGATAACCGACCATGTGGGTGACGGCGTGGTTTCGATTTCAATGGCTGGCAGCAGTGCGCTCATTTCGATGTTCCTTGTTCCCGGATCCTGATCGGGCCCCCCTTGCCGGCACGGCGAGCGCGCCGGGCACAACCGCCCGGTGCGGGGCAATGTGGCTGGGCGCATGGCATGGGGATGGCCGCGTGAGGCGGCAAGTATCGCACAGCGCCGGCGCGGTGCCGGTGGCTGGGCAATCGGGAACGCTTCAGCAAGCGCTGTGTGTCATGCGAGCGGATGGCCGCGGCGGCTTCAAGCCGCGCGGCACGGCATGACGGCAAACCGTCAGGCTGCTGAAGGTACGGTAGGCACCGTGATAAGGCCGGGCGCTGAGCGGGGCGCTTGCGCATGCTCCGCGGCGACGGGGGCGCGCCGCTTGTCCACGACGCTCTCGACGCCGGAGGCGGTCACCTCCTCCAGGAAGGCGACCAGGTCGCGGTAGTAGTCGACCTGCATCTGTGCCTCCAGCAGGCGACGCTCGGCTTGGAATAAGGTAAGCCGCATTTGCTGCAATTCCCTTGCTGCGATTTTCTCCGGGGTGGGCGGACTAAACATGTCTGCAAGCGAACGCATGGAAACCTCCCGCTATCGACGGCTTCGAATTGAAGCTCCTGCCATGCAACTAATATAGTAAATAAAAGCGCATTTCAGGCCCTGTCGCGCGCCGTCCACACGGTCGATTGCCGGCGTGCAGCGGCAAGAGTAAATTGATCGTCCGGTGTTTGCAAGGCGCCCGGCAATGCTTACATGGCAAGCGTTCCCGGCTCCGGCTGTTTCATTTTTTCCAGGTAGCCGTGGATTTGCGCGACCACCGCCGCGCCTTCGCCCACGGCCGCCGCAACCCGTTTGGTGGAACCCGAGCGCACGTCCCCGATTGCAAAGATGCCTGGCACACTGGTCTCCAGCGTGGATGCCGGCATGGTGCCTTCATGCGCCGTGTCTGTGCCGGTCAGCACGAATCCCTTCGCGTCCACGCGCACATTGCAGCTGGCGAGCCATCCCGTATTGGGATCGGCACCAGTAAACAGGAACAGATGCCGGACCGGCACTTCGGTCACGCGATCGCTGTCGCGCGAGCGATAGCCGATGGTGGCCAGACGTTCTTCCCCGCCCAGGGCGACGATCTCCGTGCCGGTATGCAGTTCGATATTGGGCTGGGCCGCGATGCGCTCGATCAGGTAGCGCGACATGCTGGCCTCCAGCCCCGATGCCCGGATGAGAATGTGCACGCGCTTGGCGTGCGCGGCCAGGAACACAGCGGCCTGCCCGGCGGAATTGCCGCCGCCCACCAGCACGACTTCTTCGCCGCTGCACAGGCGGGCTTCCACCGGGGAGGCCCAGTAGTAGACGCCGCGTCCTTCATAGCGATCGAGTGCCGCGATGGCGGGGTGGCGATAAGCCGCGCCGCTGGCAATGACCACGGTCCGGGCCGCAATCTTGCGGCCATCGCTCAGTTCGACGCGCTGCGGATGCTCGCCACAATGCAGCGCGCTCACTTGCAAGGGGATGGCAAGGTGCGCGCCGAACTTCTGGGCTTGCACAAAGGCCCGGCCGGCCAAAGCTTGCCCGGAAATACCCGTGGGGAAGCCCAGATAGTTCTCGATGCGCGAGCTGGCGCCGGCCTGGCCGCCTGGCGCAAGGCTGTCGAACACCGCAACACACAGGCCCTCGGACGCGGCATACACCGCGGTGGCGAGACCCGCCGGACCGGCACCCACCACGATCACATCGTAGATATAGTCCGGGTCGAATTCGGGCAGCAGGCCCAGGCAGGTGGCAAGCTGACCTGCGTCCGGGCATCGCAGCACCGCGCCGCCGGGGCAGATCACCAGCGGAAAATCGCCGGGCGCGGCGGCGGTGAAATCGAGCAGGGCGCACGCATCGGGATCGGTATCCGCATCGACCACGGTGTGGGGATAGCCGTTGCGCCGCAGGAACGCCTGCAGATGCAGCAGGCGCGCGTCGCTGCCGCGGCCTAGCAGCGTCGGGCCATTGCCGCGCTCGATCAGGCCAACGCGGCGCAGGATCAGCGCACGCATGATCCGCTCGCCCAGATCGGCTTCCGCGACCATCAGCGCGCGCAGCCGATCGGGTGGAATCGAGATGGCCTCGATGTCCTCCAGCGCCAGGCCGTCGACTAGCGCGGGCTTGCCCGATAGCTGCCCCACCTCGGCAAGAAAGCTGCCCGGCCCGTGCTCGCCGACCACCGACGCACGGTCTCGCGCGTCGCGCTGCAAGACGCGCACGCGGCCCCGCAATACCACCACCATGCCGTGGGCAGGGTCGCCGGTGCGAAACAGGTATTCATTGGCGCGCCACTGCCGCAGTGTGCCGAAATGCTGGAGCCGCACGATCTCGGCGGCGGTAAGCAGGGGCCACATCTGGTGGCGGCGTGACTCCATCGGGGAGAACGCCGCGGTGGCCGCCTCCTGATCGATGGCCAGGCCCGCCGCATCGATGGCTTGCGGGCCAGGGGGTTCCAGGCTTCCGATAGCGTTGTCTGCGCTCATGGCTGTAAGGCCTCCCGGTGGCACCGCGCTGGCGCTGGTGCGGATGAGTCGAGTGCTGCTGATGCGTGCGCGGGGATGCCCGGGCATGGCCCGGAGAGTTTGCTCGCGATGCCGCGATGCGGCAATCCCTCGTTGCCCGCGCCCCCCAAAAGCGTAGTACACGCGTGGCATCAAAGGGCGATAGCGCACAAATAGTGATCCATACTCATCTTTGTGGTTGGTGCTGCTTATGCCATTGATGGATATCGTAAGTACAACCTGGTAAAAACCCTTGACTATCTACTTACAGGTAGATAAGATGTGTTCCATGGATGCCGCAGCAAGGTAACGCCAAGCAGACAAGGCCCAGCCAGCCGGTTTCCAATGCAGCAAATCAGTAACAAAGACGAAAGTCATTTTTTTTGCCTCGCTTCTCTACCTAGTGATAGGTAAGAAAGCGAAAAAGACGACGAACCAGCTAAAACCCGGTCCCCGCGGCCAAAGCAGACCCCCGGACCCATGCTTCGATTGGAGAACATCATGAACACCAAGCTTTTTGCCAAGTCCCTGCTCACCGCCGCCACCCTCGCCGCAGCGTTCGCTGCTGGCCACGCCCAGGCCGCCGCAACCGTTACCGCCGACAAGTACGGCTATGAATACCGCACCCGCGACGTCTACAGCGATGGCGCCCGCAGCGGCAAGTTCGATCCCTTCACCGAAGGCGCACGCGCCGGCAAGTTCGATCCGTTCACCGACGGTGCCCGCGTTGGCAAGACCGACCCGTACACGGATGGTTTCCGCACCGTCGCGGGCCTGGATCGCAGCGGCGTGTCGTCTGAACCCAGCCGCAAGTTCGACCCGTACACCGACGGCGCCCGCAACGACAAGCGCAACCCGTACTTCGACGGTGCCCGCAGCGGCGCACGGGACGTGTACACCGACGGCGCAAGGGCCTGAGTGAAAACCGGTACCTCTCGGGTCTCGATGACCGAGGTGCCGGATTGCATGTATCACCCCGCGGCGTCACCGTAACGACGCGCGGATACCAGGAGCACATCATGAACCGTTGGCAGAGTTTCCGGATATTGGCAGGCTGGGCGCTGATTTGCGTTGCCAGCGGCTCCATGGCCACCGTAGTGGCTCAGGCACTTCCGGCCTGAGGGTTCCCCGGGATCCACGGCATCCGTGGTCAAGAAGGCATAGCGCAGCGCCCCCACGCTGCATGCGAATCGGCGCGCCCACTGTGGCGCGCCGAAGCTTTTTCCAAGCCCCGTCAATTCAGTCCGCATCCCTGCGCCTCGCTAGCTTGCCAGGCGCTTGCTCCATCCGCGCACAATGCCCGTTGTCAGGGCGGTGCCGGCCAGGATCACGGCGCAGCCCAGCAGCATCGAAGGGGTGATGCGCTCGCCCAGGAACAGCGCACCCCACAAGACACCGAAGGCCGGGATCAGGAATAGCGCGGTCATTGCCCGCGCGGGCCCCGCCTTGGCGATCAGGCGAAAGAAGATCACATAAGCCAGCGCGGTGCAGGCTGCGGTCAACGCGCCCAGCGCCAGCCACGCATGCGCGCTTGGCTGCGTGGCCGGCCACAGCCAGGCTGCCGGCGCGCACAGCAGCAGAGCCGATGCGAACTGGCTGCCCGTTGCCACCGTGAGCGGCGGTACGTCCGCCAGGTATTTGCGGGTGAAGTTGGCGGAGAAGCCATAGAGCAGGGTAGCGGCCAGGCAGGCCAGCGCGGCCAGGCCGGCCGCCTTGCCCGCGGCGCCGTGGTGCAGCCCGGCCTTGTCCCACACCAGCCACAGTACCCCGGCGAAACCCAGGGCCAGCCCGGCCACGCGCGGCGCCCCCAGGCTTTCACGCAACCACAGCCAGCCGATGAGCGCGGTAAACAGCGGCGTGGCCGCGGTGAACATGGCGGAAAGCCCGGCCGGAATCGTCAGCGCGGCAAAGCTGAACAGCACGAAGGGCAGCGCTGAATTGGTGATCCCTACCACGGCGATCGCCCACCAGCGGCGGCGCAGGCCGGCCAGCCCGCCGCGCCAGGCCAGCAGCGGGAGCAGCAGCAGGGCCGCGCCGCCGGCGCGCGCGCCCGCCAGCGGCACCGCGCCGAACTCACCCGCACCCAGACGGATAAACAGGTAGGAGGCGCCCCACAGGGCGGCCAGCGACAGCAACATCGAAAGATCGGAGCGTTTCATTTCCAGGCACCTCATTGGGGATGACAGGGGGGATGACAGGGCCAGGATAAGACGGCAAACTGGTACCGGAAAAGAGCCAGAAATTAGGAAGTTTATGGATCCAGAGTTCGCTTTCCCGATCCGCTTGCCAGCACCCGGCTCGCGCCATTTGCTGCGCAGCCTGCACGGCCAGCTCAAGGGGGCGATCCTTGACGGGCGCCTGCGCCCTGGCTTGCGCCTGCCTGCTACGCGCGCGCTGGCCCAGGCCTGGGGGGTGTCGCGCAACACCGTGGTGGCCGCCTACGACCTGCTGCTGAGCGAGGGCTACGTGGTCGCGCGCGATCGTGGCGGCACCTATGTGGCGGGGCTGCTGGCGCCCGCGCGCGAGCCAGCCCCGCAGCCTGTCGCGCCCGAGGCTGAGCGCCGGCTGGCCGCGTTCTGGCGCGCGCCGCCCTTGCCGCCTCGGGAAGCTTCGCCGCTGGTGCCGCGCTTTGATTTTCGCGTTGGCGTGCCCAGCCTGTCGGCATTCCGGGCAGACCTGTGGGGGCGCCTGACGGCGCGCACAATGCGGGCGATGACGCATGCGCCGGTGGCCTATGCCGACCCGCAAGGGCAGCCCGCGTTGCGCGAGGCCATTGCCAGCCACGTCTCGTTTGCGCGCGCGGTCGCCTGCCAGGCTGGCGACGTGGTGGTTACGGCGGGCGCGCAGCAGGCCTTCGACCTGCTGGCCCGCGTGCTGGTGACGCCCGGGCGCACCGTGGTGGCGATGGAGGACCCGGGCTACCCGCCGGCCCGCGCTGCCTTTGCTGCCGCCGGCGCCAGGATCGTGCCGGTGCCGGTGGACGCGCAAGGACTGGTGGTGGAACGGCTGCCCGCCGATGCGCGGGTGATCTACGTCACGCCATCGCACCAGTTCCCCCTCGGCCATGCCATGTCGGCGGCGCGGCGCGCGGCCTTGCTTGCGTTCGCGCAGACGCACGGCGCGGTCATCGTCGAAGACGATTACGACGGCGAGTTTCGCCACGCGGAGCGCCCGCTCGACGCCCTGCAGACCCTCGACCGCGCCGAATCCGTGTGCTACGTCGGGACCTTCTCCAAGAGCCTGTTTCCCACGCTGCGGCTGGGCTTCGTGGTGGCCCCGCGGTGGGCGCGGCAGGCGCTCACGCTGGCCAAGCAATGCAGCGACTGGCATTGCGCTGCCACCGCGCAGGACACGCTCGCCGCCTTCATCGCCGAAGGGCACCTGGCGCGCCACGTGCGCAAGATGCGCCGGCTCTATGGCGTGCGCCGCCAGCTGCTGCTGGATACGCTGCGTGCGGATTTCCGCGGCCGGCTCGATCCGGTGCCCTGCGCCGCCGGCCTGCACCTGGCCGCGCTGTGCGTCGGCCATGCCGATCCCGAGCCGCTGGCGGCGCGCGCGAGGGAGCAGGGCATCGGGGTCTGGACCACGCAGGAGTACTACCTCGGCCCGCAGGGCCGCGCGGGCTTGCTGTTCGGCTTCGGCGCGATCGACGAGGCGGGCATCGCGGCGGGGCTGAAGGCGCTGCGCCAGCTTTGGTGAGGGCCGGCACGGTCAAGCGCTAGATGCTCGCGGTGCATCTCCTGGCGCATTCGGTCGAATCGGAGGAGAAATGGGACGTGGGCCGGAATCCGGCTTTGAGGCGATATGCTCGGCACGCGAGCCTACTACAGCGTGAGCATGACCACCGATGGTGCTACTTTCGCGGTGACTGCGGTGCCTTCTTCGGCCGCGCGCCAAGGGCGCCGGACGCGGCGGCCTGCACGATGCGTCGGAAGGTGGGGCATTCCATGTGGCTGGGCGCGGGGCAGGCGGCGGCGTGGCGCAGGCCGTCGCGCATGGCGCTCAGCTTCTTGATCGTCCTGTCCAGCTCATCCGCCTTGGCCGAGAGCATCTGCCGGTCGATGCGCGGCTGCCCCTGCGGGGAAAACATGAGGGCAATGTCGTCGAGCGAAAAGCCGGCGGCGCGCCCCAGCGCGATCAGCGCCAGCCGTTCCAGCACGCCGGCATCGAACAGCCGGCGCAGCCCGCGCCTGCCGGTAGAGGCAACCAGCCCCTTTTCCTCATAGAACCGCAGCGTCGATGCGGGAACGCCGGACTGCTGCGCCACTTCGGCTATGTCTAGGCTTTTCACCCTCTTGACCTCAAGTCGACTTGAACTGGCACAGTGTAGCTTCCGCTCCCTGGAGCAGCAAAGGAAAACGATCATGGACGTCACGCAACGGGCCGAAAGCGAGCAGGCGGCGCTCTGGAGAGGCCGCTCCGGGCGCGCCTGGGTCGAGGCTCAGGCGCCGCTCGACCAGATGTTCAAGCCCTTCGAAGACCTGCTCGTCAAAGCGGCCTGCGCCGGCGCCGCGCACCGGGTGCTGGATGTGGGCTGCGGCACGGGCAGCACCACGCTCGCCGTTGCGCGGCGGCTCGGTGCGAAGGGCCACTGCATTGGCGCCGACATCTCGGATCCGATGATCACCGCCGCGCGGGCGCGCGCCGAACGCGAAGACACCTCCGCATGCTTCATCCGCGCCGACGTGCAGAGCCACGCCTTCGAGCCCGCAAGCTTCGATTTGATCATTTCGCGTTTCGGCGTCATGTTCTTCGACAACCCGGCCCTGGCCTTCGAGAACCTGCGCCGCGCCGCGCGGGACGGCGCGGATCTGCGTTTTATCGCGTGGCGCAGTGCCGCGGAAAATCCGTTCATGACGACGGCCGAGCGCGCCGCGGCAGCGCTGCTGCCGAACATGCCCGCCCGCCGGCCAGATGCGCCGGGGCAGTTTGCTTTCGCGGACCGGCATCGGATCGCTGCCTTGCTGGAAGGCAGCGGCTGGGCTGAAATCGACATCCGGCCGATCGAGGTGGACTGCACCATGCGCGAGAAGGATCTGCTCGGCTACCTCTCCTGCCTCGGTCCCGTCGGCCTGATGCTTCAAGAGGTGGACGAGCGCACGCGCACGCAGGTCATCGAAACGGTCCGCACCGCCTTCGATCCCTATGTGCATGGCGCTGAAGTTCGCTTCACCGCGGCCTGCTGGATGGTCTGCGCCCGAGCGCCGTCTGCGCCAGGCGCGCTGAAGGGGGCCACCCATGTCTGACGCAGTGGGCTACCTGATGCACGCATTCCTGATCGGGGCGGGTGCGACCGTGGTGATGGACATCTGGGCCGGGGCTCGACAGTGGCTGCTCGGCATTCCTCCTCTGAACTATGCGCTGGTAGGCCGCTGGCTCGCCCATCTGACGCGAGGGCGCTTTTGCCACGATCCCATTGCCGCTTCGCCGCCGGTACGGGGCGAGCGCCTGATTGGCTGGGTTGCCCATTATCTGATCGGCATCGCATTTGCGGCCCTGCTGCTCGCATTCTGGGGCCTCGGCTGGGTCCATCAGCCGACGCTCGGCCCTGCGCTGATCGTTGGCATTGGCAGCGTGGCGGCTCCCTTCTTTTTGATGCAGCCAGCCATGGGCGCCGGCGTCGCCGCCAGCCGCACGCCGCGTCCAGTCGCCGCGCGCTTCCATAGCCTCGTCACGCACGGGATATTCGGCCTGGGGCTTTACGGCGCGGGCCGGGTGGCAAGCTGGCTGGACACGTTGCCATGGCGGAGCTTTTGGTAGCGGCGCCACGCGCGTTCTTCCCGCCATGCCTATGCGCCCTAAAGCAGCGATTCAGCGGTTTATCCGCATAATCCATCGAAACTATCCATTTACCTTATATTGCCGCGCTCCCTACACTTTGCGCCAACGCCCCCTTTAGCAGGGCGTATGACAAGAGAGGAGCAAGTATGGAGACCACCTTGGCGCGCCGCATGGCGGCGCTGGCGCTAGCTTTGCCGTTGCTCGCCTGCGGCGGCAACGATGACAGCGCGAATACGGGCACCCCTGCCACGTCCACCGCGGCGGCCACCCCGGGCATGACGCTGACCATCACCGCGCGGCAAGACATGCCTGGCACCTACGGCAACGTAGGCGCCTACGAAAAACTCACCGGCACGCTCAAGGGTGAGATCGATCCCGCCGATGCGCACAACGCCATCATCCAGGACCTGGCGCTGGCCCCGGTGAACGGCCGCGGCCTTGTGGAGTACACCACCGAATTCGTCATGCTCAAGCCCAAGGACATGAGCAAGGCGGGTGGCGTGCTGCGTTACGATGCGCCCAATCGCGGCAATATCCTGACCATGCCGAATCCCACCACGGTGCCCGGGGATTCGCTCTACTTCGAGCGCGGTTACGTGCTGCTGTACTCGGCCTGGCAGGGCGATGTGCCGAAGAGCTCGGCGGCGCGGCTCACGCTGACGGTGCCGGTGGCAAAGAACAAGGACGGCAGCAGCATTACCGGCCCGTATGCGGCGGAACTGATCCCGAGCGCCGCCAGCCCGTCGATGAGCCTGCCGGGCGGCGTGTTCAACAGCACGATGATTCCCTATGCGCCGGCCAGCCTCGACAACACCTTGCCGGGCTACACGCTGACGCGGCGCGTGAACGAGACCGACCCGCGCGTGGCGATTCCCGCAACGGACTGGAAGTTCGCCACCTGCGATAACGCAGGCAACCCCTTCCCGGGCAAGTCCGACGCCGCCAACATCTGCCTCAAGGGCGGCTTCGTGCCGGGCTACCTCTACGAGATCACCTATGTGGCGAAAGACCCGAAGGTGATGGGCGTGGGCCTGGCGGCGCTGCGCGACACCATCACGTTTTTCCGGCACCAGGCCGCGGATTCGGCGGGCACGCCGAACCCGGTGGCGGGCGCGGTGCGCTTTGCCATCGGGCAGGGCACCTCGCAATCTGGCAACGCGATGAAGACCTTCCTGCATCTTGGCTTTAACCAGGCGCTGGATGGCAGCAAGGTGTTCGACGGCATCTACGCGCATGTGGCCGCGCGCCAGACCAATATCAACACGCGCTTTGCCGTGCCGGGAGGCGGCGGTGGCCTGCGCACCGACCATCGCGCCTTCGGACAGACCGCGCCGCGCGGGCTGGCTGCCGACTACCAGGACACGCTGGCCGGGCGCAGTGGCGGCGTCATGCAGCGCTGCACCGCTACGCAGACTTGCCCGAAGTTCTTTCTCGGCCTGTCGGGCACGGAGTTCTGGCAGTTGCAAGGCTCGCCGGTGCTGACCGATCCCTACGGCTTTGCCGACCTGAAGCAGCCTGACAATGCGCGCATCTACTACTACGCCAGCACGCAGCACGGCGGCAAGTCGCCGCTGATCAGCTACGCGCCGGCGTCCACGGTGTACCCGGCGGGTTCCATGGTCGATTTTGCCGATACCTTCCGGGCGCTGTTCGTCGCGCTGGAAGACTGGGTGGCTCGCGATGTCGCGCCGCCGGCCAGCCAGGTGCCGGCCATCGCCGATGGCACGCTGGTGCGGCCCGACCAGCTGACCTTCCCCGTGACCAAGGGCATTACCTGGGCCGGCGCGGGCAGCAATGCCGCGATTCCCGCGCTGCAGTACCTGGCGCGTTACAACGGCTTCCCGCTGCTCGACTACGGCCCGACCTATCGCCCGCAGGATGAGTCCGGCATCCCGACCTTGCTGCCGCCGTCGTACATGGGACGGGACTACGCCATCCTGGTGCCGCAGGTGGATGCGCTGACCGGGCTGACCAAGGCCGGCATCCACGGCGTCGACGTGGACGCGCCAGTGGGCACCAGCCTGGAGTTCAACTACGTGGCCACGCCGGGCATTGTGGATCTGGTCAACCTGAGCGGCAGCTACATTCCCTTCCACAAGACCGAGGCCGCGCGCATTGCGGCGGGCGATACGCGGCCCTCGCTGGAGTCGCTCTACACCGACCAGGCCGGCTATGTGGCCAAGGTGCAGAGCGTGGCCGCCGGGCTGGTGGCCAGGCGCTTCCTGCTGCAGGCGGATGCCGACCGGCGCGTGGCGAGCGCGCAGGCGAATCCCGTGTTGCCCTGAGGGAAGGGGCTTTTGAAGAGGCGGTGATGCGGCGGGCGGGGCGCTTTGCCCCGCCTAGCCCGGAAGCCTTGCTGCGGTCCCTGCGCCTTGCCATCCGGGGTCCGCGGCGAAGCGCTCCGCAAGGAAGTCCAGCATGGTGCGCAGGATTGCCGGCATTTGCCGGCGCGATGCGTAGACGCCGTGGATGCCAAGCGCCTGCGGTTGCCAGCCGGGCAGCAGGGCCACCAGTTGCCCGCTGTGCAGCAGCGGCGCGGCAGAGTAGAGCGGCTGCATGGCAATGCCGGCGCCCGCCACCGCGGCGGCCAGCAGCACGGTCGATTCATTGGCGCTGAGGTTGCCCTGCACTGGCACCGCCAGCGTTTCCCCCGCGCGTTCCAGCTGCCACAGGCTCTTGCCGAAGTACGAGTAGGTGAGGCAGTTGTGCATGGCGAGGTCCTGCGCTTGGCGTGGCATGCCGTGGGCGGCGATGTAGGCAGGCGCGGCGCAGATCACCGAGGCGCAGCTTGCCAGCGGGCGCGCGATCAGGTTGGGGTCGAGGTCGTTGGTGATGCGGATCGCCAGGTCGATGCGTGCTTCCACCAGGTTGACCGCCTGGCTGCCGATATGCAGGTCGACGGCGGTTTCCGGATAGCGCTTCAGGTAGGCCGTCACGGCCGCGGCTAGCACGGACTCGGCCAGCGATTGCGCGCAACTGATGCGCAGCATGCCGCGCGGCATGCCCGCGCGCTCATGCTCGGGCCGCGCCATCTGAGCGGCGATCTCCAGCATCTGGCGGCAGCGCGATAGCGCTTGCTCCCCGGCGGGCGTCAGGCTCAGGCTGCGCGTGGAGCGGTGCAGCAGGCGTTGCTCGGCCCAGGTTTCCATCTGCGCGAGATAACGGGTGACCATGGCGCGCGACATGTCCAGCGCCTCGGCGGCGGCCGTCATGCTGCCGCGTTCGGCAATGGCTATGAAGACTTCGGCGGCGGTGATGCGGTCCATGGCATGGGTTGGCGGGTGCTGCTTGCGCAGCAAGTCGCCCTATTTGATCGATTGATGCAACAAAGATGTTCATTTTATGAGGTTTTTGTACCGGTCTGTGCAAATTATGCTGGCGGCTTCCTTGATCCCTAGCCATGTGAGACTTCCGATGCGCTCCAGCCCGACCCTGAAACGATTCCTGCGCGGCCTTGCCACCGCCTTGTGCCTGGGCATCGTCGCCAGCACGCCCGCAGTGGCCGCAGCCGCGCTCAAGCTGGAGGTCTACAACCCCGGCACCAAGAGCATTTTCCCGGTCTCGTCCGAACTCGTCACCGGCGCGCACGACGCGGTGCTGATCGACGCGCAGTTCCAGCGCAACGACGCCGAGGCGCTGGTTGCGCGCATCCGCGCCAGCGGCAAGAACCTCACCACCATCTACATCAGCCACAGCGATCCGGATTTCTACTTCGGGCTGGACGTGCTCAAGGCCGCGTTCCCGGCGGCCAGGATCGTCGCCACGCCGCAAACGGTGGCGGCCATCCAGGCATCCATGGCGGGCAAGCAGGCTTACTGGGCCCCGATCCTGAAGGACAATGCGCCCAAGGCGCTGGTGCTGCCCGAGCCGCTGGCCGGCGATGCCATCGAGCTCGAGGGCAACAAGCTGCAAGTGCTGGGCCTGGACGGCCCGGCCCCGGAGCGCACGGTGGTGTGGATTCCGTCGCTCAAGACCGTGGCCGGCGGCGTGGTGGTCTTTGGCAAGAGCCACGTCTGGGTGGCCGATACGCAGACACCGGCCTCGCGCCAGCACTGGATCGCCATGCTCGATCGCATCGCGGCGAAGAAGCCGGCGCGGGTCGTGCCCGGGCACTATCTGGACGATGCGCCGCAGACGCTGGCGTCGGTGCGATTTACGCGGGATTACCTGCGCACGTTCGAGCAAGAAGCGGCGCGCGCGCCGGATGCCAAGGCGCTGAGCGCGGCGATGCAAAAACACTACCCGCAGCTGGGCGGCCTGGACTCGCTCGAACTGGGCGCCAAGGTCATCAAGGGCGAAATGCAGTGGCCTGCAAAATAACGGCTGTGCGCCAGGCCGCGTTTCGCGCTGCGCATAGCACCAGCACCAGCGCCAGCACCAAATCTCAGGAAGCATCGATCATGTCCGGTTTCACCCTGCATTACATCTACGACCCGCTGTGTGGCTGGTGCTACGGCGCCGCGCCTCTTGTGCGTGCCGCGCGCGCCGTGCCTGGCCTGACGCTCGCGCTGCACGGCGGTGGCATGCTCACGGGCGCCAACCGCCGCCGCATCACGGCGCAATGGCGCGACTACGTGATGCCGCACGACCGCCGCATCGCCGCGCTCACCGGCCAGCCGTTCGGCGAACGCTATTTCGAAGGCTTGCTGCGCGACGAGAGCGCGGTGATGGACTCCGCGCAGCCCACCACCGCGATCCTGGCCGCGCAGGCGCTGGGCGGCGTCGAGGCCGCCGCCGATCTGCTGGCGCGCCTGCAGCATGCGCACTATGTGGACGGGCTGCGCATTGCCGATGCGCAGGTGCTGGCCGATCTTGCCGGGCAGGCCGGACTGGATCCGCAGCGCTTTGCCGGCCTTTGTCTGGACATTGGGGGTGACCAGACGCAGGCGCATATGGCCGCCAGCCGTACGCTGCTGAACCGCCTGGGCGGGCACGGCTTCCCCACGTTTGCGCTGCAAAACGGCACCGATCAATTTGCCGTGCTGGACGTGGGCCCGTTCCTTGGCGACGTGGGGGCGTGGCAGGAGAGCCTGGCGCGGGCGGTTGCGCAGCAGGGCGGGCGCGTGGAGGCGGGCAGCCAGGATGGCGCGGGCGGCCCGGCTTGCGATGCGCAGGGTTGCGCTTTGCCGGCGCAAGGGTAAACTTCGCGCCCGCATTGCCGTTATACCAATCGACGTCCCGGCACACAGGTTGCGCCGGTTCCGTCGATTGTTGCTTGCGCGCGGCTTGTCCTTTCGTCGGGACTAGCGCTGCGCGAGACGGCATCGACCCTACACCCGCACCCTACATGCCGCACATCCAAGGCCCTCCCGGAGAGACCGAACTATTTCGCACGCTGGTACTTGGCGTGACCGATTACGCGATCTACGCGCTGGATCCCGCTGGCACCGTGAGCAGTTGGAACCCCGGCGCGCAGCGGGCCAAGGGATACACCCGGGATGAAATCCTGGGCGCGCATTTCTCGTGCTTTTACACGCCGGAGGATCGCGCCGCGGGGCTGCCCGAGCAGGCGTTGCGGCAAGCGCGCGAGGCAGGCCGCTTCGCGGCGGAAGGCTGCTGGCGCTTGCGCAAGGATGGTTCCCGCTTCTGGGCCCACGTGCTGATCACGCCGATCTTCGATCGCAAGGGCAAGCAGCTTGGCTATGCCAAGGTCACGCGCGACATGACGCAGCAAAAGGCCGACGCCGAGCGCATTGCGGAGGTGACACGCACGCTGGACCTGGCGCTGGAGAACATGTCGCAGGGGCTGTGCCTGTTCGATCCGCATGGCACGATCATCCTGACCAATCGCCGCATGGAAGAGATCTTCCGCGGCGCGGGCGCGGCGCTGGTGCCAGGCGCGGATTTTCTCGCCCTGTGCCGCACCATGGCCGGCGTGCGCGAGAGCGAAATCGCGGCGCCGAGCGTGCTCGCCAGCCGCCTTGGCGGCGATATGCAGGCCGAGGCCGGCCAGCGTGACGACCGCGCGGAGCAATACGCGCAGGCGCTTTGCGAGCGGCACCGCGAGATCCTGCGCCGTCACCAGCAATGGCGCAGCGTGGAAGCGCTGCCCGACGGGCGCGCCATTGCGCTGTCGCACAGCGTCATGGCTGACGGCTCGTGGGTGACCACCTGCGAGGACGTGACCGAGCAGCGCCGCATCGAAGCTAAGATCCAGTATATGGCGCGCCACGACGGGCTCACCGGCCTGCCCAACCGCAGCTATTTCAACGACTACCTGGACGAAGAGCTGCAGCGCGCGCAAAAGCAGGGCAGCCGCGTGGCAACGCTCGGCATCGACCTGGATCGTTTCAAGGAAATCAACGACCTCCACGGGCATGCGGCCGGCGACACCGTGCTGCGGGCGGTGTCCCAGCGCATCGCCAGCCAGCTGGAGCCAGGTGAGTTCATTGCCCGCATCGGCGGCGACGAGTTCATTGCCGTAAAGCGCTTCGAGCGGCAGGCGGAGCTGAGCGACTTCAGCGCGCGCCTGGTGACATGCCTGAGCGAGCCGGTGCGGCTCGATGGCTTCGACCTGACCACGGGCGCGAGCATCGGGATTGCGATCTATCCCGGCGATGGCACCCATCGCGACCAGCTGGTCAGCAATACCGACCTGGCGATGTACCGCGCCAAGGGCAGCTTGTCCGAATCGATCTGCTTCTACGAAAGCCGGATGGACGAGGCCGAGCGCGAGCGGCGCGCGCTGGCCGGCGAGCTGTGGACCGCCATTGCCGCCAACCAGTTCGTGCTGGACTACCAGGTGCAGACCGCCATTGCCAGCGGCGAGGCCATCGGCTGCGAGGTGCTGTTGCGCTGGCGCCACCCCGAGCGCGGGCTGATCGCGCCTGACAGCTTCATCCCCCTGGCCGAAGAATGCGGCGCCATCCTGCCGATCGGCGAGTGGGTGCTGCGCACCGCCTGCCAGGAAGCCGCGCAGTGGACGTTCCCGCGCAAGATCTCGGTCAACCTGTCGCCGGTGCAGATCACCCACGGCAACCTGGTCACGCTGGTGGCGCAAGTGCTGGAGGAGACCGGGCTGGCGGCCGGACGGCTGGAGCTGGAAATTACCGAGTCGACCATCATCGGCGACAAGGAGCGGGCGTTGGACATATTGCGCCGCATCAAGGCGCTGGGCGTGACCATTGCCATCGACGACTTCGGCACGGGCTACTCCTCGCTCGACACCTTGCGCTCCTTCCCGTTCGACAAGATCAAGCTGGACCGCACCTTTATCGCGGAAATTTCCGACAGCCAGCAGGCCAAGGCCATCATCCGCGCCATTCTGGCGCTGGGCCAGAGCCTGGCGATCCCGGTGCTGGCCGAAGGTGTGGAGACCGACGAGCAGCTCAGCCTGCTGCAGGCCGAGGGCTGCGACGAAGCACAGGGATTCCTGCTCGGTCGCCCGCAGCCGCTCGAGCATTTCCGCCGCACCCACGCCGTGGTCGGGCCGCGGCTGGTGACGACGCAGACACCGGAACGCTAGGCGGCGCATCCGGCGCATCCGGCACGTCTGGCGCTTGCGATGCATCCTGTGCGCGCGTGTCGTGATCTCTGCCTTCAGCGCAGTCCCGGCCGCGCGCAGCACGCTTGCGTGGCGCTGGAACTCGCGCGCCCGCCAGCCACTCTCATTGCTTGTCGGCAGCCACCCGCGCTGCCGCGCGGGTGAAAAACGGGAGGGGCCGTGGCACCACGCATCACCATCGAAGGCGGCCACCCGGCCGGCCAGCCTCATGTGCGCGAGGTGGGCGACCCCACCGGCGGCCAGACACTCGCCCCGCACCGCTTGGCAGGCTGTGCGCATGCCGATCCGCTCACGCCCGCCGATCGCTACCAGGAGTTGTTCGTGGCGGTGCAGATGGGGCGCATTTTTCCCGACAGCAAGACCTTCACCGACGCCATGCCCCGGCAGGACCCGGCCACCATCCTGGCCGCCTACCGCGCTCGCGCCGGCGCCGCCGGCTTCGACCTTGCCGCCTTCGTGCACGAACATTTCGTGGTGCCCGAGGTGCCGCGCAGCTGCTACGAGTCCGACCCCGAGCAGCCACTGGCCGACCATATCGACGGGCTGTGGGCGGTGCTGACGCGGCATCCCGCGCAGCACCCGCCGCAGTGCTCGCTATTGCCGCTGCCGCATCCCTACGTGGTGCCGGGCGGGCGTTTCTCCGAGCTTTACTACTGGGATTCGTACTTCACCATGCTGGGCCTGGCCGCCAGCGGGCAGGGCGGCTTGCTGCGCGGCATGGCGGACAATTTCTCCTACCTGCTCGACACCTATGGCGTGATCCCCAACGGCACCCGCAGCTACTACCTGAGCCGCTCGCAGCCACCGGTGTTCGCGCTGATGGTGGAGCTGTTCGAGGACCACGGCGTGCAGCCCGAGCTGGACTTCTTGCCACAGTTGCGCAAGGAGTACGCCTTCTGGATGCGTGGCGCCGACTGCCTCGCGCCGGGGCAATTGTGCCGGCGGGTGGTCAGGCTGGCCGACGGCAGCCTGCTGAACCGCTACTGGGACGAGCGCGACACCCCGCGCGAGGAAGCCTATATCGAAGACGTGGGCACGGCCGCATTGGCGGCGCGGCCGGCCGCCGAGGTATTCCGCGACCTGCGCGCCGCGGCCGAATCGGGCTGGGACTTCAGCTCGCGCTGGCAGGAACCCGGCGGCGGGCTGGAGAGCGTTCGCACCACGGCGATCCTGCCGGTGGATCTCAATTGCCTGTTGTTCAAGCTGGAGCACAAGCTCGCCGAACTGGCCCGGGCCGCCGGCGATGCCGACGCACCGGTCCTGGCCCAGCGCGCGCAGGCCCGCCGGGAGGCCATCGAGCGGCTCATGTGGCACGAGGCCGAAGGCGCCTACTTCGATTTCGACTGGCAACGCCACCACGCCCGCGCCAACCTGACGGCGGCAACCGTGGTGCCGCTCTACGTCGGCGCGGCCACCCCCGCGCAGGCGGCGCGGGTGGCGCGAACCGTGGCCGCGAGGCTGTTGCAGCCCGGCGGCATTGCCACCACGGAGCGCGTCAGCGGCCAGCAGTGGGACCTGCCCAACGGCTGGGCGCCGCTGCAATGGCTGGCGATCGGCGGGTTCGCGCGGTGCGGGCATGCGGCGCTTGCGCACGAGATCGCCCATCGCTGGCTGTTGACCGTGGCGAGCCTCTACCAGCGTGAGTACAAGCTGGTGGAGAAGTACGCCCTGCAGCCCGGAGAAGACGGCGCGGTAGGTGGCGGGGGCGGCGAGTATCCGCTGCAGGACGGCTTTGGCTGGACCAACGGCGTGGTGCGCAGGCTGCTGCAGGAGCATCCCACGCATGCGGCGTGCCGCTGCCGCGCGGGTGTGAGAAGTCCGTGAATCCGTGAAGGCGTGAATCCGTGAATCCGTGATGGCATGAAGGCGTGGCTTCAGCGATGGCTGGCGCTGGTTGCCGCCAGCCACCGCGCCACCGTGGCAGCCAGCCAGGCCGGATCGTCGTGCGGCAAATCGTGCCCCGCCCAGGGATGGCGGCGGTGCTGCGCCCCCCAGGCTTCGGCCAGGCGCGCAGAGCACACCGGGTCGACCAGATGATCCGCCGCCGACGACAGCACCAGCGTCGGGCAGGCCGGCGGCGCACCCGGCGCGTGATAGCGTGCCGCGGCCCATAGCTGGCGCAGGGCATTGGCCCGGCTTACCGGCGCGCTGCTGCGAATCGCGCACCATTGCGCCACATCCGTCGCAAAGGCCGCGCTGGCGTTGCAGGTCAGCCGGTAGATGATGCGCTCGCAGTATCGGGCGTTGTGCCAGCGCAGCGCCATGCCCAGCAGTGCCGGCCAGTTGCGCAGCGGCAGCCGCTCGGCCACGCTGCAAAAGGGCCGCATGCTGGTGTTGACCAGTACCAGCGCGCCGATCTCCTCCGGGTGCCGCCGCGCCCACTCCGCCGCCACCATGGCGCCCAGCGACATCGCCAGCAGCCGGTATGGCCGCGCCAGCCCCTGCCTGGCGGCACGCTCACGCAGGACCCCCACCATGGCAGCCACGTCGGCTGGCGCGCGCCCGGCCGCCTCGACACCATTGCCAGGCAGGTCCAGCATGGTGATGGGCCCGATGTCGGCATTGGTTTGCAGCACACCCGGCAAGACGCCCCAGTGGCGGGTTTCGCGCGTCAGGCCGCGCAGCAGTATCCAGTCGCTCATCCGGGCGGCCCCCAGGGCCACAGCGCGTTGGCATGGTCGAGCAATTCCTGGCGGCGTTGCCCGCGTGGCAGCCAGCGCTCGGGCGCGTAGGCCACGCGGGCCAGGAAATCCAGCAGGTTGGCGTGCCGCCGCAGCACGCGCGCGGTGCGGTGCGCCTTGACCGGGTTGAAGAAGCCCTGGCGCGAGAACAACTGGCGGGGATTTTTCTTGATCCACAGCCAGGAACCCAGCTCCAGCGTCATCGGCAGGAAGATATTGCCGGGCGGCGTATGGTCGTAGGCCCAGTCCCACAGGTCGCCGTGCAGCAGGTATTGGCGGCTCTGCGGCTCGAAGGCATAGCCATGGTGGGGATGTGCCTGCTCGAACATGGTCTTGAGGGCAAACATCTCGGGCAGGTGCGGCATCGGCGCGGCGGTGCGCGCGTAGGGAAACCAGATGCTGTCGCCCCAGCCGTAGCCCGAGTGGCAATCCAGCGCGAAGCTCAAGGGCCGGCCCTGCAACTGCTGCTCCACGACTTGCAGCATGGCCGCGCTTTCCACCTCCATGGGCGCGCCGAGCTTGCCGCGGTACCACGGCAGCCACGCGCCCACGCGCTGGCCGCCGGCCAGCAGCGGCACCCGGCCAACCGCGTCTTGCGGCGCGTTGCGCATCAGGTCCACGCCATTGGGGTTGGCGCGCGCGCCCGCCCACATGCCGCCCGGGTTGACGATCGGCATGAACAGCAGCCGCACGGATTGCAACTGGCGCTCCAGCAGTTCGTCCCACTCCAGGCGCCACAGCAGCATGCGCATGTAGTCGAGCAGCAGATGCGTGCCGATGCGCTCCAGGCCATGGATGCCGGCAAAAAAGCCGATGGCGGGCGCGCGCGGATCGTTCGACCCGATGCTGGCGGTGTACAAGGGAAAACGCTGGCTGCCTGCCTGCACTTCGCCGACGCGGCAGGCATCCAGGCGGCTGGCGCCGGCTTCCAGGATGTCCTCCAGTTGCTGCATTTCAGCGAAACTGCCTGCGTTGGGTGGCTGCGCCATGGGCGAAGGCGGCTCCTTGGAGGGCGATGCGATGGTCGATTGTCAGGACGTCAACGTCAATATAGGCGCTGGCAGCCGGTCGGGTTGCAAAAGCGTGCCCGCCATCATCCCCCGGTTTTGTGAAAGCCCCGTGACTGGCGCCGGACTTCAGGCCGTGGCCAGCGCCGGCGCGGGCTCGGCCGATGCAAACAGCATCAGCAGGGGCCAGCCGCGCGTGTCCGCCAGCGCGCGCAGCGCGGCGTCCGGGTTGGTGGCTACCGGGTGGCTCACGGCTTCGAGCAGCGGAATATCGTTGCGCGAGTCACTGTAGAACACGGTGTGCTCGAACTGCGTCCACGCCATGCCGAGCGATTCCAGCCATTGCGCCACGCGTGTGATCTTGCCTACCCCGAAGCTCGGCACGCCGTCTACCGCGCCCGTGAAATTGCCCGACGCGTCGCGCCCGGCCTCTACCGCCAGCAGGTGCGCCACGCCCAGCGCCTCGGCGATCGGCTCGGTGACGAAGCGGCAGGTGGCGGTGACGATGCAGCAAAGATCGCCGGCGTCCTGGTGCGTGGCCAGCAGCGCGCGCGCCTCGGGGCGGATGGCCGGCGTGATCACGTCGCGCATGAAGCCGCTGCGCAAGCTTTCCAGCCGTGCGTGCGGATGACGCGCCAGCAGGCCCAGGGCGAAGGCGGCGTGGCGGTGGAAGTCCAGGCGTCCGGCGGTGTACTCGGTCAGCCACAGCGCGTTGTTGGCCTCGACTTCGCCGGCATCCGCCGCGCCGGCCTCCACCAGGTAGCGTGCCCATTCATATTCGCTATCCAGCGGTAGCAAGGTGTGGTCGAGGTCAAACAAGGCAAGGCAGGACATGCGCCGTCTCCGGTCGGAAAAGCGGCAAGGATGCCCAACGGCAATGACCCACGGATGAAGCGCGGCGCAAGAATCCCGATACGGCTATCAGGGATTTTTGCCGCCTTTGGCGAAATTGCCGAGGGTGCCGATATCGCCTACGCCGCCTTGCGCGGCGCCAGGCATTCGAGGAAGGCGCCGATCAGGCGCGTATGCGTGCGGCCCTGCAGGCAATAGAGGTATTCGTGCAGCACGGGCGGCTGGCTGGCAAACGGCACAACGCACAGCGCCGGGTCACGCGGCACTTCCCCAAGTGGCACCACGCTCGCGCCAAGGCCCTGGCGAATGGCTTCATAGATGGCTTCGCGGCTGCCGATGACGGTGCTGGCCGGCAGCGGCAAGCCGGCGTCGTCCAGCGCGGTCTCGGTGGCCTTGCGCGTCATCGAGCCGTGCTCGCGGATCAGCAGGTGGCAGGTGGCCAGCTGCGCCAGGCTGACGCTGGGCGCGCGCGCCAGCGGGTGGGCGGGGTTGACCACCAGCACCATGGGGTCGGTGGCCAGCGTGATGCGGGCCAGCCGATCGTCGACGACGGCGTGCGAGGAGACGGCGACGTCGATGCGGTACTCGATCAGCGCATCCAGCATCTGCTGTGAGTTGCCGATATCGATGCTGATCTCGATGGCGGGATAGCGTTCGCGAAACGCGGCCACGCTCTTGAGGATGTAATAGGGCCCGGTCGCGCCGATGCGCAGATGGCCAAGATGCAGGTTGCCGGCATTGCGCAGCAGGAAATCCGCGCTGCCTTCGTGCTGCATCAACTGCTCCACCACCGGCATCAGGGCCACGCCGACGTCGCTCAGGTCGACCCGGCCAGCGCGCCGGTAGAACAGCTCCACGCCGTAGTTCTCTTCCAGCTGGCGGATGCGGCCGGTGACCGTGGGCTGGCTTACGCGCAGCTGCTTGGCGGCGGTGGTGATGCTGCCCTGCCGTGCCACTTCATAGAACGTCGTCAGCAGGTCGCCGAGCATGGGGGATTTCCGTGGGGATTGCGTAAGCGCGCCAGTCTAGCGGCGATTTATGACAGTTCTTCGCCGCGCGGCCACGGGCGTGGCGGCGCGGTGAACAGGCAGGGGTAGCAGGCAAGCCCGGGCCGGCGCGCGCGGCCCGGGCTGCGTTCAGGGCACGGCCCGTGCGGGCTTGCCCTGAGCCGGGTCGGAGACGGCGTCGGCGCCCGTTTCCAGGCGGCCGGCAAAGCGGCGCCGGAAGCTGCCCTGGGTGGTGGTCACGACGAAGTCGTACCAGTTGCCCTGCAGCCCCACCGGCCAGTGCTGGTCGAGCTGCTTGCCGGGCGGGATATCGAAGGTCCAGGGGCCGTCATCACGATAGGCGGCGGGCGTGACGGTGAAGGTGCAGGCCTTGGTGCCGGTATTGATCATGGTCAGGTAGACGGCGGCATTGGCGATGTCGTAGCACACCCGGATTTCCGGCGCGGTGCCGCCAGCTGCCGCCACGGTGCTGACGTCGCCCTGGAAGGCACGATGGAAGCCGTTCGGGCCCAGCACCCACAGGTCGTATTTGCCGTTGTCGGTGGTGAAGACGTCCCAGCTGCCATTGAGCTGCTTGCCCGGCTCGACCGCATAGCGGCGCGGCACGCGGTCCAGGTGCAGGCGGTCGTAGACATGGAAGACGGCGGCGGCGGTGCCGGTGTTGCTCAGCAGCAGCCACATGGCCTTGGCGCCCGGATCCTCGCGGCCGCTGACATGCAGCTCGTACGGCAGCGCGCGCGAGGGCCGCGTGCCCACCGGCTGGGTGGCCGGGTTGGCGGCCTGGAATGCCACGGTGGGCAGCGCAACCTGTGCCAAGCCGTCCTGATCCGTGCGCAATTTGTCGGCATCGGTCTTGGCGCGGTTGGGGATCACAGGCAGCGCCGCGCTGTTCGGGCTGACGAAGTTGAACGCCGACAGCATGTCGCCGCAGATGGCGCGGCGGTACGGGCTGATATTGGTTTCGGCGACGCCGAAGCGCGCCTCCAGGAAGCGCAGCACCGAGGTGTGGTCGAAGACCTGCGAGTTGACCCAGCCGCCACGGCTCCACGGCGAGACCACGTACATTGGCACGCGGGGGCCGGGGCCATAGGGATGCTTGTCGGTGTGGTACTCGCCGTCGGTGGCGACGGTGGATTGGCCGGCGAGCACGCCGTTGGCATCGTAGGCGGGCGCGCAGGGTGGCGGCACATGGTCAAAGAAGCCGTCGTTCTCGTCGAAGTTGATCAGCAGGACGGTCTTGCTCCAGACGGCCGGGTTCGCCGTCAGCGCATTGAGCACTTCCTGCGTGTACCAGGCACCCTGCACCGGGCTGGAAGGCCCCGGGTGCTCGGAGTAGGTTGCCGGCGCGACGATCCACGATACCTGCGGCAGGCTGCCCGCCGCGATATCGTCCTTCAGTGCCTGCAGGAAGCCGCCGTCCGGCATGGTGTTGCCGATGCCCTTGATAAGCGGGTTGATGACGTCGTCGGCGATGGTATAGGCCGGGTAGGGGCTGCCATTGGACGTATTGCCCCGCGCCTCGTTGGCCTTGCGGTACTGCACGAAGCCAGCCAGCGGATTGTCCGTGAAGTTGTCCGGCATGTTCTGGTACAGCTTCCAGCTCACGCCCGCCGCCTGCAGGCGTTCCGGATACGTGGTCCAGCGGTAGCCACCGGTGGAGGCGCCCATGGAGTCGCCGCTGTTGTCGATCACCGGGCCGCCATTGGCGCCGGTGGGGTCGTTGGTGCCGGTCCAGTGGAACAGGCGGTTGGTGTTGGTGCCGCCATGGAAGCCGCAGTGGTAGGCGTCGCACAGCGTGAAGGCGTTGGCGAGTGCGAACTGGAAGTCCAGCTCGGTCTGGGTGTAGTAGCCCATCGACTGGGTGTTCTTGTAGGTGGGCCACTTGTTCATGCGGCCCAGGTCCCACGCGTTCTGCGCATCGGGGTAGCTGTGCGGCGTGCCGCTGACGCGCTGCGCATTGCCGGCCGTGCTGTCGAGGTGGTACGGCTGCACGATGCGGTTGGTGTAGGCCTGCTGCCAGACATTGAGGCCGCCGGCCAGCGGGATCGGGAAGCGGTCGCTAAAGCCGCGTACGCCCTGCAGGGTGCCGAAGTAATTGTCGAAGGAGCGGTTCTCCTGCATCAGGATCACCACGTGCTCCACGTCGCGGATGGTGCCGGTGGCGTTGTTGGCGGGAATGGCCAGCGCGCGGCGGATCGAGGGCGGGAAGGCGGCCAGCGCCGCGGTGGCCGCGGCGCTGCCGCCGGCCATCTTGAGGAATTTGCGTCTGCTGTGAAGGCTCATCTTTGTTTTATGCTGGACTGTTCGGTTGGCGCGAGGCGCAGGGCCGGTGCCCTGCGGTGCGCTGTTGTTGGCGTCGGGTCGCGGCTGTTCGCGGCTATTCGTTAAGGCGCGCAGCGCAACTGCGGCGTGGCCGCGGGCGGCTGCCCGGGCTGCGCCGGATCGGCGGGCTTGCTGTCGTTGGCGTCGCCGCCGCAGGCTGCCAGCGTGGCGCACAGCGCCAGTGCCACCAGCCAGCCCGGCCGGGCGAAGAAGGAGATCGAAGGCTTCATGATGACGTTTGCTCTCGGGGTAAATGGGTATCAGGGGTTGAGCGTGGACAGCGGCTGGCGCGAGCCGGTGATGGTCTGCAGCTCGGCCAGGCTGAGCTGGCGCGTCCACATGGCCAGGTCGTTGAACTCCATCACGCCCTTGAGCGCGCCGGCGTTGTTCGGCACATAGGCATGCGTGGCATCGTCGTTGATGCCCCAGACCTTGGTGGCCAGGCCGTTGAGCTTGGTCACGTCGGTGTTGGCGATGGCCTTGTTCTCGGTTTTCTGCAGCCCGAGCGCCGGGTCGATGATGTAGGCGCTGAAGGTCTTGGCCGTGGCGTTGACCGACAAGGCCACATAGGCCCACTGGTTGGCACTGACCTTCATGCCCTGGATGTCATCGCGCTTGCCGCCGCTGCCGATGTTGAAGCGGATCTCGCAGCTGCCGAACAGGCCAAGCGCAATGCCGGCGTTGGAGCCCGAGACGTAGTTCTTGTTCGACAGGATCGGCTCGCCGGTGCCATTGCCCTGGGTGCAGTCGGACTTGAACCAGAAGCCGATGGTGAACTGCGGGCTGAGCGCGATATCGGCGCCGCTCTGGGTGAGCTGGTAGGCATCGATTCTCGAATCGACCTTCAGCGCCTTGCCGCCGAAGTTGTCGCTGCTCAGCGAGCCGCCATCGGTGCCGGGGACCCAGGGGCCGATGGTGGTCGTGCCCTTGCTGTCGGTTGCCGGCAGCGTCTCGAAACTGTAGTAAGCGGCCAGGTTGTTGCGCAGCGTGTCGGCCAGCACGATCGGCTTGACGTAGTTGATCTGCGCCAGCAACGCGGTGGGCACCCCGTTGCGCACCAGCGTGTAGTTGAAGCGATACAGACCGCTGGCCGGCACGGCGATGGTTTTGTCCTCATAGGTGGACGTGCCGGCGGGCAGCGTGGCGATCTGCACGCCGTCGCGCAGCAGGGTCATGTTGCCGGTGGCGGTGGTGGGGTTTTGCCATGACAGCACCACCGAGGTGTTGGTGCTGCCTACCACGGACTGCAAGGCGCGCACGCCCGCAGTGCCGGCCAGGGCCGAGCCGTCGATCTGGTACGAGGCGGCGGGCAGGGCCACGCCAACATGCGCGAGCACGGTCGGCAGCAGGTCGGCCTCGGTCGGCAGCGCCGCCAGCGCGTCCGCATTGGCGGGCGCGGCCGGCAGGTTGCTGGCCACCGCCGTGTTGAAGGGCTTGTTGAGCGCGATGAAGGTGGTGCGGTTCTGCACCGTTGGCAGCGTGGTGGTGGAACCCGTCGCGTCCAGGCCGTGGCTGGTGGTCACGGCGACCAGCCAGTCTTCGTTGGCATTGGCCTGGCGGCGCGCCTGCACGGCTGCCAGCAGCTTGCCCAGCGCCTGGTCGAAGCCGGACAGCGCGTTGGCGTAGCCGCCATTCTGGAAGCCTTGGGTGGCTGCGGCCAGGTCGGGCGCACTGAACTGGGTGAAGACCACGTCGTAGCCAGACTGCACCAGCTTCACACCCTCTTGCGTCACGCAGTTGTCGTCTGCGGTGCAGTCGCGCACCGAGTCGAGATTGCCCGCGGCCACGTCGGCCTTGAGCAACGCCGGCAACACCGGTGCGCTGGTGGCGGCGCCACGGCGCAGCGCGCTCGAGCCGCCGCTGGCGCGCAAGTACTGGAACAAGCTCGGCGTGCGCAGGCCGCCTGCCGCGGCGACGTCGTCGCTGATGCCGTGGCGGTTGGCCCAGTTGCCGGCGAGGACCGTGGCCCAGCTCGGGCCGGCAAGCGGCACTTGCTCGGTGGTGGTGCCGAGGCGGCCACCGGTCGACGCCGGCGTGACCGACAGCGTGGCCAGGTTGGGCAACGTGCGTTGGGCGATGCCGTTTTGCAGCTGGCTATAGGTGGCGCCATCCACGCCGACCAGCAGCACTTTCTTGCTGGCAACACCGCTGCTGCCCGTGTTGTTCTGATCGGGGGCCACCACTGCCGCCGTGTCGCTGCCGCCACCGCCGCATGCCGCTACCGTGCCCGCCAGGGCCAGGCCGCATGCCATGCGTGCCTGCTGTTTCCATGCCATATCCGGTTCCTCTTTTCTGTTGTCCAACGCGGTGCGCCGCTCCGGCGGCGCGTCCGATCACGCTCCCCGTGACGCGTTGGCAGAGTAAGAAAAGGGGTTGTCATGCGGGTGACAGGGAGGCAAAGAATGCTGATGCGCCCATTTGTATTCTTGATGGGACAGGCACGCAGAGGCGCAGGCCCTGCCTGGATGGCGGGCTGGAGGACGTGGCAAGCGAGGAAATCGCGGCGGCAGAAATGACCGCAGAGGACGACGACGGGAGGGGAGGCGAGGCGTCGGGCGACGCCTAATGCGACGCACATGGCGACGCGTATTGCGAGGAATATCGCGAGGATCAAGCGTGCTGCGTTGCCCTTGTCATGGCGACTTGGGCAACGCAGCGGCGGCGAGCGCCGCGGACGTCAGGCCTTGGCCGTTTGCGGGGCTGCGCCGCTAGCCTGCGTGCTCGGGCGGCGGACCATCAACGCCAGCAGTGCAGCTACCACGCACGCCGCGCCCGCGGCGTACAGCGCCGGTGTGTAGGTCAGCAGCAAGGTACGGGTAAGGCCCGCGCCAAACGCAGCCGTGGCGGCGCCGACCTGGTGGGCGGCAAAGATCCAGCCGAACACCATCGGCGCGCGCTCCTTGCCGAACACCGAGCCCGCCAGCCTGACCGTGGGCGGCACCGTGGCGATCCAGTCCAGGCCATAGAACATGGCAAAGATGGACAAGCCGTACAGCGTGAATGTGGAGTGGGGCAGCCAGAACAGCGACAGGCCGCGCAGTCCGTAGTACCAGAAGAGCAGCTTGCGGCAATCATAGCGGTCCGACAGCCAGCCCGAGAGAATGGTGCCGACAAAGTCGAATGCGCCCATCATCGCCAGCGCGCCGGCTGCCGGCACGGCGGCCATGCCGAAGTCCGCGCACAGCGAAATGAAGTGCGTCTGGATCAGGCCGTTGGTGCTCAGTCCGCAGATGAAGAAGGTGCCGGCCAGGATCCAGAAGGTCTGGTTGCGGGCGGCGTCGCGCAGCACCACGAAGGGCCCGCGCAAGGTCAGCGGCGTGGGCGCGCTGGGTGGTGCCGGCGCGGCTTGCACGTGCACCGGCACCTCACCGAATGCAGCCAGGCCCACATCGGCGGGACGGTTGCGCATGAAGCAGAACACCAGCACGGCCAGCACCGCGCAGGCGCCCAGCACCGGCACCACCGCGATGCGCCAGCCCATATGCTCGATCAGCCAGGCGGCCACGGGCAGGAATGCCAGCTGGCCGGTGGCCGAGCTGGCGGTCAGGATGCCGATCACCAGTCCGCGGCGCGCGCTGAACCAGCGGCTGGCGACCACGGCCGCGAGCACCAGCGCGGTCAGGCCAGAGCCAACGCCGAGCATCAGGCCCCAGGCAATGAACAACTGCCACAGCTCGGTGGCCACAGTGGCCAGCGCCATGCCGCCGGCAATCAGCGCCAGCGCGGCCCACACCACATTGCGCACGCCGAAACGCTCCATCAGGATCGCCGAGAACGGGGCCATCAGGCCGAACAGCGCAAAGCGAAACGCGAGGATGGACGAGATCTGATCCGTGTCCCAGCCCATCTCGCGCGTCAGCGGCTTGAGGAAGGCGCCGGGCAGGCCGAGCGCGGCCGAGGTGGTCAGCATCACGCAGAAGGTGATAGCCGCGATCAGCCACGCGTAGTGGATGCCGCGCCGGTCGAGCCGGCTGGAAAGCGCTTGAGCGAACATGGGTCGGGTTCCGGGGGCGTTCGGTTTGTCGTGGGGCGTTGGCCCTTGCTGTTACTGCGGATTCGGGCCCAGCAGCATGTCGCGCGCCGCGGCCAGGATGTCTTCGGAAAGGGCATCGCCCTCGGTGGCACGTGCCAGCGTCATGGCGCCCACCAGCGTGGCCAGCTCTCCCAGCGCCAGCTTGCGGCGCTCGGCCGGGTCGGCGTGCTCGACCGTCTTCATCCAGTCCTCGACCATGGTCTTGAAGCCGTCGATGTAGACCTGGCGCACCGGCTTGTCCGCCGGCTCGCGGGCAATGTCGCCGGCGAGTGCCACCGCCGCGCAGCCATCGCCGGGGTTGGTGCAATGCGCCGTGGTGAGGTAGGGCTCCACCAGGCTGGCGCGCATCGCTTGCTTGTCGCCTTGGGCGCGTTCGATGCGGCGCGACCAGCGCCGCGCGGATTCTTCGAAGGCGCGCTTGCTCGCCAGCGCGGCCAGCGCGTCCTTGGACGAGAAGTGCCCATAGAAACCACCGTGCGTGAGGCCGGCGCTGGCCATCAGTTCGGCCACGCTCACGCCGTTCAGGCCGCGCTCGCGGAATAGCTTGGAGGAGGCCTGCTCGATGGCTTCCCTGTGCTTGTCTGCCTGCTCTCGTGATGCGCGCGCCATATCCGGCTCTCCTGCTGAAACTTTGCTTGACCGGATTTTATATGACGACCATAATTTATTCAATAAATGTTGGTCATCATTTAAACCGGCGTCGCCGTGCGGCATCCCGGATGCGGGCAGCGTCGCTTTTCTTTTCCTCTCTTTCTTTTTTTCCTCTGTCTCAGGAGAATCCGTCATGCAGAACTTGTTCGATCTCACCGGCCGCGTTGCCGTCATCACCGGCTCCACCAAGGGCATGGGCCTGGAAATGGCGCGCGCGCTGGGTGCCTCCGGCGCCGCGCTCGTGGTATCCGGCCGTGACCAGGCCACTTCCGAGGCGGTAGCGGCCACCCTGGACGGCGAGGGCTTCAAGGCCAAGGGCATCGCTTGCGATATCGGCAACGTGGAGAGCGTCATGGCGTTTGCCAGGCAAGCGCTGGACGCCTACGGCCGCGTGGATGCGCTGGTGCTGAACGCGGCGGGCAGCGGCACGGCTGGCGCGCTGCTGAGCCAGGGCCCGGAAGTCTTCGAGCAAGCCATGGCCGGCAATGTGCGAGGCAACCTGGTGCTGGTCAATGCGTTGGCGCCGCAGATGATCGAGCGTGGCGACGGCGCCGTCATCTTCATGTCGAGCATCGCTGCCAAGCGCGGCTCGGCCATGCTTGGCATGTACAGCATCACCAAGGCCGCGACGGACGGTGCGGTGCGCAGCCTGGCGCTGGAGCTCGGGCCGAAGGGGATCAACGTGAATGCGATCAACCCCGGACCGGTGCGCACGGAGTTCTCGCGCGAGGCGCTATGGGGTAACCCGGAGCAGGAGGCGCGCCTGGCCGCCGCGATTCCGATGCGGCGGATTGGCGAGGCGAAGGATGTGGCGGGGCTGGCGGTGTTGCTGGCGTCGCCAGCCGGGCGCTTTATCCATGGCCAGAGCATCGGCGTGGATGGCGGGCTTTCGGCGTGAGCCGTTGAGGGTCAACGGTAAAAAGGCAAAAAGGGCAAAAAGGCAAAAAGCTCAACGGTTAGAGGATCGCGCCCCGCAGGTGCCGGGGCGCGCACGCCCCTCAGCTATGCATGCCCGCCAGCCGCATCAACAGGCGCAGCAGCAAAGCCGCCACGCCCAGCGCGGCCACGCTGGCCACCCAGATCAGCACCATCCAGCCGATCCGCTTGAGCCACGGCCTGGGCGGGCCATCCGGCGATTGTCCGCGGTGTTGCGTCGCTGGCATCAGTGATACCCCTCGCCGTGTTTTACCTTGCCTCGGAACACGTAGTAGGCCCACACCGTGTACATCAGGATGAAGGGAATGATGAACAGCGCGCCTACCAGCGCAAAGCCCTGGCTTTGCGGTGGCGACGAGGCGGCCCAGATCGAGATATCCGGGGGCACGATATTCGGCCATACGCTGATCGCCAGCCCGCTATAGCCCAGGAAGACCAGCGCCAGCGTGTACATGAACGGCGCCAAGTGCGCGTGCAGCTGCAACGAGCGGATCAGCCGGTACATGGCAAACGCCACCAGCAGCGGCACCGGCGAGAACCAGAACAGGTTGGGCAGGCTGAACCAGCGCTCGGCAATGCGCGGCTGCGACAGCGGCGTCCAGATGCTGATTACCGCGATGACAGCCAGCAACACCCAGGCCAGCTTGCCGGTGAGTTCCAGCATGCGCTCATGCAGCTTGCCTTCGGTTTTCATGATCAGCCAGGTGCTGCCCAGCACGGTGTACGCCACCACCACGCCAACGCCGCAGAACAGCGGGAAGGGCTGCAGCCAGTCCAGCGGACCGCCCGAGAAGGTGCGCCCGGTCACCTTGATGCCGTCGATATACGCGCCCAGCGAAACGCCCTGGAAGAACGCCGCCACCAGCGAGCCGCAGATAAACGCCTTGTCCCAGACGTGGCGCTCGCGGTCATTGGCCTTGAAGCGGAACTCGAACGCCACGCCGCGAAAGATCAGCCCCAGCAGCATGAAGATCAGCGGCAGGTAGAGCGCGCTGAGCACCACCGAGTAGGCCAGCGGAAACGCGGCCAGCAGGCCCGCGCCGCCCAGCACCAGCCAGGTCTCGTTGCCGTCCCACACGGGTGCCACCGTGTTCATCATGACGTCGCGGTCATGGCGGTCCGGCACGAAGGGATACAGCATGCCGATGCCCAGGTCGAAACCGTCCATCACCACATACATCATCACGCCAAAGAAGATGATGACGGCCCAGATCAGAGAGAGGTCGATGCCCATGATGATCAGCTCCTGCTATCGGCCAGGCGGTTGGTGGAAGCGACCGCGCCAGGTACATCGCCTGGATCGTCCACCGCGGAGAGCGGTCGCGCCGGCGTGCCTTCCACAGCGTGTCCGCCATCGGGTTCCGGATCGCCCTCATGCTCGACCGGGCCTTTGCGCACCAGCCGCATCATGTAGGCGATGCCCACGCCGAAGACGAAGAAATAGGCCACCACGAACAGCGCGAGCGAAAACGCCAGCTCCGGCACGCCGTGCGGCGAAACCGCGTCGGCGGTGCGCATCACGCCGTAGACGACCCACGGCTGGCGCCCGATCTCGGTGGTGAACCAGCCGGCCAGGATCGCGATCAACCCGGCCGGGCCCATCCATAGCGCCATGCGCAGGAACGCGCGCGCGTGGAACAGCTTGCCGCCCCGGCGCAGCAGCAGGCTCCAGAGGCCGAGCAGGATCATCAGCATGCCCAGCCCCACCATCAAGCGGAAACTCCAGAAGATGATGGTGGAGTTGGGCCGGTCCTCTGGCGCGAACTCCTTCAGGCCCTGGATCTGGCCGTCCAGGCTATGGGTGAGGATGAGGCTGCCCAGGCGCGGGATTTCCACCGCGAAGCGGGTTTCCTCGCGCGCCATGTCGGGCCAGCCGAATACGATCAGCGGCAGCGGCTCGTCGCCGCGGTTTGCCCAGTGGCCTTCGAGCGCGGCGATCTTGGCCGGCTGGTGCTTGAGCGTGTTGATGCCGTGCATGTCGCCGATGACGGCCTGGATCGGCGCGACGATCAGCAGCATCCACATGGCCATCGACAGCATCTTGCGGATGGCCGGATTATCGCGCCGGCGCAGCAGGTGCCAGGCGGCGGAGGCGCCCACGAACAGCGCGGTGGCGAGGAAGGCCGCCACGCTCATATGCAAGAGGCGGTAAGGGAACGACGGGTTGAAGATCACCGCCAGCCAGTCCACCGGCACCACGCGGCCATCGACGATCTCGTAGCCCTGCGGGGTTTGCATCCAGCTATTGGAGGCCAGGATCCATGTCGCCGAGATCAGGGTGCCGAGCGCCACCATCAGCGTGGCGAAGAAATGCAGGCCGGGGCCGACCCGGCTCCAGCCGAACAGCATCACGCCCAGGAAGCCGGCCTCCAGGAAGAACGCGGTCAGCACCTCGTAGGCCAGCAAGGGGCCGGTCACGCTGCCGGCGAAGTCCGAGAAGAAACTCCAGTTGGTGCCGAACTGGTACGCCATCACCAGCCCCGACACCACGCCCATGCCGAAGTTGACGGCAAAGATCTTGGACCAGAAATGATAGAGGTCGCGGTAGACCGTGTTTTGCGTGCGCAGCCAGCAGCCTTCCAGCACGGCGAGGTAGCTCGCCATGCCGATGGTGATGGCCGGGAAGATGATATGGAAGGAAATCGTGAAGCCGAACTGGATCCGTGCCAGGTCGAGCGCGCTCAAGCCAAACATGTCGTGATCTCCGTGGGGCATTGGGAACGGGCTTGGCCGGCCAGTTCGGGGGCGGTCCATTCACGTTGCGTTGCAGGCGCACGCGTACATAGAGTAGACCACAGGCCGAGCGCATAGAGGTGCTCTTTTTCGTGGGCCGGCTGGCGTGGCGAATGGCCCGGAGATGTTGCTCGCAAAATGAAACCCGCCGAGGCGGCCGGGTTTGATGCAGGAATGTCCATGGATGGGGCAGCAGTGAGGCTGGGAGATTGGCGGCATGCCATGGACAACATGCTACCGGTAGCTTGCGGTAGATAACAGAAGCAACGGCTCAGAAAAAGACCGGATCAGATTTGAGGGTGGTGTCTTGTTTTGGAGAACGGCTCAGCGGGCGAGCCGTCGCCGGGCGGGCTGCCGCCTGAGCACTCGAAGCAAAGCAAAGCCCCCGGGGACTTGCATCAGCGGAGTCCTTGCTGGGGGCGTTCGGATCACGTCAGGCATTGCCGCGCGTGCGGGCGGCAGGGGCTGCGCTGGTAGGGAGAGACCTATGTGGACGCCTTCCGGATTACAAGCAGATGGCATGTGGTCGACAGGTGACGGCAGCGCGCTTATGTCCGGCCCGTTTGTGCAGGCCGTACAGCGAGATGGCCCATACGGAATTCTCTGACGAGGTCCCCATCTGATTATCGAGCATGGCTACTCGCATTCAAGGCGGTGGACTTTCGCATGCCTGGCGCGCCATATGCCAACTGGCTGGTGGTCGCCTTCATGATCGCGGTTGCGGCGCTGCTGACGCTCGATCCGGGTATCCGGGTGGCGCTCTACGTGGCACCTGTGTGGTTCGCGCTGCTCGGCATCGGCTATCGGCTCACCAAATCGCGTGCGCCGCTTGAGGGGCATGTCCAAAAGTCGGCTTGATCAGTGTCCCGCGCGCTGCCGGTGTTCCTGCGCGGCGGCGCGCGGCGCCGCCGCGGGTCGATCGGCTCGGGAAGCGGTACGCTTTTATCCGTCGATCAACTTCGGATCCCAGGCAAACACGGTCTGTTTCTGCTCGCCAAGCCGCTCGATGCCCAGGGTGATGACGTCGCCCGGCTTCAGGAACTGGGGCTGCGGCTTCTTGCCCATGCCCACGCCGGGTGGCGTGCCGGTGGTGATCAGGTCGCCCGGCTCCAGCGTCATGAAACGGCTCAGGTAACTGACCAGCTGGGCCACCGTGAAGATCATGGTGCGGGTGTTGCCGGTCTGCTGGCGTTCACCGTTCACGTCGAGCCACATCGAGAGGTCTTGCGGGTCGCCGACCTCGTCGGCGCTCACAAGCCACGGGCCGATGGGGCCGAAGGTGTCGCATCCCTTGCCCTTGTCCCAGGTGCCGCCACGCTCGAGCTGGTACTCGCGTTCCGACACATCGTTGATTGTGCAGTAGCCCGCCACGTGGTTCAGGGCATCGGCCTCGCTGACATAGCGGGCGCGGGTGCCGATCACCACGCCTAGTTCCACCTCCCAGTCGCTCTTGACCGAGCCCTGCGGCAACACGACCGGATGATTGCAGCCCACGGCCGAGTCGACCGTCTTGGTGAAGACAATCGGTTCCTTGGGGATCGGCATGTTCGCTTCGGCGGCGTGGTCCGCGTAGTTCAGACCGATGGCAATGAACTTGCGCATGCCGGTCCATGGCACGGCCAGACGGCCCTGTGGGACGATGGGCAAGGTGCTGGCATCGAGGCTGCGCAGGGCCGCCATGCCGGGCTGGGACAAGGTGCTGGGGACGATGTCGGGCAGCACCGGGCTGAGGTCGCGAGCCGTGCCGTCCGTATGCAGCAGTGCGGGCTTTTCTTGGCCCTTGGGGCCGTGGCGAAGCAGTTTCATGGTTGAAATGGGAGCTTAGTTGGACCAACCGCCGTCAATGATCTGGGCGGTACCTGTTGTGAAAGAGGATTCGTCGCTGGCCAGGTAGACGGCCAAGGCCGCAATTTCTTCGGCTCGCCCCAGGCGGGCCATGGGCTGGCGCTCCACGAAGCCCGCCTCGACCTGGGCCAGCGTCTGGCCGGTGGCTTGTGCCTGGGCCGTGATGCGCTCCAGCAGCGACGGTGACATCACCGTGCCGGGACAAATGGCATTGCATCGGATCCCTTTGCCGACAAAGTCGGCAGCGACGGCTTTGGTCAGGCCGATGACGGCGGCCTTGGTGGTGCCGTACACGAATCGGTTGGGGGCGCCTTTGATGCTTCCCGCGACGGATGCCACATTGATGATGGACCCGTCGCCTCGCTCCAGCATGCCTGGCAGGAAGGCCCTGATTGTGCGAAATTGGGCGCGCACGTTGAGGTCGAATGCAAACGTCCACTCGTCTTCCGTGCACTCGAGCAGGTTGCCTGCGTGGACGAAGCCTGCCGCATTGAAGAGCACGTCAACCGGGCCTGCAGCCTCTGCTACGTCGCGAATGGCCTGGGCATCGGTGACATCCAGGACATGGGTGCCGCAAGCAATTTCCTGGCGCAAGGAAGCTAGTGCCTCCTGGTTGATATCCGTCGCGATCACGCGCGCGCCCTGCGCGGCGAAAGCGATCGCGGTCGCTCTGCCGATGCCTTGTCCGGCCGCGGTGACGAAGGTGGTTTTTCCAGCCAGTCGGAGTGTCATGACGATGCTTCGAGTGAGTTCAGGGGTTGCTTTGGGCACTGAAACGCCGTGCTGTTCAGCGCGGAACGAGCAGCTTGCTTCCGGGCACGATGTCGCGTCGATGGGTAAACGGTCCGGTCAGATCACCTTGCCCGGGTTCAGCAGCGCCTGCGGATCGAGCGCCTTCTTGATGACTCGCATCAGCTCGATCTCCTCGGGCGAGCGCGCATGGCCAAGCCATTGGCGCTTGAGGGTGCCGATGCCGTGCTCGGCCGAGACCGTGCCGCCGTACTCACGCACCAGGCCGTACACAATGCCGTCGACCAGTGCCTTGGGCTGCTCTGCCGCGCCAGGCTGGTAGACGATGATATGCAGATTGCCGTCGCCGATGTGGCCGTAGAACAGGGCCCGGACGCTGGGGATGCGGGCATGGAGTACCTCGCGGCAGCGGCGCGCGTAGTCGTCCATGCGAGCCACCGGCAGGCCGATGTCAAAGGCCAGGTGGCCTGGCCACAGCGGGTGCAGTTCGCCGCTGGCATCGCGGATGCTCCAGAACGCGCGGCCGTCGGCCAGCGACTGCGCGAGTGCCGCATTGGGAACCACGCCCGACTCCAGCAGACCGCCCAACCAAGCCTCGAAGCGCTGCGCGTCGTGCACTGGGTCGGTTCCCAGCGCCTCGACCAGCACGTAGGCGCCGTGGGCCGTGTCGTCGCCCTCAAGGGGGTCCCGCACCCCTGGGGCCTGGGTGGTGGCGAACTGCCAGTAGTCGGGCCACATGACCTCGAAGGCCGAGAGTAGCGGCCCCAGATTCTGGCGCGCCGAGTTCAGCAGCGTCAGCACGTTGTCGTAGTCCTTGGCGGCGCAGATCGCCACCATGGCCGAGGCCGGCTTGGGGAACATCCTGAGTACCACCCGTGTGATGATGCCCAGCGTGCCCTCGCTGCCGATGAACAGGTGCTTGAGGTCGAAGCCCGCGTTGTTCTTGATCATCTTGTTGAGGCTGGTGACCACGGTGCCATTCGGCAGCACCACCTCGATGCCCAGCACCATCTCGCGCGCCATGCCGTAGCGGATCACGCGGTTACCGCCGGCATTGGTCGACAGGTTGCCGCCAATCGCGCACGAGCCGCGTGCGCCCAGGTCCAGCGGGCAGAAGAAGCCGGCGGCGGTGGCAGCCTGCTGGATGGTCTCCAGGGGGGTGCCAGCCAGCGCGGTCATGGTGGCCGAGGCCGAATCGACCTCCTCGATGCCCGCCATGCGTTCCAGCGACAGGGCCACCTGACCCGCCGAGGCGCGCGCGCCACCGCACAGGCCGGTCAGCCCGCCTTGGGGCACCACGCCCACGCCGTGTTCATGGCAGATGCGCACCGCGGCGGCCACCCCGGCCGTGTCGGCGGGGCGAACCACGGCCAGGGGGCGGCTGGCCGGCAGGCCGCTGTAGTCGTTGTGGTTGCGCACCGGCACGTCGTTGCCGGCGAGCACGGCCAGCGGGCCCAGCTCGGCAAGCAGGGCATCGATGACCGAAGAGAATTGAGGGGTCTGGTTCATGGCAGGAATCGGAGTGAATATGAGCAATCTGCAAACTGGGGGGCGGCGCGGTCATTGAGCCAACCCGGGGCCCGATCGACCGCGTGCCTCACCCCACGAACCAGCGCAGCGGTGCCATCACGGTCTGCGGGAAGGCCACCATGATGAACAGTACGGCGAACTCGGCCAGCATGAAGGGCAGCACGCCCTTGGTGACTTCGTCCATCTTCATGCGGCCCACGCCGGCTACCACGTTGAGGATGGTGCCCACCGGCGGCGTGATCAGGCCGATCGAGTTGTTGATGATGAACAGCACGCCGAAATAAATCGGGTCGATGCCGGCAGCCTTGATTACCGGCATCAGCACTGGGGTCATGATCAGGATGGTCGGCGTCATGTCCATCGCAGTGCCGACCAGCATCACCAGCACCATGATCGCGATCAGCAGCAGGGTCTGGTTGTCCATGAAGGGCTTGAGCAGTTCCACCATCTGGGCCGGCAGGTTGGCCACGGTGATGAGCCACGATGACACCATCGCGGCGGCCACCAGGAACATGACCACAGCGGTGGTCTTGGCCGCCGTGGTGAAGATCGGGAGCAGTGCGCTCAGCGGCAGCTCACGGTACACCACACTGGCCACGAACAGCGAGTACACGGCGGCCACCACCGCGGCCTCGGTCGGGGTGAAGACGCCCATGCGCAGGCCCACCAGGATGAACACCGGCAGCATCAGCGCCCAGAGGGATTCGCGTGCACATTGCCAGATTTCAGCCTTGGTCTTTTTCTCGGGCAGGACCAGGTCTTCCTTGCGGCCGAGCCACCACCAGGCCGCAGCCAGGCCGACGCCGATCATGACGCCAGGGAAGATGCCGGCGATGAACAGCTTGCTGATCGAGACGTTGGCGGTGACGCCGAAGATCACGAAGCCGATGCTGGGGGGGATGATCGGGCCGATCACGCCGGAGGCCGCGATCAGGCCACCCGAAACTTCCTTCTTGTGGCCTGCCTTGATCATCATCGGCAGCAGCAGCGCGGTCAGCGCTGCGGCGTCCGCCACGGCGGAGCCCGACAGGGCCGACAGCAGGCAGGCGGCCAGAATCACCACATAGCCCAGGCCACCCTTGACATGGCCGACGATCGCCAGCGCGAAGTTCACGATGCGCTGCGAGAGGCCGCCGACGTTCATGATTTCGCCCGCCAGCATAAAGAAAGGCACGGCCAGCAACGGGAAACTGTCGGCGCCATTGATGAAGTTCTGCGCCAGGATCTGCGCGTCGAACAGGTCGAGATGCCACATCAGGGCCACGCCGCTGGCCAGCAGCGCGTAGGCGATCGGAATGCCGAGCGCCATGGCGCCGGTGAGGCCGCCGAGAAAGATCAGTACGGTCATGTTGAGGTCTCCGGTTCTTTTTCTTGTTTCTTATCTGCGTGAGTGAGGCAGCGGCGTGTCGCCCAGGGGGGAGTGGCTTTGCGAGCCGCCGGCAGCGCTCTCGCGCGCTAGCTCGGCCTGGAGGGCCTCGAGCTCGGCCTGTTCCTCGGACTCCTTGACCATCACCAGCTCTTCATCGCTGAGCTGGCCGGTCAGCGCGCGCAGCAATTGCAGCACCAGCAGGAAGCCGGCGCAGACCGAGAACGCTACCCCCGAGCTGTAAAAGATGGCCACCGAGGCCCCGGTGACCGGCGCTTGCACGTCCCAATTGATCTTGGCCTGTTGCCAGCTACCGTCGAAGAACAGCCAGGTGATGTAGAGCATGAGCAGGTGACCCAGTACCAGGCAGACCTTTTTCCCCATTACCGGCAGGCGCGACACGAGCATGTCGGTGCCCAGGTGCGCGTTTTCCTTGATGGCGGCCACGGCGCCCAGGAAGGTAACCCAGACGAACAGCCAGCGCGACAGCTCCTCGCTGATCGCGATGCCAGAATTGAAGGCATAACGCAGCACGACGTTACCGAAAACCAGCACCACCATGACGGCCAGGGCCAGGGCGATGAGAAGGTTAATGAACCGGCAATACCGGTCGATGAGGGTATTGAGCATAGGTTGTCTCCCTGATGGTCTGCGCCATCAATGCTTATCTTGGAACGGAGAAGGGGGGCGACGCCGGCAACCTGGCTGGTGGGCAGGCCGCCAACGCCGACTCAGAGCGCGCGGCCCTGCAGCAGGCCGCGCTCGGCCAGGTTGCCGATGAAGGCGCGCAAGCCAAAGCGCCAGGGGGCGGCGGTCTCGCTGTGTGTCACCCGGTTGTGCAACCCCCCCAGCCAGGCGCTGCGGATGGTGACCACATCGCCGAGCTTGTGGGTGAAGCCGCCGCCGGGCTGGTCGCGGTCTTCAATGGGCGCAAACAGCGTGCCCAGGAAGAGCATGAAGCCGTCGGGGTACTGGTGCGCGGCAAGAGTCTGCGCCACCAGGTCGGCCGGGTCGCGGCTGATGCTGCTCATGGTATTGATGCCGCGCAGCTCGAAGCCGTCCGCACCCGCGACGCGCAGGTGCACGGTCTCGCGGCGCACCTCATCCAGACCGAAGCCCGCGTCGAACAGCCGGATGAAGGGACCGATCGCGCAAGAGGCGTTGTTGTCCTTGGCCTTGCCCAGCAGCAGCGCGCTGCGGCCTTCGATGTCGCGCAGGTTGACGTCGTTGCCCAGGGTGGCGCCGACGATGCCGCCGCGGCTGTTTACCGCCAGCACGACTTCCGGTTCGGGGTTGTTCCAGTCCGAGTCGGCACGGATGCCGATGTCCTCGCCGCAGCCCACCGAGGCCAGCACCGGGGCCTTGGTGAAGACCTCGGCGTCCGGGCCGATGCCCACCTCCAGGTATTGCGACCACAGGCCTTTTTGCTGCAGCAGTGCCTTGAGCGCCATTGCCTGCGACGAGCCGGGACGGATGTCGGCCAGGCTTTCGCCGATCAGCTCGATCACCTGGTTGCGCAGACCCTGGGCCCGGCTGGCGTCGCCCCGCGCCTGTTCCTCGATCACACGCTCTATCAGGCTGGCGGCGAAGGTCACGCCCGCGGCCTTGACGACCTGCAGGTCACAGGGGGCCAGAAGCCAGGGCAACGTCTCGTTGCGGGTGCCCGGCAAGCTGTTGGCCAGCAACTCGTCGACACTGCACAGGCGCCGGCCGGGTGCCCGGCGCGCCGCCTTGGCGGGATGCTCGGTATCGAGCAGCGTGCTCATGGTCGGGTAGTGTTCGCTCAGGTCGAACACGCCCTCCGGCCGCAGGGCGGCGACGGCCGGCCCTGGCAAGGCGCCGCCGACCCAGATACGGCCCACCAGGGTGCCCGCAAGGCCGTCATCCGGCAACACCTGGACGTGCTTCACCGTACCGGCCAGCGTGGCCGCTGTCACTTCGCTCATACGATTTCCTTTCAGGTTACAAGCCGCGGCCCAAGCGGTGCGCCCCGCCCGCGGCGCAGCGCAGCGCTTGCAAGGCAGCGAGGCTCAATGGTTGTGGCGCGGCGTCTTCTCCGCGATGCGCCGGTAGTTCAACGCAAAATCCAGCGTGGCACCGTCGACGAGCTGACCAGTCTTCTCCCGGTACAGCGCTTCCCAGGGGGATTGGCTCTGGGGGATCGGGGGCGCGGGGAGTTCGCGGCGGCGGCGCTCGATCTCTTCGGGAGGCACCAGCGCATCGCAGCGGCCGGCGTTGAGGTCGATGCGGATGAGGTCGCCGCTCTGCAGCCAGCTCAACCCGCCGCCCACCGCGCTCTCGGGCGAGACGTTGAGGATGGAGGGGCTGTCCGCCGTGCCGGACTGGCGGCCGTCGCCCAGGGTCGGCAGGGTCATGACGCCGCGCTGGATCAGGGCGTCGGGCGGCTGCATGTTGACCACCTCGGCCGAACCGGGCCAGCCGATCGGACCGGCGCCACGCATGATCAGGATGCAGCTCTCGTCGATGTCCAGTGCCGGGTCGTTGATGCGCGCATGGTAGTCGTCGGCGCCCTCGAATACCACGGCACGCGCCTCGAAGACGCCCTCTTCGCCTGGGCGGTTCAGGTAGCGCTCGCGGAAACGCTCGGAGATCACCGACGTCTTCAGGATGCCGAAGTCGAACAGATTGCCGCTTAGCACCAGGAAGCCGGCCTTCTCCATCAGCGGCGCATGGAAAGGGAAGATCACCTCGCGATCGCGGGTCTCGCGGCCCTGCAGGTTCTCCGCCACGGTACGGCCGGTGACGCTGAGGCAGTCGCCATGCAGGCGGCCAGCCTGCTGCAGCTCGCACATCAGGGCCGGCACACCGCCGGCGCGGAAGAAGCGCTCGCCCAGGAAGCGGCCCGCTGGCTGCATGTTGAGCAGCAGGGGCAGGTCGTAGGCGTGCTCGGTCCAGTCTTGCGGCCGCAGCTCGACGCCAGCGTGGCGGGCCATGGCCATGATGTGCACCTGCGCGTTGCTGGATCCGCCTGCGCAACTGACCACCGACAAGGCGTTGAGGAAGCTCTCGCGGCTGAGGATGCGCGAGGGGCGCAAGTCCTCGTAGGCCATCTCGACGATGCGCCGGCCGGTCTCGTAGGCGATCTGGCCCCGCTCGCGGTAGGGGGCTGGAATGGCCGCGCAGCCGGGCAGCGACAGGCCCAGGGCCTCGGCCACGGCGTTCATGGTGGAGGCCGTGCCCATGGTGTTGCAGTGGCCCGCCGAGGGCGCGCTGCTGCAGGCGCGCTGCAGGAACTCCTCCTCGTCGATCTCGCCTGCGGCTAGCTGGCGGCGGCTGCGCCAGATCACGGTGCCCGAGCCCACCAGTTCGCCGTTGTGCCAGCCGTCGAGCATGGGTCCGCCGGAGAGCACGATGGCAGGGATGTCGACGGTGGAGGCGGCCATGATGCCAGCAGGCGTGGTCTTGTCACAGCCCGTCGTCAGCACCACGGCGTCGATGGGGTAGCCGTACAGGATTTCCACCAGGCCCAGATAGGCCAGGTTGCGGTCGAGCGCCGCAGTGGGACGGCGGCAGTTCTCGAAGATGGGGTGCACGGGAAACTCCATCGGAATGCCGCCAGCATCGCGGATACCATCGCGCACGCGCCGGGCCAGATCCAGATGGATGCGGTTGCAGGGCGAGAGGTCGCTGCCAGTTTGGGCGATGCCGACGATGGGCCGGCCCGAGCGCAACTCGTCGGGCGTGAGCCCATAGTTCATGAAGCGTTCGAGGTAGAGCGCGGTCATGTCCGAGCGCTCGGGATCGGCGAACCAATCGCGGGAGCGGAAGGCACGGCTGGCTTTCTTGTCCATGTCGAAACCTGTAGCGGAGAAGTCAGGGAGTGGAAGAACGGCGCGTCGCTGCTGCTCCGCGCCTGCGAGGATTACTTCACCGCGACGGAGCTGGTCTTGCGGACCTTGGCCAGCTCGCTCATCAGCTCGTTCGTCGTTTCCTCACCGAACTCCTTGCTGTACTTGGTCAGCACCGGCTGCAGCTTGGCGCGCAGCTTGGCCTGCTCGGCCGGAGGCAATTCGGTGACCTGCATGCCGGCCTTCTTTAGCTCCCCCAGCGCCTTGTCGCCGAAGGCGCGGATGGTCTTGCGCTCATACAACGTGGCCTCGCGCGCGGCCTCTTGCACAATCTTCTGCTCCTGCGGCGACAAGCCGTCCCAGGTCTTCTTGGACATCAGCAGCACCCAGGCGCTGTACATGTGGCGCGACAGCACCAGGTACTTTTGCACCTCGTAGAACTTGCTGGCCAGGATGGTGGCGGTCGGGTTCTCCTGGCCATCCACGGCTGCCTGCTCCATCGCCGAATAGAGCTCGGTGAAGGGCATGGGTGTGGCGTTGGTACCCAGCGCATTGAAGGTATCCAGGAACAGCGGGCTCTGGATCACGCGCAGCTTGAGCCCGCCGAGGTCGTCGGCCCGGTTGATAGGGCGACGCGAGTTGGTGACGTGGCGAAAGCCGTTCTCCCAGTAGCCCAGGCCGATGAGGCCCTTCTCGGGCAGCTTGGCGAGCAGCTTCTGGCCAAAGGGGCCATCCAGCACGGCATCGGCTTCCTGCTCGTTATTGAAGGTCAGCGGCAGGTTGAGTACGCCAAAGGGCTTGATCAGCGACATCAACGTGGAGGTGTCGGGGACCGTCATCTCCAGGGTGCCGCCGCGCAGCGCCGAGGTCATGCTCACGTCATTGCCCAGCGAGCCGCTGGCATACAGCTTGGCGACCAGCTTGCCGCCGCTGCGGGCCGCGAGTTGTTCGGAGAAATGCTTGACGGCCATGGCCTGAGGATGGTCTTCGCTCAGGCCGACACCGACCTTGAACACGCGTTCCTTGATTTGCGCAGACACCGGGCCGGCAAGCATGGCCAGCGCCGTGGCGGCCATGGCGAGGGATTTCAACTTCATCAATGTCTCCAATGGATTGATTTTGTCGCGACGGTTCTGCGTCATCGGCGCCACGCTAGACCTCTTCAGGGCCGTCTCGACGCAGGCGAGAGGTTAGGTCTGGCACCTGTACCGGTCCACTGAATTTTTTGCTAGGATCCATTCCAAATGCTTATGAGCTCAGAAATTTTCTCGGGTAAACCCCTGTCCATGGCGCAGGCCTGCGGGCGGCTGCGATTCCGACATCTCCAGTTCCTCGACATCCTCGGTCACACCCTCAACCTGAGGCTTACCGCCGAGCAGATGCACATCACGCAACCGGCGGCCACCAAGATCCTGATGGATATCGAGGAAATCCTGGAGGCACGCCTGTTCGAGCGCCTGTCACGCGGCATGCTGCCCAACGAGCTGGGCCTGTTCATGCTGCGCTATGCCGACGCCGTGCTGGCCGGGCATCGCAAGTTCGTGGATGAATTCAACGCACTCAAGCAAGGGGGGCATGGCCACCTGTCCATCGGCGCGATCACGGGCTCGGCCGCGCACCTGCTGATGGCCACGGTGGCTGAGATCCAGCGCCGGCGTCCACTGCTGGTGCTCAGGATCCTGGAGCAAAGCAGCGACCAGCTGGTGATCTGGCTGACCGAGCGCAAGATCGACCTGATGATCGGGCGCTTCACAGACGAGGCGCACAGGGCCCAGTTCCAATACGAGCGCCTGTCCAGCGAACCGCTGCAGGTGGTGGCCGGGCTCGATCACCCTTTGCGCGGGGCGCACGATCTCGATCTGACCAAGCTGGCCCACTGGCCCTGGATTCTCTACCCGCGCTCCACGGCCGTGCGCAAAGTGTCTGACGATATCTTCGGCCGCACCGGGCTCGCACTCACGTCCGGCGTGGTCGAGACTCCCTCTTTCCTGTTCGCCCTGGAACTGATGCAGAGCACGGACATGCTGTCGCTGCAACCAGCCGCCCTGGTGGACAAGTACGTGAACAGGGGCCTGCTGGCCCGGATCCCCATCGAGCTGCCGGACCGCATGCCCGACTACGGTCTGATCACGCGCCTGGGCGAGGCGCCGACCCCCGCCGCGCAGGCATTCATGGAGGTACTGCGCGAGAAGGCGGGCAGCGCTGGCGAAATCGCCTGAATCGGGCTGGCGATCGCCGGGGGAGTGGCCAAATCCGTCAGAAAAGGGGGGGTATTGTCTACTGACACTTCGGAGAGCCCCCAATGCGCATCTCGATCCAGGCATGCAGTGAAGGAGCGGGAACGCAGCCCCAACTGGACGAGCGTGTCCTTACGAGCGGAGCGCGGACCACCCTTGGAGAGTGCCGCGACGCGATTCAGGCTTATGCAAGCGGCAGTTCTCTTTCGCAGGTCTACGAGACCTGGGGCATCCATCGCTCCACACTAAAGCGCGCCAAATCCCCCGTTTACTCGGGGGCCAAATTCAACAGCCTGCTAGACGGCCGAGACCGAAGCGGCGCCGCCCGACGAGCCATCCAGCACCGGCGGCGCGGTGACGATCGACTTGAGCCCGGGCTGCGCCGCGCGCAACTGGTCCAGCCGCGGCAGCGGTCGGCGCAGTGCCTCCGACCCTGCGAAGGCTTGCTCCATGGCATGCGCCACGCCCAGCGTATGGTGATCGGCGCGGAAGCGGCCCACCACCTGCAGCCCGAACGGCATGCCGGCATGGTCCAGGCCGCAGGGCAGGCTGATGGCGGGGTGGGTGGTGAGCGTGACCACGTAGGTAGGGGCCAGCCAGCGGTAATAGTTCTCCTGCTTTTCGCCGTTGATGGTCTCGGCGTAGAGGTTGGTCCACGGGAACGGCGACACCGGCGTGGTTGGCGACAGGATCACGTCGTAGTCTTCAAAGGCGGCCTGGAAGCGGCCCAGGATGCGGGTCTGCTCGGCTTGCGCCCAGGCGCTGTCGACCAGCGACATGGCCGCGCCCATCTCATAGTTGGCGCGCGTGTTCGGGCCCAGGCTCTGCGGATCGCGCTGATAGGCCTCGTGCATGCCGGCGACAAAGCTCTCGGCGCGCAGCACGTCGAAGCAGCGGTGCGCTTCGCCCAGGTCGAACTGGATCTCGTCGCAACTGCGGAACAGGTGCCGCATGGCGGCGATCTTGCCGCGAAAGACCTGCCGGATCTGGTTGTCGACAGCGCACACACCGAAATCCTCGGTCCAGCCCACCCGCAGCGAGCCCAGGTCGACATTGGCGGGCAGCAGGAACGACATCGGGTCGAGCGCATAGGTGAGCGGGTCGCTGGCCGAGACGCCGGCCGAGGCCGCCAGCTGCAGGCAGGCATCGGCCACGGTGCGGCCCATCGGGCCGACTACGGAGATGGGCGTCCAGCCCAGCAGCTTGCGCGAGCTCGGCACCACGCCAGGCGACGGGCGGAAGCCCACCACGCCGCATTTGGCGGCGGGGATGCGCAGTGAACCGCCGGTGTCCGAGCCGGTGCAGACCGGCAGCATGTCGGTCGCCAGCGCGGCAGCGGAGCCGCCCGAGGATCCCCCTGCATTCAGGTTGGGGTTAAAGGGGTTGCCGGTGGCGCCCCACACCGCGTTGCGCGAATTGGCGCCCGCGCCCATCTCCGGGATGTTGGTCTTGCCGGTGACGATGGCGCCGGCCGCGCGCAGCCGGGCTACCAGCACGTTGTCGGCGCTGGGCACATTGTCGCGGTACAGCGGCGAGCCATAGGTGGTGAGCAGGCCGGCCGTGGCCTCCAGGTCCTTCACGCCCAGCGGCAGGCCATGCAGCAAGCCCAGCGGCGCGCCGTCGAGCACGGCGCGCTCGGCCACGCGGGCTTCTTCGCGGGCGCGCTCGTAGCAGGTGGCGGTGACGGCGTTGATAAAGGGATTGACCGCCTCGATGCGGGCGATGCACGCCTCAAGCAGTTCAACGGGAGAGATCTCCTTGTTGCCGATCAGGCGGCGCAGCGCTACGGCGGATTGGGCAAGCAGGTTATCGTTCTGGGTCATGGTGAACTCTCTGGCAGGTAGGGTGAAGCGCCGCGCCGACATGGCAGGCGCGGCGCCATGGCATCCGGATCGCGCTAGCGGCTCAGCCCGCGCGCCGACACAGGCCACAAGCAGGCCACGGCCTGCCCGCGCACGCCAACGATCTCGTCATACAGATTGAGGGTGGGGTCGCAATGGCCAGGCACCAGCAGCACCTGGCTGCCGAGGCCCGGCAGGCCCGCCGCGTTGGTGCCGGGCACGGGCTCGACAATGCCGTGTTCGTCGTTGGCCGCCACATAGGCCAGCGCGTGGTCCTGGCCATTGGCGCCCCACACCAATGGCAGGCCCGAATCCACCGCCATCGATTTCAGGCCCGCGTCCAGCACAACGCGCGGCGAGGGCCGCGTTGCCGCCGCCACGCTCATCACGGTGGTGGCGATAAACAGGCTGTGCTCGAAACGCAGTGCGCCGCTGTAGTCGTTGCGGCCGTAATCGGCGTCCATGAAGACATAGGAGCCGGGCTGGATTTCGGTATAGACGCCACTGTGCAGGTCGAACTCCACGCTGCCGCTGCCGCCGCCCGTCACCGTGGCGCAAGCCACGCCGGCCTCGGCCAGCTCGGCGACGATGGCGGCGGTACGCGCCGCGGCATCGGCCGCGGCCTGCCGGCGCGCAGCAAAGTCGCGCACATGCTGGATGCCGCCGTGATACGCCTGCAAGCCGCGGAACGCTAGTTGCGGGTGCGCACCGATGGCTTGAACGAGGCGCAGCGCGGCAGGCGCGTCGGCCACGCCGCAGCGTCCCTGGCCCACGTCGATCTCGACGAATACCCCGATGCGGCTGCCGGCCTGCGCGGCGGCCTGCGCCAGCGCGGCGACCTGGCGCGCATCATCCACGCATACGCTCATCCGTGCATGCAGCGCCAGGCGGGCTAGCAGCGCGGCCTTGGCCGCCCCGGCGATCTCGTTGCTGATATGGATGTCCCTGACCCCGGCCTGCACGAACGGCAGCGCCTCGCTGACCTTCTGGCAGCAGATGCCAACCGCGCCGCGCGCGATCTGCGCCAGCGCTATCTCCGGGCATTTGTGCGCCTTGGCATGCGGGCGCAGCTGCACGCCTGCGCGGTCGGCGGCTTGCTGCATCTGCGCCAGGTTGCGCTCGAAGGCATCGAGGTCGAGCATCAGCGCCGGTGTGTCAATGGCGGCGGCGGGCTGGCCGGGGGCGGCGCAGGCGCCGAGCTGCAGGGTGGCTGAACTGGAATCTGGGAGCGTCATAGGTCGGGCTGGGATGGGCTGCCTCGGATCCTTCCGGAGGGCATGGCGCCGCCTCGGGGGCGGCGGTGCTTGCGATGATGTGGGCTGGAGGCGGGTGCTGTCAAACCAAGCCCGCCATGGGCCATTTGCGTGCGCTCAGTCCGCCGTGATATTGGCACGCTGCGCAATGGCGCGCATGCGCGGCAGTTCCTTGGTGATCAGCGCGGTCACCTCCGCGCCCGTGCCGTAGGACGGCTCGAAACCATTGTCCAGCAGCTTCTTGCGCGTGTCCGGGTCGGCCATGGTCTCGGCCAGCGCCTTTTCCAGTTTTGCCTTCACCTCGGGCGGCAGGCCGCGTGGCGCCACCACGGCCAGCCAGGTATCCATATCGGTACCCGGGTATCCGCTTTCCGCCACGGTAGGCACGTCGGGCAGCAGGGATGAGCGCTTGGCGGTGGTGACCGCGATGGCCTTGACCTTGCCGGCGCGGATCTGCGGCACGGCGGCCGAGACGGTATCCACCGAGAATGGGATCTGGCCGCCGATCAGGTCGGTCATGGCCGGCGAGCTGCCACGGTAGGGCACGTGCAGCATCTTGATGCCAAGATCGTTCAGCAGCATTTCGCCGGCGAACTGCGCGGTGGTGCCCGTGCCAAACGAGCCGTAGGAGAATTTTCCGGGCGCCGCCTTCACCGCCGCCGCGAGCTGCTTGAGGTTGCTGACCGGCACATCGCGGTTGGCCAGCAGGATCAGGCCGGTGCGCGCGGTCAGCCCGATCGGCTCGAAGCTCTTGAGCGGGTCGTAGGGCAGCTTGGGATGGATGGCCGGATTGACCGTGAATGTGGTGCCCGAGCTGGCCAGCAGCGTGTAGCCATCCGGCGCGGCCTTGGCCACCAGGCCGGCGCCAACGATGGTGCCGGCGCCCGGCCGGTTGTCGATCACCACGGTCTGGCCCAGGTGGTCGCCGAGCTTCTTGGCCAGCAGCCGGCCGATCACATCGGTGGCGCCGCCGGGCGGGTAGGGGATCACCATCTGGATCGGGTGCGTGGGGTAGGCCTGGGCCAGCGCGCTGCCGGCGGGCGCCGCCAGGCAACAGGCGGCCAGGCATGCAAGCTGGAAGGTATGGACGGGTTTCATGCTGACTCTCCTGCGTGCGACGATGGGGGGATGGATGATGGCGGCGGGCGGCTCAGGCCGCGAGCGCGGCCGCCTGGTCCAGGAAGCCTTGGTACTCCGCTTGCGGCACGAACAGCCCGCCGGTGGTCCACACCAGATGCGTGGCTTGCGGCATCGTGGCTTCGAGCTGGTGCCGGGCCAGGTAGTCGCGCCCCGCCGCGCTCTCGCACAGCATGCGCGGCCCGCTGAAGCCGGCCGCCGCCGAGGGCTCGATGCGCAGCCCTTGCGTGCGCCATGCCAGGGCCAGGTGTTCGAACAGGGTATCGTCCGCCACCGTGTACACGCCGGACAGCAGCGGGCGCATGACGGCAGCGGCCAGCTCGGACGCGCGCGGCACGGCTAGCCCGTCGGCCTGCGTGCGGTTGCTCAGGCCAAAGTCATAGACGGACGGATTGCCTGCGCCTGCCATCATCTGCACCAGGAAGCAGGGCGACTGGGTCGGCTCGGCAAACACGCAGTGCACGTGCGGCCCAAACAGCTGCCGCATGCCGAAGGTGATGCCGGCCGGCGCGCCGCCCACGCCGCAAGGCAGGTAGACGAAGAGCGGGTGCCCGGCATCGACGCGGATCGCATGCGCGGCGAGTTGCTGGCGCAGGTGCAGCGCCGCGGCGCTGTAGCCGAGCAGCAGCGACAGCGAGCGCTCGTCGTCCACGAAGTAGGTGAACTCGTCCTGCTGCGCCTGGCGGCGGCCGGCGGCGACGGCGTCCTCGTAGTCGCCAGCGTGCTCCACGACTTCCACGCCACGGTCGCGCAGCCGCGTCTTCTTCCATGCCTTTGCATCTGACGACATATGCACGGCCGCGCGAAAACCCAGCGCCGAGGCCATCACGCCAATGCTCAGGCCAAGGTTGCCGGTGGAACCCACCGCCACCTGGTAGCGCCCGAACAAGGCGCGCGCCGCGGGCTCCCTCAGGGCCAGGTAATGTTCCGGCCCGTTGCGGCCAGGGCCAAGCAGGCCATGGCGCAGCGCCAGGTTCTCGGCGAATTCCAGCACCTCGTGGATGCCGCCGCGCGCCTTGATGGAGCCTGCCACCGGCAGGCTGTGATCCGCCTTGACCCAGAGCCGGCCCTGGCTGGGCGGCAGCCCAAGGGCCGCCTGCATCGACGGCACGGCCACCAGGGGCGACTCGATGACGCCATGGGTCTCGGCCAGCTCGGGAAACAGCGCCGGCAGCAGCGGGGCAAAGCGGGCAAAGCGTGCCTGTGCGGCCTCGACATCAGCTAGACTAATGCTGTGTTCGCCGGCGGCCTGGACGGGCGGCGGCGTCTCGGCGCGCGCCGGATTGCACCAGAGCAACGGCGTGGCGGCGGCCAGGCTGGCGCGCAGCGCTGTGGCATTGTCCGGGCCGGTTGCGATTGATGGGTTCGTGGCTAAAGGCTGGTTCATCGGCAAGGGATAGGCTGCTGCGGGTTCCTGGATGACTTCATTGTTGGCCTGCGCGGATCCGCTGGCAATCCATTTATATTTAGCGAGGCATTAGTTTGACTAATGGAAGTCTGAGGGCGGACATGCGTATCGGCGGCCGCTTATGAGCACCTTGTTATCGTCCTCGTTGCTGAGCTGGCTGCGCTGCTTCGAGGCGTCGGCGCGCCATTGCAACTTCACCCACGCCGCTACGGAACTGTGCGTGACGCAGGGCGCGGTCAGCCAGCAGGTGAAGCAGCTGGAGCAGTGGCTGGACCGGCCCTTGTTCCTGCGCACGCCGCGCGCGCTGGTGCTGACGCCCGAAGGCGAGCGGTTGCGCTTTGTGCTGCGCGAGTCCTTCCAGGCCATCGAAGGCACGCTCACCCAGCTACGCAAGCCGCGCGAGGCCGGCCCTATTGCGCTGAGCTGCGCACCGTCGTTCGCCATGCGCTGGCTGACCCCGCGGCTGGGCGATTTTTTCCGTGATCACCCCGAGGTGGGCCTGCGCGTCTACGGCGAGTTCCACGCACTGGACCGCACCCGGATGGTGCGCGATGGCATCGATGCCGCCGTGCGCTTCGACCTGGGTGGCTACGACGACCTCAAGGCCCGGCTGTTTCTCGACGAATGGCTGCTGCCGGTGGCAAGCCCCGCCTTCCTGGCCGCGCATCCCGAGCTGCGCAGGCCGCAGGACCTGAGGGGCGCCTGGCTGCTGCACGACGTGAGCCCGTGGGACGGCGCGCAAGCATTCGAGGAGTGGCGCCACTGGCTGCAGGTGGCAGGGGTGGAGGCGGAGGTGGGCGAACTGGACGCGGGCCAGCGCTTCAACCTGTCGCAGCTGGCCGTGGGTGCGGCGCTGGCCGGGCAGGGCGTCGCGATGGGGCGCTCGGCGCTGGTGCTGGAAGACATCGAGGCCGGCCGCCTGGTCGACCTGTTCGGCATCCATGCGCGCTCGCAGGCGTCTTACTTCTTCGTCTGCGCGCACGGGCAGACGCCGCCTATCGCCATGGTGGAGGATTGGCTGGCTGCCGAGGGCGCGCGCTTCGATGCGGCCCGGGCCAAGGTGCTCGACGTGCAGGCACGCGGCGCGAAGGCCACCGGTGGGTGACAAAGCGTTCAATCCCCGGCATAGTTTGCGGCTTTCGTGCCGCATGGCGCGGCTCTTCGGCTTCCCGGCTTTCGGGTATTCGAGTTACCGATGGAATTTCCTGTCCTGATCCTGGCGCTGGGCGCCATCGTGGCCGGCTTCGTGCAAGGCTTGTCCGGGTTTGCCTTCGGCATGGTGGCCATGTCCTTCTGGGTCTGGACCGTGGAGCCGCGCCTGGCCGCGACGATGGCGGTGTTCGGCTCGCTGACCGGGCAGGTGGTGGCGGCGGTGACGGTGCGGCGCAGCTTCTCGCCTCGGCAGTTGCTGCCCTTCGTGGCCGGCGGCATCCTGGGCATTCCCATCGGCGTGGCGATCCTGCCGGCGCTCAATCCCAGCGTATTCAAGGCTTGCCTGGGCGGGCTGCTGGTCATCTGGTGCCCGCTCATGCTGATGTCCAGGCAACTGCCCCACATCCGGGCCGGCGGACGCGTGGCCGATGGCGTGATCGGCGCGGCCGGTGGCATCATGGGCGGCATCGGCGGCTTTACCGGCGTCATTCCCACGCTGTGGTGCACCCTGCGCGGGCTGGCCAAGGACGAGCAGCGCGCCATCATCCAGAACTTCAACCTGGCCACGCTGGCGGTGACCATGGCGACCTATGTCGGCACCGGCATCGTCACGCGCGACATGCTGCCCATGTTCCTGGTGGTGGGCCCGGCCATGCTGGTGCCCAGCATCCTTGGCGCGCGGCTGTACATCGGCATCAGCGAGATCGCCTTTCGCAGGATCGTGCTGAGCCTGCTGACCGCATCGGGCGTGGCGCTGCTGTCGGCCTCGCTGCCGAAGCTGCTGGGGACGCTGCACTGATTGGCGTGAGCCCTGGGCCCGCGTGGGCAGCGGCTCAGGTGTGAAAGGTTTCGGTCTCGGTTTCCGCCTCCGCCTGCACTGGCGCATCGAGGCCGCCGCGCTCGAACTCCGCGATTACCTGTGCTCCGAGCAGCAGCAAGGTGGCAGCGATCTCCAGGCTCAGCAGCACCACAATCGCCGTGGTGAGCGAGCCATACACCACGCTCACCTGCGACAGCGTGGCGAAGTACCAGACCAGCACGTGGCGCGAGATCTCCCACAGCAGCGCGGCGCTCACCGCGCCGATCAGCGCATGGCGCACCGACAGGCGGCCCACCGGCATCACCAGGTAGATGGAGGCCAGCAGCAGGATCTCCCCCGCCAGCCCGAGCAGGTAGAGCAAGGTGCCGGAGACCCGGTCCAGCGACAGGTCGTGGCCCAGCACTTCCACATGCCGCTCGCCGAACGCCTGCAGGCTGCCCGAGACCACCGTCACCAGCAACAGGCCGATGCTAAGCACGACGATGTAGCAGTAAGGCAGCACCGCCGACACCAGGAAGTGGCGGCGGCGGATCGCCACCCGGTGCACAAAGATCACCGACATGGCGTTCTCCAGCACCGTGAACGCCAGCGAGCTGAAAAAGATCATGCTCACCAGCAGCACCCAGCCGATCACCCCGCGGTTCGCCAGGAAGTTGGCCAGCTCGCCCACCAGCGCGCGGGATTGCCCCGGCAGCAACCATTCCAGGTAGCGCGACAAGGTGGCCAGCAGCGATTCCGGCTCGATCACATGGGACAGCGCGATCACCATCAGGATCAGCAAGGGCACGATCGACAGCAGGGCGTAGTACGCCACCGCGCCCGCAAGCAGCAAGCCCTGGTTGGCCCGGAATTGCCGGAGCGTGCGCAGTACGAAGCGCCACGGGTGCTTCAGCACCAGCCGGGCGCGCGCGTCGAGTATCTGCATGGCAGAGGATGTGTCAGTTCGTCATGACAGGGACAGCAGGGACAGCAAAAAAAAGCGCAGGCCACGGCGCATTGCGGGTTGGTATGTCTGGCAGGGAGGTCTCTTTCGCGGCGCATCCGTGTTCTCTCAATGTGGTGCATCGCGCGCCGCACGGCAAGCCGTGGTTGTCCTACACGGGTTTGCGGCATTCTCCGACAGAAACGCCAGCAGGCGAGACTATGCTTGGATGAAGCATGGCGCGCGCTGCGCGCACATGCCAATTGCCTCGCCGGCATTCCCGCGACACTTCTCGCGACACTTCTCGCGAGACGCACACGACCATCACGACAGGAACCGCAATCCCATGGCTGATCTGAACGCCGGCCCTGCTGCGGCTAGCCAGTCGTCTGCCTCCGCGGCTGCCAGTAGCGGCGCCGGCGAAGGCCAGCGGGCCCCTGCAGCCAGCCAGCCGCCGGCGCCGCCTGACGCCGCAGCTGCGGGCGCATCGGCGGCCCAGCCTGCCGTGGCCGCCACCTTTCCCGCCCCGGCCAGGCGCGGCGAACTGGCATTGACCATCCTCGCGGTGCTCGCGTCGCTCTACACGCTGCACCTGGCTAGTGCGTTCGTGATTCCCGTGGTGCTGGCGGTGGTCCTCGCCTACATGCTGGATCCGCTGGTCACCGTGCTGTGCGGGCGGCGCATCCCGCGCGTGCTCGGCGCCTCGCTGGTGCTGCTGGCGCTGGTGGCCGGCGTGGTCTGCTGCGCCTACCTGTTGCAGGATCAGGTTGCCAGCCTGATCGACCGTTTGCCGGAAGTGGCCACCAAGCTGTCGCGCTCTGTCGGCGCCTTGCTCAGCGGACACGACTCGATGTTGCAAAAGATCCGGCGGGCGGCCACGGTGCTGGGCGGCACCGGGCAAGGGCCGCCCGTGCGTGGCTCCCCGATCGTGGTGGAGCGCGCCGGGGAATCGCTCAACAATATCCTGCTGGCAGGTTCGGTCGGCGTCTTCGCTGTCGCCGGGCAGGCCGCGGTGGTGTTGTTCCTCGCCTTCTTCATGCTGGTGTCCGGCGACATGTTCAAGCGCAAGTTCATCAAGATGGCGGGTACCACGCTGTCGCAGAAGAAGATCAGCGTGCACATGCTCGACGAGATCAACCGGCAGATCCAGCGCTATATGGTGATGCTGCTGGTCACCAACGCCATGGTGGGCGTGCTGACCTGGTTCCTGCTGAAATGGCTGCAGGTGGAAAACGCCGGCACGTGGGCGCTGGCCGCCGCGGCGTTGCACCTGGTGCCTTACTTCGGTGCGGTGCTCATTGCGGTTTGCATCGGGCTTGCCGCCTTCATGCAGTCGGGCGACTTCGCACTGACGGCAATGGCGGCAGGCGGCTCGCTGCTGGTCGCCACGCTGATCGGCGCGCTGGTGACCACCTGGATGACGGGGCGCATGGCCAAGATGAACGCCGTCGCGGTGTTCGTCGTGCTGCTGCTCTTCACCTGGCTATGGGGCACCTGGGGCGTGCTGCTGGCGATTCCCATCGCCGTGATCGCCAAGGTGGTGGCGGATCATGTGGAGGGGCTGGAAGTGGTGGCGGAGTTCCTGGGCGAGTGAGGTTGGCTCAATCCGCAGCCAAATAGCGCGCCACCAGCGCCGCCACATCGGGCGGGACCGCGTCCGCCGCGCACGCCCGCAGATGCAGCGTCTGTCCGTCGCGCAGCGTCATTGCCGCATCCCGCTCGCCAAAACGCAACGTGCCTTCGGCAAACACGCGCTCCTGGCAATCTCCCTGGCGCATCGACACAAACTGCAAGGGCAGCGCCTGCCGCGGGCCATTGCCCGCGGCTATCCACAGCCACTGGTATTTGCGCGAGCGCGGCGCATCGGCGGGCAAGCCGAGGCGCTTGATTTCCAGCACCGTGCCCGCGCCTGCGGTGAAGGCAAAGAGAATCTCGCAGGTGGGCAATGCTGGCTGGGTTTGCGTCATGGCTGGCTGGATATCGGCTGGAAACTGGAGCGCGATTCTACCCGCAGCCGAGCGCGCCTGCGCCCCGCACGCCGCGCATATCGATAGGCGAACACCTTCATTCCATGCCCATGGCCGCGGCGCTAACATCGCTCCAGCGAGCCGGCATCACAAGTGCCGGTCGCGCCTTGATAACAGCGGCCAGCTTGCGCGCCGCCGCGCCTCGGCGTGGCGCGCGAAGAGCCGCAACCCTGAGTGTGGAGCCTGCATGCAACGCCGTAGTCTATTCAAATCCATCGCCCTGGCCGCCGCCATGATCGTGCTGCCGGCCGCGCACGCCGCCGACCAGGTGGTGCGCCTTGGCACCATGAGCGGCCCCGACGCGCAGATCTGGGAGGTCGTGCGGACCGTGGCCAAGCGCAGTGGCTTGGACGTGAAGATCATCGAGTTCAACGACTACGCGCAGCCCAATGCCGCGCTGGATGCCGGGGACCTGGACGCCAACAGCTTCCAGCACCAGCCCTTTCTCGACAGCCAGATCGCGGCGCGGCACTACAAGATCGCCAATGTCGGGCTGACATACGTGGCGCCGATGGGCTTTTATTCGAAGAAGCTCAAGTCGCTGAAGGCACTGCCGGACGGCGCCAAGGTGGGCATCCAGAACGATCCCTCCAATGGCAACCGCGCGCTGCTGCTGTTGCAGAAAGAGGGGCTGGTCACGCTGCGCGATGGCGCCGGCACGAACGGCAAGAACGCCACGCCGCTCGATATCAAGGCCAATCCCCGCAAGCTGAAGATCGTGGAGCTGGACTCGGCCATCCTGCCGCGCTCGCTCGATGACCTGGCCGTGGCTTCCATCAATACCGACTACGCGGTCAAGGCCGGCCTCAGCCCAACCAAGGATGCGATTGCCACCGAAGACCTGCGCGGCCCGTACGCCAACCTGATCGCGGTGCGCACGCAGGACAAGGACAAGCCGTGGGTCAAGCCGCTGGTGGCGGCCTACCAGTCGCAGGAAGTGCGCGACTTCCTGGCCACGCAGTTCAAGGGCGCGATCCTGCCGGCGTTCTGACAGCGCGCGCGCTCGCTCGAGGGTAGCGCCGGCTACGCGGCCAGCGCTTCCTCGACAAACAGCAGGCGATCATTGCCCCAGAACAATTCGTCGCCGACGAAGAAGCTTGGGGCACCGAACACGCCGCGTGCTACCGCGGCCTCGGTGGCCTGCTTCAGCGCCTCCTTCACCACCGGGTCATCGATCATCCCCAGCACCTGGCGCGCGTCGAACCCGGCGGCTGTGAGCGCGGCGCCGATCTCGGCGGGGTCGTTCAGGTTACGTTGCTGCTCCCACATGGCGGCGAAGATCGTCTCCACATAACGGTGGAAGGCGGCCTCGTCCTGCAACTGGAAGCCGACCGCGGCGCGCATCAGCGCCAGCGTGTTGACCGGGAAATGCGGATTCTGCTGCAGGTTGGCACCGTACCGGCGCGACCAGCGCGCGGTGTCGGTTTTCGACCAGCGGCCCTTGGCGGGGATCTCCGCGGGGCTGTGGTTGCCGGTGGCCTTGAACACGCCGCCCAGCAGGATGGGCCGCCATACGATCTGCGCGCCGGTGCGCTGTGCCACGCGCGGCAATTCCTTGTAGGCCAGGTAGGAATACGGGCTGCCGAAGTCGAAATAAAATTCCACTTGCTTGCTCATGTCGTTGTCTCCGCTTGTTGTGGTGTTTTGTCTTTGTTGGTTTTCATGCCTTTCATGCCTTTCATGGCTTTGAGGCTTTGGCCGGCAGGGCTTACCACGGCTCGATCCACGGACGGATATCCAGCTCGTGCGTCCACGCGTCGCGCGGCTGCTGGTGCAGCATCCAGTAGGTGTCGGCGATATGCTCCGGATTGACGATGCCATCGTCCTGCTTGGTGGCGTAGCGGTCGGGGAAGTTCGAGCGGATGAAGTCGGTGTCGATGGCAGCGTCCACCACCAGGTGCGCCACATGGATGTTCTTCGGCCCCAGCTCTCGCGCCATGCTCTGGGCTAGCGCGCGCAGGGCATGCTTGGCGCCCGCAAAGGCGCTCATGCCATCGCGCCCGCGCAGGCTGGCGGTTGCACCAGTGAAGAAAATCGAGCCATGCCCGCGCGGCAGCATCACGCGGGCAGCCTCGCGCCCCATCAGGAAGCCGCCGAAGCAGGCCATCTCCCAGACCTTGAAGTACACGCGGGATGTGGTTTCCAGTACGGAAAACCGCACATTGGCGCCGATATTGAAGATCGCCACCTCCAGCGGCGCGATCTCGCGCTCGATGCGCTCAATCAGCGCCACCGTCTCGTCCTCCTTGCGGGCATCGCAGGCAAAGCCGTAGGCTTCGCCGCCCTCGGCGCGGATCTGCTCGACCAGCGGCGTGAGCTTGTCCGCACTGCGGCGCGTCACGCAGGCGATATAGCCCTCACGGGCAAAGCGGCGCGCAATGGCGCCGCCAGTGGCGTCGCCGGCACCCACTACAAGGATGGCTTTCTTGTTGGACATGACTTGTCTCCAGTCTTGGAATTATCCGCCGGCAATGGCCGGGCGGGCTCTCTGCGTTCGTGCCCACGCTGGCCGCTTCCATCGAAAGCGGATCCGGCATAAGATAAACGATCGTTTAGTAAACGAACGTTATGGTATGAATGCGGGTCGCGTCAAGCGGCATCTGCCCCAGGACAATCTCAGGAACTGCAATGCGTTATTCCGCAACTCACAAAGCTGCCACCCGCGAGCGGGTGCTGGAGGCCAGCGGCGCGCTGGTCAAGCGCGAGGGCTTTGCGTCGACCGGCGTTGACCAGCTGATGGGCGCCGCCGGCCTGACCGGCGGGGCGTTCTACAGCCATTTCGATTCCAAGCAGGCATTGCTGCGCGAAGTGATCGAGCGCGAGCTGCAGCGCAGCCGGGAGCTGCTGCTGCCTGACGGGGAGGCAGGCGATGGCGCCTGGCTGGCAAGGATGCTGGATTGCTACCTCACCATGGGCCATGTGCGGCATCCGGAGACAGGCTGCCCGTTGCCCAGCCTGGGCGCGGAGATCGCCCGCGCCGATGCGGACACGCGCCAAGCCTGCGAGGACGGCATGGTAGCCATGCAGCTGGAGCTGGCGGCAAGGCTGGGGAGCGGGGAGGCGGCCTGGGGCGTCATGTCCCAGTGCGTCGGGGCGCTGATGCTGGCGCGCACGGTGGCCAACCAGGATGTGGCCAGGGAGATCTTGAAGGGGGCACGGACGATGCTGGAGCGTGCAGGCGGTGCTGCCGGTGACTGGCGGGTGTAGCGCAGCGCGCTTTGTTTTAACATGCGGGCTACACATTCAGACAGGACCCCCGCCGATGAGGAACGTATTCCTGATTCCCCTTGTTTCGGCATTGCTTGCCTTTGGCAGCGCGGCCTGCGCCCAGGTCGATGACCAGTCGAAGCCGCAGGCGCTGATCCAGACCGTGACGCAGCAGTTGCTGCGTGAGGTGCGCGCCCGCGCGGTCGCGCCAGGAGATATCCAGCGCATCACGGCAATCGTGAACAAGGACATCCTTCCGTACACCGACCTGAACCGCACCACGCAGCTCGCCATGGGCCGTTACTGGCGCACCGCAACGCCGGCGCAGCAGCAACAAGTGGTGGAGCAGTTCAAGCTGCTGCTGATCCACACCTATGCCGGCGCCATCGCGCAACTCCGCCCGGACCAGCAGATCGAGTATCCGCCATCGCGCATCGAGCCGACCGAGACGGACGTGGTGGTGCGCACGGTCGCCACCAATATGAAAAGCGGCCAGCCTGTGCAGATCGACTACCGACTGCACAAGACGCCGGAAGGCTGGCGCGTGTATGACCTGAACGTGCTGGGCGCCTGGCTGGTGCAAACCTACCGGCAGCAGTTCAACGACAGGATTCAGCAAGGCGGAGTGGAGGGGCTGATCCAGTCGCTGACTGAGCGCAATGCGCGGCTTGTGTCTGGCAGGCAGTAGGAGGGGCCCAGGTGCCATGCGGGCTGTACGCCTTGCCACTGGAACGACTTCCGGCTGGTGGCAGCACCCGTTCGCCCAGTCAGGGTAAAACCGCCGATGACCCTGATGATTAGTCGGCCCGGCACCACCGGCCAGAATCCGGGCACACAGCGGCCCTTGCACCGTTCAGCCAGACTTGCTCTTCATTCAGTTGCAATGCCGTTGAAGGGGCGGTGTCGAAGGCAACCTGAAGTGCGTGCCCAACATGGGTATCTTCAATGGGAAGCTCCCAGGTCAGGAATAGCTGGATGCAATCCTGGTCGGGCGGGAAATCGGTCGCGTGAAAACCGCTGCTCTGGCGTTGAATCACGCCATGGGGCTGGCAAGTATCGAATATCACAGCCCTACCCCGCGACAGGGGGATTCGATGGCCCAGCGAGGGAAAATGCAAGTCTTGACCCCTGTCCTCGCTCAGGAAGAGATTGCAAAAGGCCGCGCCGCCATACTGCGCACCGTCATGGTGGTACCGCGCCCCGCGGCAGGCCATGAGGGCCACGTCGCTGGCGGCAAGCACCCCGGGCAGTCCAAGCGCGCACGTCCAATCGGCCACCGCCTGTACGCAGCGTGCGTAGTCCGGCCAGCGCGCCCGCGCTCGCGCCAAGGGCATTGCCTCGACATCCCCGGGTTCCAGGACCAGGCGGGACGATATCTCCCTTGCCCAATCCGCAAGCAGACGCGCAGGGGGCACAGGCACGTCGACCGTGCCGGATAGCACGATGTCACTGACGTATCGGCTGCGGATGGCGTCGCCACTCCAGAAATAGGACGTGAGGAGGTCTTGTGCTCGATGCGGTTGAGGGCGGTGGTTCATCGGTACCAGTGTCATGCGGCTGTCTCGATACTGTAGCGGATCGGAGGCGGAGGTCGCCTGCCAGCCAGGAACAGCTGCCCAAGATTGCCAGCATGCGCACCTGCTGCCTGGCGAGGGAGCGGCCGAAGCCGTATGGTAGTGTCCCGCTATATTTCCCTCCAAACGCTTATCGAGGTCGCAATGAAAGTCAAACGAATCGTTGCCAATATCAACACGCAAGCCGTAGGCGATGCGAAGGACTTCTACGAGGGCGTATTCGGTCTCAACCTGGTGATGGATCATGGCTGGATTGCCACGTACGGCTCGTCGGAAACGATGAAAGCGCAGATTAGTATCGCTTCACAAGGAGGATCGGACACGCCAACGCCGGATCTTTCGATCGAAGTGGACGACATTGCCGCTGCACTTGAGCGCGTGAAGTCGGCAGGGATTCCCATCGAGTACGGCCCGGTCGACGAGCCATGGGGCGTGCGGCGCTTCTATGTTCGCGACCCATTTGGCAAACTGATCAACGTGCTCGCGCACACCTGACGCGGAGGTCTGCCAGGGGCGGTGGGCAAAACTGCTCATTCGGAACCTGGCTTATCAGACGGTCTTCAGCGGGGCGGGTGCGCTGGCAGTGGCTGGCAACCGCCAACCGCCAACCGCCAAAGTCAGCCAATTCCCGCCAGCCTTCGGGCGTCGATCATCATGTTTACGCCCAGTACAAGCAGAACCGCGCCCATGGCCCAGCGCTGGGCCAGCAGGAGTCCCGGCCGGCGGGACAGGAGCGTTGCCATGCTGCCGGAGCAGATTGCAACGGCGCCATTGACGGTGGCGAACGCGATAATCAATGTGGACCCGAGCACGAGCGATTGCTCGAGGACGTTGCCGTTCCGATAGTTGATGAATTGCGGCAAGACTGACAGGAAGGTCATCGCCAGCTTGGGATTCAACAGGCTTGTGGTCGCGCCCATCGCGAACAGCCGGCGGGGGCGTTCGTGCGGCAGGTCGCGGACTTCGAGCGGGGAGCGGCCACCAGGCTTCACGGCCTGCCACGCCAGATAGAACAGATAGGCGGCGCCCACCGTGCCCAGGATGCTGCTGGCGTAGGGCACGCTCAGGAAAAATGCCGTGATGCCAAACGCCGCGCCAAACATATAGAAAAGGTATCCGAGCATGACGCCAGCCAGGGACACGAGCCCGGCCTTGCGTCCTTGCGCAATGGAGCGCGACATCACGTAGACCATGTTTGGGCCCGGCGTCACGGCTAGCATGCCCCCCACCGCTAAAAATCCGTAGATCGATTCCATACCGTGCATTTTCGGGGTTCCCCTGTGGACATCGACTGCAGTATCCACTTGGTGAATGGCCGTGTAAAACGGGTTAAACTGAAGTTTTTGTTCAGATTTTCTGATTAATATGAAAAAGCTCGATCTGGACGTCATTGAGATGGTGGTGGCGGTCGCCGACACCGGCTCGTTTGCCCGGGGGGCGGAGGCCGTACACCGGTCCGCGTCGGCGGTGAGCATGCAGATCAAGGCGCTTGAGGAGTCGCTTGGGAAGCCGCTGTTCGTGCGGACCACGCGACATGTGACGATTACCGCCGAGGGAAAGACGCTGCTGGACTACGGCCGTCGCATGCTCGCGATGCGGGAGGAGGCGTGGGCGTCGGTCGTGCGCCCGGAGATGAAGGGGCGTGTCACCATCGGCGTGCCTGACGACTACGCCTCATCGTTGCTGCCGTCGGTCCTCAGGCAGTTCGCGGTGGCGCATCCGCGTGTGGAAATCCGGGTGATCGGCATGCCCAGCAGTGCGCTTGTGCCATTGCTCAAGGACAACACGCTCGACCTGGCCTGCCTGACCAAAGCCAAGGGCATAGCCGGTGAATTCATCCGGTTCGAGCCGATGGTCTGGGTCGGGTCGGCTGTGCGGAAAGTGTGGAACGAGCGCCCGCTGCCCATCGCGGTTTTCGCGCATGGCAGCACGGCACGTGCCAATGCCATCAGCGCGCTGCAGCGGGAAAACATCAAATATCGCATGTCCTACGAAAGCCCGAGCTTGCTGGGCCTTGTCAGCATGGTCGAAGCGGGGCTTGCGGTCGCCCCCCTGGCAAGATGCAGCGTACCGGGGCATCTTGTTCAGCTATCCCAGAGCGACGGTTTGCCACCACTGGCTGAACTCGAAATCGTCCTTGCGCGCAGTTCCCGGTCCGCGCGACCGCCCTGTGATTATCTCGCTGAACAGATTCTGGTTGAATTGAGAACCTGAGGAGAGCCCGAGGGAGCCGCATGGTGAGGCGTCCATCGATGAACGGGTTGGCATGGAGGCTGGACGCATCGCCCGACCTTGGCGAAGCACAGGTACGAACTGAAGTGAAACTTCTCGCCGTGTGAATTAAGTCTTCTGGCGAACGCGACAACTGAGATGGGTGTGTCACGCGACACTTTGAGCAGATTTCACTTTCTACACAGTCCGATATGAAATATTTCAACAGGTATGCCGCGTGGCGCCATTGCACGCTATGTTCAACTCCGAAGTACCGCTGCGTGCCGCGTGCCCCGGTGGCCTCCGAGTTATTTCGTATCCACGCTTTTTCACTTGTCAGGACAGCCATGCCAAATCGTCGGTTGATTTCCCGTTCCCTGCACGCGCTGAGTCTTGGCGCGGCCATGCTTTTCGCACCGCTCGTCCACGCCGCGCCGCCGGGCGCAGTCGGCGTGGCGGAGGAAACCGTGGTCTCCGGGCGCATCGTTTCGATCGATCCGGAATCGAAGGCGGTGCTGGTGCAAGGCCCGCGCGGCAATGTCGCCGAACTGATCGGCGGCGACGAAGTCAAGAATTTCAAGCAGATCAAGAAGGGCGACATGGTCACGCTGACCCGCGCGGCGGCCGTGGTCACCCTGCTGGAGCCGGTCGATAGCAAGGACACGCCGCTGGCGGAATCGGTGGAGCGCACCGCGCGCGCGGGCGAGGGGGACAAGCCTGGCTTTGCGCGCGAGATCACAACCACGGTGACAGCGGAGATCACCAAGATCAATGCGAGGAACCGTAGCGTGACCTTCCGTGGTCCACGCGAGACGCTGCGCACGGTGAAAGTCCAGGACCCCAGCATCGACCTGGGCAAGCTCAAGACGGGGCGCCTGGCCAAGCTCGTCTATCGCGAGGTCATCTCGATCGTGGTGACGTCGCCGCCGAAGTCGTAAGGCGCGCTGGCATCGACAGTGATCCCGCGGCGCTGCGTGGCCGCGGGATTTTTCTTGTGGCGCCAAGTTAGCGGTAAAGCTGCCCATGCGCCGGAGCTGGGCGGTGTGGCTTGCGATATGCCGGCTTGCCCGCCAGCGCTTTGCCTACGCCTCCACAAGCGCCTCGAAGCGCAGGGCGAGAAAGTCGATCAGCGCACGCACGGCAGGCAGCAGGCCCCGGCGCGAGGGGTACACGGCATGGATGACGCCGGCCTTTGGCCGCCAGTCTGGCACCAGCATGACCAGCCGGCCTTGTTTCAGCTCATCCTCCACCACCATGCTCGGCAGTGCCACCGCGCCCACCCCGGCCAGCGCGGCCAGGCGCAGGGCCAGCATGTCGTCGGTGACCAGGCGCGGGGTGTGGCGGATTTCCACGCTGGCGCCCTCCGGCCCCTGCAGCCGCCAGCTATGCGTGGGCTGCGGCGGGCCCCAGTCCAGCGTGGGCAGCTCGGCCACGTCGGCCGGCACGGCGGGCATGGGGCGGCCCGCCAGCAGCGCGGGGCTGGCCAGCAGGCACCACGCGCGGGTGGCCAGCGTGCGCATCACCAGGTCGCTGTCGCTCAATGGTGGCACCCGCACCCGAATGGCCACGTCGATGCGCTCGGCAATCACATCCACGCGGCGGTTGGTGGCCTCGAGATGCACGATGACCTTTGGGCAGGCCGCCATGAACTCGGCGATCATGGCGCCGATCCGCGCGTGCAGCAGCGCCACCGGGCAGGTCACCCGCACGATGCCCTGGGGCTCCGAGCGCGTCAGGTCGATGGCCTGCTGCGCGGCATCGGCCTCGACCAGCATGGCCTTGCAGTGCGTGTAGTAGCTCTGCCCGATCTCGGTCACCGAGAAATGCCGCGTCGAGCGCTGGATAAGGCGCGTGCCCAGGCGTTCTTCGAGTTCGCCCACGCGGCGGCTCAGCTTGGACTTGGGGATGCCCAATGCACGGCTTGCCGGCGCAAAGCCCTGATGGTCCACCACCTGGGCGAAGTAGAAGAGGTCGTTGAGGTCGGGGTGCATGGGGGCATCGTCCTATCGATAGGACACTGAGGATAGCGCACGGCGGCTACCGGTGCTAATGCCGCTGGCCTAAGCTGGTTTCCATCAGGGGCAAAGCCAGCCCGCCACCGTTCAGGAGTTCCCATGAAGAAGATTATCGGCACCTACCGCGCCCCGCATGCCCATTGGGTGGGCGACGGCTTTCCCGTGCGCACGCTGTTCTCGCAGCAGAGCCTTGGCAGCCACCTGAGCCCCTTCCTGATGCTCGACCATGCGGGCCCGGCAGACTTCCCGCCTGCCGCCCGGCGGCGCGGCGTGGGCGAGCATCCGCACCGCGGCTTCGAGACGGTGACCATCGTCTACCAGGGCGAGCTGGAGCATCGCGATTCCACGGGGCAGGGCGGGCGCATCGGCCCCGGCGACGTGCAATGGATGACGGCGGCGTCCGGCATCCTGCATGAGGAGTTCCATTCGGAGGCCTTCACCCGCACCGGCGGCACGCTGGAAATGGTGCAGTTGTGGGTGAACCTGCGCGCCAGCGACAAGATGGCGGCACCCGGCTACCAGACCATTGTGTCGGCGCAGATCCCGTCGGTGCCGTTGCCCGGCGGCGCCGGCCAGGTGCGCGTGATTGCGGGTGAGTACCAGAGCGCACGCGGGCCGGCGCACACCTTCACGCCGATGGACGTATGGGACGTGCAACTGCGCCATGGCGCGGACGTGGACCTGCCTGCGCCCGAGGGGCGCACCGCGGCGCTGGTGGTGCTGCGCGGCAACGTGCTGGTCAACGGCAGCGAGGCCGCACAAGCGGGGCAGATGGTGCTGCTCGATCGCGCTGGTGCCGGATTTGCGCTGGCGGCCACAAGCGACGCGCTGGTGCTGGTGCTGCATGGCGACGCCATCGACGAGCCGGTGGCGACCTACGGGCCGTTCGTGATGAACACCGAGGAAGAGATCAAGCAAGCGCTGCAGGATTTTCGCAGCGGCCGCTTCGGGCAGATCGAAGCGGCGTAGTCAGCGCCGGACGCTAACCCGTTCGGCGTAATTGCAAATCGTGCATCAATGAAAGGAGATGCTCATGGCAACCACCTACAAGCGCCTGGACAAGAGCCAGGCCGCCGTCCTCATGGTCGATCACCAGGCCGGCCTGCTATCGCTGGTCCGCGATATCGAGCCCGATAAATTCAAGAACAACGTGCTCGCGCTGGCGGACCTGGCCAAGTACTTCAACCTGCCCACCATCCTCACCACCAGCTTCGAAGATGGCCCGAACGGGCCGCTGGTGCAGGAGCTCAAGCAGACTTTTCCCGATGCGCCCTACATTGCTCGCCCCGGCCAGATCAATGCCTGGGACAACGAGGATTTCACCAAGGCGGTCAAGGCCACCGGGCGCAAGCAGTTGATCATCGCGGGTGTGGTGACCGAAGTCTGCGTGGCTTTCCCGGCATTGTCGGCGATGGCCGAGGGCTACGACGTGTTCGTGGTCACGGATGCATCCGGCACCTTCGACGAGATCACCCGCAATGCCGCATGGGCCCGCATGGAGCAAGCCGGGGCGCAGATGCTGAGCTGGTTCGGCGTGGCCTGCGAACTGCACCGCGACTGGCGCAACGATATCGAAGGGCTGGGCACGCTGTTCGGCAATCACATTCCCGACTATCGCAACCTGATGGCGAGCTATAGCACGGTGAAGGCCGCCAGGTAAGCTGAGGAGCCGGCGCCTCATGCGCCGGCTCCAGCGGGCCATGCCCGCAAAGATCGCCTTGACATCCTTACGTACGATATATATCTTAAGATATGTTTTTAGATACGTAGGAGCTGCGACGATGCGTCACCACCCCATTCTGGGCAGGCTTAGCCATCACATGCTTGCCCATCTGTCTTCCCATTTTTCGTTCCAATCCTCGCGCCACGGCGAGCATCATGGCCGCCATGCCATTGGCCGTCACCACCACGGCGGCGGCCCGGGCGGCTTCTTTGGCGGCGGCGGCGATGGCTTCGACGGCGACGGCGATAGCTGGCGGCGCGGCCGCAAGTTCAGCTCGGACGATCTTCAACTCATGCTGCTGTCCTTGCTGGAAGAAAAGCCCAGCCATGGCTACGAGTTGATCAAGGCGCTGGAGGCCCGCACCAACGGCTTCTACAAGCCCAGCCCGGGCATGGTCTATCCGGCCCTGACCTTCCTCGAAGAACTTGGCTACGCCACGGTGGACACCGAGGGCAACAAAAAGCGCTACCAGCTGGCGGGGCCGGGCCTGGCCCATCTCGACGCCAACCGCGAGCGGCTGGCCCTGATGCTCAACAAGCTCAAGCACGTGGCACGCAAGATGGAGTGGGTGCGGCGCGCGCTGTCGGGCGAAGCTGCGGAGCCGGGTGCGGCGGGTGCAGCCGCCGACGAGCGCGAAGCCGCGGGCAGCTGGCTGCCGGAGTTCGTCGAGGCGCGCGTGGCGCTCAAGCGGGCGCTGCTGCTGCGCACCGATGCCACGCCGGACGAGCAGCGCCGCATCGCCGCCATCCTGGCGCGGGCGACCGCCGAGATCAACACCGGCCAGGGTGCCTAGTGCTGACCCGCATCCCGACACGCCATATTCCATATTCCGTATTCCTCATCCCCCTCATTCCCGCCAACCAGGAAACCCATGACTACTCGCGACCTCACCGTGCAACGCGTTCGCCATGAACTCAAGATGCGCTTGCTGCAAGTGGTGCGTACCCAGGCGGTGTCGCCGCAATTGCTGCGCGTGACGCTGGCCGGCGACGACCTGAAGGGCTTTGTCTCCGCGTCTTTCGACGACCACATCAAGGTGTTCTTCCCGGCGCCGGGGCAAAGCAAGCCCGCGCTGCCGGAGCTTGGCCCCAACGGCCCTGTGTTTCCCGAAGGCCAGCCGAGGCCCGCCGCGCGCGACTACACGCCGCGCCGTTACGATGCCGCCGCGGGCGAGCTTGATATCGAGTTCGTGCTGCATGGCGATGGACCTGCGTCTACCTGGGCCGCGCAGGCTGCGCCCGGCCAGTATCTCGGCGTGGGCGGCCCGCGTGGGTCGTTCGTGATTCCCGAGGGCTTCGACTGGCACCTGCTGGTGGGCGACGAAACCGCGCTGCCTGCCATCGGCCGCCGGCTCGACGAGTTGCCGTCCGGCGTGCGCGCGCTGGTGGTGCTGACGGTGGACAACGCCGCCGCCGAAATCCCGCTGCCCAGCCGCGCCGACGTGGAGATCCGCTGGCTGCACCGTGACAGCGCACCGGCAGATAGCGCCACCTGGCTGCTGGAACAAGCCTTGCGCGAGGTCACGCTGCCGCTCGGCGAAGGCTATGTGTGGGCGGCTGGCGAGGCCGCGTCGATTCGCGCCGTGCGTCAGTACCTGGTGGGCGAGCGCGGCATCGAGAAGGGCCGCATCCGCGCGGCCAGCTACTGGAAGGCCGGGGCCGCCGCCGTCCACGAGAACATCGACGACTGAGCGGCGCATGCCGGCAGCAGTGCAAGCCTTGAAGGCTGGATCAACTGGTTTTACAATGCAACCGCCTCGCCATTGGCGCCGCATTCCGCGGCGCGCCGCATCTGGCGAGTGAAACGGAGTTGCACTATGGTCCGGCGAACCAGCCTGGAAGGCGCAGCATGTCCCGTGGCCCGCTCGCTCGATGTGATCGGCGACTGGTGGTCGCTGCTGATCGTGCGCGATGCCTTCGATGGCTTGCGGCGCTTTGGCGAGTTCCAGCGCAGCCTTGGCCTTGCGAAGAACATCCTCGCCGGCCGGCTGCGCACGCTGCTGGCCCACGGCATCCTGGAACAGGTGCCGGCCTCCGACGGCAGCGCCTACCAGGAATACGTGCTGACGCCGAAAGGGCGCGCGCTGTTTCCGGTGGTGGTGGGCTTGCGGCAGTGGGGCGAAGCGTTCTTCTATGTCCCTGGCGAGCCGCATTCCGTGTTGGTGGACAGCAAGGCTGGCAAGCCGGTGCGCCCGCTCGAGGTGCGTGCCGAGGATGGCCGGCTGCTCGGGCCGGACGATGCGGTGGTGAGGAAGGTCGGCGAGGACGCGTTGTAGGCAGGCCGGCGCCGGATCCATCGACTATCCCGACCTTCAATACTGTCCAACACGGTCCAATACCGTTTCCCGGTCATCGCCATGCCGCAAGCACCTCTCACCCGGCCGCCCCTTCTTGTCAGCGCCTGCCTGCTAGGCCAGCCCGTGCGCTATGACGGCCAGGCCAAGGCCCAGCCCGACGCCACGCTGGCCACGCTGGCGCGGCATTTCGAACTGATCCCGGTCTGCCCGGAATCCATGGGGGGCTTGCCGACGCCGCGCCCGCCGGCCGAGATCGTCGGCGGCAGCGGCCCGCAGGTGCTGGCCGGCGCGGCCATGGTGCGCGATGCCACCGGTGCCGACGTGACCGCGCCGTTCGTGGCGGGCGCCCGCGACGCGCTGGCCATCGCCCGGCAGCGTCAATGCCGGCACGCGCTGCTCAAAGCCTTGAGCCCGTCGTGCGGCAATCATGAACACTACGATGGCTCATTTGGCGGCGCGCTGCGCCCGGGCCAGGGCGTGGCCGCGGCGTTGCTGGCCGAGGCCGGCGTGCGCGTCTGGAATGAAAGCGAGATCGATGCCCTGATCCGCACGGCCGGCGTGCCCGGTGCGTAGTGGTGCCGCCGCCCAGCTTGCAAAAGCCGTAGACGCGGCCGGTATTCGCCGCTAAGATCTTTCCGGTCAGCCGCACCAACGGCTGGCAGCGTCGCTCGGACGGTTCCGGGCGCTTACGTTCAAGGAAAATCCATGTCAGCCTCCGCAGGCAAGCGCCGCTTCGCGCGTATCGATCGTCTTCCCCCGTACGTCTTCAATATCACCGCCGAGCTGAAAATGGCGGCGCGCCGCCGTGGCGAAGACATCATCGACATGAGCATGGGCAACCCGGACGGCGCCACGCCGCCGCACATCGTTGCCAAGCTTACCGAAGCCGCGCAGCGCCCCGATACCCACGGTTACTCCGCCTCGAAGGGCATTCCGCGACTGCGCCGCGCTATCTCGCACTGGTATCGCGAGCGCTACGACGTCGAGATCGATCCGGACACCGAGGCCATTGTCACCATCGGCTCCAAGGAAGGGCTGGCCCACCTGATGCTGGCTACGCTCGATCGCGGCGACACCGTGCTGGTGCCCGACCCGAGCTATCCCATCCATATCTATGGCGCGGTGATTGCCGGGGCCGATATCCGCTCCGTGCCGCTGGTGCCGGGCGTGGACTTCTTCGCCGAGATGGAGCGCGCCATTCGCGGCAGCTATCCCAAGCCGAAGATGATCGTGCTGGGTTTTCCGTCGAATCCCACCGCGCAATGCGTGGAGCTGGACTTCTTCGAGCGCGTGATCGCGCTGGCGCGCAAGCACGATATCTTCGTGGTGCACGACCTGGCCTATGCCGACATCGTGTTCGATGGCTGGAAGGCGCCGTCGATCATGCAGGTGGAAGGGGCGAAAGACATCGCCGTGGAGTTCTTCACGCTGTCCAAGAGCTACAACATGGCGGGCTGGCGCATCGGCTTCATGGTGGGCAACCCGGATCTGGTGGCCGCGCTCACGCGCATGAAGAGCTATCACGACTACGGCACGTTCACCCCGCTGCAGGTGGCCGCCATTGCCGCGCTGGAAGGCGACCAGCAATGCGTCAAGGAGATCGCCGCGCACTACCAGACGCGCCGCGACGTGCTGGCGCGCGGGCTGATCGAATCCGGCTGGCCGGTGGAGATTCCCAAGGCGTCGATGTATATCTGGGCGCGCATCCCCGAGCCGTATCGGGCGCTGGGCTCGCTGGAGTTCTCCAAGCAACTGCTGGCCAAGGCCAAAGTCTGCGTCTCGCCCGGCATCGGCTTTGGCGACTATGGCGACGAGTACGTGCGCTTTGCGCTGATCGAGAACGAAGCGCGTATCCGCCAGGCGGTGCGCGGCATCAAGGCGATGTTCCGCGCGGACGGGCTGGTGAAGGTGCCGGTGGACGAGCACCAGCCGCACGGCCATGCGCCGAAGCCCAAGGACTGAGTGCGTGGTGTTATCCGTATCCACACGCACGTGACCACACGCCGGCGCCAGGCCGGCGTGCAACTATCAGGCATTCCCTGATCGGCCAAGCATGGCCAGCGGGTGGGACTCACGCGGCCATGCGCTGTCGAAGAACGATTGCACCACGGCCTCGCTGACCTCGCCCGCCTTCTTCACGCGCCAGCGCGGCGCATTGTCCTTGTCGACGATCAGCGCGCGCACCCCTTCGATGAAATCGCCCTGCGTGAACGCGTGCGACACCACGCCGAGCTCCATGCGGAAGCAATCGGCAAGATCCAGGTCGCGGCCGCGCAGCAGCAATTCCTGCGTGACCGCCATCATCAGCGGCGATCGCCCGCGCAGGATATCGAGCGTGCGCGCGGCCCAGTCGGCATAGGCCGGATCGGATTCCGCGGCCAGGCTGTCGAGCAAGCCAGCCACGCTGGCGTCCGCCCGGAAATGCCGCAGCACGGCAGGCAGCACCGCCTGCAGCGGCGCCGCCGGCGTGCTGTCGGCAGGCGTTGCCTGTAGCGCGGCGCGCAGGTCGGCCAGCACGTCGCCTGTCCGGTGGATGGCTGCCAGCGTCTGCTCGAGGTGCTCCAGGCTTGCGGCAGGCACGGCAATGTCGGCCAGCTTGCACAGCAGCGTATCGGCAGCGCCAAGCGTCACGCCCGTCAGCCCGACATAGAGCGCCAGGGCCGGCGGCAGCTTCGACAAGAAATGGCTCGCGCCCACATCGGGCACCAGGCCGATGCCGGTCTCCGGCATGGCCACGCGCGAGCGCTCGGTGACCACGCGCAGGTGCGCGGCCTGCGCCAGGCCCATGCCGCCGCCCATGACGATGCCGTCCATCAGCGCCACAACCGGCTTGGGGTAGCCATGCAGGCGGTAGTCGAGCTGGTATTCGTCGACAAAGAACTGGCGATGCAGCGCCGTACCCGCGTGGAAGCTGTCGTACAGCGCACGGATGTCGCCGCCGGCGCAGAACGCCTTGGGGCCCGCGCCGCGCAGCACCACCGCGGCGATGTCGTCGCGTGCGGCCCAGGCGGCAAGCTGCGCATCGAGCAGGCCGATCATCGGGTAGGACAAGGCGTTCAACTGGCGCGGCCGGTTGAGCGTGACCAGGCCGATACCGTTGATCTCAACGAAGCGCACCTCGTCTTCGGCGCTCGGGGTGGCTGCCGGATGCCCCTGCGCGGCATCGTTCGGGTTCAGGCGCATGGCGTCGCTCCTAGGCATTGCGCCATTGCGGCGCGCGTTTTTGCAGGAAGGCGTTGACGCCTTCGCGCTGGTCCTCGCCGTCGAACAGGTCGACAAAGCGCTCGCGCTCCAGCGCCAGCGCCGGGCCGCGCGGCACGCCCTGGCGCGCCAGGTGCACCAGCTGCTTGCTGTAGGCGGCCGCCTGCGGGCTCACATTGCTGGCGCGCTCGGCCAGCCGCAGCGCCGCGTCCAGCGCCTGGCCCGTGGGCACGACTTCTTCCACCAGCCCGATGCGCAGCGCGGTGGCGGCATCGATGCGTTCGTTGGCCAGGATCATGCGCTTGGCCCAGCCCTCGCCCACCAGCCAGGGCAGGGTTTGCGTGCCGCAGCCACACGGCAACAGGCCGACGCCGGCTTCCGGCAGGGCCATCTGGGCCTGTTCCTCGGCAATGCGCACGTCGCAGGCCAGCGCGCATTCCAGCCCGCCGCCCATTGCATAGCCGTTGATCGCCGCGATCACCAGGGGGCGTGCGTTTTGCAGCGCCTCAAAGGCGGCACCGAAGCGTTGCGCCATCAGCCGCGCATGGGCGCGATCGCCATCGGCAAAACCGTTGAGGTCGGCGCCGGCACTGAAGAAGCGGCTGCCGTCGCCGGTGATCACGATGGCGCGCACGCGTGTGTCCGCATTCAGCGTGGCCACCAGTTGCTGCAACTGTGCCAGCCCCTCGGCGTTGAACGCATTGGCGGGCGGGCGCTTGAGGGTGAGGCGGGCGATGTGCCCGTCGATGACGTGCTCGATCATGCTTGCCGCTCCTCTTGGGCCAGGTACTGGCGGATCACGCCCGAGAAGTCGAGCTGTCCGTCGCCGGCCTGGCTCACCGCCTGGTAGATCTGCTGGGCCAGCGCTCCGAGGAACAGCGGTTGCCGCACGCTGCGGGCGGCATCCGTGGCCAGGCCCAGGTCCTTGAGCATCAGATCGGCGCCAAAGCCGCCGCTGTAGCCGCGCGAGGCCGGCGCGGTCTCGATCACGCCCGGGTAGGGGTTGCAGGTGTCGGCGGCCCAGCAGCGGCCGGTGGAGGTGTTGACGATCCCGGCCAGCACGCCGGCGTCGATGCCCAGCTTGACGCCGAGCGCCATGGCTTCCGACACGCCGATCATGGAGATGCCAAGGATCAGGTTGTTGCAGATCTTGGCGACCTGTCCGGTGCCGGTGCCGCCGCAATGAACGATGTTGCGGCCCATGCCGGACAGCACGGGTTTCAGTTGTTCGAACAGGGCTTGTTCGGCGCCGACCATGAACGTCAGCGTACCGGCCTGCGCGCCGCCGGTGCCGCCGGAGACAGGGGCGTCGGCGATCGGGTTGCCTTGCTGGTTGGCCTCGACGGCCAGTGCGCGGATGGTGGCCGGGTCGATGGTGCTGGAGTCCACTAGCGGTACGCCGGGCCGTACGCCGGCAAGGATGCCTTCCGGGCCGAGGTAGGTGGCGCGGACGTGCGCGGCGGCCGGCAGCATGGTGATGACGAAGTCGGCTTCGGCGGCGGCCTTGCGGGCGGAGGGGGCTACGGCCGCGCCGTCGGCTTGCAGGGCTGACAGGGCGGTGGGGTTGAGGTCGAATACGGTCAGGGTGTGGCCTGCCTTGAGCAGGTTGCGGGCCATGGGGGCGCCCATGTTGCCTAGGCCGATGAAGGCTATGTGCATGTTGGCTCCTTACTCTTGGTGTTTGGTGGTTGTGGCGACTGCAACTGCAACTGCTTAAATTCAACTTCAACTGCAGTTTCACCACCCCTGCGGGGCGGCGACCTACTTTCTTGTCTTGCCAAGAAAGTAGGCAAAGAAGGCGCGCCGGATGGGGCGACTACCCCTCGGGCTTCGACGAAAAGAGCGGCCAGGACCCAAACTCGCATCGCCTTAAGGCGATACTCAGACATGGGTCCCTCTTTTCCGCTCTTTTCGCCGAATCCCGAGGCGCCCCATACGGCCTTGGCACACCTTCACGGCTCGCTTCGCATCGCGCTGGGGTGATTCCCGCCTTGGGGCGGGAATCACGGCTACACCGAATCGAGGCTCTGACTCTCCCGCCGGTTTTTCTCCCCTCTCCCACTTGTGGGAGAGGGGCCGGGGGAGAGGGCGGGCGCTGGCCGACGCTGATGCTTGCCAATCAGCGCAGGCTGATCGTCGTATTCACCCCATCATTCACCGTTGCGTCGTCAAACCACCTTGCCGTGACGGTCTTCGTCTGCGTATAGAACTGCACCACTTGCTTGCCATAGGGGCCGAGGTCGCCGAGCTTGGAGCCACGTGAGCCGGTGAAGCTGAAGTAGGGCACGGGTACCGGGATGGGGATGTTGATGCCGACCTGGCCGACGTCGATCTCGCTCTGGAACTTGCGGGCGGCCGCGCCACTTTGCGTGAATATGCCGGTGCCGTTGCCGAAGGGGTTGCGGTTGACCAGGGCAATGGCTTCGTCCAGCGTGTCGACGCCGATCACTACCAGCACCGGGCCGAAGATTTCCTGCGTGTAGATGGACATCTCGGTGGTGACATCGGCAAACACGGTCGGGCCGATGAAGTTGCCTTCGGGGTAGCCGGCTACCTGCACGTTGCGGCCATCGAGCGCCAGCGTGGCGCCTTCGCGTTCGCCGGCTTCGATCAGGCCGAGCACGCGCTGCCTGGCGGCGACGGATACCACCGGGCATACGTCGGTACCGGGCTCAATGCCGGCGCCGACCTTGAGCGTGGCGGCCTTGCTTACCAGTTCGGGCAGCCATTCGCGCGCGGCGCCGACCAGCACGGCTACCGACGTCGCCATGCAGCGCTGGCCGGCGGCGCCGAAGGCCGCGCCGGCCAGCGCGTTGAGCGTGTGCTCGCGGTGCGCGTCGGGCAGCACCACGGCGTGGTTCTTGGCGCCCATCATCGATTGCACGCGCTTGCCGTGCGCGCCGGCGAGGTTGTAGACGTGGGTGCCCACGGCAGTGGAGCCGACGAAGGAAACGGCCTTGATGTCCGGGTGCGTGCACAGCGCGTCCACCACCTCGCGCGCGCCATGGACCACGTTGAGCACGCCGGCGGGCACGCCGGCCTCGATGGCCAGCTTGACCAGTTCCATGGTGGACAGCGGGTCTTGCTCCGATGGCTTGAGCACGAAGGTGTTGCCGCACACGATTGCCATGGGGAACATCCACAGCGGGATCATGGCCGGGAAGTTGAACGGCGTGATGCCGGCGCACACGCCAATCGGCTGCTGCAGGGTGTAGGTGTCGACGGTGGCGGCCACGTTCTCGGCAAAGCCGCCTTGCTGCAGCGTGCCGATCGAGCAGGCGTGCTCCACCACCTCAAGCCCGCGGAAGATGTCGCCTTCGGCGTCGGCCAGGGTCTTGCCTTGCTCGGCGGTGAGGATGGCGGCGATGCGCTTGCTGTGCTCGCGGATCAGCGCCTGGTACTTGAGCATGATGCGCAGGCGCGCGCCCAGCGGCGTGTGGCGCCACGTGGCAAAGGCGCGGTGCGCGGCGCCCACGGCGGCATTGACCTCGGCCGCGGTGGCCAGCGGCACTTGCGCCAGCACCTGCTGGGTGGCCGGATTGACCACGGGGCGGAATTCGGTGGCGGCGGACTCCACCCACTCGCCGTTGATCAACAGCTTGACGGTGGGCACGGCGGCGTTGGGGTTCTGGGCACTCATGGGGTAGTCTCCGTCGGTTCTAAGTGTGGGTGCTGCAAGGCAGGAAAGTGGTCGGGCAAGTCGTCGGGCAAATCGTCGGGCAGCCGGCTCAGAGGGTGCGGGCGATCAGCATGCGCTGGATCTCGCTGGTGCCTTCGTAGATCTGCGTGATGCGGGCGTCGCGGTAATGGCGCTCGACCGGATAGTCTTCCAGGTAGCCGTAGCCGCCATGGATCTGCAGCGCCTTGGAGCACACGCGCTCGGCCAGCTCGGAGGCATAGAGCTTGGCCTGCGAGGCTTCCGACAGGCAGGGCTGGCCGGCCGTGCGCATATGCGCGGCGCGGTGCACCAGCAGGCGTGCCGCGTTGAGCTCGGTGGCCATGTCGGCCAGCATGTTGGCAATGGGCGCATGCTCGCGCAGCGGGCGGCCAAACTGCACGCGCTCGGCGGCGTAGCGGCAGGCGGCTTCAAAGGCCGAGCGGGCGATGCCGAGTGCCTGCGCGGCAATGCCGATGCGCCCGCCCTCCAGGTTCGACAGGGCAATGCGCAGTCCCTCGCCGGGTTCGCCGAGCAGCGCATCGTGCGGCACGTGGCAGTCGTCCAGCGTGATGGCGCAGGTGTCGGAGGCGCGGATGCCCATCTTGCGCTCGGGCGTGTGCACCGAGAAGCCGGGCGTATCGGTGGGCACCACGAAGGCCGACAGGCCGCGCTTGCCTTGTGCCGGCTCGGTGGCGGCAAACACGATGGCCACGCCCGCGCGCTGGCCGTTGGTGACGAACTGCTTGCTGCCGGACAGCACCCAGCCATTGTCCGTGGCGCGCGCCCGGGTGCGCAGGTTGTGCGCTTCCGAGCCGGCCTGCGGCTCGGTCAGGCAGAACGCGCCGATGATCTCGCCGCTGGCCAGGCGCGGCAGGTAGCGCTCTTTTTGCGCCTGCGTGCCGTAGTGCAGGATCGGGCCACAGCCTACCGAGTTGTGCACGCTCATCAGGGTGGCGCAGGCAGCGCAGCCGGCGGCGACTTCCTCGATGGCCAGCGCGTAGGCGATGTAGTCGGTATACGTGCCGCCCCATTCCTCGGGCACGATCATGCCGAGCAGCCCGAGCGCGCCCATCTCCGCCACCACCTCGGGCGGCAACTGGCCGGCACGGTCCCACTCGGCGGCGCAGGGCGCCAGCCGCTCGCTGGCGAAGGTGCGAGCGGTGTCGCGGATCATGGCTTGCTGTTCGCTGAATTCGTGGTGCATGGCGGCTCGGGTTGGGCCGGGATTAGCGCGGGGGCACGCAATCCTGGTGAGGCTGGCGGTCTTGTGGCCCGCACTGGGCGGGAGTGTTGGAAGCAAGTGTAGGAAGACAGGCGGGGCGCTCCTATGCCAGAATCCGCCAACCTTGCTGAACTCGTTTGCCACTGCCGGCAAGCCCGGACCAGCAAGCCATCCGTTCCAGATCCTTGCCTTTCCATGGAAAAACACAGCGTCGCCATCTGCTTCGTGCATCACGCCATCGCGGGCTTGCGCGCGCGCGGCATCGCGCCGGAGCCGGTGCTGCAGGCGGCGGGCATCGTGCCCGCCCTGCTGGCGGTGCCGCAGGCGCGCGTGTCGGCGGCAAGCTACAGCGCGTTGTGGCTGGAGGTGGCCGCCGCGCTGGACGATGAATTCTTTGGCCAGGACTCGCGCCGCATGAAGTGCGGCAGCTTTGCCATGCTGTGCCACGCCATTGTCAGCAGCAAGACGCTGGCGCAGGGGCTGGAGAGGGTGGTGCGTTATTTCGGCTTGTTGCTGGACGATATCGGCGTGCGGCTGGAGCGCGAAGGCGTGGGCGCTGAGCCGGGCGCCGGCAAGCGCGGACGGGCCGCCCTGGTGCTGACGGCCACCTCAAGCCAGCCGCCGGGCGTGTTCGCACAGGAGACCATGCTGATCATGCTGCACGGGCTGATGAGCTGGCTGCTGCGCCGGCGGGTGCCCGTGCTGCTGGCGGCGTTCAGCTATCCGGAGCCGGCCTATAGCGCCGAGTACCGCCTGATGTACTCGCGCCACCTGGCGTTCGGCCAGCCGGCCACGGCGCTGGTGTTCGACGCGGCGTGGCTGGACCAGCCGGTGCACCAGGACGAGCGCAGCCTCAAGGCCTTCCTGCGCGACGCACCGCACAACGTGGTGGTGAAATACACCGACCGCACCAGCATCATGGCGCGTGTGCGGCGCCAGTTGCGCTCGCAGCCGCCGGAGCAGTGGCCCACCTTCGACCGCCTCGCGCACGACGTGCATATGTCGTCCTCGTCGCTGCGGCGCCGGCTGATGGAGGAGGGCGGGACCTACCAGCAACTGAAGGATGAGATGCGGCGCGACCTGGCCATCGAAGCGCTGAGCCATTCCAGCCGTCCGCTGGCGGAAATCGCGGCCGAGCTTGGCTTTGCCGAGCCGGGTGCGTTCCACCGGGCGTTCCGGCGCTGGACCGGACTGCGGCCTGGGGCGTACCGGGGCACGCCGTTGCAGGCTTAGGGCCGCCTTTCCGGCTCGGTCAAAGCTTGCCAGTGGCCACAGCGGCTAGTTCGGCGGGCGCGCTGGCCGCTGCCGGGTCGGGCACATGCGCCAGCATGCGGTTGCGTCCCGATAGCTTGGCCATGTAGAGCGCCGTATCGGCGCGCGCGGTGAGCTGCGCCAGGCTCTCGCCGGGGTGCCACCGCGCATAGCCGCCGCTCACCGTGTAGCGCACGGTGCCAAAGGGGCCGCTGACTCGGCTACCTTCGGCCAGCAGGCGGATGCGCTCGGCGGCAGGGCGGGCCTCTTCCAGCGAACTGGCGGGCAGCAGCACGACGAATTCCTCGCCGCCCATGCGGCCGATGCCGTCAGGCGCGCGCAGGCTGGCGGCGGCCAGGCGCGCGAACTCCACCAGCACGGCGTCGCCGGCGGCATGGCCGAAGGTGTCGTTGACCGCCTTGAAGTGGTCGATGTCGATGATGAGCAGCACCGGCGGAGGGCCGCCGCGCCCGGCGCGCGCCAGCTCGCGCGCAGCCTCGTTCTCGAACGCCTTGCGCGACATCACGCCGGTCAGGAAATCGGTGTTGGCCACGGCCTCGAGCTGGCGCACCATGGCGTCGTGGATCATCAGCACGGCGCCCATGGTGAGGCCCGGCATGGCCAGCGCGCCGAGCACCAGGAAGGCGGCATTCAATCCGGGCGTGCTCGTCGTGGCGGGATGGTCCATGATCGAGAGCGCGGACAGCACGCCCCGCAAGGCATGCGCCGCGGACAGGAAGAAGGCGAACCCGGCGGTGGTCAGGTAATGGCTGGCCGGGCGCGCGCGCGGGCGGTAGCGCACCAGCACGTACCCTGCGCAGGCACAGAGCGTGGCGTGGAATGCCGAGACAATGACCACGCGGGTATTGAAATCATTGAATACATAGCGCCACGTCACGATGCCGGACACCACGGCGAGGGTGCCGGCGATCATCGCCCGCCAGGGTGGCTGCCGCCCGCAGAAGCGGGCGATGCCTGCATGAAACAATGCCAGCCCCCAAGCCAGCGCGCCGTTGGCCACCACGATCGAGAGCACATCCGGGATCCTGTCGCGCAGCGTAATCAGCAGCAGCGCGACCATGGCCGTCAGGTTGGCCTGCCACCACAGCGTCACGCCGGGCTGGCCGCAGCGCCGCAGCGACCAGACGATCGCCAGCATCATGACGCTAAGAAGCGTCGTAACGGCGAGCAGGGCGAACGGGTCCGACATCTGCAAATATCCTCCGGTGCAGTGGGTGGGCGCGATGAGGCGCGACGAGACTTGATGAGGCGGGTGGTCTCGCCGGGCCTGCCGGCAAAGCTCGGGAGAATACCTCAGCGGCGCTACCCCCATTCACCTACGCACGTGGGGTGTCGGACATCCGCCTGCCGGAGGCCGGCGCGAGAGGACGCGCCGGGGCCGGACGGCTAGAATGCTGGGCGGAGCGCTTTGATCGGCGGGGCGCATCAATGCCTGCCTGATCCCTTCATCATTGCCCTAGCCTGGAACACAATGCAACCGATCAGATTCGACCTCGGCGACCTGCAGGCGATGGTGGCCGTGGTGGAGCAAGGCGGCTTTCGCGCCGCCGCCGAGGCACTCAGCCTGTCGCAGCCGGCCCTGTCGCGCCGTATCGACAAACTGGAGCAGGCGCTCAACGTGCGGCTGTTCGAGCGCACCACGCGCCGCGTCACCCTGACCGTGGTGGGCCGGGAGTTTGTCGGCAAGGCGCGCGCGCTGCTGGCGGAGGTGGAATCTTCCCTGCTGGGCATCGGCGACGCGGCCGCGACGCGCTCGGGCGAAGTGACGGTTGCCTGCGTGCCGTCGGCGGCGCATTACTTCCTGCCGGCGGTGATCGCGCGTTTTCATGCGCAATTCCCCAACGTCCGCGTCAAGATGGTGGACGAAGGCGCCAACGTCGTCCTGCACAGCGTGGCCAGCGGCGAGGCGGACTTTGGCCTGAACTTCATCGGCACGCAGGAGGCCGACCTGCTGTTCGAGCCCTTGCTGCGCGATCCTTTCGTGCTGGCTTGCCGCCACGATCATCCGCTGGCCCGGCGCCGCTCGGTGAAATGGGCTGAACTTGGCGCCCACACGCTGGTAGCGTTAGCCAAGTCGAGCGGCAACCGGCTGATGCTGGATCTTGCCCTGGCCGAGCTGCCGCTGCGGCCGGCCGCCTTCTATGAGGTGCGCCATGTCAGCAGCGTGCTGGCGCTGGTGGAGGCCGGGCTGGGGGTAGCGGCCGTGCCGCGCCTGGCGCTGCCCGGTGGCGAGCGTGCCACGCTGGTCGCGGTTCCCCTGCGCGATCCCGCCGTGTCCCGCACGCTGGGCATCCTGCGCCGCCGTGGGCGTACGCTGCCGGCGCATGCGCAAGCGCTGTACGACATGGTCGGGCAGGCGGTGGCACGGCGCGGCCGGCGCGCGGCCACATCGGCGCAAGGCGGGGGCACTGGCACCGGTATTGATGCGTAAAACCGATCAAAGCCAAGAAATATTGCATTATCGCCGTGCGCGGTGCTTGCATAGAATGGTCGGCCTGTGCCGCGGAGACTGAAGCGGGCAGGCCGATTCCCATTTCAATGCCCACAGAGAGCGCATATGACCATGCCGACCATTGCCGTGCCGTACCCCGTCAAGGCAGCCCGCAAGCTTGTTCCCCCTTCCCGTTTCCCTCGGCTACACAAGCAGCCATGGCTGGCACTTCTGCTGGCCGGCGTGGCCTGCATGGCGCTGGCCGCCGGCAATGCGCTGGCCGACGAGGTCAAGGTCATGAATTCAGGCGGCTTCACCGCGGCCTACAAGGCGCTTGGCCCGGGCTTCGAGAAGGCCACTGGCAATACGCTGTCCACCGCATGGGGCCCCTCGATGGGCAAGTCGCCCGAGTCCATTCCCAACCGGCTCGCGCGCGGCGAGCATGCCGACGTGGTGATCATGGTGGCCTATGCGCTGGATGACCTGATCAAGCAAGGCAAGGTGCTGCCGGACAGCCGGGTCGACCTGGCCGATTCGCGCATCGGCCTGTCAGTGCGCGAGGGCGCGCCCATGCCGGATATCAGCACCGTCGATGCATTCCGCAAGACCCTGCTGGATGCCAAGTCCATCGCCTACTCGGACAGCGCCAGCGGCGTGTATGTCGAGACGGAGATGTTCAAGAAGCTGGGCATCGAGGCGCAGGTCAAGGGCCGAGCCCACAAGATCGAGAAGACGCCGGTTGGCAGCGTGGTGGCGCAGGGCGATTACCAGATCGGGCTGCAGCAGGTCAGCGAGCTGCTGCCGGTCAAGGGCGCCAGCTTTGTTGGCAAGATTCCCGAGCCTTTGCAGAAGATCACGACATTTGCCGCCGGCGTGCCGGTGGGGGCGGAGCATCCGGAGGCCGGGCGCGCGCTGATTCGCTATCTGGCATCGCCCGCGGCGCGGGGTGAGATCGAGCGCAGCGGGATGGATCCGGTTGTGGGGGATACGCGGGGGCGGTGAGTGTGAGAGGCGGGGCGGGCGCTGGTTGCGCGTTCGCCCTGGCGCTTGCCCCGGCAATTGGGAGCAGCGGCGAAGCGGCTCGCGCAGGTCCGCGCCTGCGCGAGGTGACTTCATTCTGAAACGGGTTCTTGGCGGGTCATGCATCCGGATTCAAAACAATCCGTCTGGATGGTATGATCCGCGTCCATGACCGAAGCACACCGCCGAAAGAAGCAGCCCGACGTGCTGCGCCCGCAGCTATTGCACGCCGCGGCCCAGCTCGCCCTCGAATCCGGCCTGCGCGCCGTGACGCTGGATGCGGTGGCGGCGCGTGCCGGCGTCAGCAAGGGTGGCTTGCAGCATCATTTCCGCAACAAGCAGGCGTTGCTGGACGCGCTCTTCGACGATGCGGTCGAGACATTCAATGCCGATGTGGCTGCGTCGATCGCCGGCGACACGCAGGCGGAGGGCCGTGCGGCGCGGGCCTATATGCGGGCGACGTTGCAGGAAGAGCGGAAAGAGGACGCCGCCAGCTATCTGCATCTGCTGCTGGCGCTGATGCTGACCGATGCCGATACGCGCGATCGCTGGGCACCACGCATCGCCGAGATCGCAAGGCCCGATCCGCTGCCCGCGGCAGAAGCGGCGAGGCTGATGATTTGCCGCCTGGCTGCTGACGGGCTGTGGCTCGCCGACCTGCTGGGCAGCCAGTCGATGGAACCCGGGCTGAGGGCCGAGGTCCTGCGCCAGCTGGACCAGATGACGCGGTGCCAGCCGTCATGAACGCACGATCTAACGCTCAATTGAGTACCTCCCTGAATACCCAACTGAATACCCGGCCAAGCGCTCGACTTAGCCCCGGGCAGGACGCCGGCGCGCCCGTGCACGACACACCCGCCACAGCGGGCGCCGACGCAGATCTGCACCGGGCCATCGACACTGCCCGCGAGGCTCTGCTGAGCCACCAGCAGCGCGACGGCCACTGGTGCTTCGAGCTGGAATCGGATGCCACCATTACCGCGGAGTACATCCTGATGATGCACTTCGTGGACGAAATCGATGCCGACTTGCAGGCGGAGATGGCGGTCTACCTGCGAAGCCTCCAGAGGCAAGACCGACATGGTGGCTGGGACCAGTACCACGGCGGCGCGCTCGATGTGTCATGCAGCGTCAAGGCCTACTTCGCGCTGAAGGCGGCAGGCGACGATCCTGATGCCCCGCACATGGCCCAGGCCCGCCGCGCCATCCTGGCGCAGGGCGGGGCCGCCAAGGCCAATGTTTTCACTCGTATCCTCCTGGCCACGTTCGGGCAGGTGCCTTGGCGCGCCACGCCCTTCGTGCCGGTCGAGCTCATCCTGTTCCCACGCTGGGCGCCGGTGCATCTGGACAAGATGGCCTACTGGGCGCGCTCCACGCTGGTGCCGCTGACGGTGCTGTGCTCGTTGCGGGCCAAGGCCGCCAATCCGCACGGTGTCGGGGTCAGCGAGCTGTTCGTCACGCCGCCCGAGCGCGAGCGGCACTATTTCTCCCGCGAGGGCCTGATGCGCAAGGCCTTCCTGGTGGCAGACAAGCTGGCACGCGCGATCGAGCCGCTGATTCCCGCCGTGGTGCGCCGGCGCGCCATCGCCCGGGCGCAAGCCTGGTGCGTGGAGCGGATGAACGGCGAAGATGGCCTGGGCGGTATCTTTCCGCCGATGGTGTACTGGTACGAGATGATGACGCTGCTTGGCGTGCCGAAGACCGATCCGGCGCGCGCTACCTGCCTGGCCGCGATCCGCAAGCTCGTGGTGCGCCGCGCCGATGGCTCGGCCTATTGCCAGCCCTGTCTGTCACCGGTGTGGGATACCGCCTGGAGCATCATGGCCTTGCAGCACGCCGGCACCGACGCGCGCACACAGCAGGCGGTGCAGCGCGCCTACGACTGGCTGGAAGCGCGGCAGGTGCGAGACTTGCGCGGCGATTGGGGCAAGCACGTGCCGGCGTCGGTGCAGCCCGGCGGTTGGGCGTTCCAGTACGCCAATGCCTATTACCCGGACATCGACGACAGTGCCGTGGTAGCGGCCATGCTGGCCGTGCAAGCGCGCCGAATCGGCCAGCCCGAGCGCTACCAGGACGCGGTCGCGAGCGCCGTGAAATGGATGGTGGGCCTGCAATCGCGCAACGGCGGCTTTGGCGCCTTCGATGCCAATTGCGATCGCGAGTACCTGAACCGCATTCCCTTCGCCGACCATGGCGCCCTGCTGGATCCGCCTACCGAGGACGTTTCCGGGCGTGTGCTGCTATGCATCGGCCTGAGCGGAAACCGCGAGGCCCACGCCGCCGCCGTCGAGCGCTGCGTGGCCTACCTGCGCCGCGCGCAGCGCGCCGACGGCGCCTGGTGGGGACGCTGGGGCAGCAACTATATCTATGGCACCTGGAGTGTGCTGGCGGGCCTGGCGCTGGTGGGCGAGGACGTGCGCCAGCCCTATATCCGCAAGGCAGTCGACTGGCTCCTACGCTGCCAGCACGCTGACGGCGGATGGGGCGAGACCAACGATAGCTACTTCGATGACTCGCTGGCCGGCACCAATGAAGGCGAGAGCACGCCCAACTGCACCGCCTGGGCGCTGCTGGCCCTCTTCGCCGTGGGCGAGGTGGATACGCCCGCGGTGCGCAGGGGCATCGCCTACCTGCTGGACTGCCAGGCTGGCAGCGGCCTCTGGCAGCATCCGTCGCACAATGCGCCGGGCTTCCCCCGCATCTACTACCTGAAGTACCACGGCTACACCGCCTACTTCCCGCTATGGGCGCTGACGCGCTACCGTCAGCTGGCAAGGCGCCCGCAGGCGAAGTAGGCGTCGAGGCGGCCGGTACGCTCAGGTACGCCGCGCGGCCCGCTTCGCATCGCGGGCTGGTTTGGCCCGCCCGCAGGGGGCGCTCCATACGGTCACAACCGGCGAGGCGCGTGCTCGTATTTCCCGACTTGCCAGTCCCCAGTCTCCAATGCCCAGCTAGACGACGTTGAGCCGCCGCGCGCAGGAGCTTGAGGTGAGGTCTCCCGGGCCTCGCGCATCGTCGAACCGATGCGCCCGCTGGTGGGCAGCAACGACGAAAATGGAACAGGCACTGCGGCTGCCACCATCGCTTGATCCACGATCAATAGGGCGGTCCGCCGCGGGCGAGGCTCATCAAATATTAGGAAATTTCCGAATATTCATTGCGAAATTTCCCAGAATTTTTTGCATTCCGATTCTCAAATAGCCACCGCTATTCCATCATCGCTTCGCGGGCTGCCGCCATACTGCCGTAGCCCACCAGATTCCACCTCTTCGGACTCTCCGGCCGCGCGCACGCTACCAGAAAATCGTCTTGCGAAGGCGACGTCATGCCGAGAACGCCGGCCTGCAGCCCCACCTTCCATCGTTGGCATTGCGACTAAACCGTGATCCATAACAGGAAATTTTCTTTAAATTTCTTAAAAAAATAGGACACGTCCGATTGATCATTTCCGCACTCCCCCAGTAGCATGTCTACCGAATCGGGCCGGAGCGCCAAGCGCACAGCGTTTTGCAGCCCGCACTTCGAATAGACGTGGTTGCGTAGTGCGCTGCGATGCCAAGCATCGAGTCACCTGTCGTTCCCGGCGTGCGCAACCAATCCGCCACGAAACGTGCCGCGAAGCGGCAGGCGTGACAACGGAGAAGACATGGGCGTGATCGATGAATTCGAGACATACGGCGCAGGGATGCCCAGGCACCAGGCCTACCATCTGGACGTGCCTCGCGCGGCCAGCGCGGCGGAGCTGTCGGTGGTGTCGTTCGAGGCGGTCGAGCGATTGGGAGACCTCTACACCGTCACGATCCGGCTAACCCACCCGCTGGAACTCGACCGGGCCGAATACCTCAATTGTGACGCGACCTTCGTGATCGACCCCGGCGACGGCAGCGAACCGCGCCGGTTCGCGGGGTGGATATCGGCGTTCTCGCGCACGAAACGCACGCGCGATTTCTTTGCCTACGAAATCGTGCTCAGGCCACTGGCCGCGCGGCTCGAACTTGTGCGGACCACGTGCATCTACCAGAACAAGACGGCCCCCCAGATCATCGAGGCCATCCTGCGCCGGCACGGTCTCCAGGGCCACCAGTTTGCCCTCAAGCTGCGCCGCGAGTACACCCAGCACAAATTCCGCTTCCAGTACCAGCTATCGGACTGGGAGTATGTCCAGTTGCTGATGCGCCAGGAAGGGCTGTATTGCTACTTCATCCCGGGCAAGTTCGGCGAGATGATCGTCTTCGGCGACGACATCGACCACTACGTCTACCAGCCCGAACTGCGCGTGCCATATCGCGAGACCGCCGGCCTGGAAGCCGGCATCGAGGCGGTATCCGACATCCAGGTGCATGCGAAGACCGTGCCCGAATCGGTCCTGGTCGCCGACTACAACCCGGATCAGGCGTGGGAACCCATCAAGGGCGAGGCCAACGTCGCGCGCAAGGACAAGACAACGTACGGCCAGCAGTATATCTACGGCACGCATCATCTGGACAAGGCCGAGGCGAAGTGGGAGGCGCAGCTGCGCCACGAGGCCCTGCTGGCCGGCCAGCTTGTCTATGCGGGCGAGAGCAACGTGATCAAACTGCACTCCGGGCGCATCCTGCGCCTGGACGAGCCATTGGCCGAAGCCCCCAACGGCCAGGTCATCACCGAAGTCATCCATACCGGCGGGCGTGATGCCGCTTACCGCAACACCTACAAGGCCATCCCGTCGGACCGGCGCTTTCGCCTGCCGTTGGACGAGGAGAACTGGCCGAAAATCCAGGGCACGCTGAGCGCGCGCATCACCTCGCCCGGCCAATACAAATACGCGTACCTGACAAAAGCGGGCCACTACGTCGTCCGCTTCGATTTCGATTTCGAGCCATGGCCGAAGGGCATGGAAAGCGCGGCCATACGCCTGGCAAGACAGTATGCCGGCGGCCTGCAAACCGGGATGCACTTCCCGCTCATCGAGGGCACCGAAGTCGCCATTGCCTTTCGCGACGGCAACCCGAACAAGCCCTATATCGCGCACGCGCTGCACAACAGCCGGCAAGAGGACCTGATCACCACGCGGGACCGCTTGCTGTCGCGCAATCTCATCCAGACGCAGAGCGGCAACCTGGTCGACCTTGAAGACTGGAAGGACGAGGAACACGTACAGATCTCCACCGAGCATTCGGGCAAAAGCCAGCTGACCCTGGGGCATATGCCCACTGCCAAACGCCAGAAGCGCGGTGAAGGCTTCGAACTGCGCACCGACGCCTGGGGTGCGATCCGGGGTGGCAAGGGGCTGTTCATTTCGGCGGATGGCCAGCCGAAAGCGGGTGGAGAGCAACTCGCCATGTCAGATGCCGCAGATACGCTGCGGCAAGCCATGGACATGATGCGCAGCCTCAACGATTCCGCAAACGCCGCCAAAGCGTGGCTTGCGGAGATCGACCAGCAGCGCGCCTTGATCGAGCAGACGCTGACGCAACTCAAGGCGCCTGCGATCCTCGCCAGCGCTCCGAAAGGTATAGGCATTGCCAGTGGGCGGGACATGCAGCTCGCAGCGAGCAAGCAAATCTTCATGACAGCTGGCGGTGGCCTGGACATCGGGGTAATGAAGCGCATCACCGCCGCGGCCGGCGAGGCCATCTCCCTGTTCGCGGCGAAGCTGGGTATCCGGATCTTCGCTGCAAAGGGCAAGGTGCAAATACAAGCCCAAGGCGATGCGCTGGAGTTGATGGCACTCAAGAATGTTGTCGTCAGTTCCTCGACTGGCGAGGTCATGATTACCGCCTCGAAGGGCATCACCCTCGGCGATGGTGCGGGCGCATACATCCGGATTGCCAACGGGAAGATCGAACTTGCCAGCCCCAGCGGGGAGATCAACGTCAAGGGCAACTTGCGTACCGATGACCCCGCCGGCGGCAGCTTTGCCTTCCCCGCCTGGGAGGCCGCCCCGCTGCAAGACGTGAAGCGCAACATGAAGTTCGGGTTCTCCGAATAAACAGGCCATGGCAACGACGACACCGCAGCAGCCGGCCAAGACGCCGGTGAAGAAACTGAGCTTTGCATACCCGTTCCGCAAGGGCCCCGAAACCCCCGGCAAGCCTTCGGCCGACTTTACCGACCAGCACGAATTTCACCGGCTGCTGCGCAAAGAGCCAGGTGGCGCCTACGCCGTCAGCCGGAAGGGGATGTGGCATGGAGGCATCCACATCACCGACGCAGGCGCCGGTGCGTCACTCGACCTCAAGCATGGCGTGCGCTGCATGGCCGACGGAGAGGTGGTTGCCTGGCGCGTCAACCAGACCTACCTGCCCAGCGAAATCCCGGAGCGGGCTGGCAAGGCAGCATTCAGCGCCCAATCCAGCACGGGTTTCGCGCTGGTGCGCCACGTGATGGAGTTTCCGAAGGACAACACGCTGACTTTCTTCAGCCTGTACATGCATCTGCAGGATTTCGCCAGTTACGAAGCGGACAAGGCATCGCCGCGTCCTTCGTACTGGACAACGTGGCTCCGGGTCACGGATGCCGCCAGCGACAAGCCCGATGCCAGTGCGAGCGGGGTGGGCGCTCCCGCCGAGCAAACCGGATTGCGCGTCCGCACCTCCAAGCCAGGAGGAACGATCCTTGGCATTCTGCCTCGTGGGGCGCAGTTCAGTCTTCTGAAGCGGGACGGGAACTGGGGCCAGATCGATTCCGTGCATGTGTCGGCCATGGTCCCGCCGAAAGTAGGCGGGTATGTCGCGCCGGACGCTGCGGAAAAGCGGTGGATCTATCTCGGCAAAGAGAACGGGGCTTACGTCGTCGAGACCGTCATGCCTGATACCTCGCTGGATCGCGTGGTCGTACCACCCGAACCAGTTCCAATCAACGCGGGCGATCTCATCGGCCACATCGGACGGTTCGATTCGCTCAGCGAACAGGTCCTCGCCAACATGGTCCATCTCGAGATGTTCTGCGACGACAGCATCCAGTCGTTTATCGAGACGAGCCGCGCATGGGTGACTGAACATGGCGCAAAGCCGAAAGCGTGGGAGCAATTGGGGCTGCCAGCTGACCCCACGATCCTACGGATCGACCGGCGGACGACGCTCTACAAGAACCCGAACCAGCAAGGCCAGGATGCGCCTCTGACCGATGTTGTGCGGGCGTATACGCTGGCGGAACTCGGCCAGCGTACCGAGAAGCCACACACCGAGACCAGCGCGGGCAGTGACGGCGAGAAGATGCGCTGGTGGAAGGTTGACAGCGCGGACGTACGCCGCCAGGACATCACCGGCTGGGTACGCGAGCAAAACTTCGCGGGAGGGCGGATCTCGCGCGAGTTCGCGCAGAAGTGGGTGGACTTCGAGATCCTGCATGACCCGCACGATTCCACCCACACCATCTTTGCCTCGACGCAGGCGTACGTCGACTACTCGATTGGCGCAGACGTCCCGAACGCCGGCACCATCGACAAACTCAACCCGCTGATGCAAGCCGTTTGTCGGCAGCTATATGCGACAGGCGATGGCAGCCAGGCGGCGAACGACCTTTGCGTTGCCTCCCAGGACGCATGGGCGGCAATGCGGGCTTCACGGCTCATTGTCAAGCATGAGAGCGAATGGGCGAATCCGGATAAGTGGAAGCAGCTCATTACCGAGATCGAGAAAAAGGTCGGGCCGGATGAGGCTCATGAGGCCGAACGCAAGCGCATCCAGGCGCTGGCCTGGTGGGAGGCTGTGAAGGAAGATTTCCCTGCTCTTCCGGCTCCGCAGGTGTTTCATATTCATCCGATTGGGATGATTGGGAATTTTATGAGTGCGGAGGATTGTAAATGTGGTTGTTGCTATGTGAACAGATTTTCCGTAACAAAATGGAGTTCTAGTTACGGACCGGTATATTGGGGAAATAAACCGTTGGAAAAATCATCCGTGCTGGTGGAGCTGGCAGACAGCGGTGAAATAACGGCTAGTGAGCGGAGAATATTGGTTGCAATGTCACCCAATGAGGGAAATCTGGACGCCGTACAATCCTATGACAGTGAAGTACTTACGGCAGGTGCCATGCAAAAGACCATCAATCCCACTGGCGAAGGAGAGTTTCCGATTCAGGTTTTAAAGTTTCGTGAAGATGATAACGCCGCTTATCGGGAATTGTTCGAGAAGTGCGGGTGGAGTGTTGAGAGAAGCGGAAATTCTGCTCGCATGTATTATACGCACCATTCTTTGACAGAAGGTCAGCCGAAAACTAGCGGCGATTTGATGGATATTATTCGAAAAGGGTGTTCGGCACAAAACTTTGGCAAGAAAATTGATAATATTCCATTGGCGTCGATCGTACATGCCATCTCGGATCCCCGGTTCGAACGCAGGCAGGTTATGGATTTTCTGGTCCGCCTCCGAGACAGAATTTTGCCATTTCGGCCGAACGGCTATCAATATAGCATTGCTAGCTACTTTCAATCGGATCTTGGGCGGGCTACGGCACTCGATCACCACGTGAATCGCCCTTACTATGTTGAGCGAGATATCGGAAGATCACTGGATCGATTTTTTGCAAATCATCCAAATGTCTCAAGAAATCCAGCCGAATGGGGTGCGCAAAGATCGGCGCATGAGATGAAGATTGTTGAACATTATGGTCATCATCGCGAGATGGCGACCGGCGTTGCTTCACCACGCTATGTGGCTTTGAGAAACAGGATCGGCTGATATGACTGCGCGCATAAAAAATCTGGTGGCGATAACATCCCTCACAGCCCTATTTGCATCGCATGCAATGGCGGGTGACGACGTCTTGCAGATAAATAGGCAATCTCGAATCGAATTTTCCGATCCCCTTCAGGGTTGGGATAAGGATACCTATGGAGCGGGATGGAAGCGCGCCAGATTGATCAAGCCGAGTGGAGAGATTGTGGAACTGCTGCCCTCTGAGAGGTTGACCTCCAGAGGAGGCACAATTTTTTCTGGCGCATTTTATTCCAGCGTGTCGCCTAGCCGGAAGTATGTCTTTCTCTCGACTATCAACACAGGGGTGGTGGGCGACGGCCCTGCGGAGGTGGGGAAAAACATCCACAGCAGAGCATATTGCCCGGTTATTTTCACTGAATCAGGTTGTATTTTGAGCAATAATACAGGAGAGGTCTGCGGCGGCCACTGGGAGGGAAAGAAAGATCTTTGGCGATATGGGGTAGATGATCGTACGGATACTATGTTTAAGTGGACATCTTTTAATGCCGAAGATATATGGAGATCTTTCGTAAAATCGGAAAATTTCGCAAAGTCAATAGAATGGAACTTCGAACCAAAAATAAATGATGTGGTCGTCCGAAGTTTTGGTTTAAGCAATATATTGGCTTGTGATCCACCATCGGCCAAAAACAGGGAGGCGTATCTTTTAGTCGCTCGGCAACTCGAGATTGAGGGAAGAGGTCTTGACGCTAAGTTCCTCCGGAAAAAATCGACTATCGGTGCCAGCCAGAATTATGGTGTTGATAGAGTTACAGCGGAGAAATCATGGCTATATGATGGTCCAGAAGATCAAGCTAGAACACGAATGTACCTGATCAAGGGGGATGAGATAAAGATAATAAGTCCAGGTTCGCCGGGGTGGGTGTATGTCGAGTACAAAGGCAAGAATAAGGTAGCGATCCGTAAATGGATTAAGGACTCGTCTGTAGAGTGATTATCCGGATCTTTGGTTGCGTTGAGTAAATCCGAGTATTTATGTGGGCGATTGTCTGATGTAAATTTAGGGTCTGCCTTCTTGCTCAATATGTTGGGGTAGTTAAGTTCTTCATGGAGAGTGTGTTGAAAATATTATGCGATTCATGGGTGTTGAGTTGAGGCGGGGTCTTAATTATATTGAAACCGTTGTTTCTGTGCTCTTCATTGCAGCACTCGGATTTTTTGCGCCAGCTATGGCCGTTGCGGAAAAATTGGATTTATCAGGCGAGTTCGAGGGCGATGATATAACGGGAAGATTTTCTTTTCGAGATATCTCAAAAGGTATTTCGGTGGAATATTATTCGCCATCACTCGGGAAAACGATTTTATATTCTGTGGATAAATTTGACGAGTGCAGTTCAATGGCGATCTATAGGATCCCGCGTACTCGACAAATAGCAATTGATGGAAGCTGCCTAAGTCAAGGAGGGCAGGTGTACCGATATGTGTATGAATGGAAGAGTGACTACTCAAATTGGTGCGTAATTAGAGAGATCACCGGAGAGCGAGCGGATGTTACATCAGGAAAATTTGCGCCGTCAGAGAGAGTATCTCGAATAACTGGCTGCTCAACCATCGGATCAACGGGGCCTTATGACTATGAATCCAGTGCAGATGTTGTGAGGGCAATCGAGAGAAGCCTCATGGAATTTCGACTGGCAAGTCGAAATAAGGAAAAGCTGAGTCAATATATTCTTTCAATCACGTCCTACGACGCATCTGAATTTTCTGAGCACGTTAGCGTCGAAAATGTTGTCATCCTAAATGACATTGCATACTTTTTTGTTGAGAGCGGAAGATCAGATGATGCCATTCCACTGCTGAATTCGATAGTCCAGAAATTTCCAAGGCGAATAGTTGCTAAATTGAATTTGGCAGATGCTTATTGGAATATTGGTGTTGGCGATCGAGCGTCTATTTTATATGGCCAATATTATCGCGCTATGATATCTGGGAATATGAAAGGAATGGTGCCGGAAAGGGTTATTGATCGAATGAAGTAGGAATTATATATCGCTTTCAATTTAACTGGGTGCGGCTGTTTTTCTATTCTCCTCCTGCGATCCAGGAGATTATCAGCCGATCAGTCACCGAGCACTGAGGGGTATCAAGAAATTCGCGCCGATAGATTGCATAGATGGCTGAGTTGATCGTAATAGCGGCGGATAATATTTATATGATCGAAAATGATTTTTAAATATCTATTGATTTTTAAAATTTCCTTGTTTTTATCTCTTGCGAATGCAGAGGGCAGACATGTTCCGTGTCCGGTGGTGTCTCCTGCTCAGGGAGTGTTCTCTGCCGCGCAGATCAAAAAGGGTGCGCTAGTTGCAGTTGAGGCAGGGGATGATGAGTACCCTGTAAATTTGGTGTTATATAAATCTGAAAACGGTCTCTGCCGGGAAGAGCTGGTTGCAAAATATTCAATCGAGGGGGCGGCACCTCAGGTTGACTCTCTTTTTTTTGGGAGAATAAAAGGGAGAGTGAATCTATTTGTTATTGTCCGCTGGGAGTTGAGACACAGTGGGATGGGAACATATGGAGACCTTTATCAGGTATATTCATACGAAAGTGATTCAAGCGGTTCTTTATCAGAGAATAAAAGTATTGTTGAGAATAGCGAGATGACGGGTGTGGAGGGCTATGTTGAGCACCAAGTTTCCACTTTTCGACTGAAGACGGCTCTCGATGTCAAGAATTTCATCAGGCGGATGAGGTAAGTGATTTGTAGTGCGTAAATTTAGAGCGGGCTAGGTTGGATTCGGGGATTCTTAATAAGAGTAAATTAATTCATGTTTTAGGAGATTTTTAAACTTATGAAAGAATTAGCTTACGAAGACGACGATACGAGTCACGGCGGCAAGATCCTGTCGGGATCGGACCGCATTCAGGTCCGGGGCAGACGTGCCGCGCGGATCGGCGATATCGTGTCGTGTCCGATTCACGGCAGCAACAAGATCGTGGAGGGCGGCGCCAGCATGACCGATGCGGGCGTGCCGCTTGCGCGCGACGGGGACCGGACCTAGTGCGGCAGTATCCTCATTGCTCGCTGGCGCGGCGCAACGGTTCGGTAAATGCCCATCGATTTTCAGCGGGTACCACCCAGAGCCACGGTGCCGGACCTGCCGCGCCCGTCGGTCGCTTGGTGGACGTTCCTCTTCGTCGCCATTGTGGGTGGGGGCGCCGCGTTCGTCATCTACCTCTGGCCCGCGACAAAGCCGACAAACACCTTCTGGTTCTGGCTCTGCGTCATCGGCTATCCCTTGGCCGCTTGGGCTTTTCTGTGGAGCGTCGCCATGGCCGGCGCGTATGCGCGGCGCAGTGATGCCATGGCGGTCAACCGGGCGAGCGATGCCGAGGAACAGGACTGCCATGTGCGCGCTAGCAAGCCACTTGCGATTCTGGCCCACGCCTGGTGTTTTTCTGCCGACGACGCAGAGAACGGCGTTGAGGGCGTCGCGAGCGGGCGCATGCAGATGGCTGCCCGGCCAAGTGCGGCATACCCTGAAACGGATGTGATCGCCCGCTGGATCGCGATACCCGAGAAGCCGTTCTACCCGGGCAATGAACTCTCGGAACACGCTAGGCATAAAGTCGTCACTGACTGGCTGCTTGACCGCTTGCTCCGCCCCGTTATTGCGAGTCTGGAGTCCTTGCCGGTGCACACCCGGCTACGTGTACGGCTCGTCTCCGCGTCATCCGTGGAAGCAGATGAGGTCAGCGCGCGACTTGAAGCCAAGATACTGGCATGCCTCCCGCAGTTGCCCGTCGCCACGACAGACGATACGGATCATCTGTCGCTGTTTGATGTCGACGCCTGGGCAGACCGCATGCCCGCAGACGAGGTGCAGCTACTCGTCGCACTCCAGTTGAGGCGAGCCATCAGTGAGCGCTTGGATGCCGGCGTGGCCGAGGCGGGCGTCGCTTTGCTGGTGGGCCGCCCCGGCGCGTCGCGGCATGGTTCCGTGCTGCACTTGCACCGTCCTGCCAAGGACAGCGCGCAGTCCGCCCCGGATGCCGTGGCACTGGCAATGCGTTGGGGGCGAACCAGCGCCGAAGGCATCGGTGCGGTTTGGGACCAAGCGCTTTCCGATGAGGTGGTCACGCATCTCAAGTCATCGTCGCTCCTGGGCGATGCCGTCACATGGGTGGATCTCGCGAAGACCATCGGCAATTCTGGCAGTGCGGGCGCATGGCTCGCGACGGTCCTCGCTGCCGAGAATGCCGCCCTGTCCGCCCAATCGCAACTCGTCCTCATCCAGGAGGGCGATCGGTGCATCGCCCTCGTGTGCCGCAAGCCATCATGAATGAATACAAGCCACAGCCAGTAGCTCGCTATCTCTGTATCGCGATATTGATCCTCTTTGTCGCAGTCGGCCTCGCGGTTTGGTTCGAGGGGCCGGGGCAGGGGCTGTCGCGGCAGCAAGTCAAGCTCTTCGAGATCTCCTTGGCGATCGGGTGCATTGTGTCGCTGCTACTGGCCAGGTACTACGAATGGTTGGCGCTAAAGGTTCAGCTGCTGCGCGCCAAGCTGTGGATGGTCAACTACGATGCCAGCAAGCGGGGCGAGGTGACGACGGCGGGGGGCGGCGAGCCGGCAGCGCGTCCCGGGCAACTGGCCACAATACGTGACGCGCTTCACGTGCATCACGGTCGGCGCTGGCGCTACCGCCAGCCCTGGCTGCTCCTCACCGGCGACGACGCCGCCATCGCCCGGCTCCTGCCCGAACTGGCAGAACAAGGCTGGCTGATCACCCCCGACGCGGTGTTGCTATGGAGCAAGACCAACAAGGAGGGCTGGCCGGACGCCGACTGGCTCGAGCAGCTCTACCGGCTGCGCCGCCGCCGCCCGGTGGACGCGGTGATTCTCGCAACGGACAGTGCAGCGGATCTGCAGGCGCAGCGCCGCGGCACCCATCCCGATGGCATGCGCCTGGCGCGCATCGCGGAATTGCTGCGCTGGTCCGCCCCGGTCTACCTGCTCGATGTGGCGGAGGCGAGAACGGTGGCCCACGGCCTCATGCCGGTCATCGGTTGCGAACTGCCGCGCCAGGCCGACGCGGACGCCATCGAGGGCGCGCTGCGCACGCTGCGCGACCAGCTGGCGCAGCGCGTCGTCGCGCAGCTGATGGCGGGCAACCGCGACCGCTATATGGGAGAGCTTTCCCAGCGGCTCGACACGCGCGGCAAGGCGCTCGCCGACTGGATCGCCGGATTGGGGGGCCGGCAGCGCCGGCGCATCCCCGTGGACGGCATCGTCTTTGCGCCGTATCCGCGGCCTGTCGCCGGCGAGGCGGACGTGCAGAGCTGCGCCGACCTGCCGCTCTGGCATTACCTGGGCGAAGCCGCCCGCCGCCAGCCGGGACAGCGCGTCGGCTGGCACCCGGTGACGGTGTCTGCCGTCGTGGGCCTGACGGCCATCGGCCTGTGGAGCGCCGGCATGCTGGTGTCCGGCGTGCGCAACGCGCAAGACGTCAGCGCTGCGCAACAAGTGATTCGGGATGTCCAGTCGGCCCCCAACCCGGCCGCGCGCCTGCGCGCACTCCTTGCCTTGCAGCAGCAGATCGAGCGCTACGCGTACCGCACCCGGCATCACGCGCCGCTCGCGACCCGCTTTGGCCTGAATCGCGACCCGGCGATCCTCGCCGCGTTGTGGAAGCCTTACGCGCGGGCCAGCCGCGAGCTGCTTGTCACACCGGTGCAGCGGGATCTGGAGGGGACCCTGGTGGATCTCGCGCAACTGCGCACCACGGTGCTGGATGCGGCAACCAACCGGGTGGCTCTGAGCGGCCACCAGGCGCTCAAGACCTATCTGATGCTGGCTAACCCCGCACGGGCCGAACCAGCCTTCCTGGCCCCGCAACTGGTGCAGCATTGGTCCACCGAGGCCCGGATCACGCCGGGCGAGCGGCAGGACCTCGCCGAGCGCCTGCTCAAGTTCTATGCGGCGCATTTGAAGTCCAACCCGGCCGGGCGCATCGAGCCGCGGCCCGAGCTGGTCGCCGGCGCGCGCCAGACGCTGCTGGCCGTGATCGGGGAGCGCAACGCCGAGGACACCGTCTATCGGGGCGTGATCCAGGCCTTTGGTGAGCACGCTGGCAGCAAGTATCCGGACCAGACCCTGACGGCGCTGACCGCCGGCACCGATCCCCGGGGGCTGGTGCGAGCCACCGCCATCGTGCCCGGGGTCTTCACCCGCCAGGCCTATGAGGGCTATGTGGCGAGCGCGATCGAGCAGGCCGCCAGGCGCACGGAGATCGCCAATGACTGGGTGCTGACCGACGGCCAACCGCAATCGCCGCAGCAGCAGACTGAGAGCCGCTCGGCCGAAGCGCTGCAGGCGGCGCTGACCGAGCAGTACTTCGCCGATTACGCCGAGCATTGGCAGGGCTTCATGAACAGCCTGCAATGGGAGCCGGCGCCGACCCTGCCGGCCGCGATCGCGCAGCTCAAGCTGATGGCCGACGCGCGCCAGTCGCCGGTGATCGCGCTGATGAAGTCGCTCGCATACCAGGGCGGCGCCGGCGCCCGCCAGGACTCGCTGTCCGACACGTTGGTGGCCAAGACGCAGGACCTGTTGGGCAAGAAGCCGGCGGGGCCGGAGGTGGCGAAGCCGGATGCGGCGGGGCCGCTGGGTGCGGCCTTTGGCCCGGTGCTGCGGCTGGTGGCGCAGGGCCAGCCCGGCAGCGCCAATGCGGGCAGCAACGGGGGCAGCCATGCGGGCACCAGCGGTGACCTGAGCCTGCAGCGGTTCCTCGACCGCGCGACGGCACTGCGCTTGCGCCTGCAGCAGGTCAGCAACAGCGCCGATGCCGATGCGCAGGCCCGCCAGATGGCGCAGGCGCTGTTCCAGGGCAAGGGCTCGGAACTGGCCGACACCCAGGCCTATGCCCAGCTGATGGCGGCCAGCCTCGGCAGCCAGTGGGCGGGCATGGGCGAGACGCTGTTCGTGCGCCCCATCGTGCAGGCGACGCAGACGGTGCTGCAACCGGCGCAGGCGAGCCTCAATGACGCGTGGCGGCAAAGCATCGCGATGACATGGGGCCGCTCGTTCGCCGGGCGCTATCCGTTTGCAGACACCGCCAACGATGCCTCGCTGACCGAGCTGGCGCGCTTCCTGCGCCCGCACAGCGGCCTGATCGGGTCCTTCCTCGGCACGCAGCTGGCGGGCGTGCTCGAGCTGCAGGGCGATCAGTGGCTGCCGGCAGCCACCGGCGGGCAGGCGCAGTCCTTCGATCCGGCCTTCCTCAATGCGATCAACACCTTGCAGCGCCTGGCGGCGCACCTGCTGGCGCAGGGCGAGCCGCAGTACCGCTTCGAGTTCAAGCCGATCCCGACCCCGGGGCTGACCGACACGCTGCTGACCCTCGATGGACAGACGCTGCACTACTACAACCAGCGCGAGACGTGGCAGGCGATGACGTGGCCGGGCAAGAACCTGCAGGACCCGGGCACCCGGCTGCAGTGGCAAACCGAGCGCGCCGGCACCAACAAGAGCTACGAGTTCGGCGGCCGCTGGGGCCTGGTGCGGATGCTGGAGCGGGCGCACATCGAACCGGTGGATAGCGCGAACTACCAGTTGACGTGGCAGGCGAGGCCGGAAGCGCTGGACGCGCAGGATGCGTTAGCAGAGCCAGGCGCGCCGAAGGCCGCTGCCAAGCGCCAGGCCGATGCGCACAGCCGGACCTTCGCCGAGGATCCCGACAGCCTGACCGCGCGCAGCGCCCAGGCGCCCGTTGCGGCGGACGTGATCTATCCGGTGCGCTACCTGATGCGCACCGAGGTCGGGCAGGGGCCGCTGGAGTTGCTGGCGCTGCGGGGCTTCGTGCTGCCAACGCGGATCTTCGTGGGCCGGGAGCCGCAGGCCGCGGCCCGCGCCACACCGGCCCTGCGCAAGTAGAGATAGACAGGGACAAACAGGGAAAAACGCAGACAAACAGGGACAAACGACAAACCATGTTCAACAAGCTCCTCAACGCGCTCTTCGGCGCGCGTGCCCCTGCGGATCTCGCTCGCTCCACACAGGCGCGCTGGGACCCATGGCTGCAACCCATCCGTCCCGACGCCCCGGCCGGCGACGATCCGGGCTACGACGACGACTTTCTCGCCATCAAGGATGAGGTGGCCAAGCTGTCCGGCGTGAACGACACGCTGATCGTCGAGTCCGCCGAGCGGCTGCTCAAGCTGACCGCCAAGGACTTGCGCCTGGCCGTGTATTACGTCTACGGGCGCATGCGGCGCTATGGCGCGGAAGGGGTCGCCGCCGGCTTCGAGCTGCTGTCGGCACTGGTCGACCGCTTTGGCGCCCGGCTGCTGCCTGCCCGGGCCGAGAGCCGCAAGGCGGCGCTCGAATGGCTGGCCGGCACGACCTTCACCGACCGGCTCGACCGGGTGCCAGGCCTGGCGGGCGCGCAGCTGGAACGCACCCTGTCGGCACTGGCGCTGATTCTGGAGCGCACGGCGCAGTGGCCGGAACCGGCTCGCCCGGCGCTGGATGGGCTCATCCGTCGCTTCGAGGGCCGGGTCGAATCACCGGCGGCCACCGGCAACCCGGGTGGGGACGCGCCAGCCGGGCCCGCGGCCGCCTCGGTCCTGCCCGCCTTGGGCGAGGTGGCCTCGACCCGGGATCTGCTGGATCGGGCGCGCCAGATGGCGCAGTACCTGCGCCAGCAACCGCAGGGCTACCTCGCGGCCTACCGCCTGATGCGCTGCGTGCGGTGGGATACGTTGACCGAGATCCCGCCGCACGAGCACAGCGGCAAGACGCGCCTGGTGGCGCCGCGCGCCGAACTGCGGGCCCAGCTCAAGCGCCTGATGCTGCAAAAGCAGTGGCCGGAACTGCTCGACCGCGTCGAGCACGCCTTCGCCGAAGGCGCCAATCATTTCTGGCTGGACCTGCAGTACTACGCGTTCACGGCCCAGGATCAGGCAGGCGGCGCGTACGCCCGCGCGCGCGACTGGCTTGCCACCGACTGCGCACTCATGCTCGAACGCCTGCCCGGCCTCGATCAACTGGCCTTCACGGACGGCACGCCGTTTGCGGATGACACCACATTGGCGTGGATCGCGCGCCATGCCACCGTGCGCGATGTCGAGCGCGGCGAGCCCATGGCGCCGGTAGCGGTCGCATCCGCCAGCACCGACTGGGCGGAGACGGAAGCCCAGGCGGCGGACCTCGCCGCCCAACAGAGCCTCGACGCCGCGTTCGCCTGGCTGCAGGGCCTGCCGGCACCGGACGGCGAGCGCGACCGCTTCGTGCGGCAACTGGTGATGGCGCGCGTGGCCGAGCGTGTGGGCCGCGCGGACACGGCGTTGCACTTGCTGGGCGCCCTCGAGATGAGCGCGCAACGCTTTGGGCTGGCCACCTGGGAGCCTTCGCTCGCGTTCGAGGCCAAGCAACAGCTGCTGCGGCTGCTCAAGGCCCGCATGACGCGCAAGGACGCGGACAAGGGCGCGCTTGCCCAGCGCATGGAAGCCCTGCTCGGCGAGCTGACCGCCATCGACCCGGCCCGTGCCGTGGCCATCGCCTGACCGGCGAGTTAACTGACAGCCTCATGACCGATCCCACCCAAGACAACGACATCCTGCGTTACTACGAAGCGGAAATGCGCTACCTGCGCGAAGCCGGCAAGGAGTTCGCCCAGGCGTTTCCCGACCGTGCACGGATGCTCAATATCGACCGCGTCGGCGAGCGCGATCCGCATGTCGAGCGGCTGTTCGAGGGCTTCGCCTTCCTGATGGGGCGGCTGCGCCATAAGCTGGACGATGAGCTGCCCGAGCTGACCGAAGGGCTGGTCAGCATGCTGTGGCCGCACTACCTGCGCATGATCCCGTCGCTGTCGATCCTCGAGTTGTCTCCGAACACCGACACGTTGCAGCGCCACGAAACCCTGCCGGCCGGACTGGAGGTGCTGTCCGACCCTGTGCCGCTTGGCACCCAGGCAGGCGGTGGCAACGATGCGGTGGAATGCATCTACCGGACCACGCAAGCGGTCGACTTGTATCCGCTGCGCCTGACCGAGGCCAACGCCTACGCGCGCGAGGATGGCCGCTCGGTGATCCGGCTAAGGCTCGAACCACAGGCGCAGGCACTGCGCGAGCAACTGGCGGTGCCGCGCCTGCGGCTCTACCTGCATGCCGACCGGCCATTGGCGCTGGCGTTGTACGCCGCACTCACCGCTCAGCCGCAGGCAATGCAGGTGCGCTTCCCCGGCTACCCCGCGGAACGCCCGGGCGCGCCCCAGGCCATGCCCGGGCTGGCGCTGGAAGCAGCCGGCTTCGACGCGCAGGCACGCCTGTGGCCCAAGCCGGACAATGCCTTTGGTGGCTACCAGCTGCTGCTGGAGTACTTCACCTTTCCCGAGAAGTTCATGTTCGTGGACCTGGTCGGGCTGGACATGGGCGCCATCCCGCCAGATACGGCGCATGTTGACGTGGAGGTGGTGCTGGCCAAGCCCTTCCCCGACGACCTGCGCTTCTCGGCGGAGAATGTGCGGCTCTTCTGCACGCCCATCATCAACCTGTTCGGACTGGAAGCGGATCCGATCAAGGTCACGCACGTCGAGACCGAGTACCGGGTGCGGGCCATGGAGCAACACGGGCAGCATGTCGAAGCGTACTCGGTCGACACCGTGCGGGGCTTCGAGGCAGCGAGCGGCGCGCGCTTCGAGTACGCGCCGTTCGCCGCCTTTCGCCACCGCGGTGGCATGCTGCGCCACGAGATGCCGGAGCGCTACTTCCACACCCGCATGCGCCGCGGGCCCTCGGGCAAGTTCGACACCTGGGTGGTGCTGGGCGGCCATGCCTGGGAGCAGCAACAGACCCTGCCCGAGGAGACGCTGTCGCTGTCGGTCACGGGCACCAATGGCATGCTGCCCCGCAAGGGCCTGCGCGAGGCCGGCATCACGCATATGCGCGACGCGTTCGCCAACATCGGCACCGTGCGCAACCTGACGGCGCCGACCCTGCCGGTGTACCCGCCCACCGCCGACCGCTTCCACTGGCGCGTGCTGTCGCACCTGGCGCCAAACTACCTGTCGCTGCTCGATGCCGAAGTCCTGCGCGGCAGTCTTGCCCTCTACGACTGGACGGAAGGCGAGATGAACCGCCGGCGCATCGACGCCATCACCGACGTGCGGCACCGGCCCCTGCAAAAGCTCGTCAAGGGCGGCCTGCTGCGTGGCGTGGAGATCGAGGTGGTGCTGGACAGCACCCGCTTCGCCGGCGAGGGCGACGTCGAGCTCTTCGGCGAGATGCTCAACCGGTTCCTGTCGCTCTACGCCACGCTGAATCTGTATACCCGGCTGGTGATCGTGTCGCAGCCAAGCGGCAAGCGGTTGGCATGGCCCGACAGCAAGGCAGAGGGGGCACCGTTTTGAGCCTGCCGAGTCTGCCTGCAACCGGGGCACAGCGCAGCGCCTTGCTGCCGGCGCTGCTTGCCCAAGCGCCGCAGATGAACTTCTTCCGGCTCTGCGAGCTGATCGAGTTGTCTGCGCCGCAGTGTCCGGCGCTGGGCACGACCGATTCCCCGGCCAATGAACCGGTGCGTTTCCGCTCGCATGGGCGGCTGGGCTTCCCGGGGCGGGAGATTGACGCGGTGGAGCACGATGGCGACCACCCCGAGCGGCCGCCGGTGGTACGGACCACCTTCCTGGGCCTTTACGGCGTGGATGCGCGCATGCCCTCCTACTTCGTGGACGAGATTGCCCAGCGCCGCGACGGGGCAGAGCCGCTGGCGGCCTTCCTGGACCTGTTTCACCACCGGATCGTCACGCAGTTCTACCGCGTCGCGCGCAAGTACCGCTATCCGGTGGGCTTCCGGCAGGGCGGACAAGACGGCGGGCAAGACGACGTGTCGTGTTACCTGCTGAGCCTGCTCGGGCTGGGCCTGGGCAAGCCGGGTGCCGAAGAGACCGTCCCCACACGGAAGCTGTTGTCGATGCTAGGGCTGGCCAGCCAGCGCACACGCACCGCCGAAGGCCTTGCCGGCGTGCTGCAGCATGCCGTGCCGGACGCGCGCATCACGGTGGCGGAGTTCTACCCCGGGTGGGTACGCCTCGATGCCACCGAGCGGATGCCGCTGGGAGAAAACTGTGTGCTCGGGCGCGGCTTTTATGACCGCGCAAACACCGTACGCGTGGTGATCGCGCCGCAGGCCCGCGACTCGGTGCTGGGGCTGATGCCGGGCCGGGCCATGCACCGGGAGGTGACGGCGCTGTTGCGCTTCTACCTGGGCTATGAAGCGCACGCGCATCTGGAGATGCATGTCAGGCCCGCGCTGATGCCGGCACCGGCCTTGAATTCGGACCAGGTGAGCCTGGGCTACACCACGCAGCTCAGGCAGCCCGACGAAGCCGAAGCCACGGGCGCCAGCGACGGCGTCACCCGTGTGCAGCTCGGCAACTGGCGCGGGCACAGCTCGGCGCTGCCAACGCAACGCTGAACCCGCACTGTCAATGAAACGCGGCAAAACGCTACAGCTACACAAAGAGGATCAACACGATGAGGCGACAGCTTCGAAACGGCGGCCTACTGCTGGTTGCCACGCATATAGCCGGTTGCGGCGTGGGCCAGGCCGTAAAGGACAGCACGGTGGAGGCGGCAAAATGGGCCTTCACGACGCAGGTCAAGACCCTGCGCCTCGATCTGACCAGCCGGTCGTCGTTAAATACAAACGGCGCCGGGCAATCGTTGTCGACGGTGGTGCGGATCTACCAGTTGAAATCGCCGCAGGCCTTCGAGCAATTGAGCTATGCGCAGTTGCAGACGAATGATCTCGTTTCCCTCAAGCCCGATCTGCTGGCGGCCAAGGACGTCATCCTGCGCCCCGATGCGAGCGTGAGCCTGAGCGAGCCGATGCATGCCGAGGCGGAGTATGTCGGGGTCATCGCGCTCTTCCGCAGCCCTGACAAGGAGACGGTCTGGAAGCTGGTGGTGCCCAAGAAGCAGTGGAAGAAGACCGATCCGGTGAGGATCGAGGTGCGCGGCAGCACGCTGGAGCTGGCGGGAGCCGGCTTTGATGGTCCTGGCGCCGTGGATGGCGGCGGCATGGGCAGACCAGCCACGGTGCAAGCGGCTGCTCGCTTGCCGATGTCACGGCACGCGGGATGATACCGGTGCCGCTTCACTGATGAGGCGAAAGACGATGACGAATTCAATCAACGCAGCGCACGCACCGCAGCCGCAGGTGCCTGCCGCATTGCCGTCGGCATCGGGCGACGCCGCGAAGATGCATCCCGGTTACTGGCTCACGCACGTCGGCAGGCGCTTTCCCGGCCTGTTTGCGGCAACGGACAAGTTGCGCGCCTTGCGCGATCCTGCGGTGCGGGTATGGCCTGACCACTACTACATTCCATACAGGCCTCTGCGGAACATGGTGATGCGCGGGCTTGGCTTTCGCTCAGGCGACACGATACCGGCGGAGCTGCTCGATGAGTTTAACCTTGCGGCGTCAATGGCGGCCTGGCGCGTGACGCAGGGGATATACCGCATCGACCCGACGGTCTACGATGCCTTGTGCGCGACGCCTGTGACAGGGGAATTGCCCGCGGCGTTGTTGCGGCACTTGCCTGAATGGTGTGTCTATCTAGAGACCCCCGGCATGCACTGGGACCATCTTCCCGTTTATGGCGTCTTTGCCAACCTGTGGGACAACGGCGACGGCCGCGAGGTGCTGATGCTGCAGCTCAATTACACTGATGGCGTGATCACTTCGCCGATCGATCTGACTCGCCGCACATTGGGCGAGGCTATTCGCGGCCAGTTTCAAAGCATGCGTAACGCCGGCATGGTGGTCGAACCGGATTTTGAGCGAAATATGCTGACGCTGCTGCCGCGTATTCTCTCGCTGCTCCTGTACCTGTGCAGCGAAGCCGCCGAAATCGGGGATGGTGCATCCAGGCCATCGCGGCCGGTGCCCAAGCGCACCAAGAAAGGGGTGCGCATGTTCGCCGCGCAGCGACCGGTGCGCTGGGACGTCGCCACGCGCCTGGGCGCCGCGCTGCGCCGTGCTGGCCCTGATGCCGCTGGCGATGCCGCCGGCGCTGGCGATGGTGCCGGGACTCACGCTGGCCCGCGCCCGCACATCCGGCGGGCACACTGGCACACCTACCTGAGCGGCCCGCGTGATAGCGCGAAGCGCACCTTGCGCTGGATGCCACCCATTGCCGTCAACGTCGAAACGCCGGACGATCTGGTACCCACGTTGCGAAGTGCTGGCGTGGCGGACAAGGCGGGTGCCGGGAAGGGGGGCTAGCGATGGGATCGCGGTCTGCGTGAGCGCTGACGCGCAAAGGCGGGCCGTGAGAGTGGCTCGGCCTGGATATCGGGATACAGGCACCCTAAGGAATAGCGGGGCAACCCAACAGGAATGGCTATGAAAATGAACGCCATGTGGCTCAGGTGCGCGAGCCGCTTCGAAGGCTGGTGCGCTGGCAGCATTGTGGTCGTGCCTTTATTGGCGGTGCTCTTCGCCGGCGGATGCACGGCCACCTATCAAGCCAAGAGCGGCACCGATGCGGGCACGGAAAACACACAGGCCGCCAAGCAAGAGGATCGCAATCGACGAAGCTGGATGTTGGACGTCGCCGGCGTTCCACCCGAGATTTTCCCTGGTGCGAAACTCGGCTACTCCAAGGAGGAAAGCGCTAGGCGCCTGAGGCCGGAAGTCCGGGAACTGCTCGCGGGGATTTTGAAGATCATGGACAGGCCGGATCAATATGTGGGCCGTCAAGCGATCTATGACGCCTTGCATGTGGCGGGTGGCAAACGGGTGGTTTACTACGCGAATATGCCCGATGGGACCAAAGACCTGTGGTTTCGCGAAGACCTGCTGCCACAAGGGATCTTTGCCAATCCCGCATGGACTGGTTTGTACTCATACAGCCGTCGGACTCAACGTGACAAGCAACCTGGGCGGAGCGTTGAGGTCGAGATCGATATCAGCCCCGAGCGGGACTGCATCGACAGCCGCGCCGTGGAAGGGTATCTCGACCTGTACGTGGATCCGCGAATTATCGCGTGGATACACCCCCTACCGAGGGAGGCATGGGATCGACATGGCCCGGGCCGACATTCAGCTCATGTCACAGGAAAAAACCCTGTAAATGGATTGCGTATTGGTTTCATAGACGGATGTTGGTCGCATATGACATTTAGTAATTTCTATCCCGAAAATGAGGTGGCAGATGCAACAGTTTTCCAGCGATGATCCAGTTTTTGACGGCCTGACTCGCAAGAATGGCGTTAGCCAGTCAGGTCTGAAGGACATGATCGATCGCATCAATATTTGTGAGCGGCCTCGGCAATAAGTGCTAGATCGTAGTCGGCTTCGGGTGGGAAATCAGTTCGCGTTTAAATAATGGCGGCCTATTGACCGGATCCCGAAACATGATGCTAAACAAACAATGAATGGGCCTGCGGGTCTTGGATTGGCTTCAGATCATCAATCTGTCGTTGCTGAATGGCGCCGCCTGGTTCGCCCTGCCATTCGACAGCGTCGTCCCTGGCCTCGTGACGCTCGCGATGACCACGGAATTCGCGGCATCGACGCTCTACAGCCGATGGCAGCTAAAGTGGATGCCCGTTGTATACCGTCTCTATCTCGATGTGGTCCATGACGGCCTCTGCCCGGATCGGGGCGCGGACATCAATGGAAAGAATGCCTGGAAGTGGTATCGCAAGCAGGCTTATCCGAAGGCGGTAGATCCTGTGCGGCCAGAAGATACGCGGCCTGCTGGGACCACGTGCGGATTAGGTGATGCATGGAAGATGAGAATAGCGCCGGCCCGCCTCCGGGCCGGCAAGTATCCTCTGCGGCTTCTATTGCTCAAGGTCTTCGGCCCGAGCCGTAGTTCTTCCCCGGTCAGTCACGCATCGCCGGCATGGCGTTGCCCGTCAACAGTACCGCCGCTTGCTCGCCATACGCCACCACGTAACCGCCGTTGGACGCTTGCCATGCCTGGGCGCCTTGCCAGTCGGCGAACCAGAGTTGCTGGTAGTCGCCGAACTGTCCAAGGTCGAGGCGGTAGCGGTCCAGTACCCTGGCGGGCCGGCCGTCGATGTCGCGTTTGCATGCGGACCAGCTGGTGTAGCCCAGTTCGGCCGCCAGCAGTTGCAGGCAGTGCTTGAGCTGCAGGGTGTGGCGCAGCCGGTAGAGTTCCGCGACGCTATTCGTGCATACCGGCGTGCGTACCTGCGCGCGGTGGATGCGCCGGATTACCGGTAGCGCCTGCATGGCTTGTTCGGCGTGGAGCTGGCGCAGCAGCCTGCGTGCATGGCGGCGCAGGAAGTCGCTATTGGGAAGGCGAGCGGGTGTGTTGAGCGTGTTGAGCCACATGTCATGTCCTTTGCAATGCCGTTTCCCGCGGCGGCAAAAAAGGTCAACGGTGTGGTTCTTGCAACGAACTGGCGGTGCCGGGCTGGATCGCTCGGCGCCGTACGGTACGGGCGGGCAGGTGCGCTGGCTTTTGCGGGAGCGGGCGCCCTGCCGGCGCCCGGACCAGATTATATGCCAACGGCGCGTGCGCTTGGCAAGCGTTGCCGGTTTCAGGCTGCGCGTTCCCTTTGGCCGGATGCCAGGCAGCTAAGCTGCCTGCGCCTCGATTTCGGCCGTTAGTCCGAGTTCCTCCACCAGCCGTGCCGCCAGCGCTGCGGCCTGGTTGCGCACGTCGATGATGGTGCCGGACTCCCACAGCGCCCCGCGCAGCGGCGCGCCCAGTGCGCTGAGGCCCGGCACGAGGCGGCCGCCGCGATCGAATACGCGGCCGTGCGCATCGCCGTCCAGGCCGGATCCGGCTGCCGCTGGCCGGACCAGGCCGCGCGCCAGCAGGCTGCGCACCAGCGGCCGGGTGTTGCCGGCGTGCCAGCCGTATTCCGCGCCGGTGCAGTTGATGGCGGCGTCCACCGTGGCCGGGGCTTGCAGTTCGCGGGAGAGGTGCAGCGCTACGCGGACGTGTTTCTCCGCTTTGCCCGTGGGGCCGCGTTGCCAACCGGTGGCGTCGTTCACGTCATGCTTGTTGGCCACGGCTTCGAGGGCGGTGACGCGGGCGGCGTGCACATGCAGGCGGCCCTGCGCACGCACCGCCTCGAAGACCGCGTGCGTGGGCGGTGCCGCGCGATGCAGCAGGTTGTCCCAGAAGGGGCGCACATGACGCAGGAAGCGCTGGCGCTCCGGCACGCTGGCGGCTGCCCACAGCGGGCCGATGTAGGTGCGCAGCGCGGGCGGCACGCTCTGCCAGTCGAGGCCCCGGGCGCCCAGCTTGTCGCGCTGCTGGCGCACCCAGCGGACCACGCCGCGGGCGGTGGGCGCGGCCAGCGCTTCGGGCCCGGCGGCGGCGAGGAAGTCGTCGCAGGGGCCGGCGTTGTGGCGTAGCCAGGGCACCAGCGCGCGCCGCGAGAACGCGTGGTAGGTGCCGGTGAAGCCGTGCCGTTCCAGCGTGGCAACCACGTCGAGCATGGTCAGGCTGGTGCCGATCAAGGCGATGTCGCGCGCGCTGGCGAGCCGGGCGAGTGCATCGGGTTGCCAGGGATCCGGGAGGTAGCGGCCGACGGCCTCCAGCGTGTCGTCTTGTGCCAGCGCTGGCCGTGCCTGCTGCACGCCGGTGGCCAGCACGATGTGGTCGGCGTCCCATGCGCGGCCGTCGGCGCCGCGCACGCGGTGCGGCACGCCGATGGTCACGTCGGTGATTTCCGTGCGCACGTGCTCCAGCGTGGCGCGTCCGGCGGCGCCGGCCAGGGCGCGCGCCAGGGTGTCTCGCAGGTAGTCGCCATAGACGCTGCGCGCAGCGAAGGCATTGTCGGCGTCGGCGGCGCTGGCATGCCCGTGGCGCACCAGCCATTGCGAGAAGTCCTCCAGCGCTTCGGGATAAAGGCTGAAGTTCAGCGCGGGCCCGTTCAGGTAGTGGGCCGGGTCCTGCGTGCTGTAGGCCAGGCCGCGCCCCGGCTCGGCGCGTGGCTCGAACAGGTGGATGGCAAGCGGGGCGTTGCTGTCCCGCAGCAGGCGGATGGCGGTCAGGGTGCCGGCCATGCCGCCGCCGACGATGGCGATGCGGCGCGGCTGGGAGTCGGGTCGGGTCATGATGGCCTCAGGCTTGGCTGCCGGACGGCGTGGCTGCCGCGGCATGGGTTGCGATGTCGGCCGCCGCGCGCAGGGCCTGCGCGCCGGCGCCGGCCAGGATCGCGTCGTTCTGCGGTGTGTGGATGCGGCTGCAGAGCACGTTGCGGTAGTGGCGCTCAAGCGGGTTGCCGCGCGACAGGGCGGGGTTGCCGGCGTGCCTGAGCGCGAGCTCCACGGCGGCGATGGCGTTATCGGTCACGTTGAGCTTGAGCAGGTTGCTGTCGCTCGCGCTGGCCGGTGCGCCGGCATCGGCATCCGCGCTGAAGCGCTCCAGCAGGACGCGGTTGGCCAGCAGCCAGCCGTCGATGCGGCCCACCGCTTCCTGGAAGCGCGGCAAGGTGGCCAGCGGCGCGCCCAGGCTGCCGGGGGCACGCAGGTTGAGCCATGCCACGAACCAGTCGCGGGCGCTGCGCGCCACGGCGTCGTAGAGCGTGCCGAGCAGGGTCGACGTCCACACGGCCCAGGCCGGGTCGTAGCGCTCGCCCCAGGCGGCGGGCAGGCGCAGGTCGACCGCGTAGGCGGCGGGCAGCGGCGTGTTGTCGAAGACCACGTCGTGGCTGCCGGTGGCGCGCATGCCGAGGTGATCCCAGGTGGGCACCACGGTGATGCCGGGCGCGTCGCGCGGCACCAGGAACACGCCGGTGCGCGGGACCGGCTCGTCGGTGCGCCCCCACACGGCCAGCCAGCTCAGGGCCGGGATGCCGGTGGAGTAGATCTTGTGGCCGGACAACAGCCAGCCCTCGCCATGCCGGCGCGCCACCGTGGCCGGCAGGCCGCCGCGCGCGGGAGACCCCAGTTCGGGCTCCACGCGCAGCGAGTTGATCAGCGCACCTTGTTCCACCGCGCTGCGCTGCACCTGCTCCCGCACGGGCGCCGGCCATTGCGTGTCTTGCGCCAGGTTGCGGTGTCCAAGGATCTGCATCACCAGCACCAGCGCGGTAGACGGATCTCCGGCGGCAACGTGATGGACGATGCGGCGGGCGTCGGCAAGTCCCGCCCCGGCACCGCCAAGCACGCGCGGCACGGTCAGGGCGAGCAGGCCAAGCTGGTGGAGCTCGGCGATGTTCTCGAAGGCGAAGCTGCCATCGCGGTCATGGGCGGCGGCGCGCGCGGCAAAGCGTTCGGACAACGCATGCAGTGCTTCGTCGGAGGGAAGCGTGGGCGTTGCGCGGGCCGCGCCGGGCGGCGGCGGGGCCGGCTCGGCAGGCTCGGCCGAGGCAAAGCCGCTCTCGCGATGCCACTGGGAAATCCGCTGCCGGCTGGTGGTGCCGGTGGACTGCAAGCTCATGGTTGCTCCTGTCGTGTGCTTGTGCTGTTTTGTCTTTGGTTATGCGTGGTGGGTGATTAGTGGCAAATCAGTCCGCTTTCCACCAGCATCATGTTGAAAGCGGCGTCGCCGGCGGCCGCGTCGCGCAGCCGCGCAAGGCGCCCGTCGCGCTGCCAGCGCGCCAGCCATTGCGCCAGGTAGCGCGCGGATTGCGCGTCTGGCTGGCGCAGCGCCAGCGCCGCGCCCTCGCCGTCGAGCACCAGCGGCGCCGCGGTAAAGAAACGCCATTCGGGCAAGCGCATCACCCGGGCGACCAGCGTGGCGTCTTCCGCCACCGCCGCGCACTCGCCGCGGCGGAACGCCAGCAACGCCTGCAGTGGCGAGGGATAGCTGCGCAGCGCGGCGCCGGCGCGCGCCAGCGCGGGTTGAAAAGGGCTGCCCGCGCTCACGCAGGCCGTCTTGCCGTTGAGGGCATCGAGCCGGCTGACCGGCGTGTAGCGCAGCGTCAGCAGGGTGCCGCGCGGCGTGGCCGGCGCCGGCACGGCAGCCGCGCGCGGCTGTCCGCCGTCCTGCGGCGCGCCGAAGGCGAGGTCGATGTCCGCGTTGGCGCTGTTGCCGAAGCCCGCAACAGGCAGATGACGCAGCCTCACCGGCACGCCCAGCGCGCGGCCGAGCTCGGCGGCCAGCGCGGCCTCGCCCGGGTCGGGCTCCGCGACCAGGGGCCGGCCCGGTGGCGTGGGGCGCGGATAGGCGTGCACGCCCACCACCAGCTCGCCGCGCGCCCGGGCCTGCAGGAGCAGCGGGCCGGGCTCGGCCGGTTGGGCTTGCCAGGGTGCACCCGTGAACAGCCAAAGCGGCACGGCCATGGCGCTGGCGGCCAGCGCCATGGCGCCTGCCGCGCGCCGCGCAGCACGCAGCGCTCCCGGCGGTATGCGGGGCAGGGCGCGCGCTGGATCGCGCGCTTGCACCGCATGCGGGCCCAGCCACCCTGTGCCGTTCAGATGCCAGAGCTCATCGGGCATGGCTTACCATCCCTGGCCCAGCCCCAGCAGGCCCAGGATCTCGCGGCGCAGCCGGATCAGCTCGGGATCGTCGCGGTGGCGCGGGTAATCGCGATCGATCTTGATTTCCGCCGTGATGCGGGCGGGGCGTTCGCTGAACACGATCACGCGGGTTGCCAGCAGCAGCGCTTCTTCCACGTCGTGAGTGACCAGCAGCGCGGTAAAGCGCGAGCGCTGCCACAGCGAAACCAGTTCACCTTGCATGCTCAGGCGTGTGAGGGAATCGAGCTTGCCCAGCGGTTCATCGAGGATCAGCAAGCGCGGCTCGTTGACCAGCGCGCGCGCCAGCGCGGCGCGCTGCGCCATGCCGCCGGACAACTGGCGCGGATAGGCTCGCGCGAACTCGGTCAGGCCGACGCGCGCCAGCGCATCGTCCACGCGCTCGCGCTGGCTGCCGAGCAAGCCGCGCGCCTCCAGGCCCAGCGCGGCGTTGTCCCATACGGTGCGCCACGGATACAGCGTCGGGTCCTGGAACACCACCACCCGGCTGGGGTCCGGCCCGCTGATTGGCACGCCATCCACTGCCAGCGTGCCGCGCCGCGGCGGCTCCAGCCCGGCAACGAGCCGCAGCAGGGTGGACTTGCCGCAGCCGCTGGGTCCGAGCAGGGCCACGAATTCGCCCGGCTCGGCCGTCAGGCTGACGCGGCTGAGCACCGGCAACACCTGGTCGCGCAGCGTGAAATGGTGACTCACCTGGTCGATCGCCAGGCGCACGCCGTTGCTGGCGCTGTCCCTGCCGGTAGCGGCTTGCGCAGGTTGGGCCTGGGCGGGTTTGTCGAGCACGGCGCTTACCATTTGACCACTCCTTTTTGCCAGGCCAGCAGGCGATCCCGCGAGCGGAACAGCAGCGTGATGAGCCCCGAGAAGATGATCGCCATGACCAGCAGCGCGCCGTACATGCTGGCGTAGGCGGCCCAGCCCTGGGCCCATTGCAGATACCAGCCCAGCCCGGACTTGACGCCCAGCATCTCGGCCACCACCAGCACCGAGAACGACGCGCCAAGGCCCATGAACAAGCCAACGAACACGCTGGGCAGCGCCGCGGGCACCGCCACCTTGAGCACCAGGAAACGCTCCTTGGCGCCGAGCGTGCGCGCCACGTCGTAGTACGCCGGGTCGACCGCCGCCACGCCGGACCAGGTCAGCACCGTGACCGGGAACCACGTGGCCAGCGCCACCAGGAAGGTGGCGGCGCTGGCGCTGCTGGGAAAGGCGAAGAACACGATCGGCAGCCAGGCCGTGGCCGGCAGCGGGCCCAGCAGGCGCAGCACCGGATGGACCCAGTAGCCCGCGCGGGTCGACCAGCCGATGGACACGCCGGTCAGGAAGCCCGCCAGCGCGCCCAGCAGGTAGCCGGTGGCCAGCAGGCGCAACGAATGCGCCACCGCCTCTGCCAGCCGTGCATAGTCCTCGACAAAGACTTCGACAAGCGCCTGCGGTGGCGCGAAGAACGGGCGCGGCAACAGCCCGAGCTTGGCGGTCACCACTTCCCATATGAAGGTCAGCACCGCCAGCACCAGCAGCCATGGCCCGGCGCGGCGCAACGAGGCGCCAATGCCGCCCAGCCGGTGCTGCACGAAGGCCAGCACCAGCAGCACCGCGGCAATGCCCGCGAACAGCGAGGCGGTCTCATGGGTCAGCGGCCAGTCCTCCGGCTCGGGCCAGAACTTGACGATGGCCGCCACGCTCAGCCAGGCCGCCGCGGCCAGCGCGCCACCCAGCCAGACGCGCGGCACGGCGGGCGCGGGCACGGCCAGGAAATCATCGTGCGCATCCTGCAAGCCATGCGCGCCGTGTTGCCCTTCAGCCGAGAACGTTGGCATAGATGCGCTCCGCGAATTTGTTGGAATCGGTGCCCGGCCGGATGACCGACACCAGCTTGAGCTCGTCCGTGTACTGCGCCAGTTCCTTCTTCAGGTCCGCGCCGACCGGATGGTGGCCGTGGGTGTGGCTCTTGAGCATGGCCACCACATCGGCCTGCGGCACCTTGGCGAACTCGGCGAAATGCCGGGCGGTTTCTTCCGGGTGGGCTACCGTCCAGTCCTGCGCCTGCAGCACGGCGTGCGTGAGCGCGGCGGCGGCCGGCTTGTCCTCGCGCAGCAGGCTGCCGCGGATCCCCAGCACGCAGCAGGAGCGGTTGGCGTATTCATCCGACAGGTTGGTGGCCACCTCGACCAGGCTGCGTTCCTTGCGCAGCAGGTAGGTGCGCGGGTCCCCGTCGGCGGCGGCCTGGGCCTCGCCTTTTTCCAGCGCGATGCCGAGCAGGTCCGCCGGGTACTGGCGCCACTGCACGTCGCGCACCGGGTCAATGCCGCGCTTGGCCAGCAGGATGGAGAAGAAATTCTTGGCCGGGCTGGCCATGTCGCTGACCGCCACCGTCTTGCCCTTGAGGCTCTTCAGGTCGGTCACGCCGGAATTGCGCAGGGTGAGCAGCCGCATGCAGCCGCCGTGGGTGGCGGCGGTCAGCTTCACGTCAAAACCCTGCTCCAGCGGCTTGAGCCAGCGCAGCGCCATGCCCACGCCCGCGTCGGCCTTCTTGGTGGCGATGGCTTCCAGCAACTGGTCGGTGGAGCCGCCGAAGTTGATCAGCTCCACCTCCAGCCCATGGTTGCGGAAGATGCCTTCCTTCACCGCCGCGGCGACCGGCGCCAGGCACACGCCGCTGGCGTTCCAGGCCAGCTTGATCGGCTTGAGCTGCCCGGCGGCGCTGGCCCGGGACGTCCAGACAAAGGGCGCGATGCCGCTGGCCACGGCCAGCGTGCCGGCTGCCTGTAGCCAGCCGCGGCGGCTCAGGGTGGCGGTGCCGCGCGGGTTGTCCGCGGACGCGGGACGGTGGTTGGCCAACGGTTGCTCTGGCTCTTGATGCATGACACTCCTCGTTAGGCAGCGGTATGCCCGATGTGGTGGGATGTGGACGATATGCACCATGCTAAGAACAGGTTCACTGCAATAGAACGAATTTGTTGGCACAAGCTTGCACGCCCAGCGACTAATGCGGCTGCCGCATATGCTTGTACGCAGGCGGTGGCCGGCAGTCCGCTGGGTTAAGATCGCCGCTTTCCGCTCCGGTCAGATCGATGCAAGCGCAGGCAGTCACCGCCCCAAGGCGGGTGGATATCGTGGTGTATCCCGGCTTCAAGGCCATGGAGGCGATCGGCCCGATGACGGTGTTCGACTACGCCAATGTGCGGCTGGCCCAGCTCGGGCAGCCACCGGCCTATGCCACGCGGGTGGTGGCGCTGGAGGCCGGCCCGGTGCGCTCGGACACGCTGATGACGCTGGAGGCCACGGCGCGGCTCGATCCCGTGCTGCTGCCGGATATCGCGGTGATCGTCGGCGCGCGCGACATCGAGCGGGCCATGGGCGATGCCGAAGGCATCGTGCCGTGGGCACGCGCGGTGGCGCCACGCATCGGACGATTGATTGCGCTGTGTTCGGGCACCTTCTTCCTGGCGGCGGCGGGCGTGCTGGACGGGCGCCGCGCCACCACGCACTGGAGCGTGGCCACGCTGCTGCGCCAGCGCTTTCCGGCCGTGGAGGTGGATGCGGATGCCATCTTCATCCGCCAGGGCAACCTGTGGACGTCCGCCGGGGTGACCGCCGGCATCGACCTGGCGCTGGCTGTGGTGGAAGAGGATCTCGGCCGGGACCTGGCCCTATACCTGGCGCGCGAGCTGGTGGTCTACCTCAAGCGCCCGGGCGGGCAATCGCAGTACAGCCTTCACTTGGCCAGCCAGGCGACCAGTCATGCCGGCATTCGCGGGGTGCAGGACTGGATCCTGTCCAACCTGGCGCACGATTTCACGCTGGAGGAAATGGCGGGGCGGGTGGCGATGAGCGAGCGCAATTTCCGGCGCGTGTTTGCGCGGGAGGCGGGTGCCAGCCCGATGGCGTTCATCGAGTCGGCGCGCATCGAAGGGGCGCGGCGGCTGCTGGAGCAGGGCGAGCTGCCGCTCAAGGCCATTGCGGCGCGCACCGGCTTTGGGTCGGATGAAGGGCTGCGGCGCGCGTTCCTGCGTCAGCTAGGTATCACGCCGCGCGAGTACCGCGAGCGGTTTGGGGCCATGCAGCCATAGCGCGGCGCTTACGGGTTGCCTGTGGCGGGCGATGTGGTGGGCATTGTGGCGGGCATTGTGGCCGGCGATGTGGCCGCGGAGGGCGCGTTGGCGTGAAGGCCCGGATCCTGGCTCGCCGGCGTATCGGCGCCCGTGCCACCGGTGCCGTTCTGCGTGCTGTCTTGCGAGCGCTGGCGACCCCGGCCGCGGCCGCCGCCACGCCCGCTGGTCCCGGCCGGCGCGGCGTGGTTCTGCCGCAACTCCTGGTTGATGCTGTCCACCGTGCGCGGCGAAGGCGTCATGCGCGCGAAGTTGCTCTGGATCGCGTTCATGGCTTCGTCGCCGCCGGCGGGCGAGCCTTGCGCAAAGGCGGCGCAGGAGAGCAGTAACGAGGCTGCCACGGGAATCAGGCGGAAAGTGCGGGCGCTGCGGAGCATCGTGATGTCCTTCGGGGTGGTCGCGTTCCCGGGGGATGCTAGCAGCATGGCGTGCCGGCGGGCAACGCCGCGCCCGGCGGATTCCGTTTCAGCGGCCACCGGCTTGTTTCAACGTATTACCAAGCGGCGCCGCCTGCCCAAGGCAAAGCGGTTCTACTCCAGGTTCTGCCCGATACGCCACAGCACCCCGGATGGGTCCAGCAGCACGAAATCCCGCATCTTCCACGGCTGATCCTGCGGCGGCACCAGCCTCACGCCGTAGCGCCCGGCGAGGTCCTGCGCGTTGACCTTGTCCCACCAGGCCCCGACGTCCTCCACCAGCAGGTGCATCATCAGGTTCTCGGCCAGGTCCCGCACGTAGAAATTCTGCAGCATGAAGCTGCAAGATCCGTGATGCAGGTAGGCCAGGCTGTCGTCGCTCCACGGCATGACGAAACCCAGGTCCTGGTAGAACTGCTTGGAGAGCGCGAAATCGCGGGCGGGCACGAAGGCCTTGAGTTCGATGGCGGACAGGTTGCTCATGGTATCGGTGCCTCGGGGCCAGGCCTAGGCGAGCGGCCGAGGTTGGCCTGAGGCTGGCTGTTAGTCGGAACGCAGGGCAATGCCCCACGCCGGCGGCGCGGTTCAGAGCTGCGCCGCGTGATGCCGGATATGGTTTTCCATCAAGGTGGCGATGAAGTAGTAGCCGTGGTCGTAGCCCTCGTGCCGGCGCAGCAGCAGCGGCTGCCCAATGGCGGCGCACGCGGCTTCGAAGACCTCCGGATACAACTGCTCGGCGAGGAATTTGTCGGCCAGGCCCTGGTCGACCAGGATGCCGCGGGGGAAGGGCGCCTTTGCCTGGCGCGCCATCAGCGCCGAGGCATCGTACTGCGCCCAGCTGGCGCGATCCTCGCCCAGGTAGCGGCTGAACGCTTTCTCGCCCCAGGGGCAACGCGTGGGCGCGGCGATTGGCGCAAACGCCGACACCGAGCGGAAGCGCCCGGGGTGACGCTGCGCCAGCACCAGCGCGCCGTGCCCGCCCATCGAGTGGCCGAAGATGCCAACGCGCTGCGCATCGGCCGGCAGCACCGTGGTGACGAGGTCGAACAGTTCCTGCGTCACGTAGCTCTCCATGCGCCAGTACTGGCTCCACGGCGCCTGCGTGGCGTCCAGGTAAAAGCCCGCCCCCGCGCCGAAATCCCACGACTCGGCCTCGCCGGCAATGCCGGTGTCGCGCGGGCTGGTATCCGGCGCCACCAGGATCAGGCCGTGCTCGGCGGCATAGCGCTGGGCGCCGGCCTTGATCATGAAGGTTTCGTCGGTGCAGGTCAGGCCGGCCAGGTAGAACAGCGCGGGCAGGCGCTGTTCGGGCTGGACCAGCGCCTGCGCGGGCAGGAACACCGAGAACCGCATCGGCAGGCCGATGGTGGCCGATGCGTGGCGATAGAAGCGCTGCACGCCGCCGAAGCAGCCGTGCTCGGAGAGAAGCTCGAGCATGGCCGGCCTCAGTACAGCACTACCGAGCGGATCGACTCGCCGCGCTTCATCAGGTCGAAGCCTTCGTTGATGCGCTCCAGCGGCAAGGTGTGGGTGATCAGGTCGTCGATGTTGAGCTTGCCCTCCATGTACCAGTCGACGATCTTGGGCACATCGGTGCGCCCGCGCGCGCCGCCGAAGGCCGAGCCCTTCCATTCGCGCCCGGTCACCAGCTGGAACGGGCGGGTGGAGATTTCCGCACCGGCCTCGGCCACGCCGATGATGATGGACTTGCCCCAGCCCTTGTGGCAGCACTCCAGCGCCTGGCGCATGACCCTGGTGTTGCCGATGCATTCGAACGAGTAGTCGGCGCCGCCATCGGTCAGCTGCACGATATGGTCCACCACATTCTCGACTTCGTTCGGGTTGATGAAATGCGTCATGCCGAACTTGCGCGCCATGGCTTCGCGGCCCGGGTTCAGGTCCACGCCGATGATCTTGTCCGCGCCCACCATCTTGGCCGCCTGGATCACGTTCAGGCCGATGCCGCCGAGGCCGAACACCACCACGTTCGCGCCGGCTTCCACCTTGGCGGTAAACAGCACCGCGCCCACGCCGGTGGTCACGCCGCAGCCGATGTAGCAAACCTTGTCGAACGGCGCATCCGGGCGGATCTTGGCCAGCGCGATCTCCGGCACCACGATGTGGTTGGCAAAGGTGGAGGTGCCCATGTAATGGAAGATCGGCTTGCCATCGATGGAAAAGCGCGAGGTGCCGTCGGGCATCAGGCCCTTGCCCTGGGTCGAGCGAATGGCCTGGCAAAGGTTGGTCTTGCGCGACAGGCAGAACTTGCACTGGCGGCATTCCGGCGTGTAGAGGGGGATCACGTGGTCGCCCGGCTTGAGCGAGGTCACGCCCGGGCCCACGTCGGTGACGATGCCGGCGCCTTCGTGGCCCAGGATGGCCGGGAAGATGCCCTCCGGGTCGGCGCCGGACAGTGTGTAGTAGTCGGTATGGCAAATACCCGTGGCCTTGATCTCCACCAGCACTTCGCCGGCGCGCGGGCCGTCCAGGTCCACTTCTTCCACGGTCAGCGGGGCGCCGGCTTTCCAGGCGATGGCGGCTTTGGTCTTCATGATGGTTTTCCTTGGTAGTGGCTGGCAGCCAGGGCGCCCGCCCGATATCTGGGGACGTAAGTCGGCGCCGCGCGGTACAAGCCCGGGCGCGGCGTCTCTTGTCAGCAGAGACTATACGTCGATCCGGCTGGCCACGGACGCCCGAAGCGGCCGATTTGGCCCTGGGCGCCCCCTGTTTGGCCAAAAACGTGGGTTGGCTGGCCGGCTTGGTTGACCGGGCCGGCGGCTGCGGCTTAAATGCCGGTTCCACCCACGTGCCGCCGCCCAGGTTCCATGTCCTTGCCATATTGCCTGTCCGCCTCGCCCGCCACCCGCAAGGACCGGACATGAGTCACGAAGCCGAGCGCACCTCCCGCGCCTCGCCGGTGCAGCGCGCCCTCTGGATCCTGCGTGCCCTGTCCGACCCGCAAGTGCGCCGCTTGTCCGACGTGGCGCGTGCCACCGGGCTGGACCCGGCCACCGCGTCGCGCCTGCTGGAGTTGCTGGTGGCCGAAGGCTTTGTCACCCGCGATGCCAGCAGGCGCTTTGGCATCGGCCCGGAGATTTTTCAGCTGGCCGACGTGGCCCAGCGCCGGGTCGACCTGCGCGCGCTGGCGCGGCCGAGCCTGGAGCGGCTGGTGGAGGAGTTCGAGGATACCGCCGTGCTGACCCTGGCCAGCCGGGGCGAATCGGTGGTGGCGGATATCGAGCTGGGCACATTCCCGATCCGCGCCAACTATGTCGAGATCGGCACACGCCGCCCGCTCGGGGTGGGCGCAGGCAGCCTGGCGGTGCTCGCCTGGATGCCGGAAGCCGAGCGCACCGCGCGGACCCGGCTAGGCAAGGCGCAGTGCGCGCGTTACCCGCGCCTCACGGCCGAGGTGATCGGCGAGCAGATCGAGGCCGCCCGTGCGCGCGGCCATGCCTTGTTCCTGGATTGGGTGGTCGACAAGATGGGCGGCATCGCCGTGCCGCTGCTTGACTACGAAGGCCGCCCGCTGGGCGCGTTGAGCGTGGCGGCACTGAGCGAGCGGATCCTGTCTCGCGAGGCGAAGATGGCGCGCCGGCTAAAGGAGGAGGCGCGGCGCATCACGGGTGCGTGGGCGCGCCGCGCGCTAGGGGAATAGTGCAATAGTGCGTCGCTGAGGTGCGTCTCTGAGCCAGCCGCGCCTCAAGGCATGTCGAACTGTTCCGCCGGCTTGCCCTGGTCCAGTTCCGGCAAGCCTGCGGAATACATCACCGCCCAGTTGTCGGGGCCGAGCCCGCCATCACGACAAGGCAGGCTGGCGATGCGCTTCTGGTCTTTCTCCACGACCAGCCCTTCCTTCTCCCAGCCCTTGCCGCTGCCGGCATAGACCACATAGTCGTAGCCGCCGTTGGAGAACCTGAAGTAATCGGTGCCGCCGCCGGAGTATGCCGTGACACCCCAGCGGAAGTGCTTGCGCGGATCATCCGTGAGTTTCGGGTACGCCAGTTCGACGGCGCCCTTCTTGCCAAAGCGGTACTGCACATACCCCTTGGTCTTGGACAGGTCCGGCGAGGCGCAGAGCGACACAAGCTTGTTGCCCTTGACGGTACAGGAGAACGCAACTTGTTCGTCCTTCGTGCACAGCGAGTCGCGTGCCGTTGCCGTCAGCGAGAACATCGAAAGCAGCAGGGCGCCGAAGACGCGATGCGGGTGGGACATGGATGGCTCCGAGAAAGGGGGGCTCAGGCTAGCAAGGCAGCCTGATCGAACGCGACGAATTCGCAGCCGTAGTGGTGTACCACATCATCGGCTGTGTTCACCAGTTGGTAACGCACTACGCGCACGCTGACCTCGAGCCTGGCCAGCGTGCCGAAGCTGAGGATGCCTCTGGGGAGCACCGTCCCGGCGGCCAGCATGGTGGTCCCCGGCGTGCGCGAGCGCAGTCCCACGCCGGAAGCCGATAAGTCGGCAATGTCCAGGATGAGCGTGGTGCCGTCGGGCAACCCGGCCTCGAACGTGTAGTTGTAGTCCAGCGTCTCTGCCCGGTAGTCGCGCCGCCGCTGCACCTGGGACAGCTTCTCCGGGAGTGGCAGGACGAATGCAGTAGCGCCGGCGAACACGCATCGCTTCGCCGCGCCCAGGGCAAGCGTGACCGATACATCGTCGAGCACGGTCGAAAGCTCGCTCTGCGCGCTGGCCAGTACCGCCTGGTTGTCGGATTCGCTCTCGCATCCCTCAAGCGTGAACTGGCGCGCTGCGACATCCACGAACAATACCCGCGAGCGCAGGGTGCGCCCATCCAGCAAGCGCAAGTCGAGGTAGCGCTCTTGCGTCGCCAGGACATCCAGCATGTCGTGGATCTCATCCTCAAGCGCGTGCTGGAATCCATCCGGTGACGGCGGGTTTATCGAAGCGGGATCAAGTCTGTTCATGGATTGGTGTGGCTGACAGGCAAAGGCGGCCGCAAGCATGGCTGCCAAACGTTGCCTAACGGCAGGAAACCGCAGATCTTTAGTCTGGGCGAGAGCGTGGGGGGATGCCTAAAGAACGTGCTCGCAATGCCGTTAGAGGCGTCGGCATGCAAACGAATGAACGAATAAACGAATGATGCAAAGCGGGGAAGCGCAGCAGAAGTGCAGCCTCGAAGCTGGAGGCGCGCAGCGTTGTCCGATCCAATATGCAGTATGCAATATCTAATGCCTTGAATGAGTGAGTTGCGATGAATCGTAGCGCGCGCGCCGCAATGTTCCCGGGTCACCCGGCACCACCACCATGGCCTCGGCAGCCATAGGCACGTCCTTGCCGTTTCCATTGGCGGCAAACGGCGATATCGAGCGGATCAGCGATCCGGACCAGGTACTTGAGATCCTGCAGGATCTGGTTCGCAAGCGCATCCGGCTCCATCTCCATCCTGCGCAGCAGTGCCGGGTGGCTTCGAGCTTTCTGTTTATCGACCCATCCAAAGGCACCTGCGTGCTTGCGTGGTGCCGCAATGGCGTGGAGCTGGAGGCAATCCTGAACGCCAGCGACATGGCGGCTTCGGCATCGATGGGCGACATCACGTTCCAGTTCCGCATCGCCTCCGCCGCCGTCACCCGTTTCGACGGCGGACCGGCGTTTCTCGCCCCCTATCCGACCGGGATCTATCAAGTCCCGCGCCGCAGGCATTTCCGCGTCCGCCCGCAGGCGGAGAAACCGTGCCGTTGCCAGATCCTGTTAAGCGACGGCCAGCTCGTGGAGATGGAAGTGGCCGACGTGTCGGTGTCCGGCGTGGGTTTGCGCTCCCGCAGTGTCGGCCCGCAGCGCTTGCCGGTCGGGACCTGGATCGCTGAATGCCATCTGGACCTTGGCGAGCTGGGCGGGTTGGGCCTGGCATTGCAGGTGGTGCGGCATCGAAAGGCTTGGCGCGGCGACGAGGCGCACCATCATTTTGGCTGCCGCTTTGGCCAGATGGATGTCCAGGCCGCGAAGTGGCTGCAGCGCGTTGTGTTTGCGCTGGAGCTGGCCGGCCGCGAGTAAGCAGGTAAGCCGGCAAGCAGGCTGCTCAGCCTCGCTGCGGCCATGGTTGAACATCAACTCATCCCTTGGCGGCATTGCGCACAAAGCGTTGCTCTGTCACGGCAGCCCCCCATTGCTCGCCTGGCGCCTCCTGCGCAAGTTGAAACCCGTGGGACTCATAGAGATGGCGCGCCGCGTCGAGGCCCTTGAACGTCCACAGGTAGGTTTGCCTGTAGCGTGCATCCGCGAAATCCAGCGCGCGTTCCAGCAACTGGCGTCCGACGCCAGTGCCGCGCAAGGCGTTGTCGACGATAAACCAGCGCAGGTGGGCAAGCCCGCCCGGCTCGCCATCGATGGCGATGCTGGCCAGCGACCGGCCGCCTTCCAGCCACAGCCACAGTTGCCTGTCCGGCGATGGCAGGCTGGCCGCGAAGCCAGCCAGCTCGGTGGCCACCTTGTTTTCGAAGAAGCTGCCGAAGCCCACCAGTTGCGAATAGAAGCGGGCATGCAGGCTGGCGATGTCGCCGATGCAGCCCGGCCGGTAACCTTCCTGGATCCCGCTGCCCACGCCGGCATCGTCCCCGGTGGTCTTTTGGGCGTTGTCCGCAGCAAGCGCATCCGCATAGATCGACAGGGACCGGACCAGCGCTTGCTGATCGGCCGGGGTGAGCCGCCGCAATGCGCTGGAGACCTGTTCCGTGGCAAAGCCATCGATCTGGTGGTGCAAGTGCCTGCCGGCGTCGGTCAGGTTCAGATGGGACGAGCGCGCATCATCGGTCGCGGCCGTGCGTACGACAAGACCCAACGATTCGAGCTTGGCGAGCTGCCGGCTTGTATTGGACTTGTCGAGCCGCAGGATACTGGCCAGATCGCGCGCCTGCAGCCCCGGCGCCAGCCCGATCTCGATGATGGCGTGCACCGCGGAGGGCGCAAGCTGGCTATCTGCCAGCGTGGTCCGCATGAAGCCGAGCTCGCGGACCAGCTTTCTGGAAAACACCCTGAGCGCGGCGATCGTGGCATCACGCGGCTCGGGCAGGGGCTCGACGATATCCATGGCGGCTCCATTGGTTGCGCATCGCAACCATAATAGTTGCGGATCGCAAGTTTTTCAAGGAACCCAGCTGGAGAGGCCCGCCTACGCCGGTCCGCGCAACAGCGGGGCCAGGGCCTGCGGCACCTCCACCTCGAACCGCAGCACCGCGCTGGCCAGCGCCTTGCCATAGTTGTCCAGTGCCAGGCTGCGCGACACGCCGCCGCCCAGTGCGCCATGCGCGACGAAGTTGAGCACTTGCAAGCCATCGGCTTCGAAGCGCTCGACCTTGCCGGCGACCACGCCGCCATACAGGCTCTTGAAGGCTTGGGCGGTGAGCTGCGCCTTGAGATACGGGTAGAACGCGGCGTCGTAGGCGATCACCGAGGTGTTCGAGATATCGCCCTTGTCGCCGGACCGCGTATGTGCCACGCGCCTTAGCAGAACTTTCATGGGATGTGCCTCACAGCGGATCAAAGGAAACGGATCAATGCAAACGGATCAAAGGAAATGGATCTTGGAACTGACCTGCGCGCGCGGCACCAGGGCCGACCACACGCCGATGATCTCGCGCGTGCGCTCCTGGTGCGGCACGCGCTTGCCGGTGGAGGCCAGGCCGCACACGGCCATGCTGTCGATCTCGCGGCCGACCTTGGCGGCTTCCGCGCGGGTGAGGGTGCGCGCGGCCAGGGGTCTGACCACGTTCAGAGACAAGGCTTTCTCGTAGGCGGAGACCGCTTCTGGCAATTGCCCCAGAATTTCATAGGCTTCTCCTCGCACGCGATGCGCAACGGCAGCCCAATCCGTCCGCTCGTGCGCACCTTCATCCAAGGCACTGTCGGCGGTGCTTAGGGCCTTTTCGGCGTTGTCTACTGTTGCATGCGTCGACAGCAGATCGCGAGCAGCCATCAGCTTTGTGGGGTAGTCCCCTTTTTCGAGGCGAGCCGCCTGAAGTGCGTAGGCGTCTCGGAACTCGCCGGCCGCAGAGTACCGAAAACGACCAAGCTTGCGATGCTCGACATCGACGCCCCGGAGGTAGCCTTCGGCATCGACTTCGAACGTGTACTGGTCTGCCCCCCCGCTTTCTGGTGCCACCGAGAATAGGACGCGACCGCGATCGATATCTAGAACTTCGAGCACATTGCCATCGTCACCAGCTACAGGGAGCTCATGCAACAGATTGTTATCTACCGAACCGCGCCGAAGCGCTACCAATCAGGCTGCAACCACATTCGCCCTTGTCGCCCGAGAGTGCACTGGGAATGCCGCCCATCTTTGGCCCGGAAGCAGTCGCAATTCGATTGATGCCGTGAGGCCGCCCATCTGGGTAGAGTAGTGGGCAAGACAACTGGTCGCCAAGTCGGGCAATTGGCCGGCCCTTTATCTTGTGCTGTGATGAGCCGGTCAAGACTTTGCCTCCGTGGTCGGTGTCATCCCCGACCGTGACCCATTCCTTCTTATCGCTCATCTCAAGATTCCCTGATCCAGGTCCACACGACCGCCGCTTCCATATCGAGATCACCGAAGCCAACGGATGGCATCCGGTCGCCAGCCTTCACTTGCACTGCGGCGACAGACTTGCGCACGGGCGCATCGGCGGGGATGCTTGCCGGCAAATTTTCCGCCGCCGACCAAATGCCGGTCTTGGGGCAGATGCCACGCGAGCGTGCCGAGAGGCGCATCGGCGCTTGCGATGCATTCAGCACGACGCCTTGACCTGGCCCGCCGCTGTTTTCGGTCGCGCCCACCCAGTACCAGATCACCTGGTTGCCCGCTGGGCTGCGCTCTGGCCCTGGCATGGGCTCGCCGGCGTTGATGTATTGCTTGCGTCCGGACAGGGCACGGGCCATCCACCAGCCCGAGCGCGGACAGGGCTTGCCCACGTAGGCCGGCAGCACGCGCTCGGGAGCGACGTCTTCGACGGATTCTGGGGTGCCGGGCGCCGATGGCGCCAAGCCGAGAACGGGTGAATCTAGGGGAGCGTCGCTGCCCGGCTGCATCCAGGCGGGCGGCCAGATGCCGGGCGCATCAAAGCGGCGCATCCACAGATTGCTGGTCTCGTGGCTAAAGCGTACCTCGCCCGCAATGGACCCGAAGGCAAAGCCGCCGATTTCTGGCGCCCGCACAGGTCTAAGCGCCGCGTTGACCTTCACATACAGCTCGGGGTACGGATCATCCTTGACCCAGCCCAGCTCGGGCCACTCACCCGCGCGAATGCCTACCCCGTGCTTGTTGGGCAGGAAAACAATGCGCGGATCTTCCAACTGCGCCCGCAACGCATCTGGCCCGCCCAGCTTTTCTATGACCCACTTGTCGTTAAGAAACGTGTACCAATTGATAGTCTTGATCCCAGCCATCAGATATTCGTCCGCGAGAAGGAAGCTCATGCGCGCCCCGGCATCCAGTCCAAGGAACTCCTGGGCCAACTCGAATTCCATGTGCTGATAATTTTCCTGTTCGTAGCAGGCCTGTACGCCCAGCCCGGCATAGCCATGCAGGGGCTGCACCGCATCGCAAATTTCCGTCAGGAACTGCTCGAACGTCGCGCGGCTACCTTTCTGCAATCGCTCGACGGGTAGAAAAAAGCACAGGGACGACATGGCCTTGTGAACGTTCTGATACCACGCCGCCCTGGAATAGGCGCTTATCAGATAGTCATCGGCGTAGGCGCTTCCCGGCCCGGACATCCACTTCAAATTCAGGGAGTTGTCGAGGTCGGCGACCGCACGCTTCAGGTAGTCAGCAGCCTTTTTCCTGCCGTTGTAGTCGTAAGGCGTATCGGTCTTGCTGTCGGCGATGATGCCCCAGCGTAGTCCATCGCCATACAGCTCGCAATAACGTTCAATGATGCGGCGCATGCCATCCCGCTTATTCCAGAGCGAGTTACCCATTTCGATAAAGAAGACCCCTACCAGGCCCACCTGTAGCACGTTCTGATCCGGCTCGTCCTCATCGCCGATGGTGAACGTCCAGCGCGCCGCTTCGAACTTCTCAAAAAAATCCATGTCAGGTTCCTGATATCAATCCGGCCAGTACAGGTACAACACCTTTTTGTCCAACTCCGTCTCACGAGGGGCGAACCGCTGGCTGGCCACCTGGGCCGCCAGCTTTTCGGTCATCGCCGCAGCGGCACTGCCCGGTACAAGCGGGCGAATGGCACGGGCAAAGGGGATGATCCTGGCGGTCTGGAGGGCTTCTGCGCCTCCCGCCGCAGCGGCTGCGGTCTCCCCGCTCGTGACAAGCCCGATGACCTCACCCGTAGCGGCCACCCCGAAGGTGCCGGCCCCAGCCACGAAGATTGCCGCCACAAAGAACGGTGCCGCGAGCGCCCCTTCCATCATCGCCCTGAGTTGCTTCTCCCGATACATTTGCTCGGCGATGCTTTGCTGCGATATCGGCTTCATGACCGGAGTGTTGGGCGGGATCGGCGCAGGCTGCATGACCCGCCGCACCTGATCGTGTTCGCTGTCGATTTCCCCGATCAGAAGCTGGTATTCGGAGAAGAACAGCATGTTGTTGTTTCGCTGCTGGGCTTGCTCGATGGCTTTGGATGCCGGCTTATAGACCGGCTCTTTCTTGCTGGCGCGAATCCAGTCACGCTCCTTGCGTCGCCGCATCGAACACACGCGCGTTTCCAGCAGGCGCAATCTGGTCATATGTGCGTTGCCAGCAATTTTTCGATAGTCGTCCACTTGCTCATCCGAGAATCGATCATTGGGAAACTTGATCTCGATAACGAATTCCAGGTTGTCCTGCCGATACTTGGCCGCACCATATTTGCTGAAATCCTGCACGCGCAACACGTCCGGGATACGTAACAGTCCATTGACCTTCTTTCCCGTCGCCACCGGTTTGCCATTGCGGACTCTCGGGTCTAGCGTGTCTTCCAGCTCATCCTTGCTGACCAAGGCGTCCTCAACCCGAAATTCCGTGGGTGCCTCAATGCCCGAATACGCCAGATAGGACCGGCGAATCTCGCTGTACTTGGACAGCGGAAACATCGATGGCCGAAAGGTCTCACCCTTACTCATGATGGCCGCTGGCGGGCTCTGCGTCATGTCGAAACCGACCTCTCCCTGATAAGGGAATTCGAAACCGAAATTCTTCGCGTCCTTGCGTACCAAGCGCGTCGTCTGCCGCTGATACATCGGCTTGCCGTTCTTGTCGTACAGCGGGTTCTTGGTTGCATAGTTGCACTTCTCACACAAGTACCAGAGGTCGACAGGGTCAGTCACCGGCATGACCACGCCGGTCGCCTCTGGTTTCGTCGTCGTGCGCATGCCAGGTTGAGCGCGGCCAGTTGTCCGTTTGGGTGGTTGAGCCATAAGGTTCAGTGGGTGGCGTTGGACTTCACGAAATCGAGTCGGTTGGTCGAAGACTCATCCCAATAAGCGCCGGGGATGATTTGCAGCCGCTTGGGGTCCGCCAGTGGCAGGGCCTGGACGGGTTGCGGATCGTCGGTGCGCATGATGCTGGTCTTCCCTGCGGCATCACTCTGGCCGGCCACGGTGGCGCCGTCTGGGGTCGTGATCTGGTAGGGATGTCCCGCCAACGGTTTGCCATTGGCCGCGTCACGTAGCACCATGTACTCCAGGTGCTTGCCCGTCACGGGTAGCGTCGGCAGCTTGCCATCTGCACGCTGCGGGCCTTCCCATTCGCTATCGGCGGCAAATACGATCCACTTGCCCGTGGTGGTATTCTGGATCCCGTCTGGGGTGATGCGGATTTCTGTTCCCTCCACGTGCAAACGGATGGCCTTACGTGCAATCACTTCCACGCTGTCATCGGTAGACATGATTTGCACAATCTTTTTGGCAACCAGTTCGATGGCGTCGTCCTGCGCCTGGATTTCCACCTTGCCGCGCCGCGCAAACAGCCGTATACCGCCCTTGTGAACCATCATCCGCAGGGTGTCGGCTACGCTCGCAAACCAGCTTTTTCCGGTGGCGATGGAGAGGTGCTCTCCCGTGGTCAATGCCGTATGGATGGCGCTGTGAATATGGGTGGAAGCGCCTGCCGTGGACAGCACGCCCGCGGGGCTGGCCACAACCATATGCGGCTCGGTGAACTCCTTCAGCTCGCCGCCGCCCGCGATTTCCGAAAGCTGCTGCTTGAGGGTGGAGTTCACTTGCTTTTGCTCGCCCGACTGAGCCTGTGCAGCATCTGCACTGTCGGCCATCGTGTTCGCCACGTCCAGGGCCTGTTGCATCTGCTGGATCACGTCGCGCACGTTCATCATGTCGCCTTCGGCCTGCGCACGGGAAAAGGTCGTCAGCAGCAGGCCCAGCGCGGCACGCACCGCTGCATGTCCGTCCGTGCGGGCTTCGAGCCCTTCGCCGCGCTTGGCTTTGCGTCCGCTTTGGTCTGGCACACCCCTGACGTGCCCGAGGTTAATCTGTGACAGCAGGAAGTCCGATGAGAGTTGCGTCTGGATTTCCTTGGAGGTGTTGTCGAACAGCAAGTGTCCCTGGTTTGCCCCGAGAATTTCCTTGGACCGCATGCCGGTCAGCGCCGACTGGTCGGGCAGATTCCAGGGCGTCATGTTCAGGGCGTTATAGCCACGCCCGACGATCACCGGACAATCCGGATCGTCGTTATAGAACATGACCATCACTTCTTCACCGATGCGCGGCACGCTGATGAAGCCAAAGCCGTTGCCGGCGTGAGCATAGTTGACCCGCATCCAAGGTGAGCTATCCGCGTCGAACCTGCCGACCCGGTCCCACGCAAATTGCACCTTGACGCGCCCGAACTGGTCCGTCCAGATTTCTGCTGCGGATTTCGGCCCCACTACAACGGCAGACACCGGCCCTTTGGCGCGCGGCTTTTCGATAGTTCGCTGGGGCCGGAACATCTCGGTGGAGGGTTGCGCCTCGAACTCGACCGAGCAATGCCACGCCTGCCGCGCGCCCGATTCCTCTCCCACTTCCCGAATCTCGGTCTTGGTCCGGATGACGAGATATTCGGCATTCAGCGCGGCGCGGGGATGGTTGGCAAGGTTGAAGGTGGTGCCGGTCGTCACGCCGCGCAGGAAGCCCTGCCCGAACCGTCGCCCCCCGAGGCAGCGCTCGGCCTGCATGCGGACGCGGGCACGCATGCCACCATCATCCTCGCTCGTGTTGAGGTAATCGCCCGGCCATTCATAGAGCTGGAAATTGGCGTGCGCCGTATCGCCCGGTGCGGCGTATCCGGTGGTCAGGTCGGCCTTTGGGCGCGTGAAATCGTAATCCTTCGTGACCCATTCGCCAGGGCGCAAGGACTCACTGGCAGCGAAGCGGGTCAGATGTTCCTCATCGACGCGCACGCCGGGCGGGAATAGGCGTAGCGTCCGATAGGCTTCACTGGCGTTCTGTTTATATGCACCCATGCCATCAACGATCACCATGCGGTGCCGGTCATCGCCGTGCTCCCAGAAGTGCGTGATTCCCCATTCCTGCATGAGGCGAACGACAAGGTCATAGTCGGTGGCCCCGGCTTGGCTCTGGTAGTCACGAATGGGGTAGTTCTCGGATAGCCGGTCATCCAGCGGAAACAGGTAGTCGGACAAGACTTCCTTGATGATCTGTGGCGCGGTCTTGCCGTGAAAGCGGCGGTGGTCGCTGGTGCGTTTGGCGAGGACCAGCCAGGGCTCGATGCGAAACTGGAAGCTCACGCGACGGTCGTCGGTGTCCAGCAGACGGGCCCGCGTGACGACACCGCTTAGGTATCGCTGGCCGGCCCCAATACCGCCAGCCATGCCTGTGCCGATGCCATCCAGCTCGATGCATACACCCATCTCCGTACCAACGATGGCCTGCAAATCCAGGTTCTGCGCCATGAGGCGGGCCTGGGGATCGTCTGGGCTTCGCGCGGTAATGTCATAGGCGTAGTCAGCCCCAAGGGTTTCCGTGCCGGCGATCGCGACGAAGGATAGGAGCGGTTCACCGGCTGGCAGACTGGGAAGCGAGGCGCTGATCAGCCGGACTGTGCGATGAGAAAAATAGCCAGACAGCAGGTCACGCGCAGGCATGCAGGTACTCCGTGGCAACGATGAGTTGGCCGCGAAACCTGCGCGCACAATGACGACATGCAGTTCGCGGGGACCCGTCAGGCTACCCCGGAGGGTCACCCGTAAATATCAGTCACGCTTCAAAAGCGGGGCATACCCATGCGGGTGGCCTCCTGAGATGAGGATTGCCGCAGGGCACCCGTGATACGCGTAAAGCAGCTTCTGCGGAGCGAAGGCGATGATATCCACTAAAAGTGCGTTAGAAGTGTCAAATATTGCAATATTTATAGAAATGCAAGGATTTCCAGAAAAATCTCAGTCATCATGCGGCACATTTTGCCGCTGCCAGCGGTGGCATGCGTGTGTGGCCCAGTGTTGGCGCATCCGAGCGACGCAAGCGGGGAACATGCTTCATAGCGAATCGTCTTGGTTGGATCGGCAAGGGGCCCTGTGGTCCCGGTGGTGCCGCGCGAGCTGCCGATGGCGCCGGCCGCACTGGCGGCGGGCGTCTCGCGCGTAGATCGCGGCAAGCTGCCTGCGGGCCGTTTGCTGACCGGCACGCTCGGGCGCGAAGACATCAATGATGGCTTCGGCCGGCAACGCACCGGGCAGGCGATCCGGCAGATGGTAACGATGGGGGACTAGGGCGGTGCTTGGCGGTAGCCGCGCTCAGTACCCTTGATATCCCTGGTACCCCTGGTATTGCGGCTGCGGCGCCTGCTGATAGTAATAGGGCGCCGGCTGCGGCGCGCATGGCACGTACGCGCGATCGTAATCCCGGTAGCAGTATCCCGGCGGCGGGCCATATGCCGGCTGGGGCGGCGCGGCGACAACGACCGGCTGGCTGGCCACGGCGGTACCGACGACTGCCAGCCCGACCAAGGCGCCGATGGCCAGCGCTACCGCGCCGGCGGAACCGCCACCGCCATGGTAGCCGCCATCGTGGTAGCGGTCGCGTGCCGAGGCAGGTCCTGCGGCCAGCAGCGCGGCGGCGATGAGGCCCGCGCCGATGACGCGGGTGGCACGATGGGTGTTGCGCATGGCTGACTCCTTGAGACGGCCAGCGAGGGCGGCTGGCCATGACGTCATCTTAGGGGTCAGGCGTCTGCGGAATAGTTTGGCGCGGTTAGCAGATGTAACGCCGATATCACCGTGAGCGCGCCGATCAGGGGGCGGGGCGCGGCGGCGGCGGGGGCGATTGCGGGGCTGGAGGAGGAGGCGGCGGCGCAGTGTCGGCGCCCGGGGCGGCCTGCGCCGGCGCCTTCTTGTGATGGTGCTTGTGCTTATGCTTCTTGTGGCGCGCAGGCTGGGCCGGCATGGGCGTTGCCGTGGCCCGCTCGCCCTGTGGCTGCTGCGGCTGGGGCGGTGCAAGCTGGGCGTGGGCGATGCCGCCCAGGGCAAGGGCGGCGGCCAGCGCGGCTGCCTTGAGGCTTGGAATTCCGGGTTTCATCGATGCTCCTCAAATAATAATCCGTCACAACAGTCACAATTATCCGCACCGTGACGGTGGATGCGGTATAGGACAAAGCCTGATTCGCGTATCGTCTTTGTGGCGCCCTGCATCAGATAGCGCTACTTAAGCGCCGCCGCCATCGTGCGGCACCGGCGTCATGCCGGCGCGGGACGCCGCCGGCGCGTTCCCGGCCCGGCCTTCATGCTGCCGGCCAAGCCACCATCCCAGCCACGCCCATCCCAGCGCCAGCGCAGCGCCGGTGAACGCCACCACGGCTGGGTGGCCGGAAAGCCCATCGATGGCGGTCTTGAACCACGCACTGACGGCATCGCCGGCGCGATAGACGGCGGTGTCGATCACATTCTTCGCCTTGTACTTGGTCTCGGCATCGACCACGGTAAACAGCATCTCCCGCCCCGGGCGCAGCAAGGCGTATTCCCCCACGCGGCGCAGGATCATCACGCCGGCCAGCACGCCGAAGGTGGGCCACAGCGCCAGCACCAGAAAGCCAGCCGCCACCGCCAGCGGCACCGCCGTGAGCAGGGATGTCACGCCATAGCGCCTGGCGATGCGCCCCGACAGGAACACCTGCACCAGGATGGTCAGCGCCTGCACGATCGCATCGATGGCGCTGAACACCTGGGTCTGCTGCGTGCGGTTGGGAAAGGTCTGCGCCATCAGCCTGGCCTGCTCGAAGTAGAGGAACGTGCTGGCCGTGGCCAGCAGGATCACGAACAGGCTGATGCCAAGCAGGTAACGGGACCGCGCCACCAGCGTCAGCCCCGCCCAGAGCCCGCCCCCGATGGGCCGGGCCGGGTCTTGTGCCGGCACCGGATCGTCCGCCACCGGCACGCCCGCGCCGGTGCGCTTGCGCCAGCCGAACAGGTAGCCCACGCCGGGCAGCGCGGCCGCGAGCAGCGCGGCCGACAGCACCATCAGCCCGGTCAGGCCGATGCGCGTCACCAGCCAGCCGCCCATCAGCGGGCCAGCCAGGCCGCCCGCGCTGGCGCCGGCGGCCAGCAGGCCGAACAGCCGGCGCGCCTGGCCGGGGCGGAACACGTCCGCCATCAGGCTCCACGCCACCGAGACCACGAACAGGTTGAACACCGATAGCCAGACGTAGAACACGCGCGCCAGCCAGATGTTGTCCGGCGCGCCGCGCGTGGCCACGGCAAAACCCAGCAGGTTGGCAATAAAGAACGCATAGACCCAGGGCACGAAACGCCGGCGGGGCAGCCGCGCGCTGCACAAGCCATAGCAGGGGATGGCCACCAGCATGACCACGAAGGTGGCGGTGAACAGCCATTGCAGGTTTTGCACGCCGCCGGCGATGCCCATGGTCTCTCGCACCGGGCGCAGCATGAAGTAGCTGGCGAACAGGCAGAAGAAGAACAGGAAGCCAGCCGCGACGGCGCTGCCTTCACCGGGCTGGATGCCAAGCCCGTGCCGGGTGGGCTGCCTGGCGTGCGCGGAGTTTGTGGGGTTTGCCATGATGGGTTCAGGCGGCCAGCAGCGCGGCAATGCGCTCGCGCTGGCGCGCATCGGGCATGCGGCCAAGGCCCGCGCCAAGGTTGTCCTGCATATTGCGGGGCTTGGCGGTGGCGGGGATCGCCGCCGTCACCGCGGGGTGGCTGACAATGAATTTCAGGAAGATCTGGCCCCAGGACGCGCAGTCGATCTCGCCGGCCCAGGGCGGCAGCGGCTTGTCCTTGACGGCGTGGAACAGGCGCCCGTCCTGGAACGGGCGATTGACCAGCACGGCCACGCCGCGCTCCTGGCACAACGGCAGCAGCGCGCGCTCGGCATTGCGCTCGGCCAGGGAATAGTTCAGCTGCACAAAATCCAGGCGCTCGCTGCGCACGATCTGCGCCAGCGCCTCATGCGCGTCCTCGCGGTAGTGGGTGATGCCGACATAGCGCGTCTTGCCCTGATCCTTCAGTTGGCGCGCGAAGCGCAGGTTGTCGCGCCAGTCGATCAGGTTGTGGACCTGTAGCAGATCCACGGTATCGCTATGCAGGTCGCGCAGCGACTGGGTCCATTGCGCCTGCGCCGCGCCGCCGGCCAGGCTGGATATCTTGGTGGCCAGGAAGACCTTGCCGCGGGCATTGGCGTCCCGCAGCAGGTCGCCGGTGACGCCTTGCGCGCTGCCATAGCTGGGCGCGGTGTCGATCACCGGGCCGGACGTTTGCAGCAGCAAGGCCAGGACCTCGGCCAGCGGGGCGCGTTCGGCGCGTTCGGTTCCCACGTCGAAGGTATTGGCCGTGCCCATGCCGATCACCGGCAGGGTTTCGTGGCCGCCGGGCAGTGCCCGGCGCAATGGCCCAGCAGCGGGCGGCGCCGCGAGCGTGCTGGCGGGCCAGGCGCCACGGCACAGGCTAAGTGCGGCGGCAAGGCGCGCGCCGTGGCCAAGAAAACGGCGTCTATCGGATGACATGACGATCTCCTTGCTGGCGGGCCCGGATTCTGGCGGCCGGGGCTGCGGCATTTAGTCACTGCGCACCGCGCAGTGGCCCGGCTAGCTTAAGCTGTTGCCCCGATCCGTATCATATTCTCACAGATAGGAATCTTGCCGCCATGGTCGCTCTGCTGGTTGCCTGCATCTACCTCTTGCTTGCCGGCGTGCATGTTTACTGGGCGCTTGGCGGGGGCCTGGCAAAGGATGCCGCGGTTCCCCGTGTGCCGCGCAAGGTAGCCGCCGGCGACATCGCGCCACCGGCAACGGCGAGCGCGATGGTGCCCGCCTTTACGCCCTCGCGCACGGGCACGCTGCTGGTGGCCGCTGGCCTGGCGGCGGTGGCCTTGATGGTGGGCGCGCGCGCCGGGCTGGCCACGGCGCCTTGCACCGGGCCGGTCCTGCAATGGGCCATCGGCCTGGTCGCGCTGGCCATGCTGGCCAGGGCGGTGGGCGATTTTCGGCTGGTTGGCTTCTTCAAGCGCATCACCGGCTCTTCGTTTGCCTGGCTGGATACGTGGGTCTATTCCCCCCTGTGCCTGACGCTGTCCGCTGGCCTGGCGTACGTGGCGATCCTCCCGCCCTGAGCGTCGCCGCATTCCTGGCAGCCGCCTGCGCCGTATCGCAAGAACCCCCGATTGCAAAATGAAGTGGCGCGTCTGACAATGCCCTGCACCAGAGGCCGGGCGCTGCCGCCACGGCCCATCCGGCGGGCCAGGCAGGCAACGAAAAAACGGGAGGCGGGAGACCACGATGCGCACCCAGGTCGCGATCATCGGCGCCGGGCCGGCAGGCCTGCTGCTGGGTCATCTGCTGCGCCGCGCCGGTGTCGATGCCGTGGTCATCGAGGACCGCAGCCGCCAGCACCTGGAAGGACGCATCCGGGCGGGCGTGCTGGAGCAGGGGACGGTCGACCTGCTGGTGGCATCCGGCGTGGGCGAGCGCCTGCAGCGCCAGGGCCTGCGCCACCATGGCATCGACCTGCTGTTCGACGGGGTCCGGCACCACATCGACCTGTCCGGGCCAACCGGCGGCCGCGCCATTACCGTGTATGGCCAGCACGAGGTGGTCAAGGACCTGATCGCCGCGCGCCTGGCGGATGGCGCGCCCATCTTGTTCGAGGCCAGCGGCGTGGCCCTGCATGGCGTCGACAGCAGCAAGCCCAGCGTCACGTTCACCCACGGCGGCAAGCGCCACACGCTGCATTGCGATTTCATCGCCGGCTGCGATGGTTTTCATGGGGTCTCGCGCGCGGCAATTCCGCCGGCTGCGCTGCAGGTGTTCGAGCGGAGCTATCCGTTTGCGTGGCTGGGCATCCTGGCCGAGGCCGCGCCCGCCGCGCAGGAACTGATCTACGCCAGGCATGCGCGCGGCTTCGCGCTGTTTTCGATGCGCTCGCCGCAGATCACGCGGCTCTACCTGCAATGCCGACCCGACGAGGATCTCGCCCAGTGGCCCGACGCACGGATCTGGCAGGAACTGCACGCCCGCCTGGAGACCGGCGACGGCTGGCGGCTCAACGAGGGCCCCGTGCTGCAAAAGGGCGTAACGCCGATGCGCAGCCACGTGGTGGAGCCCATGCAATATGGCCGGCTGTTCCTGGCCGGCGATGCCGCGCATATCGTGCCGCCTACCGGCGCCAAGGGCATGAACCTGGCGGTGGCCGACGTGCGCACGCTGGCGCGGGCATTGGCCGCGCACTATGGCGAACGCCGCGACGACCTGATGGCGTCATACTCCGCCACTTGCCTGCGGCGGGTCTGGCGCGCCGAGCATTTCTCCTGGTGGATGACCGCGTTGCTGCATCGCTTTCCAGGCCAGACCCCATTCATGGCGCGGCTGCAGCAAGCCGAGCTGGAATACGTTACCGCTTCGCCCGCCGCCGCCGCAACGCTCGCGGAGAACTATGTCGGGCTGCCGTTCGCCACCTTCGAGGGCCATTGAGTGCCCATCCCGATCGCCACACAGGAGATGTCATGACAAAGTTTGGTTGCCCGCCACCGTGGCCGGGGGAGGGCAGGCGATGATCGCCAGCTTCCTCGGCGTGCTGTTCGACGGGCTGGCCTATGGCTGCCTGCTGTTCCTGATCAGCGTGGGGCTGTCGGTGACCATGGGCCTGATGAATTTCGTCAACCTCGCCCACGGCGCATTTGCCATGTTCGGCGGCTACGTGGCGGTGGTGCTGATGACCCGGGCCGGCGTGCCTTTCCTGGTGACGCTGCCACTAGCCTTCGTGGGGGCTGCGGCAGTGGGCTGGCTGCTCGAGCGCACCCTGTACCGGCGGCTCTACGGCGCCAGCCATCTCGACCAGGTGCTGTTTTCGATCGGGCTCACCTTCATGGCGATCGCGGGGGCCACCTACGTGTTCGGGCCGGGCCAGCAGCCGGTGGCGCTACCCGCTTTCCTGCTGGGCCAGGTGCGCGTGGCGGGCCTGGACCTTGGGGCCTATCGCCTGTTCCTGATCGGCGTGGTGGTGGTCATCACCGCGGCGCTGGGCTGGCTGGTGGCACGCACGCGCTTTGGCGCGCAAGTGCGCGCGGCGGTGGACAACCAGCAAGCGGCGCGCGGCCTGGGCATCAACGTGGAGCGGGTATTCAGCCTGACCTTCGCGCTTGGGTCCGGGCTGGCCGGGCTGGGCGGCGGGCTGGGCATCGACGTGCTGGGGCTCGATCCGTCGTTCCCGCTCAAGTACATGGTGTATTTCCTGCTGGTGGTGGCGGTGGGCGGCGCGGGCACCATCCGCGGCCCGCTGGTGGCGGCGCTGCTGCTGGGCGTGGCCGATGTGGCCGGCAAGTATTACGTGCCGGCGGTAGGCGCCTTTGTCATCTATGCGCTGATGGTGCTGCTGCTGGTGCTGTTCCCGGCCGGCCTTTACGGGAGGCGGGCATGAGCGCTGTCGACGAGGTGCCGAACCGCGCGAGCGAGCGGCGCTTCCATCTGCCCGACGGGCGCTGGCACGTTGGCGAGATCGTGTTCTGGCTGGTGCCGGTGGCGGTGTTCTTCCTGCTGCCCGGCTACCTGATCCTTGGCAGCCAGGTGCTGATCACCGGGCTCTTCGCGCTGTCGCTGGACTTGCTGCTGGGCTACGCCGGGATCGTCTCGCTGGGGCATGCGGCCTTCTTCGGCCTCGGCGCCTACACTGCCGGGCTGCTGGCCGCGCATGGCTGGGGCGAGCCGGTCTCGGGCCTGCTCGCGGCCGGCGCGGTGGCCGGCCTGGCGGGTTGGCTGGCGAGTTTCCTGGTGGTGCGCGGCGGCGACCTGACCCGGCTCATGGTCACGCTGGGCATCGGGCTGATGCTGTTCGAGGCGGCTAACAAGGCAGCCTTCCTGACCGGCGGCGTGGATGGCCTGTCGGGCGTCACCATGGCACCGTTGCTCGGGCTGTTCGAGTTCGACCTGTTTGGCAAGACTGCCTACCTCTACAGCCTGGTGGTGACGTTCCTGTTGTTCGTGCTGGTGCGCAGGCTGGTGGCTTCGCCCTTCGGGCTGTCGCTGCGCGGCATGCGCGAGGGCGCGCGCCGCATGCCGGCGCTGGGTGTCGACGTGCCGCGCCGCCTGGGCGCGGTGTTCGCCGTGGCGGCGGCGCTGGCCGGCGTGGCCGGTGGGCTGCTGGCGCAGACGACGCAGTTCGTCGGCATGGATGTGCTGGGCTTCCCGCGTTCGGCGGAGTTGCTTGTGATGCTGGTGCTGGGTGGCGCGGGCCGCTTGTACGGCGCACTGCTCGGGGCGGCCGTGTTCATGATCGCGCAGGATGTGCTGGCAGGCATCAACCCGGTGTACTGGCAGTTCTGGATTGGCCTGCTGCTGGTGGTGATCGTGCTGTTTGCGCGCGGCGGGCTGATGGGCGCGCTGGATGCGCAGCGCCGCGCCATGCGCCGCAAGCCGGGAGGAGAGCGGCCATGACCAGGTTGCTGCGTACCGAGGGACTGTCCAAGTCCTGGGGCGGGTTTGCCGCCAACAGCGACATCTCCCTGCAGTTTCCGCCGGGCGCCCGCCATGCGCTGATCGGGCCTAACGGCGCCGGCAAGACCACCTTCATCAACCTGCTCACCGGCGCCTTGCCGGCCAGTAGCGGCAGCATCTGGCTGGGCGATGAAGACATCACGCAATTGCCCCAGCACGCACGGGTGCGGCGCGGCATGACCCGGACCTTCCAGATCAACACCCTGTTCCCCGGCCTGACGGTGCTCGAATCGGTGGTGCTGGCGGTGGCAGAGCGCAGCGGCGCCACCCGGATCTGGCATCGCACCGTGGCTTCGCAGCGGGCACTGGCCGACGAGGCCATGACGGTGCTGGCCAGCCTGCGCCTGGACACCGAGGCCGATACCGAGACGCGCAGCCTGCCATACGGCAAGCAGCGGCTGCTGGAAATTGCGCTGGCGCTGGCCACGCGGCCCGCCATCCTGCTGCTGGACGAGCCCGCGGCGGGCATCCCGTCCGGGGAGAGTGCCGAGCTGTTCGGCGTGATCGCGGGCCTGCCGCGCGATATCACCATCCTGTTTATCGAGCACGACATGGACCTGGTATTCCGCTTTGCCGAGCGCATCACGGTGCTGGTGGGTGGCCGCGTGCTGACCGAAGGCACGCCAACGGAGATCGGCGCCGATCCCCGTGTCAGGGAGGTATACCTCGGGGAGGCCGCCCATGACTGAGCTGCTGCGGGTGCAGGGGCTGAGCGCGGGCTATGGCGATGCCGTCGTGCTCGACGGCATCGACCTGGCGCTGGACGCCGGCGAGAGCCTGGCCTTGCTGGGCCGCAACGGGGTGGGCAAGAGCACGCTGCTGATGACGTTGATGGGCCTGACCCGGCAGCGGCGCGGCAGCCTGTCCTGGCGAGGGCGCGACCTGGCGCGGCTGGCGGCGCACCAGCGCGCCGCCGCCGGGCTGGGATGGGTGCCGCAGGAGCGCTGCATGTTCCCGTCCCTGACCGTGGAGGAACACCTGACGGCGGTGGCGCGCCCCGGCCACTGGAATGCCGCTCGGGTCTATGAAGTCTTTCCCCGTCTGCAGGAACGGCGCGCAAACTTGGGCAACCAGTTGTCAGGGGGCGAACAGCAGATGCTGGCCATTGGCCGGGCGCTCATGGTAAACCCGTCCCTGCTATTACTCGACGAGCCGATGGAGGGATTGGCGCCTATCATTGTTCAGGAATTGCAGCATGTGATCCGCCGCTTGATCGAGGAAGGCGGCATGGCTGTGATCGTGGTGGAGCAGCACGCTCGCCTGGCGCTTGGCATGACGCGGCGCGCGATGGTGCTCGATCGCGGCAGGGTAGTGTTTGAGTCGACCAGCGCGGAACTGCTGGCGGACAAGGGCAGTCTGGACAGGTTGCTGACGGTCGCCTGAGCCCATCCCCGGTATAGTCAACCGACAGCAGGCGATAGACAGCGAACGTTGGCGGCCGTTGGCGGCAACACCGCGTACGGCCAGCGGGCAGTGCTCATTTTTCGCAGGCGGGTAGTCACGGGGAACTATGGAAACCCATGAGCAGAATCGGCTCGTCAACGCCTATATCCAGCGTTACAGTCGCTACGACCCGGCCATTGGCCGGCACGAGGTCCGCTCGTTCTGGGTCTGGCAGGCTTGCGACTGGCTCGGCGTCAACGACCCGGAAGGGTTATGGTGGCTGGTGCTGGAAGTCCTGGCCCGCACCGACAGTCCCCGCGTCCTTGGCGCGCTCGCCGCCGGCGAGCTCGAAGACCTGATCGAGTACCACGGCCCGGCCTTCATCGGCCGCATCGAGCAGGAGGCCGCGCGCGCCCCGCGCTTCCGCCGCCTGCTGTGCGGCGTCTGGCGCAGTTCCACACCCGAGGTCTGGGCGCGGGTGCTGGCCGCCAGCGACAGCAACTTCAACGAAGTGCCGCAGCGCGCGATGTGGATATGCTACGAGCAGCGTGGCTGGGATGCGCAGGGCGCGGCGGCGCAGCCCGATGCCGAGGCTGGCGTGTCCCGCGAGGCCCACAGGCAGCCCGCCCGTGTTGTGCCATCACCAGCGCCATCACCAGCGCCATCACCAGCACCATCACCAGCACCATCGCGGCTCCGGCAGCGTGAAGGCGCGATGCACGCAGACTCGCCGCATCACGCCGCCTGGCCTACTTCCCCGGATCCTTGACGTTGTCGAACTTGTCGAATTCCACGTTGTAGAGTTCGCCGCCAACCTTTTCCACACGCCGGATGTAGACGGTCTGGACCACGTCGCGGGTGTCCGGGTCGATCATGATCGACCCGCGCGGGCTGGCGATCTTCATGCCCTTGAGCGCCGCGACGAACTTGTCGCCGTCGGTGGCGCCGCCGGTCTTCTTCAGCGCGTCGTAGATCGCGCGCATGCCGTCATAGGCAGCCACGGCCATGAAGTTAGGCCGCCCGGCGCCGGGGTTGGCTTCGGCAAAGGCTTTCAGGAAGGCCTTGTTTTCGGGCGAATCGTGCGCCATCGAGTAATGGAACGACGTGATCACGCCCAGCGTGGCGTCGCCCATGGCCGGCAGCACGTGGTCGTCGGTCAGGTCGCCGGTGGCGATCACGCGGATGCCGGCCTCGGCCAGGCCGCGCTCGCGAAAGCCCTTCATGAATGCCACGCCTTGCTCGCCGGCGGGCAGGAACAGGAACACCGCCTCCGGCTTGGCATCCTTGATGCGCTGGATGAATGGCGCGAACTCCGGGTTGCGCAGCGGCACCCGGATCGATTCGACCACCTGTCCGCCGCCGCCGATGAAGTTGGTCTTGAACGCGCTCTCCGCGTCGATCCCCGGCGCGTAGTCCGCCACCAGCGTCACTACCTTGCGCACCTTGTTCTTGATGGCCCAGGTGGCCATCGGCGCCGAGATCTGCGGCAAGGTCATCGACACCCGCGCGATATACGCGGATTTGGTGGTGATCGAGGATGACGCCGCGTTGAAGATCACCATCGGCTTCCTGGCCTGCTCGGCAATTGGCGCCACCGCCAGGGCCTCGGGCGTGAGGCCGAAGCCGGCCAGCACGTCGACCTTGTCGCGCACCACCAGCTCCTGCGCCAGCCGCTTGGCCACATCCGGGGCCGGGCCCGTGGTGTCTTTGCTGATGATCTGCACCTTGCGCCCCGCCACGGTATCGCCATTGAGCTTCTGGAACGCCTTGATGCCGCCTTCCATCTGCTTGCCATAGTCGGCAAAGCTGCCCGAGAAAGGCGCGATCAGCCCGATCTTGACGGGATCCGCGGCGTGGGCGAGCGAGGGCGCCACGGCAAGCACGCTGCAGGCCGCGAGGGCACGCAGCAAGGGGGCAAAGGTCATCGATGGTCTCCTGGTCGAGTGCGCTCTGGTCCCGGGGAAGGGGTCGGGCGGGTGCTGGCGCGGGGCACTGGCAGAGGAGTTTAGGGGGCGGGGCGGTTTGGTGCAATCGGGGCTTGCGCAAAGGGCGGCGGGCAGCCACGCGCATTCGCTATAGAATGCGCGCTGGCTCAGACACCACCCATGCGGTGCAAATCGGGAATGATGAAAGTCCTTGCGCTATCCGGCAGCCTGCGGGCTGCGTCCATCAATTCCGCGCTGCTGCGCGCGGCCGCGCGGCTGGCGCCAGCGAATGTGTCGGTTGCCGTGTTCAGTGGCCTTGGGGCGTTGCCGCTGTTCAACCCGGACGACGAGGCTTGTCCGCATGCCAGCGTCACACGCTTGTTTGCCGAGGTGGCGCAAGCGGACGCGCTGCTGATCGCTAGCCCCGAGTACGCGCATGGCGTTACCGGCACGATCAAGAATGCACTGGACTGGCTGGTGGGGTACGAGCCCTTCGCCTTCAAGCCGGTCGCCGTGCTCAATGCATCGCCGCGCGCGCACCATGCCGATGCGGCACTGCGCGAGACCTTGAAGACGATGGCCGCCGTCATTGTCGAGTCGGCATCGATCACCGTGCCATTGCTGGGCGCCAGGCTGGATGAGGATGGCATGGTCTCGACGCCGGGTATTGCGGCTGCCATACAAGAAGCGCTGGTGGCGCTGTACGATGCCGTCGTCCTTCACAAGACGACGGTCAATGCCACATTTCCGCTTGCGTGACCGGCAAGCGGCCGGCGGCGCGCCATAGCGGGGCCAGGCGGCTAAGGCGGCTAAGCCGGTTCAGGCGGTTCAGGCAGCCACGAGGCGGAACGTGGATACCGCTTCCTTCAGGCGCTGGGCCTGCTCTTCCAGCGATCCCGCGGCGGCGGCGGCTTGCTCCACCAGTGCGGCGTTCTGCTGCGTCACCGTGTCCATCTGGGTGACGGCCTGATTGACCTGCTCGATGCCGGCGCTTTGCTCGGCCGAGGCAGCGCTGATCTCGCCCATGATGTCGGTCACGCGCTTTACCGCGCCCACGATCTCATCCATGGTCTGGCCGGCCTTGGTGACCAGCTGCGAGCCCTTTTCCACGCGCTCGACCGAGTCGCCGATCAGCGACTTGATCTCCTTGGCGGCGGTCGCGCTGCGCTGCGCCAGGCTGCGCACCTCGCCGGCCACCACCGCAAAGCCCCGGCCTTGCTCGCCCGCGCGGGCGGCTTCCACCGCGGCGTTGAGCGCAAGGATGTTGGTCTGGAAGGCGATGCCCTCGATCACGGCGATGATGTCGACCACCTTGCGCGATGCGCCGTTGATCTCCTGCATGGTGTCGACCACCTGGCCAACCACCGCGCCGCCCTTGATGGCGATCTCGGAGGCGTTGACGGCGAGCGAGCTGGCCTGCTTGGCGTTGTCCGCGTTCTGGCGGACGATGCTGGTCAGCTCCTCCATGCTGGAGGCCGTTTCCTGCAGTGACGACGCTTGTTCTTCCGTGCGCTGGGACAGGTCCGTGTTGCCCGCGGCGATCTGGCTCGTGCCGGACGCAATGGATTCGGTGCCGGTACGCACCTCGGTCACGATGCGCAGGATGTTGCCATTCATTTCGCCCAGGGCGTGCAGCAGCTGGCCGGTCTCGTCCTTGCTATCCGAGCGGATGTGGCTGGTCAGGTCGCCCGACGCCACCTTGCGCGCGAAGCCCACGGCGCGATGCAGCGGCGCGGTGATGCCGGCGGTCAGCCATACCGAGAACGCAACGCCAATCGCCAGCACCAGCACGCCAAGCGCGATCAGGCGATTGCGCGCGGCGAGATAGATCTCGTTGATATCCAGTGCGGTCTGGTCAATGCTGGCGCGCTGGATATCCAGCAGCTTCTGGATCTCGGCAAGATAGGCGTTGCCGGCAGGCACGAACTCGCTCTCGAGCACCTGGTTGGCTTCGTCGGTCTGGCCGGCTTCCTTGAGCTTGGTGATCTTGTCGCGCGACTCGTTGTACGGCTTGCGCACGGTCTGGATCGTCTTGAATGCCGCCTTTTCCGCGTCGGAGGACAGCATCGGCTCGATCTTGTCGCGCAACGCCGCGATGGCGTCGACCGACCCCTTCGTCTCGGCGGCGAAGAACGCGCCCAGGCTCGGGTCGGCACTGCGCGCCACCGCGGTGGTGCGGCGCACGCTCGTATGCATCAGGCGATACCAGTCGCTGACGACGCGTTCCTTGGCCAGCGGCTGCTGCATCATGTCGTGCGTGTGGCTGGCCACGTCCTGCAGCCCCAGGATACTGAACACGGTCATGAGCGTTGACAGCAGCAGCACCACGCCAAAGCCAATGCCGAGGCGTACCCCAATTCCAAGATTCTTCATTTTCTTCTACCTGAATGGAAATAATAAGGCGGCGAAATGCTGGCCCATGGGACCCGGATTCGCTCTATTGTCAGCCGCGCCGTCTATCGCGAACGCATCTGCGGACTATGGTGAATATCGGCAATTGAGGTGGGGACTTGAGTGGCGGGGCTGGTTGCCCGGCCGGCAGGCCGCGAGCGCGGCCTGGCGAGGATGGCGTGCTCAGGTGGATTCGCGCTGGCTCTGTTGTGCCAGCCGCTTCCAGTTTCGCGCGGCATAAGCATGCGCCTGGCGCAGCGCTGCCCAGAGACCGACGAGCCTGATGGCCTTGAGCAGTCCCGTGGCTTCGAACTCGGTCGTGCGCCGCACCCGTGTCCTGCCATCGCCCAGCGGCTCAAGGCTGAAGGTGTCGATCAGCTTGCCGACCCAGGCACGGCACCAGACTGTGCTTTCCTGCATCTGGTACTGCAGCAGCCGGTCCGGCTCCAGTTGCAGGATGCGCTGGTTGATAGTGCCCCGGTCCGTGGTGCATTGCCGCGTATTGCCGACCGCCGCGACGCCCTCCAGTACGCGGCAGCTCATTGGCTTTGGAATCCCCAGCCAGAACAGCAGCGGGCGCGACGCATCCATGCGGGCATGAAGGAAGTGCGGCCAGACATGCCGTGGCTCGCACTCAAATATCCACTCGGACCTGATCTTCATGGCGTGTGCTCGATATCGGGTGTTGACCTGCAATGCAAAAGGGAGCCACGCGGGCTCCCTTTTGTTCCAGCTGCGTTCTGTTTGCCCGTTCAGCTTACAGCGCAGCGTCCTTCAGCTTCTTCATCGGGCGAACCTTGACCTTGACGGTCGCCGGCTTGGCCGCGAACCATTGGTCTTCGCCGGTGAACGGGTTCTTGCCGAAGCGCTTCTTGGTGGCGGCAACCTGGGTCGCCACGACCTTGAACAGGCCCGGCAGGGTGAATTCGCCGGCGCCCTTCTTGTGCACCGCGCTCAGGATGGTGTTTTCCAGATGGACCAGCACGGTCTTGACCGTCTTGGCATCCAGTTCAGTCTGGGCCACCAGGTGGGCCACCAGGCTGGACTTGTTGAACGTGTCCTTCAGGGGTTTCACCGCCGGCGCGGCCGCTGCGACCTTCTTTGCCGGCGCCGCCTTCTTGGCGGCAGGCTTGGCGGTGGTCTTTACGACAGCATTTGCTTTGGTAGCCATGGATTATGGAGTCTTGTGTTCGTTGAATGACGCTTGCTGCCGACGGCAGCAAGCGCATGGGGAGCATAGCATTCCCGGTGGCGCGTGCCAAACGCCTGCCATCACGATCGACAACGCGCGGTGTCCGGGCTGCGGAAGTTATTGATGGACGCCAGATGCATTTTTTTGAGAAATGCCGGATGTGGCTGATAAAATGCGAAATTCGCCAAAATCGCAGCAGGAGTGCCATGTCTAAATCGATCATCCCGGATGTCGCCTTAATCGACAACACCGAGCAGCGCACGCCCCTTGTACTGGTGCTGGATTGCTCCGGCAGCATGGACGGCGAACCCATCCGGCAGCTCAATGAAGGGCTGGCCCTGCTGGAGCAGGAGCTCAAGGCGGACGTGATCGCGAGCAAGCGGGTCCGGCTCCTGGTGGTGCAGTACGGCGGTTACGACCAGGCCGAGGTGGCCGGCGACTGGTGCGATGCGATGGATTTCAATGCGCCGCAACTGCGGGCCGACGGCACCACGCCGACGGGCCAGGCCGTGGAGTTGGCGCTGGCGGAGATCGAGCAGGAAAAGCTGCGCTTTCGCCAGGCGGGCGTGGCCTACACGCGCCCGTGGCTGTTCCTGATGTCGGATGGCGCGCCCACCGACCAGTGGGAGCAAGGCGCGGCGCAGTCCCGCCAGGCCGAGAAGGCCAACAAGGTGGCCGTGTTCCCGATCGCGGTGGGCGAGGGCGCGAGCATCGATGTGCTCCAGCAGTTCAGCAACCGTGGCGCGGGCGGCGTGAAGCAGCTCAAGGGCCTGCAGTTCCGTGAGCTGTTCCTGTGGCTTAGCGCCAGCATGCAGGTCGTGTCGCAGTCCACGCCGGGCGGGCAGGCGCAACTGCCGCCCACCGACAGCTGGTCCGCGGTCACGGTCTGAGCGATGGCCTGGAAGATCTTTGCCGCTTCGGCGACGGGCAAATCGCACGCCGAGCGCGGCGTGCCGTGCCAGGATGCCTTTGCGCATGCGGTAGTGGGCGAGGTGCTGATCGCCGTGGTGTGCGACGGCGCGGGCTCGGCACGCTACAGCCGGGCCGGGGCGGAATTCATCGCGAACTCGGTGGCGCACGCGCTGGCTACGCGCGTGGGGCAGGGCGAGGAATTGCCGGAATTGTCCGGCGATCTGTTTGCGCAGGCCGTGGGCGGCGTGCTCGGCCTGGCGCGCAACGCGCTGCAGGAGGTGGCGCGCGCGGCGGGTGCCGGGCTGGCCGACTACGCTAGCACGCTGGTTGGCGTGGTGGCCACGCCGGAGCGCGGCAGCTTCTTTCATATCGGCGACGGCGTTGGCGTGGCCCAGCCGCGCGACGGCGCGGCCAAGCCGGATATCTCGCTGCCGGCCAATGGCGAGTACGCCAACGAGACCTACTTCATCACCGGGCCGCACTGGCGCGAGCAGCTCAGGGTGCTGCCGATCCGCCAGCCGCTGCGAGGCGTGGCGCTGATGTCGGATGGCGCCATGCCGTTTGCCATGAGCAAGGGCAACGCCGGACTCTACGCGCCCTTCATGGAGCCGGTCGAGCGGTATCTGCGCGGGGTAGCCGACATCGATGAGGGCAACCGCGCGCTGGCGGCCACGCTGGACGATCCGCGCACGCACCACATCACCGGCGATGACAAGACCTTGCTGATCGCGTTGCGCGCATGAGTGCTCGCAGCGGGGGCAGAGTCTGGCTGGATCGCCAGCGCGGCCTGACGCTGGCGCGCCTGATCAAGAGCGGCGGCGCCGGCAGCGTGTTCCTGCTGGCAGAGGCGCCGGCCCAGGTGGCCAAGCTCTACCACGGCCACATGGACCTGGCCAGCTACCAGCGCAAGATCGATGCGATGCTACGGCTGTCGCCCGAGCTGCCGGACCAGGTGGAGAACGGCAAGCGCTATGTGCAGATCGCGTGGCCGCAGTCGCCGTTGCTGGATGCCCGTGGCCGCTTTATCGGCTTTGCCATGCCGGCGCTGGATATCCAGCAAACGGCCGAGCTGGAGGAGATCTTGCAGGAGCGCCAGGCGCGCGCCGCCGGCCTGCCCACCGGGCTGGGCGCCAAGATCACGCTAGCCGCCAATCTGAGCGGCGTCATCGCGGCCCTGCACCAGCAGCATCACTATGTGGTGGACCTGAAGCCGGTCAACCTGCGCTTCTACCGTGATTCGCTCTATATCGCGATGCTCGATTGCGATGGCTTCAGCATCCAGGGCGAGTCGGAACGCTTTGCCGCGCAGCAGTTCACCGCCGATTACCTGGCGCCGGAGCTGCAAGGCGGCGGGCTGACCGCCGCGGGCGAGCCGGCGCAGGACCGCTTCGCGCTGGCGGTGGTGATCTTCCAGTTGCTGAATTTTGGCATCCATCCCTTTAGCGGGAGGCCTGCCAATGCGCAGCTTCCCACCGACCTGCCCGGGCGCATCCGTGGCCGCTACTACGCCTACGGGCTGCGGGCGCACAAGGCGATCTCGCCCAACCCGGTGAGCGGCCACGCGCAGATGCCGCCGGAGTTGCGCGATATGTTTGACAGCGCCTTCGCCGGCCCGCCGGACGGCCGGCCCGCGCCTGCCGAGTGGGCGCGTGTGCTGCGCGAATATGCGCTGCGCAGCAGCCAGCGGCTGGCGGTCTGCACCGCCGATCCCTCACACCAGCACTTTGCCGGACTGGCTTGCGCGGCCTGCGCGCGCAGTGCGATGATCGCTGGCGCCGCCACGCAGGCAGCCGCTGCCACGCAGGCCGGCGGCAAGCGCAAGTCCGGCCGGGGCAAGCGTGCGCGCCAGGCAGCCGCGCGGCCGCCCTTGCAGCAGCCATTGCAGCAACCGCTGGCTCAGGCCGCTGCCGTCAGTGCATCGATCTCCAACACCATGCCGGCGAGCGGCGCCATGAGCGGGACCTTCGCGATTGCCGTTGCCGTCGCGCTTACGCTGGTGGTGCTGGTGACGGCCTTCATGTCGTCCGGCGGCGGCGACAGCGATCGCGAAGCCGCGACGCCAGCCGCGGCAAACGGCACGGCCGGTGGGCAAGGCCAAGCGCTCGAATGGAAGCGCGGTGGGGCTCCCGCGGCGTCCCTGACGCTGGCGAGCACACGCGCCGAGATCCGGGCCACCATCGCTGCCGTCGCCGCGGGGCAGTTCGACACCTACCGCTACAACCTGCTGCGGCTAAAGCGGATGGCGCTCCCTAGCAGCTACAACAGCACGCGGGAGTTCAACCGCATCCAGCGCGCCTACGGCGATACGCTGCGCCAGGCGCGCACGGCGGCGGCCAAGCCGGAGGGCGGGGCGCGCGCCGCCGAGGCGGAACTCGAAGCCCATTATGAGCAGCACCGCGAGTTGCTGGCGCGCGACTCCGGCGCCTTTTTCTCCGCCAACGAACTGGGGGAATATCACCTGCGGCTCAAGGAGCCGGTGACCGCGCGCCTGCTGTTCGAGCAGGCGATCTGGGCCCGTGCCGACGATCCCAATGCGTGGTACGGGCTGGGTGCGGTCGCGCTGCGCGAGCAGCGCGACAAGGACGCGGTTGCCAGTTTCGCCATTGCCGAGCGGCTGCAGGCGGAGGTCGCCGACAAATCCGGCGAGCTGAGCGCCATCCTTGCCACCCTTCGTCTTCGCATGGTCTCGGACGCAAAGCGCTGGGAGACGTTCAGCCAGGCCGGCAAGGCGCTGGCCGCCCGCCTGGCCGAACTGCCGCCCCTGGCCGATCGGCAAGCCAGTGTGGATCCGGCCTCGCAGCAGCGCCATCCGGCCAGCTACCCGAGCACGCTGGCGTCAAGGGCCGGCGGCAGGGTTGACCTGCAGGTCATGGTGGATGCCAGCGGCGATCCAAGCCAGATCGCGGTGGTCCGGCTGGCCGGACCCGGTGAGTTGGGGCGGGCCGCCATCGAGGCCGCCCGGCAATGGCGCTACCAGCCTGCGGTGAGGCAGGGCGAGCTGATCGGCGAAACCGTCATGATTCCCGTGACCTTCGCCCCGGAACGACCCGTCGAGCAGCCATGATGCCGGCCCTATACCCTATACCCAATCCGATGAACACAGCGCCGCCATGCCGATCCCTGCTGGAAGCCATGCAAGCCAACTACGGCCGCAAGCCCATGCGTCGCTGGCAGCGGGCGTCACGCCAGGTGTTCAGCGCGCCCGTGCAGATGCAGCCGCATCGTGCCGATCTTGCCCTGCCGGCCTGCCTGCAGCGTTGGCGCGCGGCACACGTGAGCCTGCCGCCGTCTCCCGGCACGGGCAAGCCGGCCACGTTGAAGCTGCATGTACCAGCGCGGCTATGCGCGCTGATCCAGGCGCGGCGCGGCTACCGGCTGGACTGCCTGGTCGAGGGCGGCGAGGCGTGGCTGATTGGCATGCACGCGCTTGGCGAGCCAGCGCTTAGGCACGACCTGCTGGCTGAGTGGGAGCAACTGAGCCAGGCGCCCGACGCGCGCCGCCCGGACGCCGCTGAGGAGTGGCTGGTCAATCCCGTTTGCAGCCAGCGCGCACAAAGCGGCCACGGCTATCTCCTGGCCACTGCCGGGCTGCTGTGCGCCTTGGTCGGCATGATGCTCTGCGCGCGGTTCCAGCCAGGCGCGCTAGCCCTGCTGCCGGCCGCGCTCGCACTCGGACTGTTTTTGCTGGACCTGCACCGTCAGATGTGGCCCGCCACGCGCGCCAGGCGGTTAATCGCCATCGACGCGCCGCTGGAGCGCCTTAATGTCCGGGTGCCGCCAGGGACCGCGCAGGAGCTGGGCTGGTATCGCTGCGGCGCGCTGCTGTTCGCGTACCAGCATCGTGTGCTCGAACCCGCCGACGGGCGGGGCGCGCAGATGCATGTCAACAAGACGCCCGGCTGGCTCAAGCTGTCGCTTGCATACTCGGCTCGCGGAAACCCGATGGCTATGCGCGATCCGCAGACCTTGCGGCAATGGGCGCGATATCAGTTCGGATTTGGCGTGATTGCACTGCAAACCGGCATGCTAGCCGCGCTCGCGTTGTTTCATCCGTCATTGCTGGACGGCGTCAATGTGCTGCGCCCGCAGGCGACCTGGGGCTACGTGTCATATGCCGCAGCGCAACGCGGCAACGGCTTTGGCTACGATCCCTGGGTGGTGCTTGGCTGTGCGCTGTGCGTGGCCGTGCTGGGGGTTGTCTGGTACCGGTCACGGCGCAGCCTGCTGACACGCCTTGGCGCCGAGGCCGATGCCTGGCAGGCCCGCCTGGGCCAGGCCCCGGAGCGGGTTGCGCCGCTGCCGTGGCTGGGGCCCAAAGGCCCATAGGCAGCGCCCGGAGCCTAGTCGGATGACAGCGATTGCGAAGCCGCGCCCTGTGGCTGGCATTGCGCGGCCTGGCTGGCCGCCTGGTACATCACGGGTTCGAGAATGCCCAGCCGCGCGCGCGCTGCCTCGAGCGGTTCATGCAGCAGCGCCTCGTAGTCCTCGGCCAGCAGCCACTTCGCCTTGCGTCCATGCCGATACCCCTCGACGACGGCGCGCAAGTACGCGGTGTTGCCGGTCTTGCGCAGGCTCTGCAAGGCCGTAGCAACGGCGATGAATGCCCAGCCGAGGGCGCCGGTCTGTGCGTAGCTGAACGCCACCAGCGCCGCTTCGCCCATGTTCTCGTTGGCTTTGTAGCCGGTCAGCACATGCCAGATGTCGTGGATGTCACGGGTCCGCCTGCCAAACCAGGCGTAGGGATCCTCGACCAGCGGCTCGCTGTTGAGGTTTGAAATCGCGGCAAGGCCGGCGGCGCTGTAGCCCGTTTGCTCCAGGAATGCGCAGTAGGCGGCGCCGAGCGTGCCGGGGGCGAAGCTGGCGATGAACGCCGGGTCGGAGAAGCGCTCCGTCAGTTCGACGCGAAGATAAGCCAGCCGCCGCCCGCTCGTGGTCGTCAAGAGCCGCGCGTAGTTTTTCGGCGCGGACGGCCCGTTGAGGGCGCGCATGATGAGAAACACCTGCGTGGTGTCGTCTCCATTTGCCAGCAGCTTGCGGATCGCACGGAATGCGGCTGGAAAGTCACGCTTGTAGAGAGCGGGGGAGGTCGCTATGTCCATTGCCTCGTTCCTCTTGTCGGGTTTGTTGCTGGGGTTGTTGCCGGGATGGCGAAGTCGCCGATGCTTCGGGTCTTCAGGGCTTTCAGGGTTTTCATCTAGGTCCCTGATTGCAATGAGCGATCTTTGCAGGGAACGGCCGACTACAATGTCGCCTTCCTGACATAAGACTACGATTGGCGCTGTGTCAAAGTCATCCACCCCCGAAGACCACCTCGCTGCCCTGCGATCCAGCGCCTGGTTCGCCGGTCTCGCCGCTGATTTTCAACGGTGGATCGTGGCGCACGCCAAGGTCAGGTCGCTGGCTGCGGGCCAGCGCCTGTTCGCGCACGGAGATCCGGCGGACGGCCTGTACTTTGTGGTGGCGGGCGCCATCCGCATGACCACTTCCTCCGCCGATGGCAAGGAGGCATTGCTGGCGTTTGCGGAAACGCCGCAATGGTTCGGTGAGGTCGCCTTGTTTGACGCCTTGCCGCGCGCCCACGATGCCTGGATCGAGACCGACGTGGTGCTGCTGCATATCAGCCAGCAGGATGCGGTGCAGTTTCTCGACGAACATCCGGTGCACTGGAAAGCAATGGGCCTGCTGATGGCCCCAAAGCTCAGGCTGGCATTCGAAGCGATCGAATCGTCGGTGCTGATGCCCGTGCCGGTCAGGCTGGCGCGCCGCTTGCTGGCCATTGCCGGCGGCTATGGCGAGCGCCATGGCCTGAGCAAGCGGGTGATCAACGTGCAGCAAGAGCAACTCGGCTTGATGCTGTCGGTTTCCCGGCAAACGGTGAACCAGATTCTCCGGGATTTCGAGGCGCAGGGGCTGGTGCAGCGCACGCGCGGGTCCATCGAGATCCTGGATCTCGCATCGCTGCGAAGATTCGCGGAGGTCGGCTAGGCCATTTGCCGGCCCGCCGCGTTTGGGCTCACGCCACGATCAGCGTCAATCCCGCCGGCAGCGACTCGCCAAAGACCCGTCCCTCATCGGCCTCATCGAGTTCCACCGTTGCGCGCACCATGTCGATCCAGCTACGTGGCGCGTTGGCGGCCTCGAGCCGGCTGACCACGCGCATGCGGATCTCCAGCGGCAGGTCCCGTGACCGGTCCCCCGTCATGCGGGCGATCTGCACGGCGGCGAACGCGCCCGGCTCGACCTTCTTCCAGTCGAGCGCGAGAATCGCCTCCAGCCATTGCGAGCCAACCTCTGGCGGCACGACGTTGTGCGCGCTGCCGTAGAACGGCCGGCGCGCGCCGATGCGGCCCACGGCCCACCAGCCTTGAAGGTTCTCCGAGGGCTTCTTGAGCCGGGCGAGCAGCCACTCGGCGACTTCGATCTTGCGCTCGACGGGCACGCGTTCCAGCGATCCCGCGAGCCGCACCATGTCGGCGTAGCCTGCCTTGGCGGCGCCGGCGGGGCGCTTGTAGCGCGCCGTGCCCGGGGGCTGCAGGTAGAAGGCGATGTCGTCCAGCAAACGCAGCTGCGCGCTTTCGTCCAGACCGCCGGCGGTGCGGCGCCACAGCGTCCACCATTCCGACCAGATCTGGCTCTCGTTGACGTACTGGATGCCCTGCTCGAACAACGACCAGAGCTGCCCGGCGCGCCACTCGTCCAGCGGGTAGCCGAACCCCGGCCGCATGCAATAGCCGGCAAGGTTGAGCCAGAGGCGTTCATGGTCTGCCGTGCGGCGGCGCCGGCGTGCGCGTTCCCACAACGTGCCGAACAGGGCGCGCAGCAGCGTACTGTCCCATTGGTCGCGCGCGCCCAGCAGTTGCTCCAGTTGCGCGCGCAGCCGCTTGACTTCCTTGGGGCCAACGTCTTGCGAGCGGGCGCCAAAGGTGCGGTCGATGCATTCGACGGCCTGGGCCAGGCAAGGATGGGGCGCGTGGGCCGCCGTGTCTGCCGCTGGGGCATCGCCGCGCAGCTGGAACTCGAGCAGCCAGCGCTGCGAAGGATTGGCGATCTCGCTGCAGTGCACTTCCAGCGTGCCGACTTCGGTGAGCGATGTGGTGAGCTGCACCAGCGTCTCCCGCGCGTCGCTGGCGCCGCGCGCTTGCACCACGGTGGCGATCGGCGGCAGGCGGACGAAATCGCCGCTGGCGAGGTCGGCCAGTTCACCCGGCTGATAGGGCGTGTCGGCGACGGAGGAGACCAGGTGGAAGCGCACCGGATGCCCGAGGCGCAGGGAAAAGGTGCGGTCCTTGAGATGGATCTCCTGGCCGTCTTCGGTGCCGCGCGGCAACAGGCAAATGCCGCGCTCAGCCTGCGCGGCATCGCCGTTGTCCAGCACGAGGAAGTAGCTGCGCGGCGAGCCCCCGCCGATGCGCGGCGCATGCCCGGCGCGGGCGAGCGCGAACGCTACCGCGCCACGGGCGACCGCCACGTCGGGGTTGTCGTTGTGCAGCACATGCAAGGGCGCTCGGCGCCAGGTGCCAAGCGTGCCCGACAAGCGCCCCGTCAGCGCCTCGGCGCGGAACACGCCGCCGTTGAGCAGCAAGGTGTCGGGCATCGGCGGCGCGTCGCCTGGTGCTTCTGGCGCCTCTGTTGCATCCTGTGCGTTGGCCATGCGCGACTGGGCTGCGTGCTGGCCGAGGAAGGCCGCAACGTGCCGGGTGATCGCTGGGTCGGACGCATAAGGCAGGCCAAATTCGACGATGCCGCCCCGTGAGCGCCCCGGTCTTTCACCGGCCGAAACGGCTGGGAAAAACCCCTCGACAATGATCTGCTCGATCTCCTGCCGGGTGACTTCGACGGAGCGCGCGCCGCCGATCAGCCGGGAGCCCGAACCGAGCAGCGTGATCGTGACCGCGTCCGGCGCCTGCGCGCTGAGCAGTTGCTCTTTGGCGGCACGGCACCGCTCGACCAACTGGGACAGGCTGCCCGCCGACAAGCGCGAGTGCGCCGTGGCGATGCGCGACTCGACCAGATGCGCGAGGGCGAGGTCCATGTTGTCGCCGCCGAGCATCAGGTGGTTGCCAACCCCGATCCGGGTCAATTGCGGCCGGCCGTCCTGGACCTCCACCTTGATCAGGGTCAGGTCGGTGGTGCCGCCGCCCACATCGCAGATCAGCACCAGCCGCGTTTGCGCCAGGTCGGCAGCTAGCGTCTCGCGGTGATGGAACACCCAGTCGTAGAACGCCGCCTGGGGCTCCTCCAGCATGCGCAGCGCGGGCAGTCCGGCCATGCGCGCGGCTTCCAGCGTGAGGGCGCGCGCGCCTTCATCGAACGAGGCGGGCACGGTGAGCACCACGTCCTGGTCCTCGAGCCGGGCATCGGGAAAACGGTGGTTCCATGCTGCGCGCACGTGCGCCAGGTAGCTGGCGCTGGCCGCCACCGGCGACACCTTGCCGACTTCGTCGGCGGCACCCCACGGCAGGATCGGCGCCACGCGGTCGACCGACGCATGCGACAGCCAGCTTTTGGCGCTGGCGACCAGCCTGCCGGGCACTTGCGCGCCGAGCGTGCGCGCCAGGCGGCCCACGACGACCTGGCCCGATGCGGCACCGTCGCCACCGTCCGCCCCATCGGCAACCTGCCACGGCAACTGCAGGTCGCTGGCGTTGAGCTCCCCCGGCGCCGCGTGGTAGCGCACGGACGGCAAGAGCGGCCGCGTGGCCACCTCGCCCAGGCTCACCAGTTGATCGATGTCGAAGACGCGGATGTCCTCCGACCCTGCCTCGCCATAGGCGACGACCGTGTTGCTCGTGCCCAGGTCAATGCCGACGCTATACCGCTTCATGCATGGCACTCAGGCATTCGCGTTGCCGCGCACGTCGAACTCGACCTTCCAGCGCTCGCCCGTGCCACGGGGCACGGCTTCCAGCTCCAGCGTGCCGGCCTCCGTGATGCGGGCATGCAGCTTCACCGGCACGACTTCGCCGGGCGTGCGGCCTTCGGGCGGCAGCGTGGCCTGGATTTCATCGAGCTCTTGCAGGTCCTCGGGCCCCCAGAAATCGAGCAGGGTGCCTACCTGGTCCTGGCGGCGCACCGACGAGCCAAAGAAGCGGAAATGCACGGGTTCGCCGACCACGAGCCCGAATTCCTGCTCCGGCAACGGCGCCTCGGTGCCTTCCTCCATGCCGAAGGGCGCCACGCACAGCGCCTGGATGGGCGGCTCGAAGCCCGGGATGGCGGGCATCGCCGATTCCACCGCAATGTAGTAGGCCCGCGCGGTGCCGCCGCGAATGCGCACGCCCTTGCCACGGCGCACGTAGCCGTAGTAGGCGGCGCCACGCGCCACGGCCAGGTCCAGGTCGGCGCCCCCCAGCAGGCGCGCGGGGGCCGCGTCTTCCGCGGCGAGCCAGCCGTTGAGCGTCTGCAGGATGCGCTCGACCAGCAGGGTGGACTTGAACACGCCGCCATTGAACAGCACGGCAGTGGGGTGCAGGAAGGTCGCGCCCTGCGCCGGCGTGCCGGCTGCCAGGCCTTCAATCTCGGCCAGCGCCGCCACCTGGCGGCCCAGGAACGCCGCCAGATGTCGTGTGATGGCCGGATCCTGCGCGTACGGCAGGCCCAGCTGCGTCAGGCCGGCGCGTGCCCGGCTGACCGGGCGGGCAGAGCCATCCACCTGCGGGAAAAAGCCCTCCAGGATGATCTGGGTGAGCTCGGCACGGGTCAGCTCGGTGCGGATCGAGCCGCCGATGAGCTTGGAGCCGCGGCTCGGCACGACCAGCGGCACTGCGTCCGTGGCCGGGTCGCTGAGCAGGGTTTCCTTGGCGCTGCGGCAGGCATAGGTGAGCGCGCGCAGTTGCCACGGATCGGCCTGCGTGCCCTGGGCCGCGAGCTTGCGCGCCACCACGTGGGCCAGCGCCAGGTCCATGTTGTCGCCGCCCAGCAGGATGTGCTCGCCGACGGCAACACGGTGCAGCTCCAGGTTGCCCTCGCGCTCGATCACGGCGATGAGTGAAAGATCGGTGGTGCCGCCACCCACGTCGACGACCAGGATGATGTCGCCCACCTTGACCTCTTTGCGCCACTGGCCACCGCTCTTCTGGATCCAGCTATAGAGCGCCGCCTGAGGCTCCTCGAGCAGGGTCATGCGGGCATAGCCCGCGGATTCGGCGGCTTCAGCCGTCAGTTCCCGCGCGGCCGGATCGAACGACGCGGGAATGGTGACGGTGATGTCCTGCTCACCGAACGGGGCGTCGGGATGCGCGTGATCCCACGCTTCGCGCAGGTGCGAGAGATAGCGCACGGAAGTTTCGAGCGGCGACACGCGCGGCACTTCCGCCGGCGCATCGTTCGGCAGGATCGCCGCGCGGCGGTCTACCCCGGGGTGGCACAGCCAGCTCTTCGCGCTCGATACCAGCCGGATCGGCGTGGCCGCGCCACGGCTGCGCGCCAGCTCGCCCACGGCGAAATCCCGCGCGGCGTTCCACGGCAAGGCCAGGTCGCCCGGAGCCAGCTCGCTCGGATGCGGCAGGTACAAAAACGAGGGCAGCAGGTCGCAATCTTCGATAGCGCCCGGTGCGGTGAGCTGTGCGACGGCCAGGACGCCCTGGGTGCTCTTCTCGCCGTCACTGGCGGTGAGGTCGACGTAGGAGAGGGCGCAATGCGTCGTGCCCAGGTCGATGCCGATCGAGTAGCGCGGGTCGCTCATAGCTCGACCTCGGCCGGGGCGATCACGGTGGCGTCATGGCGCTCGGCCAGCCGGGGCAGGCGGACTTCCGCCACGCGCCAGCCACGGTGGCTGATGTTGCCGTTGAACGGCGCGCTGCCGACCACGTTGCCGGTCAGCCGGATGGCGGTGGCGTCGAACCCGTCGGGCACCGTTACACGGCTGCCCTCGGCTTCCTCGCGCACTGGCCGGATGGTGAAATGCTCGCGCAGCACGGTGCGGCAACCGTCATGCACCAGCCGGGCAGCGGCACCGATTTCGGTGTCGGAATAGCCGGCGATGTCTTCCTCGACAAAATCGATGAAGCGCGCGTCGCGCTGGAGAAGCCCCAGCAGCTGGAGCGCGGCCTCCGGGCTTGCCTCTTTCAGCGCGCCAGGGGCCGGCGCTGCCCTTGGCGCTGGTGCGGCCACGGGGGCAGGGACCGGTGCGGCGGGCGCTGTGCTTGCGCCGGGCCCCGTGCCGTCACGCAGGCGCCGCACGCCCGCGGCAAGCTCGCGGTCGCCCAGGATGTTGAAAAACGTGCCCACGGCAAGAGAAATCCTGCCTAGGAAAGACATGTTCGAGTCGGTCATCAATGGCTCCAGATGTGCTCTGTTGAAGGACGAGCTGTCCCCTGGCGATGCTGTACTGGGCCCGCCCTGCCGCAGCGCTGGCGCTTGCCGGCAGGCAACGGCGAGGTGTGCGCAGGTGCGGGCTCGCCCGTCAGCATCTTGTTCTTCGGGCCCGGCCGGGCCGCTCAAGGCGGTATTTTGCCCTAAGCCGCCCATGATCCGGCCAATGCGGCCCACAAAGCGCCAAGACGCTTCCCAATACGCTCTCTCCCCATGAGGCCCGCCATGACTCGCCCTTACCCCCTTACCCTTACCCTTTACGCAGGGCGCCGGAGTAGCCTTTAATAGAACATAGGCCCGTCACAATCTGCATTGGAGCTGGGATGAAAGCGCTTTCCACCAAAGAACGGACGCGCAGGCGCCCGTCCGACAGGGTACTGAATGTTCTCGCGGCGCTTGTTGGCCTGGTTACACTCGGGGCTGGCATCGCCTGGCTCATCTACAAGTGGCGCGTAGATCTCGAAGTTCCGTACTTTGCCATTCCGCTGGTGCTGACGGTCCCCGTGATCGCTGCCGCCGCGTTCCGCAGTTTTTGGGACTAGTGCAGCGGTTTTGTGATTGTTAGCTGGCTTTAAACGCTGTTAGGCCCGTTGGCCCGCCAGATGGGCGCAGCGAGGGGGGCAGATGCCGGCGCGCCGTCCGCCCCCGCACGCGCCACGCACCGCTAGCCTTGCCCCCACGCAAAACTTGCATTTTGCGATCGCGAAGCAAAAACCCCGTGTGGTTCAGACCCCCCTGGAGAAAATTCAGGCAAAATTCGGGCATTCCTGCCGGGCTGTGACCCAGCCGGTGGCGTTCTCCAACCTATTTCTTGATCCTGAGATAAGCAATGAGTACCCAGCAACCCACCATCATCTACACGCTGACCGACGAAGCTCCGCTGCTGGCGACCAGTGCCTTTTTGCCCATCATCCGCACCTTCACCGCCCCGGCCGGCATCAACGTGACGACCAGCGACATCTCGGTGGCGGGCCGTATCCTGGGCGAATTCCCCGAATTCCTGACCGAGGCACAACGCGTGCCCGACAACCTGGCCGAGCTGGGCCGGCTGACCCTGCTGCCTGACACCAACATCATCAAGCTGCCCAATATCAGCGCCTCCGTGCACCAGCTGGTCAGCGCGATCAAGGAACTGCAGGCCAAGGGCTACAAGGTCCCGGATTTCCCGGAAGACCCGAAGACCGATGCCGAGAAGGCCATCCGCCAACGCTATTCGAAGTGCCTGGGCAGCGCCGTGAACCCGGTCCTGCGCGAAGGCAACTCGGACCGCCGCGCGCCGGCAGCCGTCAAGAACTACGCACGCAAGAACCCGCACAGCATGGGTGAGTGGAGCATGGCTTCGCGCACGCACGTGGCGCACATGAAGCACGGCGACTTCTATCACGGCGAAAAGTCCATGACCCTGGACCGCGCCCGCGACGTCAAGATGGAGCTGGTCACCAAGAGCGGCAAGACCATCGTGCTCAAGCCGAAGGTGTCGCTGCTGGACGGCGAGATCATCGACAGCATGTTCATGAGCAAGAAGGCGCTGTGCGACTTCTACGAAGAGCAGATGGAAGACGCGCGCAAGACCGGCGTGATGCTGTCGCTGCACGTGAAGGCCACCATGATGAAGGTCTCGCACCCCATCGTGTTCGGCCACGCCGTGAAGATTTTCTACAAGGAAGCCTTCGAGAAGCACAGCAAGCTGTTCGATGAACTGGGCGTGAACGTCAACAACGGCCTGGTCAACCTGTACGACAAGCTGGAAAGCCTGCCGAGCTCCAAGCGCGAAGAGATCATCCGCGACATGCACGCTTGCCACGAACACCGTCCCGAGCTGGCGATGGTGGATTCGGCCAAGGGCATCTCCAACCTGCATGCACCCAACGACGTGATCGTTGACGCCTCGATGCCGGCCATGATCCGCATCGGCGGCAAGATGTGGGGCGCCGACGGCCGTCCTAAGGACACCAAGGCCGTGATCCCGGAGAGCACGTTTGCCCGCATCTACCAGGAAATCATCAACTTCTGCAAGACCAACGGCAACTTCGACCCGGTCACCATGGGCACCGTGCCCAACGTCGGCCTGATGGCGCAGCAAGCCGAGGAATACGGCTCGCACGACAAGACCTTTGAAGTGCACGAAGCCGGCGAAGCCCGCATCGTTGACATCGCCACCGGCGAAGTGCTGCTGGTGCAGAACGTGGAAGAGGGCGATATCTGGCGCATGTGCCAGGTCAAGGACGCACCGATCCGCGACTGGGTCAAGCTGGCCGTCACGCGCGCGCGCAACTCCGGCATGCCCGCCATTTTCTGGCTGGACCCGTACCGCCCGCACGAAGCCGAGATGATCAAGAAGGTCGAGACCTACCTGAAGGATCACGACACCACCGGCCTGGACATCCAGATCATGTCGCAAGTGCGCGCCATGCGCTACACGCTGGAACGCGTCATCCGTGGCCTGGACACCATCTCGGTGACCGGCAACATCCTGCGCGACTACCTGACCGACCTGTTCCCGATCATGGAGCTGGGCACCAGCGCCAAGATGCTTTCCATCGTCCCGCTGATGGCCGGCGGCGGCATGTACGAAACTGGCGCTGGCGGCTCGGCGCCGAAGCACGTCAAGCAGCTGGTGGAAGAAAACCACCTGCGCTGGGATTCGCTGGGTGAATTCCTGGCCCTGGCGGTGTCGCTGGAAGAGCTCGGCATCAAGACCAGCAACGAGAAGGCCAAGATCCTGGCCAAGACGCTGGACGCCGCGACTGGCAAGCTGCTGGACAACAACAAGAACCCGTCGCCCAAGACCGGCCAGCTGGACAACCGCGGCAGCCAGTTCTACCTGGCCATGTACTGGGCCCAGGAACTGGCGGCACAGACCGACGATGCCGCCCTGGCAGCGCAGTTCGCGCCGCTGGCCAAGCAACTGACCGACAACGAGCAGGTCATCGTTGGCGAGCTGTCGGCCGTGCAAGGCAAGGAAGCCGATATCGGCGGCTACTACAAGCCCGACTTCGCCAAGCTGGACATCGTGATGCGCCCCAGCAAGACGCTGAACGCCGCGCTGGCAGCCGTCAAGGCTTAAGCGGGTGCAAGCCTGGCCGCCCTGTCACGCAGGGCGGCCGCCGGCGGCAGCCACGCCTTGGGAAAGGCGAGCCGCCATGGGAACCCCGGGTACCTGGCAACAGGTGCCCGGGGTTTCTGCTATTCCAGCTATTCCAGCTTCACCCTGCCGTCCTTTGCGAGCCGGCGATATTGCGTTATCTCGCCCTGCACGCGCCGGCGGAAATCCTCCGCGTTGCCGCGCATGACCCAGATCGCCTGCCGCTGGAAGACCGCCTCCACGGAAGGGTCCAGAAGCACCCCCTGCAATTCCTTTTCCAGCCTGTCCACCACCGCTTGCGGCGTAGCGCGCGGCGCGGCAATACCGAACCAGAATGCATTGCCGGGCATGGCGATGCCGAGTTCGGCAAAGGTTGGCACGCCCGGATACTCCGGCGAGCGCGTCCCGGTACTGATCGCCAGCGGGCGCAACTTGCCGGATGCGAGGTAAGGCTTGGCAACGGCGATGGGGTCGAGGCTCAGGTCGATCTGCCCGCCAATGACGTCGGCGAGGATTTGCGTGCTGCCGCGATATGGCACGGGGGTGATGTCCGCGTGCAGGTCGGCCTCGATCATGGTGCCCACAATGTTCTGCGCGGTGCCCGGGCCGGTGGTGCCGTAGGTGATGGCGCCCGGTTGGGCGCTTGCACGCGCCAGCATGTCCGCGAATGACTTGATGCCGGAGTCCGCACGGGTGGTGAGTATCACCGGCGCCTGCGCGATGATGCCGATCGGCGCCCAGGCGCCTTCCGCCGGGATGGGCAGGCCGGTGTGCAGCGCGGGCAGCATGCTGAACGTGGTGGAGCTGGCGAGCAGCAGCGTGTATCCGTCGGCGGGTGCCTTGGCGACCTGCTCCGCGGCGATCATCGTGGCGGCACCCGGCCGGTTGTCGACTACCACGGGCTGGCCCAGTCGGGTGCGCAGCTTATCGGCAATGACACGGGCAATGATGTCGGTGGTGCCGCCCGCCGTGAAAGGAACCACCAGGTGCACGGTCCGGTGTGGGAAGGCTGCGGGGGCGGCCTGTGTCTGCGGGGTGGACACCGAGGCGGCCACCAGCAGCGAAGCGGTGAGCAGCCGGCGCAACGGATCTAAGGAAGAAAGCAGGTCCATGGGCAGGTCAAGTGGCGTCGGGTAGCTGCACCTGCAGGCTGGCGTGGGCAGATAAAAATACGGTAAGCATCAAGAAATCGCTGGTATGTCTGGACTAGATGGCTTGGCCGGGCCATCGCGCCGATTCTACGTCAGATGCTGCGTTGCAATATGTGCGCCTGGCCATGCTGCTGGTTGCATTAATCATTTTCCGTGCCATATAATGCGAACCATTCTCATTTAAGTTTGGCCGTGCCAGACACTTCACGATTGCAAGGGAAGCGATGGCCGCCGCCGAATCCGCGTTACAGCAGCATGTGCATGCCCTTTACAGCGATCACCATCGCTGGCTGCAGGGATGGCTGCGGCGCCAGCTTGGCAACGCGTTTGACGCCGCCGACCTGGCGCAGGATGTGTTTCTCCGCTTGCTCCATCGCGAGCCGTGCGATATCAGGGAACCGCGCACCTACCTGAGCACCATCGCGCGCGGCCTTGTCATCGAGCACTGGCGCCGCCGGGAGCTGGAGCTGGCCTGGCTGGAGACGCTGGCGCAACTGCCCGCGCCGCAGGCGCCGTCGTCCGAGAGCCGGCTGCTTTTCCTGGAAACCCTGATCGCCATCGACCGCATCCTCGATGCACTCAAGCCACAGGTGCGCAAGGCGTTCCTGTGGGCCCAGCTCGAAGGGCTGACCTGCCGGCAGATCGCGGAGCGCCTCGGCGTGTCGCTGGCTACCGCCGAGCGCTATGTCGCGGCGGCGCTGCGCCATTGCTACAGCTTGCGTTTCGGTGGTTGATGCCCGTGAGTGATTCCGCCAGGCCAGGCGACCCAACGGCTACCCCCGGGCCGGAAACCCCGATCCCGACTCCGATCCCCGCGCGCATCGTCGACCAGGCCATCCACTGGATGGTCAAGCTCGACTTCAGCGAGGCCAGCGCCAGCACGCGCAAGGCATTCGCCCAATGGCGCGACGCCAATCCGCTGCACGCCGTTGCCTGGCAACGCGTGCAGGCACTGCGCACTGATTTCTCCGGCATGCCGCCGGCACTGGCGCTGCGTACCCTGCAAGCCGCCGACGCCCGGCGTGGCGTGGGCGGGCTAAAGCGCAGGCAGGCGCTCAAGGTGTTAGCACTGGCCGGCATCTCGGCGGTCACGGCGGCAAGCGTGCGCGAACTGGCGCCATGGCAGCGCCTGTTCGCCGACGCGAGCACGGCCACCGGCGAGCAGCGCACCATGCGCCTGGCCGATGGCAGCACCATCGTGCTCAACACCGATACCGTCATCCGTACCGCGCTGGACACTGAGCGCCGTTTGGTCACGCTGCGGCGCGGGGAGATCCTGGTGACGACGGGACATGACGATGGCTTCGCGGCCCGCAGCGCAGCGGTGCGGCCGTTCTGGGTACAGACGCCGTTCGGCGGCCTGCGTGCGTTGGGCACGCGCTTTGTGGTGCGGATCGAGGACGAACGCGCCCGCGTTACCGTGCAGGAGGGCGCCGTGGAGCTGCACCCGGCTGCGGGCGGGGCGACCGACGTAGCGCGCGCGGGGACGACCTGGTGGCTCGCCAAGGCCGGCAGCATGCCGGCGCCGCCGCAGCCGTTTGAGGCGGATGGCTGGGCCGATGGCGTCATCGCAGGCAAGGACATGCGGCTGGCGGACGTGCTGGCCGAGCTGTCGCGCTACCGCACCGGCCACATTGCCTGCGATCCGCGCGTGGCGGATCTGCGTATCTCGGGCGCCTATCACGTGCGCGACACCGATCGGGTGCTGCGCTTCCTGATGCAGGCGCAGCCGATCACCGTGGTCTATCGCACGCGCTTCTGGGTTTCGGTTGGCCCGGCGGGAGGGCTTTGATCCCATGCCAGGCGTGTCCGACAAAATATTTCAGGAAAATTGAGGGGATTTCGATTCTCGACCGGCCTACAGCGTAGGAACCCAAATTAAACGCTGCCGGAGAAAGGAATCATGTCTGCAACTCGTTATGCCACTGTCATCGCCGCTGGACGCCCACCCCGACCCAAGCCGTTTGCGCTCGCCGTGCACCACGCCATGGTCTGCCTTGCCATGGGCGCAACCGTGGCGCCGCTTGCCGTGAGCGCACAATCGCAGGCGGCCCCTGCCAACGCCGCGCCGACCCTGCCGGCGGTGACCGTCACCGCCGGCGCCGAGACGCCGGGCGAACTGCCGCAACCCTACGCGGGCGGCCAGGTAGCGCGCGGCGGCCGCTTGGGGCTGCTGGGCGACAAGGGCGTCATGGACACACCGTTCGCCGTCAGCAACTACACCGCGCAGCGCCTGGAAGATCAGCAGGCCACCACGCTGGCCGAAGTGCTGAACAGCGATCCGTCCACGCGCTTCACGGGCCAGGTTGGCGGCGTGACCGACTCGTTCTATATCCGCGGCTTCCCGATCAACGAGGGCAACCTGTCCGAGATCGCGTTCGATGGCGTGTACGGCGTGTCGCCGAATTACCATCTGTTCACCGAGTACCTGGAGCGGGTCGAAGTGCTGAAGGGGCCGGCCGCCTTGCTGTATGGCATGTCGCCGAACAGCGGTGTCGGCGGCGTGGTCAATGTCGTGCCCAAGCGCGCGCTGGCGACGGACCTGACGCGTTTCACGCTCGACTATGCGTCCGACGCGCAGGTGGGCGGCGCGGTGGACCTGAGCCGCCGTTTCGGCGAAGACCGCGAGTGGGGCATCCGCTTCAACGGCCTGCACCGGCAGGGGCCGACGGCGCTCGACAACCAGAAGTCGCGCGCCGAGGTGGCCGCGCTGTCGCTCGACTATCGCGGCGAGCGCCTGCGGGCCTCGCTCGACCTGATCGAGCAGTACCAGTGGGTCGATGCTCCCACGCGTCCCTTCCTGGTCACAGCCGGCGTGCAGGTCCCGTCGGCGCCGGACGGCAGGCGCAATGTCAGCCAGCGCTGGGGCTGGTGGAAATCCAACGATGTGTCGACGCTGCTGCACGCGGAATACGATCTCACCGACAACGTGACGGTGTTTGCCGATGCCGGCGGTACCCGCTCCGACGTGGCGCGCTTGTCCGACCAGACGCCAACCATCCTGAATTCGGCCGGTGCGACCTCGTCGGCCGTGCAGAACTGGAAGTTCCAGGTCAACCGCTCGAGCTTCGATACCGGCGTCAGGAGCAAGTTCGAGACCGGCCCGGTCAAGCACGCGCTGGCGCTGCAGGCGAACCTGTATATGGACCGTTTCGCCAGCGCCAACGTGTCCGGCACGCCGGTCACATCCAATATCTACGCTCCGGCAGACCGCCCGGCGCAGAACATTGCCGCGCCGCAAAGCGTGCCGAAAGTGTCCGACTCCACGCTGTCTGGCCTGTCGCTGGCCGATACCTTGAGCGTGCTGGACGACCGCTTGCAGTTCACCCTTGGCCTGCGCTACCAGCAGGTCAAGTCGAGCAACTACGCTGCCACCGGGGCGAAGACCGCTTCGTACGACGAAAGCGCCGTCACGCCGTTGGCCGGCATCGTCTTCAAGCCCTGGCACAACGTCTCGCTCTATGCCAACTATGTCGAAGGCCTGAGCAAGGGAGACATCGCGCCGGCGACCGCGTCGAATGCGGGGCAGGTCTTTGCGCCATACAAGACCAAGCAGCAGGAAGTGGGGGTCAAGCTCGACTCGGGCAAGGTGATGGCGACCCTGGCCGCGTTCCGCATGACCAAGCCCAGCGGCCAGTTGTACGGGACGGTCTATGCCATCGACAGCGAGCAACGCAACCAGGGGCTGGAGCTGACCGTGTCGGGGCAGGCCTACAAGGGCGTGCGCCTGCTCGGCGGGCTGACCCTGCTTGACGGCGAGCTGACCAAGACCAACAGCGCAGCCACCCTTGGCAAGCGCCCCGTGGGCGTGCCTACCGTCATGGCCAACCTTGGCGCCGAGTGGGACCTGCCGTGGGTTCCGGGCCTGACGCTGACCAGCGCGGTCAACTACACGGGCAGCGAGTACGTCAACCAGGCGAACACGCAGCAGGTGCCGTCGTGGACAACCGTCGATCTCGGCGCGCGCTACAAGACGTCGATGTACGGCAAGTCCACGACGTTCCGGGCGGGGCTGTTCAATGCGTTCAACCGGAAGTACTGGTCCGGGGTGGCATCGTACGGCACGATCTCGCTCGGCGCGCCGCGGACCTTCATGGCTTCCATGAGCGTGGACTTCTAAGCATTGGCCGCACAACGCCTCGCGCTTTGCAGCGCCTTCGCTTGTCTTGCCCTGGGCTTGGGCGTGGCGCCGGATGCGGTGCTCGCGCAGGCGAGCCCGGCCCAGGCGCGGATGTTCGCCATCGCGCCTGGCCCGCTTTACGCGGTCCTCAATCGCTTTGCCAGTGTCGGCGGCATCGATCTTTCCTATGATGCCGCACTGCTCGGCAGCGCCCAAAGCCCGGGACTGAATGGCCTCTATACCGTGCCGGACGGGCTGCGGGCGCTGTTGGCAGGCAGCGGCCTGGAAGCGGTGGAAATGCCGGGAGGCGGGTACGCATTGCGCAAGGCGCAGGCGGTCTCCGGCACCCAGGCCGCGCCGTTGCTGCCCACGGTCACGATCTTCGGGGCGGCAGCGGCTGCGAGCGAGCTGCCCCCGGCTCTGGCCGGCGAGCAGGTTGCGCGCGGCGCCAGGCTTGGGCTGCTGGGCAACATCGACATCATGGACGCGCCGTTCAGTGTCACCAGCTACACCGCCAAGGCCATCGAGGACCAGCAGGCGCGCACGGTGGGCGATATGGTGGCCGTCGATTCGTCCGTGCGCTATGTCAGCCAGCCTGGCGGCATCCTGGACGCCTTCACGATCCGCGGCTTTCCCGTTGGCAATGGCAACTTCGGCGAGATTGCCTTCGACGGCATGTACGGCGTGGCCTCCAACTACCGGGTATCGACCGGCTACATCGAACGCATCGAGCTGATCAAGGGCCCGACCGCCATGCTGATCGGCATGGCGCCCAGCGGCAGTGTCGGCGGTGGCATCAATATCGTGCCCAAGCGGGCGACCGGTCCCGACCTGACCCAGGTCACGGCCGACTATGCCGCGTCATCGCAGCTGGGCGGCAACCTTGACGTAAGCCGGCGGTTTGGCGCGCAGCGGCAGTTCGGCATTCGCTTCAATGGCAACTATCGGGCGGGCGACACCAACCTGGACAACCAGTCGCGCCACGCCGGTGCTGGCGCGCTGGCACTGGACTACCAGGGCGAGCGCCTGCGCGCGACGCTGGATGTCATCGGCCAGCGGGAGCGGATCGCCGCGCCATCGCGCCTCTTGCATATTGTGTCCGGCATCGACGTACCCGATGCGCCCAACGGACGGCGCAACATCTCGCAACCCTGGGAACACTCCAGCATCCGCGACCAGTCCCTGCTGGTGCGGGCGGAGTACGACATCGGCGACAAGCTCACCTGGTTCGTCGCCGGCGGCGGCGGCCGTACCCGGGTGGCCAGGCTCTTCGCCATCACGCCCACCATCCTCAACGAGGCCGGCGATATTGCCGTGCTGGACTCGAACTACCAGTTCAACGTAGCCCGCACCACCGTGGACACGGGCCTGCGCGCCCGCTTCGACACCGGGGCGGTGAGCCATCACCTGAGCTTGCTCGTGAGCGACTATCGGGACCAGCTGGAGCGCAGCTTCAACAATGCCACGGCCGCGTCGCTGACCAACCTCTATCAGCCTGTGTCGCTGCCAGTGCAGTACATCGCGGCGCCCGCCAGCGTGCCGAAGATTTCCCGGACGCGGCTGTACGGCGCGGCCCTGGCCGATACGCTGTCGATGCTGGACAAGCGCGTGCAGCTGACGCTGGGGCTGCGCCATCAGCAGGTTGCGTCGGACAATTTCAGCGCCGGCGGCGCCATCGCTTCGCACTACGACCAGAGCGCCTGGACGCCGATGCTAGGCCTGGTGGTGAAGCCCTCGCGACACGTCACGCTGTATGCCAACCGCGCGGAAGGGTTGAGCAAGGGCGATACCGCCCCCGGCGGCGCCAGCAATGCCGGTGAGGTATTCGCGCCCTACAAGTCAAGGCAGCTTGAGTTCGGCGTGAAGGTGGAGCAGGGCGGGATGATGGCGACCGTCAGCGCATTCCAGATCGCCAAGGCGAGCGGCCAGATGTCCGGGACGCTGTTCGCCGCAAACGGCGAGCAGCGCAATCGCGGGCTGGAGTTCGGGCTGTATGGGGAGTTGGCGGCCGGGGTGCGGCTGCTGGCCAGCGCTACCGTGCTCGATGCCAGGATTGTTCGCAGCAGCAGCCCCGAGTCGGCCGGCAAGGCGGCAGTCGGCGCGCCGACGCTGCAAGCCAACCTGGGCGCTGAATGGGATGCCGGCTTCGCGCCGGGCCTGACGCTGGCCGGTGGGCTGGCCTACACGGGACGGCAATATGTCGACCAGGCCAATACGCAAAGCATCCCGCACTGGACCCGCGTCGACATCGGTGCGCGCTACCAGACTACCGTGGCGCGCAGGCAGACCACCTTCCGCCTCCATGTCCGCAATGTCTTTGACAAGCATGACTGGGCGGCGGTCGATGCCTACGGCGGACTGGCGCAAGCCGAGCCGCGCACGCTGCTGCTTTCGGCAACGATGCGCTTCTGAGGCGGTTCTACTTGGCGGCGGTGGATTCCGCGGCGCGCTTGTCGGCATCGCGCAGGCGCTTGACGGCTTTGCCCAGCAGCCCGCCTTCGCTATCCGATACCGCTTCTTCCAGCGTGGCAAGCGCGGCCCTGATCTGCGTGCCGTGGGCGTTCGAGTACGCCTGGTCTTCAATCAGCGCGTCGGCTTCCTTGCGCACACGCTTGCCCAGCTTGCGGGCGAACTCGGGATCGAGCTGGCCTTGCGCCGTGGCATTGGCGATGTGGTCGAGCAGAGCGATCAGGCCCGGCGCGGTCGTGGTGGCCGGGACAGCGTCCTCGGTTTTCCTGAGTTTCTTGGGCATGGTTCTTTTCCTCCGGTTGGGGCTCGATTCTAGCGCTAGGGGGAAACCCGGGCCTGCTTCGCAGTATGAAAGATTTGTGACACCTTGTCGGCGCGACGGGTGATGACCGGGCTATGGCAGCGGCAGGGGAAAAACGCGGGGCGCCGATGATTTGCTGCGGTGCACACAATAGCACATTGCGGGCGGCGTAAAAAAAGGAGGGACACCGCATGTGTCTCCTCCCTTTTGGCGGGCGCCTTGCGGACACCCGGCCTGAGCCTGCCTGGACGGTCAGACCACCGTGGCAAGTGCCAGGGTCAGAAGCAGGGCGATCACCGAGATGAGCGTTTCGCACACTGACCAGGTCTTGAAGGTCTGGGCCACGGTCATGTTGAAGTACTCCTTGACCAGCCAGAAGCCGCCGTCGTTGACGTGCGACAGGATCAGCGAGCCGGCGCCGGTGGTCAGCACCAGCAGCTCGGGCCGGGTACCAGGCACGCTGGCGGCGATCGGCGCGACGATGCCGGCGGCCGTGGTCATGGCCACGGTAGCGGAGCCGGTGGCGATCCGGATCAGCACGGCGACCAGCCAGCCCAGCAGCAGCACCGACACATGCGCGCCGGTGGCCACGTCGACGATGGCGTTGGAGATGCCCGAGTCGCGCAGCACGCGGCCAAAGCCGCCGCCCGCGCCGACCACCAGCGTGATGATGGCGGTAGGCGCCACGCACTCGTTGGTGAACTTGAGGATGTTCTCCCGGGTGAAGCCGCGGCGCTTGCCGAAGGTGTAGAAGCTCACCAGCGCGGCGATCAGCAGCGCGATCACCGAGTTGCCGATCAGCTTGAGGAAGTCGTTGGCAAAGCTCTTGGGCGTGGTGATGAGGTCGGCCCAGCTGCCGATCAGCATCAGGATCACGGGCAGCAGGATGGTGAACAACGTGATGCCGAAGCCCGGCAGCTCATGCGAGGCTTGGACGCGTTCGTCCTCCTCGGTGAATTGCGCGGCCAGCGGATTCACATCCGGCAGCGTCACGTAGCGCGTCATCAGCTTGGCGAACAGCGGGCCAGCGATAGCCGCCGTGGGAATGCCCACGATCAGCGCGTACAGGATGGTCTTGCCGATATCCGCCTTGTAGGCGGTCACCGCCAGCAGCGCGGCGGGGTGCGGGGGGATCAGGCCGTGCACCACCGAAAGGCCGGCCACCATCGGGATGCCCACCAGCACCATGGAGGTGCCGGTACGCTTGGCCACGTTGAAGGCGATCGGCACCAGCAGCACGAAGCCCACTTCGAAGAACACGGGCAGGCCGACGATAAAGGCGATGGTCACCATGGCCCAGTGCACGTTCTTCTCGCCGAAGGCGTCGATCAGCGTGCGCGCGATGCGCTCGGCGCCGCCGGACTCCGCCATCATCTTGCCGAGCATGGTGCCCAGGCCCACCACCAGTGCGATGTGGCCGAGCGTGCCGCCAACGCCGGCCTCGAACGATTTGACGATGTCGCCCATCGGCATGCCCACGGCAAAGCCGAGCAGTACCGAGACGACCACCAGGGTGATAAAGGGATTGAGCTTGAATTTCGCGATCAGCACGACCAGTGCGATCACCGCGATCAACGCGTAAAGCAATAGGGTGGTTCCGGTTACGGCGCCCATGTTGTCTCCTTTGTGCGAGGTCCGCCGGGACTCCGGCGGGGCTCCCTCGCTTCCGCTATGAAAAGGGCCGCGCTGGCGGCGGCCGGTTCAGGTCTTCGTGGCTGGCTGGCCCGGGATCAGGCAGCCGGCTTCTTGTAGGCGATGCAATCCACTTCGACCTTGCAGTCCACTACCATGCTTGACTGCACGCAGGCGCGCGCGGGCGGGTTGGCGCCGAAGTATTCCTTGAAGATCTTGTTGAACGACGCGAAGTCGCGCGCATCGTCCAGCCACACGCCACAGCGCACGATGTGCTCGGTGCCGTAGCCGGCTTCGGCCAGGATGGCCAGCACGTTCTTGATGGCCTGGTGGGTCTGCGCAACGATGCCGCCGTCGATCACTTCGCCGGCCACCATCGGCACCTGGCCGGACACGTAGAGCCAGCCGTCGGCTTGCACGGCACGGGAAAACGGCATGTGCTGGCCGCCGGTGCCGGCGCCGCCCTCGACGCCAAATCGTTTGATATCCATGGGGACTCCTGAAGCAGATTGCAAATTGGGAATTGGGAACGGGATGGTTACTGTGCCGGTGCCGCGCTGGCCCCGGCAGGCTTTGTGCGCGCGAGGAAGCGGCCGGCCCGCGCGCCGGTGGGCTTGCGCCGCTGCCACGACAGCTCGCCGTTGACCCACACGCAAGCGATGCCCTCGGCGGGCTGCATGGGATCGGTGAAGCTGGCCGCGTCGCGGATGGTGGCGGCGTCGAACAGGACCAGGTCGGCCCAGTAGCCTTCGCGCACCAAGCCGCGCTCGGCCAGGCCGAAGCGCTCGGCCGACAGGCCCGTCATCTTGTTGATCGCGACCGTCAGCGGGAACAGTTCGCGGTCACGGGCGTAGTGGCCCAGCACGCGCGGAAAGGCGCCCCACAGGCGCGGATGCGGCAGCGGATCGTTGGGCAGGCCATCGGATCCCACCACCGTGGCGGGATGGCTCAGGATGCGGTCCACGTCCGCGTCTTCCATGCAGTGATAGACCGCGCCGGCGGGTTGCAGGCGGCGCGCGGCGTCTTCGAGCCCTAGCTCCCACTCGGCCGCAATATCGGCCAGCAGGCGCCCGCCCATCTCGGGGTGCGGCTCGGACCAGGTCACCATGATGTCGAAATCGCTGGTGACCTGCTTCAGGTCGAGCGTGGAGGAGCTGGCGGTGTAGGGATAGCAATCGCAGCCCACCGGTTGCCAGCGTTGCGCGCGCTCCAGCGCATCCAGCACTTCCCCGCTGCGCCCCCAGTTGTCCAGGCCAGCGCACTTCATATGCGAGATCACCACCGGCACGCGCGCATGGCGCCCGATGCGGAAGGCTTCATCCATCGCCTCCAGGATGTCGGCGAACTCGCTGCGCAGGTGGGTGGCATAGAGCGCGCCCGCGTGCGCCAGCGGCTCGGCCAGCGCCAGCACTTCGTCCGTGGTGGCGGCAAAGGCGTTGGCATAAGCCAGGCCGGTGGACAGGCCAATGGCGCCATGGTCGAGCGCTTCTTGCAGCTGTGCGCGCATCGCCGCGATCTCGGCCGGGGTGGCGGTGCGGTCCAGCCGGTCCATGTGGTTGCTGCGCAGTGCCGTATGGCCGACCAGCGCGGCCACGTTCACGGCGGGCCGGGCAGCCTGCACGGCCGCGGCATAGGCGGCGAAGTCCGGGTAGCAAAAGGCGTCGGCGGTGCCCAGCAGGTTCATCGGGTCGGGCGGCTCGCCGCGCAGCGTGACGGGCGCCGCGCTGATGCCGCAGTTGCCAACGATGACCGTGGTGACGCCTTGCGATAGCTTGGGGGTCATCTCGGGCTGGCGAACCACGTTGGTGTCGTCGTGCGTGTGCACGTCGATAAAGCCCGGTGCCAGCACCAGGCCCGCGCCTTGCACCACATGCGCGGCGCTGCCGGGGTCGATGGCATCGCCGCCGTCTTCCAGCATGGCAATGCGCGCGATGCGCCCTGCGCGCAGCGCCACGTCGGCCAGGCGCGCCTCGGCGCCGGAGCCGTCGAGCAGGGTTACGCCGCGGATGAGGGTATCGAACAGTTCAGGCATGGTCAGTCTCCGAGCGGCTGGCGGCTATCGGTGGCGCCAGTGCCGCGGTGCGCGTCGAGCACGTACTTGAGCCGGCGCAGGTTGTCCTGGCTCTGGTCCTGCTGCAGCAGGGCGAGCTGGGTCGCCAGCACGTCCATGACCAGCAGCATCGCGTAGCGCGAGGCCGAGGGCTTGAAAATAAAATCCGTTTCCAGCGTGCGCACCGGCAGCAGCACGTCCGCGCGCGCCGCCAGCGGCGAACCCAGCGCGGTCACGGCCACCAGCTTCGCGCCATATTCGCGGGCGATATCGCAACTGGCCAGCATCTCGGGCACGTTGCCCGTGGCGGAGAACGCAAGCACGACATCGTCCTTGTGCAAGGTGGCTGCCACCATCTTCTGCAGCAGCGCGTCCTGGTAGCTGGCCACGGGGCGGCCCAGGCGGGCCAGCCGGTAACGCGCTTCGTCGGCCATGAAGGACGAGCCGCCACCCATGCCAAAAGCGTAGACCATGCGCGCCTCCAGCAACAGGCGCGCCGCACGCTCCATATGGTCGGGATCGATCAGCTTGCGATTGACCTCAAGAGAGTCCAGGATATCCGCATGAATGCTGTCGGCCAGCGTGGCGGGGGACGGCTCCGCCGCGCGGGCGACCTCCGCCTGCAGGAAGCGCTGGCCCACAGCCGTGGCTTGCGCCAGGCGCAGCTTGAGGTCGCGCACGTCGCGGCAGCCGATGGCCTTGGCAAAGCGGGTCACGCTGGCTTCGCTTACCCCGGCCTGCCGCGCCAGCTCGTTGATGCTGGTGGCGGCGGCGCCCGCCAGGTCCTGCAGGATCACCTGGGCGACCTTCTGCTCGGCCAGGCGCAGCGTCGGGCCACGTTCGGCGATGCGGGTCAGGATGTCGAAGGGCGCGGACATGGTTGGCGGGTCAATGGTGGGGGCGAGCCGTCCCGGAGCGCAATGTCGCCCTGGAGCCAGCTTTGAATGTTACTTTATAACAAGGGTGAAATATCGTAATTTCAAGGCTATCATTACGTCAATCGGAATTTTGCAGGATGATGACAGCATGCGTGAAATAAAGTACCAAACCGGCACGATCGATCCGCTCAACAAGGCGCTGGGCAAGCTCGACGCCCCGCTGGCACCCGACGCAGCCGGCCAGGTGGGCTGGCAATTGCTGGCAGAAGACCTCAGCCTGCCAGCCGCTGTGCTGTATGAAGAACGCCTGGCGCATAACCTGGATTGGATGCGCCGCTTCATGGGCGAGTACGGAGTGCAGTTGGCACCGCATGGCAAGACCACCATGGCGCCCAAGCTGTTCGCGCGCCAGCTGGCCGCCGGCGCATGGGGCATCACGCTGGCCACCGCGCACCAGACTGCCGCCGCGTACGCGCACGGCGTGCGGCGCGTGCTGATGGCCAACCAGCTGGTGGGCCGGCGCAATATGGAAATCGTGGCCGACCTGCTGCGTGATCCGGACTTCGAGTTCTTTACGCTGGTGGATTCGGCGGCGCTGGTGGACCAGCTGGGCACGTACTTCAGCGCACGCGGCCAGAAGCTGCAGGTCCTGCTGGAACTGGGCGTGCCAGGCGGGCGCACCGGCGTGCGCGGTGCGCAGCAGCAAGAAGCGGTGCTGGCGGCGCTGGCGCGCTGGCCCGGCGTGCTGTCGCTGGCCGGCGTGGAAATCTACGAGGGCGTGCTCCAGGAAGAGGCCGATATCCGCGACTTCCTGCGGCGCACCGTGGCGGTGACGCGCGAGCTGTTCGCGGCCGGCCGCTTCGGCCGCAGCCCGGTGGTGATGTCCGGCGCGGGCTCGGCCTGGTACGACGTGGTGGCGGAGGAGTTCGCCCGCACCGATATCGGCGCGCCGATCGACATCGTGCTGCGCCCGGGCTGCTACCTCACGCACGACGTGGGCATCTACCGCGCCGCGCAAAAACGGATTCTGGCCAGCAACCCGGTCGCGCAGAAGATGCGCGAGGGCCTGCTGCCGGCCTTGCAGTTGTGGGCCTATGTGCAGTCGATTCCCGAGCCGGAGCGCGCCATCATCGGCATGGGCAAGCGCGACGCCGCCTTCGATGCGGGCATGCCGATCCCGGCGCAGGTCTACCGGCCCGGTGCGAGCGCGCCGGTGGCGGTGCCCGCGCACTGGGAGGTGACGGGCATGATGGACCAGCACGCTTATCTGGCGATCCGCCCCGGCGACGATGTCCAGGTTGGAGACATGGTGGCTTTTGATATTTCCCATCCCTGTCTTACCTTCGACAAGTGGCGCCACATTCCGGTGCTCGACGGCGACCTGCGCGTGATCGATCTCGTGCAGACGTTCTTCTGATCAGCCGCACGCAGCAGTAAAGACAGCGATAACAGCAACGACAGCTACCACAGGGGACGCTTGCACCATGAGCATCGACATTCTCGCCTTCGGCGAAGCGCTGGTGGAGTTCAACCAGCAGCCCGACGATCCCGCTCGCTACCTGCAGGGCTTTGGCGGCGACACTTCCAATTTCTGCATCGCCGCGGCGCGCCAGGGCGCCCGCGCCGGCTATATCAGCGCGGTGGGCGAGGACACCTTCGGCGAGCGGCTGCTGGCGCTGTGGACGCAGGAGCGGGTGGATACCCGCCACGTGCGCATCGACGCGGGCTCGCCCACCGGCGTGTACTTCGTCACCCACGACGCGCACGGGCACCGTTTCGACTACCTGCGCAGCGGCTCGGCGGCCAGCCACTACAGCCACGAGAATCTGCCGCATCACGCCATTGCCGAAGCGCGCTACCTGCACGTGTCGGGCATCAGCCTGGCCATCAGCACCAGTGCCTGCGATGCCGGACTGGCGGCAATGGAGCATGCGCGCAAGGCCGGTTGCCAGGTCACGCTCGACACCAACCTGCGCCTGCGCCTGTGGACCCTGGCGCGCGCGCGCGGCATCATGCGCGAGGCCTTCGCGCTGACCGACGTGTGCCTGCCGAGCTGGGACGACATCACCGTGCTGACGGGTCTAAATGACCGCGACGCCATCGTCGACTACCTGCTGGGCTGCGGCATCGGGCTGGTCGCGCTGAAGCTGGGCGAGGAGGGCGCGTACGTGGCCACGCCCGAGGCACGCACGCTGGTGCCGCCGTACGCGGTGCGCCCGGTGGATGCTACCGGGGCCGGCGATTGCTTCGGCGGCAGCTTTGTCGCGCGCCTTGCCGCCGGCGACGATCCGTTCGACGCCGCGCGCTACGCCAACGTGGCGGCCGCGCTGTCCACCACCGGCTATGGTGCCGTGGCGCCAATCCCATCCACCGAAACCGTACTGGCGCGTATGGCGCAGTCGGTTTCCGTGATCGCCTGATTCCCAAGTCCTGAAGCCCTCAGCTCTAAGCTCAATCGTCCGACCTGACCTGACCGAAGATCCACTGCCATGCAAATCCAATCTCCCTCGCTGATCGAACGCCTCGTAAACGTGCCGGTGATCCCGGTGCTCGAGTTCTCTTCCGTGGACGAAGCCCTGCATGTGTCCGAAGCCTTGATCGGCGGCGGCCTGCCGGTGCTGGAGATCACGCTGCGCACGCCGGTGGCGCTGGACGCCATCAAGGCGGTGGCGGCAGCTTTCCCGCAAGCCTGCGTAGGTGCGGGCACGGTGTTGACGGCGGCCGACCTGAAGGCGGTGAGCGACGCCGGCGCGCAGTTCGCGGTTTCGCCCGGGCTCACGCCGGCGCTGGCCGTGGCCGCGCAGGGTGCGGGCGTGGCGCTGTTGCCCGGCGTAGCCACCGCCAGCGAGGCGATGGCCGCAATGGAGGCCGGTTTCAAGTTCCTGAAGTTCTTTCCGGCGGAAGCGTCGGGCGGCGTGCCGATGCTCAAGTCGCTTTACGGGCCGTTCGCGCAACTGCGTTTCTGCCCGACGGGCGGCATTGACCTTGCCCGCGCGCCAACGTATCTCGCGCTGCCCAATGTGGTTTGCGTTGGCGGGTCCTGGGTGGTGCCCAAGGATGCGGTGGCCAAGGGCGACTGGGCGCGGGTGCGCACACTGGCGCAGGAGGCTGCTGCGCTGCGCAAGTCCGCCTGAAGCCCCCAGGGCGTCGGACAAAGGAGGATAGCGGGCCACGGCGCCAGGTCATAAGCTTGGCATATCCCGATCGCTGGAGGCAGCATGGCTGTGCAACTGGCGGGTCTGGCCCCGGGTGGCATGGCAGCTTCCCTGCGCCGCTGCGCGATGCTCGCGCAGCGGCTTGGCCGCGTGTTGATTTGCGCTTGCATCCTGTTTGCCGAGGGCTGCGCCAGCCTGCCCAAGGAAGCGCCGCGCGAGCAGAGCGCAGCGCTGGCCGATCCGGCGACCACCGCCCTCGGGCGGCTGGTTGCAGAGAGCTCGCCCGATCAGGCGCTGTCCGGCTTTCATGTGATCGCCTCCGGCGAAGAGGCTTACGGTACGCTGATTTCGCTGGCCGACCATGCCACGCGCACCCTGGATCTCCAGTATTTCGTCATCGAAGCCGACGAATCATCCCGGGAGATCCTGCGGCGCGTGCGGGCGGCGGCCGAGCGGGGCGTACGCGTGCGCATGCTGGTGGACGACCTGCATAGCGACGGCAAGGATCGCGCCTTCCTGCGCTTCGCTGGCCATCGCAACATCGAAGTGCGCATGTTCAACCCGTTTCCTGCGGGGCGATTCTCCAATCTGACGCGCATGCTCTCGTCTGCCACCGATGTCCGCCGGCTCAACCGCCGCATGCACAACAAGGCTTTCATCGCCGACAACGCGCTGGCCATGACGGGGGGCCGCAATATCGGCAACGCCTATTTCCTGCGCGCTCCCGACACAAATTTCGTCGACCTTGACGTGATCGCTGCGGGCCCCGCGGTACGGCGGCTGTCTGCCGCATTCGACCGATACTGGAACAACCCGCTGGCCGTGCCGGTAGAAGCCCTGGCAACCCCGGCGGAGGCGGCGGATGCGGCCTCCGCCTCCGGCGCTAGCGCGGCGCGGCCCGGGCCGGCTGCCGTCGACACGCACACGGATAGCAAGCCTATCGACGCAGTGGGCATGACGCCTGCCGGCAAGATCGATGCACGGGAGAGCTTCCTGGGCCGCCAGTTCACGGCTGGCGGCAAGCTGGCTCTCGAATGGGCATCGGCAAGCGTGATGGTCGATGCGCCGAGCAAAGCCGCGCCGGACCAGGCGCCAGCCGGCGGCGAGACCATGAGCGAGGAGCTGGGCCGCATGCTGAGCGGGGCAAGCCAGGAGGTCATCCTGATCTCCCCCTATTTCATCCCGGGCGACCGCGGCGTCGCGTGGATGGCGGATCTGGTCAAGCGGGGCGTCAAGGTGCGGGTATTGACCAACTCACTGGCCGCCACCGATGCGCCCATCGTCCATGTGGGCTACCGGCGCTATCGGCCCGACCTGCTGCGCGCGGGGGTGGAGCTGCATGAGCTCAAGTCGCGCCCCGGCCGGCCGCGGCAAATCATCGGGGATTACACGTCTTCGCAGGCTAGCCTGCATGTGAAGGCGGCCGTCGCCGACCGGACCAACCTGTTCGTGGGATCGATGAACTTCGATCCGCGCTCGGCCAGCCAGAACACGGAGACGGGCCTGATCATCCATAGCGCCAAGCTCGCGCAGCAAGTCGCGCATTTGTTCGCGGGGGCGATCGACGACAACAGCTACCTGCTGCGCTTGTCCGATCAGGGCGCGGTGCAGTGGGTGGATGGCAAAGGGGATAAGGCGGTGGTGTTCGATACCGAGCCGGATACAAGCTGGCAGAGGCGCTTGTGGATCGACGTGCTAGCGCCGTTCACGCCTGAGGAGTTGTTGTGACGCCACGGAGCGCCAGGCATGGCGCTCCGGTGCCGTCAGCGCATCTTACTTGCTGCGATCGGCTGCGCCTTCCAGCTTTTGGCCACCCTTCTGTATATCCTGGCCCAGGCCGGCCATGGTGTTGCAGCCAGCCAGCAGGGTGGCAAACAGAACGCAGAAGATCCATCCTTTTTTCACGCCAGACTCCTTTCGATCATTGAATTCGCCGCAATTTTACCGTTGTCGCGGTGCTCTATTGAAGCACGATGCGTGCCATTTTGTAACCGATCGTGCCAAGACTGTGGCGCGGCGTGGGCAAGCGCTGCGCCCTAGGTCAGCAATTCGCGCGCGCGTGCGCAGATTGCAGCATGTGTCTGTGCCAGCCAGTGAGCCGGGAAGGGCTGCGCCAGCAGGTATCCCTGTATGGCACAGCAGCCCCAACGTTGCACTTCGGTCAGTTGGTGCCTTGTTTCGACGCCTTTGGCACAGACGGGCAGGCCAAGGCGCCATGCCTGCTCGCAGGCGGCTTGCAGCCGCTCGGCGGCGCCGGCCTGGCCCGGCTGCCCTGGTTGCTCGCTGCTGCCTATGCAGCGCGCGTTGAACGTCAGTAGATCGGGTTGCAGGCGCTCCAGCGTTGACGTGCCGCCGGGCGCGTCGGCAAAGTCGCTCAGGGCAAACCGCAGGCCCGCGCCGCGCAACGTGGCGAGCTTGGCCGCGGCAACGTGGTCGCCGGCCAACAATGCCTCGCCGGGAATCTCGAGGCAGATCCTTGCCGGGTCGAGCTTGCGTGCAGCCAGCATGCGCAGCAAGGTGTCGATCAGCGGGGTGCCGTGCAACTGGGCGCTGGAAACCAGCAACGACAGCTCCACCGGGTCGGCGACGGCAGGGCAATCCAGCAGGGGCAGGGCGTTTTCCATCAGCCAGCGTGCCACCTCGCCCATCATGCCAAGAGATTCCAGCGCGGGCAGGAAGTCTTGCGGCGCGACACGCCCCAGCTCAGGGCTCTGCCAGCGCAGACGGGCCGTATAGCCAGTCACGCAACCGGTGGCCAGCGATGCCCTTGCCTGCAGGTTCAGCGCGATCTGCCCGCGCGCCAAGGCAAAAGGCAGGGCGGCCAGGAGCGGTGTGGAAAGTGATGCAGGGGTGGTAATGGCGCCGCCGGCAACGCCGTCGCCGCCGCGTTTGCGAACGCGCAGCATCGCGTCATAGGCCTCATGGAGGCTGCGCTCCGCCGGCTTGTCGAGTTCGTCCAGCGCCACGCCAATGCTGCTGGACAGGAACAGCTCGAACCCGTTCTGCACGAATGGCCGCGCCAGGCCAGCGGCCACGGCGCGCGCCAGGCGCATCACTGCTTCCATGGGGTCGGCCGCCAGCTGTCGCTGCGGGGCCAGCGCAACAAGCGCACCGATGTCCGCCTGGCCTAGCCAGGTCACTTCGGCCGTCTGGGCCAGCGCGGCTATGCGCGCCACCACCTGCGCGCGTAGCCGCGCCGATAGCGCCGTGCCAAGCGTTTCGCTAGCGTAGGTAAAACGATCGAGGTGGATCACCAGCACCGCGAAGCGCCGCTGCGTGGCCGGCGGCATCTGCCGCCGCGCCATCAAGGCAGCCACGAAGTCGCATTTTTCATGAGGGTCCACCTCCGGCGAGCGGACGGCATCGTCTGCGTCTGGATGCATTGGGGGTCCCTGTGGGCAGCATGATTTCGCCGCACGGTGGCATGAGCGCGGCCCGCAAAACCTTGGCCGCGGCAACCGCCGCGCCATCGGCGCGCCGGCTCGGGGATCTGGCCCTCAAGCCAGTGTCAGGGATGGCACGGCACAGTGACGATCATACGGTAGAGCAGGCGCCGCCCGAAGCGTGGTGGACACAGGGATAGTGCGGATTCGCCGGGGCTTGACGGAGATCAAGTTCCGGCGGCAGGCGGGTATGGCGGTCAGCCGGTGGTCTCGGCGTCGGCGCCGTCGTCGGGCAGCACGCGCGACGCCAGTACCTTGTCGATGCGCTTGCCGTCCATGTCCACGATCTCGAACTTCCAGTCGCCCCAGCGCACGGTGTCGGTGGTCTGCGGAAGGCGGCCCAACAGCAGCAGCAACATGCCGGACAGCGTGTGGTAACGCTCCTTGTCCTCTTCCGGCACCTGGCGCAGGCCAATGCGGTCTTTCAGTTCGGGGATGGGAATGAGGCCATCGAGCAGCCAGGAACCGTCCTCGCGCTGTACAGCCCATTCCTCGCCGACGCCATCCTGCTTGAATTCGCCGGTGATGGCCTCGATCAGGTCCTGCAGCGTTACCAGGCCTAGCACCTCGCCGTACTCGTCGATGACAAAGGCGATCTGGCCGCCGGAAACGCGGAAATTCTCCAGCAGTTCCATGCCGGTCACGCTTTCCGGCACGAACACCGGAGCCTGGGCCACGGCGGCGAGGTCGGTAGGCTCGCCGCGCAGGCGGCGCGCCAGCAACTGGCGGGCGCTGACCACACCCAGCATGTCGTGCATGCCGCCGCGCACCACCGGGAAGCGCGAGTGATCGGACTCCTCGATGCGGCGCAGGTTTTCTTCCAGCGGGACTTCCACGTCCAGGCAGACCACATCACCGCGCGGCACCATCAGCGAGGTGAGCTGGCGGTCATCCAGGCGGAACACATTACGCACCATGGTGTGCTCGTGCTGCTCGATGACACCGGCTTCCGAGCCTTCCACCAGGAGGGCATGGATCTCTTCTTCGGTCACCGCCGGGCCGCGGCCGCTTTTCACGCCAAGCATGCGCAGCACCAGCCGGGTTGAGCTGGATAGCAGCTTGACGAACGGGGTGGAGGCCAGCGCGAGGAAGGAAATCGGGCGCGAGACCAGGCGCGCGATGGTTTCGGGGGCCATCTGGCCAAGGCGCTTGGGCACCAGTTCGCCCAGCACAATGGAGAAATAGGTCAGGCCGGCCACCACAATGGTGGTTGCCACCCAGCCGGCGGTCGAGGCCTGAATGCCAAAGCCCTGGATCCAGGCGCCGAACGGCTGCGCCAGGGTGGATTCGCCAACGACGCCGTTAAGCACGCCAATGGAGGTGATGCCGATCTGGACGGTAGACAGAAATCGGGTGGGATCCTCGCCCAGCTTGATCGCTTCGATCGCGCCGCGGTCGCCTTCTTCGATGCGCCGCTGCAAGCGGGCCTTGCGGGCTGTCATCAAGGCGATTTCGGACATCGCGAACAGGCCGTTGATCAGGATCAGCGCCAGTAATATGGCAATTTCCATCAGGGTGCGCGCCCTGTGCGCGCAGGAGTTATCGAGGGCCAAAGCATAACATTGCTGTGTGTCAGGGCCGCTGCGGGCTTCCCGGGATGGCCGTGCCCATCCCCCTTGCGGCACTTTGCGCTGACCGAGCCGTCACCGGGGCGCAGCGTGAAAACCGAACGGTGCCCCCGTTCGAAAACACGACGTTCGAGACGGTGCAAGTCGCTTCCCGCGCCGGCCATTCCCCTGGGAGTATCCGCTATCCCATTGATATAAAACAAAAAATACTTTTCTCCAGTAGTTGGCACAGCCGTTGCGTTACTGCCTCCGAACCACCGTCCCATGCGGTGAGTTTGGCAACGGCGCTGCCTGGCAGCCGCCGTGAACGCTGACAAAGCAAGGAGACAAGTATGGAAGTGCAATCACAAGTCCAGGTGATGGGCATCGACGCCGGCGGCACGATGACCGACACCTTCTTTGTGCGCGGCGACGGGCGGTTCGTCGTCGGCAAGGCGCAAAGCAACCCGGAAGACGAATCCCTGGCCATTTTCAACTCCTCGGAGGACGCGCTTGCGCACTGGCAGCGCGGGGTCGACGACGTGTACCCCGAACTGCTGACCTGCGTGTACTCGGGCACCGCGATGCTCAACCGCGTCGTGCAGCGCAAGGGGCTGGACGTGGGCCTGATGGTCAACAAAGGCTTCGAGCATGTCCATTCGATGGGGCGGGCCATCCAGAGCTACTTGGGCTACGCGCTGGAGGAGCGCATCCATCTCAACACGCACCGCTACGACGAACCGCTGGTGCCCCTGTCGCGTACCCGCGGCGTAACCGAACGCACCGACGTGCAGGGAGAGATCGTGATCCCGCTGCGCGAAAATGAAGTGCGCCAGGCGACACGTGAATTGGTGGCGGCGGGGTCCAAGGCCGTCGTGATCTGCTTCCTGCAATCGCACAAGAACGGCACCAGCGAGCAGCAGGCGCGAGATATCACGCGTGACGAGCTCAAAAAGCTCGGCGCCGATATCCCGGTATTCGCCTCGGTGGACTATTACCCGCAGCGCAAGGAAAGCCACCGGATGAACACCACGGTGCTGGAGGCATACGCGGCCGAGCCCTCGCGGCAGACGCTGAAAAAGGTCAGCGACCGTTTCAGGAAGCACGGTGCCAAGTTCGACCTGCGGGTGATGGCCACCCACGGCGGCACCATCAGTTGGAAGGCCAAGGAACTGGCGCGCACCATCGTCTCCGGACCGATCGGCGGCGTGATCGGCTCCAAGTTGCTGGGCGAAACCCTGGGCTACGACAACATTGCCTGTTCCGACATCGGCGGCACCTCGTTCGACATGGCGCTCATCACCAAGGGCAACTTCGCCATCGCCGCCGATCCCGACATGGCGCGGCTGGTGCTGTCCTTGCCGCTGGTGACGATGGACTCGGTGGGCGCAGGCGCCGGCAGCTTCGTGCGGCTCGACCCCTATAGCGGCGCCATCAAGCTCGGCCCGGATAGCGCGGGTTATCGGGTCGGCACCTGCTGGCCGGAAAGCGGGCTGGACACGGTGTCGGTCTCGGATTGCCATGTGGTGCTGGGCTACCTCAATCCCGACAATTTCCTTGGCGGCGCCATCAAGCTGGATGTCGATCGGGCGCGCCAGCATATCAAGGCGCAGATCGCCGATCCGCTGGGTTTGTCGGTAGAAGACGCCGCGGCCGGCGTGATCGAGCTGCTCGACCTGCAATTGCGCGAGTACCTGCGTTCTAACGTAAGCGCCAAGGGCTATAACCCGACCGAGTTCGTCTGCTTCTCCTACGGCGGGGCCGGGCCTGTCCATACCTATGGCTACACCGAAGGGCTGGGCTTCAAGGATGTGATCGTGCCGGCTTGGGCGGCGGGCTTCTCGGCGTTCGGCTGTGCTTGCGCGGACTTCGAGTACCGCTATGACAAGAGCGTTGACCTGGCGCTGCCACAGGATGCTGCGCAGGAGGACAAGGCCCGGGCGGCCCAGACCATCCAGAAGGCGTGGTCGGACCTGGCCGCCAAGGTGATCGAGGAGTTCAAGATCAACGGCTTCAAGGCGGAAGACGTCATCCTGCGGCCCGGCTACCGCATGCAATACATGGGCCAGCTTAACGACCTGGAAATCAGCTCCCCGATCGTCAATGCCGCCACAGCGGGCGATTGGGACCAGATCGTCGATGCCTTCGAGGAAACCTACGGCCGCGTGTACGCCAGTTCGGCGCGCTCGCCCGAGCTGGGTTTCTCCGTTACTGGCGCCATCATGCGCGGCATGGTGATTACCCAGAAGCCGGTGCTGCCGGAAGACCCGGAAGGCGGGCCGAAGCCGCCCGCGCAAGCACGGCTGGGAACGCGTCCGCTGTATCGCCAGAAGCAGTGGCACGACGCAGTGCTGTGGAAGATGGAAGCGTTGCTGCCCGGCAACACCATCACCGGGCCGGCCATCATCGAGTCGGACGCCACCACCTTCGTCGTTCCCGAGGGCTTTGCCACCACGCTCGACAAGCATCACCTCTTCCACCTTAAAGAAGTGAAGTAAGGAGACACGCCATGAACATGATGTCCAGCAAGGAAGTCGGGCTCGCCGACCTGCTCAAGACTGGCGAGACGCTCAAGCAGTTCCGCGACGCCATCCTCGAACGCACTGCCGAGACCGGCCATTACAACGGGCTCACGCGCCTCGCATTTCGCGAGCGTGACCCGATCCGCTACGAAAAGCTCTTCTCCAAGCTGCGCGGCGGCCTGGTCCATGCGCGCGAAACCGCCAAGAAGATCGCCGCCAGCCCGATCGTCGAGCAGGAGGGCGAACTGTGCTTCACGCTCTACAACGCCGCCGGCGATTGCGTGCTGACCTCGACCGGGATCATCATCCACGTCGGCACGATGGGGGCCGCGATCAAGTACATGATCGAGAACGACTGGGAGACCAATCCCGGCATCCATCCCGGGGACATGTTCACCAACAATGATTGCGCGATCGGTAATGTCCATCCCTGCGATATCGCCACCATCGTGCCGATCTTCGCGCATGGCAAGCTGGTGGGCTGGGTGGGCGGCGTGACCCACGTGATCGACACCGGCGCGGTGACGCCCGGATCGATGTCCACCGGGCAGGTGCAGCGCTTCGGCGACGGCTACATGATCACCTGCCGCAAGACCGGGGTGAACGACACCCCGCTGCGCGACTGGCTGCATGAAAGCCAGCGTTCGGTACGCACGCCGAAGTACTGGATTCTCGACGAGCGAACCCGCATCGCCGGCTGCCACATGATCCGCGACCTCATCGAGGAAGTGATCGAGGACGAAGGGCTGGAAGCCTACGAAGAGTTCTCCTACGAGGTGATCGAGGAAGGGCGCCGCGGCCTGCAGACGCGCATCAAGGCGATGACGCTGCCGGGCAAGTACCGCAAGGTGGCGTTTGTCGACGTGCCGTACAACCACCCGGATGTGCAGACCTCGTCGGCCTTCGCCAAGCTCGATTCGATCATGCATTCGCCGGTGGAAATGGAAATCCGCAAGGATGGTTCGTGGCGCCTGGATTTCGAAGGTGCGAGCCGCTGGGGCTGGCATTCCTACAATGCGCACCACGTGGCCTTTACCAGCGGCATCTGGGTGATGATGACGCAGACGCTGGTGCCCACGCAGCGCATTAACGATGGTGCCTACTTCGGCACGGAATTCCATCTGCCCAAGGGCACCTGGATGAATCCGGACGATCGCCGCACCGGCCATGCCTACGCCTGGCACTTCCTGGTCTCGGGCTGGAGCGCGATGTGGCGCGGATTGTCGCAGGCCTACTTCAGCCGAGGCTACCTGGAAGAGGTCAATGCCGGCAACGCCAACACCTCCAACTGGCTGCAGGGCGGCGGCATCAACCAGGACGGCGAGATCCACGCGGTCAACAGCTTCGAGGCTTCGTCGTGCGGCACCGGCGCCAGCGCCATCAAGGACGGTCTCAACCATGCAGCGGCGATCTGGAACCCGGAAGGCGATATGGGCGATATCGAGATATGGGAAATGGCCGAGCCCCTGCTTTACCTGGGGCGCAACGCCAAGGCCAATTCCGGCGGCTATGGAAAATACCGGGGCGGCTGCGGCTTCGAGACGCTGCGCATGGTGTGGAAAGCGCAAGACTGGACCATGTTCTTCATGGGCAACGGCTACATGAACAGCGACTGGGGCCTGATGGGCGGCTATCCCGCCGCCACCGGCTACCGCTTCGAAGCCCACAAGACCGGCCTGAAGGAGCGCATCGCCGGAGGCGATAGCCTGCCGCTGGGTGGCGATGCCAATCCGGACCTGCCGGACTACGAGAACCACCTCAACGCCGGCGCCGTCGTCAAGCGCGACCAGCAGTGCATGACGACCGAGGATTGCTACGACAACTACGATCTGTACCTGAACTACCTGCGTGGCGGCCCCGGCTTTGGCGACCCGCTCGACCGCGAGGCCGAGGCCATCGAGCGGGACCTGAACAACGCCTTGCTGCTGCCGGAATATGCGCAAAAGGTATATGGCGCAGTCGCAACCAAGGACGGCAATGGGGTATGGAAGGTGGATGCCAAGGCGACCGCGTTGCTGCGCATCGAGATCCGCAACCAGCGCCTGGCTCGCTCGCAGCCTGTCCAGGAATGGATGAAGGGCGAGCGCGAGCGGATTCTGGTCAAGCATGCCTCGATCCAGGTGCGGCACATGTTTGCCACCAGCTTTGGCCTGTCGAACAAGTTCGAGCAGCAGTTTCGCACGTTCTGGGGCCTGCCGGACTCGTGGACCTTGACCGAGGACGAGCTGGACGTGCCGACCTATGGCTCGAAGTACCGCATGGACCTGTCCAAGATGCCCGACGTCAACACGGTGGTGCTGGTCGAAGAGTGAGGCCCGGCCGGCGCCAACGAACGCACACATTAGTCAATACGCCAGAGAGGATTCAAGATGTCCACTTACACCAGTGAACAGGTCAAGAACCTGGTCGACGGCAAGCTCGACTGGGACACCACCCTGCGCATGCTATCGATGCCCAAGGATGCCGCGCGCTTTCAGCTATACGTGCAAGCGCTGCAGAAAAAGCTCGATTGGGATGATCGCATCGTGCTGCCGCTGAGCCCGCACATGTTTATCGTGCAGCAAGCCAAGAGCAAAAAGTGGGTCACGCAATGCGATTGCGGCCATGTCTTCTGCGACTACCGGGAGAACTGGAAGCTGCATGCCAACGTCTACGTGCGCGACTCGGATGAAGCCATGGCCGAGGTCTATCCGCACCTGATGGCGCCGGACACGCAATGGCAGGTGTACCGCGAATACTATTGCCCCAAGTGCGCAACCATGCACGACGTGGAAGCCCCCACGCCGTGGTATCCGGTGATCCACGACTTCGAGCCGGATATCGAGGCGTTCTATACGGACTGGGTGAAGCTGCCTCTGCCGGAACGCGCGGACTGATGCCGATCTCGGCGTCGAGGTAATTGCTTCTGCACTTGCGGGCCAGGGATGGATCGCGCATCCCTCTTGGTTCCTCTTTGCAGTGGCTTTTCGGCCGTTCGATTTTCGGACGGCCGTTTCATTTTCGGCCGGTCGGTGAGAGGGCTGCTCAGGCGCCCGTGTGGCCGGGCGGCCCGCGTGGCGGGCACATGGCGCGTGGCCTGGAACTTGCGGGTAGGCAAGTCCCGGCTGGCTTTGGCGGTACCGTCGGGAGTAGGATGCAAAGAGCGGGCGCCAGTCCCGCGAAGCACGCCGCAAGACAAGAGATCAAGCCCAAGAGATCGAGCCGGATAACCGGCCATCCGAGCCCGCATCGGGCGGGCCCCCGCAAGGAGACACGGAATGCAAGAAGCCGGTACACCGATGGACTGGTTTTCCCATCCCGATCATGACGACAGCATCATGTCCGCCTGGGAGCACCTGATCGATGGCGGTGAGGCGAGCGCTGGCGAACTGCGCTGCGTGGTCGATGATTCCTGGCGCCGGTGCCTGGTGGGCCAGGTTGATCCTGGCGCCGGGGCCGCGCCGCCGCCGCTGGACGAAGCCGGCCTGCGAGTCCGGCGAGAGAAGAATGATCGCCTGGTCAGCGCCAGCCTGCCACTGATGCAGCAGACCCGCGAGTTTCTCTCGCAGACGGGCACCATCATGCTGCTGGCCGATCCTGACGGGATGATCCTCCAGCAGGAGGGCGATATGCATATTGTCGAGCCCGCCGGGGAAGTCGGCCTGATTCCGGGCTGCGACTGGACGGAGCTCAACTGCGGTACCAATGCCATCGGCACCGCGCTGGCCTTGCAGCAACCTGTGCAAATCCATGGTGCCGAGCATTTTTGTGCCGGCATCAAGCGCTGGACCTGCTCGGCCACCGTCATCCGTGATCCGCTGGACGGCGGCGTGCTTGGCGTGATCGACGTGTCAGGCCTGGCACAGACCTATAGCAGGCACAGCCTGGCGCTGACCGTGTCGCTGGCGGGCCGGATCGAGAGCCGGCTGGCCAAGCTGGCGATGGAGCGCCGCCTGCGGCTGCTGGACCGGTGCATGAGCCATTTTGCGTCGGTGGGCAGCGACGGGGTGCTCGTCCTTGACGAAGGCGGGCGCCTGGTCAAGGCCAATCCGCAGGCGCCTTCAGCGCTGGCGCGGCTGGGCGTGAGCACCATTTTGAACAACGCGTTTTCCATTCCTGGCCTGGACGCCCGCGGGGCGCGCGCCGGATCCGGGCCGCTCCCCGAATGGCTTCGCCTGACCCGCTTCGAAGCGATCCGCGATCGCGGCGACATGCTGGGTTTCGTGGTGGTGATTCCTGCCGCGCCGCATCACCCTGCATCAGGTACTGCCGGCGCGCCTGCCGCGCGGCTGGGCGCGGCGCCGGGGTTTTCCAGCATCGTGGGCAACGGAGCCGCCTTGCGCTCGGCGGTGGAGAAGGCGCAGCACCTGGCGCCGTCCAGGGTGCCGGTGCTGCTGCTGGGCGAAACCGGCGTTGGCAAGGAATTGTTCGCGCAGGGGATTCACCAGGCCAGCGCCTGCGCAGATGGCCCGTTCGTTGCGCTCAATTGCGGGGGGCTGTCACGGGACCTGCTCGCGAGCGAGCTCTTTGGCTATGCCGAGGGGGCGTTCACCGGCGCGCGCCGATCGGGCGCGGCCGGCAAGATCGAAGCCGCCAACCGGGGGACGCTATTTCTCGACGAGATTGGCGAAATGCCGCTCGACATACAGCCGCACCTGCTGCGTGTGCTGGAAGAGGGAGAGATCTACCGGCTGGGCGAGAACACGCCGCGCAAGGTCAGCTTTCGCCTGGTCGCCGCCACCCACCGGAACTTGCGTGACGACGTGGCCGCGGGGAAATTCCGCATGGACCTGTTCTACCGCATCGCCGTGACCAATATCGCGATACCCGCCTTGCGTGAGCGCAAGGACGACATTCCGGCCCTGGTCACGCACTGGCTGGGCCGGCTATGCGAGCGCTATGGGCTGCCGGTGGCCTCGTTCGACGACGATGCTTACCGATGCCTGCTTGCCTACGAGTGGCCGGGCAATGTCCGCGAGCTGCGAAACGCGCTCGAGGGCGCCTTGCTGATGGCCGAGGGCGGCGTGATCGCCATGGACAAGCTGCCGCTCGAAATCAGCTCGGTGGGGACCCCGCGCGGCGCCAGCCGGCCAAAGGACATTGCCGGCAATTTGCCCGAGACGGTTTGCTCACTGGAGATGGCCGAATCGGAATCCATCCGCAAGGCCCTGGCGTACAGCGGCGGCAACCTGACCAGGACCGCTTCGCGGCTCGGCATTGCGAAGAGCACCCTGTACCAGAAGATCCGGAAATACGGGTTGGGTGCCGCGCTGAGCGAAACACGCGGGCGGGTGGCATAGGGGCAGCGTGCGCGGCGTCCACGACGGCATTTCAGCCAAGCTTGGTGTCGCATTGCAGCATGGGTGCGGGCCTGGCGATTACCCCGGAGGTAATCGCCAGACGGCCTTCGCCATGCTGTAATGCCGTCATGGATACCCTGACCCCCAGCTCCGAAACCGCTCTCGATTTCCCCGGCTTGCTGCGTTACTGGCGCGGCAGGCGCGGCTATAGCCAGCTTGCGCTGTCGCTGGCCGCCGGGGTATCGCAGCGGCATATCAGTTTCCTTGAGTCCGGCCGCGCCCGGCCCAGCCGCGAAATGGTGCTGTCGCTGGCGGACCGCCTTGGCGTGCCGCTGCGCCAGCGCAACCGCCTGCTCCTGGCTGGTGGCTTCGCGCCGGCCTACACCGAGCACGGCCTGGCCGCGCCCGCGCTGCAGATGGTGCAGCAGGCCGTGGCGCTCATCCTGTCCAAGCAAGAGCCTTATCCCGCGGTGGTGCTGGACCGATTCTGGAATATGCTCGACGCCAACCAGGCATACCGCAACATGATTGGCGTGCTGCTGGGTGGGCGCGCACCGTCCACGCTGGAGGAGGGCGGCGGGCGTATCAACCTGATGCTGACCGTCTTCAATCCGGACGGCCTGTGGCCGGTTATCGACAACGCGCGCCAGATTGGGCGCTACCTGCTGCGGCGCGTGTGGCAGGAGTTGCAGACGCAGGCGCAGGACCAGACCGCGCGGGAGATCTTCCACCGCATTGCGGACTGGCATCCCGATATGGTCGGGCCGGCCGGCGTCCCGCTGTTCGACGACGACGCCGCAGAGCGTACGCCGCCTCCAATGCTGCCTGTGGCGCTGGCCGCCAATGGTTTTCGCGCCACGCTGTTCTCGACGCTGACCACGCTGGGCATTCCGCAGGACGTTACCCTGCAGGAGATGCGCATCGAGTGTTTCTTCCCGGCCGATGAGGCTTCGCGCCATGCACTCGAGGCGCTGTCGCGGTAGCCAGCGGCCCTGACCCGGCCGCGGGCTTGATCGCGGGTCCGGATTCATCTGGCCCGAACGCCGCGATCCGCCTTCCACTTTTCAACATCGGCTGGCAGCCCGGCGCGCGCTGAACAGATGGCGCAGCGTGGTGTGCGACAATGCGCGTTGTTTTTTGGTCTACACGAGGGTCCGTCCATGTCCTTGCGCGCCTTTTTCCTCGCTGCTGCCGTGCTGGTTGGCAGCAGTGTCTGTCTTGCCGCGTATGCCGAGCCTGCTGCTACGGTTCGCCCCGCTGCCACGGCGGGTTTATTAGATTGCCAGGCTCCCAGCGGGGGGGCTGGCTTCCGTTCCACGCCGCGCGAAGGCTGCGCCGTGCAGGCCGCGCCCGATTCTCCGGCGCCAGACCCGCAGCGCTGGCTGCCCCTGACGGGCGCCAACGGGGTGATCTCTTACTTCGACAAGACGTCGGTACGCCGCCGTGGTCCCGAGGTGGGGGTGGCAGTCATGCGCAACGCGCCGGCCGGGGTGATCCGCACCACCAGCGGCGAGCCGATCCGCTCCTCGCTCAAGCGCATGGTGTTCAATTGCGCTACGTCCATGTATGCGGTGGTGGAGCAGACGCTCTACGCCAAGCGTTATGCGCGCGGCGAGTCCCTTTACACCATCAGCGCCCCTCACGCTGGCATGCCGCAGCCTGCCAGCGCAGGCACTGTTCCCGGCGAGCTGCTCAGCCGCTTGTGTCCTTGATGCCAGCGCCGGCACGTGCGGCCAGGCTGGATGCTGCGCTGCAGTGTCGATAGGCGGGCCGACACGTCAACCCATTCGTTCCCGACTTCGTTTTGGTAGTCACGAAGCGCAGGTGCCTAGCGCCACCAAGGGCCGCAGGCAGGCTTCTCTTTACGGCTGACCAGGAGGCTGAAATGAAGAAGTGGATCGTGATGTTGACGCTGGCCATGTTTGGCGCTGGCGCTTATGCCCAGGCGTCGGCGCCTGCCGCGCCCGCGGCCGGCGACAAGCCAGCGGCGTCAAGCTCCGGCAAGATGACGAAGAAGCCGGCCAAGAAAAAGAAAAACCACGCACCTCCTGATACCGAGAAGATGATGAATAAAGGCGCCTGAGCGCCGCTAGTGAAAGGCGACGGGCAGCGGCGCGCCGGTGCGCGCGCTGGCTGCCGAGCTAGTTCGCCACGCCGCCTGCGAGCGCCGCGTTGCGCGTGAAGCGCGCGCTGCCGCGCTCCCAGGTACCGATGTCCAGCGGCGCCATGCGCCATCCGGGGGGCTGGCATCGAGGCGGAACCCGATCGAGAGGCTACGGCCTCTCTTTTTTTTTGGGGCCGCGGCAGACCCCATCCGCATGATTCCAGTGCAGTGCACGATTTCCGTAGGTGCGGTATGCGCCGTTCTAGTGCTGCGCACGTGCTCGCCACGCACGTTGACGGCGTGCGATCCGTATCCTAGCGTTGCAGATTCAGGAAGCTGCCCTATGCAGGAAACACGGTGCAGCGCTCTGAGGGCGGGGGGCGATGTTCGCCTTGCGCCCCGCTGCGTGGCGCCGCCGCGGCGCAAGTCATTGAAGCAATGACCAGGCTCCGGACGTGCCCTGCGAGGCACCAAGCGATGATTCGACGGTATGCCTAATGCGATGCCTGGGCTCGAGCGGCGCGCGCAAAGCGGCGTTCGGATGGCAGGGGTTTCAAATTGTTGCAAACGTTGCGTGATCGAAACGTGACTTCTTAGTCTCGAGTTGTTAAGGTCTTATTGCGCATCGCAGCAAGTCGGATATGCCCTGATACATCCAGACACAAGTTCAGCACCCAGTCAAAAGCGATGCGCAGCGAGATCCCCCTACAGTTTCCCCCGGGTACGCACTGGCAGGCTTCCCGCCGTTGTTTCAGTCATCCCGCTCGCATGGTGGCCCGCCTTTTGCAGCGGTGCTAGATCGATCCCAACCGTCCAACTACGCCCGTCACTGGCATTCATGTCCGAAACCGTTACCGTGCCGACCGTCGAATTCATCCAGCGCCGTGCAGTGGCACCTGCGAACACACGCACACTGCGCCTGGGCAGGTGGTTGTGCGGCGGCATGCTGGCACTGTGCGCCGTGGCGGCGCACGCGTTCGACTTCGACACCGTAGCGGCGCGTGCGCGCCAGCTTGCCGCAAGTCCTTACAAAGCACCCGCGCAGAATCTGCCACGTGAGCTGCGCGAGCTGCCGTACGAGCGCTACCGCGAGATCGAATACAAGCCTGAGCGATATCAGTGGCGCAATGCCAAGCTGCCGTTCGAGCTCTCCTTCTTTCATGAAGGCATGGTGTTTGACCAGCCGGTGCGCATCAATGAAGTGGTGAGCGGGAGCGCCCGCGAGATCCGCTTCGATCCGTCCGCGTTCAACTATGGGCCGCACAAGGTCGATACCAGCAAGCTCAAGACGCTTGGCTTCGCCGGCTTCCGCGTGCTCTATCCGCTCAACAGCACCAAGGGCAAGGACGAAGTCGTTTCTTTCCTGGGCGGCAGCTATTTCCGCGCGTTGGGCAAGGACCAGTGGTATGGCTTGTCGGCGCGAGGCCTGGCCGTGGATACCGGACTCAATTCCGGCGAAGAATTCCCGCGCTTCGTGGAATACTGGATCGAGCGGCCATCGCCGGCGGACAAGCAACTGACCATCTATGCGCTGATGGACTCGCGCCGCGTGAGCGGGGCGTACCGGATCGTGATCCGGCCGGGCACGGAGACGGTCATGGAGGTGAAGTCGCGCCTGTTCATGCGGGAGAACGTCACCAAGCTTGGCCTGGCACCGCTGACCAGCATGTATCTGTTTGGCGAGAACCAACCTTCTTCGGTGCCGGACTATCGGCCCGAAGTGCATGACTCCGATGGCCTCTCGGTACAGCTCGGCACGGGTGAGTGGCTGTGGCGGCCGCTGAGCAATCCCAAGCGCCTGCTGGTGACCTCGTTTGCCGCGACCAATCCGCAAGGATTTGGCCTGATGCAGCGGGATCGTAATTTCAGCAGCTACCAGGAAATTGGCGCGTGGTATGAGCGTCGGCCGAGCGCCTGGGTGGAGCCAAAGGGAAACTGGGGCTCGGGCCGGGTCGAGCTGGTGCAGATTCCGACCCCGGACGAGACCAACGACAACATCGTGGCGTACTGGGTGCCTGACACCCCGCCCAAGCCCAAGCAACCTTTCGATTTCGAGTATCGGCTGCTGTGGCAGAAGGACGGCGACAAACTGCCGCCACTGTCGTGGGTGACACAAACGCGGCGTGGCCAGGGCCTCAGCCGCAAGCAGGACGACACCAGTTTTTCGCTGGTGGTGGATTTTGAAGGCCCGGCCTTCAAGAAACTGGCCGCCGATACCCGGATCGATCCGGTGATCTCGGCCGACAGCAACGGGGAGCTGCTGAACACTTCGACGCAACGCAATGCGGCCACCGGCGGCTGGCGCATGACCATGGTCGTGCGCCGCAAGGACGAGAACAAACCGGTCGAATTGCGCGGCTATCTTCGCAACGGCAATACAACCCTATCCGAGACGTGGAGCTACATCTTACCCCCAGGCTGAAGCGGCGCGCCGCTCCGGCGGCGGCATGCGAGCGCTATCTCGATCGCGTTCCTGTCTCGCCCGACCAGCGTCGCGATCTGCTTAACAACGCCGCCGGCAGCGACGCCGCCGACACTGAGTCGGCCATCCATCTTCTGCAGCGCGCACTCGCGGCCAAAGACGGCGAGCCATCCCCGGCGGGCCCGTCCTACGGCTCGGTGGGGCGCCGCCTCAATCTTGCCTATGGCGCACCGCTGGCGTCGGGCGAGCCGCTGGTGCAGCGTCGTGCGGACGGCACCGTGCACATCGACACCGGCCCCGAACCCAAACGCGCTTCCATGGTGCCGCGGGCATGGCCTCCGCACATCGTCACCGGGTTCCTGCGCAACCTGGGCAGGCGCATGCTGGGCCGCCCGCCGGTGCCGGAAACCTGGGACACGCTGCATGACGGTCCCGATGCCGAGGGCAAATGGCACCCGGCGGGCAAGCACCGCCGATGGGTGCTGCTTGGCCTGGTAGCCGGGCAGACTGCGCTGGCTACGTACTTCATGACCAAGGTGCTGCCTTATCACGGCACCGATCCGCTCGAGATCGCCGTGCTGGCGCTCTTCGCCATCCTGTTTTCGTGGGTGTCGGCCGGGTTCTGGACCGCCATGATGGGTTTCCTGGTGCTGGCCAAAGGCGGCGACCGTCATCTGATCTCGCGCTCGGCCGCAGTGGATGGGCCGATTGCGGAGGAGGCACGCACGGCGGTCATCATGCCGATCTGCAACGAGGACGTGACCCGGGTATTTGCCGGGCTGCGCGCGACCTATGAGTCGATGGAGCGCACCGGCGAGCTGGCGCGCTTCGATTTCTTCGTGCTGTCCGACAGCGGCAACCCGGACCTGCGTACCGCCGAGACCGATGCGTGGATGGAAACCTGCCGCGCAGTCAACGGCTTCGGCCGAATCTTCTACCGCTGGCGCCGACACCGCGTGAAGCGCAAGACCGGCAACGTGGCGGACTTCTGCCGCCGCTGGGGCAGCGCCTATCACTACATGGTGGTGCTGGACGCAGATAGCGTGATGAGCGGCGAATGCCTGACCACGCTGGTCAAGCTGATGGAAGGCAATCCGGGGGCCGGCATCATCCAGACCGCGCCGCTGGCCGTGGGCCGCGAGACCATGTATGCGCGCGTGCAGCAGTTTTCCACGCGCGTGTACGGGCCGCTGTTTACCGCTGGCCTGCATTATTGGCAGCTCGGCGAATCGCACTACTGGGGCCACAACGCCATCATCCGCATCCAGCCGTTCATGGAGCATTGCGCGCTGGCGCCGTTGCCCGGCAAGGGCCCGCTGGCAGGAGAAATCCTCTCGCACGATTTCGTCGAGGCCGCCTTGATGCGCAGGGCCGGGTGGGGCGTGTGGATTGCCTATGACCTGGAGGGCTCCTATGAGGAGCTCCCGCCGAACCTGCTCGATGAGGTCAAGCGCGATCGCCGCTGGTGCCAGGGCAACCTGATGAACTTCCGCCTGTGGATGAAGCAGGGCTTTCACGCTGTGCACCGTGCGGTGTTCCTCACCGGTGTGATGGCTTATCTGTCGGCGCCGCTGTGGTTCCTGTTCCTGGTGTTGTCCACCCTCATGCTGGCCAAGCACGCGCTGGTGCCGCCGGAGTACTTCACGCAGCCCTACCAGTTGTTCCCGACCTGGCCGGAATGGCATCCCGAGAAGGCGCTGGCGCTGTTCTCGGCGACCGCCACGCTGTTGTTCCTGCCCAAGATCGCCAGCGTGGTGCTGCTGATGAAGGACTCGCGCAACTATGGCGGGCCAGTGCGCCTGGTGCTGTCGATGTTGATCGAAGTCGTGATGTCGGCCTTGCTGGCCCCGGTCCGCATGCTGTTTCACACCAAGTTCGTGGTGGCGGCCTATAGCGGCTGGGGCATTACGTGGAAGTCGCCGCCGCGTGAAGATGCGCAGACCACCTGGGGCGAAGCGTTCCGCCGCCACGGCATGCACACCTTGCTGGGCCTGGCCTGGGGCGGGCTGGTGCTGTGGCTGGACCCGAATTTCGTCTGGTGGCTGCTGCCGATCGTGGGCTCGCTGGTATGCTCGATTCCGCTGTCGGTCTGGCTGTCGCGGGTCTCGCTGGGCCGCGCGCTGCGCGGAGCCAGGTTGTTCGTGACGCCGGAGGAGGCCACGCCCCCGCGCGAGATGGTGGCCATGCAGAAGCACGTGGAGGCAGCGGGAGAGCCGCCGGCATTTATCGATGCCGTGGTCGACCCGGTGACCAATGCGCTGATGTGCGCGACCGCCTCGTCGCGCATGGTGCAGCCACAGGCTACGCGAGCGGAGCACGCCGCGCTGGTGCAAAAGGCGCTCACCGCCGGCCCGGACGCGCTGTCGGCTGCCGAGAAACACCTGTTGCTGGGCGATCCCTTTGCGCTCGCCCAGTTGCATGGACTGGTTTGGGGCTCACCGCTGGCGCATGCGCGTTGGAAAGAAACCCGTGTGCTGCCCCGGCGCGCTGCCAACGTGGTGCCCTTGCGTCCAAGGCTCGCCTGAGCCATGCCCCGGAGCTGGCGCACCAGCTCCCGGAGGCAAGGCCCGGCATCCCGGCAGGCATGCCAAATGGGGTTGGCAGGGTCTAGCGCAGTGCCGAGGAGCAGATGGGCGCGTTGATGTAGACGTCGCCAACGCGACGCTCGCCGCGCTCGTTGCGCGTCATGTAGCGGAACATCATGCTGATGCCCAGCTTGGTCAGGATTTCAACGTCCCGGTTCGCGCAGATATTGCGCTGCAGCGGTGCGGCGTAGCTGAGCTCGAAGCTGGCGAGGTCCAGCATGGGGCCTCGGTACTTGGTCAGCTCCAGCTGGAACAGGATATGTTTGCCAGGGACCGACTGGCAGCGGCGCAAGCGCGTCTCGCCATCGATCTCGATAGGCAGGGCGTCATTGAGCTGGCGGCAAGCGCGCGACAATATGTTGTCGGGACGGGCGGTATTGCGCAGCAATTCAGGCACGCCCGCCGCGCCGGTATTCTGGCCCGTGGCAGCGCCCTTGAGCATTTGCGCCAGGGCATCGGCCTCGTCCACCACCACGGGGGCAGGGGCGGAGGCGGCAGCCCTGGCTGGAGCCGGTGCCGCATGCGCGCGCTGCGCCCACGGCAAACTGGCCGCGCCGGCGGCCAGGGCAAAAAAGACAGAAAGCAGTTTGTATCTTGTTCTCATGCAGGAAAACGTTGCCGGGAACCGCACCATCGGGTGGGTTCCCGCGGTGCGTCGGGCTGCGCGATCGTCCGCCCCAGGCGGCCGACAGGCTGGCATTGTACCCTTGGCGTCGCTGCCGTTGAAAGCCACGCACTCCTCCACTCCGCGGCGAAGCGAGGCCCGGAATCGCCGCAATGCCGCGGTATCGTCAGGCCCGTCATCACAGTTGCACGCGTCCGGTCGGACGTGCGCCTGCATCATCGCCGCGCGGCGTGCCGAGTGCGCGGCTTGTTACGCTATGCAACAATTACGTCTTTAGCCGCTCCCGTGCCGCTACGCCGTTAGCCCGTTGACGCATCGGGCGCCGCTGGCCGTACCGGCGGCCTGGTTGTTCCTCAGGATGTTTCGATGACCCGCTCCACCCGCGCCCCGCAATCCGGGCGCTTTCCGCTTTGGCTCCTGGTATGCGCTTCGCTTACCGCACTGGCGCCGCTTTCCATTGACATGTACCTGCCGAGTTTCCCGGCGCTGGCCGGGGATCTCGGGGTCGATATCGGCCGCGTGCAGCTCACGTTGGGGACGTTCCTGGTCGGGTTGGCGGTGGGGCAGGCATTCTATGGCCCGATCAGCGACCGCTTTGGCCGCAAGCCGCCGCTGTATGTCGGCCTGCTGGCCTATGCGCTGGCCGCAGCCGGGTGCGCGCTCGCGCGTGACGTCGATGCGCTGATGCTGTGGCGTTTCCTGCAGGCGCTGGGCGGCTGCGCGGGCATGGTGATGGCGCGCGCCGTCATTCGCGACCGGCTGGAGGCCCATGAATCCGCGCGCGCCTTCTCCTCGCTGATGCTGGTGATGGGCCTGGCGCCGATCCTGGCGCCCATCATCGGGGGCGCCGTGCTGGCGGCATTCGGCTGGCGTGCCATCTTCTGGTTGTTGTGCGGGGCGAGCCTGCTGATCCTGTGGGTGGTCCACCGCTACATGGAGGAATCGCTCGACCACGCCAGCGCCATGCCGTTGCGGCTGGGCCGCGTGCTCTCGAATTACGGCGAGTTGCTGCGAGATCGGGGTTTCGTCGGCTATTCGCTGTCGGCCGGCTGCGCGCAGGCGGGCATGTTTGCATATATTGCGGGCTCGCCGTTCGTGCTGATCGAGTTGCATGGCATCGATCCCTCCCATTACGGCTTCGTGTTCGGCGCCAACGCATTGGGCCTGATCGGCATGTCCCAGCTCAATGCGCGCCTGGTGCGCAACCGCACGCTGGACCATGTCCTGCGCGGCGCGCTGCTGGCGCCGTGCCTGGCCGGCCTGGTCCTGGCCGCGGCTGTGCTCGCCGGCCTGGCGCCGCTGCCGGTGCTGCTGACGGGTTTCTTCGTGTTTATCGCCAGCCTTGGCTGTATCCTGCCGAACGCCTCGGCACTGGCCATGGACCAGCAGGGCCATCGTGCCGGCACGGCCTCCGCATTGATGGGAACGCTGCAATTCTCCCTGGGCACCCTGGCCGGCGCCGCCGTCAGCTTCTGGCGGGACGGCAGCGCGCTGCCGCTGGCGGTGGTCATGGGCGTTTGCGGTACCGGCGCCGTGCTGATGCGGGCCTTCGGCCGTTCAGGCGCGACGGTGCGCGGCGCCGGATGATCCGGGCGCCGACGCTGCAGCGGTAGCGGGGCGGCCTGGCTCAGTGTGGCCGCGCCATCCCATCGATACACGGTTAAGCGGCCGCGGCGTTTTGCAGCACCACCAGTTGGGCTGGCATTGGCGCGGCGAAGCCGGCCTCGCCAAAGCTCTCGCGGATCACGCGATTGCTATCGAAATACACCTGCCAGTAATGGTCGGTATGGCAGTGCGGACGTACCGCCAGCACCGGACCCACCAGGGTGAACTCGAGAATCTCCACGTCCGGCGGCGGCTCGGCCAGAACGTTGGGCAGCGCGGCCAGCCGCTCCTTGAGCAGGGTGGCGGCCGCCGCCACGTCCGTGCTGCCGGCCAACTGGGCCTTGAGCTCGACCCGGCGGTACGGGTTGGCGCTGAAGTTCTGGATGGTGTCCGCAAAGATCTTGTTGTTGCCGACCACGGTGAGGACATTGTCGGGCGTGTCCAGCGTGGTGGCAAACAGGCCGATCTCCCTGACGGTGCCGGTGATCCCGCCTGCCGTGACGAAATCCCCGACCTTGAAGGGCCGCAGCACCACCAGGAAGGCGCCTGCCGCGAAATTGGACATCAGCCCCGACCACGCCATGCCGATGGCGATGCCGGCCGCCGCGATCAGCGCGGCAAAGCTGGTGGTCTGGATGCCGAAGTAACCCAGGATCCCGATGATCAGCACGACATTCAGGGTCACCGTGACGATGGAGCCGACATAGCGCAGCAGGGTCGGGTCGACCTTTTGCTTGGTCAGGGACCCCTGCACCATGCGCACCACGACATGGATCAGCCACCGGCCAATCACCCAGAAGACGAGGGCGGCGAGAACCTTGAACCCGACTTCCGTCGCATAGGCGACCACCACATCCTGATACTTCTGCAGCGTTGTAGCATCCATCGCGTTTCTCCCTTGCTGGCTCGGCAGGTACACAGGCAACGAACATCATGCAGCGGATGCCCGGGCGCATCGGCGGCGGGGCGCGAAGGTGGGCAACGCATTATTGCTACGCGGCGAGCGGAAGTTCAAGCACAAAATGGCCGCAAAGGGCGCAGGGCGCCACTCGCGGCCATGGGGCGCAGGAGAAGGGGTGGCGGCGCGCAAGAGCGCAAGGGCGCAATTCCCTTTGCGCCGTGCCTTACCAGTTGGTTTCGCGCTCCGGCGTGGCGGAGATGCGATGCAGCGACAGGTCCGCGCCGTTGTATTCCGATTCAGCGTCGAGCCGGATGCCCACGACTTTCTTGAGCGTGCCGTAAACCACGGTGCCACCCACCAGGGCGATCACGATGCCAAGGAGGGTGCCGAGGCACTGCGCGCCGAGCGAAACGCCGCCAATGCCACCGAGCGCCTGGCTGCCAAAGATGCCGGCGGCAATGCCGCCCCACGCGCCGCACAGCCCGTGCAGCGGCCAGACGCCCAGCACATCATCGATATGCCACTTGTTCTGGGCCAGCGTGAACAGGTAGACGAACAGCGCACCGGCGATGGCGCCCGTGACCAGCGCGCCCAACGGGTGCATCAGGTCGGATCCGGCGCAGACCGCCACCAGCCCGGCCAGCGGGCCGTTGTAGGCAAAGCCGGGGTCGTTGCGGCCGGCCGCCCAGGCGGCCAGCGTGCCGCCGGCCATGGCCATCAGGGAGTTGATGGCCACCAGCCCGCTGATCTTGTCGACGGTTTGCGCGCTCATGACATTGAAACCGAACCAGCCTACCGCCAGCACCCATGCGCCCAGCGCCAGGAACGGGATGTTCGAGGGCGGGTGCGCGCTGATGCGGCCGTCTTTCTGGTAGCGGCCGCGGCGCGCGCCCAGCAGCAAGATGGCGGGAAGCGCGATCCAGCCGCCCATGGCGTGGACCACGACGGAGCCGGCGAAGTCGTGGAACGGCACGCCCGCGACCGAGGCGATCCAGTCCTGCACGCCAAAGCGGTTGTTCCAGACGATGCCCTCGAAGAAGGGATAGACCAGGCCCACCAGCACGAAGGTGGCCACCAGTTGCGGATTGAAGCGCGAGCGCTCGGCAATGCCGCCAGAAATAATCGCCGGTATGGCGGCGGCAAACGTTGCCAGGAAGAAGAACTTCACCAGCTCATAGCCGCTTCTTTCCGCCAGTGCATGGGCGCTGGTGAAGAACTCGACCCCATAGGCCACGGTGTAGCCAATAAAGAAATAGGCGATCGTGGAAACCGCAAAATCCACCAATATCTTGACCAGTGCGTTGACCTGGTTCTTCTTGCGCACCGTGCCCAGTTCCAGGAACGCAAAGCCCGCGTGCATGGCGAGCACCATGATCGCCCCTAGCAAGATGAACAGGGCATCGGTGCCACTCTTCCATTTGTCCATACAATCCTCAATGCGCAAAATGGGAGCACACGGATGCAAAAAGCGTACCAGTCTGGGGCATCGGAGACGGGGATCTGCACCGTGTTGGTGGAATTTGCACCGATTTGTCGCGCTCGACGTGGGTGCCGCGCGGATTGCGAAGCCATCACCGGAAACCGAATGTCATGCGCCGGGGATGCCTGGCATGTGGAGTCTGCGCCAAAATGAGGCAATGCCCCGATTTGGGGCGCGCGTCCACCGGTTATATGCACCATGATGGGTTCTTTTTGGCGCGTCCGTCCAAAGCCATTGGGATGCTGCCAACCAAGCTGCCTGGGTGGGTTCGGAGGCAGCAAGGCGCACGCAGCGATGGCCTGACCTTGTCAAGCGATGCCTGTCATCACGTACCCGCGTTCGAATGACCATTACTCTCGCCGGCCGCATTTGAAAGCACGGAAAAGGAGGGGTAAATTCCCCGCAAAGGCGCTTGACTCAAGGATTTGCGGCTTTTTTCGTTGCATTGGTGCCACTGGGGATTGCCCAATGCGTAAAGCGCGGATTAGACTGCGCCGATCGGTAATTTGCCGCGTGGCAGACACTCCGATCAAGACGACCAACAAGGGAAATCAGCCATGAATAAAGGTGAACTGGTATCTGCCATCGCCGCTGACGCGGAACTGAGCAATGCTGCAGCAGAGCGCGCGCTGAATGCCGCTCTGGACAACATTAAGAAGGCGGTTGCCAAGGGTGATTCGGTAACGCTGGTGGGCTTCGGCAGCTTCAGCTCCGGCAAGCGCGCCGCACGTACCGGACGCAATCCGCGTACTGGCGAGACCATCAAGATTCCGGCCGCCAAGACGGTCAAGTTCTCTGCCGGCCAAGGGTTCAAGGACGCTGTGAACAAGAAGAAATAAGTAGTCCGCGCCCCAGGCGCTGATGAGAAGGCGGCCCGTTGGGCCGCTTTTTTATTGGTGCGCGGGTGCTTTTTGACGTTCTCGGGGGCAAGGCAGGACGATCGTTCCGGGTTAAACTGCCGATCGTCGGCGCCAGCCTTTCGACCTGCGCCGCGGGTCGGCCCGGCCGCTTCCAGATTCCGGATTTTCATCATGAATGACCTGTCCCACCAGCTTTCCATGACCGTGCTGATGACGCCGGACATGGCCAATTTCTCCGGCAATGTGCACGGCGGCACCATCCTCAAGTACCTCGACATGGTGGCCTATGCCTGTGCCAGCCGCTATGCCGGGCGCTATGTGGTCACGCTGTCGGTCGACCAGGTCGTGTTTCGCCAGCCTATCCACGTGGGTGAGCTGGTGACGTTCCTGGCGGCAGTCAACTTCACCGGCCGCAGCTCCATGGAAATCGGCATCAAGGTGATCACGGAGAATATCCGCAGCAAGCTGGTTCGCCATACCAACAGCTGCTACTTCACCATGGTCGCGGTGGACGACAGCGGCGCGCCTGCCGAAGTGCCGCCGCTGGTGCCCCGCGATGAAGTCGAGCGCCAGCGCTTTGCCGCGGCCCAGTTGCGCCGCCAGCTGCGTCAGGAAATGGAAAAACGGCACGATGAAATCACCGGCACGGTGTCCTGAGGTGGGGAGCACGGCCATGCAATCCGGGCGTTCCCATTGCGTTTCCCGTGGGCCGTTTTGGCCCCTGACCGGCCTTCTGGCGGCGTTGGCGCTGCTGGCGCCGGCCGTGCATGCCGAGGAAATCGGCAGCGTGAGCACCAATTTCCGCATGACCGGCTCCGACAAGGTTGTGATCGAAGCCTATGACGATCCGCAGGTCGAGGGCGTGACCTGCTACGTGTCGCGTGCCCGCACCGGAGGCATCAAGGGTTCGCTGGGCATGGCCGAAGACCCGCCGGAAAGCTCCATTGCCTGCCGCCAGGTCGGCCCGATCACGTTCAAGGGGCCGCTGCGCCAGCAGGACAATGTGTTTTCCGAGCGCATGTCGATCCTGTTCAAGACCCTGCACGTGGTGCGCACGGTCGACCGCAAGCGCAACACCCTGGTCTACCTGACCTACTCGGACCGCATCGTGTCCGGCAGCCCGCAGAATAGCGTGACCGCCGTGCCGGTGGCGGCTGCCACGCCGATTCCGGTCAAGTAGGCATCCAAGGCATCCAGGCATTCGTTTCCCGATCCACGATCCATTCAACAATCCAGTCCGGAGAAGACAGCATGAGTGAGCAAGGCAAGGTTGCGCTGGTAACGGGCGCGGCCCGCGGCATCGGCAAGGCGGTGGCGCAGGCGCTGCTCGTGGCAGGCTATCGGGTGGTGTTTGCCGGGCGTACCGCCGCGCCGCTGGAGGCGCTGGCCGCGCAAGCCAAGGCCGAGGGCCATACGGCGCTGGCGGTGCAATGCGACGTCAGCGATCCGGATTCGGTGGAGCGGCTCTTTGCCCAGGTTCGCGACCATTTCGGCCGGCTCGATGTGCTGTTCAACAACGCCGGCATCAATGCGCCAGCGGTGTCGATCGATGAACTCTCTGTTGCGCAATGGAAGGCCGTGCTGGACACCAACCTGACGGGCGTGTTCCTGTGCTCGCGCGCGGCCTTCGCGTTGATGAAGTCGCAGAGCCCGCGTGGCGGCCGCATCATCAACAACGGCTCGATCTCGGCGCACGCGCCGCGTCCCAACACGGTGCCGTACACGGCCACCAAGCACGCCATTACCGGGCTGACCAAGAGCCTCTCGCTGGATGGCCGCGCCTTTGACATCGCCTGCGGGCAGATCGATATCGGCAACGCCGCCACCGACATGGCCTCGCGCATGGCGCGCGGCGTGCCGCAAGCCAACGGCGAGATCGCGCCGGAGCCGCTGATGGACGTGGCGCATGTAGCCAGCTCGGTGGTGCACATGGCCAACCTGCCGCTGGATGCCAATGTGCAGTTCATGACCGTGATGGCCACCAAGATGCCCTTCGTCGGGCGCGGCTGAGCACGGCGCAAGCGCCTGGCCGGCATCGCGCCGGCCAGGCGTCTCCCGCTATTTGATCGCCAGTGCCTCGCTTTCGGCGCGGCAGTCGCCGGTCGGCCGCAGTCCCTTGGCACGGGTTTCTGCCACCTCTGCTTTGGCTGCCGCAAGATCTGCGAGGAAGGTGGGGTCTGAGTGCAGCCGCGCCACGGTAGCTGCGCCCATGATGCGGCCCTGCGTTGCATCGCTTTGCCAGTGCACGTTGCAGACCAGCCGGCTTTGCCCATAGGCGAGCCCGCGCGCCAGGATCATATTGGACTGTTGCGGCGCGATTTCCGCCAGGATCAACGCCCACGCCCAGCCGATGGCGTTATGCCCCGAAGGGTAGGAGCCGTCCTTGGAAAGCATGGCTTCCTCGGCGGGCGTGCAACTCGGCTGCTGGTTGACCATGAACGGCCGGGCGCGCGTGTATTTGTCCTTCACGCCGTACGTCGATAATCCCGCGTCGGCCAGGGTCCGGCGCAGCAGCAGGTAGAGCCGGGGCGTTTGCTCCTGCGATATCGGCACATCCAGCGCGCACGAGAAAATCCCCGCGGCCTGCGGGAATTTCAGGTTGGCGTCGACTGCCGCCTGGCGGTAGCGTGCCGTGCTTCGCAGGGCCTGGTTGCCGCGCGCGATCTCGTCGTCCAGGGCTTGCGCCGCGGAGCCGGGCGCGGGCGGCGGTGGCACCAGGGCGAGGCTATCGGGCCGTGCGTCCGCCGGCAGGTAGCCGGCGAGAATGCCGGGCCGTATCTCCGGCACCGGCGCCGGCGCCGCGGCGCTGCTCTGGCCCTGGCTGGCACAGCCTGCGAGGAGCAAGGCTGTGCCCACCACGGACAAGCCCGCGAGCCGGTTGCCGGAGGGCAGGAAATGTCTGGTGAATGAGTGTGCTTGCATCTGCGTTTGTATCTGTTGGTTGTTTTCGTAGCCGCAGTCGGACCGGCGTGGTACCGGTAGGCAAGCGGCCGTGCTCCCGTTCACGGCCGCCTGGGTGATCCTGTCCTTGTCCAGCGCGCGGGCTCAGGCTTCGAACATCTTGCGCAGTGTCGACTTCAGGATCTTGCCGTTGGCATTGCGCGGCAGCATGTCGGGGCAGAACACGATCCGCACCGGCACCTTGAAGGCCGCCAGCCGCTCGCCCACGAACGCCTGCAGTTCCGCCTCGGTGGCTTGCGCGCCCGGCTTCAGGCTGACCACGGCCGCGGGCTCTTCGCCCAGCGTGCGGTGGGGGATGCCGACCAGCGCGGCGTCCATGATCGCGGGGTGATCGTAGAGCGCGCTTTCCACCTCGATGCTGTAGATGTTCTCGCCGCCGCGGATCAACATGTCCTTCATGCGGTCGACAATATAGACAAAACCTTCCTCATCCAGCCACGCGATGTCGCCGGTCTTGAGCCAGCCGTCGATGAACGTTTGCGCGGTGGCTTCCGGCTTGTTCCAGTAGCCGCGCACCACGTTGGCGCCGCGCACCATGAGCTCGCCGGTCTCGCCGGTGGGCAAGCTGTGTCCGCGCCCGTCCACCACCTTCATCTCGCCGATAGGCAAGGCCGGGCCGCCGCTTTCGGGGCGCTCGATATACTCCTCTGCACTGTGGCTGGTGAAGGTGGCCGATGTCTCGGTCATGCCCCAGCCAATGCCGGGGGCCGAATGCGGAAACACTTCCTTGATGCGGCGTACCAGCTCGGCCGAAGCGGGGGCGCCACCGTAGTTGACGTTTTCCAGCGACGACAGGTCAAAGCGCTCGCGCTCCGGGTGCTCGATGATCTGCCAGGCGATGGTGGGCACGCCGCCGGCAGCCGTGCAACGTTCGCGCTCGATCAGGCCCATGGCACGCACGGCATCCCAGCGGCGCATCAACACGATCTTGGTGCCGCTGGCCAGCGCACCGTTGAGCACCGCCATGCAACCGGTAACGTGAAAGAACGGCACCGACAGCAGCATGCCCTTTTGCGGCGCGGCCGGATCGGGCGCGGGGATCGCCTCGCCGCGGCGCAGGCAATTGCGCATCGGGCTGAATGCGGCGGCCACGGCCACGTTGGTGGCGTTGCGGTGGGTGCCGAGCGCGCCCTTGGGCTTGCCGGTGGTGCCTGACGTATAGAAGATGGTGGCGTCGTCGTCGGCGTCGATGGCCACAGTGGGCACCGGCAGTTCGGGCAGCGATGCCCATTGATCCGGCGTGCCGATCAGGCTCTCCAGCCGGCTGATGCGCGCGTCGCTAGCCGGCGCATCGGCGCGGCTGACGTAGATCTTTTCCAGCGCGGGGCAGCCTGGCAGGTGCTCGATGATGCGGCCCAGGCGTTCATCGTCAACGATGGCGATCTTGTTGCCGGAGTCGGCCAGGCCGTACTCCAGTTCCGCCCCGGTCCACCAGGCGTTGAGCGGCGTGACGATGGCGCCTGTCAGCAAGGCGCCGTAGAAAACGGCCGGCCATTCCGGCAGGTTGCGCATGGCCAGCGCCACGCGGTCTCCCTTTTTCACGCCATCCTGGATCAGCGCATGCGCGATGGTGAGCGCGGCGCGGGCGAACGCATCGTACGAGACACGTTCGTCTTCGTAGACGACGAAGGTTTTGTCGCCCAACGTGCGAGCTTGCAGGAACAGGTCGCGCAGCGTGGGTGGCGCGTTCTTCCAGACGACGGTGGTAATGCCCCGGATCACGCGCGTTTCGGTTTCGAAAGGGGCGCCGGGCGCGGTAAGGCGGGCGTGGGCCTCGGCCAGGCTGATTGCCGGCCAGGTCGTAGCGGATTGCGGGTGGTTCGACATCGGTGCCTCCCTGACTGCATGGCAGGATGGGCAACGCTCTGGCATGCCGGCGCGCAAGCTTGCCCGCGTGCCGCGCCAGCCCGGAAATGCGCTCGGCAATGCACGCGGGCACGAAGTGCCCCAGCTCAGGCCTCGGGCATCGGGCTTTGCGCCCTGGCCCTGGAGCGAGCCCGGAACGGGAACAGCAGGTGCTTAGCGGATCAGATCGTGACGCCGCCGTCCACCACCATGGCCTGGCCGGTCATGAAGGTACTGGCCGAGGAGGCCAGGAACACCGCGGCGCCGGCAATCTCCACCGGCTCGCCGATGCGGCGCAGGGGCGCGCCTTGCGTCGACAGCTTGTAGCGCTCCGGATCCTCCCAGAGCGCCTTGGCGAAATCGGTGCGGATCAGGCCAGGGGCGATGCAGTTCACGCGCACGTTGCTCGGGCCGAACTCCACCGCAAGGTTGCGTGCCAGCTGGAAGTCGGCTGCCTTCGACACGTTGTACACGCCGATGGTGGGCGAGCCGCGCAGGCCGCCGATGGACGACACGATGATGATCGAACCGTCCTTGCGCTCAAGCATCTGCGGGGCCACCATCTGGATCAGCCAGTGGTTGGAGATGACGTTGTTGTCCAGCACCTTGCGGAACTGTTCGTCGGTCACGCCGCTCATCGGGCCGTAATAGGGGTTGGACGCCGCGTTGCAAACCAGTACGTCGATCTTGCCGAACGTGCTGTTGGTCTGGTCGACCAGGCGCTGCAGGTCTTCCTTGGAGGAGATATTTGCGGGCACGGCAATCGCGGTGCCGGCGCCATGCTTGGCATTGATGGCGTCGACGACTTCCTGGCAGGCCTCGGCCTTGCGCGAGGAAATCACCACTTTGGCTCCCTGCACCGCCATCTGCTCAGCGATGGCGCGGCCGATGCCGCGTGAAGAGCCGGTGACGACGGCAACCTTGCCGGTCAGGTCGAACAATGACATGCGTGTCTCCTGGTGTCCTGGTCCTCGCGGGGCGGGACCAGATGATCTTTAAAAGGCGCTGGTGAATCTGCATCTTGGCAGCACTGCCCGGTGCTTGTTCTGCACAGCGGTTCACGCAGAAGCTTGCGAGCATCGTAGTGCTACCGGCCGGTACATTATGGTTGGGAGGCATGGCTCAGTCCACAAGCAAATCGGCAGCCGGCCCGGCTTATCAGAGAATTTTCTGTTGGCAATGCATTCGGTGCATGACGTCAGCAAGACAAGCGGCATGATGTCCGTACCCACAAACGGCGAACAGGCCATAACAGGCTGCAACAGGCCACAAAGGACGAGGTAAGCGTTTCATGCTTTGGCAAATCAAGGATACCGAGGTCTACCTGCTGGGGGCCATCCACGTGCTGGATGCGCCGTTGCCGGCACTGGTGCCGGCCGCGGAGCGCGCCTACGGCGCTTCGGCGCGGGTGGTCTTCGAGGTGGCACTGGACCAGGCACCGGACTTCGCGCCGGCGTACTTCCCGCAAGGCGATGGCCTTAGCCGCCATCTGCAGCCGGCCACGCTTGCGCAGGTGCGGGCGCTTTGGCTGGATTTCGGCCTGCCCGGCCCGGAACTGGAGCGCCTGCGCCCCGTGTTCGCCGCGATGCATCTGCAGTTCGCGGTGGCCGCCAGGCACGGCATCCTGGCGCAGCATGGTGTCGATCGGTTCTTGTGGGCGCGCGCCGCTGTCGATGGGCTGGCAACGGATGCGCTGGAGGATGGCACCGAAGCGCTGCGGATGTTGCAGTGCGTGCCGCTGGCCGAGCAGGTATCGATGCTGGCATTCTTTGCCGAGCAGCCGGAACTGGCCGCAGCGGAGCCGGCGGATATGGTGCGCTGGTGGCGGCAAGGGCAGGCCGGGCCGTTTGGCGCGCTGCTAGCGCAGCGCCGCGCACAATGGCCGGACACGCTGGCGGTCCTGGTCGATGCACGCAACCGGCAGTGGATGCCGAAAATCCAGGCGCTGGTCGCGGATCGCGTACCAACCCTGATCGTGGCCGGTGCCCTGCACATGGTGGGCGATGCGGGGCTGCCGGCACTGCTTGCGGCCGCCGGGCTCGAACCGCTGCCCGAACCCTGGTGAAGCGAACGCCTATCTGTTGCTGCGCGCCTCAATCAGCGCGGGCAAAAGCTGGGCCAGTTGCGCCTTGCTGGCAGGATCCAGCGCCAGCCCGAAGCGATCTCGCAGCGCCTGGACAATGTCAGCCGGCGTTTCCAGTTGCTGGCGCTGCACGCTGCCATCGGCCGCGCGCACGGCAAAGTCCCCGTTGATCAGCGTCAGACGGGTGTCGCCTTGCGAGCGCGCCAGGGTCAGGGCGTTGCGGAACAGGCTGTCGGGATGGGTGGAGGTGTACCAGTTGCGCGGCTCGAAATCGATGGCCTGCTGCGGCGAAAGATCGAACTGGTAGAGCTTGAACCACGCGCTTGCGGCCTTGACCTCCAGGTCGTACACGTGAAAGGCCGCACCTGTCGTCTCCACGCAGGACAGGCGGTACGGGAACGACGGATCGGCTTGCTCCGCCTGCGGCAGCGGCATGGCCCGATACGGCGTAGGGCCGCCAAAGCCCACGTCCACGATATAGCTGTGATGCGCGGCCTCCACGCGCAGCAGCATGTGCGATTGCATGGTGGGCACGTCTTCCGGCACGTTCCAGCGCACCCGTGCAGCCAGCGGCGTGACCACGTAGCCGAGCGCACGCAGCGCGGCGGCAAGCAAGGTGTTTTGCTCGAAGCAGTAGCCGCCGCGCGCGTTGGCGACCAGCTTGTCGAACACCGCGTCCAGGCTGATCTTGATCGGGCGCTGCAGCAACACGTCGACGTTTTCAAAGGGAATCCGCGCCAGTTGCGCCGCGATCAGGCTGTCGAGCGTGGCGAGGTCCGGCTGGCTCGGCGGCGGGTGGCCGATGCGGCTGAGATAGGCTTGCAGGCGGGTGTCGTCTAGATAGGTCATGGCGATGGCTGTCTGGTTTGCGCTGCCAGCGCAGGCTCAAGGGATCGGGAAGGGCGGCGCTGTCAGGTCAGCGCCAGCAATGCCGGCAGGTCGAGCAACTCGATGTCGGCATAGTGCAGCCGCAACAGCCCGCGCGCTTCGAGTTCGCGCAGGGCTTGGTTGACGGTCTGGCGCGACAGCCCGAGCATCTGCCCGAGTTGTTCCTGCGGGATATGCACGGAGCGGCGCTCCAGCCCGGGCAGGTCGCCGTAGGCCTGGGCAATGGCCACCAGCCGGCGCCCGGTGCGCGCCAGCGGCGGCAGCAATTGCGCCTCTTCCACGTAATGAAAGGCCTCGCGCGTCTTGGCGGCAAGCAGCTTGCCGAACTCGCGCCACCATTCGGGGTGCTTCGACAGCATCGCGTAGAGCTTGTCGCGCTGCAGGTGCAGCACCGTGGCCGCGCTGGTGGCATGGGCGTCGTGCGTGCGCGCCAGGCCGTCGAACAGGCAAATCTCGCCAAACCAGCTGCCCGGCCCCAGCAGGCCGATCAAGGCGGCCTTGCCGGACTCGCTGTGGGTGTCGATCTGCACCGTGCCGGCAGTCACGCCGTAGATGCCGTCAAAGGCGTTGCCGCGGGTAAACAGCATCTGGCCGGCGGCCAGCTTGCGCGTGGCCGCGTCCCGCAGCAGGGTGTCTTGCATGGCCGACGGCAAGGCGCCAAACCAGCTCCCGCCGCGCAAGGCGTGCAGCGGATCCAGGGCCGGCTCCTGCTGGCCACGGGTTGCCAGGCGCATGATGGTCTCCTTGATCGATGCTCTTGCCGACTGTCAAAAACCGGACAGACGGGCTTTTTGCTGCCTATTAATATACGGCCACAACGTGTAGCCACAGTACGCGGCCGCAGTACGCGGCCACAAATACGCGGACAGAAATACGCGACGATAACGACGCCCCGGCAGGAGACCCTGTGAAGACACTGATCGATCACCTGGCTAACTATGCAGCCTATCACCGCGACGCGCGCAATGTGTTCAGCCATTTCATCGGCATTCCCATGATTGTGCTGGCTGTGACCACACTGCTGGCCCGCCCGGCCATGCCGCTTGACGCCGGTCCGGCGTACCTGACGCCAGCAATGGTCGTTTATGGCCTGTCTTGCCTGTTCTACCTGCGCCTGTCGGCGGGGTTCGGGCTGGCGATGACGGTGATCCTGGCTGGCTTCGTCTACGCCGGCGGCGCCATTGCCGCGCTGTCCACCGGCGCATGGCTGGCTTGGGGCATCGGCCTGTTCGTGGCGGGCTGGCTGATCCAGTTCGTCGGGCACTACTACGAAGGCCGCAAGCCTGCGTTTGTGGATGACCTGGCCGGGCTTCTGGTCGGGCCGCTCTTCCTGGTGGCCGAAGTGGCTTTCGCAATGGGCCTGGCGCGGGACACCCGCGAGGCCGTCAGCGCCCACGCGCATTGACCTTCGGCGCGCCCGGCAGCTAGTGTCCTGAATCCAAAATTCGTTGCATAAGTCTGCCGATAAAGCGTGTAATCCGTCGTCACGAATGCTCGCAAGGCTCCAGCCTTGCTGCGCTTCGTTCCTAGGCTTCCACGCCTTCTCGACAGACTTATTTCTGCAACGAATCTCCGACTCAGGACACTAGGCGCCGTGTTCCGCGCCTTGTGCCAGCAGCCAGTCGCGCAGTTGCAAGACCTTGTCGTCGGGAGGCAGGCCGCGCCGGTGGACGAAGTAATAGGCCTTGCGATTGTCGATCTGCGCCGGCAGCGTGGCTAGCGGCACCACCAGCCGGCCTTGCGCCAGTTCCTCGGTGATCAGGATGCGTGGAATCAGCGCCACGCCGATGCCGGCGGCTGCCGCCTGCGCCAGCATGGTGTAGAGGTCGTAGCGCGGGCCGCGCAAGGCCTGTGCCGGCAGCGCCGCGCCCGCGGCGGCGAGCCAGTCGCTCCAGGCGCGCAAGCGCGTGTTGAGGTGCAGCAGCGGCAATTCCAGCAACTGATCCAGGTCCAGGCGCTTGTGGCGCCCCAGCAGGGCGGGGCTGCACACCGGCACCGACGGGCCTTCTTGCAGGATCCGCTCGCCCTGCGTGCCCGGCCACAGCCCTTCGCCGTAATAGATGGCCGCGTCGAACGCGGTATCACTGAGCTCGAATGCCTCGGTGCGCGCCGAGAGATGCAGCGTGAGATCGGGCAGGGCGCGCGCCAGCAGCGGCAGGCGCGGGATCAGCCACTGGCTGGCAAAGGTGGGCCCGATGGCCAACTCGATGGCGCGCCCGCGCGGGCGCTGGGCCATCACATCCAGCGTCACCTGCTCGATCTGGTCGAGTCGTTCCCGCACTTCTTCGGCATAGGTCCCGCCAGCCGGCGTCAGCACGATGCGCTTGCGGATGCGGTGGAACAGCGGCACGCCAAGCCGCGCTTCCAGCCCTGCGATCTGCCTGCAAACCGCGCTCTCCGTCACCGCCAGCTCGTCGGCGGCGCGGGTAAAGCTGCCCAGGCGCGCCGCGGCCTCGAACATCTGGAGTGCCGTGAGGCTGGGTATGCCCTTGCGCATAGTGCGTTTTTGGAAGGAAGTTGGTGCGAAGTTATCAATTGTACGAACTCTGCCGCAGTCGCACAATAAGCCCCATCCGGAGGCCGTCGGCCCCCGCCATCCCCCGAAAACAAACACATTTCAGCGCATTGACCATGACGAAGCCGAATCTGCAACGCCTCCTCGAGACCGTTTGCGGCGAAACCCAAGCAGCCGAGTTGCTGCAATTGATGAATGTTTCCCCGCAATTGCTGTCTTCCACCAGCGAACAGGCGAGCCGCGCCGAAGTGGCGCAGGCGCTCAATATGGTGCTGTTCGCCGGCATTCTCGAGCGCGTGCCGACCGGCATGGCCTATACCCGCGACGTGATCCAGGCGGGTGGGCAAGTGGTGTTCGACCACGGCGCGCTGCGCACGGTGAAGTGGGATTGCGGCAGCCTGCCCTCGGGCGAGATCGCTTTCACCCGTATCCTGGGCCCGCTGGGCTACCGCCTCAACGGCACCTACCCGCTCGAGCGCATCGGCATGACCGGCCGCTCCTACGCGCATGCCGACCTGCCTGACGATATCGCCCAGTATTTCCTGAGCGAGTTGCATCCCGAGCGTTTCAGTGCCGATTTCCAGTCCGCCGTGTCGCGCGTGGTGTCGAAGTCCGTCGATCCGCTCGGCGACGAAGCCGTCGCGCAACTGGCTCTGCTGGAGCGCGATGCGAGCCTGCCGATGGCCGAGGCGGCGCGCCTGGTGCCGCAACTGGCAGCCTGCTTCGCCCGCCAACATGCCGAGCCGGCGCTGGCCGACTATGAGTTGCTGCTGAAGGAATCGGCCGAGATGGCCTGGATTTCCACCGAGGGCAACGCCTTCAACCACGCCACCGACCGCGTGGCGGATGTGCGCGCCGTGGCGGACGCGCAGCGCACCCTGGGCCGCCCGATCAAGGATTCGGTGGAAGTGTCGCGCTCCGGGCGGGTCCTGCAAACGGCATTCAAGGCCGATCCGGTGGAGCGCGGGTTTGTCGGCGCCGACGGCGTGGTGGTCAAGCGCAGCGTGCCAGGCTCGTTCTACGAATTCATCACGCGCGATTTCGTGCCCGCGACGGAGGCGGCTGGCGGCACGTTGGATCTGTCGTTCGATGCCGGCAATGCACAGGGCATCTTCAAGATGACGGCGGCCTGCTAACGCGGGCAATGCGGTAGCAGCGCGGTAGCAGGAGAAGGGTCGGCTCGTCCGGCCCTTTTTTTGGTTTACGGCTGGCCGGCCGGCAGGCGCAGGCAGGCCTGCAATCCGCCCAGTTCGCTGTGGCCCAACTCCAGGCCACCCTCATAAAGGGCCGCCATCTCGCTGACGATGGCCAGGCCCAGTCCGCTGCCGGCAGCGGACTCATCCAGCCGCCCATAGCGTGCCGTGGCCAGCTCGCGGGCTTCAGCCTGCATGCCCGGCCCGTCGTCTTCGACCGTGACCTCAAGCATGCCGCCGCGCTCCGCGAGCTTGACACGAACGCGCGAGCGCGCCCATTGGCAGGCGTTGTCGAGCAGGTTGCCGAGGATCTCGATCAGGTCCTGGCGGTCGCCGGCGAAGTGCCCGTTGCCTTCCACCTGGATATCGATCTCGCGCCCGCTGTGCAGGCGGGTCAGCGCGCGGGCCAGCTCGCCTGCCGCGGGGCCGGCGTCGATGCGCGCCCCGCGCGTGCTCGCCGCCCCTGCCGCCCGTGCGCGCGCCAGGTGGCGGTCCACCTGCCGGCGCATGGCCTCGACCTGGCTGGCGGCGGCGCGGGCCGCCTCGCCGGGCAGGCGCCCGGCTTCGTTGGCGAGGATGGCCAGGGGCGTCTTGACGGCGTGCGCGAGGTCGGCGGCCTGGCGCCGCGAGCGCTCCAGCGCATTGGCGTTACGCGCCAGCAAGGTATTGATCTCGGTAACCAGCGGCACCACCTCGGACGGCCACGCGCCTCCCAGGCGGCTCTCGCGGCGTGCCTGCAGGGTAGCGAGTGCCTGGCGCAGCCGCGCCAGCGGCGCGAGGCCAAACTTCACCTGGGCCGCCACCGCCAGCAGCAGGCCCGCGCCCAGCGCCGTGAGCGACCAGCCCAGCAGCCGGTTGAAGGCCTGGCGCGCCGCGCGCAGCTCGGTGCGATCCAGCGCCACCGACAGCATCACCGGCGTATCGGCCGACGCCAGCACGATGGGGCGCGACACCACCAGCAGCGATTGCCCGTTGGGCCCGGGCCGGATCTCGGCATGGCTGCCCGCTACCTTGTTGCCCACCGTGGCGGGCATCTCGGCGTCCCAGAGCGAGCGCGAGCGCAGCGTGGCGCCCGGTGCCTGCGCCTGCCAGTAGGCGCCAGAGTAGGGTAGTTCAAAGCGCGGGTCGGCCGGGGTTCGGGTCAGGGCGAGCTTGCCGTCAGGGCTCCAGTCCAGGGCGGCGGCTAGGCTGGTGAGCTGATTGTCAAGCTGGCGCACATAGGTATCGTTGACGTGGCGCGCGAACAGCGTGGAGAGCAGCCAGCCGGTGCCGCCGAGCGCGGCGGCCAGCCAGATGGCCGCGACCGCGAGCAGGCGGATGGCTAATGACTGGCGCATGGGTCAGTTGGCGGCGTTTGTGGAGGTTGCATGGGCTTCGGGAGACGCCGGCGGGCGCAGGCGGTAGCCCTGTCCGCGCACGGTTTCGATGACGTCCACGCCGAGTTTGCGCCGCAGCCGTCCGATGAAGACTTCGATGGTGTTGCTGTCGCGGTCGAAATCCTGCGCATAGATGTGCTCGGTCAGCACGGCCTTGCTGATGATCGCGCCCGGGTGGTGCATCAGGTAATCCAGCACCTTGAACTCATGGGCGGTCAGCACCACCGCGGCGCCGTCGACGGTCGCCACGCCCGTGCGCGCGTTCAGGCGCACCGGGCCGCAGGCCAGCTCGGGGGCGGACATGCCATGGGCGCGGCGGATCAGCGCGCGGATGCGGGCCAGCAACTCCTCCATGCGAAAGGGCTTGGCGAGGTAGTCGTCGGCCCCGGCATCGATGCCTTCCACCTTGTCGGTCCAGCTGTCGCGCGCGGTCAGGATCAGCACCGGCAGGTTCACCTGCGCCGCGCGCCAGCGGCGCAGCACGGAGAGCCCGTCGAGCCCGGGCAGGCCAAGGTCGAGCACCACGGCATCGTAGGGCTCTTCGGCGCCCAGGTGCCAGGCATCGATGCCGTGCGCGGCGGTATCGACCGCATACCCCGCGCTGACCAGGCTGGCGTGGATCTGGGCGGCCAGCACGGCCTCGTCTTCTACCAGGAGGATGCGCATGGGGGATCAGGGTTTCTTGCGGGCCTGCTCAAGATCGCGCCCCTTGGCTTTGAGCAGGGTGGCGGTCTTGGCGTCGTATTCGAGCTTGGCCACCGAGCCGCTTGCCAGCAGCAGCTTGACTTCGTACTGCCAGACGCCATCGTCACGGTCGAGCTTGACGCCGATCACATCACCCGTGTACTGCGCCGACACGGCCTCCAGGATGCGCGTGAGCGGCAGGATTTCGCCCGACTGGACGGCGGCGCGGGCACGGTCGGCGTCCTTGTCGGCATGGGCGGGCGCCGGGGCTGCCAGAAGCAGCAGAAGCAGCAGCAGCGGCAGCAGGGCGCGGGACAGGGATGAGGTGGCGGTGCGCAACGAAGGCAATGGCGTGAGCGAGCGGGGCAATACGGTTGAGAGCAAGCCTTGATGGAACCAAGCAGTCTGCCGTGCCTTGCCTGAACGCAAGCTGAATGGCGCGCTCAGCATGGGTTCAGGCAGGGATCACAACAATGGGCGCCATTGCATTGATCGTCATCGTCACAGTTTTCCAGGAGTCTGGCCATGCAAGGCGTGCGCATCCCGAATGATAGCCCTTCCGAAATCCACCGCCGCGCCACGCGCGACGGGTTTGCGCTGGCCGCGGCGGTGATCGTCGTCCTGCTGGGTGTTGTGTCCCTGTTCTGGGCGCAGGTCGACGCGCGGGCCGTGCTGCACGAATGGAAGCACATGGACAGCAGCCTGTCCATGATCGTGCTCGGGGCACTGATGCTCGGGCCGCTGCTGGCCTTCGGGCTGGACGACTGAAGCTGGCGCCTGCAACCCTCGGCGGGTTTTCCATGTATGGACATGCTCCTGCGCCTGGTCCTACACTCGACTCACAATAAACGCACGACCGTTCTTATTTATGCTGTCCGCGCATGGCCGACCATGCGTCACGGACATGACCGGCACAGTGCGATCCCTCAGGGTCAATCCAAAAAGGAGACATGGCATGGAATCGAAGAACGTCCCGCTGGTAGCCGAGTTGTTGCGCGATGCACCGAAGAACTGGGGCAAATGGGGGCCGGATGACGAGGTCGGGTCGCTGAACTATCTCACCCAGGCGGAGGCGCTGCGCGGCGTGGCTTCCGTGCGCTCCGGCAAGACCTTCACCCTGCAGATCCAGATGGGAAACCCCGCCGGCGATCCGGTCTGGCCCGGGCGTTCGCAGGCGCGCCGCCTCAACGTGATGGACAAGGGCCACTACCTTTGCGGCAAGGGCCCGAAGTTCCCCGGCGAGGCTGAGTACGCCGACGACATGATGATCATGTACCTGCAGGGCTCGACCCAGTACGACGCCCTGGGCCATGTCTGGTACGGCGATCAGCTATGGAATGGCTACGATGCCAAATCCACCATCGGCGGCCTGGAAAAAGCCAGCATCCTGCCGATCGCGGAGCGTGGCGTGGTCGGGCGCGGCGTGCTGATCGACATGGCGCGCCACCGCGGCAAGGACGTGCTCGCCCCGGGCGAGACCTTCACCCATCTCGACTTGCTCGCCGCCGCCGAGATGCAGGGCGTGCGCATCGAGAAGCACGACATCCTGGTGATCCGCACCGGCTGGATCGGCTCCTTCTACAAGCGCGACCAGGCTGAGTTTTATCGTGAGTTCGTCGAGCCGGGCCTGACCTATAGCCCGGAACTGGTCGAGTGGTTCCATCGCATGGAGATCCCCAATCTCGTCACCGACACGATTGCCAACGAGGTGACGGTGGACCCGGTCTCGGGCGTGGCCTTGCCGCTGCACAATGCGCTGATGCGCAACCTGGGCATCACCCTGACCGAGATCGCCCAACTGGACCCGCTCGCCGCGGACTGCGCGGACGATCAGCAGTGGACCTTCCTCTATACGGCGGCGCCGCTCAAGGTAGTGAACGGCAGTGGCGCGCCGGTCAACCCGGTGGTCATCAAGTAAGCCAGGCAAAAAGCCTGCCCTCGGCGCCGTCCGGTGGAGAAGCCTCCATGGCTTCTTGCGCTGTGCGGCGCCAGCTTCGTTTCGACCAAGCGCTATGCTTGACACTACCCGCCGTGCCTATCGAGGTGCCTCATGACGCCCTATGAAGAGAAGCCCTGGCTCTCCAGCTACAACGCCGGCCAGCCGCACACCATCACCCCGCAATTTACCGACGCACTGTCCATCTTCCGGGCCGCCGCGGACCGCGCGCCGGCCAGTCCGGCAATCCACTACTTCGACGCCACGCTCAGCTATGCCGAGGTGGATGCGCTCTCCGATGCGCTGGCGGTAGCGCTATCATCGCGCGGCTGCATGCGCGGCGAGCGGATTGCGCTGTACCTGCAGAACGTGCCGCAGTTCGTCATCGGGCTGGTTGCCGCGTGGAAGCTCGGCGCCATCGCGGTGCCGGTCAACCCGATGAACCGCGCACGCGAACTGCGCCTGGTGCTGGCCGACTCCGGCGCGAAGGTACTGATCTGCCACGAATCGCTCTATGCCGATGTGGTGAGCGGGCTGTACGACGCCGAGCGGAGCGGCCAGGGCGACGCCGCCGCGCCTCTGGCGCTGCCTGCGGTGATCACCACGTCCGAGCTGGATTTCCAGACGCGTGCCGATCCGCGCCTGTTTGCCGCGACCAGGCGCCAGCCCGCCGAGGGTGTGCCTGATCTGCTGACGCTGGTGCAAGAGTACCTGGGCCAGAGGCCAGCGCCGGTCCAGCTCGCGGCGGACGATATCGCGATGCTGGTGTACACCTCCGGCACCACCGGCGTGCCCAAGGGCGCGATGAACACCCACGGCAATGTTGCTTTCAATGCGCAGGTGTACCGCGACTGGATCGGCTTGGCGGAGGGCGGCCCGATCCTGGGCGTGGCGCCGCTGTTCCATATCACCGGACTGGTGGGCCACGTGGCTGCGGCGTTCATCTGCGCCGCGCCGCTGGTGCTGGCCTGCCGTTTCGAGCCGGGCGTGATCCTGGAGGCCATCCGCGACCGCCGGGTTGAGTTCACCATCGGCTCGATCACAGTCTTCATCGCGCTGATGAACCATCCCGAGGCGACGCGCGCGCATTTCGCCACGCTGGGCAAGATCTACTCGGGCGGCGCACCGATCCCGCCAAGCGTGGTGGAGCAGTTCCGCGCCAAGTTTGGGCACTATATCCACAACGGCTACGGCCTGACCGAGACCAATTCGCCCACCCACGTGGTGCCGCTGGGCCGGGAGGCGCCGGTGGATCCGGCCTCCGGCACGCTGGCGATCGGCGTGCCAGCCTTCAATGTCGACGCCTTCATCGGCGACGATGCGGGCGCGCCAGTGCCGGTGGGCGAGGTCGGCGAGATCATTTCGCGCGGACCGATGATCGTGCCGGGCTACTGGAACAAGCCGGAAGAGACGGCAAAAGCCATGGCGGGCGGCTATTTCCACACCGGCGATGTTGGTTTCATGGACGCGCAAGGCTGGTTCTACCTCGTCGACCGCAAGAAGGACATGATCGTCGCCGCTGGCTACAAGGTCTGGCCGCGCGAGGTGGAAGACGTCTTGTATACGCATCCCGCGGTGCGCGAGGCGGCCGTGGTGGGCATCCCCGACGCTTATCGCGGCGAGACAGTGAAGGCCGTGGTCAGCCTGAAACCGCAAGCCAGCGTCACGCCGGAAGCGCTGCTGGCCTGGTGCAAGGAGCGCATGGCGGCTTATAAATACCCGCGCGTGGTGGAGATCATCGACGAGTTGCCGAAGACGGTCACGGGCAAGATCTTGCGGCGCGAGCTGCGTGGCTGAGGGTGCCGCGCGCGCAGGAAGGCGGCTGGAATCCTCGGCGCGCGCGCGGCATCCGGCGTGGCAAAAAAGACGAAATCACGCGTTTACCCCTTGTATATAGAGTCCGCGGACGCATCCACTGCTGCGTCCGCGCGACACAACGGCAGCCCGCGCGAGACAAAACCTCAAAAAACCCCGGGGAAAACCCCGGTTTTTACACTCGCACACACGAAAACCCCTTGACGTCCCGTTGTTTCCGCTATGATTCAGTCGATGCCGCACGCCGATAGTCGATCGACGAAGCGTCGAGCGACATCGGATGCCACATCCCGTGCGACATCATTCTGTTCAACTCATATTTATCGATATGGCGACCAAAGCGAATCCGACCGCGAAGACTGCAACCAAGACCGCTGCCAAGAAGGCACCGGCAACCAAAGCCGCTCCCGTAAAGGCTGCTGCCAAGAAGGCCGCGCCGGCCAAGAAGGCTGCTCCGGCTGCCGCGGTGACCCCGCGCCCGCTGAAGGACACCTTCAACAAGTCGAGCCTGGTCGCTCACCTGGTAGCACAGACCCAGCTGGACGCCAAGGCCGTGAAGACGGTGCTGGCCCATCTGGAAAACACCATCGTCAGCGCGCTGCACAAGAAGGGCGCCGGCGAATTCACGCTGCCCGGCCTGATGAAGGTCACGGCTCAGCAAGTACCGGCCAAGAAGAAGCGCTTCGGCAAGGACCCGTTCTCCGGTGAAGAGCGTTGGTTCCCGGCCAAGCCGGCCAGCGTCAAGGTCAAGGTACGCCCGCTGAAGAAGCTGAAGGACGCAGCTGCCGCCTGATAGGGGCCCTGTTTCCAGCTTGAAAAGGAGCCGCTAGCCGGCTCCTTTTTTGTATCCGGCGAACGTGTACGTATTTCGCGCGTAGTTCCCGCCGTCGTTCCAGCTTTCCCGCATTCCCGCTGTTTTGGTAGTTTCCGCAGTTCCTCAGCCGGCCGCCAATGAAGCCGGCGCACTATTCCGGGAGATCGTCATGCCTAGCATCCAGTGCCGCCTGTGGCGGCTTGCCTTGCGCCTGGTCCGGCGCAAACAGCGTTTTTCCAGCGCGCAGGCGCTGCATGAGGAAATTCGCCGCCGCCGCAAGATCGGCCGCGCGAATCCCACGGCGCGCTTGCTGGCGCGTCATGCGGTGAGCATGGAACCTGTGGCCGGCGTCGAGGTCTACACCGTGCGCCCGCGGGGCAACGACAGCGGCCGGCAAATCCTCTATCTCCATGGCGGCGGCTACGTCTTCGATATCGTCAGCCAGCACTGGGACTTCATCGGCAAGCTGGTGGACGCGCTTGGCGCGACGGTGACCGTGCCGATCTATCCGCTGGCGCCCGAGCATACCCATCGTGAAGTCTTTGCAGGACTGCTGCCACTCTACGACCAGTTGGTCCGCGGCAATCCGCCCGCCAGCCTGACCGTCATGGGCGACTCCGCCGGCGGCGGCATCGCGCTTGCGCTGGCGCAAGTGGCCCGGGATACCGGGCGCGCGCTGCCTGGCCGCCTGGTCTTGCTGTCGCCGTTCCTGGATGCCACCGGCAGCAACCCGGGCATCGATGCGCTTGAACCGCTTGACCCGATGTTGTCGAAGCTCGGCGGCATCGAGTGCGGGCGCGTCTATGCCGGCGGCGATCCCGTCACGCTTGCGCAGGTCAGCCCCATCCACGGCAGCCTGCGCGGCTTGCCTCCGGTGACGCTCTTCATCGGCACCCACGACGTCCTGCTGCCGGACTGCCGCGCTTATCGCGCGCTTGCGCAGGAGCAGGGCTTGCCGCTGCGCTATTACGAATATGAGGGCATGTTCCACGTGTGGATGCTGTTGCCAATGCCGGAATCCAATGCGGCCTTCGCGCAGATCGTCGCCGCGGTGGAGGCCGATGAAGCCCCGCAGCGGCCACCGGAGGTGCGCGCTGGGCAGGGCGCTGCAACCGGGTATCAGCCGATGTAACAAGGAACGGCGATAATCGTGGGGTTGCCGGCCGGGTGCCGGCCTAAAGTAGTTAGGGAGTCCCCATGCTTTCTCGTCGTTACGGCGCGGTCTGGCTGACCGCGCTCGCCTTGCTGGTCCTTGCGGCACTTGCCGCCGGTCACCGGCTTTCCCCGGCATGGCTGGCTGTGCCCGTTGCGCTGCTGCTGGTTGGCTTGCATGACATCGGCCAGTCGCGCCACTCCATCCTGCGCAACTATCCGATCTGGGGCCACCTGCGCTTCTTCTTCGAGTTCATCCGCCCGGAGATCCGCCAGTATTTCATCGAGGACGACACCAACGAGATGCCGTTCTCGCGCCAGCAGCGCAGCCTGGTCTACCAGCGTGCCAAGAACGAGGTCGACAGCCGGCCCTTCGGCACCGAGATCGATGTGCGCCTGGCGGGCCACGAGTGGATCAGCCATTCGCTTGCGCCAACCCGCATCCCCTCCGCTGACTTTCGCATTACCGTCGGCGAGGGCCGTGCCCAGCCTTACTCGCTGTCGATCTTCAACGTCTCGGCCATGAGCTTTGGCGCGTTGTCCGGCAATGCGATCCGCTCGCTCAACCGCGGCGCCAAGCTCGGCGGCTTTATTCACGATACTGGCGAGGGGTCCATCTCGCCGTATCACCGTGCGGAAGGCGGCGACCTGATCTGGGAGGTAGCCTCCGGCTACTTCGGCTGCCGCCGCCCGGATGGCGGCTTCGATCCCGACAAGTTCGCCGAGCAGGCGCGCTCGCCGCAGGTCAAGATGATCGAGGTCAAGCTCTCGCAAGGCGCCAAGCCTGGCCACGGCGGCGTGCTGCCGGCGGCCAAGGTGACGCCGGAGATTGCCGCCACGCGCGGCATCGGCATGGGCGAGGATTGCATCTCGCCGGCCACGCACAGCGAGTTCTCCACGCCGCTGGGCCTGCTGCAGTTTGTCGACCGGCTGCGCACGCTGTCGGGCGGCAAGCCCACTGGCTTCAAGCTATGCATCGGGCACCCCTGGGAGTTCTTCGGCATCGTCAAGGCCATGCTGGAATCCGGCATCCTGCCGGACTTCATCGTGGTGGATGGCGCCGAAGGCGGCACCGGCGCAGCGCCGCTGGAGTTCGTCGACCATATCGGCGTACCGCTGCAGGAAGGGCTGCTGCTGGTGCACAACACGCTGGTGGGCGTGAACCTGCGCGACAAGATCCGCGTTGGCGCGAGTGGCAAGATCATCACCGCCTTTGACGTGGCGCGTACGCTGGCCACCGGCGCCGACTGGTGCAACTCGGCGCGCGGCTTCATGTTCGCGCTCGGGTGCGTGCAGGCGCAGAAGTGCCATACCGACCGCTGCCCCGTGGGCGTGGCCACGCAGGATCCGGTGCGCCAGCGCGCCATCGTGGTGCCTGACAAGGCGGATCGCGTAGCCAGCTTCCACCGCCAGACGCTGCACGCGCTGCTGGAAATCCTGCAGGCAGCCGGCCTGAATCATCCTGGCGATCTCAAACCGCACCATATCGTGCGGCGCATCTCGCCCAACGAAGTGCGGCTGATGTCCGAGCTGCTCAAGTTCCTCACGCCGGGGGACCTGATCAATGGGAATTTCCGCTACCAGTTGTACGAGAAATACTGGCCGCTGGCGCGTTCCGACAGTTTCTCGTTGTAAAGCGCTGCGCTAGCGCGCGGCGTGCGGCGCCGGCAGGCGGGCGCGCCCGTGCTGCCGGAATGCGCTGGGCGTCTGCCCGACATGCTTCGCAAAGAAGCGCGCGAAATACGCGGCATCCGCAAAGCCCAGCGTCGAGGCGATCTGCTTGATGTCGAGGTCGCTATAAAGCAGGTCGCGCTGCGCTTCCACGATCAGGCGCGAATGGATCAGCTGCAGCGCGCTCCTGCCGGCAAGCTGCTGGCAGATCCGGTTGAGCTGGGTGGGCGAGATACCAAGCGTGTCGGCGTAGCCGGCCAGATCCTGGTGATTCCGAAAACGCGCCTCCACCAGTTGCTGGAACTGCTGGAAGTGGCGCGCGGTCCTGCCCGCCGGCTGCGCCCCGGTTGCACCCGCGCCGCAAGCGCGCCGCGCAATGCCCACCAGCAACAAGGACAGCAGCGCCGACAAGGCAGCACCGCGCCACAGCGATACCGCGTTCATCTCCGCACGGAACAGTTCCAGCGCCCCGGCAAGCACGGTGGCGTCATCGCGCTCGCCGCCGGCCGGGCCGCCAAACGGGTCATGGTAGGGCCGCTCGAACAGCGGTAGCGCATCCGGCACGCCAGCCAGCAACGTGCGCAGGTAGTGGTCGGTCATGGTAATGACGATGCCATCCACGTCCGGCGTAAACCGAAAGCCGTGCACGCAACGCGGCGGCACCGTCACCACGGTGCGCGAGCCTAAGGGGTACTCGCGGTCGTCGAGCAGCGCGCGGCCGCCGCCCTGGTGCACGTAGAGGATCTGGAAAAAACGCTCGTGGCGATGCGGCTTGATTTCCCAGTCGTTGATGCCGCTGCGCTCCGGGATCGACTCGAAATGCAGCTGTTCCAGCAGGGGCTCATTGGAGTTGACCCCATAGAGGGAGTAGGTCGGGACGGTTTTCATGGGGCGGGGGCGGACACCTGGGTGGCAATTGTCCCGCCAGGGGGGCGGATCTGTCCATCGGTGCCGCCGCTTGCCACGGCAGCGCACCGACGGCCACCGATGGCCGCCGGAGGCTATTGACGGCTATAGACGGCTATTGATCCGCCTTGGCGCCCGACTTGCGCACGATCTCGGCCCACTTTTTGCCCTCTGCAGCGGTGTAGCGCGCGAACTCCGCGGGGGAAGAACCCACCGGTTCGGCGCCCATGTCGGCGTACTGGCGTTGTACATCGGGCTGGCGCAGTGCTTGCGCGGCGTGGGCCGCCAGCTTCTCCACGATCGGGGCCGGCGTGCCGCGCGGCGCCCACAAGCCGTACCAGGTGCTGATATTGAAACCGGGCAAGCCGGACTCCGCCACCGTGGGCACGTCCGGCAGGGCGCGCGCGCGCCTGAGCGTGGTGACGGCCACGGCGCGCAGCTTGCCAGCCTTGATGAATGGCATGGCCGATGGCATGGAATCGAACATCAACTGGATCTGGCCGCCCATCAGGTCGGTCAGCGCGGGCGAGCTGCCCTTGTATGGCACGTGCTGCATCGAGACATTGGCGGCGAACTTGAACGATTCGCCCGCCAGTTGCTGGGCCGACGCATTGCCGGCCGAGCCGAAGTTGATGCTGCCGCCCTTGGCCTTGGCATACGCGATCAGGTCCTGCACGGTCTTGACCGGCGAATCGTTGTTGACCACCAGCACCAGCGGCACATCGGCCAGTTGCGTGACGGGCACAAAATCGCGGAAGGCGTCGTAGCGCATCTTGGGATAGATGCTCGGGTTGATCACATGCAGCGAGGCATTGGCCAGGATGGTGTAGCCATCGGGCGCGGCCTTGGCGACCATTTCCGCGCCGATCATGCCGCTCGCGCCAGGCTTGTTGTCGATCACCACCGTCTGGCCAAGCGTGTCGCCCATCTTGACGGCCACCACGCGCGCCAGCAGGTCCGTGGGGCCGCCCGGCGGGTAAGGCAGCACCATGCGGATCGGGCGCTGCGGAAATTCATCGGCGGCACGGGCGGGCGCCGTGCCTAGGGCGGCGAGGGCGGCGGTTGCCAACGTTGCCAGCAGGGCAAGGCGCAATGCGGATCGGCGATACTTGGTGTGCTGTGTACTGTGTTGCGTGTTCAGGACCCGGAATCGGCTTGGCATGATGAGTTGGTCTCCTTGATTTTTATCGCGACTTTGCCGATGACCTGCCTGGCTTCCAGCGCGTCCAGCGCCTCGGCCAGCCCGGTCATCGGGTACACCTTCGACACGGTCGGTCGGATCTTTCCTTCGCTGGCCCACCCGCACAATGTCTTCATGACGGCCTGCAATGCGTGGGCATGCTGTGCCCGCTCGTTGGCGGGCGTCCAGCCGATGTAGCGGCCTACGAAGAATCCATGCAGCGTCAGGTTCTTGACCAGCAGCAGGTTCAGCGGCGCTTGCGGGATACGGCCGCTGGCAAAGCCGACGCTGAGAATCCGCGCGTTGGCGGCCGCCGCGCGCAGCGCCTGGTCGAACAGGTCGCCGCCAACCGGGTCCACCACCACATCGGCACCACGCCCCCCGCTCACGCGCTTGACGGCGGCGGCCAGGTCTTCCGGTGCGAGCGCATGTCGGGCACCGCGCTGCAGTGCCTGCGCGCGTTTCGATTCGGTACTGGCGCAGGCAATCACCTGCGCGCCCAGCTGGTGGGCGATTTCCACGGCGGCCAGGCCCACGCCGGCGCCGGCGCCAAGCACCAGCACGGTGTCGCCGGGCTGCACGGCGCAGCGCCACACCAGGCCGCAGTAAGCGGTGCCGTAGGAGAGCGGGATCGGCAGGGCCTGCAGCGCGTCGAGCGTATCGGGAATGGGGTAGACGGTGTATTCCGGCAGCGTGACTTCTTCGGCAAAGCAGCCCCAGTCGGCTATGGCAGCCACGCGGTCGCCAGGGCGCAGGCGGGTTACGGCTGCGCCGCAAGCCACCACCCGGCCGACCGCCTCGGTGCCGGGCACGAACGGCAACGGCGGCTTGGTCTGATAGCGACCCGCCACCATCAGGCCTGTAGCGTGGCTTACGCTTGCGTACTCCACGGCCAGCGTGACGGCATGCGGATCCGCCAGTGCCGGGCGCGGGATGCTTGCAAGGCGGACGTCTTGCGCCTTGCCGAAATGCTCGCAGAGCAGGGCCCGCATCATGCCGTGGCTCCCGTGGTGGCGTTGCCCGCCAGGGGGCTGGCCTGTCTGATCACGCCGGTCTCCAGCAAGTGCGCGAGCTTGTCCGGGGTGACACCGTACTCACGCAGCACGGCTTCCGTGTGTTCTCCGACACGCGGCGCGGCGGTGGCTGCCCGCCGCATGCCCTTGGCGGGAATGCCGGCAAACGGCAGGGCACCCAGCCCAGCCTGCTCGACCGTCTGGAAGGTTTCCTGCAGCGCCGCTAGCGGGTGGTCGAGCACTTGCTGGTAGTTGCGCACCGGCGCATGAAGGATGTCGTGCGCTTGCAGGATGCTGAGCCAGTGCGCCGTGCTTTTGCTGGCAAGCACCGCCGCCACGGCGTCCTGCAGCCAGGCCGCGTGCGCCATGCGGCTGGCGTTGTCCGTGAAGCGCGCATCTTGCGCCCAGCCAGGGCGATCCAGCGCGCGGCAGAGCCTGCCGAATTGCGCGTTGTTGAGCGCCAGCAAGGTGAGGCTGCCATCGCTGGTGGCAAAGACACCGTTTGGCGCGCTCACCGGTCCGGCGGCCACAGCGCCCTGGATGGCGTACTCAAGGATGTTGTTGGCCTGCAGCGCCACGCAGGCGTCGAACAGGCTGAGTTCGACATGCGCGCCGGCGCCGCTGCGAAAGCGCCTGCACAAGGCGGCGGCAGCGGCCTGCGCCGCGTACAGGCCGGTGGCCGCGTCCGCCAGCAGCATGCCGATGCGCCGCGGCGTGCCGTCCGCCATGCGGTTGGTGTGCATGAGGCCGCTGTCAGCCTGCATCACGGAGTCCGAGGCTGGGTGGTCGGCATAGGGGCCGTCCGCACCGTAGCCGCTGATGGACACGTAGACCAGCGCCGGGTTGCGCGCGGACAGCGCGGCGTAGCCAACGCCAAGACGCTCGGCAACCTGCGGCCGGAAGTTCTGCACCACGATATCCGCCCGCAGCGCGAGGTCGAACAACAACGCCTTGCCGGCGTCGGTGGCGGCATCGATGCAGACGCCGCGTTTGCCCGCGTTGTATGCGATCGACAGGGCACTGTGCTCGCCACGCACCACGCCAACATGCCGGCCCCAGTCGCCGGCGGGCGGATCGACCTTGATGACGTCGGCGCCTTGCTGCCAGAGGATATGCGCGCAGTAGGGGCCCGCAATGCCCTGGCTGATATCCAGGATGCGCAGGCCAGCGAAGGGCAGGCCTGCGTCGGGCTCGGATGCGGGGGTGGGGGTGTGGGTGGGATACGGAGCGGGCGTGGATTGCGGGTCGGTCAGAGCCATCGGCGGGATCGGAGAGTCGTAAGGTGGCGTCGAATGGCTTATGCTAGGGCGTGCCCCTGGCCGTGACAATCCGCTGATCTGTGCCATCCGTGTTGACTGATGATTGACAATAACCCTGGCTTCGACCTGAATCTGATCCGCCTCTTTGTCTTGCTGGTGGAATCCAAGACGCTAACGGCGGCCGCCGCGCGCGGCGGCATGACCCGCTCCAATGTGTCTCGCCGGCTCAAGGCGCTGGAGCAGCATATGGGCGCGCAACTGATGCGGCGCACCACCCGCCATGTGGAACTGACCGAGGCCGGGCGACTGCTGTATGCGCACGGCGTGCGCATGCTGGACGAGCTGCAGGCGGCGGGCACCTCCATCGACAGCCTGGGCCAGACCGTGCGCGGCGATGTGCGGATCCGCCTGCCCACAGGGCTCGGGCATCTCTACCTGGCGCAGGTATTGCTCGAGTTCGCGCGGCAATACCCGGCCATCTCCCTGCGCGTGCTGATCAATGACTATATCGGCGACCTGATCTCCGCCGAGGTGGATGTGGCATTGAAAATCACCTCACTGCCGCCGGAGGATCACGTGGCGCGCAAGATCTGCGCGGTAGGCTGGTGCCTGTGCGCATCGCCCGCGTTCCTGGCGGCGCACGGGCCGGTCAGCCGCGCGGAGGATCTTGCCCACTGCGACCTGATCGCGCCGGCGTCGCTGGGCCGGCGCTTCGATCTCAGGCTGAAGCTGGGCGGCACGCCGCTGATCCTGCGGGTCGCCCCGCGCATCCAGTCCGGCGACTATCCCTTTCTGTTCGAGTCGATGATGGTGGGACTCGGCGTTGCCTTGCTGCCGCGCTATGCCGTGTGGCAACAGATCGGGCGCGGCGAAGTGGTGGAGGTGCTGCCCGAGTACGAGCCCGAAGGCGTGGGCGACAGCATTTACATGCTGACCGCGCCGAACCGGTTTCCCACGCTGGCCACCCGCACGCTGATGGATTTCATCCGGGCGCGGCTGGAGAGCCAGGCGGGGAACTGGGGCGGATGAAACTGTGGCAGCCCACTGTGATCCAGACCGTCATACGTCGCACCTCGCGCATGGCAGCGAGGGCAGCGTGGCGGGCGATGGCTTGCCGTATGCAGCTTGCATTGGCTTTGCAGCATGGCTGCTACTCGCACGCCATCGCTGCCGCTTGCTCGGCGGCGGAGCGTCCTGGCGTTGTGTCTCCACGGTGTTCAGTACACGCCGTTAATTGGAGGGCTTCGTTCCGGCTTCGGCTACGGCCGCGTCGGCCGGCCTGTTCCACCATCCGCCTCCCAGCGCCTGGCACAAACCAGCCGTATCGCCAAAACGCGTGGCCTGCGCTTGTACCAGGGCAATCGCCGTCTGCTGATATGCCTGTTCCGCGGTCAGCAGGGCCAGATGGTTGACGTAGTCCAGTTCCTGCTGTTTGCGTGTGAGCTCGAGCGAAGTCTTGCTGGCACCTCGATACCTGCGGCAGAACCGTACTTGAACTGCCCCCGCATGATTTCGAGGGAGCGGGTATTGGCGCTGATGATGCGTTTGACGGCGGCGATCTGGTCCCGCACTGACGCCTCCTGGATCGCGGCGGCGACCACGTTGGATGCAAGCGTGATATAGGCTGCCTCGAGCTGGAACCGCTGGGCGTCCGTTTGTACCTGGAGCAATTCCACCGCGCGCCGGTTGCCGCCGAAGACGTCTGGCACGAAGCCGGCGTGCGGGGTTGCGACGACTCGCGCGGCTGTCCAATCCGGTGCCAGCGCTGCGACCCATCCGCACTCGCCTGTCGCAGGTGTCCGTGTTGTTTCTCTTGCTGGTGGTCGGTGTCGGGATGTTCAGCATTGATCGGCTTAGCAATTTCCACAGCGTATCGACGCAGAGCAGTGCGCTTCGCGATCCACGGCCAGAGTACCTACGTCTGGCAGCGCAAGCCGGCATTCAACGCGCCCTAGCCGGGCGACAACAGCCTCGGCGCCGGGCGGGACAAGAGCTACTCGTGGACGGCAACGCTGGATCTCGGCGTGCGGCTGTGGAAAGGTGCCGAATTCCATTTCAACCCCGAAGTTGTGCAAGGTGTTGCGTTTTCGGGGCTGCCCGCGCCCGCGCTTGTGCGCGTCGGATCGACGATTGACGATCGACTATCCGTTCCCCTTACTGCGGTCCCAGCTTCTTGATCAGTGCATCCAGCATCGCCAGTTCCTGCTCGTCCAGATCCGTCAGCGGCGCGCGGACCGGACCGGCGTCATGCCCGACCAGCTTGGCGCCGGCCTTGACGATGCTCACCGCGTAGCCTGCGCGGCGGTTGCGGATGTCCAGGTACGGCAGGAAGAACTCGTCGATCAGGCGGTTGGTGGTGGCGTGGTCGTCGGCGGCAATCGCGCGGTAGAAGTCCATCGCCGTCTTGGGGATGAAGTTGAACACAGCCGACGAGTACACGGGCACGCCCAGCGCCTTGTAGGCGGCGGCATAGACTTCCGCGGTGGGCAGGCCGCCCAGGTAGGACAGGCGGTCGCCCAGCTTGCGGCGGATGCGGACCATGCCCTCGATCTCGCCCACGCCGTCCTTGAAGCCGATCAGGTTGGGGCAGCGGTCGGCCAGGCGCTCGAGCATGTCCGCGTTGATGCGGGAATTGCCGCGGTTGTACACGATCACGCCGATGTGCACCGACTTGCAGACTTCTTCGATATGGTTGGCAATGCCGTCCTGGCAGGCTTCGGTCAGGTAGTGCGGCAGCAGCAGGATGCCCTTGGCGCCCAGGCGCTGGGCTTCCTTGGCGTAGGCGATGGCCATGCGGGTCGGGCCGCCGGCGCCGGCCAGGATAGGCACCTTGCCCGCGCAGGTTTCCACGGCGGTGCGGATCACGTTGGCGTAGTCGTCCGGCGTGAGCGAGAAGAACTCACCGGTGCCACCGGCGGCGAACAGGGCGGTAGCGCCGTAGGGGGCCAGCCATTCCAGGCGCTCTACATAGGTCTCGGGGCGGAAGTTGCCTTGCGCGTCGAAGTCGGTCACGGGGAAGGAGAGCAGGCCTTCCGAGACGATCTGCTTGAGTTCTTGTGGTGTGGTCATGATGGCTGGTCCTGATACCCGCAAGGGCGGTGTTGGTTCAGTGGCTCTTGTGCATGACTTTCGTCTGCGCAATTTCGAGATACGTCATCGTACAACTAGAGATTTGAATCCGCAAGTACTTTTGTTTCGGGAAAGGGCTTCGAGCTTTGGCTTTGCCAGCATCCGTCAATATGAAGAGACAGGGCAGGCGGGTTAAAGCGTTGAAGCTGCCCGGTCACGGAATGGAACGCGTATGGCAGAATCTCGTGAATCCGCCTTGAAAGCTGTCCGAAAGCTTTGGGCGAGGCTTCTTCCAGTCGGTGCGCCTGGACCAACAGCGCCGTTGCAACGGCTAACGCACCTCGCCAAAGCCGTTGCGCTGGAGCTAGGGTAAACACGCAATGTTGTCGACGAAACCGGATGCTTATAATCCAAGTTATACGATGACATATCACGTAGCCGGCCAAGCATGCGAGATGGCTGCAAGCCGTACGACGTAAGGCGGCCTCCATCTCCAATCTGGCTCGTGCAGGAGACAGCATGAATCTCAGCAATACCATCAGCGTGGCCGGCGAGGCCACCCGTCGCAGCCATGTCCGTTACTGGATCCTGCTGATGATCTTCGTGGTGACAACGGTGAACTATGCCGACCGCGCCACGCTTTCCATCACCGGTCCGGCGATGCGCTCGGAGTTCGGCTTCGATGCCGTGCAGATGGGCTTTATCTTCTCGGCCTTCAGCTGGGCCTATGTGATGGCGCAGATCCCGGGCGGCTGGCTGCTGGACCGCTTTGGCGCGCGCCGCATCTATGCCTGCAGCATTTTCCTGTGGTCGCTCTTTACCCTGCTGCAGGGCTTTATCGGCGTATTCGCCACGGTCGGCGCGGCCGTGACCACGCTGTTCGTGCTGCGTTTTGTCGTGGGCCTGGCCGAGTCGCCGGCGTTCCCGGCCAATGCCAAGGTCGTGGCCAGCTGGTTTCCCACGGCCGAGCGCGGCACGGCCTCGGCCATCTTCAATTCCGCGCAGTATTTTGCCGCGGTGCTGTTTACGCCCCTGATGGCCTGGCTGACCCACGCGCTGGGCTGGCACCACGTCTATCTATGGATGGGCGCGCTGGGCATGGTGCTGGCCGGCCTCTGGCTCAAGGTGGTGCGTAGCCCGACGACCCATCCGGGCGTGAATCGCGCCGAGCTTGACTACATCAAGCAGGGCGGCGGCCTGATCGAGATGAGCGGGGACGCTGGCAAGAAGGACAAGGAAGCCCCCGGCACGCGCTGGTTCTATGTGCGCCAGCTGCTCTCCAACCGGATGCTGCTCGGCGTGTACCTGGGCCAGTACTGCATCAACGTGCTGACCTACTTCTTCCTGACGTGGTTTCCCGTCTACCTGGTACAGGCTCGCGGCATGTCGATCCTGAAGGCGGGATTTGTCGCATCGCTGCCGGCGATCTGCGGGTTCCTGGGCGGTGTGCTGGGCGGCGTGATTTCCGATGGGTTCCTGCGCCGCGGCTACTCGCTGACGGTGGCCCGCAAGGTGCCGATCGTCGCTGGCATGCTGCTGTCGGTCAGCATGATTGCGTGCAACTACGTGGATAGCGAATGGCTGGTGGTGGGCTTCATGGCACTGGCCTTCTTCGGCAAGGGCATCGGCGCGCTGGGCTGGGCCGTGGTGGCGGATACCGCACCGAAGGAAGTGATTGGGCTGGCCGGCAGCATCTTTAACATGTTCGGAAATATCGCGGGCATCGTCACGCCGATCGTGATCGGATATATCCTTGGCACCACCGGTTCCTTCAATGGCGCGCTGGTCTTTGTCGGCGCCAACGCGCTGGTGACGGTGATCAGCTACCTGGTGATCGTCAAGGAAATCAAGCGCGTCGAGCTCAAGCATCCCTGAAATCCCTGAATTCCGTGGCGCCTGCGGCGCAGGTGCCGCCCCGGCGCAGCGGCCAAGTGTTTCGCAAGGAAAATAAGACATGTCGGTGATCGATATCAAAGTAGAGCAGCCAGGCGGCTCGCACCCGGCTGCGCAGGTGCAGGGCACTGCGCTGTACATCCGCATCCACGAGCTGGATAACGTGGCGATCGTCGCCAACGATGGCGGCCTGCCCGAGGGCACGGTATTTCCCTGCGGCCTGACGCTGCGCGAGCGGGTGCCCCAGGGCCACAAGGTGGCGCTGGTAGACCTGGCGGCTGGCGATGCCGTGGTGCGCTACAACGTGGTGATCGGCTACGCGCTGCGCGACCTGCCCAAGGGCAGCTGGATCAACGAGCGCGTGATCGAGATGCCGGTCGCGCCCGGGCTGGACAACCTGCCGGTCGGCACGCGCGTGGCGGAACCGCTGCCGCCGCTGGAAGGCTATAGCTTCGAGGGCTTTCGTAACCCAGACGGCTCGGTCGGCACCCGCAACATCCTCGCCATCACCACCACCGTGCAGTGCGTGTCGGGCGTGGTGGAGCACGCGGTGCGGCGCATCAAGGCCGAGCTGCTGCCGCAGTATCCCAATGTCGACGACGTGGTGGGGCTGGAGCACACCTACGGCTGCGGCGTGGCCATCGATGCGCCGGACGCCATCGTGCCGATCCGCACGCTGCGCAATATCGCGCTGAACCCGAATTTCGGCGGCACCGCGATGATGGTGAGCCTGGGTTGCGAGAAGCTGCAGCCGGAGCGCCTGCTGCCGGCCGGCAGCCTGCCCGGCGGCCTGGATGTTGGCGTGGTGTGCCTGCAGGACGACGAGCACGTCGGCTTCGAGAGCATGATCGATGCCATCATGGCAATGGCGCGTACCCACCTGGCCAAGCTGGACCAGCGCCGCCGCGAAACCTGCCCGGCTTCGGAGCTGGTGGTGGGCGTGCAGTGCGGCGGCAGCGATGCATTTTCGGGTGTGACCGCCAATCCCGCCGTGGGCTTTGCCACCGACCTGCTGGTGCGCGCGGGCGCCACCGTGATGTTCTCGGAAGTCACTGAAGTGCGCGATGGCATCGACCAGCTCACTGCGCGCGCCGCCACGCCGGAAGTGGCGCAGGCCATGATCCGCGAGATGGACTGGTACGACCGCTACCTGGAAAAGGGCCGCGTCGACCGCAGCGCCAACACCACGCCCGGCAACAAGAAGGGCGGCTTGTCCAATATCGTCGAAAAGGCCATGGGCTCGATCGTCAAGTCGGGCAGCACGGCCATCACCGGCGTGCTCTCCCCCGGCGAGAAGCTCAAGCAAAAGGGCCTGATCTACGCGGCCACGCCTGCCAGCGACTTTATCTGCGGCACCCTGCAGCTGGCCGCCGGCATGAACCTGCACGTGTTCACCACCGGCCGCGGCACGCCGTACGGCCTGGCCGAAGTGCCGGTGATCAAGGTGGCAACGCGCAGCGATCTGGCTCGCCGCTGGCACGACCTGATGGACGTGAATGCGGGCCGCATCGCCACCGGCGAGGCCACCATCGAGGATGTGGGCTGGGAGTTGTTCCGGTTGATGCTGGATGTGGCGAGCGGGCGCAAGAAGACTTGGGCCGAGCACCATAAGCTGCATAATTCGCTGGTGCTGTTCAACCCGGCGCCGGTGACCTGACCCAATAGCCCGGCCAGCGCGGCCGAGAAGGTGTCAGAAGGAAAGAAACGATGCGGCGATAAGCGGCAGGGACCCGTGTCCCTGCCGCTTTACATTCGCCGGGGGCCAACCTTAAATGAGGAAGGATTCGGCCCTTCTCCTGGCTACCACGCCTGCTGCCTTCCCCCCTTCAGTTCGCCATGCCATCCTCTCCCCGACATGACGCCGGAGACGGGTCAAGCACGGATCAAGCCTAGCTTCGTGACGCGTGGCCAGTGCCGCGGCCGAACCTCTATCAGGGATTCCGTCGCGAGGTGCATCATGGCTGATTTGTCGAGTGAGCTGGTCAATGGGTTGAAGTCGAAACTGAGAGGCCAGGTGCTGCAACCTGGCGAGCCGGGTTATGAGCAGGCGCGGCAAATCTGGAACGCCATGATCGACCGCCGTCCCGCGCTGATCGTCAAAAGCGCCGGCGCGGCCGATGTCATCGATACTGTCGGGTTCGCGCGGGACAACGGCGTGCCGCTGTCGGTACGCGCCGGCGGCCACAACATCGGCGGCCTGGCCCTTTGCGATGGCGGCATCACGCTGGACCTGTCGGGCATGAAATCGGTGCGGATCGACCCCACCGCGATGCGCGCCTATGTGGAGCCCGGGGCTACGCTGGGCGATTTCGACCACGAGGCGCAGGCCTTCGGCCTTGCCACGCCACTTGGCATCAACTCCACCACCGGTGTGGCCGGACTCACCCTGGGCGGCGGCTTTGGCTGGATCAGCCGCAAGTACGGCACCACCGTGGATAACCTGGTCAGCGCCCAGGTGGTGACAGCCGATGGCAAGCTGGTGCACGCCAGCGCCACTGAGCATCCCGACCTGTTCTGGGCCATTCGCGGCGGCGGCGGCAACTTCGGTGTGGTCACCATGTTCGAGTTCGCCCTGCGGCCAGTTGGCCCGGAAATCTATGGCGGCCTGATCGTCTATCCGCTGGAGCAGGGCGTGGCCGTGTTGCAAGCCCTGCGCGACCGCTTCGACGGCATGCCCGATGAGCTGACCGTGTGGGCCGTGATGCGGCTCGCGCCGCCGCTGCCGTTCCTGCCGCCGCAGACACATGGCAAGCCCATCGTGGCGCTGGCCATCTGCTACATCGGGCCGCCAGCCAACGGGCCGCAACTGGTCGAGCCATTGCGCCATCTCGGCACGCCCTACGGCGAGCATGTCGGACTCATGCCATTTGCTGCCTGGCAGCAGGCGTTCGATCCTCTGCTCACGCCGGGGGCGCGCAATTACTGGAAATCGCACAACTTCGCCAAGCTGGACGATGGCCTGCTCACGTTGTTGATGGATTACGTCAACAAGCTGCCGTCGCCGCACACCGAGATCTTCATCGGCGCCATGGGCGGCCAGACCAACCGGGTTGCGGCAGACGCCATGGCTTACCCCAATCGCGATGCCAACTACGTGATGAACGTGCACGGACGCTGGACCGAGCCGGCTGACGACGCCGCTTGCATCGCCTGGTCGCGCGAGGTGTTCCAAGCCGCGGCGCCATACGCGCTTGGCTCGGTATACGTCAATTTCCTGACGCAGGAGGAGGGCGATCGCATCGGCGCCGCGTATGGGCCGAACCATGCCCGGCTGGTCGAGGTCAAGCGGCGGTACGATCCCAACAACCTGTTCCGCCACAACCAGAACATCAAGCCCTGAGCGCTTCCCGGCTGGCTATGCCGCCGGCTGCGTGCCGGCGGCATGCGTCACGTCGATGTCACGTCGATCTTCGTGCCGCCGCGGAGCGTCTGGTACACCACGCAATAGCGCTCGGTCAGCCGCAGCAGCGATTCGAGCTCGTCGGCCCGCGCGTCGGTATCCAGTTCAAACCGCATGCGGATCGCCTGGAAGCCCACGGCGGCGTCCTTGCTCACGCCAAGCGTGCCGCGAAAATCGAGGTCGCCTTCCACCAGCACGCGCGCATCGCGCAGCGCGATGCCCAGCGCGGTAGCCACCGCATTCAGCGTGACGCCAGCGCAGGCGGCCAAGGCTTCCAGCAGCATGTCGCCGGAGCAGGCGCTCAGGCCGGTGCCGCCGGTGGCAGGGTGCAGGCCGGCTTCGACCATCGCCTTGCCGGTTTCGACGTTGCACGTAACCCCCTCGCCCAGGCGGCTCGATGCACGCAGGGTGATCAAGGCAGCCTCGGGGTGTTCTCGGTACTTTTCCTTGAGCGGGGTTTGGAGGGTGCGGAGCTGGTCGGCGTGCATAGGCGTTCTCCCAAGCGTTGGCTTCAGGCATCGAGCCTAGACGGCGGTTGCAAAACCTTCAAGGCGGCAACAGGTAGCCGGAATCTGACGGAATCTGACGGAATCCGAGGTGTCAAATCAACCGCGCCCCCGGCCACGCCCCCGACATCACAATATTGCGCACAGACTGCCTCACCGTTTGCATGATGTCCCACAATTCCGGCACCGGTGTGCGGTTACGCGCGGTGGCAAGCGCCACCTGCCGCGTCACTACCGGCTCCACCAGGCGGGCTGAATGCAGCCGGCCTTGCGCGACCCGATCCGCGACCGCGGCAAACGGCAGCAGGGTGGCGCCGCAGCCGTCTTCCACCAGGCGCATCGAGACGGTATTGGACGCGTCGCATTCCAGTGCCAGTTGCAGGCTGGTGCCCGCGCGAGCGGCGAGCGATTCGGCCAGCACGCGCAGGCCGTGTCCCGTGCTGGGCAGGATCAGCGGCACTTCGCCAAGGCGGCGTACGGGAAAGGTCGGGCCGAGGTGGCTCCAGGATGTCGGCGTGACCAGGGTCAGGTCTTCTTCCAGCAGGATGTCGACCTTCAGCGCCCCTTGCTGCTCGGGCAGGTAAAGCAGGGCTACGTCAATCTCGCCAGCCGCCAGCCAGGCAAGCACGGGGCTGGCCAGCCCTTCGACAAAGCGCACCTTGGTCGCCGGAAAGCGTTGCTTGAGCGCGGTGCCAATGCTGGCGAATGCGGTGTTGGCGATGGTGGGCTGCGCCGCGATCACCAGTTGCGCCGGGCCTTGCGCCGACGAAGCCCGGATGGCTTCGCGGGCTTCGGCCAGCGTGGCCGCTACCTGCCGCGCATAGACGATCAACGTCTGGCCGGCTTCGGTCAGCACCACGCCGCGCCCGCTGCGGTGGAACAGGCGGGTGTCCAGCGCGGCCTCCAGCCGGGCGATCTGCCGGCTTACGGTGGACTGGTCCGCGCCCATTTCGAGCGCGGCGCGCGAGATGCTCTGCGTGTTGGCGACGCAGACGAAGCAGGCCAGATCCTCGGAGTTCATCGCAACGCTTAGCTGGCGAAACGATCGCGCAGCGCCTGCGTCGCGGTACGAAAGAGACTCTGGTCCAGGCCCACCGCCACGAAGCTCGCGCCCATGTCCAGGTAGCGGCGCGCGTCGGCTTCCACCGGTGTCAGCGTGCCCACGGCCTTGCCGGCGCGCCTGGCGGCCTCGAAGATGCGCGCCACCTGCGCCTGCACTTCGGGATGGTTGGGGTTGCCGAGGTGGCCGTAGGCGGCCGCGAGGTCGTTCGGGCCGATAAAGATGCCGTCGACCCCGTCGACCGCGCAGATCGCGTCGGCCGCGTCCACGCCTTTCTGGCTTTCGATCTGCACCAGCACGCAGATATTGTCATTGATCTGGCTGAAGTACTCCGGCACCGTGCCGTAGCGGTTGCTGCGCTGGACCGACGACACGCCGCGCACGCCCGCTGGCGGGTAACGGGTGGCGCTCACCGCGCGCCCGGCCTGCTCCGCGCTCTCCACGAAGGGAATCAGGAAATTATAGAAGCCGATGTCCAGCAGGCGCTTTATCAGCACCGGATCGTTGGCGGGCGGACGCACTACCGGCGCGCTCACGCTGCCTTGCAGCGCCATCAGCTGCGGGATGAAGGTCAGCACGTCGTTGGGCGAATGCTCGCCATCGAGCAGCAGCCAGTCGAAGCCGGCCAGACCGAGGATCTCGGTGGTGGTGGCGTTGCCCAGCGAGCACCAGCACCCGATCACGCGCTTGTGCGCCAGCACGTCGGCACGAAAGCGGTTGGGCAGGGGCGAGGGCAAGGTTGAATTCGGGAGGGAGGACATGACGACGGTGTTCCTGTTTTCAGTCTGGGAGGCGAATGGCTCAGCCGGTGCCCCCGATCTGCCGGGGCGGTGTGCCCCCGCACTCAGCCTCTGACTGGCTGCGGGGCCATCGCTGATGCCAGATGGCTTGCTTGTCTGGCGGGTCAGTGCGAGCCGCTGACGATCTGCTTGGTGAAGCTGGCGCGTTCCATCTCCACGACCTCCACGCTGACCTGCACGCTGTCTTCCGCGTTGGCCGGACGCACGGCGTCGGCAATGACTTCGCAGATCGCTTGACTCAGTGCCTGGCGTACGGTCAGGTCGCGGCCGTCCAGGATGTGCAGGCGCGCATGGACGAAGGCGCGCTCGCGCGCTTCGGTGCCCTGGCGGAAGGAGGTCAGCGTGATGCAGCGCGACTTGATGTCCGGCTCGGCGAACTCGCCGGAAGCCAGCAGCGCGGCATTGGCCTCGTCCAGCAGTTCTTCCTGCGAGCAGGTGAGGCGGGTGTTCTCGGTAATTTCAATGATGAGGTGGGGCATGGTGGCTAGGCCTGGAGGTTTCGGTGGGTTGCCGGGGGCGGGGGATCAGTCCACCGCCAGCCGCGACAGCGGGCCGGGCGACTTGCCGCGCGCTGCCTGCACGCGCGCCGCGGCGTCGTCAAGCTGGGCCAGCGTGCCGCTGTCCACCGGCATGAATTCGGCGCGGGCGCGGCGCCAGGCGCGTTCCGGCTCGCCGGGCAGCAGGATGGCCTCGGTGCCGGGCTGCAGGTGCGACGAGCGCAGCCAGTCGACGAAGGCCTGCACTTCATGGCCAAAGGTGGTGCTGCTGCCCAGGCGCTCGGGGTCGAACACGATGGCCAGCATATTGTTCCAGACCGCGTGCTCGTGGGTCAGGGTCTCCGGGCGGATGGTGTGGCCACCGGTGACTGCCGCGCCTAGCAGCTCGCACATCACCGCCAGCACGTAGCCCTTGTGCTCGCCAAAGGGGCGCAGCGCGCCCTGTGCTTCGCCGGCGGGCGGGAACATCACGGCCGGGTCGTCGGTGGGATGGCCTTCGGTGTCGAGCAGGCAGCCCGGGGGCACCGCCACGCCTTTGTTGTTGGCCACGCGCACCTTGCCCAGCGCGATCGCGCTGGTGGCGAAGTCCATCACCAGCGGCTCGCCGCCGGCCACCGGCACACCGATGGTGAACGGGTTGGTGCCATAGCGCGCCTCATAGCCGCCATGCGGGGCCACGATCGGCTTGGATAGCACATTGACGAAGTGGATGGAAATCATGCCGGCAGCGGTGGCTTGCTCGGCCCAGTGGCCTACCCGGCCAAGATGGTGCGAGCTGCGTAGCCCCAGCACGCATACGCCGTGCTCCCGCGCGCGCGCGATGGCCAGGCCCATGGCTTCCTCGGTCACCGCCTGGCCCATGCCGCGATTGCCGTCCAGGCTGAGGATGCCGCCAGCTTCGTGCACCACGCTCACGCGCTGGTTCAGTTGAAGCTGCTCGCCTTGCCAGGACATCACGTACTTCGGGATCATGCCGACCCCGTGCGAGTCGTGGCCTGACAGGTTGGCGCCGACCAGGTGGTCGGCGGTCAGGCGGGCCTCGCGGGCATCGGAGCCGGCGGCGAGCCAGAGATCGACCACCCATTGATGGAGGGCGGGAGTCGGGATGCGGTGTTCACTCATGAGCTTGGGGTTCGAAAGATGAGGGGAGATCGGAGGTGAAATCGGTCGAACATGGCGGCCCCCATGATAAGCCGCCGGGCCCGGCTTGGGTACCCGGCAAGCCATGCGAGCCATGCACTGGCGTCATTCCGGCCGGATGTTGGCGCTCTTGATCAGTTGCGCCCACCTGGCCACTTCGCTCTTCTGGAACGCGCCCAGCTCGGCCGGGCCGGCGCCGGACGGCTCGATCCCCAGCGAGGCCAGCCGGGCACGCATGTCGGGCTCCTGGATGATCTTGCCGATGTCCGCGGCAAGGCGGTTGACGATGGGTGCAGGCGTGCCGGCAGGGGCGAACACGGCTTGCCAGGAAACGATCTCGTAGCCTTGCAGTTTCGGGCCGCCGGCCTCGGCCACGGTCGGCACCTCCGGCAGTTCGCGGGCGCGCTTGGCGGCCGTGGTGGCCAGCGCGCGGAACTTGCCGGACTGGATCATCGGCATGGCGGCCACGCTGTTCTCGAACAAGACATCAACCTGGTTGCCCAGCAAGGCTTGCACAGCCGGGCTGCTGCCCTTGAACGGCACGTGAAGCAGCTTGACGCCCGCCATGCTGGAGAACAGCTCGCCGGCCAGGTGCTGCGAGGTGCCGTTGCCGGCCGAGCCAAAGGAGACCGCGCCGGGCTTGGCCTTGGCGGCGGCGATCACGTCCTGCACGGTCTTCCACGGGCTGTTGGCGTTGACCACCAGCAGGTTGGGCAGGGTGCCGATCAGGGCCACGGGCTGGAAGTTCTTGATCGGGTCGTAGGGCATCTTCGGGTACAGGCTCACATTGATCGAGTGCGAGCTGATGGTGCCGCCGACCAGGGTGTAGCCGTCCGGCGCGGCCTTGGCCACATAGTCGGAGCCGATATTGCCGCCCGCGCCGGCGCGGTTCTCCACCACCACCGGCTGGCCGATCATCTGCGACAGGCGCTGGCCGATCAGGCGGCCGAGCACGTCCGTGGTGCCGCCCGCGGCAAAGGGCACCACGTAGTTGACCGGCTTGGTCGGCCAGACGTCCTGCGCCTGGGCCGGCAGTGCGCCCACGGCGGCCAGGGCGCAGGCGAGCAGGCCAAAGGCGAGGCGAGGTTGGGGAACGGCGCGGAAGGCGGGCTGGGAAGCGGGCTGGAAAGCGGGCTGGGAAGCGGGACGGGACTGAAGGGCCGGCTGGCTGGCCCGCAAGGGCCGAAGGTGCAGAAACTGCAGAAGGTGCAGAAGCATGTCTTGGTCTCCATTGTATTTTTGGCTGGGCCATCGTCCTTTGCGCTGCGTGACGCGGCCGCTATGCTCTGGCAAGCGGCGCGTGTGGCAGGGTGGGATCGCCTGGCAACAGGCTACACGGGTGCCGTGGTAGTAGCCTTGCGTTTTACGCATAACAGAAATGCGCCTGAAGCCAGGCGCACAAAGCGTTCGCGACGTAACAATCGCTACATTCCCGGAGGTTCCGGATCGCTCCCATTCCGGCTCCGGCCCGATTGCACTGCACCATTTCCTTTCTGCCATGACCAGCCAACCCGTTGCAGCTACCGTGCCTTCCACTTCCTCCTCCGCCAATCCGGCGGCACGCTCCGGCGGCCGGGTCCTGGTGGACGCGCTGCGCATCCACGGCGCCGAGCGTATCTTCTGCGTGCCGGGTGAGAGCTTCCTGGATGTCCTGGACGCGCTGCACGACCAGCCCGCCATCGACCTGATCGTCTGCAAGCATGAAGGCGCCGCGGCCAACATGGCCGAGGCCGACGGCAAGCTCACGGGCCGGCCGGGCATCTGCTTTGTCACGCGCGGCCCGGGCGCCACGCACGCCAGCATCGGCGTGCATATCGCCGCGCAGGATTCCACGCCGATGCTGCTCTTCGTTGGGCAGATCGCCCGCGGCCACAAGGGCCGGGAGGCCTTCCAGGAGGTCGACTACGGCGCCATGTTCGGCGCCATCGCCAAGTGGGTGGTCGAGATCGAGGATCCGGCTCGTATCCCCGAGCTGGTGGCGCGCGCGTTCCAGTGCGCGACGTCGGGCCGGCCGGGCCCGGTGGTGATTTCCCTGCCCGAAGATGTGCTGGACGGCCTGTGCGAGGTGGCCGATACCGGCCGCTATCGCCCGGTGGCGGCGGCGCCGCGCGCGGCCGATGCCGATGCGCTCGCCGCCGCGCTGGCCGGGGCCGAGCGCCCGCTGGTGATTGCCGGCGGCGCCAACTGGAGCGCGCAGGCGGCGGCCGATTTTGCGGCCTTCGTGCAGCGCTGGAACCTGCCGGTGGCCTGTGTCTTCCGCCGCCAGGACGTATTCGACAACCGCGATCCGCACTACATCGGGCACCTCAGCCTGGGCGTGAGCCCGGCGCTGGCCGAGCGCGTGCGCACGGCCGATGTGATCCTGGCCTTCGGCACGCGGCTGGGCGATATCGCGACCGACGGCTACACCTTGCTGGAGGCCCCGCAGCCACGCCAGCGCCTGTTCCACCTGCACGCCGACAGTGCCGAACTGGGCCGCGTCTACCAGCCCGAACTGGCCATCCATGCGGGCATCGAGCCCGGCGCCGCCATGCTGGCCGCGCTCACGCCGCCGGCGGCGGTGCGCTGGGGCGATTGGACCAGCGCCGCGCGCGCCGCGCATGGCGCCTTCGTGGCCCCGGCCAAGCCGCACCCGCAGCTCACCGGCGTGGACATGGGCGCGGTGATCGCGCACCTGGACCGCGTCCTGCCCGACGATGCCGTGCTGACCAACGGCGCCGGCAACTACACGGTCTGGCTGCATCGCTATTACGCCTATCGCCAGCCGCGCACCGAGCTGGCCCCCACCTGCGGCGCCATGGGCTACGGCCTGCCCGCGGCGGTCGCCGCCAAGCTGCGCGACCCGCAGCGCACCGTGGTGTGTTTCGCCGGCGACGGCTGCTTCCTGATGTACCCGCAGGAAGTGGCCACGGCCGCGCAGTACGGCGCCAACCTGATCGTGGTGGTGGTCAACAACGGCATGTACGGCACCATCCGCATGCACCAGGAAAAGCGCTATCCCGGGCGCGTCAGCGGCACGGACATCCCGAGCCCGGATTTTGTGGCGATGGCGCAGTCGTGCGGTGCCTGGGCGGAGCGCGTGACGCAGACGGAAGATTTCGCCGCGGCCTTTGCGCGCGCGCAGGCCGCGGGCAAGCCCGCCGTGCTGGAACTGGTCACGGACCCGCGCCAGATCACCCCGGCGATGCGGATCGCGGACTGAAAGAAAAAAACAAAAAACAAAAAACAAAAACAAGATACAAGACAGGAGACAGCCCATGACCGATGCCACGCTGGCCGGCTTGCGCAGCCAGTTTGCCGGCCGCTTGCTAACCGCCGCCGATGACACTGCGCCGTTTCTCACCGACTGGCGCCGCAGCTGGACCGGCCGCGCCCTGGCGGTGGCGCAGCCCGATAGCACTGCCGACGTGGCGGCCATCGTGCGCTGGTGCGCGGCGCGCCAGGTGCCGGTGGTGCCGCAGGGTGGCAATACGGGCATGGTGGGTGGCGCCATCCCGGACGACGGCGGCCGCGCGCTGGTGCTGTCCACGGCGCGGCTGAACCGCATCCGCGAGATCGATCCGATCAACAACACGCTCACCGCAGAGGCGGGCTGCATCCTGGCCGCCGTGCAGCAGGCGGCGCAGGAGGCAGGGCGCTTGTACCCGCTGTCGCTCGGCGCGGAGGGCAGTTGCACCATCGGCGGCAATCTCGCCAGCAACGCGGGCGGGGTGCAGGTGCTGCGCTACGGCAATACACGCGAGCTGTGCCTGGGGCTGGAAGTGGTGACGCCCGACGGCGAGATCTGGGACGGCCTGCGCGGCCTGCGCAAGGACAACACCGGCTACGACCTCAAGCAGCTCTTTATCGGCGCGGAGGGCACGTTGGGCGTGATCACCGCCGCCACCCTCAAGCTGATTCCGCGTCCGGCTGCGCGCATGACGGCGCTGGCCGCGGTGAGCGATCCGCATGCGGCACTGCGCCTGCTGGAACTGGCCCAGCGCCGGCTAGCCGCCACGCTGACGGCGTTCGAGCTGATGAGCGGCGTGTGCGTGGCACTGGTGGCGCGGCATTTCCCGGACTGCCGCGGGCCCTTCGAGCAGGCGCATCCCTGGTATGTGCTGCTGGAGAGCAGCGACCCGCACAGCGAGGCGCGCGCCACGCAGGCCTTCGGGGAGCTGATGGAGGAGGCCTTCGAGGCTGGCATCGTGGCGGACGCTGCCATCGCGGCCTCGCTGGCGCAGTCCGACGGGCTGTGGCGGATCCGCCATCACCTGCCGGAGGCCCAGTCGCTGGAGGGCGACAACATCAAGCACGACATCTCGGTGCCGATCTCTGCGATTGGCGAGTTCATTGCGCACACCAGCGCCGCCATCGTGGCCGCCAATCCCGGCGCTCGCGTACTGGCCTTTGGCCATCTGGGCGACGGCAACCTGCATTACAACGTCAGTGCGCCGTACGGCGTGCCGCAGCCGGCGTTCGTGGCGGCCAGCGGTGCGGCCATCAGCGCGCTGGTGTACGAGGCCGTGCACCGCGTGCGCGGCTCGATCTCGGCCGAGCACGGCATTGGCCAGTTGAAGGTCGACAAGAACGCGCACTACAAATCCGCCGTGGAAATGGCGCTGATGCAAAAGATCAAGCACGCGCTGGACCCGCACGGACTGATGAACCCGGGCCGGCTGCTGCCGGGCGCATCGCACTGAGCGCGCCGAACACCACGCGCCGAGCACCAAGCACCACGCGCCACAACAAGAACCACAGAGGAGACACCCATGCATCAAAGCGACAAGCCGTCGCGCCGCACGCTGCTGGCCGTCCTGGCCGCCACCGCCGCGTGCGTGGCGTTGCCCGTGCAGGCGGATACCTATCCGTCCAGGCCGATCCGCGTGGTGGTGCCGTTTGCCGCCGGCGGCAATACGGATATCGTGGCCCGGCTGATCGGGCGCGACCTGCAAAAGGCGCTGGGCCAGCCGGTGGTGGTAGAAAACCGCCCCGGCGCGTCGGGCAATATCGGCGCGGATATCGTTGCCAAGTCTGCGCCGGACGGCTACACCTTCCTGATGGGCACGGTTGGCACCAATGCGATCAATGCCAGCTTCTACCGCAAGATGCCCTACGATACGAGCAAGGATTTCACCGCCGTGGCCATGGTCGCCTCGGTGCCGAATATCCTGGTGGTCAATCCCGCCGTGCCGGCAAAGAACGTCAAGGAACTCACGCAGTTCGTGAAGAGCGAAAGCGGCAAGGCCACCTTTGCCTCGTCGGGCGCGGGCAGCTCGATCCACCTGTCGGGCGAGCTGTACAAGGTCATGACCGGAACCCAGATGGTGCATGTGCCGTACAAGGGCAGCGCGCTGGCGGTGACCGACCTGATGGGCGGGCAGGTGCAGATCATGTTCGACAACGCGCCGACCTCGCTGCCCTTCGTCAAGTCCGGCAAGCTCAAGGCGCTTGCCGTGACCGGCACCCAGCGCATGAGCGCGCTGCCTGATGTGCCGACGATGGAAGAAGCCGGCCTGCCGGGCTTTGTGACCGGCTCGTGGTTCGGCCTGTTTGCCCCCGCCGGCACGCCGCGCGAGATCGTGTCGAAGGTGAGCGATACGGTGATGGCGGCCATGCGCAGGCCGGAGTTCCGCGAGCAGCTGGTCCATGCCGGCGCCGAGCCGGACCCCAAGCCCGCCGCAGAATTCCAGGCCTTCGCGCTGGCCGAGAAGGCGCGCTGGGAAAAAGTGGTCAAGGCGGCCGGCGTATCGGTCAACGAGTAAAACCCCGGGCGCGCCGGCCGCGCCCGACCTGACGGAGCCCCTATGCAAAGCCAACCCCCAGCCACCGTGCGCCACGATGCCGCCGCGCTGCGCAGCATGGCGCAGGCCATGTTCGAGCGCGCGGGCATGCCCGCCGACCGGGCCGCCGACGTGGCGGACATCCTGGTCGAAGGCGACCTGATGGGCCACGATACGCACGGCCTGCAATTGCTGCCCACCTACCTGGCCGAGATCGAAAGCGGCAGCATGGCCGTCAAGGAGGACTACGAGGTGCTGGCCAACCGCGCCGCCGTGGCCACCTGGGACGGCAAGCGCCTGCCGGGCCCCTGGCTGACGCTGCGCGCCATGCAAAGCGCGATGGCGCGGGCGCGCGACTACGGCACCGGCACTGTCACCATCCGCCGCGCGCACCATATTGCGTGCCTGGCCGCCTACCTGGAGCGTGCCACGCGGGAAGGCTTCGTCATGCTGCTGTACTCCTCGGCGCCGGCCGCCATGACCGTGGCGCCGTTCGGCGGCACCCGCCCCGTGTTTTCGCCCAGCCCTGTGGCGGCGGGTTTTCCCACGCCGGACGGCCCGGTGCTGATCGATGTCTCCACCTCGGTCACCACGGTTGGCCTGACCACGCGGCTGTACAAGGAAGGCAAGCGCCTGCCGCACCAGTGGCTGATCGACGAGAACGGCAACGCCAGCGACGACCCCGCCGTTATGTTCCCCCCGCATGCAGGCTCGATCCTGCCGCTGGGCGGGCTCGAGGCCGGCCATAAGGGCTATGCGCTATCGCTGATGGTGGAAGCGCTGACCGCCGGCCTGTCCGGCCATGGCCGCGACGATCCGGGCAAGCGCTGGGGCAATACCGTGTTCCTGCAGATACTGGACCCGTCTGCCTTTGCCGGCGAAGAAGCCTTTGCCGGGCAAATGGGCTGGATCGCGCGGGCCTGCACGGACAATCCGCCGCGCCCGGGCGTGGATCGCGTGCGCCTGCCGGGGCAGGGCGCGCTGGAACGCAAGGCGCGCCAGCTGCGCGATGGCGTGGCGCTGAACCCCGCCATCCTGCCGCAGATCAAGCCCTGGCTGGACAAGTTCGGCATGGCGGCGCCTGCGCCGCTGCCCTGAGGCGCAGCCCGGCACCGAGGCGCGATCAGTCCTGCCAGAAGCCCGCGTGCGCCTGCGCCGCCTCGTCCTCCAGCGCGGGGCCCAGCACGGCAACGCTGTGCTGCCCGCGCGCGAACACCTCGCGGCAGGGCAGCGAGAAGGTGGGGTTCTCGGGGTGCGCGCCGGTCAGCGTCAGCAGCCGGTGCTCGGACAGCGCGTACACCACCCGCCCGATGTTGCACCAGTAGATCGCGCCGGCGCACATGCAGCAGGGCTCCGCGCTGGTGTAGAGCGTGGCGCTGGCGAGCGCCTGCGGCGACAGCTTGCGGGCGGCTTCGGCTGCGGCGGCCAGTTCGGCATGCTGGGTGGGGTCGCCCTCGGGCGGCATCGAGTTGTTGCCGGCGCTGGCGATGATATTGCCGTCGGCGTCCGCCACCAGCGCCGCAAAGGGGTGCCGCCCGCGGGCGCGGGACGCCTCCGACAGGCGGATGGCTTCGCGTAGCAGGCGCAGGTCCTGTTGGCTCAGCGCCGTGGCAGACGCAGCGGTGGCATCGGCGGCAATCAACGTGGTCATGGTCTGGTCCCGGTGGATTTCGTGAAGGGTGCAGCGACGTGATGGCGTGGTGGTCTGGTGCGAATCATGACATGCGAGCCGCAGGGCCTGGCCGCGGCCGCCGCCGTTTGGGGCTAAGGCGCTGGTGCCTAGCGATCCTGCGCGCGCAGCGCCGCTTCGATGCCGCGAATGCTCTCAACCAGGCGCGGGCGCACCGTCTCAAGCAATAGCGCGGCCGGCACGATGGCGGTGGGGCCGCTGCACGACAATGTCATCGGCGGCAGCGCCGGGCCGGGCCGGAACGCGGCGGCGATCGAGTTGATGTCCGGCAGCCATTCGCCAAACGACGTGGTGCAGCCCTGGCGCGCCACCTCCGCGCGGCTGCGCTCCACAATGGCCTGCGCACTGGGGGCATCCATCCCTTCCTGTTGCCGGAAGGCAGCCAATGCTTGCCGTTGTTCCACGGCGGGCAACGCTTGCAGGTAGGCACGCCCCGCGGCCGAGGTCAGCCCGGAAATGCGCGTGCCGACCGCCACCCTTAACGTCAGGTACGACTCCGACTGGCAGTTCTCAAAGATCAGCATCTGCGCCCGATCGCGCACGATCAGCGATGTCACGCCCTGGGACAGGTCGGCCAGCTCCTGCATGAACGGGCGCACCACCGCCAGCACATCCACGCCATGCTGCGCCGCGGGCGCGAGGGCCAGCGCCGAGCTGCCGAGCTGGTACTTGGCCAGCTCCGGGTCCAGGCGCAGGTAGCCCAGCTCCGTCAGCGTATGCGTGAGGCGCGATACGGTGGATTTGGGCAAGCCGCAGCGCTGCGCCAGCTCGGCGTTGCCCAGCCGTGTCTCAAAGCTGCGGAAACTCGCCAGCACATCGAGGCCCCGCGCCAGCGCGGTCACGAAATGCCGGTCTTCCTTGTGCTGTTGCATGTGCTGCTGCGCTTGCTGCTGCGCGTGCATTTCGTGCGGCGGATCGTCGGTCTTCGGGTCGGACATGGGTGGCCTCGGCTGGCTTGGGGGGGCTTACCTGCGGCCTCAGCCTGCGCTGGCCAGCAGCTCACGCAATTTGGCCTTGAGGATCTTGCCGGACGGTGCAGCCGGCAGGTGGGCCACGATCCTGACCTCTGCCGGCATCTTGTAGGGTGACAGCTGCTCACGCAGGAAGGCGCGCAGCGCGGCCTGGTCCAGCGTCATGCCCTCGCGCACTTCCACAAAGGCGATCACTTCCTCGTTGCCATCCACCGCGCGTCCCACCACCGCCGACTGCAGCACGGCCGGGTAGGCGTTGATCGATTGCTCGACTTCCTCCGGGTACACGTTGAAGCCGGAGTGGATGATGATTTCCTTGGAGCGCCCCACGATGGAGACGGCGCCATCGGCATCGATGCGCGCCAGGTCGCCGGTGTGCAGCCAGCCATCGGCGTCGATCACCTGCGCGGTCAGGTCGGCTCGGCGGTAGTAGCCCTTCATCACGTTGGGGCCGCGCACCAGCAGCTCGCCGCTGCCATCGGGCAGGGGCTCGCCCAGGCGGATCTCCACGTCAGGCACCACCGGGCCTACCGAGCAATCCGTGCGCGGCGATTCCACCCGGGTCTGGCAGACCGTGGGCGAGGTCTCGGTCATGCCATAGCCGTTGTGCAGGATGATGCCGAAGCTCGCTTCAAACGCCGCCTTGAGCGTGGCGGTGAGCGGCGCGCCGCCCGATTGCGCCATGCGCAGCGCGCTCGCTTGCAGCGGCGTTGCCTGGGCGCGGCTCCATTCGATCAGCTTGGCGTACATGGCGGGCACGCCATGCAGCACGGTGAGCCGCTCCGCGACCAGCGCGTGCGCCAGCTTCTCGGGGCGGAAACGCGGTTCGTAGAATACCGTGGCGCCATTCGAGAGCGGGCCCACCAGGAGCACCGACAGGCCGTAGACATGCGAGATCGGCAGCACGCCGTAGACCCGGTCGCCCGGCTGCACGCGCGCCTGCATGCGGTTGGAGCGGCCGATGAACATCAGGTTGGCGTGCGTCAGCATCACGGCCTTGGCGGCGCCGGTGGTGCCAGTGGTGTAGATCAGCGCGGCAACCTGGTCGCGCGCCGCTGCGTCCACCGGCTCAGCCACGGCGGCTGCATTGAGCGCGCCCAGCAGCAGCTTGCCCGCATGCGGCCATTCGGCCGGCTGCGCGCCGCGCGCCAGGCCGTGCTCGCGCGCTTCGGGATGGGCGTTGTCGAGGTAGAGCGCGATGCGCGCGCCCGAGTGTTCGATGATGTTATCGATCTCGCGGGCGGACAGGCGGGCATTGACCGGCACGGCCCATGCGTCCAGCGCGCTAAGCGCCAGGATCAGCACCGCACAGCCCACGCTGTTCTCGGTCACCAGCACCACCCGATCGCCGCCGCCCACGCCGACGCCTGCCAGTGCGCGGGCGGTTTCGGCAATGGCACCGTCCAGCTCGCCGTAGCGCAGGGACCGCTCGGCGTCCATCAGGGCCACGCGCTCGGGGTGGCTCTGGACCCAGGGGCCGATGGTCTGGTGCAGGCGGGAAAATGCAGTGGCAGGCGAAGCGGACGGGGCGGCAGCCGGCGCGTGCGCGGCGGGCGTGGGGGTGCTACTCATCACAGTCTCCAGATAAGGCGTCCGGCGTGGGCCGCCGGATTTTTCGATGGCGGAATACTCCCACCGATCGCCTTACACGTCAACTGCACCGTGGAATCCATGTTCCGCATTGCAGAACATGGATTGTTCAGATCAGAACCGGAAGCGCGCGACCCCAGCCGACAGGCCTGCCGCTTGCTCATCCAGGCTGGCCGCCTGGGCCGTAACGGCTTCGACCAGCTCGGCGTTCTGCCGGCTGGTCTGGTCGAGCTGGGCCACCGCCTCGCCCACCGAGCGGATGCCGCGTGCCTGTTCATCGGCCACCCCGCACAGCCGCTCGGCCAACTGGTGGCTCTGGCCTACCGCCTGCTCGATGCCGCTCATGGCGCTGACCACTTGCCCGCTAAGCCGTGCCCCACGGGCGATCTCCGCGCTGGCCTGCCCAATGGTGGTGCGGATCTCGCGCGCGGAGTTGGCGCTGCGCTGCGCCAGCCCGCGCACCTCCTGCGCCACCACGGCGAAGCCGCGCCCGGCCTCGCCCGCGCGGGCCGCTTCCACGGCGGCATTGAGCGCAAGGATGTTGGTCTGGAAGGCAATGCTCTCGATCACTTCGACCATTTCCGCGATATTGCGCGAGTGCTGGTTTACCGTGTCCATGGCGCCGCTCATCTCGTTCACCACCGCCATGCCGGCGTCGGTGGCTTCGCGTGCCTGGCGCGCCATGGCGCTGGATTCGGTCGCCTGGGCGTGGGCCTGGCCGACCAGCGCGGTGAGGCGGGCGACGCTGTCGGCGGCGGCGGCCAGCGCTGCCGCCTGCAGCGCGGTGCGGCGCGACAAATCGTGGTTGCCGCTGGCGATGCCTTCGCTGGCCGCGGCGATCTCGGCCGCGGAGAGCTGGATCCCTTCCAGCACGCCGGCGAGCTGGTCGCGCATGCGCGCCAGCAGGCTCATCAAGCTGTGGTCGTCGCCGGGGCGCACGCGCACGGGTTGCTGCAGGTCGCCCGAGGCGATACGGCTGGCCACCTTGGCCGCGTCCGCCGGCTCGCCGCCGAGTTCCGAGTGCAGCAGGCGCGAGGCAAACCACGCCAGCGCGGCCGCCGCCGCAAGGCTCGCCACCAGCATGCCAACCATGACGGCCTGGGCGCGCAACTGGCTGGCCGTCACGGTGGCTACCGTATCGGCGGCTTGCCGCTCCTGCTGCTTGCGCGTGACCTCGACCAGATCGGCCAGCTTCTGTAATTGCTCGCCAAGAAAATGGCCGTCGACCGAAACGGCGCTGTCAAACTGCAGAGTGTCGAGCGGCTGCTTGTGCAGCAACGTGACATAGTCACGCAGCATGGCTGCGGTGCTATCGCGTTCCGCTTGCAGCGCGGTGGCCTGCGCGGGTGCGGCGGTGCGCACGGTGCCAAGTGCCTGGTCGAGGCGGGCGAGGGCGCTATCGATGTCGGCGGTTGCGCCCTCGCGCTCGGTGCTGCTGGTCGCCATGGTCAGGGAAAGCTGGGCGCGGCCCAGCCGGGCCAGCGCCGATTGCGCGCGCTCCGCAGCGATGGCGCCCTGCATATCGCGTTGATAGAGCGTATCTGTCATCTGCTTGACCGAGACGAGGCTGAAAATGCCCGTCAGCCCCACTACGGCGCCGAACACATAGACCAGCGCAAATGCCACGCACATGCGCGCGCTGAGGGGAAGCCGGCCCAGCCAGGCGGGCATGCGCCGGCCGGCGCGGCGTGGAAGGCGAAGGTTGATGGCTTGCAACACGGTTGAGACTCCGATGGGCCACGCGGCCCATATGCTGACCCTGGGGTGCCGCCATCTCGCGCGCCGGCTTGCAGCGCCAGCTTGCCACGGGTGACGGCATGACTTTGTTATGGCTTGCATGCTCACCGTAACCTGTGACGCATCAATGACATCCCGCCATTGCGCAGGGGTAATCGGCTTTGTCATCCGGGTGACACATGGCTGACATGAAATAGAGGGCGAGTCACATTGGCTCACCAGCTTCTTGCGCCTGGCGCCGCGCCTCCCCAAGTCACGTTCACTCCGCCCATGCAGATTGCCTCCCCCCTGGCCGGCGCGCCCGTGCCGCGGCTGCGCTTGCCGCCGCTGCACGCCGTCTTCCAGCCTATTGTGGTGTTCGGGACCGGCCAGGTGCTGGGCTACGAGGCGCTGGTCCGGGGACCTGCCAGGTCACCGCTGGCCATGCCGGACGCCTTGTTCCGCCTGGCCCGTGACGAGGCCGAGACCATCTCGCTGGAGCTGCAGGCGGCGCGCACCGGGCTGTCCGCTTGCCTGGCGCATGGCTTGCGCGGCAAGCTGTTCCTCAATTTCAGCGCGATGGCGCTGCGCTACCTGCTGGCCGACGGCGGGAGTGCCATGCGGGCCCTGGTGGCGAACAGCATCGCGCCGGATCGGGTCGTGATCGAGGTGACCGAGCAGACCCCCATTGAGGACGCGGAGCGCTTCGGGCAGGCCATGGCCGTGCTCAGCGAACTGGGCATGCAGTATGCGCTGGACGATTTCGGCACCGGCCACGCCAATCTCGACCGGCTGGTCCACCTCGCGCCGCACTACACCAAGCTGGACAAGTCGCTGGTGCGTGGCATCGGCACGTGCTCGCGCCGGCTTGAAGTCGTGCGCACGGTGCTGGCCCTGGTCAAGGCGCTGGACGGCGAGGTGATCGCCGAAGGCATCGAGGACGCCGATGAGCTGGCGGTGCTGCGCGAGCTCGGCGTGCCCTACGGGCAGGGCTACTACCTCGGCAGGCCAGCGCCGCACCCCGTGCTCATCCCGCGCTGAGCGGGCCTGGCCGAGGCGGCCGCGCGCCGGTCTCATCCAGGCGATATCCCTTGCCATACACCACCGTGATGACCAGCCCATTGCGGGGGTGGAGATCCAGCGCCCTGCGCAGGCGCGATACCAGGCTCGCCAGGGCGCGGGACAACGGTGGCAGCGAACAGCCCCAGATCGCGCGCTCGATCTGGGCATGCGACAAGACGCGGCCGACGCTGCCGAACAGCAACGCGGCGAGCTCGAACTCCTTGGGGGGCAGCGCGAGCCGGCGCCCCTGGAACACGGCCTCATGCGCCAGGCAGTCCAGCGAATAGCACCCGGCCGTCAGGTCCGGGCTTGGCATTTGCCGGCGCGAGGCGGCGCGGCGCTGCAGCGCGTGCAGCCGGGCTACCAGCTCGCGCGCGCGCAGCGGGCGGATCATGTAGTCGTCGGCGCCCGCCTGCAGGGTATTGACGACCGAGTCTTCGTCGCGCTGGTGGGAAACCACCAGCACCGGTACCTCGCTGCGCCAGGCGCCGCGCACCGCGCGCACGGCTTCCACGGCAGGCATGTCGGCAAGCTCGTGGTCGATCAGCAGGACGTCGTAGCCGGCTTGGTCAATGCCACGGAAGAGCGCCCCGCTTGCGGGGTAGGTGTGGCAATGCACGCCAGCGCGAGCGAGGGCGTCTGCAATGGCTTTGGCCTGAAGCGACAAATCCGCTAGCAGTGCGATCTTCATAGGAATTGTCCAACTGGCATTAGTGCGGTTCGCGGGCCGGCGCGCGCATTGGCTGCCGGGCCACTCAGGCTGTCAATGTGCCTGGGCCGGGCGGCCACCGGCCTGCGCGCGAGGCGATCCAGGCAGGATAGTCCGCGGAGCGAGGGATATCACTCGGAACAATCTGCAAGGACAGGCAGAAGATTCCCAAAGCAGGTGGGGAGTCAATCCACAAGGCGACTGGTATCGCACCAGGCCACAGTCGATTGTTGCGGCGCACGTACACAATTTGTCCACGATTGCCGGATCGTGTTATCCACAGCTTGTGTGGATAACCGTGCTTGACGTGCCGCGCTTGGCCAATGGTGGCGGTTATGTATCGGACTGCCTAAATTTTGAACAGGAAGGCGGGTGATGCCTTGCCGGCGAAGCTGGACGCAGACAAATTCAGTGCGGCAGGGTGCGCGGCAGCAAGAGGGGCGGCCGGGATTCGCAACATCCGCTGACGTAGGGGTGTCGTGGCACGACGCCTTCCAGGATGGATAGCGTGTTCTCCTGAACGACCCCAAGTAGCCTCGCTAAGCCATGGAAGGAGGCCTTCAGCGCGCCGGCTCATTGCGCTCAGCGATTGCCTTGGCCATTGCCTCAGCCTCAGTGCCGCCCAGACTCCGCAGTCCGTACACAACACCGTCTCGATCGGCCTGCGTGCGATTTTGACTCACCTTCCACTTTCCGCGTAGTGAACTCAGCTTGATCTCGATGCCGACGATCGCGCGCAAGGTCGCGTCAATGAAATCTTCAGGCGCATCGCTCACCGCCCACGGTACTGGGCGCGCAGCCTCATGGCGCTCGCTCAGGCGGGTGACGAATGCGCGCAACCAGTCCGCATCCTCAACGGCGTGTAGCCTGCCGCGCCCCTGCACCATGATGTAGTTCCAGGTTGGTACGACTTTGCCGGTGGCTGCCTTGCTCGGGTACATCGATGGCGAGATATAAGTTTGCGGGCCTTGGAACACAACGAGCGAGTCCACATCGGTGCGCGATTCCCTCCACAAGGGATTTGAGCGCGCCACATGCGCGCGGAGGATGCCCGGGCCGCCCTCCGGGTCTGCTTCGAGCAAAAACGGGATGGTATTTGCGACCATCTCGCCAGCCGGGTCCTGAGTGACCAGCAGACCCAGGGGATGGGTGCTGATCAGATCGTGCAACAACTCGGGGCGCGTTTCTTCGAAATGAGCAGGTATGTACATGGGACACCCTTTTGTAAAATGGTTCCTTATTCTAAAATCGTGTTATTCACAATAAGGAGCCATTTCTTGGCAATGCGAGGAGCCGTTCAGGGTCAATTGCGCCAGCAGGTCTATCTGCGCCTGCGCGAGGGCATCGAGACTGGGGTCTTCGCGGCTGGCGCCCGCCTGCCGCCCTCGCGCGAGCATGCACGTGTACTGGGCGTGTCACGCAACACAGTGCTCTGGGCCGTAGAGCGCCTGCAGTCCGAGGGCTACCTGGTCGCTCGGGTTGGCGATGGCACCTATGTGGCAGAGCGTAGCCCTCCGGTTCGTGGCACTGCACACGGGCCGAAGATTGTCGCGCACCAGCTGTTGTCGCAGCGTGGTCGCTTGATTGCCGAGACCGGTTCGCGCTGGAACCCCGCCACGGGCGAGGCATTACCCTTTCGCCTTGGTCGCCCGGCGCTGGAAGCGTTTCCGTTCGCCATATGGGATCGATTGGAACGAAAGACACCGATCGCCACTCGCGTCGTTGGCGCCGGTTATACCGAGGCTGCCGGCCATCCACCGCTGCGCGCTGCGATCGCGCAATGGCTACTGGTATCCCGCGGCATCCGCTGCGATGCGGGGCAAGTGCTGATCACCGCCGGCTCGCAACAGGCATTGGACCTGGTTGCGCGGCTGCTGCTCGACGTTGGCGACGAAGTGCTGGTCGAAGACCCGGGCTATCCAGGTATCCGTGCCAACTTAATCGCGCATGGGGCACTGGTGCGGCCAGTTCCAGTCGATGCGCAAGGACTGTGCATCGCGCAAGGCGCACCGCTTTATCCGAAAGCAAAGCTCGCCGTTGTGACGCCAACGCATCAGTTCCCGCTCGGCGTACCCATGAGCCTGGCTCGCCGCAGCACCCTGATCGAGTGGGCCCGAGCAAATCGCGCATGGATTGTCGAGGATGACTATGACGGCGAATTCCAGTACGGCGCCCAGCGGATTCCCGCGCTCTGCAGCATGGCGCACGACGCGCGCGTACTGCATGTAGGCACGTTTTCGAAGTCACTGGGTGCGGGGCTTCGATTGGGGTTCATCGTACTGCCTGATGAACTGGTCGATGCGTTCACGCGAGCGCGGGCGTTGAGTGATCGCCAATCGCCCGGCGCAGTGCAGGATGTACTCGCGCGATTCATCGCCGAGGGTCATCTGCTACGTCACCTGCGTCGCATGCGAGAGTTATACCGAGAGCGTCAGGCCGCGATGATTCACCATCTCACGCGAGCCACCAACGGTGCGATTGCGCTTGAACCCAGCTTACAAGGCATGCATCTCGCCTTCGAAGTAGGCGGACAAATCCGAGACACTGATTTGAGCCGGCGAGCGCAAGACGCAGGCGTGCATCTCGCGCCGATCTCGAGCTATTGCATCGCGGCAAAGCGCCGCGGTTGGCTGTTCGGATACGCGGGCTACGACGAGGCCGCGCTCGCTCGTGCAGCACGTGCGCTGGGGCAGCAATTGGGATGATCTGGAAGGACTAAAGGTACGGGCAATCCCTCGAGACCGCGATCCTTGCGAGGCAGAGAGGTTGGGCACGACGCAAGGTGCGTATTGCAATGCGTTGGCCGGCAGGGGAGCTTGATAGTCAGATTGTCCGATTGCCCGATTGTCAGATCGAGACGCGGCGGCCAATCTCTACCACCTGATCGCTGGGCAGCCGGAAAAGATCGGTAACGTGCATGCCGTTCCTGACCATCAAGGCGAACAGATTGCCTTGCCAGTGCGGCATCCGGCTGTCGCCCTCGCGCAGCACGATGGTCTCCAGGCCCATGTAGTAAGTGATGGTGGCCAGGTCCAGCCCGCAGGGCAGCAACTGGGGCTGTAGCAGCAGCTTTGGAACATCGGGCCGCTCCATAAAGCCGTAGCGGGCGTTGACGCGCCAGAAGCCCGGCATCAGTTCCGTTAGCGTCAGGCGCTCGGCATCCTTGATCCACGGCACGGTTTCCGTCACGATGCTCACGGCAAGGATCTTCTGCTGCAAGGCGTGGTTGCGCTTGACATGCCACAGCATCACCGGCGGCGTGCCATCCAGCGTTCGCGTCAGGAACACCCCGGTCCCGGGCACGCGCGGAACGCTCTTTGCCCGCACCTCGGCCAGGAACGCTTCGATCGGCATGATGTCTTCATTGATGGCCGCCGAAATCGCGGCCGTGCCCCGATGCCAGGTCAACATGACGCCGTAGACAACCGCCGCCAGCATCAACGGGATATACCCGCCATCCAGTACCTTGGCGAGATTGGCCACGAAGAACCCGCCGTCGATGGTCAGGAAGACGCCGGACACGGCCGCGCTGGCCCACGGGCTCCAGCCCCAGACATCGCGCATGGCGATAAACAGCAGCACGGACGTCATCAGCATGGTGAGCGAAACGGCGATGCCATAGGCGGAAGCCAGTTGATCCGATGACTTGAAGAACAGCGCCAGGCCGACCGTCACCACCATCAGCAGCCAGTTGACCGTGCCGACATAGATCTGCCCATAGCCCTCCTCGGAGGTCTGCCTGATCCGCAGATGCGGCAGCCATCCTAGCTGGATCGCCTGGCGCGTCATGGAAAAGGCGCCGGTAATGATGGACTGGCTGGCGATCACCGTCGCCACGGCGGCCAGGATAACCAAGGGCACCAGCAGCGGCGGCGGGCAGAGCAGGTAGAAGATGTTGTGCGTTGAATCGGCCCCGGACAATACCAGCGCGGCCTGTCCGGCATAGTTGAGCAGCAGGCTGGGAAACACGATGACGGACCAGGCGAGGCGGATCGGGCGCGGCCCGAAATGGCCCATGTCGGCATACAGCGCCTCGGCGCCGGTCACGCAGAGGAAAATGCCGCCCAGCACCAGGAAACTGGTATAGCCATTGGAGAACAGGAATTCCAGGCCATAGACCGGATTGAGTGCAATCAGGATCGATGGGTGCAACAGGATGCCGCGAATGCCAAGCACGGCAATGCACAGAAACCATAACGCCATGATCGGCCCGAAGGTCCTGCCGATGCGGGACGTTCCCATTGGCTGAATGGCAAAGAGCGCCACCAGTATGGCCACCGTGGCCGGCAGGATAATGGATTTGGCCTCGGGAAAGACAATCTCCAGCCCCTCCAGCGCGGAGAGCACGGAGATGGCCGGTGTGATCGCGCCGTCGCCATAGATCAATGCCGCCCCGAACAGCCCGGCGGCCACCACCAGCGGGCGTTTTTTCTTCTTGATCCCCAACAGCGACATCAGAGCGAGAATGCCGCCCTCGCCGTTGTTATCGATGCGCATGGCAAAGGACACATACTTTACCGTCGTGATGATGATCAAGGTCCAGATCAGCAGGCTCAGGAGGCCCAGGACAACCGGTGCCGACGGTTTGCCACCCGAGAGCGCGAGCACGGTTTTCAAGGTGTAAAGCGGGCTGGTGCCGATGTCGCCAAATACCACGCCCAGTGCGGACAGCCCCATGACGGCGAGGCCGGAACGGGCTTTAGCGGGCGTATCGATCAGCGCTGGGGCTTGCGGCATGACTATCCCTCCAGGCAACGCATTGAAGAACATTCCGGGAAGCCCGGGATGAAGATCATGGTTTGTGAGCCAACATGATGATAATCGCGAGGCAAGACCCGCGATCTGTCGGCGAAGCGTGGACTGGCTCGAGCGCGAGGCGCCGGCCAGGGCGGGCGGCCCGGCAACCGCGCGTGCGGGTTGCCAGGCTGGCCGGTTGTGGGTAGGGGAGCCGGCGGGCCACCCTGGCGGGGCAACGCGGTCAGGCTGCCGGAACCGGACGCCCGGTCAGCGGATAGTTCGGATCGTTGTAGCCATGCGTGGAGGCATGTCCGGGGCGCACCAGCTGGTCGACCAGGGCCTCCTCGGCGGCGGAGATGGGCACGCCGACGGCGCCAAAGTAGTCCTCGAACTGTGCCAGCGTGCGCGGCCCGGCAATCACCGAGCTGATGATGGGGTTGGCCAGCACCCAGGCGGTGGCGAACTGGCCCAGCTTGAGGCCGCGCGCATCGGCGTGCGCCTTCAGCGTCTGGGCAATCACCAGCGATTCCTCGCGGAATTCGGTTTCCATCATGCGGCGGTCGGCGCGGCCCGCGCGTGAGTCTTGCGGGGGCTGCTGGCCGGGCAGGTACTTGCCGGTGAGCACGCCGCGCGCGATCGGGCTGTAGGGCACCACCCCAAGGCCGAAGTGCTGGCAGGCCGGCAGGATTTCCACCTCGGGCATGCGGTTGAGCAGGTTGTAGTAAGGCTGGCAAACCACCGGGCGCGGCACGCCGAGCTGGTCGCACAGGCGTGCGGCCTCGGCGATGCGCCAGCCGCGGAAATTGGACAAGGCCCAGTAGCGGATCTTGCCGGCACGGACCAGGTCGCCCATGGCACGCACGGGTTCCTCCAGGTTTTCGCCGGGGTAGTCGCGGTGCAGGTAGAGGATGTCGAGGTAGTCGGTGCCAAGGCGGCCCAGGCTTTCCTCGACTTCGCGCAAGATCCAGGTGCGCGAGTAGTGCGAATGGTTGGGCGCAGCCTGCATCGGGTTGCCGAGCTTGCTGGCCAGGATCCAGTCATTGCGGTCGGCGGCGAGCAGCTTGCCCACCATGCGCTCGGAGCCGCCCTTGCTGTACACGTCCGCGGTGTCGATGAAGTTGACGCCGTGCGCGCGGGCACTGTCGACGATGCGGCCGGCCTCGGCTTCGTCGGTCTGGTCGGCGAACATCATGGTGCCGAGGCACAGGGTCGATACCTTGAGGTTGCTGGCGCCCAGGCGCCTGTACTCCATCTTGAACTCTGACATTGCGGTCTTCCTTGATGTGGCTGGCGGTAAGGCAGTAAAGCAGTAAGGCGTGAAAGCGTGAAAGCTTAACGCCTGCGGGGAAATTCTGCCTGCCCCGGCGGCGCGGCTATGCCAGAATGCTAGCCATTGTGGTCCGTGCTCCACCAAGGCGAAAACTAACGATCATGCTCAGCCCCTCCCTCGTCGCGGCGATCGTGCTGGTGTTCCATCTGCTTGGCGTCGTCGCGGCCTTGCACGCGGTCATGACGGTGCGCACCGCGCCCGGCGCCATTGCGTGGGCTGGCTCGCTGGTGATGATGCCGTACTTCACGCTGATCCCCTACCTGATCCTCGGCAGCAGCAGTTTTGCCGGCTACGTGAATGCCCGGCGCTTCAACAACGACCGGTTGCGCGAGGTCACGCACGAGATGGAGCCGCACGAGCGCGAGGCGCGCGACGCCAGCGTGGTGCACTCGCCCTCCGAGCCTTACCTGCGCGCCTTGCCCCAGCTGACCGGCATGCCGTGCCTGGCCAATAACGCAGTGCGGCTGCTGGTCAACGGCGAGGCGACGTTCGAGGCCATCTTCGCGGCGATCGCCGCCGCGCGGCAGGTGGTGATCGTGCAGTTCTTCATCGTCCACGACGATGCGCTCGGGCGGCACCTGCAGAGCCTGCTGTGCGAACGCGCTGCCGCGGGCGTGAAGGTGTATTTCCTCTACGACAGCATCGGCTCGCATGCGTTGCCCGGCCAATACGTCAAGACGCTGCTGGCCGCCGGCGTGGAGGCGCGCGCCTTTGCCACGCGGCGCGGCTTTGTCAACCGCTTTCAGCTCAATTTCCGCAACCACCGAAAGCTGGTGGTGGTGGATGGGGCGTGCGCGTTTACGGGCGGCCACAACGTTGGCAACGAGTACCTCGGGCAAAAGCCGCCGCTGGCGCCCTGGCGCGACACGCATATCGAGATCCGCGGCAGCGCCGTGCTGGACTTGCAGATGGTGTTTGCCGAGGACTGGTTCTGGGCCGCGCGGGAGGTACCGATGCTGCTGCCCCCGCCGGCAGCACCTGCCGGGGGCATGACCTGCCAGGTGGTGCCATCCGGCCCCGCCGACGCGCAGGAGACCTGCTCGCTGTTCTTCGTCGAGGCGATCCAGGCGGCGCGCTGGCGGGTGTGGATCACCAGCCCGTACTTCGTGCCGGACGAGGCCGTGTTCGCCGTGCTCCGGCTGGCAGTGCTGCGCGGGGTTGACGTACGCATCCTGCTGCCGGCGCGCCCCGACCATCTCGTGGTGTTCGCCGCCTCCACGCTGTATGCCTACCAGGCGGTCTGCGCGGGCGTGAAGCTCTATCGCTACGAGCCGGGCTTCCTGCACCAGAAGGTCATCCTGATCGACGATGAGGCCGCGGCGGTTGGCAGCGCAAACCTCGATAACCGCTCATTCCGGCTCAATTTCGAGCTGATGGTGATGACCGCGGACCGCGATTTTGCCGCCAGCGTGACGCGCATGCTGGAGGCGGACTTCGCGCAGGCCCGCCAGATCGAGCGCAGCGAATACACCGCCGCGCCGAGGCTGCACCGCGTGGCGATGCACGTGGCCACGCTCTTCGCGCCGATCCTCTAGCCGTGCGCGAGGCCCTGCGCTCCGTGCCTACAGATCCGCTTGCGCCGCTTGCATCGAGGTGCCGGTTGGCCAGTCGCGGCGCATGATGATGTAGGTGAAGGACGTCGACCAGCCGATCAGGATCAGGCCCACCAGCGGCTCGATGCTGGCGAGCAGGCGCGTGGCGCCGACCGGCGCGAGGTCGCCCAGGCTTTGCGTGGTGAAGGTCTCAAGCGAGAAATAGAGGTAGACGATGGGCGTGATGGGATGGGCACTGGCGAGGCCGCCCAGGCCCAGCACATAGCCCGCCACCCAGTAGCCGACGGCGAACACCATGGCTTCAAGGCTATGGGCCAGGATGATGCAGACGATCAGCACGCCAACGTTGACGCGTCCGGTCCAGCGGCGCGGATTCATGCCTGACAGCAGGCGCAGGGCTTCGTAGTGGATGGCGACCACGGCCACGGTGAGGATGCTGGCGCAGGCCAAGGCCAGGAGATCGTGGACGGTGAGATTCATTGGGCATTCCTTGTCGGGCCGGGCTCGCCTCGGTTGCGACGCGGCACGCGATAGTGACCCCCCTTGCCGCCGGTATGTTCCCCGGAACATGGACGCGCACGGTCACAAACTGCTTGGAATGTAACGGGGGATCACGCGCAATGCCAGCCCGATGCGCACTAGCGCGGCTAGGGCTTGCCCTTCCGGGTGAAGTGGAAGTCCCACAGCACAAACGCCTGGCCCGGCTGCCGGCATTGCTCACCAATCACAAAGCGCGGGTTGTCCGTGGCGCCGAACCTGTGTGCAAAGATCCGGCGGATCGCCTCGCGTCCGCGCACATCGTTGAAGGGATCCTTGCGGCGGGCATCGTCGGCATGGAAGCGCGCGGTGTCGCCCAGCGAGGCGGGCCTAGTCGAACTCGACGTAGAGTTCGCCGCGTGGCCCGTCAAAGCCGACGCGTGGCACCTTGCCGTGTTCGCGGCTGGAGCGGGCCAGGGCGCGGAGCTCGGCCTGCCGGGCGGGCTCGCGCAGGCTGCGGCGAGCCTTGGTGCTGATCTCGACCGGGCCGCACTCAGGGTTGTCGCAGTCGTACCGCACCCATTGCCCGTAACTGCCTCGACGGGCGCTGGCTGCGGCCTGGGTGCCGCAAAGCGGGCAGTATGCTAGTTTTTCCTTCATCGCCGTCAATGGTCGTAAAGGGGAGGGGGCAGGGGCAGGGAAATCGGTACAGGCGCCATGCAGCCTCGCTGGTAGCAACGCAAAAGCCGAAATGAAACGTGGCCAGCCACGCAGCCAGGTGGTCAACGTCCTGGCAGACTTTGCATACAAGTCTGCGCAGTTCGCGGTTGTGGTGCTGCCCCTCTTTAGAGGGGATCGATTGGACGAAGAGGCGCTAGGGACGCAGTGAGCGCGGTGAGCGCGACGGTCACGGTTTGCGGGCGATGCCCTGGAGCCGGCGGGCCTGGCCCGGGGCGCCTGGTGGCCCGGATTGCCAGGCGCTGCGCGCGCGGCCATACTGAGCGCTCAGCAGTGTCCGTGCCAGAACGATCCCGGAACGATCTCCCCAGACATCCATGCGCCAAGACTCTCCCGACTCGCCAGCCAGTCCCCCGCACGACCATGACCATGAGCATGATCACGGCGGCAGCACGCTCTCCGAGATGGACCTGCGTGTGCGCGCGCTGGAATCCCTGCTGGTGGAGAAGGGCTATGTCGACCCGGCCGCGCTGGATGTCCTGATCGAGACCTACGAGCAACACATCGGCCCGCGCAACGGGGCGCGCGTGGTCGCCAAGGCCTGGGCCGATCCCGCCTACAAGGCTTGGCTGCTGGAGGACGCTACAGCGGCCATCGCCTCGCTCGGTTTTACCGGGCGCCAGGGCGAGCACATGATCGTGCTGGAGAACACGCCCGCCACCCACAACATGGTGGTCTGCACCCTGTGCTCCTGTTATCCCTGGCCGGTGCTGGGACTGCCGCCGGTCTGGTACAAGTCCGCGCCGTACCGCGCGCGGGCGGTGATCGACCCGCGCGGCGTGCTGCGCGATTTTGGTTTTTCGCTGCCGCAGGCGGTGCAGATCCAGGTGTGGGACTCCACCGCCGAGCTGCGCTACCTGGTGCTGCCCATGCGCCCGGCCGGCACCGAGGGCTGGAGCGAGCAAGCGCTGGCGGAACTGGTGACCCGTGACGCCATGATCGGCACGGGCCTGCTGCCAGACGTGACCACGCCGGCTACGGCAGGGGAGCCGCAATGAACGGTGGCCAGGACCTCGGCGGCATGCAGGGCTTCGGCCCGGTTCGCCCGGAACCCGATGAGCCGGTATTCCACGCCGGCTGGGAGCGCCGCATGCTCGCGCTTACGCTCGCCATGGGCGCGGTCGGCAAGTGGAATATCGACACCATGCGCGCGGCCCGCGAAAGCCTGCCGCCGGCGCAGTATCTTGGCAGCAGCTACTACCAGATCTGGTTCGAAGGCCTCAAGGCCATGCTGCTCAAGACCGGCCTGGCCAATGCGGAGGAAATCGCCAGCGGCGCATCCACCGCGCCGCCGCTGCCCCTCGCGCGCATCCTGAGCGCAGATCACGTTGCCCCGGCCCTGGCGCGCGGCACGCCCAGCGTCCGGCCGGCGCCGGGAGCCGCCCGCTTCCAGGTGGGCGACCGGGTACGCACCCGCCAGATGCATCCCGCCGGCCACACCCGGCTGCCACGCTATTGCCGTGGACGGCAGGGCGAGATCGCGGCTGTGCATGGCGCCCATGTGTTCCCGGATGCCAGTGCCGCCGGGGCAGGCGACCAGCCGCAGTGGCTCTACACCGTGCGCTTTGCCGCCACCGAGTTGTGGGGCCCCGACACCACCGCGGCCTCGGTGTGCGCGGATTGCTGGGAGTCTTACCTTGACCCGGCGGAGGTGGCCCATGGTTGATTCGGCGTCAACGTTGCCCTCGCCCGCAAGCCTGCTGGCCATGCGCTCAGCACTGCCGGCACTGCCTTGCGACAGCACCGGTCCGGTGTTCCGTGAGCCGTGGGAAGCACAGGCCTTTGCGCTGGCGCTCGCCCTGCATGCGCGCGGTGCCTTTACCTGGACGGAATGGGCGGCCACGCTGTCCAAGGTCATCCGCGAAGCCCAGGCCGGGGGGGATCCCGACAACGGCGAGCATTACTACCGCTTCTGGCTGACCGCGCTGGAGCGCCTCGCCGCGGCCAAAGGCCTGGTCGACGGCGCCGCGCTGCTGGACCGGCGCGACGCGTGGGACGCCGCGGCCCGGCGCACGCCCCACGGCCAGCCGATCGAGCTTGGCTGAGGCGGCAAGAGGCAGGTTTTAGCGGAACTTTCAGGCCAGAGACATGCCGCGCGCAGCGCGCCCGGCCACTTGCCCGCCAGCGATCCGGCCCCGCTCGTGCTACCGTAGCGGACTAGACGCTATCAAGCGCCCCGATGCCGCGCCGCCAAGGCCGGCGCAACACTCCGACTGACATGAACGACACAGAGATCCAGCTGATCGGCTCGGCCCGCTTGCCGACCCGTTTTGGCGAATTTACCGCCCACGCCTTCAAGGGTGCCGTTTCGGGCATCGAACACCTTGCGCTGAGCGTCGGCGACATCACCGGCGAGGCTGTGCTGACCCGCCTGCATTCCGAATGCCTGACCGGCGACGTGTTCGGCTCGTGCCGTTGCGACTGCGGCGAACAGCTCGACCTGGCCATGAAGAAGATCGCCGAGGAAGGCCGCGGCATCCTGTTGTACCTGCGGGGCCAGGAAGGGCGCGGGATCGGCCTGGGCCACAAGATCCGCGCCTATGCGCTGCAGGACGGCGGGCTCGACACGGTCGACGCCAACCTGGCGCTGGGCCAGGAAATCGATAGCCGCAACTACGCCTTTGCCGCCGACCTGCTGCATCAGTGGGGCGTCAAGTCGATCCGGCTGATGAGCAACAATCCTAAGAAGAAGCAGGCGCTGGAAGCCGCAGGCATCAAGGTAGTGGAGCAGATGCGCCATATCGTGCCGTCCAACGCCGAGAACGAAAAATACCTGGAGACCAAACGCGAGCGGATGGGCCACCTGTTGGATTGAAGCCGGGCGGCAAGCCAACGGCGGATTCCGGCCGAAGCTACGAAAAGCGCACAAAATCGAAAAAAGAGCCGCGGTATCCGGCTACACTTTCGCATCGTTGCCACCATCAGCCCTCAGCCGGTTCTCAACATGCTTGCCCAGATTCAACGCAGTTGCGGTGAAAACGCGATGCGCCTGCGCCGGGTGCTTGCCAGGGAAGTCCATCTCGATGTCCGCCAGCCGGCCCAGGTCAAGCGCATCCGCCTGCTGGGATGGCTTGCCTTCACGGGCTACCCGGCGTTCTACCTGATCTGGAAATTCTGGTTTCCCCAGCCTTACGAGAGCCTGGTCCTGCGGCTGGTGGCCATGGTCATGTGCCTGCCACTGATCGTCTCGCGCGACCTGCGCGACAAAAAATGGCTTCCTGCACATTTTTTGGCGACCCTGACATACAGCCTGTCGTTTTTCTTCGTCTACATGTATTTGATGAATCACGGCAACCTGGTGTGGTCCCAGTCGCTCGTGATCGCCGTCATCATCCTCTTCAACTTCAGCGGCTGGCTGGGTGGCGCCACCTCCCTGCTGGTGGGCACCACCCTGGCGTGGCTGGTCTACAACTACGTCACGCCGCCGCCCGCCGCGTTGCTGGAGGTGAACTGGCCGATGGAGCTGCCGATCATCGGTTTCACCATCTGTACCATTGCCGTGCTGAAGATCGACCAGCGCATCCTGATCCAGGAAAAGCTGGACGGCATGGCGATTGCGCTGGGCACGGTAGCCCATGAGTTGCGCACGCCGATCCGCAGCATCGGCTCCACGGCGCTCGGCATGGGCCGGTACCTGCCGGGCCTGATCCGTTTCTATGAGGAAAACGAGACGCCGGAGAACTCGCTGCACCTGCCGCGGGCGCATTTTGGCCTGCTCAAGGATGCGTTGCCGCGGATCCAGCTAGAGGTCGACCGCATGAACCACGGCATCGACGTGCTGCTGGTCAATGCACGCGCCAAGGCCCTGCATGGGCCCAGCGAGGTTTTCCTGCTCGGCCAGGCCGTGGAGGAAGCGATCTCCCGCTACCCCTTCGAAGCCAGCCAGCGGGAGCTTGTTCGCGTGGATCTGGAACAGGATTTCCTGATCCACGCAGACCAGAAGCTGATGGTCATGGTGCTGTTCAACCTGATCAAGAACGCGCTGCATGCGCTGGCGCGGGCGGGGCACGGCGATATCCGGCTGCGGCTGGAGCGCGGCACCCGGCGCAACCGGCTGATCTTCCGCGATACTGGCACCGGCGTGCCGGAGCGCGAGCTGCCGTCCATCTTCAAGCGCTTCCACACCTACCCGCGCAACGAGGGTACCGGCATCGGCCTGGCCTTTTGCCGCGAGACGCTCGAGGCCTGGGACGGGCGCATCCATTGCAGCTCGGTCGAGCATGAATACACGGAATTCGTCCTCGAATTCCCGTTTGCCAAGCCGCGCCCGGAGGGCGTCGGCGCAGCAAGCTGAGCCCGCTTTGAGCCCGCTTCAGGCCGTACCGTGCAGCGCTTCGAGGCTGGCTTGCAGCGTGGTCTGCATGGCCATCGGCGGGCGCGCCACCGGCGTGCGCGGCTTGCGCTGCGTGGAGCGCCAGCCGGCCAGGTTCACCTCATCGCGGATTTCCGCGCAGACCTGGATCAGGCGCTCGATTTCCACGGCCGTGAGGTGGGCATGCATGGTCAGCCGCATCAGCGCGCGGTCCCGCGCGGTGGCCGGCGCGCAAAATACGGCGCCAAAGATCCCGCGTGACTGCAAGGCATTGCGCAGCACCAGCGTCTGCTCCTCGGTGCCAGACTCCAGCGCGATGATCTGCTCGGATCCTGCCGAAACGTTGTAGCCCAGCCCGGACAGCGCTTCGCGCACCTGAGCCGATACCGCGTGCAACTGCCGGCGGCGATCGTTCGCCCCGGCGATGAAATCCGCTGCGGCATCGAACCAGGCCAGTTCATGGCTGAGCAGCCCCGAGCTGAAAATGGCCGGGCGCGATTCCGCGGCGAAATACCCCTTGAACGACGACGGGCAGGTCACCAGCCCCGCGCGGCCGCCAAACGCCTTGGCCAGGCTGGCCGTCTGGAAGTGAACCCGCTTCGACAATCCCAGTTGGGCCACCAGGCCAGCGCCGCCGGGGCCATGCGTGCCCAGAGAATGCGATTCATCCACCACGATCACACTGCCGGTACGCTCCGCGACCTCCACGAAATCGGTCAACGGGCACAGACTGCCATTGGTGCTGTAGACGGAATCCACCACGATGATGCCGGGGCCATCCTTGCGGATCTGGCGCTCGGCGTGCTCCGCGTCGTTGTGCATGAACGGCACGGCACGGGCGCGCGCCGCGTGGGCGCCTTCCCACAGCGACATATGGGCCAGCATGTCCAGGTAGACCGGCGTGCGCTCGTTGGCGATGCTCTGCAGCAGGCCAACATTGGCCACCCAGCCCGACTGGCAAAGGATGCTGTCCTCGGCGCCGCTGAACTGTGCCAGCTTGCGCTCCAGCCGGCTGGTGGGATTGTCGCCGTACTGGAACACCGCCGACATCAGCAGCTCACTCTCAGGCCCGCGCATGGCGGCCGTCTGCGCGCGCACCAGCTTGTCTTCGCCGAGCACGCAAAGATAGTCGTTGCTGGAAAAATGCACGGCGTCGGACCCAGGTTGCCGACCGTGCAGCAGGTGGCTGCCACCCCAGCGCTTCTGGACGCGTTCTACCTCGTGGCTCGCCACCCGTGCAGTGACAAAATCCGGCCAGGCGGCCACTGTGGCGGCGGCCTGGTGCGACGTACGGCTAGCTTGCAGGCAACCCGAATCCATATTGCTCATTACAACCCCTTTGAAGTACTCCGACTAAAGAAAATGGCCGAAACGGCCGATAACGGTCGAGGCAACACAGGTGCTTCCCGCGTCCTTTGTTTGCAATATAGGTTCCGGGGCGGAATGGCAGCCTGCTGCATGTCTGATGTTGCGCCGACAAGCTATTCTGACGCGTGTCCGGGAATTCGCCTTGTTCCGTAGCAGACAAATGGTGCGGCGACGCCACGCCTAGATGTAGGCCAAGGCTTCGGCGGGCAAGTTGATTGGCGGCAATGCGGCGGCCAGCGGCTCGCCGGCGGCGCGCGGGCTGGCCACACCCTGATGCAAATATTCAGTGGGGGCGTGGCCCAGCACGCGGCGGAACATGGTCGAGAACGCCGCCGGGCTGTCGTAGCCGAAATCCAGGGCGATGCGCGTGACAGCGTCGCCGGCGGCCAGCCGGGACAAGGCCAGGACCACGCAGGCGCGCTGGCGCCATGCCGAAAACGCCATGCCGGTCTGCGCGCGGAAAAACCGGCTGAAGGTCCGGCTGCTCATATGCAGCGCCAGGGCCCAGCGCTGCGGCGAATCATGCGTGTCGGGCTGCCGGAGAAAGGCGTGGCATAGCGGCGCGAGCCGCGCATCGCGCGGCAGCGGAATATGCAAGGGCAGCGCCGTCATGCCCGCAATCTCATGCAGCAGCAGGGCGACCAGCGCGCCGTCCCGGCCGTCGGGATCGTAGTGCGCCGGCATCTCCACCGCGCCGATCAGCAACTGCCGCATCAAGGCGGATATCGCCACCACCTGGCACGTATCGCCCGGCCCGCGCACGGCGCCGGGCTCGATATACAGGCTGCGCGTGCTGACGCCCAGCATCGTGACCTCATGCGCCATCCCCGGCGGAATCCAGACCGCGCGCTGCGGCGGGACGATCCAGTTGCCATCGTGCGTCGCCACATGCATCACACCCGTGGCGCCATAGAGCAGCTGCGCGCGGCGATGGGCGTGGCGCGGCAGCAGGTAGCCCTTGGGGTAGTCGGTGCCGATCGCAACCACGGGCCTGGGCACGTGGTCGTAGTCGTCGATGCGGACGTTGCGCATGGAAGGAAAGGGCGGCGGAAGGGTGAAATGGCCGAAACACAAATATTATTGACCAATTTTCGAAGGTTGGCCATGCCAACCGTACGTATCGTGGGCGGACCTGGAACCCACTCCTCCTTTGCGATGCTTTATCTCCTCTTCATCCTGTTTGGCTACCTGACTGGCTTGACCACGGTCCTGTTCGGCTTCGGCGGCGGGTTTGTGGTGGTGCCTTTGCTCTACCGCGCGTTGAGCGCCGCCGATGCGCATGGGCCAGGCCAGTCCGCCATGCATATCGCGGTCGCGACCTCAACGGCGGTGATGATCCTGAGCGCCGCGCTCGCCACGCGCAAGCATCGCCTGGCAGGCAATATCCTTTGGCCCTATGTGTGGCCGTTGGGGGGATTCATCGGGTTGGGCGCCGTCATGGGCGCCGGCGCCGCCACGCTGGCGAGCAGCGACGTGGTTCGCCTTGCCTTTGTGGCCTACCTGGGTGTCACGCTGCTGGATTGCCTGGCACGCCACGGCTTTCTCGCGCGCGCCGGGCAGGGCTCACCGCAGCGGCTCGGGCAGGCACAGACGGTGGCGGGCGGCCTGGCGATCGGCATAGTCGCCACGTTCCTCGGCGTGGGGGGCAGCGTCATGACCGTGCCCATGCTGCGCCGCCGCGGCCTGAGCATGGCGCAAGCCACGGCAATGGCGAACCCCTTGAGCCTTCCGGTTGCCGTGCCGGGCACGCTGGCCTATGTGGCCATGGCGTGGTACCAGCCGGTGGCGCTGGGCCGCGGTTACCTGGGGTACATCGACCTTGCCGCGTTCGGCCTGCTATCGATCGGCGCCCTGGCCGGCATCCGCCTTGCCGCCCCGCTGGCCGGGCGCATCCCCGATCGCGTGCATGCGCGCGTCTATCTCGGCCTGCTGGCCCTGGTGATGGTCAGCATGATGTTCAAGTAGGCGCAAGCCTGGCGCCTGACGTGCAAGGGCCGCAGCGCCCGCCAGCAGCCGTTTGCCCGGCGCTGCCAAGGCCAGATAGGGGCGGGATTGGCATCCTGCCCAAGAGCCTTCTAAGATCAAGGCACACCCACCCGTGCGGGAACATCACCATGACCAATACGAGCAAGCCTGTAACGCCAACGCCCCCCGAGACGCCCGCGCGGTCCAAATCCAAGCCATCGCCGGGCAGCAAGGATAATCATGTGGAGGACGAACTCGACGAAGCCCTGAGGGAAACTTTTCCAGCCAGCGACCCGATTTCGGTGGACCACGGACGCGTCACCCTCCCTAAAAAATAGACGAAACACCGAGTCCGCGGATCCTGCCAGAGCGACCGGGCCGCTCTGCTAGACCAGTTGCCGCAACTGCGCGACGACTTTCATCAGTTGCCCATGCGCCACGATCACGCCTGACTCGTCCTGGAGCGCTTGCTGGTAGCGGTCACGAAACGCCGGGTCGCTGTCGGGGCCAAACAATTTCTCGGTGGCCGCGGCCACCGCCCTGCAGGTTTCATCGTGATGCTCGGGCGCGTCCAGCTCTTCGTCGATCTCGATGATCAGCCGCGAGAGCGGGTCCAGCCAACGGAAATAAGTCTCCTCGGTGACAACCTGCACGAACAGCCCGGCCGGGATCGGGCCATGCAGGCGTTCGTACTCCGCGCGATTCAGTGCGATCACTTCCTTGTGCACCTTCAAGAGCGCGGCCCGCAGCGCGCGCAGGCCGCTGCGGCGATCCTCCTGCTTGGCCAGGAATTGCTCGTGTGGCATAGCCATTCTCCTTTTCTTATCGGCTCAGTGGGGCCGCTTGTCAGTATAGGCAGGAGGGCGCGCCCGGCGGCGGGCGCGTGGCTTGGCTGCAACCCCTAGGGTTAGCGCTGGCTTGCCTTGCGGGATGCCTTGTTGGCATACGTGGCCGCGTCGGCCTCATAGGGGTTCGGCTGCTGGCAAGGGATGGTGTGCGGCATCGCACTGTCGGGCTGCGATGGCACGCGCACCGCCTGCATATCGGCATACCCGGCGCGGATTGTGGTGGCTCGCGGCACTCATGCAGCCATTCATGCAGCCATTGATGCAGCCGCTCGAACGATGTCCCTGGCCTCAGCAGCGCAGCCGGGCCTGCTGGTCGCGCAGGTTACGGTAGCGCCGGCGGTAGTCCTCCTGCTCCGGCAGGCGAGCCAGGCGGCGCGCGCTGTAGTCGGACTCCAGCAGCCGCATCTGGCTGGCCAGCCAGTAACACTGGTTGACCTCGGTGCGGGCGGCGTCGTTTTGCTCGCGTACCAGGCGTGCCTGGTATTCGCGCTCCTCCGCCTCGCGCTTTTTCAGGAACTGCTGGTTGACCGCATCAGTAGCCGGCTCGGGGCTGATACGGGAGAGATTGCCGCCCAGCGCAGCGCCCTGCCAGCCGGCCGGGCAAGGGGAGTCGGTGTAGAGCGTTTTGTTGCCACTTACGCATTTGCCGGCGTGGGCCAGGCCCATGCAGCAAGCAAGCGCAAGCAGGACAAGCCAGTGCCGCATGGCAGTCTCCCGTTGGTACCGCCGGTGGCGGTCGCCATGATTGTCGAGCTGGTGGGCGTGTGCGCAACCCGGCCCATATTCTTGTCCGCCCCAGGGCAGCTTGTCCAGCAGCGCCGGCCGTTCTCCCTTGATTCTGGCGCCCTTGCATTCTCGGCATCAGAAACAGATTTAAGACGTTACGGAAGGCCGCAACAGCTGTCACGGCTGTCACGGCTCGGCATCCTCGTCCAGCGCGCCGATCAGGTCAGCCGCCACCGAGCGCCGCGCATCCGCCGCCCGGAAATACCGCACCAGCGTCGCCACGCTGGTGTGCCCCGTCATGGCCATGGCCTCGGCCATCGGCACCTGGCGTGAAGCTGCCTCGGTCACAAAACCCGAGCGTAGCGAGTGCGCCGAAAAATCGCCCTCCAGCCCGGCCGCCTCGCAACGCTGCCTGACGATCTTGCGCACGGCGGCGTCGGACAGCGCTTCACCCACATGCCCGCCACGGCGCACGCGCCGGAAGATCGCGCCATCGCCAATCCCTGCAGCCGCCAGCCAGGCCTCCAGCGCCGCGCCCGCCGCGCCAATCACCGGCTTGGCGTTGTCCGGCAGGTCGGCCCCGGCCTGGTTGGTCTTGGACCAGCTCAGTTGATAGACGAACTCGCCCGGCGCAAGGCGCCGCAGGTTGGCCAGCGTGGCGCCCGCCACCTCGGAGCGCCGCCGGCCACCGCTGGACCAGGCGAACAGCAGCAGCGCACGGTCGCGCAGGCCGATCAGCGAATCGTCACAGGTCTCGAGCAGCCGGGATAGCGGCTCACGCGTCAGCGCCGCCTTGCGCGCCGGGCGCTCGCCGCGCTTGGCATAGGCCCGGCGCGTACGCGCCACCAGCTCACGCGCGGCCGGGTCAGCACAGGGGTTATCCAGGTTCTCCAGCCGATGCGCCTTGGCAATCACGGCCAGCCGGTGCATCAGCGTGGCCAACGCCGGTGGGCCGGCGCGCGCCTTGAGTCCGCTAGCGACCAGTGCCGCATCGATGGCCGGCGGCAATTCGCTCGTCTGCCCCTGGGGCGTGGTCCGCGTGGCGTGGTCTACGACGAACTGGATGATGACCGCCGGCTGCAAGGGAAGGGCGATCGGCTGGCCGTAGCGCAGCGCGAACCAACCGGCCCAATACCGTAAGGCGGAACGATAGCTGGCCACCGTGTTGGCGGATTCGCCCTCGCGGTACAGCGCTTCAGCGGCCTGGCGGCCAAGCGGGTCGAGTTCGGACGGGCGCAGCGGCGCGGGAAAGTCGGCATGAGCGGGCTTCAGGCTGGAGGAATCCGGGCGATTTGGCAGGTTTTCGGCCTGGTCACCGAGGAATAAGGGTGGTTCTTGAGGAATCATAATAAATATGATGTATGCTGTATTAAATTATACAACAAGACCAGATAAGGCACGATAACAATTCATTATCGTGCCTTATCTGTGAGGCGAGATCCAACGCCGCCCAAAAACTTGCCCGGACCATGCAAAACGCCAATCTGCCCGCCACGCGCTCCCGTTCCATCACCCAGCAAGATGTCTGGCAAGCCGCCGATGCCTTGCTGCTGGCCGGCCAGCGCCCAACCATCGAACGGATCCGGCTGCATCTTGGGCGCGGCTCGCCAAATACCGTCAGCCCGCACCTGGATGCCTGGTTCGCCGGGTTGGGCGCGCGTTTGCAGGACCCGCAGGCGTTTGCGGCGCCAGCGAGCCTGCCCGAGCCGGTGAACCAGGCCGCGCGCTATTTGTGGGATGCGGCACAAGCCGAGGCCCGGGCCACCGTGTCGGCGAGCTATGCCACGCGGGAATCGGAACTGGCGCTGGCGAGGGCAGCCGTCGAGGCGGAGCAGGCCGCGCTGGCGCAGGAGCGCGCCATCCTGATGGCGAAGCTGGACGCCGCCGACAGCGCCCTGGCCGAACTGGCGCGCGCCCGGGATGAAGCCAGCGAACGCGCCACCCGCGCCGAGGCGCAACTGGTGGCGCAGCAGGCGGAGAACGACGCAGTACGTGCCGCGCTGGGACGCGCGCAAGCAGAGAAGGACGCGCTGCTGCGCGATACCGCTAGCCAGCGTGCCGCTTGGGACAAGGAGCGCGAAACCATGGCGGATCGCTTTGGCGCCAATGAGCGGCGCATGGCACTGGAACTGGACGGCGCGCGGGTGGCGCTGCGTGAAGGGCAGCGCCTGTTGGACAACGAGCGCAAGGCTGTCCAGCAAAAGCTGGCGGACGCGGCCGAAGCCGCGGGGCGGCAGGCCGAGGAACTGGCAAAGGTGGGGAATGCCGTGGCTGTGCTCGATGAACGGGTCCGGCAACAGGATGGCATGCTGGCCGAGTACCGGCAGCAATTGGAAAACCGGGGAGAGCCGGACGCGGATACCGCGCGGGCCGCACGCCCGCCGATACGAAAGGCTCGGCCGATCCGGCCCGCCCGGCCACCGAGGTTCAAGGTGTAAGGGCGGTTTATCTTGATGCTAGATCTAGCATTGACAGTAGGGCGCAATCAATTGAATTCATTGGCAATTTCGAGGACGCTTCCACACCGGAATGCCTGACACCTGACATCAGCACATGCTGATAAGCCTTTGATTTTCATGCGTTCCCATGGCCCGCTCCTTTACTTCACCCGCAGCAAGTGCTTCTGGATTTTCCCGCTCGTGGTCTTCGGCAGCGCATCGACGAAGTGATACCGGCGCGGCCGCTTGTAGGCAGCCAGCCGGTCGCCATGTACCAGGAAGCCATCGAGCCATGCCGCGGTAGCTTGCGCCCCGGGCTTGAGCACCACATAGGCGCTGACAACCTGCCCCCAGGTTGCGTCCGCCTCGCCGATGACCGCCACTTCCAGCACGGCAGCGTGTTCGATCAGTGCATCCTCCACTTCCCGCGGATACACGTTCTCGGCGCCCGAGTTGATCATGTAGTCGATGCGATCGCGCACCCACAGGTAGCCGTTGTCGTCCAGGCTGCCGAGGTCGCCGGTGTGGTACCAGCCGTGGGCCAGGGCGCGCGCATTGGCGTCCGGGCGGTTCAGGTAACCGGCCATCATGCACGGGCCGCGCACCAGGATCTCGCCGACTTCTCCGGGTGCGCAAGGCTGGGCAGGATCGGTCGGGGCGTCGTCCTCGCGCAGCACCGCCACGACCAGGTCGTGATTGAGCGAGGGCAGTCCGGCCGAGCCGGCGTGGCTGAGCTGCTCATGCGGATACAGCACGGACATGCAGGGCCCCATCTCGGTGGTGCCATACACCTGCACCAAGCCCGCGCCAACCACACGGTCCCACTCGCGGATCAGGTGGGGCGCCATCGATGCGCCGCCATACTCCACCAGCCGCAGCGACGACACGTCGCGCGTGTGGGCATCCGGGTGGTTGAGCATCATGCCGACCATGGTCGGCGCGGCGAAGAAGTGCGTGACTTTCTCGGCCTCGACCAGTTGCCAGGCCTCGCCCGCATCGAAGCGCCGCTGCAGCACCTGCGTGGCGCCCAGCTGCAGGCGTGGCAGGAAGCTGGTGTGCAGCTCCGCCGTGTGGTTCAGCGGCGCAATCGACAAGCCCACGTCCTCGCGCGACAGCGTCATGGCCTGATGCATCATCGCGTTGTGCGCAAGCTTGCTGCGGTGCGTGTGCAGCACGCCCTTGGGGCGGCCGGTGGTGCCGCTGGTGTACATCAGGATGCAGGGATCGTTTTCGTCCACGGCGATGCCGGGCGCGTCATGCGGCTGCCCCGCGGCCAGCGTGGCCAGGTGGTGCGTGGCAAAGGCCGGTGCCGGCTCAGGGTCCGCGTAGATCCAGCGTGTTGTGCCCGGGGCCAGCTCGGCGGCTTTTTCCACCACGGCGCAGCCTTCCTCCTCGAACAGCAGCGCGCTGGCCTTGCCGTCCTCCAGGATGAAGGCCAGTTCCTGGGCGGCCAGCCGGTAGTTGATCGGATTAAAGATCGCGCCCACCCGGGCCGCAGCCAGCATGCTGAACACAAAGGCTGGCGTGTTGTAGAGGAAGGCCGCAACTACGTCGCCATGGCCCACGCCGATCGACAGCAGCGCGTGGGCGTGGCGGTTCACCTCAGCATCCAGCTCGGCATAGCTCCAGGTGCGGCGGCCCGGCCCCATGCCGGCGACCAGCGCGGTCTTGCGCGGCAGGTAGCGCGCGGGCCAGGAAAGGGTGTCGCCCAGGGTAAGGACGTGACTCAAGGCAATGCTCCAGCAGCGGGGGTGGGGTGGGGGCGCCGGCGGGCAAGGCATGCCGGCGGAAGCGGTCGAAAGCGGTCGAATGAAAGCGGTCGAATATAAAGCCGGCGTCTCTTTTTGGGAAATAACGATTTGCACTTTGCATATATGGATCCGCCAGGGCACGCGGTGCCGAAGCCAATTGACGCAAGACGCCATGCGCGCAACTCGCTATCGTGCCAGCAAGGCCGGCGAGCCATGACTCGCCGATGACAACAGCAATCGATGACTGAGACGAAAGGGGCGCGCGTCCATGAACAAGCAAAGTCGGCAGGGCAAGGAAAACGTGCGGATAGGCGGCGCCTCCGGTTTCTGGGGCGACAGCGCAATCGGCCCGGTCCAGCTGGTGGACAAGGGCGACATCGACTACCTGGTGTTCGACTACCTGGCCGAACTCACCATGTCGCTGCTGGCCGCGGCGCGGCTGAAGAACCCGGAAGCCGGCTATGCGCTGGATTTTGTCACCGGGGCCCTGCGCTCGGTGCTCAAGCCAGCCATGGAAAAGGGCATCCGCATCGTGAGCAATGCCGGCGGCGTGAATCCGCGGGCCTGCGCGGCGGCGGTGCGCAAGCTGGCCGAGGAGCTCGGCGTGACGGTGCGGGTGGCGGTGGTCGATGGCGACGACCTGTTGCCGCAGCTCGGCGCGCTGCGCGAGGCAGGCACGCGCGACATGCAAAGCGGCGCCGCGATGCCGGCCCGCATCCTGACGGCCAACGCCTACCTGGGCGCCGTGCCGATCCGGGCCGCGCTGGATGCGGGCGCGGATATCGTGATCACCGGGCGCTGCGTGGACAGCGCGGTGACGCTGGGCGTGCTGATGCACGAGTTCAACTGGAGCCCCACCGACTACGACCTGCTGTCCGCGGGCAGCCTGGCGGGGCACATCATCGAGTGCGGCTGCCAGGCCACCGGCGGCCTGCACACCGACTGGGAGCAGGTACCGGACTGGGCCAATATCGGCTACCCGGTGGTGACCTGCAGGGCGGATGGCACCGTCCTGGTCGGCAAGCCGCCCGGCACTGGCGGGCTGGTCAGCCCCGCCACCGTCGGCGAGCAGATGCTGTACGAGATCGGCGATCCCGCCGCCTACCTGCTGCCTGACGTGATCTGCGATTTCACCGGCGTCACGCTGCGCCAGGCCGGGCCGGACCTGGTGGAAGTACAGGGCGCCAAGGGCCGCCCGCCTACCGCCAGCTACAAGGTCTCGGCCACTTATGCCGACGGCTACCGCTGCTCGGCGCAACTGACCATCGTGGGCGTCGATGCCGTGCGCAAGGCGCGCCGCAGCGGCGAAGCCTTCCTGGCGCGCACCCGCGGCATGCTGGCACGGGCCGGCATGCCGGATTTCACCGAGACCCGGCTGGACGTGCTGGGCACCGCCGCGGCCTTTGGCCCGCATGTGCCGCAACCGGCCTTGTTCGAGGCGGTGATGTGGCTGGCGGTGACGCACCCGGACAAGCGCGCGCTGGAGATGTTCGCGCGAGAGATCGCGCCGGCAGGCACCTCATGGTCGCCCGGCACCACCGGGGTGGGCGGGCGGCCATCGGTCAGCATGGCCATCAAGCAGTTTCCCTTCCTGGTGCCAAAAACGCAGGTCCAGCCCGCCGTGTGGCTTGACGAGCAGCCGGTGCCGCTACCGGCGACCTTGGCGTGCGCAAGCGATGCGCAAACCAGTACGGTGCCGGCGGCCGGGCCAGCCCGCGTATCGACGCCATCTGCCGCGGCCGAGCCCGCCGCGGACTGGGTCGATGTGCCGCTGATCCGGCTGGCGTACGGGCGTAGCGGTGACAAGGGCGATTTCTCCAACATCGGCATCATCGCGCGCGAAGCCGCCTACCTGCCGCTGATCGAGGCGCAGCTGACGGAGGCCGCCGTGGCCGCGTTCCTCGCGCACAACGTCAAGGGCAGGGTGACGCGTTACTTCCTGCCCGGCATCGGCGCCTTCAACTTCCTGTGCGAGCAGGCGCTGGGCGGCGGCGGCATGGCGTCGCTGCGCAACGACCCGCTGGGCAAGGGGATGGGCCAGGTCCTGCTGGCCATGCCGGTGCGGGTGCCACCGGCGCTGGCGCGGGCACTGGGCGCCTGAGCCAGGCCGGATGCGGTCTACCCCGATGCCGACGGCATGCAGCATGTGGCAGGCGGCATTGGGATAAACCCCATCCGGCGGCTGTTCGGCCGCCTTCGCTGGCATCATGACGCAGGCGCGCAAGGCCGCAGGGCGGCTGCCCGCGCGTTCTTGCCGAACCAGGCGCCAGCCGTCAGTCACATCAGCCACGCGCGGCGCCGCGAACAGTGGAACAGTGAGACCCAGATGCAGCCAGTTTTGCCATGCACACCGGATGCCACGGGCCTGCCGTGCGGGCGCCCGAGCGGAAGCTTCATGTGGATCGACCCCGACCGCGTGCTCTACGTCGGGCTGCTCGGCGCGCCGTCGGTGCGCTCCATCGGCGCCATCCTGCTTTATGTGGCGCTGGATGCGCCGTTTCGCCTGAGCGTGGCGGATGGCGAGTGGGAAACCGCCGAGATCGCCTTCGTGCCACCCTACGTTGCGCACCGCATCGCTTCCGACAGCCGCAGCCTGTGCGGTTTCCTGATCGAGCCCGAGACTGTCGATCTGTCCCGCTTGCCCTTGCTGCTGCGCGGTCCGGGCGGCGCGCTGGCGGCCCCGCGCATGGCGCAGCATGCGCGCGACCTGATCGCCCAGTTGCGCGGCATGCGGCGGCCGGAGCTGGGCGCCGGGCTGCTCGATGCGCTGCTGCTGGGCGAGCCGCTGGCGCCGCGCTCGCTCGATCCGCGCATCGATGCGGCGGTGCGTCAGATCAAGGCCGACCCGAGCGGGCGTAGCGCCGCCAGCGACCATGCGCGCGACGCCAACTTGTCGTTTTCCCGCTTCCTGCACCTGTTCAAGGAGGAGGTCGGCACGCCGTTCCGCACGTTCCGCACCTGGAAACGCGCCCGCAGCCTGCTGCATTACGTCACCCAGGAGGCCAACCTGGCCGAGGTCGCGCTGGATACCGGCTATCCGGATTCCACGCATTTCAGCCACTCCATCCGCCGCGTGTACGGGCTCAAGCCGCGCGACATCTTTGCGGGCTCGCGCAAGCTCGCGCTGCATGGCCTGCCGCCAATGACGGCCTATCGCCCCGCGTAGCTGGCCAGGCGGCGACCACTTTGCACAAGACCAACGGCGCGCCGCGCGCCAGAATCGAAGCCATCGAACCTCTCCAAGCCTGCCACCAACGGCAGCCAGATACACCCCATGAAAGCAACCTGCCAGGACCTGCTGGACGAATACCGCGAGCTGGCCGCGCTTTGCGCCGCGCTCACCCCCGCGCAATGGCGCGAGCCAAGCGCTTTCCATGACTGGAGCGCGTGGGACGAGATCGCCCACCTGTGCTATTTCGACCAGACCGCGCTGCAGGCTGCCACCGACCCGCAAGCCTTCCTGCGCGACGCGCAAGCACTCAACGCGCTGATGGCGGGGGGCGGGCATATCAGCGCCGTGGCGCGCGATACCTATGGCCACCTGGACGGCCCCGCCTTGCTGGCGTACTGGCAGCCGCTGTACGAGCGGCTGGTGCAGACGCTGGCCGCGCTCGACCCCAAGGCCCGCCTGCCCTGGTATGGTCCACCCATGAGCGCCCGCAGCTTTGCCACCGCGCGGCTGATGGAGACCTGGGCCCATGGCCAGGACGTCTGGGATACCGCAGGCCAGGCCCGCGCGCCCACGGCCCGCCTCAAGCATATCGCCCATATCGGCGCCACCACCTACGGCTGGACCTTCGTCAACCGCGGTGAGCCGGTGCCGGGGCCCGCGCCTTATATCGCGTTGAGCGCGCCCGATGGCAGCGAGTGGGCCTGGAACGAACCGCAGCAGGACAACTACGTGCGCGGCAGCGCGGAAGACTTCTGCCTGCTGGTCACGCAGCGCCGGCATCTGGACGATACCCGCCTGCAATACAGCGCCGGGCCGGCCCGGCAATGGCTGGCGCAAGCCCAGTGCTTCGCCGGGCCACCCGCCACCGGGCCGGCCGCCGGCACGCGCGTGTTGCGCACGGCTTCGGCAGGGTGAACGGCTCCGTAGCGCCCATGCAAGCCGCGCACGGCGAGCCGCTGGTCCCGGCGCTTGCCGCCGGGATCGACGCGGCGCTGCGCGGGCTGAGCGCCGATCCCGGCGAAACCTGCCTCTCCGAGCATGTCTTCGCCAACCTGTACCTGTTCCGGCAAGCGCACGCCTATCGCTATGTCGGCGGCAGCTATCCGCATATCAGCGGCGTGACCTATGACGGTGCGCGCCACGTGCTGCCGCTGTTCACGCTGGAAACCACGCCGCTTGACGTGCTGCGGGCGCTGCTCTGCGAGCACGCTTGCTTCTATCCGCTGTCCACGGCCCAGGTCGCGCGGCTCGACCCCGCCATCTTCACCTGGACGGAGTCGCGTGCCGACGCCGACTACCTCTATCCCGCCGCCAACTTCACGGCCTATCGCGGCACGATGCTGGCCAAGAAGCGCAACCTGATGAAGCAGTTGCTGGCCACGCATGCCGTCACCGCGCGCGCCTACCACCCGGGGCTGGCCGGCCAAGCCCTGGCCGTGCACGAAGGCTGGATGCAAGCCAAGGGCAAGGCGCACGGCGAAGCCGACGACACCCCCTGCGGCGAGGCCCTCCAGCACGCCGAACGGCTTGGCCTGGAAGGCTTCCTGTACGAAATAGCGGGGCAGCCCGTGGGCTTCGTGCTGGCGCAGGAGATCCGCCCAACGGTCTTCGCCATGCGCTTCGCCAAAGGCCTGGCGGCCTGCAAGGGCATCTACCAGTACATGTTCCACCACTTCTGCACGGCGTATCCACGCCCGGTAGCGTGGCTGAATTTCGAACAGGACATGGGGCTGGACAACTTTCGCCAGACCAAGCTTTCCTATGCGCCGAGCGCGTTGCTGCCGAAGTTCAGGGTGCGATTGCGGATAGGTTGACGTACTTCCGGCACCTGTCGCACAACGGCACAAAGGCACAACGGCATAAAGGCGCAATGCAGCACAGCCAGTTCTCGCAAGACCCTGCCGGCTCCCACCCCTACCATGGCTTCACACCGGCGCACCGCCCCGAACAGTGAACCCACATGGCAAATATCGAATCCAGACTCTCCGCCGGCAGTGAAGCATTCCAGGCCAACCGCGCCGGCATGCTGGCGCTGCTGGCGCGTATCCGCGCCTTCGAGCAGCGCGCCGTCAATACATCCGCCGCCTCGCGCGAGCGCTTCGACAAACGTGGGCAGTTGTTGCCGCGCGACCGGCTGGCATTGCTGCTGGATCCGGGCGCACCGTTTATCGAGTTGTCGTCGCTGGCCGGGCTGGGGCTGGACAACCCCGACCTGGACAAGAGCGTGCCCGGCGGCGGCCTGATCGCGGGCATCGGCTTTGTGTCGGGCCTGCGCTGCATGATCAGCGCCTCGGACTCGGGCATCAACGCCGGTGCCTTGCAACCCAAGGGGCTGGACAAGCAGCTGCGGGTGCAGGAGATCGCGCTTGAGAACAAGCTGCCCTATGTGCAACTGGTGGAGAGCGCCGGCGCCAACCTGATGACCTACAAGGTTGAGGATTTCGTGCAGGGCGGCAACCTGTTCCGCAACCTGGCGCGCCTGTCGGCGGCCGGGCTGCCGGTGGTGACGGTGACGCATGGCTCGTCCACGGCGGGTGGGGCTTACCAGACCGGCTTGTCGGACTACATCATCATGGTGCGCGGCCGCTCGCGCGCCTTCCTGGCTGGTCCGCCGCTGTTGATGGCAGCGACGGGCGAAGTGGCCACCGAGGAGGAGCTCGGTGGTGCCGTGATGCATACCTCGGTCTCCGGCCTGGGCGACTACCTGGCCGAGGACGACCGCGATGCGCTGCGCATCGCCCGCGAGATCCTGGGCAAGATCGACTGGCACCGCGACCAGCCCGCCGCCGCGCCGCGCAGCTACAAGCCGCCGCGCTTTGATGCCGAGGAGCTGCTCGGCGTGATGCCGATGGACCATAAGCGGCCGGTCGACATGAAGGAGGTGATCGCGCGCATTGCCGACGACTCCGACTTCCTGGAGTTCGGCGAGAACTACGGCGGCGCCACCGTGTGCGGCCATATCAAGATCGAAGGCTGGCCGCTGGGCATCATCACCAACAACGGCCCGATCGATCCGGCCGGCGCGACCAAGGCCACGCACTTCATCCAGGCCTGCTGCCAGTCGCGCACGCCCATCCTCTACCTGAACAACACCACCGGCTTCATGGTGGGGCGCAGCTATGAGGAAGCCGGCATCATCAAGCATGGCTCCAAGATGATCCAGGCGGTGAGCAACGCCACCGTGCCGCAGATCACGATCTATTGCGGCGCGTCGTTCGGCGCGGGCAACTACGGCATGTGCGGGCGTGGCTTCCATCCGCGCTTCTGCTTCTCCTGGCCCAATGCCAAGACCGCCGTGATGGGCGGCGAGCAGGCGGCGCGCACCATGGCCATCGTGACCGAGGCCGCCATGAAGCGCAAAGGCGGGGAAGCCGATGCCGACCAGCTGGAAGCGCTGCAGAAAGGCATCGTGGAGCGCTTCGACCGCCAGATGAGCGTGTTTGTCACCAGCGCCCACGTGCTGGACGACGGCGTGATCGACCCGCGCAATACGCGCGCGGTGCTGGCCAACGTGCTGGCGATCTGCCGCGAGGGCGATGCCAGGACGCCGCAAGCCATGCAATTCGGGGTTGCGCGGCCCTGACGGCTACGGACGCAGGGCTACCGGCCCAGCCAGAACAGACATGCAAAAGAACAAACAGAACAAACAGAACAAACAGAACAAACAGAACGAACGGAGACCAGCGACATGCTACTGACACCCGAACACGAGGCGCTGCGCGCCACCATCAAGCGCTTTATCGCCGAGCAGATCAATCCGCACGTCGACGCCTGGGAAGAGGCCGAGATCTTCCCCGCGCATGACGTCTTCCGCAAGATGGGCGCTCTGGGCCTGCTGGGCCTGTCCAAGCCGGAAGAGGATGGCGGCATGGGGCTCGATTACTCGTACAGTGCGGTGCTGGCGGAAACGCTGTCCGACATCAACTGCGGCGGCGTGCCCATGGCCATCGGGGTGCAGACCGACATGGCTACCCCGGCCCTGGCCCACCACGGCAGCGCGGAGCTGCGCCGCGAATTCCTGGCGCCCGCGATCCGCGGCGAGTACGTGGCCTGCCTGGGCGTCTCGGAGGTGGGTAGCGGCTCCGACGTGGCCTCGATCAAGACCACCGCCAGGCGCGACGGCGACGACTACATCATCAACGGCGGCAAGATGTGGACCACCAACGGCACCCAGGCGGACTTCTGCTGCGTGCTGGCCAATACGTCGGACGGGGCGCCGCACCGCAACAAGACGCTGATCGTGGTGCCAATGAAGACCCGCGGCGTTTCGGTGGCCAAGAAGATCCGCAAGATCGGCATGGACTCATCCGATACCGCGCAGCTGTACTTCGACGACGTGCGGGTGCCGCAGCGCTACCGCATCGGCGAGGAAGGCATGGGCTTTACCTACCAGATGGAGCAGTTCCAGGTGGAGCGCCTGTGGGGCGCGCTCAGCTCCGCCAGCCGATGCGCCAAGGCGATCGACCTCACCATCGAGTACACCCGCGAGCGCAAGGCATTTGGCCGCTCCATCCTGGACAACCAGTGGGTGCACTACACCTTGGCCGAGCTGCAGACCGAGGTGGAAGCGCTGCACGCCCTGTGCTGGCGCGCCGTGGAGATGATGGTGCGCGGCGAGGATGCCACCCGCCTGGCCACCATGGCCAAGCTCAAGGCCGGCCGGCTGTCGCGCGAGGTGGCGGACCGCTGCCTGCAGTTCTGGGGCGGCATGGGCTACGTGCTGGAAAGCCCGATCTCGCGCATTTTCCGCGACGGGCGGCTCACCTCCATCGGCGGCGGCGCCGACGAGGTCATGATGCAGATCCTGTGCAAGTTCATGGGCACCTTCCCCCAGTCGAAGTAAGCGTTCGAAGCTAAAGACAAGAGAGCAGACCAGGCCACCATGAAGCAGCCCACGCCATTTCAAAAGATCCTGATCGCCAACCGGGGCGAAATCGCCTTGCGCGTGATGCGCAGCGCCACCGCGCTGGGCTACCGCACGGTGGCGGTCTACTCCAGCGCCGATGCCGGCGCGCGCCATGTCCAGGAGGCCGGCCAGGCGGTGTATATCGGCGAGGCCCAGCCGGCGCAGTCCTACCTGCGCATCGACGCCATCATCGAGGCGGCGCGGCGTTGCGGCGCCGATGCCGTGCATCCCGGCTACGGCTTCCTGGCGGAGAATGCCGCTTTTGCCCGCGCCTGCTGCGAGGCGGGGCTGGTATTCATCGGCCCGTCGGCCGAGTCCATCGTGGCCATGGGCAACAAGGCCGGCGCCAAGCGGCTGATGATGGCCGCCGACGTGCCGTGCATCCCGGGCTACCAGGGCGAGGACCAGGACGAGGCGCGCCTGAGCGCCGAGGCCGAGCGCATCGGCTTCCCGGTCATGATCAAGGCCACGGCAGGCGGGGGCGGACGGGGCATGCGGCTGGTGCCGCACGCGCGGGCCTTTCCCGAGCTGCTGCGCAGCGCGCGCTCGGAGGCGCAGGGCGCCTTCGGCGATCCCGAGGTGATCCTGGAGCGGGCCGTGGTGGAACCGCGCCATATCGAGATCCAGATCCTGGCGGACCGCTATGGCAACGCTATCCACCTGGGCGAGCGCGATTGCTCGGTGCAGCGGCGCCACCAGAAACTGATCGAGGAGGCACCATCGCCCGCGGTGAGCCCCGAGCTGCGGGCCCGCATGGGCGCCACCGCCGTGGCCGCCGTCAGGGCGATCGGCTACGAAGGCGCCGGCACGCTGGAATTCCTGCTCGACCGCGACGGCAACTATTACTTCATGGAGATGAACACACGGCTGCAGGTGGAGCATCCCGTGACCGAGGCCATCACCGGCCTGGACCTGGTGGCGCTGCAACTGCGGATTGCCGCGGGCGAGCCACTGCCGCTCAAGCAGGACGACGTGCGCTTTTCCGGCCACGCCATCGAAGTGCGGCTGTGCGCCGAAGACGCCGATCAAGGCTTTATGCCGCAAAGCGGCGAGATGGCACTGTGGCAGGCCCCGTCCGCCTTGCGCGTGGAACATGCGCTGGGCAGTGGCGCCGCGATCCCGCCGTACTACGACTCCATGATCGCCAAGCTCATCAGCTACGGCGGGACACGCGACGAAGCGCGGCGCAAACTGTCGCAAGGACTGGAAGACCTGGTGGCGCTTGGCGTGACCACCAACCAGGTGTTCCTTGCCCGCTGCCTCGCCCATCCCGCCTTTGCCGCGGGAGAGGCCACCACCGCCTTCATCGGGCAGCACCAGGACGCGCTGCTGCAACCCGATGCGGCACTACGCCAGCGTGCCGCCGCGCTGGCAGCGCTGCTCCTGTATGAAACCTCGCCGGAGCGCCGGCCGGGCGCGCCAGCCGCGAGCCTGGCCCCCACGCTGCCCATCGGCCTGCGCTACCGGGTCAACGGTGCGGAGCATCAGGCCAGCCTGGCATTTGGCGGAGGAGGTCGCTTCGAGGTTGCCATGGGCGAATCGCGCTTTGCCTTCGAGACCCTCGCGCTCACCGGGCATTCGGTACGTTTCAACTGCGATGGCCTGGTCGAGAGCGCCATCTTCCACCGCGACGCCAGCACGCTGCTGCTGCACTACCAGGGCACGCCGCTGCGCATCGAGGACCACACGCGGGCCGCCGCCGCCAGGGCTGGCGAGGCTGCCGGAGACGGCAAGCTGCGCGCCTCGATGAACGGCCGGGTGGTCAACGTGATGGTGGCCACCGGCGACCAGGTCGAGGCGGGCCAGCCCATGGTCACGCTGGAAGCCATGAAGATGGAGCACATCCACGTGGCCCCGGCCGCCGGCCGGGTGGGCGCCGTGCACGTGCAGGTTGGCGACCAGGCTGCCGCCATGCGCGTGATCGCGGAGATCGAGTTCGAGGCGCCGCCGGCGGAACCGGTCAAGGCTGCGGCCTGAGCAGCCTCAGCAGCCCGAGCGGCCTGATCCGGTTGCCACGTCACCCCTCGGACCGCATCCCAACACACAGACACAGACACAAACACAAACACAAACACAGCCCAACCTGCGGAGCACCATGAGCGAATCGGAAACCCCAGCCGTCCTCCATGAAAAACGCGGCGCCGCGTTCTGGATCACCATCAACCGGCCCGACAAGCGCAACGCCATCAACAAGGAAGTCGTGGCCGGCATCCGGGCGGGCTACCGCGCCGCGCACGCAGACCCCGCCATCCGCGCCATCGTGCTGACCGGCGCCGGCGACAAGGCCTTCTGCGCCGGTGGCGACCTGCAGCCGGGCAAGGGCTTTGCCTTCGACCTCTCGCAGCCCAATGTGGATTACGCCGACATGCTGCGCGAATCCCAGCAAGCCACGCTGCCCAGCATTGCGCGGATCAACGGCACCTGCATGGCCGGCGGCATGGGGCTGCTGTGCATGACCGATATGGCGGTAGCCGCCGACAACGCCTTGTTTGGCCTGCCGGAGGTCAAGGTAGGCGTGTTCCCGATGCAGGTGCTGAGCCTGCTGCAGACCCTGGCGCCGCCCCGGCTGGTGCGCGAGTGGTGCATCAGCGGCGAGCCGTTTTCCGCCGCCGAAGCCAAGGCCGCCGGGCTGGTCAACCACCTGGCCGCGCCGGGCGAGCTGGACGCGCGCACCGAATGGCTGGTCGCCCGCGTGACCGACAAGTCGCCCACCGCGATCCGGCGCGGCAAGTACGCCATGCAAGCGATGGCGTCGATGAGCTTTTCCGAAGGCATCGCCTATACCGAAAGCCAGATCGCGCTGCTGGCGATGACCGAAGACGCGCGCGAAGGCCTGGCCGCCTTCAACGAGAAGCGCAGGCCGGTCTGGACCGGCAGGTAAAACAACCGGCGCGGCGCGCGCCGGGCAGGGCGCGCTGGCGGTGTCTGCAACGACTGAACAAGGAAGCAGCCGATGAACAATGCATCGTCCACCCAGCCCGACAGCGCCGCCTTCCTGGCGCTCGGCATGGCGCAATGGCTGTGCCGCCGCGCCGCGCGCAGCCCCCGCAGCCCCGCGCTGACCTGCGCCGGGCAGACCTGGACCTATGCCGAGCTGGTGGCCGACGCCCAAAAGATGGCCGCCGTGCTGGCTGCGGGCGGCGTTGGACGCGGGCAGCGCGTAGGCTACCTGGGCCTGAACGACCCGCTGTTCCTGGTGACACAGTTCGCCTGCGGCTGGCTGGGCGCCATCTTCGTGCCGCTCAATTTCCGGCTCACCGGGCCGGAGCTGGCCTTTATCCTCAACGATGCCGGCGTGCATACGCTGTTTGCCGATGAAGACTACGCCGGCCTGATCGATGAAGCGCGCCCGACGCTGGAATGCCAGCGCTACTTGCGCCGCACCGATGCGCCGGGCTGGGAAGGCCTGTTGTCGCGGATGGCGCAAGCCGATGCCACGCTGCCGCCCGCGCCCACCGGGCCGGACGAGGTGGCCGCGGTGATGTACACCTCGGGCACCACCGGACACCCCAAGGGCGCCATGCTCACGCATGGCAACTTCTGGGCCAACAACCTGAACGTGATGATGCTGAGCGACCTCGCCAGCACCGATGTCGCGCTCAATTTCGCGCCCCTGTTCCATGTTGGCGGCATGTGCTGCGTGAGCTTGCCCATCCTGATGGCGGGCGGCCATCTCGTGCTGCAGCGCAGCTTCGACCCCGCAGCCGTGATGCAGGCGGTGGCCGAGCACCGCGTGACGGTCAGCTTCGCGGTGCCCGCCATGCTGCTGTTCGTCAGCCAGCACCCGGATTTCGCGCGGGCGGACCTGTCCAGCCTGCGGAGCATTTCGGTCGGCGGCGCACCCATGCCCGAGCCGCTGCTGCGCCTGTTCGCCGGGCGCGGCATCCCGGTCAACCAGGGCTACGGCCTGACCGAGACCGCCGCCGCGACGACCTTCCTCGCCCCGGAGCGCGCGCAGGACAAGCTCGGCTCCTGTGGCACGCCAGCCATGATGACCGAAGTCTGCATCCGCGATTTCGACGGCAAGCCACTGACCGAGCCACAAGCCCGCGGCGAGATCTGCGCGCGCGGCGGCAACATCATGAAAGGCTACTGGAACCGCCCGGACGCCACCACCGCGGCCTTCTACGAAGGCGGCTGGTTCCGCACCGGCGACGTCGGCTATGTCGACGAAGACGGCTTCTACTACGTCTGCGACCGCCTGAAGGACATGGTGATCACCGGCGGCGAGAACGTCTACCCGGCCGAAGTCGAAAGTGTGCTGTACGAGCACCCGGCCATTGCCGAAGTCGCCGTGATCGGCGCGCCCGACGAGCGCTGGGGCGAGCACGTGGTAGCCGTGGCGGCGCTCAAGCCGGGCGCCAGCCTGACGCTGGAGGAACTGCAAGCCTTTGCGCAGCCGCGCCTGGCGCGCTACAAGCTGCCGCGTGCGTTGCGGGTGGTGGCGGCGTTGCCGCGGAATCCTACGGGGAAGGTGTTGAAGGTGCGGTTGAGGGAGATGGGATAGGGGATTGGATGTTGGGTGGGTGGTCCATGGCGGGGCTGGTTGCTGTTTCTTTCAGCGATGTTGGTTTTTGGACCCAAGGGCCATACGACATCGCCCTGCTGGGGGTGTCGCTGTTTCTTTGTACGGTGTTGGTTTTTGTACCCAAGTGCCATACGACATCCCCCTGCGGGGGCTGCCGGTCACTCTTCTTTGCGTCGGCAAAGAAGACTAACGAGAAGAAAGCCGACCCTGCCGGGCGCAGAGCAATAAGGCTATCTGCGCCTCGCTGGTTGCGTCGTACGGCCCGGAGTGTTGGCTAGCCTTTGCCATACCTGCTTGAAGGTAATCGCTATGGCATGACCCAATGGTCACGTGGTGGTACCCCTGATTGCTTTGCTCGGTGAGCGTTCGGCCATCTGCCGTTACCGGCGCACGCCATCACGACACATCGCCCGTCAATGGTTTCGTGGTGGGGCGGGCGCGGTGGTCAAGGTCTCGGGCCAATCAAGCCGGTGCCACCGCGCCCACGACGGAATCGGTGCGCTTGCAACTTCGTGGCCAGCCGATCCGCGAGCGACAGACGGCTTGAAGCAAGTGATGTCTGCTACCGGGGGCCTCACCACGAATCCCGGAGGCTGGCAGATTCGTGGCCCTTCAATCCGGTACCGGCAGATGCCAGCAGAACTGTGGCCGTACGCCGAAACCAGCGCCCCTAGCACTCGCGATTGCTCTGCGCCCGGCAGGGTCGTGTACGAGTCAACCACATGGGTAACAAACGAGTTCACTCACATAGGTAACACTTTGAGGGTTAGATAGCCTTTTCTGGCCTGGCGTTCATCGACTTGGCCCAATGCCATTGGGCCGAAGTAGACACGCCACAATCCTTCGCCTATTGCTTCCAGTCCGACCGTTTCGCCATAGAGCAAATGCCCCACATAAATGATCTTGCCAGCCTTGTAGATCAAACCACCACTCGTCACCTTGTGGGGCTCGACGTAGCTCGCATACTCCATTGGCATCAGCCGCTTTGGATACGCTCGGCCTGACTCCACATAGCGGCTCTGCGGTGTGCTCTGGTTCAGCGCTTCATGCGGCCTTTGCTCGTTGTAGAAACGTTGGAACTCGTCCATCCGCCGCTGCTGTGCCCGCAACGTAGTGGCAGGCGGTTGGGCCGTGGCGCGCTTGAGCGTGCCATGCATCCGCTCGTGCCGCCCATTCTGCTCCGGATGCCCGCGGGCTATGCGCTCCGGCATGATCCCCAGCTTCAGCCACCAGATCGACAGCCGCGACAGCCCGCCACAGCCGATGCTCGCAAAGGGCACGCCGTTGTCCGTGCGCAGCCGGTCCGGTAACCCATAGCGGCGAAACAACCGCTCGAACACCGCCTGCGTCGGCACCAGCTGCGTACCGCGCAGGCCCTGGCAGCTCAGCAGATAACGGCTCGCATGATCCATCACCGTCAGCGGATAGCACCACTGCCCATCCCCGGTCAGAAACTGCCCCTTGAAGTCCGCGCTCCACAGCCCGTTGGGCTCGTGCGCCGACCTCAGCACCCCGCCGTGCGGCATCACCCGGCGGCGCACGCGCCGCGAGACAATTCGTCCAGCCTGCTTCAGCACGTTGTAGATGGTCGTGCGCGACGGCACGGCCTCGGCGCCAAAACGCCCTTCCAGCAGCTTCTGGATCTTCTTCGGGCCCTGCTCCAGGCCGCCCTGCGTGCGCAGCTCCAGAATCGCCTGGCGAATCCCATCCGGCAACCGCTCCTGGCAATGCCGATTGCGCCCGCGCTCGGCGAGGCCTTCCAGCCCTTCGCTGTCGTACCGTTCTATCCACTTATAGCCGGTCTTCCGGCTAATGCCATAACGCTCGCACAGGGCGCTGACGCTCTCGAGCTGCCGCAGATGATCGGCGATGAACAGAATTCGTTGGTCCATGGGTCTCAGCTCGCTCCAGGGCATGGGCGTCTCCTTCCAGGCTCGCCCATGCAGGGTAGAAAACTGTCACCTATGTGCTTGAACTCAAGTGTCACCTATGTGCGTGAGTCGTACCGTCGGCTTTCTTCTCGTTAGTCTTCTTTGCCGACGCAAAGAAGAGTGACCGGCAGCCCCCGCAGGGGGATGTCGTATGGCCCTTGGGTCCAAAAACCAACACCGTACAAAGAAACAGCGTCGCCCTGCCAAATCGGAAACTTCCAAACTCGTCCGGGAAATCTCGAAAAAAAGGAGCCATCAATGGCAGGACCATCCATCGACTTCTGGCAAGCCCGCTTCGAATCCGGGCAAACACCTTGGGAACGCGAAGCCGCCAGCCCGCAACTCCAAGCCTGGCTCGCGCAAGGCGTCGTCCAGGCCGGGGAGCGCGTGGTCGTGCCCGGCTGCGGCGGTGGCTGGGAAGTCGCCGCGCTGGCCGCACATGGCGCGCGGGTCAGCGGTATCGACTACGCGCCCGGGGCGCTGGCCCGCACCTCTGCCCGGCTGGCGCCGCGCGGACTGCAGGCGGAACTGGAGGAGGCGGACGTGTTGCATTGGCAGCCAGCCACACCAGTGGATGCCGTCTATGAGCAGACCTGCCTGTGCGCGCTGCATCCCGACCACTGGACCCGTTATGCTGCCCAGCTCCATGCCTGGCTGCGTCCCGGCGGACGCCTGCTAGCGTTGTTCATGCAGATGCGCCGCGACAGCGCTGGCCAGGGCGTGGTGGAAGGGCCGCCGTATCACTGCGACATCAACGCCATGCGCGCGCTGTTCCCCGCCCAGCAATGGCAATGGCCCAAGCCGCCGTTTGACGCTGTCGCGCATCCCGGCGGCGCATTCGAGCTTGCGGTGGTGCTGGTGCGCCGCTGATCCCTTGGCGGCGCACCGCGCCAGGCGCGCCAACCATGGGTAATCCCCAAGCCATATACAGCCAGTCCACACAAGAGCCACACCGGTAGTTTTGTTACGGTGGCAGCAGTCGCAGCAATCGCGGCAGTCGCGTCAGTCGCAACGCGGCGAAGCGCAAGACGGCACGCGTCGCGCCCGGTGCCACCGGGCGCGCTTGACCCACCCAATTCCGAGATCGACCCCGGCCGCCCGCGCACCGCGCGCGGCAAGGGGCGGCCGGCACAGGAGACAAGATTGGAGATCCTGCAATTGACGATCTCGGGGATCGCGCTGGGCTGCATCTACGCGCTGATCGCCCTGGGTTTCGTGCTGATCTACAAGGCGACCGAGACGGTGAACTTCGCGCAAGGCGAGTTCATGATGCTGGGCGCCTTCGCTGGCGTGGTGCTGACCATGCTCGGGTTGCCGCTGGTCCTTGCCGTGCCGTTGACGGTGGCGGGCATGGCCGGCTTCGGCATGCTGGTCGAACGCCTGGCGATTCGCCCCATCCTGGGCCAGCCACAGTTCACCGTGGTGATGCTGACCATCGGCATGGGCTACGTCATGCGCGGCCTGATCACCATGGTGCCGGGCATCGGCGCCGGCACGCATACCTTGCCGGTGCCTTACCAGGGCATGGTGTGGCGCACCGGCGCGCTGGTGCTGAGCGTGGAGCAGGTGGCGGTGATCGGCGTCACCGCGGCGCTTTGCGTGGTGCTTTACCTGGTGTTCCGCTACAGCCGCATCGGCGTGGCGATGCAGGCCAGCTCGCAGAACCAGCTTGCCGCCTGCTACATGGGCATTCCGGTGCGGCGGCTCAACGGGCTGGTCTGGGGCTTGTCGGCGTCGGTGGCCGCGATCGCCGGCCTGCTGCTGGCGCCCATCACCTTTGTCCACGCCAGCATGGGCATGCTCGGCCTCAAGGCCTTCCCCGCAGCGGTGGTGGGCGGCTTCGGCAGCCTGCCGGGCGCGATCGTGGGCGGGCTGGTGATCGGCGTGGTGGAGTCGCTGGCGGGCTTTTACCTGCCCGAGGGCTTCAAGGACGTCGCGGCCTATGTCGTGGTGCTGATCATGCTGGTGGTCAAGCCGAACGGCCTGTTCGGCGAAAACCTGCGCAAAAAGGTGTAGACACGCGATGCGATTCCTCTTCAAGACCGACTATCGCCAGGACCTGCGCCTGGCCAGGCACCCGGGCCATGTGTTCTGGTACGGCTTGCTGATGGCTTGCCTGCTGATTGCGCCGGGCTGGGCCAGCAGCTACTGGATCGCGCAGCTTGGCTTTGTGCTGATCTACGCCATCGCGGGCCTGGGCCTGATGGTGCTGTCCGGCTACACGGGGCTGCTGTCGATCGGCCACGCGGCCTTCCTTGGCGTGGGCGCCTATACGCAGGCCTGGCTGACCGGCCACGGTGTGCCCTTCGTGCCGGCCTTGCTGGCCGCGGCTGCGCTGTCGGCACTGACGGGCGTGGTGGTGGGACTGCCGGCATTGCGCGTCAAGGGCATCTACCTGGCGATCGCCACGCTGGCCTTCGGCCTCATCGTCGAGGAGGTCCTGGCGCGCTGGGAGAGCGTGACCGGCGGTAACGCCGGCCTGCCGGTGGCCGCGCCGCAGCTGTGGGGCTACGTGCTTGACGGGCCGGTGGCGTTCTACTACCTGTCGCTCGCGGTTTGCCTGCTGGCCACGCTGGCCGTGCTCAACCTGCTGCGCAGCGCCACGGGGCGGGCCTTCATCGCCATCCGGGACTCTGAGATCTCGGCGCAGAGCATGGGGATCCACCTGGCGCGCTACAAGACCTTGTCATTTGCGTTGTCCGCCGCGCTGGTTGGCATCGCGGGGGCGCTGTATGCCCACAAGCTGCGCTATATCTCGCCCGAGCAGTTCGGCATTGCCCAGTCGATCGACTTGTTGCTGCTGGTGGTGGTGGGCGGGCTGGGCTCCGTGCATGGCGCGTTTCTTGGCGCGATCTTCCTGATCGTCATGCCGCAGATGATCGTGCTGGCGAAGGATCTCCTGCCGCCTGCCATCGGGCAAGCCAGCGGCCTGCAGGCGCTGGTGTACGGGCTGGTGCTGATGGCTTTCGTGCTGTTCGAGCCGATGGGGCTGTACGGGCGCTGGTGCAAGATCCGCACGTACCTGGAGCTGTTTCCCTTCTATCGCCAGGGCATGTTCCGGCGCCAGAAGGCCTTCCAGCGCTCCGAGCGCCTGAAATAAGGAGGCCCGCACATGACAGACACTCTTCTCAGCGTGCGCGACCTGTCGGTCCACTTTGGCGGCGTGCTGGCGCTTGGCGGCGTGAGCTTCGATGTGCGGCGCGGCGAGGTCTTTACGCTGATCGGGCCCAACGGGGCTGGCAAGACCACGGTGTTCAACCTGATCAGCCGTATCTATCCGCCCACCAGCGGCGAGATCCTGTGGCAGGGCAGCAGCCTGACGCAGTTGCCGCCGCACGCGATCGCCGCGCAGGGCATCGCGCGCACCTTCCAGAATATCGAGCTGTTCGAGCACGCCACGGTGCTGCAGAACCTGCTGATCGGCCACCACACGCATCGCGCCAGCGGCTTCTGGGCAGACCTGCTGTTTACCCCCGCCGCGCGCCGCGCGGAGCTGGCCGCGCGCCACAAGGCCGAGGAGATGATCGAGCTGCTCGACCTGCAGGCGCACCGCGACGCGCTGGTGGCGGGCCTGCCCTATGGCGTGCGCAAGGTGGTGGAGCTGGCGCGGGCCTTGTGCAGCAGCCCGCGGCTGTTGCTGCTCGACGAGCCGTCTTCCGGGCTGAATGTGGAAGAGACCGAGGACATGGCCTGGTGGATCCGCGACATCCAGAGCGAGCTGGGCATCACCGTGCTGATGGTGGAGCACGACATGAGCCTGGTGTCGCGCGTCTCGGACCGGGTGCTGGCGATGAACCAGGGCCAGGTGCTGGCGCAGGGCACGCCGGCCGAGGTCCAGGCGCACCCCGGGGTGATCGAAGCCTACCTGGGCACCGTGGACGACGTAGCCTCACTGCGGAGGGCGGCATGAACCTGATGGAAGGCGCTGACAAGATGCGCGAAATCCAGGACACGCCCGTGCTGGCGCTGGCCAACGTGGAAAGCGCCTACGGCCCGGTCAAGGCGATCCGGGGCGTGAGCCTTGCCGTGCAGCGCGGCAGCATCGCCACCGTGCTGGGCGCCAACGGCGCTGGCAAGACCACCATCCTCAAGACCATTTCCGGCGTGCTGGACCCGACGCGCGGCAGCATCGCCTTCAAGGGCGAGAGCATCGCTGCGATGGATCCGGCGCAGATCGTGCGGCGCGGCCTGAGCCACGTGCCCGAGGGGAGGGAGGTGTTCCCGCTGCTGTCGGTGCGCGACAACCTGCTGATGGGTGCCTATACGCGGCGCGACCGCGACGGCGTGGCGCGCGACATGGAGATGGTCTATGGCTACTTCCCGGTGCTGCGCGAGCGTGCCGCGCAGGATGCCGGCCTGCTCTCGGGCGGCCAGCAGCAAATGCTGGCGATCTCGCGCGCGCTGATGGCCGCGCCCGAGCTGATCCTGCTCGACGAGCCCAGCCTGGGCTTGTCGCCAAAGCTCACCAAGGACATTTTCGAGATCGTGGTGCGCATCAACCGCGAGCGTGGCACCACCATCTTGCTGGTGGAGCAGAACGCCAATATGGCGCTCAACGCGGCGGACTATGGCTATGTGCTGGAGAACGGCCGCATCGTCGCCGAGGACACCTGCGCCGTGCTGCGCGAGAAGGACGATATCAAGGAGTTCTACCTCGGCATGAAGGACAACGGCGTGCGCGGCGAGCGCCGCTGGAAAAAGCGCAAGACCTGGCGGTAGGGCGGTAGGGCGCTAAACGATCACCAAGTCGATCACCAAGTTGAGAGCAATCAATGGCAATGGCAATGGCAACGGCGCATACCATGCAGCCCCTTTCCGAAGCGGCATTCGAGACCCTGCCGCAGATGTTCTGGCACGCCGTGGCCCAGCGCGCCGACGCCGTGATGATGCGGCAAAAGGACCTCGGCGTCTGGCGCAGCTACCGCTGGCGCGAAGTGGGCGAGATCGTGGCCGATGTCGCCGCCGGCCTGGCCGGGCTGGGCCTGCGCGAGGGCGAGGTGGTGTCGGTGCTGTCCAATACCAACCGGGAATGGGTGTGGAGCGACCTGGGCGCGCTCACCGCCGGTGCGGTAGTCAGCGGCATCTATCCGACCGATTCGCCCGCGCAGGTGGAGTACCTTTGCCACGACTCGGGCAGCGTCATGCTCTTCGTCGAGAACGAGGAGCAGCTGGACAAGTACCTGGAGGTGCGCGAGCGCCTGCCACGGCTGCGCAAGGCGATCGTGTACGACATGGAAGGGCTGTCAGGTTTCGATGACCCCGGCGTGCTCAGCTTCGACGCGCTGCTGGCGCTCGGCAGGCAAGCGCGGGCGCGGCAACCGGGGCTGGTGGCCGCGCGGCTGGCCGCCGGCAGCGCCGACGCGCTGGCGGTGCTGGTCTATACATCCGGCACCACGGGACGGCCCAAGGGCGCGATGCTGTCGCACCGCAATGTGCTGCGCAGCTGCCTGACGCTGCGCGAGTTCCTCCCAGCCACCACCATCGGCGAGCGCATGGCCTTCCTGCCGCTGTGCCACGTCTCGGAGCGCATCTTTGGCGAGTACTACTCGATCCTGTCCGGTGCCGTCGTCAACTTTGTCGAGAACCCCGACACCATCTTCGACAACATTCGCGAGATCCAGCCCGACGCCTTCCTGGCGGTTCCACGCGTGTGGGAGAAGCTGTATTCCAGCGTGACCATTGCTGTGCGGGAAGCGACCCGCCTGCAGCGCTGGGCCTATGACTGGGCGCTGGCCGCCGGGCAGGCCCGCGTGCGCGAGGACGGGCAGGCCACGGCGTTGCCTCTGGCCGCCCGCCTGAAGCTCTGGCTGGCCGATACGCTGGTGCTGGGCAATGTGCGCCGCATGATGGGCCTGAACCGCGTGCAGCTGGCGGTGACCGGCGCGGCGCCGATCTCGCCCGACCTGATCCGCTGGTATATGGCGCTGGGCATCGTGCTGCACGAGCTATGGGGCATGACCGAGATCACCGGCGCGGCCACCTGCAACCCGCCGGGCCGCACGCGCCCGGGCAGCATCGGCATTGCCTTGCCGCATACCGAGGTGAGGGTCTCGCAGGAAGGCGAACTGCTGGTGCGGGGCCCGCAGGTCTTCATGGGCTACCTGAACCTGCCCGCCAAGACCGCCGAGACCATGGCCGACGGCTGGCTGCGCACCGGCGACGTGGGCCGGGTGGACGAGCAGGGCTACTTCTATATCACCGACCGCATGAAGGACCTGATCATCACCGCGGGTGGCAAAAACGTCACGCCGTCCGAGTGGGAGAACCAGCTCAAGTTCAGCCCCTATGTGACCGACGCCGTGGTGATCGGAGACCGCCGGCCCTACCTGAGCTGCCTGGTGATGATCGACCAGGACAACGTGGAGCAGTGGGCCCAGGAACACGACGTGCATTTCTCCGACTACGGCTCGCTGTGCCGCAGCAAGGAGGTGATCGCGCTGGTGGGCCAGGAGATCGACCGTGTCAACAAGCAGTTCGCGCGGGTCGAGCAGATCAAGGCATTCCGGCTGATCGAGACCCGTCTTGGCGCCGAAGACGAGGAACTGACGCCCACCATGAAGCTCAAGCGCAAGCTGGTCAACGACAAGTACAGCGCGCTGATCGAGTCGATGTACCTGGCCAAGGTGGCCTGAACGCAAGCGGCCCCAACCGGAGGCGCCATGAGCGATGCAGACAAAGCGGTTCCCGTCAGCCTGGTTCGGCACGGCCGCATCGGCCTGCTGTGCATCGACCATCCACCGGTAAACGCGCTCTCGGTGGCGACGGTGGCGGGGCTGGATGCCAAGGTGGCCGCCTTCGAGGCCGATTCCTCCCTCGATGGCTTGCTGATCTGGTGCGCGGGCCGGACCTTCGTGGCGGGCGGCGACATCGCCCAGTTCGATGCGCCGGATTTCACGGCTGCGCCTTACAACCGCATCCTCGCCCGGATCGAAGCCAGCGAACGGCTGGTGGTGACGGTGCTGCACGGCACCGCGCTGGGCGGCGGGCTGGAACTGGCGCTAGCCTGCCATTACCGCGTAGCCGTGCCCGGCACGCGGGTCGGGCTGCCCGAGGTCAAGCTGGGGCTGCTGCCCGGCTCGCTGGGTTCGCAGCGGCTGCCGCGCGCCTGCGGGGCGGCCCTGGCGCTGGACCTGATGCTGAGCGGGCGCATGCTCGACGCCGAGGCGGCGCTGGCCGCCGGCATCGTCGACGCGCTGGTGCCGGGCGAGCCGTTGGCCGCTGGCCTTAACTTTCTGGAAGACCTGCTGGCGCGGCGGGCGCCGCCGCGCCGGCTGTCGACGCTGTCCGTGCCTGTCGCCGGGCTGCCGCCGGATTTCTTCGCGCAGGCCTTGCGGCACGCCACGCAGGAGCGCGCGTGCTACCCCGCTGCCGCGGCTATCGTGCGAGCGGTGGAGGCGGCGGCAACCCTGCCGTTCGCCGAGGGCGAAGCGGTGGAGGCCGCCTTGCTTGCCGCCTGCGTGGCATCGCCGGAATCGCGGGCGCTGCGCCACCTGTTCTTTGCCGAGCGCCAGGCGGGCCGCGTGTCCGGGGTGCCTTCGGGCATGACGTCGCGCACGCTGCATACGGCCGGGGTGGTGGGCGCCGGCACCATGGGCAGGCGCATCGCCATGAGCCTGGCGGACGCCGGCTTGCCGGTAACGCTGGTTGAGGCCAGCGACGTGGCGCTGGCCAAGGGCCTGGCGTCCGTGCGCGCCCAGTACGAGGCCGCTGCCGCGGCCGGGCGGCTGCCGCCAGATCAGGTGGACAGGCGCATGGGCCTGATTGCCGGCACGCTGGACTACGACGCACTGGCCGGCTGCGAGCTGGTGATCGAAGCGGTGATGGAGGACATGGCGCTCAAGCAGCAGGTGTGCGCCCGTCTTGGCCAGATCTGCAAGCCCGGGGCGATCATCGCCACCAATACCTCCACGCTGGACGTGGAGGTGCTGGCCGAGGCCTGCGGCCGGCCGGACGATTTCGCCGGGCTGCATTTCCGCAATCCGGCCAATGGCGGGCGGCTGATCGAAGTGGTGCGCGGCAGCGCCACCGCGCCCGATGTGCTGATGACTGCCATGCACCTGGCCCGGCGGCTCGGCAAGGTGGCGGTGGTGACGGGCGTGTGCTTTGGCTTTATCGGCAACCGCATGGCCGAGGCCTACCTGCGCGAGAGCGAGTTCCTGCTCATGGAAGGCGTGAGCCCGGCGCGGCTGGATGCCGTGATGCAGGCTTACGGCATGGCGATGGGGCCGTGCCGCATGCTGGACCTGGCCGGGATCGACACGGGCGCCAAGATCGTGCTGGAGTACGGCAAGGCCGGGGGGCTGCCGCCGGATCCCACCTATCGCGCGGTGGTGCGCACTTTGTTCAAGCTGGGACGGCTCGGCTGCAAGAGCGGCGCGGGCTACTACCGCTACCCGGACGGCGAGCCGGTGGCGGACCCGGAGGCCGAGCGCATCTGCGCCGCGCTGGGCCGCGCGCACGGCATCGCCCGCCGCGCCGACATTGCCGACGCCGAGATCGTCGAGCGCCTGATTTTTCCGCTGATCAACGAGGCCGCCAAGCTGCTGGAGGAGGGCATAGCCAGCCGGCCCGGCGACATCGACATGGTGTGGACCGCCGGCTATGGCTTTCCCGACTATCTCGGAGGCCCTGTGTGGCAGGCGGACAGCATTGGCCTGCCCCGCATCAAAGCCGGGCTGGAGCGCTACGCCCGCCTGCGCGGCAATCCTTACGACTACTGGGACATCTCCCCCTTGCTGGCGGCGCTGGCGCGCAGCGGGCAGCGCTTGTCCGACTGGTCCGCGCCGCCGCCCGCGGCCGATGCCGCGGCGCCGGGCGGCCTGGCACAGGGCCATGCGCCTATCTCATTACCGCCGGACTCGCGGTCCGCGCGAGGCAGCATCCAGTCGGGACCCAAGCCGCCACAGAGCGTGCATTGAAGCCAAGGCAATCCACGCGTCAAGCAATCCACGCCAAGCAATCCACCCATTAAGCAACAAACCGATAAGACAAGGAGACAACCATGATCTTGAAGACCACCATCGCCGCCATTGCGCTCGCGCTCAGCGCCGGTGCGAGTGCGCAGACGCGCGGCGTCACCGACAAGGAAATCGTGCTCGGCCTGATCACCGATATGTCCGGGCCGATCGTCAACTACGGCAAGGAGTCGCGCAACGGCATGACCATGGCCGTGGAGGAGATCAACGCGCGCGGCGGCGTGCAGGGGCGCAAGCTGCGGGTGGTGGTGGAAGACAACGGCTACGAGCCCAAGCGCGCCGTGCTGGCCGCGCAGAAGCTGGTCACGCAGGATGGCGTGTTTGCCATCATCGGCCACCTGGGCACCGCGCCCAATATGGCCACGCTGCCGTTCCTGGTGCAAAGCAAGGTCTTCAACTTCATGCCGCAGAGCGCCGCGCGCGACATGTATGAGCCGGCCAGCCCGTACAAGATCGCGCTGGGGCCGTCCAACTTCCTGATGTCCACCACCATCATGGATTACTTCTTCAAACAGAAGCCCTACCAGCGGGTGGGCGCGCTGTACCAGGACGACGACTACGGGCGGGAGTCGGTGGAGGGCGTGCAGGCCTACCTCAAGACCAGGAACATGACCCTGGTGGAGAAGGTGTCATACAAGCGCGGCGCCACCGATTTTTCCTCGCAGATGGCGCGGCTCAAGGCGGCCAACTGCGACCTGGTGTTCAACGCCTCCACGATGCGCGAGTACATCGCCTCCGTCCAGGAGGCGCGCAAGATCGGCTTCAACCCGGTCTTCGCCGGCACCTCGGCCAACTACGCGCACCAGGTGCCATTGCTGGGCGGCAAGGCGATGGAAGGCCTGCACGCGGCGGCCTTCATCATGCTGCCCTATGCGGACGATGCAAACCCGGCGGTACGGCAATGGGCGGCCGCCTACAAGAAGCGCTTCAATGAAGACCCGGGCGTGTACTCGATGTTCAGCTACTACGCCTACACCACCTTCGCCACCATCGCCGACAAGGCCGGGCGCAACCTGAGCGCGGAGTCCTTCAACGCCGCCATGGAGTCGACCAAGCTGCCGCAGGACGCGCTGGGCAACCCGGGCTTCAATGTCTCCGCCACCAACCGCCTGAGCAACGACCGCATCCGCATCATGAAGGTGGCTGGCGACAAGTGGATCCCGGCCAGCGACCTGCTGCCGCCGCCCAAGATGAACTGAGCGGGCGCGGCATCCATGAACAACAGGAGACAACCATGAGCACTGCAACGGAACAGGCGCGCGAGCGCATCGGGCGCATCGCCCTGGGCGATGTGATCCACCGTTGCGCCCGGCGCTTCGGCGCCCGGACGGCATTGATCGAGGGCGACCACAGCCTCAGCTACACGGCGCTGGACGCCGCCACCAACCAGTTTGCCCACTACCTGCTGGCCCAGGGCATGCGCAGCGCAGAGCGTGTCGGCATGTTGTGCAACAACTCGATCGACATGATCGTGGCGCTGCTGGGCATCCAGAAAGCGGGCATGGTGTGGGTGCCGATCAACACGGCGCTAGCGCCGGATGCGATCCAGTACATCCTGGAACACGCGGAGGTGACGCGCCTGGTGGCGGACGCGTCCGTGCTGGCGCGGCCCGGCATCGGCGAGCTGGTCGCGGCGTCGCGCATTCCCGTCGTGTTGCTGGAGCCGGCGGGCGAGGTGGCAGGCGAGATGGCCGGGTTGGCCCCGCTAGCCGGGCTGGCGGTTACCCGGCATGCCGACGCGCTGGCCGGCCAGCCGGCCACGCTGCCAGATGTGGACATCGCCAGCGGCCAACTGGCGCAGATCATGTACACCAGCGGCACCACCGGCCCGCAAAAGGGCGTCATGCATTCCCACGCCTCGGTGCATTCGGTGCTGGCGGCCAACCTGGTCGATACCGGCTGCGGGACGGCGCGGGAGGTCTTTACCTGCCTGCTGCCCATGTTCCACTGCGCGCAGCACGGCAATACCATGAGCGCGCTGCTGGGCGGCCATGCCGTGGTGATCGGGCGCGGCTTCGATCCGGCCCGGGTGCTGGCGGACCTGGCCCGGCACCGCGTCACCGTGGTGGTGGCGCTGCCGATGATGTACCGGGCCATGCTGGAGCACCCGCAGTTCGGCGCGACCGACCTCTCCAGCGTGCGGCTGTGCATCTACGGCATGGCGCCGCTGCCCAAGAACCTGCTGCTGCGCCTGCTTGACGCGTTCTGCCCCAACTTTGTCCTGTGCTCGGGCCAGACCGAGATGTACCCGGCGGCCACCATCTTCGAGGCGCAGGAGCAGCGCAAGCGCTTTGGCGCCTTCTGGGGCGTGGGCACGGTGGTCAACGAGGTGGCGGTGATGAGCGACGACGGCCGGCTGCTCGGCCCGGGCGAACCCGGCGAGATCGTGTTTCGCGGGCCGAACGTGATGCTGGGTTATTACAAGGACCCTGAGGCTACCGCCCGCGTGCAGCGCTTTGGCTGGCATCACTCCGGCGATCTTGGCGTGCTGGACGAGGATGGCCAGTTGCTTTTCCTCGACCGCATCAAGGACATGATCAAGAGCGGAGGCGAAAACGTGCCCTCGATCAAGGTCGAAGAAGTACTGCTGCGCCATGCCGCCGTGGCCAATGTGGCGGTGGTCGGGCTGCCGCATGCGCGCTGGGGTGAGGCGGTGACGGCCTTCGTGACCCTGAAGCCCGGCACGCGGGTGGAGGAGGACGAGCTCGGCGCGCACTGCAAGGCCCACCTGGGCGGCTTCGAGGTGCCCAAGGCAGTGCTGCTGCTGGCGGCATTGCCGGCCACTTCCACCGGGAAGATCCAGAAGTTTGCGTTGCGCCAGCAGTATCGCGAGCATTACGATGAGCAGCACAGAGAGCACCACAAAGAGCACCATGAAGAGCGCCATGACAAGGGCTGAGCACCGGGCCAGCCTGTGGCGGGCATAGCCACCTGACGCAAGACGTAGCCGGCAGCCCCGGCTACGCTGCTTTTTGCGTCGCATTTTTGCATCGCATCATGGCGGCGCACCGAGAGCAAATAACTGGCAGGCCTGGCGACGCCCCCATCGGTGCGCGGACCGCGCCAGCAGGAGACAAGGACATGCGGATGCAAGCACAAGGCATTGCGTGCCCGCCAGCGACGACCGTGGCGTCTGGCGCCAGGGACGGAGCCGGCCGGGTGATGTGGCTCACCCCCGACAGGCTGTTCTACGCCGGCCTGCTTGGCTCGCCTTCGGTCCGCACCATGGGTGGGCTGCTGATTTATGTGGCTTTGCGCGCACCCATTCGCATCCGGTTTGACGACGGGCCCTGGGCATCCACGGAACTGGCGGTGGTGCCGGCGTACATGCCGCACTCGGTCGCTTGCGACGACCGCATGATCTGCGACCTCGCGCTGGAAGCGGAGAGCATCGACCTGGCGCGCCTGCCGCCGGTGATACGCGAGCGGGCAGGGCCGGTGGACGACCCGGCCTTTGTGCGCCATGTGCGCCAGGCGCATGCCTACCTGAGCGAGCGCGGCCGGGAGCTGGAACTGCAGGCCGACAGCTTCGACCAGATTTTCTTCGGGCACGCGCTGGCGCCGCGCAAGCTGGACCCGCGTATCGAGGCCGCGGTGCAGCGCATCCGCAATGCGCCGTCGGCCACGGCCACGGCCGAGTCATGCGCCGCATCGGCCCATCTGTCCTTCTCGCGCTTCCTGCATCTGTTCAAGGAGGATGTCGGCACGCCGTTCCGCAGCTTCCGGACCTGGAAGCGCGCCCGCAGCTTGCTGCACTACGTCACCCAGAACTCCAACCTGGCGCATGTGGCGCTGGATACCGGCTATCCGGATTCCACCCACTTCAGCCACTCCATCCGCCAGGCTTTCGGGCTCAAACCCAGCGATATCTTTGCCGGCTCGCGCAAGCTCGCCCTGATTGGCGAGCGTGCGGAGGTGGGCAGCGGCATGCCCGGCTAGGCGGGCCGGGCAGGGGTATCCGGCGCGTCCTCCGTGCGCAAGGCCGCTTTGAGGATCTTGCCGGCCGGCGTGAGCGGCAGCGCATCGCGCAGCACCACCTGGCGCGGCACCTTGTAATCGGCCAGGCGGGTCCCGCAATACGCGCGGATTTCCTGCTCGGTGACCTGGCAGCCGGGCTTGGGCACGATGTAATAGCGGCCAATCTCACCCAGCACGGGGTCGGGCACGCCAATGCCGGCGACCATCATCACCGCCGGGTGCCGCGCGATCACGCCTTCGATCTCGGCCGGATAGACGTTGAAGCCGCCCTGGATATACATATCCTTCTTGCGCCCCTTCAGGTGGATATAGCCGCGTTCGTCCACATAGCCCAGGTCGCCCGAATGCAGCCAGCCCTGGGCATCGAATCCGTCCGCCCCGGCCGCGCTGCCCACATAGCCCGGGCAAACGCCCGCGCCACGGAAACAGAGCTCGCCGATTTCGCCAGCGGCCACGCTTTCGCCGGAAAACGAGACCACCCGTACCTCGGCGGTATCGAACACACGGCCGATCGATTGCATCAGGTCCTGGCGCTGCGCGTCCCAGGGCGTCATGACAATCGCACCAGAGGATTCCGAGAGGCCGTACAGGTTCATCACCGTCGCCTGCGGCATGCGGGCCTGCAGCTGCTCCAGCAGGGCGGCATCCACGGTGGCACCGCCCACGATCACGAGCCGCACGGAGGAGAAGTCCACCTTGGCCGAGTCGGGATGCATCAGCAGCAGCGTGGCCATGGTCGGCACGCCCGAGAAGATGGTGGGCGGGTGCTGGCGCATCCTGGCGAGCACCAGGTCCGCCTTGAAGGCTGGCACGAGCTCGCAAGTGCCGCCGCCCAGCAGGAAGTTCAGCACCCCGCAGGTGATGCCGCCCACGTGGTTCAAGGGCAGGGCCAGCTGTAGCTGGTCGGCCTCGGTCGTGCGCACATGGCGCGCTTGCGCCAGGGCCGCCGCCAGCATGCTGCGATGGGACAGTCCCGCGCCCTTTGGCCGCCCGGTGGTGCCCGAAGTGTAGATCACCATGGCCAGGTCCTCCGGCATGACCTGGGCCTCGGCGGCCTCCAGCACGGCCGGGTCCGGCGCGGTGGCCAGCAGCGTGGAAAGCCGCAGTGCGCCGGTGGCGGCCGATGGCGCCGCGTCGATCAGCACCACATGCGACAAGCCCGGCATGCGCGGCGCCAGCCGTGCCAGCATGCCTGGAAAATCGAAACCCTCGCACTCCGGCACCGTGAAGACCGCCTTGACCGCGCTGTCGTTGACCATATGCTCGATCTCGTTGTCGCGGTAGCGCACGCTCAGGCCCACCACCGCCACGCCGATGCGCGTCGCGGCAAAGAACAGCTGCAGCCACTCGATCTGGTTCAGGCCGATCACGCCGATGCGCTCGCCACGGGCGATGCCCAGGCCAAGCAGGCCACAGGCAAGCCGCGCGGAGCTGGCCTCCATCTCGGCAAAGCCGTGGGCCTGCTGCCCGCAGAGGTAGGCAGTGCGCTGGCCCCACCGCTGGCTGGCCTGGCGGAGGGCGGCACCAATGGTGGCGGGCGGCGGGTTGGCAATCATGCGGACTCTCCTGGCGTTGGATGTCAAGTTGGATGCGGCAAGGACCCGGGGCAGGTCAGAGCGGCAAGCGTAGCCAAGTAGCGTGGGGCAAGGCTTGCGGAAAGTGGCTGGGTCGCGGCGCATGGCGACAGCTCGGCGGACATCCGTTACGCATGACATGGGTAATTGAAGAATACCCATTAAATTGGTATTTGCAATTTACCCATATTGTTTGTAAAGTGAAATTACGCATTTCATGGGTAACTCCGGATCACCAAGATGAAACAGCTGCTCACCACTCCCAGCCAGCTCGGGCAAGTGCTGCAATCCGCACGGCGTGCCGCCAAGCTGTCCCAGACCGACCTTGCCACGCGGCTGGATGTCAGCCAGAGCCGCATCTCCCACATGGAGCTCAACCCGGGCAGCATCAGCGCCGACCAGTTGCTGGCCCTGATCAGCGTGCTCGGCCTGGAACTCGTCGTGCAGGATAAACGCGCGGCGGGCGCCGAAGCCTCGCCGGTGGAGTGGTAGCCATGGGCCGCAGATCGCATGCGCGGGCGTTGTCGGTATGGGCCAATGGCGAGCGGGTAGGGACGTGGCGCATCCCCACGCGGGGCGACATGGAGTTGCAGTACGACCCAGGCTGGCTGGCCTCGCCCGCCGGGCGCCCACTCTCCCTGTCGTTGCCCTTCGGCGTCGATACCTCCCCGCTCAAGGGCGACCGGGTGCGCAACTACTTCGACAACCTGCTGCCCGACAGCGATGCCATCCGCAAGCGCCTGGCCACGCGTTTCAAGGCGGCAACCACGGAAGCCTTCGACCTGCTGGAGGCCATCGGCCGCGATTGCGTCGGCGCCGTGCAATTGCTCGGCGAGAACGAACAGCCAGCGGGCCATGACCGCATCGACGGTACGCCGCAATCCGACACCGATATTGAAAAGCTGCTGCGGCAGACGGTCAGCCCCACCGGCATGGGCGCGCAGGACGATGACGATGACTTCCGCATCTCCCTGGCCGGCGCGCAGGAAAAGACCGCGCTGCTGTGGCACGGCAACCAGTGGATGAAGCCCCATGGCGCCACGCCCACCACCCACATCCTCAAGCTGCCGCTCGGGCTGGTGGGCAACAAGCGGGCCGACCTCACCACCTCGGTCGAGAACGAGTGGCTCTGCCTGACCATCCTCGCCGCCTATGGCCTGCCGGTGGCGCATAGCGAAATCAAGACCTTCGCCAGCCAGAAGGTCCTGAGCGTGCAGCGCTTCGACCGGCAGATGCATTCCTCGGGAGGCTGGATCCTGCGCCTGCCACAGGAGGATTTCTGCCAGGCGCTCGGCGTCGCCCCGCACCTGAAGTACGAAGCGGATGGCGGCCCGGGCATGCGCGACATCGCCCAGATCCTGCGGCAATCGACCCATGCCGACGACGACCTGGAGATCTTCCTCACCACGCAGATCCTGTTCTGGATGCTGGCGGCGCCCGACGGGCATGCCAAGAATTTCAGCATCCGCCTGCTGCCGGGCGGGCGCTACCGGATGACGCCGCTCTATGACGTGATGTCGATCTGGCCGGTGGTTGGCAATGGGGCAAACCAGTGGTCATGGCACAAGGCCAAGCTGGCCATGGCGGTGGCCGGCAAGAACCGGCACTACCTGTTCAAGGACGTGCAGCGCAGGCATTTCAACGCCATGGCGCCCAAGTGCTTCCACGGCCCGGATGCCGAAGGCATCGTTCAGCGGCTCATTGCGCAGACGCCGGCGGTCATTGCCACGGTCAGCGCCGCCTTGCCGGAAGGCTTCCCGCAAAAGGTGGCGGACAGCATCCTGCAAGGGCTGGATGCGTCCGCCCGGCAGCTTGATCGCATGCCGCCTGGCTAGCCTGGCTAAGCGGTGGGTTGGGTTTGCCCAGGCCAACCACTAAGCGCAAGACGAAGTGCACGGCGCGGCCTATGGTCGAGGGATGCCGGCTTGCATGCCGCACGCCACCCCCGACCCGATAGCCCACTGACAGGACCCACGATGCGCCTCCTGACCCTGCCGCCCCTTGCGCACTATTTCACCGCCGAGCACGAACAGTTCCGCAGCACGCTGCGCGACTTCGTCGCCCGCGAGATCACGCCGTATGTGAACGACTGGGACGAAGCCGGGACCTTTCCCCGCTCGCTGTACCGCCGCGCCGCGGAAGTCGGCCTGCTCGGGCTCGGTTATCCGGAACACTTCGGCGGCACGCCCGGCGACATCTTCTATCACCTGATCCAGGCGGAAGAGTTTGCCCGCTGCGGCTCCGGCGGCGTCAACGCATCGCTGCACTCCCACTCCATCGGCGTGCCGCCCATTGTGGCGGCCGGCAGCCCGGCGCTGCAGGAACGCGTGCTGCCCGCGGTCATCGCTGGCGACAAGATCGCCGCCCTGGCCATTACCGAGCCCGGCGGCGGCTCCGACGTGGCCAGCCTGAAGACCACGGCCGTGCGCGACGGCGACCACTACATCGTCAACGGTGAGAAGACCTTCATCACCTCCGGCATGCGCGCCGACTTCATCACCACCGCGGTGCGCACCGATCCCGCCAACAAGGGCGCGGGCGGCATCTCCCTGCTGCTGATCGAAGGCAACCCGCCCGGCCTGACCCGCACCGAACTCAAGAAAATGGGCTGGCTCGCCTCCGACACCGCCCATCTGCACTTCGACAACTGCCGGATCCCGGCCGCCAACCTGATTGGCGAAGAGAACCGCGGCTTCCAGATCATCATGCGCAACTTCAACGCCGAGCGGCTGGGGATGAGCGCCAGCGCCTATGGCTATGCCGAAGCCTGCCTGCAGGAAGCACTCGACTGGGCGCGCCAGCGCAGCACCTTCGGCCACCCGCTGGTGGAGCGCCAGGTGATCCGCCACAAGCTGGTCGACATGGCCCTGCGCATCGAAGCCGCCCGCAACCTCGTCTACGACCTGGCTTACCGTGTGCAGCATCAGGCCGGAGACCCGGCGCAACTGGTGGCGCGCACCTGCATGGCCAAGATCCAGGCCACCCAGGCCATGCAGTTCTGCGCCGACCAGGCCGTGCAGATCCTGGGCGGTATGGGTTTCATGCGTGGCACCCTGAGCGAGCGGGTATACCGCGAGGTCAAGGTCATGATGATCGGCGGCGGGTCGGAGGAAATCATGAAAGACCTGGCCGCGCGGCAGTTGGGATTTTGAGGGGGGCAGCGGGGTGGTGGCTAGAATAGCGATTAACGTATTCGATCATGCTTTTTAAGAAGCAAAACCAACAATCACCAAGCTAACGTATTAGATCGAATCCCATATCTGGAATTCCGCTTGATAGCCCACTATAATGTCGTCGTACTGATACGTTATCAACACGACGAAAGGCGCTATGCAGCACCTTATTACCGCAACCGCAAGCCTTGGCCAGCTCGCCCGCGCTGCGCGCATGACCCAGAAGCTCACGCGCGACGAACTGGCGCGCGCCACAGGCCTCTCGCCAGCTTTTATCTCAGCGGTTGAACGTGGCAAGGAGACCGCGCAAATCGGCAAGGTGCTGCTCCTGCTCCAGGAGCTTGGCGTGACGTTGTTCGGCGAGGCTCCCGGCGTCCAGCAACTGATGGCGGACAAAGACGCGCTCGTCAACCGGCGAGTGCGTAAATGAGCGAAGAAGAGCGCACGCTCATCGCCTTTGCCAACGGCATAAAAATCGGTGAAGTGGCGGACAACAACGGGGTTTGGACGTTTGCCTACGACGCGGACTGGCTGAATCATCCCGGGCGCTTCGCCCTGAGCCCTAGTCTTCCCCTAGGGCCGGCACTTCAGGTCGATACCAGTTCCGATCGTCCCGTGCAGTACTTCTTCGACAACCTCTTGCCGGAAGAGGGCCAACGCGCCGTGCTCGCCAGCACGGCAAGGCTCGATATCGAAGACGCATGGGGCATGCTGGCGTACTATGGCGCGGAATCGGCCGGGGCCATCACGCTTCTGGCGCCGGGCCAGCAGGAACCCGGCGCAGGCCGGGTGCCGCTATCGTTCGAAGAACTTCACCGCCGTATCACGGATCTGCCGCGGCGCCCGCTTGACGCGAAGGCGCCCAAGCATATGTCGGTGGGTGGCGCGCAGCACAAGCTGGCCGCAATCCTGGAGGGCAGGCAAGGAGAGCGGCTCTTGCTGGAACCCATCGGCGCAGAGCCTTCCACCCATATCCTGAAGCCGGAAGCGCGCTCTACCGCATGGCCACATACCGCCATCAATGAGTTCTTCTGCATACGGCTGGCTGCGCGCGTGGGTCTGCCGGTGCCAGCCACTACGTTCCTGCGCGTGCCCGCGCCGGTTTTCGTTATTTCCCGTTTCGATCGTGAATCGCTGCAGGGCCAGGTGCGGCGCCGGCATGTCATTGACGGCATGCAATTGCGTGGCAAGAGCCGCACACTAAAGTACACGCAAGCCTCGACGCAGACCCTGAGAGCGCTGATCGAGCTGACACGTACCCGCGCCGCCTCGCGCCTGGCTATTTACCGCTGGATTGTGTTCAACGTGCTGGTTGGCAACGGCGACGCGCATATGAAGAACCTGTCGTTCTTCGCGGATCCCGACGGCTACAGCCTTGCCCCGTTCTACGATATCGTCAGCACGGTGGTGTACGACACCAAGAACTTTCGCGACACCGCTCCGTACTGGCCGGACTCCGAATTGTCCATGCCGATCGGGGCCGCCAGGCATTACGGCGACCTCCAGCGCACCGACCTGATTCAAGCGGGGCAGGAACTTGGGTTGAGTCCAACGGCGGCAGCCTATGAGCTCGACGCAGTGATGGCTGCCGTAGCGCAGGCTACGAATGAGGTCCGAACGCAAGTCGAAGCCGAAGCCACGCCGGATGGCGGCGAAAGCCGGCTGCTCAATGCCATACTGGCCATGCCACTCAAGGAGATGTCCGAACGGCTTAGACGGCCAATACGAGGTGCGACAGCATAGCGGCCAGCACAAGAGGCCATTCGTCCCGGGAAGCGCCGCCGCCTAGCCGCGACGCGGACCAGCCCCGCCGCGCCGCTTTATAATCCGCCCGGAGAACCCACCGCTGGCGCTACCGGCGGGCGTGTCCTGGAACCGGCCGAATGCCTTCGTATCCCCTAGTCCTTTGTCTCACCTTTGCGGTCGTCGGAAGTCTAACGGTTGCCGTCGCAACCTGGACGCGGCGGGACGACCCCATCGTCAAGGCCTTCCTGGCGCTGGCCCTGGGGAGCGCGCTATGGAGCGGCGGCCGCCTGCTCGAGTTGAACTCCGCCGACCTGGCAACACGCATCTTGTGGGCCAAGGTGCAATATGTAGGCATTGTCGCCGTGCCCATCGGCTGGCTCTGCGCCATGATCCAGCTCAGCCGGCCAAGATTCGTCATTCCCTGGTCGCTGCTCTGTCTGCCCATCGTCATCAATATCGTGACGCTGGCCCTGGTCTTTACCAACGAACGGCACCACCTGATCTGGACATCGATCCAGCTGGTGCCGGGGGGCGCGCCGCCGGGCGCCGTCTTCGGCCATGGCCCGGGATACGCCGCGGCGGCCGCCTACACCTACCTGCTGTTGCTGATCAGCGTTTACTTCCTGCTGACGGCCCGGGTACCAAGCAGCAGCCTGACCCGCGGGGGAAGGGCGGTACTTGCGGGCGGCCTGGCGTTGCCGCTGGTGGCCAATATCGCGTACTTGCGCGGATGGACGGGGCCGCTGGGCGGCGACCTGACCCCCGCCACCTTCGCGGTGACGGCGGTGCTGGTGTGGGTATGCGCGCTGCGCAGGCATCTGGATGACGTTGGCCACTACGCCAGGCTCAGGGTCTTCGATGCCTTGCAAGAGGGCTGCGTGATCGTCAATGCCAACGACATCATCGTCGACTTCAACCCCGCCGCGCGGCGCCTGCTGGTGGAAGTGGAGCGGGGCAGCACGTTTCCGCCGGCCTGGCGCGACGCGATTGCCGCCAGCCGCAGCGGCGCGCCCGGCAGCGGCGGCTCGCACCTGATTTCGGAGGCGCGCGTCGACTACGAGCTCACCGTGGATTCGGTGCGCAACCTGAACCGGCAGCCGGTCGGGATCATTGTGTTTCTGCGCGACGTCACGCGCTTTCGCTCGCGCGAGCACGCGTTGACGCTGGAAAACTCCAGCCTGGCGGTGCGGCTCGGCGAGACCGAGGAAAAGCTCTCACGCATCGAGGCGGACCTCTATCGCGATGCGCTCACCGGCGCGCGCAACCGGCGCTACTTCCAGCGCGAGGCCGCCGTCGCGATTGCCGACGCATTTGAGCGAGGCATTCCAGTCGGCCTGCTGATCATCGACGTCGATTACTTCAAGCAGTACAACGATCTCCACGGCCATGTGCATGGCGACGAATGCCTGCGCCGCGTTGCCGCCGCCATCGGCGAAGCCATGCGCAACGGCCCCGGTGACTTCTGCGCCCGCGTTGGCGGCGAAGAGTTCGCCATCGTGCTGCCAGCGATCACGCCAGCCAAAACACGGGAAGTCGGCCTGCGCCTGCTCAATGCCGTGCGCTCGCTGGCGTTGCCGCATGGCGGCTGGCCAGAGCACCCGTGTGTCACCATCAGCGTCGGCGCGGTTTGCGAAATCCCGGCGTCGCCAGCGCTGGAATTCCTGCTCGAAAAAGCCGACGCCGCCATGTACGGGGCCAAGCGCAACGGCCGCGACCGCTTCATGATGCACAACCCGGTGGCGTCGCCTGCGTACCCGGGCTGAACGTCTTCCATGGATTGGCCTGACCGGCCATCACCTCAGGAGTACCCCACTCATGTCATTCGGCGAATCCGCTGCCATCTACAACCAGGCACGCCAGTCCTACAGCACGGCTGTGATGGACAAGGTCGCAGATATTCTGGCGGCGGCACAGACGCAAGCCATCCTCGACATCGGATGCGGCACTGGCATCGCCACCCGGCAACTGACCGCGTGCGGTTTTCGCCCGGTCGGGATCGACATTGACCCGGACATGATCGACGAGGCGCGCCGGCTGGGGCAAGCGGGCACGTACCACGTCATGGGCGCCGATCGCCTGGACTTTGCCGATGCGGCATTCAGCGGGGCGACCGCCTTCGGCGCGTTCCACTGGTTCTCGGACGATGCGTCAGTGCGAAACATCCGCCGCGTATTGATGCCAGGCGCGGCCTTCGTTGTCGTCAACAAGAACGACGCGAGCGATTTTCGCGAGGCCATCGTTGACATCGTCGGCCGCCACGTGGCACTGAGCCAGGCGCGGCCCAAAGCCGAATACCAGCCTGCCGGGACGCTGGCCGCCGGCGGCTTTCACGCGGTCCGGGAAGACCGGATCCAAACGATGGAATCGCTCTCCATCGACCACGCGGTTGCGCACGCGCGGTCGATGCGCTTGTGGGAAGAGGTGCCGACATCGCTCCACGCCGCCATTGAGGCTGACCTGCGTGACTACGTGGGACGGCATCTTGACGCATCCGGGATGTTGCCGCGGCCGCTTGTCGTGACAGTCGTCTCGGGATGCCGGTAGCGGTCGGGCGGGCGGCAATGCAGGCCCCAAGTATGGCCGCCGAGGCCTGATCTCAATTCCACTGTGTGGAAATGTAGGGCTGTATTCGACCGTATTTGCGCTTAATCTGGGTTCATCGATAAACGGCGGGCAGGGCAAAGACATGGCACCTGTCCCGTCAAGAAACCCAGACGGAGACGCAAGTGCCTAACTCATTTCCCCTCTTCAACCGGGCGCTGGCCACGTTGGCCATTCCGCTTGCCGCCATGGGCGCGCTGGCGCCGGCTGCCAACGCCGCAGCCTTCCCGGAAAAGCCCATTCGCCTCGTCGTGCCCTTCGCCCCGGGCGGTGGGACCGACCTGATCGCCAGGACCATGGGCGTGACAATGTCGCAGGATCTCGGCCAGCCCGTGATCATCGACAACAAGCCGGGCGGCGGCACCATCATCGGCTCCGACACGGTGGCCAAGAGCGCGCCAGATGGCTACACCATGGTGATGGCCACGTTTGCGCACGCGGTCAACCCGAGCATCCACGCCAAGCTGCCCTACGCCACCGACAAGGCATTTGCGCCGGTGATGCTGGTAGGCCAGTCGCCCAACGTGCTGGTGGTTCGCCCCGACAGCCCCTACAAGACGGTGCAGGACCTGATCGCTGCCGCCAAGGCCAAGCCAGGAAAGATCTCGTTTGCATCGCAGGGCCCTGGCACCTCCGCGCACCTCGCGGGTGAACTGTTCAAGTCACTGGCCAAAGTCGACCTCAATCACATTCCCTACCGAGGCGCCGGCCCGGCCATCACCGACTTGCTGGGCGGCCAGGTGGATGTGATGTTCGCCACGGCCTCCGCAGTCGGGTCATTGCTTGAGAACGGCAAGCTGCGCGCGATCGCAGTGACCACGGCCAAGCGCTCGACAAGCCCGGTGCTGGCGAAGGTCCCCACCATCGCGGAAAGCGGCGTGCCCGGCTACGTGGCCGAAAGCTGGTACGGGCTCTTCGTGCCGGCAGGCACGCCCGCCCCGGTGATTGCCCGCCTGAACGCCGCCGCCAGGAAAGCGGTGCAGACCGAGGCGTTCCGCAAGCGCGCCGAAACAGAAGGCCTGGAAGTCAGCGCGGGAACGCCCGAGGAATTCGGCCGCTATGTGCGCGCCGAGGAGGTTCGCTGGAGCCAGGTGGTCAAGCAAGCCAAGATCACCGCAGAGTAGTCCGGCAGCCCTTGATTGCGCATCGCGCACGCAAAACATACAGAGCACGAAGCACGAAGCACAAAACATAAAACACAGATAGAGAGACCCACCATGAACACCACTTCACTGATCACGCTCGACATCGACGCCGGGATCGCCACCCTGACGCTGAACCGCCCTGAAAAGCGCAACGCCATGACCGACGACATGCGCACCGAGCTGATCGCCGCCCTGGAGCACGTCACGCAGGACAAGACCATTCGGGCGCTGGTGCTCACCGGCAACGGCAAAGGCTTCTGCGCAGGCGGCGATATAGCCGGCATGCAGCGGCGCATGGATGCGCCGGCGGGCGAGGTGGCGTTCAACGGCTGGTCGCGCCAGCAACGGGTGCACCATACCGTGGCGCTGCTGCACAACATGCCCAAGCCCACCATTGCCGCGGTCAATGGCGCCGCCGCCGGGCTGGGTGCCGATATGGCCATGAGCTGCGATTTTGTAGTGGCATCGGAAAGCGCCAGTTTCGCCTGGTCATATATCCACCGTGGCCTGATCCCGGACGGCGGCGGCATGTACTTCCTGCCGCGCCGCACCGGGCTGTCCAAGGCCAAGGAGCTGATCTTCAGCGGGCGCAAGGTCGATGCCGCAGAGGCCCTCCAGCTGGGCATAGCGGATCGCGTGAGCAAGCCGGAGGCGCTGTTGCCCAGCGCCAGAGCCTGGGCGGCGGAACTGAGCCAGGGCTCCGCAACTGCCCTGGCGCTGGGCAAGTCCATCCTGAACCAGGCCTTCGAGTTGCCGGCCGAACAGGTATTCGCGCAGGGCAGCCAGGCACAGGGCATCTGCTACACCAGCGCCGAGCATCGGGAATCCGTGCGGGCATTCCTGGCCAAGATGGCTGGAAAGGAACAGGCCTGACGCCATGGACGCAGATAACGCACGCTCTGCCATCGCCCGCCTGGTCAAGCCGCGCAGCGTCGCCATCATCGGCGCTTCCGCCGATGCGGCCAAGACCGCCGGGCGCCCGGTCGCCTACCTGAGAAAGCACGGCTTCGCCGGCGCCATCTACCCGGTCAACCCAAAGGTGGGCGAGATTGACGGCATCCGCTGCTATGCTGATATCGACGCGTTGCCGGAAGTGCCGGATGTGGGCATCGTCCTGCTGGGCGCGCAGCGCGCCCACCTGGCCGTGCGCGAACTGGCCGCACTCGGCACCGGCGCCGCCATCGTGCTGGCCAGCGGCTACTCGGAGACGGGCGCCGAAGGCGCGCGCCGCCAGGCCGAGCTGATCGAGGCAGCCGGCGCCATGCGCCTGCTCGGCCCCAACACCATCGGCCTGGTCAACCTCACCGACAATATCCCGCTCTCCGCCAGCGGGGCGCTGGAGATGGATCATTTCCCCGTTGGCAACATCGGCGTGGTCTCGCAGAGCGGCGGCATTCTTGGCGCTTTGCTCTCCCGCGCCGCCGCGCGCGGCATCGGGCTTTCCAAGCTGGTTTCCACCAGCAATGAAGCGGACCTCGACCTGGCCGATTTCATCGACTACCTGGCGGATGATGCGGCCACCCGCGTGATTGCGCTGTATGTGGAGAGCGTGCGCCATCCCGACCGATTCCGCGCCGCCGCGCTGAAAGCGGCCAGGGCAGGCAAGCCGGTGGTAGCGTTCAAGATCGGCCGCTCCGAAGCGGGGGCACGCGCCGCGGTGTCGCACACGGGCGCGCTGGCCGGCGCGGACCGGATGTACGACGCGCTGTTCCGGCAAGCCGGCGTGATCCGCGCGCAGACTTTCGCGGACCTGCTTGACATGCCCGCCGCGCTCGCCACCGGGAGGGCGTTGCGCGGCAACCGGGTTGCCATCCTGACCTCGACCGGCGGCGCCGGCACGCTGGTTTCGGACAGCCTCGGGTTGTCCGGCTTCGAGACACCCGCGCCGGACGAAGCCACCGCGCAACGACTGCGCGCGCTGCAGCAGGGCGATCACGCGGCACTGGATCGCAACCCCATCGACGTCACCCTGGCAGGCCTGCAGCCGGACCTGCTGCGCGGCGCAATCCGGGCGCTGCTGGATAGCCCGAGCTATGACGCCGTTGCCGTCATCGTCGGGTCGTCCGGCCTGGCCATGCCAGACCTGATGGCAGGCGCGATTCAGGATTGCCTGCCCACCAGCGACAAGCCGGTGGTGGCCTTCGTCAGCCCGCATGCGCCGCAGGTGGCCAGCCTGCTGACCGCGCGCGGCGTGCCCGCATTCAGCGCGCCCGAGAGTTGTACGGCCGCGCTGAGCGCCATGCTGCGCGCCGGGCAATGGCGCGCGGCGCCTGACGTCCCGGCCAAGGCGCCAGCCAGCATCGCCGGGGAACTGCCGCGTGGCGCGCTGGATGAGGCCGCGGCAAAGCAGCTCTTCGCGCGCTTTGGCATCCCGTCGGTGCGCGAGCGCGTCGTACGCAATGGGCAAGAAGCCAGCAACGCTGCCAAGGACCTCGGTGCCCGCGTGGTCCTTAAGGTCCTCAGCGCCGAGATCACGCACAAGAGCGATGTAGGCGGCGTCGCCGTCAACCTGACGCCGCAAGACGTATCGGCGCGGTTGCCGGCGATGGCCGACGACGTGCGAACGCATACCGGCGTGATGCCCCAGCGCTTCCTCGTCCAGGAGATGGTCACCGGCGGCGTGGAGATGATCCTTGGCATGCACCGCGACGCCCTCGGCACCGCCATCCTGCTGGGCATGGGCGGCGTGGCCGCAGAGCTGTTCAAGGACACCACCATGCGCATGTTGCCGCCGGCCGGTGGGCTGTCGCACGCCGAAGCGCTTGGCATGATCCAGGAACTGAAAACCTGGCCGCTGCTGGATGGCTTTCGCGGGCGGCCCAAGGCCGATGTTGCAGCGCTGGCCGATGCCATTGTGGCGTTTTCCAGCATGACGGCCGCGCTGGGCGAGCAGTTGGTGGAGGCGGAGATCAACCCGGTCTTCGTGCTGCCGGCATCGCAAGGCGTGCGGGCGGCAGATGGCGTGGTTGTGATGGCGGGCTGACTGCAGGGAGCAGGGCAGGGGAGCCGGGCAGGGGGATCTGGCATAGTCATGCCAAATGAGGCAAAACTCCCCCCCCGATGCTTTAATTCCGGCTGCCGGAAATCAGCCCCACCCAGGAGCATGATCTTGGATCCCGAACTAGCGTTGTCGCGGGCGCGTGGCAGGGCGAGCAGCACGTCGGCCAATCGCTCGCTGGAGCGCGGCATGGAGATACTCCGGGCGTTTCGTGCGGGCTCGGAAGTGCTGGGCAACGGCGACCTGGCCGAACGTACCGGCCTGCCGCGTTCGACTGTCAGCCGGCTCACGCAAAGCCTGGTGGAGGCCGGCTTCCTCCAGTACGACGCCACGCTACGCGCTTACCGGCTTGGCCCGCCGGTCCTGAGCCTGGCGCACGCCATGCGCGCCGGCTCTGCCGTGCTGCAGGCAGCAGCCCCCTTGATGCGCGAGCTCGCGCAAAGCCAGCACATCAACGTCGGGCTGGCCATGGCCGACCGCGACGAGATGGTCTACCTGGAATCCATCCGCTATAGCCGCAAGGTTTCACTGCGCAGCGTAGTGACCGGGCAGCGTGTGCCCATGGCGCTTACCTCCCTGGGACGCGCCTACCTGGCCGCGGCCCCCGAGCAGGAAACCAAGGCCTTGCTGGAAGGCTTCGGCAAGCGCCTGCGCGCTAACTGGCCCGCACTTGCACAAGACATCGAGCAAGCCATCGGGCAGGTGCGCAAGCAGGGCTGGTGCATGGCGAGCTGGCAGCCGGAAGTGGTCGCGCTCTCCACGCCACTGGTGTTCAAGAGCTACGCCATCCACGTGCTGAACGTCAGCACCACCACGCAGGCAACGCCGGCCAGCGCCGCGCGCATTCTCAAGCCACACCTGATGAAACTGGCCGCGCAGATCCGCAGCGCGGTGGGCAACGAGGCCGTGTAACAGGCGGCTCAGGCCTCCGGCCTCAGCATGTGTTCGTCGAAGCTCAGGCGCAGGCGCCCGGCGTCGATGCGCAAGCGCAGGCGATGATATTTCGCGAGATAGCGCACGCCGACGATCGCAGCGGCAAAGCCCGCGCCAGCGCCAATGCCAAGCGCCCAACGTGGCCCGAACGTATCGGCGACCCAGCCGACGATCGGCGCGCCAAGCGGGGTGCCACCCAGGGCCAAGGCGAAGAGGATGGCCACCACCCGGCCGCGCATGGCGGGTTCGGTCGATAGCTGCACCAGGCTGTTTGTCGACGTGGTCACGGTCTGTGCCGCCACGCCAACCATGATCAGTGCAAGACCAAACAGGGCGTAGCTGGGCATGATCGCGGCTAGCGCGCAGCCCACCCCGAACACCGTTGCGCCAGCGAGCAAAAGCGAGAAGCGCGGCTTGGCCCGCCTTGCCGCCAGCAAGGCGCCTGTCACCGACCCGATCGCCATGATCGACGTCAGGAAACCGAACTGATCCGCCCCGGCATGAAAGACGGTAACCGACATCGTCGAGATGAAAATCGGGAAATTCAGCCCAAACGTGCCGATCAGGAACAGCATGAGCAAGGCAGCCTTCAGGTCGGGGCGCCGCCAGACATAGCGAAAGCCCTCGGCAAAGCTGCCTCGCGTGCGGACCGCCCGGGCCTTCCGATGCAGTTCACCAAGGCGCAGGCGGCTCAACGCCCCAAGCACCGCGACAAAGGACGCCGCATTGATCAGGAATACCCATCCGGTGCCCACCACGCTGATCAGCACGCCGGCCACGGCAGGCCCAATCATCCGCGCTGCGTTGAACGAGGTGGAATTCAGCGCCACGGCATTGGACAGGTCCGAGTCCCCGACCAGCTCGGCGACAAAGGTCTGGCGCGCGGGTGAATCGAATGCCGTGACGCAGCCGAGCAAGAACGCAAACAGGTACACGTGCCACAACTGGACGTGCCCGGACAAGGTCAGCAGCCCCAGCCCGAGCGCCAGCGTGCCCATGGCGGCCTGCGTGGCAAGCAGGAGCTTGCGCCTGTCGAAATGATCCGCCGCAAAGCCGGTCAAGGGTAACAAGAGCATCTGGGGCCCGAACTGCAGTGCCATGACCACGCCCACCGACGTTGCGTTCTTGTGCGTCAGATGCGTGAGCACTAGCCAGTCCTGCGCGGTGCGCTGCATCCAGGTTCCCACATTGGATACGATGGCCCCGCCGGCCCACAGTCGGTAGTTGAAGTTGTCAAGCGAGCGGAAGGTGCCTCTCACCGGCTACTGCCCTTTTCGAGCAGATCGATGATCTCGCGGGTTGTGCCTGTCTCACCCAGCCTTGGGAAAATCCGCGCAATGCTGTTGGCGTGCGCATCCAGGCTCATGTCGGTCATGGCATCGACGGCCAGGGCGACGTTGAACCCAAGCTCATGCGCCTGGCGCGCGGTCGACTCCACGCCGATGCTGGTCGCAACGCCGGCAAGCACCACCTGCGTCACACCCAGCTTTCTCAGTTGCGCCTCAAGGTCGGTATTGGTGAATGCCCCCCAGGTCCGCTTTGTCACCGTGAGGTCGGCCGGCTGCCGGTTCAACTCGGGCACCAGGTCGGCCCATCCGGCAGGAAGATCGCCAAGCCTGCGGCCCTGTTCGGTACGGCCGGGGGCGCCGCCGGCAACGTTGACCAGCACAACTGGCAGGCCGTGACCGCGGAACGCGGCGGCAAGGGTCGCGGACTGCTTCACGATTTCGTCGACCGGGTGCGCGACGGGAAGCGAGACGATTCCCTGCTGCAGATCGATGACAACCAGAGCGGTTTTCGGATCAAGAACGGTGACTGGCATGGTGGTTTCTCTCGGTTTTTCTCTCGGTTTTCTCCGGTCGACAGGGACTGCGGCAAGTCCGGAGCAGGGCGCGGGCCGGGACTTTGAAAGAGCCCCATCGCAAGGCTCACGAGTCGGCCAGCCGTTTGAGCAGGGCGATGCCAGCCGCAAGCTCCTCTTGCTCCGCCGCCGCGAGTTTTGTCCGGATGGCACGCAGCAGCCAGTCTTCCCGCGCCGCCCGGGTCGCCAGGATCATCTCCCTGGCGTCAGCCGTGAGCGACAAGATGGTCTGCCGCCCGTCGACCGGATCCGGCGCGCCACTCACAAGCCGGGCCGCTTCCAGGACGGCAACCGTGGCGCCCATGGACTGCGACCGCACCCCCTCGGCCCGCGCCAGCGTTGTCACAGTGGCCGGACCATCGCGCTCCAGGCGGCCAAGAACCGACATCTGGGCCCAGGTGAGATCGCCCGGGTGCACCTCTTCACGCAGGCGGCGCCTCAGCTGGCCGATCACGATACGAAGATCGGTTGCCAGCGCGGATGCGCGGGCATCCTGCGGATCATCCTGTTTGTGGTTGGCATGCATGTCCCCAATGTAGTCGATGCGAAGGAAAACTACAAAGGTAAACTTCCTATTTTGTACAGGTTCATCATGGTTGACGGCTGGGAGATCCAAACACCATGGCCTCAGTAGCTCAGCCGCAGGCCCAGGCGCACGGTACGGCCGGCACCGGGCATTACCCACACGCTGCTATAGGAGCTGGCGTAGTAGGTCTTGTCGAACAAGTTGTCGACATTAAGCGTCACGCGTACCGCCTTGCTGTATTGCCAATAGCCCAGCACGTCGGCCAGCGCGTAGGCGGGCAGCGAGAAGCTGTTCCGCGAGTCGCCGGAGCGCTTGCCGACATAGCGGATGCCGCCGCCTACGCCATAGCGCTGGCCGACGGGGGCCGCATCCTCGTACACCGCCATCACGCTGCCGCTGGTGCGCGGGATGTTGGCCAGCGGCGTGCCGGCGGCGAGCGTGCTGTCCTGGGTGATTTCGGCGTCGATATAGGCGAAGTTGCCGGTCACGCGCCAATGCGTGCCGAGCTGACCGGATGCGTCGAGTTCCACCCCTCGGCTGCGCGCCTCGCCGGCGGCCACCGAGTAGGAGGGATCCAGCGGGTCGGCGGTCAGCACATTGCGCTTGCGGATCTCGAAGACCGACAGCGTGGCGCCGAGACGGCGGTCGTCGCTGTCGAGCTTCACGCCGGCCTCCACGGCCCGCCCGTGCTCCGCAGAGAACGGGTTGCCGGCGGAATCGGTGCCGGCATTAGGGCGGAACGAGCGGCTGGCGTTGGCGAACAGGGAGACGTTGTTGCTGGCCAGGTAGGTGAGGCCGATGCGCGGCGAGACCGCGCTCTGATGCTGGCTGGCACGCGTGCCGAGCAGGCGGTTGTCCAGCGACTGGTTATAGGCATCGAAACGCGCGCCGGCCAGCAGGCGCCAGCGTTCGCCCAGCCGCAGTTGGTCCTGGGCATAGAGGCCGAGACTGGTCTGGCGCTCGTAGGTGTCGGTGTTGGCTGCCAGTGTGGGCGGGGTCTGGCCATAGACCGGGTTGTAGATGTCGATGGCATAGGGCGCGCCGGCGCTGGGGTTCTTGCGCAACTGCACCTGGGTGTTGCCGAAGCGGTAGGCGTCCACGCCGACGATCAGCTCATGGCCGATCGCGCCGGTGTCGAACTTGCCGGTCATGTCGGCCTGCAGCGAGATGTCGTCGGACTGGTAGTCGCGATAGCGACGCTGGCGTCTCAGGGTACGTTGGTCTGCGGACAGCGCGCCGGCCTCGGTAGAGTAGCCCACCAGGCTGCCGCCGCGGTACGCTGCGGCCAGGCGGCCTTTCCAGTTCGGCGAGAACTGGTGTTCGACGCTCAACTGGTGCGACTGGCTGTCGAGGCGGATGTCGCCATCGTTCGGCTCGCCGAGGAAGCGCGAGCGCGGTACGGCGCCCAACTGCCCGTTGATGGCCACCACGCCGCGGTCCAGCGGGGTGGTGAAGCGCTGGAACTCGGCCGCGTACTGCACGATGGTGTCAGCGCCCAGGGTCCAGGTAAACGACGGCGCCACCAGGTAGCGCTTGCTGTTGACGAAGTCGCGCGTGCTACCTGCGTGGTCGCCCACGGCGATCAGCCGCCCGGCCACGTTGTCGCTGATGGCGCCGGTGACGTCGGCCGACACGCGGTAGCCATCACGGCTGCTGACCTCCATGTCATAGGCCTGGCCGGGCTTGAACTGTGGCTGCTTGGTGATGACGTTGATGCTGCCGCCGGGTTCGCTGTTACCGTACAGCGAGGAGGTCGGGCCCTTGAGCACCTCCACGCGTTCGATGGTGGCCGCGTCGCGCGGCGCGGTGAAGCCGCGGTTGGCGGCAAAGCCGTTGACGAGGTAGCCAGCGCCGGTGTTCTCGTTGCCCGTGAAGCCGCGTATCGCGTAGTTGTCCCACAGGCCCCCGAAGCTGTTCTGGCGCGACACGCCGCTGGCGTAGTCGAAGGTCTGGTCCAGCCGCGTGGCGCCGATATCGTCGATCAGCTCGCGCGGCAACACACGCACGGATTGCGGCACCTCGCGCAGCGGGGCCTCGGTGCGCGTCGCGCCGGTGGAGGCGGAAGGCGCGTAGGTATTGTCGGCGGTGCTGACCACCGAGACTTCGGGAAGCGTCGTCGCGGGCGCCTCCTCGGCATCGGCGAGCGGCGCGGTGATCGCCGTGGCGGCGGCCAGTGCGGCGAGGGGACTACGCCGTCGTCGGCCGGCTGGAGTGACAGAAAGTATCGGCATGTTCAGATCAGAGGGAAGCGCTGGCGCTGGGTAGCGCGTTGGGGGTTCGGCGGTGGCGCGGCGCGAGGCGGCCAGTCCCAACGGGTGGGCCAACGTGATTGGCGCCTTATTGCAACTGGGTTGCATTATAAGGGTCTTCTTCATCACTTGTGTGGAATTTTCCGGCGCCGCGACGCCATGCCACAGGGTCGACATGCCGGCAAGCAGGGCTGGGGGCTATGCCGCTTCCACCAGCCGGTGCAGCGTGAGGTTGCGTGCCACGTCCCGACTGCACCCGATATGAGTGCGCAGCAACCCGCGCGCACCAGGGCAGTCGCGCGCGACGATCGCCTGCAGAACGCCTGCATGCTCTTCGTAGGTGGCCACTATCCGTGGCCGCTATGTGAAGTCCAGACGCCAGATAATGCGGATCTTGTCGGTGATGCCTGCGTGCATGCAGGCCATTTCGGGGTTGCCGTTGAGCGCAACCAGTTGGTGCAGTGGCTCCGCGCCGCTCGTGGCGCTGGAAGCCGTCAAGCTTACGCTGGCCAAACTCGGACATTTGAGCTTAGCCAGAAGCGGACATTCTGATTTGGCCTTTACACAGCAAATTCTCCGATAATCATTGTTATGTTAAATCAAAGTCTGAGGCGCTGACTGACTGAACGCCTATCCTCCCCATCAGTGCATCGGCACATTTCTCTCCGGGAAAATGAGGAAACCCCTAAGGAATTGACCGCCCTTGCCCTCCGGTCGGGGTCGATAGCAACAGCCATCGAGGGTTCTGCGGGTACGGCGGCGTGCTTCATGGGCCGCACGGTGCAGCCACAGCGGAGGCCAATGGGTGCGGTTCAATTCGCTGAACTGGCTTCCCGTCGAAACGCTTTGCCCAACTTGAGCGGTCCCAAGCGACATCGAGTGTGGCGTTCCATCCACGTCTGCCAAGCTTCCAGGCTGGTCTGCGAGGCGGCGCCAAACCATCCACGATCCATCTAAAGACGGCAATCCACAATGCTGCCCCGGTTTTTGTAATGATCTCTACATCATTGCAACCCGTGCTAAGCCCTCCTATGCTGCCTTCCATGACCACATCCCAAGATTCCTGGATCCTGCTGATTGTCAGCCTTCCCACATCGGGCGCGACCGCCCGCATGCGGATCTGGCGCACGCTCAAGACATTAGGTGGAGCCGCCTTGCGCGACGGGGCGTATCTGCTGCCGGCCAGGGCCGAGCAAGTGGCGCAATTCCGCGAACTGGCCGACGAAACCCAGCAGCAGGATGGCCAAGCCTGGCTGTTGACCGTGCATCCCCAAGAGGACGACGACGCTGCTGCCTACCGCGCACTGTTCGACCGATCGGGTGACTATGCCGCGTTCCTTGCTTCCGTCTCGGAAGCCCGCCAGACGCTTTCCGGACTAAGTGAAGCCGAGCTCAATCGCTTGCTGCGGCGGCTCGGACGCATTTACGAAGCGATTCGCAAGGTTGATTTCTTCCCCAACGAGGCGTCCCTGCGTGCCGAGGCGCAGTGGCGAGACTTCACCGGCGCGATTGAAACGATCCTGTCGCCGGGCGAGCCGCATCCCGCGGCAGGGGCAATCGCGCGGCGCGACCCTATGCAATACCAGGGACGGCTATGGGCGACCCGCCGCCATCTTTGGGTCGACCGGGTGGCGTGCGCCTGGCTGATCCAGCGCTTCATCGATCCCCACGCCCGTTTTCTGTGGCTCGAATCCCCCAGTGACTGCCCCACCGATGCGTTGGGCTTCGATTTCGACGACGCGACGTTCACCCATGTTGGCGACAAGGTTTCCTTCGAGGTGCTGCTTGCAAGCTTTGGCCTGGACGCGAATCCAGGATTGCAGCGTCTGGCGGGGATGGTCCACGCGCTGGATGTCGGCGGCCCGACCGTCCCCGAAGCGAGCGGGTTCGAGGCGATCCTGGCCGGCGCCCGCGAGCGGCTAGCCGACGACGATGCGCTGTTGGCCGAAATCGGCCTGGTGCTGGATTCCCTGCATGCCCACTTTTTGAATCACCGGAAACGCTAGCCGTCACCGCCCCCATCTCAAGGAAGATCAATGAACAACCCGCAGCAAGCCGACATTCCGCAAGCGCCGGCGGCCGAACGGCCGAGCTATTCGCTCTGGCAACTTGTGTTCTACATGTTGCGCCTGGGTACGCTGGGCTTCGGCGGCCCCGTTGCCCTCGCTGGCTACATGCACCGGGACTTGGTGGATGCGCGTAAGTGGATTACCGACGCCGATTACAAGGAAGGCCTGGCGCTGGCGCAGTTGGCTCCCGGTCCGCTTGCCGCGCAGCTCGCCATCTATCTCGGCTATGTGCACTATCGCGTCGTCGGCGCGACCTTGGTCGGCATTGCATTCGTCATTCCGTCGTTCCTGATGGTGGTGGCACTGGGTTGGGCCTACGTCCGGTTTGGCGGGCTGACCTGGATGCAGTCTGTGTTCTACGGGGTTGGCGCCGTGGTCATCGGGATCATTGCGATCAGCGCCTACAAGCTCACCAACAAGAGCGTGGGCAAGGACAAGCTGCTGTGGGTGATCTACCTGGTGTTGGCAACGGTGACCGTGGTGACTGAATCGGAGATCGCCTGGCTGTTCCTGGCGGCCGGCTTCGTAGTGTGGTTCTGGCGCGCGCCACCGAAGTGGCTGCGACAAGGTGGCCTCAATGCCATTGCGGCGACGCAATTGCCTACGGTGGGCGGGATCGTCAGCACTGTGGATTGGCCGCTGCTGACGCAGATCGGCGTGTTCTTCGCCAAGGCCGGCGCCTTCGTATTCGGCTCCGGGCTTGCCATCGTGCCGTTCCTGTACGGCGGCGTCGTGACCGAGCACCATTGGTTGAACGACAAGCAGTTTGTCGACGCGGTGGCAGTGGCCATGATCACGCCGGGCCCGGTGGTGATTACGGTCGGGTTCATCGGCTACCTGGTTGCCGGCCTGCCAGGGGCGTCCGTGGCCGCGCTGGGCACCTTCCTGCCTTGCTACCTGTTCACCGTGATCCCGGCGCCCTACTTCAAGAAGTACGGGAAGCGTCCCGGCATCATTGCCTTCGTCGATGGCGTGACGGCGGCGGCTGTTGGGGCCATCACGGGCGCCGTGATCGTCCTGGCCAAACGCTCAATTATCGATCTGCCCACTGTCTTGCTTGCGCTTGTTACGGTCGCGCTGCTTTGGAAATTCAAGAAGCTGCCTGAGCCAGTCATCGTCGTCGGCGCCGCACTAATCGGCCTGGTCGCCTACCCGCTCCTCCACGCATGAGCCGCACGAACAAGGAATCCATCATGACCTATGCAATGAAGCCGTTGGGCGTCGATCCAGGCAAGCTCACTGGCCTCTCGGAGAAACTGATCGTCAGCCACTACGAGAACAACTATGGCGGCGCTGTGAAGCGATTGAATGCCATCGCCGCGGAACTTGCCTCGCTGGATCCTGCGACCGCAACCGTCTTTGTGCTCAATGGCCTGAAGCGGGAAGAACTGATCGCTACCAATTCAATGATCCTGCACGAGGTGTACTTTGACGGGCTCGGTGAAGGCGGCAGCTTGGGCGGCGAGCTGGAGTTGGCGCTCATCCGTGACTTCGGCAGCGTGGCGCGCTGGCAGGCCGAGTTCATCGCAATGGGCAAGGCACTAGGCGGCGGCTCGGGATGGGTGTTGCTGACTTACTCGCCGCGAGACAAGCGGCTCGTGAACCAGTGGGCGCCCGATCACGCACATACCCTCGCCGGCGCTACCCCGATCCTGGCGCTCGACATGTATGAGCATTCTTACCACATGGACTTCGGCGCAAAAGCTGCGGCGTATGTGGATGCCTTCATGCAGAACATCCATTGGGCTCAGGCAGCCGAGCGCTTCGCCGTGGCCCAAAAATAATTCCGGATACCAGATCATGCCAGCCAGGACAATGCCGCCCGGCTAGAAGACACAGGCTTCCGAGCAGCGTATCTCACCGGCGGCATCGAGGAATGGGCCACCGGCAATCACCCGTCGATCGGCAAACCGTAAGGAGCCAGCCATGAAATGGATTACCCGCGAACGTCCGAAGATTGACCGGATTGCCTGCCCTTGGCTGATCGCCCGCTTTATCGACAAGGAACCAGAATTTTTGTACGTGCCAACCGGCGACGTCGTGAAAGTCGCTGGCGAGACGGGTGCCGTTCCCTACGACATCCCTGGCGTCGAGCTTTCGCATGTCGGCGAACTGTGCAGCTTTGACGCGTTCCTGGATAAGTACCATCTGAATGATCCAGCCTTGCAGCAACTAGCCGGCATTGTGCGGGGCGCGGACACGTCAAAGCTGGATCTCACCCCGCAATCCGGAGGCCTCTACGCTATCTCGCTGGGTCTGTCCCAGGTGTTCACCGACGATCACGAGATGCTCCGGCATGGCATGGTGATGTACGACGCCCTGTATGCCTGGTGCCTGCATTGCCAGGCGGAGACGCATCGGTGGCCACCGAAGATGCCTGCGTGAACTTCTTTGCGATGTCGCCCGGGAGGTACCCCGTGAAAGCGATCCTGCTCCTTGTATGGATGCTGCTGACAGCCATGCCGGCAACTGGAGAAACGATCATGTTCAACCAGAACAAACAAGGTGCCTTGCCTGCGGGATGGGTGGCCGGTGTTACCGGCCGCGGCACACCGAGATGGACTGTCGAGGCTGACCCGACCGCGGGGAATAGCGCCAACGTGCTCAAGCAATCGGGCTCCGGAGACTTCCCCTGGTGTGTGAAGTCAGCCGTCTCCATCTCCGATGGCTTCGTAGAAGCAAGGTTCAAGCCCATTGCCGGTCGCGAAGACCAGGCCGGCGGCGTCGTCTGGCGCTGGAAGAACGGCGATAACTACTATGTCGCGCGCGCGAATGCACTGGAGAACAATGTCTCCCTGTACTACACAACGGGCGGCCGCAGGCACACAATCCAATATCAGGAGGCCCCTGTCCTTGCCCGGGTCTGGCATACGCTGCGCGTCGAGTTCATCGGCAACCATATCCAGGTTGCGCTGGACGGCAAACGCTACATCGATGCGACGGACGATCACATTGGCGGCGCCGGCGCAGTTGGCCTATGGACCAAGGCGGATAGCGTGACCTTGTTCGACACCTTCTCGTTCGGAAATGCCGGCCCGAACTAGGTACGAAGAAAACAAAATCCATGCATTCTTAAGGACCCGGCTGTGCCCACCGACCAAGTCTGGCTTGCGCGCCTGGTACTGCCTGCAGGCGTCCATCCCAGCGCGTTGCCGTTTCTCATCGGCCGCGCGCTACGCGGCTTCTGCGATGGGTTTATTGCCGTCCTACTGCCAGCGTACCTGCTTGCACTCGGTTTCGCGCAACTGGCAGTGGGCTTGATCAGCAGTGCCACCCTGATCGGCTCGGCACTGGCGACGATACTGGTGGGCGTCATCGGCCATCGCTACCCGCAGCGCCGCCTGCTGTTGTCGGCGGCGGCATTGATGGCCGCGACCGGCATAGGTTTCGCCGGACTGTCTTCCCTTTGGCCGCTGTTGCTCGTCGCATTCATTGGCACGCTCAACCCAAGCTCCGGAGACGTCAGCGTGTTCCTGCCACTCGAGCAGGCCGCTCTTGCGGATTCGTCGGCCTCCGATGGCCGCACGGCGCTATTCGCCCGTTACAGCCTGACCGGGGCCCTCTCCGCCGCCATTGGCGCGCTGGCAGCAGCGCTGCCGGACTGGCTCGCCGCGCAAATAGGGATATCTTTCCTCAGCGCCATGCGCGCGATGTTCATGATCTACGCCTTGACCGGTGTCGCACTCTACGCCCTCTATGCCCGCATGCCCGTGCCACACCCCCACGTGCCGTCAGTGAGAATACCGCTTGGCCCCTCGCGCCGCATCGTTACCCACCTTGCACTGCTCTTTAGCGTCGACGCCTTTGCCGGCGGCCTGGTGGTGAACTCTCTGCTGGCGCTGTGGTTGATGCAGCGCTTCGGTCTTTCCCCAGGCGCCGCTGGCCAGTTCTTTTTCTGGGCGGGGCTGCTCACCGCAGGCTCCCAGCTCGTTGCCGTGCCGCTGGCTCGCAAGTTCGGCTTGCTGAACACGATGGTGTTCAGCCACATTCCCTCCAGCCTCTGCCTGATCGCGGCCGCTTTCTCCCCCTCCCTGGCAGCAACCCTGGCCCTGTTGCTCGTGCGCAGCGCGTTGTCGCAGATGGACGTACCGACCCGGACCGCCTATGTGATGGCCGTGGTGACGCCGCCCGAACGTCCGGCGGCCGCAAGTCTGACTGCGGTGCCGAGGAGCCTGGCATCCGCACTTGGCCCGGCCCTCGCGGGCGGCCTCTTGGCAACGGGCTGGGTTGGCGTCCCGCTGGTTGCCTGCGGCCTGCTCAAGATCGCCTATGACCTCGCGCTCCTCCGTGCATTTCGACACATCGAGCCAGTCGATTGAACGGAAACTTGGGAGGCAGTTTCCACCTCAAATACATAGAGTGAGATGGGGGTTGTCATGCGCATATTGATGCACCTTGTTTTGGCCGCCTTGCTCGTCGGTTGCACGACCCAAGCCGAACGCACCGCCCAGGCGGAACGTGAGGTCGACCAAATGATCAGCGTGTATGGCCCGGCGTGCGAGAAGCTCGGATATAAGGGCAACTCCGACCCATGGAGGGACTGCGTTTTGAGCCTGGATGCGAAGGAAAGCACAGAGCGCTACAGCCGTTACCCGACTTCGACGACTTGCTTCGGGCATCGCGGTTTCTTCCAGTGCACGACGTTCTAGAATTCGCTTCTTGTCCTCTTGTCCTCTTGTCCTTAGGATCGCGCCATAGTCACCGCTGGCTGTGCTTGACGAGCGAATTGCCAGGATTGGAAACAAAGTGGAACAGGCTAACTTATCTTGCATGTTTATTCTTAATGACAATCACCATTAAACTCGCAATCACACGCAGCGACGGCGACGCTGCAGTTGGACAATTGGTGTACCCCATAGGCTCCTGATACAACCGCTTACACGTTGGTCGCCACGCCGATGGCCGAGGCGTCAACCTCGTCGCGCGCGCACCGTTACAGACGGTAGCCCATCTTTAATTCTGCAAATAGGCGGCCGACTGATGGCCGCAGCGCGTATTTCCAGAAGCATCAGGAGCATCATCATGCACAAGGTCTTGGCATTTGGCCTGCTGGCTGGCATCGCCGTTCTTACCTCCGGCTCCGCCGAGGCACGCGTTGACGTAGGAATTGGTATTGGCCTGCCCTGGCCGGCCGTGGTTGCGCCTCCCCCTCCTGCTTACTATGAGCCGGCACCCGTTTATGTCGCACCTCGGCCGGTCGTTGTTGCACCCGGCTACTACGACGATTGGCAAGCCCGTGCCTGGCGCGAACAGCAATGGCGTGAAAGGCGCTGGAGAGAACACGAATGGCGCGAGCGACACCGCGAGTGGCATCGCTGGCACGACGACGACGATGACTGACGCAGCGACAAGCGAACTCGATCGTTGATGGCATTAACGAATCGCCTCGCGGGCTCGGATGTATTTCATTTCGCGACAATTCCAATCAGTGCCGGTGCGTCTTCCCAAGGGTACGCAATTGCCGGAGCGAGGCACGCGCCGTTGCTTTTTTTATCTTCTTGGCACATCGCATCCGGACGGCCCGTATAGACGAAAATTGTCTTCGCCTAGCCTATATTCAATGTGTTGCCGTGGTCGCCTGTGGGGATAGCCGGCGCCATTGCGGGTGCCCTGAATCCAGGGGGCCGCGCGGCACCAAGACCCACTGCCATGCGGGCTAGGAATGCGTGGCCAATTCATCGCTGAGGAGCAAAAAAATGAAGAACATCTCGGTAACTCTCGGGGTCATCCTTGCCCTCGCCGGAGTCGCCGCCGTGGCCCAAACACCCAACGACGCGCAGATCGCGGCGATCGTCGTCACCGCAAACCAAGTCGACATTGACGCGGGAAAAATTGCGGAGAGGAGCGGTCACTCCCAGGACGTAAAGGCTTTCGGAAAACAGATGGTCACTGACCATACCGGTGTGAATAAACAGGCCGTGACGCTGGTCAAGAAGCTGAAAGTCACGCCGGAGAAGAATCCAACGAGTGAAAGCCTGAAGTCTGGCGGCGACGAGAACGTAAAGACGCTGAAGGGACTCAAGGGCGCAAGTTTCGACAAGGCGTATATCGACCACGAAGTGGCGTATCACGAACAAGTGATTGATGCACTCGACAAGACGCTCATTCCCAATGCGCAGAACGACGAGCTAAAGGCGCTGCTGGTTGCTGTGCGCCCGGCGTTTGTCGGGCACCTGGAGCATGCGAAGCAGATCCAATCCTCGCTAGGCAAGTGAGTCTCTGCACCAGCAAGACGTCCATGCACCAACTACCGACACGACCCGATGGGCGGCGGCGAAGACACCTGCTCGCGGTTGCACTGATCTTTGCGTGGGGCATGCCCTACGTCGGTCCCAGTGCAATCGCGGCCGAAAAAACGGAAAGACACACGGTGGTGATCGAGGGCGCGAAGTTTGAGCCCGAGGCCATTAGCGTCAAGCGAGGGGATACGATTGTGTGGGTCAACAAAGATCCGTATCCCCACACCGTCACGGCGCCCGGGGTGTTCGACTCCCACAGCATCGTTGCTGGCGGGTCGTGGCGATATATCGCACACAAGGCAGGCGAAATCCCCTATGCCTGCACGCTGCATCCGAACATGAAGGGTGTGCTCAAGGTCGAATAGCCGCTAAATCGAGCTTTATCCCGGAATCCGGAGACAACACACCATGAGTCCCAAGCACTGTTTCCCGTTACCCCTGTGGCTTCTCGCGCTTGGTGGCGCGGTCGCTCTTGCCAGCTGCGGCGGTGGCGGCGGCGGATCGTTCAGCAGCGGTTCAGGCACTTTGAGCGTGTCCATGACCGACGCGCCTTCCTGCGGCTTTGACCATGTATTTGTCACTGTTGACAAGGTGCGGGTCCATACCGATCCCAACGCCGATGTGAGCGGCTCTGGCTGGGCCGACGTGACTGTCATCCCGGCGCGGCGGATCGATCTGCTGTCGCTCACCAATGGTGTGCTCACGGTGCTCGGCCAGACCCCGTTGCCAGCCGGCACATACCAGCAGATCCGCCTGGTGTTGGTCCCCAACGGGGCCGGCGCCCTGGCCAATTCCGTGGTTCCCACCGGTGGTAGTGAGCAAGCCCTCGATACGCCCAGCGCAATCCAGACCGGAATCAAGATCATCCGGCCCTTCACGGTGACGTCCAATACCCTGACCGACCTGATACTTGACTTCGATGCCTGCAAGTCGATTGTCGCGCGCGGCAATGGCACGTTTGGCCTGAAGCCCGTGGTAACCGCCCTGCCGACCGTGGTGAGCGGCGCGGTCACGGGGATGCTGAGCAGCGCGCCCGGCGCTCAGGTCTTTGCCGAGCGCAATGGTGTAGTGGTTAAGGCGACGCTGGCTGACGCCAACGGCAACTTCACCCTCTCGCCGATTGAGCAGAGCAGCACCGCCGGCAATGTTGACGTGGTGATCGTGCCAACCTCAACGAATGGCCGGGGCACCGGCATCGTACGCAGCGTGCCGGTGGTGGCGGGCAGCAGCACCGCCGTGGCGACCGCGGCGGCACCCATCAGCCTGCCGATCTCCGTGTTCCGCACCGTTTCCGGCGTGGTCAGCCCTGCCAGTGCGCAAGCGACGATCCGCGCCCTGCAACTGACAGGAGGCGGCACTTTCGAGATCGCGGCGACGGCAGCAGCCTCTAACACCGGCGCCTACAGCCTGTTCCCGAACCAGCCTGCCCTGCCGGCAGCCGCACCGGTAGTAGGGACCTACCAGACCACGCTGCCGATTCCGCTGACGGCGGACGCCAGCGCCGCAGGAAAATATAGTATCCAGGCGACCAGTACAGCTGGCGCGGTCAGCACGCAGCCGGTCAATGTGACCCTATCGGATGTGACCCAGAACTTTGCATTCTGACGCGCAGGGTGCCGGCAGGGGGACCAATTGCCCTTCCTGCCGGCATCTCGGTCCGCCAGCGATGCGGAGGCACAGGAACAGACGCTGGCCGATATGTGCATTACAGAGCACCAGCGCAATCCTATGTGGAATCGTGGCCAATGGCGTTCGCACGGCATTTCCATGGGCTCATTTCTGACATATTTTCGCGCCGAAGCACTGCATCCTTGGCCCCCCAGCGGCGCCGCGCATCGTCAGCCCGGAGTTGACCAAGAAGGATTGTGTTCAAGCTCCAACGCCAAGTTTTCCTTGTCCCTTGGACAATCTTGGACAATCGCGAATACTCGCTGCTATATTGCGTGAACCAATCCTGCCCCAGATCCCATGGCACGCTCGCTTGTGCTCGTCGTGTTAGCCGCTTCGCTCTATGGTTGCGCCGGTGCCCCATCCTTCGGTCTGTTTGGCGCCTATTTTCCGCTTTGGCTCTTGAGCGCCCTGATCGGCATCGTGGGCGCCGTCATTTCCTGGCGGCTGTTTATCCTGGCCGGCTGGGCGGATATCGTCGGCTTCCCGCTGCTGGTGAACACGGCAATCGGCCTGATGATCGCTGAAATCGTCTGGTTATCGGGTACGGGACACATCCTATGAAAATGGCCGGCGTCCGCAAAAGCCCGCTGCGCGGGAAATTGATCGCCCTGGCGATCGTTGTTCTGGCCATCCTGCTCTCCATCTATGCCTGGCATCGCACCGAGCGGTTTCCGTCGTCCGACGATGCCGGGCTCGATGCCGATATGGTGCATGTGGCCTCGCCCGTGGGCGGCAAGATCGCGAGGATCCTGGTCAGCGAGAACCAGCACGTGGCCAAGGGCGCTGTGCTGTTCGAGATCGATCCTGTGCCATACCGGCTAGCCGTGGCCCAGGCGACTGCCGATCTGGAACTGGCGCAGGCTGCGCTGGGCACGCGCAGACGCACGATTGCCACTGAACACGCCAACGCGGCAATTGCCTCGGAGCAGACCGCCCGCACCGAGCAGAACTACGCGCTGACAGCGCGCACCGTGGAGCGTCTGCGTCCGCTGGCCGCGGATGGCTACGTGCCGAAGCAGCAGCTCGACCAGGCCGAGGTGGCGCAGCGCGACGCGGCCGTATCGCTGAAACAGGCCAGTGTGCAGCGTGCCGCGACGGCAAAGGCGGTGGGCACCGAGGACGATGCCACGGCGACCGTGCGAGCGCGCGAGGCGGCTTTGGCCATCGCCCAGCGGGCACTGGACGACACCGTGGTTCGCGCCCCGCATGACGGCCGCGTGAGCGGCCTGACCGTGCTGTCCGGCGAAGTCGTGATTCCCAATCAGTCCCTTTTCCTGCTAGTGCATACCGGCGAATGGTTCGCCGTCGCCAATTTCCGGGAAACCCAGCTGGCTGATATCCGTCTTGGCGATTGCGCCACGGTCTATTCGATGATCGACCGCAGCCATGCCATGCGCGGCAAGGTCCAGGGCATTGGCATTGGCATCACCGATACCGAGCGCCTGAACCTGCCGCGCTCCCTGCCCTATGTCCAGCCGTCGGTGAACTGGGTGCGTGTGGCCAAGCGATTCCCGGTGCGGATCAAGCTGGAAGAACCGCCGGAAACGCTGGCCCGGGTGGGCGCGAGTGCAACCGTCGAGATCCGGCATGGCGCTGCCTGCCGCTGACAAGTGGCGTCTCGGGCTGGCCGGTCTCGGCGCCCTGCTGGCACCGTTTCCGGGCCGCGCAACGGCCACCACGCGCATTGCCGTGGCTTGCATGTTGACGGTGCTCGTCACCAGCATCTATGGCACGCCGGAGGCGGCCATCTCCGCCTATGTCGTCTTTTTCATCAACCGGGCGGATCGCGTTACCAGTATCGTGATGAGCGTGGCGGCGCTGGTGCTGGTCAGCATCATCATCGGACTCGTGATGCTGCTGGCCGATTTCAGTGTCGATGATCCAATGAGCCGGGTGGCTTGCATGGCCGTGCTGTCGGCCGCCCTGCTCTTCCTGACCTCGGCCAGCAAGCTGCGCCCGGTGGGCGCCATCATCGCCATGATCATCGGGTTCGGGCTCGACGAGCTCGGCCTGGTGCCCGGCGGTGAGATCGCCACGCGCGCCCTGCTCTATGCCTGGCTGATGGTGGCGATTCCGATCGGCGTGAACGTGGCGGTCAACCTGGTGCTGGGGGCGTCGCCGCGCCGGCTGGCCTGCGACCAACTGGCCCATTGCCTGCGCGTGGCGGCAGCCTGCCTGCGCGATCCAGCACCGGACGGCGCCGCGCTGCAGGCAGCGCTGCACACTGGCGTTCAGCCGGTGGCGGGCTGGCTCAAGCTGGCAAAGATCGAAGGCTCGGCCAATGCCAGCGACGTAGCCGCGCTGCGCCATGCCGCGGCGTCAACCATGGCGATCCTGCTGGCGGTCGATGTCGCCCGCCGGCAGCCGGGCGCTCCCCTGCCCGCCCCGGTTGCCGATCCGATCGCCGACACGCTTGGCGCGATGGCGCGCATGCTCGATGCGGGTGGCTATCCGGTGGAAATCGGGCTGAGCCCACCGGACGCCAGCCAGCTTGCGCCGGCGCAGGCGGCGGTTGCCAGGGAGCTGCACACGGCCATCAACGGCTTTGCCGAGCCCCCAGCGTCGGACACGGACACGGACACGACGGCGGACACCGCGACAGCCCCGACGCCCGCAACCAGCCGCGGCGGCTTCCTCGACGCAGATGCCTTTAGCAATCGCGGCCACATCCACTACGCGCTCAAGACCACCGGCGCGGCCATGTTCTGCTACCTGCTCTATCAGCAGCTCAACTGGCCGGGCATTCATACCTGCTTCATCACGTGTTACCTCGTGTCGCTCGGGACCGCCGCGGAGACGGTGGAGAAGCTCTCGCTGCGGCTGGCCGGCTGCCTGGCTGGCGCTGCCATCGGCACGGCCGCCCTCGTGTATGTCGTGCCTTCGCTGTCGTCGGTGGGCGGACTCATGTTGCTCGTCTTCGCGGGCACGTGGATATCGGCCTGGGTTGCGCAAGGCTCAGCGCGCATCGCCTACGCAGGCTTCCAGGTCGCGTTCGCGTTCTACCTGTGTGTCATCCAGGGCGCCGGCCCAGGCTTTGACCTGACCATCGCGCGTGACCGGGTCATCGGCATCATGCTCGGCAACCTGATGGTCTACCTGGTGTTCACGCGCGTCTGGCCGGTCAGCATTACCGCGCGCATCGAAGCGGCGCTGGGCCGGCTGGCCGAGCAGTGGCAGCAACTGGCGCATGCCAGGCGGCCCGACGACCGGCGCGGGCATGCCGCAATCGCGCTGGCCTTGCAGGGCGATATTGCGCAGGACCTGATCCTCGCGCACTACGAGCCTGCGTCCGTAGGCCCGGCGCCCGAGTGGGTCGACGACCGCCAGCGGCGCCTGCGCTCGCTCGACGCAATTGCCGGTCCGGCGTTCCTGTTCGCCGAGCGGTTCCCGGGCGACCCCGACCTCGCGCAGCGGCTTCGCACGCTGCGGGCCCACGATACGGCGCCGCAGCCAGTGCAGCCCACTGACACCACCACCGCCACTCACGCCACCCAGGCCACTGAGGCCACTGAGGCCACTGACGCCGCCGGTCACAACGGCCCGGCCCGCAACGCCTTGCTGGCTCTCATCGACAAACGCCTGACCGCCTCCGTAGCCGACGCCGCGCAGACGGCCCACCCTTCCCCAATCCATGCGCAAACGTGATTCGCTGGTGATTCCGCTATCGCTGATGGCCGCCACGCTGGCCGGTTGTGCCACGTCGTCGCTGAATCTCGCGCCTGCGCAAGCTGATCGGCCGTGGCAGCCCGCCACCACGGCATCCGGAGAGATCGTGCCCGGCGCCGCGGCCAGGGCCGCCTCCGCGCCAAGGCCTTCCGACTACACGCTGCCCGCCAATTCGGCGCTGGCATCGATCGCACCGCCGCCCGCGCTCGATCCGGCGCACGCGTACTCGCTGCCGGAACTGATCGACATGGCCGAGTCCGCCAACCCGCTGACGCGCATCGCGTGGAACGACGCACGCAATGCGGCGCTGGCCGCGGGCATCGCCAAGGCCAGCTACCTGCCGCACATCTCGGCCGCGGCCATGGGCGGCTACCAGAACGGGCATCTTTCCACCAGCACGCCCCTGGGATCGGCCGGCACGAACACGTCCGTCCACGGCGCGGTGTCGGTGCTGTCGCTGCAATGGCTGCTGTTCGATTTCGGTGAACGCGCGGGGATTGTCGATGCCGCGGAGCAGACTTCGATTGCCGTCAATATTGCGTTCACGGCCGTTCACCAGCGCATCGTGCACGATGTCAGCGTGGCGTTCTACCGCTATCAGGCTGCCCGGTCGCGCGGCGGCACGGTGCAGCAGGCCATGACCAACGCCGAAGCCGTGCTCGCGGCCGCCAAGGCCCGCTACCAGCGCGGCATCGGCACGGTCGTGGAGGTGGCGCAGGCCACCCAGAACCGTGCGCAGACCAACCTTGCGATGGTGCAAGCGCAGGGAGCCGAGACCGACGCGTATCTGGCCCTGCTCACGGCCATTGGTATTTCACCGTTGTCGAAACCACGCATCGCCGAAATGCCCGTGCGCCCCTTGTCGCCGGCCTTGCGCGGCTCGATCGAGCAGATCGTCGAAAGCGCGATTGCGCAGCGGCCCGACGTGCTGAGCGCCTACGCGGCCGAGCGTGCCAGCCAGGCCAAGGTCAAGGCGGCCGAGGCGGCGTTCCTGCCCAAGGTGTTCCTGTCCGCTTACACGTCATATGCGTCGGGTGGATCGTCCATCTCGGCGATTCCGCCAATCGGCCAGCAGCCGCCGACGCTGAACCTCAACGGCTATCGCTACGGCGCCAGCGTATTCCTTGGCGTTACCGTGCCCATTTACGACGGCGGGGTGCGCTCGGCGGTGGTCGCGCAGTCGCGCAATGACGTCGACAGCGCATCGGCCCGGCTGACGCGCGCCAAGGAGGAATCGGTGCGGCAAGTGGTGGTCAGCCAGAGCGCGCTCGAATCGAGCCTGGCGGCGTATGACGCGGCCAAGGCGCTGGCCGACGCCGCCCAGGTCACCTACAACGCGGCCTTTGCTGCATATAGCAAGGGCGTGGGATCGGTAACCGATGCCAACCTGGCGCAGACCCAGTTGCTGCTGGCATGGAACGCGTCGACCGATGCGTATAGCGGCGCGCTGGCCGCCGCCGCCACGCTGGCGCTCGCGACCGGGGCGATCGGCTCGACGCGTTGAGCCACCCGAATCGACAGGTGCTCCGGGCGGGGCCGAACAGGAGGCGCGAATCAGGCTGATGCCGATGCGAGCGGTACTTCGTCGTAAGTCCGCAGGCGAATGTCGGCCCGATGCAGATCCGATTCATACTGGCGCGCCGCCAAAAGGAAGCATGCGGCGGCGACCAAGCCGAATGCCGGCATCACCGCAAGGGCCGTCTGCAGGCCAAGGGCGTCTGAAATCGCCCCCCCGACGAAAGGCCCAACCGCAAGGCCAAACATGTTCTGAAAGAGCGACAGTAGTGCGGCGCCGGTGGAACGCACGCCCGGGTGAACGACGTCGAGCACAATACCCGCCGCCGGCCCTACCGTGCACGTCATCAGGAAGCCGCCGCACGCGATTAGCAGGAACTGTTGGCTGGCTGGCATCGTAACGGTAAAGGCCGCAACAAAAACCAGCAGGGTCGCCACGCACAGGAAGGCCACGGCGAGAGGCTTGTTGCGTGGCCGGCGTACAGCCGCCCTGTCCACCACGAGACCCCACACGAAGGCCCCCAGCGCGCCGCACAAGACGATCAGCGCCGCTTCTTTGGCGGCAACATCCGGGGCTGCACCGTGGAACCGGTTGAAATAGCTGGGGAGCCAGGCCCAGACGGTAGACACCACGATGAGCTGAAACGCTGCGCCGATGCAGGTCCACCAGACCGTACGCGAGTCAGACAACGCGCTTGCGACGTGCCTGATGAAGTTCCATGGTGACTCCTTTGCCTTGTTCAGCCGGGACGTCAGCCCCACGGTCTTGTAGTCAGGCACGAACAGGTACAGCAGCGCGATTGCCAGCCCCGGGAAGCCCACCACGCCGAACGCGGCCTGCCAGCCCCAGCGCTGGGCGATCACGCCGCCCAGCATGACGCCGAGGACAGCTCCAATGGAGCCGGCGGCAAAGAACGCCCCCAGCAACATGGAGCGCATGCGCTTGGGGAACAAGCTGGCAATCAGCGCCGCACCGACGGAACCATAGCCGCTTTCGCCAACACCTACCATGGCGCGCGCGGCAAATAGCTGACTGTAGTTGCGAGTGAACATGCATGAGATGGTCGCTACGCTCCATACCGTTGCCATCACGGCGACACTCTTGACTCGGCTCATCCGATCGGCCAGAAGGGCCACGGGCAGGCCGCCCAGTGCGACAACGATCGAGATGATCGACACCAGTGCGCCAAGCTGCTTGTCCGACAAGCTCCACGCTTCCTTCAAGTGGGGAAACAACGAGACAATGACCTGCCGGTCAATGTAGTCGAACAGCATCAGCGCAAAGGTCATGCCAAAGGCAAACCAGGCTCGGGGGCGGCTGACCAGATAGTCGTCGCGATCATCGGGTCCGGAATGCGGGGTGTGCGGGTTCATGCGTGTCTCCAGAATGGGTTGGCTCTTGCATTGAGAGCCACCTCTGATGCTTGCAGTGCCGGCTGCCTTCCGGCATGGTGCGTTCACAGTCAGGCGGACACGCCAGCAATGCGCCCTTGATGCGTGCCGCGTGTGCTTGGGCAACGTGACAATGCCCTGTCAGGGCACCAGGACGGTGGAACCTACTGTCTTGCGCGACTCGAGCGCCAGATGCGCGTCGGCGGCATCGGCCAGGGCAAAGGTCTGCTGGGGTTCGCTAGCGATGCGGCCGGCCAACACGTGCTCGAACAATTCCTTGGCCATCTCCAGCATGTGCGCGCGCGGCTGGATATAGTGCATCATGGCCGGCCGCGTGAACCAGATCGATCCCTTCACGGCCAGCATCTGGGAGTCGACGATCACCGCGCCCGACGAGGTGCCGTTGCTGATCAGCGAACCGCGCGGCTGCAGGCAGTCCAGCGAGGCTTCCAGCGTGTCCTTGCCCACCGAGTCATAGACCACCGGAACACCCTTGCCGTCGGTGATCTCCTTGACGCGCTGCACGATGTTCTCGCGCGAGGTCACGATGGTGTGCGCACAGCCGTTGGCCTTGGCGATCGCGGCCTTCTCGTCGGTACTCACGGTTCCGATCATGGTGACGCCCATCGCCCGCGCCCACTGGCAGGCGATCAGCCCCACGCCACCCGCAGCCGCGTGGTAGAGGATGGTCTCGCCACCCTGCAGCGGGTAGACCTGACGGAACAGGTATTGCGCCGTCATGCCCTTCATCATGAGCGTGGCGGCGGTGCGCTCGGAGATGCCATCGGGCAGCGGGATCAGCACCGCGGCCGGCATCACGCGCACCTGGGAATAAGCGCCCTGCGGCCCGATCAGGTAGCCGACGCGGTCACCCACGCGGATGTCCGTCACGCCGGAACCCACGGCCTCGACGACCCCGACCGCGTCGGAGCCCAGCCCGTTGGGCAGCGCCAGCGGGTAGCGGCCGGTGCGGAAATAGATATCGATGAAATTCAGCGCGATGTAGCTGTGGCGCACGCGAGCCTCGCCGGGGCCGGGCTCGCCGACCTCGACGTCCTCGAACTTCAGCACTTCAGGGCCGCCGGTTTCGTAGAAGCGAATGGCTTTTGACATGCTTATCTTCCTTTGTCTGTTCTGTGGGGTCCCGCGCCGCCGACTCAGTTGGTCACTGACAGCCCGGCGACGGGGTTCGTGGGCGGGCCAGCGGCGCCGACATGCACAGGGCGAAGGCGACCCCGAGAAGCGCCGCACACTGGCCGGACTTGGAGGCTTGCTTCATCATGGGTCTCCTTGCCGTTTTGAACCAGGGCGTGGCGGCGCTCAGGCGACCTTGCGCAGATGGCCCTGCTGGCGGCCGACGCGGTTGGGCGCGAAGCCGTTGGCCGCCAGGGACTCCTCCACCGTGTCGTAGAACACGCCGATCTTGGAAATCTCGCGCGCCTGCCGCGCGGTGGCGATCGGGCGGCCGAACTCGCGTGAAATGCGCACCAGTTGCTCGATCTGCTGGACCGTGCTGAACTTCTTGGAGCGCTGCTGGTTCCAGAGGTTGTCCTCGATGCCGCAGCGCACATGCAAGCCCATGGCGATACCCATCATGTTGATCGGCAGCACGTTGAGCACGGAGCTTTCCACCGTCAGCACTGCGCCATCGGGCACGGCGCGCACGATGTTGGCCATGTTGTAGATGTTGGGCGCGTCCATGCCGCCGCTGATGGCCACCCAGTTCATGACCAGCGGGCCTTTGTAGATGCCCCTGCGCATCAAGCGCTCGACCGACTCGAAGCTGTTGATGTTGTAGCACTGGAATGCGCTTTGGATGCCAGCAGCCGACAGGCGGCGGATGTGCTCCTCGACCCAGCCGGGCTGCGAGGGCACCGTCATTTCCTTGTATGCCTGAAAGGTAGCCGGATCTTCCATCGACGTGCCGCGCAGGTCTTCGTAGTCGAAGTGCTCCAGCACATTCATCTGCGAGGTGTTCACGGTCACTGTGACCTGGTCGGGCTTGGGGTCGAGATCGGCCAGCATGTGGCGCGTGTCATCGGAGAGCCACTTGGCGGCAGCGCCATCGGTCTCTGGCGCGAAAGAGATCGAACCACCTACCTGGATGATCATCTCGGGCACGGCCTTGCGCACGCCGGCGACCAGTTCGTTGAATTTGGACAAACGCTTGGAGCCGCGCCCATCGAGTTCGCGTACGTGCAGGTGCAGCACCGTGGCACCCGCGTTGTAGCAGTCCACCGCCTTCTGGATCTGCGCCTCCATCGTCACCGGGATGTCCTCGGGAAAGTCGGAGGGGACATAGGACGGCGCATAGGGCGCGGCCGTGATGACGAGCGGCTGCTGGTTTTCGGGGAACAGGTGTCCGTCGAGGAAGTTCATGGCGTGTCTCCTGGGGGTAAGAATTAAGGGGATAGGGTTGGCGGGAGTGAGGGTCAGAACACCAAGTCAGAACACCTTGTCGCCGATAATGCCGGCGCGCTCCATCTTGCGATGGCAGGGTGCGTAGTCCATCACGGCGTAGTGCTGCGTCGAGCGGTTGTCCCAGATGGCGATGCTGTTCGGCTTCCAGCGCCAGCGCACCTGGTACTCGGGGATCAAGGCCTGGCTGATCAGGTACTGCAGCAGCGCCGAGCCGCCTTGGGTGAAATCCTGGCCGTAGCGCACGTTGGCCGGCCTGTGGAAATTCGTGAAATGGGTGGCGAAGCCGTTGACGAACAGCACCTTCTCGCCGGTCTCGGGATGGGTGCGCACCACGGGATGTTCGGCATCCGGGTACTGGGCCTTGAGTGCCAGGCGTTTCTCGGTCGGCATGGCCGCGCCGAACGTGGCTTCGATGCTGTGTCGCGCACGCAGGCCAGCGATCTGGATCTTGACCTGGTCGGGCAGCTTCTCGTAGGCCAGTGCCATGTTGGCCCACATGGTGTCGCCGCCCACCGGCGGGCATTCCACGCAGCGCAGCACGCAGCCCATTGGCGGCGTCTCGCGCCAGGTAGCGTCGCAGTGCCAGCCGTTCTCGTAACGGTCGTTGGGGACCTCCGGCGACTTGTAGATGCGCACCAGGCCGGGGTGGTCCGGGTCGCTGCCGACCACGGGGTGGTCCTCGAGCTCGCCGAAGCGGCGCGCGAAGCCCACATGCTCAGCGCGCGTGATGTCCTGGTCGCGCAGGAACAGCACCTTGTGCTTGAGCAGCGCGGCCCTGATCTCGGCGAACAGCCCGTCGTCGTGCACGGCGTCTGCCAGGTTCACGTTCACGAGCTCGGCACCTATGGCGCACGTCAACGGTTCAATCTGCATGGTTTGTCTCCTTCGTTTTTTTTCATATCACCGCCACGTACGGGCCCGTGGTCTTGCGGGACTCGCGGTCGCGGTGAGCATGGCGCGTAGCGCTGGTGGGGCAGCTCTTGCGTTGAGAGCTGCCGCCAATGCTTGCCCAGTCAGTGGTGCAACGTGGGCTCGGCGCTGCTCGAGAGCCGCCCCGCGTCAAGCCGTTCGATCAACTGCGAGGCCATCGGCCAGGGCCCATAGCCAGATGCCGGGTTCAGATGACCGACCTTGCCCAGGTCCACCGTGTCACTGCCCCAGGCCCGCGCGAGTTCGATCACCCTTGGCAGCTCGCCCAGCGGATCGTTCTGGCTGGTAGCGACCAGGCTGGGAAACGGAAGCCGCTGGCGTGGTACCGGGAGCCAGCCGCTGGAGTAGATCGCGGACAGTGTCGGGTAGCCTTCCGGCATGGGGCGTTCAAAGTCAGGCGGGCACGCCAGCAATGCGCCCTTGATGCGTGCCGCGTGTGCGGTTGTCAGGGCCCAGTGGGCAAGCATGATGCAGCCCCCGCTGTGGGCAACCAGCAGTACAGGGCCGCCAATGCCTGCCACCGCCTGCTCGATTGCCGCGACGCGGCGATAGCAGTCCAGGTTTTCGCGCCCCATTGGCGGCACCGTGCGGGCACTGGGCAGCCGCTCGGCCAGCAATGTCTGCCAATGGTCGGCAACCTGGTCACGCAGGCCGGGGACGATGAGCACAGTGGAGGTTGTCATGATGGAATTCGATTTCAGGTTGTGCTGGAACTCGGGTCTGCCAACAGCCGGCGTCTGCGCATGAAGTCCGACGTGAAGACCGACGCCACGCTGTGCGCCATTGGTCTCGCGCCGCCGGACATCGGGGGATCAAATCCACATCCGATCCAAATCCGATCCACATCAGAAGACTATCTCTGCAAGACCAAATGTGATGTATTATTTGGGACATTCGATGTCTAAATTGGGACACACCCATGCGCGGCTACACGCCCTTGATCCGAAGCGCCAGTCTTACCGGCTACACGGAGCTGGCGCGCCACCACGGACTCAACCCTGACGCGATGCTGCGCAAGGTGGGGTTGAATCCCCGGAGCCTTCTCGATCCCGACATGCCGGTCACTTCCATGGCGGTGCGCCAGTTGCTTGAGGACAGCGCATCGATGGCAGGCGTGGAAGACTTCGGCTTGCAGCTGGCCATGGACCGGCGGCTGGCCAACCTGGGCCCGATCAGCTTTGTGATGCGCGAAGCGCCAAATGCCCGGCAGGCGCTGGACAACCTCTGCCGCTATATGCGCCTGATCAATGCGGCGCTGCTGACTAATATCGAAGACTTTGGCGACGCTGTATTGATTCGCGAAGAGATCCTGGCCACCGGCAAGTACCCGGTGCGTCAGTCCATTGAAATGGCCGTGGGCGTGCTATACCGCACCATCCAGGAACTATTGGGGCCAACCTGGCGGCCCCGAAGCGTCTGTTTCGAGCATCGTCAACCGCGCGGTGCCACGTGTCACAAAGCGCTGTTCGGCTCGGTGGTTGAGTTCAATGCGAGTTTCAATGGCATCGTCTGCGCCGCAAAGGACCTCGCGGCGCCCATGCCGGCCAATGACTACCGTATGACGCCATATGTCCGTCGCTTTCTCGACCAGGCCTTGTCTGGATCCGATGAGAGTGCGACGCACACCGTTCGGCAGGTCGTGGTTGCCATGTTGCCCGGGGGCAGGTGTACGTCGGACCAGGTGGCAAAGCACCTTGGCGTGGATCGCCGAACTTTGCATCGCCGGCTCGTTGCAGAAGGCACGAGCTTCTTGTCACTGCTCCAGGCGGTGCGAGCTGAACTTGCCTCCCGCCAGATCCTCGACAGCGATCGCTCTCTCGCCGAACTCGCCGATCTGCTCGGCTTCTCAAGCCCCAGCGCTTTCGCTTTCTGGTTCCGAAAACACTTTGGCATGACGGTGTCGGGCTGGAAGCAAACCTCACAGGCACTCGCGGATGCACCGCCGCAACGCGGCTGATCTTCGCCCTCTCCCACTATCACCTCCGCATCGAGGTGGCATTGCATTGCCCAAAATTCTGCGCGGACTCGCCGGTATGATCGCCTCATACCAAAGGACAATAGACGCCCCCTGCCCCTGCGCCTAGCCTTGCGCTGGCCCCGGCAGCAGGTATTCCTGGCCGCAGACGCGGCGCAGAACGGAGCTTGGCCGGCAGAAGCCCCCCATGTCCATCATGTCCGCCATGTCCATACGCCCCGGCAACAGCTGACTAATACGAATAGACAATGGCGATGAGCTCCATGCGGCTTTAACCTTCGTTCGGGGACTTACGCAGAGATCGGCCACACTCCCGCGCATCACGGCCACGCCGCCGGCGTGACCGATAACGCAGCACCCGACCGGGGATCGGCCGTCTGTCGCCTGTGCTGGGCCATGCCTGCACGATCCTGCCAATCCAACTTCAGGAGAGAATCATGACCAATCCCAAGCTCGAAGTGCTGACCCCGCAGAACAGCCAGCTGATCTTCATCGATCATCAGCCGCAAATGGCCTTCGGCGTGCAGTCGATGGACCGCCAGGCGATGAAAAACAACGTCGTTGGCCTGGCCAAGGCGGCAAAGATCTTCAATATCCCGACGACGATCACCACCGTCGAGAGCGAGTCGTTCTCGGGCTTCACCTATCCCGAACTGCTCGACGTGTTCCCGGACCAGAAGACGCTGGAGCGCACCTCGATGAACTCGTGGGACGACCAGAAGGTGCGCGACGCGCTGGCCGCCAACGGCCGCAAGAAGGTCGTCGTCGCCGGCCTGTGGACGGAGGTTTGCAACACCACCTTCGCACTGTGCGCGATGCTCGAAGGCGACTACGAGATCTACATGGTTGGTGATGCCTCCGGCGGCACCAGCAAGGAAGCGCATGACTACGCCATGCAACGCATGGTGCAGGCCGGCGTGGTGCCGGTGACCTGGCAGCAGGTGCTGCTCGAATGGCAACGCGACTGGGCCCACCGCGACACCTATGACGCCGTGATGAAGCTGGTCAAGGAACACTCGGGCGCCTACGGCATGGGCGTGGACTATGCCTACACCATGGTGCACAAGGCCGCGCAGCGCACCGCCACGCCGCACGAGTCCCTCGCGCCGGTGCCGGCCCGCTGATTCGCGCAAGCACCGCACTGATCTCTCGGGCAGACAACCATGAGCGCGCAATCCAATCAGCAAGGCACAGCCCGGAACCCGTCGCGGCGCGAGCTGCTGGTATCCGGCGCCAGCACGGCCGGTGCCGCCGCACTCGCGGCGCTGGGCAGCACCGCCGCCGTGGCCGCCGGCAAGCCGCAGGGCCACGCCGCCTCCCACCATACCGGAGCACGCAGCATGAGCACCATCACCACCAAGGACGGCACCCGGATCTACTACAAGGACTGGGGCACCGGCCGCCCGGTCGTGTTCTCGCACGGCTGGCCGTTGAACGCCGACGCCTGGGACGCGCAGATGCTGTTCCTGGTACAGCACGGATTTCGCGTGATCGCGCATGACCGCCGTGGCCATGGCCGCTCCGACCAGGCCGCCAAGGGCAACGACATGGACACCTATGCCGACGACCTGGCGGCGGTGATCGAAGCGCTGGACCTGAAGGGTGCGGCGCTGGTCGGCCACTCCACCGGCGGTGGCGAGGTGGCCCACTACATCGGCCGCCACGGCACCGGGCGCGTGGCCAAGGCCGTGCTGATCGGCGCGGTGCCGCCCATCATGGCAAAGACCACATCCAACCCCGGCGGCCTGCCGATGGACGTGTTCGACGGCATCCGCAAGAGCACGGCTGAAAACCGCTCGCAGTTCTTCAAGGATCTGGCGGTGCCGTTCTTCGGCTTCAACCGTCCCGGCGCCAAGGTCTCGCAAGGCACCATCGATGCGTTCTGGGCGCAGGGCATGACCGGCAGCATCCTGGGCCAGTACCTGTGCATCAAGGAATTCTCGGAAGTCGACTACACCGAGGACCTGAAGAAGATCGACGTGCCGACGCTGATCCTGCACGGTGATGACGACCAGATCGTGCCGATCGACAATGCGGGCAAGCTCAGCGCCAAGATCGTCAAGAACGCCACGCTGAAGATCTACCCCGGTGGCGCGCACGGCATGTGCGTGGTGGAAGCCGACAAGGTCAACACCGACCTGCTGGCCTTCCTCTCGGCCTGATGAACATGCCGTCCCGCGACCAGCAGACAGGCCGGGACGGCCTGTCTGCATCCGACGCCTCCCAGTCCTCCCAGTCCTCCTCGCCTTCCGTCTCACTGACCCGCCGCCAGTTCATTGCCGGCGCCGCCGCGCTCGGCGCGGCGGCCGCCAGCCGGAGTTTCGCCATGACCCAAACCAGCACGCCCGAGCTTATCCTCGTCAACGGCAAGTTCGCCACGCTTGACCGCGCCAATCCGCAGGCCGATGCCGTTGCCATCCAGGACGGCAAGTTCATTGCCGTCGGCACCCGGCACGAGATCATGCAACTGGCCGGCGCCGCTACCAAGGTGGTCGACCTGCAAGGCCGCCGCGCGATTCCCGGGCTGATCGACAGCCACATGCACATCATCCGCGGCGGGCTGAACTACAACATGGAGCTGCGCTGGGACGGCGTGCGCTCGCTGGCCGATGCCATGCGCATGCTCAAGGACCAGGTGGCACGCACGCCCGCGCCGCAGTGGGTACGCGTGGTCGGCGGCTTCACCGAGCATCAGTTCGCCGAAAAGCGCCTGCCGACCATCGAGGAGCTGAATGCGGCGGCGCCGGATACGCCCGTGTTCATCCTGCACCTGTACGACCGTGCCATCCTCAACGGCGCCGCGCTGCGCGCCGTGGGCTATACCAAGGACACGCCGAACCCGCCGGGCGGCGAGATCGTGCACGACAAGGCCGGCAACCCCACGGGCCTGCTGCTCGCCAAGCCAAACGCCACGATCCTCTATGCCACGCTGGCCAAGGGCCCCAAGCTGCCGCCCGAGTACCAGAAGAATTCCACGCGGCATTTCATGCGCGAGGTCAACCGGCTTGGCGTCACCGGCGTCATCGACGCTGGCGGCGGCTACCAGAATTACCCTGAGGACTATCACATCATCGAGGAGCTGCACAAGGACGGGCAGCTGACGGTGCGCCTGGCCTACAACCTGTTCACGCAGAAGCCCAAGGATGAGCTCAGCGATTTCAGCGGCTGGTCCAAGCAGATCAAGCCTGGCCAGGGCGACGACCTGTACCGTCACAACGGCGCCGGCGAGATGCTGGTCTACAGCGCCGCCGACTTCGAGGACTTCCGTGTCGAGCGGCCCGATATGCCGCCGTCGATGGAAGGCGACCTGGAGCCGGTGATCCGCCTGCTGGCGGAGAACCGCTGGCCCTGGCGTCTGCACGCCACCTACAACGAGACCATCTCACGTGCGCTGGATGTCTACGAGAAGGTAGCGAAGGACGTGCCCTTCGATGGCCTGCACTGGTTCTTCGACCACGCCGAGACCATCACGGACCGCAACATCGACCGCATCGCGGCGCTGGGCGGCGGCATCGCCGTTCAACACCGCATGGCCTACCAGGGCGAGTATTTCGTCGAGCGCTACGGCGCGCGCGCAGCCGAGGCCACGCCACCGATCAAGCGCATGCTCGAGCGCGGTGTCAAGGTCGGCGCCGGCACCGATGCCACGCGCGTGGCCTCGTACAACCCGTGGGTGTCGCTGTACTGGCTGACCACCGGCAAGACGGTGGGCGGGCTGTCGATGTATCCGCAAGCCAACCTGCTCGACCGCGAAACGGCGCTGCGGCTGTGGACCGAGGCCAATACCTGGTTCTCCTCCGAGGAGGGCAAGAAGGGCCAGATCAAGGCCGGCCAGCTGGCTGACCTGGCGGTGCTCTCCGCCGACTACTTCAGCGTGCCCGGAGACGATATCCAGGACATCACCTCGGTGATGACCGTGCTGGGCGGCAAGGTGGTGTACGGCGACGGCGATTTCGACAAGCTCGCGCCGGCGCTGCCGCCCGCCATGCCGGACTGGTCGCCGGTGCGCCACGCCGGCGGCTACCAGCCGCGGCCACAGGCCAAAGCGCTCGCGCTCAACACCGCGTGCGCCTGCGCCAGTGCCTGCGGCGTGCACGGCCACGGCCATGCCAACGCGTGGACCGCGGGCGTGCCGGCGTCGGACGAAAGCACATTCTGGGGCGCGCTCGGCTGTTCCTGCTGGGCCTTCTGAGACGCGTATCCGATCCACGCATCCTGCCAGGGAGACTCCAAGATGCGCCCTTCAGCCTCCACCCACCCTAGCACGGCAGGCGCCGTCGCGCTCCCGTCCTGGCTGCGCTGGCTTGCGCTACTGGCGCTGTGCGCCGCCTACCTGCAAGGCGGCCTGGTCAAGGCCACGGACTTCGCCAGCGCCATCGGCGAGATGCAGCACTTCGGCCTCGCGCCGGCGGCGCCGCTGGCCGCCGCGGTGATCGCGCTGGAGCTGGGCGCGTCGCTGATGATCTTGTGCGGCGTCTACCGCTGGCTCGGCGCGCTGGCGCTGGCGGTCTTCACGCTGCTGGCGACCCTGCTGGCCAACCGTTTCTGGACGGCGCCGCCAGCCGAGCAGTTCATGCTGGCCAATGCCTTCTTCGAGCACATCGGCCTGGTCGGCGGCTTCGTGCTGGTGGCATGGGAAGACCTCTCCCGCCGCGCCGCAAGGCAAACGGCATGAAGCTGTCCATGGCCTGGCCATGCCGCGAACTCGGCAACCCACACTGATCGCTGATCACTGAACACTGAACACTGAACACTGAACACTGAACACTGAACACTGGAAATGCGATGAAACTCTATATCGTTTCGCTTGGCGCCGGCATCCTCGTCGGCATCATCTACGCCTTGATGCAGGTCCGCTCGCCCGCCCCGCCCGTGGTCGCGCTGATCGGGCTGCTTGGCATGCTGATCGGCGAGCAGGTCGTGCCGCCGATCAAGCGCATGCTGGCCGGCGAGCCCGTCACCGCCGCCTGGTTCCACGCGGAGTGCGTACCCAAGATCACCGGCGCACCGCCGCCGGCAACCTTGACCGCGGCCCGCAACGACATGCCGCCAGCGCCGCGCGGCACCACCGAATCGCACTGAGCCCGCCTCACAAGCCAAGCCTTCCGGCGATTCAGGGCTGCACCTGCGCGGCTCCCGCAGCCATCCGCTGCAAGCGCAGACCTTCTGCGCGCGCCTCGGCCAGTAGCTGGTCCCAGTCGTCCGGAGGGCGGCCACTTTCCAGCATCCTGCGGAACACGCGGTAGGCGTCGTCGCTGCTCTCGAAGGCGCGCTTGGTGTCTTCGTCGTTGACCCAGGCAAATACGATTACCTTGCTTTGCGCGTGGTAGCGAAAGAACAGCCGGTACTGTTGAAAGAACTTGGCCCGGAACCAATGTTTGTGATCGTCGCCGAGCGTGCCGCCCTGCCGGTATTCCGGCCGTGCCGGGTCCTGCGCGATCACCTCGAACGCCAACCTCGTGATCGCCGCCAGCCGCTTGCTGGCGTTCTTCTTCACGTACCCGGTTGGGTCTCTTTGCCTGAGCGCTTCGACTTGTTGGGTCAGCCCCTCAAGTTGAGCGAGAAACAGCGGATGGGCGAAAACGGTCCAACCGTTGATGACCAAAGGCGCAGGCTGACTCGCACTCATTCATCGTCTGCCGAAAGGGCGGCATCAAGATCAACTTCGATGCCACCGACCAGCGACTGGATGCGCTGCACAAAGCTGGCATCGACGGCCTGCAGGCGCTCCGGATGGCTGGCGATGTCGCGGACCAGGAAACCCAGGAAATTGCCCAGCACCGGATCGTCTCCCTCGGAAGCCTCGGCGCGCGTCAGCACGACTTCGCCGCCGGGGCGGATCGTGTAGTGGATCTTGTCGCGCTTGCCCAGCCGCAGGGCGCGGCGCACGGTTTCCGGCACCGTGGTCTGGTAGCGGTCGGTCAGCGTGGATTCGACTTCGAGGGTGGCAGCCATGGGGCTCTCCGGTCAAAGGGGTGATGCTGTGCATGGTAATGCAATCGCCTTACCAAGTCAATGCAAGTGCATTGTCTCCGACTTGTACCATCGTGCCCCCAAGCCCAGATGAAGACGGCCTACCAACCGACCACATTGAGATAGCGCTTTCTTCACTTTTCCCATTGAAGCGCCAGCAGAACGGGAACCGGAATGCCCCCCCAATCCATAAGGACGAATGCGCGGCTGGCTCACGGCGCGTGTGCGGCAGCTAGGCCGCGCCGTTCCTGTCCATATCGCCCACCGCTTCACCGACGATGCGGCGTAGCCACCCGAGCGCTGCATTACCCTGCACGCGGCGACTGCAGACCATGTCTACGCTAAACGCGTTTTCGCCCAGTTCCGGCGGCAGCGCATGCAGCGCGATCTGCCGGCCTGCCAGTTGCAACGCCGCGCGCCGCGCGAGCGTTGCGACGAGGTCGGTGTTCTGTACGGCATAGGGCAACGCAATAATGTGGGCGAAGGTTGCGGCCACGCGTCGCTTGACTCCCAGCCTAGCCAGCTTCTCATCAATCACGCCGCGGGTGGAACCGTCGTCGCTCGGCACGAACAGTGCGTGCGGCAACGCGATGAAGGTCTGCAGGTCCAGCACGTGCTTGCGCAGGCGCGGATGGCGGCGGTCTGCGATGCAAACGAATTGCTCCTCATACAGAGGGGTGACAAGCATGCGTTTTGGCGGCGCCAGGTGGCCGCCAATGGCCATGTCCAGCACGCCTTCATCCAATTGCTTGTAGATGGCAGCACGGTCGAGCTTGGCGACGCGCAGATCGGTGTGCGGTGCCAGGCGACGCAGCCGCGCCAATATATGTGGCACGACCACGATGTCGGCATAGTCGCTGGCGGCGATGGTGAAGCGCTTGCCGGTAGCCGTCGCGGGATCGAAGCCGGCGCCCTGGTCCAGCACCTCGCGGATCTGCGCCAGCGCCTGGCCGATGGACGGCATCAGGGCCATGGCCCGTTCGGTTGGCACCATGCCGGCAGCGGTCCGCATGAACAGTTCGTCTTGAAACAACGTGCGCAGGCGGCTCAGCGCGTTGCTGACCGACGGCTGGGCTCGGTGCAGACGCTGCGCGGCCAGCGTGACGTTACGCGTCTCGAACACGGCCTCGAAGGCCACCAGCAGGTTCAGGTCGATGGAAGCTAAATTCATGATTCCAATACTACGGATATTGATTATCTATTTCAAGAATTCATACCCGCAGCTCTATGCTTACGGATCTACCAGCTAACCAGGTTTGGAGCGCGCAATGGCCAAGATTTTGCTCACCGGCATCGAACCCTTCGATGGCGAAACGATCAATCCGTCATGGGAAGCGGCGCGCGCGCTCGACGGCGAGTCCATTGATGGGGCAAGCATCGTCGCCCGTCAACTGCCGTGCGTGATCGGTAAGGTGAACGGCGTCTTGCAGCGCGCCATCGAGGAGGTCGATCCGACCGTGGTCATTTGCCTCGGACAGGCCGGCGGCCGCAACGATATCTCGATAGAGCGAGTCGCGATCAATGTGGTCGATGCACGGATCCCCGACAATGAAGGGCACCAGCCTGTCGACGAACCGGTTGTCGTTGACGGGCCGGCAGCCTATTTCTCCACGCTGCCGATCAAGGCCATTGTCGGAGCGCTCCGTCAACATGGCGTGCCCGCCTCTGTGTCGCAAACGGCTGGCACGTACAACTGCAATGCGATTTTCTACGGGCTATCGCACTACATCGCCAAAAGCCGGCCCGGCCTGCGCGGCGGCTTCGTCCACGTGCCCTATTTGCCCGAAATGGCGGCCCGCCATCCGGGCGCTCCCAGCCTTGCGCTCGCTACGCTCATTGCCGGCGTCCGGGTGATCGTGGCGACCACGCTAGCCGTGGAGCAGGACATCCGCGAAGGGGCGGGCGCGCTGCACTGAATCGGCCAGGAACTCAACATTGCCGAGCCTGCGCTTTAGCGATGCTCTGCCATGTGTGCGTCGCCTCAGGCGGGCGTCTTGCGAAACTTTTCGTGCAGCTGGCGCAGCAGCGGCGTGGGCGTCATGCCATTCTTTTTTTCTACGCCAATCAGCCAGCCGGTGCGATGCCAGTCCTGCACGATGCGGTCGATGGCGGCCTGCGTATCGGTCTCGCCCTTGCGCACCCAGATCACCGATGGCGACGGGATCAGGTCGCGTGGGGAGACGATCTCGTAGTCCTTCCAGTCGGCGTTGTTCTCCACCAGGTCGCGCAGCGTCGGGCTCACATGCACCGCCGCCACGCAATTGCCGCCCCTGAGCGCCAGCAGCGACTCCGGCTGGCCGCGAAAGGCCTTGATCTGCGCGCCATACTGCTCGGCCAGCGGCTTGGTGAAGTTGCTGCCCTGCGAAACGCAGACCGGCTTGCCCTTTGTGTCTTCCCACCTGGCGATGCCGCTACCCTTCCTGGCGATAGCCGCACCCCCGACCTCTTCAAAGGGCGTGGGCACGAAGGACAGGATCTCGCTGCGCTCCTGCGTCCATTGCATATTGGCGATCAGGATGTCGACCTTGCCTTGCTGGAGGAACTGCACGCGGTTCGAGGGCTGCACCTGGATGGTTTCCAGTGTTACGCCAAGGCCCCTGGCCACGCCTTCGGACAACTCCACGTTATAGCCGATGTGCTTTTGCGTAGCCGGGTCGATGGTGCCGAAGGGCGGGCCCGAGAGGATCACGCCTACCACGAGCTTGCCGCGCTGCCTGATCTTGTCGAGCGTGGCATCGGCATGCGCGGCGCCCGCCGCCAGGCAAAGCAAGGCGGCGGCGATTCGGGAAACGGACGGGAAGCGGAAGACGGAATTCATGCGGGCCACGCGCCGAGGCAAGTGAAAGGGAAACGGGGATCTTGCTCGATGGCGCGCACGATCACAAGAAAGGGTTTCGGATATGGATATCTGCTTGCGGACCGGGCGCGCGGCAGGCCGCTGCGAGTGCCCGCAATCTGCTCGCCAAAGGCCCCTCTCATTTGCAATCGGCATGCACCCGGCGCCAGGCAGCGGCACATACAGAAATACAAGCCCCCCCCGATCGTAGGGTCAAGTTTTCCCCCAGGGGGGCGATAGAAGGGATCACGGCTTTGGTCTGTGACCGGCCAGGTGCGCGTACGCGCATGCGGATCGCTTACGACCACAGGAAAAGACAAACATGGAGCTAGTAGTGAGCATCGATAGCATCATGTCTAGAAAGCTCGTCACCGTCGTGTTCGACGACACGTTGGCAACGATCAAGAATATCTTCGACGAGGCAAAGTTCCACCACGTGCTCGTCGTGGAAGACGGGAAGCTGCACGGTCTTGTATCGGACCGCGATCTGCTGCGAGCCATGAGCCCGTTTATAGGCAGCACGGTAGAGTCGGCCAGGGACGTCAACACCCTCAAGAAGCGCGTGCACCAGATCATGACGCGCAAGCCGGTAACGCTGCGCCCCGAGGCCGGGATTGCTGATGCCATTGCGCTATTTCTTGCCCACCAGGTCTCGTGCATTCCCATCGTCGACGAGCAGTTTCGGCCGGTTGGCATCGTGAGTTGGCGAGACATCCTGCGATCGCTGGCGGCAAGTGATGCCCCCGGTGACAGTCAGGCCGCCTTCGCCCCAACCGACCAATAGTAAGCCGGTGCCGTGCCGTTGATGCTGTGATCCCCAACCACCCTTGCCTTGTAGATGGTCGGATTATGCGAAGCCAGCGTGCGGGCATTGCGCCAGTGGCGGTCCAGCCGGCGGCCTTCGTCCAGCGCGGAAGCGCCGCCGATGTCGAACAGCCGTGTGGCCGCCGCCAGCACCTGGTCCGCGATGCCAACCTGCGCCCTGGCGGTACGCAACTCCACATCGTCCAGCAAGCCGACCGGCACGGCTTTGCCGCGCTGGCGCAGGCGATCGATCTCACCCAGGCCTTGCGCCACGGCGGCGACGGCGGCAGCTGCCACGAACGCCGTGCCGGCCAACTGGCCCACCACCTGCTGCACCAGCGGATCCTCGGCTGGCGTGCGTCCGCTGCCGTGGCTGTACACCCGCTTGCGCGCGCGCACAAAGGCGGCCGCGTCGCGCTCGATGGCCCGGGCGATGCCGGCCAGCGTCGCCAGGTGCACCAGCTGGAAGTAAGCCGTGATGGACGTGGGCACATTGCGCGGGAAGCTCAGCACCTGTTGGCCGGACACCGCGACACCGCGAAAGCGTGTGGTGCCGGAGCCGGTGAGGCGCTGGCCAAAGCCCCGCCAGTCGTCGATGCGGTCGATGCCCGCCGCATTAGCCGGCACCAGCACATAAACGGGTTCAGCACTGCCCTCGCGGCTGGCGCTGACGGCAATCCAGTCGGCATAGAGCGTGCCTGTGCTGTAGAACTTCTCACCGTCGAGGCGCCAGCCTTCGCCAGCTGGCGACAAGGTGGTCTTGTGCTTGCCTGGCGCGCCGTCGCCAAGCTCGGTCGTGGCGTTGCCGAAGATCGCGCCCTGCGCGACGAGCCGCAGCCAGCGCTCCCGCAGTTCGGGCGCTATCTCCGCATAAAGCCGCTCGACAAAGCCAAAATGGGCGCGCAGGATCTGCGGCAAGTTGGAATCCGCTTCGCCTAGTTCGATCAGCAATGCAAACAGTTGCTCGACCGAAGCGCCCAGCCCGCCGAGCGCCACCGGCACGCGCAAGGCGCCGAAGCCGGCATCGCGCAGCAGGGCGACCGCATCGAAAGCAAGCTCGCGCTCCTGTTCGCGCTCAGCCGCGCGTTCAGCGATCTGCGCAAAGACCGGGCGGAAGCGGACGGAGAGATCCGCCTGGGAAGGATTGAGTTCTGGCATGCGTTTGTTGTCTGGGTTTAGATAGCGATGGCAAACACAGGAGGCTCGCCAGCGGCGGCGTCGGGGTCGTCCGGCTCGCCGGGCTTGTGCCGGTTAGCCCGCAGCTCACCGATCTGGACCAGAAGACATTGATTGCCGCGGCTCTCCCCTTCAAGCCGCGCGCTGCAGCGGCAATTTGCGGCTGGCTTCGAACAACGGCGCGCAACGATCCGCGGCCAGGCGAATGCGTTCGGCCAGCGCGGCGCTGCTGACCTGGTAATTGTGGAAATCCCCCGGGCTGCCGTACACGCCGATGGGCAGCGTGAGCGCCTGCAGGAAGCCGAACAGCGGCCGCAACTGATGCTCCAGCACCAGCGCGTGGCGGTCGCTGCCGCCCGTGGCCCCCAGCAGCACCGGCTTGTCCACCAGCGCCTCCTGCCCCACCAGGTCGAACAGATGCTTGAAGTGGCCAGGATAAGAACCGCGATATACCGGCGCGGCCACCACCAGCAGGTCCGCGGACTCGATGGCGACCAGCTCGTTTTCGATCTCGGCCGGCAGCTCTGCGCGCGACAGCGCCGCGCCCAGCGGACGCGCGATGTCGCCCAGGTTGACGATATGGCTTTGCAAATGCAGCCGGCTATCCAGTTCCGTGAGCAGTGCCTGCACGAGCGCAAGCGTGCGCGAGGGCTGCTGCGCGCTACCGTTGACGGCGACCACGTTCAGCGGTGTAGCCATGGGAAGAACCTCCTGTCGATATCGATGGTTTGTGGATTCACGCGCGGGGCGCAATTCGTTGCCGGCAATGCATCAGGCACCATGCTCTTTGCCTGTGCGCCATTCCTGGCGCGGATCTGCACCGTTCTCCCGGAGCACACTGTCGATCTGCTGTTGCCGGTGCAACAGTGTGGAGAGAGGGGCGTAGCCACCGCAGCCGTCTTAGGCAAGCGCTTACAAGTCCCCCACGATAACGCAACGGCACTGGCCATCGAAGGACGATTTTCGTCTATGCATAGACGCGCGAACCCCCTTCCAGGCTGCTGACAAACCTGAAGCACCAGCCGAAGCCGCCGAACAGGCCAAGGCCACGCTGCGTTGCGCGACGCGCATGATTTGCCCGGGTCCACGCCGCCGGCATGGAGCGCGGGCCGGGCACGGCCAGCCAGCCTTAAGCGTTCCTTAAGCCGCTGTGCACTATCCTTGCCGCATCGCCAGAATCCAACGCTCCCGATGTCGACGCTCCTTGCCCTGAACCTCACGCTGTTCCAGCGCCTGAACGCCCCCGCAGGGCTGTCTGGCGCCGGCCTCTGGGTGGCCGCCTTCCTCGCCGAAGGGCTGATCGCGGCCGCGCCGCTGGTGCTGGCCGCGGGCTGGCTGCGCGCGCGGCCGGGCGAGCGCCAGATGGCGACGAGCGCACTGGCGGCCGTGGCGCTGGGCGGGCTCTGCTCGACCCTGTTCGGCCTGCTGCTGCCGATGCCGAGGCCCTTCATGGCGGGCATCGGGCATACCTACCTGGCGCATGCCGCCGACCCCTCCTTTCCGAGCGACCACGTCACGCTGCTGGCCACGCTGGCCTTCGTCCTGCTGCGCGCGCCTGGCAGGGCCCAGCGCCTGAGCGGGGCCGGCCTGCTGGTAGCCGCGGCCCTAACCGGCTGGGCCCGCGTCTTCCTCGGCGTACACTTTCCACTGGACATCGTCGGCGCATTTGCGATAGCGGCATGCTGCGCGGCCGTGGCTACGTCTGCCTTCACGCGCCCGCTGCTTGCCGCTGCCACGGCGCGCGCGGAGCAGCTTTACCGGCACCTGCTGGCCTACCCCATCGCACGCGGATGGCTCAACCCATGACATTGGCTGACACGATGCCACCCCTTGCCACCGTTGGCGCCCTGCCGTCAACGCGCGGTGCCGACGCCAGCCTGGCCATCAGCGGCCTCGAAGGCGCTGGCCGCGGGCCGTTCAGCCTCACCATCGCGCCCGGCAGTTGCGTGATCCTGTCCGGCGCGTCCGGCGCGGGCAAGAGCCTGCTGCTGCGCATGATTGCCGATCTCGATCCCAATCGCGGGCAAGTCCGGCTAGGCCAGTCCCCGCGCGAGAGCATGAGCGGGCCGGCTTGGCGGCGCCAGGTCATGTACGTGGCGGCCGAATCCGGCTGGTGGGGCGACGACGTGCTCGAACATATGACGGACGTGCCGGCCGCCAAGGCGCTGCTGGCGCGGCTGCGCCTGCCCGCGGACATCCTGCAGGCGCCCGTGAGCCGCCTGTCCACCGGCGAGCGCCAGCGCCTCGCGCTGATCCGCGCACTGGTGCGCCGTCCGCGCTTCCTGCTGCTGGATGAGCCGACCTCGGCGCTGGACGCCGAGACCACGTTGGCCGTCGAGGCGCTGCTGCACGACTGCAAGGCACAGGGGCTGGGGCTGCTGATCGTCTCGCACAATCCCGCGCAGGCGGCACGCCTGCAGGACCGCCACTATCGCCTCGGCGCCGCCGGACTGGAAGCGGTGCCGGCATGAGCCCGATCCCGCTCACAGCCTATGACCTGGCGCTGGCCAGCCTGCTGGTGCTGGCCGGCGCGGGCGCCTCGCTGGCGATGTCGCTGGACGTGCACCGCAGCCTGCTCTGGGCCGCGGGCCGCATGGTGGTGCAACTGCTGCTGGTCGGACTGGTGCTGCGCACGGTGTTTGGCTTGTCGTCGCCGCTGGTGACCGCGCTGACGGTAGCCGCCATGATCGCGGCCGCCGCCCGCGAGGTGGGCAGCCGGCAGGAGCGCCGCCTGGCGGGGCCCTGGCACGCAATGATCGGCGCCGCCGCCGTGAGCCTGCCGACACTGCTGGTGACCGTGCTGGCGCTGACCACGGCCTTGCGCCCGACGCCCTGGTACGACGCCCGCCACGCGATCCCGCTGGCCGGCATCATCCTGGGCAACGTGATGAACGCCGCGAGCCTGGCCCTCAACGGCGCCTTTACCGCGGTCTGGCACCAGCGCGCCGCCATCGATGCGCGCCTGGCGCTTGGCGATGACCGCCAGGCGGCCCTGCGCGTGATCGTGCGCCAGGCGGTGCGCAGCGGCATGCTGCCCACCATGAACACCATGGCGGCGGCCGGCATCATCACCATGCCAGGCATCATGACCGGCCAGATCCTGGCCGGGATGGACCCGATCGCCGCGGCCCGGTACCAGATCCTGCTGATGTTCCTGCTCGCCGGCGGCAGCATGCTGGGCGTGATCCTGGCCGCCACGCTGGCGGTCCGGCGCCTGACCGACCACCGCCACCGCCTGCGCCTGGACCGGCTGCAACGCCGTTGACCCCAGGGCACCCACTCATCACCAACCAAGGAACCATGCCATGCGCCTGCTGCTGGTGGAAGACGACCCGATGATCGGCGAAAGCGTAGAGGAAGGCCTGCGGGCCGAAGGCTACGCGGTCGACTGGGTCAGGGATGGCCGCCTCGCCGATGCCGCGCTGGCCGCCAATGCGCCCGGCACCTACGACGCCGTGCTGCTCGACCTTGGCCTGCCCGGCCGCTCCGGCGAGGCGGTGCTGCGGCAACTGCGCGCCCGCGGGCTGGCGCTGCCGGTGCTGATCCTGACCGCGCGCGACGCCACCGCTGACCGCGTGCGCGGCCTGGATGCCGGCGCCGACGATTACCTGGTCAAGCCGTTCGACCTCGACGAGTTGTTCGCGCGCATCCGCGCCTTGCTGCGCCGTAGTGCCGGGCGCGTCAGCACCGAGCTGGCGCATGGCCCGGTGCGCCTGGACCCCGCCACGCGCGAGGTGCGCTGCGCCGGCGAGATCGTGGCGCTGTCGATGCGCGAGTTCATGGTGCTGCAGGCCTTGATGGAGCAGCCGGGCCACGTTGTGACCCACGAGCGCCTGCGCGAGGCGGTCTACAACATGAACGAGGAAATCAGCAGCAATACGGTGGAAGTCCATATCCATGCGCTGCGCAAGAAGCTCGGCGCCGACTTTATCCGCAATGTGCGCGGTGTCGGCTACAAGCTGGGCGGCCCGGCATGAGAACGATACGCGCCCAGTTGCTGGCCGGCCTGCTCGGGGCCATGCTCGCCTGCGCCCTGGTGGCAGGCGCGGCCGCCTATTTCAAGGTGCGCCGCGAAGCCAGCGAGGTCTTCGATGCGCAACTGCAGCAAGCGGCACGCATGCTGCCGGCACATCTGGAGCGCGACGCCACGCCGCCGCTGGGCGGCGGCGAACTCGACGAGGAGATCGTGGTGCAGGCCTGGGATGTGCAGGGCCGCCAGATCTACGCCTCGCACCCGGTCACGCTGCCACGCGCGGACCTGCCGGGCTTTCATGACATGAAGGCGCGCGGCAGCGAATGGCGCATCTACGGCGTGCTCGCCGGGGATCGCTATGTGCAGGCCGCGCAATCGGTCGCGTTCCGCCACAAGCTGGCGGCCTCGCTGTCGCTTGGCGCGCTGCTGCCCATCCTGGCGCTGGTGCCAGCGCTTGGCTTGCTGATCCACCTGGTGGTCAGGCGCTCGCTGCGCCCGGTCGAGGAGATCGCGCGCGCGGTCGGCAGCCGCTCGGCAGACGCCCTGGCGCCGCTGGACGCGCACGGCTGGCCGCCGGAATTGGTGCCGGTGGTGGAAGCCCTCAATGCCCTGCTGGCCCGCCTGCAGCAATCCATGGACACCCAGCGCGCCTTTGTCGCCGACGCCGCGCACGAACTGCGCACGCCGCTCACCGCGCTCAAGCTGCAACTGCAGCTGGCCCTGCGCGCCGACAGCGAAGACAAGCAGAAACTGGCGCTCGCCAAGCTGGGCGAGCGTCTGGACCGCACCACCCACCTGGTAGCGCAATTGCTGACGCTGGCACGCAGCGAGGACGGCGCCCCTGCCACCCAGGCCCCGCTCGCCGACGTGAGCTTGCGCGACGTGGCGGTGCAGGTGGTGCGCGAGCTGCTGCCCATGGCCGAAGCCAAGGATGTGGACCTCGGCCTGGACGCGAGCGCGCCCGAATGCCAGGTACGTGGCGTGGGCGGCGATCTCTTCATCCTGCTGCGCAACCTTGCCGACAACGCGATCCGCTATACCAGCCCGGGCGGCCGGGTCGACCTGCGCATCGAATGGCGCAACGGCGCGCCCATGCTGGGCGTGAGCGACACCGGCCCGGGCATCGCGCCGGCCGAGCGCGACAATGTGTTCCGCCGCTTTCATCGCGGCGACGCCAGCGACGCGCATGGCAGCGGACTCGGCTTGGCGATCGTGCAGAGCATTGCCGCGCGCCATGGCGCCACGGTGTTGCTGGAGGACGGCCCGGCGGGCCGCGGGCTCACGGTGGCCGTGGTATTCCCGGCGCAAAGCGGTGCGTGAAAGGCAGCGCCGGTCGTGCACGGCTAGACTTCATTCTTCTCCGGAGCCCCGATGCCTCCCCAATCCGACTCTCGCTCCCCTGCGTTCTTCGCCCGGCAGGTGGCCGGCCTGCCCATCGCCCTGTGGCTGCTTGCCGGCCTGCTGATCCTGCTGCTGTGGTTCGGCACGCTTGATTTTCGCCACTTGCTCAGCTCCGATGAAGGCCGCTACGCCGAGATCTCGCGCGAGATGTTCGCCAGCGGGGACTGGGTAACGATCCGCTATAACGCGCTCAAGTACTTCGAGAAGCCGCCTTTCCATATGTGGGTGACGGCGCTGTCGTATACCTTGTTCGGCGTAGGCGACTGGCAGGCACGGCTGTGCGTGGCGCTGTCCGGCATGGTTGGCCTGATCGCGTCGATGTTTGCGGCAACGCGCTGGTACGGCATTCGCGCTGGCCTGCTGACCGGCCTGGTGCTTGTGGCCGCGCCGATGTGGAGCGTGGCCTCGCACTTCAACTCGCTGGACATGACGCTGTCGGGCGCCATGGCCTGCGTGCTGGCCTTCATGCTGGTGGCACAGCATCCCGACGCAACGCCTGCGGCCCGCCGCTACTGGATGTGGGCCTGCTGGGTGGCCATGGGCGTGGCAATCCTGAGCAAGGGGCTGGTAGGCATTGCCCTGCCCGGGCTGGTGCTGGTGATTTACACCCTGATCTCGCGCGACTTCGGCCTGTGGCGGCGCCTGCACCTGATCTCCGGCATCGTGCTGATGCTGATCGTCACGGTGCCCTGGTTCTGGCTGGTGTCGGCGCGCAACCCAGAATTCCCGAATTTTTTCTTTATCCACGAGCACTGGCAGCGCTACACCTCGACGGTGCACTCGCGCGGCGGGCCGGTCTGGTACTTCGTGCCGTTGCTGGTGGGGGGCTTCGTGCCCTGGCTGGGACTGGCGCCGCGCATGTGGGAGGTGGTCCGCGACGATGGCGCCGCGGCGCGCGCTGCGCCGATGCGGCGCCTCCGGCCGGCGCTGTTGCTGGCCGTGTGGGCCGTCGCCATCTTTGTCTTCTTCAGCCTGTCCGGCTCCAAGCTGCCCGGCTATATCGTGCCGGTCTTCCCGGCGCTCGGCATGCTGGCCGCCATGGCGCTGGAGCGCATCGGCGAGCGCGGCTGGCACCAGCAGCTCAACGCCATGCTGGTGATCATGGCGATCGGGTTGCTGGCCAGCCCGGTGGTGGCCACGCTGCATTCCAACCACACCGCGACCGCCGACTACCGCCGCTACGCGGTCTGGGTAGCCGCCGCGTTTGTCGTGATGCTGGCGGGCACGTGGCTGGCGCGCCGGCTGCTGCGCACCCACGGGCTGATGCCGAGCATCGTGGTCTACACGCTAGCGCTGTTCACCGGCTTTACCACCGCGCTGCTCGGGCACGAATCGATCGGCGGCCCGGCCTCGGGCGCCAGCCTGGTGCCGGCCATCCGGGCGGTGCTCAAGGATGACATGCCGATCTACGGCGTGCGCACGCTGGACCACACCCTGCCGTACTACCTGCGCCACACCACGGTGATGGTGGAACACCCCGACGAGCTGGAGTTCGGCACCCAGCAGGAGCCGCAGAAATGGCTGCCGACGCTCGACAGCTTTATCGCGCGCTGGCGCGAGGGGCCGCCGGCGCTGGCGATCATGTCCGCCGATACCTACCGCGAGCTGACCACGCGCCAGGTGCCCATGCACCTGGTTGCGCAGGACCAGCGGCGCATCGTGGTGGCCAATTTTCCGGTGCCGCCTTCGCCTGGCCGCTGAACGCCGCGAACGGTCGATGCGCAGCCCGGCATCCTGCCGGTCAGCATGACCCGCGCAGCGGATAGTGCCATCGGCATAGACATCGGCATCGGCGCTCACCGCGCTCAGGCCGGCGCCATCAGGTCTTCGAGGAAATACGCGGAGAGCTGATGGCGCCCTTCCAGTTGCGCCTTGGCGTAGACATTGGCGGCATGCTGGCGCACCGTCTTGGCACGGCTCTCGCGCAGCGCCGCGATCTCTTCCAGCGACAGCCCCTTGACCAGCAGCAGCGCCACATCCTTTTCCGCCGGGGTCAGCTTCCAGGCCTCGAACTGATCCTGCATCAGCTGCAGGAAATGGCGCGTCGAAACGCGGGCAGCGTCGCCGCGCTCGGCCATCGCGCGCTCGCGCGCGTGCGCCGCGTTGCGCAACTCCGCCAGGTCACGCGCGGCGCGCTCCCGTTCCCGCACAAACAGATAGAGGATCCACACGAAGACCAGCGTGGCGATGGCTTCCGTCACCAGGTGGTAGTTGACGCCGCCGGTGAGGTGGATCTGACTCAGGTCCCAGGCCTGGTAGGCCGGGAAGAAGGCGAGCAAAAGTAAAAGCTTGGGCGACATGGGGGATGGATTCCAGGCATGCGGACAACGAAGACCCGCTCGCGCTGACGGCACGAAAAACGAAATGTAACTGATTCTCGTTACCAAGAAAAGCGCAACGTGCGGCGTCGCCTCGGCCTGGCAGGAAAAGTTATCTATCCGCTACCTATCGGTACCGGGACATATGTCCCGCAGCCCTTGCGCAACGCCCGCAAGGCCAATGCTCACGCGGCAAACCGCCTGTGGACGCAGGGCAGATGTCCCACCCGCGCGAACTTCCGTTGAATACAAGAATGATTCGCATTAACCTCCGCTGTCTTCTGCTCCGAGGGTATTGCCAGCCCTCTGCGAGCGGGCTCTTCACGCTCTGCATCCAGCCAACTTTTCCGCGAGTTTCTCTTTCATGTCACGTGCTTCCCGTCCCGGCTTCGTCCCACGCCCACACGCCATTGCGGCCTTGGCTTCCGCGCTGATCGCCGGCCTGCCGCTGGCAGCGCGGGCGCAGGGCGCCCAGACTTCGCAGGCCGAACAGACCTTGCCCCAGGTCACTACCTCCGCCGGCAAGGTGGCGCCCGGCAGCCTGCGCGACACGGTGACGACCGGCACCAAGACGGACACCCCCTTGCGCGACATCCCGGCCGCCATCACCGTCATTCCCGACAGCGTGCTGCGCGAGCAAGGCGCGGTGGACATGAACTACGCGCTGCAGAACTCCGCCGGTGTGCAGCCTCTGCTGGCTGGCGGCTACGGCTTCGCCAACAACTACACCATCCGTGGCCTGGGCATGCGCTTCCTGCGCGACGGCTACCTCGACGGTCCCACCCAGAACGGCTACTACCGCACCATGTACGACGTGGACCGGATCGAGGTGCTCAAGGGCCCGGGTTCGGCGTTGTACGGCTCCGGCCAGCCCGGCGGCACCGTCAACGTCGTCACCAAGGCGCCGCTCGCCAAGTTCGGCGCGGAGATCGGTGCGTTCGGCGGCAGCTTCGGCACCTGGGGCACGTACGTGGACGTGGGCGGGCCGGTCAGCTCGCAACTCTCCACCCGGCTGATCGCCGACGTGGAAAGGAGCGACGGCTACCGCGGACTGTCGCGCGACATCAAGGAGGTCTCGCCCTCGCTGAGCTGGGCGTATGACAACAACAAGACGCTGACGCTGGATTACGACCACCGCGATATCCGCATCAAGCCGGACAACTACGGCATCGTGTTCAATGCCCAGGGCAACATCGCCTCGGCCCCGCGCGACTCGCGTTACTACAGCCCGTTCAACGACACCCGGCAGACCATTGACCGGGTCACGCTGAGCCACGACTGGCACATCGACCCCGCGCTCAGCATGCGCACCGCCTTTATCTACGACGAGCGCGGCCTGAACATGACGCGCAATGCCGGCGGCAACGGCGGCAATGCCGCCAACCAGATGACCGGGCGCGCGGTGCGCACCCAGGTGGACGACAGCCAGTTCGCGCTGGTGCAAAACGAACTGGTCTGGAAGACCCGCACCGGCCCGGTCGATCACACGGTGCTGTTCGGCCTGGAATACTCCGATACGCGCATCGACACGGTCCGCACGGGCTACAACCTGCCCAATATCCTCAATATCAACGCGCCGGTGGTGCCGGAGACCACCCTCAACGGCCTCGCGCCGGTGCCGGCGCAGGGCTTCAACCGCAAGCTCAAGCAGGAGGACTTCGGCGTCTACCTGCAAGACCAGCTGGCGCTTGGCGAGCAGTTCAAGCTGCGCGCGGCGGTGCGGACCGACCGTGTCAAGTTCAGCGACGTGGGCACGCAGGGCGTCGCCTTCCGCTCAATCGGCGACACCCAGAACCTGACTTCCGGCTCCCTCGGCGCCGTCTGGCAGCCCCGTCAATCGCTGTCGTTCTATGCCGGGGTTTCGACCAGCAAGTTCATCAACGTCTCCACCGAGCCTGCGGCCCTGAGCCCGCAGCCGGAGAGCGCGTTGCAAAAGGAGATCGGCGTCAAGGCGGACTTCCTGGACGGACGCCTGCAGACCAACGTCGCGCTGTTCGAGACCGAGCGCAAGAACTACTACATCACGCTGCCCGGCGCGCTCAACCCAACCCCCGACGGACGCGACCGCTCGCGCGGGCTGGAGCTGGAAGTCACCGCGCGGCCCGTGGCCGGCTGGTCGGTGCTGGCGAACTTTGTGGTGCAGAACGTCAAGGTCGAATCCGGTGCCCTGGCCTCGAACACGCAGATGGGCGTCGCCAACCGCAGCATCGCCGGCACGCGCCCGACCGGCGTGGCGCGCACCGGCGGACGCCTGTGGACCACCTACGACTTCCAGCAAATGGCGCTGCACGGCTGGGGGGTCGGCCTCGGCCTGACCTATAAAGGCGATAGCTACGCCGACAGCCTGAACCTGTACCGCGTGCCAGCCTACGTGGTGCTCGATGCCGCGGTCTACTATCGCCAGAAGACCTGGGACGTGACGCTCAACCTGCGCAACCTGACCGACAAGACCTATTACATCTCGCCGACCTTCTCCGGCGCGCTCCCGGGCGACACGCGCAGCGCGATGCTGACCGCACGCTATCGTTTCCAGTAAGGACATGATGATGATGATGATGACCACCTTGGCTCATAGCACCCATAGCGTCCGTAGCGCCCGTAGCGCCCGCCGCCGTCCGGGCGTGATCGCGCGCATCGCCCTGACGCTTGCCGGCATTGCCCTGGCGGCGCCGGCAGGCGCGCATTACCTGTGGCTGGAGCCCGGCAAGCCCCTCGCGCACCTCTATTTCGGCGAGTTCGAGGAAGGCTTGCGCGAACGCTCGCCGGGGCGCCTGGACGAAATGCCCGCGCCGCAAATCAGCGCCCCGGACGGCGCCGGCAAGACCGTCGCGCTCGATGCCACCCGTGGCCCGCAAGGCTTCAGCTTTGCCATGCCGGCCCAGCGTGGCGCCGTCGTGGCCAGCGAGGGCCGGTACGCCGTAAAGGACTGGACGCATGCGGGGATCGGCGTGGTCAAGCCGATGTTCTATGCCCGCCTGCTGGGCGAGGCCAAGGCAGGCATGCTCGCGGTGCCGCCCGACACGATCCAGGCGCTCGATATCCTGCCGACGGGCAAGGCCGGGGAGTTCCGCGTGGTGTTTCAGGGCGCACCGCTTCCCGCGACCGACGTGCGGATCATCGCGCCGAATGCCTGGACCCGCGAAGTGGCGACCGACAGCCAGGGCCTGGTCCGCTTCAAGTTCCCGTGGCGGGGCCAGTACATCCTGCACGTCATCCACCTGGAGCGCACGGCAGGCACGTTCGACGGGACGCCCTACGCAGCCATCCGCCATCGCGCCACGGCCACCTTGACGACCTCCGGCGGCGCCCGCACCGAAACCCCGACGACATGGCGCGCCTCGCCAACGCACTGACGCGCCTTCGGCAAGGTGCAGCAAGGTCGCGCGTGAAGACGCTGCCAGCACAATGCTGAAGATCGCCCGGCGCGCCGGCACCGCCCTTGCCCCCGGCGGCATGGCGCGCGCCGCCATGCAAGGATTCATCTGGGGAGACGCTGGCAAAGCCGCCGCGCAAGACATTGCGGCGAGCGGGCTTGCGGCTTCCATTGCCCGGATCTCCGTATTGCTGGTGATGCGGCAGATTCCGTCGCGGCACGCCACCGCCGAGCAGATCTGCCGGGAAATGATGCTCTCTCGGTACCGCACACCGGTCTCGACCTTCAGGACGGCCATCTACGAGCTGACGGTTTCGGGGCTGCTGTGGCGCGTATCCGCGCCCGGCAGCGACCATTCCCTGGTGCACTACTACGAACTGGCCGACCGCCCCCCGCATGAGCACCTCTATTGCATCCAATGCCACCGCATGGAAGAGGTCTTCGACGAACCGCTGATGGCCATGCAGCGCACGCGTCTTGCCGCGCAGAGACTGCGGCCTGCCAATGTGCGCAATGCGCTCATTGGCCGATGCAAGGATTGCACCGGCCACAAGGCGCGGCAGCAGGACTGAGGGCGAACGCCAAAGCGCCGGAACGCTAGCCCGGCAGGGCTCAGTCGCGTCCGGTTGCCTTGCGCCCCATGACCTGGTGGATCCAGAACAAGGCACAAACAACGACGCCGCCGCCCCAGTGCAGCCACTCCGTCGCGTTGCGCAAGGCTTCGCCATTGAAGTAATAGAGGCCCAAGCCGGTCGCGACCAGCAATGCCACAACGCCCCCGAACAAGCCGCCCGCAAGGCGATTGTGGCGCCGCGTCCAGCAGTACCGGATGTGCACCGACCAGATGACACCGAGCAGGAATGTCACATAGAACGCTGCGGCCCCGTGCACGCGCATGCTCCAGGCCTGCCACGGCGCGATAGTTTCCGGCTCGAACTCCATAAAATGCACAAGCAACCATGCCAGGCCGGTCAGCAGCAGTAACGCGAACGCCGCGTACAAGGCCCAGCGCCGCTGGCGGCTGAGGCGCAAGGTCCGGTGCAACTGGCGAGAAGAGATATGGGGATTCGACATCGGGCCGGAATGACTGGTAATTGCTGAACACGGAACCGCAAAGCGCTAACCGCCTGGATGGCCATCGCGGTAGAGCAAGGTGCGAGCGCCATATCGGGCCAGCAACGGATGCTCTGGCGCGCGGCAGGCCAATACTACCTTGGTCAGGGCATCGGCAAACAGGCACGATGGCGCCAGCACGCTCGCGCCGGCGCCAGCAGCCAGCGCGTCAGACAAGTGCGGGCTGTCTATGCGCGGGGCCGAGCCTGGTTCCGGCCACAGGCCGCCCACGCAGGAACTCGCAAGCGCCGCATTGTCGAGCCGCCAGGCCAGCGCGGTGCGGGCTGGCGCCCCCGGCTCGCGCAGCGCGACCACAGCCGGGGCGGTGCCGGCATGGCGCATGTCGCCGCCGGCGTTGACCAGCGCGTAGTCGAGACCGAGACCGCCCAGGGCCTCGACCGCGCAGTCCACCGCATAGCCCTTGGCAATGCCGCCCAGGTCGAGCTGCAGGGGCCTGTACTTGCGTACCTTCGTCCCTTCGATGACCCACGCGCGGCCGCCAGCGACGCGCATCCCTGGCGCGCTGCGCTCGCAGTCGAACGCACCGTCACTCTCGTCCTGCAGGCTGGCGGCGACGGTAAGCACGGCCAGCGTGCGCGCATCCATCTCCACCGGCTGGCCCACCCCGGCTGCGTTGAAACGGCCGATGTCGCTAAAGCGGTCGTGGCGGCTCATCAGCCGCTGGACCTGTGCAATCTGGGCAAACGCGGCACATACTGCCTGTGCGGCGCCGGTGCCGCGCACGTGGATATCCACCAGCGTCCCAAGCAGCGGGCGGGCGCGGCGGCAGGCGGCAGCGTGGCTCACGAAAACGTCACTCCTCCATTCCCACCATTCCCACCAGTCCTCCACGCCTTCATCTCTTTACAAGTGCCATTTGCGCCATCACCACAATGCGCCGGATCCCGTCCGTGATGTGCGTGCACGACAGCGTGGCGCCGCTGATGTTGTCGATGTCGTCCCCGATGCGCAGCGACGCCTGCGCGGACTTGCCGGTGAACTGGCTGCGCCAGGGCTTGTTGCGCACCTCGTAGCCGTGGCTCTCCCGATAGGCCAGGATCTCCACGTCGCGGATCTCGCCGGCCGGGCCCAGGGCAATCGCATAGTTGATCAGCTCGAACTTGCCGATCACGGCGTCGGCCACGACAAAGCCGAGTACATTGCCGCCCTGCCTGGCCTGCCAGATCCGCCATGCGCCCATGCGTGCCGGCCCGCCGGCGCGGTCCGCCAGTTGCCTGAGCTGGTCCGGATTGAGCGCGGCCACCATTGGCACGAACTCGGTGGCGTCAGCGAACATGAGCTTCTGGCTATCGGCCACGCTCATGTATTCCGCCGCGTGCACCTGGGTGACGACCACCCCGGCGCACGCCGTGGCTGCGGCGCAGACCAGTGCGGTAGGGACAGACCGGTAACGCATGGCATCCTCCTTGTAAGCGGCAGGCGCCGCGAGCAGGCGTTTAGAAATACACGCCCAGGCCAAGATCGATCCGCGTGAAATCGCGGTTGATGCGGAAGCGCTGATAGTCGATCTTGAACACGACGTTCGGGTTCAGGTAAAAATTCAGGCCCGCCGTCCACACGATATCGTAGGGCTTGGGGAAGACCGCGCCCGTTGCCGTGACCGGCTGGCTCGGCGTGGCCGAGAAGCCCGGGGCAATGCCTTCGTACCTGGCGCCCATGTTGTAGCGCTCGAAACGCACGAACGGCACCGCGCGATAATTGCCGTGCTGCCACACGTTGTAGGCGGCCTGCAGGTACCAGCCATAGAAGGAGGCAGGCATCGGGTTGGCCGTACCCGGGAACTGCGCGTTGACCTGGGCCGTATTGCTGATACTGCCTTGCGCGTAGAGGGCTGACAGGTCCCATTTGCCCGGGTTCCAGCGTGCGTGGGTCTCCCACAGCGTGGAGCGCTGGCTGCCCGCACCCGCCGCCGGGTTGGCGTTGCCGGTAAACACCGAGCCGCCCAGCAACAGCGAGGACACGCCACGATAGTTCAGCGAGATGTATTGCGCGGCATTCTTCGCATTCGCCAGGGACATTTCCTGGTGGGTCGCCTGCATCGGCGCCACGCCGTTGATCTGCAGGTCAAGCGCCGAACTGTAGAGCGGCGTCTCCGGCGTGAAATTCCACTTGGACAGGTCCAGGCCGGTGGTCAGCCCGACATTCCAGTCGAGGCCGAAATCCGTATTGCCATGCAGGGCAAAGCCGCCCTCGCGCCAGGTGCTCGGAATGATCAGGGTTTCGATGAAATTTCGGTAGACACCATAGTAGGCCGTGGGCTCGTGGTGCTCGTTGATCAAGCCCACAGGCATCAGGAACACCCCGGCCGTCATGCCGACTTTGTTGGTGAACATGTGATCGACGTAGAACTGCTCGACCTCGAACTCGCCCCGGTCCGAGGAGGACGCGATGGCATGCTCGACCTCGAACTCGGAGGCGAACCGGGTCTTCTCGTCGAAACGGTACCCGAAGCCAAAGACCGCCCGGCCGATATCCGCGCGCGTGTCGTTGGTATTGCGGCTGGGGCGAGAGTAGTTGATCTCGCCGTAGCCAAACACGCTCAGGTTATCCAGCGGCGATGGCTTGGCGGCTACCTGCTGCAAGGTCTCCTGCGAGGCCTGCAGCTGCGCCACCTGGGCGGTCTGGTCGGCCTGCTGCTTAGCCTGCGTCTGCTGCTGCGTGGCCATGGCGGTGTTCTGGTCCTTGACGGCCTTGAGTTCCGCCTTGAGGGCTTCGAGCTGGCTGGCCATGTCGTCGATCTTGCGCTCAAGCTGCTGCACCACGGCAGGGCTCACTGTCGCCGGCGCACCCCACACAGGTGTTCCCACCACGGCCAGCACAGCCGCGGCAATTGTGCTTCTCTTCATCTCACGCCCCCCTTTTTTTCCTGATTTCCTGATTTCCTGACTATTTGCTTTGTGTGGTAGCGACAACGGACCCCGCGCGCGTGGCGGCAACGCTGGCCGCGCTCGACTGGCACTGCGCCGGAACCGGATAGGCCGGCGGATTGGCAGGATCGAAGCCATCGGTCAGGGTGCACAGGAATCGCACCAGGTCGGCGATTTCGCTATTGGTCAGGTTGGGGGCCAGCGACGGGATGTAGGGCACCTCGGCCACGTTGACATTGGCGCCGTAGGCCGTTGGCAGGTCGTTGTAGGGAACATCGGGGGTGCCGTCGGCTTTGACGTACCAGCGGGCGGGATCGGTATCGCGCGTGATGTACCACGCCACGACCTCTTCCAGCGTGTTGAACACACCGTTGTGGAAATACGGCCCGGTCAGCGCAATATTGCGCAAGGTCGGCACCTTGAACGCACCGCACACGCTGGTGCGGCTGGAGAACTCGCTGCGCAGCGGGCCGCACAGCCCCAGGTCGAAGTAATCGTGATTGGGCGCGCCCAGCGCCCTGCCGTTCTTGGGAGCGTAGTCAAGGGTATTGCCATCGATGTTCGCGGCAATCTTCCAGTTACGCGGGATGCCGACATTGTCATAGCTGAAGTCGGTAAACAGCGCTGGCGTGGTAGCCGTCGGCGTGGACACGTGACAAGCCGTGCAGTTGCCTTTGGCCGGGTTGTTGAACAGTGCCAGGCCATTGAGCTCCTGCGGGGCCAGTGCCACGCTGCCCTTCAGGTAGGCGTCGTACTTGCTCGAGAAAGGATGGAAGGACGGGTCTTCCTTCTGGTATTGGGCAAGCGCCTGCCCGATATTGTGTAGGGTTGCCGTCGCATCCTTGACGGAATCCTGGCCGAAGACGGCCTTGAAATCCGCCAGGTAAGGCCGGGTCAGCAGCTTGGCCAGCACCTCGTCGGCGGATGCATTGGCCATTTCGAATGGCGTCACGAACGGCTGCTCGCCCTGGTCGGCAAGCGACGCCGACCGACCATCCCGGAAGAACCCGCCGACGGCCTTGCCGCCTGATGGGAAACTGAAAGCCGGTGTGAATTGCGTGTAGACAAGCGACGGCGCGTTGCGCAAGCCCTGCAGATCCATATTGGGGCCGCCCAGGGGCACGGCCAGCCCGTCATCGGCGGCATAGGCCCGGCTCTGCACATGGCAGGTGGCGCAGGATTGCTTGCCGGAGGCCGACAGTGCCGTGTCGGAGAAGATCTTCTCGCCGACCTGCGCCATGGCCGACAGCGAACTGGCGGCCGGCGTGGCGGTGCTGGACGATGTCGAGCTGCTGTCACTGCCGCCACCGCAGCCGGCCAGCAGCGCAAGTGCCAATGCCGCGCCAGCCCAGGCGCGCACAGCCGCCTCCGCGCAGTGCCGCTCACTGCGGCCTGTTCTTGTTGTCATGTCCCTGTGGCTCTGTCTTGAAGTGCGATGCTTGCGCGATCGGCGGGTCGTATCCGTTCCGAATCACGAATACGAACGATTTGCGTTATCGATTATATAAAGGAAAAAGCAAGCACCGCCAGCAGCCTTTCGCGCTTCAGCCGGACCAAGGCGAAAGTGTTGCATCGGCACAGCAGGCAATGGAAAAATCGGAAATTTTGATATATGGATGCGCGAATCAAGAAGAACTTGCAGACAATTAAAGTGCACTCGAATGTTCTTACGTAGAAACAAAACAAAGAAAGCCCAGCTAGGTACGCATTGATCACACGCATCGGATGCTAGAGGTGTTGACCACGACGCCGACCGCCCTTCCTCCCTGAGGCGTGTGATGAGTGTGAGGAGTGCCAACCACAATGAAAATCAAAGCAATTAGCATTTGCAATATTAAAAAATCGATTCAATTAATACCTTGCCTTCCAGTACGCTGAAATTAATATATTGATTGAATTATCCAGTTTTTAATCAGTTACTGGGAATCAATATCATGAAAGTCGACAAGAAGGTTCTTCAGCTTCTCAATGGCCAGCTGAAGCATGAATTGACTGCAATCAACCAGTATTTTTTGCACGCGCGCATGTACAGGCACTGGGGCCTGAGCGCGCTTGGCAAGCACGAGTATGAAGAGTCGATTGAAGAGATGAAGCACGCGGACAAGCTCATTGAGCGCATCCTCATGCTCGATGGGCTTCCGAACCTCCAGGACCTCGACAAGCTGCTGCTTGGAGAAAATACCGAAGAGATGCTGGCCTGCGACCTGAAACTTGAACTTGTTTCACAAGCCAGTTGTAAAGAAGCCATCAAGTACTTTGAATCCGTCAGCGATTACGTGTCGCGGGAAATCATTGTCGGGATTCTGGACGACACGGAAGAGCACATCGACTGGCTCCAGACCCAGTTGGCGCTTGTCGCGAAGGTTGGCCTGCAAAACTACCTGCAGTCCGCCATGGGTGCTCCCGGCTGATACCGGCTGATCCAGACTGATACCGGCTGATCCCGGTTCAGCGGGATCGACCGGGATCGACCGGGCGCCGCCCGGCGCCCGGCCATGCACTGGTGCGCCCTTGCGCACCCAGGCCACTCACACAACACCTCTGCCCGGCTCGCGCCTCCCCCTCGCCAGCGGCGATGATCGTCATTGCCACGGGCATCCTCGTTTTGTTATACTGAGAATCGTTCTCATTTCTTTTGTCCGGTGCCGCGCACCCCCTCCTGAGTAAACAGTGCCCATGCCGGCCGCCGATTCTCCGCGTCAGCGCGACTTGCTCACGCTTTACAGTGACCACCACCGCTGGCTGTGCGGCTGGCTGCGCAAGAAGCTCGGCTGCACGCATCGCGCCGCGGATCTGGCCCACGACACCTTCCTGCGCCTGCTTGCCCGCGAAGAAGCCATCGCGATCCAGGAGCCGCGCGCGTTTCTGACCACCGTTGCCCAGCGGGTGCTGGCCAATCACTGGCGGCGCGAGCAAATCGAACGCGCCTACCTTGAAGCGCTGGCGCAGTTGCCGCAACCGCTGGCGCCCTCGCCCGAAGACCGCGCCATCCTGCTGGAAACCTTGTTTGAAATCGACCGCTTGCTGGCCGGCCTGCCCACGCCGGTCAAGCGGGCATTCCTGCTCTCGCAGCTTGACGGCCTTGGCCAGGCCGAGATCGCCACGCAGCTTGGCATCTCCGTGACTACCGTGAAGCGCTACCTCGTCCGTGCCGGCACGCAGTGCTATTTCGCGCTGCCGGTGGCTTGACATCATGCCGCTAAACACACCCGCGGGGATTCCCCCTGAGGTCGCCACGCGCGCGGTCGAATGGCTGCTCGCGCTGCAAGCCGAGGATGCCACCGGCGCCACGACGCTTGCCTGGCAGCAGTGGCTGAAAGCCCACCCCGATCACGCTCGCGCCTGGCAACGCATCGAAGCGGTCAATGGCAGGCTGCGCGCGCTCTCGTCGCCGCAGGCCTCGGCCGTGGCCCACGCCACGCTGGCGCCGCCCCGCTCACCCCGGCGCCGCGAGGCCGTCAAGACGCTGGCGCTGCTGGTGTTTGCCGGCGGCGGCGCGTGGATGGTGCAAGAGCGCACACCGTGGCGCGAATGGGTGGCGGATGAGCGCACGCGCGTGGGCGAGCGGCGCACCGTCGCGCTGGCAGACGGTACCGTGGTCTCGCTGAATACCGATAGCGCCTTCAACGTACGTTTCTCACATGCCGAGCGCCGTGTGCGGCTGCTTGCCGGCGAAATCATGGTGGCTACCGGCAAGGACGGCGGCGCGGGGGCGCGTCCCTTCATCCTCGAGACCGCGCACGGAGAACTGCAACCGCTCGGCACACGTTTCACGGTGCGGTTGCAGCCCGACGCCAGCCGCGTCGCTGTATTCGAAGGCGCTGTGGCAATCCGCCCGCGCGACGGGCATGGCCTGGCACGCACGCTGCAAGCCGGCGAGCTGGCGCGTTTCACCGGCACGGCAATCGGTGAGCCCGAGCAGGCCAACGACGCCGATACCGCCTGGGTCGACAACATGCTCGTGGCCAGCGGCATGCGCCTGGACCGGTTCCTGGCCGAACTTGGTCGGCATCGTCCGGGGCTGCTGCACTGCGATCCGGCGATCGCCGGCCTGCGCGTTTCCGGCACGTACCCGCTGGCGGATACCGACCGCGTCCTCGATATGCTGCGTACCACGCTGCCGGTGGAAATCCGCTTCATGACACGCTACTGGGCAACCGTACGGCCTGCGCGCCCTTAGGTTCAGGTACCCGTTCCTTTCCCCGAAAAAATCCTTGCCGGAGGTGGTCTGTTTTTGATTCTCGCGTGACATGGGAGGTAAGCGCACCACATCTTCCATCCTCCACCGAGCCATCGAATATGGAACCTCATCAAAACGCCGGCGCCTTTGGCCGCATCAAGCGGCAGACGCTAGCGTCCGCCATCGGGCACGCCGCGCTCGCCATGGGCCTCACCACGGCCAGCCTGCTTCCCGGCACGGCGTGGGCGGCGGACGCACCTGGGGCGCCAGCCGCCGCCAGGGCTTACGACATCCCCGCCGGCCCGCTCGAGGGCGCGCTCAACCGCCTGGGCCGCGAAGCCGGCATCTTGCTTGCCTTCCCCACGGAAACCACCGCCGGCCTGCAAAGCAAGGGCTTGCACGGCCGCTATAACGTGCCGGACGCGCTGGCCCAACTGCTGCAAGGCACCGGCCTGGCCGCCGTGGCGCAGGCCAATGGCGGCTATGCGCTGGTCAGGCGCATCGAGCCCTCGGCAGCGGCACCCGCCGCGAGCGGCCATGAGGCCGCCCTGCCGCCGGTCACCGTGCGCGCCGATGCCGCCCGTGAAGACAGCTACCGTCCCGCGCCCACGGCATCCGTGATGCGCTCCGACACACCGTTGCTCGACACCCCGCAGGTAGTGAACGTGGTACCGGCGCAGGCGCTTCGCGATCAGCGCCCCCGCAACCTGGACGACGCGCTCGGCAACATCAGCGGCATCACCCAGGGCAATACGCTGGCCGGCACGCAGGACACCATCATGAAGCGTGGCTTTGGCGGCAATCGCGACGGCTCGGTGATGCACAACGGCATGCCGCTGATTCAGGGCCGCGGGCTCAACGCGGCGGCCGACAGCGTGGAGGTGCTCAAAGGCCCGTCTTCGCTGCTGTACGGCATCATGGATCCGGGCGGCGTGATCAATATCGTCAGCAAGCGGCCCATGCTGCAGCAGTACAACGCCATCTCCGTGCTCGGCTCCACTTATGGCCACGGCAAGAACGGCGCGGGCGCCACGCTGGATTCCACCGGCCCCATCGGTACCTCGGGCCTGGCTTATCGGCTGGTGGTGGACCAGGTCAACGAGCAATACTGGCGCAACTTCGGCGAGCATCGCGAGACGCTGGTAGCGCCCTCGCTGGCCTGGTACGGCAAGGACACGCAGGTGGTCCTGTCCTACGAATACCGCAAGTTTCTGTATCCGTTCGATCGCGGCACGGCCATCGACCCGAAGACCAACGAGCCCCTTGCCATCCCCAGCCGGCGCCGGCTGGATGAGCCGTTCAACAGCATGGACGGGCAGTCCCACCTGGTGCAGCTGGCGGTCGACCACCAGTTCAATGCCGACTGGAAAGGACACTTCGGGTACAGCTACAACCGCGAGAGCTACGACGCCAACCAGTTGCGCGTGTTCGGGGTCAACGCCACCACCGGCGTGCTGTCGCGCAGCAACGACGCCACCCATGGCGCCTTGAGTACGGACAGCTACGGCATTGCCTATGTGGATGGCAGCTTCACCGTGGCCGGGCTGCGCAACGACCTGCAGGTCGGTGTCGACAGCGAGTACCGCAGGATCTACCGCGCGGACCTGCTGCGCCAGAACACCACCCGCGCCTTCAACTACCTGAATCCGGTCTACGGCCTGGAGTCGCCATCCAGCACGGTCTCGGCGAGCGACAGCGACCAGGCGGACACGCTGCACAACACCTCGTTGTTCTTCCAGGACAGCCTGCACCTGGGCGAGAAATGGATCCTGGTGGGCGGCGCCCGCTTCCTGTCATACAGCCAGGTCGCCGGACGCGGCCGTCCGTTCAACGTCAACACCGACATCAACGGTAACAAATGGCTGCCGCGCGCCGGCCTGGTCTACAAATGGACCAAGGCCGTGTCGCTGTATGGCAGCTACACCCAGTCCCTCAAGCCAACCTCGACCATCGCGCCGCTCAGCTCCGGCGTGGTGATCGACTCGGGCGTGCTGCCGGAAGAGGCCCGGTCGTGGGAACTGGGCACCAAGCTGGACCTTCCGGGCAGCATGACCGGCTCGCTGGCGTTCTTCAATATCGACAAGAAGAACGTGCTGGTGTCCCAGTACAACGACGTGACCCGGCTGACCGACTGGCGCACCTCCGGCCGCGCGCGCTCGCGCGGGATCGAGCTGGACGTGGCCGGCCAGATCGGCGAGCACTGGAACCTGATCGGCAGCTACGCGTATATCGACGCCAAGACCACCGAGGATCCCTTGTACGCGGGCAATCGCCTGTGGAATGTGGCGCAGCACACGGCGTCCCTGTCGGCCGTCTACGATTTCGGCCAGATCTTTGGCGGCGACAAGCTGCGCCTGGGCGCGGGCGCGCACTATGTAGGCAACCGCCCGGGCGATTCGGCCAACAGCTTCACGCTGCCGGCCTATACCGTGGCCGACGCTTTCGCTACCTACGAGACCAAGATCGGGCAGCGCAAGCTCAGGTTCCAGCTCAACGTGAAGAACCTCTTCAACCGCACCTACTACCCGTCCAGCGTCAACAAGTACTTCGTATCCGTGGGCGATGCGCGTCAGGTCACGCTCCTGTCCACCTTTGAATTCTGAGCCACCGATTACCCGATTACCTGATTGCCCGATGAGGAAGACTGACACCATGCCGCTCGAAAACTACCGCCCCACTGCCTGCGCCAGCGTCATGGCCAGAGCGCTCCGCGCAACGATCGCCGCCGTGCTGGTGGCCGCCTGCGGTGCCGGCATGTCCGCCCACGCCGCGCAGCCCAGCGGGCAAGGCAAGAGGATCGCGTTGATCGTCCAGGCCGCAGGGCCCGACATGCCCGTCGACCAGAAGATCAAATCGCACCTGGAAGCACGCGGCTACGCGGTCAGCCTGGTTGAGCAGGATCAATCGCCCGACGCAGCGCGCGACGCGGATCTCATCGTCATGTCGTCCACCATCTCCGCCAAGCGCGTCGCGGCCGGATGGCGCCAGTTGCCCAAGCCGCTACTGACCTGGGAGAACGACTTGCTGGACGACCTGGCCATGACCGGCAAGCGCCACGACGTGGACTTTGGCGAGGCGCCGAAGGAGCGCTATGTGTGGCTGGTCAATGCGCCGCACCCCATGGCAGCGGGCCTGCCGGCCGGAGCGATCAGCGTCTACAACCGCCAGGCCGGCATGAGCTGGGGCAAGCCCGGCCTGGGTGCCAGCATCATCGCCACGCTATATGGCCAGCCTGAGAAGGCCGCCATCTTCGCCTACGAAAAGGGCGCGACGATGGACTATGAATCGATCGCCCCGGCACGCCGCGTCATGTTCTTCCTCGACAACGACACGTTCAGCAACCTTGCGGCGCCGGGGCAGCAGCTCTTCGACGCGGCGGTGGATTGGGCCGCGGGCTTGCGGTAGGACGCCGGCAAGGGGGGCTTCCCTTCCAGTTCGCCCGAATTTACAAAGCATATACTTGTGTAATTGAAGGCGACACCTTATTATCCAAGAACTAATTTGGATAATAAGGCAATGACAGCCAGCCTGTCGCCCCTCTCTCAATGTCTCCTGACCAAGCCGCTACCGGCACCTGGCGCAACCTGCTGCGCGCAAAAAACGGGCTGCTCGCCCTGGCCCTGACCGGCGGCGTGGCGCTCCATGCCATCAACGTTCACATTGTCACCACCGTGCTGCCATCGGTGGTGCAGGACATCGGCGGCCTCGACTGGTACGCCTGGAACACCACCCTCTTCGTCGTGGCCTCCATCGTCGGCGCGGCATTGTCCGTGCGCCTGCTGGCCGCGCTGGGCCAGCGCGGCGCGCCCATCGCCGCGCTGGCGGTGTTCGCGCTGGGCTCCGCTGGCTGTGCCCTGGCGCCGTCCATGCCCTGGATGCTGGCCAGCCGCGGCGTGCAAGGCCTGGGCGGCGGCACGCTGGCGGCGCTGAGCTATGCGCTGATCCGCGTCGTGTTTGCCCCGCCGCTGTGGCCGCGCGCCGTGGCGCTGGTCTCGGGCATGTGGGGCGTCGCCACGCTGTGCGGGCCGGCTGTCGGCGGGCTGTTCGCGCAAATCGGGCATTGGCGCTGGGCGTTCTGGGCGCTGCTGCCGGTGTCGTTGATGCAGGGTGTGCTGGTGGCCGGGCAGTTGCGGCCCAACGGCAAGCCGGCTGCGTCGGGCGCGGCGCCAAGCGTTCCTGCTGTGCAGATCGCGTTGCTGGCGGCTTCCGTGCTGGCGGTGGCCGCGGGCAGCCTGTCGGACGAGATGGCCTGGCAGGCCGCCGGCATGGTGGCAGGGCTGATGCTGGGCGCCATGGCGGTGGCGTGGGACCGGCGCGCGCCAGTGCGATTGCTGCCAACCGGCGGCACCAAGCCCGGCACGCCGCTGGGCGCGGTTTACGCCAGCGTGGCCTTGCTGCTGGTCGGCACCACCACCGAGGTCTTCGTGCCGTATTTCCTGCAAACCTTGCACGGCCACACGCCGCTGGCCGCGGGATACCTTACCGCGGCCATGGCGGGCGGCTGGAGCCTGGGCGCGCTGCTCTCCTCCGGCCAGGACAGCGAGCGCGCGGCGCGCCTGCTGCGCGTGGGGCCGGTGCTATGCGCGGCCAGCTTGCTCGCACTGGCGCTGGCTGTGCCGGCGGGCGCAAGCCTCGCGCCGGCGGTGCGCACGCTGCTGAGCGGCCTGGCACTGGCCGGCGCGGGTGCCGGCGTGGGCATCGGCTGGCCGCATCTGCTGACACATGTATTGACGCTGGCGCCGCGCGGCGAGGAAGGCATGGCCTCGGCCGCGATCACCACGGTCCAGCTCTACGGCATGGCGATCGGCGCGGCGGTCGCAGGGCTGGTCGCCAATGCGGCCGGGCTCATCACCCCCGGCGGCACGGCAGGCGCGCAGTCCGCCGCCGCCTGGCTGTTTGCCAGCTTTGCCCTGGCGCCCGCGCTGGCCGCACTGGCGGCGCGCCGGATCACCCACCGCGCTGCAGGCGCATCACGATGACTTTGCCTGCCCCTGTCTGACGCTGCCAGCGCAGCCACGCCCCAGGTTCAGGCAGCGACCGCGGCGTGGGCAGAGCGGCACTACGGTGCACTGCGCGGGCCTCAGGCCCGCCCTACCGCTTCAGCGCCATCGCCAGCACACGCGCCACGTGCATGGCCTCGGTGTCGGCGCCGTCCAGGATCTGGTGGCGGCAGCTGGTGCCGTCGGCCACCACGATGGCGTTGGCGGCGCGCTTGCGCACCGCTGGCAGCAGCGACAGCTCGGCCATGGCCTTGGATGCCTCGTAATGCTCGGCCTCGTAGCCAAAGCTGCCCGCCATGCCGCAGCAGGACGATTCCACCGGGGAGACCTTCAGGCCGGGGATCCAGCCCAGCACGGCCTGCACCGGGATGAAGGCGTCGAATGCCTTCTGGTGGCAGTGGCCATGCACCACGGCCTCGCTCGTCTGCAAGGCATCGAGATCGAGCGAGAGGCGGCCGGCTTCCTTCTCGCGCACCAGGAACTCCTCGAACAGGAAGGCTTGTGCGGCCAGCTTCCTGGCCTCGTCGCCGTAGCCATAGTTGAGGAACTCATCGCGCAAGGACAGCAGGCACGAAGGCTCCAGGCCGACGATGGGGATGCCGCGATCGACATAGGGCTTGACCGCATCCAGCAGGCGCCGCGCCTCCTCTTTGGCCTGGTCCACCAGCCCCGCTGCTAGAAAGGTGCGGCCGCAGCACAAGGGGCGCTCGCCTTCGCGGCGGTTGAAATGCACCGTGTAGCCCGCCGCCTCCAGCACCTGCTGCGCCGCCAGTGCGTTCTCCGGCTCCATGTAGTTGCTGAAGGTATCGACGAAGAGCATGACTTCGCGCGCCCCCCCGCCTTGGTGCGTTGCCTTGGCTTGCGACAGGAACGCGGCCTTGAAGCGCGGCAGCGAGCGCTGGGGCGCGAATCCCATGGCCCGCTTCACCACGCCGGAGATGCCGGGAATGCTATCGGCCAGCGCCAGCAGCCCGGCAAGGCGGCTCGCCACGGGCGCATAGCGCGGCATGAACGCCACCATGCGCTCGCGCAGGGTGATGCCGTGCCGCCGGGCCCAGGCATGGCGCGCCTCGATCTTGAACCTGGCCATGTCCACACCGGTCGGGCAATCGCGCTTGCAGCCTTTGCAGGAGACGCACAGATCGAGCGCTTCCTTGACTTCGGGGCTGGCAAGGCCGTCATCGCCCAGCTGCCCCGACACGGCCAGCCGCAGCGTATTGGCGCGGCCGCGCGTGACGTGCTGCTCGTCCTTGGTCACGCGATAGCTCGGGCACATGGTGCCCGCATCGAACTTGCGGCAGTGGCCGTTGTTGTTGCACATCTCCACCGCCGCGGCCAGGCCGCCGGCGCGGTCGGTGCCCGTGCCGGGCGCCGTTTCCTCGCCGGTCAGCGGGTTGCGGCTGACGTTCCATGCGGACCAGTCGAGCGCCGGCGTGAGCGGCAAGGCGGCATAGCCCGGCGCAAAGCGGAAGTTCTCGCGCGCGTCCATCCTGGGCGGGCGTACGATCTTGTCCGGGTTGAAGCGGTTGTCCGGATCGAACAGCGCCTTGATCTCGCCGAAGGCGGCGTTGATGCGCGGGCCGTACTGCCAGGCCACCCATTCGCCCCGGCACAGGCCGTCGCCGTGCTCTCCGGAGTACGCGCCCTTGTACTCGCGCACCAGCTCCGCCGCTTCCTCGGCGATCTCGCGCATGCGCGCCGCGCCGTCGCGCCGCATGTCCAGGATCGGGCGCACATGCAGCGTGCCCACGCTGGCATGGGCATACCAGGTGCCCTCGGTCTCGTGCTTGTGGAACACGGCGGTAAGCCGGCGGGTGTACTCTGCCAGGTGCTCCAGCGGCACGGCGCAATCCTCGATGAAGGAGACCGGCTTGCCGTCGCCCTTCATGCTCATCATGATGTTGAGCCCGGCCTTGCGCACGTCCCACAACGCCTTCTGCGACTTGGCGTCGGCCATCTTGACCACCGAGCCGGGCAGCCCAAGGTCGCTCATCAGCGCCGCCAGGTCGTCGAGCTGCGCCAGCAGCGCGCTGTGTTCCTCCCCTGCGAACTCGACCAGCAGGATGGCCTGCGGCTCGCCGGACAAGGCGCTCTCGATGACGGGGCGGAACGCCGGGTTCTCCATCGACAGGTCGATCATGGTGCGATCCACCAGCTCCACCGCAGCCGGCTTGAGCCTGACGATATGCTGCGTCATGTCCATGGCCTGGTAGAACGTGGGGAAATTCACCACGCCCAGTACCTTGTGCCGCGGCAGCGCGGACAGCTTCAGCGTGACCTGGCGGCTATAAGCCAGCGTGCCCTCCGAACCCACGAGGATATGCGATAGATTGGCGTAGCCGTCGTCGGTATAGGCGCGCGGATTCTGGCATGCGAACAGGTCGATGTTGTAGCCGGCCACGCGGCGCAGCACCTTGGGCATGCGCTCGGCGATCTCGTCCCGCTCGCGCGTGGCGATGCGTTGCAAGCCATTCAGGATGCCCGCCACGCGCGGATCGGAAACGGGCGCCTTCAGCGAGCCGAAATGGCATTGGCTGCCATCTGCCAGCACGGCATCGATGCCCAGCACGTTGTGCACCATGTTGCCGTACTCGATGGAGCGCGAGCCGCATGAGTTGTTGCCGGCCATGCCGCCGATGGTGCATTGCGCCCCCGTCGATACATCCACCGGAAACCACAGGCCGTGCGGCTTCAGCCAGGCATTGAGGTGGTCCAGCACGATGCCTGGCTCAACCGTGACGGTAGCGGCCACCGGATCGAAATCCACCACGTTGTTCAGCCACTTGCTGTTGTCGATCACCAGCGCCTCGCCAACCGTCTGGCCGCACTGGCTGGTGCCGGCGCCGCGTGCCAGCACCGGGGCTTTTTCGTCGCGGGCGATCTCCAGCGCCAGCAGCAGGTCCGCCTGGTCCCGCGGCACCACCACGCCGATGGGCGTGATCTGGTAGATCGAGGCATCGGTGGCGTAGCGGCCCCGGTTGGCGCGGTCGAAGAACACGTCGCCGCGCAGTTCCTTGCGCAAACGGGCCGAGAGCGGCGACAGTGCCGGGCCGGCGCGGCCCGGCGACGGCACAAGATGGATCGGCTTGACGAGCATCGGGGAGGAGGATGGGTTCATGGCTTTCTGCCAGGGCTTGTGTGGAGGGGGTTGCCGTGCCGGTGCGCCGTGTCATGCGAGGATCAGCGCAACCGGCGGCTGGCGAGCTCCTGCTCCGGATAGGAACGGAGATGGGGATAGGGCCGGCGCATGGTTTGCGGGTCGGTTGGCATGTCTGCGTGGCTCAGGCGCGCAACGGCTTCGCGGCATCCGCGGGCTCGGTTTCGAACTTGCTCTCGGGCTGCATGCGCAAGGCCAGGATCACGCCGATGCCCATCAGCACCATGCTGCCGATAAACGGCAGCTCCCAGCTGCCGAAGCGGTCGATCAGGTAGCCCGAGAGCACCGGCGAGATGATCGCGGCCAGCGCCGAGCCGGAATTCATCATGCCGCTCGCGGTGCCGGAGTGCTCGGGCGCGATGTCCATGGGAATCGCCCACATCGGCCCGATCGTCATCTCGGCAAAGAAGAAACCGGCGGCCAGGCAAGCCATCGAGACATAGAGGTTGTGAGTAAACAGCAAGGGGAGCAGCGACAACATGGTCAGCAGCATGCAGACCGCCACCATCCCGCTGCGCGCGCGCTTCAGGCTGCCGGTACGGTCATAGAGCTTGTCGGTGACGATGCCGCCCAGGGTGTCGCCGATCACACCGGCAAAGAATACGGCGGAGGCAAAGATGGCGGACTTCTTCAGGTCCAGGTCGTAGCTATGCAGGAAGTACTGCGGAATCCAGCTCAGGAACAACCACAGCGTCCAGCCGTAGCAGAAGTAGACGATGGTGACCGGGGCCATGCGCTTGAACAGGCGGCGCCAGGGCACGTCGACAGACTTCTTCCTGGGGGCGGGCAGCGTTTCGAGTTCTGCCGGGGTCATGCGGGGATGGTCCTTCGGATGCTCGGTGAAGGTCACCGCCCACAGCGCCACCCAGACCAGGCTGATCGCGCCGCAGATGTAAAACGACTCGCGCCAGCCGTAGACCGCCATGATGGCGACGACCGCCGCCGGGGCCACGGCGTTGCCGACCCGGGCGCAGGCATGGGTGATGCCCTGCGCGAAGCCGCGCTTTTCCTTGGGCACCCAGCGCGCCATGGCGGCGGTGGCCGCCGGAAAGGTAGCGCCCTCGCCCAGGCCCAGCAGCAGGCGCGCGGCGAGCAGGGAAACCAGCCCGCCGGCAAAGCCCGTGAGCAAGGTGGCGACGGCCCACAGCACGCCGCAGACCATCAGGGTGCGCTTGGCGCCGAACCGGTCGCTGACCCAGCCGCCGATGATCTGGAACACCAGGTAGGGATAGGCAAAGGCCGAGAACACCAGGCCGATTTCGGTCTTGCTGAGGTTGAACTCCTGGCCAAAGCCGGCCGCGGCCGTACTCACATTGACGCGGTCCAGGTAGGTGATGAAATACATGATGCATAGCATCCCCAGCACGACGCTGGTTGCACGCAGGCGCTTCATGGTTTGTCTCCGTTGTGTTGTTCCTGCCCGCCCGGCGGGGCGCCGGGGCCGAGGCAAATTCATCGCGGCCGGCTCTATGGCCGGTTCCCGCTGCTGCGCACGGGCGGTGGCATGGCTGCCGAACGGCAAAAATGGGCAACACCTGTCCCTGGCCTCACCCCAGGGGTGAAGCCATGCCTGATTGCACTTGTTCGCTTGCTATTGCGTTGCGCGGGTTCAGGAAGGCCGCCCGGCCCTCCCGCGCTGGCTTATGCCGCGGCCTTCAGCACCGGGCTAGCCGCATGCGAGGCCAGGTACTCCATCGCCGCCACGACGCCGCTGGCCGCCACCGGCACGCCGGCGAGCTTCAGCCCCATTTCGCAGCCGGACAGCGTGGCCATCAGCGTGAGGTCGTTGCAGTCGCCGAGATGCCCGATACGGAACATCGTGCCGCGGATCTTGCCCAGCGCCTGTCCCAGCGACATGTCGAAGCGTTCATAGATGCGCTTGCGCACTTGGTCGGCATCCACGCCGTCGGGCATCATCACGCCCGTCAGCACGGGGCTGTACACGGAGGCATCCGCGCACTGGATTTCCAGGCCCCAGGCCCGCACCGCGCGGCGCGTGGCTTCGGCCAGCCGCTGGTGCCGCGCGAAGACGTTGTCCAGGCCCTCCTCCAGGATCATGTCCAGCGCCTCGGACAGGCCGTAGAGCAGATTGGTGTTCGGGGTGTACGGCCAGTAGCCGTTCTTGTTGGCTTCGATGATCTCGTCCCAGGCCCAGAACGCGCGCGGCAGCTTGGCCGCCTTGCTGGCCGCGATGGCCTTGGGCGACAGCGCATTGAAGCTGATCCCCGGCGGCAGCATCAGCCCTTTCTGCGAGCCCGATACCGTCACGTCCACGCCCCACTCGTCGTGGCGATAGTCCGCCGAGGCCAGGCCGGAGATGGTGTCCACCAGCAGCAGCGCCGGGTGGCCGGCGGCGTCGATGGCGCGGCGCACCGCGGCGATGTCGGAGGTCACGCCGGTCGAGGTCTCGTTGTGCACCACGCACACCGCCTTGATGGCGTGCGCGCTGTCGGCGCGCAGGCGGGCTTCGATCATGTCGGCCTGCACGCCGCGGCGCCAGCCTTCGATGCCCGGCAGCCCGAGGAATTCCGGCTTCAACCCGAGCGCTTCCGCCATCTTTTTCCACAGTGTGGCGAAGTGACCTGTCTCGAACATCAGCACCGTGTCGCCGGGGCTCAGCGTGTTGGTCAGCGCGGCCTCCCAGGCGCCGGTGCCGGAGGCCGGATAGATGATGACCGGCTGCTCGGTCTTGAAGATCTTCTTGATGTCCGCCAGCACCTTGCGGCCCAGCGCGCCGAACTCCGGGCCGCGATGGTCGATGGTCGGGTAGCTCATGGCACGCAGGATCCGGTCGGGCACGGGGCTCGGGCCGGGAATCTGCAGGAAGTGGCGGCCGGCGGGATGGAAGTCGAGTTTGATCATGGATTGTCCTTCCTTTGTGAATTATGCATTTTGCATTCAAAATACTTTAGCAGACGAAACGCACCACCTCCAAGCGCTGTTTTGGCCTGAACACTGGGTGTTTACCCCGAATTTGGGTGCCTGCGAAGAGATGCAGTAGAATGCGAAAAACGCAAAGATAAGGACTTTGAATGCAGAATCCATCTGGCAGCGACCTCACGCGCCCTGCCACGGTCCTCCCCAAGGTCGAGCGCCAGCGGCTGCACGACACGGTAGTCGAGCACCTGCGCAAGTTCATCGTGGAAGGGGTGCTATCCTCGGGCATGAAGCTCAACGAGCGTGAGTTATGTGAAACGCTGGGCATCTCCCGCACGCCGCTGCGCGAGGCGTTCAAGGTGCTGGCGGCGGAGGGCCTGATCGACATCTCGCCCAACCGGGGCGCCAGCGTCTCGCGCATGACGGAGGCGGAAGTCTGGGAGACGTTCGAGCTGATGAGCGGCCTGGAGGCCTTCTCGGGCGAGCTGGCTTGCGAGCGCATCACGCCGGCCGAACTGGCCGAGATCAAGGCGCTGCATTATTCGATGCTGGCCTGCCGCGTGCAGAACGACCTGCCGGGCTACTACAGCCGCAACCAGGAAATCCACGACCGCATCAACGAGGCGGCGCGCAATACCGCGCTGCGCCAGACCTACCAGGGCATCAACCGCCGCCTGAAGGCGCTGCGCTTTCGCTCCAACCACCAGACCGACAAGTGGGACCGCGCCGTGCATGATCACGAAGACATGATCAAGGCACTGGAGGCGCGTGACGGCAAGCTGCTGGGCGCCATCCTCAAGCGCCACTTGCTGGAAAAGCGCGACGCCATCATGCAGATCCACCCGGATCCGGTCGGCGACCCGCCCGCCCACAACGCCTAAAGTCAGACGATCTCCGATAGCCGTGCGCTGGCACTGGACCAGAATGGAGTGAGCCGCTATCTGCAAGACCCCCACAGGAGATCGTCATGACAGCCCATAACATCCACGTTTTGCCACATGGTTCCGGATGGGACGTGATCCAGGAGGGCGCGCGGTATGCCAACTCACATCACGCGTCGCAGGAAGACGCCGTGGCGGCCGGCACGCGCGACGCCCAGCGCGAGCAGGTCGAGTTGTTGATTCACGGACTGGACGGACAGATCCGTACCCGCAGCAGCTTCGGGCAAGAGCCTCGCTCGACATAGCGCTGAAGATGGCCAAGCCGATGCGCGAAGCCGAACGGCACGAGATGGCATCCACCAGCCAGAAGGGCAAGCCGGGACATAAGTCCAGGTCCTGGCGCCATGCCCCGCGTGGAGCGGCACCTACGTGCCGCTCTTGTCCCCTGTGCTGGCCACTGTTGCCGCCGCCTGTGCCGGCGCAGGCGTCGCGGGCGGCGCGCCACTGATCTTGGGCACGCACTCGGAGCGGAACCACGCAACGGTGATCGGCTCGCCGGCCATCAAGCGCTTCGCGGTAGGCACCACCTGTTCGCCAACCAGCATCCCAAGCAGCCCGATCAAGGCAATGGCGGGCGGGGCCGGCGAGCGGACCTGCAGCAGCGCATAGATGATGCCGACCAGAATCCCCGCGCCGAACGAAACAAGAAACAGCTTCATGGTGCTTCTCCCTGGAAGTAGCCGCCGGTCAGGATGGTGGTGCGGGCCAAAAGCAAAAGGTGTTCCCTGCTATCAGAAATCAGAACGCCCAGCAGGAGCAACCCAACGCGCCCCAGAACCCGCGGTAATCCGACACCGGCGCGCTGGACTGCCACGCACCCGCGTGTGCATGGCCGTGCACGCCGCAGGCGCTCGCGCAGCCGCAGCCAGCCGTCACGGCCAGCGCCTGCGCGCCCGGCGCTCGGCGTGGCTGGTAACCGCCAAAAGCGCGCACCGGCGCCCAGTCCGGCATGGCGGGTGGCAGCGGCGGCGCCAGCTTGCCGAAGTCGCCATCGCCATACACGACTTTGCCGCCCAGCATGGTCAGCACCGAGGTGATGTCCTGGATCTCGTCGCCCGGCACGGAGAAATAGTCGCTCGACAGCACCGCCAGGTCGGCCAGTTGCCCGGCCTGGATCTGGCCCTTCTTGCCTTGTTCGGAGGAGAACCAGGTATTGGCCTCGGTCCACAGGCGCAACGCGGCTTCGCGGTCGAGCAGGTTGGCCTGCGGATACAGCGAGAGTCCGCCCAGGGTCTTGCCGGTGACCATCCAGGACAGCGACACCCAGGGGTTGTACGACGCCACGCGCGTGGCATCGGTGCCGCCGCCCACCTTGACTCCGCGCTCCAGCATGCGCTTGATGGGTGGCGTGCTCTCAGCGGCCTTGGCGCCATAGCGCTCGACGAAGTACTCGCCCTGGTAGGCCATGCGGTGCTGCACGGCAATGCCGCCGCCCAGCGCGGCGATGCGGTCGATGTTGCGGTCCGTGATGGTCTCCGCGTGGTCGAAGAACCAGTGCAGGCCGTCGAAGGGCACGTCCTTCGCTACCTTTTCATAGACGTCCAGCGCGCGGGAGATGGTCTCGTCATAGGTGGCGTGCAGCCGCCATGGCCAGCGGTTTTCCGCCAGCAGCCGGATCACCGGCTCCAGGTCGCTCTCCATGGAGGGCGGCATCTCGGGACGCTCGACACGAAAATCCTCGAAGTCCGCGGCGCTATAGACCAGCATTTCCCCGGCGCCGTTGTGCCGGTAGACGTCGTCGCCCTGCCCCGGCCTGACCTTGCCGGCCCAGGTCTTGAAATCATTGAGCTCATCCTTGGGCTTCTGCGTGAAGAGGTTATAAGCCAGCCGGATGGTCAGCAGCCCTTCGGCATGCAGGGCCTCGATGATGCTGTAGTCCTCCGGATAATTCTGGAAGCCGCCGCCGGCATCGATCACGCCGGTGACGCCAAGACGGTTGACCTCGCGCATGAAATGCCGCGTGGAATTCTTCTGGTACTCGGGCGGCAGCTTGGGGCCCTTGGCCAGCGTCGCATAGAGGATGGTCGCATTCGGCTTGGCCAGCAGCAGCCCGGTGGGATTGCCCTGGGCATCATGCACGATCTCGCCGCCCGGCGGATTCGGCGTGTGCTTGGTGTAGCCCACGGTACGCAGGGCGGCGCCATTGAGAATGGCGCGGTCGTAAAGGTGCAGGATGAATACCGGGGTATCCGGCGCGGCCGCGTTCAGCTCGTCGATGGTAGGCAGGCGCCTTTCCGCGAACTGCTGGTCGGTAAAGCCGCCCACCACGCGCACCCATTGCGGTGCCGGCGTGCGCGCCACTTGCTCCTTGAGCATGCGCATGGCATCGGCCAGCGAGCGCACGCCATCCCAGCGCAACTCCATGTTGTAGTTCAGCCCGCCGCGGATGATGTGCATATGGCTGTCGATCAGCCCCGGCACAACGCAGCGGCCATGCAGGTCGATCACCTGGGTGCCGCTGTGCGCCAGGGCCATCACATCCTGCCGCGTGCCCACGGCAACGAACTTGCCGTCCTGGATGGCAACGGCATCGGCCTGCGGGTTGGCGCGGTCAAGCGTGGCAAAGCGCCCGTTCATCAGGATCAGTTCGGGCTTGGCGGTGGCATCCATGGCGAGGCTCCGGTCGATGGCAACGACATGCAGCGGGGGCCGCGGCGAAGCGGCACCCGCCGGTTCGGCAAAGCGCAGTCAGCGGGCGGGCACTGCCGGCAGGGCCTCGTGCTTGTCGGTGGTCCGTTGCTCGGCCTTGTGCACCATCGTGTAGGCATAGTCCACGCCCATGCCGTAAGCGCCGGAATGCTCCTTGACCAGTTTCATCACGGCGTCATAGGTGTCGCGGTGCGCCCAGTCGCGCTGCCATTCGAGCAGCACCTGCTGCCAGGTCACGGGGACGACGCCAGCCTGGATCATGCGCTGCATGGCATAGTCGTGCGCTTCCTTGGAAGTGCCGCCCGAGGCGTCGGCCACCATGTAGATTTCGTAGTTGCCCTCGGCCATCGCGCACAGCGCAAAGCTGTTGTTGCACACCTCGGTCCACAAGCCTGAGACGACGACTTTCTTGCGCCCGTTCGCCGCGAGCGCGTCACGTACCTTCTGGTCATCCCAGGAGTTCATCGACGTGCGCTCAAGCAGCGTCTTGCCAGGAAACACATCGAGCAATTCCGGATAGGTGAAGCCCGAAAAGCTCTCGGACTCCACGGTAGTGATCGTGGTGGGAATATTGAAGATCTTCGCGGCCTTGGCCAATCCGACCGTATTGTTCTTGAGGGCCTGCCGGTCCATGGATTGCACGCCGAAGGCCATCTGCGGCTGGTGATCAATGAAAATCAACTGACTGTTCTGTGGCGTCAATACCTCGAGCTTCGGGTTAGCCATGGTGGTTCTCCGATACGGACGTGCCGATGGATTGAGGACGCGTGGTGCCCTCGTCCTGGATTCGCCTGGCGGGCGTGGCGCCCGCATGCGTGCACATGCGGCGGCGTGAAACGCGCCCCATGCTTTGAGCCTTACTAATATAGGAACTCTTTTCAAACGGGCCAGGCTTTTCTTGCCCGGCAGCGGGCGCGTTTCTCCTTGCCTTCGGCGCCGGCATGGCGTCATGCGCTTATGTGAATTTTGCGATACGGCCCTGTTGGAAATCGCATTTGGCAACCATACTCGCTTAACCAGGCGAAATCAGGCGGAGCCCTCCGCATGCGCCGAACAGGAGAAACGCCATGGAACGCTTGGCCGGAAAGGTCGCCATCGTCACCGGTGCCAGCGGCGGCATCGGATTCGCCACGGCGACGCTGTTTGCCGCCCAGGGCGCCAAGGTCGTCATCGGGGCGCGGCGCCAGGACGAACTGGACAAACTGGCCACGCAGATCCGCGCGGCCGGCGGCGACGCCACCGCGCTGGCTGGCGATGTGCGCGCGGAGAGCTATGCCGAGGCACTGGTCGCGCTGGCGGTCGAGCGCTACGGCAGGCTGGATGTCGCGTTCAACAACGCGGGCACGCTGGGCGAGTCCGGTCCCAGCACCGGTGTTTCCGAGGCGGGCTGGAATGACGCCATCGCGATCAACCTGACGGGTTCCTTCCTCGGCGCCAAGCACCAGATCGCGCAAATGCTCAAGAACGGCGGCGGCTCGGTCATCTTCACCTCGACGTTCGTCGGCTACAGCTTTGCGTTCCCCGGTGTGGCAGCCTACGCGGCAAGCAAATCGGGCCTGATCGGCCTGACCCAGGCGCTGGCCGCCGAGTTCGGGCCACAAGGGGTGCGTGTCAATGCGATACTGCCGGGGGCGGTGGACACCGACATGTACCGCAGCATGAACAGCACGGCGGAGTCCCAGGCCTTTATCACCAACCTCCACGCCCTCAAGCGCGTGGCCAGCGCGGACGAACTGGCCAGATCGGTGCTGTACCTGGCATCCGACGATTCAGCCTTCGTGACCGGTACCGCATCCCTGGTGGATGGTGGTGCATCGATCACCCGTACCTGAGCAAAGGCTCGAAAGCCACGACACCAGCAACGCGTTCCGATGCCCATCACTGCGCCACTCTCCTCCAAGCTTGCCCTGATCTCGGCCCAAGGATTCGCGTTCCGCGAAAGCCGCCAGCCGGACTACCGCTTCGAATGGCATACGCACGATTGCGCCATGCTGCTGTGGCCGCGCCTGGGCAAGCTCAAGAGTGCGTGGATGGCGCCAGGCCATGATTCCGATCGCGCCCCTGGCCTCGCGGACTCCCGCGCCGCAAGGCTGGTCCGGGGTTCGGCCGTCTTGCTTCCCGTTTGTGCCGCGCACCTCACCGTCTCGGACTCGGGCCGCCAACAACACGGGGAGCTGTACCTGCCGCCCGACAGCCTGCGCGAGTGCCGGCATTTCGGGGCCCTCCGTCTGGACGGCGCCACCATCGCCATGCTGGATGCCCTGCTGGCGCCGACCCTCACCACGGCCAGCGCCGCGCTATTGGTGCGCGCGATCGTTGCGCAAGTGCTATCGAGCCGGCCGCTGGCCTTGCCGCCAGCGCCCATCTCCATCGGGAGCAGGATGGTGCAGTGCTTCATGCTGGCATTGGAATACGAGGCCGCGCTCCCCGCCGTGGAAACGGTGGCTTGCGAGCTCGGCGTCTCAACGCGCCAGCTTCAACGCGCCGCGCAGGAGGAGTTCGGCGCCAGTCCCGTCAGCATCCGGCGCAGGCTGCTGGCAGCGCACGCCAGGGCATTGCTGAGCGAGGGGCATTCACTGGCCCGGGTCAGCGAGCGGCTTGGATTCGCTACCAGCGGGCACCTCTCCAGGCTACTGCGGACGGCCGGCGAGCAAACCCGTTAGCCAGCCGTCCGACAACGCGTTTAGCCGGCCAGCGCCCACGCATCGATCTCGATTTCGATCCAGGCATGGCTCGGCAGGCTGGCCACGCCAACCGCGCTGCGGGCAGGCAGCAACTGGCCGGGAAACGCCACGCACAGCACGGCCGAGGCCGCGTCCAGCACCGCGGGATGGTGCGCGAAATCCGCCGATGCACGAATGAAGCCGCGCAAGCGCATCACTTGTGCCACCCGGTCCAGCTGGCCGCCGCAAGCATCCCGCAGCGCCGCCAGCGCATTCAGCATGGCCACTTCGGCGGCAAGGCGCGCGTCGGCCACGTCGTACTCGCCGTGGCATATGCCCGCGATGGCTATCCCATCTTGCCGGCACGTCTGGCCGCTGATGGCAATCCATCGCCCTTCCTGCCCGGACACCATGCAGGAAGGGGCATACATGCCGCGCGGCACGGGCGCGCTCGGCAATGCAAAGCCGGCGGCTGCCAGCCGGGCCTCCGGAGATGCATGGCTCACGGCGCCTCCCATTCCACGTTGCCGCTTAACCAGCAACCATCGCTCCCCCCTTCTGGCGAATACCGAGGGCTCACCTGGATCTCGGACGGGCAGCCCATGGCTTCGCCTTGCATGACGGTGACCGTTTGCGAGCCAGCACCGTCGCTGGCAAATGCGCCCGACGCAATCAGATGCCCCCAGAGCGCGGCCGCGGCGATGCCCGTCGCCGCGTCCTCCGGGTAGCCAGAGGATTTGGGGAACTGCCGGGCATGCACAACGTGCGGCGCCGTCGCATCCATCGCAAACGGATAGAGCCCCGTGGAACCGATCGACTCGCACAGCGCCGCCATCGCGTCGAAATCCGGCTGCAACCGGTTGAGCGCCGCCACATCCGGCAGTGCCACCAGGGTCTTGACCCGGCTGGTGGATGCGTTGGTCATGGCATAGTGCGCGGCGCCGGCCGGCAAACGAAGCACGTCGGCCACGCGCTGGCGCTCCGGCTCCGACAGCGCGCGGCGATTGACGGGCGGCTGCGAGATCCAGGCGCGCTGGTGCGCTTCATCCCACCGGGCGACGACCGGGCCGCTCAAGGTCTCCACCCATGCCGTGGGGCTGGTCCAGCGTTTCCATTGGCGCAGCGCCCAGAGCGTGCCGACGGTGGCGTGCCCGCACATTTCCATCTCGTGCTGCGGGACAAAGAAGCGCAGGCGCCAGTCGAATCGGCTATCGCTCGGCGGCAGGACAAAGGCGGATTCATGTCCGTGGCTGAGCGCCACCTGCTGCATGGCAGCGTCGGACATGCCGCGCGCATCGGCGACAAGGGGAACCGGGTTGCCGCCACGGGCCGCGTTCGCACCGCGCACAAACACGCGCATGACCGTGACCGCGCCGGGCGTAGTGGGCATGCTGATCGAGGCGGGCTTATTCAACGGTGGCCCCCACGGATCTGGCAATAGCGCCCCAGTACGGAATGTCCTTGTTCACCGTTGCCTGCATCTCGGCCGGCGTGCCCGGATGCGCGGTAACGCCCTTGGTGGCCAGGTCGCGGGCCACGTCGCGCTGCGAGAGCACCTTGTTCAGCGCCGCATTGAAGCGGCTGACGATGGCCAGCGGCGTGCCCTTGGGAAAGGCCACGCCATACCAGAGCTGCTGCTCGAAGTTGGCAATGCCCTGCCTGGCGAAGGTCGGCACGTCCGCCAGCAGCGGCGTAGGCGCGGTCGTCGCGATGGCCGTGATCTTCTGCGCTTTCACGTAAGGCGCCAGGCCGACCGGGTTATCGAACATCAACTGGACCTGCCCGCCCATCAGGTCGGTATAGGCCGGCGCCGCGCCGCGATACGGCACGTGGATCATGGGCACGTTCACCAGCTTGCTGAACTGCTCTCCCATCAGGTGGGAGACCGTGCCCACGCCAACCGAGCCGATCGTGGGCTGCCCGCCTGCCGCCTTCAGCTTCTCCAGCAGCCCCTTGACGTCCTTGGCCTGCAAGGACCGGTTGACTGCCAGCACATAGGGCGACGTGCCGATGAAACCCGCGTAGGCGAAGTCGCTGGCCGGGTCATACGCCAGCTTCGGGTACACGCTGACGCTGACCGCATGCGTGCTGGTGGTGACGACCCCGGCGGTGTAGCCATCCGGCGTGGCCCGCGCGACAAAGGTCGAGCCGATGGTGCCGCCGGCCCCGCTACGGTTGTCGATGACGACCGGCTGCCCGAGTTCCTTTTGCAGCAGCGGCTGGATCGACCGGATGACAAGGTCGGTGCCCCCGGCCGCCGGGAACGGGACGACCAGCGTGATGGGCCGGGCAGGCCAGCCCTGCGCAAAGGCCGTCCCGAAGCTCTGGGCGGCAAGGATGACGGCCAAAGCCCCGCAGGCTCCGTAAGACAGAAAAAGTCGATGGAAAGATCGACGGATAGATCGGTAAGGCAGTCGTGGCGCAGATGACATGGCGTTCTCCCTGGATGGAAGCAACGAGTCTATTGAGGCGCCCTGGGCGGGCCAAACCTGGATGCGACAAGCGGCAAGCCCAAATGCGACACGCCACCCCGTGTTCCCCGCCCTCGCCTCAACCCGCCGAACTGGCGGGAAGCACCGAGACACGGACGCTGGTAATGCCCAGCGGCTCGCGCCCGGCAGCATCCGCTGCGACCGTCCACGCCTTCAGCGTCTCGGCGACCGACTGCAACAGCGCCGCCCCCGTAGTGGACGCTTGGTCCAGCCCCAGCAACACCTCGAACGACGCGCTGCGCTCGCCCGCCACCTGCAGCCGCGCATCCAGGTCGCCCAGCAAGGCGTAGACGGCATTGGCCAGCAGTTGCACAAAGCCGCGCTGGAGGCCAAGCGGCTGGTACGGCGGGCGAATCCACGACTCGACCAGCGTGACGAAGATCACGCCGGTTTCGTCGGCATTGATCTCGAACGCGCAGTACCCGACCGGATCCAGGTCCCGCGCGAGGATCAGGCGGTAGAACAGGACCTGGCCGCAAACCTCATCGGTGTCCATGTCCATCTCGAATGCCTGGCCCGGCTCCCAATCCTCGCTGTCGAGGACTTCGCCAGCGGCCGGCTCGTCGCTGGCGTGCGCATCGAGATGGCTGCGCAGCGCAGCGAGCACCTCATCGCGCCCCGGCGCTTCCGGCGGTTCCGTATAGATGGCAAACCGCTCTGCCTCGCCCGCCTCGGCAAAGGCGGTGCCCATCAAGGGCGCGAGCTGCAAAGGCAGCGGCGCCTGCAGGGCTTGGCGGAGGGTGTCGGTATTGGTGGACGCGGTCATGGGCTTGATAGAGCTTGAGGGCTTAAGGGCTTTAGGGCTTGAGGGCCTGGGATCGAATGCGTGCCAGCGGCGCAGGCACAAAAAAGTCAGCGCCGAGTTTGCCACAGATATGGCACGGCGAAGCGCTCGGATGGGTGGGCGCCGCCTCAATCCGCAACGGGCCAGCAGCGCCTGTGCCACAATCGCCCGGCCGGATGCCGAAACACCCCGCAAAATATCCGCCGGCCCACAGAAAAAAGGAAGCCCCATGTCCTCCCGCCGTCAATTCCTGAAAACAATGCCGGTGGCCGTTGTCGCAAGCCTTGCCGCCGTCCCGGCCTGGCGTGGCGCTTACGCCGCCGCGCCCACGCTCGACGAGGCCGACCCGCAGGCGGTCAAGCTAGGCTACAAGGCGGATACCCGCAAGGTAGACCAGGCGAAATATCCCAGGCATGCCGCGAGCCAGACCTGCGCCAACTGCCAGCTGTTCCAGGAGGGCGCCAACCCGGCAACAGGCGGCTGCGTGCTGTTTGGCGACAAGCAGGTTGCTGCCGCGGGATGGTGCAGTGCGTGGGAACAGGGATAAAAGCCGAAGGTTGCGCGCTCAGTTGCCCGGAGCGTCCCGGGGCGAAGCCGGCTCCACACCCTGCGCCGGCGCTTCGCCGCGCTCCCGGTCCTGCGCATCCCACAATCGCCCGCGCGTGCGCGGGTCCACCGGCAGCCGCTGCTGCATGGCCGCCTTGGCCAGCATATGGGCGCTGATCGGCGCGGTGAGAAACAGGAAGGCGGTGACCAGCAACTCATGCAGGCTCAGGCCGTCGCCTTGGTTGCTGAAGAACACCACCGACGCCAGCACCACGCCGCCAACGCCAAGCGTGGTCGACTTGGTCGGGCCGTGCAGGCGCATGAAGAAATCCGGCAGCCGGACGAGGCCGATGGCGCCGACCAGGGTGAAGACACTGCCGATCAGCAGCAGCGCGCAGGTGGCGATTTCCGCGGCGGGGCTCATCGAATCCATGGGGTCTCCCGGTGCCGGTTACTTGAGTTCGATGATGTCGCCGCGCTGCAGGTACTTGGTCAGCGCGACGGTGCCGATAAAGCCCATCACCGCGATCAGCAGCGCAATCTCGAAGAACAGCGCCGAGCGCAGCCAGATGCCGAACACCACGATCAGCGCGATGGCATTGATATTGAGCGTATCGAGCGCCACGATGCGGTCGGGCAGGCCCGGGCCGCGCACCAGGCGGATAAAGGCCAGCAGGCAGGCAACGCCGAGGATCGCCAGCGAGATCGGTATTACGACGGCAAGCATTCGAATATCTCCCTTAACGGCGTCTCGTAGCGCGTCTTGATCAGCGCGATCAGCCTGGCTTCATCGTCAAGATCCAGCACATGCACCAGCAGGCGGCGGCGGTCGTCGCTGAGTTCGGCGCACAAGGTGCCAGGGCTGAGCGACACGATGCTGATCAGCGCGGCCAGCGCCAGCTCGTGCTCGACATCGATCGGCAGCTGGATAAAGGCCGGGCGCAGCCGGGATACCGGCCCCAGCACCAGGATGGCCACTTCCACATTGGCGACCACGATGTCGATGAGCACATGCACGAACAAGCGCAGCATCAGGTCGGGACGAGACAGCCGCACCGGCCGCAGCCAGAGCCGCGACCCGATCCGCAGCGAGAATGCCCAGCCGAGGAAGGCACCCAGCGCGCAGTTGCCAGGCGATGCGCTATCGGTCAGCAGCAGCCAGATCGCCAGCAGCGCCAGGCTGAGCCAAGGATGCGGGAACATGCGTTTCCACATGGTGTCAGCCTCCCCCGGACGGCAGCACCGCGCGCAGGTACGCGCCACGGTCGAACAACTGGGCAGACGTGTCGGCAAGATACTGGCTCAGCGGACGGGCACACACGACCAGCGCCAAGCTGCAGGCCAGCAGGAACGCGCAGCAGCCCAGTTTCCAGCCGTCGGGCGCAATGCGCTGGTAAGCGCCGTGGCGCTCCGGATCGTGATCCTGGGGCAGGCGCCACAACAGCCGCGTGCCCGTGCGGCTGACCGCAATCAGCAGCGCCAGGCTGGACAGCAGGATGCAAGGCCACAACACGGCCGCCGCCGGCAGCGAGGCACTGCGCATGACCATGACCTTGCCGATGAAGCCGGATAACGGCGGCAGGCCGATCGCCGCCACCGCCGCGACCAGGAACAGCAGGCCGGCCAGCCGCGAGCCACGGACCACCGCCACCGGCTCGCGCGCCGGGGCGGCAGGCGGCGCCGGCTCCAGCGCGTCCGCCAGCAGGAACAGCGCCGCCGTGCACAGCGTGGTGCTGAGCAGGTAATACAGCGCGCCCGCCCAGCTTTGCGCTGTCTGCATCGACACGCTGGCCGCCAGCAGCCCTACCGATGCCAGCACAAGGTAGCAGGTCAGCGATTTGAGGTTCGGGGCGGTCAGCGCGCCGAGGGCGCCGAACGCCATGGTGGCAAGGGCCATCCACCACACCCAGTCATGCAGGAACACGCCCAGCATGCCATCCGGTGCATCGAAAACCAGCGCGGCGCAGCGCAGGATGGCGTAGATGCCCACCTTGGTCATGATGGCGAACAGCGCCGCGGCCGAGCCCGTGGCGCTGGCGTAGGCCTTGGGCAGCCAGAAAACCATGGGAAACAGCGCGGCCTTGAGCGCGAAGACCAGCATCAGCATGACGCCCGCCGCCGTGGCCAGCGGCACATCGGCCGGCGCCAGCCCGGCCAGCCGCACGCCCATATGCGCCATGTTGAGCGTGCCGCTCAGCCCGTACAGCACGCCGATCGCAATCAGGAAGAATGCGGATCCCGCCAGGTTCAGCACGACATAGTGCAGCCCGGCGCCGGTGCGTGCCCGGCCACCGCCATGCAGCAGCAAGGCATAGGAGGCGATCAGCAGGATCTCGAAGAAGACGAAGAGATTGAACAGGTCGCCGGCGAGGAAGGCGCCGTTCAGCCCCATCAGCTGGAACTGGAACAGCGCGTGGAAATGCCGCCCGAGGCGCGCATCGCCCCGGCCCGCCGCCACCACGGCGGCGGCGCCCAGCACCGCGGTCAGCAACAGCATCAGGGCGCCCAGCCGGTCGAGCTGGAGCACGATGCCAAACGGCGCTGGCCAGTTCCCGATGTGATCGACCATGATGGCGCCCGTGGCCGCCACGCTGACCATGCACGCCGCAACCGGCAGCAACAGCAGCGTGACCGCGGTGCTCAGCGCGCGCTGGGCCCGGGCCCAGCGCGCCGGCGTGGCCACCAGCAGGCCGCCGGCAAACATCGGCAGCAGGATGGGCAGGAGAATCGACAGTTGGAGGCTGTGGGTCATTGGCTGCTCGCCCTGTCGGCGCCGTGCGTGCCGGGGGTGCCGGCCGCCGGCGGCTCGCCCTGCGCCGGGCCCGCTTCCCTGCCGTCCACATGATCGCTGCCCGTGATGCCGAGCGAGCGCAAGGCCAGCACCACCGCGAATGCCGTCATGGCAAAGCCGATGACGATGGCTGTCAGCACCAGGCCCTGCGGCAGCGGATCGGCATATTGCGCGCCCGTGGCGATGATCGGCGGGCGGCCGGTGGAGAGCCGCCCCATCCCCAGCAGGAACAGGCTCACGGCGTACGAGATCAGCGCCAGCCCCACCACCACGGAAAACGTGCGCGCACGCAGCAATAGGTAGATGCCACAGGCCATCAGGATGCCGACCGTGCCGGCGTAGACGGCTTCCATCAGTCCCCCTCCTTCGCATTGACATTGCCGCGGACATTGCCGTTGACATTGCCGCGCTTGTCGCGCACGCCGAGGTGCGACACGATCAGCAAGGTCGTGCCGACCACCGTGAAATAAACGCCAAGGTCAAACACCATGGCGGTCGCCAGTTCGATGTCTCCCAGCAACGGTATATGGAAATGGCCGAAGGCCGTGGTCAGGAACGGGAAGCCAAATGCCCAGCTGCCCAGGCCGGTCAGCCCCGCTACCAGGATGCCGCTACCGGCCAGCGCGCGATAGTTCAGCGTGATACGCGCCTCGGTCCACAGCACGCCGCTGGCCACGTACTGCAGCAGCAAGGCCACCGCCGTGATCAGCGCGGCGATAAAGCCGCCGCCCGGCAGATTGTGCCCGCGCAGCAGCACGAAGACCGCGACCAGCATGGTCAGCGGCAACATCAGCCGAGCCAGGATGGCGAGCAGCAAGGGATGGCTCTGGCTCGACCACGGCAGCCCGTTGGGCCCCGCTGGCGGCGCCGTCAGGCGCATGCCCTTGAGCAGCGCCTGCACCGCCAGGCCGGCGATCAGCAGCACGCAGATCTCGCCCATCGTATCGAAGCCGCGGAAGTCCACCAGGATCACGTTGACCACATTGTGGCCACCGCCGCCTTCCACGCTGTTGGCCAGGAAGAACGTGGAGATCGCGTCGTAAGGCCGGGTCATCACGGCGTAGGCCAGGATGGCCAGCAACGTGCCGCCGCCCAGCGCCAGGCCGCCGTCGCGCACATGCCGGCCCACCGATGACGAATCGGGCCGGCCGGCGGGCAGGAAGTACAAGGCCAGCACCAGCAGCAGGATCGTGACGATCTCGACCGAGACCTGCGTCAGCGCCAGGTCCGGCGCCGAGAAGCGCGTGAACAGCAACGCCACCAGCAAGCCGCACGCGCTCAGCAGCACCAGCGCGGTCAGCCGTTGCCGGTGGGCAATCACCACGCCGATCGCCGCCAGCCCCAGCAAACCCATCCCCGCCACGGTCAGGAGGTCGAGCGGGATCGCTGGCACCGGGCCAGCCAGCGTGTCCAGGTCGGACAGGAAGATGGCGGGAATCAGCAGCATGGCGGCCAGCATCCACGCCAGGTAGCCTTGCAGCGAGCCGGTCTCGAATGCGCCGGTGACGCGGCCGGCCATCCGCGCCAGGCCGTCGATGCCGGCCTCGAATGCATCGCGCGCGTTCAGGTGGGCAAAACGCGCGTGCGTTCGATGAAAAGCGTTGCGCCGCAAGAAGAACAGCACGCCGCCGCAGCCCATCGAGACCAGGCTCATCAACAAGGGCAGATTGACGCCATGCCACAGGCTGAGGCTGTATTCCGGCAGCGGCCCGCCCAGCGTGGCCAGGGCGGCAGTCGCCAGCAAGGGCCCCACCGTATACGCCGGGAACAGCCCGACCACAAGGCAGATGGCAACCAGCACCTCCACCGGGATCTTCATGGAGCGTGGCGGCTCATGCGGCGGATAGTTCGGCAGGTCGTCCGGCACGCCGCCGAAGAACACGCCGTAGATAAAGCGCAGCGAGTACGCCACCGTCAGCGCCCCGGCAAAGGTCGCCGCCGCCGGGATGATCCAGTTGAAATCGCCCAGCAGGCCCTGTGCGAGCGTCTCGCCGAAGAACATCTCCTTGCTCAGGAAGCCGTTGAACAGTGGCACCCCCGCCATCGAAAGCGACGCCACGATGGCCAGCAACGCCGTGTGCGGCATGTAGGGGCGCAGGCCCCGCAGCCGTTGCAGGTCGCGCGTGCCGGTTTCATGGTCGATGATGCCCGCCGCCATGAACAGCGACGCCTTGAACACCGCATGGTTGATGATGTGGAACAGCGCGGCCACCGTGCTCAGCTGCGTGTCCAGGCCGAACAGCAGCGTGATCAGGCCAAGATGGCTGATGGTGGAATACGCCAGCAGGCCTTTGAGGTCCCGCTGCAGCAAGGCCATGCCCGCGCCAAGCACCAGCGTGGCAAGGCCGGTGAGGCTGACCATGTAGAACCACCAGTTGGTGCCGTCCAGCACCGGATACAGCCGCGCCAGCAGGAAGACACCAGCCTTGACCATCGTGGCGGAATGCAGGTAGGCGGACACCGGCGTGGGCGCCGCCATCGCGTGCGGCAGCCAGAAACTGAAGGGAAATTGCGCGGACTTGGTAAACGCCGCCAGCAGGATCAGGCTCAGCATCACCGGATACAGCGGGTGGCGCTGCACGGTGCCGGCCTGCGCCAGCACCACGGAGAGCTCCATGCTGCCGCAGATATGCCCGAGCAATAGCACGCCGGCCAGCAACGCCAGCCCGCCCCCGCCGGTCACCGTCAGCGCCATGCGCGCGCCCTTGCGCGCATCGGAGCGATAGGACCAGAAGCCGATCAGCAGGAACGACACAATGCTGGTCATCTCCCAGAACACCGCCAGCAGCAGCAGGTTGCTGGACAGCACCACGCCCAGCATCGCCGCCATGAACAGCAGCAGCAAGGAGAAGAAACGTACGGTGGATTCGCTGCGCGGCAGGTAATAGCGCGCATAGAGGATGACCAGCAACCCGATGCCCAGCACCAGCAACGCAAACACGTAGGCCAGGCCGTCCAGCCGCAGGCTGAGGCTTAGCCCGATGTCCTCGAGCCAGGGCTGGCGCCAGGCAATGGCGCGGCCCTCGAACACCGCGCTGCGCACGCTGAGCAGCAAGCCAAGGCCAATCAGCGGCGTGCCCACCACGATGGGCGCGGCCAGGAAGCGCGCGTGACGCCGCACCGGCAACAACAGCAACGCTGCCAGCAAGGGAAGCGCGATCAACCAGGCCATCACCATCGGCGGGCTCCGCAGGCGCGCCGCGTGCTGCCGGCGACGGGGGCGTCAATGAGGTTCAAGGGGTTTTCGAGGGCGTTCAATGTGTCGGCGTCCTGGGAAGCTCCGTGGCGTTCATGGGCATGCCAGCGCATGATCTCACGCGCGGGGCCGCCGGTGAACCCATGGCGATGGATTTCATGGGCGACCGGCGCAAGCACCAAAAACCGTCATCTCACGACCCCATCTTATGAGAATTGAACACGGGACGCGGCAGCGCAACCATGCCATCGGCGACCGCACGCCCGGGCAGCGCTTCGAGCCGGATGCCGGATGGCAGGCTGGTCATCGATGTCCCGCACGCGCTAGCGCGAAGCCATCAATAGCAGCCCCGCAATGCCAAGCCCGACCGCTGCCAGCGCATCCCCTGCGATCAGCCCGCCACCCACCAGCGATGTCGTGCTCATGTCCTCGGGCAAGGCATCCGGCGCGTCCTCGGGCTTGCGCAAGCTGTTGAGCACGCTGGCCACGACGCCGCCCAGCGCAAACCACGCCGAGGTGGGCAAGTTGACAAATCCGCCAAAGGACGAGGCATAGGGCGACGGCAGCACCACCGTATCCAGCAGGAAATCGGCAACGCCGCCACCCCTTCCCGCCTGGGCAAAGCGCTGGTAGCGCGGCCACGACTTGACCAGCAGGCGCAGCGCCGCGATGGCCAGCCCAAGGACGATGCCCAGCGCAACCGCCGTGCGCTGGTGCGGCAAGTCGTTGGTCAGGCCGCGCAACGCGCCGACGATCTTGTAAGTCATGGCCGAAGCCCAGTGCTGGGGCTGCGCACCGGCCGAGAGCACAGTCTGGTCGAGCGCCAGCGCCGGATACGCCCGCATGAACAGCCTGGCGAACAACACCGCCAGCACCGCGCCGGCAACGATGCCCGCCACCTGGAAGCGAAACTGCACGGTGCGGTTGGTGCCGAGCCGCCAGCCGGTGGAGCGGTCTTGCTGCATGTCGCACGCCTCGCTGGTCGACACCAGCAGCACCGCCGCCGCGATCAGCCCCACGTGCGGGTCGCGCAAACCCAGCGCGGCCATCAGGATGACGGACAGCACGAAGGCGGAAGAAATCGGGTTCTGGTCGACCATGCCCACCGAGATGCCGTTGACCATGGCGAACACGAACACCAGCAGCACCGCCAGCACCATGTAGCCCGCGGGCTGATGCAGCAGGCCCACGCCCACCGCCACCACCGCGAGCCCCCAGAACAGCACCCACGCCACCATCCGCCACGGGCTGCCGCCACCTGCCGCCGCGGAAGGCCCGCGCCGTATCCCGCCGGGCAGCTGCCGGCCATGCCGGTACACCTTGAGCAGGATCAGCGAGATATCGAGCAGCGCGGCGCCCATGATCATGCCGAGCGCAATCAGGAACGTGATCTTGCGAAAGGGGTCGCCCGGCGCCAGCCAGCCGATGGAGACAAAGAAGGGGATCAGCGCCCGGCCCGCCAGCCCGGCAACAAGCGCCGCCACGCCGATGCGGGCCCCGACGATCATGCCCGCGCCAAAGGTGGAGGCGGACAAATCGATCGCGGCAAGCCGCTCCACGCGGGCCGCACCGATGCCGCTGACGATGCCCAGCACCGTCCCCCCGGCCAGCCGCGACACCGACTGCCGGAGCAGCACCGGATCCGTCAGGGCGCGCAGGATGTTGGCCACCGCCAGCCCGGAGGGAAACGTGAGTTGCAGCCGGTCGACCAGGATCGGCGTATACAACATGCCCACGCCCACGCCGAACATGCCCACGCAAAGCATGTACAGCATCAACTGCCAGATCGGCGGCTCGGGCAAGCCCATCCAGGTCATGGCCTGGACCACCACGGCCATGCCGCTCATGCCGGCGACCGATGCGGCAATGGTCTGGATATAGTTCGCGCCATGGCGGCCGTCCGCGCCATAGCCGTAGGTCACCGTGGAGCCGAGGATGCCCGCCAGCACCTGCCCGCCGACAAAGAAGCCGAGCGAGAAATTCATGTACGCCGCGGCGATCCCGCCCAGCGGGCCGAGGACAAGGACCCCGATGGCGCCGAGCAGCGCATAGTATTTCCAGCCGCCCTGCTCTGGCAGCCATGCCCAACGCCGGCCGCTGGCGGCAATGGCACCAAGCCTCTCGGCGTGTGCCGGCGAGGTAGCATCTTGCGGTGGCCTGCCGACTGCCGTCATTGGCTTCCCCATGCGCGCTAGCCGCATCGGTGGCTGCTGGATCGAAGGAAAACGAAAAAAGGCCCGCGCGGCGAGGACAATGCTGCCGGCGCTGGGCAGATGCTACCGCAAGCGGCGCACCGCGGGCACGGCGTGCGTGCGCAAGGGCACGCTGGGACTCTGGCACTCAGGAACGGTAAGGCACGGCAAGGCGGAGGCGCAAAAAAAACCGGACACGAGGCGTGTCCGGTAACCCATTTGCTGACTCAGATCGTGTCACTAATCCGAGTACTCAAATGATAACGATTATCATTTGAGTACTCAAGGATGAAACGCATACGCAGCCGCTGGAAGCCCTCAGGCCGCCACCGCCATGCGCCGTGCCTGGCCCGCGCGATGGCGACCGAACCGGAGCATGGTGGCGCCAGCCATCACCGCCGGTATCCCCACCATCAGGAACAACGCCGGCATGGTCAGGCCCATGGACAACATGGTGCCGCCCCCGACCGAGCCAACCACCGAGCCCATCCGCCCGACGCCATTGGCCCAGCTCACGCCGGTGGCGCGGCAATCGGTGGGATAGTAGGCCGCCGACAAGGCATTGGCGCCTACTTGCGAGCCGGAGATGCAAAAGCCGGCGGCGAATACAGCCACCCCGGCCAGCCATGGCGCCGTGGTCAGGCTGCCGATGGCGGTGATGAACACACCTGCCAGCGCGTAGCTTGCGGCCAGCACATAGTGCGGGTTGGCCCGGTCCATCAGCCAGCCCAGCACGATGGCGCCGAGGGTGCCGCCCACCTGGAACATCATGGTGACCAGGGCCGCCGTCTTGAGCGAGATCCCGGTCGCCCGCAGCAATGTGGGCAGCCAGCTGGACAGCAGGTAGATCACCAGCAAGCTCATGAAGAAGGTCAGCCACAGCAGCAGGGTCCCGCGCACCAGTTCGGGCTTGAACAAGTGCGCAACCGGCGAGCCGGGCGCGCGCTTGTCCGCCACCACGATGCTGCCAGGCGCGACACGCTCGCGCGGCGCGATCCGCTCCAGGATGGCCGCCACCTTGTCCGGGTGCTTGCCGCTCAGCACCAGGTAGCGGACCGACTCAGGCAGCTTCCAGACCAGGAGCGGCAGCAGCAGCAACGGCAGCACGCCGCCCAGCAGCAGCACGGCGCGCCAGCCGTGCTCCTCGATCAGGTTCGCCGAGGCCAGCCCGCCGAGGGCCGAGCCAATCGTGAAGCCGCAGAACATGGTCGTAACCAGGAAGGAGCGGCGCTTGGCCGGGCAATACTCGGAGGTCAGCGTGATGGTATTGGGCATGGCGCCGCCCAACCCCAGACCGGTCAGGAAACGCAGCGCCACCAGCCCCCACAGCGAGCCGGAGAACGCGGAGGCCAGGCTCGCGATGCCAAAGAACAGCACGCAGAAAAGCAGCACGTTCTTGCGGCCGAAGCGGTCGGCCAGCGGGCCGAACAGGAAGGCGCCAGCCATCAGGCCGGTGAGCCCGGCGCCAAACAACGGCGCCAGGTGCGCCGGCGTGAGCTCCCATTCGGCGCGGATCGCGGGTGCGATAAAGCCAATCGCGGCGGTATCAAATCCGTCGATGGCGACGATCAAAAAACAAAGCGCGACAATCGTGACCTGGAAGGCCGATAGCGGCTGGCGATCGATGAATTCGGTGATGCCGATAGATGGTTGCGTGGGCACAGCGGTCTCCTGCATTGTGTTTCGAAGCGGCCGATTTGCGATCGGCTCGCCGTTTTTTGGCGGCTCTTTGGCCGCTCTTTGCTTCTTTTGGCGAATTTCTGCCAATTTTGGCCACTTTGGGTTACTTCGGGCCGGTGCCCCCTATCGCGCCCCGCCCAGGCAGTCTTCCGCGCGCCAGCCGTGCAGCCATTGCAGCGCGTCGTAGAACTGATCCTGCGTGCGTCCGACCCACAGCGAATTGCGCACCAGCCGCTCCACGCCCTTGGCGTGATACAGCCGGCCCATCTCGCGGGCGGAGTACAGCACGCGCGCGGTGCGCGGGATGCGCGCCTTCTCGTACAGGGCAAAGGCCACCACGAAATCGCCGTCGGTCTCGGCCACGGCCGCGCCCAGTGTCACGGCATCTTCCAGCGCCTGGCAGGCACCCTGCGCGAGGTACTGCGTCATGGGGTGGGCGGCATCGCCCAGGATGGTGGCGCGGCCAAAGCTCCATTGCTCCACCGGGTCGCGGTCCGCGGTGGCCCAGCGCCGCCAGGAGGTGGGCCGGTCCAACATCTGGTGCGGGCGGGCGTGGATGCCCTCGAAGTACGACAGCACTTCTTCCTTGCTGCCATCGCGCACGCCCCAGACTTCTTGCTCGCGGCTATGGAAGGTCACCACCAGGTTGTACTGCTCGCCGCCGCGCAGCGGGTAGTGCACCAGATGGCAGTTGGGGCCGGCCCACACCACCGGCGCATTGATCTGCAGGTCGGCCGGCATGTCGGCCACATCCACCACGGCGCGGTACACCACGTGGCCGGTCACGCGTGGCTCGTCACCGAGCAAGGCCTGGCGCACGGTGGATTTCACGCCGTCGCAGCCGATCACGGCATCGCCCTGGTGGCGTTCGCCGTGCTGGTCGATCACCGTCACGCCGCGCTCGTCCTGCTCCAGCGCGCACACCGTGGTGGCGGTGCGGAACTGAATCAGCGGGTGATCCCGCACGGCTTCCAGGATGGACAGGTGGATGTCGGCGCGATGGATCACCGCGTAGGGGTTGCCAAAGCGCTGGCGATAGCGCTCGCCGACATCCACCTTGGCGACTTCGGTGGCGTCGATCGCGTCCATCATCACCAGGTAGTCGGTGAAAACGGAGCGCTTGCGCGCGGCTTCGCCCACACCCAGCGCATCCAGCGCGGCAAAGGCGTTGGCGCCAAGCTGGATGCCGGCGCCGATTTCACCGATCTGGGCCGCCTGTTCGAGCAATTCAACGCGGATGCCCTGCCGGGCGAGCGCCAGTGCGGCGGCCAGGCCGCCGATGCCGCCGCCGACCACGATCACCTTGCGGTCCGTGCTGCGCGTGTTGTTCATGTTCGTCTCCTTGGGTGCGCACCCGGTGGCCATCCGGCCCCGGGGTGCCCTGTAGCGTTGGTTAGCGCGCCGTGTAGTCCGGCTGCCGCTGAGGTTCTGCCTGCTGGAAGGCCGGGTGCTCGCAGGCATGGCGGTAGACCGCCATGGCGCGCTCGAAGCGTTCGGTACGGCAGCCCATGCGCTGCGCATTGGCGATCTGCGGCACCAGGCAGCAGTCGGCCAGCGTGGGCTGGTCGCCGAAACACCACGGGCCGCGCCCGTACTGCGCCAGCAGCCGCTCCACCGCGCCCAGCCCTTCGTCCACCCAATGCTGGTACCAGGCGTCCTTTTGCTCCGGCGTCACGCCCAGCGTGTCCTGCAGGTAGCGCAGGATGCGCAGGTTGTTGACCGGATGGATATCGCAGGCAATCACATTGGCCAGCTCCAGCACCCGCGCGCGCAGCTCCGCCGCTTGCGGGATCAGCCGCGGCTCGGGATGGCGGGCGTCGAGGTAGTCGATGATCGCCATCGACTGGCCCAGGTGGAAGTCGCCATCCACCAGCGCCGGCACCACCGCCGAGGGGTTGATGGCCGCCACATAGTCCGGGACGCGATGCTCGCCCACGCGGATATTGACCGGCTGGTAGTCGTACGGCAGGCCCTTGAGCGCCAGCGCGATGCGCACGCGGTACGACGTGGAGCTGTTGAAGAAACTATAGATCTGCACGGTGAAGCCCTCTTTCTCGAAATCCCGGAATCTCGACGCCGTCAGGCCACACGTACCGACAGCTCGCCGAGGCGCTCCACGCCGGCGACCATCAGGTCACCCGGCTTGACGGCCCCGACGCCTTCCGGCGTACCGGTGTAGATCAGGTCGCCCGGTTCCAGGCGGAAGTACTTGGACAGGTCCGCCACGGTCTCGGCCACCGACCAGATCAGGTGCGTGACGTCGCTACGCTGCTTGTCGGCGCCGTTGACGGTCAGCCAGATCGCGGCCTGCTCGAAATGCCCCACATCGCGAGCCGGATGGATCGGGCCGATCGGCGCCGAGGCGTCGAAGGCCTTGCCGATTTCCCACGGGCGGCCCATCTCGCGCATCTTCATCTGCAGGTCGCGGCGGGTCATGTCCAGGCCCACGGCATAGCCCCAGACGTGTTCCAGTGCCTGTTCCAGCGGAATATCCGAGCCGCCCTTGCCGATGGCGGCGACCAGCTCGGATTCATAGTGGTAGTTGCTGGTCTGGGCCGGGTACGGCAGCGTCAGGGTCTCGCCGTAGGCGACCGGGATCACGGCATCGGCCGGCTTGCAGAAGAAGAACGGCGGCTCGCGGTCCGGATCGAAGCCCATCTCGCGGGCATGCGCGGCGTAGTTGCGGCCCACGCAGTAGACGCGGCGCACGGGAAACTGGTCGCTGGTGCCAACGACCGGCAGGGCCACGGCGGCGGGAGGGGTAATGACGAAAGACATGGAAGACCTCAGGCAAGAAGCAAGGAAATGGGAAAAGGCAGCAAGGGCAGCAAAAGCGGCAAGGGAACCGGGCCGGATCAGGTGCGCTCTTCGCGCAGCAGGTTGAGCGCGGACAGCACCGGGCGGTCGGAATAGCTGAACAGCACAGTGTCCTCGACCGAAGCCAGTTGCACCGGCTGCCAGGACGGCGCCACGAAGGTGTCGCGCGGCTCGAACTGGAACTGCGCCTCGCCGATGCGCACGGTGCCGCGCCCTTCCACCACGGAATAGACGGTGGCGTCGGTGCTGCGATACGTTTTGCCCTGGAAACCGGCGGGAAGGTATTGCATAAAGGTAGCCATGGTCGGCATCGGCCAGCCGCCGGTGGCCGGGTTCACATAGCGCAGCTTCACGCCGTCCCAGGCATCGAGCTCGCCGTTGCGGTAGAGCTGGTCCAGCGCCTCGCGGCTGCGGGCATAGGGGTAGCTGAAGATTGGCGAGGTGGGATCGGTGACGCGGTGGCGCACCGGCAGCATGTTGTGGCCGAAGCGGGCAAAGCTGTCACCTTCGGGACGCAGCACCGGCTGCGAGGCTTCGGGGTAGTTCTCCGCAAAGCCGGCATCCAGGTGCTGCAGCAGCGGGATATCCAGCCCGTCGAGCCAAACCACCGGCTCGCCGCCCTGCGCCACGGACGGGTTGCCGTGGTCATGCCAGGTCCACGACGGCGTGATGATGAAATCGCCCGGATGCATGGTGGTGCGCTCGCCGTTGACGGCGGTCCAGGCACCACGGCCTTCCACGATAAAGCGCAGCGCGGACTGGGTATGGCGATGGCTGGGGGCAATCTCGCCGGGCAGGATCAGCTGCAAGCCGGCGTACAGCGTGGAGGTGATGCTGGACTTGCCGGGCAGGCCGGGATTTTCCAGCACCAGCACGCGGCGCACGGCTTCTTCCGCGCTGATGACCTCGCCCGCCTGCATCACCAGCGGGCGGATCTCGGCGTATTTCCAGATCGCCGGCTGCGCTTGCGGGCGGGGCTCGCGCGGGACCAGCGCGTGCAGCGATTCCCACAGGGGCGCCATCTGGTTGCGGCCGATGCGGCTGTAATAAGCGGAACGGTCGGTGCTCTTCTTTGCGTCTGGCATGGCCTTGTCTCCGATTCATCGCCCGGTCGGGGCGTTGAGCAGCCGCTGTGGGCTGCGGGGTGCGATGGAAGATTTATACGCCCGGAGATATACCTTGTAAAATGACAAATTCCTCTTATCCATATGGATATGGATATATCTCAAAGGGAATACCCTGATGGATTGGACCCAGCGGCTCCGGCTGCGCAACCTGCAGATGCTGCTTAGCCTGGCGCAGACCGGAAACATGAGCCAGACGGCCGCGGCGCTCAGCACCACGCAGCCCGCCTTGTCGAAATGGCTCAAGGAACTCGAAGACGACATCGGCTTGCCGCTGTTCGAGCGCCATGCGCGCGGCCTGCGCCCCACGCCCTATGGCGAATCGATGATTGCCCATGCCAGGCGCATCGAGGCGCACCTGGATACCGCCCGCGACGACATGCAGGCGATGCGCGAAGGCGGCAGCGGCCTGGTGGTGATCGGCACCTCCGGCGCGTCGGCTGCCGATACCGTGCCGCTAGCCGTCACCTCGCTCTTGCAGCGCCTGCCGAAAGCCCATGTCCGGCTGGTGGAAAGCACCATGAACCTGCTGATGGCGCAGTTGGCCCGGGGCGAGGTCGATATCGTGGTGGGCCGCTCCGCGCCGGAACTGCAGGACGGGCAGATGCGCGCCGAGGCGCTCTACATGGAGCCGATCCACTTCGTCACGCGCCCGCGGCATCCGCTGTTTGAGCTGGCCGAACCGGGCTGGGCCGACCTGCAGGCGTACCGGTGGATCGTGTGGCCACGCGGCACGCCCATCCGCAACACGCTGGAGTCGGCGCTGAACGCGGCTGGCCAGGGCATGCCGGCCGATTGCGTGGAGTCGAACTCGGTCATCCTCAACCTGACCTTGCTCAACCACAGCAATATGATCGGCGTGGCCTCGCACCGGACCGCGCGGCGCCTGGAGCACCTTGGCGCCCTGCGCATCCTGCCGCTGCGGCTGGCGGGCTTTGGCTCGGTATCCATGTACTGGCGCGACGACGGCTTTGGCCGTATCGCGGTCAGCGCCGCGCTGGACGCCCTGCGGCGCGCGGCGGTGCGATCGGTCGACGAAACGCCCGACGACACGCACGGCTGACGCCGGCCAGCGCGGCTTACCGGCAAGCCGCCAGCTGCCAGTCCCCGTCTTGCCACGCCAGCCTATGAGTCAACCCCAGCGCGTCGAGGAAACGCCGGTCGTGCGACGCCACCAGGATGGCGCCGGGATAGGCGCTCAAGGCCTGCTCCAGCGCGCGCACCGAATCCAGGTCGAGGTGATTGGTGGGCTCGTCGAGCAAGAGCATTTGGGCGGGCTGCGCGGCCCATAAGGCGCAGGCAAGGGCTGCCTTCAGGCGCTCGCCCCCGCTCAATACGCCGGAAGGCTGCCGCACCAGCGCCGCGCCCAGCCCGAGCAACGACAAATGGCTGCGCAGCACGCCCTCCGGCAAGGGGCTGTCCAGTTCGCGCAGCCGCTCCAGCACGGACATCGCCGGCGGCAGCAGGGTCGCCGCCTGCTGATCGAGCCAGGCTTTGGGAATGCCTGCCGCGCAGGTCCCGGAAACCGGGTCCTCGACGCTGGCCAGCAATTTGAGCAACGTCGTCTTGCCGCAGCCGTTCGGCCCGGTCACGGCAACGCGCACCGGCCCCGAGAGCGTCAGGTTGAGCGGCTTTGCGCCGGCCGGAAACGGCAGGATCACGTCTTGCACGTGCACCACGCGCTTGCCCGCGGCAACCACCGCGCCGGGCAGCATCAGCGCCACCGGCGGGCCTGGCTCGATGCGCTGCGCGGCTTGCTGCACGGCATCGTCCAGCGTCGCCCGGGTTTCCTGCTGGCGCCGCTGCTCGCGCCCGGAATGCCCCTGCGCACCGTCCTTCAGCCGGCCGAGGTAGATGCCGGGCAGGTTGGCCATCTTGCCCGCGCGGTCGTTGCGCGCGGCGCGGCGCTGATGGGCATCGTGCTGGCGCCGCAAGTCGCGCAAGGCCGAGTTGCGGCTGGTACGCGCGTGCTCCAGCGCGGCTTGCGCGGCAGTGGCTTCGGCGTCGCGCTGCGCCGCATACAGCTTGTAGTTGCCGCCGTAGTGGCGCAAGCCATCCGGCGTCAGCGCGGCGATGTGGTCCATGTCTTCCAGCAATTCGCGGTCATGGCTGACCACCACCAGGCCGCCACGCCATTGCCGCAACTGAGCGCGCAGCCATTGCCTGGCGGCGAGGTCGAGGTGATTGCTGGGCTCATCGAGCACCAGTCCATCTGCCCGGGAAAGAAAGGCCCCCACCAGCGCCACGCGCGTGAGTTCGCCACCGCTAAGGCTGGCAGCGAGCCGCTCCGGCTCCAGATGCCCCAGGCCAGCCGCCTCGCAGGCCAGCCGCAGCTGGTCGCGCAGGTCCCACCGCCCTTCCAGCAGGTCGAAATCCGTGCCCTCCGGCTCGCCCCGCTCCACCCGGGCGAGCGCATCGAAAGCGGGCGTCAGGCCCGCGACGTCCGCCAGCGTCGCGTCTGGTGCCAAGCTGCCGTCTTGCGGCACATAGGCAACGGTGGCATGCCTGACGATGCGCCCGGCATCCGGAGTAACCAGGCCCGCCAGCACCTTTGCCAGCACGCTCTTGCCGGTGCCATTGCGGCCAACCAGGCCGATGCGCTGGGGCTGGAAGGTGTCGCTCAGGTCGTCCAGCAGCACCCGCCCGTCGGGCAGCGCCACGGTGACGTGGCGCAGGGAAATCCAGAACGCCGGCGGCGAACCTGAGTGGGAATCTATGGAGGTGGGACCAGAATTGCCGCCGGACGGCGGCGCGGAGAAAACCGCGAACGGCATCGATAGGAAGTCAGCCATGCAAGCTCCAGACAAGACAGGTAGCGCGCCTGGAACCCGAGGCCTCACGAAGACTCACGAGAACTCAACAAGGGCTCAACAAGCGCGAACAGGTTTGAAGTGGGCTTACAGGTTCATTTTGCGTTGACTCCGGTGGATACGGATGGTGTGACCGGTCAGGCCCCTGCCGAGTTCCGCTCAGTTTGTATAGCCCGCGGCGGGCGAGTATTGCGGCGCGTTCGCCAGGCTCACGCCCGCCCGTCGCTCGCTTCGTATCGGGAGGAACCTGTCATCCGGCCGCCCGCCGGCTCGACAGATGCCGCCCGGCATCCGGCGCGAGCCGGACATACCCGATCAACGACACCAGCGTCAGCACGCCCGCGAAGAGAAACGCCCAGCGAAAATCGCCGAGCGTGAAGTGCGGCACGTCGCTGGCCTCGCCGCGCAGCGATGCGGCAATCCTCAGCGACAGCGAGCCAAACGCGATGCCAAGGCCGATCGACATCTGCTGGGCAGCATTCCATAGCGTATTGGCGCTGCTCATCTGGTTTTGCGGGATATCGGCGTAGGCCAGCGTGGCAAGCGTGGAGAACTGCATCGAGCGCGTCACCCCGTAGATAAACACCACGAACAGCACGATGGCGAGCGGCGTCTCGGGCGTGAGCAACCCGCACGCGACGATGAACACGCTGGCGAAAGCCACGTCGACGATCGCGGTGGCGCGAAAGCCGTAGTGTTGCAGCACGCGCGTGGTCAATGCCTTCATGCCGAGGTTGCCGAGCGCGCTGGCGAGCAGCAACAGCCCGGAGCGGAACGCGGACAGCCCGAAGCCAACCTGGAACAGCAGCGGCATCAGGTATGGCACCGCCCCGATGCCGATACGGGTGACGGACCCGGTGATCACCGTGACCGAGAACGTCGGCACGCGCAGCGTCGTGAAATCGAGCAGCGGATGCTCGCGTCCCGCCGCATGGCGCACGGCAAGCACGCCCAGGGCCAGGCCGGCGGCCACGAAAGCGCCCGCCGTTGCCAGGCTGGAGCCTTGCTGGCTGGCCAGTTCCGTGCCGTACAGCACGAAGGTGAGCGTCGCGCCACTGAGCAGGAAGCCAACGATATCAAGTGGCTTGGGCTCGCTCGCGCGTTCGTTGCGGATCATCATGAAGGTGGCGATCAGCGCGGCAATGCCGAATGGCACGTTCAGCAGGAAGATCCAGCGCCAGGAGGCGTAGGTGGTGATGAACCCGCCGATGGGCGGCCCCACCACGGGCGCCACGATGGCCGGCCAGGTGATGGTGGAAATGGCCTTGATCAATTGGCGCTTATCCGTGTTGCGCACCACGATCAGCCGCCCGACCGGCACCATCATCGCGCCGCCAATGCCCTGCAGCACGCGCGCCGCGGTGAACGCGAACAACCCGTTCGATGCGCCGCACAGCACCGAGGCCACCGTGAAAACAACGATCGCCCCGCCGAACACCGTCCTTGACCCGAAGCGATCGGCGATCCAGCCACTGATCGGGATAAACACCGCCAGCGCCAGCATATAGGCCGTCATGCCCAGGCTCAGATCATTCGGCCCGACCCCGAACGAGCGCGCCATCTGCGGCAACGCCGTGGCGAGCACGGTGGTATCGAGGTACTCCATGAAGAAGGTAGCCGCGACGAGATAAGGCAGGAATCTCATCGACGATGACTGGGTTTGCGTGTGGTCCATGGAGCGGCGGGTGCGGGGGATGCGGGTCTGCGCGGCGAAGCGGGCGGACCGCCTTTTTGCCACCGGAAAGCCATTTCAAGCCAGGATGGCAATCATACCGGGCATCGGCAAAGGACGTTCGCCCCCGCCCGGCCCACGCTTTGGTCAGTCCACCGTGGCGCCCGTATCGCGCACGATCTTCCCGAGCTTGGTGGTTTCGCTGCGGATCAGCATGCCGAAGGCTTCCGGCGTGCCGCCCACCACCGGTGTGCCGATGGCTTCCCAGCGCTTGCGGAACTCCGGATCGGCAAAGATCGTGTTGATGGTGCTGTTGAGCTTGAGCACGATCTCGCGCGGCGTCGCTGCCGGCACGGCAATGCCATGCCAGGCAACGAACTCAAACCCCGGCAGGCCGGCTTCCGCCAGCGTGGGCACGTCCGGCAAGGCCGGCACGCGCGCCTTGGTGGTGACCGCCAGCGGCCGCAGCTTGCCACCCTTGATGTACGGCAGCGAGCTGGCCAGGATATCGAACATGACGGGCACCTGGGCACCCAGCACATCGTTGAGCGCCGGGCCAGCGCCCTTGTAGCCGATATGCTGCATCTTGGTGCCGGCTGCGGTATTGAAGAGCTCGCCGACCAGGTGCTGCGGCGTGCCGTTGCCCGCGGACGCGAAGCTGTAGTCGCCCGGCTTGCTGCTGGCCGCGGCAATCAATGCCTTCACGTCCTTGAGCGGGCTGGACGGATGCACTTCCAGCACAAGCGGGAACGCGGATATCTGGATCACCGGCGCGAGGTCTTTCTGCGGGTTGAACGGCAAGCCCTTGTACAGCGTGGGGTTGACGGCCATCGGCCCGCTTGCCGCGAGCAGGATGGTGTAGCCGTCGGGCGCGGACTTGGCGACCGCGTCGGTGCCGATATTGCCGCCGGCGCCGGCGCGGTTTTCCACCACCACCGGAATATTGAAGCGCGCCTGCAAGCTGGCCTGCAGCAGCCGCGCCATCAGGTCGGTCGGGCCGCCCGGCGGATATGGCACCACGAAACGGATTGGCTTGGCCGGATAGGCATCGGCGGCGAGCGCCGCGCCCTGCATGTCGATGATGCCGGTGATGCCGGCGGCCAGCATGGCTGCACAGGCAACAGCCCGTTTATTTTCCATCTTTGTCTCCCCTCGCTTAGGTCAGGTCCGATGCCTTCGCTTCTTTTACGCAGGAGAGCGCGCACAACCTTGGGTTCAGCCGCGCGCCGCGTCCTGGTGAGCGCGAGTATATGGGGCTGCCTTCATGGCGGGAATCCGCATTTACCGATCTATTGATCGCGGCGCCAGATCAATGCAGGCGCAATACGAAAGCGCGGCCGCCGTCATGCCGCGCCTGCGCGCGCCGGGTCCTCAGCCTGGCGCTGCGGCACGCGCACCGGGTCGACATGGGTCATCACATTGAGCACGTCCTGAATCTGCATGGCGGCGAGGCGCGCCTCCACCGCAATACGGTGCCCCGCCTCGACCGTCATGGCGCCATCGATCTCCAGGTGCACATCGACCAGGATCGCGTCGCCCATCTTGCGGGTCTTCAGGTCATGCAGGCCCAGCACGCCGGGCGTGGCCAGCATGGCCTGGCGAATCGCCTCGATGCTCTGCGCATCCACGGCACGGTCCATCAGGTCATGCAGGGCGTCCCAGGAGAACTTCCAGCCCATCCTGGTCACCATCAGGCCGACCACCAGGGCGGCCACAGGGTCGAGCATGTGGTAGCCAAGCAGGTTGCCGCCGATGCCCACGGCAACCACCAGCGACGATGCCGCGTCCGAGCGCGCATGCCATGCGTTGGCAACCAGCATGCTGGAGCGCACGCGCTCGGCCACGGCAAGCATGTAGCGGAACAACGATTCCTTTGCCGCCAGCGCGCCCAATGCCACCCACAGCGCGACCCCCTTGACCGGCTGGATCAACTCGGGATGCTCCAGCTTTTGCACAGCCGACCACAGCATGCCGACGCCGACCGCGAGCAGCAGCAGGCCGATCGCTAGCGAAGCGGCGGTCTCGAAACGCTGGTGGCCGTATTGGTGGTCGGCATCCGCGCCTTTGCGGCTATGGTGGCTGGCAAACAGCACGACAAAGTCCGAGACCAGGTCGGAAAGCGAGTGAATGGCATCCGCGATCAACGCCTGGGAGCCTGCCGCCACGCCCGCCACCAACTGCATGCAGGTCAGCAGGATATTCACGGCCACGCTCACCCAGGTGCTGCGCCGCGCCGCCCGGGCCCTGGCCGGCGTTTCTACCTCGGCCTCGTCAATGACCTCATCAGATTGCATCGATGGATAACTCCTGTTGCCCGGCAAACGTCCGGCTACCGTCTGGCTACCGTCCGATTCATGCCCAATTAGCGCCCGGTGAATGCCTTGCCGGGTAAAGCGCGGCCGCGTCCGAGCCATTCCAGCCACTCGAACAGCGCCATTCCGGCCAGCATGGCCAGCACAAAGACTGCGCCTTGCCATGCGCCCGCGCCCAGCAGCACCAGCGCCGGCCCCGGGCAGATCCCCGCCAGCCCCCAGCCCACACCGAACAACAGGCTACCACCAAGCAAGCGCCGGTCAATCCGGCGCGACACCGGCAGCTGCATGGGCAAGTCCAGCAGCGAGACGGCACGCCGCCGGGCGATGCCGAACGCCACCACGCCCACCGCGATCGCGCCGCCCATCACCAGCGCCAGCGAGGGATCCCAGCGCCCGGCAAGGTCGAGGAATCCGAGCACCTTCTCTGGATTGGCCATGCCGGCCAGGATCAGCCCGAGGCCAAACACCAGGCCAGAGGCCAGCGAGATCAGCAAGGAAGAAAGACGGTTCATGTCGCTCCTCACGCGCCGAGCAGGTGCCGTGCGACAAAGACCGTCGCAAAACCGGCCCCCATAAAGGCCGCGGTGGCCGCCAGCGAGCGTGGCGAGAGCCGCGACAGCCCGCAAACGCCATGCCCACTAGTGCAGCCCGCGCCGTAGCGGGTACCCAATCCCACCAGCAAGCCAGCCACGGCCAGCAGGCCGGCGCCGGCATGGACCCGGATCTCCGGCAGCGCGCCGAACAGGCGCCAGAGCAGCGGCGCCGCCAGCAGGCCAAGCACAAAGGCGATACGCCAGCCGGCTTCCGCGCGCGTTGGCCGCAGCAGGCCACCAACGATGCCGCTGATGCCCGCGATGCGCCCGTTGAGCAGCACGAGCGCGGCGGCGGCCAGTCCAATGAGCAGGCCCCCGCTCAGCGCGGACCAGGGCGTGAAGTGTGTCCAGTCAATGGTCATTGCCAGTGGCTCCTTCATTCAGTGGGGCAATACAGGGCGTAAAGCGTTTCGAGCACGGCCAGCACCCGCGCATCGGCAACCGCGTAAAAAATCCGCTTGCCGTCGCGCCGCGTGTTGACCAGCCCTTCCGCGCGCAGCACACCGAGTTGTTGCGACAAGGTGGGTTGGTGGATGCCGAGCAGCGCTTCGAGCTCGCCCACCGACATCTCGCCCTGGCTGAGCTGGCAAAGCAGCAGCAGCCTGTCTTCATTGGCGAGGGCGCGCAACATGGCGGTGGCGTCGCCCGCGGCGGCGCGCATCGTGTCCAGGCTCAGGGAGGGAGAAGCCGCTTGCATGGGTTCGGCATAGGCCGGGCGAGACCCCGGCCTGCTAATCAATATACGGCCGAATATTATATCAAAAAGTATATTGATGCCAGTCCAGACCGACCCTCAATGCGACATCAACACCGGAATGCCGGCGCGGCGCATCAGGGTGCGGGTGGTGCCGCCAGTGACCAGTTCACGCAACCGGGCGTGCCCATAACCACCCGCCACCAGCAGGTCGGCCTGCAAGTGCCGCACCGCATCCAGCAATAGCTCGCCGATCCCTTGGCTGCCTTGCACGGCGTGCATGATGCTGGTGATGCCCTGGCGCGCCAGGTGATCGCGCAGGCCGGCGTGCGCACCGGGCACATCGGGCATGCCGTGGGCCGCCGAGCCGTCATGCGTGCTGGACGCCGCCACCACGGTGACACGCTTGGCCAGGCGCAGCAGGGGCATCGCATCGGCCACGGCCCGGGCGGCTTCCCGCCCACCATCCCATGCAATGGCAACATGCTCGCAGGGCAAATGCCGCACGCCCGGCGGCACCAGCAGCACCGGGCGGCCAGCGTTGAGCAACACATATTCCGGGGTCTGCGCCACCAGCACGGGAATGGTTTCCGGCCCGGGCAAGCGGGCCAGGACGACCACGTCCGCCACCCGCCCTTGCTGGACCAGCGCCCAGCCCACGTCGTCCTCGATGACCCGGTGGGTGAACCCCACGCCGGGCGCCGCTTCGCGCATGGCCCGATGAAATGCAGCGCTGGCTTCGGCGCCCTGCGCCAGCAACTGGCGCCGGGCCAGTTCCGCGTAGTATCCCGCCTCGTCGCCCGCGCCCCGGAACGGCTCCAGCCGCATGCCGGTGGCCGTCACCCCGATCACATGGCCGGCCGAGCGCTGCGCCAGTTCCGCAGCCAGGTTGACGCGATCCGCACAGCCGGGGTCGGCACCGAGCTCGACCAGCACGGTCTTGAAATCCATGATGTTTTCCCTCCGGTCTGGAGACCTCTGCACACAGTTGCAGACGTTTTTCCGAGTATCCGAAAATGGACTCTACTCCGTGCGCGGGGCAGCGCAAGCGGGCAATGCGGGCGAATTGCGGCAGATCAATGCCGGGAGCCTACCCCGCGCGGCCGGCGCGCGCGGCTAGGCAAGCGGCGGCGGCTCGATCTGGCTGGCCATTGGCGCCAGCGCACGGATCAGCATGATGCTCATATCGGTGAACGCCAGCGTGCAACTGGCCAGCGTGCCACGCCAGTCCGCATCGGCCAGCGTCAGGTTCTCCCAGACCTCGACCGGATGCTCGGGCGGCACGCCCTGCGCCACCAGCCAGGCGGCGATATCGCTGGGCATGAAATCCCACGGGCGCGGAATCACGATGGCGTTGCGCTGGTCCGCCAGCACGTGCACCAGATGGCGCTTGAAGGGCGCTAGGTCTCCGCGCCGGTGAAAGGTCAGGAAGGTGGTCTCGTCAAAGCAAACCTTGCCGCGCGCGGCCAGCACCTGGGCCGAAGAGATGCCGGGCACGGTATCCACCGGATGGCCGCATGCCCGCTCGACCCGCTCCAGGTACTGGAATCCGCTGAAATGCATGTCGCCCATGAACAGCACCACGCAGCGCCGGCCGCCATGGTGCTCGGCGGCAACCCAGGCGAGCCGTTCCACCTGGTCCTGGTATCCCATGGTGACCACCTGGGCCGCCGGCGGCACCAGCGGCCGGATGACGTCGATGACCGTGTCGAAGCCGGCCACGATGTCGGCGCCACGGATCAGGTCCGCCACGCCGTGGGTCAGGAAGTCGAGGTGCCCGGGGCCAACGCCGGCGCAGATGATCATGAAGAGTCCCGGTTCGATCGATGCAAATGGGGACGGCGCGCGCATCGCCCCGTCAAGACAGGGCGCGATTATGCCAAGCCATCGGCGCGCGAGGCGGGCGCCGGGGGCTGCCTCGCACAAAAAAAAGTACTTCAGGATCCATCCATGGATGCCGATACCTGCTTCAGAGCCGAGTCAATGTCCCGCGAGCCCTACCGGGCAAGGCAGGCATTCTCGGTCGTTAGCGACGTTTACCTCACTCATGCCAGATAGAGACAAAGCGCTCAGCATAGCCGACCCCCATCAGTTGTTCCGCAATTCGCTCGAGCAAGCCACCGATGCCGTCTTCATCCTGAACACGGACAACAAGGTGATCTTCCTGAACGCTGCTGCGGAGGCGCTCTATGGCGCATCCCGTACGCAGGTCTTCGGCATGAACGTGGAGGCGCTCGTGCAAAAGCTGCCGGATACCGGCGCGCAGCGCGGCCAGCCCTTGCCCGCCGTCCGGATCCTGAGGCCGGATGGCGAATTTCGCGTTGGCCATGTCGCGGAATCCAGCACCCGCCTGGGCGACGTTACGCTGCGCACGCTGCTGGTCAAGGTGCCCAGCCACCAGGATGCCAGCCGCGACGATCACCCTTTGCTATCGGTCATCGCCGACGAGATCGACAGCGCCGTGCTGGTGGTCGATGCCGACTGGCACATCGTGTACGCCAACGCCGGGCTCACGCGCATGCTGGGCTACAAGCCCAGCGAACTGACGGGCAAGACCCCGCGCGAGATACTGGCCGGCGAGTTCACCGATCCCGGCGTGATGCAACGCTTGCATGCCCAGCGCTCCTCCCCGGGCGGCGAGCGCCACGAGGCCCTGGTGTATGCGCGCAACGGCAGCGCGCTCTGGGTCTGCGCCACCGTCCGCCATCTGGTCAGCGCGACCGGCGACCGGCATCACGCCATCGTCATCCTCTCCGACATCACCCAGCAGCGGACCTACGAGATGCTGCAGCGAAAGGTCCTGCAAGCCATGGTGATGGAGCAGCCGCTGCCCGCCGTGATGGAGTTGATCTGCGAAGAAGTACAACGCGTGGCGCCCTCCGTGATCGCGTCCGTGCTGCGGGTCGACGCCGATGGGCGCATGCACCCGCTGGCCGCGCCCGGCCTGCCGCCCGAGTATTCGGCCGCGCTGGACAGCCTCGTCATCGGGCCGTCCGTGGGTTCCTGCGGCACGGCCGCCTGGCTGGGCGAGCCGGTAATGGTCAGCGATATTGCCAACGATCCGCTATGGGCGGATTTTCGCGATCTTGCCCTGCCCCTCGGCCTGGCGGCATGCTGGTCCTACCCCATCAAGGCAAGCGATGGCCGCGTGCTTGCCACGCTGGCCTTCTACTGCCGCACCGTCCGCCAGCCCGACGCCTTCCACCAGCAACTGGCCGAGGTATGCGCCTCGCTGTGCAAGCTCGCGTTCGAGCGCGAGGAAGCCGCCGAGCGGATCCTGCAGCTCGACCACTACGACTCACTGACCGGCTTGCCCAACCGCAGCCTGCTGCAGATGCAGGCCAGCACCCTGCTGCTCGCGGCGCGCTCGGCCGGCACCACGCTCAGCGTGCTGTTCGTCGACCTGGACCGCTTCAAGCATATCAACGACTCGCTCGGCCACGTCGGCGGCGACAAGCTGCTGCGCGAGGTTGCGCAACGCCTTAGCGCGCACGCCGGGGATACCGCGCTGGTGGCGCGGCTGTCGGGCGACGAATTCGCGCTGGTGCTGCCCGACAGCGACCGCACTCAGACCATTGCGGCGGGCAAGCGCATCCTGGCCGCGCTGCGCCAGCCGCTGCGCATCGACCACGCCAGCATTGCCCCCTCGGCCAGCATCGGCATCAGCATGTTCCCGGCCGACGGCGATGCGCTGGACTACCTGCTGCACTGCGCCGAGATGGCCATGTACGACGCCAAGGCCGCGGGGCGCAACCTGTTCCGCTTCTTCAGCATCGAGATGAACTGGGCCGCCCAGGAGCGCCTGGCGCTGGAGTCCGCGCTGCGCGACGCCCTGCTGGCCGAGGAGCTTCATCTCAACTTCCAGCCCCAGGTGTTCCTGCGCGATGGGCGCCTCTATGGCCTGGAGGTGCTGGTGCGCTGGCACCACCCGCACTTTGGGATGGTGTCGCCGGACCGCTTCGTGCCACTGGCCGAAGACAGCGGCCTGATCGGCACGCTGGATCGCTGGGTGCTGGAGCAATCGTGCGCGCAGCTAGCTGCCTGGCGCCGGGAAGGGCTTTCCGTACCCACGATCTCCGTCAATATCTCGCCCGCCAGCTTCCGCGACCCGGGGCTGCCTGCGCAAGTGGCCGAGACCCTGGCCCGCCATGGGCTGCCCGCCCAGGCGCTGGTGCTGGAAATGACCGAAGGGCTGCTGATGGAAGACGACGCGGGCCTCGCCGCCACCGTTGCCGCCATCCACGCGCAGGGCGTGCGCTTGTCCATGGACGACTTCGGCACGGGATATTCCAGCCTGGGTTACCTCAGGCAGCTGCCCGTGCACCAGCTCAAGCTGGACAAGAGCTTTGTGATCGACCTGGAAAGCGATGCCGCCGCCCGCGAGCTGGCCAGCGCCGTCATCCGCATTGGCGACAGCCTGAAGCTCGCGGTGATCGCCGAAGGCGTGGAGAACGAAGCCCAGCGGCGCTTCCTGCTATCGCAGGGATGCCATATGGGGCAAGGCTACCTGTTCTCGCGCCCGCTGGATGCCTTGGCGGTGGCGAAATGGATCGCCGCGCCGCAGGCGGTGGAGCGGCAGCCGGCGGAACATGGGGAGCGGCATTCCCGGCGTTGAAGGACGAGCCGGTGGCGGTGGCGGCTTAGGCCGGCACCGCCCGCTGGCTACCTGGCGGCGGCGCGCTTTTCCAGCAACGGCTGGCTCACGCCCTGCACGCCCACCAGCCCGAGCACGGTGGTTAGCCCGACCTGGGCGCCTTCCCAGGCGTTGGCCGGGTCGTACCATTCATCCCGGGCATGGAAGCCGCCGGTCTTGCCGCCGCTGCCGATGATGATGGCGGGAATGCCGAGCGACATCGGCACGTTGGCGTCGGTGCTGCCGCCGCGCAGGCTGGGCGTGCCCTTGCCGTGGCCCTTGATGGCACGCACCGCCGCCTGCACGATGGTGGCGTCAGGCGGCGTGCGGCCCGCCGGACGGTCGCCGATCAGCTTGACCTGGTAGGTGATCTGGCTGGCAGCGTCGGCCGGATGCCAGCGGCGGTTTTCCTCGGCAACCCCGGCCTCGATGGCCGCCATGATCTGCTTCTCGGTTTCCAGCAGCGACGGCGTCGCGTTGGAGCGGATATCCACCGCCATGCGCGCATCGCCCGCAATCGCGTTGACCGACGTGCCGCCGCCCACCGTGCCCACCGTGAACGTGGTCTTGGGATCCTCGGGCGGGCGCACGTCGCTCACCTTGGCAATGGCCCGTCCCATCGCGTGGATGGCGCTGGGCAGGCCGAAGGCGCCGAAGCTGTGGCCGCCCGGGCCGCGGAACGTCACCTCGTAGCGATGGCTGCCGGTGCCGAGCGACAGCACCCGGTCGCCCACGCCCGGCTCCAGCCCGACCATGCCATCGATATCCGGGTGGTCGCGGAACACGGCCTTCATGCCGCGCAGGTTGCCCAGTTCTTCCTCGCCCACGTTGCCAACGAACACCAGGTCGCCCACGGTGCGCACCTGGTTGTCGTTGAGCACCTTGAGCCATGACAACAGGACTGTCAGCCCGCGCGTGTCATCCGAGATGCCTGGCGCATAGAGACGGCCATCGCGCGGCTTGACCGTGACGTCGGTGCCTTCGGGAAACACCGTGTCCAGATGCGCCGAGATCAGCAGCTTGGGGCCGTTCCCGCTGCCCTTGCGGATGCCAATGGCATTGCCCTCGGCATCGATATGCGCATCGGCAAGGCCAAGCGCCTTGAGCCGGGAGAGGAAATACTCGGCCCGTGCCTTCTCCTTGAACGGCGGCGCAGGGATCTCGGTCAGCGCCTTGAGATCGCCCAACGAGCGCGCGTCATCCGCCTTCACGTCGGCCAGCACCTTCCTGACCAGCGGGGCGGCTTCGAGCGTGGCGTAGGTGCGCTCCACCGCAGGCGAGACCGTTGGCACGGGGATGGTCTGCGCAACGGCGTGGGTGCCTGCCAGGGCTAACGCCGCGAGCATCAGGGAAATCGGACGGAACGGGATGGCAACGGATTGGGAGTGTGCTTGCATGGTGGGGCGATGGCTCCGGAAAGGACATGGCAGCATGGCGAACGGCACAGGCATCGGGTGTGGCCGGGCGAAGCCATATTCTGCCAGCGAGGCGTGAGATGGTGGGCGGCAACGAGTGGGCTGCCTGGGGCATCCACGCGCCGGGCAAGGTATTTGGATTACCAAATTGGATTACCATTCAATACTTGGCGGCAGGCTGTGCCATGCCAGTTGCCCGCCTTCCGGCTTGCCCGGTGTCCACGCTGCATAGCGGTTTTACCGAGGGTGATGTGGTAGAAGCAACGATTGAGATGTCCAGTCCGCACGGCCTGCAGGGCCGCAGGGCCACACGGCTGACCACCACGGCCAGCCAGTTCGAGTGCAACATCCACCTGAGCAGCAACGACTGCACGGCGGACGCCAAGAATGTGTCCGAAGTCATGCGCTTGTCGGCGCGCGCCGGCCTGCGCTTGCGCATCCAGGCCAGCGGCGTGGATGAATCGGTGGCGCTGCGCGTCATCTGCGCCTTGCTGACCGACTAAGCGGCCGGCCCGGCAGTCAGCGACCATGCCCATCACCTACCTGCGCAACCTCACCGGACGGGTACGCAGCCCGCACGCCAACCGGCTGCTTGCCGGCTATCTCAGCTTTGTGGCCGGCGCCACCAACGCCGGCGGCTTCCTTGCCGTGCAGCAGTACACCTCCCACATGACGGGCATCGTCTCGGCCATGGCGGACCACCTGGCGCTGGGGCAGGTCGGGCTGATCCTGGAGGGCCTTGGCGCGCTGCTGTCCTTCCTGGCGGGCGCGGCCACTTCCGCCGTGCTCATCAACTGGGCACGGCGTGAACACCTGAACAGCGAATATGCCTTGCCCCTGATGCTGGAGGCTCTCCTGTTGCTGTGCTTTGGCTTGCTCGGCGGCAACCTTGGCAATCACCAATGGCTGTTCATACCCGCCACGGTGATGGTGCTGTGCTTCATCATGGGCCTGCAAAACGCCATGATCACCAAGATTTCCCACGCCGAGATCCGCACCACCCACATCACCGGGATGGTGACCGATATCGGCATCGAGCTCGGCAAGCTGTTCTACTGGAACCTCGCCAAATCCGACGAGACCAGGCCGCCGGTGCTGGCCAACCGGTCCCGGCTGCGCATGCTGGCCATGCTGGTGGCGCTGTTTTTCTTCGGCGGCGTTGTCGGCGCGCTAGGTTTCAAGCATCTGGGATTCAGCGCCACGCTGGCGCTGGCGGCGTTGCTGCTGGTGCTGGCGTTCGTGCCGGTGGTGGACGATGTGCGGGCCCACGGCGCGCGGCTGGCCGCCTACGGGCGCAAATGGGCGCGCGAGGTATTGCGCGATGTCCATGCGCTGTGGCTGGCCGCGCGCGACCCGCGCACGCCGTGGTACGCAAAAGCCGTGGCCCTGCTGGTGGCGGGCTACGCGCTGTCGCCGATCGACCTGATCCCCGACTTCATCCCGGTGCTCGGCTACCTGGACGACGTCGTGCTGGTGCCGCTCGGGGTCATGCTGGCCATCCGGATGATCCCGCCGGACCTCATCCGCGAGTACCGGGCCGCCGCCGTTGCGGCCGGGCAACGCCCAAGCAGCCGCGTGGCGGCCGTGGTCATCATCGCGCTGTGGATTGGCGGCGCGCTTGTGATGGCTGCGCTGCTCGCGCGCTATGTTCCGTGGCTCCGAAGCAACTGATTTGCAATTCCAGGCTCTCAAGGTACGCGCGGACACATTGGTTTGCATTTGGCACGGCCGGCGCTACCTACAATCGAATTGTCGGGAGGCACATCCCGCCCATCACAGAGCCAGCAACGCATCATGCAGGACCAAGCCTTATCCCCCACCGTGACCTGCCTGCAGGGCCTGCGCGATCTCGCGGCCCTGCTCACCGCGGGCTCCCTGCTCCAGTCCGCCACCTTGCAGGTCATTGCCGAGTACGAACGGCACGCCCGCACCTCCGAAGACGAATACTGCGCCCGACGACATAGCTGGGATTGACGTCACCCCGGCAGCGCCGCTCAGTGCTTGCACGCCAGCGGCGAACGCACGCCGCCGTCGCGCACCAGTGGCAGGATGGTTGGCGCCAGCGATTTCAGCAACTGCACGGACAGCGCGCTGGTGAAGGCATAGCGCGCGGCGTAGGGCTCTTGCACGTACGCCGTGACGTTGCCGAAGTAACGGTCGCCAAGGAAGAACACGAAGGTGGCAGAGCGGCTGACCACGCGCGAGGAAATCAGCCTGCCGCCTGGCCCGTAGACTTCGTAGCGATGATCGCCCGTGCCGGTCTTGCCGCCTGCCACGATGCCGCTGCCAGCCAGCGCGGACTTCAGCATTCCCGCCGTGCCCGAATCCACCACGCCGATCAGCGCGGCGCGCACCACCTCGGTGATATCCTCGCTCAGCAAGCGCGTGCCCTTCTGCCCCAACCCAAAATCCGTCGCGTACGGCGTGCCCGCCGCAAACTCCAGGCTGCGCAGCGCCGTGGCCTGCTGGCGCACGCCGTTGCCCTGCACGATGCCGACCAGCTCGGCCAGCGCGGCCGGCCGGTCCCCCGCCGCGCCGATTGCCGAAGCATAGGACGCCGTGATCGCGCTGAACGGATAGCCCAGGCGCTGCCACCGGTGCGCAATCTCGACAAAGGCCTGGCGCTCCAGCTGGCTGCGGATGCGGCGCGTCTGGCCGCCGGGATGGCGGGTCTTGAACAGCCAGGCATACACCTCCTGGCGTTGCGCGGTGCTGTCGCGCAAGACTTCATCCAGGCTGGCATCGGGGCGCTGGCGCAGGTAATTGAGCAGCCATAGCTCAAGCGGGTGCACCCGCGCCAGGTAGCCCCGGTCATTGAGCGAAAAGCTGGTCGGTCCGTATTTGCTGTACAGCTTGGCCAGCTTCTCATCGGTCAGCCCCGCCTTGGGCAGGGTGGCGAGCATGACCTTGTTGAACTGCGCCGGATCGATGTCGGGATCGATGCTGCGCAGCGTCACCGCCAGCCCCACCGGCGAGAAATGGCGATTCTGGAGCACGCGCCTGGCCGCTTCCTGCTGGGTCATGCCACGATATTTCCCATAGAAAGCACGCAGGTAGTCGCTGCCTTCCTTGTCGGCAAAGCGCACCAGGTAGGCGCGGCGCTGCGGCGCGGCCGGATTGTTCAGCCAGTCGTCGGCATCGGGATGCAGGCGATAGGTTTCGTAGCGCACGATATCGCGCATCAGGCGGATAAAGACCAGGTTCACCGAGTGCTCGAACGCTTCGCGCACGGTCATGATCTTCATGTTCTCCCAGCGCTCGAAGTTGGTGAACGTCTGCAGCCCGCCCCCGGTAAAGAAGGCCTCTCCCGCACTGCCGGAATAGCGGCGCAGCATGGCGGCTTCCAGCATGGCGCGGCGGCTCTTGTCGGGTGCGGCGAGCAGGTAGCCCACCACCCACTGGGTCAGCGCATCCAGCTTGGCTGGCTTGATCTCGCGCAGCTCGGCGGCGGACATGCCGGCATATTTCTCGTGGAGCTCGGAGAGGATTTCCAGGTAGGCCACCAGCGTGCGCAGCTTGGCGGTGGAGCCCAGGTTCAGCCGCGCGCCGCGGTTCAGGTCGAACGGCAGGTCGAGGTTGTCGGCCTGCACGCGCAGCAGGTTGGCGCCGTCCACCTTCTCGTAGAGCGTGAAGCTGATCGCCAGCTTGCCCGGGTCGTCGCCCTCGCGCAGCAGGCTGTGGCCGTACATCCCGAAGCCATGCGCGCCGTCACGCGTGCCCGCCCGCAGCAGCGCCTCGGTGACCACCCGTTGCAGGCCCGTGTTGATGGTGCTGTGGACAGTCAGGTCGAGCCGGTCCAGCTCGTAGCTGCTGCCAAGGTCAAGGTAGCGCAGCAAATCGGTGCGCACCCCGCTGATGGCCTTGCGCGAGATAAATGACACCTCCGGCTGGTCCATCGCCGGGGGGGCCAGCGTCAAGGACTGGGCCAGCGAAGCGTCGCGCAGCCAGGGCGGGATGGCACCGGCGGCCGAAAGCAAGCGAATGTAGCTGTCGGTCAGCTCCACCAGCGTGGCGGTATCGCGCCGCAGAAAATGCGATGGCCCGCGCTGCGCAATGATCAGCGAGAGCGCCTGCTTGAACACCCGCGCCTGCCGCTGGCCAAGCTCGCCCTCGCCCTGGCCCGCGCCGGGTCCCGGCCCCGCGGCGTTCGCCAGCAAGCGGTTGGCCTCGTCGAAGTCCTGCCCGTACCAGGCCCACAGGCCATCGCCCAGCCCGTTGACCTCGCCCACGCCGGCCCGGGCCGAGAGTGGCACGGTGTTGAGGTAATCCAGCAGGATGCGCTCCCTGGCGGCCACGGTGTTCGGGCCGTCCAGGTAGGCGCGCATCGATGCGCTGGCCATCTGGCGCAGCTTTTCCTTGGGCGAACCGGTGCGCCCGGCGCGCGAATGCCGGTATTTCTCGATCTGGGTAGCGAGCGTGCTGCCGCCGGCGGCGTCGTGCTTCTCGTTGAAGAAGTGCACGCCCTGATCCAATGCGGCGCGCGTGAAGCGCCGCACGTCCAGCGCGGGATTGCGCGTGGGAAATTCGGGATCGAGCAGGTCGCGGTTCTCGATGAAGAGCAGCGAGTTTACGAGCAGGACTGGAATGGCCTCGAAGCTGGCGTAGGTACGAGGCGCCGGGCGCCGGGCGCCAATTGGCAGGTCATTGCAGTCAAGCAGGTCCAGGCCGGCCTGGGTCTTCTCGTGATAGGGCGCGAACAGGCCGGAGTCCGTCAGTTCAAGCATGCGGTCGGACCACTGCGCCTGGCGTTCGCGCCGAAAGCCCCGCCCTTCCAGCAATTCGGTGAACTGCGGCATCCGGCTATAGCCAAAGCGCAGGTCATAGGGGCCGTCGTCCGGAAAGCGGATGCGCTCGCTCGGGCCGTCCTTTACCGCGAAGGCGACGTCTTTCGCCCGCCCGGCGAAGTAGCGCGCCTGCAGCCGCGAGGTGGCGAGTTCCTCGGCAACGACGGCGCAAAGGACGTAACCGCCCCCTACAAGCAGAGCCAATACCAGGAGCCTGGGCCAGAGACGTCGACGCACGATTCGGGTCCGTTTGCGAGGAAACCGGGGCTGTTCCCGGCGCGTCGGCCTATGCCGTGCGCCTGCTGGCAACGATGGCACTATTCCGCCACTCTCGTCACAACGTATACCCTAGTCTAATGGGGCCTAACGCACAAAGTACGCGTGCGCCATCGCGGCGTTTTCTGCCATGTTCACGTCATTTCCTGCTGCGCGCCGGCGCTCCCGGCCCGCCTGGCCGCCTCCGCCTAGACGCTGAACGCCGCGATGGCCTGGTTAAGCTGGCGCGCCTGGTCCTCCAGCGACGCGGCAGCGGCGGCGGCCTCCTCGACCAGCGCCGCGTTCTGCTGGGTGGACTGGTCCATCGACGCCACCGCCTGATTGACCTGCTCGATGCCGCTGCTCTGCTCGACCGAAGCCGCCGCGATCTCGCTCATGATGTCGGTCACCCGGCGGATCGCCGCAACCACCTCCTCCATGGTGCTGGCCGCGCGCCCGGCCTGGCCACTGCCCAAAGCCACATGCGCCAGCGACGTCTCGATCATGGACTTGATCTCGCGGGCCGCCCCGGCGCTGCGCTGGGCCAGGCCGCGCACTTCGCCGGCAACCACCGCGAACCCGCGCCCCTGCTCGCCGGCGCGGGCAGCTTCCACGGCGGCGTTGAGCGCCAGGATATTGGTCTGGAAGGCAATGCCGTCCACCACGCCGATGATCTCCGCGACCGTCCTGGCCGCCGTGCTGATATCGCCCATGGTGGCCAGCACATCGCCCACCACCGCCCCGCCCTGGCTAGCCACCTCGACCGCGCTGACAGCAAGTTGGCTGGCCTGGCGCGCGTTGTCTGCGTTCTGGCGCACGGTGGAGGTCATCTGCTCCATGCTAGAGGCCGTTTCCTCGAGCGAGGCAGCCTGCGCTTCCGTGCGGCTGGACAAATCCGCGTTGCCCGCGGCGATCTGCCGGGTGGCCGACGTGATCGCATCCGAGCCCTGGCGCACCCGCCCCACGGTGAGCGCAAGGCTGGCCTGCATGCGCGCAAGGCCCTCCAGCAAGCGGCCCATTTCATCGCGGCGGACAACCTGCACGGGGTGGCTGAGATCGCCGGCCGCGATGCGGTCGAATTGCGTCAGCGCCAGCTCCAGCGGGCCAACGATGGCGCGCAGCAGAAACACCGCGCAGGCGGCCGCGACCAGCAGCGCCAGCACGATCGCGGCAATCACGCCATGGCGGAAATGCCGGTACGCCACCTGCGACGCCTCGAAGTTGCCCGCCGCCATCTTGAGCTGGAACTGGCTCAGCTTCAGGCTGCTGTCGTTGGCGTCCCGAAACAGCCGGGACAGCTTGCCATCCATGATCTGGTCGGCCAGCGCGCGATCCTTGGCGCGCAGCGCGGTGATGATGGCGGCGATGCCTTCGCGGTTGGCGGCATCCCGCTTGGCCGACACGGCCACGGCGAGCCGGTCCTCCTCGCTGTCGCGCGGCAGGGCCATGAAGCGCTTCCAGGCGTCGTCCGAGCGCCGCGTGAGTTCTTCGGTGCGGTCCAGCAAGCCAGGGGCTTCCGGGCTGTCCGGGTACAGCATGGCTCGGTCGAGCGCGGTGCGCGCCCGGGTGAGGCTCAGGTCCGCCTCGCCCAGCGCCAGGGCAGAGGCAAGCTGGTTCGAGTAAGTGGATTCATGGGCGTCGTTGGCGGCGCGCAAGCCGAGCAAGCCGGCCACGCCCACACCAAGCGCAAGCAGGAACAACAGGGAAACGGTGGCAACGAGGCGGGCGCGGATGGTAAGGCTGGCAAGCATGTGAAAGTGGCCCGGAGAGTGAAAGGCTGAAATGGCGCGCTGGGCGGAAAACCTGTCTATCGGTGCGGTGCAGCAACAACTTGAGGCCGTGCTGTCGGTTGTGCGCAGGACTGCACTTGAAGGGCGAATTCAGGCGCCGCAATTGATTTTGCGCAAACTTTCATGCGTCCGCGCGCCGGCCTCGGTCAAGTCCGGCCAAAGCCGTCCGTTAGCTCAGTGATCTCAAACCCCTGTTCCAGACGATGATGAAAAACCTGAGCGTGCGCACTGCCCTGCTGGCAGTCCTGGTGACCTTTGCCTGCATGATCGTGTTCGGCGCGGGCGTTGGCGTGCTCGCGCTGCGCGCCGCGGACCAGGCGACCGGGCGCGTGGAGCAACTCTCCGCCAGCGCCCTGCTGCTCAACGATGCGTACAAGGACATGACCCGGGCACGCTCGGCGCTCGCGCGCGCCTACGCCTCGGCCCGCGAGGGCAGCACGGAAGTCAACACCGGCGCGCTCGATGCCGCCGGCAAATCGCTCAAGCGCTCGGCCGAGGCGTTGCAGCGCTTCGAGGCCGCGCCCGCGCAGGAAGGCCAGGACGACGCCCAGCGCCGACAGGTCGCGGATGCCGCGCGCCGGCATGCCGGCACGGTCGAGCGAGCCCTGGCCGCCTTGCGCGCGGGAGACCCCGCCGCCTACGCGGCGATCAACGAGCGCGACATCACCGCCTCCGGGGCCGAGTATTCGGTGGGCGTCGAGCGCTTCCAGGAACAGGCGAGCCAGCAGGCGCGGCAGGAAACCGCGACTAGCCGCTCTCGCTACCAGTGGGTAGTGAGGCTGGTGGTGGTTGGCATCACTGCCGCGCTAGGCTTGATCGTCGCGGTGCACCTCGGGCTGCGCGCGGCCATCGTGGCGCCGCTGGCCACGGCCGCCGAGCACCTCGACCGCGTGGCGCAAGGCGACCTGAGCCATCCCACCGCTGCCGCCGGCAATAACGAGGTAGGCCGCGTGCTGGCCGCCGTGGCACGCATGCAGGTCGCGCTCACGCGCACAGTCAGCCAGGTGCGCGCCAGCTCGGACTCGGTCAACATCGGCGCGCGCGAGATCGCGGCCGGCAATACCGACCTGTCCTCGCGCACCGAGCAGCAGTCCGCATCGCTGGAGCAAACCGCGGCCAGCATGGAGGAGCTCACCTCCACGGTGAGCAACAACACCGAGAGCGCGCGCCAGGCCAGCGCGCTGGCCGCCGAAGCGGCGCGGCTGGCCACGCGCGGCGGCGACGACGTGCGCGGCGTGGTCCAGACCATGGGCGACATCAGCAGCAGTTCGCAGCGGATCGCCGACATCATCGGCGTGATCGACGGCATTGCCTTCCAGACCAATATCCTGGCGCTCAACGCCGCCGTGGAAGCGGCGCGCGCGGGCGAGGCGGGCCGCGGCTTTGCCGTGGTAGCGAGCGAGGTGCGCGCACTGGCGCAGCGCAGCGCCAACGCGGCACGGGAGATCAAGTCGCTGATCGACGACTCCGCCAGCAAGGTGGGCGCCGGCAACGCGCTCGTGGCCCAGGCCGGCCAGACCATGAGCGAGACGGTGGACGCCGTGGGCCGCCTGGCGCGGATCATGGAAGACATCTCGTCGGCGTCGCTGGAACAAAGCGCCGGCATCGTGCAGGTGAGCCAGGCGGTGACACAGATGGAAGCCGTCACCCAGCAGAACGCGGCGCTGGTGGAACAGGCCGCCGCCGCGGCCGGATCGCTGGAAGCGCAGGCGCGCCAGCTTGCCGAGGCGGTGGGTGCCTTCCGGCTTGCGCCGGCAGCCTGAGGGACCGCAGCACCCCCTCCCCCCGAAGCCAGGCTCAAGCCAACCTCAAGCCACCTTCACACGGCCGCGATGCCGCGCTGCAAGGTGGTCTTGAGCATGGAAAACACCTGCCGCGCCACCGGGTTGGCCGCGTTGGGCCGCGCCCACAAGTAGTACGTCACATCGGGCAGGCGTGGCAGCCCGTCCTTGTCGCCCAGCACCCGCATGTCGGCACCCAGCAGGTCGATGCTGCGCGCCGTGATCCCCAGTCCGGCGCGGATCGCCGCCTTGATGCCGATCAGGCTCGGCGCGAAATACGCCGCGCGCCAAGGCACGCCGGCCTCCTTCAGTGCATCCAGCGCCAGCTTGCGAAACAGGCTGGGCTCGTCAGCCAGGATCAGCGGCACCGTGCTGCCGCTCTCATAGGCAAAATCCGCCGCGCAAACCCAGATCGTGGGCGAGGTGCGCAAGACCAGGCCGTCCAGGCTGGTGTCTTCCCGGGTGGAAACGGTCAGATCGATCTCGCCCCGCCGCAACGATTCCATCAGGAAGGGGCTGCGCCCCACATGGATCTCCAGCCGCAGGGCAGGCGAGGCACGCGCGATATGCGACAGCAGCGGCGGCAGGATCGTGTCGGCCACATCGTGCGGCGCCCCGATCCGCAGCGAGCCTGTCAGGTCGCCCTCGCGCAGCACGCGCAGCGCCTCGTCGTTCAGGCTCAGCAATTGCCGCGCGTATTCCACCAGCTTGTTGCCGTGCCGCGTGAGCTGCTTGCCGCGCCCGTGCCGCTCGAACAGCACCAGCGCCACCTGCTCCTCCAGCCGCTGCATCTGCTGGGTGACGGCGGACTGAGTGCGGTGCAGCCGCTGCGCCGCGGCGGCAAAGGTACCGTGGTCGGCAATGGCCACCAAGGTGCGCAACAGGTCCAGATCGAGATTACGCATTCATTAGACTTGCTTAAGTATTTTCATGGGTGATTAAGTGGTTTCAGGTGCCGGCCTTCATTACAGTGAAACCATGCACGGTGATGCACCACACCGCAAACCAATAACCATCAAGACTCAGCAAGGATTCTAGAGACATGTCGATCGCACAACAACGCCAGGCCGCCGTCGGGGACACAATTCAATCGATCAAGGAAATCGTAGCCAGCGGCGGCGTCACCCGCGAATCGCTGGCCAGCGTGCTGGGCCAGGTCGAGCAGCTCGCGGCCATGCCGCACCTGTGGGCGCAGAGCGAATTCGCCCCACCGGAGGAAGGCGAGCGCCAGGCCCGCTACCTGATCGCAGAAGACCCCGACCAGACCTTCGCGCTGTACCTCAACGTGATGCGCCCCGGCAAGCGCATCCCCCCGCACGACCACACCACCTGGGCCTGCGTGGCCGGCGTAGTGGGCACCGAGTACAACGACGTCTACCTGCGCACCGACGATGGCAGCGAGCCAGGCGTCGGCACGCTGAAACACTCGCACACGGTGGAAGTGGGCCCGGGGTCTGGCATCGCGCTGCTGCCCGACGACATCCACTCGGTAGAGATCCGCGGCGAATCCGTGATCCGCCACCTGCACATGTACGGCCGCGCGCTGGAAACCCTGACCGGGCGCACCGCCTACGACCTCGAGACCGGCCGCTGCCAGGCCATGAGCGTGGGCGTCAAGACGCGCCGCTAAACGGCACCCGGGAGGTGCAGCGCTAACCCGCCCTACCGCCAACACCCACCTCCCGGCTTCTGCCGAAGCCCATCTCCAACGCATTTCCAGTTGCCTCCCGCCCGCGTGCGGCCAGGAGGTCTGGCCCCCTTTTTGCCTGAACAAACGCATGCCCGCCATCCTGAACACGCCCGACACCCGCTACACCCGAGTCGACCCGGTCACCCTCAAGGGCTGGCTGCACGACCAGGACGAGATCGCCCTGTTCGATATCCGCGAGCATGGCCAGTATGGCGAAGGCCATCCGTTCTACGCAGTGCCGCTCCCCTTTAGCCGGCTGGAGCTGGATATCGGCCGCCTGGCCCCCAACACCGCGGCGCGCATCGTGCTGGCGGACGACGGCGACGGCGTGGCAGCGCGCGCCGCGCAGGCACTGGCCGCCTTCGGCTACACCCGCCTGATCGTGCTGGACGGCGGCGTGCCGGGCTGGCAGGCCGCCGGCTACGCCTTGTTCGCCGGCGTCAACGTGCCCTCCAAGACCTTCGGCGAGCTGGCCGAGCATCATTACGGCACGCCGCGCGTCTCGGCCGCGGAGCTGGCAGCCATGCAGGCAGGCGAGCAAGCCCCGGTGGTGCTCGATGGCCGGCCCGTGGCGGAATTCCGCAAGATGAATATCCCCGGCGCCATCTGCTGCCCCAACGGCGAGCTGGCTTACCGGCTGCGCGACCTGGTGCCCGACCCGGCCACGCCGATCGTGGTCAACTGCGCCGGCCGCACGCGCAGCATCATCGGCGCGCAAACCCTGATCAACTTCGGCGTGCCCAACCCCGTGTTCGCGCTGGAAAACGGCACCCAGGGCTGGTACCTGAACGATTACAAGCTGGAACACGGCGGCACCCGGCGCTATCCCGACAGCGCTGCGCCGGCCGGGCTGGACGCGGCCCGGGCCGCCGCGCAAACGATGGCGGTGCGCTTTGCGGTACCGCACATCAACGCCGCCGAAGCGGGCGCGTGGCTGAACGACCGCTCGCGCACCACCTTCCTGTGCGACGTGCGCACGCCGGAGGAATACAGCGCCGGCTCCGTGCCCGGCGCCCAGAACACGCCGGGCGGCCAGTTGATGCAGGCCACCGACCAATACGTGGGCGTGCGCCGCGCGCGCCTCGTGCTGATCGATGCCGATGGCGTGCGCGCCACGGTGGTGGCGAGCTGGCTGCGCCAGATGGGCCATGACGCCGTGGTGCTTGAAGGCGGCCTTGCGGCTGCGCTTGCCTACGGCCTCGCCGCGCCCACCGGCCCCGTGGCGCCCTCCCGTGCCTTGCCGGGCATCGACGCCCCCGCGCTGGCGGCTGGCCTGGCCGGGCAGCAGCTGCTGGCGCTCGACGTGCGCGCCAGCATGGCGTATCGCGCCGGGCACGTGCCGGGCAGCCGCTGGTCGATCCGCCCGGTGTTTGCCCGTGATCTCGCCGGCGTGCCGCGCGACACGCCAATCGTGCTTATCGGCGATGACGATCAACCGGGCATGGCCACGCTGGCCGCCGCCGAACTGGCCGCACTTGGCTATAGCGACATCAGGCTGCTCGCCGGTGGCGCAGGCGCCTGGCAGGCGGCGGGCCATGCGCTGGCAAGCCATGCCGGGGATGGCGACGCGGCAAGCAGCCTGCCCGATGCGCGCTGCATCGATTTCCTGTTCTTCGTCCACGACCGTCACGACGGCAACAAGGAAGCCGCGCGCCGCTACCTGGCCTGGGAAACCAACCTGATCGGCCAGCTCGACGCCCAGGAACTGGCCACTTTCCGCTTCGCCTGATCCGCACAGCGTCCTTCCGACATGACCCGCCATCAGCGACCGAGCCCGTCACGCAGCCACCTCCCGCCCCTCGCGGCGGGCAACGGTGCGCATGGCTGGCAAGGCGAGTCGCGAGGCATTGATTCCCATCCGGCTCGACGGTGCAGCGCCAAGGGGACAACCCGGCATTCCGGGGACACAGGGGCAAGAGGCAAGTGGCCGCGACCGGTATGCCAGACCGGCCACCGGGCCCACGAAAAACCTGCCCAGCCCCCTTCGCTCTGACATCTCTCTACATCACAGGGGTTTTTCATGCCACGCATCCAGCAAGTCCTGACCCGCACCTTCGCCACCGCCGCCACCATCACCCTCGCCATGGCCGGGGCCCCCGCCAGCGCACAACCACTCGCGCCGGTCGGCGGCTTTCCCTCGCAGCCGCTGCGCTTTGTCTCGCCGTTTCCCGCCGGCGGTGGCAACGATGCCGTCACGCGCATCGTCACCACGCGGCTCAGTGAAGTGCTGGGGCAGACCGCCGTCACCGACAACCGCGGAGGCGCCGGCGGCAATATCGGCACGCGCTTCGTGGCCGAGGCCAAGCCGGACGGCTACACCCTGCTGACCTCGCAGGTGTCGGTCATGGCGGTGAACCCGACGCTGTACAGCGCGCCTGGCTTCGACCCGATCAAGAACTTCACGCCGGTCACCCAAATCAATGCGGCGCCGCTGGCCATCGTGGTGGCGGCCAACGCGCCGTGGCAGACCTTTGCCGAACTGGCCACGCAGGCCAAGGCCCAGCCGCAAAAGATCACCTTTGCCACGCCCGGCAACGGCACGCTCTCGCACCTGGTCGGCGTGGTGCTGGACAAGGATAGCGGCATCGCCCTGCAGCACGTGCCCTACAAGGGCGCCGGCCCGGCCATCAATGACCTGCTGGGCGGGCAGGTGAACGTGCTGATCACCTCGACCTCCTCGGTGGCAGGCTTTGTCCAGGCCGGCCGCATGCGCGCGCTGGCGGTCACCAGCCCGCGCCGCCTGGGCGTGTTTGCCAAGGTGCCGACGCTGGAGGAACTGGGCTATCGCAATGCCCGTTTCGAGGACTGGTACGGGGTGTTCGCCCCCGCCGGCACTTCGCCCGAGCGCGTGGCCTACCTGAACCGCGCCATCGTGCAGGTACTGCAGATGCCGGAGGTGGTGAAGCTGATCAACGAAGGCGGCAGCGACGTGGTGGGCAACAAGCCGGAGGCATTCGCCGCGCAGCTCAAGGGCGACATCGCGCGCTGGTCGCAGATCGTCAAGCTCTCCGGCGCCCGCGTGGACTGATCCGCTCGCAGCCGGGGCAGGCGGCATGGCTCTTGCTGCTGCCTGCCATCGCAAGTTGTCACACCAGCCGCGCCACCCTGGCGCGGCACCCCACCAGGCCAAGCCATGAAGCCCAGCATCCTTACCCACCTCGCGCACGCGGGCCGCGCCAGCGCCGTGGATGGCGGACAGCCCGTCAACCCGCCCGTGGTGCGCGCCAGCACCGTGTTGTTCGACTCGGTGGCACAGATGCGCGAAATGCGCGCGCGGCGCGGCAGCGAACGCCTGTTTACCTACGGCGCGCGCGGCAATCCGACGGCGTTTGCGCTGGAAGACATGGTCACCGAGCTCGAAGGCGGCTACCGCACACGCCTGTTCCCCAGCGGCCTTGCGGCCGCCGCGATGACGCTGCTGGCCTACCTGCGCCCCGGCCAGCACGTGCTGCTGCCCGATTGCGTGTATGAGCCGGTGCGCAAGCTGGCCGAAGGTTTCCTGGCGCAGCACGGCATCGCCGCCAGCTTCTACGCGGCCGATGGCCACGACCTGCAAGCCAGGCTGCGGCGCGAAACCCGGCTGGTGTACGTGGAGGCGCCCGGTTCGCTGGCCTATGAAATGTGTGACCTGCCGGCCATCGCCGACATCGCCCACCGGCACGGCGCGCTGGTGGCGGCTGACAACACCTGGGGCTCCGGCCTGCTGTACCAGCCCCTTGCGCTCGGCGCCGATATCTCCCTGATGGCCGCGACCAAATACCTGTCCGGGCATTCGGACGTGATGATGGGCACGGTCTGTACCGTTGAAGCCGCCTGGCCCGCACTCGCCGCGGTGGCCGACGCCTTCGGCATCAGCGTCAGCCCGGACGACGCCTACCTGGTCCAGCGCGGCATGCGCTCCCTCGGTGCGCGCCTGTCCCAGCACGAGCGCAGCGCGCTGACGGTCGCGCACTGGCTGCGCACCCGCCCCGAAGTGGCGGAGGTCTTTTGCCCCGCCCTGCCCGGCGACCCCGGCCACGCGCTGTGGCAGCGCGACTGCCGCGGCACCAATGGCCTGCTGTCGTTCTCGCTGCGCGCCGCGGCACCGGACGCCGCCGAACGCTTCATCGACAGCCTTGCACTGTTCGGCATCGGCGCCTCCTGGGGAGGCTTCGAAAGCCTCGCCGTAGTCGCCGACATGCGCGGCGCGCGCAGCGTCACCGACTGGTCCAGGCGCGGCCACGTGGTCCGGCTGCATATCGGGCTGGAGGATGTGGATGACCTGCTAGCGGATCTGGAGCGAGGATTCGAGGTGATTGGCGGCGGCCGGGTTGACGGGCGGGCGTTGGAGGCGCGCCTGGATACGGCTTAGTGAACCAATCTGCGCCCTGTGCTAGCATTGCATGCATTGCTAGCACAGGAGATTGACATGGCGACACTGACCATCCGTCATGTGGATGAGGAACTCAAGGCACGTTTGCGCATGGAGGCCGCGCAGCACGGCCACTCGATGGAAGAGGAAGTTCGCGCCATTCTGCGGCGTGCGCTGAACAAACCCCCTGGCCCCGGCGCATTTGGAAGTCGACTGCGCCAGCGATTCGCAAGCCTGTCCGATCCAGGGCTCGAGCTTCCACCGCGCGACGACCAACCGCGGGCCGCGGATTTACCCGAATGATCGTACTTGATACTAATGTGCTATCCGAATTCATGCGAGGCCAGCCTGAGCCAGCGGTCATACGTTGGCTCGACCTGCACTCACAACATGAATACGCGATTACGGCGGTGACTGTTGCTGAACTTCTATACGGCATTGCCCGTTTGCCCGAAGGGCGCAGGAAAGGCGGGCTCCAGGAAGCGGCACTCCAAATGATCGAAGATGAATTCGCGGGCATGGTACTTCCATTCGACGAACATACAGCCCCCCATTACGCCGCAGTCGTAACTCAGCGGGAACGATCTGGACGACCCGTCAGCATGGCAGATGCACAGATTGCAGCTATTTGCCGTCACCACGGCGCCGTGCTTGCTACTCGCAACGGCAAGGACTTCGAAGGAACAGGCCTGAGCCTGGTAAATCCTTGGCTCGAGTAATGTCAAGCGTGCCAGCGCAAAGACTCAGCGCTACGTGCTGACTGCTTCCCTCGCAAGCCCACCTTGCGATCCGCCGCTTCGCGCAGGCATACAATGCCGGCTTTCGCCCTTGCGCCCCGCGATGCCCGCACCCCTGACCGAAAGCCACTCCGCCGTTTTCTCGCCCGAGGAACAGGAGAGCTTCTATCGTCTCATCGCGTCGCGCCGCGACATGCGGCATTTCATTGCGGGCGCGTCGGTCGATGAAGCTGTCCTGATGCGCCTGCTGAGGGCCGCGCACAGTGCGCCTTCGGTGGGGCTGATGCAGCCGTGGCGCTTTATCCGCGTCGCCGATGCCGCCTTGCGCAAAGAGATCGCCGCGCTGGTCGAGGCCGAACGGCAGAAGACCGCCGTGGCGCTGGGCGAGCGCGATGGCGAGTTCCTGCGGCTGAAGGTGGAGGGCGTGCGCGAGTGCGCCGAGCTGTTGGTGGTGGCGATGGCACCGGATGACGGCACCGTGTTTGGCCGGCGCACCATGCCGCGCGAGATGGCGCTGTGCTCGGCGGCCTGCGCCATTGAAAACCTCTGGCTGGCGGCGCGCGTGGAAAACCTTGGGCTGGGCTGGGTCTCGATGTTCGCGCCCGACGCGCTGGCTGCGCTGTTGCGGTTGCCGCCGGGTGGCCAGCCTATCGCCATTCTCTGCCTCGGCCCCGTGCAGGCCTTCTACCCCGCGCCAATGCTGGAGCTGGAAGGCTGGCGCCAGGGCCGCCCGCTCGCGGACCTGATGTCCACGGACACCTGGGACCGGCCGGACGCCTGAAGCCCCGTCGGGCCACGCACGGCGCACGCAAGGCGCACTCAAGGCGCCACTGACGGCTCTCGCTTCATGCAGCGCAGCACGAAGGTGGAATGGCTGTGCCGCAAGCCCGGCAGCTTGTAGAGCTTGTGGCGCAGGAATTCCTCGTACCCTTCCGTGCCCGCCACCGCTACCTTGATCAGGTAATCGTATTCGCCGGTGAGCAGGTACGCCTCCATCACTTCCGGCAATTCGGCCAGCGCTTCGCCGAAGCGATCCAGCATGTCGTCGTCGTGCCGGTCCAGCGTGACCTCGATCAGCACGGTGTCAGGCAGGCCGAGCGCCTTCTGGTTCAGCAAGGCCGCATAGCCCTCGATCACACCGCTTTCTTCCAAAGCGCGCACGCGGTTCCAGCACGGCGTGGGCGACAAGCCAACCTGCTCGGCCAGCTTGAGGTTGGAGAGCCTGCCGTCGCGCCGCAGCGCGCGCAGGATGCGGCGGTCGGTTTCGTCCAGTTTTGGGGAGGTTGCCATGTCTTCTGCCGATGATAAGGAAGGAATCACCCACAACTCTATCATCAACAGATAATTCATCTCCAAATTGATCAGAATTGGAGGCAATAAAGAAGCCCATTCTGGGGTGGCGCTGGTAAATTTGTCGCATGCCTTCCCGGCCACAAACCCCAACAAACTGCCGCCGATACCATGTCAACCTTGAACCTCGCCCTGCGGCTGGACCGCACTGACCTCTTCGGCGCCGTCGAATGGACGCTGGCCAACGCCCGCCGCACCGGCCTGCACCTGATCGACCTGTGCTTCGGGCAAGCGGCCGCGCCCTACCAGCTCACGTTGTCGGTCGGCGCGGAAGATGCGGACCGGCTGGACCTGTTCGTCAGGCGCCTGGAAAACGGCGTGGACGTGCTGGAGGTCTTCGAGATTGCGGCGCCGGGCGAGCGCGCTGCCGAGGCGCCGGCGCCTGTCGAGGCATGGCGTGACGTGGTGGAACCTTCGCTGGCATTGGCCTAGGCCGTCGCCAAATAACGGGTCCCGGTACGCAGTCCGGCACCACGCCCGCCTGATTCAGCGCTGCTCGAAGCTGCGCGTGAAGTAGACCAGGCCGGCCTGCTCGCGCAAGCGGTACAGGGAGGCCGGGCGGCGCCCGGTCTCTTTTTGGGTGCCCAGGTCTTCCAGCAAGTCCGCAGCGAGCATGCGGGTGCGGAAGGCCTTTTTTTCGAGAGGGCGGCCCAGCACGATCTCGTAGACATGCTGCAGCTCGCCTAACGTGAACGCGGCCGGCAGCAAATGCGCGGGCAGCGACGTGTACTCGGTCTTGCCCCGCACGCGCCCGAGCGCCGCGCTTAGCAGCGTGGCGTGATCAAAGGCTAGCGGCATCCCCACGCCATCACCTTCCACCGGCGCCCAGCGCAGGTCGGCGGCGTTGCCGCCTTTCTGCAAGGCCAGCGTGTCATCCGCCAGCAAGGCAACGTAGACATGGGTGGTGGACCATCCGCGCGGATCGCGCGTGGCGCTGCCCCAACTGCCTACCTGTTCAAGGTAGGGACTATTGACCCCGGTCTTCTCCGCCAGCTTGCGCAACGCGCAGCCCTGTAGATCCAGGTCCCGTTCGATATCGACAAAGCCGCCCGGCAAGGCCCATTGCCCGGGAAATGGCTCACCGGACTGTTCCGGCCGCTGCACGAGCAGAACCTGCAGCGCCCCCGCACGGATCGTCAGGATGACCACGTCGACGGTGGTCAAGGGGCGCGGGAATGCGGCGGTGGTGGGTTTCGTCATAGGGCGGGCGTTCCTGGAAGGAGGCGGTTCAAGCGATTCAAGCGGTTCAAGCCATTCACGCCGGATTATAGATTGACAAGTGTCTCAGCCACACTTATATTAGTGGCACAGACACACTTAATGCCAGGCGCCCGGCACGGGCGAATCCAACAACACCACCGGAAAGGACCACCATGTTCGGCATCCGATTCATCAAGGCAGATCCCACCACCTATCTGATGCAGATGAAGAGCGGCAAGATCATCCGCGAAGGCAGCGGCCAGTCGTTCTACTACTACGCGCCCACCACGTCTCTCGTTGCGGTGCCCGTGGGCAGCCAGATCCTGCCGTATATCTTCGAGCTGATCACGACCGACTTCCAGTCCGTCACCGTGCAAGGCAACCTCTCCTACCGCATCACCGAGCCGCGCAAGACGGCCGCCATGCTCAATTTCGCGCTCAAGCCGGACGGCCGCAACTACATCTCCGAGGATCCGCAGAACCTGCGCACCCGCGTCGAGGGCGTGGTGGAGGTACTGGTGCAGCAGGCCGTGAGCGCCGAAACGCTGCGCTCCGCGCTGCAGGCGTCCGACCGCATGGCCCGCCAGGTCGAAGGCGCGCTCAAGGCGCATCCGGACGTGCTGGCCCTCGGCCTGGAAATCCTGTCGTTCTCGATGGTGGCCGTCAAGCCGCGCGCCGAAACCGCGCGGGCGCTGGAAGCCGAGGTCCGCGAGCAGATCCTGAAGGCCGCCGACGACGCCATCTACGCCCGCCGCAATGCCGCGGTGGAAAACGAACGCGCCATCAAGGAGAGCGAGCTCGACACCGAAGTCGCGGTGGAACTCAAGCAGCGCACGATCCGCGAAACCCAGATGGAAGCCGAAGCCGCGGTGCAGAAGAAGCAGGCGGAACTGCAGGCCAGCACCATGGAGGCGCAGATCACGCTGGAAGCGCGCCGCAAGGAGTTCGTGGGCCTGGAGGCCGACAACACACGCACCACCGCCGAGGCCGAGGCACACCGCCTGGGCGCCGTGATGCAGGCCCTGCAGGGCGCCGACGCGCGCATCGTGCAGGCGCTGGCCGCATCGGGCATGGCGCCGGGCCAGTTGATCGCGCAGGCCTTCGGCGGCATTGCCGACAAGGCCGAGAAGATCGGGCAGCTGAATATGTCGCCGGAACTGCTTCAGTCGCTGCTGGCACCGCAGAGCAGCGGCCGCGCGAAATAACCGAGGATCAGCGCAGCTTTAAGACGCTTTAAGACGCTTTAAGCGGTATTAAGTAGTTAAGAGAAAAAGGAGCCAGAACAATGAGCGCAAGCGCCGATCGCAAGGTAGTGCTGGTGACGCGCAAGACACGGCTGGAAGAGTTGCTGGCGCGCTACCACTCGCTGGCGCAGGCACGCTTCTACCTGGAACACCTCGGCGCGGACATCACCGATTACCAGCGTGAGCACGACACCTATCTTGCCGCGCGCGAACAGGTGGCCGCCGTGCTGTCGCGCTACCTGCGCCGGCAGGTGGTGGACCGCCAGTTCCTGCCCAACTTCCTGTTCGGCCCGGAGGACATCGTGGTGGCGCTGGGCCAGGACGGCCTGGTTGCCAACACCATGAAATACCTGAACGGCCAGCCGCTGATCGGCGTGAACCCGGATCCGGCGCGCCACGACGGTGTGCTGCTGCCATTCAAGGTGGGCGACCTGGCGCGTGTGCTGGCCGAAGCCATGCAGGACCGCCGCCCCGCGCGCCCGGTCACCATGGCGCGCGCCGAACTGTCGGACCAGCAGGTGCTGTACGCGGTCAACGACTTCTTTATCGGGCCGCGCAGCCACACCTCGGCGCGCTACGAGATCCAGCTCGGCGCGCGCAGCGAGGTGCAGTCGTCGAGCGGCGTCATTGTCTCCACGGGACTTGGCTCCACAGCCTGGCTCAAGAGCATCGTCACCGGCGCGCGCGCCATTGCGCAGCCAGACGGTGGCGCCGACGCAGCGTATCAACCCTTGCCATGGGATACCGACCGGCTGGTGTTTGCGGTGCGCGAGCCCTTTCCGAGCCGCGCCAGCCAGGCCACGTTGGTCTATGGCAACGTGCCGCGCGGCGAGCAGATCGTGCTGCGCTCGCTGATGCCGGAAACCGGCGTGATCTTCAGCGACGGCATCGAAGCCGATTTCCTGCAATTCAACGCGGGCACCGAGGCCCGCATCGGCGTGGCCGAGCGCAGCGGGCAGCTGGTGCAGTAGGGCCGCCCCTTATTCGCCCTCCGGCAGCAGTTCGATCCCATCCAGCTCGGCCGCGCAGGTATCGCGCACGATCGAGACAAAGTCGCGCACATAGGGGCGCTGCGCGAGCGGCGCCGGCGTGGTGGCATAGAGCTCGCTCCACAAACCCTTGGCGCCGATGCGCTTGGCCAGCACGTAATCGTGGTCGACATAGTTCTTCACGCCCCAGTTGGGCAGCGCGGCCACGCCGCGGCGGCTGGCCACCAGCTGCAGCACGGCCACCGTCAGCTCGGCGGTGCGCCGCTGCAGCTTGATGCCGGCGGGCTCCAGCACTTCGCGGATCAGGTCGATGCGCTGCTCCGGCACCGGATAGGTGATCAGCGTTTCGCCGTCCAGGTCGGCCGCCTCGATCCGGCGCTTGTTGCGCAGCCGGTGCTCGTTGGCGATCACCGCGAGGATCTCGAAGCGGAACAGCGGCGCCACCGCCAGGCCGCGCTTGGCCGGCGGCATCGAGCCGATCACCATGTCGGTGCGGCCCTCGGCCAGCAGCGCCAGGGGATCGGCGTGGAAGCCCGCCACCAGGTCCACCTCCACCTCCGGCCAGCGCCGGCGGAACTCGTCCATCACAGGCATCAGCCAGTCAAAGCAGGTATGGCACTCCAGCACGATGCGCAGCTCGCCGCGCGTGTCGCCCTTGAGCCGGGCCAGGTCACGCTCAGCCGTGCTGATGGCCGCCAGCGTCTCGCGCGCCAGCGCCAGCAGCCGGTCGCCGGCCGGCGTGAAGCGCAGGCCCTGGCGGGTGCGGTCGAACAGCGGCAGGCCGTAGTGCGCCTCGATGCCTTTGATCTGATGGGACAGCGCCGACTGGCTGACGTGCACGCGCTCCGCGGCCGTGGCGAGCTTGCCGGATTCGGCAATCGCCACCAGCGAGCGCAGGTGCCTGACTTCGATCACGGTTTGCTCCTGGAATGTGAAACATGGCGCCTGGACGGGCCGATATGAAATTGATTCATACGTTGATTAAATCTTATCGCTTGATTCATTTTACGCTGGATTCCACACTGTGCGCCATCGTCACATTCCCAATACGGAGCACGGCATGGCACGCACTCATATCGCTGGATTTCCGCGCATCGGCGCCCAGCGCGAACTGAAATTCGCCCAGGAGGCGTTCTGGCGCGGCGAAACGGACGAGGCCAGCCTGCGCCAGGTAGCGGCCGGCCTGCGCCAGCGCCACTGGCAGTCGCAGGCGCAAGCCGGGCTGGACAGCGTGGCGGTGGGCGACTTCGCCTACTACGACCAGGTGCTGGGCCTGAGCGCCTTGCTCGGCGCCCTGCCCACGCGTTTCGGCTTCGACCCGAAGCAGCTGAGCCTGGCCCAGTACTTCGAGCTGGCCCGCGGCAACAAGGCCCAGCCGGCCATGGAAATGACCAAGTGGTTCGATACCAACTACCACTACCTGGTCCCGGAACTCGGCCCCGACACCCGTTTCGACGGCGGCGTGGACTGGTTCTTCGATGAAGTGGAAGAAGCGCTGGCGCTGGGCCTCAAGACCAAGCCGGTGCTGATCGGGCCGGTCACCTACCTGTGGCTGTCCAAGACCCACGTGGACGGATTCGACCGCCTGAGCCTGCTGCCCAGCCTGGTAGCCGCCTATGGCCGCATCCTGGCCCGCCTGCGCGAACGTGGCATCGAATGGGTGCAAATCGACGAGCCCGCGCTGTGCCTGGACCTGGAGCCGGCATGGCTCGATGCCTGTGACAGCGCCTATGCCGAACTGGCCAAGTCCGGCGTCAAGCTGCTGCTGGCTACCTACTTCGACAGCGCCGCCGACCACGCCGAGCGCGCCGCTGCCCTGCCGGTGCAAGGCTTCCACGTCGACCTGGTCCGCGCACCGCAGCAGCTCGACGCCTGGCGCAAGGTGCTGCCGGCCGGCGCGGTGCTGTCCGCCGGCGTCATCGATGGCCGCAACATCTGGCGCACCGACCTGCGCCGCGCGCTGGCCGCGCTGGCACCGCTGCATGCCGAACTGGGCGAGCGCCTGTGGGTCGCGCCGTCCTGCTCGCTGTTGCACGTGCCGGTCTCGCTAGAGGCCGAGCGCAAGCTCGATGCGGAAATCAAGACCTGGCTGGCCTTCGCCACCGAGAAGCTGGCCGAGGTCAGCGTGCTGGCCCGCGCCTTGAACGAAGGCGAGGCAGCGGTCGCCGCCGAGCTGGCCGCCGCCGATGCCGCGCTGGCCTCGCGCCGCAGCTCGCGCCGCGTGGTTAACCAGCAGGTGCAGGCACGCGTCGCGGCAGTCACCGCTGCCATGGCGGAGCGCAAGAGCCCGTTCCAGGCCCGCATCGAACACCAGCGCGCCGCGCTGCAGCTGCCGGCGCTGCCGACCACCACCATCGGCTCCTTCCCGCAGACGCCGGCAATCCGCCAGACCCGTGCCGCCTACCGCCGCGGCGACATCGGCGCGCTGGATTACCTGCACCGCATCCGCGGAGAAATCGAGACCGCCGTGCGCAAGCAGGAAGCGCTCGGCCTGGACGTGCTGGTGCATGGTGAAGCCGAGCGCAACGACATGGTCGAGTATTTCGGCGAGCAGCTGTGCGGTTACACCTTCACCGAAAACGGCTGGGTGCAAAGCTATGGCTCGCGCTGCGTCAAGCCGCCGGTGATCTACGGCGATGTGTACCGCCCCGAGCCGATGACGGTGGAAACCACGCGCTATGCGCAATCGCTCACCGACCGTCCGATGAAGGGCATGCTCACCGGCCCCGTCACCATGCTGCAATGGTCCTTCGTGCGCGACGACCAGCCGCGCGCCACCACCACGCTGCAACTCGCGCTGGCGATCCGCGACGAGGTCTCGGACCTGGAACAAGCCGGCATCCGCATCATCCAGATCGACGAGCCCGCGCTGCGCGAAGGCTTGCCGCTGCGCAAGGGTGACTGGGCCGCGTACCTGGACTGGGCCGTGCATGCGTTCAAGATCTCGGCCGCCTCGGTGGCGGACGAAACGCAGATCCACACCCATATGTGCTACGCCGAGTTCAACGACATCCTGCCTGCCATTGCCGCGCTGGACGCCGACGTGATCACCATCGAAACCTCGCGCTCCGCCATGGAGCTGCTCGAAGGCTTCGGCGAGTTCGACTACCCCAACGAGATCGGACCGGGCGTGTACGACATCCACTCGCCGCGCGTGCCTAGCGTGCAAGCCATCACGCATCTGCTGGAGCGCGCCTGCGAGGTCATTCCGCCGCAACGGCTGTGGGTCAATCCGGACTGTGGGCTGAAGACGCGCGCCTGGCCCGAAACCGAAGCCGCGCTGGCCAATATGGTCGCTGCCGCGCGCAGCCTGCGCGAGCAGATCGGCAAGGACAGCGCGACCAAGTGGCAGCGCGCCACCCGCCGCACCGGGCTGGGCGGGCACGCCGCACACCATGGCGCCGCGCACGCAGCGGGTTGCGCCGATTGCGCTAGCCAGGCGGCCTGATCCGCGCCCTGCCGGGTCCGATCAAGCGTCACCAAGCCTTACCAGCTTTACCGGCCTTACCAAGCCAACGGGCCGGCATGCATCGCATGCCGGCCCGTTGGCCGTCTTGCGTTCCCTTGCACGCCAAGCGGCAAAACGCCGCACCGCGACGGACAGACTGCGCCCGGGCGCACGTTGCGGCACTGTGTCACATAGCGCACACCAGGCCTCCCTCCGTATCGTACGCGGCTATCCAAGCACGGTTAAAAGGCGCGACCCAAAGCAGGCCTGCCGCCACAAGGGAAATCATGAAACGAGCCAGACACTGGAAGCAGCGCGCCGCCGCCCTGCCCGCCGCCGCCTTCACCACATTCACCACCGCCGCGCTCGCACAGGCTGGCGCGCCCGCCACACCCGATGCAACTGTCACGTTGCCTGCGGCGACCGTTACGGCCAAGGCCCCAGGCTCGCTCACCGCGCCGAACGTGCAGCAGCAACAACAGGCACTGGACCAGACGGCCGGCTCGGTCGGCTTTGTCGACGCCGCGTCCTACGGCGACACCTACGCCAGCAACCTGCGCGACGTGCTCAAGGATGCGCCCGGCGTGTATGTGCAGGAGCGCTACGGCCAGGAACTGCGCCTGTCGATCCGCGGCTCGGGCATTGCGCGCGGCTATCACGCGCGCGGCTTGGATCTCCTGCAGGATGGCGTCCCCACCAACTTTGCCGACGGCAGCGGCGACTACTACCAGATCGACCCGCTCGGCCTGAGCGCGGCCGAAATCTACAAGGGCGGCAACGGGCTGGCTTACGGTACCACCACGCTGGGCGGTGCGATCAACTTCACCACGCCCACCGCGCTCACCGCCGATGCGCCCAACCAGGTGCGCGTCGATGGCGGCAGCTTCGGCACGGCGCGCGCCAGCGGCCAGGTCTCGCGCCAGATCGGCGCCTTCGACTTTCTCGCCAACCTGAGCGTCAACCACTCGGACGGGTTCCGTGCGCACGAGCGCGGCCAGTACGAGCAGTTCAACGCCAACTTCGGCTATCGGTTCAGCCCGGCGGTGGAAACCCGTTTCTATGTGGGCGCCTATATCGTCGACCAGCAATTGCCCGGCGCGCTGTCGCTCACCGATGCGCTGAACAATCCGAAGAAGGCCGCGCCAGCCGCGCTGTCCGGCGACCAGGCGCGCAACACGCGCACCGAGCGCGTGGCCAATGTCACCACCGTCAAGCTAGACAGCGGCCAGCTCGATTTCAGCACCTGGGTCATTCACAAGAGCCTGTACCACCCGATCTTCCAGGTCATCGACCAGGACTACTGGACCTATGGCTTCGCGCCGCGCTACACCGGCACGCAGACTATCGGCGGCCTGCGCAACCAGCTCATCGTCGGCGCGCGCTTCTTCGGCGGCAACAACGATGCGCGCCAGTACGTCAACAACGCCGGCAACCGCGGCGCGCAGACGCTCAACGCCGCGCAGGATGCGTACAACTACGAGGCATATCTCGAAGACCGCCTTTACGTGACCCCCACCATCGCGCTGATGGCCGGTGCCAAGGCCTACCGCAATGTCCGCCGCTATCAGGACTACGGCGGCCTGCCGGCCAATCCCACGGCCAAGTCCGATAGCGCCACCTACAGCGGCGTGAACCCGAAATTCGGCGTGCTGTGGGAGCCGGCGCCTGACGTGCAGGCGTTTGCCGACATCACGCGCAGCGCGGACGTACCCGACTTTACCGACCTGAGCCAGACCATGGCCACCACCACCCGCTTTGTGCCGCTGAGCGCGCAGCGCGGCTGGACGCTTGAGCTGGGCACGCGGGGCAAGCGCGAACGTTTCTCCTGGGACGTGACGGCCTACCGCTCGCTGGTACGCGACCAGTTGCTGCAATACACCACCAACCCGAACATCCCGGCCGCGACCTTCAACGCCAACCGCACCACGCTGCAAGGCGTGGAGCTCGGCGTCTCCGGCGACGTGCTGCAGAACCTGTTCGGCCCCGGCGACAAGCTCACGCTGTCGCAACTGTGGAATTACAGCGACTTCCGCTTCGACAACGATCCGCAGTACGGCAACAACCGCATCGCCGGCATACCCGAGCACGTGCTGCGCACCACCGTTGCCTACAGCCGCGCGGCCGGGCTGCGGGTTGCCGGGACCATCGACTGGGTGCCGGGCGGCGCCTATGTCGACTACGCCAACACGCTGCGCACGCCTGGCTACGTGCTATTTGGCCTGCAGGCCAGCTACGCATTCCAGCGCGGCGTGACGGTGTTCCTAGATGCGCGCAATCTCGGCAACAAGCGCTATGTGAGCGACTTCAGCACCGTGGCCAACGCGCGGACAGCCAACACCGCGGTGTTCTATCCCGGTTCGGGCCGAGCGCTTTATGCTGGCATCAAATACAAGTTCTGAGCGCGCACCTTGTCATGAAAAAACCCGCCTCGGCGGGCTTTTTCATCTCAGCGCGCGGCTTGGCGCCCGCCATCACTCCACCCGCATCACCGGCGGCGTGCTCCAGGTGCCGTCCAGCATCACCTGCCGGGGCCAATACACCCGCATCATCAGGTTGAAGCCATCAGGCGGCGCCGGCAGCCAGTTGGCCACCCGCTTGCCCGCCGGGCGCGCATTCTGGATATAGATATCGAGCGAGCCGTCCCGGTTGTACCGCAGCCGGTCACGGTCCCCGATGGCATAGCGGTTTAGCGGATTGGCGACAAACGCCTGCTTGTCGTTATAGAGCGTCAGTGACCAGAAGGCCGTGCCCGGCGGCATCTGGCCTTTGTTGAAATGCATGACGTAGCGGTTTGCCCCGTTCAACGGCTTGCCGCCGGCGTCGACCCGCGTGCTGGGATACAGCGCATCCGCCGGCAGGTTGGCGCCAAGCCCAACCCGGGCCACCAGCGCGCGCTTGGCATAGGCCGTGCCGTAGTCGCCGAGATCCCGGTGCACGATCCATTTGCCGTCCCCTTCGCCACTGCCGCGCTTGGCCATGGCCACGATGCCCGCCAGGGCGGCGGTGGCGCCCTCCTGCACCGCGCGGGCCGTCGATGGCTCCAGCGCGGTCACGGAGAAGGGCTTGCCCGGAACGATCCCGAACTTCTTGATCGATTCCACCATGGCCGCATCGGCCGCGGCCGGAGGATTGGCCGGCAGCAATTCGGCGAAGCGGGTGAAGAATGCCTGCGCGTCCATCGCCGCCACCTGCTCAACGGGCGGCGTTTCCATATCCACGGGAACCGCTTCGGGCAGCATCGCCTCGGCGGGCTTAGGCCGCGCCTTGCCGCCACGCTGCAAGGCGGAGAGCGGCGCCAGGCGATATTGGTCCTGCAAGCGGCGGACCGCTGCGTAATCCTGCTTGCCATTGGTTTGCGTACGGCCGATGAGCCACACCATCTCGGTCGGCGAGCGGATTTCCGTGACGCCTGGCGGCAAGGTGCCATTCCACATCGGCCCCGTGACAGCGTAGACCGCTTTTTTGGTGCCCGCGGTGCGTTTGCCCGGCGACGCGAAGACGTTGGTCCAGGCGTCCATCAGCGGCATCAGGTAATAACGCCCGTGCGTGTCGGGCAGCGCGAGGATCACCGGGCCGCCGGACAAATCCAGCCATGCCGTCGAATAGAGCGTATCGGCATTCGGGCTGACCACGTCGGTAAAGGTGGCGTCCGGGAAACTGCGCTTATGCGAGAAGGTATTGGCCGGCACGCGGGCACTCATGACCTCACGCGTGACATCCATCAGCACCAGCGGATAGGCATAGACAAATATCTGGGCAGATAACGCCTTGACCGCCTCATCGGATGGCGGCGAAGCTGGCTGCGGCACCGCGGAAGTTTGCGGGCCCGCGGCGCAGGCAGACAACAGCAGACCGAGCGCAAGCGCGCTCGCAATTCGGCGTAGCGAAATAATCATGACCCCGGTTCCTCGTCGGAATGGCTACCTTCCGTGCGCTTTTCGCCGACGTATGGGCGACATCGTTGCACAGAGGCGCGTCTATTTTCCCGAGCGATGATGTTCCCGGCAACCGGAGTTGTCAATTGAGCAACGGTAAACAGTGAGGGCAAACGCACCATCGCCCACCAACGCCTACCAACGCTGACCCCGCACAATGCATTTGACTGGAAGCTGATGGACCGGCGCCGTCTCTCATTACTGCTTCGATTACCTTGATGATTATCTTGCCGATAAGAGCCGCCTGATGAAATTAATATGGCCAAGCCCCTGGAATCCATTATTGGCCCAACACATTCAGCCTCGATGGCTGCCCGGTAAAACCGGAGCCCGAGCGTGTTGGACTGCAGCGCCCCGCCCGAACTCTCGGCATCAAAAAGTGCACCAAAAACCACAAAAACAAGGCAGCTCGGGTTGCGTCATCTGGCGGATCCGAAAGTAGTTTTGTCCGTTCGGTAACGCTCGGAAGCCGTAGATTCATAACACCGGACATGGGACCGCCCGCGTTTTCTTCCCTGGCAACGCTAATCGATGCCAGCGGCTGCCTGCGCAAGATCATCAGGAGGAAGGCCGGCAACGCCAGCCGCGCCTCGTCCGGTAGCGGCGGGCCATTTGTGGCCGGCCGCAACATATCGCCCCCTTCCCGGCCCTTGCACTGGGCGGAACGGGGCGGGAAGCGGAGCAACATGCGATGCATGACTACGACATCGACGCGGAGCCGCCCGGGCTCCAGGTATTCGAAGGCGTCGTGACTCGACATCTGCTCGACGAGATCAATGCGGCAATCGACGCCAGCCGGCCAACGTGGCGGCCCGCAGATGGCCGCCGCGCCACGCAGGCAGCCGTGCAATTTGCAGACATGCTGCGCCAAAACGAGGGCTTTCAGCTGGCGGAGCGGCAGGCCTGCGAAATCTCAAGGCGATGGGCGCGCAAGGCCGGCTGGGAGCTCAACGGCGAGCCGCCACTGTGCGTACTGCGCTGTGTCAATAGCGGCTTGCCCGCCCAGAGCCACCTGCGGCATTACGACTCCCATATCCTGACGCTGCTGGTTCCGCTGCAAGAGGCGCAGGCCACCCAGGAAAACGGGGACCTGATCATCTACCGGCGCCAGCGCCATGCGGTGACGGCCTTGTCGAATATCGTTGCGAAGATCCGGCTGATCCTGTTGCGCAACCTGCCGTTCGTCATCCGCCGCGCGCAGACCTTCCGCCATCTTGCCGAGCACCAGTGCGACCGCATCGCCTGTGTGCCGGGCAATGTCTATGCGTTCAACGGCTTCGTCACCCTGCACGCCAACCTGCATGCCGAGGCGGGCGAGCGCCGTTCCTTGATCGTCCACTATTACGATCCCGGCCTGACCGCCGGGCTCAGCACGGTGCCGCGCGCGTGGCGCGCGTTGCGCGACCGGCTGCTTGACGCGTTCCAGCGCACCAGACCGCGGGCCTGAAGCCACGTCCTCCTGTCACCCCCCATCGGTTCCGCTTGGGCGCCCGGATCATTTCGCCGATACTGGGTAAGCGGGTCGCCGCCCCGGCGGCGCCAGACTGCGAATTGCATCTACGCGATCGATGGGACCGTCATGGCAACTGGCAGTGCGATGCTGGCCAAGCACCCCGACCTGTCGGCTGCGCAGGTTTATCTCTTCGCCTTTACCCTGGGCTGCGCCACCGGCGTGGACTTCGTGGCGTCGTCCATGATGGGCGTCGCGGGCACCCATATCCGGGGTGGCATTCACGCCTCGCCTGAGGATTTTCTCTGGAGCCTCACCGCCTATGCCGCCGCGGCCACCGTCGCCAATCTGGTGCTGCGGCGCATCGCGCAGGACATCAGCTATCGCGGATTCACGCTGCTCGGCCTGCTCATCGCCACCGTGGGCGCCGCGCTTTGCGCTGTCTGCAATACACCGCTCGAACTGAGCCTGGCGCGCGCGGTGCAGGGTCTTGGCGCGGGTGGCCTGTTCACCGCGTCGCGCATCATCATCCAGCTGGTCGCCGCCCGTGAAGAGCGCCGGCCCCTCTTCCTGGGCTTCAACGCCGGCGGCATGGGCCTGGCGGCACTGGCCCCATGGATTTCCGCGGTGCTGGTGGAGGATGCGAGCTGGCGGATGATCTTCGTGGTCCAGGCCGCGATGTCGGTCGCGGCGATATTGCTGGTGCTGGTCTCGTATCCGCGCCGGCTCGCGACCTCGCTGGCGCCGTGGGAGGTAGACGTCGGCGGCATGGATTGGGTGACCGTGATCTTGCTGGGCACGGGCGCGCTGGTGCTGCTACACGGGCTGGGCGACCTGCGATTCTACGAGCTGGCGAACTCGCCGTCGGTAGCGATCACCCCGATCGTCGGGCTGTTGCTCGTGGCTAGCGTATTCATCCACCAGCATCGCCACCCCGATCCCTGGCTCAACCCCAAGCTGCTGTTCGGCCGCCGCTACCTGGTCGGGCTGGGCTTCTATACCTTGTATTACTTCCTCAACGGGCTCTGGGGCTATGTGGTACCTACCACGCTGCAGTCCGGGCTGGGCTTTACCTTCCAGACCGCCGGCAAGGTGCTCACCATCACCGGACTGATCGGCTTCGCGGGCCTTTGCGTCTTTACCTATGCCGGCGCCCGCTTGACGGGGCAACGCCGCTACATCGCGCTGGGGTATTGCATGTTTGCCGGCGCGGCCTGGATGCTGAGCCAGCGGATGATGCCGGGGGCCTCCATGGCCGTCCTGCTGCCGGCCCTGACCCTGCAAAGCCTGACCACGCCATTCATCCTGGCGTTGGTGGCGGGGCTAACCTATGCGGAATTCAGCGTCGAGGATTTTGCCCACGCCTATCAGTTCAAGAACATCGTGCGCCAGATCGCAACCGCCGGCGGCACGGGCGTGGCAAGCCTGTGGCTCCAGTATGGCGAGGCCATGGCACGCACACAGCTGGTAGCGCGGATTACGCCCTTCGACCTGCCCGATGGTTTTGACGCCGCCACGCTGCTACGCTGGTCGGCGCTGATCGACCAACAGGCGCAGCTGATTGCGGTGAGCAATCTGTTCGCGCTGCTGGCGGTGGCGTGCATGGGCGTGGCGCTGATCGCCGTGGCGCAGCGCGCGCTGCGCTAAGAGGCCGTTTCAAAAAGATGCTGGCGTCGTTGCGCGGCCTTGGCCGTACCACTTGTACTGTCTGCGGCCGCGCGCCTAGCCAGAACCGCTTCGCTTCATTTTGAAACGGCCTCTAAGTCGCGTCAAAGAACGCGGCGGGAGGGGGCGGAGGACTCGGCGGCGCACGGAATTGCGACGTAAGTATGGGTGCCAGACCGGCAAAAATCCCCCAAAGTGGCGGGATTGTGAGCAAACGAATGGGCTCTACAATGCGGCTGCGCGGGGCATACGCTTCGCGAGGCGAGCCGCACAGGAAGCACATCCATGACGCTTTATCTACTCGGATTCCTAATCTTCGAAGCCTTGTGGTTCTTCCCGTTCAGGAAGGTATTCAAGGCTGCCCATTTTGGTCCGCACTACGCCTATCTGGCGCTGCTGCCGTTCATCGGGCCGCTGCTGTGCATCTGGATTCTCGCCTCACGCCCCTGGCCACTGAAATCCAAGCTGGTCCGCACGTTCTCGCAGGCATAGCGCGTGCGCCAGGCCGCGTGACGCAATCAGAAATCGTGGTCCCCCAGCATGATGGGGTTAACAGACGGGTCCGCAGACCATTTCCGCAAGGCCACTTCCTGGATGCGGCCGAGATTACGCTCAAAAATATCCAGGTGGCTGCCAATCTGGCCTTGCGCCAGTTCATCCAGCGCCGAGCGCGAAACAAAGCCGCTGCTGTCCACGCCGTTTGCCACAATGGAAAAGCCAATTTGCTCGCCATCGTCAGACGGGGCCGGATTGAGTATCAGGAAGGCTGTCGACATCGTTAGCTCACGTGGATTCAGAGGGCGGATCGTAGCATGAGCGACGCCGCGCGATCACGCTGCACGATCAGCGTCCATGCATGCCGTCATGGGAAGGGTATCGCCTGATTCCATGACCATCCCATCTTCCATGAGTATCTTCCTTGCGCACTAAAGAGCACCTGAAGTGCCGCTGAACGTGCATCACCGCCAGGAGACAAAAACATGGATCGTCGTCATTTCCTTACCACCGCGGTAGCCGCCGCCGCACTCGGCGCAGCCCCTGCCTTTGCCCATGGCTGGCCAAGCCGCCCACTGCGGCTGGTCGTGGCCTACCCTGCTGGCGGCGGCACCGATGTGGTCGCGCGGCTGTTCGCGGACTTCCTTGGCAAGGCCGTTGGCCAATCGGTCGTGGTCGAGAACAAGCCGGGTGGCGCGACGATTCCCGCTACGCTCGACGTGATCCGCGCCAAGCCGGACGGCCACACGCTGCTGATGACGCTCGGCTCCTCGGCCACTTCGGGTGCCCATATCAACAAGGTACCCTACGACCCGCTCACTGACCTGACCGCGCTGGCCGAAGCCGCACGGGCGCCCGTCTTGCTGGTCGCCACCAGGAACGCGCCCTTCTCCACGCTGGCGGAGATGATCGCCTACTCCAAGAGCGCGAAGTCTGCGCTGCATTCGGCCTCGTATGGTCCGGGCACATCGTCGCACTTTGGCCCCCTGCTGCTGAACAAGCTATCTGGCAGCCGGCTCGAACCGGTGTTGTACAAGGGTTCGGCTCCTGCCACGCAAGACCTGGTGGGTGGCGTGGTGCCGGTAATGATCGACGGGCTGACCACCGCCGTGCCGCTCTATCAGTCGGGCAAGACCAAGGCGCTGGCCATCACCACGCCGGAACGCTCCGACATGGCGCCGGGCGTTGCCTCGTTCCGTGAACTGGGATTTCCGGGCATGGAGCAATTGAGCGGCTACTTCGCGCTGTTCGGCCCCAAGGCCATGCCGGCGGACGTGGTTGGCGCGGCCTCGGCGGCGATCCAGAAGGTGCTCGCCGACCCGGCCTATCACAAGCGGCTGTTCGCGGTCGGCGTGCTGCCGCCGCAGGCCATCACGCCGCCTGCCTTCGCCGCGCAGGTCAAGGCGGACTACCTGCGCTGGGGCGAGTTCATCAAGGAGATCGGCTTCACCATCGACGCTTGACCGGCAGCACGGCGACCGGCGCGCGCCGTGTCAGAGCCGCGCGGCGGCCGCCGTGAGCCAGGCCGCGGTCTGGTCGGGAATTGTGATCGGCAGCATGTGGCCGCCAGGGACAAGTTCGAGATCCAGCGCCGGCAGCTTGTCCTTCATCGCCTTGCCCTGCGCCTGCCAGTCGAGCACGGCATCCTCGGTCCCGTACAGGATGCTGATCGGCAAGGCCAGCGAGGCATAACGCTGCGCCATGGATGGCAGGTCCTCCTCCACGCTGACCATATCCGTCGAAGTGGCATAGAAGCTGCGCGGCCTCAGGCTGAGAAGGCCGCCGCCTGCGATGCCGAAGTCCTGCGGCAGCCGGTCGGGGCTGAAGATCAGTTCGACCATGGCCTTGCCGCGCAAGATAGACCGTGGGATCGCCCACGTCCATGCGATCACGCGGCGCATGGCGGCGGAGGAAATCGACAGCGTACGGAACATGGGCGGCACGCCCTCCACCGGATGCGTCAGCGGAGCAATCAACGCCAGCCCGCCGACCGTGCCGGGGTGATCGAGCGCAACGCCAAGCGCCACCGCCCCACCCAGGGAGTGCCCGACCAACAGCGGATTCTGCAGGTCTAGCGCACGGATGAACTTGGCCACGACCGCGCTCTGCACGCTCAGGCGGGCCGACATCGCCGGTGGCCGCGTCGAATGGCCCGAGCCGGGCCGGTCGACCAGGATCACGCGGAACCGGCCGGTCAGCTTTTCAAGCAGCGCATAGGAAAAATTGCCGGTCTGCCCCCCCAGCCCGTGAACCATCACGATAGCCGGGCCCTCGCCCTTGTCGATGTAATGAAGGCGGGCGCCATCGATCTCGATAAACTTCCCCTTGGGCGGCAGCGCATTTTCCACCTTGCGCGCAATCAGGCCGGAGAATGCCACCAACCCAAGCAGAACGACGGCGCCCACGGCGACGCAGGCAATCAATATGGTCATTGTGTATGTACCTTCACCGTTGAAATTCAACCTTGACGTTCAACCTTGACGTTCAAGCATTATCCGTCAGCCATTCACCGAGGCAGCCGTGCCTGCACGGCCGAAGGCCATCTCGCTGTCTTCCACCTTGCCGAACTTCAGGGCCATCAGGTCGAACAGGTAGTTCTGATGCACCTTCCACGGCCGCCTGGAGCCCTGCTTGGGCAAGATGTTGCTGGCCCGCTGGACATAGCCGGAGCTCAGCGAGAGCGAAGGCTCCTCATCGGATGCCCGATCCGTGCGGCGCGGCGCGCACCAGGCATGACCCTTCGCGTCCATATGATTGATCAGGCGGCACACGTAGGTCGACGAGAGCTCCGCCTTTAGCGTCCAGGAGGCGTTGACATAGCCCATGGCCACCGCCAGGTTCGGCATGTCGCTATACATCATGCCCTTGTACATGAAGGCCTGCGCCGGGTTCATCGGGGTGCCGTCCACTTCGAGCTTCATCCCCCCGGCCACCTTCAACTGAAGCCCGGTAGCCGTGATGATGACATCCGCGTCGAGCCGCTCGCCGGAGCGCAGCAGCAGGCCGGCCTCGGTGAACGACTCGATCTGGTCGGTGACTACCGAAGCCTTGCCTGAGCGGATGGACTTGAACAGATCCGAGTCGGGCACCAGGCAGAGCCGCTGGTCCCATGGCTTGTAAGACGGCGTGAAATGCTTGTCGATATCGTAGTCCGGACCGAGTTGCGCGCGCACCCCCTTGAGGATCTTGCTCTTGACCAGGTCTGGCTTCTTGCGCGAGAGATTGTAGAAGTACATGCCCAGGAGCACGTTCTTCCAGCGCGTGACGCGATGCGCCATGGATGCCGGCAGCCGCCGCTGCAACCATGCGGAGACAGCATCGCTGGACGGGCGCGCCACGATGTACGTTGGCGAGCGCTGCAGCATGGTCACGTGGGCCGCCCGCTCGGCCATCGCCGGCAGCAGCGTAACGGCCGTGGCGCCGCTGCCGATCACGACCACGCGCTTGCCGTCGTACACCAGGTCCGCCGGCCAGTGCTGAGGGTGCACCACACGGCCATTGAAGCGCTCCATGCCCGGCCACCCGGGCATATAGCCGTCGGCATAATCGTAGTAGCCGCTGCACAGGTAGAGAAAACTGCAGGTAAAACGGGCAGGCGTGCCTTGCGGGCCTACCGTGGCATCGACCGTCCACCTTGCGGCCTCGGACGACCACGACGCACGCCATACGCGATGGCCAAAGCGGATGTGCCGCTCGATGCCGAATTCCTTGGCCGTGCCACGGATGTATTCAAGGATCGAGTCACCATCGGCAATGGATTTTTCGCTTCGCCATGGGTGGAAGCTGAAACCCAGGGTGTACATGTCCGAATCGGACCGCACACCGGGGTAGCGAAACAGATCCCATGTGCCACCGATGGCCTCGCGCCCTTCCAGGATCGCGTAGGTCTTGCCCGGGCAACTGGTCTGCAGATGGTAGCCAGCGCAGATGCCCGAAAGCCCCGCCCCGACTACCAGCACATCGACGTGCTGCGCCGCTGCCTGCCCTGGCGCCTGCTCGTCCTGGCGCTCTGCCGCCGCCGTGCCGGCGTGAACATCGGGATGCGGGTGCTTCGCATTGCCTGATAGCATCGTTCGTCTCCTGTTGGCCAAACCGAGCCGGCGCTTGTCGCGTCGAATTCTCACGGTGCGTCCGTACTGTATTCAGACTAGACTAGGGTGTTCACCCTAATTAATCAACCGAGATTGCCAAAACTAGGGCTTACCCCTAACCATCTGCCGTGCAAACATGCAGATAACAGAATATGCAGGGAGTTACCAACCATGAACCAACCATGACAGTGCAAGTCGCGCTAGCCCGGCGCCCCAAAACGCGCGAGCGCATCCTTGACGCTTGCCTGAGCCTGTTCAACGAGCGCGGGCCAGTCGTGGTGACCACCGCGGAGATCGCCTCGGCGGTCGGCATACAGGAAGGGAATCTCTACTATCACTTTCACCGCAAGGAACAGATCCTCGAGGCCCTGTTCGACAACTTCGAGCGGGCGCTGCGCGACACCTCGGTCGCGGATCTGGCGCAAGGCGACGCACCCAGCCGTTTCGCGGGCTACCTGAGCGGCTGGTTCAACCTGATGTGGGAGTGGCGCTTCTTCTATCGCGATGCGGCGTCCATCTACGGCCTGGCGCCAACGCTGAGGTTGCGCACCGAGGCGCTTGCCAACGACGGACAGCACCATGTCCGTCGCGTGTTCGGCGCCATGCAAGCGCAAGGATTGCTGCGCGCCACGCCCGAGCAGCTTGACCACTTGGTCGTCAACACGTGGATCGTATCGACCTATTGGATCGACTACCTGCGGTCCCGGCACGGCATCGATGCCATCAAGCGCGAGCACATCAATTGGGGCGCGTCGCAGCTCATGAGCCTGTTCTCGCCCTTCCTCACGCAGGTCGGCATCGGCTTGCTGAATATCCAGCCAAGCGAAGGCTGACGCAAGGCGCCGCGACCTTGAGAGGCGGCCCTCCACCGCCCTCTAATTGCCAACTCCAGCATGCCATGCCATTAAAGGCATGTGGAAGTCAATAAGGCAATTCTTAATTTTTCTAAAAAAAATCACTAAAGTCATTTTTGCTGTTTTTCTACAGTAGAATCCCGGCCTTGCGAGCGCGCGAGTCCTAAGACATTTCGGATTGGGTCCTAAGACATTTCCGAATACCCGCCAATGTTCATAGGCCGGCGCGTTCGCTTGAATGCGCGGCACCTTGCATCTCTCGCTGCCCTCCCTTCATTTTTGACTCTGCCAATGCAAGCTTTCCGACTTGTCGTTTTGCTGTTTACTGCCCTCGCGGCTACCCAGGCAGCCGCTGCCGACAGCGTCGCCTTTGCCGGCTTTGCCTATGCCGGCGACGCGCAACAGATCGCGGCCCGCTTCCCGGTTACGCGACAGGTCGAGGCCGAGCTGACCGCCTCCGGCAGCGCGCCGAACAAGGCCATCAGCAGGTCCCTGGCCGCGCGCCCCCCGGCCAATTTCACGCTGTCCAGCGACGGCATGGCCAGCCTGAAGAATAGCGACCAGGCTCTCGCCACCGCACTGGTGGTGACCAGCGAGACCATCTCGTCCGAGCGCTTCGGCCGCCTGTACAAAGTGCTGGCCAACGTGCGTGGCCAAGCCTTGGTGTTCGACTTCAAGGCCATGACGGTGCTGCGCGCCTACCCGATCAATGTGACCTACCTCGACGTGCTCGACCATCAGCCCAGCGAGCGTGAGAAGCGCGACCGCGTCAAGCGCCTGCTGCTCGGCGGCGACAAGCCGGGCCTGTTCGATCGCTACGCTCAGGTCCTGTCGGGCGCGAAGCTGCCGTCGTCGGGCACCCGCTACCTGCAGGTAGCGCAAGTCAACGTGGCGCCCGAAGCGCTGGCCCAGTTGCCCGAAGGCCTGAAGTCGGGCTCCGGCGTGGCCGAAGGCTGGCTCGCCGACATGTTCGGCGAAGCCCTGCTGGATAAGGCGGGCGTACCGATCCTGCCGTTCACCAAAGGCTATGCCATTGGCAATGCGATGGCGATGCGCTTCGCCGACGGCGAAGTCTTCAACCTCAAGCTGCCTGAGCCCGACTACACCATCCAGGTGGACCTGAAGGGCTTCAAGCGGGTCGAGTACGGCAGCTCTGCGGCCGGCACCAGCTACATCTATGCGGTGTACAGCCACGTCAAGCTGGGCGAGCCGATGTCCGGCAAACAGTACCTCGATGCAGATTTCAAGAACGGCGAAGTGAAAGCCGTCCCCGTCACGCAGTCGGAGATCGATGATTTCCCCGCTTACGCGGATTCCCTGCGAGGCCTGTTCACCAAGCTGTCCAGTTCGCTGGGCGGCCAGGACAGCGACTGGCTGGCTGCGGCATCGTCGGGCGACAACGTTGGTAAACAAGTAGATGTCACAAGAGGAGTGGTCAAGTCATGCAAGTAATCCGTCAGCTCTGTTGGCTGTTTTTGTTCGCGTGCAGCCTGGCGTCGGCACAGGTGGTGTCATCCAAGGGCATGGCAAACGTGAAGTACGACAGCTCGGTGTTCTCGAGCAAGGCCAGCGCCGAGGACAAGGACCGCGCCTTCAAGACCGCGCAGGTCAACGCCATCGAGCGCTACTACGCCGAGAGCGGTGAATCGCAAGCCGAGAATTTCGACAGCATCCGCGACAAGGTCGCGGCCAACCTCGACAAGTTCGTGCTGGGCGCGACCATCATCAGCGAGGAAGACAAGAAGGACGCCAGCCAGTATTCGGTGGTGGTCCGCGTCGACATCAACGTCGCCAAGCTGCGTAACGCGGTCAAGGGCGGCGCGGCTGTGGCCACCGCTTCGGACGCGCAGAAATCCCCGCTGACCTTCCTGTTCGTGGCGCGCCAGCAGGACTCCGTCAAGTCCTTCGATACGCGCGTCTACAAGCGCGCCGACATGAAGGAAAACGTCAACGAGAAGTCGACCCGCAACAGCTATTCGGCCAATGCCTCTGTCTCCGTCGAAACTGGCGGCAGCCGCACCCGCAAGGCGGATGACGTGAGCTGGCGCCTGGTGCCGTCGGGCAACCTGAACTCGGTGTTCACCGGCGTGTTCGCGCAGTCGGGCTTCCAGGTGGTGGAAGCCGCCTATGTCGAGCCCTCCTCGGGCGGCCACCTGCGCATCAGCGCACTGGAAAACGACTACAAGAGCGGCAACGACCTGCAGCCCGCCACCATGCGCGAGGCCGTGCTGGGCCTGCAGACCGCCCAGGTCCCTTACCTGGCGCTCGGCACGCTCGACATCGGCATGCAGGACAGCGACCCGGTCACCGGCCTGACCCGCATGTACGTGACGGTAACGGCCAAGCTGCTTGACGTGACCACGCGTTTCCCGCGCACGGTGTCGTCGGTCGGCCCGGTGCAATACGCCGGCACCGGCCCGGACGCCAGCGTGGCACAGACCAACGCGCTCAAGCGCGCGGCCGACTCGGCGGCACGTGAACTGGCCGCGCAACTGAACAACGCCAAAGTCCGCTAATTGCTTCCAGGCCGGCGCAAGCGCGTCACGGTACCGTACGGCCGGCCGCCCTACCCCTTTGCTTTCCCTGGAGAACAAACATGCTGAAGAAAGTCATCTCGATCGCTGCACTGTCCCTGCTGGCCGCTGGCCAGGCCCACGCCCTGCCCTCGCTGGGCAGCCTGACGGGTGGTTCGTCCTCGTCCAGCAGCGGCGCCACCGCCGATGCAAGCGGCGCGCAAGATCAGTTGTCCAAGGCCTACGTGGCTGCCGGCCGCGAAGTGCTGGTGGCCCAGTCCCACCTGGCGGACGCGGTTGGCCTGAAGGAACTGTCGGCCAAGGCAAAGGCGACGGCTGACGCGCTGACCGACGGCGCCACCAAGGGCAACCTGGAAGACTCCGACAAGCTGCAGAGCGAAGCCTCGGCCGCCATCGAAGCCAAGCTGAAAGACTCGAACACCAAGATCGACGCCGCCGGCAAGCAATCGTACGTCGAAGGCATGAAGCACCTTGGCCTGGGCGTGCTGCGCTATGTGGGCCTGCGGCCCAGCCTGATCGCCTTCAAGGATGCCGCACAGTCGCAACTCACCAGCGCATCGGTGATGGAAAAGCTGACGCTGACCAACAAGCTGTCGACGGGCACCTACATCGCTAGCGAAGCACCGGGCCACGTGACCCGCCTGGGCAGCACGCTGCAGGCCGCCACCGCATACGCGAAGAGCAACGAAATCCCCGTGCCGAAGGATGCCACCGCGGCACTCTCGGCCAAGTTCTAAGCCTGTTGCCATCGTGAACCAGAGCGGAACACTCCCCATGAAATGGCATCGTGCGCTGGCAGTCTGCGGCCTCGCATTGACGGTGTCGGTGGCAGGCTGCAAAGGCCGTGACGCGGAGCCGCCACCGGCCGCCGCGTCCGCGGGCGCTTCCGCGCCGGTGGCAAGCGGCAGTGGCGCACCCGACGTGGGCCAGGTCGAAAAGGTGCGGGTCACCACCACCGGGCTTGGCCATACGCCGGCCGAAGCTATCGACCAGGCACTGCGCCAGGCCGTCATGCAGGTCAATGGCATGACCATCGAGCAGTCGTCGACGCAGTTCAAGTCGGTGCTGGGCCTGGCCGTGGGACGCGATCCGCTCACGCTGAGCTCGGCCGGCTTCGCCGAGCTGGTGAGCCAGAGCAGCCGTGGCGCCATCAGCAACTTCAAGGTGATCGAGATCAGCGAGCCCGGCCTGACCGAGCGCATGATCAAGGCCACCATCGAGGCCAATGTGGCCAAGTACAAGGCGCCGGCGGACCAGGGCAAGCTGCGCATCGCCATCGCCCCGCTGCGCGTGGATAGCCGCGCCGGCGGCGACACCGTGCGCATCGCCGCCGAGCTGCGCCAGCGCATTATGGACGCGCTGACGCAGAGCGGACGCTTCACCGTGCTGGAGCGCGATGTGGCACCGGAGCTCGGTGACGAAATGGATCGCATCTCGAACGGCCAGACCTCGGCGGACCAGTTCGCCAAGCTCGGCCAGGGACTCGGCGCGGACCTGATCTGGTTCGGCCGCGTCAATGCGTTCGAGCCGGGACGCCGCGCCAATGCAGATGGCGAGGCCGGCGTGCCAGGGCACTGGTCGGTCTCGCAGAAGTTCGTCAACGTGACCACCAGCGAAGTCCTGTTCAGCAATACCGCCAAGGGCGACGCCGGACGCGCGGCAGGCGAGCGCGTGGAAGCCATGGAAGGCGCCGTCGTCTCCAAAGTGGTAGCCGACATCCTGGTGCGCCTCTACCCCGTCAGCGTGGCCTCCCGCGATGGCCACAACGTGGTGCTGAGCCAGGGTGGCCAGTCGGTGAGCAGCGGCACGGCCTATCAGGTCGTCATGCTGGGCAACGAGCTGCGCGATCCGCAGACCGGCCGCTCGCTCGGACGTACCGAGCAGGAGTGCTGCACCGTGGTGGTGGACCGGGTCACCCCTTCCTTGTCGTATGGGCATCTGGAAGACGTCAAGGTAAAGCTCGACGATATTCCAGCTGGCTCCCTGCAGCTGCGCGCGGAGATTCCGCCTGCGCCACCGGCGGCTGATACCAAGCCCAAGAAGAAGGCAGCACCGCGCAAGGAAGAGTCCCTGGGGCCGCCCAAGAGCGACGCGAACTGGTGATCGGGTGATCGATCGGGTGATCTGTTGAAGCCTTAACGCCAGCCGGTCTGAAAGACGGCTCGCACGACAAAGCCGCACGCCGTCCTGGCGTGCGGCTTTGTCCATTCCGGGCGCCGCTTGCATACGCCATCGCCATCGCCATCGCCATCGCCATCGCCATTGACGACAGGCAAGCGCGCCAGATGGTTCTAAGGTAAGAGTTGGCCCCCTCCTGTGCGACCGGCAGCTGGGGTTCTTTGAGTCACTTACCGGAGAGGAACATGTCAGTGACGCTCAGGTATTGGTCAGAAGACGGCGATGAGGAAACCGTCAATGTATCGTCCGCTCAACTCCTGTCACAAATTGCGCCCCAACCCCCTTCGCGATCGCAGAAGCCGCCACCGGCCTCTGAAGAAAAGCCGATCAAGTGGACCATCCCGGACGACCCTCCGGGTGATTTCGCTTAGCGCATAAGGGCAAGGCGACAAAGCAAAAAGCCCGTGCGGCTTGAACCGGACGGGCTTTTGGAATTTGGTTGCGGGGGCAGGACTTGAACCTGCGACCTTCGGGTTATGAGCCCGACGAGCTGCCAACTGCTCCACCCCGCGAATGAGAATATACGCCGATTAGCGGCATCTGGATAGCCCTAATACAAAAAGAACTGAAAAGTGCTAGCGCCCATTCTTTTGGCGTGCGGCGGCTGCCGCTCCATGTACGCTCGCGAATGCACGCAGCCGCGTCAGCGGCACTCAGCTATTTTCATCGATCCACTGCTTCGCCCACGCGTAAGCCGCGATTTTTGCGTCGGCTGCCGTGGCGTGATTGCGGCCAATGGATTTGGAATCCTGCACTATCGCCCCGTCCTCCCAGATCGCGCATGACGCAATGTGCAAACCGTCCTTGATCGTCTTGCAGAAGACGTGGACTACGTACCCTTTGTACTCTGTGATGCCGCTTTCCATCTGCGTCCTGGCTCCCCTGCATGCTTCTCGTCGAAATCTCGCTGGATCCTAGCACGCGCAGGGTTTTTCATTCACATCAGCGCCGGTGTATCTCCGACACGAAATGCCAATTGTCATTTTTTGCAAAATTGTCGAATAACCCCACCGCTGTGGGGGGGTGCCGTCAACGTCTCATCCTGTAACCTGCGTGCGCAGCGTGGTCAGGGACTCGAAAGCCCGCTGTATCTGCAGATAATAATGAAAAGGAAATCCAATGGATATTAGAGAGAAATCCAGGTCGGGGATGAATCGCCGCACCCTGCTGACGCCCGCAGTTGCAGCGATCACGCTTGCCGTATTGAGCGCGTGTGGCGGAGGTGGAGACGGCGGCACGGCGACGACCCCGGCTGCCAAGGTAACGCTGCAAGGCACGGCAGCCAGCGGCGCCTTCATGGCCAATGCCCTGGTCACCGTCTATGACGCTGATGGAAAGGTCGTGGGCAGCAACACGGCGGATGGCAGTGGCCATTTTGAATTCGATGTCACCGCTTTTCGTGCACCGTTTGCGGTTGTCGCCACCGGCAGCAGCGGAGGCGATCAGCTGACCTATGTCTCGGTACTGGCGACCAAGCCGGCCAATGGCTCCGCCACCGTCAACGTGACGCCGCTGACGACCGCCGTGGCAGCGCTGCTGGTTGGTGGCAATCCCCTGGACCTGACGAAGTCGTCGGTGCTTGGTAGCAAGGCAAGCAGCGCCCAGGTGCAGCAGATCGTCGGCTTGCTGCGCGCCGTACTGGCCAATGTCACGAGCGATGCGGGACTGGACCCGACCGCCTTTGACCCGATTTCCACGCCCCTGAGCAAACAGGGGGAAGGTGCCGATAGCGTCCTCGACGTCATCCGGGTCACGCTGACCGCAAGCGGTGCAAAGCTGACCAGCACCGGCTCCGTGCTAGGCGACAACAATGCCGCGCACGAAGTCATCCTGACGCCGGGCTCGCTGGCATCGCCTCCGTCCGCGTTGCCCAAGCCCGAAGTCAAGACCAATGCAGCAACGTTCGAAGGCATCCGTGCCGCCCTTCAGGCCTGTTTTGCGCTGGATCCCACCGCCCGCGCGAATAGCACTAGCTTGCTTGGCGCTTGCAGCACCGCATTCTCCGGCGATTACCTGAACAACAGCTACACCGCTCGCGACGACCTGTTCACCCTGCTGGCTGCGAGCGACATGAAGGGCGCGAAGTTCGAGGCGCCGGTTGTCCTGTTCAATTCGACCAATGCCCAGAACCAGGCAACCGCGCTGGTACGCCTGCCCTTCGTTCGCGCCGACAAATCCACCGACCACATCACACGCATTGTCACCAATCGCGCGCCCGCCGGCTGGCAGTTGACGGGCAACCAGCGCAGCTACGAAGCCGCTGTCACGCGGAGAATCAGCAAGGTCACCGAGTTGAATCCGCTATCGGCGCAGGGGATCGTATCGCGCTATGAGAGTGCGCTGCGTTTTCTGTTCAACCCCGCCCGGGGCGCAGGTATGAATGTGCAACTGGTACGGGTGACGGGTCCGGGATTGCCGGCTGCGGGCATCACCCTCTCGCGCTCGCGTGTTTGCGGCAGCTTCAGCAACCTGGTGGTACAGAATCAGGCCGGATCGCTGACCTACGCTACGGACGATCCTGTGATGCCCAACGCGATCATCGGCACCAGCGGGCAGTCGAGCAGCACCGTGGTCCTGGCGGCCACGGCAATCGATAGCAGCCAGGCAGTGAGGTGGAGCGGGCTATCCAGCGGCGGCAACACGTACCTGTCTGCGGCCCTGCCGGACTCCGCCATCGAGAGCCTTCCGGCCCATGGCCGCTACAAGTTCGAGGTGTGGAACCGCAACCTCGACGCCAGCTACAAAACCAGCCTGGCAGCGGCTGACGATTCGTTCTACGTGACAACATCGGGCAGCGTGCTCACGCCGTCGGTACTGGCGCGGCAGACCTGGAACAGCATCGACGCGGGCAGCCTGGACTTTGTCACCACGGGGGGCAGCAAAACCGCGGCGCAGTCCGGCACGCAAATCAACTGGACGCAAAACGCGGAGACGGTCGACCGCGCCCTGGCGTTTGGCTCCCTGCAGAGTGCGGTGCCACTGCCCGAGCGCGTGCTGATTCAGGGATCGCCCGTCGCGCGGTCCGCTCGCAGCGATACGGTCCGTGCAACCAATTCGGCATCCAGCGCGATGACGGACTGCAGCACCGCCGTGTTCCCGGCATTCGGCTTGGCGGGCGACCAGCGCACTGTTGAAATCCGATCCACGACTGCGGACGACACGCAGAAGTTCGTGCGTATTGTTGGTACGGTGCGGTAACTGAGATGCTATCGCCGCTGACAATGGTCAGCGGCGATTACGCAATGAAAAAGGCCGGCAAGCGCCGGCCTTTTTCTATTGCGAATGATCTGGATATCGCCGTCTCGGGAATTCATCGCTATTTCCTTCGCCATTTCGATCCCGCAAAAGCAAAACCCCCCAGTACTTTCGTACTGGGGGGTTTCAAGGGAGAGCCTGGCGATTACCTACTTTCACACGGGTATCCGCACTATCATCGGCGTGGAGTCGTTTCACGGTCCTGTTCGGGATGGGAAGGGGTGGTTCCAACTCGCTATGGTCACCAGGCATAAACGGTGGCCGCGCTGAGGTTTGCTCAACGCAGCGAATAGGGATGTAGTAGGGGTTGTGCGTATCGGCCTAGCTGCTGGGCAGCGGCACGCGACACTCACACCAGGTAGAAACACACTGGTTATAGGATCAAGCCTTACGGGCAATTAGTACTGGTTAGCTTAACGCATTACTGCGCTTCCACACCCAGCCTATCAACGTCCTGGTCTCGAACGACCCTTCAAGGAGCTCAAGGCTCCAGGGAATCCTCATCTTCAGGCGAGTTTCCCGCTTAGATGCTTTCAGCGGTTATCTCTTCCGTACATAGCTACCCTGCGATGCCTCTGGCGAGACAACAGGTACACCAGCGGTACGTCCACTCCGGTCCTCTCGTACTAGGAGCAGCCCCCGTCAAGATTCCAACGCCCACGGCAGATAGGGACCAAACTGTCTCACGACGTTTTAAACCCAGCTCACGTACCTCTTTAAATGGCGAACAGCCATACCCTTGGGACCGGCTACAGCCCCAGGATGAGATGAGCCGACATCGAGGTGCCAAACACCGCCGTCGATATGAACTCTTGGGCGGTATCAGCCTGTTATCCCCAGAGTACCTTTTATCCGTTGAGCGATGGCCCTTCCATTCAGAACCACCGGATCACTATGTCCTGCTTTCGCACCTGCTCGACTTGTCGGTCTCGCAGTTAAGCACGCTTTTGCCATTGCACTTTAGGTACGATGTCCGACCGTACCAAGCGTACCTTCGAACTCCTCCGTTACACTTTGGGAGGAGACCGCCCCAGTCAAACTGCCTACCATGCACTGTCCCCGATCCGGATTCACGGACCAAGGTTAGAACCTCAAACAAACCAGGGTGGTATTTCAAGGACGGCTCCACGCAGACTAGCGTCCACGCTTCAAAGCCTCCCACCTATCCTACACAGATCGGTTCAAAGTCCAATGCAAAGCTACAGTAAAGGTTCATGGGGTCTTTCCGTCTAGCCGCGGGGAGATTGCATCATCACAAACACTTCAACTTCGCTGAGTCTCGGGAGGAGACAGTGTGGCCATCGTTACGCCATTCGTGCAGGTCGGAACTTACCCGACAAGGAATTTCGCTACCTTAGGACCGTTATAGTTACGGCCGCCGTTTACCGGGACTTCAATCAAGAGCTTGCACCCCATCATTTAATCTTCCGGCACCGGGCAGGCGTCACACCCTATACGTCCACTTTCGTGTTTGCAGAGTGCTGTGTTTTTATTAAACAGTCGCAGCCACCATTTTATTGCAACCCCTTCACCCTCCTGGCGCAGGCCAGTCAAGCTACAAGGGCGTACCTTATCCCGAAGTTACGGTACCAATTTGCCGAGTTCCTTCTCCCGAGTTCTCTCAAGCGCCTTAGAATACTCATCTCGCCCACCTGTGTCGGTTTGCGGTACGGTCTCGTATGACTGAAGCTTAGAGGCTTTTCTTGGAACCACTTCCAATTGCTTCGCAGCACTAGGCCGCTCGCCCCACATCCTTGAATTCCGCGCCCGGATTTGCCTAAGCGCCTTCTCCAATGCAGGGACCGGGACTTCCAACACCCGGACAACCTTCCGCGATCCGTCCCCCCATCGCATCATACGACGGTGCAGGAATATTAACCTGCTTCCCATCAGCTACGCATCTCTGCCTCGCCTTAGGGGCCGACTCACCCTACGCCGATGAACGTTGCGTAGGAAACCTTGGGCTTACGGCGAGGGGGCTTTTCACCCCCTTTATCGCTACTCATGTCAGCATTCGCACTTCTGATACCTCCAGCATCCTTTACAAGACACCTTCACAGGCTTACAGAACGCTCTCCTACCATGCACTTACGTGCATCCGCAGCTTCGGTGACTGGCTTAGCCCCGTTACATCTTCCGCGCAGGACGACTCGATCAGTGAGCTATTACGCTTTCTTTAAAGGATGGCTGCTTCTAAGCCAACCTCCTGACTGTTTTAGCCTTCCCACTTCGTTTCCCACTTAGCCAATCTTAGGGACCTTAGCTGGCGGTCTGGGTTGTTTCCCTCTTGACACCGGACGTTAGCACCCGATGTCTGTCTCCCGTGATTGCACTCTTCGGTATTCGGAGTTTGCTACGGCGGGGTAATCAGCAATAGACCCCCCAACCATGACAGTGCTCTACCCCCGAAGGTGAGACACGAGGCACTACCTAAATAGTTTTCGGAGAGAACCAGCTATTTCCAGACTTGTTTAGCCTTTCACCCCTATCCACAGCTCATCCCCTAACTTTTCAACGTTAGTGGGTTCGGTCCTCCAGTACGTGTTACCGCACCTTCAACCTGGCCATGGATAGATCGTCTGGTTTCGGGTCTACACCCAGCGACTGAACGCCCTATTCGGACTCGCTTTCGCTACGCCTTCCCTAATCGGTTAAGCTTGCCACTGAATGTAAGTCGCTGACCCATTATACAAAAGGTACGCCGTCACCCGTTTCCAGGCTCCGACTGTTTGTATGCATGCGGTTTCAGGATCTATTTCACTCCCCTCCCGGGGTTCTTTTCGCCTTTCCCTCACGGTACTGGTTCACTATCGGTCGATCACGAGTATTTAGCCTTGGAGGATGGTCCCCCCATCTTCAGACAGGATTTCACGTGTCCCGCCCTACTTGTCGTACACCTAGTTCCACAACGCTGTTTTCGCATACAGGGCTATCACCTGCTAGGGCCGGGCTTTCCATCCCGTTCTGCTAACAATGCTGCTAAAGAGTACAAGGCTCTTCCCATTTCGTTCGCCACTACTCTGGGAATCTCGGTTGATTTCTGTTCCTGCAGCTACTTAGATGTTTCAGTTCGCCGCGTTCGCTTCCCTGACCTATGTATTCAGTCAGGGATGACCCATAAGGGCCGGGTTTCCCCATTCGGACATCTCCGGATCAAAGCTTGTTTGCCAGCTCCCCGAAGCTTTTCGCAGGCTACCGCGTCCTTCATCGCCTGTGATCGCCAAGGCATCCACCACATGCACTTGTTCGCTTGACCCTATAACGAGTGTGTCTCAAACTTGCGTTCAAGCCGTGCTCGCTACAGGATGAGTTCTCGCATTTGTGCCGTATTCCAAGTCATCTTTCGATCACTTAAATACATTTCGGTTGATACAATCACAACCCGGTATCGTGTTTTACTGCAGCGTCTCATCAACGCTCACGACACCTTTACTACATCCCATATTTTTAAAGAACAGCCGACTGAGACTGGGTCTCCGGTCGTCTTGGCAAAGCCAAATGCAAGCGCTCAACGCTAAGCGCTTGCATTTGACCATGCAACGCAAGACACGCAACGCGCATCCTGGCTCCAACAATTAACAAACCGATAAGTGTGAACGCTCGACTTGAGATGCACGCTCTGAAAGGAGGTGATCCAGCCGCACCTTCCGATACGGCTACCTTGTTACGACTTCACCCCAGTCATGAACCCTGCCGTGGTAATCGCCCTCCTTGCGGTTAGGCTAACTACTTCTGGCAAAACCCACTCCCATGGTGTGACGGGCGGTGTGTACAAGACCCGGGAACGTATTCACCGCGGCATGCTGATCCGCGATTACTAGCGATTCCAGCTTCACGTAGTCGAGTTGCAGACTACGATCCGGACTACGATGCGTTTTCTGGGATTAGCTCCCCCTCGCGGGTTGGCAACCCTCTGTACGCACCATTGTATGACGTGTGAAGCCCTACCCATAAGGGCCATGAGGACTTGACGTCATCCCCACCTTCCTCCGGTTTGTCACCGGCAGTCTCTCTAGAGTGCTCTTGCGTAGCAACTAAAGACAAGGGTTGCGCTCGTTGCGGGACTTAACCCAACATCTCACGACACGAGCTGACGACAGCCATGCAGCACCTGTGTCCACTTTCTCTTTCGAGCACCTGATGCATCTCTGCTTCGTTAGTGGCATGTCAAGGGTAGGTAAGGTTTTTCGCGTTGCATCGAATTAATCCACATCATCCACCGCTTGTGCGGGTCCCCGTCAATTCCTTTGAGTTTTAATCTTGCGACCGTACTCCCCAGGCGGTCAACTTCACGCGTTAGCTACGTTACTGAAGAAATGAATCCCCAACAACTAGTTGACATCGTTTAGGGCGTGGACTACCAGGGTATCTAATCCTGTTTGCTCCCCACGCTTTCGTGCATGAGCGTCAGTGACGTCCCAGGGGGCTGCCTTCGCCATCGGTATTCCTCCACATCTCTACGCATTTCACTGCTACACGTGGAATTCTACCCCCCTCTGACATACTCTAGCCTTGCAGTCACAAGCGCCATTCCCAAGTTGAGCTCGGGGATTTCACGCCTGTCTTACAAAACCGCCTGCGCACGCTTTACGCCCAGTAATTCCGATTAACGCTCGCACCCTACGTATTACCGCGGCTGCTGGCACGTAGTTAGCCGGTGCTTATTCTTCCGGTACCGTCATCCCCCCGCCGTATTAGGGCAAGGGATTTCTTTCCGGACAAAAGTGCTTTACAACCCGAAGGCCTTCTTCACACACGCGGCATTGCTGGATCAGGGTTGCCCCCATTGTCCAAAATTCCCCACTGCTGCCTCCCGTAGGAGTCTGGGCCGTGTCTCAGTCCCAGTGTGGCTGATCGTCCTCTCAGACCAGCTACTGATCGTCGCCTTGGTGGGCCTTTACCCCACCAACTAGCTAATCAGACATCGGCCGCTCCTATCGCGCGAGGCCTTACGGTCCCCCGCTTTCACCCTCAGGTCGTATGCGGTATTAGCTAATCTTTCGACTAGTTATCCCCCACGACAGGGCACGTTCCGATGTATTACTCACCCGTTCGCCACTCGCCACCAGGATTGCTCCCGTGCTGCCGTTCGACTTGCATGTGTAAGGCATGCCGCCAGCGTTCAATCTGAGCCAGGATCAAACTCTTCAGTTTAATACCTGTGTGGTTCCGCGCAGTTGCCTGCTGAAACCTCGCTCTTTCGAGCGGTCGCTCACTCTCAGAAAACTGACTGGTTACGTCCGAAGACATAACCAATATGTTTTACTGTGCGAGCACTTTATAACTTGTAAGCTAAAAGACCGAAGTCTTCCGCATCCGCTATCAAGCGCCCACACTTATCGGTTGTTTGTTTGTTAAAGAACTTGCCACGGTTCGCTTTGCTTACCGCGTCGCTGCGTTTGCTGCAGCAGAGAAACGAGACTATAAAGAACTTTCTACGTTTCGTCAAACACTTTTAATCTTTTGCCGCTTCGGGAAGCTTTGCTATTTCTGCTTTGCCACCCTTGCCGCAAACCCCACAACCCTTGCCCCGTCTGCTTTGCAGCGCGTTGTTCGTGTTACGAGGGGGCGAATACTAAAGGGTCCAAGCCAGCCTGACAAGCCCTTTTCGGGAAATATTATGAGAGGCTTTTCGATCACCCTTTGTAGCGCACTTTCGGAAGCGACCCAAATAGGAAAGCAAGACGCGATGCGTGGCGCGCAGGCCGAGCCACCAAGGCCGACCACATCGAGCCACTACTCGGCTATGGCAGCCCGGCAAGCCCTGCCCCAACGGCACGAACAAAAAAATGGCCTGGAGCGCTTGACGCTTCAGGCCATTTTTTGTGCTTCTTTTACTGCTTGCAATAAGTGGTGCGGCTGGCAGGATTCGAACCCACGACCCCTTGGTTCGTAGCCAAGTACTCTATCCAACTGAGCTACAGCCGCACGCGAAGACGGCATTCTAGCGCAGTGAGAGAAAAATGCAAGTCCCTTCTTGCCTGCCGTCCTGGCTACCAGCGATAGCGCGCGCCCAGCGTGCCCCCAGGATTGCGCCCGGCTTTCAGCTTGACCCAGAGCTTGACGCCCCCGTTTGTGCTGCCGTGTGCGCCAAGGTTGACGGAGAGTAGCCCACGCAGCATGTCGGGATCGATGCGGGTGCCATTGATATTGATCACCTGCTTGCGGTCCTGCCAAAGATCCGCCTCGACAAAGGGGTAGACCCCGCCGACGCCGGTCAGCCGGGTTGGTTGCGTCCGGTAGACCCGCACCACCACCTCCGCGGCGCTTGTGTCCGCCGGCTGTCCGGAGAGAAAACCGGTTGCGCTCTTATCCAGGCCGGGCTGATAGGCGAGTTGCAAGCGCGACTGTATCGTCAGGCCGCCGCTGCGAGGCAATACGGTATCCAGCGCGAGCGCCATGCTTTGCATCCGGCCGCCAACAAACCCGGTGGCCGAAGTGGCATCGTCCAGCCGCAGGAAGAACTCGGCGTGTCGCGGCCGGCTGGCGGGTTCGGCATAAACCGGATCGCGCAAGGCCGCCGAGAGACCGGGGGCATCGTTGTCCGCGCTGGGTGAAGCCGATGCAGCTGAAGTACCGCCGCCCCAGGAGGACCACTTGCCGATCGACGCAACCAGCGGCGCCTGCATATCGCCACCGCTGACTGGCGCCACCGGCGACTGGGATTCGCCGGCAAGTTGCGCAACGGAATCGGGCTCGAGCTGGTCCCAGCCGAGACCGGTGTTGCTACCGGAGGGACGCTCTTCGGCCTGCGCCAGGGAGGCCACCAACATCGCAAGGATCGAGCAGCAACAAAGCCGGCAAGGATGGGGATGAGCGGCGTATGTGCAAAGCCCGGTCCCCGCGGTGCGTGCACCGCCTTGCGTCGCGCTCGCAGATGACACACCCCTGGCCATGACTGCAACCCCTGGCTGAAATGAACCATGTCGACTCTGTTTGAGCATAGGCCAAACAAAGCGCAAGCGTTAGGGGTTGGGCGCGCCTTGCGTGTGGCACCGTACAAGGCTGCCAGGCGAGCGGCCGGAACGTGCCGGCCGCTGGCACATTGCTATGCAAACCGGGGGCGCTCCGCTAGGATCGCGGCTGGCTGCCGGGACACAAGACGAAAGCTCGGCGAGCCAGCCGTACCAGTACAAGAAGAAGCGAAACAACGGAACAGCGGAAGATCCTGATGACCAACGACCCCATTGACCGGCCTGGCAATCCTGGCGAGCCCGATGCTTCAAAAATGAAACAGAATGGCACTGCCGGCAAGTTGCCGATCGCCCCGGTGCACAACGTCCTGCGCGACACGCGCGAGCTGCTGGGCAGCAGCGGCGAGCTCGAAGCCGGACGCGGCATGATCACTGCCATCCTTGCGCTGGCCCTGGGCGGACTGAGCCTGCTAGGTGTGATCGCCTTCCATTTCCCGCAATACCTGACCACGCCCGAACTACGCCACAAGTATTCGGTCGACGTGCTGCGTCATGTCCTGTTTGCCGCGCTGCTGGTGTCCGGCGGCATGTCGCTGAGCAACCTGGTGCTGGGCCGCAGGCGCAGCCTGAACGCCGCGGCATTCGCACTGGTAGCGCTGGCGGTGGCATTGGGCGGATCACGCGTAGCCGTGGGCGACTTCCCGGACCACACGCCGTATATCGGCCTGGACTGGTTCATCCTCGACCTGCTCGGCTCGACGCTGATCTTCGTCGTGATCGAAAAGATGTTCCCGCTCTATCGCGGGCAGGCCGTATTCCGGCGCGAATGGCAGACCGATCTGGTGCACTTCGCGGTCAACCACTTCATCGTTGGCCTGATCCTGTTGACGGTCAACTTCCTGATCTTCCGCTTGTTCGGCTGGCTGGTGCGCGACAGCGTGCACGCGTTCGTGGGTGGCATTCCCTTCGTGCTGCAACTGCTGCTGTGCATACTCGCGGCCGACCTGGCGCAGTACTGGACCCACCGCGCGTATCACGAGGTGCCCTTCCTGTGGAAATTCCACGCCGTACACCACAGCACCAAGACCATGGACTGGCTCGCCGGCTCGCGCCAGCACATGCTGGAGCTGGTGTTCACGCGCGTGCTGGTGCTGGCGCCGCTATACGTGCTGGGCTTCAACAAGGGCGTCATCGATGCGTACATCATCATCGTCGGCTTCCAGGCGGTGTTCAACCATGCCAATGTCCACCTGCCGTGGGGCCCGCTGCGCTACCTGGTGGTCACGCCGGACTTCCATCACTGGCATCATGCGTCGGATGACGAGGCGATCGACAAGAACTACTCGGCGCACTATGCCTTTCTCGATTACCTGTTTGGCACCGCGGTGAAATCCGGCAAGCGTTTCCCGGAAAAATACGGCGTAGTCGGCGACTACATGCCGGACGGCTTCGTGCGCCAGCAGCTATTCCCCTTCCGGCCGATGCCGCCGGCACGCAAGGACGACGAGGCATAAGTCGGTCCGGCAAGGTGGCATCGACGTACGCTCGCTCGGGGTCGAAGCCATGCAGGCCGGCGATATTCTGCTGCCGGCCAGCGCCCCATCGCGGATGGGGGCAAGACTAAGTGGCGTGCGTGGAGTGCGAGAAATAGGCCGCCTTGGGCGGCGGTGCCCTGAAATGGGCCGCTGAGAGGGGCCGGATGCCGCGCGGGTAGCAACCGCATGAAAGCGCGGCACAAAAGAAAAAGGCCGCTGCATAAGCAACGGCCTTTTTCATCGAGTCTTGGTGCCCAGAAGAGGACTCGAACCTCCACAGTGTTGCCACCGCTAGGACCTGAACCTAGTGCGTCTACCAATTTCGCCATCTGGGCTTCGTTTTGCCGCTTTGCTGCAGCGCTGCGAAGAACGACATTATGCAGAACACGGAATCTGCTGTCAACTCCCGCCCCGAAATTTCTTCGGTGTCCGCGCTCAAGGCTGAAAACAGACGTGCCCAGGCCTGCCATCCAGGTGCAAGGTCGCCGTGGCGGGACGCGTGCTGGCCACCACCTTGCCGGCCCGCAGAACCAGCAGTCGGGCGGCGCGCAGCCGGATCGCCTCGACCGCATCGCGTGCCTGCAGCAGCACCAGGTCGGCCCGGCAGCCCGGCGCGATGCCATAGCCTTCCAGGCCGAGGATGCGCGCCGGTGTTTCGGTGACGGCAGCAAAGCACGCGCGCATGGCGTCCTGCCCGGTCATCTGGGCCACGTGAAGCCCCATATGCGCCACCTCCAGCATGTCACCCGAGCCCAGGCTGTACCACGGGTCCATCACGCAATCGTGGCCGAACGCCACCGGCACGCCGGCGGCCAGCAGTTCCGGCACACGGGTCATGCCTCGCCGCTTCGGATAGCTATCGTGCCGGCCTTGCAGCGTGATGTTGATCAGCGGGTTGGCGATGGCCGCCACGCCCGACTCCCGAATCAGCGGGATCAGCTTGGAGACGTAGTAGTTGTCCATCGAATGCATCGAGGTCAGGTGCGAGCCCGTCACCCTGCCCTGCAAGCCAAGGCGCACGGCCTGCCAGGCCAGCGTCTCGATATGACGGGACATCGGATCGTCGCTCTCGTCGCAGTGCATGTCCACCCGCAGGCCCCGCTCGCAGGCCAGCTCGCACAGGATGCGCACAGACTCGGCGCCGTCGGCCATGGTTCGCTCGAAATGCGGGATGCCGCCCACCACGTCCACGCCCATGCCGAGTGCCCGCTTGAGATTGTCGAGCGCGCCCGGCGCGCGCAGCACGCCGTCCTGCGGAAAGGCCACCAGTTGCAGGTCAAGGTAAGGCCGGACCTTCTCGCGCACGTGCAGCAGCGCCTCGGTGGCAAGCAGGCGCGGGTCGCACACATCCACATGCGAACGGATCGCCAGCAGGCCCTTGGCCACCGCCCAGTCGCAATAGGCCAGCGCGCGCTCGACGATGGCGTCCTGCGTCAGCAGCGGCTTGAGCTCGCCCCATAGCGCGATGCCTTCGAGCAACGTGCCGGACTGGTTGATGCGCGGCAGGCCATAGGACAGCGTCGAGTCCATGTGGAAATGCGCATCGACAAATGGCGGCGTCACCAGTTGCCCCGCGGCATCGACCTCGGCAGCGGCAGGCGCCTTGAGCGCCGGTTCCACCGCCTTGATGCGATCGCCCAGGATGCCGATGTCGATGCCGGTGCGGCCATCGGGGAGCGTGCAGTTGCGTAGGATCAGGTCGAGCATGGTGCGGGCCTTGTCATTATGATTGCTTGCCTGGAATCAGCGTTCACCCTTGCGATAGGGCTTCATCAGCGCCTGCGGGTAGGCGGCGCGGCGCGCCACCAGCACCAGCGCGAGGATCGACAGCACGTACGGCAACATCAAGTAAAGCTGGTAAGGCAGCGGCGGCAAGCCGGGCAGGCTGGCGCCGCTTTGCTGCAGGCGCAGCTGCAGCGCATCGAAGGCGGCGAACAGCAACGCGCCGGCCAGCGCGCGGCCCGGCCGCCACGAAGCAAACACCACCAGCGCCACGCAGATCCAGCCCCGGCCGTTGATCATATTAAAGAAGAATGCGTTGAACGCGGAGAGCGTGAGGAACGCGCCGCCCACCGCCATCAGGGCGGAACCCGCCATGATCGCACCGATACGCATCGCGCCCACGCGAATCCCCTGCCCCTCCGCCGCGGCGGGATTCTCGCCGACCATGCGCACGGCCAGCCCGAGCGGAGTCCGGTAGAGCAGCCAGGCCACCACGGGCACCAGCCCCAGCGCCAGGAGCGTCAACGCAGTTTCCTCGCCAAACACCGGGCTCAACATACCGCCGATCAGCGGAATGCCGCCGATCCAGTGCATCGGGGCAAATGGCGTGATGGTAGGCGGCGTGGCCACCGAGGCAAAGCCGAGCCGGTAGGCATAGTAGGACAGGCTGGTGGCCAGCATGGTCACGCCCAGCCCGGCCACATGCTGGGACAGCGCCAGGCTCACGGTCAGCCAGCCATGCAACAGCCCGAAGGCCAGCCCGACACCGGCTGCCACCGCCACCCCGCCCCATAGCGGCGCACCGTGGTAGACGGCCAGCCAGCCGCCGAAAGCGCCAGCCACCATGATGCCCTCGATGCCAAGGTTGAGTACGCCGGCACGCTCGCACAGCAGCACGCCCAGCGTGCCGAAGATCAGCGGCGTGGCCACGCGCAGTACCGCGATCCAAAAGGGCGCCGAGGCCACGATGTCGAGCAGTTCCATCAGGCCACCTTACCCGGGGCATCGAAGCGGATGCGGTAGCGTGCCAGCATGGTCGCCACCAGCATCGCGAGCAGCGCCACCGCCACGATCACATCGGCAATGCTGTTGGGCACGCCCACCGCGCGGCTCATGCCATCCGCCCCCACCAGCACCCCGGCCACGAACACCGACGCCGCCACCACGCCAAGCGGATGCAGCCCCGCCAGCATCGCGATGACCACGCCCGCATAGCCATAGCCGGGAGAAATATCGAGCGTGAGGTAGCTGGTGCGCCCGGCCACCTCCACCACGCCCGCCAGCCCCGCAAGCCCGCCGGACAACAACGCGGCCCACATCGTCACGCTGCGCACCGGCATGCCCGCGAAGGCCGCAGCCCGTGCATTGGCGCCTACCGCGCGCATCTGCAGGCCAAACACCGTGAAGCGGTTGAGCGCCCACAGAATCACGGCCAGCGCGCTGGCCAGCAACAAACCGCTGTGCACGCGCGAACGCTCAACCAGCTTGGCCAGCTCCAGCTCCGGCACCAGCGCCACCGATTGCGGCCAGCCCATCGCGGTGACGTCTTTCATCGGGCCATCCAGCATCATCGAGACAAACAGCAGCACGATGAAATTGGCCAACAGGGTCGTGACCACCTCATCCACGCCGAGCCGGGTCTTGAGCCACGCGGCCCCGAGCAATAACATGGCGCCGGCCAGCATGCCCGCCACCACCATCAGGACAAAGAGCAAGCCCATGGGCAGTTGCTGCGCCCAGGGCGCAACCGCGCCATCGACCTGGCCGCCAACCGCCACAGCGGCCAGCGCACCGAGGTAGAGTTGCCCTTCCGCGCCGATATTGAACAGCCGCGCGCGAAAGGCCACCGCCACCGACAAACCAGTCAGGATCAGCGGCGTGGCGCGCGTGAGCGTTTCCGACCACGCAAAGCGCGAGCCAAAGCCGCCTTCCAGCAGTTGCGCATAGGCACGTCCAACCGGTGCGCCGGCCCAGCGCACCAGCAAGGCGCAGATCAGCAGCGTGGCAAGAATGGCGACGATGGGCGCGGCCAGCATGGCCACGCGCGAAACGCCGGTACGGGCTTCAAGCCGCATGGAGGGCCTCCTCCTTGCCCGCTTGCGCGTGCCGGCCACCGCCCGAGCCCGCCATGGCCAGGCCGAGCTCGCCCAACGTCCACGCCGCCGTAGGCCGCGCTTCGGTCAGATGTCCGGCATGTATCACGGCGATGCGGTCGGCCAGTGCGTGCAGCTCGTCCAGGTCCTCCGAGATCAGCAGTACGGCTGCACCTTCGCGCGCTGCATCGAGCAGGCGGGCGCGCACATAGGCTACCGCGCCGATATCGAGCCCCCACGTAGGCTGGCTGGCCACCACAAGCAGCGGCGCGCGGCCCTCACCCCGCACCGAGAGCGCCCGGCCCAGGATCAGCTTTTGCATATTGCCGCCCGACATGGTTCGCGCCGGCACATCGAGGCCGGCGGTGCGCACATCAAAACGCGCCACCAGATCCCGCGCGAACCGCTGCGCGGCGGCGCGCCGGATGATGCCCCAGCGCGAAAAGCGCGGCTCGCAGAGTTGTTCGCTCGCGGCGTTCTCCCACACGGCAAGATCGCCCACGACGCCGACCGCATGGCGATCCTCCGGCACGCGTGCCACGCCAGCGCCTATCCATGCGCGGGGCTTGGCGGGCATCGGCTTGCCTGCCAAGGTGACACACCCCTCGCTAGCCTCCAGCGTGCCGCTGGCCAGCTCCGCCAACGCGGCCTGCCCGTTGCCGGAGACACCGGCAATGCCGACGATCTCGCCGGCACGCACCTGCAGGCTGACCTCGCGCAGCAGCGCGCGCCCGTCCGCGGCCCGCGCGCCTACGTGCTCCAGCGCAAACACGGGCGCCGCCGCGTTGCCAGCTGCGCCCTCCTCGACACTCGGCCGCGCCGCGCGTTCCGGCATCGCTACCACGCGGCCGACCATCAGCTCTGCCAGTTCGGCCTTGGTGGTCTGCGCCGCGGCGCACTGCGCCACCAGCTTGCCGCCACGCAGTACCGCGATGCGGTCGGAAACTCGCAGCACCTCATCAAGCTTGTGGCTGATAAAAATCACAGACAATCCTTCGGCGATCAGTTGCGCCAGCGTGGCGAACAGCGTCTCGGCCTCGTGCGGCGTCAAGACGGCAGTCGGCTCATCGAGAATCAGCACGCGGGCGCCGCGATACAGCGCCTTCACGATCTCCACGCGCTGGCGCTCTCCTACCGACAGCTCGCCAACCCTTGCCTGGGGGCGCACCGCCAGGCCGAAGCGCGCAGCCAGGGCCAGCACCTTGTCGCGCGCGGCGCGCCGCTCAAGGCGCCATTGCCACAGCGGCTGGGTGCCAAGCATGATGTTGTCTAGCACCGAGAGATTGTCGGCTAGGGTGAAATGCTGGTGCACCATGCCGATGCCGGCTGCCAGCGCCGCGCGCGGCTGGCCGGGCGGCAACGGCCGGCCGTCCACCTCCACCGTGCCGGCGTCTGCCACGTAGTGCCCGAACAGGATGCTGACCAGCGTGCTCTTGCCGGCGCCGTTCTCGCCCAGCAGGGCCAGCACCTCACCGCGCCGCAACTCCAGAGAGATATCGTCGTTGGCCACAAGCGGGCCGAATCGCTTGGTAATGCCGGCAAGGCGCAGGATAGGTGTGAGCATGGATGGCTGATGATGGCGTTCAAAAGCGTCGACGGTTTGCTCCCCTAGCCCAAACGCGGGCGAGGGGAGCAAATGCAGCCGGGCACTTCAAGTGGCTCTGGCCACCTTACTGCGACGACTTCGGCTCCGTTTCCACCACCTTGACCGCGAACTTGCCATCGAGGATCGCCCTCTCTTTCGCCTTGACCTTGGTCATCACGTCGCCTGGCACCTTGCCGTCGAACGTGCCCAGCGGCGCCAGCTCCGCCCCCTTGAACTTCATCAGCGAATACGGGCCGTAGTCCTCGCTCTTGAACTGGCCGGCCTTGACCTTGCCGAGCGCGGCGCCCACGGTGGGCTCCATGTTCCACAGCGCCGAGGCCACCACGGTAGCGGGATACTGCGGCTGCGTGTTGATGACATTGCCGATCGCCAGCTTGCCCTTTTCCTTCGCGGCGTCGGATACGCCAAAGCGTTCGGCGTAGAGCACGTCGGCGCCCTTGTCGATCATGGCAAAGGCCGCCTCCTTGGCCTTGGGCGGATCGAACCACGAGCCGATGAAGCTGACCGTGAACTTTACCTTGGGATTGACTTCGCGCGCGCCTTCCATGAAGGCGTGCATCAGCCGGTTGACCTCGGGGATGGCGTAGCCACCCACCATGCCGATATGGTTAGTCTTGGTCATGCCACCGGCGATCATGCCGGAGAGGTAGGACGGCTCCTGGATGTAGTTGTCGAACACCGAGAAGTTAGGCGCCTGCGGCTTGCCGGAAGAGCCCATCAGGAACGCGGTCTTGGGATAGTCCTTGGCCACCTTGCGCGCGGCCGCCTCGACGGCGAACGATTCGCCCAGGATCAGCGATGAGCCCTGCTCCGCGTACTGGCGCAGCACGCGCTCATAGTCGGCATTGGACACGCTTTCCGAGAACACATAGTCGATCTCGCCGCGCGCCTTGGCCTCGTTGAGCGCCTTGTGAATGCGCGACACCCATTGCTGCTCGACGGGCACGGTGTATACCGCCGCCACCTTCAGCCTGGCCTGCGCCTGCGCCGGCACGACGCCACCGAGTGCGGCCACGCTGGCGGCAGCTGCCGCGAATTTCAACCAAGACCTGCGCTTACCCTCAAAACTCATGGCTCTCTCCCCTTGTTGACGATAACTCCACGGCCAGGCCAGCCGGTTCCAGCCCGCAACCGCGCAGCAAAAGCCGCACCAGGTGGTCGGTGGCCTGTTCATAGTCGCGCTGGCCAAGGTGGCTCACCCCAAGCACGGCGCAAACTTGCGACTCAAAATCGGCATAGGTCTGGGTGGCGGCCCAGATCGTGAAAAACAGGTGCTGCGGATCCACGCTGGCCATCTCACCGCGCGCGATCCATTCCCGGATCACGCCAGCCTTGCGCGCCACCAGCGCGCGCAGCGCGCCGCTGAGCACGTCGCGGATCTCCGGCGCACCGTGCAGCAGCTCGTTGGCAAACACGCGCGAGGCATCCGGATGGCTGGCCGACAGCCGCATCTTGGCGCGGATGTACTGTTCCAGTGCCACCTGGGGCCGCTGCTCCGTGCCGATGATGTCGGTCTCGGACAGCCACAGCGCAAGCGTATGCGCCAGCACGGCCCGATATAGCGCCTGCTTGGTGCGGAAGTAGTAATGCAGGTTGGACTTCGGCACGCCCGCGCGCGTGGCGATCTCGTTCATGGTCGCGCCGGCGAACCCGGCCCGGGCGAACACGTATTCGGCCGCGCGCAGGATCAGCGCCTCGTTCTCCTGGCGGATGCGCCCCCCCGCCACTTCCCGCGGCGGCGGAAAGCATGGCGGCGGCGCCGTAGCCGGCGCTCCCATTACTTGGTGCCGTAGAGGCGGTCGCCGGCGTCGCCCAGGCCTGGCACGATGTAGCCGTGCTCGTTGAGCTCCTCGTCAATGGCCGCGGTGACGATGGCTACGTCGGGATGCGCCGCCCGCAAGGCCATCAAGCCCTGCCGCGAAGCGATCAGGCACACGTACTTGAGCGTGCTCACGCCGGCCTCCTTCAAGCGGTTGAGCGCGGCGATGGCGGAGTTGCCGGTAGCCAGCATCGGGTCGACCACGATCACCAGCCGCTCATGGATGTCCTCCGGCATCTTGAAGTAGTACTCGATCGGCTCCAGCGTTTCCGGATCGCGGTACAGGCCGATATGCCCGACCCGCGCGGCCGGCAGCAAGTCCAGCATGCCGTCCAGGAAGCCATTGCCGGCCCGCAGGATCGACACCAGGCACAGCTTCTTGCCTGAGAGCACCGGCGACTGCATGGGTGCGATCGGGGTCTTGATGGCGATGGTCTCCATCGCCAGGTCGCGGGTCGCTTCGTAGGTCAGCAGCTGGCTGATCTCGCGCACCAGCCGGCGGAAATTGTCGGTGGTGGTGTCTTCGCTGCGGACCAGCGTGACCTTGTGCTGCACGAGCGGGTGATCCACCACCATCACGGACGCGGTGACGGGCGGTACGGCGGAGAGGTCGGTCATGATGCGCTCCTGGAGGGCGGTAGCGGATAGGTCTTGCTGGTTGCTGTTTGCTGTTTGCTGTTTGCTGCGGCGCGGGTCTGGCAAACCCGCTAGAACACCGTGCCGTCGCTGTTGATGGCGAAAGGCGGCGGGCCACCTGGCCTGCGCTTGGCGGCAATACGCCGCCCCGCGGCCCAGGTGCCGCCCTCCAGCACGCGGGCCAGCGGGAACGACTCCGCCGACAGCCCGAGCGCCTCGCGCACCGACGCGGCCACGAGGTCGAGTCCCGTCACCGTGAGCGCGCGCCATTCCACGATAACCGCCTCATCCACCGTGTGCGCCACGGCGGCGAAACCAGGGTCGCGCGGCACCATCAGCTCGAAATCGAACAGCAGCCCGCCGTTGCGGTATTCGGGCAAGCCAGTCAGGACTTCCAGCCCGGTCACGGTCAGGCCGGCATCTTCCAGCGGTTCCAGCAGCGAGTAGGTGAGCCACTGGGTCAGCTTGTGAAACGGCACCAGGCCATCAGCGCAGGCTTGGTGGTGCCAGCAGTCGCCCAGCGACACGCCTTCCAGGCTGATGCGCCCTGGCCATACCGGCCCCAGCGCCACCAGCAGCGTGGTGAGCACGAAGCCGGCCTCGATCTGCCCAGCGCTGGCATGGGCCTTGAGGTAGTCGAACAGGTTGCCCAGCCGCGCCGGCGAACCAAAGACCGCTGGCGTGGCTTGCGCCACCTCGCCAAGACGGCGCAACAGCCCGGCACGTCCATCCAGGCCCACCAGCGGGTTGTGCTGGGCCACCTGGAATGCGGTTGCGATGGAGGACGCATCGATACGCATCAGGCGCTCGGCATCGGAGCGCAGCGGCTGGCCCGGCTGGGCAGAAAAGCCGCCACGCGCGAACAGGTCGAAGCTGGCCACGCCAAGCCCTTCGGAGCGCGTCAGCAACAGGTCGCTGGCGGGATCGCGATAGCGCCAGTCCGGGCCTGCGCCGGCATCCAGCAATACGCTGGGGATCACCAGGTCGATGCCGATGCGGGCGCGTTCTTCGCGGTCGGCCTCGCCGGAGAGCCCGCCGCGTTCGCACAGGATCTGCCAGCGGTCCAGCTTCTCGCCAGGGCCGCCGCTCTCGAAATGACGCCAGCGGCTGTGATACGGCACGTTGAGGTCGGGATAGCGCTGGCGGATGGTGGCCGCCACGTAATCGGCCACTGCCGGGATCCGCTCCGGATGCCAGGTAAACAGCTTGGACGCGCCGGCTGCCACATGATCCGTCACGGCAGCGCAGCGGGTGCGTACCGCGTGGCCGGTGAGCAATGCGGCGGCCGGATGGCCCGGCGGCACGGGACTGGCCCAGCCACCGGCATCATCCTCGCCGTTGGTGAAGGGATTCGCGGCGCCGCGGACGCCACCCGCTTCGGGTATCTCGTTCATTCGTGCAGTCCTCTACCCTTGGCCAGCGCGAGTTCTTCCGCGTCGGGCGGGGTATAGCTCGTGAAGTAGCCAGCCGCCACCTTGGCGTCAATTTCCACGCGGGCATCGGCCGGGATCAGTGCATCGGGAATCGCAACCTGCTCAACCACCTCGATACCCTGAGCGGTAAGCGCCCCATGCTTCATATTGCTCATTGAAGCCCAGCGGTCGATACGCTTGATGCCGAGCCAATGGAACACATCGGGCATGAGCTCCTGGAAGCGCATGTCCTGCACGCCGGCGATACATTCCGTGCGTGCGAAATAAGTCTCGGCCCGGTCGCCGCCAACCTGGCGCTTGCGGGCGTTGTAGACCAGGAACTTGGTTACCTCGCCCAGTGCCCGGCCTTCCTTCCGGTTATAGACCACCAGCCCGACACCGCCCTGCTGCGCCATCTCGATGCACACCTCGATGCCGTGGGCCAGGTACGGCCGGCAGGTACATATGTCGGAGCCGAACACGTCCGAGCCGTTGCACTCGTCGTGCACGCGGCAGGCCACCTTGGTCTCGGGCTTGCCAAGCTGGCTGACATCGCCGAAGAAGTACAGGGTCATGCCGCCGATCGGCGGCAAGAACACTTTCAGGTCGGGGCGCGTGACCAGTTCCGGAAACATGCCGCTGGTCTGCTCGAACAGGCTGCGGCGCAGCATGCTTTCCTTGATCTCGAAGCGGCGCGCCAGTCCCGGCAGGTACCAGACCGGATCGATCGCGGCTTTGGTGACCCGCACGTCGCCATTGGCATGAAGGATCTGCCCGTCTGGCGTGAGCCGGCCCGCCGCGATGGCGCCCATCAGTTCCGGCATGTTGATGTGGGCGCGCGTAATGGCGATCGAGGGACGGATATCGATGCCCGCGGCGATCCGGTCGCCGAAGGCGCTGGAAACCAGGTGACCCCAGGGATCCATCGAGACGATCTTGTCCGGGTCGCCCCACTGCGGGTGGGGCCCGATGGCGTCAGCCGGCGAGGTATCGGTGAGATCGGCGCGGTGGTCTCGCTGCAGCTTGCCGGACGCGACTGCCAGCGCGCGGTAGACCGCGTAAGCGCCGGAATGGGTGCCGATCACATTGCGCTGAGCCGGATTGGTCAGGCTCGCGATCACGGGACCGCGCTCCGCTGCCGTGGCGGCCCCCCAGTGGATTGGCTCGGCCGGCTTGTCGCGGCGCGCGTGCGAGGTCAGGACAATATGATCGGACATGGCAGCCTCGGAACGTGAATCCTGACCAAACGGTCAGGTTTACGATTCCATAGTAGGCAACCTTCGTGCCATATCCCAATGCTCGTTTTTACCCTGTGTTGCACACCGCACGATACCGCTGGCGCACCGTGCCTGTGCGCCAGCGCCGCGGCCAGCGCTAGTCCTGGTGCATAGGCACCATGTAAAAGCGGCACCGGGCCGCTGGGGCCGGGTGCCGCTGGATGTGCCTTCGGATAAACCGGAAGCGCTATCGGGACTATCGGGACTATCGGGACGATCGGGGCTATCGGTCGGTCAGGATGACCGTGACTGCCCCGCCGGCTGCCGCTGGACCGGCTCAGGGGCAGCCGGCCATAGCGCCAGGCGCAATGCACGCAACGGTGCACCGCTCTCCACGTAGCGATGGAACAAGGCGCCAGCGGCGTTGCTAAGCAGCCAGGCCAGCACCATGCCGAGCGCATTGAGCACGGGCTGGTGCGGCGCCAGATGGAAGAGCAGGGCATTGACCACCAGGCAAATCGGGAAATGCACCAGGAACACCGAGTAGGAAATACGCCCGAAAAACGCCAGGAACCGGGCCTGCGGCCAGTGCTCAAGCCAACCGCCACGGCGCGCCGTGGCGAGCACGAGCGCGATCACCAGCGCCACCGCGATGCGCAGCCGGAAATCCACGGCCAACGCTGCCAGCACCACGGTGCACAACACCAGCAATGCCACCGGCGAACGCTCAGGCTCGGATGCCCAGAAGGCCAGCGTGCCCAAGCCGTAGGCGCCAAAGAAATAAATCGCCCAGATATCCCACGTGGCATCACGGTTGAACCAGAACAGCGAAGCCAGCACCAGCCCGGCCACCACCAGCGGGCCCATCGGGCTGCCGCCCACGTCGAACCATTGCTCGCAGCGGCGGGCTGCCCACAATGCCACCATCAGCAACGCGAACAATTGCAGGTCGATGGCCACATACCAGACGCCGGCGGACAAGGCATCGAAGTCCAGCACGTTGTGCAGCAGCAGCACATGCGCCAGGAACTGGTGCAGGCCGGGGGCGCCGGGAATGGAGTCGTGGTGCATCCAGGTGCGCGCAATGGCGGCACCGGCAATGGCAATCAAGATAGCCGCGGTATAGGGCACCACCAGCTTCTGGTAGCGGCGCCAGATTGCCTGCAAGGGGCGCGGCACCATCAAATGCCCGCCGGGCGCCAGGCTGCGAGCCGCCAGGAAGCCACTGATGACGAGGAACGCCTGCACGGCGATGCGCGCGTACTGCGAGAACCAGTCGAGCAGGCCGGGCGCCAGCACGTGGGCCGCATCGGACATGGGGCCATAGAAGGCAAGATGGTGCAGCACGATCAGCTGTGAACTGATCGCCTTGAGAGCGTCAATGCACGCCATGCGCGAAGGACGGGGGCTCATTTGTTATAAGAATGCTACAAAGTGCACAAGGACCGGATTCTACCCCCAGGAAACAGGATGGCGCCAAAACGGGCCACGATGCACTGCCGCAAAACGGCAAAAAGCGTTGTGTTGATCACACATTGCACCGCAATATATGTACCAAGCAGCATATTGACGGCGTTTACCTAAAAACTGTAACGATTCCCCACCGGCCCCCGGCATGACAGCCAGAGCAACGCGGCCGCCACGCCCAGCGAAACCCAATAATCCGTGGGCGCGCCGGCCCACCAGTGGATGTGCCAGGGCACGAAACTCGGCGCAAAGCGCGCCAGCCCGAATGCCGGGTTCAGCACGAACCAGAGAAAATCCTCGCTGATCCAGAACACCATGATGCAGGCGATCACGCGCGCCTCGGCGCGCCAGTTCCAGCGCCCGCCGAACACCAGTGAAAAATGGAAGAACAGCGCCACGCAGGGGAATACCCACGCGTGATACCCCGTCATCGGGCGCCCGCCCCAGAAAATATCCAGCAACCAGTGATGCTCGATGCGCCAGGTGGGCAGGTTGGCCGCCCAGCCCGCAGCACCCTCGATCTGGATCTCCACGTTCGCAAAAAAATAGGCCAGCAGCAGGGTCCACGCCACGGTAAGGACCAGCACCATGGGATGGCGCGACGGATAGGACTGGCCCGCGTGCCGAGTTGATGAAGACAGGTTCAGCGCGCGCATCTCAACGCGCCGCCGTCGCAGCCGCACCGCCGTGGCCGGCTGGCTGGCCGCACCGCGCCAATTGCCCGAGCACGGTTTCCAGCACGCGGCGCGCCGCCGCCGGCTGCCCCAGCGCGCTAGCCCGCGCACGCATCTGGTCGAGCCGCACCGGCTCCGCCAGCAAAAGGCGCACCCGGTATTCGAGCGATACCAGGTCGACCGCCTTGAGCGCGGCGCCTTGCTCCAGCAGGTAATCGGCATTGCGCTCTTCCTGCCCGGGAATCGGCGCATTGACCACCATCGGCACGCCCATCGCCAGGCATTCGGACGTGGTCAGGCCGCCAGGCTTGGTGATGACAAGGTCGGAGCACGCCATCAGGCGCTCCACCTCGTTGGTAAAGCCGAAGGGAAAGAGGCGTCCGGGGTGTGCGGCGGCCAGGGTCTTGAGCCGCGCCAGCGCGGTCTCGTTGCGCCCGGCCAGCACGATCAGCTGGAAATCGTGGTCCAGCCGCATCAGCGCGCCGGCCACCTCGTCAAGGCCGCCGAGCCCTGCCCCGCCGCCCATCAGCATGATGGTGCGCCGTGCCGGATCGAGCCCGAAATGCCGTGCGCAGGCCTGGCGATCCTGCGGGTGGGAGAACGCCGGCACCACCGGAATCCCCGTGGTATGGATGCGGCCAGCCTCGATCCGGCTGGCCCGCATGCGAAACGCGATTTCCTCGCTGGCGGCGAAATAACCCGTCATATGGGGAATCACCCACATGCCGTGCAGATCAAAGTCCGTCACCTGCACCCACACCGGCACCGCCAGCCGCTGCCGACGCACCTCATGCATCAGGATCTCGGCGGGCAGGAAGTGCGTGCAGACGATGGCATCCGGGGCGAACTCGTCAATCGCACGGCGCAACGCGCGCGTGCTCAGGCGCTCGGCAGCGCGCCGCAGCTTTTGCATCGGCGCCGCCGGGTCGGCCTCGGAAGTGTGCTGGTAAAGCATGCCCCAGAGGGCCGGATAGCTGTTCACCAGCTTGATGTAGAAGTCGGTGTAGAGCTTGCGAAACGTGGCCGGGACGTATTCCATCACGTCAAGGTGAAGCGTCTGCACGCCGGGGAATTCGGCTTCGGCGGTAAGGCGCAGTGCCTCGGCGGCGCGCATGTGGCCGGCGCCGGCGGAAACACTGAGGAACAGGATCTTCTGCTGCTGCATGGGGATCAGGGAGTTTGACCTTCCGGGGTGATCCCGGAAGTGCCGGGACGCTGGGGTGTTGGAGAGTTTCGGGGCGGTGTTCACTTCATGACGAAGGACTTGATCAGCGTCAGTTCGCCGGGCTTGCGCATCGGCACGCGGAACACCTGTTGTTTTTCGTTGGGCGTGTTTTCATCGGTGATCAGCGCCACTTGCGCCACGGTAATGGCTTCGGGGCCGGCGCCGCTGCCGTAGTAGTTCACATAGACCAGGTAGGTGCCGGGTGGCGGCGCGGCAATCGAATAGATCTCCGGGCCATAGCCGGTGGTGACGTCAACATCGAGCGCGCCGCCATTGCTGGCCACGCGATTCGCATAGAAGGTGTGCTGGCCGTCGGGCGCCACCACATGCAGGTCCAGGTCGGTCTGATCGCTGTCCCAGGACAGCACCACGCGCAGGCGTGGACGGGTCTTGCCCTGGTAGCCGTCGTAGAACTGCACGCGCTTGCTGGCGCCTTGCGCACTGCGGATCTCCACGCTGTTGCTGCCGCCCGAGAAGGCGTAGGGCCGTGAGAAGCGGCCATCTTCCTCGACCCGCTGCGGCATCGCCACGCCGTTGACCACCAGGGTGGCAACCGAGCCGCCGCCGCGCCGCCCGCGCCCGCCGGGTGCGGGGTTCGACGCGGCGCTCGCGGCATCCGCCTCGGGCTTGGGCGCCGCGCGGATGCGCCCGGCAATCATGGCGCTGGCGGCTTGCCCGGCTCGCGTGGAGACCGCCACTGCCGGGTAATGCACTTCCTGCGTATAGGCCGAAGCATCGCCAGCCGAGTTGCGCCAGCCATTGCGCGGCGTGGTGAACTCGATGGCATCGTCGGCACGCGCGGCGCCGGCCAGCAACAGTGCCGGCAGGGTCAGGCTGATCAAGGCTAGTTTCGGCAAGTGCAGCATATCCGCGGTTCCTTCCTGCTTTCTTTGCGACTGGTTTTCTGGCTGGACACCAGTGCGGCTGTCACAGTGTGGCTGTCAGTATGGCTCATCGATGTGCCGGATCAGAAACGCACCGACTTCATCAGCGCCAGTTCGCCCAGCTTGCGCAGCGGCACCACGAGCGTCTCACGCTTTTCATTGAGCGTGTTCTCGTTGTAGATCAGCGTGAGCTTGGCGGTAATCAGGTCGCGATCGTTCTTGCCTTTCTCGAAGTTGTAGCCGTCAGCGTTGAAATTGCCCCAGTAGTTCACATAGAACAACCAAACGCCGGGACGCGGCGCCGCGCTCGAGAAAATCTCCGGCCCCGCGCCGTCCACGCTATCCACGTCCAGACCGCCCCCTTCCGGCAGCAAGGGGCTGGCAAAGAAGGCATGGCCACCGTCGGGTGAAATCACATGCAGGTCGACCTCGGCCTTGGGATCGTCCCAGGTCAACACCGCGCGCAGCTTGGCCTGGATCTTGGTCGCGTCGGCCTCGTAGAACTGCAGGCGCTGGCGCGAGGCGCCATCGGCGGACACGATCTCCACACTGTTGGAGCCGCGGCCAAACGCCCACGGCCGCGCAAAGCGGCCCTGCTCGTCGGCATACAGCGGCATGGCCGTGCCGTTGACCACCAGCGTGGGCGGCTTGCGGCCTTCCTTGCCGACCTTGCGCAGGCGCCCCTCGATCAGCGTGCGGTACTTCTGCGTGCCCCGGTCCACCGGCGGCTTGGGATACGCGGCGGTATAGCGCTCGAGTTCGTTGGTCAAGCCGCCGTGACGCCAGCCGCCAACCGGGCCGTCCAGATCGGCAACCGGCTCGGCCGTGGCCAGCAGCGGTGCCGCGGCGCAGGCCAGGGCGAGCACGCCGTGGCGCCAGTTGCGGGACAGATTGCGGGTGAGATTCATGATGGGTTCTGCGTACGTACCAGCTTGCGCGCCATGGCTTCGACAAAGCCTTCGTCCTGCCCGCGCGGGTGGCGGGCAAAAGCAAGATGGAGATATTCGTGCGCCAGCGCAATGCGGTCGTCCTCGCTGGCCAGCCGGTGGATATAGAGCCGGTTGCGGCGCGCGTCGGCATAAGGGCGGCCTTCGCGCACTTCGCACACGGCGGGCAGCGGCGGCGTTTCATAGCCCGGCTCCGCCGCCAGCCGGCGCTCCCACTGCGGCGCGCGCTGCGCCAGCCACTGCCGCGCATTGGCCACCGCCTGGCAATCGCCGGCCACGGGGCTCTGGAACGAAGTGAGCGTGGCCTGAGGCCACCAGCGGGCCAGGATGGCATCGAACGACTGCCCCTGCCCGGCCGCGCGCCGGGCTTCCAGCCAGGCCATGCGCCCCTGGCCACTCGCGTCGTGGTGATAACGCACGGCCACGCCGGACAGCACCAGCGCATCGGTCGCATCGGCGGCGCGCCGTGCCGCGGCGGTGGGTGCGCGCGGCAGCACACGCTGGGTGCGGCTGCTATCGGCAATATGAAAGCAGCCTTGCTCGCGCGTGGCTTGCTGGATCAGGTAGCTGCGCGCAGCCACCGCCAGGGCGCGGGCGGCCTCGGGCTCGGTGGTGTCGCCCTCGCGCTCGACAACCCGCGCCACGTAGTCATTGAGGCCCAAGCGGCCCACTACGCGCGGCGCGGCGCCGGGCTTGCGCAGCAGCGTGAGTTCGCCACGGCTTTCCACGCGCAGGCTGTTGCCATTGGCAAACTCGGCGCGGTAGGTGCCGTTGAGCGGGCCATCCGCCACGGGCTGGCGACTTGCGCCAGTGCCGGCAACTTGCAGATCGCGCAGCGGATAGCGCTCGAACATGTCGACCAGCACGCAGGCGCCATCATCGGGCACCGGCACGGCGGCCAGCAACGGCTGCAGGCGGGGCGCCGCGCGGCGCAGCACATTGGCACTGGCGCCGGGACCGCCCAGCCAGACCGGGCTCCCATCGGCAAGCCAGCCGGCCGCGCCGCCGATGGATGCGCCCGGCCGCGCGGGGTCCGGCATGGTCCAGGTCTTGACGCGCAGCAGGCTGCCATAGCTGGCCAGCGTGCCTTCGCCGCGCCCCACCGTCAGTACCGAGACCAGCGTCGCGGCCGCTGCCTGTTGCGCGGCGGGGGGCATGGCATGCAGCCCGGCCAGCAGATCGGCAACGGCCACGCTGCGAGCGGGCTGCATCGCCTGCATGTCCTGCAGCCACACGGGCGCGCCTGCCTCCTTCCAGAAACGGCGCCAGTCGGCAGCGGACAAACCCAGCCGCCGCGGCTCGAAGTAGCGTCCACAGGACTGAATCAGCGCACGCTCGCGGTCGATGCTCTGGCCGGCCGTGCAGCAGTAAACCTCTTCGGGGTCACCGCCACGGCAGGTGTAGTCGTTGGATGGCTTGTCGCGGCCAACCAGGTAGCCATAGACGAACAGCTTCCACACGCTGCCCAACGGGGTCTGCAAGCTGGCAGGCAATGGCGTGGCAGCGGGCACGGCGGCGTTGCCGTCGAGCCCGAACAATTGCGCGTCCGCTCCCGCGAGCCGCGCGAAGCGCAGGGGCTCGGCGGGCGCGGGCGTGGCAGCCAGCGCGGGCCCGGCGCACGCCGCGCCCACGGCGGCCAGCACCGCAAGCCGACGCCACCAGGCACGGCCGGGCGCCATGCGCGCTGCCCCGTTCATGCTTGCCTCACTCCACCGTCAAGGGGAAGCCCGCCGTCTTGCCGTCGCCTTGCAGGGCCTTGGCATCTGGCTGGTACATGCGGAAGTAGCGCACCGGCGGCAGGTTGAACCTGCCCGGCAGCGAGAAGCGCACCAACTGGCGCAGCACCACCGGGCGCTCCAGCGAGACGACCGGCTGGTGATACGACAGCATGCCCATCTCGTACGTCACCGCGCGCTGGAACGGCTGCAGGCCGGTGGCCTTATTGTCCGGATCCGGCAAGCCGTCGATCCGCAGGCCCCACGTCGTGCCCTCGACCTCGCCGCCGGGCGGCAGCGGTGCTTCGACCAGCCCGTAGCGGTAGGTGCCCTGGCGCGGGCTCAGCACGATCTCATCGACGTAGAGCGTGTTGCTGTCGAGCTTGTCGCCCGGCTTGACCGGCTTGGCCGAGAAGGCCAGGCCGGCCGTACCCGCGGCAGCGGCTTCGGCTGGCTTGCCGTCTTTCGCCGCGCCATCGCTCGTGGGCACCAGGCGGTAGAGCTTGCGCTCGATGCCGATCGGCAGGCGCGAGGCTTCCTGGGCACGGCTGCGGTATGACACCACGGCATTGGTGTTGAACGATTGTGAGGCCGCATCCATGTTCGGCGGCACGGTAAGCGCGAGCGTCTCGGGCAGTTGCGCCCCGCTCCAGCGCCATTCCGGCAGGCCAAGCGGGCTGCGCGCAGCCTTCCAGTTGCCCTGCGGCACGCGTAGCGCGGGGTCACCCTCGCCGGCCAGCCCGCGGCCCAGCCCGCCGCCAAGGGCCTTGTTGAGCCACACCAGCGTCACGGCCCGGTCAATCGTCGGTGAGGCAGCGCCGGCGCGGGCCAGCAGCGCCTGCACGTCGGAGGTGGCCGCACCCTTGCCCGCCATCAGCAGCAGGCTCTGCACCAGCGGCGAAGGATCGCTCGCCAGCGTCTGGCGCGCGGCCTCGGCGGCGCTGGCCAGGCCTTCCGGCATCGGCTGGCCGATCTGCTTGTAGAGCTGCGCGGCCAGGACGGTCGCCACGCGGCGGCCTTGCGGCGAATCCGGCGCGGCAAACACCAGGCTTTCGCCCACGGCCGCGCCCGGTGCGTCGGCGCCGGGGCGAGCGAGCTCGCCGGCCACCCCACCGAGCTGCGTGGCCACCGGCAGGCCCATCTCGTTGATGAACCACAGCGCGAGCGCACGGTGCAGCAGCGGCTCCTTCATGGCCTGCTTGTAAGCTTCCAGCGTGCGCTTCCAGTGATCGGGCGGCAGGCTGATGCCGACGGCGCGCGTTGCCAGCCAGTCGGCGTAATAGGCATACGCCGTCAGCAGCGCGCTATTGCCCACCGTATCGCCCCACCACCCAAACTGGCCATTGACCCCAGCCAGCAGCGCCAGGCGCTGGCGCTGGGTGCGCAGCAGCGCGTCGATGCCCTGGGTGCCGCCGCCCGTGTCCGCGCCGGTGGCGGCCAGGCTGCGCTGCGCCAACGCCAGCGGAATCAGCCGGCTCGCCGTCTGCTCGGTGCAGCCATAAGGATAGGCCAGCAGGTCGTCCGCCACGCGGGCGAACTGGCTGGCGGCGCCATCGACGAAGCGCAGGCGCACGTCCTGCGCATCCGCCGGCAGCTTGAACGCGGCATTGGCGCCGGCCAGCGGCAGCGTCAGCTCGCGCTGCGAGAGCCAGCCGGTGGGCTCGACCGTGAGCGTGGTCTGCAGGCGGTCCAGCGTCTTGCCCTGCAGCTTGATCTCGGCATTGACCACGCCGCCCTGCAAAGCGCCCTGCGCCACCGGCAGGCGCACGTAGTTGGCGCCACGCTTGAGCGTCACGCTCTGGTTGACATTAAGGCCGGCACCGATCACCACAAGGTCCGCCGCCACGTCCTGCTCGCCCTGGTTGAAGGCCACCATGTCGATGCGCGGCGCGTCCTCGGCGCGGTAGCGCTGCGGCCCGGTCCATTTGAGATACAAGCCCTTGTCGGAGCGGATGCTGGCGGTGCGCTGCCCGACCATGCCGTCGCCTGACATCGCGCGCACCGTGATGCGCCAGCGCGTCAGGGAGTCAGGCATGGTGAAGCTCATGCGCGCGCGGCCATCTGCGCTGGTACGCAGGTTGGCCTCCCACGCGGCAGTGTCTTTCTCATCCCGGCGCGGGCGCTCCAGCACCTTCACGCCACGTTCGTTATAGCGGCCTCGCTCAGGGCCACCGGCACCGGGCTGGCCCGACACGGCAAGGTCGTAGCCGATGAAGTTCAGGCTGGACGTGGTGCGCACGCTGTTGCGGCGCGGATGGTAGAAGAAGTCGACGATGCTCGGGGCGATTTCAGGCTGCAGCACGTAGACCATCTCGTCCACCACGCTGACGGTGAGATTCGCCGGCACGGGCTTGCCATTGAAGACGCTGGTAAGGTCCAGCGTGACGGTCTCGCCGGGAGCATAGACAGGCTTGTCGCTCTTGACGGCCAGCTCGATCGTGGGCTGCACCACGGCAATGCCGGCGTTCTGGAACACGTAGTCGCCGTCCTTCACGTACAGCACGGAGAACGTCATATTGGGGCTGAAATCGTTGCCCACCTTGATCCGCGCCCGCCATTGCTTGTCGGTGACCTTCTCCAGCGACAGCCAGTCGCCGCCCTTGGACAGCAGGCCGCGCCGCTCCACCCGGTCGCGCTCCAGCGTCAGCAAGGCATCCTCGACGGCGAGCGGGAACGTCACCAGCGCTTCGGCGGTGTCGCCGATGCGGTAGCGGTCCCGGTCGAACACGATCTCGATATTGCCTGGCACGGTCTGCAGGCCCTCGCCCGCCACCCAGTGGCTGGCGGCGGCCAGCAGGTTGCCTGCGCCGTCCTTGACGGAGAGCGTGTACGAGCCAGGCTGGTCGAACTTGACCGGGAACGACACTGTGCCGTTGGCGGCGGGGCTCAGCGCGCCTTCGCTGCGGGTGCGGGACTCCAGCCGCACCAGTTCCCACTTGGCCGGCGCCTGCGCCGATGCCTGCCCGGCGGCGGCCAGCGCCTGCAGCTGGAAGGTCACGCTCTGGCCCGGGTTGGTGAAGTTGGCCAGCGCCGTCAGCTTGTACGGCGTGGCGCCGCGCGCGATCAGCAGTTCGCGCGTGACCTTGACCCGGTAGGCCGCGCCATCGTTGGCGAACACCGTCACCACGTAACGGCTCGGGTCCTTGGCAGCAGGCAGCACCAGCGCGGCATTGCCACTGCCGTCGGTGGTCAGCTCCTGCTGCTCCAGCTTGACCGGGAACAGGCCGGCATATTGCAGCTCGCCCTCCACCATCGTCACCTGCTGCGCACGCAGGCTGATGGACAGCTTGGCGTCCTTGACCGGCTTGCCGTCCGGATAGCGCAGCTGGATCTTGCCCTTGACCGCCTCGCCGGTGGCATAGTCGGCCTTGTCCAACGCAAGATTCACGTCGAAATGCGGCTTGATGTATTCGGCCACGCGGAAGGCGCCACCGTAGGTATTGCCGCCGTAGTCGAAGCGCAGCGTATAGCCGCCGGCCAGGGCATTGGCGGGCAGCGTGAAGCGCGTGTCGGCGCCGTTGTCCGCCGCCAGCGCGGTAGCGACCGAGGCCAGCGGCGCGCCGTTGGGGTCCAGCACCTCCAGCTTGATATCGCCGGGTGCCGCGGGGCCGGATTCGGTGGCATTGCGGAAATTGCGGCCGATGAACTTGACCCGGACTTCGTCGCCGGGACGGTACAGCGGCCGGTCGGTGAAGGCGTACAGCTTGGTGTTGTAGATCTCGCTGTCGTAGTAGAAGTTTTCCGAGATAAACGCGCCGCCGGCCGGATCCACGCCCAGCAGGTAGCTGCGCTCCGGGCTGGTGTGGGCCAGATCTGCCGCACCGTCAGCACCAGTGGTGGCGCTTTGGAGCACGCCAAGGCCATCGGTCCAGGCCAGGCTGGCGCCGGCAACCGGGCGGCCGCTCTTGCGCTGCGCCGCCCAGACCAGCATGCCGTTGCCGGTGCTCTTGGTAATGGCCACGGTATCGGACACAAACAGCAAGGTATGGGCACGGTAGGTGCCGATGATGCCTTCGACGATGTATAGGCCCGGCTTGAGCTTGCCCAGCGGCACCATCACGTTGCCCGCATCTCGCGGCAGGAACTCGCTGCTGCTGCCTTCCAGCTTGACGTCCTTGGGCGGCGCGATTTCCTTGGCGTCCCAGATCGGGTAGCGGAAGCGCTCGACCACGTCATAGCCCTTGAGCGGCTCGAACTGCGGGTTGTTCTCGAAACGGGTCGGCTGGGCAATCTGGTCGCCCATGCTGAACTGCGGCGCGTCCTCCACCGCCTTGCTGCGGGTCGCGAACGACAGCACGCGTTGCCATGCGCGGCGCGCCTGCTTGTACCAGCTGTCCCACAGGTAGGACAAGGTGTTGGCCAAGCCTTCGCCGCGGTAGTTCGCCTTGACGTCGATCCGGTGCAGGTTCTTTTGCGCCTTCAGGAAGGCGATCGGATCGGCGACCCGGTACACGAGGATGTCGGCGCCGCCGTAGCGCTGCAGCTCGCTCTTGTATTCGCGGCCCGGCGCTTCCAGGCGCACCTGCGCCGTCTGGTCGCTGCCGTAGCTGGCGTCCGACAGCAGGAAGAACGGTTGGCCCTGGAAAGCGCTATAGCCGCTTGACGGCACCGTATCGAGCGTGGCACTCGGCCGCTCGGCGGCGCCTGCCGCCTGGGTGCCTGCCAGCAAGGCAAGCGCCAGCAGCACGCGGGGGATGGAGGAACGCAGAAGCGCGCTCGCGCGCGTCATGACGACAAGCATCGTCTTTACCTCGACAAAAAGGCGAAACGGAATACGCCGATGAAATTGGGATTGCCTTCCTGCGGCTGCCAGCGCGAATCGTTCCATTGCATCAAGCGGGAAAGGGTGACGGCACGCAGGCCGTTATCGGTACGGGTCACGGTGCCGGTGTGATAGGCCAGGTACTGGCCCATCCAGATCATCAGGTGCTGTTCATCGCCCTGGTCGTAGAAAAGCAGGTCGCCGGGCTGGGCCAGGTTGACGTTCCTGGCGACAAAGCGGCTATTGCCCTGCACCAGGGCCAGGGCGGATGCATAAGCCCCGGTGCTGCCGTCGGCGCGGGTCCAGCGCTGGCCAAGCGTGCGCTGGCCAGCGCTCAGGCTAAGCTCCGGCGGCAACTGGCGGGCCGAGGCGCCGCCTTGCATGCCGTTGGCGCGCAGCCAGCGCGCGTCATGCACCTTGAGCGCCTCGCCCACGGCAAAGCGCACCAGGCCGGCACAATCGCGCTGGTACCAGCGTGGGGTCGGGCCCTGGCGCAGTTGCTCACCGACGATGCGCACGAACCAGGCGCGAAACGCCGCCGATTGCGTGGCATCGAGCGCATCCGCCTCGGGCGTGTCCGACGCCAGGCCGGACAAGGCCCAGGCCCGACCGCCGCCGGCCAGGGGCAAGGCAAGCGCCAGCGCCGCCAGCATCGAGCGGCGGCCTCGGCTCACAGCTATCACTGCGCAGCCTCTTGCGGCGCCGGTGCTATCGGCGCCATCGGCGCAATCGACGGGGCCGCGGCCAGCGCGCCGCGCGGCGGTGTGCCAGCCTGCTGCCAGGTCACCGGCACCCACGCACGCCCCGAAGGCAGGCTATCGGGCAGCACCAGCGAGACCGCCGGGTAGGCCGCAAGGGTCTTCAGCTTGGGGAACAGGTGAGCGCGCGCCGCGTTCAGGAACAGGGCTTCCTGGTCCGCCGGCAGCGCCTTGGTGGCTTCGCGGCGCACCAGCGGCGCCAGCGTCGACGGGGTGAAGCTGAGCACGGTACGGGCCTGCTGGCCGCGCTGCATGGTGTCGGCCACCGCGGGGAAGCGCTTGCCCTGCACCGCCAGCGCGTCATCCACCAACGCGCCGTCAGGCGAGAACAGCACAGTGTTGCCAGCCAGTGCCAGCGTCACGGGGAAATAGGCGCCCGCCGAAAGCTGCGCCGCGAACGGCGCCCCCTTGCCCTCACGCGTGCCGTAGGGCGAGCTGACCGCGCGCGACCACAACACCGCGCCGCCCGCGCCCTGGCGGTTCTGCACCGGCAGGCGCGCATAGGCGCCCTTTTCCGCGTCGGCCTTGGGTTCATAGGCGCCGATCACTTGCTCGAACAGGCTCGCCAGCACCGGACGCAGCGCGGTAGCGGCATCGGCCGACTTGACCCGGGCCATGAACAACGGCGCCACCAGCGCCGACTTGCTGTACCAGCACACGGCAGCCGGCCCTTCGAAGGCCTGGGCCACCTGCGTAGCCAGTTCGTCCTTGCCGTCGCTGACCTTCTGCAGCATCTTGCCTGCTGCCTGCCAGTCCACCGGCAGCGTGGCGCACGCCGCGGGATCGGCCGGCAAGGCCTTCCAGAGTTCGGCCGTGTTCCACGCGCCCGGCAGGCGCGCGCCATCGACCAGCACCGCGCTGTGCCAGGCGGCGTCGCCGGCATCGGACTTAGAATCGGCGCCGGCAAAATCGAAACGCAGCGCTTCGATGCCCGGGAAGAATGCCTGGTACCCAAAGGAGAGGTAATTCGCGCCCACCAGCACGCGATGGCCCTTGGGCGGACCCTTGGCGGCGTCGAGCGCGAACGATTGCAGCGGGGCCTCGCGCGCGCCGGCGTCGTCGGACAGCCAGGCGGCCACTGCCTTGGCGCGAGCGCCGATGGGCTTGCCTTCAGCGTCCAGCAGCATGCCGGCTTCCGACAGGACTACCAGGCGATCGCCCTTGCCCGCCAGCAGCAAGCTGCGGGCCGGGCCGATCCGCAACGCATACAGCGGCGTGCCGCCGACTTCACCGGCGCGGCTCAACTGCGTATCAGCCGGGGCGATCGTGCCAAGTGTCTGCAGCACCTTGGCCAGCCCGTTGCGCTCCATCGACAGCGCCCAATAGCGCAAGGTGCCATCGGCGCCGCGCCAGGCCATGAGCCGGCCCGGTTCGTCGAACACGCGCTTGAGCAACGCATCGCCCCAGTCCAGGTCGTGCTCGAAGGCAATGCGGCGCAAGGCGCCCGAGGCAGACAGGCGGCCTTCGTTGTCTTCGTAATAATTGACGAAATCCTCGGTGAGCACATCGCGCAGCAGCGGCACGCGGAGCATATCGCGCGGCAGGCTGGACAGGCTTTCGCTGTCGACCAGCGCATCGGGGCGGCTGAAATCGAGTTCAAGCTGGCGGGGCTGCCCCTTCCAGGCGCGTCCGAACGGGTGCCAGACCATTTGCACGGCCACACCAGCGGCAATCGCCAGCGCGGCGGTGCCAAGCGCGATTTTCTTGCGCGAAATCTTCATGATTCCCTTCACGATCGTGATCACTGCACGTCACAGACGCAGCGAACCCGGTAGCGTACCGCGCACATCAATCAAACCGCAACCCAGCCAAGGTGAATTTTTGTGACCGCCTGCGCAACCGCGCGCTCGGCGCTACCCGCCAGCGCAGCGCGCTTTTCGACCGGGCACCTTTGCCCAGGCGGCTCTCCCGGCCGATATTTGCTTATGACAAAGATGTACTTTGCCGCTGCAGGCCACAGGCGTAGCCTCGGCACTTTTGAAATATTCGACATATGTTCTCGTTTGCCACATTCGCCAGTGCCGGCACGATCCGTGCCTCCCGCCTGCTGGCAAAGCTAGCGTTCGTCGCTGCCGCCGCCCTTTCGGTTTCCGCCCCGCACGCCGCCCAGGCCCAAAGCCCGGTGCTGGACAAGATCCGCGACACCGGCACCATCGTGCTGGGCTATCGTGAATCGGCGCTGCCCTTCTCCTTCGCCAACGACAAGGGCGAGCCCGCGGGCTACGCGGTGGACCTGTGCCTGCGCGCCGCGGAGGCCGCGCGCGTAAAGCTCGGACTGAAGACGATCAAGGTGCGCTGGATGCCGCTCACCCCGCAGAACCGGATCCCCGCCGTGGTCAATGGCCTGGTCGATCTCGACTGCGCGCCCAACACGAACTCGCTGGAACGCCAGAAGCAGGTCGCCTTCAGCGTCTCGCATTACATTTCCACGGTCCGCATGCTGGTGCGCGCGGATTCGGGCATCAAGTCCTTCGAAGACCTGCGCGGCAAGAACGTGGTGACCAGCGCCGGCTCCACAGGCGATCGCCATGTGCGCCGCCTGAAGAGCCAGTATGGTTTCCATGACATCTACGCGAAGGACCATGGCGAATCCTTCCTGCTGCTCGAATCCGGCCGTGCGCAGGCATTCGTGATGGACGATGTGTTGCTGTCGGGACTGCGCGCCCGCGCCAAGGACCCTTCGCAGTTCGTGATCGTGGGTCCCGCTCTGTCGATCGAGCAGAATGCGCTGATGATGTCCAAGGCCGATCCGCAGTGGAAGCAACTGGTGGACCAGACCCTGGCCTCGGTATTCGCCGGCCCGCAGGTGATCGCCCTGCAAAAGCAATGGTTCCAGCAGCCAATCGGCGCCCGCAACATCAACCTTGCGCTGGCACCGAGCTCGGAAGTCCGCGATGCGTGGAAGCATCCCTCGGATGTCGCTACCGAATAACGGCCTTCGGAGCCCGGCGATCCACCAAAAACCAAAGCCCCCGCACGCCATCAGGCCTGCGGGGGCTTTGATTTTGCACATAACGCAAACGAAACGTGCGCTCAAACGCACACCGATAACCAAACGTCAAGCAAGTCCTGGCGATAAAGGCAATAGCGGCTTTCCATAGGACGATACAAAGCGTGCATTTCACAATACAGCGCATGTTGACAGCCAGGCGAAATGTTGGCGACACTGAGGACCAGCGGACAACGCGGCAACGGTATCCCACGCAATCGGCGTGGCGGCCTTAGCCGTCAGTTTCCGTGTATTCGAACCGCCGGAAGGCGGCATTTACCAGGAGAAAACATGAACAAGTTCGTCGCGACAGCCATCGCGCTGTGCATTGGCGCCGTCTCCGTGGCTGCCCAGGCGCAATCGACCGGGAAGAAGCAATTCGACCCGTATAGCCAGGGCGCCAAGTCGGGCGATAAGTTCGACCCGTATAGCCAGGGTGCCAAGTCCGGTGACAAGTTCGACCCGTATTCCCAGGGCGCGAACAAGAGCACCCGCACGGACCTGACCGACGCCTCCGCGCCGCCGGCCAAGAAGTCGACCAAGAAGAGCAAGAAGAGCAAGAGCAAGAAGCCCGCCGCATCGGCCGCAGCCGCGAACTGATCGGCAGGGGCGCCGCGCTGGTATCCGGCGTCCGGCGCCCTGACAGCAGAAAGCCCGCCAATGCAAATTGGCGGGCTTTCTGCTGTCAGCTGTCTGCTATCGGAGCATCAGCCTCGGCAGGCGGGCAAAGCGTCAGGGCGAAGCCGTATCCAGATCCATCCCCGTGACGTCGATCCGTTGCACCTTGTCCTGCTGGCGAATCTCGGTGCGCAGCACGAATGCCTCGGCGGGGCAATACCAGTCGGTAACGTGCATCAGCGTGGGCTCCACCTGCACCACCTCCTCCCCCACCATCAGCGGCCCCAGCGAAGTCCGCTTCTCGTAGGTGATCGGCATGCACTCCTTGCGGCCCAGCACGGTATCGATCATCTGGCGCTTGCCCACGTGGCGGGATCCGACGCTGATCGAGGCATATAGCGCCCGCATGCTTCCCACGACCTCGTCCGCGCCGACCGGATAGATCTGCAGCGAGACGCTGGATTCGAACGCCTCGCCGTCAAGGGTGCCGCCCTCGTGGATATCCATGCCCGCGTAGCTGAACACGCCCTGGCCCCTGAAGGCGGCTTCGCCGTACATGCGGGCATAGCGCCCTTGTGCATTGATGACGGCATGCTCGCTCTCGATACTGCTCTTGGCACTGTCGGAGCGGCGGTCGATATTGACCATGTGGACCTGGTCCATGATGACCGGCGGCCCCATCAGGGCAGACAGCGCCGACTTGGAGCGCACCTCGAGCTGCGCACGGCATCCGGTCTGGTTCTTGGTCGCCCGGCGCAAGGTCATGGTGATCGACATGGGCATGGCCCCGTCGCCTTCCATCTGCACCCGCGAGCCGGAGCGGAACCATGGCGCGTCGCACAGCGGGGCAAGAGGCCGCGCCGGCGTCTCCTCGGGCGCGGCGGCGGCCACCGCCACCGTCTGAGCCTGTGCAAGGCTGCCCACGGCCAGCAGCATTGCGCTGGCAATGGAAGCAGCCCTAAGCCATTGCGCCTTTGTCCTCACATGAATCCTGTCTAGAATGATTTCACGCCCCCGCTCGCTCCGACCAGGCGTCCCACGCGCAAGGCCAGCCAGCCATTGTGGCTCGCGCTGGCTAGAAGCTAGCGCGTTTTTGCCCGCGCGTGTTGTCGATCTTAGCCGGTCGCCGTCGCTGCCGGCCCGTGCGGGCAGCTTGCCAGGGAGTTCCTATGCTTCAGTATTACGCCAAGCTATGGTGGGTCGTGGCCTTGCGCGGCATTCTCGCCGTTCTTTTCGGGTTTTGTGCTTTTTTCGCCCCCATTGCCACGCTGGCTGCGCTCGTACTCCTGTTTGGCGCCTTTGCCGCCGCCGACGGCATCAGCGCGCTGCTGATGGCCATCTCGGGCAACCAGCGCGAGGCTAGCGACCGCGGCATCCTTGCACTGCAGGGCCTGCTTGGCCTCGGCGTGGGCCTGCTGACCTGGTTCAGCCCCGTGGTCACCGCGTTTTCCCTGCTGTTATATATCGCCGCCTGGACGCTTGCCACAGGGGTGCTGCAAATTGTCGCCGCAATCCGCCTGCGCAAGGACATTCCCAATGAATGGTGGCTGATCCTGGCCGGGCTGGCGAGCATCGTGCTCGCCTTCGTGCTGCTGTGGCAACCCCTTGCCGGTGCGCTGGCGGCGCTGTGGATGATCGGAGCCTGGGCGGTGGTTTGCGGCGTTCTGCTGATCGGCGTCTCGCTGCGCTTGCGCCGCGCCAGAAACATGCCGATTACTACACTTTCCGGCTAAACCACGCGCGCAGCCCCGGCCGCCCCGCGTGCGCCGACCCCGCGCGCGACGGCGGGTTGCGGCGGTCGTGCTAACATTGCGCGCCGCGCCACTTGGCAACCACGGTTGGCCATGGGGTAACGGCTAGAAGGACTGACAAAGCAGAAGGCGCGTGGCAACGGGCACGATTGCCTGCCTTCAATTCTTGTCTACCAAAGCCGTCGCTGCCGCGTTGTGATGTTTTCGCCGGGTGCCCGGGCAGCCCGAAACCGTCAAACAGCCTGGCCGCGCGCTGCGGCAACAGCCTGACGCCGCTTTTTTAGCAGTGCCTAGGCGGTATGACCAAGCTTTAATCATCATGCAAGTGGCCGCGGCATCGCGAGCCAATGCAATGAATGTGTGGCAGCAGGCGGGACAAGCCATCCGGTCGGCCCGCGCGCGGATCGCCACACCCCGCAAGCCCGAGAACCGGTCGTTATGTGCGCAAGCCATGGCGGTCACCCGATCCCTTTCCAGGAGACGTATGCGTAGTTCCGTGACCTCGCGAGACACCTCGCGAAGCACCGCACAAGGTGTTTCGCAATCTGCCGGCTTGCCCACGACCACCATCGTCCTGGTTTGCCTGTTTATTCTCCTGGTCTGGTTCGGCACGCTCGACGCTCGCCACCTGCTGCGCTCCGATGAAGGCCGCTATGCCGAGATCGCCCGTGAGATGTTCTCCACCGGCGACTGGGTAACCATCCGCTACAACGCACTCAAGTACTTCGAGAAGCCGCCCTTCCATATGTGGGTGACGGCGCTGTCCTACACCGTGTTCGGCGTAGGCGACTGGCAGGCCCGGCTATGCGTGGCGCTGTCCGGCATGGTCGGCCTCGTGGTCTCGATGCTCGCCGCCCATCGCTGGTATGGCTTCCGGGCCGCCTTCCTGACCGGGCTGGTGCTGGCCGCCGCGCCGATGTGGAGCGTGGCCTCGCACTTCAACTCGCTGGACATGACGCTGTCCGGCGCCATGGCCTGCGTGCTGGCCTTCATGTTGCTCGCGCAGCACCCGGCGGCTACGCCGGCCGCCCGCCGCTACTGGATGTGGGCCTGCTGGGTGGCCATGGGCGTGGCGATCCTGACCAAGGGGCTGGTAGGCATTGCCCTGCCCGGCCTCGTGCTGGTCATCTACACCCTGATCTCGCGGGATTTCGGCCTGTGGCGCCGCCTGCACCTGATCACCGGCATCGCGCTGATGCTGATCGTCACGGTGCCCTGGTTCTGGCTGGTGTCGGAGCGCAACCCCGAATTCCTGAATTTCTTCTTTATCCACGAGCACTGGCAGCGCTATACCTCGACGGTACACTCGCGCAAGGGCCCGCTGTGGTACTTCGTGCCGTTGCTAGTGGCGGGCTTCATCCCCTGGCTGGGGCTGGCGCCGCGCATGTGGCAAGTGGTCCGTGGCGAAGGCGCGGCGGCACGCGTGGCGCCGGCACGGCCATTCCAGCCGGCGCTGTTGCTGGCCGTGTGGGCCATTGCCATCTTTGTCTTCTTCAGCCTGTCCGGCTCGAAGCTGCCCGGCTACATCGTGCCGATCTTCCCGGCGCTCGGCATGCTGGCAGCCGTGGCGCTGCAGCACATCGATGAGCGCAGCTGGAAGCGGCAGCTCAACGGCATGCTGGTCATTGCGGCAATCGGCTTGCTGGCCAGCCCGGTGGTGGCCACGCTGAATTCCGACAATACGCCCAACGAGCTGTACCGCTTGTTCGCGGTCTGGGTCGGCGCCGCCTTCGTGCTGATGCTCGGCGCCGTGTTCCTCGCGCGCAAGCTCCTGGCAAGCAAGGGCCTGATGGTCAGCATCACCGTTTACTCGCTCGGCTTGTTCACCAGCTTCACAGTGGCGCTGCTGGGCCACGAGGTCATGGGACGGCAGACTTCGGGCGTGGACATGGTGCCCGCCATCAATGCCGTGCTGACGGATGACATGCCGATTTACGGCGTGCGCATGCTGGACCACACGCTGCCGTACTATCTGCGCCGCACCACCATCATGGTGGAATGGCCGGACGAACTGGAGTTCGGCACCAAGCAGGAGCCGCAGAAATGGCTCCCCACGCTGGATGCCTTTATTGCAAAATGGCAGGATGGCCAGCACGCCGTTGGCATCATGTCGGCTGCCACCTACAAGCTGCTGCAAGAGAGCAAGGTGCCGATGTACAAGATCGGGCAGGACAAGCGCCGCGTCGCGGTCACCAACTTCCCGCCTCCCGGCCAGGCGCCGGCAGCCCCGCAGCAAGAACCGAACCGCGCGCCATGACGCTCTCTACTTTCGCTTTCATCTTCACCGGCGTGCTGCTCAATGCGTGCGCGCAGCTGCTGCTCAAAGCCGGCACCAACGCCGTGGGCGCCATCACCATCGAGCGCGCGACGCTGTTTGCCACGGCGTTTCGCGTGCTGACCCAGTGGCCGGTGCTGGCTGGCCTGACGCTGTACGTAGTCAGCGTTGGCGTGTGGATCGTCGGGCTGTCGAGGGTCGACGTATCGATCGCTTACCCGATGCTGTCGCTCGGTTATGTGGTGAACGCCCTGGCAGCGTGGTGGCTGTTCGGTGAAATGATCGGCCCGCTGCGCGTTGCCGGCATTCTGCTGATCCTCGCCGGCGTGTTTCTCATCGCTCGTTCCTGATCACCACACCTTCGCACCATCGCCACAAGAGCCTGATTGCCATGACCGCTTCCGCTGCGCAAGCCTTCCTGCCCTTCGTCAAGCCGAATATTGACGCCGCTGCCATCGCCGAGGTGGGCAAGGTGCTGGCCTCGGGCTGGATCACCTCCGGCCCCAAGATGCACGCCTTCGAGGCCGCCCTGTCCGAGCTGTTCGGGGGCCGCCCGGTGCGCACCTTCGCCAATGGCTCGGCGACGATGGAAATCGCGCTGCGCGTGGCCAATATCGGCCCCGGCGACGAAGTCATCACCACCCCGATTACCTGGGTTGCGACGGCTAACGTCGTGATCACGGTGGGCGCCAAGCCCGTCTTCGTCGACATCGACCCGCGCACGCGCAATATCGATCTCGACGCCGTGGAAGCCGCCATCACGCCCCGTACCCGCGCCATCATGCCGGTCTACCTGTCGGGCCTGCCGGTGGATATGGACCGCCTCTACGCCATCGCGAAGAAGCACAACCTGCGCGTGATCGAGGATGCCGCGCAGGCCATCGACTCGCGCTGGCGCGGCCAGCGCATCGGTGCCTTCGGCGACCTGGTCAGCTTCAGCTTCCAGGCCAACAAGAACATCACCAGCGTCGAAGGCGGCTGCCTGGTGATGAACTCGCCCGAAGAAGCCGAACGTGCCGAACGCCTGCGCCTGCAAGGCGTGATTCGTACCGGCATGGACGGCATGGATGTGGAAGAGCCCGGCGGCAAATTCAACCTGACCGATGTCAACGCCGCCATCGGCCTGTCGCAACTGGCGCAACTTGACGCCATCACGGCACGCCGTGCCGAACTGGCCGAGGCGTACTACCGCTGCGCCGCCGCCAGCGGCCTGGCCGAACTCGGCATCGAGCTGCCGCTGCCGCGTGACGCAGAGCTGGCCACCACCAACTGGCATATGTTCCAGGTGGTGCTGCCGGCCGAACGCATCGAGGGCGGGCGCACCGCGGTGATGGAGGCCATGCGCGAGCAAGGCGTCGGCACCGGTGTGCATTATCCCGCCGTGCACCTGTTCTCTTATTACCGCTCCCTGGGCTGGCGCGAAGGCATGCTGCCGCACGCCGAGCGCATCGGAAGGGGCATCGTCACGCTGCCGATGTTCCCCGCCATGCAAGCCGCCGACGTGGAGCGGGTATGCGCAACTCTTAGTGAAACATGCAAACGCCTCTTCAAATGAGCCCTGTCGAAGTCTCCGTCGTCATTCCCGTCTATAACGAGGAAGATGGCCTGCAAGCCCTGTTCGACCGGCTCTACCCGGCGATGGACGGGCTCGGCTGCAACTACGAGATCATCTTCGTCAACGACGGCAGTCGCGACCGTTCGGCACAGATCCTGGCCAGCCAGTTTCACAAGCGCCCGGACACGACGCGCGTCGTGCTGTTCAACGGCAACTTTGGCCAGCATATGGCCATCCTGGCTGGCTTCGAGCACACCCGCGGCCAGATCGTGATCACGCTGGACGCCGACCTGCAAAACCCGCCGGAGGAAATCCCGCGGCTGGTGGCAACCATGCGCGAAGGCCATGACTACGTTGGCACCATCCGCCGCGAGCGCAACGACACGGCGTTCCGCCGCATTGCGTCCCGGGCCATGAACCGGCTGCGCGAGCGCATCACGCGCATCAAGATGACCGACCAGGGCTGCATGCTGCGTGCCTACGACCGCAATGTCGTCGACACCATCAATGCCTGCCGTGAGGTCAATACCTTCATCCCCGCGCTGGCCTACACCTTCTCCTCCAATCCGGTGGAGATCGTGGTCGAGCATGAAGAACGCCACGCCGGCGAATCCAAGTATTCGCTGTTCCAGCTCATCCGGCTGAACTTCGACCTGGTCACCGGCTTCTCCATCGTGCCGCTGCAGTGGTTCTCCGCCATCGGCACCTTGTTGTCGCTGGCATCGGCGGGCCTGGTGGCCGTGCTGCTGGTTCGGCGCTTCGTGCTTGGCGCGGAAGTGCAGGGTGTGTTCACCCTGCTCGCCTTCAACTTCTTCCTGGTTGGCATCATGCTGTTCGGCATCGGCCTGCTGGGCGAGTACATCGGCCGCATCTACCAGGAAGTGCGCAACCGTCCGCGCTACCGCATCCAGGCGGTGCTTGAAGGCACGCCGGAACAGCAAAAAGCGACGGAGGTCCCGTGCGCGCAGTAGTCTTCGCTTATCACAACGTCGGCGACCGTTGCCTGCGCGTGCTGCACGCGCGCGGCGTGGAAGTGGCGCTGGTGGTGACGCACCGCGACCGCCCGGATGAGAACATCTGGTTCCGCCGCGTTGCCGATACCGCCGCCGAACTCGGCCTGCCTGTCACCTACGGCGAAGACCCCGCCGATCCGGCGCTGGCCGCCGCGGTGGCTGCGGCGCGCCCGGACGTGATCTTCTCTTTCTACTACCGCGCGATGATTCCCGCGGCAGTGCTGGCGCTGGCGCCGCAAGGCGCGTTCAATATGCACGGCTCGCTGCTGCCCAAGTATCGCGGCCGCGTGCCGGTGAACTGGGCGGTGCTGCACGGAGAGAGCGAGACCGGCGCCACGCTGCATGCGATGGAAGCCAAGCCGGATGCCGGCTTCATCGTCGACCAGACGTCAGTGCCGATCCTGCCCGACGACACCGCCGGCGAGGTCTTCGAGAAAGTAACCGTGGCCGCCGAGCAAACGCTGTGGCGTGCCCTGCCCGCCATGATGGCCGGCAACATCACGCCGCTGCCCAACCGCCTGGCCGAAGGCAGCTACTTCTCCGGGCGCAAGCCGGAGGACGGCCGCATCGACTGGCAGCAGCCCGCCGCGCAGGTCTACAACCTGATCCGCGCAGTCGCACCGCCCTATCCCGGCGCCTTCACCGATGCCGGCTCGCGCCGCTTCGTGGTGGCGCAGGCGCGCCTGCCGCATGCCGGCAGCGCAGGCGGAGCAGCCCAATTGCAGTCCACCAGCGCCGCCCGCCCGGGCTTGCACGTGATCGACGGGCAGATCGTCGGCGTGTGCGGCGATGGCGGCCTGATCCTTGTACGCGAACTGCTGGACGATGGCGCCCAACCCGCGCCCGTCTCGCCTGCCGCGCTTTCCACATTTCTTACCGCATTGTCCAAAGAGGAAAACCGATGAAAAAGGTCCTGATTCTTGGCGTCAACGGCTTCATCGGCCACCACCTGACGCGCCGCATTCTCGAAACCACGTCGTGGGAAGTCTACGGCATGGACATGTCCAGCGATCGCCTTGGCGACCTGATCGACCATCCGCGCATGCACTTCTTTGAAGGTGACATCACCATCAACAAGGAGTGGATCGAGTACAACATCCGCAAGTGCGACGTGGTGCTGCCGCTGGTGGCCATCGCCACGCCCGCTACCTACGTGCGCCAGCCGCTGCGCGTGTTCGAACTCGACTTCGAAGCCAACCTGCCGATCGTGCGCGCCGCCGTGAAGTACGGCAAGCACCTGGTGTTCCCGTCCACCTCCGAGGTGTACGGCATGTGCCATGACGACGAGTTCGATCCCGAAACGTCCGAGCTGATCTGCGGCCCGATCAACAAGCCGCGCTGGATCTATGCCTGCTCCAAGCAGCTGATGGACCGCGTGATCCACGCCTACGGCATGGAGCAAGGCCTGAACTACACCCTGTTCCGCCCGTTCAACTGGATCGGCGCCGGCCTGGACTCGATCTTCGAATCGAAGGAAGGTTCTTCGCGCGTGGTCACCCAGTTCCTCGGCCACATCGTGCGCGGCGAGCCGATCAAGCTGGTGGACGGCGGCGCGCAAAAGCGTGCCTTTGCCGACGTCACCGACGGCATCAGCGCACTGATGCGCATCATCGAGAACCCGAACGGCATCGCCACCGGCAAGATCTACAACATCGGCAACCCGCGCAACATCCACTCCGTGCGCGAGCTGGCCGAGATGATGCTGAAGATGGCCGGCGACTACGCCGAGTACGCGGAAGAAGCCAAGAAGACCCAGATCGTGGAAACCTCCTCGGGCGACTTCTACGGCAAGGGCTACCAGGACGTGCAGAACCGCGTGCCGAAGATCGACAACACCGTGGAAGAGCTCGGCTGGAAGCCCGAGGTCAGCATGGAAGACGCGCTGCGCGCCATCTTCGAGGCTTACCGCAGCAAGGTGATCGAGGCGCGCACCCTGGTCGATTCGGCCAACTGAGCGCACGCACCCGATGGCCCGTATCGCCCTGAAGGTCGACGTCGACACGCTGCGCGGCACCCGCGAAGGCGTGCCGGCGCTGCTCGCCATGCTGGCCCGCGTGCGGGCCGAGGCCACCTTTCTGTTCAGTCTCGGCCCCGACCATACCGGCTGGGCGCTGCGGCGCGTATTCCGTCCCGGCTTCCTGAAGAAGGTGTCGCGTACCTCGGTGGTGTCGAACTATGGCTTGCGCACGCTGATGTACGGCGTGCTGCTGCCCGGTCCCGATATCGGCCGCAAGGGCGCGGCCGAGATGCGCGCGGCGCGTGCGGCAGGACACGAGTGCGGCATCCACACTTGGGATCACGTCTACTGGCAGGACAACGTGCGCGAGCGCGATGCGGCCTGGACCCGGCGCCAGATGCAGAGTGCGTTCGACCGCTACGTCGAGATTTTCGGCGAAGCGCCGCCCACCCATGGCGCGGCCGGTTGGCAAATGAACAATGAGGCCTTCCGCCAGATCGACGACTGGGGCATGGTGTACGCGTCCGATGGCCGCGGCACCGGTCCGTATATCCCCACGGTCAATGGCGTGGCATGCCGCCACGTGCAGATGCCAACCACGCTGCCGACGCTGGACGAACTGATCGGCGTGGGCGACCTGACGGAAGACAACGTCCACCAGGCCGTGCTGCGCCTGAGCGAAGATGGGCGCGACCACGTGTTCACCCTGCACACCGAACTCGAGGGCGGCAAGCTTGCGCCGGTGTTCAACCGCCTGCTGGATGGCTGGCGCGCGCAGGGGCATGAACTGGTGTCGATGGCCACGCTCTACCGGCACATCGATCGCAGCGCCCTGCCGCAACTGCCGGTGACGTGGGGCGCGATCGAGGGACGAAGCGGCGAGCTGATCCTGCAGCCGTAGGCATCTGGCCGGCGTAAGCGTCGCTCAACCGCTGCATGGCACCGGCGTCGCAGACGTCGAGCCGGACCGCGGTGAAAGTGGGAATGCCTTCGAACGGCATTGCCGCGTTGTCGAAGGTCCTGGCGGACCCTCGGCAACGTTCAGCTACGGTCCCTCCCCGCCAGCCGCAACCCGTTGAACACCACCAGCAAGCTCGCCCCCATATCGGCGAACACCGCCATCCACATGGTGCCCAGGCCCATGACCGTGAGTGCCAGGAAAATCGCCTTGATGCCAAGCGCCAGGGCAATGTTCTGCTTCAGGATCGTCGAAGTCTGCCGCGACAGCCGGATAAAGGCGGGGATCTTGCGCAGGTCGTCGTCCATCAGCGCCACGTCGGCGGTCTCGATCGCCGTATCGGTCCCGGCCGCGCCCATGGCGAAACCGATATCGGCACGGGCCAGCGCGGGCGCATCATTGACGCCGTCACCCACCATGCCCACCACGACGCGCTTGCTGCCATTGCTGCCACCGCTGCCATTACCCGGCGCCCCTTCTGCCCCCTTCACGCTCAGCGCAGCGATGGCGTCTGCCTTGTCCTGCGGCAACTGATTGCCGCGTGCCTCGTCGATCTGCACCTGCGCTGCGATCGCTTGCGCGGTATGCGGGTTGTCGCCCGACAGCATCAGCGTCTTGACGCCCAGCGCGTGCAGCTCAGCCACCGCCTCGCGGCTGCTGTCCTTGACCGTGTCCGCCACGCCGAACAGCGCCTCGACGCCGTGATCCGCGCCCAGCAGCACAACCGTCTTCCCCTGCCGCTCCAGCGCTTCCAGCGTAGCCTCCAGTTCCGGCGAGCACAGCCCGCGGTCGTGGATCAGGCGATGGTTCCCCAGGTAATAGCTGCGCCCGTTCACGCTGCCGCTGACACCGTACCCGGGCAGCGCGGCAAAGTCCTGCACTTCCAGCGCAACGATGCCGTGCGCACGCGCGGCATTGGCCACGGCCATCGACACCGGATGGTCGGACCGGGCTGCCAGGCTGGCCGCCATCACGCGCGCCGCATCGCTAGCCGCCGCACCTGCCGCGGCGGTTGCGCCCAGGGGCTGGAAATCGGTCTGGGCCGGCTTGCCGTGGGTGATGGTGCCGGTCTTGTCCAGCGCCAGCCATTTCAGATCCTTGCCCTGCTCCAGGTAGACGCCACCCTTGATCAGGATGCCGCGCCGCGCCGCGGCCGCAAGGCCGCTCACGATCGTTACCGGCGTGGAGATCACCAGCGCGCACGGGCAGGCAATCACCAGCAGCACCAGCGCCTTGTAGATCCATGCGCTCCAGTCGCCGTCGATCACCAGCGGCGGCACCACGGCCACCAGCACCGCGCCAAGGAAGACCAGCGGCGTGTAGATGCGGGCAAAGCGGTCGACAAAGCGCTGCGTGGGCGCGCGGCTGCCCTGCGCCGCCTCTACCGCGTGGATGATCCGCGCCAGCGTGGAGCCGCTGGCCGGCGCGGTGACTTCGTACTCCAGTTCGCCAGCCTGGTTGATGGTGCCGGCGAAAAGTGCATCGCCGATGGTCTTGTCGACCGGAACGCTCTCGCCAGTGATCGGTGCCTGGTCCAGCGTGGACTGGCCACGCAACACCCGCCCGTCGAGCGCCACGCGTTCGCCAGGGCGCAGGCGCACCAAGGCGCCGATGGCCACCGCGCTAGCCTCCACGGGCAGCCAGCTGCCGTCGGGCTGCTGCACCGTGGCCTGCTCCGGCGCCATTGCCATCAGGCCGCGCACGGCATTGCGGGCACGGTCCAGCGACGCCGCTTCGATGCGCTCGGCCAGCGCGAACAGCACCATCACCATGGCCGCCTCTGGCCACTGCCGGATGAGCATGGCGCCGGTGACAGCGATGCTCATCAATGCGTTGATGTTCAGGTTGCCATTGGACAGCGCAATCCAGCCCTTCTTGTAGACGCCCAGCCCGGCTATTGCCACAGCCGCCAACGCCAGCACGGGCGCCAGCCATTCCTGGCCGGGCACTTGCAGCCACTGCACGGCCTCCGCGCCGAGCGCGGCCACGCCGGCGAGCGCCAGCGGCCACCACGACTTGGCGGCTTGCGGCGGCAGCGCCGCAGCCTGCTCCGACAGCGGCTCGGCCTTCATGCCGAGGCTCTCGATGGCCCGCACCACGGGCTCCAGGGAGTCCAGCGTATGGTGCACCGTCAGCACGCGCTGCATCAGGTTGAACTGCAGCGCGGCCACGCCGGCCATGCTGCCCAGCGTGTTGCGGATCAGGGTCTCTTCCGTGGGGCAATCCATCGCGTCGATGCGATAGCTGGCCTCGGCGGCGCCGGCAGGAACGGCTACGGCAATCGGAGGCGCCATGCTCGCGCTGCCACAGCAAGCGGCGCCGGCCGCCTGAGCGTGCTGGTGGCCGTGGCCGTGATCATCGCTGTGCTGGTGGCCGTGCTGGTGGCCGTGATCGTGGCCGTGATCGTGGCCATGGTTGTGCTGGTGTGCTTGATCGTGCTTATGCGCGTGTTCGTGTGCATCAGAATGCTCATGACCGCAGCAAGATGGGTCACGGAGCGAAGCTTGGTCTGGCGTTGCGCTAGGCATGGCGGTTTTCCCTGCTTGTTTTTGCTTACCGCCCATTTAAGACCCTGAAGCGACTACAGGGTCAAGTGTTCTCTGCACATCAATCGATGCGCGCGCCTGAGATCACCTTTGCACCACGGTTTAAGCCACAGTTGCACAAGGGTCACGCTTGCTGCCTATATAATCCGCCGCATGCGCCGTTTCCTGATCCTGCTTTTCGCCATCATGCTGCCCCTCCAGTTCGCCTGGGCCGGGGCTGCGGCGTATTGCAATCACGAAAGCACGCAGCCGGGCAACGGCACCGCCACAGCCAGCGCCAGCTGGCATTTCGGCCACCATAGCCACGCCCATCAGGGCAAGCTCAGCCAGCACGGCAGCAGCGACAGCAAGAACGGCAAGGACAACATCAAGTTGCCCGACCTGGACTGCGCCGTGTGCCACTTTGCCAGCGCTCAGCTGGTCTTGCCGGACATGGCCACGAGCGCCTCGCACCATGGCGTGGCCATCAGCTACCGGGCGCTAGCCGCGTCCTACCTGTCGGCGCCCGGCGCCACCCCCGACCGCCCGCAGTGGCCGCTCGCCGCCTAAACGGCGAGACGACTCCCTTTACCTCCAGACTCTCGTCTCGCCGAACTTCCCTGGCTTTTTCCCGGTGAAATTCGATGAGAACACTTGTGATGCCGCTCGGGCTGGCGGCAGCTTTGCTCAGCCCTGCCGCGTTCGCCCAGAACGCGGCGACGACCCCATTGCCCGCCGCGCAAGCGGCGCAACAGATCCCCGAGCCCGCCGGCACGCTCACGCTGGACGATGCGCTCGCCCTCGCGGCCGAACGCAGCTTCACGCTCTCGGCCGCCGGCCATGAGCTCGATGCCGCCGAAGGCGGCATCATGCAGGCCCGCACCATCCCCAACCCGGAAGTCGCGGTGCAATTCGAGGACAACCGCCGCGACACCCGCACCACCACGACCCAGGTCAGCCTGCCGATCGAGCTTGGCGGCAAGCGCGCCGCGCGCATCGGCGCCGCGCAGAAGGCGCGTGAGCTCGCCCAATCGCAACTGGGCGCAACGCGCACCGACCTGCGCGCGGCCGTGGTTGGCGGCTTCTTCGCGGTGGTCATCGCGCAGGAGCGCGTCAAGCTGGCGCGTGGCTCGGCCGAGATCGCCGCCAAGGGCGCACAGGCGGCAATCCGCCGCGTAGCCGCCGGCAAGATCGCGCCGCTCGAAGAGAGCAAGGCGCGCGTGGAGCAGGCCAATGCGGAACTCGAGGTCGCCGACGCCGAGGCGGCACTAGCGATGGCACGCCAGTCGCTGGCCGGCCTTTGGGGCAGCAGCGAAGCCCGCTTCCAGGAAGCCGCCGGCAACCTGGACACCCTGCCCGCTCGGCCCGACGGCGCCAGTCTCGCGCAAGCGCTGGACAGCGCGCCGGAACTGGCAAGCCAGCGGCTGGAACTGGAGCGCAGGCAGGCCATCATCGGCGTGGAGCGCAGCCGCCAGTATCCCGACCTGACCGTCAGCCTGGGCAGCAAGCGCGACAACGGCTCAGACCGCGGCACCATGCCCGTGCTGGGCGTGTCGCTGCCGCTGCCGCTGTTCGACCGCAACCAGGGCAATCTCTACGCCGCGCTGCGCCAGGCGGATAAAGCGGCCGACGAGTACCGCGCCACGCAGGTGCGCCTCGCCAATGCGCTGCAGCAGGCCACGCGGCAATTGAGCGTATCGCGGACCTCGGCCGACTCGCTCAAGGGCACCGTGCTACCGGCTGCCCAGCAGGCCTATGAGGCCGCCACGCGCGGCTTCGAAGCCGGCAAGTTCAACTTCCTCGACGTGCTCGATGCGCAGCGCACCTGGTTCCAGGCGCGCGTCCGCTATCTCGGCGTGGTCGCCAATGCCTACCAGGCAGCCACCACCATCGACCGCATTCTTGGCCGCTAGCGCCAAAGGAACCCCATCATGGCAATCAGCAACAAGCAGAAAACGAGCATCGCCATCATCCTGGCGGGCGGCGCCATCGCAGCCGCGGGACTGATCTTCGCCGGGCGCGGCAGCGCCGACGCCACGCCCGAGGCCGCCCACGCAGCAGGCGCGCATGGCGAAGACGCGGCCCACGGCGACGGCGAGCATCACGGCAGCCCGGCCAGCGCGGCGCACGGCGACGCCGCCAGGCACACCGACGGGGAGCATCACGAAACGCAAGAGAAAGAAGGCCACATCGAGATGACCCCGGCGCAGGTCCAGGCGGCCGGGCTCACGCTGCGCACCGCAGGACCCGCGCACATCGAGGGCACGGCATCCTTCCCCGGCGAGATCCGCTTCAACGAGGACCGCACGGCCCACGTGGTGCCGCGCGTAGCCGGCGTGGTGGAAGGCGTGTCCGCCAACCTGGGGCAACAGGTGAAGAAGGGCGATTTGCTGGCGGTCCTGGCCAGCACCGCGCTGTCCGACCAGCGCAGCGAACTGCTGGCCGCGCAAAAGCGCCAGGAACTGGCCGAATCCACCTTCCAGCGCGAGAAGAAGCTGTGGGAGGACAAGATCTCCGCCGAGCAGGACTACCTGGCCGCGCGCGCCGCGCTGCAGGAAGCCCGCATCGCCACGCAGAACGCCACGCAGAAGCTGACCGCCATCGGCGCCAGCGGCAACGCAGGCAGCGCCAGGTCGCTCAACCGCTTCGAGCTGCGCGCGCCCTTTGACGGCACCGTGGTCGAGAAGCACCTGGCGCTGGGCGAAGCCGTGGCGGCCGACGCCAACGTGTTCGTCATCTCCGACCTCAGCACGGTATGGGCCGAGTTCGTGATCGCGCCCAAGGACCTGGATCGCGTGCGGGTTGGCGAGAAGGTGAAGATCGCCTCCACCGCCTTCGACGGCAAGGCCGAAGGCACGGTCTCGTATGTCGGCTCGCTGCTGGGCCAGCAAACGCGCACCGCCACCGCCCGCGTCACGCTGCCCAACCCCAAGGCGGCCTGGCGTCCCGGCCTGTTCGTCACCGTAGGCGTGACCGACTCCAGCGCCGAGGTCCCGGTGGCGATCGAGGCCGAAGCCCTGCAAAGCAATGGCGATCAGCAGGTGGTGTTCGCTGTCGTTCCGGGCGGCTTCCAGGCGCAGCCGGTCAAGACCGGCCGCAGCGACGGCAAGCTGGTGGAGATCACCGACGGCCTGAAAGCCGGCATGCAATACGTGGCGGGCAACAGCTTCGTGATCAAGGCCGAGCTTGGCAAGGCCGGCGCCGAACATAGCCACTAAGCGGAGAATCCCTCATGTTTGAAAGACTGATCCGCTTTGCCATCGAGCAGCGGTGGCTGGTGCTGCTGGCGGTGGCCGCCATGGCGGCGCTCGGCATCTACAACTACAGCCGGCTGCCCATCGACGCCGTGCCCGACATCACCAACGTGCAGGTGCAGGTCAACACCTCCGCGCCGGGCTATTCGCCGCTGGAAACCGAGCAGCGCGTCACCTACCCGATCGAGACCGCGATGTCCGGCCTGCCGGGCCTGGAGCAAACCCGCTCGCTGTCGCGCTATGGCTTGTCGCAGGTAACGGTGATCTTCAAGGACGGCACCGATATCTACTTCGCGCGCCAGCTGGTCAACCAGCGCATCCAGGAAGCCGCGCAAAACCTGCCCACAGGCGTTGCGCCACAGATGGGCCCGATCTCCACCGGGCTCGGCGAGATCTACCTGTGGACGGTGGAAGCCGAGGACGGCGCCAGGAAGGCTGATGGCACGCCCTACACGCCCACCGACCTGCGCGAGATCCAGGACTGGGTCATCAAGCCGCAGCTGCGCACGGTGCCCGGCGTCACCGAGATCAACTCCATCGGCGGCTTCGCCAAGGAGTACCTGGTGGCGCCCAGCCCGGAACGGATGGCCTCCTACGGCCTGAGCCTGCAGGACGTGGTGGTGGCGCTGGAGAAGAACAACGCCAACGTGGGCGCCGGCTATATCGAGCGGCGCGGCGAGCAATACCTGGTGCGCGCGCCGGGGCAGGTCAGGTCCGTCGACGATATCCGCGAGATCATCGTGGGTAGCGCGCAGGGCCAGCCCATCCGCATCCGCGACCTGGCGGACGTGGGCATCGGCCGCGAACTGCGTACCGGCGCGGCCACCGACAACGGGCGCGAAGTGGTGCTGGGCACCGTCTTCATGCTGATCGGCGAGAACAGCCGTGCCGTGTCGCAAGCGGTGGACCAGCGCATGGCCGCCATCAACCGCTCGCTGCCGGCCGGCGTCAAGGCTGTCACCGTGTATGACCGCACCGTGCTGGTGGACCGCGCCATCGCCACCGTCAAGAAGAACCTGGTCGAGGGCGCGATCCTGGTGATCGTGATCCTCTTCCTGTTCCTCGGCAACCTGCGCGCCGCCATCATCACCGCGCTGGTCATCCCGCTGTCCATGCTGTTTACGTTCACCGGCATGGTGACGTACAAGATCAGCGCCAACCTGATGAGCCTGGGCGCGCTGGACTTCGGCATCATCATCGACGGCGCGGTGGTGATCGTGGAGAACTGCGTGCGGCGCCTCGCCCATGCCCAGCAACAGCACGGCCGCCCGCTCACCCGCGGCGAGCGCTTCCACGAAGTTTTTGCGGCCTCGCGGGAAGCGCGCCGCCCGCTGATCTTCGGCCAGCTCATCATCATGATCGTGTACATCCCCATCTTTGCGCTGACCGGCGTAGAGGGCAAGATGTTCCACCCCATGGCCATGACCGTGGTGCTGGCGCTGATCGGCGCAATGATCCTGTCGGTGACCTTCGTGCCGGCGGCCGTGGCGCTGTTCATCGGCGACAAGGTAGGCGAGAAGGAAAACCGCCTGATGCTGTGGGCCAAGCGCGCCTACGCGCCCATGCTTGGCAAGACCATCGCCAACACACCGGTGGTGCTGACCCTTGCCGCGGTCGCGGTGCTGTTGAGCGGCCTGGTGGCGACGCGGCTGGGCAGCGAGTTCATCCCCAACCTGAACGAAGGGGATTTCGCCGTGCAGGCGCTGCGCATTCCCGGCACCAGCCTCACCCAGTCGCTCGCCATGCAGCAGCAGATCGAGACGCGCCTCAAGGAGAAATTCCCCGAAATCGAGCGCGTCTTCGCCCGCACCGGCACCGCCGAGATCGCCTCGGACCCGATGCCGCCCAACGCCTCGGATGGCTACATCATGCTCCGGCCACGGACAAAGTGGCCCGATCCATCGAAAACGCGCGAGCAACTGCTGGCGCAGATGGAGGCCGAATTGGCAACCATCCCCGGCAACAAGTACGAGTTCTCGCAGCCGATCCAGCTGCGCTTCAACGAGCTGATCTCCGGGGTGCGCAGCGACGTGGCCGTGAAGATCTTCGGTGACGACAACGCCGTGCTGGAGGACACCGCGCAAAAGGTCGCCACCGTGCTGCGGGCCGTCCCCGGCGCAACCGAGGTCAAGGTCGAGCAGACCAGCGGCCTGCCGATGCTGACGGTGGACGTGGACCGCGCCCGCGCGGCCCGCTACGGCCTCAACATGATCGACGTGCAGGACACCGTGGCCATTGCCGTGGGCGGCAGGGACGCCGGCATCTTCTTCCAGGGCGACCGCCGCTTCAATATCGGCGTACGCCTGCCGGAAGGCATCCGTGGCGATGTGGAGGCGCTGCGCCGGCTGCCGATTCCCTTGCCGAAAGGAAGTACGGCAACCGCCAGCTATATCCCGCTGGGCGAAGTGGCCACGCTCACGCTGGCCCCCGGCCCCAACCAGGTCTCGCGCGAGAACGGCAAGCGCCGCATCGTGGTCAGCGCCAACGTGCGCGGGCGCGACGTGGGCACCTTCGTGCCCGAGGCGATGGCGTCGCTGGATCGTCAGGTCAAGGTCCCGGCGGGCTACTGGGTCACCTGGGGCGGCACCTTCGAGCAATTGCAATCGGCCACCACGCGGCTGCAGATCGTGGTGCCGGTGGCGCTGCTGATGGTGTTCGTGCTGCTGTTCGCCATGTTCGGCAATGCGCGCGATGGCCTGCTGGTCTTTACCGGCATTCCCTTTGCGCTCACTGGCGGCATCCTGGCGCTGTGGCTGCGGGGCATTCCGCTGTCGATCTCGGCGGCCGTGGGCTTTATCGCATTGTCCGGCGTGGCGGTGCTCAACGGACTGGTGATGCTGTCCTTCATCCGCAGCCTGCGCGAAGAAGGCAAGCCGCTCGATGAAGCCATCCACACCGGCGCGCTGACCCGGCTGCGCCCGGTGCTGATGACCGCGCTGGTGGCATCGCTGGGCTTTATCCCGATGGCGATAGCCACCGGGACCGGGGCCGAGGTACAGCGTCCGCTGGCCACGGTAGTGATAGGCGGCATCCTGTCTTCCACCGCGCTGACCTTGCTGGTGCTGCCGGTGCTGTACCGGCTGGCGCATCGGCGCGACAAGGAGGAGGCTGGCGTTGCAGATGACGCAGGCAGCGGACGCCTGGCTGGCGGTTTGACAGTGCCACCGGCATTGCCCAACGGCTAAGCCTGGCGACAGCAGGAGCGGCACGCCGCTCCTGCCATCAAGCACCGTTGCGCGTCAGTGCAACCCGATGCCCGGCGGCGCCAGCACGATTTCCATGCTGCGGTCCATTGCGCGCCCGGCCGCGCTGGCATTGTCGCCAAACGGCTGCACATCGCCACCGCCAGCGCGCGCGCCTCTGAAAGAGCGATATGCGATAGCCGGGGTTCGCGGGCCACCGGCGCGGCAAAATGAGAATCTGAATTTTCCGAATCCTGCCGGCGCTTGAAATCGATATTCTTTGCCGGGCACCGATTCTTGCAGAGCTAGCAACGTCACGCGCTTGATGCACGAGGGCTTGGTTCGCCGGATCGAGCCACCCACGCTCATTGACCGCGCGCCTGGCCTGACAAGCAGATCATGAAAATCGATTACCATTCGCGTACGGTATCCGTGATACTCAAGCTCCGCACACTTTAGGAGATACTATGAATTTCGATAAATTTGATTTGATTAAATTCTCCTCAGAGGTCCGCGACTTACTGAACAGTGAGTTAGGAATTTCGGTGGGGAATATGGAGATTGTTCCGTTCGGGGAGAAATTGTACAAACTGGTTCGATCCCATGCGTACAACGAAGGTATACTAGACTCACAACGCTTACTGGATCGAAAGTTGTCCGATATTTCGGAACAACTTGATTTGTTGCTACAGCATGAATAACAGATATTTGCTAAATCAAATAAGGGAGGTTTGGATTAATGCCTATCTAAATGGCGAGGTGGATTGGCTATCATATTTGGAGGCCCCTACCTTTTTCGTTAAAAGAGGCGACAAACTCATTTTCAAATCCGAACAGATATCCTTTATCGAACGAAGTCGAGCCAAATTTCCGACAAAGAAATCCAAAGGGGTAGAGTTTAGAGAATCAATTATCGATATGCAAGAACGCAAGGGCTGGGCCACTGTCTATGGCTCCGCCTCATTCAAGAGAAACGGAGAGATCGTTAGCCAATGCAATTTTTTTGAGCTGTGGCTAATTATCGATGAGCGGTGGCAGATCGCATCGTTATGTATCGAAGATGCCAATCAGGCTGCGGAAGCGTAACGGTGATAATCGATAGCTGCTCACCGATGCCGATTGGCCCTCCAACGCCCGTTGTAACGCGGAGCACGCCATCACGAAGGCGTTCCACCTCTGCATCCACTACCACGCCATTGCCTCCGATTCCAATTTGATAGAACCGGAGTTCCCTAATTCTCGTCACCTTGAAAGGGATGGCTCTTAACCCCTGCTTGTCGAGTCTGCCGCAGACCCGGCATATTGCATCGGAAACATCAGCTCCGCCACCGTCTCGCCGGCCCGGCTGCGCATGCTCACGCTGCCGCCATGCAGCCGCATGATCGTATCCACGATGGCCAGCCCAAGCCCGGTCGAGCCCGCCGAATTGCTGCGCGCGGGGTCACCCCTGTAAAAGCGTCCGAACACATGCGGCAGTGCCTCGGCGGCAATGCCGGCGCCGCCGTTGCTCACCTGGATCCGGGTCACGGCGGCTTCCGCCACGACCCGGATGTCCACGGCGCTGCCCGCGGGCGCGTGGCGCAAGGCGTTGTCGACGAGGTTGGTCACCGCGCGCCGCAGCAGCGTCTGGTCAGCGCGCACGGCGCCCTGGCCGGCAAGTTGCACCTTGATGTCTCGGTCCGCCGCCACGGCTTCGTAGTACTCGGCAACCTTGTCCAGCTCCGCACGCGCGTCCAGCTCTCGCACCTTCATGGCCACCTGGGCATGGTCAGCGCGCGCGAGGAACAGCATGTTCTCGATCATGCGGGCCAGCCGTTCGTATTCTTCCAGGTTGGATTCCAGCAGGCTCTCGTACTCCTGCACCGGGCGGCTATGGCCCAGCGTGACCTGGGTCTGGCCGATCAGGTTGCTGATGGGCGTGCGAAAATCGTGCGCCAGGTCGGCAGAGAATTCGGAGAGCCGATGAAAGCCGTCTTCCAGCCTTGCCAGCATGTCGTTCAGCGCGGCGACAAGCGCGCGCAGCTCAGTGGGCGCCTGGCCGGCATCGAGCCGCGTGGCGAGCCGGCTCATGGTGACGGCCGAAGCGTCCTGCGCCATGCGCCTGAGCGGGCGCAGGCCGCGCCTGGCCAGCAGGTATCCCAGCCCCGCCGCGACCGCCGCGCCGCATAGCGTTGCCCACAGCATCTGCGTCTGGTAGGCCTTCATCAGCGCCACGCGGTAGCCGGCATCACGCAGCACCACGATCTCGACCGCGCGCTCGGAATCCCCCAACTGCCCCAACGCGGAGATGCCGCGCGAGGCGACGCCGTTGCGGGGATACCAGGTATGCAGTTGGGATTTGTCGGGCGGTGTGGCCGCGGGCAGCACTGGCAATGCCGGCACCGGCTCATGGCGCGGGTTCAGGGTGACCAGCGGCTCGCCGCCGCTGCCGCGCACCAGCAGGATCAATCCTTCATGGCCCAGCGCGAGATCGGCGAAACGATGCGTGTCGGCGCGGATCTCTGCCTCCGAGCCCACCTCGCGCAGCAGATGGCGCACCAGCAGCACTTCGCTGACCAGCTCGCTCTCGTCGCGATCCTGCAGCTGGGCGGCAAGCGCGCTTGCCAGGTAGGTGCCAACGGCCACCAGGATCGCCACGGTGGCGGCGCCGTAGGCCAGCGCCAGCCGTGCCGTGAGCGATGCCGGCAGGCGGAGCACAGCGCGGATCACGAGGCGGCCCCTGACATGGCCCGGATCACCGGGCCTCCTCCTCCAGCACGTAGCCCATGCCCCGGCGCGTGTGGATCAGCTTGGCGGGAAAGGGGTCGTCGACCTTGGCGCGCAGCCGGCGGATGGAGACATCGACCACATTGGTATTGCTGTCGAAATTCATGTCCCAGACGTGGGAGGCGATCAGCGAACGCGACAGCACTTCGCCGCTGCGGCGCGCCAGCAGTTGCAGCAGCGCGAACTCCTTGGAGGTCAGTTCCAGCTTCTGGCCGTTGCGCGTGACGCGGCGCTTGACGGTATCGATCTGCAGGTCCGCCACTTCGATCAGCTCGCTTTCGCGCAGCGGGCCGCGCCGCAGGATGGTGCGGATGCGCATGACCAGCTCGGCGAAGGCGAAGGGCTTGACCATATAGTCATCGGCGCCCAGCTCCAGGCCCTTGAGCCGGTCGGAAAGCGCATCGCGCGCGGTGAGGAACAGGACCGGCGTATCGCGCTCGCGCCGCAGTTCCTGGAGCACCTGCCAGCCATCCATGCCCGGCAGCATCACATCCAGCACGATGAGGTCGTACTCCTGCCCGCGTGCGTGGGCCAGGCCGTCCACGCCATCGCGCGCCAGGTCCACCACGAAACCGGATTCGCTCAGACCCTTGCGCAGGTAGTCGCCTGCCTTGGGTTCGTCTTCGACAATCAGTATGCGCATAGTTATTCACTCCGGGCCATCCACCGGCCCTGCAAGACCGACACGCTATACGAGGAAGCCCCGCCGCGGCCGAAGATGTCAGCATTGTCATGTTGGCGTCACGCTACCGCACCTTTCGATGCAGGTACAATGTCGGCTGCTGATTCCCCTGCCCCGATGAAACGCGTCCTTAGCTACTTCCTGTTGTGCCTTGCCATGATCGCGCTGCCCGCACAGGGTGTCGCGGCGGCGGTCATGATGGTCTGCAGCGCGGCGCAATCTGTGCAATCGAGGCATTCGATGCAGGTGCCATCCGTCGTACTGCCGGCCGATTCGCCGGCCGTGGAATCGATGATGTTACGCCATGCGGCCATCAAATCGCAGGCGGAAGCCGCGCTTGGCAGCCATGCCGGCGCGCATTGCCATGACGCGGCGGACCCGGCCCAGCAGCGGGACGGGATGGCCAATCTATCTGGCGTGACTGGCATGGCTGACCAGCCAGCCCTTCAAGACCATCAAGACCATCAGGATCACCACGCCAGCCATGGCGCCGGTGGCACCTGCAGCGCCTGCTCGGCCTGCGCGCTCGGTGCCGTCATGCCCACCATCCTGCCTGAGCTCGCCCTGGCCAGCCATGGCCATGCCGCACCGGTAGCCGCCCTGGCTGCCTACGCCGGTTTCCTCCCCGCCCCCTCCGACCGCCCGCCCGCCGCGCGCTGCTGACACCCGAGGTGCGTCCAGCGCACGCTCGCCCCCCGTTCGTCTTACCCCGCGCCGTCCTTCGCGCATCCCACGAACCCTGAGGTTGTCATGCATTTCGTCCGCATTCTTGCGGCGGCTTGCCTGGTGCTCGGGCCGACCTTGTCGTCGGCCCAGTCCAGCGCACCCGCCGCCGATCCACTCGATCCCCGCGCATCCGTGCCGCCGCTGCCGGCACCGAACGTGCTGGCCGGCTACGTGCCATTCCAGGCGCAAGCCATCGCCCCGTGGCGCGAGTCCAACGCGCAGGTCACGCCGACGGTGGGCAAGGGCGCAACGGGCGCCAGCGTGCCCATGTCCATGCCCGCGTCGACACCGGCCGCCAGGCCCGCCGCCGGCCACGGCCACCACCACTAAGGAGGCCGCATGTCTCTCCCATTGCCAATCCGGCCGGGACTGGCCGCGGCGGCCTGTGCCCTGCTGCTGGCCGGCTGCGCCGGGTTTACCGCCGATGGTGGCTTCGACACCGCGGCCACCGCCGCGCGCGAGCGCCTCGGCAAGGATGCCATCTGGGTCCGCTCCGACCAGGACCGCGCTGCCGTCTACGAGCGCACCCAGGCCTTGCTGGCGCAGCCGCTCGACGCCGACAGCGCCGTGCAGATCGCGCTGCTCAACAACGCCGGCCTGCAGGCGGCCTTTGCCGATCTGGGCATTTCCGAGGCCGAGTACGTCCAGGCAACGCGCCTGCCCAACCCGGGATTCTCCTTCAGCCGCAAGCGCCAGGGCGACGACCTCAAGATCGACCGCGCCATATCCGTCGGCCTGATGAACCTGCTGGTGCTGCCGCTGGCGGCCCGCATCGAGCAGGACCGCTTTACCCAAACCCGGCTCGCCGTGGCCGACACCTTGCTGCGGCAGGCGCTGGAAACGCGCAAGGCCTTTGTCAATGCCGTCGCCGCGGAACAAGCGGCGCGCTATGCCGAGCAGGTCAAGAACGCAGCCGAGACCGGCGCGCTGTTCGCCCGCGACCTGGCGCGCGCAGGCAACGTCAGTGCGCTCGATCACGCGCGCGAACAGGCCTTTTACGCCGAGGCCGCGACCCAGCTGGCCCGCACCCGCCAGCAGGCACTGGCCGCGCGCGAGCAGCTCACGCGCCGGCTCGGCCTGTGGGGCACCGGCGCGCAATACCGGCTCCCCGAACGCCTGCCGGACCTGCCGAAGGGGCGTCCCGCCATGGCGGACCTGGAGGGCTATGCCATTGCCAGCCGCCTCGACCTGCAAGCCGGCAAGCTGCAACTGGATAGCCTGGCGCGCTCGCTTGGACTGACCCGCGCTACGCGCTTTATCAGCGTGCTGGACGTGAGCTACCTGCACAACTCGGAAACCGGCAGGCCGCGCGAGACCGGCTACGGCATCGATATCGAGATCCCGCTGTTCGACTGGGGCGGCGCCCGCGTGGCGCGGGCCGAGGCGGTCTACATGCAGGCCGCCAGCCGGCTCGCCGAGAGTGCTATCAATGCCCGCTCGGAAGTGCGCGAGACCTATGCCGGCTACCAGGCGCGCTACGACATCGCCCGGCATTACCGCGACGAGGTAGTGCCGCTGCGCAAGCGCATCTCCGACGAAGGCATGCTGCGCTACAACGGCATGCTGGTCAGCGTGTTCGAGCTGCTGGCCGACGCGCGCGAGCAGGTCGGCGCCGTCAACGGCTATCTCGATGCGCTGCGCGAATACTGGGTGGCCGAAACCGAACTGCAGGGCGCGCTCGGCGGACGGCTGCCGGACGGCGGCGCATTGCCTCTGCCTGCATCCTCTTCCCCAGCCGCGCCCGCCGCGCCCGCCTCGCCCAAAGGACAATGACCATGGTTACCCGAAGACAATTCCTGCATGGCTCCGGCGCCACCATGCTCGGCGCGGCGCTGGTGACGCGCGCCGGCGCCGCCGTGCTGCCCGAGGCCGCGCTGCAAGCCAGCCCCGCCACCCAGCCGCCGCTGGCGCCTGCCGCTGGCCGCCCGTACAACCCGGTGGTGACACTCAACGGCTGGACCCTGCCCTGGCGCATGCGCCAAGGCTGGAAGGAGTTCCACCTGGTGGCGGAGCCCGTCGAGCGCGAGTTCGCGCCCGGCATGAAGGCGCACCTGTGGGGCTACAACGGCCAGAGCCCCGGCCCCACCATCGAGTGCGTGGAAGGCGACAAGGTGCGGATCTTCGTCACCAACAAGCTGCCGGAACACACCACCGTGCACTGGCACGGCATCATCCTGCCGGCTGGCATGGACGGTGTCGGCGGCCTTTCGCAGCCGCATATCCCGCCCGGCAAGACCTTTGTCTACGAGTTCGAGATGAAGCACGCCGGCACCTTCATGTACCACCCGCATTCCGACGAGATGGTGCAGATGGCGATGGGCATGATGGGGTTCCTCGTGGTGCATCCGAAAGACCCCGCGCAGATGCGGGTCGATCGCGATTTTGTGTTCCTGATCTCGGCCTACGACATCGACCCCGGCTCCTACACGCCGCGCGTGGCCGAGATGACGGATTTCAATATGTGGACGTGGAACAGCCGCGTGTTCCCGGGGATCGACAGCCTGCCGGTACGCCTGGGCGATCGCGTGCGGATCCGCTTTGGCAACCTGACCATGACCAACCACCCGATCCACTTGCACGGGCACCGCTTCGAGGTAAGCGGCACGGACGGTGGCTGGGTGCCCCCGTCCGCGCGCTGGCCGGAGGTGACCACCGACGTGGCGGTGGGACAGATGCGCGCCATCGAATTCATCGCCGACAACCCCGGCGACTGGGCTTTCCACTGCCACAAATCCCACCACACCATGAACGCGATGGGCCATCAGCTGCCGACCATGATCGGCGTCAAGCAAAAGGACCTGGCCAAGCGGATGAACGCGCTGGTGCCGGAGTACATGGCGATGGGCGAGGCAGGCATGGCGGACATGGGCGGCATGGAGATGCCGTTGCCGGACAACACCTTGCCGATGATGACAGGACAGGGGCCATTCGGGCCCATCGAGATGGGCGGCATGTTCACGGTGCTCAAGGTGCGCGCCGGCCTTGGCCGCAACGACTACCGCGACCCCGGCTGGTACCGCCATCCCAAAGGCACCGTTGCCTTCGAATACGCCGGCACGCCAGGCACCGGCCAATGACCACATCAACCAGAAAAAGGAAAGACAACATGCGAAGCAGGAAATCCCGCGCCGCCACCGCCTGGATGGCGGTGGCCAGTGCCGTTGCCCTAACCCTGCCGGGCGCCGGCGCCTTCGCCGCCGGCAACCACGGCGGCCATCATGCCAATGAGGCAGCCGGCGCCACCAGCGCCATTGGCGAGCCTGGCAACGCGGCCAGCGTGAGCCGCACCATCCAGGTCAGCATGACCGACAACATGCGCTTCACCCCGGCCGATATCCAGGTCAAAGCCGGCGAGACCGTCCGCTTCGTGGTGCACAACGCAGGCCAGCTGCGGCATGAGATGGTGCTCGGCACCGAGGCCGACCTGAAGGCGCACTACGCCGAGATGCTGAAGATGCCGGAGATGGAACACGCCGACCCGAACGCGGTCACGCTCGAAGCCAGCCAGCGCGGCGAAATGGTGTGGCGCTTTACGCGCAGCGGCCGGGTGGACTTTGCCTGCCTGCAGCCCGGCCACTATGACGCCGGCATGCGCGGCAAGGTCAGCGTGCGCTGAGCGATTTAGCGACGCGGCGACACCGCCCCCTGTATTCAATACCAGCCAACCAGAAAGGAATGCAAATGAACCCCAGCAAGAACCTGCGCGCGTTGCTGCCGCTGCTGCCGCTACTGGCAGCCTTCGCCACCTTGCCGGCCCAGGCCGCCACCCATGCCGGCAATGCTCTCGCCCCGGCCAGCGCGGCGCAAGCCGAGGCTGTGCCAATCACCGACGGGGAAATCCGCAAGGTAGACGCCGCGGCGGGCAAGCTGACCATCAAGCATGGCCCCATCGCCAACCTGGATATGGGCGCCATGACAATGATCTTCCGCGTGCAAGACCCGGCTCTGCTGGGTCAGGTCAAGGAAGGCGACCAGGTAAAATTCAGCGTGATCCGGGCCAACGGCGCGCTGACGGTAACCACGCTGGTGGTGCAGCCGCCGGAGAAGTAAGGGGATGTTGATCCGACGGTGATCCGACGGTTATCCGATGTCTATCCGACCCGGAAGAAATCGACCGTCTGCCCTGCGTTGACTGCCCGCTGCAGCCACTCCGGACGCTCGCCGGTACCGTCCCAACTCTGGCCCATGGCGTTGCGGTAAAGCGCCCGGGCTGGCTTTTCCGCCTCGGGGGCTGCTGCAGGCGCAGCAACCGGGGGCGTAACGGCCAGCGTGGCCCTTGGCACTGCCTGAGCCGGTGCCGGCGGCGCCGTGGGGGCAGCGAAACAGCCCGCTTCGAGTAAATCGTCGAGCGTGAGGCCGTGGCGGTCCATCTGCTCACGGACCCACGCCGCCGCGGCTAGTTTGGCTTCATCAGACTCTGACATGACTTTCGTAATTGACTTTGCCGGCGGACAAATGGCCTGCAAAGCGGAGGAAGGGGGGGCAATCCAGCGGGTCAAGCCGCCTGTGAGGCACGATTTTACAGGGTCTTGCGTCTTTGCTGGCGCAGACATTTCCTAAGCGTTAATGCCAGTTGCCGCGCGGCTCCTGGCACGTCCGCAGATCCCGCCAACGCACCGTAAGGTGCACACTCCGTCTCTCGGCGCCCGCCCACATGCCAAAGCAGCGGCAAAGCTAGGCCAGGCAGGCGGCATTGACGATGCCCGCCGCCAGCGATACCACCCCCATCAGCGCCCCCATGCCGCGATTATCCGCGGTGATTTCCTCGCTGACGCCGCGCAGCGCGCGCGCCACCAGCACATAGGCCAGCACCTGCACCACGAACGCGCCAAAGCCCCACAGCACGAACATCGAGAAGGCGGCATTGTGCTGGATGCTGGCCGAGAGCGTCAGCGAAAACCCTAGCACCGCGCCGCCCAGCGACAAGGCCGCCGCCACATTGCCCTGGCGTATCAGTTCGAACTCGCGGTGCGGCGTGATCCGCGTGTATACGAGCAGAAACAGCCCCAGCATGGCGAAGCTGGAGAGAATATAGATCAGGTAGGCATAGACCGGTTGTAGGGGCAATGTCATGTGGATTCCTGGTTGGGTTGGACCGGATTGGGAGCGAATCTGGAAGGATGCGATGCGGCCTTAGCCGCCGCCGGAGCGCCCAGACCCGCCAAAGCGGCTGGTAAAGCCGCCGCGCGAGGACACTGCAGGCGCCCGGCTGACAGCGGCCGCGCGCATCGACATGCCGCCGCTCGCGCCACGCCCCAGACTGCCGCGGCTCAGCGTGGCCTCCTCGACCATCGTCGCATGCGGCGTGCCCGGCGCCTGGCTCACGCGGGTCAGGTTGCCATTGCTGTCATAGACCCCCATGGGCCGCGAATTGCCGCTCGACATGTCGCGCCGGGTCTGCGTGCCGTCCGGGTGGTAGACGGTGCCGGACTCGGTGTAGTACGGCCCGTACCAGCGGGCCATGCCGCCGTGATACCCGCCATAGTAGCCACCGCCATGGCCGCCGCTGCTCGTGCTGGCGCCGCTGCCATCGCTGCCGGCCGTATCCGCCAGGCTGGAGGCGTAGATGTTGTCGACCGGCACGCCTTCGCAATCCTCGGGCGCATTCCAGTCGGCCACGCAATCGGCTTGCGAGGCATAGCTGGCGCGCCGCACGGTCACGGCCTCGTCGTCGCCATCGTCGCTGCATGAGCCGATCACCGCCACGCCAGCCGCCAGCGCGCAAGCGCCGATCAGCCACAGCGCCGGCGAGCGGGACTTGCGCCGGCCGCGGGCGGCGAGCGCGGGCCGGCCGGACCATGCGGACTGGCTGGAGCCGCTTGCCCGCGGCTGGTAGGGACTATCGTACTTTGACGGCTGGCCGCCCTTCTTGCCTTTCTTCTTGGCCATTGCGCTGCGTTTCTCCTTTCTCCGGATCAGGCGTGCTGAAAATAATGCGGGACGAAGAAGCTGGTGTTCTTGGCGATCGGTCCCAGTTCCTCGCGCACGCACAGGCCGCTGGGCACGTCGTCGACCAGCCATACGCCGAGCGTGGTGTAGCGATCGTCAAAGCGCTGCGCGGGCGCGTAAGCCTGATAGATAAAGCCTTCCTCGCCGTACTCACCGGGATTCTCGAAACGCCCCTGTGGGGTCACCAGCGCCACGCTCTCGCCCTCGCGCGACAGGAACGGCTTCTTGGCGTAAGAGCGCCCGGCAAAGGTGGCTTCGCGAAACGAGGCCTCGAGCAAATTCGGATGGCCGGGGAACAGGTCCCACAGGATCGGCAGGATGGCCTTGTTGGAGAGCACGGCCTTCCAGGGTGGCTCCACCCATCGCACCGCGCTGCCCGCCAGCTCCGTACGATAGTCGGAAGTGGCCATCCATTCCCACGGGTAGAGCTTGAAGACCAGCTCCATCGGCTGGTCGTCGCCATCGTAGAAGCCGCCGCGCCCATCGGAGCCAACCTGCTCCAGGTCGGCCAGCTTGACCGACCACCCGGCCTGCAGCGCCGTGTCCATCAGGTACTCAACATTGCAGACATCCTCCTGGCTGTCGAACATGCAGGCGAAATGCAGGACCTTGGCGTCGCGATAGTGGCGGCGCAGCCATCGCCAGCGCGACACCAGCGCTTCGTGCAGGCTGTTGAACTGATCGGCATCCGGCCGCACCGCCTCCTTCCAGAACCATTGCGCCAGGCTCGATTCGATCAGCGAGGTGGGGGTATCGGCGTTGAACTCGTACATCTTGGGCACGCCAAGCGCGTCCATGGTCATGTCGAAGCGGCCGAACAGCGTTGGCTCGTCGCGGTCCCAGGAGGTGCGGATCAGCTCGGCAAAATCCGGGGCAATGGCGAGCCGCGCAAACAGGTCGTGGTCGATCACGTGCTGCACGGCTTCCAGGCAGCGCTGGTTCAGATCGAGCGCGGCGGCATACAGCGCCTCGATCTCCTGCGCCTCGAACTCGTAGGCGACGTCCTCGCGCCAATAGAAGAACGTGTTGCGATCCACCTGGCGCGGCAGGTTTTGCTCGTCGAGCGAGTGGAAGTGAAAACCGATGCGCTCAAGCTGCTGCGGCCAGTCGGCACGCGGGGTCTGGGCAATGCGTTTCATGGCAGGGCGATCTCCGCGGCACTCGGCGTTGGCGCCGGTGCGGATGCGGTAATGAGGAATTCGTCGAAGGCCAGCGAGCGACGACCCGGCCTGGGCGTCCAGTCGGTGAAGCGCGTGACGAGCGGCGCCCACCAGCCGGCTGCGTGCTCCAGCACCACGTGGTGATCCATGGCATCGGACTCGGTCACGCCGCGCGCCGGATTGGCCTGCGCCCAGCGCATCGCGGCGACGATGCTGGAGGCCACCTGCAGGCTGGTGGCGGAGTTGTGCGGCGCCAGCGCGCGTGCCCGGTGGATGTCGAGCTGCGAGCCGTGCCACACCGCGCCATGGCGCCCGCTCATCAGCAGCACGCCAAGCTCATCCACGCCATCGACGATCTCGTCCTTGAGGATGCGGTGGCTGGCAATGCGGCTGGCGTCGCGCTCGCCCAGCCACTGCATCGATGCCATCGTGGCGCGGGTGGGGCGGTAGGCGTAGTAGGCCGTGGGCCGGTAATGCGGCTCGCCGGGCGTGGCACAGCTAAGGTACTCGGCGATCGAGATCGATTCGTTGTGCGTGATCAGGTAGGCATCGAACGGACCGTGCAGCGCGGACCATGAGCGCACACGGGTGCGGTGTCCGGGCCGGTCCAGCACGATCGCCGCATCGCTGCCGTAGCCATGGCGGCGGCCACCGGCAGGCAGCGCGGGCTCGTGGCTGCCCCAGCCCAGTTCGGCGTCCTGCAGGCATTCCGTGATGAAGCCATCGGCCGACCACGTATTGGCGAATTCGCCGTGCGCCGGATAGCCCGGCGCGCACTGGCTGTCGTGCTCCGCCACCTGGATCACGCGCACGTCGAGCCGGCGCGCGAGCCGGGCCCAGCCAGCCTGGTCCTGCGGTGGGGTGTCTGGCACGCCGGCGTGCCGCGCGAGTTTCAGCAAGGCGGCCTTGACCAGTAGCGAGACCAACCCGGGATTGGCGCCGTGGGCAACCAGCGCGGTGGACATCCGCTCGCGGCCGCGGGCAAACGCCAGCATCTCGCTGCGCAGGGCGTAGTTGCTCAGATGAGATGAGGCTGCGCCGTCTTCGTAGTCCCATGGCTCGATGCCGCTATCCAGGTAGAGCGCGTGGTGCGCCTGCGCCAGCGCGATCAGGTCGCGGCTGCACACGGCGGGCGCCAGGTTAAGCAGGCAGGTTTGCGCTCCCAGCAGCGGACTCAGCACCCGCGCAAAGTTGTCCGGCGCCACCGTGGCATGCAGCGGCGTGGCGCAGTATTGCCGGGCCAGCGCCAGGCGGTGGGCGTCCATGGCCCGGTCGACAACCGTAACCGCCGCTTCCGGGTGCGCCTGCGCCAGCAAAGGCAGGATGGCCTGGCCGATGCAGCCGAAACCGACAATGACGATATGCTCGATGCGCTTGCTAGACATGATGACAACGCGCCGGGCCAACGCGCGGGCTGGACCGGCAAAATTCAAGAAAAATAGCGACGAAAACGATGGAGCCGCTCAGGGCACCCACCAGTACCGCGTGATGTGAAAGAAGATTGGCGCGGCGAACACCACCGAATCCAGCCGGTCCAGCATGCCGCCGTGGCCCTGGATCATCTGGCCCCAATCCTTGATATTGCGGTCGCGCTTGATGGCCGACATCACCAGCCCGCCCAGGAAGCCCATCAAGGCAATCACCAGCGCGATCAGCCCCGCCTTCCAGGGCGAGCCATACGGCGTGATCCACCAAAGCGAGGCGCCCAGCGCGGTGGCGCTGGCCACGCCGCCGATAAAGCCTTCCACAGTCTTGGATGGCGACAGCAGCGGCGCGATCTTGGTCTTGCCTAGCAGCTTGCCCCACACGTACTGCAGCACGTCGCTGCCCTGCACCACGATCACCAGGAATGCGATCAGCAACAGGTTGCGATCCTCGAAGCCGGGAATCGGCAAGGTCAGCAACGCCGGCACATGCGACACGCAGAACACGCAGATCATCACCGCCCACTGCACCCCCGCGCAACGCTCCAGAAAGCGCGTGGTCTCCGCAGACAGCGCTGAGAGTATGGGCAGGATCAGGAAAGCGTAGACCGGGATGAAGATGGAAAACAGCCCGTACCAGCCGGTGTACACCAGCACGTATTGCAGCGGCAGGAAGACAAAGAAGGCGGCGACGATGGCGCGATGGTCCCCCCGCCGCGTGGTGGTGATGGTGATGAACTCGCGCAAGGCGAAGAACGACAGCAGGTAGAACAGCACGATGATGGCGGTGCGCCCCATCGCGAACGCTACCCCCAGCACGCCGATCATCCACCACCATGCCGATACGCGCGCGGCAAGGTTGTCGATGACCGCGTGCGGGCCGCCCCGGGCCACGCGCCAGCGCAGCAGCGCGGTCACCGTGGAAGCCAGCACGAGTACGCCCAGCACGCCGCCGAACAGCAGCCAGGTCTCATGCATCATGGTCAGGTGAGGAAAGGTCATGGGTTCTTAGTCCAGCGCGGGCGCCAGTGTCAACAGGCCATCCCGGCAGCGCGCCAGGAAGTCATCCTTGGCTTCTTCCGCGCCCAGGGTCAGCGGCTTGCCGAAGGTCACGGTGCACAGCAGCGGCACCGGCACGATCTCGCCCTTGGGCATCACGCGGTTGAGGTTGTCGATCCACACGGGCACGAATTCGATCTGTCCGCAAATCTTCGCCAGGTGGTAGATGCCGCTCTTGAAGGGCAGGAGCCGTTCGTCGGTGGTATTGCGCGTGCCCTCGGGAAACAGGATCAGCGAGTCGCCCTTGCGCACCGCCTGCTGCATCAGGGCCACGGGATCGCTGCCCGGCTCGGCGCGGGTGCGATCGATCAGCAGCGCGTTGAATACATCCTTGCCGATAAAGCGGCGCAACGCCGATTTGTTCCAGTAATCCGCGCCGGCCACGGGCCGCGTTAGCGAGCGCAAGTCCGGCGGCAGGCAGCCCCAGATCAGCACGAAGTCGCCGTGGCTGCTGTGGTTGGCGAAATAGATACGCTGCGCCGCAGCGGGCATGCAGCCGTTCCAGCGTGCCTGCATGCCGGTCAGCAAGCGCGCGAACAGGATGATGGCGCGCGCCACCAGTTTGGAAATCCACATCGTGTGTTATCTCAGCAGCAGTAGCAGCAAGGCCACCAGCAATTGCAGGGCGGCGAGTCCCGCGGCCCAGTGGAGAAAGCGCAAGGCGCCGCGAGCGCGCTGCGCCAGGGATCGCCCGCCGGCCTCGGGAGCCGCCCATCCGAGCAGCACCAGCGCCTGGTCCAGCGAGGCCAGCGTCGAGACTGGATCGACAATGCGCAAGGCATCGGCAAGCGCCGCAAACAAGCGGCTGTCGATCGCCACGCGGATCAGCAGCCACAACTGGACCGCGCCAAGCAGCGCCGCCACGATACCAAGGACCAGATAGACCTGCCCCGCCGGCGACAAAGTACCGGCCAGCAGCAGGTTGATGAGTGCCAGCACCAGCCCGGCCCAGAGCACGCGGCCCGCGCCATCGAGGCCACCCACCGCGGCCTGCGCCATCCAGTGCCCGGCGGCGGCATCCAGGTGATGGTCGTCATGCATCGGAACCGACATGGCCTGCTCCCCCTGAAGCCTGTGCGGCCGCCTGCCGGCGGCGGATGAACTGCGACAGCGCCGCCACGCTATCCGGGCCCAGCACCACGGCCGGACGCCCCTTGCGCAGCAGGGCCAGCGCCTGCCCGGCGTCGCGCGCGCCGGCGTGGCCGGCGAGCCATGCGGCAGCCACCAGCGCGCTGCGCGAATAACCCAGCGCGCAGCATACAAGCACCTTGCGGCCATCGCGATGCCAGGCTTCGAGCACGGCCACCGCTTCGTCCAGCTGCGCCGGCGCGGGCACGGTCAGGTCCAGCACCGGCACGCAGCGGTACCAGGCGGCATCCGCCAGCCGCGGCAGCTCGGCGGTCAGGTCGAGCACGGCATCGGCCCCGAGGCGGCGCAGTTCGGCGCCGCCGGGGAAGCGGCCGACCCAGAGGCCAGGCACGATCTGGCTGGCGCCGGGCTGGCGGCGTGTCCACCAGCGTGAGTTGGCCAGCGCGCCCAGCAGGTAGGGCGCCAGCACCCAGCGCGCCGCCATCGGCATGGTGCCGTCGTGCCGCTTCTGGAACATGGCCGGAACGCCTCGCCGGTAGATCGCCGCGACGCAAGCCAGCGACAGGGCCAGCCAGCCCAGCAGCAACGCGGCGAGGGCCGAGGCGGGCAACAGCGCCAGCGCTAGCGCCCCGACGGCCAGTGCGCCCATGGCGTAACGCCCGGCCAGTTGCCGCGTGCGCACGCGGGCAGCGGGCACCGCATTGCCCTGCCCCGTCCCGAAGGGAAACAGGAAAACGCAGAACCAGCCCACCAGCCAGCCGGTGGGCACGTCGATGACATGGTGCTGGTAAGTGGTCAGCACCGACACGCCGATCAGCGCAAACCAGCCGTGCAGCAGCCAGCGCCAGGCGCCGCGCGCGTGCATGGCATAGGCCACCCACAGGATCACCAGCAGGCTGATGTGTAGTGACGGCGCCTGGTTGAACGGCTTGTCGAAGCCGCCCAGCAGCGTGAAGAGGTGGCCGGGCACGCCGTCGGCCTGCGGGCGATCGAAGGCGAAACGCAGCGGAAAGGCAATGAAGCAGGCAACCGAGATCAGTTGCGCCGCCAGCAAGCGCTTGGCATGGACGAGCAGCTCGGCGCGCGTGCGCCAGAGGAAAAAGGACAGGCCGTAGAGCAGGTCGATCGACCAGTACGGCACGATGCTCCAGGGCACAAAGGGAATGTGCCGCTCCCATTCAAAGTAGAAGAACGGGACCTCGGCACGCTGGCTCGCCAGCCAGTTGGCCAGCCCATAGGACGAGAAAAACAAGGCGCCCATGCCGGCCAGCAGGACCAGGGCAAGGCCCCAGGGGCGAGCCTCGGCAGCGCCCGGCTCCCCTGCGGCCACGTCTGCGGCCCCGCCTTCGGCCTGCCGGCGCAGCATCACGCGACCCTGCGCGCCAGGCTGACCGTGAAGATGCCCCACGGGTCGATGCGCTGCGCGATCTTCTCGAAGCCGGCTTGCCGGACCAGCTCATCCATCTCCGCCTGCGAGCGGCGCCGCATCACCCAGGCCGAGCCTGCGCGATGGCTGGTGAGCGCACGCGCGATGAACTCGAGCTGCGGGTGCCAGGGCTGCCCGGTATAGACGAGGTAGCCGCCCGGCGCCACCGCCCGCGACAGGCCGCCAAGCGAACGAGACACCATGCCGTTGTCGCCGAACAGCTCATACAGGCCTGAGACGATGGCCAGCGTGGGGGCCGGATCGAGCGCGGCGAGATCGTCGCCGTCGAAGGCGTCGCCCTTCTCGAAGCGGGCAATGTCGGACAGGCCCTTGCTGCGGATCAGCGCGCGGCCCTGTTGCACGTTGATATCGCTGTAGTCGCGCAGCAGGATGCTCTGCACCTGTTGCGCGGCCGCTCCGTTGATGCCCTTGGCTGCCAGCGCCTCCAGCACGTAGCGGCCATGGCCCGCGGCGATATCGACGATGCGCACCGGCACGCCGGCGGCGCGCAGGCTGCCGATCGCGACGCCAAGCAGTTCCTCGATGTTCACCTTGCGCTGGCGGATGCCCCGCCAGCCGATCGCGTCCAGGTAGTTGCGGTCGACCATCGAGCCGACGCCAAACCGCCCCTGCGCCTTGTTGCAGTAGACGTAGTCGAGCGTGGAGCCAGAATCGAAACCGGTCTTGTGCCCGAGCCGCACCCCGTCGGACAGCAAGCCGCCGAACTTCAGGCCAGCGCGCGTCAGGCCCCAGTAAATGCCTGCCGGGCTGGCCGGGGACAGCGGCTGCGCCAGCCGGTCGGACTCATCCTTGAAGGCGCCGCCGCGATCGGCGTTCAGCAAGGAGACCGGCGCCGATGGCGTCTCGAACTCGCGCACGATAAAGCGCCGCGCCGCCGCCACGGCCTGCGCGCGGTCGCGCTCGCCCAGGGTGTCGTGGTAGAAGCCGTCCAGCACGATGCGCTCCTTGACGCTGGAGCCCAGCCGCTCATAGAACGCATCCTGCGGGCCGCGATGCACCACCCAGTCCGCGCCGGAGATCAGCAACTGCGTGGGCACGGTGATGGCGGCCGCATCGGCCACGATGCGATCGGCCGTCTCGTAGAGATCCAGCAGGATATTGACGGCAATCGGGCGCGTAATCAGCGGATCTTGCTGGTAACTGGCGATACGGTCGGGATCGTGCGTGAGGAACCTGGCCTTGACGTAGCTGTTGACGAAGAACTTGCCCCGCAGCTTGTGCATGAGCTTGAGGCCCGGCCGCGCCAGCGGCACGTAGAGCTTGACCTTGAACGCCGGCGAAGCCAGCACAAGGGCGCGGATCCGCGGCGCGTAGTCGTGCACCCATGTTGATGCCAGGACAGCGCCCACGCTCTGCGCGACCACGGCGATGCGCTCGACAGGAATGCCGTGCTCGGTGGCGATGTGGTCGATGAACGTCTGGATATCGCGCACCGACGTGGCCAGGCTGGGGCTATAGCCGCGCTCGCCCGGCGAACGGCCGTGGCCGCGCGCGTCCCAGGCGAAAAAGGCGTGGCCGGGCAAGCCCAGCTCATCGACCAGGTGGGCGATGCGGCCCGAGTGCTCGTGCCCGCGGTGAAACAGCACAACGGCGCCCTGCGGCGCCTGGCCGGTGGCAGGCGCCGCAGGCCAGTGGCGATAGAACAGCGACTGGCCATCGTGGGTTTCGAACTGTGACTCGACAGCGGTACGGCCGGTTTGACTATCCACGTAGTATCACTCCACGGGTTGGGAAGACGAATTGACGTGCGGGGCTGCCTGGGCACGGGCCTGGCGTGCCTGCTCGCCCTCGGCCACGCCGCGGCGCACCCGGTTGGCGATGGTCAGCAACGACAGCAGCGACAACAGCACCCACAGCCAGTGAGCGGCGTGCGCCAGGCTCAGCCCGAGGCCGGTCCACAAGCCCAGCGCGCCCATCACCAGGGCCCGGTCGCTCTTGCCCAGGGGGCCATCGTAGCGGCGGCTGGCACCGGCCAGCGGCCCGATCAGGCCAGCGCACTCGACGATGACGGCCAGCAGCGCAAACACCATGATCTCGCCGGCACCAAACGGTGCAACGAGGGCGAACGGCAGGATCAGCGCGATATCGGAGACGATGTCCCCAAGTTCATTGAGATAGGCGCCCAGCACGCTTTGCTGCCCGTGCTCGCGGGCCAGCATGCCGTCGATGGCGTTGAGCGCCATGCGCACGAACAGCCAGAGCGGCATCAGCAGGAAGACGCCCGGCAGCCAGGCCAGCGCGGCCACCAGCGCCCCCACCACCAATGACCCGCCAGCGGCCGCCAGCGTGACCTGGTTGGCGGTGACGCCGCGCGCGGCGAGGCGCTTCACCAAGGGCCGCAGAAGGGCCTGGAACTTCGGTTTGATCTGGTAAAGCGTCATGTTCACGACCTTTTCAGGCCTTATGTCATTTTCGGCCATGGTATCCGCGCCCGCGGCCACTGGCCATGCCGGACCCGTTGCCCAGTCTCCCTGCAGCCGCCTTTGACGGCCGGATGGTGTGCTGCACGCCCGACAATCGGGGAAGCATAGCTTGATTGCGCGTTTTCGCCAATCATTAAGAAGTTATGAGATTTTTGGCACATTTTCGACACAGTTTGGGCGTGTCGGGCCAAGTTGCCCGCCAGGATTGGCGAGTCATGCCAGTTGGCAAAAGTTGGGGCCTCAGGGGAAGAAGTTGCGCGAACTTCGAAGGCGTTGGACCTTGCCGAAATCAAGTGGCGGCGGACAAGGAATGCCGCCGAGGCAACGCCTGCTGCATGACAGCATTGTCATGTGCCGGTCATGTTGTCGTGGGTGCCTGTTTCTTAGACTGCCAGCACGGTCGATCGAAAGAGATCGCCCGCCCCTCGAATCCTCGGAGAAAAAACGATGCGTACTCTCAAGCAAGCCCTGCTCGCCACTGCGCTGGCCGCCACCCTTGGCGGTGTCGCCAGCCTCGCCAGCGCCGCCCCGCGCAGCGTGGACCCGTATCTCGATGGCGCGGCCACCGGCCAGGCTCGGGACGTCTACACCCAGGGCGCCAGCAAGCTCGGCCCGCGCGACCCGTTCACCGACGGCGCACGCACCGGCACGCGGGACCCGTTCACAGACGGCGCGCGCAACGGCACCCGCGACTCGTTCAGCGACGGCGCATGAGCACCGGCGCTGAGCGCCGCCGATCAGCGGATCTCGCTGTAGATTTGCCTGGCTTCGTTGGCCGAAGCTAGCGGGCGCCCAAGCGTGCGCGCGCCTTCGGCCGCCTGCCCGACGAGTGCCGCGTTGCCTGGCGCGGTGCTGCCGTCGCGCAGCTTCAGGTTGTTCTCGAAGCCCACCCGCACGTGCCCGCCAAACGCGGCGGCCGTGGTCACGCAGGCATTCTCCTCGCGCCCGAAGGCGCAGATTGCCCACGGCAGCGCGCCGTCATAGACCTGCAGGAACGGCAGCAGGTCGCGCGGCGACGATACCTGCCCCGCCGAATACCGGCCCAGCACAAACAGCACCGACCATGCGCCCGGCGGCACCAGCCCGCGCGCGCGCAGCGCTTGCCAGCGCGCCACGTCGGCCGCGTCGTACAGGATGATCTGCGTCATCACCCGCTCGCGCGCCAGCCAGGCCAGGAAATCGGCCAGCTCGGCCTCGGGAATGTCAGGCACGGCGATCTCGCGCAGTCCGATGGAAACTGCCTCCGGGCGCAGCTCGCGCACCATGGCGATCTGCTCGGCCGCGTGGTAAATGCCGGCGGCTTCGCTGGTCACCTGGACCAGCAAGGCGTCGCCCACTTCCTGCTTCACCACGGCAAGCGCTTCGCGATAAATCTGCGGATCCAGAGAATGGCGGCCGTCGGGCTGGCGCACGTGCATGTGCATCATGGCCGCGCCGGCTTCCAGGCAGGCCCGCGCGTCGGCCGCCAGCGCGGCAGCGGTCAGCGGCACGGCCTGGTGGTCCTTGGCGGTCTTGTAGGCGCCGTTGGGCGCGACGGTAATGATCAGTGGCGAATCCGCCAGCAAGGTGTGTTCACTCATGGTGCGCTTCTAAAGAATCTTGTGGATCTGGTGAGGTTCAGGGTTCGATCTTGGGCAGCTCCGGCGCGATCAGGTCGAGCCCCGCGCGCAGCAGCCGATCATAGCGCTCGCGTTCCGCGGCGATGGTCTGCGGCGTCCACTGGTAAAAGCCTTCGCCGCTCTTCATGCCGTGGCGGCCGTCCGACGCGCGCTCGGTCAGGCACCGGGCCGGCTCCGCCGCGTTGTTGAACGTGGGATACATGGTAGCCCCGGCCGCCGCGTGCACGTCGATGCCGGCGTGGTCGCGCTGCATGACCGGCCCAGCGGCCAGGAAACGAAAGCCGAAGCCAAAGCGCACCGCCGCATCCACATCCTCGGGCGAGGCGATGCCGCGGTCGATCAGGTCGAAGGCTTCGCGCGACAGCGCGTGCTGCAGGCGGTTGGCGAGAAATCCCGGCAGGTCCTTCTTCACCTTGACCGGCACCATGCCGCAACGGCGCATGAAAGCGATCAAGGCGTCGGCGCCGGCTTCGGCGCTGCCCTCGCCCAGCACCACCTCCACCAGCGGCACCAGGTGCGCGGGCATGAAGAAATGCAGGCCGAGCATGCGCTCGCGGGTGGACAGGCCCGCGCCGATGGCGCTGATCGGGAAACTCGAGCTATTGCTGGCGAGGATGGCATCCGGGCGGGCGCGCTGGGCCAGGTCGGCGAACAGCGCGCGCTTGATGTCGAGCCGCTCGGGGATGCACTCGATCACCAGGTCGACCGTGCTCCAGTCAACCGCGTCGAGCCCTGCGGCTACCGACAATCCCGCGAGGCCAACCTCGGCCGCCGGGCCGATCGCGGCGAGATTGGCGGCTACCCTTGCGGCGACTGCCTCCGCGCGCTGCGTATCCGGCTCCACGACGGTGGTGCGGCAGTGCGCACGGGTGAGCACCACGGCCACGTCGGCGCCCATGGTGCCGCCGCCTACCACCACGGCGTGTGCGGTGCCAGGCGTGGCTAGCGAAAAGTGGGCGGCGTCGGGCATGGCGTTCCTTTGAACTATCTGGTGTTGTCGTTGGGCGGTTGAACCCGTGTTTGCCATGAAATATGGCGAAAACATCGCCTGCGCCGCGTCATGGCCCGGGTTCAGCGGGATTGACCATGAGTGTAGACAAGCCGCTTTGATTGATGAATCAGATTTTCTGGATAAAATGATCGACAATCAAGATCAATCCGCCATTCGTGCCGTGAAAATCAACCTGTCGATGCGCGATGTCGAGACCACCCTGGTGCTCGGCCGCACCCTGAACTTCCGCCAGGCAGCAGGGCAGTTGCACCTGTCGCAATCGGCGCTGTCCACCCAGATCCTGCGCATCGAGGAATCCCTCGGTGTGCGGCTGTTCGATCGCACCACCCGCACCGTGCGGCTAACCGCGGCAGGCGAAGTCTTCATGCAGCAGGCTGCGATCCTGCAGGCCGCCTTCCGGGACGCCATCGACGCCGTGAGCGGCATTGCCAGCGCCGAGCGCGGCCATGTTGCGGTGGCCGCCCTGCCCTCGCTGGCCGCCCGCCTGCTGCCGCGCGTGCTGATGGCCTACCGGCGGGAGCATCCCAAGGTCACGCTCAAGGTCTTCGACACGCTCTCCGGCCCGGCCTTCGACCTGGTGCGGGCGGGCGAGGTGGACTTCGCGCTGACCGCGGCCGACCCGCAGCAGGCGGACCTGCACTACGACCCCATGATGTCCGACCGCTTTGTGCTGCTGATTCCCAGCGAGCACCCGCTGGCCCACGGCAAGGGGCCGGTGCGTTGGGCCGATACGGTGGACGCCGCCCATGTTTCCATGACGCACCCCAGCAGCGTGCGCCAGTACGCCGAATGGGCCTTCCTGCAGAACCGTATCCGCTTCCAGCCGGTGTTCGAGGCCGAGCACCTGGCCACCATCGCGGCCATGGTCGAATGCGGCTTCGGCGTGGCGGCGCTGCCTGAGATCGCGGCCGGCACGGTGCGCCAGGCCGGCATTGTCGAGCGCTTGCTCACCGCGCCGGTGACGGAGCGCTCGATCGGGCTGGTGACGGCACGCAACCGCAGCCTGTCGCCCGCGGCGGCGGCGCTGGTCGGCGTGCTGCGCGCCCACCTGGCCCAAGCTGGCGGCGGCGTGGCCGATCCGGCATGAGCGAGCGGGAACGGGATCGCGCGAAGCGGTGTGCAATGCGGCGGACAAAGCGCACGAGGCTTGAAGGCGCGCGCGATATCGCGGTATGTTCGGAGCCGGCAGCCATAGCCACAGCCATAGCCAACTAAGCCTGAGGATCCCCGAGTGACACAGTCGTCGCCCACAGTACAACCCGGGCCGGCCCGCGCCCCGCAACGGAGGCGCGCTTGAATATCGTCGTCGACGTGCTCATCCTGGCGGGCGCGCTGCTGGCCATCGTGGCCGTGGTGCAGGTCGCCGCCGCCAAGCTGGCATTGCCTGAGTCCACGCTGCTCTCGGCCATCGGCATCGCCATCGGCGCGGGCTATGTGGCCATCGACGCCGCCTTCCCGCAGTTCGCCTTGCATTTCCTCCATCCCCTGATCGACCCGGCGCTCCCGCCCGAGGCCTATCTGTGGATCTTCCTGCCGCCTTTGCTGTTCCACGCCGCGCTGACCGCCGATGTGCGCAGCATGCTGCCGGACGCCGCGCCGATCCTGCTGCTGGCCATCGTCGCGGTGATCGTGGCCACGGGCGTGATCGGGCTGGTCACCACGCTGGTCAGCGGCGCCAGCCTGGTAGTGTGCCTGCTGCTGGGCGCGGTGGTCGCCACCACCGACCCGGCCGCGGTGATCGCCATCTTCCGCGATGTCGGCGCACCCGGCCGGCTGATCCGGCTGGTCGAAGGCGAGAGCCTGCTCAACGATGCCGCCGCCATTGCCATTGCCGGCGTGCTGGTGGCCATGCTGACCGGCCATGGCGCCGAGGCCACGCTGGCCGCTGGCGCACGGGAACTGGCCTGGTCGTTCGTGGGCGGCGTACTGTGCGGCGCGATCGCCGGACGCCTGCTGGCCGACCTGCTGCCGCGCCTGGCCGGGCTGGCCATGGCCGAGGGCGCGCTGACGCTGGCGCTGCCCTATCCGCTCTACCTGCTAGCCGACCAGCTGCTCGGCGTGTCCGGGGTGGTGGCCGTGGTATGCGCCGGCCTTGTGGTGAGCGCGCTCGGGCCCACCCGGCTGAGCCCGCGCAACTGGAACCACATGCGCATGATCTGGGAGCAGTACGCCGGCATCACGGGGGCCGTCGTGTTCTTGCTGGCGGCGGTGCGCGTGCCGTCCTTGCTGGCCGGGGTGACCGTGCATCACGGCTTGCTGCTGCTGGCACTGGTAGTGGCCGCGCTGGGGGCGCGCCTGCTCACGCTGTTCGGCCTGCTGCCGCTGCTCTCCTGGCTGAAGGTCAGCGCGCCGATCAGCAATGCCTACAAGCTGGCCATTGCGTGGGGCGGCCTGCGCGGCGCGGTGACGCTGGTGCTGGCGCTGGGCATTGCCGAAAACGAGGCGCTGCCGTACGAGGCACGGCACTTCATCGCCATCCTGGCCACCGGATTCGTGCTGGTCAGCCTGCTGCTGAACGGCACCACCCTGCGCGGGCTGATCCACCGGCTCGGGCTGGACCAGCTCACCGCCCAGGACCGGGCATTGCAGCAGCAGGCCATCCAGCTCTCCACCGAGGAGGTCGAAACCACGCTCGACCACATCGCGCAGACCTTCGACCTGCCTCCCGCGGCAGCGCGCGAGGTGGCGCAGCGCTACCGGCGCGAGATCGAGCTGGGCGCGCTGGCGTTCGATTTCGACACCGCGCTATCCGAGCGCGACCGCGTCACCATTGGCCTGGTCACGCTGGCCACGCGCGAGCGCGAACTGATCCCGGAGTACGGCAACGGCGTGATCTCGGTCGCCAATCTCGACGCCATGATGCGCAACACCACGCTGATGATCGACGCCGCGCGCGAGCATGGCCGCCTGGGCTACAACCGCGCCGCCCGGCATATCCTGGATTACCAGCGCGGCTACCGCGTGGCGCTCTTCCTGCACCGGCGCCTGTCGATCGACCGGCCGCTGGCCCACGCGCTGGCCGACCGCTTCGAGCTGCTGGTTTGCCGCCAGACGGTGCTGGAGCGGCTGCGCCAGTACAACCGCTCGCTGCTCACGCCGGTGTTCGGCGCGCGCATGGCAACCCTGCTGGACGGCGTGCTGGAGGAGCGCGTCAAATCGGCCGGCGGTGGCCTGGATGAGATGCGCGCGCAGTTCGGCGGCTACACGGTGGCGCTGGAAAAGCGCCTGCTGATGCTGTTTGCCCTGCGCAAGGGCCAGCGTTCGCTGGAGGCCATGCGCGAGGAGAAAGTCATCTCCAGCCAGGCCTACAACCAGATCGCGCAAGTGATCCAGCGCGCGTGGCGGGCCAACCTGGCGCGTCCGCCGCTGCGCAGCGCGATGTCTGCGCACCCGGTGCCAGCAACGGAGTCGTCGTCCCGCGAATGAGGGGCGCCGTGCTTCGCGCAACGGATCGCGCCAGGCGCCGCTGCCAGCGCGATCAGGGTGAGTCCGCCTGAACCTCCGGCTCCGGCTGGTACCGGACCGTGTTGTTGCGTCCGTTGCGCTTGGCCTGATAGAGCGCGATATCCGACTTTTTCAGCACTTCGCCAACCTCCTCCGCCGACGAAGGAAAATGCGCGATGCCAAGCGAAACCGTCACGACCCCACCGGTGGGGTTCGGCGTCTTTTGCACAGCCTCGCGCAAACGCTCCGCAATCAGGAACGCATTGTCCACGGTCGTGCCGGGCAGCAAGATAACGAACTCCTCCCCGCCGTTGCGGCATGTCATGTCGCCACCCCGGGAACCGGCCCGCATCAGGCTAGCGATATGCACCAGCACCTCGTCGCCGACATCGTGCCCGTAGCGGTCATTGATCGACTTGAAGTGGTCCACGTCGAGCGTGATGACGGCAAAGGACTGCCCGCCAAGCTCGTACAGGCTGAGCGCGTTGCCCAGCCCGCGGCGATTACGCAAACCCGTCAGTGCGTCGGTGATGGATTCATGGTTAAGCCGGTCCAGCTTGCTGCTGGTCAGGCTCATGCCCCGCAGCAGCGCTTTCTTGAGACGATCGGCTTCGACATACCTGGCCTGGATCCGCTCGATCCGCTCCATCCCGTCGGGCGTGGTCCCCATCCGGGCGTCATCGGCCAACTGCCCCAGCGGCCGCGAGATCCAGCGGGAAAACCACCAGATAAAGACCAGCGACAGGAGCAGGAAGGGAATGCTGTTGCCGAACGTCACCAGCACCAGGTCATTCAGATCGGCCAGCGTGGCTTGCGTGGATCTCTGCGCCACGATGCCCCACCCGGTGGACGCGACCGGCGCATAGCCTGCGAGCATCTCGACACCGTACTGGTTCACTATCTGCTGCGCGCCCGCTGCGCCGCTGGTTACCGCCAGCACGACTGAATTCTTGAAGATCGACTTGCCAACATGGGCGTCGTCCGGATGAAATATCACGGTGCCTTTACGGTCCACCACATAGACATAAGAGCTATCCCGATAATAATGGTTATCGAGAATCTCATGCAGCAGGTTCTTGGCATTCAGGTAAATCGTGCCCCCGACATAACCAAGCAGCCGCCCTTCCGCATTAATGATGGGATGGGAAATAAAGATAATCAGCCGCCCGCCGGAGGTCTTAAAGGGCTCGCTGATCTCCGGGGTGCGGGTGGTCAGGAGCGCGCGCCCCCAATCGGTCTTCACGCTCTGTCCGGCCCGGCGCAAGGCCGCTGGCGACACGGATAGCACCATGCCGTCCCGGCGGACGATGGCCACCGAGTTCAGGCTCCTGGTCTGCAAGCGCAAGCGCTCGGCCTCCTCGTCCACACGAGTCGGATCATCCATGGCCGCAGCCAGCAAACTGGCGCTGTATGCCAGTTGCTGCATGGTGCTTTCAAGATGGGCTCCCGTGGACTGTGCCAGCTTGGCCGCATAGACACGGTTGGCTTCCAGCGTATTCCGGATCAGCAAGTCACGCTGCACGCGGTAACTGGAGTACAGCGCATTGGCCATCGTCAGCAGGACCGATCCCAAGGCCAGGAACAGGATCAGACCACCTAGCCCTATTTTGGGCGAGCGCTCCGGAAGCGGCTTACACGGTTGCGCTGACATCTCTTTTGCAGGCCGACAATCTTCAGAATCTTCGGAAGGGACCGATTTTAGCACGGTCCACCGGCTAATATTCCTGCCGCAACGCGCAAATGCCAGCCCGCGCGGTTAAGGATTGGGAAAGGGATTTCAAGTTTCCCCTCGACTGGCGTATTGATTTCCCCAATATTTCCATTAACCATGCCCGGGAGACAAATAATGTAATGTACTAAGCAGGCCCTCCGGCACGCTCCCGTTCTGCCGCGAGGTATGCGTCACGCGAGGGCAGCAGATGGCTACGGCATAGTGCGACAAGATCCTCGCGCCGGCCCTCGCGCAAGGCCTCGATCATGGCCCAGTGTTCCTGCCTGGCACGCTCGCGATAGCCCGCTGCAGCCAGCGACCCAAAGCGGATCGGATGGGCGCGGCGCGCGTATTCCTCGATGGCCTGCCGCAGCACCGCATTGTCGACCAGGGCGAACAACTCCCGGTGAAAGCGCTGGTTGATGCGAAACACCGCGCGCGCATCGCCTGCGGCCACCGCAACATCGTGCTCCTGCTGCACGGCCACCAGCGCCTGTAGCCGCGCCGCGGGCACCGGCAGCGCGATCAGGCTGGCGGCGTGCGTTTCCAGCACTTCGCGCAGTGCGTACAGCTCCATCACCTCGCGCGCCGGAAAGGCGCGCACCACCGCGCCGACGTTGCGCTTGCGCTCGACCACGCCCATGCCTTCGAGCGTGACGAGCAACTGGCGCACCACATGGCGCTTCAGGTTGAAGCGCGCCATCAGGTCGTCTTCGACCAGCCGCTCGCGCGGACTCAGCAAGCCAAAGACGATGTCTTCCTCAAGGATCGCGGCGGCGGCCAGCATGGCTTGGGCGCCGCCGGCGGTATCGTCCTGCATGCTATGCGTCGCTTGTGCGCGCGTTCCTGCACGGGTTGACCGATCCATGACAGGACGCTCAGGACTTGCGCGGCACGGTTTCGCTGGTCCGCGCGGCGCGCAGAAAATCGAAATCCACGCCCTGGTCGGCCTGCGTCACCGTGGCCAGGAACAACTTGCGATAGCCGCGCTCGGCGGTAGGCCGCACCACTTCGTGCTCGGCCGCGCGGCGGGCCAGTTCCGCGTCGTCGATCAGCAGGGAAATTTCGCGCCGCGCCACCGACAGGCGGATGCGGTCACCGTTGCGCACGTGCGCCAGCGGGCCACCGATGGCGGCTTCCGGCGTCACGTGCAGCACGATGGTGCCGGCCGCGGTCCCGCTCATCCGGCCGTCCGAGATGCGCACCATATCCTTCACGCCGGCACGCGCCAGCTTCCTGGGAATCGGCATATAGCCGGCCTCGGGCATGCCGGGCGCGCCGGTCGGACCGATGCGCTTGAGCACGAGGATGTCGTCGGCTTTCACATCCAGCGCGTCGTCGTCGATGCGCAGCGCCATGTCCTCGGCATCCTCGAACACCACGGCGCGTCCTTCATGCTCCATCAGCACAGGATCGGCGGCGGATTGCTTGATGATGGCGCCGCCCGGAGCCAGGTTGCCGCGCAGCACGGCCAGGCCACCCACCGGATAGATCGGCGCGTCGAACGGGCGAATCACATCCTGCGCGAACGGCGCGGGCGCAGCGTCGAGCTCCTCGCCCAGCGTGCGGCCTGAAACCGTCAGCGTGTCCAGGTGCAGCAGCGGGCGCAGCTCGCGCAGCAGCGCGGGCATGCCGCCGGCCGCGTGGAAGTCCTCCATGTAATGCTGGCCGGAGGGCTTCAGGTCCACCAGCACGGGGGTCTCGCGGCTCATCCGGTCCAGCCCGGCCAGGTCGATGTCGATGCCCAGGCGCCCGGCGATGGCGGTCAGGTGCACGATGCCGTTGGTGGAGCCGCCAATGGCCAGCAGCACGCGGATGGCATTCTCGATCGCGCGGCCGGTGAGGATGCGGTCCGGCGTCAGGCCGGAGCGGGCCATGGCCACGGCAGTGGTGCCGGTGCGCTCGGCCACCCGCACGCGGTCGGCGGTAACCGCCGGGGCCGATGCGCCACCGGCCACCATCATGCCGAGCGCTTCGGTCAGGCAGGCCATGGTGCTGGCCGTGCCCATCACCGAGCAGGTGCCCACGCTGGCTACCAGCTGGTTGTTCACGTCGGCAATCTCGGGCGCATCGATCTCCTCGGCACGGTAGCGGCCCCAGTAGCGGCGGCAATCGGTGCAGGCGCCCACGCGCTCGCCGCGATGCGAGCCGGTCAGCATGGAGCCGGTGACCAGCTGGATCGCCGGCACGCCGGCCGAGGCCGCGCCCATCAGTTGCGCGGGCACGGTCTTGTCGCAGCCTCCGATCAGCACCACGGCGTCCATGGGCTGCGCGCGGATCATTTCCTCGGTGTCCATCGACATGAGGTTGCGCAGGTACATGCTGGTGGGCGCCGAGAAGCTCTCATGCACGGAGATGGTGGGAAAGTCTACCGGCAGGCCGCCCGCCAGCATGACGCCGCGCTTGACGGCTTCCACCAGTTGCGGCGCGTTGCCGTGGCAGGGGTTGTAGCTGCTGTTGGTGTTGACGATGCCGATCACCGGCCGCGACAGCGCGTCGTCGGTATAGCCCGCGCCCTTGATAAAGGCCTTGCGCAGGAACAGCGAGAAGCCTTTGTCGCCATAGTTGGTCAGGCCCTTGCCCAGGCCGCTCTCGGCATCCTGCGCCGGTTCGAAGGGGTCTTGGCCGGCCTGTGCCGAGGCGGAAGGGTCCTTGGGGGAATCGTGGGAGCCGGCCATGCATATCTCCAATAATATTATTGATAATCGAGACAGGCATCATATCTGGCCTTGCCGCTGCGCCGCAATGGAAAATTCGGCCCCGCACCTTTGATTGAAAATTCAGATCAGTCGATAGAAAACTTCTGATTCTTCAATCAAGAGACGCCCCCTACACTCTGCCGTAGCGACGAGCCGGGCGTCCCGCGCTGCACAGCCTTGCTGTGCCTTCCCATCCATACCAACCCGGCGCAGGAGATTCCCCTATGACCGGCATTCGACGCCACGCGCGGACGCGCGTTTCCGCACCCAGGCGCCATCTGATCCTCTCCGCGCTCGCCGGCGCCATGCTGGCAGGCACGGCCGCCTTCCCCGGCCTGGCCGCTGCCGCCGACTATCCGACCAAGCCGATCCGCCTGGTCGTACCCTACCCGCCGGGTGGCGCCACCGACGTCATCGGCCGCACCCTGGCGCAGCACCTGTCCACCGCGTTGGGCCAGCAGGTCGTGGTCGACAACCGGGCCGGCGCCGCCGGCAATATCGGCGCGGAGCTGGTCGCCAAGTCGCCCGCCGACGGCTATACCCTGCTGATGGGTGCGTTGACCAGCCACGCGATCAACGCGGCGCTGTACAAGAACCGCGTCTCCTACGACATCGAGAAGAGCTTTGCGCCGGTGGCCATCGTGGGTACCGTGCCGCTTGTGTTCGTGGTCAATCCCAGCGTCAAGGCCAACAGCCTGCCGCAGTTGATCGCGCTGGCAAAGGCTTCCCCTGGCGCGATCACCTTTGCCTCCGCCGGCAATGGCTCGCCCCAGCATCTGGCCGGCGAGATGTTCAAGCGCATGGCCGGCGTGGACATGCTGCACGTGCCTTACAAAGGCAGCGGCCCCGCCATGACCGACCTGATCGGCGGGCAAGTGCTCAGCATGGTCGAGACCGTGCCGGCGGCGCAGTCCTACGTAAAGGGCGGCAAGATCCGCGCGCTGGCCGTTACCACCAGCGAGCGCGTGGCGGCGCTGCCCGACGTGCCAACTGCCAATGAAGCGGGCCTGAAGGACTTCGAGGTCAACTCCATGTTTGGCATCGTGGCCCCGGCCGGCACCCCGGCGCCGGTGGTGGACCGGCTCAACGCCGAGCTCAAGAAGATCCTGGCCGAGCCCGACGTGAAGGCCTCCCTGCTCAAGCAAGGCGCCATCGCCACCTGGACCACGCCGGCGCAGACCCAGGCCCGCATCAAATCCGAGCTGGCGAAGTGGACCGCGGTGATCCGGGAAGCGGGCGTCAAGCCCGAGTAAGCCGCCCCGCAGCCCCTGGGATCCCGGATCCCGGATTGCAGGTTGCCCGCCCCGCCCTGATGTGACGGGGTGGGCGCCTGTCGTCGCGCGCCTTGACACCCTGACGATTGCGCCTATGATGACTAGCGCAATGCTGCGGCGCAGCAAGTGACGATTGCCACCGACGAAATCCCTTCGGACGCGTTGCCTCGTCATGAACTATCGGAGACGCTCATGGCTACCCTCTCTCACGCTGAACACGTCGAGGCGCCTCTGCCTTACCCCGTTATCGATTTTGGCCTGGCAAGCCCCTGGGCGCAGGTGGCGCAGAAGATCGGTGCGCTGAACCTGCAAACGGCAAAGACGCTCATTGCCGAAGGCACCGACTACTTGCGCGAGGCGGCCGCGCAACCGTTCAGCTTCACCACGTTCCGGCCCGAGCTGGCCGACGTGATGGCGCAGCACGTTGCCGCCTACACCCACAGCCTGATCGAGATCGTGTTTGGCGCGAATGCGGATTTTTCCGACAACGTTCAACGCCATTTCGCCACGATCGGCGGCCAGGACCCGTTTCAATGGTGCCTGATGGGCCGGGATTTCCTGCCGGAGTACGGCAACGGGCTGCCCGCCATGGGCGCGGCGATGACAGGCTGGGTTGCGGCCTACCTGCCAGCCGGCAAGCCGCTGCCGGAGGCAATCGCCGAAGCCGCGCCACGCAAGACCGCGCTGCTGGCGGCACCAGCCGACGTTGTGGAGCCGGTCGCGGAGCCGATTGTGAAGCCAGTCGTGGAGCCGGTCGTGGCGCCGGCCAAGCCAGCCGAATAAACCCGGCTCAGGCGGCCCTTGCCGGTCACGTCCGCCAGCAGCAACCGCGGTGCCCGCCTTGAGCGGGTGGCGCGAACTGGCGTGGCGGCGTTTCAATGGCAACCAGCCCGAAGTGGAATTCCCCTGCGGCGCTGTCCTCCTCGCGTAGCGAGAAAGCGCTGATTCGATGCGTCTGAATCAGCGCTTGCGCAACGCGCTTGGCGACGTCATTGGCAGGCGGTGCCGGGCACAGGCTTGCCCGAGTTGGTCATGCCCTGGCAAGCGTCGCCAACGATGGTGTCGGAGTCGAAGGCGGCGTTGTTATATGGCTTGAGCCTGCCCGCTACCGTGCAGCAAAAGCGCGGCTCGCCCGGGATGGGCGTTGCCGGCGGCGCGCTCTTCGCCATGCGGGAGGACGCCGGCGTCTGACTGGCGGCGGGAGTTGGCGCGGGAGCAATGCGAGAGACTGGCGGCTTGGCGGGCTGGTCGACGCTCTGGTCGTCGTCATCCGGAGACATGCACCGGCCATTCTGGCAGATCCGCTCACCTTTGCACTGCATGTCATATTGACAACCCGCTGCGACTGCGTGCAGCGGCGACGCCATCGCCAACGTGGTGGCGAACAGCAAGCCCAGCGTTCTCATGTTTCCTCCTATTCGACTGCCAGCGCGAATCGCACGAACCGCCCGCGCCGGATCGTATGTTCCGGCACTGGCGAGCGCCGGGCATCGTGCTGTTTTGCACGGGACACCCGACTACAGCGCCGACCGCCACGTCAGCCGAAGCGATGCACCGCTACCTCTAGCATAGGCATCGGGACCCGACACAGGGAACCCCGCCATGCAAGCCTGTGAGCGTCGCACCACCGAGCGCGGCGACGGCAAAAGAGCGCTGCGCACGGTGCCCGGCCAGGGCGTCCAAACGCCCGTGTGAAACCGCTGCGCCCGGCGCCCGCACGCTTCTGGTCCTTGTATGATTGCCGCTGGATTCATTGCCCTGCCCCACCGACCATCCGCCCCTTCCAGAGGCAAGTCGAATGATGTTTCGCACCGTTGAGTCAGAGTTGCTGAACAAGCCGGTGCCGGCGCCGGTGCAAGCGGAGTTTGCCCAGCATGAATTCGAGAGGCTGCAGCGCTTTTGCCTCATGACCTTCGCGGCCAGCGTGGGGATCTGGCTCGTGTTCGATCTGCTGGTCAGCTTCAAGGGGGGCCAGGGTTTCACGATCAATTCGATCTTCCACCTTGCCCTGTTGTCGGTGCTGACCGCGGCCGTGCCCTTCGTGCGGCGCGCGCAACAATTCCAGGTTCTCAACTTTGCCTTTGTGGTGGCCTTCTGCGTAGGTGCCCGCCTGGTGCTGGACGGCACGCCGGACGACACCCGTCCGATCTGGTCGATGCTGGTGGCGGCCAGCGTGCTGTTCTGCGCCTCCACGCTGCCGCTGAGCTCCAGGGCGTTTTTCGGCGTCATCGCGCTGGCCTGGGTCCTGCTCTTTCCCATGATGGCGGCGCAGGACCTGCTGGAACTCAAAGGCATCCTGGTCGTCTGCTACGCGCTCTATTTCACCGGCATCACGGTGTACACATTCATCACGCTGCGGCGCGCGAAGCTGCAGAACTTCGTCATGGCCAAGGCCTTGCTGCTGCAGCAGGCTTATGTGGACGCGCTGACCGAGATTCCCAACCGCCGGGCCTTCATGCTCAACGTGGGCAGCCTGGTGCCGCGCGCCGCCGCGGAGCAAGACCACTACCTGGCGATGGTGGACATCGACGACTTCAAGAAGGTCAATGACCGCTACGGCCACGACATGGGCGACGCAGTGCTAAAGCACGTGGCCGCGGGGATCAAGCTGGCGATGGGGGACTGCCAGTATGCGCGCCTGGGCGGAGAGGAGTTCGGCATTTATCTCAAGGGGATGACGCGCGCCGAGGCGGAAATCCGCATCGGCATGCTGTGCCGCAGCATCCGGGATGCGCCATCGGAGCCCCCCGTGACCATCAGCATTGGCGTCACCCACATGGTCAGCGGCGACACGCTCACCAAGGCGCTCATCAAAGCCGATGAAGCGCTCTATGATTCAAAGAGGACCGGCAAGGACAAGTACACGTTTCACCAGGAGCCCCGCCAGCCCGAAGGATCGCCATGACCCATATCAACCTGCTTTGCGCTGCCTGGCTGGCATCCACCTGCCTTGCCGGCATGGCGCTGGCTCAGTCAAGCACCGTGGTTATCAACCAGAGCGGCATTTCCGCCTCGGGCACGTCCGGGAGCAGTGTCGTCATCGTCAATGGCCAGGTGGTGACTTCCCATGACGCCACCAAGGGAGGTGGCCCCGAGAAGACCGAGCAGCGCATGGTCGGCGCGTTCTCCGGCGTGCAGCTCAATGCCCCGGCCGATGTGGTGTTCTCGGTTGCGCGCGCGTACTCCGTCTCCATCACCGGCCCCGCGGACATCCTGCCGCTGGTGCTCACCAGCCTGGACAACGGCAGGCTAACGATTGGCCTGAGCGCGCCAGTCGTGCTCGCGGCGCCGCTCAGGGTGGCCATTACCGGGCCCTCGCTCCAGGCGGTCAGCATTCCCGGCGCCGGCACCCTGCGTGCGTCCGGCCTGCACGAGGCATCCATCGACCTGCGCCTGTCCGGCTCCGGCTCGATCGTTGCCGAGGGCACCGTGGGCAGCGTGCGCGCCGCGATCTCCGGCTCCGGCGAGGTCGATGCCAGCGCCTTGCGCGCGCAGAGGCTGGACGCGCAGGTCAGCGGCTCGGGCCGCATCCTCGGCTACGCGTCGGATACGGCCAGCGTGGCGCTGACGGGATCCGGCGACATCATCGTTGCCGGCAAGCCGCACCAGCGTGCCGTCAGCCGGACGGGTTCCGGCCAGGTATCGTTCGAATAGCCGGTCGCGCCGGACCTACCAGGCGGCCAGCCCGTCCACCGCCTGCTGGGTGATGGCGACGCCATGCGTAGAAATCCGTGAAATCCATCGTTATACCGTCCGCGCTTATTCGGTAAAGGCAAGGGTGACACCCGCCGCCTCGGCAGGTGGCACCACCAGCAGGCCGTCAATCTCCTCGACGCCGCGGATCTCGCCTGCCGCCAGCGCGGCGCGCGCCGTTGCCAGCGCCGTGGTGCGCAGCACCAGCGCCACCATGCGGTCGCGCCCATCAATCAGCGGCGGCACGCTCGCGCCAAAGCGCCGCGCCGCCGCCTGCGGCGTCAGCACCACCACCGACGCACCGCCGGCGCGCAGCAGCTCGCCGTGCGCACCCTTGCTCACGTGCTCGGCGCCGAACAAGCGCGACAGCAGGCCGATGGTGCGCGCCGGGTCCGCGGCCGCGATCACGTATTGCGCCACGCCGGTCACGCCGTTGGGATGGGCCTGCCAGTGCCCGCGCCAGACCAGTTCCGGCGTGAAGTGGTGGCAAAAGTAGAGGCGTCCGTTTGGCACCAGGTGCGCGGCCAGCCGCACCGTGCGAAAGCGCGCTTCGCCGGTGGCGCCCGGCAGCTCGACCGGGCGCGTGAACTCACGCGGCGGCCCTTCCACTTCCAGCCCGCGCGCCAGGATCTCGCGGTGCAGGCCGGTGGAGTCGGCGCTCTTGAAGACGAGTCCGGTCAGGCCAGCCGGCTCGGCCAGCAGGTCCGCACGGCCGGTCGCCGCCTTGCCGGCTTCAAAGCCGAGCAGCTCCAGGTAGTCCGTATCGAAGATCGCAAGGTGGTTGCTAGACCCGAGCGAATGATGGCCGCGCGGCGTCAGCTGGAAACCCAGGCGGCGATAGCGGCTGGCGGCGCCGTCCAGGCCTTCATGGACATTGACGACCACGTGGTCGAGCAGCGGGATCAGGTTTGGCATGAGAGGGGTTCCGTTGGAATAAACGAGCAGTTGGAACGAGCAGTTGGCGAGCGTACGCGAGCACGGCGCGATCCCCAACTGCGCGTTTCGTCTTTGCATATGCGCGCCGCGCGCGCCCGCCGGGTGCGCAGCGCGCCGCGCAGCCAACGTCTTTGCTTAGACGAAAAGCGCGTTTCCCTCGCGCAGCGGCGCCCCCTACACTCGCTGGCTGTCCAGCCTTCGTGCTCCCTGCTTCCAGCATTCCTTCGGTTATTGTGGAACCCCTGCCATGTCCCTGACGCGACGCGACTTCCTGATTCAATCCGGTGCCCTTGCCGCTGGCGCCTCCCTCCCGGGCACGCTGCTGGCACAGGCTGCCGACACGCCGCGCAAGGGCGGCGTGCTGACGGTCCTGCTGGGCGGCGAGCAGCGCATCCTCAACCCTGCGCTCCGCGCGTCCACCGGCGTCTACGTGGTGTCCAGCAAGATCATCGAGTCGCTGGTGGACCTGGACGCCAGCGGCAAGCCCGCTCCCGTGCTGGCCACCAGCTGGAGCAGCTCACCGGACGGCAAGACCATCACCTTCAAGCTGCGCGAGGGCGTGACCTGGCACGACGGCAAGCCCTTCACCTCGGCCGACGTGCAGTACAACGCGATGGCGCTGTGGAAGAAGCACCTGAACTACGGCACCGCGCTGCACCTGTACCTCGATGCCGTCGATACCCCCAACGCACAGACCGCGGTATTCCGCTATTCGCGCCCGATGCCGATCGAGCTGCTGCTGCGCGCGCTGTGCGACCTTGGCTACGTGGTGCCGCGCCACAAGTTCGAAGGCACCAACGTGCTGGAGAACCCCGCCAATACCGCGCCGGTCGGCACGGGGCCGTTCCGCTTCACCCAGTATGAACGGGGCCAGTTCGTGATCGCCGAGCGCAATGCCGCATATTGGCGCAAGACCGCGCCGTACCTGGACCGCGTGGTGTGGCGCATCATCACCGACAAGTCCGCCGCGGCTGCCGCGCTCGAAACCGGCGAGGCGCAGCTAACCACCTATTCGCATGTCGGCCTGGCGGATCTTGAGCGGTTCAAGAAGGATGGGCGCTTCAAGGTGTCCACCAAGGGACTGGAGGCCAACTCCTACAACAACACGCTGGAGTTCAACGTGCGCCGCAAGGAGCTGTCGGACGTGCGCGTGCGCCGCGCCATCGCGCACGCCATCGATGTCGACTTCTTCATCAAGAATTTCCTGTATGGCACCGCCAAGCCAGCCACCGGCCCGATTCCCTCGACCTCGTCGTTCTATCCGGGCGGCAAGCAACCCTACCCGTTCGACCGCAAGCGCGCCGAAGCCCTGCTCGACGAAGCCGGCTTCAAGCGCGGCGCCGACGGCAACCGCTTCACGCTCAAGCTGGTGCCGATCCAGAACGGCGAAGACGTGCCACTGTTCGCCACCTACGTGCAGCAGTCGCTGGCGCAGGTGGGCATCAAGGTCACCGTGCAGCAACTCGACATCGCCGGCGCGTTGTCGACCGTGTACCGCGACTGGAATTTCGACCTTGCCACCGGCTGGCACCAGTACCGCGGCGACCCCGCGGTCTCGACCACCGTCTGGTACCGCTCAGGCAGCCCCAAGGGCGCGCCCTGGACCAACCAGTACGGCTGGCAGTCCGCCAAGGTCGACAAGCTGATCGACGACGCCGGCTCGGAGATCAACCCGGCCAAGCGCAAGGCGCTCTATGCCGAGTGGGTCAAGGCGGTCAATGACGAGCTGCCGGTCTGGATGGTGACGGAGCGCGAGTTCTACTCGATCACCAGCAAGCGCGTGCACAACGACCACAACACGCCGCGCTGGCCGTCCAGCAGTTGGTACGACACCTGGCTGTCGGCCTGAGCAGGCCATGCGCATCTTGTCACTCGCCCTGCGCAGGCTGGCAGCCAGCCTGCCCTCGCTGCTGCTGATCCTGTGCGGCCTGTTCCTGCTGCTGCAATTCGCCCCGGGAGACACCGTCGATGCCCTGGTCGCCGAAATGGGCGGCGCGGATGCCGCCGTCATCGGCCAGCTGCGGCAGTTCTACGGGCTTGACGCCTCCACCACGGTGCAGCTTGGCCGCTACCTGTGGCGTCTGGTGCATCTGGACCTGGGCTACTCCGCCATCTACGGCAAGCCGGTGGCCGCCGTCATCCTGGAGCGCTTGCCCGTCACACTGCTGCTGATGGGCTGCGCGCAGGTGCTGGCCGCCGTGTGCGGCATTGCGCTGGGCGTAGCCGCGGCGCACCGGGCCGACCGCTGGCCGGATACGCTGGTGTCCATGCTCGGGCTGGTGTTCTACGCCACGCCATCGTTCTGGTTCGGCCTGATGGGCATCGTGGTGTTCGCCATCCACCTGGGGTGGCTGCCGCCCGGTGGCTACCTGGACGTCGCCGCGGGCTACACGGGCCTGGCGCGCCTGGCCGACATCGCCTGGCACCTGGTGCTGCCCACCGTGACCCTGGCGCTGATCTACCTGGCCATCTACCTGCGCATCATGCGCGCGTCGATGCTGGAGGTGCTGACGCTGGATTTCGTGCGCAGCGCGCGCGCCAAGGGCCTGTCCGAGTACGCCGTGCTGGTGCGCCATGTGCTGCGCAACGCGCTGCTGCCGCTGCTCACGCTGGCCGGGCTGCAGTTCGGCACCATGCTGGGGGGCTCGGTGGTGATCGAAAGCGTGTTCGCGTTGCCGGGGCTGGGCCGGCTGGCCTATGACTCGGTGGTCCAGCGCGACCTGAACACCCTGCTGGGCATCGTCTTCATCAGCGCGCTGCTGGTGATCGCCATCAATTTCATCGTCGACATGCTGTATGCGCTGCTCGACCCCCGCATCCTTCACGAACGCAAGGCATGAAGCTGCTCCGACGTTACCTGCGCAACCCGGCCGCAGCCTTTGGCCTGCTGGTGTTGCTGGCGGTCATTGCCATGGCCGCGTGCGCCTCGGCCGTGTTTCCCGCCGATCCGCTTTCCCTTGCCGGCCGCCCGTTGCAGTGGCCGCTGGAGGACCCGCATTTCTGGCTAGGCACTGACCAGACCGGGCGCGACATCGCCGCCCAGATCTTTCACGGCGCGCGCGTCTCGCTGCTGATCGGCTTCGTGGCCACGCTGATTGCCGTGTCCATCGGCATCCTGATCGGCGCGTTCGCGGGGTACTACGGCGGCTGGGCCGACAACCTGCTGATGCGGCTGACCGAAGGCTTCCAGACGCTGCCCAGCTTCTTGCTGCTGCTGGTGCTGGTATCGGTATTCGGCTCCGGCATCACCACTGTGACGCTGGCCATCGGCGTGGTGTCCTGGCCCGCCACCGCGCGGCTGACGCGCGCCGAGTTCCTGACCCTGCGCAACCGCGACTTCGTCCACTCCTGCCGCGCGCTGGGCATGCGCGACCTGCAGATCATCTTTCGCGAGATCCTGCCTAACGCGCTGCCGCCAGTGGTGGTGTATGCCAGCGTGGTGATGGCGCTGGCCATCCTGCTGGAAAGCGCGCTGGCCTTTCTCAACCTGTCAGACCCGAACGTGGCCTCCTGGGGCAACCTGATCGGAGGCGGGCGAAGCGTGCTGCGTTCGCAGTGGTATGTCTCGGCCATTCCCGGCATCGCCATCCTGCTCACCGTGCTGGCTGTGTCGCTGGTGGGACAAGGCTTGAACGACGCACTCAACCCCAGGCTGAAACGCGCATGAGCGGACCCTTGCCCTTCCTTCTCAGCATCGACGCGCTCAGCGTCGCCTTGCCCGCCGGTGCCGACCGCCCACTCGCGCTAGACGGCGTCTGCCTGGCGCTGGCGCCAGGCGAAATCCTGTGCGTGGTTGGCGAAAGCGGCTCCGGCAAATCCATGACCGCCGGCGCCGTGCTTGGGCTGCTGCCCGATGGCGTGCGCCGCAGCGCCGGGCGCATCCTGTTTGAAGGCCGCGAGCTGACGGCGCTGTCCGAGGCGGATCTGCGGCGCATACGCGGCGCCCGCATCGGCATGATCTTCCAGGAGCCGATGACGGCGCTCAATCCCCTGCGCACCATCGGCGACCAGATCGGCGAGGTGTTCCGCACCCACACCCGGTTACCCAAGGCGGAGATCGCACGCAAGGTACAGCGCCTGCTGGAAGACGTGCAGATCCCGCAGCCGCTTGCCGCCGCTGACGCCTATCCGCATGCGCTGTCAGGCGGGCAGCGCCAGCGCGCCATGATTGCCATGGCACTGGCGCTCGAGCCCAGCTTGCTGATTGCCGATGAACCCACCACTGCGCTCGACGTCACCACCCAGGCCCAGATCCTGCGGCTGATCCGCGAATTGCAGCAGCGCAAGGGCACGGCGGTGCTGTTCATCACGCACGACTTCGGCGTGGTGGCGGAGATTGCCGACCGCATCGCGGTCATGCGCCAAGGCGAGGTGGTGGAGACCGGGCCGGCCGCCGAGATCCTGGCGCGGCCACAGCATCCCTACACCCAAGCGCTTCTGGCCGCCGTGCCCGCGCTGGAGCCGCCGCCACCGCGCGTGCAAACGGGTGGCACGCTGCTCGCCATCGACGGCATCGGCAAAACCTACCGCGGCGGCGGCTGGCTCGGCCGGGGACGGCGCCAGGTGCAGGCGCTCGACCAGGTATCGCTCGCGCTGCCGCGCGGCGGCGCGCTCGGCATCGTGGGCGAGAGCGGCTCCGGCAAGAGCACGCTTGCGCGTTGCCTCGTGGGCCTGCTCGACCCGGATCGCGGCAGCTTGCGGCTCGATGGCGCCGATTTGCTGGCAGCCGGTGCTGGGCAGCGCCGGCAGCGCGCCCGGCGCATCCAGATGGTGTTCCAGGACCCGTATGGCTCGCTCAACCCACGCCGCCGCGTGGGCGAGCTGGTCGCGCAGGGCCCGCTGATCCATGGGGAACATCCGCTGCGGGCTCGCCTTCGCGCCGCCGAGCTGTTCGAACTGGTAGGGCTGGATCCCAGCGCGCTCGACCGCTATCCGCACGAGTTCTCCGGCGGCCAGCGCCAGCGCATCGGCCTGGCCCGGGCGCTGGCCCTGTCGCCCGACGTGCTGGTGGCGGACGAGCCCGTATCCGCGCTGGATGTCTCGGTGCAGGCACAGGTGCTGGCGCTGCTCGACGACCTGCGCGCGCGCACCGGCTTGTCGCTGATCCTGATCACGCACGATTTGCGCGTGGCGGCCCAGGTCTGCGACCGGGTGGCGGTCATGAAGGACGGGCGCGTGGTGGAAGAAGCGGATACCGCCACGCTGTTCGGCGCGCCCCGCCATCCGTACACCCAGGCCTTGCTGGCAGCCGTGCCCGGCAGGCGGGCGGTGGGCCGGGCAAGCGCAGCGGTCAGCGAACGCAGCGTGCGCTGACGGTTGTTGACCGCCTCGCCGCCCCCGACATGCGCGTGCGCACAACAATTTCGCGCGGCAACGCTTGTTGACGTTGCAGTGCAAGAATGGCAGCATTCCCGGCTTCGGTGGGCTGCCCACCTGCCCATACACTCGCCCGCCGCCAACGCGGGCTTCGGAGTATTCAAGTCATGCGCGTTGCATTTATCGGCCTGGGTATCATGGGCTATCACATGGCGGGCCATCTCGCCGCCAAGGGCCATCAGGTCACCGTCTACAACCGCACGGCTGCCAAGGCCGAGCAGTGGGTCGCCGCGTTCGGCGGCAAGTCGGCCGCCACCCCGGCGCTGGCCGCGCAAGACGCCGAAGTGGTCTGCTCCTGCGTGGGCAACGACGATGACCTGCGCTCGGTCCTCACTGGCAAGGACGGCGCCTACAGCAACGCACCGGCAGGCTGCGTGTTCGTGGACCACACCACCGCCAGCGCCAATGTGGCGCGCGAGTTGTATGCCGCGGCTAGTGAGCGGGGCCTGCACTTTGTCGACGCGCCCGTCTCGGGCGGCGAAGTCGGCGCGCAAAAGGGCATCCTGACCGTCATGTGCGGCGCCGACGAGGCCGTGTTCGGTCGAATCGAGGCAGTGCTGGGCGCCTATGGGCGCGCCGTCACCCGCATTGGTGGCGCCGGCGCGGGCCAGCTGGCCAAGATGGTCAACCAGATCTGCATCGCCGGCCTGCTGCAGGGCCTGTCCGAAGCCATCGCCTTTGGCGAGCGCGCGGGGCTGGACATGAAGGTAGTGCTGGACGTGATCAGCAAGGGCGCCGCCGGCTCCTGGCAGCTGGAAAACCGCGGCCCCACCATGATCGAAGGCAAGTTCGATTTCGGCTTCGCGGTGGACTGGATGCGCAAGGATCTGGGCCTGTGCCTGGACGAGGCGCGCCGCAACGGCGCCAGCCTGCCGGTCACCGCCGTGGTGGACCAGTTCTACGCGGACCTCCAGCAAGACGGCTGCGGCCGTGCCGATACCTCCTCGCTGATCAAGCGCCTGCGTTGATTCTGCGCTGACCGAACGGCTGCCGGGCACGTGCGCTGCCCGCACCGCCGGCCGTTCTGTCGCCCCGCTCTGCCGCCCATTTCCCGGTTGCACCCTTCCTGACACCGCACTCGCGGCGTCATCCAATTCCTACATCCATATCAGAGGCCGTCTGGCTGGGCCGGACGGCGCGCCCGGCTATCTTGTCAGCATGGCAGGCGCGCCTGTTCGCGCCGTGCAGCATCATTCACGTAGGAGACCACTATGTTGAGACTGGCAAGCGCGCTCATCGCGAGCGCAGCGCTTCTGTTCGGATTGAACGGTTGTACCGCTACCGGCGCCGTGGCTGGCGGTGTGGCAGGCCATGAACTGTCGCACGGCAGCACCGCGGGCACCATCGGCGGTGCGGTGGCAGGCGGCATCATCGGTCACGAACTGGGCAAGTAAGCAGCCGTCAATGCCTCGGATTAAAAAACGCGCCGCATGAAGATGCGGCGCGTTTTTTTATTATTTTCATCGCTGAAAGAATGACAGCGCCGCCGCACGGATTGGCGGGCAATGCATCAAGAGCGAGTTCAATACGACTTCGGCAAACCCAGCACGCGCTCGGCGATATGGCACATGATGAGCTGCGCGCTGACCGGGGCAATGCGCGGGATATACGACTCGCGCAGGTAACGCTCCACCTGGTACTCACGCGCATAGCCCATGCCGCCCAATGTCAGGACCGCGGTCTGGCAGGCCTGGTGCGCGGCCTCCGCCGCGAGGTACTTGGCGGTATTGGCTTCGGCCCCGCAGGGCTTGCCGTTGTCATACAGCCAGGCCGCTTTCCACACCATCATGTCGGCGGCCTCCAGCGCCATCCACGCTTGCGCCAGCGGATGCTGGATGCCCTGGTTCTGGCCAATCGGGCGCCCGAACACCGTGCGCTCCTTCGCATAGCGCGTTGCCGCTTCCAGCGCCACGCGGCCAAGGCCGACGGCTTCGGCGGCAATCAGGATGCGCTCGGGGTTGAGGCCGTGCAGGATGTATTCGAAGCCGCGCCCTTCTTCCCCGATGCGGTCGGCCACCGGCACCGTCAGCCCGTCGATAAAGAGCATGTTCGAGTCCACCGCGGCGCGCCCCATCTTGTGGATCTCGCGCACCTCGATGTGCTTGCGGTCCAGCGCCGTGTAGAACAGGCTCAGGCCCTGCGTCGGCTTGGCCACCTTGTCCAGCGGCGTGGTGCGGGCCAGCAGCAGCATGCGGTCGGCCACCTGCGCGGTGGAGATCCAGATCTTGCGGCCGTCCACGCGATAGCTCGCCCCATCCGCCGACAACACCGCCTGGGTCTTGAGATGGGTGGTATCCAGCCCCGCGTCGGGCTCCGTCACGGCAAAGCAGGCCTTCTCGGTCCCGGCGATCAGCGGCGCCAGCGCCGCCTCCTTCTGGCGATCGTTGCCGAACACCACCACCGGGTTGAGGCCAAACACATTCATATGGATGGCCGACGCGCCGGAGAAACCCGCGCCGGACGCCGACACCGTCTGCATGATCAGCGCCGCCTCGGTAATGCCCAGGCCGGCGCCGCCGTACGCCTCCGGCATCGCGATGCCGAGCCAGCCCGCCTGCGCCATGGCCTGGTGGAAGGCATGGGGAAACTTGCCTTCGTCGTCCAGCCCCGACCAGTAGTCGGCGCCGAAGTCGCTGCATAGCTGCGTCACCGCTTCGACGATGGCGCGCTGCTCGGGGGTTCTTTCAAAGTTCATGCCCTACCTCATTCCGGCTGGATGCCAGCGTCCTTGACCAGCTTGGTCCACTTGACCAGCTCGCCGGCCACAAAGCCGGAGAACTGCTTGGGCGATTGCCCGAATGCCTCAAAGCCCAGCGCCTCGAAGCGCGGGGCGACTTCCTTGCTGGCGGCGATGCGCGACAGCTCGCGGTTGAGCCGCTCGACCACCTCCGCGGGCGCCTTCGCCGGCGCGAACACGCCATTCCAGGACGTAATGTCGAAGCCTTTCAGCTCAGGCGTGTCGGCCAGCGGCGGCAGTTCCGGCAGCAGCCGGCTGCGCTGCGCGGTGGTCACGGCCAGCGCGTGCAGCTTGCCCGCCTTCACGTTGGCAATGCCGGCCGCCACGTCGACAAACATCATCGGCACCTGCCCCGCGATCACATCGGTCATGGCCGGCGGCGTGCTCTTGTATGGCACGTGCAGCAAGTCCAGCCCGGCCATGCGCCCGAGCGTGGCGCCCGACACGATGCCGGTGCTGTTGCCGCTGGCGTAAGACATGCCCGGATGCGTGCGCGCATAGGCGATCAGCTCCGCCACGGTCTTGACCGGCAGCTTCGGGTTGACCACCAGCATGAACGGCAGGTTTCCCATGCGCGCCACCGGCGTGAAGTCGCGGATCGGGTCGTACGGCAGCTTCTTCATCAGCGAAGGGTTGGCCGAATGGGTCGTGTTGGTGGTCATGAACAGCGTGTAGCCGTCCGGCGCGGCCTGCGCGACGATCTCGGCAGCAATCGCGCCGTTTGCCCCGGGGCGGTTGTCCACCACCACATTGGTCTTGAGCGCATCGCCGAGCTCCTTGGCGGTGATGCGGGCCACCGCGTCGGTGCCGCTGCCGGCGGCGAACGGCACCACCATGCGGATCGGCTTGCTGGGATAAGCGTCGGCCGCCGCCGCGAACGGCGCCGTGGCGAGGCTCAGCAATGGCAGCGCCGCGCGCAGCAGCGTGGTGAGGCTTGGCATCGTGTTGTCTCCTGTTTTTTGGGCTAGCTATCTCGTTGTCGTGGATTAGCTTTGTTAGCTTTGTTAGCTTTGTCTTTGCGATGCCCCCCGGGCACCATGCCGCCTCACCGCGCGGTCTTCTCTTTGTAGTTCGTGTCCTTGACCAGCTTGGCCCAGCGCGCGGCGTCGTCGGCAATGATGGCGGCGAACTGCTCGGGCGTGCTGCCCACGGCCTCATAGTCGATGGCGGCAAGGCGCTCCTTGATATCCGGCATCGCGACGATCCGCACGATTTCCTGGTTCAGCCGGGTGACGATTTCCTTGGGCGTGCCTGCCGGTGCCAGCAGCCCGGCCCAGGAATTGAAGTTCATGCCCTGGATCCCCGCCTCCTGCATGGTCGGCACATCGGGCAGCGCCGGCGAGCGCTTGGGCGACAGCACGGCCAGCGGGCGCAGCCTGCCGGCCCGGATCATCGCCATCGAATTGAAGGGATCGATGGTCATGTCGACCTCGCCCGCCACCACGGCCTGCATCTGCGGGCCGGTGCCCCGGTACGACACACTGACCACGTCCGGCGTGCCGACGGTGGATTTGAATGTCTCCCCGATCAGCTCGATCATGCTGCTGCCAGCCGACAGGCTCAGCGGACGGCTCTTGGCGCGGGCCAGCGTGACGAACTCCTGCACGGTCTTGGCCGGCACCGAGGGGTGCACCACCATCACAAAGCCGATGCTGCTGATCAGGCTGATGGGCACAAAGCTCTTCAGCGGCTCGTAACCTGCCTTGTACAGCACGGGGCTGAGCGTCTGCGCGCCAGCGGTGTTGAGCAGCAGCGTATAGCCATCGGGGGCGGCACGCGCGACCATATCGGTGCCGATGATGCCATTGGCGCCGGGGCGGTTCTCCACCACCACCGGTTGCTTCAAGGCCTCCGCCAGCCTCTGCGACACCAGCCGCGCGACCACGTCGGAGGCGCCGCCCGGCGCGAAAGGCACCACCATGCGGATCGGCTTGGCGGGATAGGTGCTGCTCCACGCCAATGCGGGCATGACGCTCCAGATAGCGGCGCAAGCGAGCAAACGGCGTCGGGAAGACGGTGTCATCGGAATCTCCTACCAGGCTTGAACAACAAACGTCGTATCGGGTGCGGGCACCCAGGCGGAATGGCGGCGCTCGGCAGCGTTCCTCAGGCGGGACGGATCACGCGCTCCGGGGATTCCTCGTAAGGCGGGGCGTAGATCACCAGCAGCTTCACGGGCTCGTCACTGATCACCGTGAACACATGCATGGCCTCGGCCGGGAAGAAGCAGCAATCGCCGGGGCCAAGCTCGCGCGATTGCCCGTTCACCTCGGCGCGCGCCCTGCCCTCCAGCACATAGCAGACCTGCTCGATGCCGGGATGCGCATGAGGCAAGGCGCCTTTGCCGCGCTCGATGGTGCCGTGGATGACTTCTAGCTGGGTAGCGCCGACGTTCTCGCGGCCGATGATGCGGCGGTTCAGCGTGCCGACATGATTGGCCGGGTGGTAGCCGGGCACGTCTTCGGCACGGACAAAGTAGTTCGGTGAGGACGACGAGGGGGTCATTGCAGTCTCCATGCCGGCTTCGCCGCGACCCCATGAGGGCGGCTGTGATGCCCGGCTGTTTTTCATGTTTGTGAAAGTTATTTTATACCTATGAAAAAACTAGTCAACTGTTTCAGCCAGCCCGCGGCGCCTCAACCACCTCGGCAATGGATTCGGAATGCCTTTTTACGCACAAAACGAAAATTTCCTGGCAGCCCCGGCAGAGTCTGCAATCTCGCGCATCAGGGATGCAGAGACGCTGCAGCCTTTGCGGCACCCGTCCAAACGCATTTTTCCTAACGCATCCCTCCTGACTTGATCCGCCCTCGGAAAGGTAAACCGCACCTTGGCTTCCCGCCTGCCCCCGGACGCTTGACTGTGGCTGATCAAGTTGATTGCCACCTACCGCATTGCCGCCGTGGGCAACGGCCTGATGGTGGGCTGCGCGGTCGGTCACGGGGACCATGGGACGATCGACTATGATGAGTGCTTCTCTTCCGGCCAATCCCGGCCTGCCCCACTCATGACCGCCAACGACAACAAAGCGCCGCCGATGAACGTGAAGACGGCGTTGCGCGTACTCGAGATCATCGAAACCTTCGCGCGCGAGCGGCGCGCGCTGTCGCTATCGGAGCTGGCCCGGTTGCTGGCGGTGCCGGCATCGAGCTGCCTGGCGCTGATCCGCACCCTGACCTCGCTGGGTTACCTGTACGAGACCGGCCGCCGCCAGGGCTATTACCCCACAGGCCGCCTGCTGGCCATGGCGCAGCAGATCGCGCGGCACGACCCGGTGCTGGACCGGGTGCACGGCACCATGAACGAGCTGCGTGCCGCCACCGGCGAGACCGTGGTGATCGGCAAGCTGCATGAAGGCCGGTGGGTGGTGTACCTGGACGTGCTCGAATCCCCGCATGCGATCCGCTATATCGCCACCGCAGGCGAGCGGCGTGAGCTCCATGCGAACTCGATCGGCAAGGCCTTGCTGTCCGTCATGCCCGAGGACGAGCGCAGCGCGCTGATCGCGCAGCTCAGCTTCGAGCGCTTCACGCCACGCACGGTAGCCAACGCGGCGCAGCTGGAAGCCGAGCTGAAGAAGTCCGCCGAGCAAGGCTGCTTCATCAACCTGGGCGAGTCGCTGCCCGATGTTGGCGCGCTGGCCTGGCCGGTGCGGCTGTCGGGAGAATGCTACGGGATTTCCATTGCCGGGCCGGCGTACCGCATCGAGCCCGCGCTGACGCGGTTCTCGGCCATCCTCAGGACGGCCTGCTCCGCACTCGAGCGCGACGAGCGCAGCCGGTTCTCGCAATAGCGATCAGGCTATCCGCCTATCCGCCTATCCGCCGTCAGCTCCCGGCCGACGCTTCCGGCATGCCGCATTCGCGCAGCAGGTCGCGCAGTTCGTTGATGACCGGAAACACCTCCTGGTTCCAGTCGGCGCCCTGCTCGTCGTGCGCCGCCTGCTCGCTCTCGACGATCCAGCGGTCCTCTTTGAAGATCCGCTCGGTAAACCACACCAGCAGCGGCCAGGCCAGATCCAGTATGCCGGGAATGCCGGGCTTCTTGATCGACAGCAGCCCGAACGTGCGGTTGGTGCGCTGCTCGGCGTCGAGCGGCACGTAGACGATCCACAGGTCCATCACCAGCGTGGCATCCGAGGTGCGGATCTGCAGGGTCTGGTACGGATACAGGGTGCGGACCGTCATCACGTCCTTGCCTCCTTGCCCGCCCTTGCTGCCCTTGTTGCCGCCGCCGAACACCAGCGCTTCGCCCACCGGCTGCTTGCCTTGCTCGCGAGCGAAGGTGTAGTCCACCTCAACCCATCCGTCGCCGCGCCGGCGGCCCAGCGAGCTGGCGCGCATCTGCCCCATCTGCCGCCGGTGCAGGAACTGATGGTTCATGTCCATCAGGTTCTCGTGCATGAACGAGTAATGGCATTTGACCTCGCGGCCAAAACGCCGCGTCTTGTAGGCCTTGTTGGCCACCGAGCCCAGGCTGGGCAACGGGGTTTCGTCGGCCAGCACCGCGCTGCCGGGGAACACGAAGATCAGCCCTTCCACCTCGCGGCAGGGGTAGGAGCGCACGCCGTTGGGCAAGCGCTCGCGGCCCAGGTAAGGCACATCGATGCAGCGGCCGGTGCAGTCATAGGTCCAGCCGTGATAGCAGCAACGGATCGATTCGCCTTCGACCACGCCCGCATGCAACGGCACCTGCCGGTGCGCGCAACGATCTTCGAGCGCGAACACCGCGCCGGACGCCGTGCGCACCAGCACAATCGGCTCCCCGGCAAAACGCACGCCATGCGCCTTGCCGCGCTTGACCTCGCGCGACCAGGCCAGGGGATACCAGTGATCGGGATGAATGGTGACGCGGCGCAGGTCGCGCAGCGGGACTTCGGTGGGGCTATCGCTATCGTTGGCACTGCTATCTAGCAACGGAACTGCATGCATGGGGGACTTCTCCTTGCAAGACTGGTATCTCGATTAGCCGACTGCGTGGGCGGGAGGACGAAACCAAGGGCTAAGTCTAACCGAAGGCGTGCCAAGAGATGTGTTGCCCGCCGCGGGGTAATGACGGGCATCCGGGCTTACCCCGACACCGGCCGCACGTACCGGAAGTGGCGTGGATGGTGCCCTCGATGACGTGATGCTCAGGGCGCATCCGCCGCTGGCGCCAGGCACCAGTAGCGCAGGCCCGCAGGCACGGTATCCGACAACGAGATAGCGGGCGCGGCGTGGATCGCCAGCACAGCGTCGCCGTGGCGCCAGCTGCAAGCATTGGCGGTGGCCGGGCTGGCCGCCGGCGACACCGCCACCGCCTGCCCGAGCATGGTCTGGAACAGGCCCCCGCCGCCGCGCTTGAGCCAGGCTTCCTTCAAGGTCCAGAGCTGGAAGAAGGCCTCGCGTTGCGCCGCCGGATCGCCGCCCGGGCGCAATGCCGGCAAGGCGGCGCGCTCGGCTTCGCTGCTGACCGCAAGCACCAGCGCGTCCAGCCCTTTGCGCGGCAGCACGCGCTCGATGTCCAACCCGAGCGATTCCAGCCCGACGGCACAGGCGACGTGGTCGCCGGAATGGGAGAGGGAGAGAAAAGCGGGCACAGGCCCGACGGCCCGCGGCGGGCTGTCCGGCGCGGCGGTCAGCGTCCAGTCCTGCCAGCCGCCGCCGTAAGCTTGCGCCAGCAACTGGCGCGCGATCCAGCGCCCGGCCACGAACTGGGCGGCGCGCTGGCCGGCCTGCAGGGCGTCCAGGCGCCGCGCTTCGTCCGCGCCCAGCCATTGCCTGGCGGGCGGGACCTGTCCGGCCAGGCCAGCTACCGACGCAACGCGAACGTGAATCGGGGCGGCCGGCATGGCGTGGTGCGGCGCGCGGCCTTACTTGCCCGCCACCTTGGCGTACGTGCCCTTGAGCGCCACACCGGCCACCACGGCGCCGGCGTGGCATTCGTACTCGGTCGGGCTGGCGACCGAGTCCTTCTTGTAGTAGCTCACCACGTCGACCACGGCATTGGCGCCGAGCGTCTTGGCCTTGTCCTGGAACGCGATCAGCGCGGACAGCGCGGCCCAGCGGCAGGCCTCTTCATCGCTCTTGCCGAAGCTGTTGGTCTTGCGGTTGGACACATCGCTATCCTTGGTCTCCAGGACCTTGGGCTTCTTCTGTCCCGCCAGGAAGAACTTGACCGAGCCATCTAGCTTTTCCTGGGCTTCCGGCATATCCAGTACTTCCTGGAACGGCAGCATGTACTTGGTATCGCGCGCCGCGGCGGGCGTGGACAACAGCATGGCGGCCGAGGCGGTTGCGGCCAGGATGGAGAGAGCGTGCTTCATTGACCTTCCTTTCTTGGTGTTGTTGATGTTGTTGGCGTTGTTGATTTTATCGATAAGGAAAAGGCGCGGTAGTACTGGCAGATCAACGCCAGCGGCGGAACACCAGCGACGTGTTGATGCCGCCAAAGGCAAAATTGTTGCTCATCGCATGATCGATGTCGAGCCGCCTGCCCTCGCCCATGATGTAGTCAAGGGAGGCACAGCGCGGGTCCGGGTTGGCCAGGTTGATGGTGGGCGAAAACCAGCCGTCGCGCATCATCTCGACCGTCATCCACGCCTCGAGTGCGCCGCAGGCGCCTAGCGTATGGCCCATATAGCTCTTGAGCGAACTCACCGGCACCGCGTCGCCCAGCACCTCGCGGGTGGCATGGGACTCGGCGATATCGCCCTGGTCGGTGGCGGTGCCGTGGGCATTGACGTAGCCGATCGCCGAGGCCGGCAGGCCGGCATCCTCCAGCGCCAGGCGCATGGCCTGCGCCATGGTGTCCGCCTTGGGCTGGGTCACGTGGGCGCCGTCGCTGTTGGTGCCAAAACCGACAATCTCGGCCAGGATGTGCGCGCCGCGCGCCAGCGCGTGCTCCAGCTCCTCCAGCACCAGCGTGCCGGCACCCTCGCCCAGCACCAGGCCGTCGCGCTCGCTGTCGAACGGGCGCGGCGTGCTATGCGGCGCATCGTTGCAGGTGCTGGTGGCAAACAGCGTATCGAACACGGCGGCCTCGGTGGGATCCAGCTCCTCGGCGCCGCCCGCCAGCATGGCCACCTGCCGGCCGCTGCGGATGGTTTCGTAAGCGTAGCCGATGCCCTGGCTGCCCGAGGTGCAGGCGCTGGAGGTGGTGAGGATGCGCCCGGTAATGCCGAAGAACACGCCGATGTTCACCGCCGTGGTATGCGGCATCATGCGGATGTAGGTGGTAGCGCTGACGTCCTCGGTGGTGCGATCGATCATCATGCGGCCAAAATCGGCCACGGCCGACGGCGTGCCGGTGGACGAGCCGTAGGCAATGCCGAGCTTGCCGCTTGCGACCAGCGGATCGCCAAGCAGCCCCGCATCGCGCAAGGCGGCCTCGCTGGCCAGCACCGACATCACGGCCACGCGGCCCATGGCCCGCGTGACCTTGCGGGTGTAATGCGCCGGCAGCGCGAACGGCGGCACAGGTGCCGCAAGCTGCGTGTTGAGACCCTTGTAGACGGCCCACTCCGGCATCCGCACGACCGCGTTGCGGCCGCTGGCCAGGCGCTCGCGCACGCTCGCCCAGTCGTTGCCCAGCGAGCAGACTGCGCCGGCTCCGGTAATGACGACTCGCTTCATCCGAACATCCCCCCGTTGACCGAAATCACCTGCCGGGTGATATAGCCCGCATCGGCGGACATCAGGAACGCCACGGTGGCAGCCACCTCGTCCGGCGTGCCCATGCGGCGTGCCGGGATCATGCGCAAGGCTTCCTCCAGCACGTGTTCGTCGACCATCTCCGTATCGATCAGGCCGGGGGCCACGCAATTGACGGTAATAGCGCGCTTGGCCAGCTCGATGGCCAGCGCCTTGGTGGCGCCGATCACGCCGGCCTTGGCCGCGCTGTAGTTGGTCTGGCCCCGGTTGCCCACCAGCCCCGACACCGAGGACAGCGTGACGATGCGGCCCGGCTTGCGCCGCTGCACCATGGGCATCACCAACGGGTTGAGCACGTTGTAGAAGGCGTCCAGGTTGGTGTGGATCACCTCGTCCCACTCTGCCCCGGTCATGACCGGGAACGCCGCATCGCGCGCAATGCCCGCATTGCAGACCACACCGTAGTAGCAGCCATGGGTTTCGATATCGGCCAGCAGCGCGGCCGCGGCCTGCTCCCGCTGGCTGACGTCGAAACAAAGCACGCGCGCGGTGCGGCCCAGGGCGCGGATCGCATCGGCCACCGATTCGGCTTCATCGCGCCGGGAGCGGCAATGCACCACCACATCGTAGCCCTCGCGCGCCATGCGCAGCGCGATGGCGCGGCCGATGCCGCGCGAAGACCCTGTGACGAGCACGGTTCGGTTCGTCATGGTTGTTGTCCTTGCAAGAAAGCCTGCGCGTCGGCAGGCTGGAAAACGGAAACGTTGGCGCGCGCCACTTCGCGCTCGCCCAGCGACAGCGAGCAGGCAAACATGCCGAGCCCGTTGTCACCGACCAGCTCGGCGCGCACTTGTATGGTCAGCACGCTGCCCACCGGGAACGCCGGCACATCGCATTCGTAGCGCCGCGAGCCAAGCAGGAAACCGATGCCCGGCGCCCGCCCGGCACGCCAGTCCTGCGCGCCGGCCCAGGCGGCGATGGTCTGCGCCATGTATTCGATGCCGACCCAGCCCGGCATGCCGGACTCATCGACAAACAGCTGGGTGGCGCGCACCGTGGTGCGCGCAGCCGCGTGTTCCTCATCGGCGCGCAACAGCTCATCCAGCAAGCGCATCCCGCCGGCGTGCGGCAGCACCTCGGCGATTGCCGGCAACGCGGCAACGGACGTCGTGGTCATGGTCAGCCGGCTCCCAGTATCACGGCGCTGTTGCTGCCGCCGAAAGCGAAGGAGTTGCTCATCACGTAGCGCGGCGCGCGGCCCAGCGCTTCGCCGGGGGCCACCACGCGCAGCGCCGGCAAGGCGGGATCGGGCACGCCATCCCACCAGTGCGGGGGCAGGCGGCCGTCTGGGTTGTCGACCAGCGTCAGCCACATCAGCGCGGCCTCGATCGCACCGGCCGCGCCGAGCGCGTGCCCGGTCATCGGCTTGGTCGAGCTGAGCGGCAGATCTGCGCCGAACAGCGCGGCGCATGCCAGCGCTTCCATGGCGTCGTTCTGCGGCGTGGCGGTGCCGTGCAGGTTAAGGTAATCGATGTCCGCGGGCGCAAGCCCGGCGCGCTCCAGCGCCTGCAGCATGGCGGCCCGGGCACCAGTGCCGCTGGGGTCCGGCGCCGACATGTGATGCGCGTCGGAGGTCTCGCCGCAGCCGGCAAGACGCACCGGCCCCGGCTCGGCGGACAGCAGGAACAAGCCGGCGCCTTCGCCCAGGTTGATGCCGCAACGGTTGGCCGACAGCGGGTTGCAGCGCGACGCCGAGACGGAATCCAGCGCGCTGAAGCCGGCCACGGTGAAGGAGCACAGGGTATCCGCGCCGCCCGCGATCACCACGTCCGCCATGCCGCTGCGCAGCAGGCGCGCGGCAGCCCCGAGTGCCTTGGCGCTCGACGAGCAGGCGGTGGACAGCGTGTAGGCCACGCCGGTCACGCCCAGCACGCCGGCCAGGAACTGCGCCGGCGAGCCCAGCTCCTGCTGCCCGTAGTGGAAACCCTCCGGCCACGCACCGGTGGCAGCGCGCGCGCGCACGGCCACGCCGCCCTCGGCAATGCCGGAGGTGCTGGTGCCCAGCACCACGGCCACCCGTGCCGGGCCAACCCGGGCGATGGCGGCCTGCGCCTGCGGCATGAACTGGAGCGCGGCGTGATACAGCAGCGCATTGTTGCGGGTACGGTGCACCCGTGGCGTGTCGTCCGGCAGGCTGAGCGCGGCGTTGACCGTGCCAAGTTGCAGCGGCCGGCCCGGGCTGTACAGCTCGGTCACCTCGCCGCCCTGCGGAGCGTCGCCGCGCCAGAGCGCCGCGCGCACGGCATCCGCGCCGTCGCCCAGCGCGCAGGTCATGCCCAGTGCATTAATAAAGACATTCATTTCATGCCTCCTTGCCCTGCCGGCGGCAGGGTGCGGATGGTCAGCCGATAGCCATCGCGGTATTGCTCGAACTCGATCGTCTGCGGGTCCGGATAGCGCACCTCCGCCACCACCTCGCCAGCCGCGCGCAGCACGCGCCGGCCGGCCTCGGTCTCCAGGCGCCAGCCCGCCGGCAAGGCCGCGGCAATCGCCTCGACCGGCCACAACGACAACTGCATTTCACTCAGGATACGCTCCGGCACCAGCTCGGCCGGCGCCCAGGGCGAGCGCACCACGCGCAGGTCCTGCCCATCCCAGTCCAGCCGCGCCAGCACCTGCCCGCCGGCCAGCGCGGCCAGCCGCGTGTGGGTGGCGTCGGCTTCCAGCAAGGCCTGGATCTCGCGGCGCTCCTCTCCGCGCGGGGTGCGGTACACCACGGTGATCTGCTGCTGCAGCGCCAGCGCGCGGCCCAGCGATGCCGGCGGCAGGCGCAGCAACGGCACGGCCTGCTGCCCGGCCGGCACGGTGGGCGCGGCAGGCGGCGAAGCGGAACCTGCCGCCGGCCCCGCGCCCGGGCCGGCGCAGCCCGCCAGCAGCAACGCACACGCGGCAACACCCAGCAGCATCCGCGCCGGCACGGCGCCAATGGCCGGATGCCCGGCAATCAGGCTTCGCAAAGCTGCTCCAGCACGCCAAGGCGGCGCCGCGACTCGGTGACGAACGGGTTGGTGCGGTCCCAGGCATAGCCCGCCAGGATGGCCGAGATCATGCGGCGGATTTCCGGCGTGGCATTGGGATGGAAAATCAGCTTCTGGAAGCGGCCTTCGTACCACGCTTCCACAAAGGTGCGGAAGCAATCCACACCGTCCTTGAGCGGGCGGCCGTAATCGGCCTGCCAGTCCACCGCCTCGCCATTCAACTGGCGCGCCAGGCAGGCCGTGGCCAGGCTGGCGGACTTGAAGGCAATGGTCACGCCCGACGAGAACACCGGGTCGAGGAATTCGCCCGCATTGCCCAGCAACGCATAGCCCTTGCCCCACAGCGATTTCACGTTGGCCGAGTAACCGGCGATCTGCCGGGCCGGGGTATCCCAGCTGGCGTTGGCCAGCAGCTTGGCAAGGCCGGGCTCCTCGCCCACCAGCGCCCGCAGCCGCTCGGTCTCGGTCCCTGTGTACTGGTCGAGGAAACGCTTTTCCGCCACCACGCCCTGCGAGCAGCGGCCGTCCGAGAACGGAATGGTCCAATACCAGACATCGACATGCTCCGGATGCACGCTGACGCGGATCTTGTTGCGATCGAAGGTGCCCAGCGGGATGCGGTCTTCCACGTGGGTGAAGATGGCGCTGCGCACGGGGAAGTGCGACGGCGACTCCAGGTCCAGCAGGCGCGGCAGCACGCGGCCGAAACCCGAGGCATCCAGCAGGAAGCGCGCCTGCACCTGGTACACCTTGCCATCGGGGTCGCGCACGGTGACGCAAGGCTGCTCGCCCTCCAGGTCGACGGCGCTCACCTGGTGCTGGAAACGGACCTCGGCGCCCTGCTTCTGCGCCTCGCGGATCAGCACGTCGTCGAAGCGCGCGCGCTGGACCTGGTAGGTGGTGCCCCAGCCGGCGGAGAACTTGTCGCGGAAATCGAAATCCGTATAGCGGTCGCCACGCACGAAGGCAGCGCCGTTCTTGTACTGGAAGCCGGCTTCGACCACCGCCTGCAGCATGCCCGCCTCTTCGATGTAGGCCATGCTCTGCGGCAGCAGGCTTTCCCCGATCGAGAAGCGCGGAAAGGTCTCTTTCTCGATCACCAGCACATCAATGCCGCGCTTGCGCAAAAGGCCCGCCGCCACGGAGCCCGCCGGGCCCGCGCCGATGATAAGGACATCCACCTGTTCGGTATTCATTAGCAACCCTGTTTGACTCGTTGATCTTGTTGGTTTTATTTGTCTTGCTATTTTATTTGTCTTGCTGCTACTTCACATGAAACTAGTGCGCATGCCCATGCGCCGCGTGCGGCCGGAACCATGGCGACAGCACCCATACCGCCCCCACGCCGGACAGCATGGTCATGCCAAAGGCATGCAGCGCCGGCGTGGACGACAGCGCCAGCAGGCCGAAGGCCAGCAGCGTGCTGGCCGCGCCAAGCACGATCGCCGTCCATGACTCGCCATCGCCGGGATGCTCCAGCAGGAAGATGCCGTAGTCCACGCCCACGCCAAGCAGCAACGCCAGCGCAAGCACGGAGAACAGCTGCAGCGGCACATGCAGCCAGCCCAGCAGCGCCACGCTGAATACCCCCGCCAGCAAGGTCGGCACCAGCGCCCGCCACGAGGCGCTGCCATAGCGCCATGCCAGCAACAGCGCCACGCCCAGCGCGCCGGCGCCCAGCAGCCAGGTCATCAGCACGCGGTAGTGCTTGAGCAGCGAGGACAGGTCGGCCACGCGGTCCACCCACTCGACGCCCGGTACCTTGGCCGCCGCCGCCTCGATCAGCGCAATGGTGGTGGGCTTGTCCAGCCCGCGCAGCAGCATGACGCTGGCGTAGCCCTGGCCCTCGCGATCCAGCCAGAGGTGACGCAACGTCTCGGAAACCGGGTTCGCCAGCCACGCCGGCAACGTCAGCACGCGGTCCGGCGCGGCGGCATTGGGCGCGCCCACGGGGCCGCCCACCGCGCGCGCCACGCGCTCGCGCACGGCGGCCTCCAGGCCGTCCGTCAGCGTGGCATCGGCATGCTGGCGGGACGCCGATGGCACCCAATCGGAGATGGCCACAAAGCCCTCCAGCTCGCCGCGCGCCACCACGCCCGCCAGCGCCGCCTTGACCGCTTCCTCGCGCGCCAGCACCTGGTCCGGCGAGTTGCCGCGCACCAGCAGGAACTGGGCGGGGCTAGGCGTGCCCAGCAAGCGCCCGGCGGTGCGCTGCGCCTCGATCAGCGCCGGCGGCGAGCTTTGCAGCTGGCGCACGTCATCCGCCACCTTGACCTGCCACAGCCCCGGCACGATGAACAGGGCCAGGGCACCCAGCAGCAGCATCGAAGCGCGATCCATGCCCACGCGCGGCCAGCGGGCCAGGCTGGCGGTCAGCCAACTCGACAGGCGCGTCTGGCGCAGCTGGCCGCGGTCAAGCAGCGGGAACCAGAACACCACGGTCAGGAAAGCCGCCACCAGCCCCACGGCCGAGAACAGCGCCATTTGCCGCAGCCCCGGGAACGGCGCGATACCCAGCGCCAAGTAGGCCACCACGCTGGTCGACAGCGCCAGCGCCATGCCCGGCAGCAGCCTGCGCATCACCTGCGGCGGCGACAGGCCAGGACTGGCCTGCCGCGACACGAAATAGTGAATGCCGAAGTCCTCGGCCACGCCCACCAGGCTGGCACCGAACACCAGCGTGATCAGGTGGACGCGGTCAAACACCAGCGCGGTGGCAGATACCGCGGCAGCCGTGCCGATCAGCAGCGACAGCCCCACCAGGATGATCGGGCGCAGCGAACGGAAGGCCAGCCAGACCAGCAGCAAGACCGCCGCCAGCGAACCCCAGCCAATCACGTTCATCTCCAGGTTGGCCTGGGATGCGGCGGCTTCCGCATGCAAGGGAATGCCGGCGGCCACCACGTGCACGCCGTCGTCGCCCTGCGCGGCGGCGCGCTCGCCCATCTGGAGCACATCGCCGTAGTCTGTATTGCCGCTCACCGAGAACGCAGGCTTGGTGATGCGATACGTCAGCAGCACCCACTCCTTGCCCTCGGCGCTGAGCGCTGCGCGGCCATCACGCTCATGCACGCGCGTGATGGCCGCGCGCGACAGCCACCAGTCCTGCCAGAGCCCGATCGGGTCGGCGGCCCAGTCGGTCAGGCGCGGGCCGGTGGAAAGCTGGTAGAGCCGGGTCAGCGCCTGCTGGGACAATACATCGGGATCAGCCTGGCGCAGCATGGCGCGCTGGCTATCGGTAAGCAGGCGGTCGCGGTAAGGCCGGTAGAAGGCCAGCGCCGCGTCGAGGTCGAAACTGGCGATGCGGTCCACTGGCTGCAGCAAGCTCGCCTGCGGCTTCGCGGCCGTGCTGAAGCGATCGGCGGCGGCACGGGCGCGGGCCCAGTCGGGCGCGCCGACCAGCACCACGATCTCGCGCGAGACGCCATCGGCCAGCCGGCGCAGCACGCGGTCGGCGGTGGCGGTGCGCTGGCTGGTGGGCAACAAGGCCATCACATCGGTGTCGAGCCGCGAGGCGCGCCAGAACTGCAACTGGTGCACCGTCAGCGCGATCACCAGCAGCAGCCACGCCACGGCCAGCACCCGCTCCAGCGTGCTGAGCCCGTGCGCGGGCTTGCCAGTGGCCGGGGCGGCCCTAGCCACCTTTGCCGCCTTACTCAAAGCGCTTCTCCTCATCCGCACCGAGTTTGGCGGCCGCGCTCGGGTCGATCATCTTGACGGTGGTGCTGTCGCCGCTGCCTTCTTCCAGGCGCACGTTGCGCACAAAGCGGTCCCCGGCCAGCTCGATGCGGGTGAATACGCGCCGCATGCCGGCATCGGTCGGCGTCAGCGTCAGCGTCCAGCCGCTCTTGCCAACCAGTTGGCCGGCCACCTCGAAACGTGTGGACAACGCGCGCAGGTCGCCGCGCAGCACGGCAATCACCGATTCGCCCACGACCCGCATGGCGGGCTGGGCGTCTGCCTGCAACTGTTGCTGCACGCGGCCATCGGCACCGCGCATGACCAGCCGGTCCGGCGTGACCAGCAGGCTGGACGCAAACGGCTCACGCGTGCTCCACACCACGCCACGCTCGCGCGCGAGCACGAAGTCGCCACGTGAGACCAGCGGATTGGCAAAGCCGGACAGGCGGCGGACCTGCTCGAAGCGTCCGTGGATGACCGGGGCATCGGACAAGCGCGCAGCCACCGAGGCCAGCAAATCCGGCGCGGCCGCGGCGGCAAGGCCCGGGCCAGCCAGCACGGCGCAGCAAAGCGCCTGCAACAAGCGGCGGCGCATCATGCCTGGCACTCCGGCTGCGCCCCGTCTTGCACGCCAAGGCACGCCAGCAGGACCGGCGGGCAGACGTACTGCATCTCGCCATTGGCCAGGTCCACCGCCACCTGGATGGTGTAGCCCTTGGTCAGGCGCCGGCCGCTGGCGGCATCGCGGACCACGTACTCGATCTTGAGCCGGTTCTCCCACTCGACGATGGTGGCGCGCACGATGAACGACTGGCCATAGGTAAGCGGCCCGACATACTTGACGCGCATGTCCACCACGGGCCACGCATAGCCCGAGTCCCGCATGGCTGGGTAGTCGTAGTGGTAGCGCGCCAGCAGCGCGCAGCGTGCCTGCTCGAAATAGCGCACGTAGTTGCCGTGCCAGACCACGTTCATCGGGTCGAGGTCGTGGAAGGCCGCGCTGAGCGTGATCTCGAAGCTGAAGTCCTGGGAGGCTTGGGGCATAAGGTTGGGTATCGCGATGTCCGGATTCAGGTCAGCTTTCAATGGGCGTGGCGCTGGCGCGCGCTGCGTCCGGCACGGCGCCGCCCTGGCCCCAGAAATCGTAGAAGTTGAACCAGTCGTAGGGCGACTCCACCAGCAGTTGCGACAGCCATTGCGCATAGCCGGCCGCGTGCTCGGTCAGGATCGCGTCGCGCCGCGCGCGCGGCAGGCGCACTTCGCGGGCCAGCTCGGTAAAGCGCAGCAGATGGCCTTTGCCCGAACGCACGCAGCCCATGGCGAACAACGGGCATTCCAGCAACGCCGCCAGCACATAAGGCCCCACGGGAAAGCGCGCGGGCGCGCCCAGGAACGGCACCGTCACGGCGCGGCCGCCATGCACCGGGACCCGGTCGCCCGCAATCGCCACGAACTCGCCCGCGCGGACCTTCTCGGCCAACAGCAAGGCGGTGGCCGGCGAAATATCGTCGACCTGGAACAGCTGCAGCCCGGAGCGCGGGTCCAGCCGCGACAGGATGCGGTTGAACTGCGCCGCGTGCGCGGTATGCACCAGCACCGTCAGGCGCAGGCCAGCGCGCTGGTTGGCCAGCACCCGGCACAGCTCCAGGCAGCCCATGTGGGCGGTCACGATGATGCCGCCCTTCCCGCTGGCGATCTGCGCCAGCATCACCTCGGCGCCTTCACGCCGCACCGCGCCATAGCGGTAGCCGCCGCCGATGGCCAGCAGCTTGTCGAGCAACGTGTCGGCAAACGAGAACAGGTGGCGCAGGCTATGGCGCAGCCCCGGCATCATGCCCGCCGGGCCGACCGCGCCCGTGGCGGCCTGGATGCGGCGCAGATAGTCGAGCGACGCATGGCGCGCCAGCGGCTTGGCAAGCCAGTAGTAGGTCACCACCGGGTACAGCACCGCGCGGAACAGCACACGGCCGCACAGGCGATACAGCCAGTACAGGCTCCACACGCCCCATACGCAAGTGGATTCGCGGATCTGGCTCCAGTGACGGGCCATGCGCCCGGGTTGCGCCGCTTGGGCAGCTTGGGTGCCTTGGGTGGCTTGGGGCGTGCTCATGCCGGCCGCACCTTGCGCCACAGCAGCACCGGCAAGCGCTTGAGCATGCCGAAGAAGAGCCGCGTATGCATGGAAGAGATCAGCACGTTGTCGCGCCAGACCTGGAAATGGGAAACGCCGTCGGTAGGATACGTCACGCGCGTGGGTACGTTGACGACGCGCACGCCGCGCCAGACCAGGTGCACCAGCACCTCGGTATCGAACTGCATGCGCCGGCCCAGCTTGACCTGGCGCACCAGCGGGAGCACGTGCGCAAGGGGATAGACGCGCAGCCCGCACATCGAATCGCGCACGGCGAACGACAGCGTGTTGATCCAGACCCAGACGTGGGTCAGGTAGCGCGCCAGCAGCCGCACGCGCGGCACCGATTCGTCGTAGACCGGGCAGCCGCAGATCATGGCGTCCGGGCTGGCCTGCGCCAGGGCCAGGAACTGGGGGATGCAGCCGGCATCATGCTGCCCGTCGGCATCGATCTGCAGCGCATGCGTAAATCCCATACGCGCGGCCTCCTCGAAGCCCGCCATGATGGCTCCGCCCTTGCCCTGGTTCTGCGGCAGGCGGATCAGGTGGACCCGATCGGCATGGTTTGCGGCAAGCTCGCGCAGCACACGCTCGCAGGCCGGGCTGCTGCCGTCGTCCACCAGCAGGCACGGCACAGGGTGCGCGAGAATGGCTTGCACCATCGCACCGATGGCATGTTCGTGGTCGTAGACCGGGACGAGCGCCACGGGCTTAAACATCCGCCTCTCCAAAAATGATGCGCCCGCTGGCGTGCGGGCCGCGCGCCGAACTCAGGCGAAAGGCCAGCGCGCTGCGCTCGGGCTGCCAGGCCAGCGTCATGTGCACCAGGGTGCCGGGCGTGATCACGGCCTGGAACTTGAGTATCTCGAGCCGGCGAAAACGCGCGCGCGGCGGCACCGGCAGGCGCTCGGGCGCCAGCGCCATCACCCAGTCGACCTGGGCCACGCCTGGCACGATGGGGCTGCCCGGGAAATGGCCGTCGAACACGGCCAGGTCCTCGCTGACCTCCAGCTCGGCGGCGGCGGACAGCGCATCCTCCGCGGCCTGCCAGCGCACGGCCGGCAGCACGCGGCGGAACACGTCGCGCAGCATGGCTTGCGTGGTCTTGCCCTGCGCGTTGCAGGGCAGCGCCTCGGCAAAGCTCCAGCGCCGCGGCAACGCCACCGCGTCCACGGCATCCGCAAGGCGGGCGCGCAACGCGGCGAGCAGCGCCACGCGGCCCTGCCCGGCCAGCATGGCCGCGCCGCTCTCGCTGGGCACCAGCACGGCGCCAAGGCGCGTGCCGACATCCAGCTCCAGCAGCACTACGCGCGCCTCCCGCACCAGCGGCGACGCGGCCAGCGCCTGCTCGACCTGGGTCAGCGATACGCGCTTTTCCTCGATCTTGACGATGCGGTCGGCCCGGCCCGCCAGGGTGAAGCCGCCATCCGCGGCGGGCAGCACATGGTCCGCGCACAGAAACCAGCCGTCGTCCGGAAGGTGCGCGGAGCGCACCGCCAGGAAGCCGTCCTGCAAGCGCCATTGCACGCCCGGCAGCGGAGTCCAGCGGTCTTCGTGGCGGGCACGCTGCCGCCAGGCGATACCGCCGGTTTCCGAGCTGCCGAACACTTCGATGGGGGCTTGTCCCAGGTGGCGCAGCGCGTCGGCCGCGGCCTCTGGCGGCAAAGGCCCGCCCGACGAAAACACGGCGCGCAGCACGCCGCGGGCGGCAGACCAGTCGAGCGCTTGCGGCATGCGCCGCAGGTGCGCCGGGCTGGTGACCAGCAGCGCCGGGGCATCCCCGCACGCGCGCACGATTTCCTCATGGAACGCTAGCCGGTCCGCCGGCATGGCGCGCGCTGCCGCGAGCGGCCACAACACGCAGAACAACAGGCCGTAGATATGCTGGTGCGACACCGTTGCGAGCACTCTCAGCTGCGCCGGCAGCCCCGCGCCGAACGCGGCCTGCAACGCCTGCACTTCCGCGTCGAGCTGCGACAGGTGCTTGACGATGGCGCCGGGCGCGCCGGTGGAACCTGAGGTGAACATCGTCACCAGCGTGTCGCTTGGCGCCAGCGCAGGCCAGTCCATGCTGCCGTTGGCCGGCTCGATCGATGCTTGCGGCCACAGGCCATCGGGCAACTCGCCGGCGCAGCCATCGGCGCGCTCGCGCAATGCCGCCAGCGTTTCGGCACGCGTGTCGCCGGGCAGCACCACGTGCTTGCCCGCGTGCCAGGCGCCGAACAGCGCCGCCGCGAACTCGGCGGTCGATTCGATGTAGAGCGCCCAGGATTTCCCCGGCGCGGCAGCAAACGCTTGCCGCCAGGCGGCCACGCGCCGCACGAACTCCGGTGCGGTGGTCGCGCCGGCCGCGCCATGCGCGACCACGTGCGAGCGCTGAGCCAGCGCCGCCATCAACCCGCTTACGCCCAGCCACTCAGCCATGCCGCCCCCTTGCCATCACACGCTGGCGCACCAGCCATTCGCCGGCGAACATGGCGCCGATCAAACCGTAGGCGATGCCGCCGTTATAGAGAGCCCAGATGCGGTCGCTGGCCAGCACGGCGGTCAGCGCGGCTACCGTGCCGTTGCACACGAAGAACACGCACCAGGCTTGCGTCACGCGGCGCGTGTACGCCACGCCCGAGGGCGGCAGGTCCGGCTCGCGCAGCCGCGCCAGCCGCTCCACCAGGCTGGGCGGGTGCCGCAGGCTCCAGCCAAACAAGCCCAGCATCGCGGCATTGACCAGCACGGGATACAGCTTGAGGGGCAACGCGTGGTTGGACGCGGCCACGATCGCGGCCAGCACGGCGGCAGCCACGGCAAGCAGGCGCCAGCCGGCCTGGCGGCTGGTCAGGGCGCGCAGCAGCGCCAATGCCACCAGCGCCAGCGCCATCACGCGCGGCGACCAATGCTGCAGGCCGAAGTAGATCGCCACCGGATAGCACAGCGTCAACACGCCGAGCAGCAATTTACGCACGGGCATGCGCGCTCAGGCCGTGGCGGGCGAGTCGATCAGCAAGGCCAGCGCCTGCACCACGTCCTGCACGGTGCGCACGGCCTTGAACTGCTCCGGCTTGATCGGCTTGTTCAGCATCGGCTTGAGCTTCACCAGCAGGTCGACCGCGTCGATGCTGTCGATGTCCAGGTCGTCATAGAGACGGGCTTCGGGACGAATGCGGGCCGGGTCGATCTCGAAGGTTTCCTCGAGCACCGCGGCCACCCGCGCAAAGATTTCGTCATGGGTCATGATGGGCTTCCCCCTGTTCGGCTATGACCGGCTGTGGTTGCCGGCCTGGCAAGTGGTATGTGGATCCTTGGTGTGTCGCGGACGGGTTCAGGCAGAAGCCTGGCCAGCGCGCTGAGATGCGACGAACGTGGCCAGCGCTGTCACGCTGGCAAAGCGCGCGCGCATGTCTTCCTTGTCGCCGTTCATGGTGACGCCGTAGCGCTTTTGCAGCGCCAGCCCGAGTTCGAGCGCATCGATCGAATCCAGGCCCAGCCCTTCGATGAACAGCGGTGCTTCGGCGTCGATATCGTCCACGCCGATATCCTCCAGCGACAACGATGAAATGATCAGTTCCTTGATTTCTTGCTCAAGCGCCGTCACGGCGGACCTCCCTGGAAAAAAACTCAGATAGCGATTGGGTCAGGTGCCGTACCGCCAGCGCATCGTCCAATCCGGACGGCACCATCTGGGCGACACTGACATCCTCTCGCACGTCAATGATGAAACGAGGCCTGCGGGCCGGCACGCGGTACCACTTCTCACCCTTGGTGAGCGTGGGCGGCTCGCACCGGATCACCACAGGCGTAAGCGCAAAGCCGCCGCGCACCGCGACATTGGCCGCACCCCGTTGCAAGCGCAGCGGGCCATGCAACGGCGTGCGCGTGCCCTCGGGGAAGATGACGAGATTATTGCCCGCGCGCAACGAGGCAATGCAGTCATCCACCATGCCTGCGCCGGAGTCATTGCAGACGTAGCCGGTGGCGCGCACCGGGCCACGGGTAAACGGGTTGTGGGCCAGGCCGGAGCGCACCACGCAATCGGCCTGGCGCGTCAGCGCGATCAGAAAGACGACATCGATCAGCGACGGATGGTTGGCCACGATCAGCAAGCCTTGGCGGCGCAGCCGCTCGGGATGCAGCACCTCGTAGCGGATCACCCCGACCGAGCGCATCAGCCACAGGAAAAGCCGGAACGCGTAATGCACCACGTTCTTGCAGACCCGCTGCCGGCGCGCCGAAGACCACAGCAAGACGGCAAGCAACGGGAACACCAGCACCCGCAGCACAAGCCCGCCGACGCCGAAGCTGGAGAAGCACAGCCCGGTCGCGCAGACGCGCCAGGCCCGGTCCAGGCGCTCAACCATGTCGCTGCCACCTCCAGCCGGCACGCTCCCCGGCGTGGCGCAACTCGGCGTCGCCCGACAGCATGAAGCGCAGCACCTCCAGCCCATGCGGCAGCGTTGCGCCGGCGGCGGCCGGCAGGGCCTCCCCCATCACCTCAAGGCTGAACACCGGCTGCCCCGCTTGCGGCATGCCGACCCGCCACGCCCAGCCGAACAGGCACTCCGGTTCGTCCGCGAAGACGGCATAGGCCTCGGGCAGCGGCGCCTCGTAGTGCACCAGCAAGACTTCCGGGGCGCCGTCGGCCAGCAGGCCGCACGCTTCCACCACCGCCGCCTCTACCGTATCGCGGCCAGCGGCCAGGGCTTGCAGGTTGCCCGGATCGCCCCGGTCGATCGAATACAGCGCGCCGATGGCGTTATGCACGGACAGGCCGAAGGCCGTGGGCGACAAGGGCTCGCCGCCGGCAAGGTCGCCGAGCATTTGCAGCGGGCGCAGGGTGTCGCCGTGGCGCGATGCAAAGATGACGGGAATGCCATCCACGCCCGGCTGGCAGGCATAGGCGGGGTGCAGGGCCGCGCGGCCCAGCGCGGTGATCCTGCGGCGCAGCATCGGGGCCATGGCGGCCAGCGTGGGCAATGCGTCGCCTTCAGGCAGCCAGGGCGCGCGGCTCCAGGCCTGCCAGGCTTGCTGCGTTTCTAGTTGTGCTGCACATGCCGCCCATGCGCGAATACCAAATTCCATTGCCGTGCCGTTCGCGTAGGGTGGATGAAAAGGCGGGTCGCCGCCGGCGCGCGGGTGATGCACACCGGCGCCAGCAGACACGCAGGCGTTTCGCACACATCACGAATCACACCCGTTGCCGAATTTTGTGGGCAGATACCGCCTGTTTGCCCTGGTTTTCCGCTTGATTGCTACTTGAATACTTGTCTTGCATTGACTCCGGGGCCGCTGCCGTGGCGGACATGGCCGCCTGCCGGCAAATGACGTTGCCCGTCTGCGAGTCGGGACCAAATTGGTATTAAATCGGTGTTAACGACCGAAAACCCGCAAAACTGACCCCAGGCGACCCATCGGCGTCAGCCGCGGGACAATCAAAACATCATTTTTGGCAGGAATGCCGAACTTTGACTCGCCCATTTTGTCAGGGCCGAATTCTCGCACAAAGGCGCGGCAACAGGGGATGCAAGAAGGTTAAGAAGGTTGTCAATTGTAACGGCGCGCGCCAGCCGGCCATGCGGTGGCGTAGCCATGCCTGTCAAGGCCGGGAGGGAAACGGGGGGGTGGGAGTGAGGGGGCGTGCGAGCGGACTATCCCCCGCCCGGCGTAGCGCGGCGGGGGTCTTTGGCAAAACGAGCCTGATGCGGCTTACAGCGCGGGCAGGATCTTTCCTGCCACCTCGCCAAAGCCGACGCGATAGCCGTCGCCCTGGCACCAGCCAGCCATGACCACTTCGTCGCCGTCTTCCAGGAAGCCGCGCTTGCCGCCGTCCGCCAGCGTCAAGGGTTCGGCACCGTTACGGGTCAGTTCCAGCAGGCTGCCATAGGAATCCGGCGTGGTGCCGCTGATGGTGCCGGAGCCCATCAGGTCGCCCACACGGACATTGCAGCCGGACACGGTGTGGTGCGCCAGTTGCTGGACCATGGTCCAGTACATGGCCTTGAAGTTGGTGCGACAGACGGTGGTGGCCTGCGCCGCGCCTTCGGGGCGCAGCGAGACTTCCAGTGCGATGTCATAGGCATTGCGCTCGGGCTGCTGCAGATACGCCAGCGGCTCGGGCGATTGCACCGGATTGTCGCGGCGGAACGGCTCGAGCGCGTCCATGGTGACCACCCACGGGGAGATCGAGGTGCCGAAGCCCTTGCTGTTGAACGGACCCAGCGGCACGTACTCCCACTGCTGGATATCGCGCGCGCTCCAGTCGTTGAGGATCACCATGCCGAACATGTGCCCGGCTGCCGCAGCGGTGCTGACCGGCTCGCCCAGGGTCGACGGCTTGCCGACGATGAAGGCCATTTCCAGTTCGTAGTCGAGCTTCTGGCAAGCCGTAAAGACCGGGCGCGGCGCGTTCGGCGGCTTGATCTGCCCCTTTGGGCGGCGCAGTTCCGTGCCGCTCACCACCACCGAGCTGGCGCGGCCGTTGTAGCCGATGGGAATCTCCAGCCAGTTGGGGAGCAGCGCATTTTCCGGATCGCGGAACATGCGGCCGACGTTGGTGGCGTGCTCGCGCGAGGAGTAGAAATCGGTGTAGCCGGGGATGTCCACCGGCAGGTGCATGGTAGCCCAGGCCATCGGCACCAGGGCCTGCTCATGCAGGGCCGACTTGGGATGCAAGGTGGTGTCGTCCGCTGCCAGCAAGGACGTCAGGCGCTGGCGGGTTTCGGTCCATGCCGGCTTGCCGAGCGCGATGAAGGCATTGAGCGTGGCGCCGCCAAACACGCCTTTGACGGAAGCAGGCAGCAGGCCGGCCTCGTCCAGCACGGACAGGTCGAGAATGAAGTCGCCGATGGCGACGCCTACGCGCGGGCCCTGCCCGTTCGGGGAAAAAATGCCGTAGGGCAGGTTCTGCAGCGGGAAATGCGTGACGCCATCATTGGCGGATTCGATCCAACTCTGCTGGACAGTGGTCATCGGGGGCTCCGGAGGGGAATGACAAGGGTGCCGGCGACATGCGCCGCACGGGCACCCTGGAATCATGATGGTTGGCCGGACGAAGCCGGCCCTGGGACTTGAGGATCAGCGCTCGTTGGGGTTGAAATGCTTCTTCAGGCCTTGCCAGCACCTGTAGTAGTCGTCCTGCAACTGCGCCGACTCCGCGGCATACGGCGTCGGCCGGATCACGGCCGGCGTCTCGAACATGAACGCCATGGTATCGCTGATGCGGTGCGGCTGCGAGGTATCCGCGGCGGTGGCCTTGGCGAACGTCTCGGCATCCGGGCCGTGGCCGCTCATGCAGTTGTGCAGGCTGGCGCCGCCAGGCGAGAAGCCATCGGCCTTGGCATCGTAGACACCCTCGATCAGACCCATGAACTCGCTGGCGATATTGCGGTGGAACCAGGGCGGGCGGAAGGAGTTCTGCATCGCCAGCCAGCGCGGGCCAAAGATGACGAAATCAATGCTGTCCACGCCCGGGGTGTCGGACGGGCTTTGCAGCACCAGGAAAATCGAGGGGTCCGGGTGATCGAAGCTGATCGAGCCGATGGTATTGAAGCGGCGCAGGTCGTACTTGTACGGCGCGTAATTGCCATGCCAGGCCACCACATCCAGCGGTGAGTGCCCGATCGCGGCGCGCCACAGGTTGCCCTGGAACTTCGCCACCAGCTCGAAATCGCCCTCGCGATCCTCGTACCATGCATGCGGCGTGAGGAAGTCACGCGGATTGGCCAGGCCATTGGAGCCGATGACGCCCAGGTCGGGCAAGCGGAACAAGGCGCCGTAGTTTTCGCAGATATAGCCGCGCGCCTCGCCATCCGGCAGTTCCACGCGAAAACGCACGCCGCGCGGGATCACCACGATCTCCTGCGGCTCGACGTCCAGCAGGCCCATCTCGGTCGCCACGCGCAGCCTGCCCTGCTGCGGCACGATCAGCATCTCGCCGTCGGCGTTGTAGAAGAAGCGGTCCGTCATCGACCGGTTGGCCAGGTACAGGTGAATGCCGCAGCCCGACATGGCTTCCGGGCCGCCGTTGCCGGCCATGGTGACGATGCCGTCGACAAAGTCGGTGGGCTCCTTGGGCATCGCCGGCGGGCTCCAGCGCATCTGGTTGGGCGATGGCGGCACCGCATCGAAATGGCTGACGATGCGCGACTGCTCGACCCGCGTGAACGGCTCATGCATCGCCGCCGGGCGAATGCGATAGCACCAGCTGCGCCGGTTGTGCGCGCGCGGCGCGGTAAACGCCGTACCGGAAATCTGCTCGGCATACAGGCCATACGGCGCGCGCTGGGGCGAGTTCTGCCCCACCGGCAACGCACCGGGCAGTGCCTCGGTGGCGAACTCGTTGGCAAAACCGGATTGGTAGCCGGGCGTGCCGTGGTCGGGCGCCTGCCCTTTCACGTTCACAACGTTCAATTGCGTCTGCGTCATATCTTGGGTCTTCCTCTTACGCTTGCGATTTCGCTTTCGATGAATCGAGCACGCCCGCGCGGGCTAGCTCCATGGCTTCCTGCAGAACAGCAAGATCGCCGATGTGATTGGCCAGCAGCAGGATCAGTTGCGCGTTGGCGGCCTGGCTCTGCGTGTCGGAGAGATCGCGATGCATGTCGATCAGCGCCTCGTAGAAGTCGTCCGGACGGGCAAGGTTGGGTTCGGTACTCAGCGGCATTGGCTTGTCTCCCTACGCCTCGGGCCACTGCCGCAGCGGGCATAGTGGCCGAGTGATCACACTAGCGGTGTCTTTTTGAACGCTGGATCGTGAATTTCACAATCCGTAATTGATTTACCATATCGTAATCTCAGGTCCCGGACGTGTCAAACCCGTATCGGCCCTTATTTCGCCGTGGACGGCGAAAACCGGTGGACACTACCTTTGTAGGTTAGGCGCGAAGGACAGGGTGAGACAAAGACGTGACGCCAGACGGCGCACAAGCGCAGGCGGCCCGAGCAAAGTCAGGCGGACAAGAGAGGCAAGACGAACAGGGAGAAAGCGACAGGCTCGACAGGCAAACGAACAACCCGGCCTCGGCACGGGGCCGAGGCCGTCGAAGACAGGCGGATGCCGTCAGGCGTGGCATCCTTGTAAAGCAGGCAAAACCCCAGCAGCAGGCACGTGGGGGCGTGCCCGCTGCCGGTATGACAAGCGCGCGCCAGTCCGGCCGCAGACCCGGCCGGAGCCAGCACGAGTACTCAGGCTGGCTTGTGACCTTCGCCCGGGTTCGACGCGAAGCCTGTGCTGACCGGGGTGGCCGGTGCAGGGCTTGCGGCGGTAGGCGTTGCGGCAGGTGCCTGCCCGGCCATGGAAGCGGCCGTGACGCCGCCATTGCGGCTGGCAATAAACGCGTTGACGTCGGCAGCAAGATGCTGGGGTGCCAGCACCACTTCCAGGCCAAGCGCCTCGCAAGCCGCTAGGAAAGTCGACATGCGGGGGTCGGCTTGACCCGATTCTGCCCGCAAGTAAGCTTCCCGGGAGATCCCGGCCTTACGGGCGACGTCTTCCTGCTTGAGCTTTCGCGCTCGGCGCAACGCCCGCAGTTGCCGGAACGGTTCGCTAGCGCCTCTAGGCACGGCTGTACTGTTCATGTCGGTCTCCAGTCACCAATGAAAAAAAAGTGCGCGGACGTGCATTCGAGTATAGAGCACGCAAAGCGTTCCGTATGTAATCAGGGCAACACTTTGTGCAGATTTCTTGTTGGCACCCTGCGCAGGCTAATCCTAGCCTGTCAATAGGTCCGATACAGCACAATTATCTGCCTCCGTGGTGACATAACGGGCGGCAGTGAAATAGGTTGACGAAAACGCACAAGCGCGAAGTTGACAATACGACCGGTCGTGCTATTCTTTCGACATGCAGAAAGGACAACTTACCCGCGCAGCGATCATCGAGCAGGCCCTGGACACCGCCGCCCAGGTCGGGTTCGAGCAATTGTCGCTCGCCACCTTGGCCGCCGACACCAGCATGTCCAAGAGCGGGCTCTACGCGCACTTCAAGTCAAAAGAAGCCTTGCAGCAAGCCGTTTTGGCGCTCGCCCTGGAGCGCTTTTCGGACATCGTCTTCAGGCCGGCCATGCGCCTGCCGCGCGGCACGCGCCGGGTGCAAGCTCTCTTCGATGGGTACATGCTCTGGCTCGGTGGATCCGTCAATAAAGGCCGCTGCCTGTTCATGGCGCTAGGCCAGGAATACCGCGACCGCCCTGGCGCCGTCAGGGATCAGGTGGTGCAATCGCTGAAAGACTGGCATAGCCTCATCGCCAGGGCCGTGACCGACGCGATCGAAGAAGGCGATCTTTCGCCGGCACAAGACGCGCGGCAGTTCGCCTTCGAGATGGTTGGTATCGGTATGTCCTTTCAACAGTCTTACAAGCTGCTGGGCCGTGAAGATGCCGAGACCATGGCCCGCCGGGCGTTCGAGGCACTGCTCCGCCGCGCCGAGCTTGCGCAGCCCGTGCGCAAGTAGCCAAGGACGAGGAGGCACCTGCGCGAGACGCCTCTCGCGAGGCAGATCGGGCTGAATTTCAAGACGGCAGGATGTTGTCTTTTTTTGAAATAAAAAATAGCACGACTGGTCGGTCTTACCGGAGGGGTATCGCCCCTCCCCGAGGCCACGGCCTGGAATGCCAGAAGTCTTCGCTAGAGGTGACCGCCGTGACGCAAGCGATTTACTCATCCACCAGAACCCGCCAGGCCGCGCCGGAATCCAGGGCGCCAATGCGCTTGGGGCGCCTTGGCTGGCAATTGGCCGAGCTGATTTATCCGGCCGGCGTAGCGCGCGCGCTCGAGCACGCATGGTTCCGTCCGCCCCATGGCAGCGGCCCGGATGGCGCTGGCCGCGAGCTGCTTGACCGTGCGCGCGCGGACTGGGCGCTCGTGACCGGCCAGGGAGCAAGCCGGCGCGTGCGCGTCTATCGTTGGGGCAATACTGGGCCGGCTGTCTTGCTGGCCCACGGTTGGGGTGGCCATGCGGCCCAGTGGCAGCCGCTGGTTGCACCGCTGCTGGCGGCTGGCATGCGTGTGGTCGCCTTTGATGCACTCTCGCACGGCGGCTCCGACGCAGGTGCGCGCGGCGCGGGCCAGACTTCTGTTGTGGAAATGTCACATTCGCTGTTGGCCACGGCGTGGCACGCCGGCCCGGTCCACGCGGTGATTGCGCATTCGCTCGGCAGCGCCGCCCTGGCGCTGGCCGTGCGCGAAGGCTTGCATCTGCAGGCTGCCGTGATGATCGGCCCGCCGGCCGACATGCACACTGCCGCCGCTGCATTGGCCTGGCGGCTCGGCATTGGCCCCGGCGTACTGGCCCGCATGCAGCGCAACAGCGAGCGCTGGCTGGGCATGCCGTGGTCTGCCTTCAACGTCCCGGCCATCGGGCGCGCCCGCCCGGTGCCGCCTACGCTGGTGATCCACGACCGGCAAGACAAGGAAGTGGGCTGGGAGAGCGGCGCGGCCATTGCTGGTGCATGGCCTGGCGCGCAGTTGATGGCCACGGACGGGTTGGGCCATCGCCGTGTCCTGTATGACGCACAGGTCATTGCACGGACGGTATCGTTCATCCGCGGCGCTGCGGACACACCCGGGCTTGCCGAGGCCACTCGCAGGATGCAAGCCCAGGCCGATGCCTGAGTCACGCCCAAACCCTGCTTGCGGCAGCGATGTTGTGGCATGCCACAACATCGCCGCTGGCGGTTGGGGTCGGGTCTTGGCGGTTAATTGCTGATTAAACGAGAAAGGAAGGCCGGCTGGCACCTCACCCGCCGGCCTCCTCCTTGGAGACGCGTCAGAACGCTGCGTCAGAACCCTTCCAGCACCAGCTTGCCGATGGTCCGCCCGCTCTCCAGCATGGCATGGGCGCGGCGCAGGTTGGCCGCGTCGATCCGCCCGAGGTTCTCGCCCAGCGTGGTCCGCAGCCGGCCGGCATCGACCAGCCGTGCCACCTCGTTGAGCAAGAGATACTGCTCAATCATGTCCGGCGTGCCGAACATCGAGCGGGTGAACATGAACTCCCACACAAAAGTGGCGCTCTTGCTCTTCAGGTCGCCCACGGCCAGCGGGCCGCTGTTCTCCACGATCGAGCAGATCTTGCCTTGCGGCGCAATCACGGTCGCCATGGCAGCAAAGTGGCGGTCCGTGTCGTTAAAACACAGGATGTAGTCGACCTCGGCAAACCCGAGCTTGCGCAACTGGGCCGGCATGTCGCCACGGTGATCGATGGTGTGGTCAGCGCCCAGCTCGCGGCACCAGGCAGCCGACTCCGGCCGCGACGCGGTGGCGATGACCGTCAGCCCCGCCAGCGTCTTGGCCAGCTGGATGCCGATAGAGCCCACGCCCCCTGCCCCGCCGATGACCAGCACGGAGCGCCCGGCATGCTCGCCCTGCGGCGAGACACCCAGGCGATCGAACAAGGCTTCCCACGCCGTAATGGCAGTCAGCGGCAATGCGGCGGCCTGGGCAAAATCGAGCAATGCGGGCTTATGGCCGACGATGCGCTCATCCACCAGGTGGAACTCGCTATTGGCGCCAGGCCGGGTAATGCTGCCAGCGTAGAAGACCGGGTCGCCCACCTTGAACAGGGTGACATCCGGGCCCACCGCGGCCACGGTGCCTGCCGCATCCCATCCGAGCACGCGCGTGGCAGGCTCGACCTTGTCCTTGGGCGCGCGCACCTTGGCATCCACGGGGTTGACCGAGATGGCCGCCACCTTGACCAGCAGGTCGCGGCCTTCGGGCACAGGGGTGGCGATGTCCACGTCGACCAGCGATTGCGGGTCGTCGATCGGCAGGTAACGGGTCAGGCCAACGGCTTTCATTGCGGGTTCCACCAAGTCAATCAAGCAGGTTCTGCGGCACGGGATTGCGCCATGGCCACAGCGTAGTCCCGTTGCCGCACATTGATTAGCCGGAAAATCCAACAATCAATTTCCTGATTTTCCGGAAAATCTAGCCGTCTGCTTGTTTGCTGCCTGGCGCAAGGATCTGTCCGCCGCCAAAACTAGACTGCCGCGGCACCTCACCACCCAGCGCGATGCGGATCGCGCAGTACTTGAACTCCGGAATCTTGCCGAAGGGGTCTAGCGCCGCGTTGGTCAGCTTGTTGATGGCGGCCTCGTAGTAGCAGAACGGCACGAACACCGCGCCGCGCGGCGTGCCGTCGTCCACCCGGGCAAACAGCGATACCTGGCCCCGGCGCGATGCGAGCGTTACCACGTCGCCCGGCTGGCCACCGATGGCGGCAAGGTCGAGCGGATGCACCAGCGCCACCGGCTCCGGTTCGATGGCATCCAGCACGCCCGCGCGCCGGGTCATGCTGCCGGTATGCCAGTGCTCGAGCTGCCGGCCGGTGATGAGCACAACCGGGTACTCCTGGTCGGGGCGCTCGGCCGCAGGAATGATGTCGGCCGGGACGAAGCGGGCCCGGCCGGAAGCCGTCGGAAACGCATCCGTAAAGATGACCGGCTCCCCCGGGTCGCCTTCAGCGCGGCAGGGATAGGTCACCGCGTCCTCCCGCTGCAAGCGCTCCCAGGTAATGCCGCCGATGCTGGGCATGGCATGGCGCATTTCGTCGAACACGTCGGCCACGCTTGCGTATGACCAGTCCAGCCCCAGCCTGGCGGCCATCTGCTGGATGATCCACAGGTCCTGCCGCGCCTGCCCGGGCGGATCGATCGCCTGGCGGCCAAGCTGCACCGTGCGGTCCGTGTTGGTAAAGGTGCCCGTCTTCTCAGGGAACGCCGAAGCCGGCAGCACCACATCGGCGAGGTAGGCGGTCTCCGTCAGGAAGATATCCTGCACCACCAGGTGGTCCAGCGCCGCCAGCGCCTCGCGCGCATGCTGGGCATCGGGATCCGACATGGCGGGGTTCTCGCCCATGATGTACATCCCGCGCACTTCGCCCCGCTCGATGGCCTGCATCACTTCGACCACGGTCAGCCCCGGCTGGCGATCCAGCGGCATGCCCCACAACGACTCGAAGCGCGCAACTGCCTCGGCATCGTCGACACGATGGTAGTCCGGATACATCATCGGGATCAGTCCGGCGTCGGAGGCGCCCTGCACGTTGTTCTGGCCGCGCAGCGGGTGCAGCCCCGTGCCCGGCCGGCCGATCTGCCCCGTCATCAGCGCCAGGGCGATCAGGCAGCGGGCATTGTCGGTGCCGTGGATATGCTGGGAGATCCCCATGCCCCAGAGGATCATCGAAGCTTTGGAACTGGCATACAGCCGGGCCACATAGCGGATGGTGTCGGCATCGATGCCGCAAACCGGCGCCATCAGCTCCGGGCTGTAGGCCGCCACATTGCGCTGCAGTTCCTCATAGCCGATGGTGCGGCTGGCGATGAAATCCTGATCGACCAGTCCTTCGGCCACGATCACATGCATCATGGCGTTGAGCAGCGCCACGTCGGTATCGGGCTCGAACTGCAGGAAGCGATGGGCGAAGCGCGCCAGGTCGGAGCGGCGTGGATCGGCCACGATCAGCTTGGTGCCATTTTTTACCGCGTTCTTGATCCAGGTTGCCGCCACCGGATGGTTCACCGTTGGATTGGCGCCGATCACGATCACCACCTGCGCGCGCGCCACATCCATTACCGGGTTGGAAACCGCGCCCGAGCCGATGCCTTCGAGCAGCGCCGCCACCGACGACGCGTGGCAAAGCCGCGTGCAATGGTCCACGTTATTGCTGCCGAAGCCGGTGCGCACGAGCTTTTGAAACAAGTAGGCCTCTTCGTTGCTCCCCTTGGCGGAGCCAAAGCCGGCCAGCGCGCGCTTGCCGTACGTGTCGCGGATGGCCGACAGGCTGGTGCCCGCCAGCGCAAGGGCCTCATCCCAGCTGGCTTCGCGGAACACGTCCATCACGCGCGCGGGATCCATCACGAAATCGCCACGCTTGGGGGCGCCTTCGCGCCGCACCAGCGGCACCGTCAGGCGGTGCGGATGCTGGGCGTAATCGAAGCCATAGCGGCCTTTCACGCACAGGCGCATCTGGTTGGCCGGCCCATCACGCCCCTCGACAAACAGGATGCGGTTGTCCTTGACGTTGTAGGTGAGCTGGCAGCCCACCCCGCAGTATGGGCAGACCGATTCCACCTGGCGATCCGGCACCGGCAACGCGGCGTCGCGGGCCGGCATCAGCGCGCCGGTCGGGCAGGCCTGCACGCACTCGCCGCAGGCTACGCAGGTGGAGGCGCCCATCGGATCGCCCATGTCGAACACGATCGCGGCCTGGTCGCCGCGAAAGGCCAGCCCGATCACATCGTTGACCTGCTCCTCGCGGCAAGCGCGCACGCAGCGGGTGCACTGGATGCAGGCATCGAGATTGACGGCGATGGCCGGATGCGACAAATCGGCTGGCACCGCGGCGCGCGGCGCAAAGCGCGGCTTGCCGACGCCCAGCCGGGCGGACCACTGGTCCAGCGCATTGTTGCGCGTGTAATGCGCCTCGGGCATATCGGACTGCAGCAGCGCCAGCACCATGCGCTGCGCGCGCAGCGCGCGCTCGGAGCCGGTCTGCACCTCCATGCCCTGCGCAGGGTAGCGGCAGCACGACGGCGCCAGCACGCGCTCGCCCTCGATCTCCACCATGCAGGCGCGGCAGTTGCCGGCGGTGTCCAGGCCGTCCTTGTAGCACAGGTGCGGGATGTCGAACCCCTCGCGCTGCGCCACCTTAAGCAAGCTCTCGCCCGGCCCGGCGCACACGTCCCGGCCATTCAGGCGGAACGTCACCGTGGTATCCGAGGAGGCCTCCACTTGCGCGCGCTCGGCGCGGGTCAGTGCACTCATATCGTCCTCGCGGCGCAGGCCAGTTCCTGGGGAAAGTACTTGATCACGCAATCCACCGGGTTGGGCGCGGCCTGCCCCAGCCCGCAGATCGACGCATCCCGCATCACCGCAGACAAGTCCGCCAGCGCGGCCAGGTCCCATGCCGGCTGCGCGATCACATCCAGCGCCTTGGCCGTGCCCACGCGGCATGGTGTGCACTGCCCGCAGGACTCATGCTTGAAGAAATGCATCAGGTTGCGCGCCACGGCCACCGCACTGTCCTGCTCCGAAAACACCACGATGGCGGCTGACCCGATAAAGCAACCGTAGGGCTGCAGCGTATCGAAATCCAACGGAACATCGCCCAGGGACGCCGGCAGGATGCCACCCGAAGCGCCGCCCGGCAGGTAGCCATAGAAGCGATGGCCGTCCTGCATGCCGCCGCAGTACTCCTCGATCAGCTCACTCACGGTGATCCCCGCTGGCGCCACGTGCACGCCGGGCAGCTTCACGCGCCCCGACACCGAGAACGAGCGCAGCCCGTGCCGGCCGTGGCGTCCCTGCGCGGCGAACCAGCTCGCGCCCTTTTCAAGGATCTCGCGGACCCAGTAAAGGGTCTCGAAGTTGTGCTCCAGCGTGGGCCGGCCGAACAAGCCGACCTGCGCCACATAGGGCGGGCGCAGCCTGGGCATGCCGCGCTTGCCTTCGATCGATTCGATCATGGCGGACTCTTCGCCGCAGATATACGCGCCGGCGCCACGCCGCAACTGGATCTCCGGCATGCCCGGGATCGGCGGGTCGGCCTGCAGGCGGCGCAGCGCTTCACCCAGCACGGCGCGGCAGCCTGCGTATTCGTCGCGCAGGTAGATGTAGATGGCGCTGACCTGGGTCACCGCGGCGGCGATCAACATGCCTTCGAGGAAGCGATGCGGATCGCGCTCCAGGTAGACGCGATCCTTGAAGGTGCCTGGCTCGCCCTCATCCAGGTTGACGGCCATCAGGCGCGGCGCCGGCTCGGCCATCACGATCCGCCATTTGCGCCCGGAGGGAAAACCCGCGCCACCCAGCCCGCGCAAGCCGGAATCCTCCATCGTGCGCAGCAAGGATTCTGAATCGTGCTCACCCGAGGCCACTGCGCGCAGCAAGCGATAGCCCCCTTGCGCGCGATAGTCGTCATAGCCCAGATGGGCTTCGGGCGCGTGGTGCACGGCACCCGAAGCCACCGTATCCGCAATGGTTTGCGCGCTCGCAAAATCCACCGGGTTCTGCCCGACCAGCGCGGCGGGCGCGCGCTCGCAGCGGCCGATACAGGGCGCTGCCACCACCTTGACTTCGCTGCCCAGCAGGGCCGGCAGCCGGGCGAGCAGGTCGCGCGCCCCGCCCAGCTCGCAGGCGATGCCTTCGCACACGCGCACCGTCACGCCGGCCGGCGGCCGAATGCCGCCATCCGCATCCTCGCGTACCACATCGAAATGATGATAGAACGTGGCGACCTCATAGACCTCCACCATCGACAACCCCATCTCCTGCGCCAGCGCCACCAGGTGCGGGATCGCCAGCTGGCCGTAGTGGTCGTTGATGGCATGCAGGTGCTCGATCAGGAGATCGCGCCGGCGCGGCGCATCGCCCAGCACGGCCTGGACTTCGGCCAAGGCTGCCGGGTCAGGCTGCCGCCCCTTCGGCTGGCGGCGCTTGCGCGCTTTGCCGATATCCTGGACCGCGATAGGAATGACGACCTGGTTCATGGCAATCTCGAAAGCTGTCTCTTGAGGGGGCCGAATGGCAACGGGGCAAGCGCTACAAGTGCTTGCCCGCCGCTCTGGTCTTATCTTGCACTGCACGCGGCCTCGCTACATGCAGCGGGAGTCGCGGGGGGGGGTTTCGTGTTCGTGTTCGTTTTCGCTTCCGCCTTCGATCATATCCCTATTCCCGCGGCGCATTGACCGCGCCGGTCCACGCCGGCAAGCCCCTCAGGTCAGGTCCTCCGGCACCGCGCGATATCCCATCGGCGCGGTGGTGTTGGCATGCACATATTTTTTGGCATGGGCTTCGCGCATCGGCTTGAGCACGAACAGGGCCAGGAAGGCGGACAGCGCAGCCATGCCCGAGGCAAGCATGAAGACCGCGTGCCAGTCGCCGGTAGCGGCGGTGATGACGCTGGAGAACGGCACCAGCAGCGCTGCCGTGCCCTTGGCGGTGTACAGCAGGCCAGCATTGGTGGCGGCAAACCTGGGCCCGAAGGTGTCGCCGCAGGTTGCCGGGAACAGGCTGTAGATCTCCCCCCAGGCAAAGAACACGACGCCGGTCAGCACCACGAATGCGATGGGATCCTGCCCGTACTTAGCCAGCAGCAGAATGCCCACCGCCTCGATCGCAAAGGCCAGGAACATCGTGTTCTCACGGCCGATGTTGTCCGAGATCCAGCCAAAGAAGGGACGCGTCAGCCCATTGAGCACGCGGTCGATGGTGAGCGCGAAGGTCAGCGCGGGCAACGTCAGGCCGAGCAGCGAAACCGGCACGCCATCGAGGCCGAAATCCTTGGCGATCGGGCCCAGCTGGGCGGTCGCCATCAGGCCGCCGGCCGCCATCATCACGAACATGGCGTACATCACCCAGAAAATCGGCGAGGACAGGACCTGCCTCGGCGAGGCGTTGTAGGCAGCGGTCTTCACCGCGGACGTGACCTGGTTCAGCACCTTGGTCGAAGGCGGATAGAGCGCCATGCCCAGGAAGAAGACGATCAGGCCCTGGCCCAGGCCGAACCACAGGAACGTGGCCTCGTAGCCGCTGGTCTTGATCATGTTGGCAATCGGCACCACGGTCAGCGCCGAGCCCGCGCCAAAGCCGGCGGCGGTGATGCCCGCCGCCAGTCCGCGCCGGTTGGGGAACCACTTCAACGCATTGCCCACGCAGGTGCCATACACCGCGCCCGCCCCCACCCCGCCCACCGCTGCCGCGAAGTAGAGCATCGGCAGCGACGCGGCCACGGAGTTCAAGGCCCAGGCAATCGCACACAGCAGGCCACCACCCACCACGACCGGACGCGGGCCGTACTTGTCCACGAGGTAGCCCTCGATCGGCACCAGCCAGGTTTCCGTAACGACGAAGATGGTGAACGCCACCTGGATCGCCGTGCGGCCCCAGTGGTACTTGTCGTCTATCGGGTTGACGAACAGCGTCCAGCCGTATTGCATGTTGGCGATCATCGCCATGCAGATCACGCCAAAGGCGAGCTGAACCCAGGGTGAGGCAAAGCGTGAATCGGGCGCGTTTTGCTGATGTTCCATGTTGTCTCCTTATGGCGGGCGGGGCCGCCTTATGTGGGAAGGGCGTCTTCGGACACCTCTTTTGGGACGGCACGGCTTGTGCTGTATCCCAGATGTTGTGGTCGTTTCAGTGCTATACAGTATGTGATATATCAATATAGTCAAGATGCTTTTAGCCCACTTGGCAGACCCCGAAACGGACTGGAAACAGCGGTGGCAATGCGCCGGAAAGCAGCATGGAGGCTACTCGTGCGCCACGCGCATCAACGCGGGCGAGCAGCGCAAGCCGGCTTGCTGATGGATCAATGACTTAGGGTGTTCCGCCGCATCAATGGCGCGCGCGGACAAGCGGCTATCGGGCAGTACAAATGAGTCCGGGGGACCCGGCCGGCGCAGCGTCGCAACGACGATCCTCGGGAAAGTCCCTAGATAAAGTCAGGTGAACTGGGACATCAATGTACTAAATGTCTGGCCCTTCAGGACAGAAGAGCGGAGGGAGCGGAGGGAGCGAACAAGGAACCTGCGATCCGCAGAACAGCGAAAAGGTGCCCGGGGCGGCTTTGTGCAAGCGGACCCTGCGATCAAACCAAGGGGGATCTGGCGGAGGGATGGCCCCTACTCCAGCGCAGCGGCAGCGATTGGCGGCCAGGCGGCCCGCCAATCGCACCACGCGAGCATCAGGCGCGGGCCAGGTTGGTTTGCGCGCTCACGCCGGACGAAGCCGGGCTGGCGCGGCCAATGCCGGCGGTTTCCTGCGAGGCGCCAAGGCCGGCAAAGCGGCCATGTTCCTGGGCACGGACGAGCACAGGGGTCGGCACACGGGTAGCAATCAGGAAGGTAACGCCAACGCCGAGGGCAATCAGACCAAAGGCAAGACCGAGAAGAAGAGCGCTGTCCATCAGAAAACTCCGGTAGGGATGGTGAGTAGGAGTTTTCATTATATGCTGCAGCGCACTATATGTAAATATCCTGTATGTAATATATCATGAGATTTTTTGCGCTGACGCAACAGCCGTTCCCAGCGCCCTTCCCCTACCCCACGCGCGCCAGCAACGCCTGCTCATGCTCCATGCCGCGCAGCGCATCCCAGATGGCAGCGGCATTGGGCTTGAGCGACCGGCTCTTGCGCCGCACCAGCATCACCGAGGACGTGACCTGTGGCCGCAATGGCCGCATGACGGCAGCGCGGCTCAGCCCAGCCGCCTGGGCACGCGATGGCACGATGCCAATGCCCAGCCCCAGCGCCACCATGCCGAAGATCGCGGCAAAGTGGCCAAGCACCTGCAGTGAGCCGGCACGCACGTGATATACGCCAAAGGCCTGCTCCACGGCCGGCTGGATGCCTGAGTGTTGGTCCAGCATCAGCACGTTGGCATCGTTCAGGTCGCCCCACCCTACCGTCTCGCGCGTAGCCAGCGGATGCTGCGATGGCAGCACCGCATGGAACGGATCGACGCACAGGGCCTCGCAGTAGAGATCGTCACCGGATTGCGGGTTCGTGGCGATGCCGAAGTCCACCTCGCCGCTGCGCACGCACTGCAGCACGGCCTCATGCGAGCGGTCTTTCAGGCTGATGCCGATGCCGGGCCAGGCCGCACGGCAACCCGCGAGCCAGCCCGGCAGCGACATCGAAGACAGCACCGGATCGGACGCGATCTGCACCGCGCCCTGGCACGGCCTGGCCGCGCCGTGGCTCTCGCGCAGCGTCTGCTCGACTTCCTCGATCAGGTGGCAGATGCGCTGCGACAGATGCTCGCCGGCGTCGGTGAGCTCGACCTGGCGCGTGGTGCGGTCAAACAGCCGCTGGTCGATCTCGTCCTCCAGCTCGCGCACGCTGCGGCTGATGGCGGACTGCGTCAGCCCGAGCTCAGCCGCGGCGCGGGTAAAGCTCCTCTGTCGCGCGACAGCCGCGAAGGCCTTGAGCTGGGGAAGCGAAATATTCATGATCACCTCTTCTGTATGCATTGGGCGCGCAGAGCGGCTTTGCCGTTCCCCGCGCTGCGCATCGTGATAGACGGCGGGCCCGGATTCGCGTCACGCGAGTCCGGGCCCGGCTGGTGATTCAGTCGCTCTTGCGCGCGGAGAGTCCCGCCAGGTACGCCGCGTGATCGGTCGCCGGCACCAGGGCCTCGGCATGCCCGGTGATAAACCGTCGTCGCATCGGGGCCAGCACGAACTTGGCGGACAAACCAGCCGCGATGGTCACGATCGCCGCCACCGTAAAGACGGCGTCCCACCCGCCACGCGCCGACAGAATCGAGGCCAGCGGCACCAGCATCGCCGCCGTGCCCTTGGCCGTGTACAGCGTGCCGGCATTGGCCGCGGCGAACTTGCTGCCGAAGGTATCGGCGCACAGTGCGGGAAAGATCGAGAAAATCTCGCCCCAGAACAAAAACGTCAGCGCCGCGAACGTCATGAACAAATACGGGTTATGCCCGAACTCCATCAGGCCGAGCAGCGACAGTCCCTCGCCAATGAAGATAAAGAACATGGCGTTTTCCCGACCGATGCGGTCCGAGATAAAACCGCACAGCGGCCGCGTAAAGCCATTGCACAGGTTGTCGATCGACAGCGTCATGGTGAGCAGCGGCAGCGTGAACCCCAGCATCGTTACCGGCATCGACGCGAAGCCGAAGTCCCGTGCAATCGGACCCAGTTGCGCAGTGGCCATGATGCCGCCCGCCGCGACCGCCACGAACGAGGCGTAGATGACCCAGAAGACTGGCGTCTTCACCATCCGGCCCGGCGTGAACTCGATGGGATTGGTCAGCACCGCCTTGGCCGCCACCGCGCCCACAGGCGGACGCGGCTTGACCAGCAGCAAGGCCATCAGCAGGATGCAAACGCCTTGCAGGATGCCGAAGGTGATAAAGGCTTGCTCGTAACCCGAGCGCTGGATCATGTTGGCGATGGGGATCACGGTCAGCGCCGAGCCCGCGCCGAAACCAGCGGCGGTCAGCCCGGCAGCCAGGCCGCGCTTGTCCGGAAACCACTTGAGCGCATTGCCAACGCAAGTCCCATACACGCCGCCGGCGCCGATGCCGGCGATCACCGCCGCCAGATAGAGCTGCGGCAGGCTGGTCGCGTATGCATTGATGACCCAGGCCAGCCCCGCGCACACCGCGCCGCATGCCACTACCGGGCGCGGCCCGATCTTGTCGACCAGCCAGCCTTCAAGCGGCACCAGCCAGGTCTCGGTCACGATGAAAATGGAAAAAGCGACCTGGATGGCCGACTCGCCCCAGTGGTGCTTGGCATTCATCGGAGTCACGAATAATGTCCAGCCGTATTGCAGATTGGCTACCAGCCCCATGCAGACCACACCGATCGCCAGCTGGAACCAGCGGTTGTGAAGCCAGCCCAGACGGCTTGCGGCCATTGCCGCCGAATTGTCGTGCGCCATGTCGTGTCTCCTGCATAGTGCGTGTCGCGCTCTGTGGCGCGACGGGTAGGCTTCTCTGGAAGGGGGGAGCCCTTGGTCACTACTTGATTGAGCGCGCCTGACATTGCGGCACGTGCATCCGTGGACTGATGCTAGTTCAAACTAAGTTCGGCACAGCTTAAAGTTTTTTATTATGATCATTCACGATCCTCTATACATGGGACGGATGAGTGCATGAAGAACGCCACGCTGCGCCAGTTGAAGGTTTTCGAGACGGTCGCCAGGCACTTGAGCTTCTCCCGCGCGGCGGAGGAGCTACACCTGACGCAGCCCGCCGTCTCGACGCAGGTGCGCCAGCTCGAGGGCCATGTTGGCCTGCCGCTGTTCGAGCAGCTTGGCAAGAAGATTTACCTCACCCCGGCCGGCATCGAGATGCTGCACTACAGCCGCAGCATCATGCAGCAATTCCGCGAAGCGGAAGACGCGATGTCGCAGCTCAAAGGCATCTCCGGCGGACGGCTCAATGTGGCCGTGATCAGTGCAGGCGACTACTTCTTCCCGCGGCTGCTCGCGGAATTCATGCAGCGCCATGACGGCGTGACGCTCAACCTCGCAGTGCACAATCGCGAAGAATTGCTGCACCAGCTCGCGGGCAACCTGACCGACCTGGCGGTGATGGTGCGCCCCCCCGAAGGCATGGACACCATCAGCGAATCCTTCGCGCCCCACCCTTATGTCATCGTTGCCGCGCCCAACCACCGGCTGGTGGGCGAGCGCAACATCCCGCTGGCGGCGCTGGCCGACGAGGCCTTCGTCGCGCGCGAGAAAGGCTCCGACACCTGGAACTCCATGCAGGAAGGCTTTGCCGGGCGCTTGTCCAACCTGCGCATTGCCATGGAGATCAAGAGCACAGAGACCATCAAGCAGGCCGTCATCGCCAACATGGGCATCGCGTTCCTGTCGGCACACACTGTCGGGCTGGAACTGCAGACGGGCAATCTCGCCGTGCTCGATATCGAGGGCTTCCCGGTCATGCTCAACTGGTACGTGGTGCATCGCAAGAACAAGCGCCTGCCACCGGTGGCGCTGGCCTTCAAGCATTTCCTGATGGAGGAAGGCGCCACCCTGATCCAGCGCATCACCGGCGTGGACAACCTGATAAAACATAAACGATAAGTTATGGTTATTCAGCCAAACTTTAATTATCGTTAATTGATCGGCAAACCTATCCTCGTCTCAGGCCCAACCTTTTCAGGCCCAACCCTTCACTGAGAGCCCGAGGAGTCCGATCATGAACCAGGTCCAGTTCGAAACCCGCACCCGTTCCCATGCCGACACCGCTGCCAGCGCACCGCGCAGGGTCGATGAATCGCAACTCGCCGCCTACAACGCCGCGTTCAGCGAGCTTGGCCTGCGCTTTCGCTGGGACAGCGAGATGTACGCCTGGCTATGCGGCATCGAATGCGAGCACAGCCGCATCGCGCGCTACATCGAGCAGTATCACGCGCACCTGCTCAAGGCTTACGATGCCGGCTTCCTCAGCCGGCTGATCCTTGACAAGAAGGCCGACTACCTGCGTGCCATGGCGCTACAGGCCAACTGAGCAACTGCGCAACGGCGCAACGGCTCCTCTTTTCCCGGCCGGCCTGCGCCATGCACCAAAATCGCGCCGAAAGTGCGTTACCGCACATTGCAGGGATGCCAGGCTCGCTAATGTCTGCCTACCAATCAAAGGCAAGGAGGCAGCCGTGGGGTCACAGACGATGTTCGGCGCCGGCGCGCCGGCCGGCACGCTCGCGCAGCAGCGCGAAGGGGCGTTCGCCAGCACCGGCGATCTGCCGATGCAGAATTGCCCGATCGAACCCACCTGGATCCGCACCGGGGCCCCGCAATCACGCGCCGCACAACATTCCCGCGCGATCGACGGCCTGGCGTCCACCAATGTGTGGGAATGCACGGGTGGCACGTTCGAGTGGTACTACGGCTGGGAGGAGACCGTGCTGATCCTGGAAGGCCAGGTCAAGGTCACCAGCGCCACCGGGCGCGTGCATGTGCTGCGGGCCGGCGACATCGGCTATTTCCCCGCCAACACGACCTGGTTCTGGGAGGTCGATGGCTATGTGCGCAAGGTGGCGTTCTGCCGCAAGCAGGTTCCGGTCACGCTGCGCTTTGCCACCCGCGTGCTGGCACGGCTGAACTTCACCAACCGCGCTGGCGAGGCCTGCGGTGCCGCCACGGCTGCCCTGCGCCGCGCGATGGCACGGATTGGCCTGCGCGATACGTCCGCCCTCACCTTGTTGATGACGCTGCCGCTCTGACCCGCAGAAGAGTTAGTGCAAGGGCAACAGCAAGCACCGGCGAGCACAGGCGAGCACTGGCGAGAACCGGCGCTTGCCTTGTCCCTTGCTGGACGCCAGCGCCCGGACTATCGACTAGCCGCGCATGTGGTTGACCAGCGATCCGATGCCCTCGATCGTGATCTCCACCACGGCGCCATCTTTCATCGAGCCGACGCCGATCGACGTGCCGCAGGCGATCACATCGCCGGGCATCAGCGTGAGATCCTGCGAGATCAGGCTGACCTGCTGCTCGGGCGAGAAGATCAGGTCGGACAGAGGATAGTTCTGCCGCTGCGCGCCGTCGAGCCGCGTCACCACACTGGCGGCGCGCCAGTCGAACTCCGTGACGATCACGGGGCCCAGGCAGCCGAACGTGTCGAAGCCCTTGGCACGGCACCACTGCGGGAAATTCGGGTCTTCCGCGATCAGCTCGCCGGCGGTGACGTCGTTGACCACGGTGTAGCCGAAGATATGCGCCGCGGCATCGTCCGGCGCCACGTTGCGGCATCGGCGGCCGATCACGATGCCAAGCTCGCCCTCGTAGACGACCTTGCCGCTGTAGCTGCGGGGCCGCAGGATGGCATCCCCTGGCCCCGCCAGCGAACTTGCCGGCTTGATCAGGAATAGCGGATGCGCCGGCACCGGCTTTTCCAGCTTGCGCGCCAGCGCATGGAAGTTGTTCCATAGCGCAACGATCTTGCCCGGCTCGCACGGGCTCAGCAACCGCAGGCCCTCGCGCGGCAAGGTCGCGCCGGTGGGCTCCGGCCACGCGTGGCCCGGTCCGTCGTACTCGATGACATGATCGCCCTCGATCCGGCCGAAGCCGACCTCGCCGTCACCGGTCTGGAAGCGAATCCACGTTTGCATCGCAAACTCCTCTGGCACGCCTCTGGCGGGCGCGCCTTGGTGCCCGCGTCCGCGCTTGTGCCGCATTGTCGAGAAACTGGCCCGCGCATGCGTGCATGGCGGGCCCGGTTTTACCGCATGGCGTTCAGACCAGATCAAATCAGATCTTGCCGGCGCCGCGAGCCCACTTGTACTTGGCCCCCAGCACCGCGACCGGGATCTCGGTCGAGTACGCGTAGGACGGCACGCCGTGCTCGTACAAGTATTCGGCAGCCTCCTCCACCTGTACGTCGCCCGCCAGCGAGGCCACGATCGGCTTCTCGATGCCGCGCGCCGCCATCTCCTCTTTCACCTCCACCACCAGCTTGGCGAACACCATCGGCGGCGTGATGATGGTGTGCCAGTAGCCCAGGATGATGGCGTGGATACGCGGGTCCTCCATGCCCAGGCGCAAGGTGTTCTTGTACGTGGTGGGCGGCTCGCCGCCGGTGATGTCGACCGGATTGCCCGCCGCGCCAAAGGGCGGGATGAACTTGCGGAATGCCGCGTCGAGATCGTCCGGCATGGTCATCAGCGACAGGTTGTTGTCCACGCAAGCGTCCGACAGCAACACGCCCGAGCCCCCGGCGCCGGTGATGATCACCACGTTCTCCCCCTTGGGCGTGGGCAGCTTGGGAATGCCGCGCGCGAACTCCAGCAGGTCGCGCAGCGAGCGTGCACGGATCACGCCGCACTGCTTGAACACGTCCTCGTAGATCTTGTCGTTGCCGGCCAGCGCGCCCGTGTGCGAACTGGCGGCGCGTGCGCCCATGCTGGTGCGTCCGGCCTTGAGCACAACCACCGGCTTCTTCTTCGAGACCCGTTTCGCCGCTTCGGCAAAAGCGCGGCCGTCCTTCAGATCCTCGCAGTGCTGGGCGATGATCTCGGTGTTGTCGTCCTGCTCGAAGAACGTCAGCAGATCGTCTTCATCGATATCCGACTTGTTGCCCAGCCCGACGATGGCCGACACGCCCATCTTGGCCGAGCGCGAGAAGCCGATGATGGCCATGCCGATGCCGCCGGACTGCGACGACAGCGCGGCCTTGCCCTTGACGTCATACGGCGTGCAGAAGGTCGCGCACAGGTTCTTGGGTGTGTAGTAGAAGCCGTAGATATTCGGCCCCATCAAGCGGATATCGTGCTTGCGCGCGATGGCGACGATCTCCTCCTGCCCTTGCACGTTGCCGGTCTCGGCAAATCCGGACGGAATCAGCACCGCACCCGGGATGTGCTTCTTGCCCACCTCTTCCAGCGCCCCGGCCACCAGCTTGGCGGGAATGGCGAACACCGCCACATCCACCTCGCCCGGCACATCGAGCACGCTCTTGTAGGCGGTCCTGCCCATGATCTCGCCGCCCTTGGGATGGATCGGGTAGATCTTGCCCTGGTAGCCGCCGTTGATCAGGTTCTTCATCACCGAGTTGCCGATCTTGCCGTCCTCGTTCGAGGCGCCGATCACGGCCACCGAATCGGGGCGCATGATGCGGTTCATCTGCCTGACGATGTCTTCCTGGCTGGGGCGATAGCGCTCAGGCTGCGGCGCGAAGTCCACCACGATGCGCACGTCCGCGGCGATGGCGCCGTCCTTGCTGGCAAACACCGGGTTGAGGTCAAGCTCCGAGATTTCCGGGAAATCGCTCACCAGCTCGGAGACCCGCTGGATCATGCTGGCCAGCGCTTCGCGATTGGCAGGATCGGCGCCGCGCACGCCCTTGAGCACTTCGGCGGCGGCGATGCCATCGAGCATCGACAGCGCATCTTCCTGGCTGGCCGGGGCCATGCGGAAGGTGATGTCCTTGAGCACTTCCACCAGCACGCCGCCGAGGCCAAAGGCCACCAGCTTGCCGAACGACGGATCGGTGACCGCGCCGATGATCACCTCCTGCCCGCCGGCAATCATCTGCTGCACCTGCACGCCGACGATATTGGCCTTGGCGTCGTACTTCTTCGCGTTCTCGATGATGGTCAGGTAGCCGTTCTCCACATCCGCCGCGCTCTTCAGGCCCACCAGTACCCCACCCGCCTCGGTCTTGTGCAGGATGTCGGGCGACACGATCTTGAGCACCACCGGGTAGCCCATCTTGTCCGCCAGCTCGACCGCGCCGGTGGGTGACTTCGCCACGCCCTCGCCCGGCACAGGGATGCCATAGGCGTCGCAAACCAGCTTGCCCTCGGGCGCCGTCAGTGCGTTGCGGCCTTCTTCCTTCACGGCGGCGAGGATCTTCCGCACCGCGTCCTTGTTGTATGCCATGTCAGGTCTCCATCTTCCATCTGTTCATGGATTGCGTAGGGATGAGCCGGTCCACGCCCTCGCGTGAAACGCGAGGGCGGGCGGCTTGTGAACTCAGTTCGGGAGGTGCTTGAAGTAATACACGGACGCCCAGGGCGTCAGACCGCCCCGGCGGCGCGCAATGCTGCGATCTGCGAGGGTGTGCGGCCCAGCCAGTCGAGGATTTCCTCGGTATGCTCGCCCAGCAGCGGCGAGCGCTCCACCTCCACCGGCGACGCCGACAAGGTGATCGGGCATCCCAGCTGCACGTACTGGCCGCGCTCCGGGTGATCCAGCTCCACCAGGTAGCCGCGCTCGTACATCGACTTGTCCTCGATCAGGTCTTTCATCGACAGGATCGGGCCGCATGGCACGTCGACCTCGTTGAGCGCTTCCATCACCTCGAACTTGGTGCGCGTGCGCGTCCATTTCTCGATGATGGAGAAGCACTCTTCCAGGCATTTGAGGCGGGCTTCCGGCGTCGCGAACTGCGCATGCGTGATCAGGTCTTCCCTGCCGCACAGGCGCATCAGCGGCTCCCAGCCTTGCGGCTGGACGATGACGTAGACGTAGTCGTTGGCCCCGCCCGGGGCACAGCGCAGCGCGGCGCCGGGCTGGCCACCGCCCGAGGCATTGCCGGCGCGCGGCACGAAGTCGTCGAACGCCTGGCTGGGATACTCGCGCATCGGGCCGGCGGCCAGGCGCTGCTGGTCGCGCAGCTTGACCCGGCACAGGTTGAGCACGGAATCCTGCATCGCCACCTCCACCCGCTGCCCGCGCCCGGAATGCTCACGCTGCAACAGCGCCGCCAGGATGCCCACCACACAGTGGATGCCTGTGCCGGAGTCGCCGATCTGCGCGCCGGTGACAGTCGGCGGGCCCTCGCTGGAACCGGTGGTGCTGGCCGAGCCGCCCATGCACTGGGCCACGTTCTCATACGCCTTGCAATCCGCGTACGGCCCCGGGCCGAAGCCCTTGATCGACGCGTAGATTAGCCGCGGGTTGAGCGTCTGCAGGCGGTCCCAGTCGAAACCGGCGCGGTCCAGCACGCCGGGGCCGAAGTTCTCCACCAGCACGTCGCAGCGCTGCACCAGGTCCTCCAGCAGCGCCTTGCCTTCCGGCGTCTTCATATTGAGCGTCAGGCTGCGCTTGTTGGAGTTGAGCATCGTGAAGTAAAGGCTGTCGGCGTTGGGCACGTCGCGCAGCTGGCTGCGCGTGATGTCGCCGCGCCCCGGCAACTCCACCTTGATCACATCGGCCCCCAGCCATGCCATCAGCTGGGTGGCCGAAGGGCCGGCCTGTACATGGGTCATGTCCAGGATCCGCACACCTTCGAGTGCCTTGTTCATGGTCTTGTCTCCTCGCACCGGGGTTACTTGTACATGGTCTGGTTCTTGGTGCCCGGCGCGTACTCGCGCGGATCCACCCAGATATTGATCACGGCCGATCTGCCGGTACGCTGGACCGCCTCGCGCCCGCGCTGCAGCGCGCCGGCGATCTTGCCCGGGTCGCGCACTTCCTCGCCGTAGCCGCCGAGCATTTCGGCGAACTTGGAGAACGGCACGTCCGAGAGCAGGTTGCCCACGTTGCCGCGCGCCTCGCCGTACTTGGCAAGCTGGCCGTAGCGGATCTGGTTCATCGCCGAGTTGTTGCCGATCACCGCCAGGTACGGCACGCCGAAACGGTTGGCGGTTTCCATGTCGAAGGCCGTCATGCCGAAGGAGCCATCACCGTAGTAGCAGAGGATCTCCTTGTTCGGGTTGGCGAGGCCAGCGGCAATGGCAAAGCCGGTGCCGACGCCCAGCGATCCCAGCGCGCCCGGGTCCATCCACTGCCCGGGACGGCGCGGGCGCACCGCTTGCGCGGAGATGGTCACCACGTCGCCGCCGTCGCCGATGTACACCGTGTCATCCGAGAGAAACTCGTTGAGTTCATACGCCACGCGGTACGGATGGATCGGCGTGTTTTCCGAGCGGAACAGCGGCATCAGCTTCTCGGCCGCCACGGCCTCGGCTTCGGTCAACTGGCCCATCCATTTCTGGCGCGCCTGGCGCTTGTCGCTCTTGATGCGCCCGCTGGCAGCCTGCAGCACCGCGCCGAGGATGGCGCCAGGGTCGCCCACCAGGCCAAGATCGATCTCACGGTTCTTGCCGACTGTGCGGTAGTCCATATCGATCTGCACCAGCGTCAGCTCCTTGCTGATGCGCTTGCCGTAGCCCATGCGGAAGTCGAACGGCGTGCCCACAATGATCAGCACGTCGGCATTGGCGAAAGCCTGCGTACGGGTGCGGTCGAAGTGATGCGGATCGCCCGGCGGCAGCAGGCCGCGGCTGGCGCCGTTGAAATAGCCGGGAATATCCAGGCCCTTGAGCAGCGCGATAGCCTCTTCATGGCCGCGCGCGGTCCAGACCTGCTGACCGTAGAGGATGGCCGGGCGCTCGGCATTGACCAGGATGTCGGCCAGGCGCTCGATATCCCTCGGGTCGCCGATGGATTTGGTGGAAGCGCGATAGTGGCCGGGGCGCGGAATCACCGCGCGCGACACATCGACTTCGCGGTCGAGCACGTCACGCGGGATCTCCAGGTAGGCCGGGCCGGGTGCACCGTTGAAGCATTCGCGCGCCGCCATCGAGATCATGTCCGCCACCCGCTCGGTGCTGGGGATGGTGGCGGCAAACTTGGTGATGGCCGACATCATGTCCACGTGCGGCAGGTCTTGCAGCGAGCCCATCTTGTGCTGGGACAGCGCGCCCTGTCCGCCGATATGGATGATCGGGCTTTCCGAGCGGAAAGCCGTCGCCACGCCGGTCACGGCATTGGTGCAGCCCGGGCCGGCAGTGGTCACCACACAGCCCAGCTTGCCGGTCTGGCGGGCGTAGCCGTCCGCCGCGTGCGCGGCAACCTGCTCATGGCGCACGTCGATGATGCGGATGCCCTCGTCCACGCAGCCGTCGTAGATGTCGATGATGTGGCCGCCGCATAGCGTGAAGATGGTGTCGACGCCTTCGTTCTTCAGGGCCCGCGCTACCAGGTGGCCGCCGGAAATCACGCCGGCATCGCGGGTTTTCTGCTTCAGGGTGTCTTCGGCCGTGGTGGATTCAGGCCGCGTGGGTGCGACTGCAGACATGTCTTGGTCTCCTCGTTGACTGGGTTGCGACAGGCTGTGACGCGGACCTGGCCCGTTGTCACGACATCCTTTCGCCCTTTGCTGCTTGGCTGCCTGGCCGATGCCTGCCCTGCTTGTCACCTGGCCCTGCGATGCTATCGATCCTTTTCGTTGGATCTTGATGACATACGGTATGTGATATATCAGCGAAGCTCAAGGGAAATTTCGCTCCTGGGAGAGGTGTTTCAACGACGCGATGCAGCAATTCAGCTAGAAAAGGACGATGAATAAGCGGAATTGCTGAGTCCATGTGCATTCATTCCGATTCCTCACGGGTTGAATTGGCTCGCCACCTCATCCTGCCCCTGCAGGGAAAATGACCTTGTTTATCGTTGATATATTACATACCATATTTCACAGCGCACCTTGCCGGACCATCCGGTTCCGCGGCACGCCGGCACGCGCATTACCGAGAGCGAGGAGACTGTGAACATTCACGAATATCAGGCCAAGGAATTGCTCAGGCGCTTCGACGTGGCCGTGCCACGCGGCGCGGTCGCCTTCACCCCCGAGGAAGCCGTCAGCGCGGCGTGCAAGATCGGCGGATCCACATGGGTGGTGAAGTCCCAGATCCATGCCGGCGGCCGCGGCGCCGGCCGCTTTGCCGGCGACCCCGACGGCAAGGGCGGCGTCCGCGTGGTGAAGTCCGTCGACGCGGTGCGTGCGCAGGCCGAGCAGATGCTCGGCAAAGTCCTGGTCACCAAGCAGACCGGAGAGGCCGGGCGCGAGGTAAGGCGCCTATATGTGGAGGAAGGCTGCGAGATTGCCCGTGAGCTTTACCTGGGCATGCTGATCGACCGCGCCACCTCCCGCATCACGCTGATGGCCTCGACCGAAGGCGGCATGGAGATCGAGGAAGTGGCGGCCCGCACGCCGGAGAAGATCCTGAAGGTTGCGATCGACCCGGCCAGCGGCATCCAGCCCTTCCATGCGCGCCGCCTGGCCTTTGGGCTGGGGCTCGCCGGCAAGCAGGTGAGCGCGGCCTCGCGCTTCATCTTGTCCGCCTATCGCGCCTTTACCGAACTGGACGCGTCGGTCGTGGAAATCAACCCGCTGGTCGTCACGCGCGCGGGCGATGTGATCGCGCTCGACGCCAAGTTCAATTTTGACGACAACGCGCTGTACCGCCATCCGGATATCGAATCCCTGCGCGACGAGACCGAGGAAGATCCCGCCGAAGCGGCAGCCGCCCGCCACGGGCTGAACTACGTCAAGCTCGACGGCAGCATCGGCTGCATGGTCAACGGTGCCGGGCTGGCGATGGCCACCATGGACATCATCAAGCTCTACGGCGGCGAGCCGGCCAATTTCCTCGACGTGGGTGGCGGCGCCACCAAGGAGCGCGTGACGGCGGCCTTCCGCCTGATCCTGGACGACCCCAAGGTCAACGGCATCCTGGTGAACATCTTCGGCGGCATCATGCGCTGCGACGTGATCGCCGAAGGCGTGGTGGCCGCCGCGCGCGAGATCGACCTCACGGTGCCGCTGGTGGTCCGGCTCGAAGGCACCAACGTGGAACTCGGCAAGGCCATCCTGCGCGACTCGGGCCTGCCGATCCTGTCGGCCGATCATCTTGCCGACGCCGCCGAAAAAGTGGTCAACGCGGTGAAGGCCGCGCAAGGTCACGTTCAAACACAGGGAGGGCACTGACATGGCCGTACTGATCCATCAAGACACCAAGGTGATCTGCCAGGGCTTTACCGGCGCGCAAGGCACCTTTCACTCCGGGCAAGCGATGGCCTATGGCACGCGCATGGTCGGCGGGGTGACGCCCGGCAAGGGTGGCGAGACGCATCTGGGGCTGCCGGTGTTCGACACCGTGGCCGCGGCGGTAGCGCGCACCGGCGCCGACGCCTCGGTCATCTATGTGCCGCCACCCTTCGCCGCCGACGCCATCCTGGAAGCCGCGGATGCCGGCATCGGCCTGATCGTGTGCATTACCGAAGGCATCCCGGTGATCGACATGGTGCGGGTCAAGCGCGCGCTCTGCGGTTCGGGCAGCCGCCTGGTCGGGCCCAACTGCCCGGGCGTGATCACGCCGGGCCAGTGCAAGATCGGCATCATGCCAGGCCATATCCACCGCCCCGGCAAGATCGGCGTGGTGTCCCGCTCCGGCACCCTCACCTATGAGGCCGTGGCGCAAACCACGGCCGCGGGGCTCGGGCAGAGCACCTGCATCGGCATTGGTGGCGATCCGGTCAATGGCACCAGCTTCATCGATTGCCTGGAAATGTTCCTGGCCGATGACGACACCGAAGGCATCATCATGATTGGCGAGATCGGCGGCTCGGCGGAAGAGGAAGCGGCGCAGTTCCTGCAGGACGCGCGCAGCCGCGGGCGCGTCAAACCCGTGGTGGGCTTTATTGCCGGCACTACCGCCCCGCCTGGGCGGCGCATGGGCCATGCCGGCGCGATCATCTCGGGCGGCATGGGTACGGCCGGGGCCAAGATCGACGCCATGCGCGCTGCCGGGATCCGCATCGCGCGCTCTCCGGCCGAGCTGGGCAAGACGATGGCGGAGGCGATGGGGGTGTAGCGGGTGCCTGCCTGATAAAGAACGGCGGACGATGTCCTAGCCGCTAACAAGATCTGTTGAAACGCAAAACGGGTCCGGTCTTTCAGATGGGGCCCGTTTTTTTGCCTGTAAGCAAGCGGTTCCGCGCTGGAGAAAGCCACCCCTTCCTCGCATGAGGTGCAAGGCCGAAACGTGGCGTTCTCTGCACACGCGCTTTGCGGCTTGCGCAGTTGCCTTCGTATGAGGTCTGAGCGTCGCTGAACGGACCCACTGCGGACCTTCGACCTGCTCCGAAGGAGACATTAACCAAGAAATTGGTACTCAACAGCAGTCTTGGACAGGGCGCGCGAACAATCTCACTCCGTGCAGTTCAGCATCCACTGAACGCCGAAACGATCGGTCAACTTGCCGTAGTAGTCCCCCCAAGGCTGTATGCCCAAGGGAGTTGTGATTGTCCCGCCAGCAGCCAAGGCTTGAAAGAGCTTGTTCGTGGAATGTCGATCGTCCATCGCCAGTAAGTGCGCTGAGCCCCGCATGGGCTCAGCGTCATCGTTGTCTGAGGCATAGAAGATCAGGCCTGGCCCCTCGAATTTGGCGTGCATGACTCGTCCGCGCATGGCCTCGTTCTTTGCAGGCATGCCATCAACACCGTAGCGCAGCACCTCGACGACACGGCCGAGACCGCATCGCGTATAGAAAGCCAGTGCTTGATCACAGGTCGTGGTGAAGAATAGATAGTTCGATAGTTGCATGATGGTGTACCTAGAAGGAACCAGGCTGCGACACTGTCGTCCTCGCTCCGAGAGATCGCCTTGCTATCCCGGCTATGTCAGGTCGCAGCAGCAACGTCGCCAAGCTGCGCATTGGTAAGGGCCATCCCAGCAATGCCCCAGGTCCCATCGACAGCGTGCACCACATTGACCCAAATGCGTTCCTTCGGGTGCTGCGCACCTGACAGCTCATGGATGATGCGCGTGGCTTCGTCGATGTACCCGACTTGAACCTCGCGGTCGGCAAATACAAAGGACGGAACCTTCCATTCGACGAAGGCGACGGAGGCCTCCTTCGATCCGGAGTACGTATGTTCTTTCGGCAATACGTGGATCGAACCTACGATGTTGGGCGTCATCGACTCATTTCCCGATAGTCCGTGCCACTTGAGCATGGCATCGGACAGGCGGCGGAACGCGACTCTTTCTTGGCCTTTGGGAAGAACGCCCTCGGTGAGGGTGAGCGTTAGCGGCATGGGCTACTCCAGGTAAAGGAATGGGCGTCGCACTCGCGCGCTGCCTGCGGCAGGGCTATTTCAAGTAACGATCGTTATCCTATAATAAATAACGATCGTGTTCTGAGCAACTACAATCGTCAGCTTCTCAAGTTGGAGGAGTGCCTCATGGTGTCAAGATCCGAGCAAAAAGTTCAAACGCGGCAGCGCATCCTTGAGGCGGCAGGGCGCGTGTTCCGAAAGGGTGGATTCGACGGGGTCGGGGTAGACGGCTTGGCAAAGGAAGCAGGCGTGACGTCGGGAGCGTTCTATGCCCACTTCGACTCCAAGGCGGAAGCGTTCCGGGAATCGGTGGCGCTGGGCATGGCTGAATTGCGCGGCGGCGTGCAGTACTTCCAAGCGCGGCATGGACGCACTTGGTGGACAGAGTTCGTGCGGTTCTATCTGAGCGCCAAGCGTACGTGCGATTTGACGGAGAGTTGCACGCTGCAGACCATGCCGACTGAATTGGCGCGATCGGATGAATCCTCTCGTGCATCGTTTGAGACGGCTTTGCGTGACGTTGCACAGGCGATCGTCGATGGTCCCACCTCACCGGGTGCACCGCGCGACATTGGAGCGGCTTGTGCAGCACTCGCTTCGCTTGTCGGTGCCGTCACGCTGGCGCGTGCTGTGGGGAGTGAAACCTTCGCTGATCAGATCGCTCTAGGCGCAGAACACGCATTGCTCCAGGGGGGCGGCAGGAAGCGATCAATCAAGGTCGCCTAAGCGAGGACTCGAAGACGCACGTTCGGGGTACATCGAGACCCGGCCGAACGTTGCTTTGTGGCCGAACTCCGCCGTCGGCTCAGCGTTCGAGGACCGACTGCGGTCATCGGCGGGTGCCGACCCAGTGCTGCCCCTCAAATGAGTTTTACGACCGTCAGGTTCCGGCGCGACATGAGACGGTCGCGGATGAGACCACGTCGCCGATTTGCGAAATTGGGGTTCTGGATGACAGGCTGCTAGCCGCACAAGCTCGGCGCAGCCTACGGAAAGTCTTCACGGCGCTCCGCCCATGTCAAGATCGCATCCAGTGCCGGGCACAACGCCTGGCCCCAATCAGTCAGGCGGTAGTCCACCTTCGGCGGCACCTGATGATAGACCGTACGCGTCACGATGCCGTCCGCTTCGAGGCAGCGTAGCTGCTGGGCAAGCATCTTCTGTGTGATGCCGGGAATCAGTCTCTCGAGGTCCGAAAAGCGCTGTACCTGACCACCGAAGAGGTGAAACAGGATCACCAGCTTCCAGCGGCCTTCCAGCAGCTTGAATGCGGCTTCGACATCGATTGCGGCAGTCGCGGGGGTGTAGTTTTTTCGGTTAGCCAAGGGCTACTTACTTTTTTGTGCGTTCTTGCGATACGGTAACTGTAGCGCCATGATTGGGGCATGCAAACCTTCACGTTGAGGTGAACCCCGATGAACATGATGCTGCCTGCGCCACTGGATGCCTATCTGCTCGCGGAAACCGTCACCGACTCCGCCCCTCTCTCGAACTGCTTTACCGCCGATGCCGTCGTGCGGGACGAAGGCCGCACGATCAAGGGGCTGGAAGCAATCCAGGCCTGGAAGAAAGACAGCAAAACCAGGTACCAGTACAGCATTGAGCCGTTGGACGTATCCCAGGACGGCGCTACTGTGACGATGCTCGCACGACTCACGGGCACATTCCCCGGTAGCCCAGTCGAGCTGACTTACACGTTCGTCCTGGCCGGCGGCAGGATTGCGTCGCTGGAGATTCGCTAATGAGCTCCGCACCCGAACTTCTGGGGCTTCGGGCGCTCGTTACGGGCGGAACCAAAGGCGTCGGCAAAGCCGTCGTCGCACGCCTTCGCGAGGCAGGTGCGAACGTTCTGACGACGGCGCGTTCCCGTCCCGATGAACTTGCCGAAGAACGGTTCATCGGGGCGGACATCACGACGGCCGAGGGCTGTAAAGCTATTGTCGACGCCGTGCTCGAGCGGTTCGGTGGCGTCGATATAGTCGTGCACGTCGTGGGCGGCTCATCTGCACCGGCCGGTGGCTTCAGCGTGCTGGATGACGATGAATGGAACAAGGCATTGAGCCTGAACCTATTCCCGGCAGTGCGCATCGTTTCAGGGAAGCATATGGGTATCCCCGGCAGCCTGCGGCGGCAACTTGATTGCCAGCGCCTTGAAATCGCCGCCGGTCGCGATCGAACCCGCGTGCGCGACACCCCTTGGAATGATAATCAGGTCGCCCGGGCCGACCTCGCGCTGTTCACTGCCCAGCCAGAATGTGCCCTTTCCTGAAATGACATACTGGATCTCGTCGGCGCTGGTGTGGTAGTGCTTCGGAACGTTGCCCGATTGCACTGCAACGGTCCCTTGTGGCGTCGCCACCAGCCCTTTCGTACGTAGCGTGCCCATATTGGGAACCTGCGGTCCGATGTCTTCATTGCTCATGGCGACCAAGTTGATGATCTGCGGCGCCAATGTGGCGGGCGGGATATGCGCGTGGGCCGGCGACAGTCCCGTATGGGCAGTAAGGTAGCCACAGGCAAAAGCGATTGGGACAGCGGAAGGAGCGACAAAGCGATGCATATTCATCTCCCTTCGGTTGGTCTGCGAGCATTGGATCGCTACGATGCATAATTCGTGCGATACGGCTGGATTGTCTCACCGCGATCCGCGCCCAGAATTGAGGGGAAACCCGCAAGCACTGAATCAATCGCTCGCCGAAAGGGGGCCGCCCGAAGGAGATTCAGCGGCTCTGGCTGGCGGTTCCCGACCCCGCCCATCGCAGAGCCTCGTCCTTCAGATCTGGTTGAACCCGACGCGGGATACCAGCTCAGAGAATCTGGGATCGAAGCGAGCGCTGTCGAAGGTAGGTTCTGTTCTGAGCTCAATGAAGTCAGGACTGTGCTCATCGTAGGCTTTTTCCAGCCAGCCGAGGGTCTGCTCTTTGTCTCCGAGCGAACCAAACACTTTCGCCATGTTGTAGGGGTGGACGTAGTGCTTTTCGGATTCCGTCTCCAGCGCATCCACGATTTGCTGCATGGCCGCTCTCATGTCGGCGGCAGCGTAGGTCTGGGCCAGCCCCGTCAGCGCCTCCGTGCTCTTCCCGGAAAGCGTTACAGCCTTCTGCATCTCCTCGATTGCGTCATGGAACAACTTCTGTTGCTGGTAGACCAATCCCAGCCTGAGGTGAAGCAGAAAATGGTTTGGATCGATTTCCAGGGCTTTACGAAGTTCTTCCCGTGCCTGATCGTATCGCCGAGCCAGGTACAAGATGATGGCAACAGATGAATTCAGCACCGAATTCAACGGATCCATCTGTTGGGACTGCCTGACCCTGGCGATGGCTTCTTCGGCTCTGCCTGCCATCATGAGATATTCCGCGTACCAATAATAGGCGATCGCGTGTCCTGGATTCAGTTCAATGGCGCGCAGAAAATCCTGTTCCAGATCGACCCAATCCCAATCGTGCAAACGCACATGGGCCAGTGATGCATAAGCCTCACCCAAATCGGGCTCAATCTGCAGCGCTTTCCTGGCTGCCATTTTTGCTTTATGAAACGTTTCGCGCGCAGGGCTCACGCCGCGACATGCAAGCATCGTGTAAGCATCGGCCACTCCGTCATAGGCGGCCGCAAAGTTCGGCTGGTGTCCAATAGCGAGCTGAAAATACTCAATGCTCTTTCGCATGCCTTCTTCGGTGCGCTTGGACCAGAAGTGACGCCCCTTGAGATACGCCTCGTGCGCCTGTGCATCAATGGCAGGAGTACGGTCTAAACGCCCTTGCTCGTGCGGCGTGAGCTTGATCTCAATTTCGCGGGCAATTGCCTTGGCCACCTCGATCTGGAGTGCCAGGATGTCATGTCGGTTCCCCTCGTAGGTCTCGGCCCAAAGGTGCGTTTCGTCGCTTACCCGGATGAGCTGCGCCGCAACCCGTACCCGATCTCCGGCACGTCGGACGCTTCCCTCAAGCACGTGGGAAACCCCGAGGTCTTGGCCAATCTGATGAATGGTCTTGGTCGTGGATTTGTAGCGCATCGCCGAAGTCCGGGCGATGACACCCAGGCGCTCCGGGCTGAGCCGGGCAAGCTGGGTGATCATATCCTCGGTCAAGCCCTCACTGAAGTAATCATATTTGCCGCCGCCACCGAGACTTTCGAACGGAAGCACGACCAGTATCACTCGCCCCTCCGATAGCCATGCGTAATTTGGGAGCGGTAATGCTTCCGGTTCACTCGGTTCGCTTTCCACCAGCGCCCTGCCGTTAGGTTGCAAACGCCCCGCTCCTTCCTCAGTGAGCGGCAGCCCTCCCGGGACAGCAGTGACCGGCCGGTGCCGGTTCCGATACAGCGCATCAGCCACAATGATCGCGATTCCAACAAAGACAATCGCCGGCCGGGCATCGAGCGCCAAGCGCGACAAATGCTCGACCCTCTCTGGCGCCGCAATATAGCGGATCAGTTGAGCGATGAATTCCTGCGGCGCGAAGCCGGTGATTGCCAGGAGGACGCCCCCAATGAACCATTCGCTAACCCGCGCTCGCAACATCGCCCACAGGTGCCTCGGTATTCGCTGTGGGGTTCGTCCGTCTTTTTCATCTTCCATGGCGTCCCCGCATAGAGTCGTGTCGACCAGGCGTTACGGTCCCTGACGCGGCACAGGAAGTCGGGAGGTAGGCTAAGGCGTACATGCCGTCGCAATCTTCGCGCGGCGTTCTCCATGCCTACACAAACAACGCTCATTGTTTCTGTGGCGAGAGGTAGCGCAGCGCTGCGGTCCGCCAGTAACCTTCAAGTGACTCGAACGATTCGTGCGCGCGGGAGGATCAAGATAATTGCAATTCGTAGCACACCAACATAGCTACATGAATAACTATCTACTTTCCTTAGACGAAAATCTACGCGCCATCGCGCAGCCCCCCAGCCGCTCCAGTGGACTCGCCCCCTCGGAGGGGGCGTTGCGGAGAAAGGAATTTCTTTCGAATGTAAGAACCGGGGCAGATTTTGTTAACGGCCAGGACGATGTCCGCCGCTCTTTATTGCCAGAGGCAGGCGCCTCAGGTTTCAGCCTTCAATCCAGGAAGTCGCAGTTCTTCTCGACATAGTCAGCCAGATCCAGCGAATGCTGGCGCACCAGCTTCTCGGCCAGTTCGGTGTCGCGTTTTTCCAGCGCCTCGATGATGCGCAGGTGATCGACGATGGAGCGCGAAGCGCGATCGCTTTGCGAGATCGTCATCTTCCGGATGGCGCGCACATGGATAAAGATGTTCTTGATCGAATCCATGATGATCTGCGACTTCGACAACTGCACGATCGCCTGGTGGAAGGCGATGTTCGCGTCGGAGTATTCCTCGATATGCTCGGCCGGCGTGGCATCGCGGAAGCTGTCGAACATATGGCGCAGTTGCGCGATCTCCTGGTCGCTGGCGTTCAGCGTGGCCAGGCGCGCGGCCATGCTCTCGAGCGCGGCCCACACCTGGATCATCTCGACGATCTCGCGCTTGGTCTTGCGCATGATGTAGATGCCGCGGCGCGGCACGGTGCGCAGGAACCCTTCCTGCTCCAGCAGCGTCATGGCCTCGCGGATCGGGGTGCGGCTCACGCCCAGCGCCTCGCTCAGGACTCGCTCGTCCAGCCGGATTTCCTCGGTCGACTGATAGATATCGGCGTCGGCAATGGCCTGGCGCAGCATGGCATATGCCTGGTCGCGCAGGCTGGCACCGGCGTTGATGGGTTGGAGGGACAGGGTCAGTGCAGCAGGCTGGACCGCGGATTGAGTTTGCGCAGACATGAATGGGCTCTTGTTGAAACCAGCGCCGCAGCGGACGGGACGGTCGCCTGCGGCTTCCCGCTTAGCTTACCAAAAGCAGCCATTGCATGAGCTGAATGCATAGGAAAATGCACAATTGATATAAATCGGCTGCCAGGGTGGCGGTTTTGCGTATATGGTATATCAGATGGTGCGCCGCCGAAACCGGCCGGCGCCACCCTTTCTTCCCGACCGGCCCGGCATCCGCGCTCAAGCGGCCTGCGCCATCCGTTCACGCTGCTTGATCAGGCCCAGCACCGCGTCCACCATCGGCGTGGGCTGGTCCACCAACCGGCCCATTTCCTGCACCACCGTCAGCAGGGGGTCGATCTCCATGGCCCGCCCTGCCTCCAGGTCCTGCAGCATGGAAGTCTTGTGGGCCCCAACCGCGCCGGCACCGTCGATGCGGCGCTCCACATCGACCCGGAACCGCACGCCAAAGCGTTCCGCAATCGCTTGCGCTTCCAGCATCATTGCGCGCGATAGCCCACGGGTGGCCGGATCGGCAGTGATGATATCCAGCGTGGCATGCGTGAGCGCGCTGATCGGGTTGAAGCACAGGTTGCCCCACAACTTGAGCCAGATCTCGTCGCGGATATTGTCGCGGATGGGCGCCTCCAGGCCGCCGGCCACCATCATTTCGCTCAGGTGGCTCACACGCGCCGACTTGCTGCCGTCGGGCTCGCCCAGCGGGAATTTCTTGCCATAGACATGGCGGATCACGCCGGGCGCGGCGATCTCGGCGGCGGGATAGAGCACGCAACCGATCGCCCGCTCCGGCCCCAGGCCGCGCCACTGGCGCCCGCCCGGGTCGACGCTTTCCAGCCTGGTGCCCGCGAGCGGGCCGCCGTGCTGATGGAAGTACCAGTAAGGGATGCCGTTGACGCCCGTCACCACCGCCGTCCGGGGACCAAGCAACGGCTGCATCAGGTCCACCACGCCCGGCACGGAATGCGCTTTCAGGGTGATGAACACATAGTCCTGCGGCCCCAGCGTGGCCGGGTCGTCGGTGCAATTGACCTTGGCCACCCTCTCCTCGCCCTCGCTCAGCAGCCGCAGGCCATTGGCGCGCATGGCGGCCAGGTGGGGGCCACGTGCGACCAGGCTGACCTCGGCGCCCGCCATTGCCAGCTGGACGCCGAGATAGCCGCCGATGGCGCCGGCGCCATAGATACACACTTTCATGATGTCGTCTCCCGGTTGTTTTATGGATGCATGCTTTGATATATCACATACTATATTCCACAAAGACCGAATACAACCTCAATCTGCCGCCGCCCTGGAGCTGCTACATGCCCAATCCGGCACACGCCAACTTGGAACCGGAGGCCCGGCAGGCAGCCGGCGCCATCTCGATTGCGGCCCGCGCTACCGGTAACCGACATAGTGCAGGCGTGATGTTGCCGAGCCTGGAGCGGGTATCATGTGCGACGCAGATCAACGCACGACAATGCACAACAACGAACAATCACAACGGGATCCCACCCGCCCAATGATTTCCGCAGATCCAGCCGGCGCGGCCGGCACCGGCCCCGACGCCTCGCTGCCCCGCGCCGAGCGGGCCTATCAGCACCTGCGCAACGCGATCCAGGCCGGGCAGCTGCCTTCCGGTACCCGCCTGCGCGAAGTGGAGCTAGCCGCCTCACTGGGGCTGTCGCGCACGCCGGTGCGCGAAGCGCTGTCGCGGCTGGAATCCGAAGGCCTGGTCGTCAACGAGCCTAACCGGGGCATGATGGTGACCCAGCTCGACGCCAGCATGGTGAGCGAGCTCTATGTCATGCGCGAGGTGCTGGAAGGCACCGCCGCCGCGCTCGCCGCCCGCCACGCTACCGATGTGGAAATCTCGCTGCTGCGCGACATCGTCCAGCGCGACCTGGCCATCGCCGACCAGCCCGACAAGCTCGCCGCCAACAACCGGCTCTTCCACGAAACGCTGCACCGCTGCGCGCACAACCGCTACCTGCTCAAGACCTTGCGCTCGCTGCACGAGTCGATGGCACTGCTGGGACGCACCACGCTGGCGCTGCCGGGGCGCGCCCGGGTCTCCTACGAAGATCACATTGCGCTAGTGGAAGCCCTGGAGCAACGCGACCCCGCGCTGGCCGAGCAAATCACGCGCCGGCACATCCAGCAGGCGTACAAGGCGCGGCTATCGATGTGGATCGAGGAACAGTCCGAGCCCTGAAACCTGAGTTCTGGCATGCGGGCGGCAATCTTCACTCAGGTCGTCGCCGCAATCGCCCGCGCCCCGCGCCACGTCCCCAGGCTAAGCACCGCCAGCGCCCCCAGGATCAACGCCACCGCACCGAACGTCTGCGGCGCGATCTGCTCGCTGCCCAGCCACGCGCCCACCGCCAGCGCCACCGGCGGGTTCACGTAGACATAGCTTGAGGAAACCGTCGGCGAGACGTTTGCCACCAGGTACATATAGGCGGAAAACGCCACCAGCGACCCTGCCACCACCAGGTAGACCCACGCCCACCACGCCTGGCTGCTGACCGTCCGCGGCCAGGGCTCGCCGAACGCAACAGACAGCATCAGCAAGATCGCCCCGCCCAGCAGCATCTCGGCGGCAAATGCCACCGCGCCCTGCGGCAAATCCAGGCGCCTGGCGATCTGCGAACCGAACGACCAGCTGCCGATGGCCACCAGCAAAGCCATGACGCCCGTGGCACTCGCGCGAAACTCCGCGCCGCCGGTCAGCACCAGGATGCCCGCGCTGCCCAGCGCAATGGCCAGCACTTCGTACCAGCGCGGCCGCGCGCCAAAGCAAATTCCCCAGAACAAGCCAAAGATCGGCATCGCGCCAATCATCACGGTGGTCGCCCCAGACGAAATGGTCTGCTCCGCCACCGCCGTCAGCCCCATCCCGCCGACCAGCAGGAAACCAGCCAGCACCCCGCAATTGCGCAGCTGGCGCAAGGTCGGCATGGCGGCGCCGCGATAGCGCAGCCACAGCGCCAGCAACAAGCCGGCGCAGAGAAAACGCGAGCCCATCATCAGGAATGGCGGAAAGCTCTCCAGGGTGAAACGGATGGCGAGATAAGTCGTGCCCCAGACCAGGTAGGTAATCAGCAGGCAGAGCAGCAAGCGGGGGGAGATGGTGGGCACGGGAAGACCGGGAGAAAGCACAGAGGGCTCTCACGATAGCGCGATCCGGTGCGCCCGCAAAAGGAAAATGACTCGCAAGGCTTGTGAGGCGATCTCACAAGGGTGCGCAGGAGGCAGTGTGAAGTGCGGTGCGGATGCACACGCACTGCACGCGCGACGACACAGCAACACGCTCGAATCAGCCTGCTTGAACGCCTCGCGACGGCACCCCAGCCAAGCCCAGTTCATGAACCAGGCTGATGAGCGCACGCAGCCGCGCAGGCACGAAACGGTGGCCTGAGTAGTACAGCCTCAGCCCACCGAACGACGGGCACCACGGCACCAGCACCGGCACCAGCGCGCCGGCCTTCAGTTCTTCTTCGATGAACCACTCGGAGATGAAGCCGGTACCCAGCCCGAGCAGCACCGCCTGCTTGATGGCCGGCAGCTCGTTCAGCGCTAGGCGCACGGGCAGATCCATTTGCAGCTTCTGGCCGCCTTTTTCCAGCTCCCAGTGATAGATGCCGCCGTGCGACATGCGCATGCCGATGCTCTGGTGCTGGAGCAGGTCGCGCGGGTGCCTGGGGGTGCCGTGGCGCGCCAGGTACTCTGGCGTTGCCACCACGAGCATGCGGATGTCGCGCGAGAGCGGCACGGCGATCATGTCCTGCGGCACGGCTTCGGCGAGGCGGATGCCCGCATCGAAGCCCTCGGCCACGATGTCGATCATGCGCGACTCGCTCACGATGTCGATGCGTACTTCGGGATAGCGCTGCGCGTATTGCAGGAAGAGCGGCTCCAACAGCAGGGATGCCGCACCCTGCGGCGCGTTGATGCGCAGCGTGCCGCTGGGCACGTCGGGGCCGGTGCCAGCCTCTTCGCCCGCGCTTTGGATTTCGGCCAGCGCCGGCGCAATCCGCTCCACATAGCGTCGTCCGGCATCGGTGAGCGCCACGCTGCGCGTCGAGCGGTTGAACAGCCGCACCTTCAGGCGTGCCTCCAGCCCGGCCACGGCGCTGCTCACGGCGGTGGTGGACATGCCCAGTTCCTGCGCCGCGCCGCGAAAGCTGTTGCGGCGCGCGACGGCCAGAACCACTTCCAGCTCGGTCATTCCTGTTCTGTGCATGTATTGTCCTGAATTTACGGATACCTCATCAGCCACAAGACGGCTTATCAGAACAATAAAGCATTCGTAGACTTAGTTGCATGAATCCCCAACCAAGGAGCTACCATGCAGCGCGTTGAGCACATCTACATCAACGGCGAATTCGTCACGCCGCACGGCCAGGAATGGTTCGACCTCCACAACCCGAGTACCGAGGAAGTCATCGGCCAGGTGCGGCTGGGCGATGCGCAGGACGCGCAGCGCGCCATCGCGGCAGCACAGGCTGCATTCCCGGCATGGTCACGCACCACGCGCGCGGAGCGCATTGCGGCCCTGCAGCGCATGCACCGGACCGTGGCCGCGCGCAAAGACGCGCTGATGGAGGCCATCCTGATGGAATACGGCGCACCCTCAGTACGCGGGCAATGGATGGCAACGTATCCTGCCGACGTTATTGCCCAGGCGATCGACACACTGGAGTCCTTCGCGTTCGAGGAAAAGGTAGGCGCGGCCACGGTAATCCAGACGCCTGTGGGCGTCGCGGGCCTGATCACGCCATGGAACAGCAATGCAGGGTTCATCTGCAACAAGCTGGCCACCGCGCTGGCAGCCGGTTGCACCGCTGTCATCAAGCCCAGCGAGATGAGCGCGCTGCAGACGCAGATCCTGGCCGAAGCGCTGCACGAAGCCGACCTGCCCCCAGGCGTGTTCAACATCGTCAACGGCCGCGGCGAAGTGGTCGGCGAGGAGATCGCGCGCAACCCCGGCATCGCCAAGATCTCGTTCACGGGATCGTCCGCCGTGGGGCAGCACCTGGTGACCACGGGCGCAGCCACGATGAAGCGCGTGACGCTGGAGCTGGGCGGCAAGTCGCCCACCGTGGTACTCGATGACGCGGACTTCACCGCCGTCATGCCGCTCGTGCTCCAAGCAGGGTTCATGAACAGCGGCCAAGCCTGCATCGCCGGCACGCGCATCCTCGTGCCGCGCAGCCGCCTGCCCGAATTCGAGCAGATCGCGAAAGTCGCTGTCTCTCATGTTCAGTCCGGCGACCCGCGCCAGGCTTACACCGACATCGGCCCGATGGTGAGCAAGAAGCAATGGGAGCGGGTGCAGAACTACATCCACCTCGGGCAGGAAGAAGGTGCGACCTTGCTGGCAGGCGGTGAAGGCCGCCCCGATGGCCTGCACGCCGGATGGTTCGTGAAGCCCACGCTCTTTACCCGTGCCAACAATCGGATGCGCATCGCGCGCGAGGAAATCTTCGGCCCCGTGCTGACCATCATCCCCTACGAGGACGAAGCCGACGCGATCGCCATTGCCAACGACACGCGCTATGGCCTGAGCGCCCTGGTGCTGGGCACAAACCCGGAAAGCTGCGAACGTGTGGCGCGCCAGATCGATGCGGGCCGCGTGCTCATCAACAGCCTGGCCCACGAGCCGCGCGCGCCCTTTGGCGGCTTCAAGCATTCGGGGCTGGGGCGCGAAATGGGCCGCTGGGGCATGAGCGCGTACTTGGAACCCAAGACCTTGCTGGTGGGCGCAGGCTGAACCTTCCAGGAATCCTTGTCCGACGTACTCGCAGGGTGCCCGCGTATTTCCCGACACTCGTGCGGCACCCGAACTGTTGGGCTTCTACACCGGGCGCGGTGCTGAAATAAAAAAACCGGCCAAAAGGCGCTGCGCTCCTCGGAGCGACGCGTTGGCCGGTTTTGCCGCGCGAAAGCGTTCCGCGCCGGTTTGACAGGTGCCTGCTGTCCCTCGCCAGGACAGATGCGTTAGCGCATCTCCGCGACGGGCAGCATTTAAGCCGTCAAACCAAAACTACATACATCAACAACAAACAACAACAGTTAACTACGACGTACTACGGCAGCATTCACTCTTGATTCTTGATGTCGGTGCTCGGGCGATCAGCCGTTCGCGAAGACGATCTTTGCCTTGCGTGCCTGGTTCTGAAGGCGGCCCAGCACGGATTGCACAGCGGCGATGACGCTCTTCACGTCGTCGACGAAGGCCGGGCTGCGGGGACCCAGTTCGCGTTCGATCAGTTCGCGTTCGAGTTGGTCGGTCATCTTGATGTCGGATTGGGTGTTCATGGCTTTCTTCCTTTCAGGGATAACCCTCATCGGGTTTTCCCTAATTGTAGCAAAGAAAATGACGCAGAGCAGCATTAGGTGATAGTACGTACCGAGCACCACGGCGAATGCTGAAAAACGCAACCATGAGATGTCGCCTATTCGACGCACCTGAAAGCACCTCACAACCCTTGGAATACGTGACGCACCAGCAGAGCGGACAACACGAACATGGTCGTCCCGACGAGACCATCCAGCATCTGCCAAGCCCTCGGCCGGGCGAACCACGGCGCCAGCCAGCGCGCGCCAAAGCCCAGAAGCCCGAACCAGAATAGGCTGGCAAAACTGGCGCCCGCCACGAACCAGCCTCGCAGCGCCACCGGTTGCTGGGCACCGATGCTGCCCACCAGCAGCACCGTATCCAGATAAACGTGAGGATTGAGCAGCGTGAACGCCGCCGCCTGTGCCAACGCGGCACCCCTGCTGAGACCCTTCCCACCGTCAGGTGCTTTCAATTGGTGAGCATGCCGCGCACGGCGCAGTGCCTGCCATCCATATATCGCCAGGAAGACGGCACCGGCCAGCGCCAGGACACGCGCGAGGCCGGGGCGCTCCCCCAGTGCCTGCGCCATGCCCATGACACCCGCTGCAATCAGCAATGCGTCCGCCATGGCGCACAACAGCACCACGCTGCCCACATGCTCACGACGCAGGCCCTGGCGCAGTACGAATGCATTCTGTGCGCCGATGGCCACGATGAGCCCCAGGCTCAGGGCCAGGCCTTGGAGGGAAACGGATAAGGCAAGCGAAGTATTCATGCATCCAGCTTGCCTGCATTGACGGATGAAGACAAACTACCTTTTCTTCATTCGATTTAGCCAAACTTATCTGATGCTTGACTACTCTGCCCTATCTGCCTTGGCTGCCGTGGTTCGGGAGGGTAGCTTCGAGCGTGCAGCCCGCGCTCTCCATGTGACGCCATCGGCAATTTCGCAGCGCGTTCGGGTGCTGGAGGAACGCGTAGGCTGCGCGCTGGTGGTGCGCGATCAGCCCTGCCGGGCCACGGAGACGGGCCGCCGGCTTTGCCAACACATTGACCGTGTGCGGCTGCTCGAGCAGGAATTGCAAGGGGCTCTGCCAGCGCTTGCCCCGGAGGGCATGGCACGGGTAGCGCTGCCCATTGCGGTGAATGCCGACAGCCTGGCCACCTGGGTAGCGCCGGCCATCGCCGCCTTCGCTGCAGAAAGTCCCGTGCTGATGGAGGTGGCCGTGGATGACCAGGACCACACTACGGAGTGGCTGCGCAGCGGCGCAGTGCTCGCCGCCGTAACGGCCACAGCCCGTCCTGCCGCTGGCTGCAACAGCCATCCGCTGGGCTCCATGCGCTACCTGGCGGCCGCCAGCCCGGCTTTCAGCCAACGCCATTTCGGCGATGGCGTGGGCGCTGGCAGCCTGGCGCTGGCGCCCAGCCTAGTGTTCAACACCAAAGACGAGTTGCAGGCGCGGTGGGCGCGGCGTTTGTGCCATCGGCACGTGGAGCTTCCCCGGCACACGCTGCCTTCGTCCCACGCCTTTGTGACCGCGGCATTGGCTGGCATGGGCTGGGGCTTGCATCCGGAGGCACTGATCGCCCCTCATCTCGAGGACGGTTCGCTCGTCGAGCTGGTGCCGAACACCCCGCTTGATGTACCGCTTCACTGGCAACACGCACGCGCGGCGTCAGGGTTGCTCGAAGGTTTGAATCGAGAGGTTCTCGCCGCTGCCCGTGCCGCGCTGTTGCCGCCCTGAGTGGCGCAGGGTCAGACGCGCGTTGTCTGATTCGGAACGGCTGCCAGGATCCGCATTGCAAGCAGTCCCGAGAGGGAGGATTTTCATTGCGAGCGCTACCAAATCCCCCCCCATGCCGAGATGACTGTGTTTGCTTTTCACCCAATGCGCATCCGCTGGATATCACGCAATGGAGGAGCGCCGAAAAGGCGTGCATATTCTCGACTGAACTGTGATGCACTTTCATACCCGACGCGCAGGCTTGCGCTTCCCGCGTCGAGGTTTTGGCTGAACATTAGCTGACGCGCCTGCTGGAGGCGCAATTGCTTCTGGTACTGGAGCGGGCTCGTCCCGGTGATGGTGCGAAAGTGCTGCCGAAATGTAGAAGGACTCATGTGTGCAGTCGCCGCAAGTTTGTCGACGTGCAGAGTCTGAGCGAAATTCAACTTGAGCCAGGCCACCGCCCTGGCAATCTGCTGACTCGGTGAACCTGTCGCTACCAGCCTTCGAAGTGCCGGGCCACTGGCCCCCGCCAGCAGGCGCACGGCAATCTCCCGTTGAATCAACAAGGAGACGTGGGGTATCAGCTTTGGCTCATCGAGCAATCGAACGAGGCGGATCAACGCATCCAGAACGGGCGACTCCAGATCACTGAATGAAATTGCCCGGCCCGAACTCTCCTTCGGGGGCTGCGCCAATTCCATCTCGGCCGCCAGTTGCACGATGACGCGCGGATCCATGGCCAGCATCAGGCCAAGAAACGGAGCCGCCGTCGTCGCTACGGTCACATTTGACACGACCGGTAGGTCGATAGTGGTCAACATGAATTGCCCGGGACCATAGTTGAATACGTCATCACCGAGCATGACCTGCTTGCCGCCCTGAGCGACAACACCGAGGCCGAACCCGTAGATGCACGGCATGGGTTCTGCGGAGGCGCTCCTGCGGTGGAGAGTCAAGCCTGAAATTGCAGTGGAGTAGTCGCCATCACTTTGGGCAACCCGGCCGATTGCCTCCACGAGGGCATCAATGCCCGCAGCCTTGACGGGAATACTACTGCTGGCGCTCGCTTTCATCGTCCTTCCCGGCTCCTCGGTTTGCTGCTCGGAGTCTAGCACCGGGCTAAAGGCAACTTACCCCGATAGAGCGCGACTCGTCGAATTGTGCAAAAAGTGGCGCGGATTTGGCAAACGGGTTAGACGCCTGATCCATCAAACTGGCTCCCGTTGATCCTTACCCGGAGCTTTCCAGATGCCGTCCCTTTTTTCGCCCTACTCTTTGAAGGGCGTCACCCTTCGTAATCGCATCGTCGCCTCCCCGATGTGCCAGTACATGGCCGAGGACGGGCAGCTCAACGACTGGCACCAGAGTCACTACGCGACGCTGGCCCGCGGCGGCTCTGGACTCGTCATCGTTGAAGCCACGGCCGTGTCGCCGGAGGGACGGATCACGCTTGGCGATGTGGGCCTGTGGCGTGATTCTCACATTGCAGGCCTCGCATCTGCGGCCACAGCCATCAAGGCCGGCGGCGCCGTCGCGGGTATCCAGATTGGCCACGCCGGTCGCAAGGCCGGCTGCACTCCGCCCTGGGAGGGCGGTGCGCCGCTGGACAAGAATGACCCGCGAGCCTGGCAGCCGGTGGCACCAAGCGCGCTGCCCTTCATGCCCTCCAGCCAGCATATGCCGCGCGAAATGCGCGTTGAGGACATCCAGCACACGCAGCAACACTTCGTGGATGCCGCCCGCCGCGCCCTGCAGGCAGGATTCCAGTGGCTGGAACTTCATTTTGCCCACGGGTTTCTCGGCCAGAACTTCCTGTCCGCTCACACCAATGCGCGGAACGACCGCTACGGCGGCTCGCTGGAGAATCGCGCTCGCTTCCTGATCGAGACGGTGGCCGCAGTGAGAAAGGTATGGCCCGAAAGCCTCCCACTGACTGCGCGCCTGGGTGTTGTGGAATTTGACGGTCGCGAAGACGAAACGCTCACGGAGTCAGTTCAGGTCCTGAGGTGGCTCAAGGATGGCGGCCTGGATCTCGTCGACGCGGGACTTGCGCTGTCGACCTCGGAAGAACAGGTGCCATGGGGGCCCAATTTCTTGGTGCCCTACGCACAACGGATTCGCGTGCAAACCAGTCTGCCAGTTGCAACGAGCTGGCAGATCACCAGTGCGCAAGAGGCCGACACCTTTGTTCGTGAGGGGCAACTGGACCTCGTCTTCTTAGCGCGTACCCTGCTGGCGAATCCGCATTGGCCGTTCCATGCGGCGCGCGATCTCAAGCTCGAGAATGCGGCGTCGATACTGCCCACACCCTACGCCTTCTGGTTGCAGAGCTGGGCCAACTGAGATCGGCACGCGCGCGCGAATGAAAGTCTACGGAGAATCGAACCAGCATGAGCAAACTCAACGTCAACGACCGTGAGCACACGGTGGACACCGATCCCGGCACGCCCATCCTATGGGCCTTACGCGACACGCTCGGTATGACCGGCACCAAATTTGGCTGCGGTGCCGCGTTGTGCGGCGCCTGCACGGTGCATCTGGACGGGCAGGCCATCCGCTCGTGTATCACGCCGGTCTCAGCCGCCGAGGGCAAGAAGATTGTCACCATCGAAGCCGCCACCGATGGCAGCGACCGGGTCGGCACCGCCGTATATGCGGCCTGGGTCGAGCACGACGTGGCCCAGTGCGGCTACTGCCAGAGCGGGCAGATCATGAGCGCTACCGCCTTTCTGAAATCGCTCCCTCGCGGCAAGCAGCCAACCGCCGCCGAGATCGATGCCGCCATGGCAGGCAATATCTGCCGATGTGGCACCTACGCCCGCATCCGGGCGGCGGTGGCCGATGCCGCCAAGTCCATCGCCTGAAGGAGCCGCCATGTTGCCCAATTTTGACTACAGCGAAATGCCACGCGCCCTTCAGCAAATGCTGGAGCGAGACCACGCCGACAATGCCGCCACGCTGTCGCGCCGTAGTTTCCTGAAACTGACGGGCGCTGCGGGCCTGGCGCTCGGTGCCTTCCCACATCTGGCGCTAGGACAAGCTACCGGCAACGGCCAGGCTACGAATGCCCTGAAGCCGACGCAGCAGCCATTGGCCTTCGTGCAGATTTCCCCAAATGGCGAGGTGATGGTGACCATCAACCGGCTTGAGTTCGGCCAAGGCGTGCAAACTGCGTTGCCGATGATTCTCGCCGAGGAGCTGGACGCCGACTGGAACCTGGTGCGTAGCCGGCACGGCTCGAACGACGCAGCCTACGTCGACCCGCTCTTTGGCATTCACCTTACCGGTGGCTCCCATTCGGTCAAGAACAGCTTCACGCAGTACCGAGAACTCGGTGCGCGTGCCCGCGCGATGCTGCTGTCTGCTGCAGCAGCTCGCTGGAACATGAACGTGTCGACGCTGCGTACCCGGGCCGGGGCTGTTCTAGGCCCGGGCGGCAGCAAGCTGGGCTACGGCGAACTGGCCGAGGCCGCCATGACCCTGCCCGTGCCCGAGAACGTCACCCTCAAGAGCCCGCAGGACTTCCGCATTATTGGGCGCCCCACGACGCGCCTCGACGCGCGCGCCAAGAGCAGTGGGCGTCAGGACTTCGGCATTGACGTGCATCTCCCTGGTCAGCTCACTGCTGTGGTGGCGCATCCGCCCGTGTTCGGCGCCCGACTGAACACGATGGACGATAGCGCCGCGCGCGCCGTCAAAGGGGTGAGGGCCGTGCTGCACGTGCCGCTGGACCGCGGCGGCGAAGGCGTGGCGGTGGTGGCCGACGGCTACTGGCCTGCCAAGCAGGGGCGCGGCGCACTGAAGTTGCAGTGGAATACGGGCGCGGTGGAAAAGGTGGACAGCGAACGGTTGCTGGCCCATTACCGCGACCTGGCCGGTCGTCCCGGGCCGCGCCAGTTCGACGCCGACATGGCGCCGCTGGCCACCGCTTCGCACCAGCTCGAAGCCGAGTTCGTGTTCCCCTACCTGGCCCACGCACCGATGGAGCCGCTGAACTGCACTGTCCAACTGTCTGACGGGCATGCCGAACTGTGGGTCGGCACCCAGTGCCCGGGTCTCGACGGTATCGCCGCCGCGCGTGCGCTGGGTCTCAAGCCCGAGCAGGTGAAGATCCACGTGCAAATGGCGGGGGGCGGCTTTGGCCGGCGTTTCGTGGGCACGAGCGACTATGTGGTCGAGGCCTGCGAGGTCGCGAAGGCTGCTCGCGCCGCCGGCATGAACGTGCCGGTGCGCACGCTCTGGAGCCGCGAGGACGACATCAAGGGCGGCTACTACCGCCCCATGCACCTGCACCGCGCGCGCATCGGCGTCGATGAGCGCGGCAAGGTGCTGGCCTGGGACCACGTCATCGTTGGTCAATCCATCACTAACGGGACTGTGTTCGGGGAATTCCAGATAAAAAACGGCATCGACGCCACGGCCACGGAGGGTATGCGTGCTCCCTACCCCCTACCGATGCGCCTGACTGTTCACCACCCCAAGCCAAACGTACCGGTTCTGTGGTGGCGCAGCGTGGGGTCCACCCATACCGCATACGTCATGGAAACCTTGCTGGACGAGATCGCGCGCGCCACCAAACAGGATCCGGTCGCTTACCGCATGGGCCTGTTCGGTGACAAGAATCCGCGGCACCGCGCCGCGTTGCAACTGGCGGTGAACAAGAGCGGCTATGGCAAGAAGCAACTGCCTTCGGGCCGCGCCTGGGGCGTCGCTGTTCACGAGTCCTTCGACTCGGTGGTGGCTTACGTGGTGGAGGCCTCGGTGCGGGATGGCCGCCCGGTGCTGCACCGCGTTACCGCTGGCGTGCATTGCAACCTGGTAGTGAATCCACGGACGGTGGAGGCGCAGGTGCAAGGTGCGGCGGTCATGGCTCTGTCCATGTGCATGGCGGGCTCAGCCATCACGCTAAAGGACGGCGTCGTCGAGCAAAGCAATTTCGGCGACTTCACCGTGGCGCGCATCACGGATACCCCCGCATTCGATGTCCACATCGTGCCCAGCGCCGACCCACCCACCGGCATGGGCGAACCGGGCCTGCCGCCGCTCGCACCAGCGTTTGCCAACGCCATTGCACGCCTCACCGGCAAGCCCCAGCGCCAGTTGCCCTTCAATTTGGCCTGATTGGACGTCATTGGGGAATTCCAGTCCCCTGCGTCGGCACACCCCGCTGCGCTGATCTGGCAGGCGCCGGGGCTGCACCACGCCCTCGCTGGGCGGGCTTGGGCAGCAGGCCTGCCATTGCCGCCCACGCCACGTCTGTCAGATCGCTTTGGCATCGTTTCGTCTTGCCCACCATGCTTGCTTGCCGCTCTCGGTGTTCTTCTTTCGACATCGCGCCTTCAGCACACTTCTGCAGCGAATTCTCAAACCAGCTCTCAGAACTTGTGGCGAATGCCTGCGGCGACACCGAGCATATTGCTTTGGCCGCTGGCAAGTGTGTAGCTATTGCCAAGGGACAGGCTGTTCGCGTAGGCGATCATCGCGGAATCCAGTCCCAGGCCCGCGTTCTTTGCATATGCCGTGGTCAAGTAGACATCAGTCCGCTTGGAGAGGGCGTAGTCGGCGATGAAAGCAATTTGCCACGGGTTCGGGGTCGATGTGTTCGCGAAAAAGCGCTTGACGTGGTCATAGTTGTATTCGAGCGTCAGGCCAAGCGCCGGCGTCACCTGGTAGTTGGCGCCGATCCAGTAGAGGTCGTCGCGTTCAAGCAGGCTGCCATTCTGGTCCTTGTTCTGACCCCAGCGGTAGCCGCCCATGATCTTTGCCTGGCCAAACGCATAGCTTGCCGCGATCGTTGCCTTCTTGAAGCTTCCGCTCCCGAGGACAGCAGCGTTCAAGGGGTTCGAAATGGTGGGGTTGAACTGGTCGTAAGCAACAGCCACGCCGACAGGGCCGGAAATGTAGGTCAAGGCCGCACCATAGGCGGTATCGCGACGGAACTGGCCCGGGACTTCGCCGTTACCACCTAGAAGCGGGCCATTGGCCACCGTCGTCGGCAATGCCAGGCCAGTACCGAAGGACCAGTGCGCCAGTGCGGTGACCGGGCCGAACCGACCGGTGTACTTGACAGTGTTGTCCTCGCGGAAGTTCGCGCCGGTCAGCATCACGATCGGTTCATACTGGGTGGCAAAGGCTGCCGGTACGAAGTTCGCGAGGCCTTCGAACATCGAGGTGTACTGCCGGCCAAAAGTCAGTTGGCCATACTGCGAGCTTTGCATGCCCACGTAAGCTTGGCGACCGAACAGGCGGCCACCCTGCTGCGACGTGCCGGTATCCAGGTTAAAGCCGCTTTCCAAGACAAAAATGGATTTCAGCCCGTTGCCGAGATCTTCCACGCCGCGCAAGCCCCAACGCGATCCAGACAGGCCGCCAGAGTCCATGCGGTACGCATTGTTGGACGGGCCCGCATTGAACTTGTTGGCTGCGCTTGGCACGGTGCCGACGTGGCTGGCAAACTCGACGTTCATATCCACCACGCCATATAGCGTCACGCTGCTCTGTGCGTGTGAGCCGCCAGTGCAGATGACGCCCGCAGCGATGAGCGCACTATTAAACTTGCTGCGCTTGCTGAATGATCCCATTGTCTCTTCTCCTCTAGGTTTTTTTACACCCCTGGCGCAATCACAGCGAACGAAGCGTTCGTAGAGCCCCGCATAGCCGTCTGCAGACGCCCTCACGACCGAATTGATGCCGATCACGCCACCAGCGCCCGGTTTGTTGTCGACGATTGTCCTTCTCCATGTCGTGCCCGGCTGTCCATAAGCCGACCATCGCCGTATTCCAGCCTCCGGTGTGGACCATGATATCAGCCGAAAATAGTTTTTGTCGACATGAATAATACTGACTGAAACGCGTCGAACATCGAAAGCGCGTGCGATGACAGCGGTGGGATAGCCAGCGCAGTCCGGCGCGCGGAGTTGGCCTTCGCGCGGCGCTGGGGCGAACCCGCGGTCACTGCCATGCTTAAGTTTTTGGAAGATTCTGATGTGGCGCGCATCGGCAGGTGCTTTGGCTCGCTCTCCCGCGTGCGCAGCAGGCGATTGAGCCGCCGGTCTAGCCGGTGCCGAGGAGCCGGTGCCGCTCTGGGGAATTCGATTCGGGCAAAGCCCATTTTCGATGCGGCCCAGCTCTTGAGACGCTGCTAACCCGCGCTGATGCCTCCCGGCGGGAGCCATACTCGCGAGCCGATATCGCGGTCTTCGCTGGCTACCTGCGGATAGCGAGGATGACTAGAGAGCCATGGCGGGCCGTCTTGCCCGCGCGGACTTAGAAGGCCTACGCCGGCACAGCGCTGCGGCCGGCAACACTGCCCTTGCCTTTCTGGACGCCGGATGACAGGGCACGGACTGCAGCTTCGCGGGAATTTCCGATGCGCTTGTGCGCGGTCTGCAAGACCGCTTCGATGTCCCGCTTGGTTACGGCGCGCTGCAGGGCACGCCAGGTCTTGAGGGAGTTCTCTAGCGAGCCGGGATGGGATGCCAGCCCCAGCCGCACATAGCGCAGGACCCGCAGCGAGATAGAGTTCAGCACCTCCCCTACCAGCCGGTTGCTGGACAGATCTGCCATGGCCATGTTTGCCAGGAAGGTCACGCTGATATAGGCGTCCACCGATTCCTCGGCGGCCTTGCTGAACTGCGGAATGAATTGCTCGAACAATGCTTCCAGCGCGTCCGCGCGCTCTTCCATCAACTGCCTGAGCAGGATCTCGAACAGCGCGTCCCGCACGACGTAGATATCCCGCAGGTCCTGGGCATTGGGCTCGGTGACGATGGCGCCGCGCCGGGGACGGAACTCAATCAAACGCTCCCGCTCCAGGATGCGCAAGGCCTCGCGCACAGGAGCGCGGCTGACTGCCAGGACCTCGCTGATGTCTTTCTCCAGCAAGCGCTGGCCTGCGTGGATCACGTCGATCGTAATCAGGCCCGCCAGCCGTACCGCGATCTGGTCAGCGACTGATGCCGACCAGTCGCGCCCATGCATAAGCGCCTGCTCGACAGCCAGCGTGACCGGATTCTGCGGTGTTTGCGGTGCAAGCAGCGACTGCAATTCCGGCGTGTTGGTAGTCTTGAGCCTGCCCATGAATGGTAAGTCCTTCCGATGATTGGGAAACGGGTCGGGTGCTGCCCTTGGTCGGCACGACACCGATTGCAGCGCCCAGGATCTTACCTCACGTGGAGAATCAGGCAGATTGCGGGTACCGCAAGAGCCAACGGGACCCACCGCGCTCGCGGCAAAGCGGCGCATGACGCCGGCCGCCGCTTGCGTGTTCTGACACCGCGCCTACTCATCGACTCCGGGAAGCGCATCGATGTTCAGGTATTTGCGCACGATGTACCCGTCCTTTTCCCACGCAATCAGATCGGTCAACAGCATCGCTGCGGTGGCATAGGACAGCCGCTCGGCGAGCCAGCAAAATCCCTTGCAGATCATCCAGCCCATCCGGTGGAGGCACGGACCGTTGCCTGTTGGCTGATCGTCTGTCGCTGTGATGCCTCCCTCGTCCAAGGCTGCGCGCATGGCTAGCGATTCTTCTGAGCAAAACATGGAAGCTTGTCTCCTTGGCATCCAAGCATGCGCTGCTCTTTCCGATGGCATACCAGGAAAGCTGCGCCGGTTCCATGGTACTTCTTTTTATTTTTGTCGACAATATAAAATTCAAATCCGAATTGGCTCCGCTGCGAGAGGGGCCCGACGCGGCTTAAGCCCTGCTAGGGTTATGCTCCGGTCGTCTGTGAAAGTGCCGTCTGCCGGCGCAATGTGCCGCGTGCTGCCCTGCTTTCCTTGGGGCTGCAGCCAAATTGCGCGTGATACCAGCGCGAGAATCCGCTCGGCGCGGAAAAACCAAGCAGGGTCGCCACCTCCGTCAACGGACGATCGCTCTCGGTGACATGGCGTATGGCGAGTTCCGTACGGATGTCGTTAACGATCGACGAGAAGCTCTGCCCCTGTTCTGCCAGCCGGCGCTGGACCGTGCGGCACACCAAGCCCAGATGCTCCGCAACCTGTTCGATGCTGCAGCGCCCGCTAGGCAACAGCAGCAGGATCATGCGCCGCACGTCCTCAGGCATTGTCGCCTGGTGCGACATGGTAGACGCGTCTATCAACTGCTGCGCGTAGCGCCCCATGGCCGGATCCGCGGACGGGTTGCGTGCATCGAGATCGGCCTTCGTGCAGATAATGCAGTTGAAGTCATAGTCGAATTCGACGCAAGGGCCAAAAAACCGTCGGTGCGTACTCAGGTCGTGCGGCGCCGGGTGCTCAAAGCATACGCGCCGCGGCTCCCAGTCGGGCTTGTGGAGTTGACGTATCAATCGCACCATGACCCCTAGCGCCAGCTCAACCCTTTGACGCGTGGGTTGATGTGCGCTGCCAGCCATTACCCCCTCGCGAATAATGACCAGTCCATCGCACTCCTCGACCGTCAGCGACAACGCACTGTTGAGCGACGCTTGATAGCGCATCAGCATGCGAAGCGAGTCGCGCAGCGTCGCCTGGTCGCGGATCAGCAATCCTACCGGCCCAAGATTGGACAAAAGGCGCGACTCGGCCATGCACAGTCCGAAACTCTCGTTGCCTGACATGGTTGCGGACGCCTGAAGCAGCCTTCCGACACGCTCGACCGGAATCATGATGTCCGGTTCGCTCAGTACGCTCGGACTCAACCCCGCGTCAAGGAGCATCCGCACCGGATCCAGTCCGGCGGCTCGAGCGACCTCGCTGTAGTTGGTGAGGGCCGCGGCGCGGACAAGTGACGACATTAGAGAGCCGAGTAGGACATTGACATGGAATGATAAATCCCTGTCATGTACTGTCAAGCGGGAGATACCCGCGACATCCAAACTCGCAAGGATCGATCGGCCTAACCGACAATCGGAGACACGCACATGAATCAACGCCTCAAGGCGGCACCCGCAGTGGTCCGCGCAACCTCGCTGGGCAATTCGATCCGGGTTGAGCCCATCACTTGCACGATCGGCGCGGAACTCAGCAACGTCAACCTTGGCGCGGCTGCCGAGGACGACCAGCAGATGGCGGAGATTCGGGCGCTGCTCCTAAAGCATCGCGTGGTGTTCTTCCGCGACCAGGACATCACGCGCGCGCAGCACGTGGCCTTTGCGCGCCGCTTCGGTGAACTGGAGGACCATCCGGTGGTAGGCAGCCATCCCGATTACCCAGGACTGGTTCAGATCTACAAGACCCCGGACAGCCCCCCCGAGCGCAACGAGAATTCCTGGCATACCGATGCCACTTGGCGCGAAAAGCCTCCGATGGGCTGCGTGCTGCGCTGCATCGAATGCCCGCCTGTGGGCGGTGACACGATGTGGGTCAACATGGTCGAGGCTTACAACCAGTTGCCCGAGGATATCAAGACGAAGATCGCCACATTGCGCGCGCGCCACAGCATCGAGGCGAGCTTCGGTGCCGCCATGCCGATCGAAAAGCGTCTTGCACTGAAGGCTCAGTACCCGGACGCCGAGCACCCGGTTGTACGCATCCATCCCGAAACCGGGGAGAAAGTGCTGTTCGTCAATGGGAGCTTTACGACGCACTTCACGAATTTCAATGTGCCGGCCAACGTGCGCTTCGGGCTGGACAAGGCGCCGGGTGCCGGCAATTTGCTCAGCTACCTGGTCAGTCAGGCCAATATCCCCGAATACCAAGTGCGTTTTCGCTGGAAGAAGAACAGCGTTGCGTTCTGGGACAACCGTTCAACCCAGCACTACGCAGTGATGGATTATCCACCGTGCCACCGCAAGATGGAGCGTACCGCCATCATCGGTGACGCGCCTTACTGAAAGATCGATATGACCTCTACGGCATCGACCGTTCTCATCGTCCCTGGCCTGCGTGACCATGTGCCGGAACACTGGCAAACCCTCCTTGCGGCGACGCTGCCTCGCGTCGTCAGCGTCGCACCGCTTGAGCAAGACAAGCTGAGTTGCGCCGCCCGCGTCAACGCGATCGATCGCGCGTTGGCCACCATCGAGGGGCCGGTGATCATCGTGGCGCACAGCGCAGGCGCGATGATGGTCGCCCATTGGGCAGCCCGAGGCGCCACAGGCGAGATCCTTGGCGCACTGCTCGCGGCGCCCGCGGACCTCGAAACGTCCATGCCGGCAGGCTATCCGACGCTTGCCACGCTGAGCGACCACGGCTGGCTGCCGATCCCTCGCGGCACGTTGCCGTTTCCGAGCATCGTTGCGGCTAGCAGCAACGATCCTCTGATGCGTCTCGATCGCGCCCGTAGCCTGGCAAAGGCGTGGGGCAGCCGCTTTGTCGAACTCGGCGAGGCCGGGCATTTGAATCCCGCTTCAGGCTATGGCGAATGGCCGCGAGCCAAAGAGTTCATTCGCGAACTCTCGTGACCGAACCCACGGCGGAATGCCGCCGGCCTGGGAAAAAGGAGCGGGCCGGCGGGATTTGAAGACGGCAGCGCCCGCTAAGGACGACCAGCCAGACTCGACGACCGCAATCCGTATGCTTGCCTGACGGACGAGCCGGATCCACGATGCCGCATACACTGGCCGATGACTGCGCAAAGCCCGTTCGGACTGCCATGGCGAGTTTGCGCAGAATGACCTCTTGTTAATCTGGCTGGTAGTTAATGGACTTCAGCAGCGCGGACTGTTGCTGGTATGCCTGCTTCAGGTCCGCCATCAGCTCTTCCGGCGTAGCGGCGCCCCCCTGCTCCATTCCCATGTCCTTGACGTGGCTCTGCACCGCGGGTTGCTTGAAATACGCCAGTGTTATCTCGCGAACTCTCTCCTGGACAGCCGGGGCGACATCTGGGCGGGACCACACCGCGAACCACCCGGCTTGCGCCAGTTGCGGGTAACCGAGCTCCTTGAAAGTCGGTACATCCGGCAATTCAGCAATCCGGGTCGGATAGTTCAACGCAATCGCTTTGATCTTTCCCGCTTTGATCAGCGGCAAAGAGGTAGTCACCCCATCGAACATCAGGGGCACATGGCCACCCATCAGGTCGTTCAATGCCGGGGGAGAGCCTTTGTAGCCCACATGCCGCATTGGCACATGCGTGAGCTGCCCGAGCAGTATGCCGGAGGTGTGGCCTTTCAATCCTGCAGCGTAAGAGGCGAAAACAAGGCCGTCCTTTTGCGACTTGCCATATTCCACCAACTGCTTCAGGTTGGAGACGGGCACATCCTTGTTGGCAACCAGCACCAGCCCCGTGCGACTGATCTGGGCCAGGGGCTTCAGGTCCGTAAAAGGCTTGTAATGGACCTTGTAGGCCAACGGCGCTTCGCTCACGACACCGCCCTGGATAACCAGGAAGGTATAGCCATCCTTGCCGTTGGAATGCAAATCGCTGATCGCCAGCGCACCGGCGGCACCAGCCTTGTTCTCCACGATCACGGGCTTGCTCAATGTTTGCTGCAGGCCTTGCGCAAGCAGCCGAGCCAACGCATCGGCACTGCCGCCGGCAGGCCCCGCCACCACCAGACGGATCGGCCTGCTGGGCCAAGCCTCCTGCGCCTGGACCACGGACATGCCCCCTGCGACACCAACACCGATTACCAAGGCGCAACCGCGCCACCCCAAGTGATTGGCCTGCTTCTTCATGTCTACCCCTTTTGATTGCGATGCTTTGCGCGTTTAGAAAGGCTTGTGCGTCTATTGTCGAATCGCGCCGGGTCAACCGGCTTGACCGTTCACGACAAGTTGTTACCAACTCGCGCAAGCAAAGGGAAAACCCTGCTCAGATGTCCAGAGAGTGCTGGCTAGCCCCGACCACGGTTCCCCGCGTCAGCGGATGACTGTCATAAATAGCCAAGTTCAAGGCGTGCAAGGTAAAGCGCGAAATAGCGCCACGCTAGATGATCCGACGCTAGAAGTCCTGAGGAGACAGAAATTGAACGTGTCTACGAGTAACGCGATGCCGGCTGAGTCGGCGTCGGCTACCACTGGTGCGCGACCCTACGCGTGGGTGGTATTTGCATTGATGTTTTGCCTGCTGCTGTCCGACTACATGTCGCGGCAGGCGATCAACGCCTTGTTTCCACTCTTGAAACTGCAGTGGCAGATTTCCGATACCCAGCTCGGTTCGATTAGCAGCGTGGTGCCGTTGACCGTCGGCGTGCTGACCCTCCCATTTTCCATCATCGCGGACCGCTGGGGGCGCGTCAAAAGCATCGCACTGATGGTGGCGGTGTGGAGTGTTGCCACGCTCGGGTGCGCCATCGCCAGCACCTATCACGAGATGCTCGTCGCGCGCTTGTTCGTTGGTGTCGGCGAGGCTGCCTACGGAAGTGTCGGATTCGCTATGCTCATGAGCATCTTCCCCAGGCATATGCGGTCTAGCATTGCCGGCGGCTTTACGTCCGCCGCAGCGTTTGGGTCCGTGCTCGGTGTTTCGCTTTCCGGCATCATCGCGACACACTTTGGCTGGCGATGGTCGATGGGTCTGATGGCGATCTTTGGCTTTGTGCTGGTGATCATCTATTACTTCGTGGTCACCGAGAAAAAGCTCGCAAGTGCGCAACCGGACAATGCAAACAGGACTCCAGTGCACGGGCATGTGAAACTGACACCGCGCGCGTTCCTCTCCGGCCTGTTTCCGTCCCGTTCCGTCTTTTGTGCCTACCTCGGTTGCGCCCTGCAGATCTTCGTTCAAGGCACGCTGTTCGTATGGCTGCCCAGCTACCTGAATCGCTACTGGGGCATGCCTGTCAGCGAAGCAGCCACACTGGCGGCCGGCCTTGTTCTTGTCAGCGGCCTGGGCCAACTCATATGCGGTGTGATGACCGATCGGATCAGCGGGGATTCGTCGCTCAAGAGGTGGAACATGGCCATTGGCTATTGCCTTGTGTTAGGCACTCTGCTGGCGATCGCGTTCCGCTTGCCGCCAGGTAACCTGCAACTCGCGCTACTTGCGCCCGGGGTGTTCTTCCTTGCCAGCTCGTTCGGCACATGTAGCGCGCTCATTGCCGGAGCCACGCCGCCCGCCATTCACGGCTCGGCATTTGCCACACTGACGCTGTTTAACAATATATTGGGTCTCGCGGCAGGCCCCTTTATCACCGGCATGGCAGCAGACGCGGTTGGTCTTCAAGTCGCCTTGCGCTGGCTACCGTTCGCGGCAATACTGCCCTTCACCGTGTTCTTCATTGGTAGATGGTGTTACGTCGCGGAAGCGCGACGCGCCTGAGCGCACTGCCGAGTCTACGATGCACGGCCATTGAGAGCCTCAGTTCCGAGTTGCACAAAGGCTCGTACCGCCGGGGATATTTCCCGGCGCCTATGCGCCAGCGCCAGGTGCACTGAGAATTTGAAATCGGCGATCTCTGTGTAGAAGATGCCTGGCTGGGAGAAATTCTGCATTGACTCCGGCACGATGGCCACGCCGTATCCCGCGGACGCGAGGCAGATTGCGGAGATGAAATCCTGGACGCGATATTCCAGATGAGGCGCGAACCCTCCGGCTTTGCCCAGGGCGGATAGCGCATCCCCGAAGCCTTCCTCGTCCGTAAACTGCGGGACGATGAACGATTGATCCGCTAACGCGCGCGCTGGGACCGTCCCTCGCCTTGCAAGAGGATGGCTTGCTGTCATTGCTGCCAGCAGACGCTCAGTCTGTACGACTTTCGTGATAACGCCAGCCGGATAGAGCCGCCTGGGCCTGACAATGCCCACATCAATCTGGCCATCGCTGAGCGCTTCTAGCTGCCTCGGCGTATCCATTGGCACGACTTCGATCCGGACCATCTCGTGCGATTTCCGAAACTCGCTCAGCATCGTGGACAAAAGGCCGCTGCTCGCACCAGATGCCACATAGCCGACACGGATGACGCCAGCCAGCCCTCGGGCAGCCAGGCGCCCCACCTGGTCGGCCCGCTCAATGTGCCGCAACGCGGCGACAGCCTCGGCATGAAACAGGTGCCCCGCGTCGGTAAGCGACACCGGCTTCCTCTTGTTGCGGTTCAAGAGCGTGACGCCCAAGTCTTGTTCAAGGCGTTGGATTTGGGTGCTGAGCCCTGATTGTGCGAGACCCAAGCGATCTGCCGCCTTCGCAAAGTGAAGTTCTTCCGCCACGGCGACGAAGCACTGCAACTGGCGAACATCAATCATCGTTTTAATCTCAATTATGGAACAAAGATTACTGTTTTCCATCTGGATCATATCAAATAATCCAGATGAAATAGCACCATACAACTCCCGGAGAGCTACCAATGAATGCCCCGCTTCCTGCGTCAGTGCTTGCCACCAATGACGAGTCCCGCTTCCAGGTGTCTGCCCACCCAGATCACCACCGCATCCTGCATGTGACCGTTGAGCGCGACGCCGTTCTTGGCTTCCTGCATGACGCACGCAAGGTCGATGTTCAAAACCTTGAGTATGTCCCCTTCATGCGCTACGGGCTCGCGGACGTACTCGCGAAGCATGTCGGTGAGGACTTCGCGACCACCATCAACGGCATTGTGAAGGATCGGCAGCACGGTGGCTTTACGGTAGGCCTCCAGGGACTGACGACGGACGCCGACGATTTCGTTCGCTTCGGCACTGCCATTGGGCACCTCTTGGGCCCCGGCAATCACGATGCGATGTCGGGCACCTACTATGCTCGCTTCGTGGTCAAGCACACGGACGATAGCGACTCGTATTTGCGCCAAGCCTATCGACTCTTCACGATGCACACCGATGGCACCTTCGTTACCGAAGCGACGGACTGGCTGTTGATGATGAAGTTTGCAGAAGAGAATGCAAAGGGCGGGGAGTCCCGATTCTTGCATCTGGACGATTGGGAAGACCGTGACCGGTTTGTCAGTCACCGTCTCGGGACGCAGCCGTTCCTCTACAAGGCGCCGGGGTCCAAGAATGTCAGCGATAGGGTCGAGCGCCCGCTCTTCTTCCAGAACGCCTTTGGGTTGTCGATGTCCTTCATCGATCAGTTCGTACAGCCTCGCAATCGCGAGGAGGCTGCATTTCTCAACGACCTGTCGACCTCCATGGAGGCATCGCCGGGAACAAAGGAAGTGTCGCTGCCCGTCGGCGACCTGGTTGTCCTGAACAACTACTTCTACCTCCACGGGCGCGCGCCGTTCGAGAAACATGCGGCGCTGTTCCGTGAGCTGATGCGCCAGCGAGGCACGTTCGCCTGATTGTCAATGTGATCCGGCGTGGCTGATAGTGACAGCGGTCGGGCCTGATAGACGCTTCAAATCAAGATGACATCTCTAACAGAAGTTGCAGAAAGCCAAGCCGTCCCCAGTGCGGGAATGCCTGCCAAGCCTGCCTATGGCGCCAACCGTCAGATTCATCGACGACTACGACCGATCCTCTCGCTTGCCGATTTTGAAGTCGCGGCAAAGAAGAGCCTGCCGCGCCCGATCTTTGGCTATATTGCCGGCGCCGCGGAGGATGGAAAATCGCTTGGCGCGAACAAGACGGCATTCGACGAGGTCAAGTTCCGTCCCAAAGTCCTTGTCGATGTGTCGGGAAGGTCGCAAGCGACTGAAATCTTCGGGCAACGTTATGCGTCTCCATTTGGCGTGGCGCCCGTTGGAATCAGTGCGATTGCCGCTTACCGCGGCGACGTGGTCCTCGCGCAAACGGCGCGGGAGGAGCGGATACCCGCGATCATGAGCGGCACGTCCCTGATTCCAATGGAAGCCGTTCATGCGGCCGCGCCAGGCACGTGGTTCCAAGCGTACCTGCCAGGCGACGCCACACGCAGGGACGCTCTGATTGAGCGGATTGAAGCAGCCGGGTTCGCTACGCTTGTCCTTACGGTTGATATTCCCGTTTGGGCCAACCGGGAGAATAACGTCCGTACTGGCTTCTCTTTGCCTTTGCGGCCATCCGTGCGCTTGGCATTCGATGGCATGTCCCGGCCGCGTTGGCTGGCTGGAACGTTCGCCAGAACGCTCATCTCGAGTGGGATGCCGCATTTTGAGAATTCTTTTGCGTCTCGCGGCGCGCCGATCTTGTCGGCCTCCGCTATTCGCGACACGACGGGGCGCGATCACCTGAGTTGGACGGATATCGAGCGAATCCGGCAACGATGGCGCGGCAACCTGGTCATAAAAGGCATTTTGCATACGTCCGACGCCGAGCGCGCTGTCGCCTTGGGCGCCGACGGCATCATTGTCTCGAACCACGGTGGGCGCCAATTGGACGGTGCCGTGGAACCGCTCGCAGTATTGCCGGAGATTTGTGAGGCCGTCGCGCACAAGACCACCGTCATGATGGACAGCGGTATCCGGCGAGGCGGTGATGTGCTCAAAGCGTTGGCACTAGGAGCCCGCTTTGTCTTCCTGGGGCGACCCTTTATTTATGCTGCGGCCGTTGGGGGAGCCGAAGGCGTACGCCACGCCATCACGCTTTTGCTCGATGAGGTCGACCGAAACATGGCCATGCTTGGCGCGAAGACCATCGCAGACGTGAACGATACCGTCATCGTCCGCGGCCACGGAGCCGCCCGGTTTGTGTCGCGTTTCCCTACTTCCGTGTAGCCCGCATCGCCAAACGCATGGTCCTCGTGGCCATGGACTGGCAGCGGGTCCCTGAACAACCTGACCCGACTGCCAGATCACTGGATTACGTTTTGCAGGCCAAACCAGCCTGCCGGCTCGCGTTTCCCAGGAAGGGAAACCTTCAAATCACGAAAATGGACGAGCCCGTGGTCTTTCGAGCCTCCAGGTCCCGATGTGCCTGCACGGCGTCCTCCAAGGCATAGCGCTGATTGATCTCGATACGGATGCGCCCTGCCGCCACGTGGCCAAATAGCTCGTCGACCAGTTCCGCCTTTTCGGCCGGATCGGCGATGTAGTCGGCCAGGCCCGGGCGGGTCAGGTAGAGCGAGCCCTTGCGAGCCAGGATTTGCGGATCGAACGGCGGGATTGTGCCGGAGGCGGTACCGACGCAGACCATCAGGCCGCGGCGCTTGAGCGAGTCCAGCGAGGACATGAAGGTGGCCTTGCCCACGCTGTCGAAAACCACGGATACGCCCACGCCGTCCGTCAGTTCCCGCACGCGCTTGGCGACATCCTCATGGCTGTAGTTGATCGTGTGATCACAGCCGTGAGCGCGCGCGATTTCGGCCTTGGCGTCGGTCGACACCGTGCCGATCACCGTCAGCCCGAGCAATTTGGCCCATTGCGAAACGATCAGGCCAACACCACCTGCCGCGGCATGCAGCAGCACAGCCTCACCTGCCACGAAGGGGTAGATCCGGCGCACCAGGTAGGAGGCGGACAAGCCCCGCATGGTCATGGCCGCCGCGGCTTCGCAACTGATGGCCTCCGGCAGCTTGATCAGCAGCGCGGCAGAAATCAACCGCTCAGTGCTGTAGGCGCCTAGCGTGTTGACAAAGCCCGTGTAGGTCACACGGTCGCCGACCGCCAGCTGGGTCACACCGGCACCAACTGCCTCGACCACACCGGCTGCCTCGTTACCGACGCCGCTGGGCAGCGGAACCTGGTAAGTGCCGCCGCGGAAGTAGGTGTCGGCAAAGTTCAGGCCCACGGCCACGTGACGAACGCGGACCTCTCCCGGTCCCGGTTCACCAACCTCAGCGTCTTCAAGCCGAAGGACCTCGGGGCCGCCCGTTTCGTAGAATTTAACGACTTTCGCCATGTTGTCTCCTGTTCTGTATCAATCATTACGATTGCCACAGTCGGCTTGAGAAAGCCGACTGTGGTCTCTCCCGGTTGGCAGTCATGCTTACCGAGAGGCTTTAGGCGGGCTTGCGCAGAAATCCCTGGTTGCCACCGTTACGATTGGGGGCGAAGCCATTGGCCTGAAGCGTCTCTTCCGCCGTGTCATAGAAGACCCCAATCTGCATGATTTCTCGTGCCTGTTTCGCCGTCGCTATAGGGCGGCCAAATTCGCCGGCGATACGCACCAATTGCTTGATCTGCTCGACGGAGGTGCTCTTTCCCGTGCGGGTCTGGTTCCAGAGCACATCCTCGATGCCGCACCGCACATGCAGGCCCAAAGCCATGCCGATCATATTCACGGGCAGCACATTCAGCACCGAACTCTCCACCGTTATCACCGCTCCGTCGGGCGCGGCACGCAGGAAGTTGGCCAGGTTGTAGATGTTCGCTTGATCCATGCCGCCGCTGATAGCCACCCAGTTCATCACCAGTGGCCCTTTGTAGACGCCGCGGCGAATCATCCGCTCAATCGTTTCAAAGCTGTTGATGTTGTAGCACTGAAACTCGCTTTGGATTCCGGCGGCTGTCAGGCGCCGGATATGCTCCTCGACCCAGCTGGGGTTCGAAGGCACGATCATGTCCTTGTAGGTTGCATAGAGGTGCGGGAATCCCCGCGAAACTCCCTTGAAGTCATCCAGACCAGCATGCTCTGTCACATTCATCTGCGTGGTGTTGACGGTCACCGTCACCTGGTCGGGCTTCGGATCGAGTTCGGCCAGCATATGCCGCGTGTCGTCGGAGAGCCATTTGGCTGCGGAGCCATCGTCCTCGGGCGCAAAGCTGATCGAGCCACCCACCTGGATGACCATCTCGGGCACGGCCTCGCGCACCCCGGCGATCAGCTCATTGAACATGGACAGGCGCTTGCTGCCCCTGCCATCGGGTTCGCGCACATGCAGGTGCAGCACGGTGGCACCGGCTTCGTAGCAATCCACCGCCTTCTGGATCTGCTCCTCCATTGTGACAGGGATATCTTCCGGAAAGTCTGAGGGAATCCAGCCCGGTGCATAGGGAGCGGCCGTGATGATCAGAGGCTGCTGGTTCTCGGGATACAGGTGGCCGTCAAGGAAGTTCATGATGATGGATCTCCAAGATGAAATGTGAATATTGAGAATGTCGAACTAGATGAGAGAGCTGTAGAACCCCATGTGCAGCGCCATCTTCGGCACGGCGGTACGCGAGCGAATCTCCCTTAACCGGTTGATGTCAGCGTGTCCTTCGCGCCAGTGAATCATCTGGCCTGCCGCCACCTCCCGCTTTACCTTGCACGTCTTGAGCTTGCCTTTTTATGACACACGCGGGCAACTGCTGAACGCAGATTACGCAACCCAATCCAGCACCAAGGGCATATCAGGTCAAGATAGAAATCAACGCGCAGAGTTCGCGACGATGCAGGGGCAGGGCCCGCACCCGAAAGTCCAGAGCAATTCACGCAATAACTCCTTAGCCCCCGGCCGGGAGCCGTCTCTTATTCTTCGAGCCGGATCCCCGCGTCGTTGGCGATCTTCGTCCAGACTTGCAGATCGCTCTGGACGATCTCGGCCAGTTGCGCGGAGGACTTTACCGGTGGCGGCTCGAAGTTCTGCCTCTTCATCAGGGCCGCGATCTCCGGCAACGCCTGCACCTTGTTGACCTCATCCGCCAACCGCTTCACGATCGCCGGACTGGTTCCGGCCGGCGCGAACATGCCGAACCATCCCACGGTGCCGAACTTGTAGCCCTGTTCGCCCATCGTCTTGACGTTGGCAAGCTGGGGAGACCGCACGTTGCCCACAATGGCAATGCCGCGCACCTTCCCGGAACGCAGGAACGGAACCGCCACGCTGGGATCGGTCCAGCCGATCTTGAGCACCCCCGAGGAAAGCTCGGTGAGCAGTTGACTGGAGGTCCGATATGCAACGTGTTCGGTCTTCATGCCGGTCTGCTTCTTCAACCATTCCATCGTCAAGTGCGCGGACGACCCGGTGCCCCAGCTTCCATAGCTGTACTTATCCGGATTTGCCTTCACGAACTCGATGAGTCCAGGCAAGTCATAGACCGGCAGATCCGGGCTCACCAGCAGCAGCACCCCACCCACCGCCGTCTGTGCGATCGGCATGAGGCTCTTTCTTGCCTCCTGGGAAATGGACTTGATGACTGCTGGCGCAACCACCATGTTGGACGCCGTTGTGTAGAGAATCGTGTAGCCATCCGGCGCCGCCTTGAGGACGGCGTTGGTCCCAATCACCCCGCTGCCACCCGGCCGGTTCTCTACCACCACAGCCTGCTTCAGCGATTCGGAAAGGCGTTGAGCCATGACCCGCGCCAGCGAGTCGGTTCCCGATCCGGCGGACGAGGGCACGATCATTTGAATCGGGCGCGCGGGCCAGGCTTCCTGTGCCTGGACCGGGCCTGGCGCGCACAAGGCAATGATTGTCTCGGCGCACAGCGCAACTGCGAGCAGCTTTTTCAGTAGTGACATCGTCTCCCCCACTTTTTTGGACTACGACCCAGCCTGCCAAGTGCTGCGTGCCTCACTGAACCAACCGCGCGAAGCAATCGCGTGACGAGCCATTTGCACCTGCCCAGGCTATCGTTGGCGCGATCATAGCAGTCATGATTTTTATTGTCGACATAAATAAAACTAAGGGGTAGCCTTGCTCACACTCGCTATCCTTTCAGGCCAGCAGGCCTGGCGCACGGCGCGCCTGACGCTCCACAACCTTCGGCGCGCAGGCACCTTCAAGCGCCGGCCACGGACTGTGCATTCTCGGCCTCCTGAAGCTGGCGCCACATCACCTTGCCGGTGCCCGACTTCGGCAGTGCCTCAACGAACTCCACCGTACGCGGGTACTTGTAGGCCGCCATGTTCTTCTTGGCCCATTCGATGATGTCCTCCGACGTGGTCTTGCCCTTGGCATGGGCGCGCAGCACCACCACCGCCTTGACGGTCTCGCCGCGGTACGGGTCGCGCGTGCCGATGATGCAGGCTTCCTGGACGTCGGGGTGCTTGTACAGCAGGTTCTCCACCTCGGCAGGCCATACTTTGAAGCCCGACGCATTGATCATGCGCTTGAGCCGGTCGGTAATGAAGTAGTAGCCCTCTTCGTCCATGCGGCCCAGGTCGCCGGTGCGCAAGAAGGTCTTGCCTTCGATCTCAACGAAGGCGTCGCGGGTGGCATCGTCCTTGCCCCAGTACCCCTTGAACACCTGCGGACCGCTGACGATGATCTCGCCGATCTCGTTGGGCGGCAGTTCCTTGAGCGTGACGGGGTCCACCACGCGTGCGTCCAGGTTGGATGTCGGCAGCCCGAGGCACTGCAGCTTGGGCCTGGCTGCCGGATTGACGTGCGTCGCGGCCATGGTTTCGGATAGACCGTAACCTTCCAGGAAACTCAGGCCGAGCGTTTCGCGCAGGCGGTCGGCCACCGCCTCTGGCATCGCCGCGCCGCCGCCGCCAATATGGTGCAGGCTGGACAGGTCGAACTCCGCCACATTCGGGCTGGCCAGGAAATCGACCACCATGGTGGGATTGCAGGTCCAATGAGTGATCCGATGCCGCGAAATCAGCCGGCCCGCCACTTCACGGTCCCAGCGCGGCAGCATCACCACGGTGGCGCCGCTGTAGATGGGAACGTTCATGCCGTGTTGCATGCCGCTCACATGGAACAACGGCAGCACCGACAGGGACACGGACTCGGGCCTGCTGTCATACCAGGCCCGGCCGCCCACCACGCTCTGCATGACCGAGCGATGGGTGTGGACGCAGCCCTTGGGGAACCCGGTGGTCCCCGAGGTGTACGGCATGACCGCCATGTCGTCGGGCCCCGCAGTATGCGGTCCGGGTAACAAGCCGGCGCCGAGCGCCTCGGCCCATGGCATGGCGCCGGCTGGCCGCGGATGCGACATGGTCAGCCAGGCTGGCGGCGTGTCTTCCGCAAACTCGTGGCTGGGCGGCAGCGCGTCGGCATACGAGGTCACCAGCAGATGCTGCAGCCTGTCGGCCAACGCGAGCTCACCCGTCGCCCGCTCCGCAACGGAGGCCAGGTCCGCGGAGCAGATTGCCACGCGTGCCCCGGCGTCGGCGACGTAGTGCCTGAATTCCTCGGCACGGTTCATCGGATTAACCGGCACCACCACGGCATCGGCGCGCAGGATGGCGTAGTAGCTGACGATGAACTGCGGGCAATTCTGCATATACAACAGCACCCGATCGCCCTTCTTCACGCCACACTTCTGCTGCAGCCAGCCTGCCAGCGCGGTGGCCTGGGTATGTAATTCCCGAAAACTGGTGGCGTTGCCGAAATAGCGGATTCCGGCCTTGTCCGGATAGCGGTGCGCGGACACCTCGAGGTTGGCCCAGAGCGAGGTCTGCGGCAGCACCAGGCCGGGTAGGCCCGGCCTGGACTGGATTGGCTGGTCCGCGCGCGCAGGGAGCGCATTTTGCATGGTGTTTTTCTCAGTGAATGACAGTGTCTTCGGCCCCGCCATCGCGCGCTCGACGGCGGCTACGCCCACCGGGCGGCTCAGACTCAGGCTTGCAGATCACTCCGGAACGAAGTGAATCGAACGCAGGAGTTCCCCCTGCCGCTCGTAGGCGGCGCGGGCTTCTTTTGAGAGCGCATCGCTGCTCAGCGGCAGCCCCGCTTCCATCCCCATGGCTGTGATCCGGTCCCGAGTGCCCTGCTGCTGCGTAACCTGGAGCGTGACGGCGCGGATCTTTTCCTGCACCGCATCCGGTACGTCGGGCGGCACCCAGAGGCCCATCCAGCCGGATTCGGTCATGGCGGGATAGCCAAGCTCGGCGACGGTCGGCACGTCGGGCAGGGCCGGAATCCGCTTCGGATAGGCCACGGCATAGGCCTTGAGCTTGCCTGCACTGATGAGGGGAAGCGATGTGGCCAGCCCGTCAAACATCAAAGGAACATGGCCACCCATGACATCCTGCAGCGCGGGCGGCGAGCCCTTGTAGCCAACGTGGTCCATATCGAGACCAGCCAGTCGGTTGAACTGCACGCCCATGGTCTGCCCCCGCATGCCCGTGGCATAGGATGCGTAGTCAACCTTTCCAGGATTGCCTTTGATGTAGGAAACAAGCTCGCTCAGGTTCTTCGCGGGCAGTTTCGGGTTGCCGACGAGGACTAGCCCCGTCCTGGCGACCTGGGCAATCGGCTTCAGGTCCTTGAAGGGGTTGAACGACACCTTGACGGCAAGGGGTGTCTCGGAGACGATGCCGCCCTGAATCAGCAGGAGCGTGTAGCCATCGTGCGGCGAAGACAACAGTGCGCCCACGGCGATCGCCCCAGCGGCGCCAGGTCTTGACTCGACAATCACGGGCTTGCCGAAGGCATGGGTCATGCCCTCGGCGAGCAAACGCCCGAGCGTGTCGGCAGTGCCGCCAGCCGGGCCGCCGACCACGATCCTGATGGGCTTCGCCGGCCACGCCTGGGCATAGGCGGTTGACGGGAGCACGGCTGGCAACGCGAGCGACAGCGCAAGGCCGAACATAGATGACAGCGACGCCCTGCGGCGCGCCGACAGTTCTGCTTGATTCACTTTTGTCTCCGAAATTGCGAGGGCTGGTCAGGGCAGAGACCGGCTTCGTCGAGAGCCGGCTACTTTCCGCCCTTGCCCTTCTGTTGACTGAACGTCGGTTCCAACCGGCCCGAATCAGGCAGCCTTGCGCAGGAAGCCCTGATTGCCGCCATTGCGGTTCGGCGCGAAGCCGTTGGCAGCCAGCGTCTCCTCGACGGTGTCATAGAACACGCCAATCTTCTGGATGTCGCGCGCTTCCTGGGCCGTTGCCACTTTGCGGCCGAACTCACTCGCGATGCGCACCAGCTGCTCAATCTGCTTCACCGTGCTCATCTTGGCCGTGCGCGACTGGTTCCAGAGGCAGTCCTCGGTGCCGCAACGTACATGCAAGCCCGAGGCAATACCCATCATGTTGACAGGAAGCACGTTGCGCACGGAGCTTTCGACGGTCAGCACCGCGCCATCCGGGACCGCACGAACGATGTTGGCGAGGTTGAAGATGCTGGGTGCATCCATGCCGCCGCTGATAGCCACCCAGTTCATGACCAGCGGGCCCTTGTAGACGCCACGCCGAATCAGCCGCTCCACGGACTCGAAGCTATTGATGTTGTAACACTGGAAGGCACTCTGGATACCGGCTGCGGTAAGGCGGCGGATGTGTTCTTCCACCCAGCCAGGCTGGGCGGGGACCGTCATTTCCTTGTACGCGTTGAAGATCGCGGGATTCTCGCGCGAGGTGCCCTTGAAATCCGCGAGTTCCGCATGCTCCGTCACGTTCATCTGAGACGTGTTGACCGTGACGGTCACCTGGTCCGGAACGGGGTCAAGTTCGGCCAGCATGTGGCGCGTGTCGTCGGACAGCCACTTGGCGGCAGCCCCCTCATTTTCGGGCGCGAAACTGATCGATCCGCCCACCTGGATGATCATCTCCGGCACAGCCTGGCGCACCCCGGCAATCAGCTCGTTGAACTTGGACAGACGCTTCGAGCCTTTGCCATCGAGTTCGCGCACATGCAGGTGCAGCACAGTCGCGCCGGCGTTGTAGCAGTCCACCGCCTTCTGGATCTGGTCTTCCATCGTCACGGGGATGTCTTCCGGGAAATCGGACGGCAGCCAACCCGGCGCGTAGGGCGCCGCAGTGATGATCAATGGCTGCTGATTTTCAGGGAACAGGGATCCATCAAGATAGTTCACGGCATGTCTCCATTTATAGAGGTGGGGCAAGGCTTGGCGGCAACTGGCGCGCCTCAGAACGGCTTGTCGCCGATGATGGCTGCGCGCTCCATCTTGCGCGGGGCCGGCCAGTAATCCTGTACCGCGTAGTGCTGGGTGCAGCGGTTGTCCCAAATGGCCACGCTGTTAGGCCGCCAGCGGAACCGCACCTGGTATTCAGGAATCGCCGCCTGGCTGATCAAGTAGTTCAGCAGATGGCTCGCGCCCGGAGTCTTGTCCTGTCCGTAGCGCACGTTCTCTGGGGTATGGAAGTTCGCGAAATGCGTGGAGAAGCCGCAGACGTAGAGCACCTTCTCGCCAGTCTCCGGATGCGTGCGCACCACGGGATGTTCGACCATGGGGTATTGCGCGGCAAGCTTGGCGCGATTTTCCGGGCTCATCGCCGCGCCGAATGAATGTTCGATGCCATGCTTGGCGCGCAGGCCGGCAATGCGCTCCTTGATTTCCTCGGGCAGGTTCTCGTAGGCCGCGGCCATGTTCACCCAGATGGTGTCGCCGCCGACCGGCGGGCATTCGATGCAACGCAGGACGCAGCCCATCGTTGGGGTTTCGCGCCAGCTGCCGTCGGTGTGGTAGCTGTTCTCGTAGTTCTCGCGCTTGTCGCTGCGATAGATCTGTACCAGGCCGGGATGATCCGGGTCGCTGCCGGCGACCGGGTGGTCCTCCAGTTCGCCAAAACGGCGGGCGAAGGCCACGTGATCGGCCCGGCTGATATCCTGGTCCCGCAGGAACAGCACCTTGTGCTTGAGCAGCAGCGCCTTGATCTCGGCAAACAACGCGTTATCGCGCGCTGCATCGGCCAGGTTGACGCCGCCGATTTCGGCTCCGATGGTGCAGGTAAGAGGTTCTACGTGCATGGAGGGCTTCCTTTACACAGCAAAAATTGACGAGCCGGTGGTCTTGCGTGACTCCAGGTCCCGATGGGCCTGGACCGCGTCCTGCAGCGCATGGCGCTGATCGATCCCGGTGCCGTTGGGCAGCGGCACAGGGCAAGTGCCACTAGGGAAATACGTGCCGGCGTAGCGCGGACGCGCCGCGCCGTGCTGGAGTCGCGCCTCGCCGGGACCCGGCTCGCCAACCTCGGCATCCTTGTAACGGAGGGCATCTGGCCCTCCCACCTCATACATGCGAACGGCATTTGCCAATTCCGTCTCCTGTTGTTGTCTATTGCTGCTGCCACTATCATTCGGTAGCCTGGGTTGATTGTCGGCTCACGCATGCGCAGGACCTTTGACAGGCCACGCCAGAAATTGACCATCCATGACAGTGGATTCCCGGCCTGAGTCACTGCACGGAAAAGCGGCGCCGGCGGCGTATGCAATGCATGACCGATACTGGCAGCCAGGCGAAGGCCAGCGGCTTCATCGGTAGATTGCGCAGGCCTTCGATCAACCTGACTATCCCTCTTCGGAAAGTGCCCCCTATGACCGTCCTGGTTCGCAGCGCCTCCCTCACGAAGTACTCCGGGATCGCTCGCGCTGCGGGTATCGACCCGGTGCAGATGGTTTCCCATGTCGGCCTGGACCGGGAATGCCTGCACACGCCCGACCTGCGCATCCCCGAATTCCGGCTCGCGGAGGTGCTGGAGACATCCGCGCGAATCACTGGCTGCCATTCGCTCGGGCTGCTCATGGGCGAATCGTGGCGGTTATCCGACTTCGGCCCGGTCGGCCTGACGCTGCAGCATCAGCCCACACTGCGGGATGCGCTGGCCGAGGTCGAGCGTTATCGCCACCTGCTCAGCGACTCTGTCGCGACGCAGTTCACCGAGCATGCGAATATTGCGGTCCTGCGAGTGACGTTGCTGACCGGCAGGCAGCAACCCGGCCGGCAGGCGATGGAGTTGACCGTAGGCGCGGTGCTTTGCCTGATCCGCGCCATACTTGGCGCCCAATGGAAACCCCGCTGCGTGCACTTTTCGCATGCGGCCCCTGCGGACCTGCGGGTGCACCATCGCCTGTTCGGCCAGCAGGTCGAATTTGGCTGCGAATTCGATGGCCTGGTCCTGTCGAGCCAGGATCTGGATCGAGTGAACCCCCTGGCCGATGCCAGCCTGGCCAGGTACGCCAGGGGCTTCCTTGACCTGCAATCGCCCTCGAATGAGCACTCCGTAGCGGCTGACGCACGACGGGCAATTCACCTGCTGCTGCCGCGCGGCCGCAGCGCGGTGGAACAGGTTGCGCAGAACCTCGGGGTCAGCCCGAGGACGCTGCAGCGCCAATTGGAGCAGCGCGGGGAAACATTCTCGGGCCTGGTCAATCAGGTACGCCGCGAACTGGCCGAGCGCTATCTGCAGAGCCAGCAGCAGTCCATATCGCGTACCGCGGATCTGCTTGGATTCTCAGAGGTGAGCGCGTTCACGCGGTGGTTTGGGGCGCAGTTCGGGAAACCGCCGACACGGTGGGTGAAGGAGGGAAGGCAAATCGTCTCGCGGGAAGACGCCAATCCTCCAATGCAGGATTGAGCACCGGAGCTATCGGATGCGCCGCTGCGCCAGTTCCGCGAGACACCCATAAAAAAAACCGGCCCCGCTGCGCTCCGACGGAGCGGCGTATAGGCCGGTCTTGCTGCGCGGGAGACGCCTCCCGCCATGCGATGCCGCTACGTGAACGATCAGCCGTTCGCGTAGACGATCTTTGCCTTGCGTGCCTGGTTCTGCAGGCGGCTCAGCATATGTTGGACGGCGGAGATGGCGCTCTTCACGTCTGCCACCAGGCTGGGGCTGCGGGGACCAAGTTCGCGCTCGATCAGATCGCGGTCCATTTGGTCGGTCATCTTGATGTCGCTTTGCGTGTTCATGGCTACTTTCCTTCAGGGATTACCCTCATCGGGTTTTCCCTAATCATAGCAAAGGAAATGACGCAATGCAGCATTAGGTGATAGTACGTATGCAGAAAGGCAACGCTTTGCAGGGAGCAAGCCTCGAGCGCCTCAGCCTGCGCGACGCGCCGAGACCCCGTGCGCAGGACGTCCATGGCTGCGGGGCTTGGCGCAGCCGTCATGGATAGTCATGTGCCCCTTCAGCCTTTTGCCAGCACCTCCCGAATGGCGTTCTCGAACGCCTCCACCGGCTGCCCGCCGCTCACCAGGTATTGGTCATTGAAGATGATCGAAGGCACGGAACGGATGCCCATGTCCTGATAGTGCTTCTCCATCTCACGGACTTCCGCCGCATAGGCGTCGCCGGACAGCACCGTACGTGCCTTCTCGGCGTCCAGGCCGGCCGCAGCCGCTGCCTCGACGAGGACCTCGTGATTGCTGGAATCCTTGGACTCCGTGAAATACGCACGGAACAGCGCCATCTTCAGCGCCAGCTGACGCCCTTCCAGGCTTGCCCAGTGCAACAGCCGATGCGCGTCGAACGTGTTGTACACGCGGGTACGAGAGCCAAACTCAAAGCCGACGTCGGCGCCACGCTGGCGGATCATGGCCTGGCTTTGCACAATTTCCTCCTCGGTGCGGCCATACTTGCGCGCCATGTAATCCTGGATCGATTCGCCTCCCGGCCCCATGTCCGGATTGAGCTCAAATGGGCGAAGCGTAATGTCTGCCGAAACGTCATCGCCAAGCCGCGCCAGCGCCTGTTGCAGCGAACTCAGGCCTACGGCGCACCACGGGCACGCGACGTCGGAGACAAAATCGATTTTCAGTGTCTTTTGCATTGTGTTTTCTCGGTGTCAGTCCATCACTGCGAGACAGGGTAGCTGCAATTGCCATTGGGTGCAGAGCCTCACTCCCGGCAGGGTTTTCCCGCCAGACAGCCACGGCCAGACACCCCCTCCCCAGAATCTGTCCGTGGCCCGCCAACCACACGGCCTTGGTACAGATCGGGAAACGTGCACGGCGACCACTCCTCAAGCGGCGCGGCGCGCGGTAATATTTTTCCAACAGGTCATCGGTGCACGATGATCCATTCCCAGAGAAGGATTGAAGCGAATCATGGAAGAAGGCTCGGCAGCTCCACTTGAGATCGCCCCTTCCCTGCCCCTGGTGCCGAGTGACGTTCACGGCGCTCCATCGGACTTCCTCGCCAGTGCCAGCACCAACCTCGGCGCCAACGCACCGCAGCTCTTCCTGAACCGTGAGGCCAGCCAGCTGGAGTTCCACCGGCGCGTGCTCGCCCAGGCCGAGAACCGCGACATTCCGTTGCTGGAGCGATTGCGCTTCCTCTGCATCTTCAGCAGCAACCTGGACGAGTTCTTCGAGATCCGCGTTGCCGGCCTGAAGGAGAAGATCAAGCTGCAGGCGCCTGCGACCACCGGCCCGGATGGACTGGACGTGCGGCAGATCTACGCGCTTGTCAGCGCCCGCACGCACAAGCTGGTCGCGGAACAGTACCGCCTGTTCAACGAAGTGCTGGTTCCGGACCTGGACCGCGAGGGAATCCGCTTCCTGCGCCGTCCGCACTGGACGCAGGAACAGGGCGAGTGGATCCGCAGCTATTTCTTCCGCGAGCTGATGCCGGTGCTCACCCCCATCGGCCTGGACCCGGCGCACCCGTTTCCGCGCGTGCTCAACAAGAGCCTGAACTTCGCCGTGGAGCTCGAAGGCAAGGATGCCTTTGGCCGAGAAGCGAACGCGGCCATCGTGCAGGCGCCCCGGGCCCTGCCCCGCGTGATCCTGCTGCCCAAGGAGATTTCCGGCTGCGAACACGGCTTCGTGTTCCTGTCGTCCATCCTCCATGCCCACGTCTGCGAGCTGTTTCCCGGCATGCGCGTGCGCGGCTGCTATCAGTTCCGCGTCACCCGCAACAGCGAACTGTTCGTCGACGAGGAAGAAATCAAGAACCTGCGCGATGCGCTGCAGGGCGAGCTGCCGCAGCGGCATTTTGGCGATGCGGTGCGGCTCGAGGTCGCGGACAACTGCTCAGAGGAGATGACCCGCTTCCTGCAAAACCAGTTCGGCCTGGAAGATGCCGAGGTGTTCTCGGTGAATGGCCCGGTCAACCTGGTGCGCTTGCTGCCGGTTCCTGACAGCGTGGACCGCGATGACCTGAAGTACCCGCCGTGCCGGCCCGGCCTGCCTAAGGCGCTGCAGGACCAGCCCGACATGTTCCGCGCCATCCGCGACGGCGATATCCTGCTGCACCATCCGTACCAGTCGTTTTCGCCCGTGGTGGATTTCATCCGCCAGGCCGCGGAAGATCCGGAGGTGATGGCCATCAAGCAGACGGTGTACCGCGCCGGCAACGACTCAGCCCTGCTGGAGACGCTGATCGGCGCCGCGCGCAGAGGCAAGGAAGTCAGCGTGGTGGTGGAGTTGCTCGCCCGCTTCGATGAGCAAGCCAATATCAACTGGGCAGCCCAGCTTGAAGAAGCCGGCGCGCACGTGGTGTACGGCGTGGTTGGCTACAAGGCCCACGCCAAGATGGCCATGGTGGTGCGCCGCGAAGGGAAGAAGCTCAGGCGCTACGCGCATATCAGCACCGGCAACTATCACTCGCAGACGGCCAGGAGCTTCACGGACTTCGGCCTGTTTACCTGCAAGGAAGCGCTCGTCGACGATGTGGCCAACGTGTTCTCCCAGCTGACCGGGCTGGGCCACCCCGGCACGCTGGCGCACTTCTGGCAATCGCCGTTCACCATGCATACGGCGCTGCTCGAAGCCATCCGCCGCGAAGGCAAGCACGCCAAGGCTGGCCGCAAGGGATTGATCATCGCCAAGATGAACGCCTTGCTGGAGCCCAAGCTCATCCAGGCCCTGTACCAGGCATCCAGCGATGGCGCGCGGATCGAGCTGATCGTGCGCGGGGCCTGCGCATTGCGTCCTGGCATTCCGGGCCTGTCGGAGAATATCCGTGTGCGCTCCGTGCTCGGCCAGTTTCTGGAACATGCGCGGATCTTCTACTTCTACAACGACAAGGCCGAAGACGTGCGGCTATCGAGCGCCGACTGGATGGACCGCGACTTCTTCCGGCGCATCGAGGTCTGCTTCCCCGTGCTGGACAAAGCCCTCAAGGATCGCGTGATCGAGGAAGGGCTGAAGGTCTACCTGAAGGACAACCGCGACACCTGGGAAATGGACGCGGACGGCAACTACCGGCGCAAGCGGGGCCGCCAGCCGGTATCCGCGCAGGACATCCTCAAAGAGAAGCTGGCCTGATCCCTGTTCGCGCCGCGACCCCGACGCGCTAGTGCGCGCCTGGGGACGCGCAGCGATACACGTTGCCTGACAGCGTCACATTGGTTTGTTCCAGGCGATCCCTGCTGCCGGTCTGGCCTGCGCGCTGGGTGAGCAGGTACACCAGATTGCCGCCCATTGCCGCTGCCTTGTTCTTGATGTCATTGCGTGCACCAGTCTCCAGATCCGCATTGGCCGTGATGGCGCCGCGCACAAAATCGCCCTGGCTGCCGGTCACGTCGCCAAGATAGGTGCATCCGGCGGCAGGCTCGTTGTGGGTGATCCTGACCGCCGATGCGGCCGGGCTGGCAAGCTGGGTTGGCGCACAGCCGGCGAGCGCGCAGCTAGCCGCGATCCATGCAACGCCTGCGATTGTCCTGATGGTCATAGCCATTGAAGTATTGAATGATTGAAGTATTGGTAACGCCGCTGCCCATGCGCTTGCGCGGCAAGGCGGCGCGTGTGATTTGCGTGCCCGGCGCCAAGACCCCGGGGTCATTGGCACCAGTGCGATGCGCCTGCCTCAGCGAAACAGGTAGTCCACGCCAAGCGACACCGCCTGGCTCTTGACCGAAGCATCGTTGCCCTTCCAGCTGAGCTTGCCGTAGTTCATGTACTGCATCCGCAAGCGCCAGCTCTGCGTGACCGCATAGGACGCGCCCACCCCCAGGCTGATAAGCCCCTGCGACTTGTTGCCCGATGCGAGATCGCCCGAGCGCCGGCCATGCATGTAGTTGACACCGGCGATGCCGAGCAGCGAAAAACGCTCGGTCAGGGGCAGGTGGCCCACTACGTTGACGGACAAGGCGTTCACGTCAAATTTGTCGTTAGCGTTGCCATTCTTGGCCACGACCCGGCCAAGACTGGCTAGCGAGCCTTCGACCGACACATAGGGCGAGAACTGATAGCCGCCCCGCAAGCCAAATCCAACATTGTTGGACGATCCGCCCGCCCATCCGGGCGTGCTCGTACTGACTTTGTCGCGGGCAATATCGAGGTCGCCGCCGACGTACCAATAGTTGGCGGCAAGTTCCGCGGCTGCGGCATGCGCGGGCACAGCCGACAAAAGCATCAACATGGCAGCAGGCGCGATGGGAAAGCGGCGACCAGGGAAGGCGAGAGAACGCATATAATTTAATCTCCAACGAATATAAATTACCGTAAAACGATAAAACATTTCTGTTTTACAGTAATTTTTTGCCATGCGCAATCCCTTCAGGAGACCGGCATGCCGAACCCCCTTTCCCTTTCCTTGCCCGCTGACGGCGCGTTAACGCGCGTTAGTGTCATCGCGCACCGCATGCAGTGGCTGACACTTTGCTGCGCCGTCGTGACGACGGCCGGCCTGATCGCCTTCTGGTTCTTGCTTCCCGATGCGGAGCTGGACCGGAACCTGCGCGCGTTCCTGGCCGGGCCTGCGCCAGGCGGGCAGTTGCTGGTGTCGATGCCGTACCGGTTGCTCGGTCTGGCCATCACGAGCGCGGCCACGGCTTTGCTGGTCAGTGGACTGATGCAAGCGCACAGTCTGTTCGCGGCCCTGGCGAGCGGCGCGGTCCTGACCCTGGAGACGGCCGTGCGCCTGCGCCGCGTGGCGTTGGTGGTGACGGCGTTCAGCGGGGTGGTTCCGCTCACCAAGACGGTGCTGGCCATGACCCTGGCCAGCACGGCGGCCAATGGCCCCTACATGGTGGTGATCATCACCTTCGGCGACGTGATGCTGGGCTTGCTGGGCGGCTTGCTGCTGGCCATCGCCTGGGCGATGGTCGAGGCCGCGCGCGTCGCGCTGGAGAATGAGAGCTTTGTTTGAGTTTGCGTTTGCGTTTGCGTTTGAGGCACCCTGACCCTATGACTATCCTCGTCCGGCTTGATGTCCTGCTTGCTGAGCGCAAGATGAAATCGCGCGAGCTCGCCCAGTACATCGGCATCACCGAGCCCAATCTCTCCTTGCTGAAATCCGGCAAGGTCAAGGGCATCCGTTTCGATACGCTGGAGAAAATCTGCGAGGCGCTGAAATGCCAGCCGGGTGACCTGCTTGAGTACCGCGCCGATACGCCTGGCGAGGATCAGGCCTGAGCGCCTCGCCTATCGCGCCAGCGCAGCCCGCGCTGGCCGGGTGAACTGCAAACAATTGTCTCGCCCCCCGCTGCCGCATTTCCGCCAGATCGGCGCCAGATCGGCCACCTGCCTGGCCTTACGGCCTGCGCAACCACCGGGCTCCCCCCAATCGAGTGATACCGCGCCGAGAGTGATCTTGCGCATACTCGCACTTTCTTGAACTACTCGCCCCCAAGCGGGCGCGAAGCAAGGTGCTTATGCTGATCCTCATCTACTGCAGTTATGCGGTTGCCTGCATCTTCGCGCTCTGGAGAGCGGCGCGCTGGGTGGAAAAGCACCACCCGGCCCTGCGCGACAACCACCCGCCGCGGCATGACACGCGCCCAGCCTGCAAGCCCCCGGAAGAGAACCTGCCTGCGAGCCAGCGCTGCCACCTGGAGATGCCGCCCGCCGCGCCCGCCTGCCTGGCGCAACACCCCGACGCCAGCGCTGGCGCCTGCATGGTCCTGTAGCCCCCTGGACGGTGGCCCGTATCTGGTCCTCGGCATTCATCCTTGAAAAAACCAGATTACTGTATATATTTACAGTAACTGTATGGATGAACAGTAGTTACGGGAGCCGATCATGGAACACCTGGTCCGGGTACAGAACGAATACGACAGGCAGGTCCTGGCCTGGCTGCGCGAACGCGTAGGCGATGCGGCGGTGCAAGCCGCGGCGCAGCGGTTGGCGGGAGACCGCAAGCCCTACCTGTCAACGATCTGCCGCAGCCTGAACATCACGCCACCGGCCCGCCGCACCCTGCGCGCCCAGTCGAACCGGGCCAGCCGGGAGGTTGGGGACCGCTACCTTGCGTCGATCCGTGCGCTCCTGGCGCGGCCCGCATCGGCACAGCGGCATTCTCAGCATCAACCCGCGCAACCCCAACCCTAGCAATATCAGGATCCGCATTAGCCCCGCGGCTTAGGTACATGGCGGGCCTGCGCCCGTTCAGACCGCACAAGCGTCCGCCTCGCGATGCGCGCGGCATCGCGCAGCAGAGTGCTTTTCCCGCTCCACCCACCCTGCCGGCATCAGGGCTTTCTTGACTTATCGTTTCCCATAGATGATAGTTAATTGAAATTTGTTCTCTTTTTAAGAATAAATTTCAACCAAAGGATTGCCGTGGATCTGGCCGAACTTGAGATTTTCCGGGCCGTTGCGCTTGAAGAAAGCGTCACGCGGGCTGCCAAGACCCTGGACCGCGTGCAGTCGAATGTCACCACGCGCGTCAAGCAGCTCGAAGAGGAGCTTGGCGTCGCCCTGTTCCTGCGCGACAGCAAGCGCATGACCCTGACGCCGCAAGGCCAGCGCTTCCTGGGCTACACCGAGCGGTTGCTGGCGCTGGCCGAGGAGGCCCGCCAATCCGTGCGCGGCGATGCGCCCTCGGGCACGCTGCGCGTGGGCAGCATGGAAAGCTCGGCTGCCAGCCGGCTGCCCCGCCCGCTGGCGCGCTATCACGGCAAATGGCCGGACGTGCGGATCGAGATCCAGACCGGCACCACGCAAGCCTTGATCGATGCACTGCTGGCGCATCGCATCGACTGCGCCGTGGTGGCCCATCCTTCCGAGGGCGCGCCAGACACGCTGGATATGGACGTGCTCGGCCCCGGCCTGGAAGGCACGTTCCTGTTCTCCGAAGAACTGCTGCTGGTGCTGCCGCACAGCCATCCGCCGGTGCGCACGCCGCAGGACATCAAGCTGCGCAGCCTGGCCACGTTCTCGCGCGGCTGCACGTACCGCCTGTGTGCCGAGGCCTGGCTCGCCAGCGGCGAAGGCCCGCGGCTGGCGCTGAACGTGCTGGAACTGGCGTCTTACCACGCGATCCTGGCCTGCGTGACGGCGGGCTCGGCCGTGGCCATCCTGCCGAGGTCGCTGCTGGCGCTGCACCCCGATGCCGCAAGCCTGCAAACCGTGCCCGTGCGAGTCGCGCACACACTACTGGTGCGCCGTTCGGGTTTTGCCACGTCGGCATACGCGGCGTTTCTTCAGGAGCTGCAGCATGGCTAGGATCCGGACCCTCACGCCAGCGCCGCAATCCTTGGGCAATGCCATGGTGCCCTGGATGCCCTCGATGGCCGCCGCGCTGGTGCTGGCGGTGGGCATGGGCTTCGGGCGCTTTGCGTTTACCGGCATGTATCCGCTGATGGTGCGCGAAGGCCTGCTGAGCGTCAGCGCCGGCTCGCTGGCCGCGTCCGCAAACTATGCAGGCTATCTCGTGGGCGCCCTAGCGGTCAGCCGCATGCCGCAGCGCGTTGCGCCGCGCTTTTGCCGCATTGCCCTCTTCGGCACCGCCCTGTGCCTGCTGGCGCTGGCAGTGCCGGCCGCGCCCTGGTTCTTTATCGGCGTGCGCTTCCTGGCGGGCGTGCTCAGCGCCATCGCGCTGATCTGCGCGTCCGTGTGGCTGTTCCAGGTGGTAGGACATCCGCATGGCGCGCCGCTATTGTTCTCGGGTGTCGGTGCCGGCATCCTGCTGTCCGCCGAGCTCATTGCCGCCGGCAACCTGGCCGGTTGGCACAGTCCCATGCTGTGGCTGGCAATCGGCGGTGGCGCCGCTGTGCTGAGCTTGCTGGCATGGCCGTATCTTGCGGGCCGCGTGCCGGCACCCCAGCCGCATGCCGCTGCCAGTGCCAACGCCGCGGGCGAGGCCAATGCCAACGGCCCTGGTCCGTGGCCGCTGGTGGCCAGCTACGGGCTGGCGGGGTTCGGCTATATCGTCACGGCAACCTACCTGCCGCTCTTTGTGCGCGACGCGCTCGGCCACGTCGACCCGATCCATATCTGGGCCGCGTTCGGGCTTGGCGCGGCACCTTCGTGTTTTCTCTGGCATGCGCTGCACGGCCGCCTTGGCACCCGGCGCGCGCTCGCGCTCAACCTGCTGGTGCAGGCGGTGGGCGTGATCCTGCCCGCGCTCAGCCACTCGGCCGCGGCCTACCTGGCTAGCGCGCTGCTGGTGGGTGGCACCTTCGTTGGCACCGTGACCATCGCCATGCCCGCCGCGAAACGCGTGGCCCACCGCGTGACATTCAACCTGCTTGCCATCATGACCGCCGCCTATGGCGTAGGCCAGATTGCCGGCCCGCTGGTATCCGATGCGCTGATGGCGCACAGCCATAGCTTCAGCGGCCCGCTTGCCGCCGCCGCTGCCGCGCTGCTGGCCTCTGCCGTCTTCTGCTTCCTGTGAAGGCCATCGCACGCCCGGCGCACGGCACAGAACCCACCCCACAGAATCCACTCATTAATGAAAAAACGAGGAGCCCGTCCATGACCAACCCCATCCACGCCACGCAACCGCGCGCGCTGCTCTCCCGGCTCGGCCTTGCCACCCCGATCATCCAGGCACCCATGGCGGGCGTCAGCACGCCGGCGCTTGCCGCGGCAGTGTCGAATGCCGGCGGCCTGGGCTCGCTCGGCGTCGGCGCCATGGACGCCGAGGGCGCCCGCAAGACCATCCGCGAAACCCGTGCGCTGACGGACAAGCCCTTCAACATCAACCTGTTCTGCCACGCGCCCGCCGTCGCCAATCCGGCGCGCGAGGCGCAATGGCTGGCCTACCTGGCGCCGAGCTTCGCCGAATTCGGCGCCACGCCGCCCGCCAGCCTGCGCGAGATCTACACCAGCTTTATCGCCGACGACGCCATGTTCGCGATGCTGCTGGAGGAGCGGCCCGCGGTAGTGAGCTTCCATTTCGGCTTGCCGCCGCAGGCCTGGATCGACGCGCTGCACGCTGCCGGCATCTTCCTGATGGCCACGGCCACCAGCCTGGACGAAGCGCGGCAGATCGCCGCTGCCGGCGTCGATGCCATCGTTGCCCAGGGCGTGGAAGCCGGCGGCCACCGCGGCACGTTCAAGCCCGAAGGGCATGACGAAGGCCTTGGCACCCTGGCGCTGGTACGGCTGCTGGCCCGCCATACCGCCCTGCCCGTGATCGCCGCCGGCGGCATCATGGACGGCGCCGGCATTGCGGCGGCCCTGGCGCTGGGCGCGCAGGCCGCGCAGCTCGGCACCGCCTTCGTGGCCTGCCCGGAGACCGTGGCCGACGCGCCCTACCGCGCCGCCCTGCTGGCGGACCGGCCTGCCCGCACCACGCTGACCCGCGCCATTTCCGGCCGGGCCGCGCGCGGCTTCGTCAACCGGCTGACGGAACTGGGCGAGGCGGCGGACCGCCCGGCGATCCCCGATTACCCCATCACCTACGACGCCGGCAAGGCCCTGCATGCGGCGGCCAAGGCGCGCGGCAATGCGGACTACGCCGCGCAATGGGCCGGGCAGGCCGCGCCGCTGGCGCGCGCCTTGCCGGCGGCGCAGCTCGTGGCGACACTGCGCGAGGAGCTGGCGCAGACGATTGCGGCGCTGAGCATCGCGGGATTCGGCGCTAACTGAGCGGGGGAGCGGGGCCTGCCGAAGCCGGCGGCGCGTGCGTCTTGCTGCTACCATCTCGCCACGCGCATCGGCCTCATGCTGGCCCGCAGCGGATCCCCGCCTTCCTGACGAGACAAACCCATGGACGCACTCACATCGACATTGGCCATCGGCGGCGCGCTGGCGCTCGGCGCTGTCAGCCCCGGCCCGAGCTTCGTCATGGTGGCACGCGCCGCCATTGCCCGCTCCCGCGCCGACGCGCTCTACATGGCGCTGGGCATGGGGCTGGGCGGCGTGGTGTTTGCCGCGGCCGCGCTGCTCGGGCTCAAGCTGTTGCTGGCGGCGGTGCCCTGGCTGTACATGGCGATGAAGGTGGGCGGCGGCATCTACCTGGTGTATCTGGGCGCGCGCATCTGGCGCGGCGCCAGCGCGCCCCTGGCAATGGCGGCCGGCGCAGCTGCAGGCGGTGGAGCGCCCGCCACGGGGCGCGGCCATGCCTTGCTGAGCGGCTTCGCCACGCAGCTGAGCAACCCCAAGACGGCGGTGGTCTACGCCAGCGTGTTTGCCGCGCTGTTGCCCGCCCAGGTGCCGGCTTCGCTGCTGCTGGCGCTGCCGCTGATGGTCTTTGCCATCGAGACGGGCTGGTACGCCATCGTGGCGATCGCGCTCTCTAGCGCCAGGCCGCGTGCGTTCTACCTGCGCTTCAAGCTGTGGCTGGATCGCGCGGCCGGCGGGGTGATGGCGCTGCTCGGCATCCGGCTGCTCACGTCGCTGCGCCAGTAACAGCGGCAGCTACAGCGGCAGCTACAGCGGCAGCGGCACCTAAGACACCGAATCCGCCATGCTCGGCGGAAACAGCAGCCTGAAGACCGTGGTTCCCCCGACTTCGGACTCCACCTCAACGTGCCCATGGTGCAAGTCCATGATGGACTTCACGATGGCCAGCCCGATGCCCGCCGACTCTCCCGAGTTGGCGCGGGCAGGATCACCGCGAAAGAAGCGGTCGAACAGCTTGGGCAGGTGTTCCGGCGCGATGCCGGCCCCGGGGTTGCGCACTTCGATACGGCTGCCTGCGGGGCCCGTGCGCGCCGCCATCACCACCGTCTGCCCGGCGGGTGTGTAGCGGATGGCATTGGCCACCAGGTTGCTGACCGCGCGCCGCAGCAGCAGCGGATCGGCCAGCAAGGCGCCCCCGCCATCCACCGCGATCGCCACGCCGCTCGCCTCCGCCAGCCCTTCGAAATAATCGGACAGCGCGCCCAGTTCGCGTGCCAGGTCCAGGCGCACCGGGTTGACCGCCACGCGAGCGTTCTCGGCCCGCGCGAGGAACAGCATGTTCTCGATCATGCGGGCGAGGCGTTCGTATTCCTCGATATTGGACGCCAGCAGCGCCTGGTATTCGTCGGCGCTGCGCTCGCTCGACAGCGCGACCTGGCTCTGCCCGAGCAGGTTGCCGATGGGCGTGCGGAAGTCGTGCGCCAGGTCCGCGGAAAACTGTGACAGGCGTTCGAACCCATCCCGCAACCGGTCCATCATCTGCTGCAGGGCCGCAGCCAGTTCCGCCAGTTCGGGCGGCAGCCGCGCCGGGTCGATCGGCAACTCGAGCCGCCGCACCGTGACCGACGATGCCCCGGCGGCGATGCGCCGCAGCGGCGCCATGCCGGCGCGTAGCACCAGGTAGCCAAGCCCGGCCACGGCCAGCGTGCCCAGCAGCCCCGTCAACAGCAGTTTCGCGCGGTATGCGCGCAGCAACGTGGTGCGGGAGATGGCGGTCTGGTAGAGCGTGAAGGTCAGCGTCTGCGTGGCGGCGCCAGTGCCAGGCCCGACGGGGACCAGCGCCTGCACGCCGTGCACCGGGTAACCCTGCTGCGTGGTCCAGGCACGGATCGCTTCGGGCCCGAGCGGCGCAGCGGGCGCCACCGGCTGCAAAGCGGGCGGCCCTTCGCCGGCATTGGCCGCGAGCAGCACGGCGCCGCTGGCGGCGCGCACCACCAGCGCGAACTCGTCGTTGCCGGACACCACGCCCGCCACTTCGCGCCAGTCGCTGTCGGGCCGGGCACCCTGCTCCATCAGCTCGGCCCGCGCGCGCGCCACCTTGCGCAGCAGTTCCGCGTCATCGCGCTCTATCACCTGCATGGCCAGCGCGCGGTAGAGGTAAGCGCCCGCGCCGCCGAACACGATCGCGGCCACCAGGCCAAAGGCTAGCGCCAGGCGGGCAGTGAGCGAGAGCCTGCGCATCAGGGTTCCCGGCGCTCCAGCACATAGCCCATGCCACGCACGGTGTGGATCAGCTTGGGCTGGAAATCGTCGTCCATCTTGGCGCGCAGGCGGCGCACCGCCACGTCCACCACATTGGTATCGCTATCGAAGTTCATGTCCCAGACATGGGAGGCGATCTGGGTGCGGCTCAGTACCTCGGTGTGACGCCGCGCCAGGAAATGCAGCAGGGAGAACTCGCGCGGCGTCAGCTCGATGCGCCGGCCGGCGCGCGTCACGCGGTGTCGGATCAGGTCGATCTCCAGGTCTTCGATCTCGATGCGGTCGGCCTCGCGCACCGGGCCGCGCCGCAGCAAGGTACGCACCCGCGCCAGCAGCTCGACAAAGGCGAAGGGCTTGGCCAGATAGTCGTCGCCGCCCAGCTCCAGCCCGCGCACGCGGTCCTCCACTTCATCGCGCGCGGTCAGGAACAGTACCGGCGTGTCCTTGTGCTCGCGCAGTTGCTTGAGCACGTCCCAGCCGTTCATGCCGGGCAGCATCACGTCAAGGATAACCAGGTCGTACACCACCTCCAGCGCCTGGTGCAGGCCATCGGCGCCAGTCACCGCCAGGTCGACCACGAAGGACGATTCGGTCAGCCCCTTGCGCAGGTACTCGCCGGTCTTGGGCTCGTCCTCCACCACCAGAATTCTCATGTCCGTCCTCGCCTGGCCAGTACCGGCAGGGCGCGCTTCGGGCGCCTTGCATGCTCGGATGATAGCCGTTGGCGCGGCGCTCCTGAATGACAAATCTGTAATCGATTCGACAGCGTTACCGGCCCCCCTGGCTTCCTAGAATGCGGCCATCGCTCACCGCGGACACCGCAAGAAAGCGGCCGTCGCTGCCCCCCAACCCTCATCCCGGAGTGCACACCATGTGGATTGTCAGGCTCGCGCTGAGCCGCCCCTACACCTTTGTGGTGCTGGCGTTGTGCTTGCTGCTTGCCGCCCCGCTGGTGCTGCTGCGCACGCCGACCGACATTTTTCCGGCCATCGACATCCCGGTGGTCAGCGTGGTGTGGACCTACAACGGCCTGTCCGCCGAGGATATGGCGCGCCGCATCGTCACTGGCTACGAGCGCTCGCTGACCAACAGCGTGGACGATATCGAGCATATCGAGTCGCAGTCGCTCGCCGGCGTGGCGGTGATCAAGATCTTCTTCCACCCTGGCGCCGACATCAACCGCGCGATTGCCGAGACCTCGTCGGGCGCGCAATCGATGCTGCGCAACATGCCGCCGGGCACCACGCCGCCGCTGATCCTGAGCTACAGCGCCTCCACCGTGCCGATCCTGCGGCTGGCGCTGGCCAGCGACCAACTGCCCGAGCAGCAGCTCTACGACCTGGGCAACAACTTCATCCGCACGCAGCTGGCTACCGTGCAGGGCGCGTCGGTGCCGCTGCCTTACGGCGGCAAGGTACGCCAGGTGATGGTGGATCTCGACACGCGCGCGCTGCAGGCGCGCGGCCTGGCGCCACTGGACGTGGTCAACGCCATCAATGCGCAAAACCTGGTGCTGCCCGGAGGCACCGCCAAGATCGGCGCGCTGGAATACCGGGTCGACCTGAATGGCAGCACGGCCACCGTGGACGGACTCAACAACCTGCCGGTCAAGAGCGGCCCCGGCGGCACGGTCTATGTGCGCGACGTGGCCCAGGTGCGCGACGGCTACGCGCCGCAGACCAACGTGGTGCGCCGCGACGGCAAGCGCGCCGCGCTGCTGGAGATCGAGAAAAGCGGCAACACCTCCACGCTGTCCATCATCGCCCAGGTCAAGGCCATGCTGCCGCGCATCATGGCCGGGCTGCCGTCTTCGCTGCGGGTGCAGCCGGTATCGGACCAGTCGGTCTTTGTGACCTCCGCCATCCACGGCGTGCTGCATGAAGCGCTGATCGCCGCCTGCCTGACCGCCGCGATGATCTTGCTGTTCCTGGGCAGCTGGCGCGCCACGCTGATCATCGCGGTCTCGATCCCGCTCTCGGTGCTGGCCGCGCTGATGGCGCTCAGCGCGCTCGGCGAGACGCTCAATATCATGACGCTGGGCGGGCTGGCGCTGGCGGTGGGCGTGCTGGTGGACGACGCTACCGTGGCCATCGAGAACATCACCCACCACCGCGAGCTGGGCAAGCCGCTGGAGCATGCGATCCTGGAAGGCTCGGCGCAGATCGCCGTGCCCACGCTGGTATCCACGCTGTCGATCTGCATCGTGTTTCTGCCGATGTTCCTGCTCAGCGGCGTGGCGCGCTACCTGTTCGTGCCGATGGCCGAGGCCGTGGTGTTCGCCATGGCGGCGTCCTACTTCTTCTCGCGCACGCTGATTCCCACGCTGGCGCATTACCTGCTGCGTGGCGAACGCAATGACGAACACGACAACGCTGCGCAGGCGCGCGACCCAGGCCGCTTGCGTCGCGCCTGCACACGGCTGCAGGCGCGCTTTGAACGCGGGTTCGAAGGCGTTCGCACGCGCTACGCCGCTACCCTCGCCGCAGCACTGCGCCACCCCAGGCGGCTGTCCGCAGCCTTCCTGGCCTGCTGCGCCGCCTCGATGGCGCTGGTGCCCTTCCTGGGGCAGGACTTCTTTCCCAGCGTGGACAGCGGCGAGATCCGCCTGCACATGCGCGCGCGCACGGGTACCCGCATCGAGGAAACGGCGCGCATCGCCGATGCGGTGGAGAACCGCATCCGCGCTGCCATCGGCCCGGACCAGGTGGCCGGCATCATCGACAACATCGGCCTGCCAGTCAGCGGCATCAACCTGACCTATGACTCCGCGCTGCCGATCGGCACCGCCGACGCCGAGATCCTGGTGTCGCTGAAGCCAGGCCATGGCGCCACGGCGGGCTATGTCGACCAGCTGGGCGCCCTGCTGCCCAAGGCATTCCCTGGCGTGAGCTTCTCCTTCCTGCCGGCCGACATCGTCAGCCAGATCCTGAATTTCGGGCTGCCGGCGCCGATCGATATCCAGGTGGTGGGCAATCAGCTGGCAGCCAATCGCGCGGTGGCACAAAAACTGGTTGGCCAGTTGCGCGCGGTGCCGGGGCTGGCCGATGTGCATATCCAGCAACCGGACGACCAGCCCGCGCTGACGGTGAATGTGGACCGCACCCGCGCGCTGCAGGCCGGGCTGTCACAACGCGAGGTGGCGCAGAACCTGCTGATCTCACTCTCCGGCAGCGGCCAGACCTCACCCAATTTCTGGCTCAATCCACGCAACGGCGTGAGCTATCCGCTGATGGTGTCGGTGCCGCAGTCCGCCATGGGCTCGCTGCAGTCGCTGTCCAACATTCCGATGGGACTTGGCGCCGCCACGCCAGGCTCCGGCAGCGGCGGCGACCTGCTTGGCTCGCTCGGCAATGTGGTGCGGTCCAGCCAGCAAGGCGTGGTGTCGCACTACAACGTGCAGCCGGTGATCGACATCTTCGGCTCGGTGCGCGGGCGCGATCTTGGCGCGGTGGCGGGTGACATCGGCCGCATCGTCGATGCCGCGCGCAAGACGCTGCCACCCGGCTCCGAACTGGTGGTGCGTGGACAGGTGCAGACCATGCACGCCTCTTTCGCCGGGCTGCTTGGCGGCCTGGCGATTGCGGTGGTGCTGGTGTATCTGCTGATGGTGGTGAACTTCCAGTCCTGGCTTGACCCGCTGGCCATCATCGGCGGCCTGCCGGGCGCACTGGCGGGCATGGCGTGGATGCTGTTTGTCACGCGCACCACCATCAGCGTGCCGGCACTGACCGGCGCCATCATGTGCATCGGCATCGCCACCGCCAACAGCATCCTGGTGGTCAGCCTGGCGCGCGAACTGCGCGCGGCGGGCGTGGCGCCCCTCGAGGCGGCGCTGCAAGCCGGCATCGGGCGCTTCCGTCCGGTAGTGATGACCGCGATGGCCATGCTGATCGGCATGATCCCGATGGCGCTCGGCGCGGGCGATGCCGGCGCGCAGAACGCCCCGCTCGGCCGCGCCGTGATCGGCGGGCTAGCCTGCGGCACCGTCGCCACGCTGGTGCTGGTGCCCACCCTGTTCGCGCTGCTGCACCGGTGGCTTGCCGCTCGTGCGCCGGCCCCCATCCCTGTCCCTGATTTGCATCCCGCTCTCGGTCTCGACCAGAAAGGCCCGGCATGACTCTCCCTGCTCCTCCCATGTCCCCATCCGGCGACGTCACCGCCGCCCCAGGCATGGCGCCCGCGCGCACGCGCCGCCTGCGAGCCAGCTTGCTGGTACTGACCGTGCTTGGCGGCGCGCTGGCCGCCGGCATCCTCCCCAGGCTGCATGCCCATGCCACGCTGGCCACGCGCACCGCCGAAGCCCTGGCCACCACCGTCTCGACGGTGCGGCCTGCCAGCGCGCCGGCACTGCAGGAACTGACCTTGCCGGGCGACGTGCGCGCCTTCCAGGACGCACCGGTCTATGCGCGCGTCAACGGCTACCTGCGCCGCTGGTACGCCGACATCGGCACCCCGGTCAAGCAAGGCCAGTTGCTGGCGGAGATCGACGCGCCCGAGGTCAGCGACCAGCTGCGGCAAGCGCACGCCGACGAAGCCATCGCCGCGGCCAACTACGCGCTGGCCAAAAGCACCGCCGAGCGCTGGCAAGACCTGCTCAAATCCCGCTCGGTGGCGCAGCAGGACACCGACCAGAAGGTGGCCGACATGCAGGCCAAGGCCGCCACGCTGGCCTCCGCCCGCTCCAACACGGCACGGCTGGCGCAACTCGCCTCGTACACGCAGATCCGCGCGCCCTTCGACGGCGTGGTGACGGCGCGCAACGTGGACACCGGCGCGCTGATCGATGCCGGCAGCGCCGGCGGACCCGGCCGGGAGTTGTTCCATCTCTCCGCCGGCACGCGGCTGCGTGTGTATGTGCAGGTGCCGCAGGATGCAAGCGGCATGGTTGGCCCGCAGATGCAGGCATGGCTGACACTGCCGCAGTTCCCCGGCCAGCGCTTTGCCGCTGCCGTGGCGCGCAATGCCGGCGCCATCGACAACGTCACGCGCAGCCTGCGCGTGGAGCTGGACGTGGACAATGCGGGGGGACGGATCCTGCCGGGCGCCTATGCCGAGGTCCACCTGAGCGCGCCGCAAGCCAAGGCGGGCCTGACCCTGCCGGCCAACACGTTGATGTTCCGCCCGCAGGGCACCTGCGTGGCCGTGGTGGGCACGAACGGCAAGCTGGCGATCCGGCAGGTGACGCTGGGCCGAGACTTTGGCTCGCATGTGGAGATCACGGAGGGCTTGCAGGGCGGCGAACAGGTGGTGGTCAACCCCGGCGACGGCCTGCTGGCGGGCGATCAGGTCCGGGTTGCGCCGGATGCGCCGGATGCGCCCGATGCGCCGGCCACCCAGCAGCCAACCACGGCCAGCCAGGCTAAGTAGGCCCGCCATGCAGACTCCCAAGCGTTCTCATCAAACCCGCGTGCCTGCAGCGCGGCCACGCCGGCTGGCGGCGTCGCTCGCCGCGTTGGCGCTGGCAGCACTGCTGGCAGGCTGTGCCACCGCGCCGGCATATCAACCTCCCGCTGTCGACACGCCCGCCGCATACAAGGAAGCCGGTGCCAGCGCCGCGCATCCGGGCGGCCCGGCGGGCATCGCGCCGGACTGGTGGCGCGTGTATGGCGACGCGCCGCTCAACGCGCTCGAAGCCCGCATCGACGTTTCCAGCCAGACGCTGCGCAAGGCCGTGGCCCTGCTGGAAGACGCGCGGGCCCAGGCCCGGGCCGCGCATGCGGCTTACTTTCCCACCATCAGCGCCGGGCTCAGCACCAGCAGCAGCCATACCTCGGCCAATGTGGTTGGCCGCTCACTGGCCGGCAAGACCGAGCCCGACCACCTGCTAGGGCTCACCGCGTCCTGGGAACCCGACCTGTGGGGACGCATCGGCAATGGCGTGGATGCAGCCGAGGCGCGCGCCCAGGCCAGTGCGGACGACGTGGCGGCGGTGCGCCTCGGCCTGCAGGCCGAACTGGCTGCCGACTACTTCGGCCTGCGTTCGGCCGACAGGGAGATCGATCTGCTCAGGCGCACCGTCGACGCCTACGGCACGGTCCTGCAACTGGCCGACAACCGCTACCGTGGCGGCATCGCCACCGAAGGCGACGTGGCGCAAGCCAAGGCGCAGCTCGAAAGCACCAAGGCGCAGCTAGCCGACCTGCGCCTGAACCGCACGCAGCTGGAGCATGCCGTCGCCACGCTCCTGGGCGAGCCCGTAGCGCGCTTCTCGCTGCCGCCGCTGGCCGATACTGCCGTGCTGCCCACCCTGCCGGCCATGCCGGCCGCCCTGCCCTCGCAACTCCTGGAGCGCCGCCCCGACATTGCCGCCGCCGAACGCCGCGTGGCAGCCGCCAATGCACAGATCGGCGTGGCCCGCGCCGCGTTTTTCCCGAGCCTGCTGCTCGCCGTCGGCGGCGGGCTGGAGAGCACCAGCCTGGCAAGCTGGCTGACCGCGCCGAGCCGCTTCTGGGCGATCGGCCCGGCACTGGCCGCCACGCTGTTCGACGGCGGCCGCCGCCAGGCGATGGCCGACAGCGCGCGCGCCCAGTTCGATGCCAGTGCCGCCGACTATCGCGCAAGCGTGCTGCGCGGCTTCCAGGAGGTGGAAGACAACTTCGCCGCGCTGCATGCGCTCCAGGAAGAGGCCAGCAGCCAGCAAGCCGCCACCGAGGCGTCCGAGCGCGCCCTGGCGCTGGGGCTGGACCGCTACCGCAAGGGCGCGGTGGCCTACCTGGATGTCAGCGTGCTGGAGAGCACCGCGCTTGCCAGCGAACGGGCCGCCGAACTGGTGCACCGACGCCAGTTGATCGCGAGTGTGATGCTGGTCAAGGCACTGGGCGGTGGCTGGCAACGGACTGCCGTGGCGCCATAGCGGCATAGCGGCATAGCGGCATAGCGGCAAAGCCGCTTTGGCAGCATCAGCGGTGCATGACGGGATTGTAATGAGATGGTAAGGCCGAGGTCACCGTGCAAAACCAATACTGGTGACAGCCTTTCATCATCTCGGTGAAAGCGCGGCGGCCCCAGCGACACCGGGCCCTTCCAACTGAAAGAGGTAACGCACCATGAAAGCAATCGTTCGCACAGTCTTGCTGTCCTGCGCCCTGGCAGTGCCGGCTCTGTCCTTCGCGCAAAGCGAGCCGGCGCCACTCACCCGTGCCGAAGTCCGCGCCGACCTGATCCGGCTGGAGCAAGCCGGCTACCAGCCGGGCCGCGGCGACGACGCGACCTATCCCCAGGACATTCAAGCGGCCGAAGCCAAGGTGGCAGCGCAAGCTGCCGCGGCAGCCAAGGGGGACACGGCAAGCATGCCACCACAGGCGCAGGCTCAGGCTCAGGCTCAGGCCAGCATGCAACCTCGGATCGATGCCGTGCGCAGCGCCTTCTACTACGGCGCATGACGCGTCAACGCCGCTGCACGCTACGCGTTCCGGCCGCGAATCGCGCGCCCGGAACGCGGTATGGACCATGCGAAACACAAACGGCGGTGGCGTCAAAGCTTGCTCAACACACTGGGGCAAAACGCGGAAGTGCATGGCCTCGCGGCGGCAGGCCTTAGAATCTCTCTCATGTTCGTTTCGAGATCTCGAATCTCGCCAAAACCATGATGAAGAAGCGCCCCCTCCTCGCCGCCCTCCTATTGGCGTCGATCGCCGCCCACGCACAACCGCCCGGCAAGGACGCGGCCCCCCTCGGCCTTGAGCTTGGCAAGACCAAGTGCGCACGGATGACGCCCGGCCCGAATCGCGTCAAGACAGGCACCACGCCGTGGGCCGGCGGGGACACGGTGGAGCTCAAGCACCTTGACCGCTTCAATCTGCCGGGCCTGACCCGCGCGATCGTGAACTGCGACGCGGGCGACACGGTGGCGCTCGTCACACTGACGTTCGACCGGTCCGCGCTGGATGACGTCAGCAAGAAGCTCGATGCCCGCTACGAGTCCAAGCGCAAGACCGAGCCCAGTGCCGAGAACGGCTACGCAGAGTGGGAAGCAGCCAACGGCAGCCTCGAGATGCTCTACGCGCGCGACAGCAAGCAGTTCACCCTGGCGTATTGGGCCAAGGGCGCCAAGGCCAAGTACTTCGCCTACAGCGGCACGAGCGACAAGAAGCCGGCCGCGCCAGCGCAGCCAACGCATCCGGCGCAGCCACCCCAGACACAGCCCGCGCCGCTGTAACAGCCGCCCCGAAATGGGCTTTACGCCCCCGCCTTCAACGCACTTGCTGCAACCGGCGCAGCAACCGCCGTCCTGCATCGATCACGCCCGGATCGGCTGTCATCTGGTACCGCACGATCATGCCCTCCACGCAAAGCATCGCCTCTTCAGCAATGGCATCGAGCTCCGGCAAGCCAAGGCGCCTGACCAGCGAACCGATAAAGGCCGCCAGTTCCGCCTTGTGCGCCACGGATTGCGCCACCTGAGTGCCCTCGCCAGAGGCGCCCGCCTCGGCCACCGCATTGATAAACGCGCAACCGCGAAAATCCTCGTCGGAGAACCAGTCGGCCAGCGCCTGCGCGATGACCTCCAGGCCGGGGCTGGCGGCAAAGCGCGCTTCCACGTCCTGCTCGAACCAGCGCATCCAGCTCTCGTGGCGCTGGTCGAGGAAGGCCGCGATCAACTCGTTCTTCGAGGCGAAATGCCGGTACAGGGACATCTTGGCCACGCCGGACTCGGCGATGATCTTGTCGATGCCGGTCGCGCGCAGCCCGTCCTGGTAGAACAGGCGGGCGGCGGTATCCAGGATGCGCTCGCGGGCGGAAGGCGTGGCCATGGCTGAAGTGTTCCTTGCTGCGAAAAATGGGGCGATTATCCCTGATCGGGCCGTGCGGCTTATAAGCCGAGATCGCTCAGGCTGGCGTGGTCGTCCGGGCGGCGCCCCAGGGGCCAGAAGAATTTGCGCTCGGACTCCTTGATCGGCGCATCGTTGATGCAGGCAAAGCGCCGCTGCATCAAGCCAGCTTCGTTGAACTCCCAGTTCTCGTTGCCGTAAGAGCGATACCAGTTGCCCGAATCGTCATGCCACTCGTACGCAAACCGTACCGCGATGCGGTTGCCGTCGAACGCCCACAGTTCCTTGATCAGGCGGTAGTCCAGCTCCTTCTGCCACTTTCGCGCCAGGAAGCCCACGATAGCCTCGCGCCCGTTCACAAACTCCGCGCGGTTGCGCCACGCGCTGTCGACGGTGTAGGCGAGCGCCACACGCTCGGGGTCGCGGCTGTTCCAGCCGTCTTCGGCGCCGCGTACTTTCTGGATGGCGGTTTCACGGGTGAACGGGGGCACGGGCGGACGGATTTCGGGGTTGGACGACATCGACTTCTCCTGGCTGCGACAGCAATGAATTAGAAAAAGCGGCCTGCAGGGCATTCGGCGAACTCAAAATGATACAGAGCTGTCTACATTATTTTAGTAGACAGGTCTGTCTGTCAAGCCGAATCTGCAGGCGTGAAAAAGCCGGCAATCAGCCGGCCTGGAATCCGCCATCAGCGCCGAGGAAGCGCTCAGCGCGGGCGCCGCATGTGGAACAGCGCCTCGGGCCCGATCTCGAAGTAGTCGGCCGGCCCGCCGCCGCGCAGGATCGGCCGGGCCGCGGCAGTGTCATAGATGCCATCCTTCAACAGCGCCTTGTCCACGTGCACGCCGACCACCTCGCCCAGCACCAGCCAGGTCGGCACCTGATGGCCATCGACGCCCTCGAGCTGGATCAGCTGGGTGAGCTTGCATTCAAACGAGACCGGGCTTTGCGCCACCCGCGGCACCGCGACCATGCGCGACGCCACCGGCGTGAGCCCTGCCAGTTCGAACTCGTCGACCTCCGGCGGCACGGCCGCGCAGCTCGCGTTCATGGCGTCGGCCAGCGGCCGCGTGGCCAGGTTCCAGCAAAACTCGCGGGTCTGCTCGATATTGCGCACGCTGTCCTTGTAGCCAATGCTGGCAAACCCCACGATGGGCGGCGTGTAGTTGAAGGCGTTGAAGAAGCTATAGGGCGCGAGATTGACGATCCCATCGCCACCGCGCGAGGAAATCCAGCCGATCGGGCGCGGCCCGACGATGGCGTTGAAGGGATCATGCGGCAGGCCATGCCCGTTGGCTGGCTCGTAGAAATAGGGTTCGGCGGACACGAAGCGGGAGACTCGGGAAAACAGCGTTGAAAACGGAGGCAGCGCCGCCGCCCCCTTGACCAGATGTTGCCGGGCGCCCGTGGGCGCCAGACAAGCCGTCTGCGATGCTACCAGTTGCCGCGCCAGCGCGTTCGGCGCGGCGCGGTTGGCTCAGCGCCCTCCCGCGGCGGCGGCCGGCTCGTCATAAGCGTCCTGCGCCAGCAGCACCAGATCGGCGATGGCCTTGCCACCCGCCGAAAGATGCGCGCGCATCGCGTCAGCCGCCGCATCCGCGTCGCCCGCCAGTACCGCCGCCACGATCACGCCATGCTCCTGGAAGGAACTGGGCACGCGAGCGGGGTTGATGAGTCCGCGATGGCGCCAGTAGATCGCCAGCCGCCGCCGCAGCATGCGGATCTGCTCTGCCAGATAGGGGTTGGCTGTCGCCTGATAGAGCACGTCGTGGAAATCACGATTGGCATCCACATAGCCCGGCGTATCGGCCGCCTCCACAAAGGCCCGGCCATGCTCGAACGCCGACGACAGCGCCGCCCTGCCCGCCTCGCTGATGCGCTGCGTTGCCAGCCGGGCCACCACGCCCTCCATCTCAGCCAGCGTCTCGAACATCGCCACCAGTTCGGCCACGGTTGGCTTGTGCACGAAGATCCCCGCGCGCGGCACGATCGTCACCAGGCCTTGCGCCGCCAGCATCAGCAATGCCTCCCGCACCGGCGTGCGCGAACTGTCGAATTGCTCGGCTAGCGCACGCTCGTCGAGCTGCGATCCGGGCTTCAGCTTGCCGGCGTGAATCTCTTCCTCAATTGCCTCCCGGATCCGGTCCTGGAGCGATTGCACGGGTAAACCTCGATTTGATGCTTCCTTTGGCATATCTAAAATCAACCTCAATATATCTAAACATCAATCTTATATGCAAAAACACAGCGAACCTCGGCTCAGCATCGATGGAAGCGTTGCAACCATCACCTTTGAACGTCCCGAAGTGGCGAATCGGCTAAGTCCGCGTGATTTGCTGGTACTTCGCGAGCATATCAACTCCATCAATGCGATGGAGACTGTTTTGGTTCTGCGCTTCACCGGTACCGGCAAGTATTTCTGCAGCGGCTACGACATCGGCGCGCTGGCCAGCGCCGACGAGGCGGGGGCGCCGGCCTTCGGCGAGATGATCGACCTGATCGAAGCCGCTCGCCCCGTCACCATCGCGGCGGTCAACGGCGGCGTCTATGGCGGCGCCACGGATCTGTGCCTGGCCTGCGACTTCCGCGTGGGCGTGCCCCACTGCGACATGTTTATGCCGGCCGCCAGGCTCGGCCTGCATTTCTACCGGGGCGGGCTGGAGCGCTATGTCAGCCGGCTGGGCGTGGACACCGCCAAGCGCCTCTTCCTGACGGCCGACCGGCTCGATGCGGATGCCATGCTCAAGGTGGGCTTCCTGACCGAGATCGTCGCGGCCGACACCCTGGCGCAGCGCGTCGATGCGCTCAGCGCCACGCTCGCCGGCATGGCGCCCATTGCCCTGCTGGGCATGAAGCAGGCGCTGAACCAGATTGCGCGCGGCGCGCTGGACACGGCCGCGCTGGAACGCGAGATCGCGCGGGCCGGGGCGTCGGCGGATTTGTGCGAGGGCGCAGCCGCCTGGCGCGAGAAACGCGCCGCGGTATTCACCGGCAGGTAGGCGCGCCGCGGAACACAGAACACAGCACACAGAACACGGAACGCAAAAAAACAAAACCCGGAGACAACGATGATCAAGCAGCACCCAACCCTGCTGTTCCTGCTAGCGTGCGCATCCGCCCTGGCCGGCCCCGCGCTGGCGGCGGACGCCTTCCCAATCAAGCCGATCCGCGTGGTGATCGGCTTCCCCGCCGGCGGCGGCGCCGACAACGTGGCGCGGCTGTATGGCGACGCGCTCTCCAAGGAACTCGGGCAACCGGTCATCGTCGACAACAAGCCTGGCGCGGGCACCACCATTGCCGCCGAGATCGTGGCCAAGGCGCCGGCCGATGGCTACACGCTGTATATCGCCTCGGCCAGCCTGATGGGCGGCGACAAGGTGCTCTACAAGAACATCCGCTACGAACCCACGGACTTTGCACCCATCACGCGGCTGACCGTCTCGCCGCTGCTTCTGGCGGCCAACAAGGAATCCGGCATCACCAGCGTGGCCAACCTGCTGGCGAAAGCCCGCCAGCACCCCGGCGCGCTCAATTACTCGTCCTCCGGCAACGGCGTGATCACGCACTTGGCCGGCGTGCAGTTCACCAAGCTGGCCGACGTCCAGCTTACCCACGTGCCCTACAAGGGTGGCGCGCCGTCCGCGCAGGCGGTGGCCGCCGGCGATGCGCAGTTCACCTTTGCCACGCCGGCTTCCGTGCAGGCCATGATCGATACCGGCAAGGTGGTCGGCATTGCCGTCACCTCCGCCAAGCGCTCTTCCGTGCTGCCGAACTATCCGACCATCGCCGAAGCCGGCATCAAAGGCTACGACGTGACCAACTGGTATGGCCTGTTTGCCCCGGCGCAAACACCGCCCGCCGTGATCGAGAAACTCTTCGCCGCTTCCGCCAAGGCGCTCGCCAAGCCGGAATTGCGGGCCAGGCTGGCCAGCCGCGGCGAGGAGGTCTCGCCGTCCGCATCGCCCGCGGAGTTCCGGCAGTTCGCGCAGCGCGAAGGCAAGACCGTGGCAGACCTGACTCTGAGCAGCGGCGCCAGGATCGACTAAGCCACACGCCCTTCCCGCACTCGTTCGATGTACCCGGGGCCTCCCGGCCCAAAAGGATTTCCATGAATCGCAATGCCGCAAACCTCCCGCTCGCGGGCTTTACCGTGGTGGACCTGACCCGCGTGCTGGCCGGTCCCTACTGCACCATGATGCTGGCCGACCTCGGCGCGCGCGTGATCAAGATTGAAAACCCCGCAGGCGGCGACGACTCCCGGCATGTAGGCCCGTTCGTGGATGGCGAGTCGGCGTACTTCGCCTCGGTCAACCGCAACAAGGAATCCATCGCGCTCGACCTGAAATCTCCGCGCGACCGTGAAGTGCTGGCAACCATGATCGCCGGCGCCGATGTGCTGGTGGAAAACTTCCGCGCCGGCGTGATGGAAAAACTCGGCTTTACCTGGGAGGCCCTGCATGCGGCTAACCCGCGCCTGGTCTACGCCTCGATCTCGGGTTTCGGCCAGACCGGCCCCTACCGCGACCGGCCCGCCTACGACATGGTGGTGCAGGCAATGGGCGGCCTGATGAGTGTGACCGGCCAGACCGGCGGCGACCCGGTGCGCGTCGGCGTGTCCATCGGCGACCTTGGCGCGGGACTGTATGCCGCCATCGGCATTCAGTCCGCGCTGCTCAAGCGCAGCCGCACAGGGCTTGGCGAACGCGTCGATATCGGCATGCTCGATTGCCAGGTCGCACTGCTGGAGAACGCCATCGCGCGCCACTCCGCCACCGGCGCCGTGCCCGCGCCGCTGGGCACGCGCCATCCCTCCATCACGCCGTTCGACATGTTCAAGACCGCTGACGGCTTCATCGTCATTGCGGCGGGCAACGACACCTTGTTCCAGAAACTCTGCGCCGCGCTCGGCCTGCCGGAACTGGCTGCCGACCCGCGCTTTGCCACCGTGGTGGCGCGCAACCAGCACCACGCCGAACTCAAGACTTGCATGGAAGCGCGCCTGGCCAATGCGGACAGCGCCACCTGGTCTGCCACGCTGGAAGGCGCCGGCGTGCCGCACGGCCCGCTGCAAAACGTGGCCGACATCGTGCAAGACCCGCACGTCCAAGCGCGCGGCATGCTGCTGCAAGCCAGCATTGGCGAGGGCCGCCCGATCACCCTGGCCGGCAACCCGATCAAGATCGGCAGCCAGGCAGGCGCGAGCGGCTTCCGGCCCTCGCCCCGGCTGGACGAGCATCGCGCAAGCCTGCTGGAAGAGTTTGGCCAGCACGCCAACATTGACTGACGTTGGATAGCGTTGGATGACGCTGGATAGCGGTGAATGAAGCAGGCGTGAGCACGCCGCGAGCCGGCCAGACCGGTTAAGCTTGCGCCACCGCAACCACGCCGCTTGCCATGACCAAGCCGAGTACGGACCCGAGCGCGCCCGAAGCCGCACTGGCAGTTGAGTTGACCATTGAGCTGGAGGCCGGGCTGACGGCGGCCATCACGTATCTGAACCAGGGCAACATCGATGCCGCTGCCGGCTATGCGGCCGCGCTCATCGGCCGCTACCCGGCGCATCCCGCCGTGTGCCAGCTGTGCGCGCAGATTGCCTTGCAGCGTGGCGATGCCGCGCTGGCGCGGCGCCATATCGCGCAGGGACTCTCGCTGCGGCCGGATCACCTGCCCTCGCTACTGATCGCCGGCCGGGCGGCGCTGGCCGATGGCGCGCCGGCAGAGGCGCTGCCTCCCCTGCTGCGCGCCTGCGCGCTCAGCGGCAATGCCCTGGAGCCGAGCTATCTCGCGTGCGTTGCCAGGTTGCAGAGCGGGACGGCCGATGCCGTGGCGGAACTGGGCCTGCTGATCCAGCGGGCACCGGGTTTTGCGCCGGCGTGGATCGAACTGGCGGAGGCGATGCGCAGAGGCGGCGAGCTGCAACCCGCGCTGGCGGCGCTGGACCGCGCCCTGGCGCTGGACGGCAATATCGCGCGCGCGCATTTCCAGCGGGGCAAAGTGCTGCATGCGCTCGGGCGCAAGGCCGAGGCCGCCGGCGCCTTTTCCAGTGCCGTGGCGCTGGAGCCGCGCAGCCGGGAGGCGCGCCTGAACCTGGCCATCGCGCAGCAGGCGCTCGGCGACCTGAGCGCCGCGCAAGCCACGCTGGAAGCCCTCGTCGGCGCGCATTCGCAGGACTACGACGGCTGGATCCAGCTTGGGCTGGTGCGGCAAGACCGGCGCGACCTGCGCGGTGCGCAGGCCGCCTTGCGCAGCGCCCTGGCCTGCCAGCCGGACGCTGCGCCGGCGGCGGTCAACCTTGGCATCGTGCTGCAGGAAGACGGCCAGCCGGATGCGGCCCTGGCCGCCTATGCCCACGCCTACCGCGTTGCGCCGGAGACCTTCGGCCGCATCGCGCAAGCGCTGTGCTCGGGACCGCACGGCCGGCTATGGGCCAACCTCGGCGCCTTGCGTGCCTTGCTGGCCGGCCTCGGCAGCCCGGGCCGTCCGGGCCAGCCGGGCAGCGTTCAGGACTGACCGCCCCGCTCGCGCGGCGCGCGAAAGCGCTTGCGGTACACACCGGGCGTGGTCAGTACCTCCGCCGCCAGCTTCTCATAGCGCCCGGCGCCCTCTGCGTCGATCGTGCCGAAAGACAGTTCGAGCTCCGCGCGCGGCACCGGGCAGCACTGCGCGACAGGCGTGCCTTTGGGCAGGACACCGTCGAACTCCGCGTCGGTCCATAGCGCCGGGAAATTGATGCCCACGTCATGGAAGCGGTCCGCATCGACCAGCCCGCTCAGCGTGCGGAACGGTAGATCCCAGCGGTTGGCCGGATGCATCGCCAGCAGCGACCACCCGGGCGGCAGCTCGATGGTCCAGAAGCTGTTGAACTTCACGGCGACGGCATCCGAGTGCAGTGGCGTGCCGCCCAGTTGCTCCGGCACGTGAAAGCTCAGCGGCGCGCGCGGATGGCCGTCGATGCCCGGCTCGGGCAAGTCCCAATCCCAGGAGAACACGCCCCGCTCCACGCGCACGTCGCATGGCAGCAGAATCACAAAGCCGTGGGTCATGGCATCGATGAACGGCGGGCATTGCTTGATGGTGCGGATGTCCCGTCCGTGCAGGGGCGAGAACGCCTTGGGACGCATCGCCCGCACCCAGTCCGGCAGCGCCTGCTGGGCAGGCTGCGGGCGCGGGAGGTTGTCCTGCAGCAGCGGATCGCAACGGAAGGTCACTTGCATGGCGTGCATGGCGTGGCTAGGTCTAGGTGGAGGCGGGCGATGTGCCGGAGTGGCCATGCAGTGTAGGGGCGAAGAGACGAAACCGTCTAGTTGCCGCGCCCGCCGCCATACCCCTTACCCAATGTCCCGGCAGTCCTGACAATTTGGGCGGCATTCGCACAATCGCCGCTTTGGTAGTTGCCTTCCTGCCCGCGTCCAGCCACAATCCGCGCTTTTCCGAACGCCCCGCCGGCCGCCAGCGCAGGCGCCACTCATATTCATTTCCCAATGTCAGCCATGTTCCGGCCGTTATGAACGAATGCTGCCCCTCCCTTAGTCTTGCGCCATGTCGGACCGGCAGCGCCAGCACGGAGTGGCGAGCAAGCGGCCGACAGCGGCGTACCGGGTTGCATGCAGTGCCGAACGCGACACAAATCTTGTGCGCGGCGGCCCGCATGACGGCCTCGGCAACGACAACGAAAAAGCGAGACAGCCTGGGTACGAGCGACGTAGCCGCCGCCCCAGCGCACCACAAAGGAGACACTCCGCCATGCTTGAACAGCCGTTCCCCGGCCGTGCCACCGCCCCCGGCACCGACGCGATCGAGGCCAAGGCCATCGACGCCATCGCATCCATCGAAGCCAAGGGCTTCCTCGACCGTTACTTCCAGATCAGCCAGCGCGGCAGCACCGGGCGCCGCGAGGCATTGGCCGGCGCCACCACCTTCATGGCCATGGTCTACTCCGTGTTCGTCGTGCCGGGCATGCTCGGCAAGGCGGGCTTCGATGGCAGCGCCGTGTTCGTCGCAACCTGCCTGACCGCGGCGTTCGGCTCCTTGTTGATGGGCGTGTGGGCCAAGCTGCCCATCGCCATCGGCTGCGCGATCTCGCTGACCGCTTTCACCGCCTTCGGGCTGGTGCTCGGGCAGGGGCTCTCCCCGGGCGTTGCGCTTGGCGCGATCTTCCTGATGGGGGTGGTCTTCACCGCCATTTCCGTGACCGGCGTGCGCTCCTGGATCCTGCGCAACCTGCCGGCCGGCGTGGCGCACGGCACGGGCATCGGCATTGGCTTGTTCCTGCTGCTGATCGCCTCCAACGACGTGGGCCTGGTGATCAAGAACCCCGGCGCCGGCCTGCCGGTCGCACTGGGCAAGATCACCGCTTTCCCGGTCGTCATGTCGATCCTCGGCCTGGCCGCCATCTTCGGGCTGGAGCGGCGCCGGGTGCCGGGCGGCATCTTGCTGGTGATCGTCGCCATCTCCGCACTGGGCCTGGCTTTCGATCCCGCCGTCAAGTTCACGGGGGTGTTCGCGCTACCCGCGCTGAGCGCGCCGGGCCATGCCTCGCTGATCGGTGCGATGGACATCAAGGGCGCGCTGTCGCTGACGGTGCTGCCTAGCGTGCTGGCACTGGTGATGACGGCCGTGTTCGACGCCACCGGCACCATCCGCGCCGTCGCGGGCCAGGCCGGCCAGCTCGATGCGAAGGGCCAGATCCCCAACGGCGGCCGTGCCTTGACGACGGACTCGCTCAGCTCGATCTTCTCGGCCTTCTTCGGTGGCGCGCCCGCTGCGGCCTACATCGAATCGAGCGTTGGCGTAGCCGCCGGCGCAAAGACCGGCCTGGCCGCGGTGGTAGTCGGCCTGCTCTTCCTGGCAGTGATCTTCTTCTCGCCGCTGGCCGGGCTGGTGCCTTCGTACGCGACGGCACCTGCCCTGATGTATGTGGGCCTGTTGATGCTCAGCAGCGTCAGCAAGCTGCATATGGACGATATGGTCGACGCCATGGCCGGCCTGGTCTGCGCGGTCTTTATCGTGCTGACCTGCAATATCGTCACGGGCATCATGCTGGGCTTCTGCACCCTGGTGATCGGCCGCATCGTGGCCGGTGAATACCGCAAGCTGAACGTGGGCACCGTGGCCATCGCGCTGGCGCTGGCCGTGTTCTACGGCGGCGGCTGGGCAATCTGAGGCATGACGGCCGCGGCACTGGCCGCGGCCGGTGCCGCCACGCAAGCGGGTACTGAAAGCCAGCGCAACGATGACACTGGCTTTTTTGCGAAGCGGGCAAAATCCAGTCCCGCTTCTTTTTTTTAGCGGCCTGCCCTCGCGCGAACGGCCGCAAATCGCACCGCCTCAGGCGGCCGCGCGCCGTTGCGGCGCAGGTGCCTGCACCGTCGCTGCCAGTCCCTGCGCCAGGTCGGCGATCAGATCCTCCTGTGCTTCCAGGCCGATATGCAGGCGGATCACCGGCTCGGTGCCACGCCAATACGAGTGTTGCGCCAAGCGCTCCGGCGCTGCTACCTGCACCAGGCTTTCATAGCCGCCCCACGAAGCCCCCAGCCCGAACAGGCTCAGCGAATCCACCAGCTTGCGCGCCGCCGCCACATCGGCGGTGGGCAGCGAGAACGAGACCAGCCCGTTGGCGCCGGAGAAATCCCGCAGCCACAGCGCGTGGCCGGGGTCCGAGGGCAAGGCCGGATAGAACACCCGCCCTACCGCCTCATGCGATTCCAGGAACTGTGCCACCGCCAAGGCATTGCGCTGGTGCTGGGCCAGCCGCACCGCCAGCGTGCGGATCCCGCGCAGCGCCAGGTAGGCATCGTCCGCGCTGATGGCCAGGCCGAAGCCATCGTAGGCATCGGCAATGCGTCGCGCCAGCCCTTCGTCCTTGACCACCACCGCACCCTGCATCAGGTCGGAATGGCCGCTGATGTACTTGGTCGATGCCAGGATCGACACATCCACGCCGAGCGCCAGCGGCTGCAGCACATGGCCGGAAGCCCACGTATTGTCGGCGGCCACCACCACGCCGTGGCGGTGCGCGATCTGCGCAAGGCGCGGCAGATCCAGCACCTCGTACAAGAGAGAACTGGGCGACTCCAGGTAGAGCAGCCGCGTGTTCGGACGGATCAGCGCTTGCACATCGTCCTGGCTGGGCGAGAAGTAGCTGACCTCGATGCCCAGGCGGCGCAGCAGCGCTTGCTCCAGCCTGCGTACCGGCGCGTAGACGCTGTCCACCACCAGCGCATGGTCCCCCGGCGACAGCAGCGCCAGGAAGGTCAGCGAGATCGCCGCCAGCCCCGAGGGCGCCAGGAAGGTGCGATTGCCGCCTTCGAGCCCGGCAATCGCGTCTTCCAGCGCGCGGTGCGTATCCATGCCCTGCCGGCCATAGGAGCTGACACGCTCGCCGCGCGCATGGCGCGCCCGGATATCGTCATACGCGTCCGAGTTCTCGAAACGCACGGTGCTGGTGCGCACCACCGGCACGTTGACCGGGCCGTGGCCCTGGACAAAGGGCGGCGTGCCGGCGTGGATCAGTTGGGTATCGCGATGATGGCTCATGGTTGCTCGATAGGGAATTTGGCTTGCGCCGCGCTCAGACGGCGAAGCGCAGCTTGTCGAAAGAGAAAACGAAGGGATCGGCCTGCGCGCGCGGGGCTGTGCCGAGCGAGCGGTTGAGAAAGGCGCGCGTGCGCTCGCTGCGCGGCGCGCTGAAAATGCGGCTGGCCGGGCCATGCTCGACAATGCGCCCGCCTTCGGTGAAGTAAACCTCGTCGCTGATCTCTTGCGCAAAGCGCATCTCGTGCGTCACCAGCAGGCAGGTCAGCCCCTCCTCGACCAGGTCGCCGATCACGGTCAGCACCTCGCCCACCGTCTCCGGGTCCAGCGCCGAGGTCACCTCGTCGAACAGGATCAGCTCCGGCTCCATCGCCAGCGCGCGGGCGATCGCGACCCGCTGCTGCTGGCCGCCGGAGAGTTCGCCCGGATACGCGCCGGCCTTGTCGGCCAGGCGCACTTTGCGCAGCAACGCGATGGCGGTGGCCTCCGCCTGGGCGCGGCCGCGCCCCAGCACGCGCAATGGCGCGATGGTGAGGTTCTGCAGCACGGTCAGGTGCGGAAACAGGTTGTACTGCTGGAAGACAAAGCCCACACGCTTGCGCAGCGCAATGCGCTCGGCCTCGCTGCGCAGTTCGCGCACTGCAACGCCGCCGACCGTCACCGTGCCCTGCTGCGGCTCCAGCAGGCCGGTAAGGCAACGCAGGATGGTGGACTTGCCCGAGCCGGACGGACCGATGATGGACACCGCCTGCCCGCGCCGCACTTCCAGGTCGATGCCCTTGAGCACCGGGTTGCCGCCAAAGGCAAGGTGCACGTCCTTGAGCGCAACCAGCGGCGCGGCAGCCACGGGGACCGCGGACAACACGGGCCCGCCGTTATGTTCAGGCAACAGCATATTTTTGTTCCAGGAAACGGGTGAAGCGCGAAATCGGGTAGCACCAGGCAAAGAACATGGCCAGCACGGTGAAATAAATCAGCACGGTGAAGGCGGTCTGGTTGACGGTATTGCTGGCGATCTGCGCGGTATCGAGCAGATCGTGCACGCCCACCAGCGAGGCCAGCGCGGTGCCCATGGTGAGCGTGGCGTACAGGTTCATCCACGGCGGCAGCATGCGGCGCACGCATTGCGCAACGATGATCAGCCGCAGGATCTGCCAGCGCGAGAAGGCCATCGAGCTGGCCGCCTCCCACTGCGTCAGCGGGATCGACTGCACCGCGCCACGCAGCACCTCGGCCACATTGGCGCTGGCCGGCAGCGCCAGGCCCACCACCACCTTGAACCAGTCGGGGAACGGCACGATATGGCTGCCGATATTCACCTCGAACGGGAAGACGTAGGTGGAAAAATAGATCAGCACCAGCCAAGGCGCATTGCGGAACACCTGCACGTACAGATGCGCCGGGCGCGACAGCAGCGCCACCGGCGACAGGCGCAACGCGCCGACCAGCAGCCCGCCGGCCGTGCCCAGCAATATCGCCAGCAGGCTCACGCCGATATTGACCAGGAAGCCGCGCACCAGCGCCGGCGACCATTGCCAAACGCTCGCCAGCGCGCGGGCCAGGTCCGGATGGCGGGTCGCCGCGAGCGCCACCACCGCCAGCGGCAGGAGCCACAGCAGCCCCGCATAGCGACCGGCGCGCGACATGGCGGGCGCGGCGAGATAAGTAGAATCAGCGCTCGCCATAGCCGGGCATCCTTAGTCGAAGTTCCAGCCAGTTGCCCGCCTGGCTGACCACCCAGGTCAGCAGGCCGAAGAACAACAGCAACAGCACCATCAGTTCCAGCACGTTGTCGCGCTGGGTCCAGATCATGATGGAGGCGTAGGTGATATCGCCCACCGCAATCGCGGACGCCACCGCCGTGGCCTTGACCAGCTCCACGGAATTGTTGACCAGGGCAGGCAGGGCAAAGCGCACCGCCAGCGGCAACTGCACGCGCCAGAGCAAAGTGCGGCGATCAAAGCCGAGCGACGCCGCCGCCTCCAGCGTAACCTTGGGCACCGCCTCGATGCCAGCGCGCAAGGCTTCGGCGTGAAACACGCCCTTGTGCAGCGACAGCACTACCACCACCCACAGGAACGGCGTGAGCGGATTGGTCCGCTGCGCGTCCTGCAAGGCATGGGTGATCAGCATGTTGAGGACCAGGAAGGCGCAGTAGAGCTGCACCAGGGTTGGCGTGTTGCGGGTGACCTCCACAAACGCGCGCGTGGCACCGGCCAGCAGCGCGTTGCGCGAAGTCAGCGCCGCCGCCATGCCCACTCCGGCGATCAGGCTGCCGGCAAGGGTGCAAAGCACCAGCTCGATGGTCACCCAGGCGCCATGCACGAAGGAGGCGCGGTCATAGGCATCGGCGAGGAACGCGTAGTTCAGGCCGATGCGGTGCGCCGCATCGATCCACCAGGCAATCGCTGCTTCCATCAGGAACGGCCGCCCTTGAACTTGTCATGCAGCTCGGTCAGCGCCGGCGACGGCGGCAGGATGCCGGCCTTCTTCTCGGTGGCAACCAGCCAGCCGCTGCGATGCCAGTTCTGCACGATGCGGTCCACCGCCTGAATGGTGTCCTGCTCGCCCTTGCGGGTCCAGATCACGGTCGGCGCGGGATTGAGTTCAGGCAGCACGATGCGGTAGTTCTGCCATTCCGGGTTGCCCCGCACCAGCGGCTGCAGCAGCGTGTTATCGTGCACGGCGCCGGCGCAGTTGTCACCGCGCAGCGCCAGCAGCGATTCCGCCGAGCCTTTGAAGCCCTTCGGGATGGCGCCGTATTCCACCTGCACCGGGCGCGTATAGCTGCTGCCCTGCGAGATGCACACCGTCTTGCCCTTCAAGTCTTCCCAGCGGCGGATATCGCTTTGCTTGGGCACGATCACTGCGCCGCCCACACGATAGTAAGGCGTAGGCACGTGGCCCAGCTGCTCACCGCGCTCGGCGTTGTATTCCATCGCCGCGATCAGCACGTCGACCTTGCCCTGCTGCAGGAACTGCACGCGATTGGACGGCTGCACCTGCACCGTTTCCAGCTCCACATTGAGCTGCCTGGCCAGGTCCTGCGCGAGGTCCGCGTTGAAGCCGACGGGCTTTTGCGTGGCGGGATCGATCGAGCCGAAGGCGCTGCCGGACAGCATGATGCCGACCACGATCTTGCCGCGCTGGCGGATCTTGTCGAGCGTGGCGTCGGCCTGCGCGGCGCCGGCAAAGAAGGTGCCGGCCAGCAAGGCGGCAGCGAAGACGAGAGGACGCGGGGAGCGCAGCGAAAGAGTGCGGGTCATGGTGTGTTCGAGTTCTTGTTGGCTAAGTCGTTGGTGCAATGCAGCCGATAAACTGTACGCAAGCGCCGACGGGCACGGAACGAATAAAAGAGCCAATCGTTATGCGCATTCCGTTGCCCGCGGCAGCGCAGCGCGGGCGCATATCCATGCGCGGAAAGATTCGTTGGCCGCGGGGGCCACGCTTTCTAAGCTTTGCGCTCGATTCGCCTCCGGCAATACCGTCATGCAACGTCGCACCCTGTTCCGCGCTCTCCTCTGCCTGCCCGTCGCCGCTGCTGCGGCCGCCATCGCTGGCGTACCTTTGCACAGCGATGCCCCGCAAGCCTTCCCCGCGCGTCCCGTGCGCATCGTGGTGCCGGTGGCGCCCGGCGGCAGCGCCGACAAGCTCGCGCGTACGCTGGCGCTCAAGCTCAGCGAGAAATGGGGCCAGCCCGTGGTGGTGGAAAACGTGGTGGGCGCCAGCGGCACCCTGGGTGCCGCGCAGGTGGCGCGGGCCAAGCCGGACGGCTACACCTTGCTGCTGGGTGGCGAAGGCGTGACGCTGAACGCCTCGCTGTTCAAGACGCTGCCGTACGATGCGAGCCGCGCGTTTCGCGGTGTCAGCAAGGCGGTGGTGAATCCGCAGATCCTGGTCGCCAGGCCGGATCTTGGCGTGCGCAACCTGCAGGACTACATCGCGCTGGCACGCAAGAAGCCGGGCGAGATCACGCTTGGCCTGCCGGGCAATGGCGGCATTGCCCACGTGGCCCATGAAATGCTATCGCGCCAGACCGGCATCAAGGTCAACTACATTCCCTACGCCGGGGGCGCGCCCGCCACAGTCGACCTGCTTGGCGGGCATATCGACGCAACGCTGATCACGCTCGCGGCGGTGACCGATTACGTGCGCTCCGGCCGGCTGACTGCGCTGGCGGTGACCACGCCTTACCGCTCGAAGGCGCTGCCACAGGTGCCGACCATGGCGGAGGCAGGTGCCGCCGGTTTCGCGGTGGAAAGCTGGCAGGGCTTGCTTGCGCCTGCGGCTACGCCGGCTGATGTGGTGGATCGCATTAGCCGCGATGTGGCGGCCGTGCTTGATGTGCCGGCCACGCGCGGCCAGCTGGAGGATGCGGGGTATGTTGTGGTGGGGTCTTCGGCGCAGGAGTTGGATGCTACGTTGGCTCGGGATTTGCCTAGGTATGCTTTGGTGATTTTGGCTTCGGGGATGTCGTTGAGGTAAGGCAAAGTCAAAGTCAAAGTCAAAGTCAAAGGCAACTGCAGTTTCACCACCCCTGCGGGGCGGCGACCTACTTTCTTGTCTTGCCAAGAAAGTAGGCAAAGAAGGCGCGCCGGATGGGGCGACACCCCCTCGGGATTTCACGAAAAGAGCGGCCGGGACCCAAACTCGCATCGCCTTAAGGCGATACTCAGACATGGGTCCCTCTTTTCCGCTCTTTTCGTGAAATCCCGAGGCGCCCCATACGGCCTTGGCACACCTTGACGGCTCGCTTCGCATCGCGTTGGGGTGTGGCCCGCCCTTCGGGCGCTTCACACGGCTACCACAATGGGTTGATCGGCTGATCAGTTGAACGGTTGATCTTGCCGCTGGTTTTCTCCCCTCTCCCACTTGTGGGAGAGGGGCCGGGGGAGAGGGCGGGCGCTGGCCGAAGCGATGCCTTTGCGCCTACTGCTGCCTGTAGTCCACCAGCCGCACCGGCAAATCACCGTCTCGTTCGAGTTGATCCACCAGGCCGATTTCCCAGTTCAGGTAGGCGTGCATCTCGGACTTCCGGCGGTTTTCATCCTCGTAAGCGTAGGCGCTGTACCACGCGTCTTCGTCGCCGGTCAGGACTCGCGCTGCGGCGGCCGTGCCGGCCTCGCCGGATTCCGTTGGCAAGCCAAGCGCTTGCCAGCGTGCATTGCCGCCCAGCAGCGCGCGGACGTCGCGTTGGCTTGTGCGGCGCAACTCCGCTGCCACCGCTTGCGCCAGCACGCCGTCGGATGACGTCACCACGATGATGTCGTCGGCACTGGCATGCTCCAGCACCAGCGCGACCTTCTCTGGCGTGGCGAACCATGCGCCGGGCAGGTGGCCGCGACGGAATGCCAGGCTGCTATCCACGTCCACCACCGTTGCCCCGCCCTGCGCTTGCAGCGCGGACAGCGATGCGGCTTCGATCCACGGTGCTTCGGCCTCGGAGGCGCGCAGCACGCGCACGGGCTCGGGGCCGGATTCGCGCGGTGCCAGCGGTGCCGGACGGAACAGGTAGACCTCATGGCCGCTGAACTGGGCCAGCCAGGCTGCCGTGATATGTGCGCGCACGCCGTCCCAGTCGGCCAGCACGATGCGGGCGCGGCGGGTGCCGGCGTAGGCGTCGGTGGCCTGCACCAGCTGGCCGCCGGGGGCACTGCGCCAGCCCGGCAGATGGCCTGCGGCGTATTCCTCGGGCGAGCGGACATCAAAGCGGTACAGCGTGCGGTCATCCACCTGCTGCGCGAAGGTAGCTAGCTGCGCCGCATCGATATGTTGCACGCCAGCGCGCTGCGCCACGCGGGCGGCCCGTTCACGCGCCGCGGCCTGGGCGGCTTCGCCGGGCTGTGGCGCGAAACGGGTCTGGCCGTGGTCGAGCTGGTAGCCGGCCAGCAGCCATGCCATGGTGCCGTCCTTGAGCGACACCACGCGATTGGGAATGCCAGCGTTGATCAGCGTCTGCGCGCCCACGATGCTGCGCGTGCGGCCGGCGCAATTGACCACCACCAGCGTCTCGGGATCGGGCGCGATCTCGCCGATGCGGTAGACCAGCTCAGCGCCCGGGCAGTCCACCGCGCCGGGGATGCTCATGTTCTGGAATTCCGTGAAGGGGCGGCTGTCCACCACCACCACGTTGTCGCCACGCGTCTGGTGCAGCTTGAGCGCCTCGGCGGTGATCCACGGCGTCTGCAGCTCGTGCTCGATCACTTCGCCGAAGGCTTTGCTGGGCACGTTGGTGCCGCTGAAGATCTCATAGCCGGCGGCCTGCCAGGCACGCGTGCCACCTTCGAGCACGGATACGTTGGTATAGCCAAAGCGCAGCAGCTTGGCCGCGGCTGCGTGGGCGATATCCTCGATCAGATCCGTCACCACGATGCGCGTGGTGCGGCGCGGCACCAGCCGGTCGATCGTGGTCTCAAGCCGGCCCAGCGGCGCGGGCACGGCGAACAACAGGTGCTCACGCGAGAAAGCGCCCTCTTCCCGCGCGTCCAGCACGGCGAGCTCCTCTCCCTCGGCAATGGCGCGCTTGAGCGCGGCCGGGCTCACCAGCGGATGGCGGATCAGCGCAGGCGCGGCAAAGGTGCGGTAGCTGTATTGCGTGCCACCCTCGGGCGCGGGGTCGAACTTCACGCGCTCGCTCAGGCGGGACAACGTGAGGCCGTAGAAGTGCAGGTGCAAGCCAGGCGTATCGCCGATCAATTCGATGGTATGCACATCGGTGGGCGATAGCGTGATGGCATTGCCTGCCTGTACATCGAGCTGGCGCAGCGGTTCCAGCGTGTCGAGCCCGGGCTTGCTGCCCTGGCTGCGATGAAAGATCACATTGCGCTCCACACCGCGCACGCCGGCAATCACCGCCCAGGTGGTGTGGTCGTGCGGCGGCTGCGCCTTGCCCGGCAGGCCGGCCGAGGCGAACAAGGCAAAGCGGCCGTCCGGGTCTTCCGCCAGCCGGTAGATCGCGGCGGGCCTGGCCGCATCCACGGGGAAATGCGCCGGCGGGAACAGATGCGCCTGGCCGGCCAGCGCCACCAGTTCGTCGGCGATCGCGGCCAGCGGCGTCTTGTCGGCGGCGTGGCTGCCGGCGATCTCTCGAGCACGGGCGATGAAGGCGGCGACCGCCGCGGCGCGGGCGCTACTCACGTGGCCGGCAACGGCCGTGGCGTCGGCGTTTGCGTCGGCCTTTGCGTCAGTATCGGCCAAGGTCTGGGACAAGTCGGTAATGGTCATGGCAAGAAGCTCTTGAAAATGCTGGGCACGTTGAAGCCTAAAAGAACTTGCGCCTGGCGCTAACGAATCAGATCGCAGATCGTTATGCCGTGCCTGGCGTGGACAGCATGCCGCCGCGGGTTGCCGCGCGCGGGCAAAGGCCACCAGCCGCTCCACGCCCTGCGCGCATTCCTCGGCGGCGGCCACCAGGGCGATGCGGACATGGCCCGCGCCGGGGTTGTGGCCATTTACCGTGCGCGCCAGGAAGGCCTTGCACCAGATCAAAACCGAATATGCATCGGCGATATTGTTAGTTCTTCCCGGGTCGCGCACTCCGTAGAGTGGAGCACGGCCGCCACCTGCCACGGCATCGTATTCACTACAGGATCTCCCCCCATGACGACCCAGACCAATCAGACCAATCAGCAAAACCAGCGCAATGCGGCTATTGCCGCCACCCTCGCCGAAGTCAGCGCACTGACGGCACAGCGCGAGGTGGATCGCGCCACGCTCGGGCAGGTCACCGCCGCCCTGCAGAAGCTGGCCGACCAGAAGGACCTGTTCGGCTTTGCCGATTTCCCGCCGCCCAGCGACGGCACCACCACCTCCACCCGCTACCGCCTGAGCGGGGAAGGCCAGTTGCCGGCGCTCTATCTCAATTCGATCGTGCCGGGCAAGAAGACCATCCCGCACAACCATGACACGTGGGCCGTCATCGTGGCCGTCCAAGGCGATGAGCTCAACCGCGTCTACCGCCGCACCGACGACGGCAGCAACCCCGAGCGGGCCAGCATCGAACTGGAGCGCGAACTGGTGGTGCGCCCGGGCACGCCGATCAGCTTCCTGCCGCAGGACATCCATAGCATTCACGTGGTGGGCGACGCCCCCACGCTGCACTTCCACCTCTACGGCCGCCCACTCGAAACGCTGACCGGGCGCATCGGCGTGGAGCTGGAGACCGGGCGCATCGTCAACTACAACGCTACCCAGTTGAACCGCAGCGAGAAAGCGGCGGCCTGACCTTGCGGCCAAGACGACAGCCCCATCCTTTGTTCACGCGGAGCACGCCATGACCCAATCCATCGACGCCGTCACCTTGCGCGGCTGGCTTAACGACGGCCAGCCCCTGGCGCTGTTCGACGTGCGCGAGCACGGCCAATATGGCGAGGGCCATCCCTTCTTCGCCGTGCCCCTGCCCTACAGCCGGCTGGAGCTGGATGTTGCCCGCCTGGCGCCGCGCCTGGCCGAGCGCATCGTGCTGTTCGACGACGGCGACGGCGTGGCCGGGCTGGCGGCACAACGGCTGGCTGGCCTGGGCTACAGCAATCTCACGCTGCTGGCGGGGGGCGCCGCGGCGTGGGCCGCGGCCGGCTACACCTTGTTCAAGGGCGTCAACGTGCCATCGAAGACGTTTGGCGAACTGGTCGAACACCAGCAGCACACGCCGCGCCTGAGCGCTGCTGAGCTGGTGGCGCGCCGCGACAGCGGCGAGCCGCTGGTGCTGGTGGATGGCCGCACCTTTGCCGAGCACCAGAAGATGACCATCCCCGGCGCGCACAGCCTGCCCAACGGCGAGCTGGCCCTGCGCCTGGCGACACTGCTGCCGGATGCGCAGACCACCGTGGTGGTGCACTGCGCCGGGCGCACGCGCAGCATCATCGGCGCGCAGACGCTGCGCAACCTTGGCCTGCCCAATCCCGTGCTGGCGCTGGAAAACGGCACGCAGGGCTGGTACCTGGCCGGCCACGTGCTTGAGCACGGCAGCCAGCGCCGCTACCCGGCGGCCCCGCCGGCCAGCGAGCTGGCCGAGGCGCGCGCCCGCTCGGCCCGGCTGCTGCAGCGCGCCGGCTTGCCCGCGCTGTCGGCCACGCAGGCGCAGCAGTGGCTGGACGACGACAGCCGCACCACCTACCTGCTGGACATCCGCACCGCCGAGGAATTCGCGCAAGGCTCGATCGACGGCGCGCGGCACGCGCCCGGCGGCCAGCTGGTGCAGGCCACCGACCAATACATCGGCGTGCGCGGCAGCCGCGTGATCGTGTTCGACGACGACGGCGTGCGCGCACCTGTGGTGGCCAGCTGGCTTTACCAGCTGGGCTATGAGAGCGCCGTGCTCGCGCACGGCGTCAACGCCGCCATCAAGGCGAGCGCGCCGCCGCGCACCCTGCCCGCCCACGCCCTGCCGGTGCTCGACGCCAACCTGCTGCGCGCGCTGCACGCGGAGGCGCCGGACGCGCTGCGCATCGACCTGCGAGACAGCGCCGAATATGCCCGCGGCCATGCCGAAGGCGCGGCCTGGTCGATCCGCCCGCGCCTGCCCGCCACGCTGGACCACCTCGGCGCCACCCATGACCAGCCGGTCATCCTGATTGCGAGCGAGCCGCACGTCGCCAACCTGGCCGGGCGGGATCTGCTGGCCGCCGGCTACCGCCATGTGTACCGGCTGGCGGAGGGCTACCGCACCTGGCAGGCCGCGGGGCTGCCCGAAGCGGCCGAGCCGGTGGGGCTGCCGCCCGAAGCACGTATCGATTACCTGTTTTTCGTGCACGACCGGCACGAGGGCAACAAGGACGCCGCGCGCGCCTACCTCGCCTGGGAAACCGGGTTGATTGCACAGTGCGCGCCGGATGAGCTGGGCCGCTTCCGCATTCTGGCGTCCGCAGGGCAAGCGGCAGACCAGAGCAAGGCGGCCTGATCGATCAAGCTATTATGTTATAGCATACTAATTTGATATATTTTATGCAATAACATAACAAACACCGTCATGTGCTATGCTATTTCATATCTTTTGATGTGAAAATATGCCATGGCATCATTCTACGATCAGCTCCAGGCACGCCGAGCCACACGCAAATCCTCGCTGGGGGAAGTGGCCCGGCTGATCGGCATGGCGCCGTCCAACCTGACCACGGCGCTGAGCGGCCGCAGCGATGTGCGCGCCTCCACACTCGACGCCGTGGGTGCCGCGCTCGATGCGGAATGGGTCCTGGTGCCACGCGAGCACCTGCTCGCCGTGAAGCGCCTGGTCGAGGGCAAGGACAGCGGGCCGGACCGCGAGGCCAAGACCTCGGTGGAAATGTTCCTGGAGCAGGAATCATGAGCCCCGGGCTGCGCCCCCGCTATCTGGAAGTGCACCTGCACGGCGTGCTGTGCGGCCATCTGTGCGAGGTCGAGCGCACCTGCCGCTTCGTGCCGGCAGAAGCCTTCCGTGGCGACCCGCTGCGGCCCACGCTCAGCCTTTCGCTGACCTTCCCCGGCAACGACACGCTGACCGCCTCGGTGCTGTCCAACCCCTTCCATCCCGCGCTGTACAACACCAACGCGGCGCTGCCGCCCTACTTCGCCGGGCTATTGCCCGAGAGCGAGCTGCGCAAGCGCCTGGAGGCCACGCGCCACCATCCCGAAGACCGTGACGATTTCGGCATCCTGGCCGCCGCCGGCGACGACCTGCCGGGCGCGGTAGTGGTGCGCCCCGCGCCCATCGACGCCCTGCCCGAGCACGTGCGCACCGTCGGCGTGACGGGTGGCGCGGACAACCTGGAAATTGCCGTGATCGAGGGCCCCACCGAAGGCGCGGCCTCGGTCTCGGGCGTACAGAACAAGCTAGCGCTGTCCACCGCGCATGCCGGCAAGCGCTACACCATGCCCACCCACGGGCACCTCTCCGACCTGATCGCCAAGCTGCCCGCGCGCAATGACGACAGCCAGGTCTTCAACGAATACGTGTCGATGCAACTGGCGCAGGCCGCCGGCGTGGCGGTGGCGCCGTGCCGGCCCGCGCCGCTTGCCGCCATCGAGGTCGAGGGGCTGGCCGAGGCCCTTGGCACCGGCCTGCACTTCCTCGCCGTGGACCGCTTCGACCGCGAGCCCGGCGGGCGCGTGCATGCCGAAGACGGCTGCCAGTTGCTGACCCGCATGCCCAGCCGCAAGTATGGCGGCCATGACGCCTACGCCGCCCTGGTGCAACTGCTGGAGCGCCTCAGCGTGCGCGGCATCGAAGACGTGCGGCAGTTCTTTATCCGCCAGGCCGTCAATACGCTGCTGGGCAACAGCGACGCCCACCTGAAGAACTTCTCGTTCCTGTACCGCAACGGCGTCGCGCCCGAACTCTCGCCCGCTTATGACATCGTCAGCGTGGCCGCCCTGCCGGGCTTTGCCGGCTTCGGCCAGAACGTGGCCATCGACCGGCAGCAGCGCGAGCAAACCCTGCAGACCTACCGCGAGTTCGCGCGCAAGGCCCGGATCGCCGAGCGCATCGCCACCGCCGCCGTGAAAGACGCGGTGGCGATGGCGCACGAGCGCTGGCCGGCATTGCTGGAGCAGCTGCCGGCGCCGGCGGGCATGCGTGCCATCGTGCTGGAGCGGCTGGCGACATTGCCGCTGGCACGGCGCAAGGCTTAATTCAACGCCCCTCAGCTCAGCCCATCCAGCACCACGTGCTGCCCATGGATCGCCTGCGCAGCGTCCGAGGCCAGGAAGGCAATGGCGCGCGCCGCCGCCGCGGTCGAGACCCAGTTGGTGGGATCGGCGGTGGGCATGGCCTGGCGGTTGGCATGGGTGTCGAGGGTGCCCGGCGCGACGCTGTTGACGTTGACGCCAGCCCGGCGCACCTCATGCGACAAGCTCTCCACCAGACGCTGCAACGCGCTCTTTGACGCGCAGTAGGCGCCCATCGCGGCGGCCCCGCTGGCAGCACCGCGCGCGGTCACAGCCACGACTTTGCCGGCACCCTGCGCAAGCATGGCGGGCACCAGGTGCTGCGTGACGGCCACCAGCGACCAGGCGTTCAGATCCATCATCCGCATCCAGGATTCGCGGCTGAGCGCATGCACGGGCTCGCCCATCTCGAAGCCGCCTGCCACGTGCACCAGCACATCCACGCCGCCGAACGCGTCAAGGATGCTGCGCGCCGCCATGGCCATGCTGTCCGTCGAGGTCACGTCCGCCGCCAGCAACAGGTGCCAGTCCGCGGCCTCGGGCACCGGCGCGTGCGCGCGCAGCACCTCCACGTCGCGGTCGATCAGGGCTAGCCGCGCCCCCTCGTCCGCGAACGCCTGGGTAACGGCGCGGCCAAGCGCGCCACCGGCGCCAGTAATCACGATGCGGCGGGGGGATGCTGACGACGCCATGGTGTTCTCCTGTTCGGGCTGCGGTCTCCTAGTCACCATAGTCTGCCGCGCTTGAGGTGGAAAGCGCGTTGGCGTGCGAGGTGCAAAGCCGGCGCATGCATTTGGCCTCGCCGGGTCCGGCAAAGCAAAGCCCGGCATCATTGCAGAATCTTACAAATGATAATAGTTATCATTTACAATCTGGCGCTTTCCGCACTCTCGCAGCACATGCTCACTCGCCAACTGATTGCCCCGGCCGCCCTGGGCTGCCTGCTCTCCCCCGCCATGGCCCTGGCCGCCCCCGACGCCGAGACCACCCTGCCGTCCGTCACGGTCAGCGCCGCCGAAGATCCCCGCGCCGACACCGGCTTTGCCACGCGCCGGGCAGCGGGCGTGACCAAGTCCGGCACGTCCGCGGCGGACAGCGCGCAGTCCATCACCGTGATCACGCGCGATCTGATGGACAGCCAGCAAGCGCAAACCCTGGGTGACGCGCTGGCCAATTCGGCCGGCGTGGTCACCAATGTCTACGGCCGGCGCGGCTGGGACGACTTCATCATCCGCGGCCAGCGCGCATCCGAATCCGTCTTTGTCGATGGCCTGCTGGTCGAGTCGAACAACCGCGTGGCGCAGGAGCTGTTCGGCGCGCAGCGCGTGGAAGTGCTCAAAGGCCCGGCCTCGGTATTGTTCGGCAAGGTGCAGCCGGGTGGCATGGTCAATATCGTCAGCAAGCGCCCCATGCCCGAACTGTTTGGCGAACTAGGGCTGACGGTAGGCAACTACGGCTTGCGGCAGGCCACGGCGGACGTGGGCACGCCATTGTCGGAAAACGGCAAGGCCGCGCTGCGCGTGAACGCCCTGGCGATGAACAGCAACGACGCGACCGACTACGTCTATTACCGCAACCGCTACATCGCGCCGTCGCTGTCGCTGGACCTGGGCGCGCGCACCGACCTGACCCTGCTGGCGAGCCACAACGAGCGGCAATATGTGCGCCAGCAAGGCCTGCCCGTGAATGGCACGCTCACCGCCAACCGCAACGGCACCCTGCCCAACAGCCGCTTTACCGGCGAACCGGGCCTGGCGCCATACGACGGCGAGCAGAACCGGCTGGGCTATGCGCTGACCCACCGCTTTGATTCCGGCTGGACGCTGAACCAGAATTTCCGCTGGCAAACGCTGTCGCTGGCCGGCACGCTGATCGCGGGCGGCACCATGGCCGTCAACAGCCAGCTGCTCAACCGCAGCGGCACGCAGCAGGATTTCTCCGGCACCACCATCGGCGTGGATACCAACCTGCAGCGGCGCTTCGAGATTGCCGGGCAGCAGCATGAGATCACGCTCGGCGTGGACTACAACCGCAGCAACGAGAGCCGCCTGCAGCGTACCTGCCGCGTCGCCGCGCTGAACGTCTACAAGCCGGTGTATGGCGCGGCCGTGAACTGCCCCAGCGCCTACAGCTTGAACCAGGAAGACAACGTCAGCACGCTGGGCTTCTACGCGCGCGACCAGGTGCGCTTTGCCGAGCGCTGGCTGCTCACCGCCGGCCTGCGCCACGACACCGCCCGCACCAGCACCACGGACCGCCTGGCCGCCACGCGCCTGGACGACACCGCGCGGGCCGTCACCGGCAGCGCCGGGCTGATGTTCGACCTGACCAGCTGGGCACGGCCCTATGTCAGCTACGCGACCTCGTTCCTGCCCAATAGCGGCACGGACGTCAACGGCGGCACCTTCAAGCCCGAGACGGGACGCCAGGCCGAGGTGGGCATCAAGTTCGATTTGCCCGGCAAGCGCGGCCTGCTGACCCTGTCTGCCTTCGACCTGACCCGGCGCAACGTGCTGAGCTCGGACCCGGTCAATACCGGCTTCAGCATTGCCACGGGCGAGCAGCGCACGCGCGGGCTGGAGGCAGAGCTGACGGCGGATCTTGGCGGCGGCTGGAGCCTGGCCGGCGCCTATGCCTACATCGCCAGCGAGGTCACGGAAGACACCGTTGCCGCCAATGTGGGCAAGCCGCTCAACAACGTGCCCCGGCACAGCGTCTCGCTGTGGGGCACCAAGCATTTCCGCGGGCCGCTGGCGGGCTGGTACGCCGGCGCCGGCATGCGCGCGGAGAGCGCCAAGCGCGGCTACACCTTCAACTACACCGTGCCCGGCTACGCGGTGGCGGACCTTGGCGTGGGCTATGTGGCATCGCACTGGAAGGCCGCGCTCAACGTCAAGAACGTGTTCGACAAGGCGTACTACGCCGGCGGCCTGAGCAACAACATCGTGCCGGTGGGCAATCCCCGTACGGTCATGCTCAACGTGGCGCTCAACTACTAAAACCAAACTACGCTACGCCGCCAGCAGGCCTTCGATCAGGCCCGCCACATGCCGCACGGCCACGTCGGCGTCGCGGCGCACATGCCAGGCCAGGTGGAGGGAAAAACCCTCCACCGCCACCGGCGGCGCGAACGTCGCCAGGGGCTGTGCCGGGTCCTCCGGCAGGCAGCGGCTGGGCAGCATGGCGATCAGGTCGGAATCGGCCAGCAGCGGCGGCACCATCATGAAGCTCGGCACCACCATGCCGACGCGCCGCGCCAGGCCCATCCCAGCCAGTGCATCGTCCAGCGGCCCATGGATGTCGCCACGGCCGGATACCAGCACATGCGGGTAGTCCAGCCAGCGCTCCAGGCCAAAGCCGGTGGCGGCCGGATGGCCCCGCCGCATGGCAACCACGTAGTGCTCGCGCAATAACGGCCGGCGGCGAAAATCCGCGCCCACGGCGGGAAACACGGATACGGCGAGATCGCTATCCCCGCGCGCCAGGGACTCGAGCGCAGCATCGGCGCCCTGCCACGGCTGCAGCACGAGATTGACACACGGCGCGCTGCGCGCCAGTTGCCGATGCAGTTGCCGCGCCACCAGCACCGCGGGATGGTCCGCCATGCGCACGCGCACCGTTTGCGACAAGCTCGCCAGGTCCACCTCGGGCTCGCCGATCACCGCCGCCACCGAGGCCAGCGCCTGCTTCAGCGGCGCGCGCAGAGCCTGTGCCTTTGGCGTGAGCTGCATGCCGCCAGGCGCACGCTCCAGCAGGCGATCCTTGAACAGATGGCGGCACCGCTCCAGCGCGCTGGAGGCCGCTGGCTGGGACAGCCCGACACGCTGCGCGGCACGCGACACATGGGCTTCGTCGAGCAAGGCGTCCAGCACAGTCAGCAGATTGAGGTCGATCGCACGTAAATTCATGAAACAGATAATAGAACATACAAACTATCCATTGGAATGATTTAGTGTGAAGCGGCATCCTTGAGACATCACCACGGCAACTACCAACCGGAGCCCATCATGTCCAAGACCCTGATCCTGCTGTTCCACCCCCGGTTCGGCCAATCCAAGGCCAATCGCGCCCTCTGCAATGCGGCCAGCACACTGCCCGGCGTGGAGATCGCCGACCTCTACGCCCTCTACCCGGACGGCGCCATCGATGTGGACGCCGAAGTCCGCCGGCTGCTTGGCGCGGACCGCATCGTGTTTCAGTTCCCGCTCCAGTGGTATGCCACGCCCGCCCTGCTCAAGGCCTGGCTGGACGCCGTGCTGACACGCATGTTCTATATCGCCTACGAGACGGAGGGCCGCGCGCTGGCAGGCAAGCCCATGCTGGTAGCCGCCACCGCGGGCAACGTGCGGCAGGCCTACGGGCCAGGCGGCGTCAATCTGTTTCCGCTTGCCGAGTTGCTGCGCCCCTTGCAAGCCACCGCCAACCGCTGCGGCCTGCCGTGGTCCGAGCCGTTCGTGCTTTATGAGGCGGGCAAGCTGGATGACCACGCACTGGCTGCCGCGGGCGAACGCTATGCTGTGCGCTTGCAGCACATCGCAGCCTAGCCAGCCACGCCAGGATCGTTCAAGATTCGGGCTCGCAGAAACGCCTGAGAGTCGCAATTGCCGCTGAATCGCCTGAAACAAAGTGCCACCCTGATCGCCGTGCTGGCATTGATCGGATCGATGGCCTCGCTCTGCGTCGGAACATCGTTTGCCAAGAGCCTGTTCGCCGAGGTTGGCGCCCAAGGCACCACGGCGCTGCGGGTGAGCTTCTCGGCGTTGATCCTGCTATGCGTGTGGCGGCCCTGGCGGATGCCGCTCAGCCTGGCCAACGCCCGCGTGATCGCGCTGTACGGCGCGGCGCTGGGCGCCACCAACCTGCTGTTCTATATGTCGCTGCGCACCGTCCCGCTCGGGCTGGCGATTGCCATCGAGTTCACCGGGCCGCTGGCGGTAGCCGTGTCGTCGTCGCGGCGGGCCATCGACTTTCTCTGGATTGCCTTTGCCGTGGCAGGCTTGCTATTGCTGTTGCCGCTTGGGCAGAACGTTGCCACGCTCGATCCCGTGGGCATCGGCTACGCGCTGGCGGCCGGCGTGGGCTGGGCGCTATACATCATCTTCGGGCAGATGGCAGGCAACGCGCACGGCGGGCAAGCCACCTCGCTCGGGCTGACCATGGCATCGCTGGTCGTGCTGCCTTTCGGGCTGGCGCATGCCGGCACGGCCATGTTCAGCCCGTCGCTGCTGGTGGCGGGGCTGGCGGTTGGCCTGCTCTCCAGCGCCATTCCCTATTCGCTGGAAATGGTGGCGCTCAAGCGGCTGCCGCGCCGCACCTTCGGCATCCTGCTCAGCATGGAACCCGCCATGGGCGCGCTGGCAGGGCTCGCCTTCCTGCACGAGACGCTGAATACACAGCAATGGCTGGCGATTGCCAGCATCATCACGGCGTCGGTGGGATGCACCGTGACGGCCGGATCGCGCAAGCGCGCAAGCGCAGAGGCTTAGGCCGCTGGCAACAGCGCGACGCCCTGCGGCGCGCTGTTGCCAGCCAACTCGCCCAGCACCAGCTTCACCTCATACAGCAGGTTGTCTTCCGGATTACGCCGGGTGGAGAAACCGAACTCCCGCATCAGCGCCAGCATGCGGCGGTTCTCGCTCAGCACATCCCCGCGCAGCAGATGCAGGCCGGCGCCCAGCGCCGCGTCGCGCAGGCGCTGGATCAGCCGGCGGCCGATACCCTTGCCTTGCCAGTCGTCGGCCACCGCCACGGCAAACTCGCCAACGTCGCCCTCTTCGCCACGCGTCACCACGTAGTTGCCGTTGGCGACGATCATCGGCAGTCCCTCCACTTCCGCCGTGACCACCAGCGCCAGGCCGGCGTTGCTCTCGATGAACAGGTCGATCACCTCGTCGGACACGCGTCCGCCGGTCAGGAAGCGGTAGTAACGGCTCTCGCGCGACAGGGCCTGCACGAAGGCCCGCTCTCTCTCGGCATCAGCGGCACGAACAGCGCGCACGACCACGCGCTCGCCACCGCTCAACTTCCAGGTTTCGGCACATTCCGGGCAGCCGGCATGCCAGCCGCCGCCGGTCAGGCGGGATTGGCCGGAGAGACTGGGGGGATTCGAGGGTTGCATATCCGGCTCCTGACTTCATATTTCATAGCCAGGAGTATAGGCAATACCCTGACTTTTGCAAATGAAGTTAGCCTGCTATGCTCAATGGATGGATCTCACCGCCCAAGAACTCCGCAACTGCTCGATTGCCGCGACCCTCTCGCTGATCGGAGAGAAGTGGACGATCCTGATCCTGCGCGACGTTTTCCACGGCATCAGGCGCTTCGACGAGTTCCTGGAGCGCCTGCAGTGCTCCCCCGCCGTGCTGTCGGCCAGGCTCAAGACACTGACCGAGGCCGGCATCCTGCGCAAGGTGAGCTATCGGGAGCCGGGCGAGCGGGAACGGTTCGAGTACCGGCCGACGCGCGCCGCAGTGGAGTTGCTGCCGGTGATCATCGGGCTGATGCAATGGGGTGATCGGCACCTGGCCGCCAGCGGCCAAGGGCCGGTGACGCTGCTTACCGCACCGGAGGGGCGCCGCGTGCGCGCGGCGCTGGTGGATGATGCGGATCAGTTGGTGCGGCCCAACGATATCGAGATCTACCACGCGAGCCAGCGGCCAGCGCCGGCGGCCGAAGGCGAATCCCCGCAAACGCCTGCCACGCAGGCGTGACCCTGGGCGCGAGGCGACGCAAAAGCAGCTTGGTCATGCATCCCGGCGCGATCAGCCGTCAATCCTTCAGCCACCAGTCCAGCAGTGTTTCGTCATCGGGATCGTCCAGATTCCGGTAGATGTTCGCGTAGTACCACTGAATCCCGGTCTGCTCGCGAAACCTGTCAAAGACCTCGCGGATCCGGTCCATCCCGTTGCTGGATGGGATGGTCAATGACAGGTTTCCGCCGTTGATCCCATCCAGGGAACCGCCCAGTTCGGCTTGCACTTCCTTCTCCAGGCGTGCCAGGCTTGCCTGTGGGATATCTTCATCCTCGTAGATCTGAATGCAGAAATTGCCACCCCTCGACAGGACTTCGGCATGCGCGTTTCTGTTCTTGATAGAGACGATGTCGCCTCTTGCCAGATTCAGGGCGAGACCGGGCGAGGCGAGCAGCTCATAGGTGTCTTCATCGATCTGGCGGGCGGGCAGTTCTTCGAACATTGGCTCCGCGTCGTCTTCTCCGGCGTAGACGTGGATCAGGACGTTTGGGGGGATGTTTTCCATGGGTGGCTCGTCGCTCTTGAATTTGATGCTGATGCGCAATCGCCTAGTTTACATAGCAAGCGTGTCATTCGGCCTCGAATCGACTTGAAGAGACCCGAATTGACGACGGCGCCTGGGCTGCGTGGCGTCCAGCGCGGGTTCTGGTGGCTCGGGGCCAAGTTCCCTTGGCACGGCAGGCGGAAATGGCATAACAAGTGGCATAACAATCGCCCCTTCCGGCATCCACGGCCTGAGCCGGGACAGCCCGATACCAGATACCAGCTGCTGCCTGCACCACCGCGCGCACCGCCCCGGTCCATTGCACTGCACCATGACCGTGCCGCCCCGCCCCACCTCGGCGCATCGCCTCCCGGCCTGACGCGCCTGCGCAGCGCAAAAACCCCGCCATCCATCACAAACAGCCCTGGCACACCGCTTGCGTAATAAGACGCGAGCGGACCAACGGCGGCCCGCTCACCTCACACAGGGTGGTAGCGGTCTTCACCGCTGCCACCAGGACAACGGCGTCCCCTGATCTGGTCTTCACGACCGGATTGCGGGACGCCATTTGTTTTTATGGAGCCATGATGACCGGCAAAGCCACCCGCATCGAACTGCTAAGCCTGCGCACCCCGCAGATGCGCGCCTTCCACCTGACGTGGATGGCCTTCTTCGTGTGCTTCTTCGCGTGGTTCGCTTGCGCGCCGTTGATGCCGGTGCTCAAGGGTGAATTCGGCCTGACTCCCGACCAGATCGCCAATATCAATATCGCGGCAGTGGCGGTGACCATTCTCGTGCGGCTGGCCATCGGCCCGCTGTGCGACCGCTTTGGTCCCCGCCGCGCCTACACCGGCTTGCTCGCGCTGGGAGCGATCCCCGTGCTGGGCGTGGCGATGGCGCAGAGCTACGAAGCCTTCCTGTTCTTCCGCCTGTTGATTGGCGCGGTTGGCGCGAGCTTCGTGATCACGCAATACCACACCTCGGTGATGTTCGCGCCCAACGTGGTGGGCACCGCCAACGCGGCAGCGGCCGGCTGGGGCAATGCCGGCGGTGGCGCGGCGCAAGCGCTGATGCCGCTGCTGCTGGGTGGCGTGCTGATGCTGGGCGTGAGCCACACCATGGGCTGGCGCCTGGCGCTGCTCGTGCCGGGCGTGCTGATGCTGATCATGGCAGTGCTGTACTGGCGCTATACGCAGGACTGCCCGCAAGGCGACTTCAAGGATCTGCGCGCGCGCGGCATCGCCATCGACAGCGGCAAGAAAGGCGGCTGGGCCAGCTTTGTCGCCGCTGCCGGCAACTACCGCGTGTGGATGCTGTTTATCACCTACGGCGCCTGCTTCGGCGTGGAGATCTTCATCCACAACGTGGCTGCTACCTATTACGTGGATCACTTCGGCCTGTCGCTGGGCAGCGCCGGCCTGGCCGCCGCCAGCTTTGGCCTGCTCGCCCTGTTCGCCCGTGCCTTGGGCGGCTGGCTGTCGGACAAGGCTGCGCTGCGCCGTGGCCTGGATGCGCGTTCCATGCTGCTGTTCGTGCTGATCCTGGGTGAAGGCCTGGGCCTGTTGTGGTTCGCCCAGGCGCATAGCGTCGTGGCTGCCGTGGCCGCCATGCTGGGCTTCGGCCTGTTCACCCATATGGCCTGCGGCGCCACCTATGCGCTGGTGCCCTTTATCGACCGCAAGGCGCTGGGCGGCGTGGCCGGCATCATCGGCGCCGGCGGCAATGTGGGCGCCGTGGCGGCGGGCTTCCTGATGAAGGGCCTGGGCGGCAACCTGCAGCAAACGCTGACCGTGCTGGGCGCGGCGGCCATCGTCTCCGCCTTGTGCGCCATCGCCGTGCGTTTCTCGGCCGAGCACAAGGCCAGCGAGCAGGCGCTGTTCGACAACGCGCTGGCCGGCTCGAGCTCCTGAGCCTGTCCGACGCAACGACTCCAAAGCACACGCACCAGCGGCCCCACAGAACAAGGAAACCATCATGAAACTGATCATCATCGGCCACGGCATGGTCGGCCACAAATTCCTGGAATGCCTGGCCGAGGCCGGCTCGCAAGATCTCGAAGTCACGGTGCTGTGCGAGGAGCCGCGTCCGGCCTACGACCGTGTGCACCTGTCCGAGTTCTTCGCTGGCAAGTCCGCCGAGGATCTCTCGCTGGTCGAAACTGGCTTCTTCGAGCGCAGCAACATGCTGCTGCGCCTGAACGCGCGTGCCACCGGCATCGACCGCGCGGCCAGGACGGTGACGGTTTCCACCGGCGAGACACTGTCCTACGACAAGCTGATCATGGCCACCGGCTCCTACCCCTTCGTGCCGCCGCTGCCCGGCAAGGACCGCAAGGATTGCTTTGTCTACCGCACCATCGAAGACCTGGAAGCCATGCAGGAATGCGGCGCCCGCTCCAAGACCGGCGTGGTGATCGGCGGCGGCCTGCTGGGCCTGGAATGTGCCAAGGCGCTGCGCGACATGGGCCTGCAAACCCATGTGGTGGAATTTGCCCCCCGCCTGATGGCGGTGCAGGTGGACGACGGCGGCGGCGCCATGCTGCGCCGGAAGATTGAAGCGCTTGGCGTCACCGCGCATACCCGCAAGAACACCGTTGAGATCGTCGACGGCGAAGACGGCACCCATCGCATGAACTTTGCCGATGGCAGCCACCTGGACACCGACATGATCGTGTTCTCGGCCGGCATCCGCCCGCGCGACGAGCTGGCCCGCGCCAGCGGCCTGGCCATTGGCGAGCGCGGCGGCATCACGGTGGACAACCAGTGCCTGACCTCCGACCCCGACGTGTACGCCATCGGCGAATGCGCGCTGTGGGACGGCAAGATCTACGGCCTGGTCGCCCCGGGCTATGAAATGGCCCGCGTGGCCGCCAAGCACCTGCTCGGCCACCAGGCCGAGTTCGCCGGCGCCGACATGAGCACCAAGCTCAAGCTGATGGGCGTGGACGTGGCAAGCCTGGGCGACCCGCACGGCAATGCGCCCGGCAGCCGCTCGTTCCAGTTCACCGACGAGCGCAAGCAGGTCTACAAGAAGCTGGTGGTGTCCGAGTGCGGCAAGTACCTGCTGGGCGGCGTGCTGGTAGGCGATGCCGAGGAATACGGCACCCTGCTGCAGATGATGCTCAACAAGATCGAGCTGCCCGAGTCGCCGGAATTCCTGATCCTGCCGTCCTCCGACGGCCAGGCCAAGCCGGGGCTGGGCGCCGACGCGTTGCCCGATGCCGCGCAGATCTGCTCCTGCAACAACGTGACCAAGGGCGATATCTGCGCCGCCGTCTGCAACGGCACCACCACCATCGGTGCGATGAAGAGCTGCACCAAGGCCGGCAGCACCTGCGGCGGCTGCGTGCCGCTGGTCACGCAGGTCATGAAGGCCGAGATGAAGAAGCAAGGCCTGGCGGTGAACAACCACCTGTGCGAGCACTTTGCCTACTCCCGCCAGGAGCTTTACCACCTGGTGCGCGTGGGCGGCTTCAAGACCTTCGACGCACTGCTGGCAGCGCACGGCAAGGGCCTGGGCTGCGACGTCTGCAAGCCCACCGTGGCGAGCATCCTGGCCTCGTGCTGGAACGAGTTCGTGCTCAAGAAAGAGCACGCCAGCCTGCAGGACTCGAACGACTACTTCCTGGGCAACATCCAGAAGGACGGCACCTACTCGGTCGTGCCCCGCATGCCGGGCGGCGAAGTCACCCCCGACGGCCTGATCGCGGTCGGCCAGGTGGCCAAGAAGTATGGCCTGTACACCAAGATCACCGGCGGGGCGCGGGTCGACATGTTCGGCGCGCGCGTGGAAGAGTTGCCGATGATCTGGGAAGAACTGATCGCGGCCGGTTTCGAATCGGGCCATGCCTATGGCAAGTCCCTGCGCACCGTGAAGTCCTGCGTGGGTTCCACGTGGTGCCGCTACGGCGTGGACGACTCGGTCGGCCTGGCCATCGAGATCGAAAACCGCTACAAGGGCCTGCGCGCGCCGCACAAGATCAAGTTTGGCGTCTCCGGCTGCACCCGCGAATGCGCGGAAGCACAGGGCAAGGACGTGGGCATCATCGCCACCGAACGCGGCTGGAACCTGTACGTGTGCGGCAACGGCGGCATGAAGCCCCGCCACGCCGAACTGCTGGCCAGCGACCTGGACCGCGCAACGCTGCTGCGCTACGTGGACCGCTTCCTGATGTTCTATGTGCGCACCGCGGACCGCCTGCAACGCACCAGCGTCTGGCGCGACAACATGGAAGGCGGGCTGGACTACCTCAAGGCCGTGGTGCTGGAAGACAGCCTGGGCGTCGGCGCCGAACTGGAAGCGCAGATGCAGCACGTGGTGGACACCTACGAAGACGAATGGAAGGCCGCCGTGACCAACCCGGAAACCCGCAAGCGCTTCCGCCACTTCGTCAACAGCGACCTGCGCGACGACAACCTGGTCTTCATGGAGGAGCGCGGCCAGATCCGCCCGGCCACGCCGGAGGAACGGAACTTGCGTAAATCCCGGCTTGAGCAGATCCCCGTGATCGTCAAGGCAGCCTGAACCGTCCCGACCCATCATCCCGCGCCAACGCCCAAGGAGAACATCATGAGCCCCACCCACCATACCGAAGCCTGGACCGCCGTTTGCAGCCTGCGCGACATCGTGCCCAATACCGGTGTGTGCGCACTGGTGGACAAGGCACAGATCGCCGTGTTCCGGGTCGGCGCCGGCTACAGCGACGATCAGGGCGGCAATGGCGACCAGGTGTTCGCCATTGCCAACTACGATCCCAACGCCAACGCCGCCGTGCTGTCGCGCGGCCTGGTGGGCAGCCTGGGCGAACGCATCGTGGTGGCGTCGCCAATCTACAAGCATCACTTCGATCTGCAGACCGGCGAATGCCTGGAAGCGCCCGAGCACTCGATCGCGGCGTATCCGGCCCGCGTCTATGACGGCAAAGTCTGGGTGGCCGCATGACCACGCCCCCCAAACCCCGCCTGGTGGTGGTCGGCAACGGCATGGCCGGCATGCGCACGGTCGAGGAACTGCTGAAGCTCGCGCCCGACCTCTATGACATCACCGTGTTCGGCGCCGAGCCGCACGGCAACTACAACCGCATCCTGCTCTCGCCGGTGCTGGCGGGCGAGAAGACGGTCGCGGACATCATGCTCAACACCCGCGACTGGTACGAGCAGAACGGCATCGAACTGCTGGCCGGCGATCCGGTGGTGGCGATCGACCGCCGCCGCCGGCTGGTGCGCTCGCAATCCGGGCGCGAGGTGGGCTATGACCGCCTGCTGCTGGCGACCGGCTCCAAGCCGTTCATCATCCCCGTGCCAGGCCACCAGCTCGATGGCGTCATCGCCTTTCGCGACATCCAGGACGTGGAAACCATGCTGGCGGCGGCGCGCAACCATCGCCACGCCGTGGTGATCGGCGGCGGCCTGCTCGGCCTGGAAGCCGCCAACGGCCTGATGCGCCAGGGCATGGAGGTCAGCGTAGTGCACGTGGCCGACAGCCTGATGGAGCGCCAGCTCGACAAGCCCGCCGCCGCGCTGCTCAAGCAGGCGCTGGAGCGCAAGGGGCTGCGCTTTTTGCTTAACGCCAATACCAGCGGCATCCTTGGGGAAGACCGCGTCACCGGCGTATGCTTTAAAGACGGTACCCAGATCCCCGCCGACCTCGTGGTAATGACCGCCGGCGTGCGCCCCAATATCGAACTGGCCCAGCAGGCCGGGCTGCGCTGCGAGCGCGCCATCGTAGTGGACGACACCTTGCAGAGCTACGATCCGCGCGTGTATGCCGTGGGCGAATGCGTGCAGCACCGCCAAGCCACCTTCGGGCTGGTCGCGCCGATCTGGGAACAGGCGCGCGTGGCCGCCGCGCACCTGGCCGGCGCCGGGCATCGCCGCTATGTGCAGCAGGCCACCGCCACCAAGCTCAAAGTGACTGGCGTGGATCTTTACTCCGCCGGCGACTTCATCGGCGGCGAAGGCAGCGAGGATCTCGTCATGCGCGATCCGCGCCGCGGCATGTACAAGCGGCTGGTGCTGCAAGGCGGGCGGCTGGTCGGGGCGGTGCTGTACGGCGACGTGCAGGACGGCCCCTGGTACTTCGACCTGATCCAGAGCGGCGCCCCGGTAGGCGCCATGCGCCAGCGGCTGCTGTTCGGCAAGGCACAGTGCGAGGCCATGGCAGCCTGAACGCGTGGACGCCTGAACGCTTGAACGACCTAATACCCGATTGACCGCCAGCAGCGAGCGCAAACGTGAACCTGTCCGATATCCCCGTCATCCTCTCCACCGGTTCTCCCACCCTGCTGTCCGCCGACGCCTCAGTCACCGTCACCGATACCACCTGCCCGTATTGCGGCGTGGGCTGCGGCGTGCGCGCCACCCGCCATGCCAACGGCAGCGTGGAGGTGGCCGGCGACGCCAGCCACGGCTCCAACCAGGGCCGCCTGTGCGTGAAGGGCTCGGCGCTGGCGGAAACCGTCGGCCTGGAAGGCCGCCTGCTGCACCCGCAAGTACGCGGTGCCGACGGCGCCTTGCAGCCAGTGTCCTGGGACCACGCGCTGGACAAGGTCGCCCAGGGCTTCAAGGACATCATCGCGGAGCACGGCCCCGATGCCGTGGCGCTCTACGTCTCCGGCCAGTTGTTGACCGAGGACTACTACGTTGCCAACAAGCTGATGAAGGGCTTTATCGGCAGCGCCAATATCGACACCAACTCGCGGCTGTGCATGTCGTCGGCGGTGGCCGGGCACAAGCGCGCCTTTGGCGAGGACCTGGTGCCCGGCAACTACCAAGACCTGGAACTGGCGGACCTGGTGGTGCTGGTCGGCTCCAACACCGCGTGGTGCCACCCGATCCTGTTCCAGCGGCTGTTGAAGGCCAAGGAAGCCCGGCCGGAAATGAAGCTGGTGGTGATCGACCCGCGCCGCACCGCCACCTGCGAGCTGGCCGACCTGCACCTGCCGGTCAAGCCCGGCACCGATGTGTGGCTGTTCAACGGCTTGCTGCACTACCTGGCACAGCACGGTGCGATGGACCAGTCGTTCGTCAACGCCCACACCAGCGGCCTGGACGCCGCGCTGGCGGCCGCCGGCCCGGACTGCGCCGACATCGCCAAGGTAGCCAGGGCATGCAAGCTCGACCCTGAAGCCCTGCGCGGCTTTTATGCATTGTTCGCCGCCACGCGCAAGGTGGTGACCGGCTTCTCGCAAGGCGTGAACCAGTCGTCGGCTGGCACCGACAAGGTCAACAGCATCATCAACTGCCACCTGGCCACCGGCCGCGTGGGCCAACCCGGCATGGGCCCCTTCTCGCTGACCGGCCAGCCCAACGCCATGGGCGGGCGCGAGGTTGGCGGGCTGGCCAATATGCTGGCGGCCCATATGGAGCTGGCCGATCCGCTGCACCGGGAAATCGTGCAATCGTTCTGGGGCTCGCCCGCCATCGCGGACAAGCCTGGCCTGAAGGCGGTGGAACTGTTCGAGGCCATCGAGCAAGGCCGGGTCAAGGCGGTGTGGGTGATCGCCACCAACCCGGTGGTCAGCCTGCCGGATGCCGACCAGGCCCGCCGCGCGCTGGCCAAGTGCGAGTTGGTGATCAGCTCCGACATCATGCTGCGCACCGACACCAACGACGCCGCGCACGTCCTGCTGCCCGCGCTGGGCTGGGGCGAGAAGGACGGCACCGTCACCAGTTCCGAGCGCCGCATCTCGCGCCAGCGCGCCTTCCTGCCCGCGCCCGGCGAGGCCCGCGCTGACTGGCGGATCCTGTGCGACGTCGCCACGCGCATGGGCTTTGATGGATTCCGCTTTGCCGGACCGCACGAGATCTTCGACGAGCACGCGCGGCTGAGCACGTACCGGAACGCGGGCAGCAGCGATCAGGCCCACGCGCCACGCATGTTCGACCTCGCCGGGCTGGCTGGCATGAGCCAGAAGCAATTCGACGCGCTCTCACCGGTGCAATGGCCGGTGATGGCCATGCCCCCCGGGGGCTTCGCCAACGCGTCCGGCGGCACTGCCCGCCTGTTCGCCGACGGCCGTTTCGCCCACCCCGATGGCCGCGCCCGCTTTATCGCCACCGCGCCGCGCGCGCCGTTCCACGCCCCCGACGACGAGTTCCCGCTGGTGCTCAACACCGGGCGCGTACGCGACCAGTGGCACACCATGACCCGCACCGGCAAATCGCCCAAGCTGGCCGACCACATCGCCGAGCCCTTCGTCGACATGCACCCGCAGGACGCTCTGCTATCCGGTGTCAGCGAAGGCAAGCTGGCTCGCGTGACCACGCGCTGGGGCGCCATGGTGGCGCGGGTGCAGCACAGCGGCGGCATCCCGCGCGGCAGCGTATTCGTGCCGATCCACTGGAACAGCCAGTTCAGCTCCGATGCGCGCGTGGGCGCGCTGGTCAACCCGGTGGTGGACCCGGTCTCCGGCGAGCCCGAGTTCAAGCACACGCCGGTGCGCGTGGAAGAGTTCCGCGTGTCGTGGCATGGCTTCGTCTTGAGCCGCGAGGACCTCCAGGCGGACGAGCTGACCTACTGGACGCGCGTCCAGGGCCGCCAGTTCCAGCGCTACGAGTTCGCCGGCCGCGAGAATATCGCCGACCGCACCGCGTGGGCCCGCCAGTTGCTCGGCATCGACGACCCCAATGCGGACTGGATCGAGTATGAAGACCGCACCGCCGGCATCTACCACGCCGGCCACGTGGTCGACGACCGCCTCCAGGCCTGCATCTACGTGTGTACGCGCCCCGAACTGCCCTCGCGCGCATGGCTGTCCACGCTGTTCGCCAAGGACCGCCTGGAAGACGCCGATCGCGTCGGCCTGCTGCTAGGCCAGCCGATGGAAAAGGGCGCCGACGCCGGCCCCACCGTGTGCTCCTGCTTTGGCGTGGGGCGCAACACCATCTGCGATGCCGTGCGCAAGCATGATCTGAAGACACCGGCCGAAGTCACCGCCTGCGTGAAGGCGGGCGGCAACTGCGGCTCTTGCGTGCCGGAGTTGAAGAAGCTGCTGGCGGAGATACGGGTGGCGGAAGTGGCTTGATGCGGCAGGCAGCGAGACCAGGGCGCGCGCAAGCTGCGGCTGCTGAGCCAGCCGGTACCCTATCGCAATATCGCGGGATTCGAGCTGGAGGTCACCGAGTTCGTGCCGCCGGCCTGAGCCAGTGTGGCAATCTCCCGCGCCAGCCGTCTCGCCGCGTCGCGCAGCACATCGTCCTGCGCCGCGGCGTAGCCGATCACCAGCGCTGGCGGCATGGCCCGCTCCCGGCAGAACTCGCCCAAGCCCTGCAGCGCCAGGTTCGCGCCGGCGCAGGCTTGCACCACATCGTGCTCGCTGATGCCTTCCGGCAGCCACAACACGAAGTGAAACCCGGCGTGTTCCCCGCTCACGCGCAGGTGCTCGCCCAGCACCGCCCGCAGTTCCGCCAGCACGATATCGCGGCGGCGCAGGTACACGCTCCGGGAGACGCGCAGGTGGCGAGACAGCGCGCCGGAGCGGATAAAGGACGCCAGCGCTAGCTGCTCAACCAGGCTGTTGGAGCGCCCGGTGGTGGCGCGCAACTGGCGCAGCGCGGGCCGCAAGGCGTCGGGCATCACCACGTAGCCAATGCGCAGCGACGCATAGAGGCTCTTGTTGAAACTGCCGCAGTGGATCACGCGATCGCCATTGTCCAGCGCCTTGAGCGCAGGCAGCGGCGCGCGGCTGTAGTTGAACTCGCTGTCGTAGTCGTCCTCCAGGACCCAGGCGTCGTGCGCCTTTGCCCAGTCGAGCAAGGCCAGCCGCCGGCTCACGGACATCGTCAGGCCCAGCGGCGCCTGGTGAGCGGGCGTGACGTACACCAACGCAGCATCCACATGCTGGCGGATGCCATCCATCGAGATGCCCTCCTCATCGACCGGCACCGGCGAGATGCGCGGCGAGGACAAACTGAAAAGCGGTACCGCCGACAGATAGGCCGGATCCTCCAGCAGCACGCGGCCCTGCTCGCGCAACACCACGCGGGCGGCCAGGTCGATGGCTTGCCGGATACCGGTCACGATCATCAGTTGCCCGGCGTCGCAGCGGATGCCGCGGGTCGCCCGCAGGTAGGCGGCGATTTCCCCGCGCAGGGCAAGGTCGCCGCAGGGATCGTCGTCGCCCAGTTGCTGCGCGGACAACGAACGCAACGCCCGGCTGACATGGCTGCGCCATTCGTCGAGCGGGAACAGCGCGGGATCTGCAAGGCGGGCAACGAAAGGCCGGCCCGCAACGACGCGCGTTTGCACCGCCACGCCGCTCGCGGCAATGACGGCCTGCGTCGTCGGTGGCGCTTTAGCGTCCTTGACTTCGTGCAGCGAAAACTCCTCCGGCAGCCTGGCGCTCACGTGCGAGCCCGAGCCGACCCGGCTCGATATATAGCCCTCCAGCCGCAACTGCTCGAACGCCAGTTCGACAATCCCCCGCGACACCGCCCAGCGCGCCGCCAGCGTACGGGTCGACGCAAGCCGCGCGCCGCGCGGCAGGCTGCCGCCAAGGATGGCCTGGCGGATGCTGCGATACACCCACGCTTGCTTGGCTTCGCCCGCACTTCTTGGCAGCACGGCCAGGTCCAGCACTTCGGCGTCCCGCATCTTTGGCATAAATGGCCCAATTAAAATTGATTGATTTGGTACTTTTAATTGTACCAATTTGACGCGATAGTCCCTGCGAACCCACTCACTGCATCGTCATGGAACCCTTCGCCACATTGCATCAACCGATTGGTGTCTTCGATGCCGGCATCGGCAGCTATGCCGCCGTCCGGCGCCTGCAGGAACGCCTCCCGAACCAGGACCTGATCTATCTCGCCGACCGCGCCAGCTTTCCCTATGGCGGCAAGGACAGGCAGGCCTTGCTGGACGCCACCGCGCAAGCCGTGCAATGCCTGCAGGGGCTGGGGGCGAGCGCCATCCTGATGGCGTCCAACGCGCCTTCGGTCACCGTGCTGGAGGATTTGCGCCGCACCGCCAGCGTGCCGCTATTTGGCGTGGTGCCGCCGGTTGCCGAGGCCCTGGCGCTGTCGAAGTCCGGGCAAATCGGGGTCCTGGGCGTGCGCTCGATGGTGGAGAGCGCTGAGCTGGGCGCGTATATCACCGCGGCCAGCCGGGGGCGCGGGCAAGCGTTCTCGTTCAACGCCTCCGCACTGGTCGAACTGGTGGAGTCAGGGGCGTTTCTGATCGATCCGGCGCGCACCGGTGCCGAAGTCGATGCATTCGTGCGCACGATCCTCGCCACGCACCCGGAAATCGACGTCTTTACCTTGTCGTCCACGCACCTGCCCTGGCTCGGCGATTATTTCCAGCGGCTGTTTCCCGGCAAGGCCTTCGTCGATCCGGTGCGCGCCTCGGTGGAAGCGCTTGCACCGCTATCGACAACTGGCACCGGCCGGGTTGTTTGTGCGGTGACGGAAAATCCGGCGCATACGGTGGCGGATTTTCGGTTGATGTTGGGGGCTATGGGGATTGAGTTGGATGTGGTGGTGGTTGGGGGGAGGTTGTAGGGGTGTTTGCTGGCGGTGTTGGCTTTTGGACCCAAGGGCCGTACGACATCGATCTGCTGGGGTTGGTCGGTGTTTCTTTGAGCGGCGATGGTTTTTGCACCCAAGGGCCATACGACATCCCCCTGCGGGGGCTGCCGGTCACTCTTCTTTGCGTCGGCAAAGAAGACTAACGAGAAGAAAGCCGACCCTGCCGGGCGCAGAGCAATAAGGCTTATGTGGGGCGGTGGTTTCGTCGTACGGCCCGGAGTGTTGGCTGGCGAATCCTACCGGCCCATAGGACATCGCTTCTGCATGACCCATGGGTTACGTGGTGCGGCCCCTGACCTCGTGCGCGGTGACCGTTCCCACATCTGCCGTTCGCGGCGCGAGGGGCTGCGCCGTTTCGGGGGTGGCTGGTTTCGTGGTTTTGTCTCGGAGGACGAGCGCCGTGAGGTGCGAGCACGGCCCTCGCGGACGGGCCACGGTGCCCACCACGAAACCAGAGGGGGTGACAGCAAGGTGCCGCTCGCGCCGGTACGGCAGGGCATCAAATGGCCGGGCGGCCACCGTCAGAGACAAAACCACGAAACCACCAAGTCAGGCAGGATCGTGGCGCTGCGCACCGCGAACGGCAGATGCCCGAACGCTCACCGAGCAAAGCGATCAGGGGCACCACCACGTGACCATTGGGTCATGCTATAGCGATGCCCTTCGAGTCGGTTGGACACGCCAGCCAACACTCCGGGCCGTACGACGCAACCACGGCCCCACATAAGCCTTATTGCTCTGCGCCCGGCAGGGTCGGCTTTCTTCTCGTTAGTCTTCTTTGCCGACGCAAAGAAGAGTGACCGGCAGCCCCCGCAGGGGGATGTCGTATGGCTCTTGGGTGCAAACGCCATCGCTGATCAAAAAAACAGCGACCAACCCAGCAGGGCAATGTCGTACGGCCCTTGGGCCCAAAAACCAACGCCGCTTACGAACCCTTCAAATCTTCCTCTGCAAACACCTCCTCCGCCATATGAAAAGCCGAATTAGCCGCCGGCACGCCGCAATAAATAGCAGTCTGCAAGAGCACTTCCTTAACCTCGTCGCGGCTAACATTGTTGTTAGCCGCGGCGCGCAAATGCAGCTTGAGTTCATCGCTGCGGTTAAGCGCCACCATCATCGCGATGGTGATCAAGCTGCGTGAATGGCGCGGCAAACCTTCTCGGGTCCAGATCTCGCCCCATGCATAGCGCGTGATCAGGTTCTGGAACTCTTCGGTCAGCGGGTTGAGCTTGGCCAGCGAGCGATCCACGTGGGCGCTGCCCAGCACCGCGCGGCGCACGGCCAGGCCAGCCTGGTAGCGCTCGCCATCGTTGGCGGGCCGGCTGGCGGCTTGTTGCGCATCGCCGCCCAGGAAGTCCAGCAAGGCCTCGGTGAAGCGCGCGGGCTGTTCGCGGTTGGACAAGTGGGCCGCTTCCAGCTCCAGATAACGCGCGCCCGGGATGGCGTCGGCCAGGGCGCGCCCTTCCGCCGCGGTCGTGGACGGGTCCGCGCTGCCGGCAATCACCAGCACCGGCACGGGAATCGTCTTGACCGCTTCGCGCAGGTCGGCGTCGCGCACCGCGGCGCAGTTGGCGGCATAGCCCCGGGCATCGAGGCCAGTCAGCACCTGGCGCAGGTCGTCCAGTTGATTGCCGGCGGCGCTGACGAAGGCAGGCGTGAACCAGCGCTGCAACGAGCCTTCCACCAGCGGCGACATGCCGTCGCGCAGCACGCCTTCGATGCGCGTGTTCCACGCCTCGGGCGTGCCGATCTTGGGCGCGGTGTTGGCCAGCACGATGCGTGTGAAGCGCTGCGGTGCGTTCACGCCCAGCCACATGCCGGTGAGGCCGCCCATCGACAAGCCGCAGAAGGCGGCCTTCTGGATCTGCAAGGCGTCCATCAGGGCGATGACGTCGCTGCCCAGTTCCGCCACGCTGCTCGGGCCCGGGGGCAACGCGGACTGGCCGTGGCCGCGGGTGTCGTAGCGCAGGATGCGGAACTGCTGGCCCAGCGCTTCGGCCTGCGGCGCCCACATCGTGTGGTCAGTGCCCAGCGAGTTGGAGAAGATCAGGACGGGCGCGGATGCCGGGCCTTCCAGTGTGTAGAAGAGGCGGTTGCCAGCGTGGGTGATGAAGGGCAAGGTGGTCTCCAGAGAATTCGGTTCGCGGTTCAGTGACGTGTGTTCTTCGTGTGTTCTTGGTGTTTCTTCAAGCGCCTGTGGCTAGGTTCCCGGGCGCTCAATGCTGGTCGGCTTCCTGCCGCCAGGCCGCCAGGACCGCATCGACGAATCCCGCTGCCTGCCCGGCGTAATTGGCCGGATCGCAAACCCGGTCCAGCGCGGCCGCATCCATCAACCCCGCATGCCCTGCGTCCTCGGCCAGCGTCGCGCCCAGGGCTTCGCGCAATGTCGTGCCTTCGGCCACGGCCCGCCGGCAGGCGCCTTCCACCAGGTGATGCGCGGGCAGCCTGCCAATCTTGCCGCCGAGCTCCAGCATGGCGGCTTCCGCCAGGATCAGCCCGTGCGTCACACCCAGGTTGGCGCGCATGCGCGCGGCATCCACCTGCAATCCTCCCACCACTTCCAGCATCTGCCGCAATGCCCCTGCCGCCAGCGTGACGATTTGCGGCAAGGTGTCCCATTCCGCCTGCCAGCCGCCCAGCGCACGCTCGTGCTCCTGCACCATGCCTGCCAGCATGGTCGCCACCAGCGGCGGCACGCGCACGGCGGCGGTGAGCACTGCGGCGCAGCCAACCGGGTTGCGCTTGTGCGGCATGGTGCTGGAGCCGCCGCGCCCGGGGCCGGTGGGCTCCGCTACCTCGGCGACTTCCGTTTGCATCATCAGCGACACGTCGCGGGCGATCTTGCCCAGCGTGCCGGTGAGCATGCCGAGCGTGGCGGCTACCTCGACCATGCGGTCCCGGTAGGCATGCCAGGGCGTGGGCGCCACCGTCAGCGAGAGCGCGCGGCCAAGCGCCGTTGCCACTGCCGGCGCCGCGGCGCCCAGGCTAGCCAGCGTGCCGGCGGCGCCGCCGAACTGCAGCGTTGCAGCCTGCGCGCGCGCGGCATCGAGGCGGCGCAGGTCGCGGCGCAGGGCATCGAGCCAGCCGGCGGCCTTGAGGCCAAAGGTGGTGGGCAGCGCGTGCTGCAGCCAGGTGCGCGCCACCATCGGCGTGTCGCGGTGCAGCGTGGCGAGCGCCGCGCAAGCATGGCCAAGGGCCTTGAGATCGGCGTCGACCGCCTGCAAGGCTTCGCGCAATTGCAGCACCATGCCGGTGTCGATCGCGTCCTGGCTGGTGGCGCCCCAGTGCACGTAGCGCGCGGCATGCGCATCGCGCGCGGCCACGCGGGCGGTGAGTTGCTTGACCAGAGGAATGGCAAGGTTGCCGCCTGCCACGGCGGCGGCGGCCAGCGCGTCGAAGTCGATCTCGCCGGCGCGGCATGTGGCGGCGATCGCCTCGGCGGCGTCCGCGGGGATGACCCCGCAGCTGGCTTCGGCGCGCGCCAGCGCGGCTTCAAAATCGAGCATGCGCTGCACGGTCGCCGTATCGGAGAAAGCGGCCAGCGTGGCGGCGCTGCCGAACATCGGGTCGGTCAGTCGGGATGAAGTCGGCATCGATTCAGGTTCGCATCAGCATGGAAAAACCCCAGCGCCGGGCCACGATGGGTCCGGCGCCGGGGCTTGGTTCAGCGCGGGCGCGCTGGCAATGGCTGCGCGCAGGATCAGATGTCGAAGAAGACCGTTTCGTCCTGGCCTTGCAGCACTACCTGCCATTGCAGCCTGCCTGCGCCTGCCTGCTGCGCCACCAGCGTGTGGCGGCGCGCGGCGGGCACCTGCGACAACGCCCAGTCGCGTGCGTTGGCCTGCGCTTCGTCCGGGAAGTATAGGCGCGTGGACAAGTGCTTGAGCAGGCCGCGCATGAACAGCGAGACGACGATATGCGGTGCCTGCGGCTGGCCGTCGGGGCCGGGCACTGGGCCTGGCTTGACGGTGACGAAGCGAAAGCTGCCGTCGGGCCCGGTCGGCAGCCGGCCAAAACCGGTGAAGCCAGGCACCAGCGCCGTCTCGGCGCCGTCGCGCGCGTCATCGGGGTGGCGGTAGCGGCCGGCCGGGTTGGCTTGCCAGATTTCAACCATGCCGTCGGGCACGGGATCGCCCTTGCCGTCGATCACGCGGCCTTCGATCACGATGCGCTCGCCCGTCAGTTCGCTCGCCTCGGCGGTCAGGTCGGCGCGGTCAAGGCCGGACAGGCCGATATGCAGGTAGGGTCCAACGGTCTGGGATGCGGTGGCGTACAACATGGCTTACTCCATCGGCGTGGCATCGCGGCCACGCAGCACGATATCGAAACGGTAGCCGAGCGCGTACTCGGGGACCGTGGTTTCCCAGTCGAAGGTGGACACCAGGCGATCGCGCGCCTTGGCGTCGGGCACGCAATTGAAGATGGGATCGAAGGCGAGCAGCGGGTCGCCCGGGAAATACATCTGCGTCACCAGCCGCGTGGCATAAGCGTTGCCGAACAGCGAGAAATGGATATGCTGCGGCCGCCAGGCGTTGTGGTGGTTGCGCCAGGGATAGGCGCCAGGCTTGATGGTCTTGAACTGGTAACGGCCCTGCGCGTCGGTCACCGCGCGGCCTTCGCCGGTGAAATTGGGATCGAGCGGTGCGTCGTGCTGGTCCCGCTTGTGCACATAGCGGCCAGCGGCATTGGCCTGCCAGACCTCGATCAGCGCGTTCGGCACGGGGCGGCCGTTTTCATCGAGCACGCGGCCGCTGACCAGGATGCGCTCACCGATGGGCTCGCCGGCGTGGCCGGCGGTGAGGTCGCTGTCGCCATTGCGCACGAACTCGGCGCCGAACAGCGGGCCGGTGACCTCGGACAGGGTCTGGTTCAGCGCCACCAGCGGCTCGTTGGGCGAGCGCAGTGCTGTGGAACCGTAGGGGTCAAAGCGGTATTCCGGCTGGGTGTCCCAGTAGTGGCGGCGATATTGCGCCAGCCCTGGCGGCAGCTTGATGGGCGAGTCGGCCATGATACGTGTCTCCGTGGGGTGGAATTTTCATTACTTTATTTGCAGCTACAGCGCATGTATATTGAGTTTTTAGACTATTTGCATAACTTTTAGATATGCAGCCAACCTTCCGCAACCGTGTCCGCCTGCGCCACCTGCATTGCTTCGTGGCCGTGGCGCAAACCCAGCACCTGGGCCAGGCCGGGGAGCAGCTGGGCCTCAGCCAACCCGCCGTATCCAAGACCCTGACCGAGCTGGAAGCGCTGCTTGGCGCACGTTTGCTAGCCCGCGGCCGGGCGGGTACCGACCTGACCGAGCTGGGCCAGCGATTCCTGCGCCACGCCCTGCGCGTGCTGGAGGACCTGGACGAAGCCGCGGTAAGCGTGACCGGTGCGCACGCCGCGGGCCTTGAGCACATCCGCGTCGGCGCCCTGCCCAGCGTCGTGCCCGACCTGCTTCAGGAAGCCGTGCTGGCCTTTCGCCGCACGCATCCGGACGTGGGCTTGGCGGTGCAGACGGGCATGAACCGCACGCTGATCGACTGGCTGAAAGCCGACGTGCTCGATATCGCCATCGGCCGCATGGACAATCCCACGGTGATGGAGGGGCTCTGGTTTGAAATGCTGGACGCGGAGCCGCTGCTGCTCGCCGTGCGCAAGGGCCACGCGCTGGCGAAAGCCCCCCCTTCCATGGCGGAGCTCATGGCTTGCCAGTTGGTGGTGCCCGCGCAAGGCTCGGCGCCACGGCACAGCGCCGAGAGCCTGCTGGCCCGGCACGGCTTCATGCTGCCGCCGGGCGTGCTGGAAACCTCGGACGCTTACCTGGGCCAGCTGGTCACCCTGAAATCCGACGCCATCTGGCTGGCGCCGCGCTGTGCCATGCGCCAGGCGCTGGAAAGCGGCGAGCTGGTGCTGCTGCCCATCTCCGGCCAGGGCAGCGAGGAACCGGTCGGGCTGTTGCGCCAGGGCGGCCGCGAGCTCGGCGCTGCCGCCGAAGCCTTTGTGCAGGACCTGCGCGAGCGCGCCGCGGCGCGCTCGCACGGGCTGGCTGGCAAACCCAGAGCATAGCCGCCGGCTACATCTCCGTCGCATCCTCGATGCGCTTGCCGGCCAGACGGGCCACGTCAGGGGACAGTTGCAGGAAGATCCACGCAGAGGCCGAGGTAATCAGGCCCACGCAGATAAACGTGGCGTGGAACGCCGGCAGCGCGCTGGTGGCGCCGTGCCGGCCGAAGGTGCCCTGGAAGGTCGCCAGCAACGCGCCGGCCGAGGTCACCGCCAGGCTCATCGACAGCATCTGCACCATCGACAGCAGGCTGTTGCCGCCGCTAGCCCCGGCCGTGCCAAGATCCTTCAGCGTGACCGTGTTCATGGCCGTGAACTGAATCGAATTGACCGTCCCGAAGATCGCCAGCTGCACCAGCACCAGCGCCAGCGGCTGGGTGGGAGAGATCAGCGCGAACGACGCCATCGCCAGCCCCACCAGGAAGGTATTGGTGACCAGCACCTTGCGATAGCCATGACGCTCGATCAGACGCGTGGCAAGCCGCTTGGACGCCATGCCCGCCGCCGTGATCGGCAGCATCATCATGCCCGCCTGGAACGGCGAGTAACCCAGGCTGACCTGCAGCGTCAGCGGGATCAGGAACGGCATGGCGCCGTTGCCGATGCGCGCAAACAGGTTGCCCAGCAGCCCCACGCTGAAGGTATGGATGCGAAACAGCCGCAGCGCAAACAGCGGCCGCCGCCGCCGCGCGGCATGCAGGACATAGGCCGTGAGCGAGGCCATGCTGGCAATCAGCAGCATCAGCACGGTGGCATGCTCGAAGCCAAGCTCCGCCAGGCCATCCAGAGAAAACGAAATCGTCAGCATCGAGATCGCGAGCAACAGGTAGCCGCTCAGATCGAACGGCGCCACCCCGTGCAGGCGCGCGTTGGGCATGTAGCGCATGGTGGCCAGCCCCCCCAGCAGCCCCACCGGCACATTGATCAGGAAGATCCAGTGCCAGGAAAAAGTCTGGGTCAGCCAGCCCCCCAGCGTCGGCCCGATCAGCGGCCCCACCATGCCCGGAATCGCCACAAAGCTGAGCGCCTGCAGGTACTGGTCCCGCGGAAACGTGCGCAGCACCGCCAGCCGCCCCACCGGCAGCAACATCGCGCCACCCACGCCCTGCACCACCCGCGAGACCACCAGCCAGGTCAGGCTATTGGAATAGGCGCATGCCAGCGAGCCAACGACAAACAGCACGATGGCTGTCTGGAAGATGGTGCGGGTACCAAACCGGTCCGCCAGCCAGCCCGACGCCGGAATGATCACCGCCATGGTCAGCGAGTAGGCGATGATCACCGACTGCATCCGCAGCGGGCTCTCCCCCAGGCTCCTGGCCATCGACGGCAATGCCGTGTTGACGATCGTGGAATCCAGCGTCTGCATGAAGAAACCGATGGCGACCACCCACAGCATGATGCTGCGGGTGCGGTCGTCGTCGGCGGCGGCGGCGGTGGGAAGAGGCGTGTCTTGCATCGGGATGGGCGGCTCCCCCGGAACACAGGTGCGCAGGTGCGCCGGGAAGATCCGCTGGGTCGCGTACCGTAGCAGTGTAGCGGAGCCTGACGGTGACGCGCGCAAATTCCGGGACTGCGCCGCTCCAGCCACAGGCTCGGCCAGGCCGCCATCCGCGGGCTGAAGTCAGCCTGGCGGCCTCGCCATTCAGTGCCTGGTGCCATTCCCCTCAGACTGGATTGAATAAGCGATTCGGAAATTTCCCGCTTCATTTTCGTACCTGTCCGATTTCAATCCGAATCTCGGCTCGGTATCGTACGTCCGGCCTGGGCCTAGTCCAGCCTCGCCCAAGCGTCAACGCGCTTGCATACCCGACTTCTCCCGATACGCAGGATGAACAAGAATATCCATCGCTTGGTTTTCAACGCTGTGCGCGGCATGCTGGTCGCAGTACCGGAACATGCCGCGGGGCGCGGCAAGGGCCGCCAAGGCAACGCCGAACGCAGTGGCCTAGGCTCGGCTTTCGTGCCGGTGCTATGGCTCACCGCGTTGACAGCCTCGATGATGGGCTTGCCGGTGTTGCTGGACCAGTCGGCGCACGCGCAATCCTTGCCGATTCAAGTGGACAAGAATGTGCCGGGGCAGCGTCCGGTGGTGGGCGTGGCGGCCAATGGCGTCCCGGTCGTGAACATCCCCCCGCCCAACCGTAACGGCGGCACCAGCGTGAGTCATTTCATTCAGTACAACGTCGGCCCGTCCGGCGTGGTACTGAATAACAGCGGGGCAAACAGCCAGACGCAGATTGCGGGTTGGGTCCAGGGAAACATGATGCTCGGCAACGGCCACGCCGGCAACATCGTGGTCCAGGTCACCCAGCCGAACCCCTCCCGATTGCTTGGCGCACAAGAAATCGCCGGGAACCGCGCCAATCTGATCCTGGCCAATCCGGCGGGCCTGCACTGCTCGGGATGCGGGGCGATCAACGCGGACCGTTTCACGCTGTCAACCGGACGTCCGGTGTTCAGCGCCGATGGCAGCCTGGCCGGCTTCGACGTGCGGGGCGGCAGCATCGGCATCGGCGGACAAGGCCTGTCCAGCCCGCAGGCGCAGGTCGATCTGCTGGCGCGCTCGATCCACGTCAATGCGCAGCTGTGGGCCAGGCACCTGAATGTGGTCGCGGGTGCCAACCAGGTCGGCTATGAAACCCTGAGTGCCACCGCGCAAGCGGGCAACGGCCCTGCCCCGCAGTTCGCGCTCGACGCCTCGGCGCTGAGTTCCATGTATAGCGGCGCGGTCAAATTGATCGGCACGGAACGCGGTGTCGGCTTTCATCTCGGCGGCGGCGTCACCGCCCGCTCGGGCGACATCGTGGTGGACAACAACGGCGACGTGCGTATCGTGCCAGGTGGCCGCCTGCAAGCCGAGGGCAGCGCCTCCGTCACCGGCGCCAACATCAGCAACGCGGGCACCATCACCACGCGCGGCGGCATTGCCGCGGCCACGCCGGGACAACTGAGCAACAGCGGCACCCTGGCCGCCGGCACGGATCTGCTGGCCCAGGCCGACCGCATCGCCAACAGCGGCACCATTGGCGCGGGCGTCGATGCCAATGCCAACGTGACCGGCGCGGGTACGGCCCATCTCGCCGCGCGCACGGCCATCCAATCCCTTGGCACCATCGTGTCCGGCGCCGACACCAAGCTGTCAGCCCCCACGCTGGACCTGTCGAACGGCAAAGTCGTTGCGCACGACACCGCCTATCTGTCCGCGGCGGGTGACATCAACCACCAGAACGCACGGCTGGAAGCCAATGCCGTACAGCTCAACGCTGGCGGCACGTTGGACAATCGCGGCGGCGCCATCGCCGGGGGCGTCCAAGGCGGAGCCGTCCAGGGCGCGAACATCCTGAACCAGGATGGCACCATCACCAGTGGCGGCGCACTCGGCGTGGGCGCGGCGCAGGCCGTGGACAACACCGGCGGCACCATCGCCGGGACCAGCGCCACCACTGTCGCGGCCGTCAGCACCGTCAATCGCGGTGGCGTCATCGGGTCGGTACAAGACACGCTACGGGTGACCGGAGCGCTGGACAACACCAGCGGCAAGGCGCTCGCCACCACCGATATCACCCTGACGGGCGGCCCCATCATCAACGACCATGGCCAGATCTCGGCAGGGCAAACGCTGACGGCGGACACCGGCGGGCAGGCGCTGGTGAATACCCTGGGCGTGATCGCGGCGGGCAACATCCAGGCCAGCACCGGCGCCTTTGACAACCGGGACGGCATCGTGTCAGGACAAGAGGCGCTCACCGTTACCGGCACGGCACTTGACAACACCAGCGGCAAGATCGTGGCAGGCGGCCCGCTGGCCATGTCGGGCGACAGCCTCACCAACACTGGCGGCCAGGTCGCATCGAACAGCGATGCCAAGGTGCGCATCGCGGCTACCCTCGACAACACGGCGGGCTTCGTCCATGCCGGTGGCACCCTGGATGCGCAGGCGGGCACCATCCTCAACCGCGACACCCTCTCCGGCACCGACGCGGCGCCGAAGGGCATGGAGGGCGCCAACGTCAGGCTGGCCGCCCATGCCATCGACAATGCCCAGGGCGCGCTGCGTGCCGATGCCTCGCTTGCCGCCGATGCCGCGACGCTCGGCAACACCCGTGGCGAAGTCACCGCCGGAGGCACGGCGCAGCTCAATGTGGAGGCCATCACCAACACCAATGGCCTGCTGGCCGCCAACCAGGCCCTGGGCATCAAGGGCAACAGCCTCAGCGGAGATGGCTCGCTGCAGTCCCATGCGGGCGACGTCACCGCGATCCTGCAAACCGATTTCCACAACACCAGCACGGTGACCGCGGCGCGGGATCTCAACATCCTGATCGAGGATGCCCAGGGCAATGCCGCCGGCGATCTCACCAATGATGGCAAGCTGGTGGCAGGCCGCGATGCCGTCGTCCACGGGCGCAACGTCACCAACGCGGGCGAGCTGTCCGGCCGGGTCTCCAACACCGTCCGCGCCGGTCAGGCAGTGCTCAACAAAGGCCTCATCGACGGCGGCGCCGTGCGCATCCTGGCGGGCACCACCGTCACCAACATCGACCGCATCTATGGCGACTCGGTGGCCATCGGCGCCGGCCGGCATATCCTGAACGACATCAACCCCGCCACCGGCCAGGGGGCCGTGATCGCCTCGCGCAGCGGCGGCATCGAGCTGGGCGCCCCGGAGATCGTCAACCGCGAGCACGCGCTGGTCTACTCGTCGCAAGACCTGAACGTGGGCCGCGCGCTGGATACCAGCGGCAAGGCAACCGGCCAGGCCGATACGCTCACCAACGCCTCGGCCACCATCGACGTGGCAGGCAGCGCCAACTTCAACGTTGCCGCCCTTGCCAACCGCAACGACCACTTCCGCACCGAGCGCACCGATACCGGGACCGTGCATGCGTTCTACTATCGGCTCGATGGCAGCACCGAGAAAATCGACCCAAGCACTGCGATGCTCGTGCTGCCAACGGCATCGGGGGCCATATTTGGCCACATCGCCAGTCACGGCGATGACCTGGCCTACCTCGGCGATGACGACCACAAGCGCCTGCTCCTGCCTTCGGCGCAGTACCCCTTCAGCGTGTTTGGCCCCCCGTTCGACTGGGCGCGCCAGGCCGATGGCACCCCGGGACAGAGCGACAGCCGCTCGTCCGGTCCAAACTGGCCCGTGGGCCTGGCACTGCTGCCGTTCGCGCCGGACGCGAATGGCAGCCTGGAAGCCGATCATCTTGTCTACAAGGCTGACGACCCGATCTGGGACAAATTCGGGATGGCCCGGCCCGGCGCGCTGCCTCCCGTACCCTCCCCCTGCCTGGATGGATCGCCAGTGGCCTGCCATACGCAATACCGGGCGGATCTGGTTGCCTACCATACCGCAAAGGCCGCCAGCAAACCGCTTTACGAAGCCCTGAATGGCAAGATCCAGGCATTCAACAGCGACTATCAGGGCCGGCTGGTGAAGTCCTGGACCATCGAACGGCGTGACACCCGTGTGCAGGACGAGGTTGTCGCCCACACCGATCCCGCCCGCATCCTGGTGGGCGGCAACGCCAACTTCACTGGCGCGGTCACCAACGACAAAAGCCAGATTCTCGTTGGCGGCACGCTTGCTGCCGGCGGCGGCAGCGGCGCTGTCAACAATCTTGCGTACGATGCGACGCGCATCGAGGATACGACCGGCACCAGCCAATACACCCGCCCATGCGGGCGCGACCGCTGCTACGACAACATGGGCGTGCCAGCGGTACATCTGGAAATCCCGACCCAGCTCGCCAAGGGGGAGGCGCTGGATTACCAGGTTGTGAACGGCACTGGCACGATCGTGGCGGACAAGGCCGGCACCGGCCCTATCGCCACCGCGCCAACGCTCACGCAGATCTCCCTCGGCACGGGGGCCGGAGGCCGCCTGGGCGGCGACGTCATCCGGGCCGTCTCGCCGTCGCTGGCGATGCCCGGCAATGCGCTCTTCAAGATTCACGGCGAGCCGGGCACGCCTTACCTGATCGAGACCGACCCGCGCTTCACCAACCAGCGCCAGTGGCTGTCCAGCGATGTCATGCTCACGCAACTGGGCCAGGACCCCACCCACGTGCTCAAGCGCCTGGGCGACGGCTACTATGAAGCCCGCCTGGTGGCCGACGCCGTGATGCTGGGAACCGGCCAGCGCTTCGTGGGCGACTACACCGACAACGAGGCGCAATACAAGGCGCTGATGCAGTCAGGCGTCGCGTTCGGCAAGCAGTTCCACCTGAACGTGGGTACCGGGCTGACGGCGGACCAGATGCGCGCGCTCACCACCGACATCGTGTGGCTGGTCGAGAAGACGGTCACCCTGACGGACGGCACCACCCAGCGCGTGCTGGTGCCCCAGGTCTACCTGAAAGTGCGCGAGGGCGACCTGAAGGGGGACGGCACCCTGATGGCCGCGCGCGATACCGTCATCCAGACCGATGGCGACGTGAAGAACACGGGCACCATCGCCAGCCGCGGCGTGACGCTGATCGACGCGGCCAATATCCACAATAGCGGCGCGCTATCGGCGCGCGTCATGGGGCTGAGCGCCAGGCAGGACATCAACAATCTCGCCGGACAAATCACGGCGGGCCAACTGGCAGCCACGGCAGGCCGCGACATCAACCTGACCACCACCACCGCCTCCGGGGCCGGCGGCAGCGGCAACCTCGCGGGCAGCCGCGCCGTGATCGCCGGCATCTCCAGCGTGGCGGCCGACAGCGCCACCTTCGTGGCCGGGCGCGACATCAACACCAAGGCCGCGAACATCCAGGCCACCGGCAGCCTGGGCATGGCGGCGGGCCGTGATATCCACCTCGGCACGGTCGAGGTCAGCGAATCGGAACGCCGCTACAAAGACGCAAAAAACAATGCAGCGGTATCGCGCAGCGCGGAAATCGGCACGCAGGTCACGGCGGGCAAGAACACAACCCTGAGCGCCGGGCGCGACGTGAACGCCACCGCCGCCTATGTCAGCGCAGACGGCGCGCTGGCCGTGGGCGCGGGACGTGACATCATCGTCAAGGCCGGTCAGGCATCGAGTTCCGTACGCGACGAGCACGCCTACCAGGAAAGCGGCTTCCTGTCGAAGAAGTCCACCCATGCCATCGATGCCAACAGCCAGACCGAGGCGCTGGGCAGCACGTTCTCCGGCGACACGGTGGCCATGGCGGCAGGACGTGACCTGGCCGTCGCGGGCAGCACCGTGGCGGCCACGCACGACGTGAACCTCGGCGCAGGGCGCAACCTGACCATCGGCACCACCGAGACCACCTCATCCGCCTACACCTACAAGGAAGAGAAGAAATCGGGGTTCGGCGCCACCGGCTCCGGCCTCTCGTACGGCAACCGCGCCCAGAAGGACACCACCAACGACAACGGCACGCAGCAGGTGGGGAGCCTGGTAGGCAGCACGGACGGCAGCGTCCGCATGAACGCGGGCAGCACCCTCACGGTCACCGGAAGCGACCTGATCGCCAGGCAGGACATCACCGGCGTGGGCGCGGATGTGACCATCGAAGCCGCGCAGAACCGCCAGCACCACGACGAAACCCACGAGGTCAAGCAAAGCGGCTTCACGCTGGGCGTGTCGGGCGGCGCCATCGGCGCGGCCATCGCCGCCGGGAACAAGGTCAACTCGGCCAGTCAAAGCCAGGACGGCCGCGCGTCCGCGCTGTGGGGAATCGCCGCTGCGCGCGACATTGCCGACACCGGCGGCGCATTGGCGCAGGCCGGCGGCAACCCCCTGGCAGGCGCCGCCGTTACGCTCTCCTGGGGCACCAGCCAGAGCAAGCAGACCATGACGCAGGACGCCACCCGCCACAACGGCGCCAACGTATCGGCAGGCGGCACAGCGGCCTTCGTCGCGACGGGCGTGGATGCCAACGGCAACCAGACGGCAGGCAACCTCAACATCGCAGGCTCGAACATCGACGCCAACAAGGTGGCGCTGGGAGCCAGGCACGATATCAATATCGTCTCCGCCACCGACACCAACGAGAGCCACAGCACCAACAAGTCCAGCAGCGCCAGCGTCGGCGTATCGTATGGCGCGCAAGGTTTCGGCGTATCGGCCTCCGCCTCCAAGGCAAAGGGCAACTCGGACAGCCAAGGCGTCTCGCAAGCCAACAGCCACGTGAGCGGCCGAGAGTCCGTCACCCTTGCATCGGGTAACGACACCAACATCCTCGGCGCCACCGTCAGCGGCAGCAAGGTGATCGCAGACGTGGGCGGCAACCTGAACATCGCCAGCCGCCAGGACACCGAGGAGATGCACGCCAAGCAGGAGAGCATGAGCGGCGGCTTCAGCATCAGCCAGGGCGGCGGGTCCGCCAGCTTCTCCGCGTCCAAGGGCAAGGCCAATGGCAGCTATGCCAACGTCAGTGAGCAGTCCGGCATCCATGCCGGCAAGGACGGCTTCGATATTACCGTGAAGGGCAATACCGACCTGAAGGGCGCAGTCATCGCCAGCGAGGCAGGCAAGGACAAGAACAACCTGACCACCGGCACGCTCACCTGGAGCGACATCGCCAACCACTCGGACTACAGCGCGACTTCCGCAGGCCTCTCCGCAGGCGGCGCATTTGGCGCACCCAATGGCCAGCGCAACAGCGGCCAGACCTCCGGCAAGAACACCGGCGGCATCAACCCGATGATTCCGCAGCACGAGAGCCGCAGCCAGGACGGCGTCGCACGCAGCGCCATCGCCGAAGGCACCATCACCATCAACGACCAGGCCAACCAGAAGCAGGACCTGGCCAGCCTGAAGCGGGACACCGCCGGCACCAACAGCACGGTCGGCAAGAACCCCAATCTGGACCAGGTACTGAACAAACAGTCCGACACGATGGCCGCCGCCCAGGCCGCTGGCGAGGCGGTAGCCAAGACAGTGGGCGACGTCGCCGGCACCAAAGAGAAGCAGGCCCGTGCGAATGCCAAAGCCGCCCACGACGCCGGGGATACCGAACTGGAAAACAAGTACCTTGCCGACGCCAAGAACTGGGAGGAAGGCGGCGACTACCGCGCAGTGCTGCACGCCGCAGGCGGCGCGCTTGTTGCGGGCCTCGGTGGCGGCAACGCGCTGGCCGGCGCCGCAGGCGCGGGCGCATCGTCGCTGGCCGCGCCCAAACTGCAAGCGCTTGGCAATTCGGTGTCAGAGAGCATCGATACCGGCAACGCCGGGTTGAATGAAGCGCTCGGCAACGTGGCGGCCAACATTGCAGCGGGTGGCGTTGGTGCCATCGTGAGTGGTGGGTCGGGGGCGGCGACGGCGGCGAATGTGGATCGGTTCAATCGGCAGTTGCATCCGGATGAACAGAAGTGGATCAAGGACAATGCCAAGGCTTTCGCAAAGCAACAAGGTATCTCCGAATCGGACGCAGAAATGCGCCTTGCGCAGCAGGGATTCCGGCAAGTCCAGGCGGGCGTGGGCGGCGAGGAGGATACCGCAGCACGCGAATTCCTCAGGCTAGGCCGTGGACTTCTTCCTGCGGATGGGACTAACGGAACGGGATACATGTTCCATGCCACTGCAGCCCAGAAGAACGACTCGACGATGTATGGCAAGACGCTGGGTGATTCCGCGGCGTTCTACCATATCAATGGGCTGAAGCAACCCGGACAATACCAAGCAGCGGCAGCCGGGGCTGCAGGTGACGCACAACGCACGCGGGTGGCAGGGGCAGTTGTCAGCGTTGTAGGCGCTGCTGCGGTGCTTGCTGTAGGCCCTGCAGTTGCCGCTGCGGCACCTGGGGTAATAGAAGGTACCGTTATGAATTGCTCGATCAATCCGACGACCTGCACCGCCGCTGGAGGTATTGGCGGTGTTGTGAGCGGCGTTGCAGATATGGTAGGACAAGTTTTGGTAACTGGTGGAATTCGACCCGGACAAACCGCTATGGCTACGGTTAGCGGGGTAATCTTGACACCCGTAGGCATGAACACAGGCGCGTATGGTAATGCCGTACTCGGTAGCGTAAATGCCATTTTAAATGCGCAGTTTCAAAATATGCTTTACGGGGATAGCAATAGCTTAGTGGGCGCAGCCACCGTTGGCTCCCTCTTTGGCGTCTCTGGAGCGAAATCTGGAGAATATATAAAAGGAAGGGCAGCCCGCCTGTTCCCAGCATACGTTAATTCTGGCATTCCAGCATTACTTCAGAAGCCAAATCAATCGGCACCTCTCATTGGCATCGGATTCGGTAATGCGGCTCAGGGTTCTGGCTCCTCCATTCCACCCCCACAAAAACCGAATAAATGAAGAAAATACTGAAGAAGATTTTGTGGGCAGCCCAGGGAATTACTGCCCCTTGGATAATGTTAATACCGCTGGCGATCCTAAAACTTCTCGGGTTTAACGTTACCAAAAAACACCTTTATGCCGTTTCTACCCTGTGCCTTCTATGGATGCTGGCAATTTCGGCCTGGTACTTATATGCGTGGATAAAAACACGGCAGATTGAAAGGAAAGATAAGATTGACAGACAAAAACCATAGATGGCCTTCGTTAATTCGCGAGCCCGCGAAAAAAGGTCCACCGCCGGTGTGTCGTACGGCCTTGGCAACGGCAACGCCGGCTCCGGCGTATCGGCCTCCGCCTCCCAGGCAAAGCGCAACTCGGGCATCGAAGGCATCTCGCAAACTAACGGCCACGTGGTCAGCCGGGAGCCCGTCACCTTTGTGTCGGGTATCCGGCATCTCCGTCTCCGGTCTTCCCAGAATAGACGCGATACCTCTGGGGCCGCCGTCCCTCTTACCGCCACCAGGCGTGCAAACATCTACCTATCAAGGACTCTCGTGACAAAGAACCACGTACCGTTCTCGGAAAGAACCCTCGCCCTAGCTGTGGTCACTGCGCTGCTGACTACGGCTTGCTCAATTCTCCCTCAACCCACACACAGCGTCACCGTCGCTACCCCGACGTACGATCCCACCGTTTCTGCACGCATCCGATTCCTTTCTGGCAATGGCACTGGCAGCGCGGCTTTCCGGCCCGGCGAGTCTTGCTACAGGGACATCTACCTGCAGGATGAAAAACGCGTCGATGTGAACGATGGCTTTCTGGCGTCGTGGAAGTACTCGTCCAACAGCGTAACGATCGGTATGCCGCAGAGCCCGCGCCCTTACATGCGCGTCGACGGCCTTGCCTTCAAGGACTTCATCAAGGAATACGTCGTCCCGGCAGCAAAGCCCGTCACGGTGAGGTTGTCGCTCAACCCGCAGTCCTCCTCCTGTACGCCGCCTGCGGTTACGTTCGTTCCCGAGCCGGGCAGGGATTATGACGTCTTCATGCAAACCGCCGGCAACCGCTGTTGGGTTGCCGCCAGGCGCATCGATGACCAAGGCGCGGATGAGTCCATTCGCCTGGAATTGGCGCAGAAGTGTCCGACCGCGCCCGCCCCCAACAATTGACGCCACAAAAACAAGAGTAATGATCACCATGAATCGCATGCGCACCTTGCACCTCATCGCCGTCACCGTGCTGAGCCTCGCGGCAATTCCCGCCATGGCAGCGGAAAACTATCTACTCGCCGCTCACAAACAGCGCCTGGAGAAAGCACGCGTTGAAGAGTCAGCGGCCAAGTCGACCTGGGACAAGGCGTTCGCCCTGCGCCAGCAAGCGGCGGAACTGGACTCGATGGGCAAATCGGCGGAAGCGCTTACCGTCATCGACCGGGCGCTGAGCTTGGTCGAACCTGGAAAGAATAAGGACTTCATCGCTACCAAGGCCAGTATCCTGTTCAGCATGAATGACCCGCGAGGGGCCTTGGCATTGCTGGCGCCGCAACTGGAGGCGACACGGAAGTACGCCGCGAGCCAGGCTGCCGCCGGGCGAGCGCTCGCGCTCGGAACGTTCACGGAGGGCTTTGTGACAGCCACCTTTGCGCATATCCAGCTCGAGCAGTGGCGTGACGCTATCGCAACGCTGGCCAATGCGGAGGCACCGCTTGAAGGGCCGAGCTTCTATGCCTACCGCAGCCTCGTCTATCGCTACATCATGAGCCGGGCCAAAGACAACGCGCTGGTGAACCCTCAATTGGAAGAGATGGCGACGTACTACGCCCAGAAGGATAAGGGCCACTACGGTGCGTTGCTGCGGATGTGGCAGGGAGAGGACACGCAGAAAGAAGCGGCTACGCTGATCGGACAGATGTCCGGCTCCGAGCAGCAGGAGGCATTTGCGGAAGCCTTGTTCCATGGCGCGGCCTATGCGAAGTTTGTCAAAGGCGATGCGGTAAGCGCACGAACGATGCTGGATGACCTCAATCGTGTCGCGCCATACGGCAGTATCGAGTGGATATATGGACAGCGGGTGCTGTAGTCATCAACCCGGATCAACCGCGCCAATTGCCCACCCAATGCGTCAGCGGCAAGCGACTTGAGGCCATACGCGCCAGCGGCGAATGCCGCCTGCGCTTCGTAGCCGCAGGCGTCTCAGGTGGCCAGGCCGGCGACACGCCCGGCTAATGGCGCATGGCCTTGCCAATTGGCCCAGGCGCACGCGCGCGCGGCATTGACCAGGCCACAGAAAGCATACGCCGCCGGCAGGAGCAGGCCACCTACCAGCAATGTCTCCCCGACGGCCGCAGACCATTCAGAACCTGGCCAAATTCAGCGCTGAATCGATTGAATAGGAAATTTCACCCCTCATTTTCGGATTTGTCCGATTTCAATCTGCACAAAAACTCGGTATCGTCCGTCTGGCCTGGGCGTGGTCCAGCCTCACTCATGCGGCAGCGCACTTGCGCGCGGGAGGCATTGGCAACGCGGCCAGCGGCGCTGGCATCAACAATGCCATCTGAAATCTGGAGTGGAGAAAATGATCTGGCTTATTTTTTCACCCCGGCATCACCTTTCGATGCCGCGGAAATCTGGTCCATTTATTCTCGCTCGCAGAGCCTCAATGCGTGATGTTTTCTGTGCGCTCGATCGCACCCCTCATGAACATATAGCCATTTAATCCGACCAGATCATCAGCCACCGCGTCGAATTGCCTGACATGTAAGCCGCGTCAACCTATGCCGATGAACTTCCGCAACGCGCGCCGCAAGGCGCGTGGCGTCTCCCCTTTTGCCCCGCTCATCCTGACGCTGCCCACACTCGCGGTTGCCCAGGCCTTGCCCGCTTTCCCGCCCGCGTTCCCGCCTGTCACCCCGAACGCCGCCATCGAGCGCCGCCAGGAACAGCAGCAGGAGGCTGCGCGCGAGCGCGCCTTGGCCCGTCCCGATGTGCTGACGACCTCCCCCGCCAACGCCGGCATCGCGGGACCGCTGATCCTGCCTGCCGAGTCGCCCTGCTTCCGCATCAGGACGGTGCGCTGGGAGGGTGCCGAGGACTTTGCATGGCTCCAGGCCGAGGCGGGCATCCTGCCCACGCAATGCGTTGGGGGCAAGGGGCTGGAGGCCATCCAGGACTATTTTTCGGCGCGGCTGCTCGCCCGAGGCTACATGACCACGCGCGTGGTGATCCCGGGCCAGAATCTCGCCGGCGGCGAATTGCACCTGCGCGTGGTGGCGGGACGCCTCTCTGGTGTCAAGGCCGAGGGCACGCCCGGCTGGTGGCGCATGGCCTTGCCCACCGGCCCCGGCGGGCTGGTGAACCAGCGCGACCTTGACCAGGGCACGGAGAACATGCGCCGCCTGCAGGGGCAGGCCGATGCCGGCATCGACCTGGTGCCCGGCGAGAATCCCGGCGACACGGAACTGATCATCAAGCCGGGCACCGGCAAGCGCTGGCATGTCCTCGTGACGGGCGATAACGCCGGACTGGACAACACCGGGCGCTACCAGATGGGCGGCACGCTGACGGTGGACTCGCCACTGTTCCTCTACGACAGCCTCACCCTCTCCGGCAGCACCAATGCCAATGCCGGCAACGGCGCGGCTGGGACCCACTCTTCGGCCATCAACTACAGCCTTCCCTTCGGTTACTGGAACGCTTTCTTCAACGCCAACCAGTCGCGCTACCACCAGACGGTGGCGGGTTTCGACGGCGATATCGTCTACGGCGGGCGCAGCACGCAGATCGAGGCAGGCCTTGGCTACGTGCCGTTGCGCAACGCTTCGGGCAAGACGAGCCTGTACGCCAAGGTGTTCCGCAAGACCGCCAGTTCCACCCTGGACGGCATCGACATCGAAGTGCAGCACCGCGACTTCGTCGGCTTCGAGGCCGGCGCCGCGCATCGTCAGTACCTCGGCAACACGGTGCTGGATGTTGGCGCGGCATGGCGCGCGTCGCTGCCCGCGCACTCCAGGTCGCCTGGCTTTGTGCTGGGCGAGCCTGGCTGGGATGGCAAGTCGGAGATCGTGCTGGCGAATGCCGGCCTGATGGTGCCATTCCAGGTCGCCGGGGAGCGCTTGCGCTACCAGGGCAGCGTGCGCATGCAGTACGCCCGCACCCGCATCTTGCCGTCCGACTACTTCGTCATTGGCAACCGCTACGCAGTGCGTGGTTTCGATGAACAACTCACCCTTGCCGCCGAGAACGGCATCACCTGGCGCAACGACCTGGCCTGGCAACTCGCCAATACGGGCCAGGAAGCCTTCGTGGGCTTCGACATGGGACATGTCAGCGGCCCATCCGCCGGGTTCCTGGTGGGCCAGACGCTGATGGGTGCCGTGATAGGGGCGCGCGGACGCTGGGCCTTGGGTGGATACGCCGCCCTGACCTACGAGGTGACGCTCGGCAGGCCGCTCAGGAAGCCTGAATTCTTCCGCACGCACACGCCCAATATCGCGGCGCAGATTGGCGTTGAGTTTTAGGCCAAATCACCCTGCAGCCCGGCGCTCACTCTGAGTGAATTACGAATTGGGTTCGCCCCATCAGGCTTCGAAGCTGGATCGCAACGGATGGCGCTTGCCATCTGAGTTCAAACAACAACCTTGGTGGGTATTTCCGATGCAAAACGCATGCTCTGGCCTAAGTGACCTTCGCCGCTTGGGACTTGACGGTATCTTGATCATTAACGTTCGCTCGTTTGTCGAGCGGCGCAAGCATATTCAAGAACAACTTCTCAGATTCGGACTAGAGGGCGAATTTGTCCACGAGTTTGACGCGGTCGACATCGACAAGAAAGTCGACGAAAAGTACTTCAAGGGCACAGGCCTTCGTCCAACGCAGAAGTCTTGCTCGCTCAAGCATATCGTCGCACTTGAACGTATTTGCTCTCGAGGTTGGCGGCGGGCCCTGATTTTGGAAGATGACGCGGTGTTGGCGGAGAATTTTCTAGTCGGCCTGAAGCAAGCGCTGATCGAATCCTCGAGTCATAAGTGCCCACACGTCATTTATCTTGGTTGTGGCGGGAACCAGTACACTCCTCGCAGCCAACGAATTTCTGGTCAGCACCTGTACAAAAACAACCGCGGACGCTTGACTGATTCCTATGTTATTGGCATTGCGGAGGCATTCGCCAGACTGGAATGGATGTCGGCGAACAGGATGGATTTGCCAATCGATCTTGCCTTCGACGCGATGGACAGGCTGGTTGGCATTGAAATTCTTTGGTTCGAGGACCCGGTGGTTGAACAAGGCAGCAAGAATGGCACCTTTGAAACAACACTACAACCCGGTCGTACGGCGAAGGCGCAAAGATTGCACTTCGCCTGGAAAAGGCTTTGGCAAAAGTATGTACGTCAGATCTGGCGATAAATCGGGATCACCAATATCGACTGAATTCTTGCTGCCCGAAGAAGCACGCGCTGACACAGCGCCCACCGATGCCTGCCGGGTGGACAGCCCAGCCGCCAATCAGATCTCCGCCCGCAGCCCCACAAAAAACCGCCGCCCCGGCGCCGGCTCGAAATACCGGCCATTGCTCTCGTTCACGATCACCGACCCGATGTAATGCCGGTCGGCAATATTATCGATGCGCCCAAAGGCGTACCAGCGCATCCGCCCCACGCGGAATTGATAGCCAGCGCGCAGGTTGAAGGTGGCGTAACCCGGCGCATATTGCGTGTTGAGGTCGTCGGCGAACACGCGCCCTTCCACGCGCATTTCCACGCCCAGCGTGAGGTCGGCCAGCGGCTTGTACGTGGCCTCGGCAAACAGGCTGTGGCGAGCGGTGCCGGGCAGGCGGTTGCCAGAGGCTACCGTTGCGCCCTGCGCATTGCGAAAGGCGTCGCCAAAGTAGGCGTCGAGCCAGGTGTAGGCCAGGCCAGTGCCGTAGCGTTCGCCGGGGCCGTAGGTGCCGCGCCATCCCAGTTCCAGACCGCGCCGGTGCACGCCGTTGACGTTCTGGTAAACGGAGCGGCCGTTGTCGTTGGACAGCGGCACGATCTCGTTGTGGCTGCCTGCATCGAACACCGCGGCTTCCAGCCGTTGCCCTTTGCCTTGCCATTTGACGCCGATCTCGCCCTGGCGGCTGGTGGAGGGCTGCAGCCCGAGGTTGGTGCCGATGCCGCCGCGGCCGTAGGCGACTTCGGTCAGCGTCGGGGTTTCGAAGCCGCGGCCAAGGTTGGCGTAGACATTAAGCGAGTCCACCGCCTGCCAGACCACGCCGAGCACCGGGCTGACGTTGTTGTAGGTGGCGGTGCCACTGTCGTCGGGGCTGGCGGCGGTGATGTAATGATCGTCGATGCGCAGCTTGACCTGGCTGGCGCGCACGCCGCCGACCAGCCGCCAGGAGGGATTCCAGGTCCAGTCGAACTGGGCGAAGGCGCCCAGGCTGCCGGCCTTGTCGGTTTCGTCACGGCGCAGCGCGCCCTGCGTGCCGTTCTGGTTCACGAAGCCGGTGCGCGCGTCGCGCATGCCGTCGGCGTCCACGCCGGCGCTCCATAGCAAAGGCAGTCCGGCTACGGTGGTGTTGTGGTGCCATGACATCGCACCGCCGCCGTAGGATCTGTCGATATCCACGATGCCGCCCGCCGACGAGGGCGCGATGCCGCTGAAGCCCAGGTATTGGGTGAGCTCGCGGGTGCCGCCGTAGAGGCGGAACTCAAGGTTGTCCTGCTCGCTTAGCCGTTGCTCCACCAGCACGCCGCCCTGGTTCTGCCGCACGGTCTTGCGGGTATTGAACTGCGTGGCCAGCGACACGGCCTGGCGCGGGTTGGCGTCGGCCTGGGCGCGCGTGAGGCCGAGCGGGTCCTGCGCCTGGGGCTGGTCGAAGGCGTTGAACAACAGCGTGACGCGGGTGCCGGTGACCGGCTCCGCCACCACCTTGGCGTTGAGCTGGCGGCGCCGGGCCGCGCTGTGGTCGCGGTAGCCGTCGGTCTCGAATGTCCATGCATCCAGCACGCCGCCGATCTTGTCGTTGCCGCCGCCCACCGTCACGCCGGCCATCCATTGCCCGTCGGAGCCGAATCCGGTGGTGGCGCGCGCCATCGGCGCCTTGGGCGGATCGGGCGTGAAAATCTGCACGACACCGCCCGACGCATTGCCGTAGAGCTGGGCGAAGGGGCCGCGCAACACCTCGATGCGGCTGGCGTTGGTGAGATCGGCGGTGGAGGCCTGGCCCTGCCCGTCCGGCATGGTGGCGGGAATGCCGTCCACGAACAGCCGCACGCCGCGCACACCGAAGGTGGAGCGGCTGCCAAAGCCGCGCACGGCTAGCTGCAAGTCTTGCGCGTAATTCTGCCGCTCGCGCGCGGCCACGCCGGGCACGAGCGGCAACAGCTCGGACAGGTTGACCAACGGGCTGGCCGCGCTCAGCGAATCGACGGGAACGCTGTCGATCGCGGCCGGCGCGTCAAAGCGCTTCTGCTCGGCGCGGCTGACGCTCACCACCACATCTGGCAGCATTTCCTCGGCAAAGGCCGCGCCGGGCGCGACGGCAAGCATCGCCGCCGCCAGGCAGCGCAGGCGGTGCGAAGCCTCTGCGCAAGCTCGTTTCCTGCTTCGCCCACCGCCCTTGTTGCCGGCCATATCCCTGCCCTGAGTTTGTTGATTGCGTCCTTTGCTGCTGTGCGGGCAGCCTGCCCTGCCGCTACTTGGCCATTGCCTGGGCCTTGGGCCGGATGGCGTCTGCGGTGCCCTGGATAAACGCCTTGATCTTCTCGACATCGTCCGCGCTCAGCTTGCCGGTGAAGTCTGGCATGCCGCGCGCCATGGCGGGGCCCTTGAAGATGAACTTGTCGAGATTTTGAATATAGGCGGTATTCATATAGCCGAGGTTGGGAATATTGCCGCCGCGATCCACGCCGGGCACGCCATGGCAGAGCACGCAGTTGCTGACGTAGAGCGCCGTGCCGGCCGCGACGTTGGCCGGGTCGTACTTCACGCCCGACAGCAATTCACCCGCGCGGTACTGCACGAACGCGGGCATCGGTGCCTTGCCGCCAACCGCGAAGGTGTAGACGGTGCCGGGCCCCTGCCGCTCGGTGGCGCGCTGGGCCTGCCCGTAGACGCCACCCCAGCCGACAGCGACGGACACGTACTGCTTGCCGTCCACCAGATAGCTCACGGGCGCCGCGATCACGCCGGTGCCCGTGGGCGACTCCCACAGCTTCGCACCGGTGGCGGCGTTGTAGGCGATGAAGCGGCCATCGGCCGTACCCTGGAACACGAGGTTGCCGGCGGTGGTGAGCGTGCCGCCGTTCCACGGCGAGACCTGCTCCTGCGTCCAGACGGCCTTTTGCTGCACCGGGTCCCAGGCGATCAGGCGCCCGAAGGGCTGGCTGGTGGGCGGTTCGGCATTGAGGAACTTCGCCGTGTTCCATCCCACGTTGCCGTGCGGCTGGCCGGGCTGCTTGCCGTTGAACGTCCAGTTCTTGTCGTCCATCAGGTTGAGCGGCACATGCTGCGCGGGCAGGTAGACCAGGCCGGTCTGCGGGTTGAACGACATCGGATGCCAGTTGTGCGCGCCGTAGGGCCCGGGGATGGCGTCATAGGGCTTGTCGGTGGCGCGTGCCTCCGGCAGCTCGATCGGGCGTCCGTTCTGGTCATAGCCGCTGGCCCAGTTCACATCGACGAAGTTCTTGGCCGAGATGAACTGGCCGTTGGTGCGGTCGATGACGAAGAAGAAGCCGTTCTTGGGCGCGTGCAGGATGACCTTGCGCGCCTTGCCGCCGATGTTCAGGTCGGCCAGGATCATGGGCTGGGTGGAGGTGTAGTCCCAGTTGTCGCCGGGCGTCTCCTGATAATGCCAGACGTATTTGCCGGTATCCGGATCCAGCGCGACGATGGAAGCCAGGTAAAGGTTGTCGCCACCGGCCGGACTGCGCTTGCTGCGCGACCAGGGCGAGCCGTTGCCGGTGCCCACGTACATCAGGTTGAGCTCGGGGTCGAAGGCCAGCGTGTCCCACGCGGTGCCGCCGCCTCCGGCTTCCCAGTACTTGCCGGCCGGGTCCCAGGTCTTGGCCGCCTTGGCCATCGACTCGTCCTCGAACGGCTTGCTGGGGTCGCCGGGCACGGTGAACCAGCGCCATTTCTGCTCGCCGGTGCCGGCATCGTAGGCGGTGATATAGCCGCGCACGCCGTACTCCGCGCCGCCATTGCCGATGATGACCTTGCCCTTGAACACCCGCGGCGCGCCGGTGATGGTGTACGAGTGGGTGCGGTCGATGATGGTGTCCTTCTCCCACAGCTTGCGGCCGGTGCCGGCATCGAGCGCGATCAGGCGGCCATCATAGGAGGCAACAAAGACCTTGCCCTGATACAGCGCCACGCCGCGGTTGACCACGTCGCAGCAGCCCTTGTAGCCGATCGACTTGTCGACCTTCGGGTCGAAGGTCCAGATGCGCTTGCCGCTGCGGGTGTCGATGGCATGCACCACGCTCCACGACGCGCTGACGTACATGATGCCGTTGACCACCAGCGGCGTGGCTTCCACCCCGCGCGTGGATTCGAGATCGTAGGACCAGGCCAGCCCGAGGTCCTTCACGTTGTCGGCATTGATCTGCGAGAGCCGGCTGAAGCGGGTTTCCGCGTAATCCAGGCCGTAGCTGGGCCAGTCGGGTGTCTTGGCGGCGTTGCCTTCAATGAAGGCGCCGTCGACGCTTCGGGTGACGGTACGGATGTGATCGGCGCTGGCCACCTTGGCCGGCGGCCTGGCCTGCGCCGCCGCCAGCGAGAACGCCGCCAGCCCCGCTACCAGCACTGCCACCTTGCGCGACAGGCCTGCTTGATTGCCAGCGCGCTGCGCAACGCGCGGCCAGCAGGAGATAACCCGCTCGGGTTCTTGGCTCATTGTGTCTCCTCTTTTTTTGCTTCTTCTTCGGGGGGAAGCCAGGCTGGTTCTATGCCAGCGGCTGGCCAATGGCGCGACGGACATCGCCCGTCGCGCCACCGGATTGCAGCAGACCTAAGAATGGCCGCAGGGCTAGGTTTTACACACTCGGGATTACCCGCAGCGCGAACTCCCCCACCACGCGCGGCGATGCCGCTCAGTAAGCCATGCAGACCGACTTGATCTCGGTGTAGGCCTCGATGGCGGAGCGGCCATGCTCGCGCCCGACCCCGGAGGCCTTGTATCCGCCAAAAGGCATGTTGGGGTCCACGATGTTGTGCGTATTGACCCAGACCGTGCCAGCATCCAGGCCATCGACCAGCCGCTGCACCGCGCGCAGGTCGTTGCTCCAGATGCTGGCGCCCAGGCCATACTCGGACCGGTTGGCTTCGGCCAGCACGGCCTCGGGATCGTCGAACGGCATGGCCACCACCACCGGCCCGAAGACTTCCTCGCGCACCAGCGTCAGGTCCTTGCACGCGGCGTTGGCCACCACGGTGGGCCGCACGAAATAGCCGGCGCGGTCCAGCGCAGTGCCACCCGCGACGATGTCCGCGCCTTCGCTGCGCCCGGTGCCGATCAGCCCCATGACCTTGTCGCGGTGACGCGACGACACCAGCGGCCCCATCTGGCTGGCAGGATCGAGCCCGGAGCCCAGCACCGTGGCATTGGCCACCTTGCCCAGCCCCTCGACCACCTGGTCATAGTGGCGGCGCGCCACGTACAGGCGCGAGCCGGCCGTGCAGACCTGGCCCTGGTTGAAGAAGATGGCGCCGGCCGCGCCCTGGATGGCATGCGCGGGATCGCAGTCATCCAGCACGATGACCGGGCTCTTGCCGCCGAGCTCCAGCGACACGCGGCGGATATCCTGGCCGCAGCGCGCACCGATCAGGCGCCCGACTTCGGTCGAACCGGTGAAGGTAATCTTGTTGACGCCGGGATGCGCCACCAGCGCCGCGCCGGGCACGCCGTCGCCGGTCACCACGTTCAGCACACCCGGCGGGAAGCCCGCTTCCAGCGCCAGCTCGGCCAGCCGCAGCGCGGTGAGCGGCGTTTCCTCGGCCGGCTTGAGCACCACGGTACAGCCGCAGGCCAGGGCCGGGGCGATCTTCCAGACCGCCATCAGCAAGGGGAAATTCCACGGCACGATGGCGCCCACCACGCCCACCGGCGAGCGCCGGGTCATGGCGCTATAGCGCGTGCCGGGGGGAAACGGCACCGATACGTCCAGCGTGCTGCCTTCGATCTTGGTGGCCCAGCCGGCCATATAGCGCAGCCATTGCGCGCTGCCGCCCACCTCCAGGCCTTGCGAGAACGCCAGCAGCTTGCCATTGTTGAGGGTTTCAAGCCGGGCCAGTTCGTCGCCGTGCTGCTCGACCAGGTCGGCCAGCTTGAGCAGCAGGCGCTCGCGCTGAGCCGGCATCATGGCACGCCACGTGCCGCCGGCAAAGGCGCGCCCGGCCGCAGCCACCGCCGCATCGATATCCGCCGCGCCGCCCGCGGGCACGCGCGCGATCTCCTCGCCGGTGGCGGGATCGAACACGGCGAAGGTCTCGCCGGACTCGGCCTGGCGCCACTCGCCGTCGATCAGCATGGCATTGCGGATGGCCTGGTTCAGGCCGCTGCGGGCTTCCTTGGGTGCATTCATCTTCGTCTCCGGTTGGTCTTGGCTGGTGCCCTGTCATGGAGATCGAAGTTAACACCACGGCCTGATCATCGCTTGTCTGGCCGTGCACAAAGCTTGTCGATGCGTGCAAAGCGTGGGAAAGGCCCAAGCCAATGGCCCTTGGCACCACAACGCCGCAGTGCGCCCCCGCCCTCTCCCCCGGCCTTCTCCCACAAGTGGAAGAAGGGAGCCAACCAGCGGCAAGATCAACCAACGGTGGTAGCCGTGTTTCCCGCCCGAAGGGGCGGGAAACACCCAAGCGCGACGCGAAGCGAGCCGTCAAGGTGTGCCGAGGCCGTATGGGGCGCCTCGGGATTCGGCGAAAAGAGCGGAAAAGAGGGACCCATGTCTGAGTATCGCCTTAAGGCGATGCGAGTTTGGGTCCCGGCCGCTCTTTTCGCCGAAGCCCGAGGGGGTAGTCGCCCCATCCGGCGCGCCTTTTTTGCCTACTTTTTTGGCAAGACAAAAAAGTAGGTCGCCGCCCCGCAGGGGAGGTGAAACTGCAGTTGCCTTTGACTTTAAGCAGTTGCAGTTGCAGTTGCAGTTGCAGCCAAGCCCCCCCCATCCCCCCATCTAATGCCGCAAAGCAACCCCCCCGCCCCCCGCATTCTGCTGCCGCCACTGCGTCGGACTCATCCCGAACCGCTCATGAAACACCCGGCTGAAATGCGCGGCATCCGCAAACCCCAGCGCAAACGCAATCTCGGTAATGCTGCGCCCGCCCTCCCCACCGCCGGATAGGCGCAGCGCAGCCTGCCGCAGCCGGCGCGAGAGGATATAGGCATGCGGCGTCTGGCCGAACTCGCGGAACAGGTTATACAGCGTGCGGCGCGAGACGTTCAGGACCACCGCCAGGCTTTGCGCCGATAGCGCCGGATCGTGCAGATGGGCGTCGACGAACCCGGCGATGCGGTTCATGCGCGCTTCGCCCAGATGGCGTGCCATGGCGGCGTCCGTGCCGTCCCTTATCACCGCGGGCGACGGTGCGTGCGCGCCCTGTAGCGCCGTCTCCATCAGCGACACGACGGAATCCTGCAGCACCACCTGGCCTTGCTGGTCCAGCAGGTGGCCCGCGCAGGTGTCGTGCAGCAGCGCCCCCAGCGCCGACACCGCGATGCGCGCCGCGCCCTCGCCGCGCAGCGCCCGTCCGCCCAGGCAGGTGGCCGCCTGCCGCCAGCCGAAGGCGCGCTCCTGCGGCACCAGCAGCACCAGCACGCGGCAACGCTCCGCCATCTCGATGCTATAGGGCTGCGCGGTATCGTAGATCGACCACATGCCCGGCTCCAGCGACGCTTCGTTGCCGCGCTGCGCCACCCGGCTGCGCCCGCTCAGCTGCCAGAAAATCTTGAAGAAACCCGCATCGGAAGCCACCGCGTGCCGGCGCTCGCGCGCCACGCGATGCGCGTCAACCTCCATGTCCGCCACCGCGCACGCACCGAAGCGCGCATAGCTGACATTGCAATGGAACGGCCCGCGCGCCTGGCGGGAATATTCGAGCGGCAGGAAACTCGTATCGATGGCCTCGCGCCATTGATCGAACGTCATATTGGTCGTGCGCGTCATATTCTGCGGCAGGCTCTGCACAGCGGGCATCAGGGCATCTCCAGTGACCGGCGGCATGGCGCGCGCGCCGGAAGTGCGGGAAGCTGGACGGCCAGCCTAATGGAAAGCCCGGGGACAGACAATGGGAACAACTACGCAGGCGCACTCGCGCCGGCCCGGACAATGGCAAGCCGGCCCCGTCGCCGCACCGGTTGCTGCACTGCCGCACAACCTGCTCGGGACGGCCGGGGCGCCGGTCAAGCGTGATTTGCCGGGATGCGCCTTTGGGAGCCTTGGCTTGTCGCCCGCCACGATGGCCGCAGGCTCCGGGAGAGGACTCCGGGTTCAGACAACGCGATAGATTTCCCAGCGAGCAGTGCCGGAGACCACGAACGGCTCCAGTTCCCTGCCCCATTGCGCATGGGCCGGAATCGATGCGAGCTGGCTCCACGCACGGTCCAGTTCGCCGAGGTCGCTCACTTCCCAATCGTGGACCACGGTCGCCTCCAGCGCGCCGATCGAGCCGGTCAGCAGGCGCCCGCGCACCAGCCCCACCTGCGGCGCGATCTCGCGCGCCCAGCCCTGCAACCGGTCGATGACCTCTTGCTTGTGCCCAAAGCGGGCATCGATCTGCCATCTGGCTATCAACATGATGTTTCCCCTTGATGCGTTAGCGGAAGGGCACAGACCGCGGAGCAGCCGCCGGCCCCGCCCCACCCGTTCCACTATAGGCCGGCATCATTGGCGTCATGGCAGGACAAAGCTTGGCAGCCAGGGACACCGCTCCGGCGCAACCCGCGGCCCAGCCCGATATCCGCTTGCACGGTGAGGTATGCGTTACACGCAACGGCGGGCCGCTGCCAGCCTTAAAGGGGGGAGGTATCAGCCGGCCACCGCCCTGCGCACCTTCGCCAGCGCCGCCTCCAGGGCTTCAAGCGAAATGGAGCCGATGGCGAGCCGCAGCGCATGCGGCACGTTGGGCGTCGCGGCGAACGGCTCCGCCGTTGTCACCAGGACGCCCTCGCGCGCCAGGTCCACGGCAATGCGATCGGCTCGCAGGTCCTCGGGCAAGGAAAGCCAGAGATAGTAGGACGAGCGGTGCGCGGTGATGGCGCACCCCCGCAGCACGCGGCGCGCCAGGCTCTGGCGCCGCCGCGCGTCCTTGCGCTTGCGATCCTCGAGCTCGTCGACCAGTCCGGCCTCGATCCAGTGGCAACCCAGCGCCACGGTCAGCGTGGGCGTGTTCCAGGTCGAGACGCGGATTGCGCCCTCCAGCGCGGGCACCAGCGCAAGGGGCGCGGCGACAAAACCTACGCGCAAGCCGGACGCGACGCTCTTGGACAGCCCCGAGACATAAACCGTGCGTTCGGGCGCGTAGGTAAAGACCGGCTTGGGTGCCGGCTCGGCCAGGAAGGCATAGGCGCCATCCTCGATGACCAGGAAGTCATGCTTGTCGGCAAGCTCGGCAAGCCGGACCCGGGACGGCTCAGCCATCACCGTGCCCAGTGGATTGTGCATCGTTGGCATGACGTAGACGGCGCGCACCGGACGCCGTTTGCATAGTGCCGCCAGATGCTCCAGGTCCATGCCTTCTACCGTGTGCGGCACCGCCTCCAGGTCAAGACGGTGCGTCTGCGCGAGCCGCTTCATGCCGGGATAGGTCAGCGCGTCCACAGCCAGGACATCGCCCGGCTTGAGCAGGCCCATGACCGTCACGGCGAGGCCCTGCTGCGCGCCATTGACGATAAGCACCTGCTCGCCGCCCACCCGGATGCCCCGGTTGCGCAGGTGCCTGGCCGCGGTCTGCCGCTCGTGCGCCCGCCCACCCTGGGGCGCCGAATGCAGCAGCGCGTCGAGGTCCCCCGAGGCCGCGATGGTGCGCAGGCCGTCGCGCAGCATGTCGGCCTGGCCGGGCAAGGACGGATAGTTGAAGGTGAGATCGACCGCGCCGGAACGCACCGGGTGCTGCTCCAGGCCCAGACCGCGCGGCAGCGAGGTGTCGCGCACGAAGGTGCCCCGGCCGGTCTCGCCAACGACAAGCCCGATGGATTCCAGCTCCCGGTAGATGCGCGATGCGGTGGCCAGGGCGATGCCATGCTGCTTCATCAAGGCGCGAACGGTCGGCAATTGCGTGCCTGGCGGCAGCCCCCCCTCGCGGATGCGCCCCGCGATCTCGTCCATGATGGTTTTGTACCGGGCTGGGATCATGCCTTGGTCTGTGCGCCTTCGTCGGATCGTTCTTTGTATCTAGAACAATTTTTTGTTTGTATCAGACACAAAGATTACGCTATCAGCCTCGACAACGTAAAGGGCTCCGCGGAGCTTTCTGGAAACCTGGGCATGATCGAATTCGCTACCTTGTCGGTGTTCGCCGCGGCCGTGATGGTGCTGCTGCTGTCACCCGGGCCAAACATGGCCTTCGTCATGGCGCACGGCGTCACCTACGGCCTCGGCGGCGGCGCGGCGGCCGCGCTCGGCATCGCCGCGGCGGATCTCGTGCTGACCGTCCTGACGGCAACCGGCATCACCGCCGTGATTGCCGCGTGGCCCCCGGCCTTCGACCTGATCCGCTATGCGGGAGCCCTGTACCTGCTGTGGATGGCCTGGAAAGCGCTGCGCCGACCGCTGCTGCCGCTGGGCGCGGTGACCCGGCAGGCCTCGTTGAAATCGGTGTTTTTCCGCTCCACGCTGAACAGCTTGCTGAATCCGAAGGCGTTGCTGTTCTTCATGGTCTTCCTGCCGCAGTTCGTGGACCCGGGCAAGGGCAACGTGGCCCGGCAGCTGATTGTCCTGGGCTGCGTGCTGACGGCGATCAGCACCGTGTTCCACGGCCTGCTGGGCGCGGCTGGCGGCTCGGCACGGCGGTTCCTGAGCCGCAACCCGCGTGCCGCCGTGTTCCAGAAATACGGGCTTGCCGTGGTGCTGGCGCTGCTGGCGCTGAGGTTGCTTGCCATGCCGAAGGTGTCCTAGCCGGCGAAGATGGCGGGCACTTTCATCCCTATCCTGAAAAGACAATACGAGAAAGACAACACGAGATGTACATCGCAGCCTTTATCTACAAGCCCGGCAAGATCGACGAAGAGTTCCAGCGGCTGAGCGCGGTCATTGACGAGGTGGCGGGCAGCATCGCCGGCTTCCTGGGGGCCGAATCCTGGCGCTCGCCCGACGGCAAGCTGGCCAATGCCAGCTACTACTGGCGGGATCAGGAAGCCCTGCGGGCCTTCGCTGCCCATCCACGGCACCTTGACGCCAAGCGCCAGTACCGCAAATGGTATGACGGCTATCACGTCGTGGTGTCAAAGGTGGAGCGCGTCTATGGCGACGGCAGCCTGGCTCACTTCACGCGGTTCGGCGAAGAAGAGAAAAAAGGCCGGTCGATCTGACCGGCCAAGCGATCCTCGCGCATCAGCAAGGTCGATATGATTGTTGGCGGCATCCTCCGTGCGCAGGATGCCGCCCAGGTGCTGCTCAGTTACCGCTCAGTTACCGCTCAGATGCGGCTTAGATGCGGCTTAGAAGCGGTGACGCACGCCGACGGTGGCGCCGGTCTGGTTCGCGCCCGGCAGTGCCGTGCCGGCACCGTTCAGGCCCAGGGTGGAGCCCGACTTGTTCTTCACGTAGCCAATGTTCACGTAGGCATCGGTGCGCTTGGACAGCGAGTAGTCGCCCGACAGCACGTACATCCACGAATCCGCGCCGCTGTTCTTCATGTCGGTGTAGTACGCTGCGCCGGTCAGCTGGAACGCAGGCGTGAACTTGTACTGCGCACCTGCCCAGTACACATTGCTGCGGGTGACGGAGGCCGTGGCGCTGGCCGTGCCGTCGTCACGCAGCCAGCGGTAGCCGGCAAACACCTTGGCATCGCCGAAGGCATAGGACGCGCCGATGGCCGCGCGCTTGGCGCTGCGGTCCTTCAGTGCCACCGACGAGCCCTGGAACTGGTCATACGCGGCGCCGACCGAGAAGCTGCCAACGGCGTAGGCCAGGCCCGCGCCGTAGTTGCGGCCCACCTTGCTTTCGCCCGGCACTTCGCTGCCGTTGGTCACCGTGGCATCGCGCCCGGTGCTGTAGAAGCCGGTAGCCGTCAGGCCGCCGAACTTGCCCGTGTACTTGAAGGCGTTGTCGGCACGGCCGTTGAACAGCGAGTCGACGCTGTTGAGCGAGTAGCGCGGGCCAACGGCCATCGGGTCATAGGCGCCGAACAGGTCATACAGCGCGTTTTGCTGGCGGCCCAGCGTCACGGCGCCGAAATTGCCCTGCAGGCCCACGTACGACTGGCGGCCGAACAGGCGGTTGCCCTGGCCGGACATGCCGGTATCGATATCGAAGCCGCTTTCCAGCACGAAGATACCCTTCAGGCCACCGCCCAGGTCTTCGCTGCCGCGCAGGCCCCAGCGCGAGCCGGACAGGTTGCCGGAGTTCATGCGGGTGACGGTGCCACCCGCGGAGCCGGAGGCCGGCATGTGGTTGATGACTTCGATGCCAACATCGGCGATGCCGTACAGCGTGACGCCGGACGAGGAGGTTTGGGCGAACGCTGCGCCGGAGCCTGCGGCAGCAGCCGCGGCAGTCATTGCAAGGAGAGCTTTCTTCACTGATTTTCTCTGTCTTATGGATGGATGAGGCAGTCTTCCGCCAGCCGCGGGCAGCCATGCGATAGACGCCATGAACCGCACCCGTGGCGGCTGAGCGCATTGTCCAGGTCTTATGTGAAAGCTTGATGTCGATTTGCATGCTTGCATGTCTGCATGACTGCAATTGCGGTCATCCAGGCGTGGTCCACGCGCATGCGGGGCATCCGGCGAGCGCGATCGATATAGCACAACGTGATGTAAATGGATTTGCGTGCAGGTTGCCGGCAGAGCGTGAGCAATGCACCACTTGGCTGCCACATGGCTCGAAATCCGCTGACAAAGTTCCCTGCTCCATGGGTTTTCGGCGCTAGGGATAACGCCTATCCACGAGAAATTCTTCACAACATCGCTGCGCCGAAAGCCGTTTGCAAGCCGTCGGAAAGCCGTTTGGAAGATGCCGTTTCTACAGTCTCGGCACCCGCTCACGCCCGCGATGAAGTCGCGGCAAGGCAAGGGCGTAAAAACAGGAGACGGAGGGACCACCTCATGCATCAACACACCAACGCGCGCTACCGCCCGGGCAGCCGGATCAGAGGGGATCTGCAATGAACACCCCCTCGCGCTTCAAGAAGGACTACTACGGCGGCGGGCTGATGACGCTGATCGGGCTCGCCACGGTGGCGGCCGGCCTTCAGTACCACACCGGCACCCTGAGCCACATGGGGCCCGGTTTCTTCCCGGCAGCGGTAGGTGCGCTACTGGCGATCGTCGGCGTGCTCATCGCCATCTCGGCGCGCAAGGAGCCGCCAGCTGACGCCAGGGCGTCCGAGCACGGACATGGCGCCGGCCTGCCAGACTTGCGCGGATGCGCCTGCATCGTCCTGGGCGTGCTCGCCTTCTTGCTGCTGGGCAAATACGGCGGCCTGATCCCCGCCACCTTCGCCATCGTGTTTATCTCGGCGCTGGGCGACCGGAGCAACACCATGAAGCAAGCCGCCATCCTGGCGCTGGCCATGTGCGCCATCGCCACGGTGGTGTTTTGGTGGGCGCTGCAACTGCAGCTGCCGCTCTTTGCCTGGGGGGTCTGAACATCATGACCGCGAACGCTCTGCATGATCTCTGGTTCGGTTTTGGCGTTGCCTTCCAGGGTTCCAACCTGATGTGGTCCTTCTTCGGCGTGCTGATGGGAAACCTGATTGGCGTGCTGCCCGGCATGGGCGCGCTGTCGGCCATTTCCATCCTGCTGCCGCTCACCTATGCCATGCACCCGGTACCCGCCATCCTGATGTTGGCGGGGATCTTCTATGGCTCGCAATATGGCGGCGCCATCGGCGCAATCCTGCTCAACCTGCCCTCGCACCCGCCGCATGCGGTCACCTGCCTGGACGGCTATCCGATGACGCGCGCCGGCAAGGGCGGCACGGCGCTGGGCATCACCATGATCTGCTCATTCTTCGCCGCGTCGGTGGGCATCATCGTGATGATCTTCGCCTCGCCGCTGCTTACCGAGATTTCGTTCAAGTTTGGCCCCACGGAGATCTTCTCGATCATGCTGCTGGGCTTGCTGGCAGGCTCCACCATGTCACGCGGGTCCCCGCTGAAAGGCGTGGCGATGACGCTGTTCGGTCTGGTCTGCGGCTGTGTCGGTACCGACGTGAACAGCGGCACCTTCCGCCTGGCGATGAACATCCCCGAGCTTAGCGACGGACTGGAGCTGGTCGCCATCGCCATGGGACTGTTCGGCGTGGCGGACTTCCTGCTCAACGTCAACCGGATGAGCGTGATCGCCACCAAAACCAAGCTGCGCATCCGCGACATGCGGCCCAGCCTGGCCGAGCTCAAGACCGCCTTCTGGCCCATGGTGCGGGGCACTGCGGTAGGCACGGTGTTCGGCGCCATGCCCGGGACCGGCCCCACCATCACGACCTTCGTCGCCTATGCCCTGGAGCGCAAGATCTCCAAGACGCCGGAGAAGTTCGGCACGGGCATGATCGCGGGTGTCGCCGGGCCGGAAGCCTCCGCGCACTCCAAGACGCAGGTCGACTTCATCCCCACCATGAGCCTTGGCATTCCGGGCGACGCCGTGATGGCGCTGATCCTTGGCGCGCTGATGATCCAGGGCATCGCCCCGGGGCCGCAGCTCATCAGCGATCACCCCGACATCTTCTGGGGCCTGATCGCCAGCTTCTGGATTGGCAACCTGCTGCTGATCGTGCTGAACGTCCCGCTGATCGGCGTGTGGGTCAAGCTGCTGCAGGTGCCCTACCGCTACCTGTTCCCCTCGGCCATGTTCTTCATCGTGGTCGGCGTGTTCAGCACGCAGAACAGCCTGTTCGAGATCTGGGAAGTACTGGCGTTCGGCGTCATCGGCGCAGTGCTCATGTGGCTCGGGTTCTCGGTAGCGCCCATCCTGCTTGGCTTCGTGCTCGGGCCGATGGTGGAGGAGAACTTCCGCCGTTCGCTGCTGCTGTCGCGCGGCGACATGATGGTGTTCGTGCATCGCCCGATCAGCTGCGTCTTCGTCGTGCTCTCAGCCCTGCTGCTGACCGGGGTCACCTATTCCGCGTGGCGAGCCAGCCGCGGCGCAGGCAAAGGGGCCGTGCTTGCCGGCGGCGAGCTTGCCGTCAATGAGTAGCCACGACGCAAGCCTGCACCGGCGCGGCTAGCCCGGGAAAGGTCACAAGGACGGCTCTGGGCGCAGCGCGCGAAAAGAAAGAGAAAGGGATAGTACGCCACAAAACTGACCACCCCTTGATGCCGCTCATGCGATGATATACATTTGATAACGTATATCATCCTTGAGTGGCATGGGAGAAACAGATCATGCAAGTCAGCAAATGGGGAAATAGCCTGGCCATCCGTCTGCCCGCCTCCGTGGTGGACGCGCTGGAGCTGCACGAAGGCGACGACATTGAAGTCGTGATCGCCGACGAACGGGTTTTCCAGGTCAGGAAGAAACCCGGCAGCGCCGACTATCTGGCGAAACTACGGCAGTTCCGCGGGCGCCTGCCGGCAGATTTCAAATTTGACCGGGACGATATCAATGACCGCGCGTAAGGCGTTCATCGATAGCAACGTACTGTTGTACCTGTTGTCCGCCGACACGGCAAAAGCGGATCGCGCCGAAGCCGTCGTCCAGGCCGGGGGCAGAATCAGCGTGCAGGTCTTGAACGAAATCACCAACGTGGCTCGCCGCAAGCTGGCTATGCCGTGGCCAGAAGTAAGCGAGGTTGTGAGACTGATTCAGTCCCTGTGCCCCGTGGAGCCGCTCACAGTGGAAACACATGACAAAGGCAGGCAGATTGCCGAACGTTACGGGTTCAGCGTCTACGATGCGATGATCATAGCGGCGGCACTGCTGTCCGACTGCGAGATCTTGTATTCCGAGGATATGCAGGACGGGATGCTGATCGAAGAAGGATTGCGTGTTCGCAATCCGTTTGCGGCAGGGCTGTCCCTTGGGACAGCTTGAGGGGGCCGCGCAATAGATCAATCCAGCGCGCCCCCGTGCCACGCGATTAGCGCCGCGACTACCGGGTCTGGCGGCAGAAACTCCTGCTCAATGCGCCCGCGCTCCTGCCGGCGCAAATACAGATAGAAGTCCCTTTCAACAACTGTGAGGCCCTCCGGCGGCTCGACACCGGCCGGCACAGGCTCCGCCACAGCTAACCCTACAGCGTATTGATCGAAGCAGGCTCGATTCATCTGCACGACAGTCACATCGGCCAGGGCCTGCCGTGCCCTGGCCAGCATCGTCAGCCCCCAGGTGTCCATGTCGCCCCAATAGGCAACATGCTTTTGCGCCAGCCATTCGGCTCGCATCCAGCCTAGGTTCAAACCCGCACCGAGGATGGCGACGGTATCGGCCAACGCCGGCAATTGATGCAGGCAGCGCTCGTTTTCCACGACCAGGATATGGCTGACGGACTCCGGCAACAGACCAAGCTCGCTGACGCGCACGCGCTGCTGCGAAAACGGCAGCAGTCCAGGCGCCAGCGGCACCAACAGGAGCCAATGATCGCTATCATCGGCTGCATCCAGGAAGGACTCCAGCCCGAGCTCGCTCGGCAGTCCGTCAAAGCGCACATCGAGCATCTGGATCAACAAGGCGCGATTGCGTTCGATGAACTTGCTATCAATATTGCAGACAGTCAATGCCCGCAGCGGCCGTCCCCCCGCACAGCCAGGCGTCAAGGCCAGTGCGACCTCGCTCGCCTTGGCGACTTCGCCTGCCGGGCGGTCTACCGCAAGGCGGCGTTGACGCAGAATCAAGGGGTGGAAGCGCGGATCGACTGCCTGTACCAGCTGGCCCAGCGCCCGATATTCAGCCTGGATCGCTGTATCCCCAGTGGCTAAGACCCATTCCGACGGCGTGCGCAACTCCCAACTCTGCGGCACTTCAACCGGCGCATTGCCGGCTCGGTACGCCACATCCTGCCAGACAACCGTTCCGACTTGCATCTCACGCCAGCGCTGCACATGCCGCCTGACCAGACCGGTCTCGTCGGCAAAAGCCCTCGCGCTCGGCCTGCCTATCGGCAGACTCAGCGGCCAGCTATCGGCCTGGAGCAATCGCGCCACGCGCATATCCGCGGATTGCCAATGCCTGGCGAGCTTCGCCGCCAACTCATCCGGTGACTTCATCTTGGCTGTTTTGTCTAGAGCGAGCGAGCACATCCAGCTCTTCCCAACTCAGCGATGTCATGGTGGCCTGCTGCCCTCTGCGGTGAATCAGGATCGCGGAGCGGGTATGTGCGCGCAGCAGACGCATTTCCTTGTTCGGTGTGACGAACAGCGGATGCAGGCCAAACTCCCGCAGCGCCGAAATAATCCGCCCGGCCACGGCCTGCGAGCTTTTCGAGAATGCCTCATCCAGCACGATGGTGCCGAATAGCGGCTTGCTCCCGCCATCCGGGCACAGGGCATAGCTCAGCGAGGCTGTCAGGATATAGCTGGCGATGATCTCCTTCTCGCCGCCACTTCCGCCCTGTGAGCCGGTGCGGGTTTCCATGACCGCGCCCGTGCCGCGCTCGATCACCGACACGGCAAACTGCAGGCGATAGCGCGGATCCAGCAGCGCACGCGCGCCAACCGTGGTCCGGCGCTCGCTGGCTTCTCGCAACAACGTCACCACCTGCGCCAGGGCCCGGAAGTGGCTTTCGCCCTGATCGTCCTTCAATGCCGCCGAACGTAGCGCGCGTTGCGCCTGCTGCAGCGTTTTCAAGCTCTCATGAACCACACGGCGCGGATCCAGCCGCAGATACCGCCCGGGCTGGAAATCGACCCGGCGCATGGTGTTGTTAAGATCTTCGATGCGTTCCTCGATGATCGCCACTTCGTTCTCGATACTGCCGAGCAACTGGGTTACGCCCTGGTCGGAGGACTGGTTGAGGTAGTTCAGGAAGCGCTGCAGCTTCTCTGGCAGGGCCTCTTCGTTCAGTATCTTCAGGCGCGCCAGGTATTGCGGCACGTCCTCTAGTTCAGTGCCCACATCGGACAGGGCGCCGGTATCCTCGCGCTTCGCTTGTCCCATAGCGCGGATCAGATCCTTCTCGCAGCGAACAAGGTCGTTGGCGAGCTTTTGCAGGTGCCCACGCAAGCGCCCTTCCGCCTCGGCCTCGTGATCCTCCAGCACATCGACTTGTTGCACACCGGACAAGTCAAAATGCTGCCATGCTAGTGCCTGTTGTTGCGCGCCCAGCCCATCGCCGCTTCGTCGGTAGGCACGCTCGCGCTGCGTCACCGCAGCCTCGCGCTCCCTCCGCAAGCCGGCCTGGACGATCCGGCTATTCTCGCGCGCCTCGTTTGTCTTGGTTAACTGCATCTTGGCAGCCTCCCAATCCCGTTTTGCCTTGGCAGTGTCCGATGCCGGGCTCGCCAAGCCATCCAGGCGCTTGAGCGAGCTGGCCAACGCGCGCTCGGCTTGCAGCACGTCGATATCCTGGAACTGAACACTTAGCAGCCGCTCCAGCAGTCCCACGCGCAAGCGCCCTGCGCTCACGTCGCCCCTTGCAGCTTCAAAAAGCGCCCGGTGCGCATTTAGCGCCGACTGAGCATCCCGCAACTGCTGCTGGAGCGCTGCCAGGCTATCCTTGTTGTCGAAGCCGGTCATCCATCCCTGGTTCAGGGGCGTCTTGTCCTGCTTCTCAAAGAACCCGCTCTTGCCCGACATCAGGCCTTGGGCCGTCATGCCATGCGGCGTGTGTTTCAAGGCCTCCGGGGAGGCCACACAATGCCGATCGATGCCCGCCAGGAACTGCTGCACGGCATCCCTGTAGTCATGGCCCTTGAAATTCAGCTTCTGCGTGAAACCATCCACAAAGAACGCCACCGCCTGCGTCGGCACCCTGACCTCCAGCAAGCGTACATGCAGCCGGTTATCGCGCCCATTCACCCAGGAGAGTGCCTCGCTCATCGCCTCCGGCGGCACCATCAGACGCAAGCGGTGCCCGCCGAGAGCGCGCTCGATAGCGCCGCGCCATTGCGCCTGCTTTGGCTGTACCTCAACCAACTCCGCGACAAACGGCAACGCATCTTCAACCAGGTTCAGGTATGTGGCCAGCTCACTCCTGAACTGCTGGTAAGGTCCCGGGATATTAGAGCCGGGCCGCGCCTGCGCCTGCGCCAGGGACGTCTCCAGATCGGAAACCGCCTTCTCGCCGGCCGCCACGTTCGCGCCCAACGAAAACACCTTGCGCTCCTGCTCAGCTAACGCCGCTTCCCCCTGCATCTTCAACTCGCCGGCCTGCGACTGATTCACCACGAAGGCATCCAGCGTGAGCGTACCGTCGAGTCCAAGGGATTTCGTCAGGCGCAGATAATCCTGCGCATGCCGCTGCAAGTTCTCTCGATGATTGCGCTGCATCACGATCTGGGCTTCCAGCAGCTCGATGCTGCTTCCGCCGCTCTGCAAGTACAGATCGCGCAGGAGCTGTTCCTCGGCTTCCTGGCTGGCGGCCTCCGTGGCCAGCGCCTCGATGCGCTGCGCGCACAGTTCCATCTGCCGCTCAAGATAGGTGACACGTTCCCCCCAAAGCTGGTGCGCACGCAGCGCATAGCAGACCGGCAGCATGGCAATCAGGTCGAGCTGGACATCTTGTTGTTGACGGTACTCGCCGCGCGACTGCCACCCCTTCTCGACCGGCAGCAGCGACTCCCGCTGCCTGCGCGCAATCTCCAACTCCTGATGGATCGCCGCCAGGTCGTCGAACTCGGACGCTACTTCGGCCGCGCGCTGGAACGCCGAGCGGTCATCGAGCACCAACTCGCGAAACAATTCGTCGATACTGTTCAACTGCTTGAGGCCGGCGGCACGATTCAACAAGGTGAAAGCGTTCTCGCCCACCTCGAAGAAGCGGCGTAGTTGTGCGACATAAGCCTTCTTGCTCTCGAATACCTGCAGATCGGCAAACTCGCGCCCAAGCTGCTTCAATGCGCGCTTGCCGCCGGCGTGATGCACTTCGAGCCACTCGTCCAGCCCTTGCTGCTCCTGCCGGGAAATCAACCAGATCCTGTCAAGGTCGGCGGCCGCCGAACTACTCCCCTCCAACGTAAAGATGCCGGCAATGGTCAAGCGCACGTTGCCGTTGCCGAAGCTTGCGGCGATCGCCGACACGGTCTTGCCCGGCCGGGCAATATGGTCGGTATCGCCACCTCGACCCGCCCCGGACACGCCGCGCACATAGGACACCAGATCGCGATCGCTTTCATGCCCGCCGGTCGAGGCCAGGTTGTAACGCGGCTGGGCCGCGATCAATGTCATCAGGGCATCGACCAGCGTCGTCTTGCCGCTGCCGGTTTGCCCGATGATGGCGGTACCCTCGATATCGATCTCGGCATGGTGCCGTCCCCCAAACGGCCCCCAGTTGTAGACGTCGAGATGCGTCAGCACATAGGCCGCGCAGGGCAGCAACTCCTCGATTGATGGATGCCCTGCCTGGGGAGGCTTCATACGGCGCCCTCCGGATCGCTCGACGCGCCGCTATCGTCGCCACCCGCAGGCTGCGCTGCGAGCCTGAGGGCCTGCAACAGGCTTTGCAGGTTCTCGGGATTGGCAAGATGGACGATGATGGGCCGGATGGAGACCTGATCGTGTGGATCGACCTCGGAAACAATGCCATGCGGCTTTAGCTTCTCCAGCAAGGTGCGCAAACGCTGCTGCTCGCGCGCGTCGCTGCCCAGGTTGCCCAGGTAGAGCTGCACCTGTGGCAGCAGGTCTTCCAGCGCCACTTGGGCATCTCCGGCCCCAATCCCGCCCTCCTGCTCATGCGCCACATAGTGCTGGCGCAACAAGGCCACCAGCAGTGATTGTTCGAGTGTGAGGCGCTGGCGGCGCACCAGTGGATGCGACCACTCGTCCTCCGCCTGCGCGAACAATGGTTGTGACACCACCAGGAAGGCCAGCCCTCGCACGTCGTCGATCTTCAAGGCCAGGTCCAGCGGCTCCAGGATGCGATCGATATCGGCCGCATGGGTGATAGCGATACGATAGAGGTTGGGCTTTCTCGCGGCCTCCAGCAAGCCGAGCTTGAGCAACTCCTGGCAGGCATCCTTGACCTGGCGCGGGGTGATGGCAAGCCCACCCTCTGCCCCGGCATGCGCGGAGGATGGGAGCGGAACCTCTTCTTCGCTGTCTCGCGAAGACGAATCCACGGTTGCGGCGGACTCATCCGCCGCGGTCAGGTCATCAAAAATGCTCGCCATGCTATATCTCCATGTCCAAGCCGCGCAGATGTTCGGCGCCCAATTCCACCTGTGGCACCTGGAAACGCAGGGCAATTCCGTCACGGCCAAGCACATCTACGCTCTCGCGCTGCGGATGCACCGGGGCGTCAGCCTCCCTCGCCATGCCCAGCCACAACGCAATCGACTCCAGATCATGGGTCGGCGGCAGATGCCGCGCCAGCTCGGCAATGCCCATGGCCTGCCCGCTCTCTTGCAGCAAAGCCAGCGTCCGCTCGATCAATGCCTGGCGGTCAAGGCTATCGAACGCATCCCAGAAATCCTCATCGATCAGCGTGGGATCCATGCCGCGGGCGCCAAGTTCGAGGCCCTGCTGCTCATCGTCCTCGCTGGCCTTGAAGCGAAGCCGCTCCACTAGTGGCAACCCCGACACCGCGATGGCGACTGGCGGCAAAGGGCCGGCCTGGCGACGTACCGCAGCACTGCCCCAGTCCACCGCCAGGGCCTGCTGCAGAATGTCATTGACCAGTTCTCCGACCCGATGATGCTCGGCAGCCAGGCCCGTCTTGAGGAACCCCTTGACATCACGCTCACTGCGGGCGCGTGCGCGAATCACCGCTGCCGACTCGTCCACCAAGCGAATAATCAACCAGCGCAACTCACCTTGCTGCTGCGAATTCAAGGCCAACCGGGTGGCTGGATGCCTGATGATCGAACGCAAGCGATGCTTCATCGCATCCAGTTCCGCCGAGCGCCCCAACTGCTGCTGAAAACCATGAAACACCTTGCCTTCCGGCGTCTCCAGCAGGCCATCGTGGCTATTCAGCAGCTTGTCGACAACCTCGCCCCGGTGGTTGCGCTCGCTGACAATCGATTGCCGCAGCCGCCGGTCCGCCTCGCGATAGGAGTCCTCCACCCGCCGGAAGTCCCCCCGCAAGCTGGTGGCCAGGTTGAATATTTCGCGAATGCCCTCGGCTGCCTCGGCATCGCTCAGTACTTTGACCTCACCTGCGTTGACCGCAGCCAGTTCGCTTTCAAGTTCGGCGATCTTGCGCTGCAAATATCTGGCGCGGCTGCGCGGGTCCGGATTCAGGCTTGACTCCAGATTCTCGATCTCCCGTTGCACGATGGACAAGCGCGATGCGGTTGATGTCATCAGCCGGCCTTCGAGTCCGGCCACGAACCTCAGCGCTTCCTCCAGCGCATCCGTAGCATACAGACGCCCCTCCCGCTCGATCACCAGCGCGCGCCGGATCCAGGCGCGCAACTCCTTGCGCGCTGCTGCCGCGCAGTCGTCAGCGTCGACGCCGAATTCATCGCTATTGGCGTGCTGCTCCAGCAGCGCCGCCAAGGCCTGCTGCGCCTCTTCGAAAACGATCCCGTCGTGACTCCTCTCAAACAGAGTCTGCAGACAACTCAGGACCAGCGGTGAACTGCGCGCTGCAAGCAATTGCCAAGCCGGATGCTGGCGCCGGGCCTGGACATACTGCTGCGTACGTTGCTTCCAATCGAGATCCATCTCGCTATCTGTGTGAAGTGCTTTCGTCGGTTCCGATCAAGGAAAACCATGCCGTGATGGTCCGATCATCCGGCGTGAAGGCAAACGCCGGATTCCCTCGAAGAGAGATGCTATCAGACGGGTGCGGGAGAGAAATGCCAGCGCAGGATCCAGGTGATGGCCGATCATCGAAGCAGCGGAGAGCGACGCGGGCGCCGTGTGGCAGGGTGCCGCCCCCGGGCGGCACCACCGGTCATTACCTCAAAGCCGCCCCGCCAGTTCCGCGGCCGCCTCCTCGTCGGTGCGCTCGAAGCGCAGCGGCGTCACAGAAATCGCGCCCCTGCCGACCACCACCGCCTCGCTGTCGTCGGCGTCCGGCTGCGGGCCGCGCGAGAACTGCAGCCAGTGATACGGGATGCCGCGCGGGTCGACATGGGCCCGCACGGCAAGATCCTTGACGAGGCCAACGCCCTGGCGGGTGACGGTGAGCGGGCCGGCGGACCCGGGCTCCACATCGGGGAAGTTGATATTCAGGCAGGCCTGCTGGTTCCAGCCGGCGGCAAGCAGGCGGCGGATCACGCCGGGCGCCAGCGCGCGCGCCGTTTCCCAGCGCACCGCGTTGCGATCGGTGAAAGCCTGGCTCAGCGCAATGGCCGGGATGCCCAGCAGCACGCCGGTCATGGCGGCGCCGACGGTGCCGGAGAACACGGTTTCGAGGCCGAGGTTGGCGCCACGGTTGATGCCCGACAGGACCAGGCTCGGCGGGGTGTCGGCCATCAGGTGCCGGGCGGCCATGACGACGCAGTCGCCCGGTGTGCCGCTCACGCCGAAGCGGCGTTCGCCTTGCTGGCTGATGCGCAGCGGCGCGTGCAGGCTCAGGGAGTGCGAGGTGCCGCTCTGGTCATGCTCGGGCGCGACCACCCAGACCTCGCGTGCCAGCGTTGCCGCCACGGCTTCGAGCACGGCCAGGCCGGGGGCGTCGATGCCGTCATCGTTGGTGAGGAGTACGCGTTCCAACAGGGGTTCGGACATGGCTATAGAGGACCGTAGGTTGACGAATGCCGGGTTGCCTTGCGCGGCACGCAGCGTGCGGCATGGCAGCCGGGGCTAGCGCCAGACTATAAACCGAAGCCGTGACGGTTCGGCCACGCGTTGCCGGATTTGCCAAGACAGGACGGCTTCGAGCGGCTAGCCTGCAGCCCATTGTCGATCATTGCCGCCCCGTGCGCGCCACCGGCGCGCTGAAATACCATGCCCTCATCCCGCCTCAGCGTCCCCGCCTCAGCCGCCTGGCTGTCCAGCCTGGCCTTTGTCCTGATCTGGTCGACCGGATTCATCGTGGGCCGTGCCATCGTGCCGGTGGCCCAGCCCAGCCTGTTCCTGCTGGCCCGCTTCTTCCTGGCGGCCGTGCTGTTCGCGGCCGTGGCCGTGGCCGGTGGCGCGCGCTGGCCAGCGCTGCGCGAAGTGCCGCGGCACTTGCTGGCGGGCGCGCTCCTGCACGGCAGCTACCTGGGTGGCGGTTACTGGGCCATCGCGCATGGCCTTGCGCCGTCGGCCATGGCCTTGCTCGGTGCCTTGCAACCGCTGCTGACCGCGCTGCTGGCGATCCCGCTGCTGGGGGAGTTTCCGTCCCGGCAAGGCTGGAGCGGGCTTGCACTGGGCTCCCTGGGCGTAGTATTGGTGGTGGCACCCGCCACCCTGGCCAGCGCGCCCAGTCCCGTTTCACCTTGGGTGGTGCTGGTGGCGGTCATCTCCATCCTCTCCATCACCATGGGCACGATCCTGCAGAAAACCTCGATTGCCGCGGCCGACCTGCGCACCAGCATGGCCTGGCAGAACGTGGGCGGGGCCCTGGTGGCCGGCGCGCTGGCATGGCTGCTGGGCGAGTCGCACTGGCAGCCGGGCATGGCGCTTTGGTCGGCGCTGGCCTGGGCCACGCTGGTGCTGTCGGGCCTGGGCACCTATCTGCTGGTGCGCATCGTCAGGCGCGGGCAGGCTGCCACCGCCGCGTCGCTGATGTTCCTGGCGCCGCCGCTGGCGGCGCTGCAGGCCTGGCTGCTGTTTGGCGACAAGCTCGGGGCCCTGCAGCTACTGGGCCTGCTCGTTGCCGGCATTGGGGTCTGGCTATGCCAGACCGGCCAGGGCGCCGGGAGACCTCGCAAAACCAGCCATGCCGCCGCACGATGACGATGCTGTGCAGCTAGCGCAGGCGGGCCGGCCGGCGCCGCTGGTGGAGACCCGCGTCTACCAGCCAGAGCGGGAGTGGCATCGCCATGACTACCATCAGGTCCTGTTCGGCCTGGACGGTGCCTGCGAGCTGGAAATCGGCGGCCACCTGCACCGGCTCGATCCCTGCGGCGGGCTGATCGTGCCCGCCGGGGAGCGTCACGACTTCCTGGGGCTGGCCGGCAACCGGCAGTTGGTGCTGGACATTCCGCCGGGATCGCTCGCGTTGCCGGCCGCGCTGATGGACCGGCCCACGGCGTTTGCCATCACCAGCGGCTGGAGCGATCGCGTGCGGCGCCTGGCCACGCCGCCTCAGGCAGCCAGCTCCCGGCAACATCACTGGCAGCTGGCCGCTACCCTTGCCACCGACCTGGCGCAGGCGGTGGGCGTGGGCGGGCGCGCCCAGCCCACGCATTTTCCGCTGGCGCGAATCGACGCCTATCTGCGCCAGCACCTGGACGCGCCGCTGCGGGCCGACCGGCTCGCGGCACAGTTCGGCTGGAGCGTGCGGCGCTTCCACACCCTGTTCTGCGACGCCTTTGGCGATACGCCGCATCGCTACCAGACGCGCCTGCGGCTGGACCAGGCCGCGCGCCTGCTGGCGGACCGGGCCCTGCCGCTGGCGGATATCTCGCTGGCGCTAGGCTTTCCCGACCAGACCACCTTTACGCGCAGCTTCACCCAGCGCTTCGGCATGCCGCCGGGTGCATGGCGTGCGGGCCTCGGGCTGGCGAATATCGCCTTGCCGGCATCGCGCTAGTACGCGAGCGGTCCCCCGTTGCCGTTCCCTGCCGTACCCTGCACGTGCCGTGATGCGTGGCCGGCACGCGCAAGCGCGCCGGCCACGCTAGAATTACCCCCGGACCATCAACCGCCAGGGGAGCAGGATGTCAGACGCCCTTGCCACACCCAGCAGAACCAGCGAGGCGAGCACCGAGGCCAAGGCCGCCGCCGTGGTCGCTGCCCTCGCCAAGGCCGAGATCGACCAGGCCGACCATGCCATGCGCAACTGGACCGACCCCGAGCCCGGGCCGGTCCGCATCGGCTCGCCGCAGCATTTGCGCATGTTCTGCAATATGCTGTTGCAAACCCACAACCCCTACAAACCCGCCGTCATCGATTGGCCCAGGCTTGACCCGGATGCCCTGCGCCGGGTGACCTCGCTGCCGATATGGGATATCGCGGTGCAGACCGAAGGCCGTGCTTCCGTGCGGGTGCAGGCCTTCGCCGATACCGTGACCGCCCCCCTGCTGCGCAGCGCACTGGAAATGGATGGTGGCGAGGAGGCGCGCCACAAGGTGGTGCTGTCGAAACTGGTAGAAGCCTACGGCATCGCCCTGGCACCCGAGCCTGAGTACCGCCCGCCAGCTGACGTGGAGTGGGGCTGGCTGGTCACCGGCTACAGCGAGTGCATCGATAGTTTTTTTGCCTTTGGCCTGTTTGCCGCGGCCAAGCGCTCAGGCTTCTTCCCCGCGGAGCTGGTGGAAACGTTCGAGCCGGTCATCCAGGAGGAAGGCCGCCACATCCTGTTCTTCGTCAACTGGGCGGCTTGGTACCGCCGCAACCTGCCCTGGTGGCGGCGCCCGCTTTACACGCTCAAGGTGATGCGGGTGTGGGCCTTCCTGATCTGGGAGCGTGTTGGCATTGCGCGCGGCATCGATGCCGACGGCGTGGCCAAGGACGCCAATTTCCCCATGAACAGCACGTCCTCGCTAGCCGAGGCCCTGTCGCCGCGGGCGATGATCGAGCTTTGCCTGGCGGAGAACGACCGCCGCATGGCCGGCTACGATCCGCGCCTGCTGCGCCCCGAAACCGTGCCCAAGCTTGCCCGGCTTGCCCGGCGCCTGTTGCGCTGATGCGTGATGCGCTGATGCGCTGATGCCGTCGCTGCTGCCCTACCCATCCTGTCCTGGAGTTTTTTGAGATGTTTGTGTTGTCCCTGATCTCGCTCGCCATCTGGTGCGTGCTGCTTGCCGGCCGTGCCGGCTTCTGGCGAGTGCGCAAACCCGGCCCCGCACCCGCGCCCGCGCAATGGCCTGAGGTGGTTGCCATCATCCCGGCTCGCAACGAAGCGGACGTGATTGGCGGCGCCGTGGCCAGCGTGCTGGGCCAGGACTATCCCGCAGCGCTGCGGCTGGTGGTGGTGGATGACCATAGCACCGACGACACCGCCGACATCGCGCGCAGCGCCGCGGCGGCGCTGGGCAAGGCGGATGCGCTGACCGTGATCACGGCGCGCGACCTGCCGGCCGGCTGGAGCGGCAAGGTCTGGGCGCAGTCCGAAGGCCTCGCCGCCGCCGACAAGGCAGCGCCCGGAGCCGGCTGGGTATGGCTGACGGACGCCGACATCCACCACGGCAACGGCGTACTGGCCCGGTTGGTGGCGCGTGCCGCGCACGAGCAGCGGGACCTGGTGTCGTTGATGGTGCGGCTGCGCTGCGCATCGTGGTGGGAACGCCTGATCGTCCCGGCCTTTGTGTTCTTCTTTGCCAAGCTCTACCCGTTTGCGCGGGTGAACAATCCGCGCAGCAGCGTGGCGGCGGCCGCCGGCGGCTGCATGCTGGCGCGCCGTGCCGCGCTGGCCCGCATTGGGGGATTTGCGGCGATCCAGGGCGAACTGATCGATGACTGCAGCCTGGCTGCCTGCATCAAGCAAGGCGGCTCGATCCGCCTCGACCTGGCCGACGACAGCATTTCGGTGCGCCCCTACGATGACTGGCGCAGCCTGTGGGACATGATTGCCCGCAGCGCGTACACCCAATTGCACTATTCGCCGCTGCTGCTGGCCGGCGCAGTGGCTGGCATGGTCCTCACTTACCTGGCGCCACCCTTGCTGGCGCTCGGCGGCGGCCTGCGGCTGTGGCCGGCATGGGCCGCCTGGCTGGCCATGGCGCTGGCCTACGTGCCCATGCTGCGTGAATACCGCCAGCCGCTCTGGCTGGCACCACTGCTGCCGGTGACGGCATTGTTCTACCTCGGCGCCACGGTCGACTCCGCGCGCCGCTACTGGCTGCGCAAAGGCGGCCAGTGGAAGGGGCGCGCGCAGGCCCCCCAACGGGGCTGACCGTCAGGGCTGACAGTCGAGGCTTAACCCGTTAGCCCAGGTAGCCGGCGCTACGGAACCAGTCGAGCGCTTCGCCCAGCCCTTGTTGATATGGCCGCGCCTGGTAGCCTAGCGCCAGGCGGGCTTTCTCCGAGCTGAAGAACATCCGGTACTTCGACATCGACAGGCCATCCGCCGTCAGGAAGGGCTCCTTGCCGGTCATGCGCGCCACCGCCTCCGCCCCGTAGGCGAGCGGGTAAAGCGGCCAGCGCGGCAAGCGGATGGTTGGGGCACGCCGCCCCGTCATGGCAGCGATATCGGCCAGCATCTGTTGCAGGCCCACGTCCTGCCCGCCGAGGATGTAGCGCTCGCCGGTCACGCCGCGCGCCAGCGCCAGCATATGGCCTTCGGCCACATCATCCACATGCACCAGGTTCAGGCCGGTATCGACGAAGGCGGGAATCTTGCCGGTGGCGGCCTCTACGATGATGCGGCCGGTGGGCGTGGGCCGCACGTCACGCGGGCCGATCGGCGTGGAAGGGTTGACGATCACGGCAGGAAGCCCGTCGCGGGCCACCATCCGCTCCACCACGCGTTCGGCCAGCACCTTGCTGCGCTTGTAGGCGCCAATAGCCTCATGACCGGCCATGGCGGCCTCTTCCGTCACCGGCGCGGTGGCGCCCGCGACGCGCAGGGTAGCCACGCTGCTGGTGTAGACGATGCGCTCGACCCCGCAAGCCAGTGCCGCACCCATCACCGTCTCGGTGCCAGCCACATTGGTGCGCACGATTTCCTCGGGATCCGGCGCCCACAGCCGGTAGTCCGCCGCCACGTGGAAGAGATAGCGCACCCCTCGGAGCGCGCTTTCCATGGCGCGCGCGTCGCGCATGTCGCCCTCGGCGATCTCCACGGGCAGGCCCTCCAGGTTGCGGCGCGGGCTGCCGGCGCGTACCATCGCCCGTACGCGAAAACCGCGCGCCAATGCCTGCCGCGCCACTGCCGAGCCGAGAAAGCCGGATGCGCCCGTTACCAGGACGTAGTCCCCTGAACTCATTTCAACCACCGAAAAACCCTCAAAGTGTTGCTGGCTGTAGCCAGGTGCCAGGCAAAGGTTGCGGCACCGGTATATAGTAACCACCGTATGACGGGAAAGTGATTCCGGAATATCAACTTATGCTGAACCCGTTGACTGGGTCGGGGGGCCTATCTTTATGCAGGTGATTCTTGCTCAACCCCGCGGTTTCTGTGCTGGTGTGGTGCGCGCGATCGAGATTGTAGACCGTGCCCTCGTCAAACACGGAGCCCCGGTGTTTGTGCGACACGAAATCGTGCACAACAAGCACGTGGTCGAAGGGTTGAGACGCAAGGGCGCGCAATTCGTGGAAGAACTGGACGAAGTGCCGACCGGCGCCGTCACCATCTTCAGCGCGCATGGTGTCTCCAAGGATGTCGAGAGCGATGCCAGGACCCGCCAGCTGCACTCGATCGACGCGACCTGCCCGCTGGTGATCAAGGTCCACACCCAGGGGCGCCAGTACGCCGCCAGTGGCCGCACCGTGATCCTGATCGGCCATGCCGGCCATCCGGAGGTCGAGGGCACGATGGGGCAGATTCCCGGCAAGGTAATCCTGGTGCAGAGCGAGGCGGAAGTCGCGCTGCTCGACCTGCCCGCAGACACCCCGGTTGCCTACGTGACCCAGACTACGCTCAGCGTGGACGACACACGTAATATAATTGCCGCCCTGAGCCGGCGTTTTGCCAATCTGGTCGGGCCGGATACGCGTGACATCTGCTACGCCACGCAAAACCGCCAAAGCGCCGTGCGCGAGCTCTCCAAGCAGGTGGAAGTGATCCTTGTGATCGGCGCCACCAATAGTTCCAACTCCAACCGCCTGCGCGAAATCGGCACGGAGAGCGGTGTGCCCAGCTATTTGATTGCCGATGGCAGCGAACTGAACCCCGAGTGGGTGCGTGGCGTTGAGGTCGTGGGGATCACGGCCGGCGCCTCCGCCCCCGAGGAAATGGTCAAGGACGTGATCGCCACGTTGCGCCAGCTCGGGCCGGTGGACGTGTCGGTCATGGAAGGCCGCGAGGAACACGCCGAATTCCGCTTGCCAGCCGAGCTGGCCGATCCGTCGCCGCGCCGGCAGGCAGCCGGCACGGCCACCGCCGAAGCCGCGCCGCAGCCGGACCCGCAAACCGCCGCTGGCTAACGCCCGGGCGCCCCTATAACAAGGAAGTACATTTTGGCCATTCCCTTTCTGCAGGTTGCCCGCGTGGGCGCCTATGTCGTCAAGCAGCACCTCTCGGGCAACAAACGCTATCCGCTGGCGCTGATGCTCGAGCCGCTGTTCCGCTGCAACCTGGCCTGTAATGGCTGCGGCAAGATCGACTATCCGGATCCCATCCTGAACCAGCGCCTGTCCATCGAGCAGTGCCTGGGCGCGGTCGACGAATGCGGCGCGCCGGTGGTTTCCATTGCCGGTGGCGAGCCGCTGCTGCACAAGGACATGCCCACCATCGTCAAGGGCATCATTGCGCGCCGCAAGTTTGTGTACCTGTGCACGAATGCGCTGCTGATGGAGAAGAAACTGGACCAGTACGAGCCGAGCCCGTACTTCGTCTGGTCTGTGCACCTGGACGGCGACCGCGAGATGCACGACCGCTCGGTGAGCCAGGAAGGCGTGTACGACCGTTGCGTCGAAGCCATCGCCGCGGCCAAGAAGCGCGGCTTCCGCGTCAACATCAACTGCACGCTGTTCAACGATGCCGAGCCGGAAAAAGTCGCCCGCTTCTTCGACTCCGTGAAGGCCATGGGCGTGGACGGCATCACCGTCTCGCCGGGCTACGCCTATGAGCGCGCGCCCGACCAGCAGCACTTCCTGAACCGCGGCAAGACCCGCCAGCTGTTCCGCGACATCCTGTCGCGCGGCCGCGCCGGCAAGAACTGGGCATTCAGCCAGTCGACGCTGTTCCTGGACTTCCTGGCCGGCAACCAGACCTACAAGTGCACGCCCTGGGGCAATCCGGCGCGCACCGTGTTCGGCTGGCAGCGTCCGTGCTACCTGCTCGGCGAAGGCTACGTCGACACCTTCAAGGAGCTGATGGAAGGCACCGACTGGGATGCCTATGGCGTGGGCCACTACGAGAAGTGCGCCGACTGCATGGTCCATAGCGGCTTCGAGGCCACCGCGGTAGCGGACACCATCGCGCACCCGCTCAAGGCCTTGGGCGTGAGCCTGCGCGGCGTGCGTACGTCGGGCCCGATGGCACCGGATATCGACCTGACCAAGCAGCGCCCGGCCGAGTACGTGTTCTCGAAGCACGTGGAGATCAAGCTCGAAGAGATCGGCCGCTCGAAGCCTTCCAAGGCAGCCAACGACGCCGCGGCACGCAAAGCTGCTGCGCACTAAACCGAAGGCTGGCTGGCAAAAAGGCGCGCTCCCGGGTACCGCGCGTAACCGGGAGCGCGCCTTTTCTTTTATGCCTGACGCTGTCGCTGATACGCTGGCCCAGGCCAGGCGCTCAGGCGTCGGCGGACTGGCGTGCGTTGTGGTTGGCCAGGTACTTGAGCAGGCCGTCGATGCCGTTGCGCGCGACGATATCGGCGAACTGGCGGCGGTACACCTCGATCAGCCAGGCGCCCATCATGTTGATGTCGTAGATCTTCCAGCCGTTGCCGCTGCGCTGCAGGCGGTAATCGATCTGCATTTCATCGCCGTTGTTCAGCACGCGCGTCTCCACCACGACATCCGTGGCGCCGCTGGCGGCCAGCGTCGGCTTGTAGCTGAACTTCACGTTCTGCTCGCGCAGTTGCGACAGCGACACCGCGTAGCTGCGCACCAGCAAGGTCTGGAACTGCTCGTACAGCTGCTTTTGCTGCTCGGGCGTGGCATTGCGCCAGGCGCTGCCGACCGCCAGCCGGGTGGTGCGCTCAAAATCGGTGTACGGCAGGAACTGGCGCTGCACGACCGCGGTGATCTTGGCGAGGTCGCCGTTGCGGGTGTCCGGGCTGGACTGGATGGTGCCGATCACGCCCTCGACCGCCGCGCGTACCAGGCGGTCCGGCGAGGACCTGTCGGCCGTTTGCGCTTGCGCGGGGCAAACCATGGCCACTGCGGCAAGCGGAACGAGGACCTGGAAAGCAATACCGTGTTTTTTCATGCGAATTTGGACCTGAAAATGCCAGTCGGTTCGCCGCCGGCAATGCCCGGCGGATTTGCCAGGAAAATCAAACAGGAAACGCGCCGCGCTGCGCCGCTGCAAGGCTGCAGCCCGGTCCGCACGCACGTGCCGGGGCAGTATAGCGTACCGGCACGTGCGCTCCGCGCAGCGCCACACCGCGCCGTCCCGTTATACTCGCGGCTGCCATGTTGCGCCCTGCTTTGCGCCTTTGACTACGCGCGTCGTTGCGCACCACACCGTTACTGCTCCCTATATCGCCCATGTTGACGTCGTTGGTCATCCGCATTGTCCAGTTTTCCACCCGCCGCGCATGGCCCGTCATTGCGCTGGCGTTGCTGCTGACCATCGTCAGCAGCGTCTATGTGGCCGGCCATTTCGCCATCAATACCGATATCAGCCGCCTGCTCGAATCGGACCAGCCCTGGGCGCGCCGCGATGCCGCCGTCAGCGCCGCGTTTCCCCAACGCGACCAGATGATCCTGGCGGTGGTGCAGGCGCCGGCCCCCGAGCTGGCGGACGCCGCCGCCAATGAGCTGGCCGGCGCGCTCGCCAAGCAAGGCAAGCTCTTTCGCGCCGTCAGCCAGCCCGGTGGCGGCGAGTTCTTCGAACGCAACGGCCTGCTCTTCGTCGATACCGCCAAGCTGCGCGACGTGACGTCGCAGCTGACCCAGGCGCGGCCGCTGCTGAACGCGCTGGCGCACGACCCGACCCTGCGCGGCCTTTCCGATACGCTGTCGACCACGCTGTCGCTGCCGCTGCAACTGGGGCAGGTCAAGCTGGGCGACATGGCCACGCTGCTCGGCAAGAGCGCGGATACGGTCGACCGGGTACTGGCTGGCAAGCCGGCCGCCTTGTCCTGGACCGGGCTGGTGGATTCGAGCCAGGAGCCCGCCCCGGGCCATCCCGCCACGGCGTTCGTCGCGCTCAGCCCCGTGCTTGACTACGCTGGCTTGCAGGCCGGCGCGCATGCCGCCGATGCCATCCGCGCCACGGCCACCAAGCTGGGCCTGGCACAGCGCTACGCCGCCCAGGTACGCCTGACCGGCTCGCAGGCGCTGGCCGACGACGAGTTTGCCTCGGTCAAGGAAGGCGCGGCCTTCAATGGCGCGCTGACGGTGCTGGTGGTGATCCTGATCCTGTGGCTGGCGTTGCGCTCCAAGCGCCTGATCCTGGCCGTGCTGGCCAGCCTGGCGGTCGGACTGGCCATCACCGCTGCCCTCGGGCTGGCCATGGTGGGCGCGCTCAACATGATCTCGGTGGCCTTTGCCGTATTGTTTGTCGGCCTGGGCGTGGATTTCGGCATCCAGTTTGGCGTGCGCTACCGCGCCGAGCGCCATGTGCACACCGACATCCCGGACGCGCTGGCCAGCACGGCACGGGCAGTCGGGGTGCCGCTGGCGCTGGCCGCGGCCTCCACCGCGGCGGCCTTCTTCTGCTTCCTGCCCACCAACTATCGCGGCGTGGCCGAGCTGGGCCAGATCGCCGGCGTGGGCATGCTGGTGGCGTTCCTCACCACCATCACGCTGTTGCCCGCCCTGATCGCCGTGTTCCGCCCGAAGGACGAAGCGGGACGGGTCGAAGTGCCAGGCTTTAAATGGCTGGCGCCCGCCGACGATTTCTTCGAGCGCAACCGCAAAGCCGTGCTGCTGGCAACCGGCGCCCTGATTCTGGCGGGGTCGCCGCTGCTGATGCACCTGCGCTTCGACTTCGATCCGCTGCACCTCAAGGATCCGCACTCCGAGTCGATGGCCACCTTGCTCTCGCTCAAGGACGCGCCCCAGGCCGGCACCGACAACGTCAGCGTGCTGGCGCCCTCGCTGGCCGCCGCGCAGGCCGCCGCCGCCCGCCTGGCGGCGCTGCCGGAAGTCGCGCGCGCGGTCACGTTGCAGACCTTCATCCCCGACGACCAGCCAGCGCGGCTCGCCTTGATCGCCGCCGCGTCGGCCAGCCTGATGCCGGTGCTGACGCAGGCAACGGCCACCCCTGCCAACGATGCCAGGCTGGTCAATTCGCTCAAGAACGCGGCACGCCAGCTCGCGCTGGCCGCTGACGAGCACCCCGGCCCGGGTGCCGCCGAGGCGGCGCGCCTGGCGGCCTCGCTGCGAAAGCTGGCCGCCGCGGACGCGGCCACCCGCGAGCGCGCCGGGCAAGCCATTGCCCAGCCGCTGCGCCTGGCGCTGGCGCGCCTGCAGCACGCACTAGCGCCACAGCCGATCGCCCGCGAAACCCTGCCGCCGGCACTGGTGCGCGACTGGGTTGCCCCGGATGGCCAGGCGCTCGTCAGCGTGAGCCCCAAGCTTCCCGTCGCGGCCACGCCGGGAGACGCCTCCAGCGCCAGCGACAGCGATGCGCGCGACGCCGCGCTCACGCGCTTTATCGACGCCGTCCAGCGCGTCGAGCCCACCGCGGTTGGCGGCCCGATCTCGATCCGCGGCTCCGCCGACACCATCATGACGGCCTTTGCACAGGCCGGCGTGTGGGCCGTGCTGTCGATCACGCTGCTGCTGTGGATCACGCTGCGCCGCGTGGGCGATGTGCTGCGCACGCTGGTGCCGCTGCTGGTGTCCGCCCTGGTAACGCTGGAGCTGTGCGTCGTATTCGGCATTCCGCTCAATTTCGCCAACGTGATCGCGCTGCCGCTGCTGTTCGGCATCGGCGTGGCCTTCAAGATCTACTATGTGATCGCGTGGCGCGAGGGCAAGACCCAACTGCTGCAATCCCCGCTGACGCACGCCGTGCTGTTCAGCGCCGCCACCACCGCCGCCGCCTTCGGCAGCCTGTGGCTGTCCCAGCATCCGGGCACGGCCAGCATGGGCAAGTTGCTGGCACTCGCGCTAGCATGCACGCTGGTTGGTGCCGTATTCTTTCAGCCTATCCTGATGGGGCGGCCGCGCGCGCGGTCGGCCCCCCCCACCGGTCCGGCCCATTGATGTCTCGTCCCCATAGAACAATGACTCACCCCGACTCTCGCCTCTCTCGCCTCTCTCGCCTCCTCCCGGCGCTCTCGTTCTCGCTGTTGGCCACAGCCTGCGCCAGCGGCCCGCAAGCCAGCCCTGACGACCCCCTGGAGCCGCTCAACCGCGTTGTCTTCAAGGTCAACGACAAGGCGGACGAGTACGTGGCGACGCCGCTGGCCAAGGGCTACCGCGCCGTCACGCCGCAACCGGTGCGCACCGCGGTCACTAATTTCTATTCGAACCTCGCCGACGTCGGCAATACAGTCAACAACCTGCTGCAAGGCAAGGGCGTGGATGCGGCGGAGAGCTTCATGCGAGTGGCGGTGAACTCCGTGCTGGGCATTGGCGGCCTGATCGATATCGCCACGCCCGCCGGCATCAGCAAGCACTCCCAGGACTTCGGGCTGACGCTCGGCGTGTGGGGCGTGCCGGCCGGCCCGTACCTGGTCCTGCCGCTGTTCGGCCCCAGCTCGGTCCGCGACGGCGTTGGGCTGTATGTGAACTTCCAGCTGTCCCCGACCACGTGGGTAAACGATGAAGGCGTGAAGTGGGGCCTGTGGGGCCTGGGCTTCCTGGACGCACGGACCAATGCGCTTGGCGCGACCGATCTGCTGTCGCTGGCGGCGCTGGATAAGTACAGCTTTGTGCGCGATGCATACCGCCAGCGCAGGCAGTACCTGATCCAGGGCGGTGGAGGGAAGCTGCCGGAATATGAGGATACCGACGCGCCGGCCGAAAACGCGGCGCCTGCGCTTGGCGCACCCGCGGCGCCGGCCGCTACTCCCGCGCCTGCTGGCGCGCAAGACAAGACGCCGGAAGGCGAAGCGAAGAAGCCCTGAGCCTGGCTTGACCCTGCCTGGTGCTGCATGCAGCACCAGGCAGGCTTCAGGCTGCCCCAGGCCTTAGCCCTGGCTTAAATCCCGGCCTAAGCCTAAGCCAAACCCCATCCCCACCCTGCCCCTGGCGGCCAGCAGCGCAAGCCTGGCCAGCCTCGCATCCCTGCCCAGCCGGATCAGGTCCGGCACCTGTCCCGGCCCCGCCAGCAGCGCCTTGAGCAATGCCCAGATATCGGTGCTGCCATCGGGGCCCATGCCGACCACCGCGGCGGGCGGCACTTCCCGCTGCGCGGGATCGATCACCACCCGGCAGGCGGCAAACGGCAGCCCGAATTCCTCGGCGACACGCGCCGCGATGTGCGATTCCATGTCGACCGCCAGCGCACCGGTCGCCGCATGCAGGGCCATCTTGGCCGCCACCGAGGTCACTGCCTGGTCAGCGCCGGCAAGCGTGCCGGAGATGGCCTCGGGCAAGGCAAGCGACAGCGCGTGCGACCAGCTGGCGTCAACGGGCCGCGATCGATTCCCATCATGAATGGCAGAGGCGACGATCACCCGGCCGGGCAACAGCGCGGGATCCAGCCCGCCGGCCACGCCAAAGCTGATCACGCCGGCGCAGGGACGCGCCAGGCGTTGCCGCAGGCCTTGTGCCAAGGCTTCGGCGCGCAGGCCGTGCAGGGTTTCAACGCCGGGGCCGGCGGCGATGCCGGCCTCGAAGCGCATGCCGGCCACCACCAGCGTGGGACCGGCATGGCGTTGCGGCAAGCTTGGCGCGGTCACATCCCCCACGCCACTGCCCGCGTGCCATCGCGGCGCAGGTTGCGGTAGCGCGCCAGCGCCCACAGCGGGAAGAAGCGCGCGTAGCCGTGGTAGCGCAGGTAGAACACGCGGGGGAAGCCCACCGCGGTGAAGCGCGCCTCGCTCCACAGGCCGTCGGCCTGCTGCATGCGCATGAGGTAGTCCACACCGCGCGCCACGGCCGGATGGTCGACCTGGCCCGCGGCCATCAGGCCCAGCACCGCCCAGGCGGTTTGCGACGGCACGCTCGGCGCGGTCTCGTAGCCCTGGTAGTCGAGGCGGTAGCTGCTGCCGTCCTCGCCCCAGCCGCCATCGGCGTTCTGGATCGAGATCAGCCAGTCGGCGGCGCGGCGCATTTCCGGCGCTTGCGGCGCCATGCCGGCGGCATTGAGCGCGCACAATGCGCTCCACGTGCCATAGACATAGTTCGTGCCCCAGCGGCCATACCAACTGCCGTCGGCCATCTGCTCGTCGAGCAGGTAACGCTGGGCGCGCCGGAAGGCTTCGCTGCTGGCCGCGGTCTCGCCCAATTGCGCGAGCATCGACAGGCAGCGCGCCGAGACGTCGGCGGTGGGCGGATCGAGCAACGCGCCGTGATCCGCGAACGGGATATTGTTCAGGTACTCATGCGTGTTCTCGGGCTCGAACGCGCCCCAGCCGCCGTTGCCGCTCTGCATGCCCGCCACCCACTCGCGCGCGCGGCTGACAGCCTCCTCGTAGCGTGAAAGATGGCTGGCCGGCGCCACGGCCGGCGCGGCTGCGCCGGTGCGCGCCGCGCGGTCCATGGCCATCGCCACCACGGCGGTGTCGTCCACGTCCGGGTAATGCGGGTTGGCGTACTGGAAAGCCCAGCCGCCGGGACGCACGTCGGGGCGCCGCACGATCCAGTCGCCGCGCACGTCCAGCACCTGCAGCGGGCGCAGCCATTGCAAGCCGCGCTCAACGGCCGCCTCGGCGCGCGGGCCGCCCACTTCCAGCAAGGCGTGGCTGGCCAGCGAGGTGTCCCACACCGGCGACAGGCACGGCTGGCAATAGGCCTCGTCGCCATGCACCACCAGCAGCTTCTCGATGGAGGCGCGGGCCACCGCCACGTCGGGATCGGTGCGCGGCACGCCGAGCACGTCGAACATCATCACGGCATTCGCCATGGCCGGAAAGATCGCACCCAGGCCATCCTCGCCGTTCAGGCGTTCGCGCACGAACTTCTCGGCGCGGGCAATGGCACGCGCGCGCAGGCTGCGGGGGAACAACGGCTCCGCCACGCGCAAGCCGGCGTCCAGCACACGGAACAAGCCGAACCACACGCGCTTCTGGTGCGGCGCGCGCGGGGCCAGCCGGGCTGCCTGGCAAGGACGGATGAACAATTCGTCGATGCCCACGCCACGCGGGTTCCTGGCCTGGGGACGCAGGCTGTTGAGCACCAGCAGCGGCACGATCACCGTGCGGGCCCAGTACGCGACCTTGGACAGGTGGAACGGGAACCACAGCGGCAGCAGCATGATCTCCACCGGCATCATCGGCACCGCCTGCCACGGCATCACGCCGTACAGCGCGAGCAGCGTGCGGGTGAAGACATTGCTGGCCTCGGCACCGCCCATCCCATGGATGGCGGCGCGGGCACGGCGCATAGGCTCCGACTCGGTGTCGTCGCCAATCATCTTGAGCGCGAAATACGCCTTCACGCTGGCGCTGATGTCCGAGCGGCCCTGATGGAACAGCGGCCAGCCGCCATCGGCATTCTGGATGCGGCGCAGGTAGCGCGCGATACGGGCTTCCAGCACGGTATCCGGGGTCTCGCCCAGATAGTGCACCAGCAATACGTATTCCGCCGGAATCGTCGCGTCGGCCTCCAGCTCGAACACCCAGTGGCCGTCCGGCCGCTGGGTGGCCAGCAAGGCGTCTAGCGCGCGATCGAGCGTGCCTTCCAACTCGTCCGGCGCGGGCGCGGCATGCGCGGGCTCATTCGAATTGGGGGATAGTGCAACTTGGCTCATCGGTTTCGATGTCCTCTTTTCAACAACGCAATTACGGCAATGCCGCACGCGGCCGCAAGCGGCCATGGGCGGCAGTCAATCGGCGGATTCACCTCACACGAGGCCATGCCGCAGCAAAATCCATAGCAATCGCGCGCGCGGCACGCGCACCCGCGCCCGCGCCCGCGGGTTGGCCCAGCCACGGGCCAGCAAACGCTGCAGGATCACGTGGTAGACCTCGCCCATGATGCGCGGCGAACGGACCGTGCGGCGCGGCGCCGCGTTCATGATGGCGAATGCCTGGTCGTAGTACGCCTGCGCCTGCTGCGCGACTTCCAGGCACGCGCGGCCAACGGCGGGATGGCCGACGATGGCATGCGGCGTGCCGATCGGCACGCCCGCGCCCAGCAGCGCTTCGGCCGGCAGGTACACACGGCCCAGCTCCGCGTCTTCGTCGATATCGCGCAGGATATTGGTCAGTTGCAACGCGCGGCCAAGGTGATGCGCCAGCGCTACGCCGGCATCGCGCTCCATGCCGAACACGCGCACGGCAAGGCGCCCCACCGCGCTGGCCACGCGGTCGCAATAGAGATCCAGCGTAGCGTTGTCCGGCGCGCGGATATCCGCATGCACGTCCATGGCCATGCCATCGATGACAGCGAGGAAATCCTCCTGCTGCAAGCCGAAGCGCTGAATCTGGGCAGCCAGCCCGCGCAATGCCGCCGGCGGCATGCCGGCGTAGCATGCGGCAAGATCGTCGCGCCAGGCGTCAAGCCCGGCAAGGCGCGAGGCGCGCGGGCCATCGCCATCGGCAATATCGTCCACCGCACGGCAAAAGCCATAGACCTCGAACATCGCCTCGCGTTGCGCGGCGGGCAGGATCTTGAGGGCGGTATGGAATGAGCTGCCGGACGATACGGCATGGCCCGCTTGCGGGACGGTTTGCACTGCGATTTCTGTTCCGGCCACGTAACTCCTCGTCACGCGTTGGACCGCCGTGCTGCTTTACTGCCTAGGCCTGGCTTGTCGCCACGGCCCGGCATGCAGCGCCAGGCGGCATGTTTGGGGTAGTGGGCGATTATACCAACTCCGGCCATGGGCACGGCCGCCAGCCGAAGAAGGGGGCTGGAGGGGGGATGCCGTGCAGGCCACCGCCAGCGCCGCCGTGCCTGGCGCTGGCCTGGCACGCGCGGCACCGCCTTCAGATTGGCGGGGCGAGCGCCTATTTAACGCGCGGGCCGGCGCGGCGGCGCTCCATCACGAATTTGCCGCGCCTTGGGTCGTAGCATGCCATTTCGACGTAATTAGCGTCGTTTAGCGAGTTGTTACTGCATTCTCCGGCACCCGCGCCACTTGCCGCGGCCTGTGCGGCCAGGGCACGCTCGGCCTCGGCGGCGACGCGCATGCGGCGCAGGTCGGCCAGCACGGACGGCGAGATGCGATCGAGCAGACGGCTGGACCTTAGCTTGTTCATGGCGGCCTTCCTCGAAGGGATGGCGCCAGTGTAGGCCCGTGGTACGGCCGTTTAATGTGCTCTGGACCACGCACCGGTGTATTTTCTTGCGCCGTGGCTGGCGCGCGAGCCACTCCGGTGCCGCCGGCCGGCAGGCAGGGGGGCGCTCAGAACCCCAGCGGATAGCCGTCCTTGCGATGGTCCGAAGCCGCCGCGTAGCCATCCTCCAGGCGCATCGCGATCTGCGCGCCGCCGAATTCGAGGTTGCCCCGCGGCGCCACGTCCACCTTGTGGCCGCGCGCACGCAAGCCTTCCACGGTGGCGGCCGGGCAATTCCACTCCACCGCGATGGTGGCGTTGTCGTCCAGCACGCGCCAGCGAGGCGCATCGCACGCGGCCTGCGGATTCTGGCCAAAATCCGCGAGCCGGCTGGTCATTTGCAGGTGGCCTTGCGCCTGCATCGAGCCGCCCATCACGCCGAAGCTGGCCAGCGGCGCGCCCTTGCGCATCAGAAAGCCGGGGATGATGGTGTGGAACGGCCGCTTGCCAGGGCCCACCTGGTTGGGGTGGCCCGGCTTGAGGTTGAAGCCCCAGCCACGGTTATGCAGCGCGATGCCGGTGCCGGGCACGACCACGCCGGAGCCGAAGCCTTTGAAGTTGGACTGGATGTACGACACCATCATGCCGTTGCGGTCCGCCGTGGTCAGGTACACGGTGCCGCCGCTGTGGGGCTTGCCCGGGCCGGCCGCCGCCGCGCGCTCGGGGTCGATGGCCTTGGCGCGGCTGGCCAGGTAGCCGCGATCGAGCAGGTGGGCGGCCTGCACCTCGGTCATTGCCGACTGGTCGCCCACGTACTCGTGCAGATCGGCAAACGCCAGCTTCATGGCTTCCACCTGCGCATGGATAGCGGCGGCGGAGTCCACGCCCATCGCCGCGACATCGAAATGCTCCAGCATGCCCAGCGCCATCAGCGCGCCGATGCCCTGCCCGTTCGGGCCGATTTCGAACAACTCCAGGTCGCGATAGGCCATGCTGATCGGCTGGACCCAGTCCGCGCGATGGGCAGCGAGGTCGGCCTCGGTGATCAGGCCGCCGGTGGCGCGCGCATGCGCGGCGATGCGGCCGGCCAGCTCACCGTGATAGAAGTCGTCGCCCTTGGTCTCGGCGATGCGCGCCAGCGTTTGTGCCTGGCCTGTGCAGATGAAGCGCTCGCCCGGCAGCGGCGCGCGGCCGTTCGGCGCGAAGGCGTCGGCAAAGCCCGGCTTGTCGATCAGCACGGGCACCTGCGCCTGCCACTGGCGGTGCACGGTGTGCGAGACCAGGAACCCGTTGCGCGCGTATTCCAGCGCGGGCTCGAAGAGCTCGGCAAACGGCAGGCTGCCGAATTTTTCCCACGTGGCGCGCCAGCCGGAAACGGCGCCCGGCACGGTCACGGTATCCCAGCCGTTGAGCGGCATGCTGGCGTAGCGCGAGAAATACTCGGGCGTCCACGCCGCCGGTGCCCGTCCACTGGCGTTCAGGCCGTGCAGTTCCTTGCCGTCCCAGATCAGCGCAAAGGCATCGCCGCCGATCCCGTTCATGCACGGCTCGACCACGGTCAGCGCGATCGCCGTGGCCAGCGCCGCGTCCACGGCATTGCCGCCACGGGCCAGCATGCGCAGGCCTGCCGCGGCCGCCAGCGGCTGCGAGGTGGCCACCACGTTGTCGGCCAGCACGGGCACGCGTTGCGAGGGATAAGGGAAATTCCAGAAATTGGTCATGGCTTTGCGAGACTCCAAGGGTTGGGGAATCTGGCCAGCGGCTTGCACGGCAGCGCCGGCCAGATGCGTTTGTGTTTTGTTCTTGCGCGGCGGCTACTCGATCTTGACGTTGGCCGCGCGCGCCACCTTCTCCCACGCGCGCATCTCGTCGCCGATCATGCGGCCGAACGGCTCGGGCGCGGTGTACTTGATCTGCACGCCCTGCGCTTCCATGGCCGTGGCCAGCTCCGGCGAGGCCAACACCGCCTTCATCGCGGCGGAAAGCTGCTTGAGCACCTGGGGCGGCGTGCCCTTGGGCGCAACCAGGCCGAACAGGTTGTCGGCACGGAAGTCCCGGATGCCAGCCTCGGTCACCGTCTGGGCATCGGGCAAGGAACCCAGGCGGTGATCGGACGCCACCGCCAGCAACCGCAGCTTGCCGGATTTCACGTGCGGCAGGGCCGAGGGAATGCTGTCGAACATCATGCTCGCCCGGCCAGCCATCAGGTCCGGCAGCGCGAAGGCGCTGCCCTTGTAGGGCACGTGCACCACGTCCACGCCGGTACGCAGCTTGAACAGCTCCGACTCCAGGTGCGACAACGTGCCGGAGCCTTGCGAGGCGAAGTTGTACTTGCCGGGAGACGCCTTGAGCAGGCTGACCAGCTCAGGCACCGAATGCACCGGCAACGAGGCCGGCACCACCAGGATATGCGGCACGGTGCCGATGCCGGCAATGGGCACGAAATCGCGGGCGAGGCTGGCGGGCTGGTTGCTATACGTTGCAGCCGCAATGGCGGCATTGCTGACGGCGGCCAGGTAAAGCGTATAGCCATCGGGCGCGGCCTTGGCCGCGAAGCTCATGCCGATGGCCCCGCCGGCGCCGGGGCGGTTGTCCACCACCACCGGTTGCTTGAGCACGGTGGACAGGCGCTGGCCCACCGCGCGCGCCAGCACATCGGTGGCGCCGGACGGCGGGAAGGACAGCACCAGCTGGACCGCGTGGTCAGGGTAGTCCGCTGCGGCGGCTGGCGTGGTGGTGGCAGCGGCGCCCGCGGCCAGCGCCAGCAGCAGGCCAGCTTGTGCCCGCTTGCCCCCACGGAAGAGACGGGCTGGCCCCTGCAACGGGCGGGTACGGTAAAGCGACGGGATAAACATGATCAGGGTAGCTCCGGATAGCGTCGAAGACGTTAACTGCCGAGGTAGAGTCGGAACGTTCCGGGGCGCAGCCGCTTTGGCTGCCGGCTTGTTTGCGCGCCCCTGTCATGCTGGATCTGGCTTCGCCTTGGGGCGATATTGACTGACGGGAAGCGCAGATTTTAGGCGCGCCCGGCGGCCACCGGAATGCGGATCGGCCATAGAGCTATGCGAAAATGGAATACACATTGCGGCCACGGCCTGGCGCCCTTGCCAGGCCAGGCTGGCGGCAAGCTTTCCCTCACCGTTCCGACGCTTCCGAAGGCACATCCCATGCAGCTGAAATGGATCGACGACCTGCTGGTCCTGGAGAAGACGCGCAGCTTCTCGCGCGCCGCCGAGTTGCGGCATATCACGCAGTCGGCGTTGTCGCGGCGCATCCGTTCGCTGGAAGACTGGGCGGGCGCGGTGCTGGTTGACCGCAACACCTTCCCCATGGACCTGACCCCGGCCGGCAAGACCTTCTGCACCAGCGGGCGCGAGGCACTCACGCTGCTGATGGAGGCACGTGCCACGCTGCGCCAGGAAAGCCGCATGCCGGGCAAGGCCATCCAGATCGCCGCCGGGCATACCTTGTCGCTGACCTTCCTGCCGGGCTGGCTCAAGGCATGCCAGAAGCGCTACGGCCAGTTCAATGCCCGGGTCGTGGCCGCCAACGTGCTCGAAGCCGTGGTGGCGCTGTCGGAGGGCAACTGCGACCTGATGCTGGGCTACAACCATGCGCGGGTGCCAGTCTCGCTGGACCCGGACAAGTTCCGCAGCCTCACGGTCGGGCACGACGTGCTGATGCCGCTGTGCGCGCCCAATGCGCGCGGCGCCCCGCTGTTCCCGCTGGGCAGCAGTGGCGCCAAACCGATTCCCCACCTGGCCTACACGGCCAGCACCACGCTTGGCCGCATCGTCGAGGTGATTCTCGAAGACGCGCCGCCACGCCGCGCGCTGGAGCGTTGCTATGAGGCCGACATGGCAATCCTGCTGATGAAGATGGCCAGCGAGGGCCATGGCGTGGCCTGGCTGCCGCGCACCACCGCTGCCGATGCGCTCGCGGCAGGCACGCTGGTGCCGGCGGGAGACGCCGCGTGGTGCTCGGCATTCGATATCTGCGCGTATCGCGCCACCCATGCCAGCAACCCTACCCTGCTGGCGCTCTGGGAGGTGCTGGAGCGGCAGGCGCAATAACGCGCATCGCCGCACCGCTCGCTGCGCCGCGTCACCTATGCTGTAAAGGCTTGAGAACCGCTGCGGGAGCACCGACACCATGGGCCTTCTTGGCATCCTGCTGGCCCTTGGCCTGCTGATCTGGCTGGCCTACCGGGGCTGGAGCATCCTGCTGCTGGCGCCGGCGGCGTCGCTGCTGGCCGCGGCCACGGCCGGCGAGCCCCTGCTGGCGCACTGGACCCAGACCTTCATGGGCAGCGCCGCGGGCTTCCTTGCCCAGTTCTTCCCGTTGTTCCTGCTCGGCGCGCTGTTCGGCAAACTGATGGACGACAGCGGCTGCGTCAACGCCATCGCCGCATGGATGACGCTCAAGCTCGGTCCCTCGCGCGCCATCCTGGCGGTGGTGCTGGCCGGCGCGCTGGTCACCTACGGCGGCGTCAGCCTGTTCGTGGCCTTCTTCGTGCTGGCGCCGATGGCGCAAGCGCTGTTCGCCGCCGCGCAGATCCCGCGCCGGCTGATGCCGGCGGCGATCGCGCTGGGCACCTCCACCTTCACCATGTCCGCCCTGCCCGGCACCCCGGCCATCCAGAACGCGATCCCGATGCCGTTCTTCGGCACCACGCCGTTTGCCGCGCCGGGCCTGGGCGTGCTGGCGTCCGCCATCATGCTGGCCTTCGGGCTGTGGTGGCTCGCGCGCGTGGAGCGCGGCGCGCGCCGCGCAGGAGAAGGCTTTGGCGACGAGGCGCTGGAATCCGCCGACCGTGCCGCCGGCGATGAACTGGTGCGCGAGCGCGCCACGGTAGCCAATGCGTTCGATCCCGCCGAAGCGCGCCACGGCGCGCGCAGCGCCGAATGGCCGGCAGCGTGGAGCGCGTTCCTGCCCTTGGTGATGGTGGTGGCCGTGAACCTGGCGATGAGCTTGCTGGTGTTGCCCCGCTGGAACGCGAGCTACCTGGCCAACGAGCGCTGGGGCGGCACCAGCCTGGCGGCGCTGGGGGGCGTATGGTCGGTGCTGGTGGCGCTGGCAGCGGCCATCCTCTGCCTGCTGGCATTGCACCGCAAGCGCCTGGGCAAGCTGCGCGAGAGCATGGACGCGGGCGCCAATGCCGCCGTGCTGCCGGCAATCAGCGTGGCCAGCCTGGTGGGCTTTGGCTCGGTGGTGGCTGCCCTGCCTGCCTTTGCACTGGTGCGCGAATGGGTGTTGTCGATCGAGGGCGGTCCGCTGGTATCGCTGGCGGTGGCCACCAATGTGCTCGCCGCGCTGACCGGCTCGGCTTCGGGCGGGCTGACCATCGCCCTGCAGGCGCTGGGCGGCACTTACCTGCAGCTATCGGCGGTGACGGGCATCGACCCGGCCCTGATGCACAGGGTCGCCGTGATTGGCGCTGGCACACTGGACAGCCTGCCGCACAACGGCGCGGTGGTGACGCTGCTGGCGGTTTGCGGCACCACGCATCGCGAAAGCTATCGCGATATCGTGGTGGTTGGCATCATCGGCCCGATCGCGGCGCTGGCGGCGGTCATCGCGCTCGGCAGCGCCTTCGGCTCGTTCTAGGCAGGTTCCGGGCGCGCGCCTTGCCTCAGGTGGCTCAGGTGGCTCAGGTGGCTCAGATGGCTCAGATGGCTCAGATGCCTCAGGTGCCGGAAGCGACAGTCACAAACACGGGGTTCGAATAGAACCACAGGTCGTTGTAGTTGCGCGCGTTGATGGCATTGAAGCGCGGCGTGTTCTCCGTCAGGTCCGTCTTCAGGTCGGGCAGCGGGTTGCCGTTGGCGGTCTCGCCCGGCACGTTCATGCCAAGATTGGTGCCGCGCAGCCGGAAGTACTGGCTCTTGGCCGCGTTGAAGGTGTAGGTCACCGTGTTGTAGCCGTCCTTGTCCAGCTTCCAGTCAGCCTTGGTGAAGGTGGCGATGACCTTGGTGGAGTCGTTGGTGTCCTTGCTGTAGCCCGGCGTGCCAGGCAAGGCGCGCGGCGTGACGTCGCCAGCGATCAGGTCGATGTGGTCCACCGTGGGCTTGACGTTGACGTTGGCGCCGCTGTCCAGCGGATACTCGAAGTTGTTGCGGTCCGGGCTCTTGAAGCGGATGGTCACGGTCACGCTGTCGCCGGCGCGGGCCTTGAGCTCACCGCCCATCTCGCGCTTGGTGCCGCTTGCGGCCACGTTGAAGTCCAGCGCGTTGATGAGATCGCCAAATACCGAGAACGCCTTGCCGGCACGCAGGCCATTGCATACGCGAAGCCTCGCTTAATGCGCGCGTCATGCAAATCGGCTAGGGGGGGGAGAGAAGAAAGCGTCACTGCAGCGAAGGGCGATGGCCGTTGCGGCAAGCACTATAGTGAAGACTGTTTCCACGCCGCCAGAAGGATGCCGCATGAACGCCAGCCACTATCGCGCCACCGCCCTGAAGATCCTGATCGCCGCGCTGCTACCGGTGGCAGCCGCGCATGCGCAGCTCGGGGACCTGCTCAAAGGCGCCACGCAGGGCGGCACCGAGAGTTCGTCCGGTGGCCTGAGCGGCCTGGGCAGCGGCCTGGGCGGAATGAGTGGAATGCCCTCGCTGCAATCGCTGAGTTCGGGCAGCACCGGCAATGTCGCCGGGATCCTGGAGTTCTGCGTGAAGAACAACTACCTTGGCGGCGCCAGCGGCGCCGCCTCGGTCAAAGACAAGCTGCTGGGCAAGGTCGGCGGTAACGCGCCCACGTCGGACGCCGGCTACACCAGCGGCGCCAAGGGCATCCTGAGCAGCAGCGATGGCAAGCAGTTCGACCTGAGCGGCGGCGGCCTCAAGGAGCAGGTCACCAAGCAGGTCTGCGACAAGATCCTCGCGCAGGGCAAATCGCTGCTGTAGGGCCAGGCGCGCCGAGCGCCCGGTCAGCGCTCAACGCTCAGGCGGGCGACAGGCGGAAGGCCGACACGGCATGGTGCAGCGCGCCGGCCTGGTCTTCCAGCGACGTGGCGGCCGCGCTCGCCTGCTCCACCAGCGCCGCGTTCTGCTGCGTCATCTGGTCCATCTGCGCGACCGCGCGATTGACCTCCTCGATGCCGGTGCGCTGCTCCGCGGTGGCCGAGGCGATGCCGTCCATGATCGATGTCACGCGGCCGACCGCGTTGACGATCTCGGCCATGGTCTGCCCGGCCTGCTCCACCAGTGCCGAGCCGCTATCGACCTGGCCCACCGACTCGACGATCAGCGTCTTGATTTCCTTGGCCGCACCCGCGCTGCGCTGCGCCAGGTTGCGCACCTCGCCAGCCACCACCGCAAACCCGCGTCCTTGCTCGCCGGCGCGCGCGGCTTCCACCGCGGCGTTAAGCGCCAGGATATTGGTCTGGAAAGCAATGCCGTCGATCACGCCGATGATGTCGTTGATCTTGCGCGAGCTGGCGGTGATGCCGCGCATCTTGTCCACCACCTGGCTGACCACGCTGCCGCCCTGCTGCGCGATCTGCGAGGCGTCGGACACATACTGGCTGGCCTCCTTGGCGTTGTCGGCATTCTGGCGCACCGTCGCGGTGATCTGCTCCATGCTGGCGGCAGTCTGCTGCAGCGAGGCCGCCTGCTGCTCGGTGCGGCTCGACAGGTCGCTATTGCCCGAAGCGATCTCCTGGGCCGCCGAGGTGATGGAATCGGCCGATTGCTGGATGCCCGCCACCGTGCCGGCGAGCTGGTCGCGCATATGGCCAATGGCGTACATCAGGCTGGAGCGGTCGTCCGGGTGGGTTTCGACCCGCGCCGTGAGGTCGCCGCTGGCCATGCGCAAGGCAAGGGCCGCGGCGGTAGCGGGCTCGCCGCCCACCGAGCTCTGGATGCTGCGGATCAGCAGCGTGGCCACCGCGGAAATCACGATGCCCAGCAGCACCAGCAGCCCCAGCGATTGATAGAGCGAGGCGCGGAACTGCGCTTGCACGTCATCCATATACGTGCCGGCGACCAGGTCCCAGCCCCACGGCTTGAAGCGCGCCACGTAGCCGATCTTGGGGCTGGGCTGGTCGCTGCCCGGCTTGGGCCACCAGTAGTCCAGGTGGCCCGCGCCGTCGGCCGACGCGCCGCGGGCCGCGATATCGGCGTACAAGGCGTTGCCCTTGGCGTCCTTGAAGTCACTCATGTTCTTGCCGTTGAGCTTGGCGTTGATGGGATGCATCAACAGCACGGAATCCGCGCCGACGATGGTGATGTAGCCATCCTTGCCATAACGCTGCGCGGCGACGCGGGCCGTGGCCTGGGCCTTGGCATCGGCCTCGGACATCTTGCCCTGGCGCGCCTGCTCGGCATAGTCGCGCACCAGCGAGAGCGACATGTCGACGATATTAGCCAGCTCGCTGCGGCGATCGGCCATTTGCAGCTGGCGGGTCTGGAAGGCATGCATCACGGTCAGCAACAGCAGGCCGAGCCAGGCCAGCACAAGGGGAATCCACAGCTTTTTTCGCAGGGTCAGACGATTCATGGCATTCGCTTCTCGGGGCAATCGCCAGTCATGCAGGAGGCATGCGGCATCTCCGGATATCGGAGCCGGGCTCGCCTTCTTTAGCGAAAGGCGCGGCAGGACGGCACGAAAGGCCGCGAAGCGCAGAAAATGTCGCATGAAGCACCAAAATGGCGACAGGTTGCGCCAGGCTGAAACACCCGCGCACCCGCACGGTGCAAAGAAAACGCCTGCCATCCGCCCCCGAAAGCAGCGCAAATACGGCTACAATGCGCCTCGCATTCCACGCAGTAATTGCAATTGACTTGCAATTACCTAGCAAGTGGACTGCCAAGGGTTCGAAGGTGCCTCCGGCGCGCAGCGCGCGGCGGGGGTTAAACGGGAAACAGGTGCGCCGCCGGCCATGCCGCGGCTAATCCTGTGCTGCCCCCGCAACGGTCAGCAGGTACAAAGGTGTCACGCCGCGCCAACAGGCCGCGGCAGCCACTGCGCATCATCGCGCGGGAAGGCGGCACCCCGGACGCGCCCCAGCGGCAGGCGTCCCCCTGCAAGCCCGGATACCGGCCTTCGACCGATCACCGGGGCTGCGGACGGGCGGCCAGGCGTGAGACGGCTGGCCACGCGCCTGGCCGTCACTGCGCGCTCGTCCGCGGCTGGTTCGTTTATTGCCGCCGGGCGGGGTCGCCCACGGCCAATGATGGAAAGCTCATGTCCGCGCGCCCTCGCATTGCCCGTACCGCCTCATCGGCGGCCGTCACGCCACGAAAACGTCGTCATGCGCCCAAGCCGCGCCAGCTCGCGCACCGTTGCGCGCTCGCGCTATCGCTGGGGGCCTTCGCCGGCCTCGGCGCCGATGCCGCCTGGGCGGCGGACGATGCGCAACCTTCGGAGCGAGCGCAATCGCAGCCGTCGCGCGGCAGCACGATGCTACCGCCAGTGGTAGTCAGCAGCGCCTCGCAGCCGCCCGGGCTCGCGCTGTCCGAGCCCACCAGCACCGGCAGCCGCCTTGGCCTGACCCCGCTGGAAACGCCGGCTAGCGTGGAAGTCCTGTCCGGCGACACCATTCGCGAACGCGGCGATTGGTCGGTGCGCGAGGCCGTGACCCGCGCCACCGGCATCACGTCCAATGGCGCGCCCGGCAACGGCGGCACGGCGCTCGCGGCACGCGGCTTCGCTGGCCAAGGCTCGGTGATGCAGTTGTACGATGGCACGCGCCTCTACGTGGCCTCCGGCACCGTCACCTTCCCCTTCGATACCTGGTCCGTGGACCGCATCGAAGTGCTGCGCGGCGCGGCTTCCGTCATGGTTGGCGAAGGCGCCATCGGCGGCGTGGTCAACGTGATCCCCAAGAAGCCGATGCGCGCGCCGATCGCCAACGAGCTGCAGCTCACCGGCGGCACGCAAAAAACGGCACGCGCGGCGTTCGACAGCGGCGGCGCAGTCAACGAGACGCTCTCCTACCGCTTCAACGCGAGCTACAACCGCTCCGGCGGCTGGGTGGACCGGGGCGACTCGCGCAGCCTGGCGGTGTCGGCCGCGGTGCGGCTGGACGTATCGCCCGAGTTCAACCTGACGCTGTCCTATGACGATGCCGACCAGCACCCGATGCAATACCTGGGCACGCCGCTGGCGGGTGGCGGCCTGGACACCTCGCTGCGCAAGAAGAACTACAACGTTGGCGATGCCGACATCACCTACCGCGACCGCTGGACCCGGCTCGCGGCGCAGTGGCAGCCCAACGAGCGGGTCACGGTGCGCAACCAGTTCTATTACCTCACCAGCCAGCGCCACTGGCGCGACGCCGAGTCCTATACCTTCCTGCCCGCGACGGGCCAGGTGCGCCGCACCGACTACCTGGAGATCCTGCACGACCAGGAACAGGTGGGCGACCGCGCCGACCTGAAGATCGATGGCCAGCTGTTCGGCATGGCCAATACCGCCATGGTGGGGTTCGACGTCAACCGCATCAACTACACCAATAGCAGCAACTCGCCCTATGGCGGCGCATCCACGGTCAATGCCTACCAGTTCGACCCGGGCCAGTTCTTCAGCCCGCCGGGCATTGTCACGTCGCCGCGCTTTCGCACCCACACCACGCAAGCCGCGCTGTTTGGCGAGGACCGCCTCAAGCTGACCCGGCAATGGTCGGTGATTGGCGGCGTGCGGCTGGACCATGCCCAGCTGGAACGCGGCAACCTGCTCACGGGTGACGACTGGACCCGCAGCTTCAACAACGTCACGTGGCGCGCGGGCACGGTCTACGCATTCACGCCAGCCCTGTCGGTGTATGCGCAGTACGCCACCGCCACCGATCCGCTGAACGCACTGATCTCCACCTCGGACGCACAGAAGGATTTCAAGCTGGCCACCGGGCGGCAGATCGAAGCCGGAGTCAAGCAATCGTTCTGGAACCAGCGCGGCGAGTGGACTTTTACCGCCTACCAGATCGTCAAGAAGAACCTGCTGACACGCGACGCCAACAACCCGGCGTTGTCGGTGCAGGTGGGCGAGCAATCCTCGCGCGGGCTGGAGGCCTCGGTCAGCGTGGAACTCATGCGCGGGTTGCGGTTGGATGCCAACGGCACCGTGCTGCGCGCCCGCTTCGACAACTTCGCGGAAAGCGTGAACGGCGCGCTGGTCTCGCGCAATGGCAATGTGCCCACCAGCGTTGCGCAGCAGGCGGCCAACCTGTGGCTGACGTGGGCCTTCGCACCGCAGTGGCAGGCAGGCAGCGGCCTGCGCTACGTGGGCAAGCGCTACACCAACAACGCCAATACCACCACCATGCCGTCGTACACGGTGGTGGATGCCTCGCTGCAATGGCGCGTATCGCGCAAGACGGCGCTGACGCTGCGCGTGTACAACCTGTTCAACCGCGACTACGCCGAATCCTCCGGCAACAGCGGCAGCCAGTGGCTGCTGGGCCGGCCGCGCGCGGCCGAGCTGTCGGCCAACTTCTACTTCTAGGCCGGGCATGGCAAGCACCCCCCTGTCCTGGCGTGAAGCGTGCTGGCGCTTCACGCGCCGCTGGCTCTACCTGGTGCACCGCTGGGCCGGGATCGCGGGCTGCCTGCTGATCGCCATGTGGTTTCTCTCGGGACTGGTCATGATGTACGTGGCCTTTCCCGCGCTGACCGACGCCGAGCGCCACGCGGGGCTCCCGCCGCTGGACCTGCCCGGGGTAAGGATCACGCCGGATGCCGCAATGGCCAGCGCGGGCCTCACCCGCTTTCCGCGCATCCTGCGCCTGGAGATGATGGGCGCGCACCCGGTCTACCGGATGATCGACTGGAACGGCAAGCCTTACACCGTCTCCGCCCGCGACGCGGCCCGCATCGAGCAGGTGGACGGCGTCGCCGCGCAAGCCATCGCCCAGCGTTTCTCCGGTGCGGCGGGCGCGCGCTGGGTGGAAACCGCGGAGCGCGACCAGTGGACCGTGCCCAACGGGCTCAATCCCTGGCGGCCGCTGCATCGCATTGCGCTGGACGATGCGGCCGGCTCCGAGCTGTATGTGTCTGCCAGGACCGGCGAGGTGATGCGCGACACGAGCCGCGCCGAACGATTCTGGAACTGGCTCGGCTCGGTGCCGCACTGGCTGTACTTCACGCCGGTGCGGGCCGACCCGCCGCTATGGCGGCAGGTAGTGCTGTGGACCTCCGGCGCGTGCATTGCCGTGGCCGTCAGCGGCATCTGGATCGGCTGGCTGCGACTGCGCGTGCGGCGCCGGTTTGCGCACGGCAGCGTCCGCGGCACCTCGCCCTATCACGGCTGGATGGCCTGGCACCATATCGCCGGGCTGGCCGCATCGCTGTTCCTGCTGGCGTGGCTGGCCAGCGGCTGGCTTTCGGTCAACCCCAACCAGTGGTTTCCGGGACGGGCGTTTGCGCAGCCGGCGCTGGAACGCTACGCCGGAGCAACCCTGCCGCACTTCCCCGCCGGCGATGGCGCAACGCTGGCGGGCCTGCTGTCCAACACCGCGGGGCCCCCAAGGGAGATCAAGCTGGCCTGGCAGGCCGGCGTGCCGGTCATGCTGGTGGCGACCGCGGCCACGACGCAAGCCTATCGCGCCGACACCGGCGCGCCGCTGGCATTCTCGGCCGCGGCACTGGCCCAGGCAGCCGCGCGGCTGATGCCGGACGCCACCGTCGCCGGCCACGACCTGCAGCACGAGGATGACGCCTACTGGTACAGCCACCACCAGCCGCGCAAGCTGCCGGTGCTGCGCGTGCGCTTTGACGACGATCGCGCGACGTGGGCATACATCGACCCGGACACCGGCAACCTGCTGGGCCGCAGCGACCGCAGCCGCCGCGCCTACCGGTGGCTGTTCCATGCCGCGCACAGCTGGGACTTTGGCTGGCTAGTGCGCCATCGCCCGGCCTGGGACGCAACGGTCTGGTTGCTTTCGGTTGCCGGGCTGGTAGTCTGCGTCAGTGGCGTGGTGATTGGCTGGCGCAGGTTGTTCCGCGGGCGCCGCCGGCGGGCATGAGTCCCGGCCTGGCGTCCATCCACTCAGAATCCCCGATCTTTCACGGACCGCTCATGTTCCGCTTTCTAGCCAGCATCTTCAACGACCAGGACGCCGACGTGCGCCGCAAGGTCATTGCGCTCTACGTCTTCCTGATCGCCGCCAACGTGGGGGCATGGCTGTGGGCACTGGCAGCGTTCCGCGACCACCCCATGCTGCTGGCGTCCGCCGTGCTGGCCTACACGCTCGGCCTGCGCCACGCCGTTGACGCCGACCATATCGCCGCCATCGACAACGTCACGCGCAAGCTGATGCAGGAAGGCAAGCGTCCGGTGACGGTCGGCTTCTTCTTCTCGCTCGGCCACTCCACCGTGGTCACGCTGATGTCGATCGGCATCGCGGTTGCCGCCGCCGCGCTGCAGACACGCTTTGCCGACATGAAAGCCGTGGGCGGCATGATTGGCACGAGCGTCTCCGCGCTGTTCCTGTTCCTGCTGGCCTTCTTCAACCTGCTGATCCTGATCTCCGTGTGGCGCGCCTTCCGCGCGGTCAAGCGCGGCGAAGCGATCAAGGAGCAGGACCTGGACCTGCTGCTGAACAACCGCGGCGTGCTCTCGCGGCTGTTCCGCCCGCTGTTCCGGCTGGCCAGCCGCAGTTGGCACCTGTTCCCGATGGGGCTGCTGTTTGGCCTCGGCTTCGACACCGCGACCGAGGTCGCGCTGTTCGGCCTGTCCGCCGCCGAAGCCGCCAAGGGCGTGCCATTCTGGACCATCATGGTGTTCCCCGCGCTGTTTACCGCCGGCATGTCGCTGGTGGACACCACCGACGGCATCCTGATGCTGGGCGCCTACGGCTGGGCCTTCACCAAGCCGATCCGCAAGCTCTACTACAACATGACCATCACGCTGGTCTCGGTGGTGGTCGCGGTGGTCATCGGCGGCATCGAAGCACTCGGGCTGATCGCCGACAAGCTCGGGCTCGAAGGCGGGCTGTGGGATGTGATCGGCGCGCTTAACGCGCATTTCGGCATGCTCGGCTATGTGATCATCGGCGTGTTCGTGCTGAGCTGGCTGATCTCGATGGTGGTGTACCGGGTGCGGCGTTATGACGAAATCGAGGTGAGGATGGGGTGAAGGTATGGTGGAAGCGCGTGCCGCTCAATAAAGCTGTTGCGTCGGCCGCGAATCGGCATGCCCAAGAACCCCGCCCGCAATGCATGTCACCCAAGGCCCTGTCCAGCTACCGCTTCAGCAAAGGCGTGACGACCTGCTCCAGCCGCTCGGCCGTCCAGGCCGGGCTGGCATCATCCCAGCCGTTATCGGCGAGGATCCCCGCGCGGTCGATGGTGAAGTTCACTGGAAGACGCCAGACCCGGCCGTAGCCGCCCGCGTAGGCACTACCCAGCAGTCCTACCGGAAAGGCGAGACTGGCAGCCATCTTGCGCACATCGGCGAGCGAGTCCGGCGTGTCCAGGCTGAAGCCGAGCACGGTCAGCCCTTCGCGGGCGTGCGCCGCCGCATAGGTCGACAAGACAGGAAGCTCTGTGTGGCACGGGCCGCACCACGTCGCCCAGAACGTGAGTACGACTACCTGGCCATGCAGGTCCCGCGTATCGATGGTGCGCCCGTCGAGCGTGCGCAGCACCAGCGGTGGCGCAGGCCGCCCCACCGCCAGGCTCTCCGCGCTCGCCGATGCGTGCCAGCCAGCCAGCGATGGTCCGCAGGCAAGAGCGGCGGCCTTCCGGATCCAGTCGCGACGAGAGGAGGGATCAGAATGCATAGGACACCCCCAAGTTGCCAGTCCAGCGAGGGAAGAGCTGATATCCCTGAAGATTGCTATAGATTGACTTCTGCACAAAGGCGTACACGTGCACATGCTCGCTCACGGCGACGGTGACCCCGGGGCTCAGGTAGAGCACGCTACCGCCAGTACTGATGGTATCGGCGAGTGCGCCCTGGTCTGCGCTCTTGCGAGTGAAATTGAACTGTAGCTGGGGCACCACCTTTGGGTTGGCTACGTAGCGCAGGCCGGTGCTCACGGTCAGGAGATTGCCGGGACGATAGTCCGCATTGAAGTCGTGCAGGCGTTGCATCATCGCCGCCTGGAATTGGCCGTTGATGAACGCGTCGAAATTCTGGCTGACCGGCTGGTAATAGTACGCGCCAAGAATCAGGTCGGTGCTGCCGGTACCGGGCTGCAGGCTGGCGTCGAGCGCCTGGCCCGCAGCCGCATTCGGGCCTGACGAGAAGAACACCGGGCGGCGCCCCACGGTGGCGCCGGTGGCGACATTCTGGCCTCCGTAGGCGCCCGTGGGCAGCTTCACGCCAAGTTGCACACCCAGGTTTCGGGTGGGCAGGAAACCCTGGTAGGTGCCGATGAGCTTGATATCGCCCAGGCCACTGGCGGCCACACCACTCACGTTGTCCGGCGTGAGCTGGTCGGAAGTCGCGTTGCCGTACGTGGTGTGGCTGCGGTCAATGATGGGAACAATCGTGCTAAAGCTCCAACTACTATTCGGGCTGTAGCTCAGTCCCAGGTTGTAGTAACGGTTGATTGTCTGCTTCTCCACCTCCTGGTTGCCACCGGCGTCGTTGATTGCGGCAGCCTGCGTGGCGGGGACGGATCCTGTCCCATGGCGCAGTTGGTTCTGGTTGATGAAGCTGTAGTCGAAGCTGATGCGCCAGCCCGGCATTGTGGAGTAGCCCATGGCGGCATCGGCGCTGAGTGAGCAGCCGCAGGTGGCACAGGCGAACGCAAACGAGGGAAGCAGCAAGGCGGCACCCGCGGTGCCGGCGCGAAGGATCGGATTCATGGTGTTCAGGGCGATACGGGGGCGGACCGGTGGTCCGCCCGTGGCATGGGCGCGCGCCCGTATAGCGCGCGGGCGATCAGGCGAAGCCGATCATGCCAAGGGCGGCGCTCGGGCCGTCGCGCGAAGAATGCCCGGAGGCCGATAGGCATCCGGCTGCAACACCGGCCGCACAAGGCCAAGCTGTCTCAGGTGCGGCTGAAAGACAAACGGCGCGTGCGGTATGGCAACGGTGCTGCCGAGATCCGCGCAGACCAGGCAGCAAAGGGAATCGTCGAGGCTCTGGTGACTGCCAGGGGCGTCCTGATCGAGGGACGTTTGATCGTCTGCCGAGACGACACGTATGCCGCTCGCACTGCAGATCGAGTGATCTACCATCCCCCCGGCCGCTTGCCCGTGGGCCATCGTGGGCCATGGCGAGTGCAACGCCATGCCCAGCAACGCGAGCCAGAAGACGAGCCGACGGGTGAAGGACATGTTGCGCCGCGAAAATGGGTGGCCGATTATAGTGGCGAGCCGCCGCCTGAAAGAACGCTTTAGGCTTGATCCAGCTAGACGGGGGTGTGACACCGAGTCGCACCCACTGCCGCCGGATTCGCATTTGCGCCGGATGTCATCGCAAACGGCCCCCTGTCCATTCATGTAGTCAGCTTACGCCGCATCTCCCCGCACTCTGTACGCTATGCCACGCTGTTCTAAGAAGCCAGCACGACGTCGCCCGTCGCCGGCGCTTGGGGCATCGCGCTCAGCTGTGAACCGGCGCGATGAGATAGCTCCGTGTCCTAGGTCTGCTTTCGCACATACCGTGAGGGCTACTTGTGCTGACCGTGCGATAGAATCGACCGGCTGAATGTTGTATTTTGAGATTCCCCATGCCGATTCAACGCTTGTTCTCCCCCATCCGGATCACCGCGGGTGCCATCGCCCTGCTGTACGCCGCTGCCGCATGGTCGCACACGCATCTCCAGCAGCAAGCGCCCGCTGCCGACTCCACGCAGGCCGCGCCGCAGGAGGTGCGGCTCGACTTCTCCGAGCCTCTGGAAGGCGCACTCAGCAAGATCGAAGTGACGGATGGTGCCGGCAAGCGGGTCACGGCCAACAAGGCGGCCTTCAACGCGGCCGCCCCAAAAACGCTGCGCGTGCCGCTCGACAAGCTGGCTCCTGGCAACTACACGGTCGATTGGAACGTGGTGTCCATCGATGGACACCGCACCAAGGGTCGCTATCGCTTCACGGTTGAGTAATGGAAGACCTCGCAACCGCCTTGAGTTGGTGGCTAGGCGGTGGCGTGTCGGTGGTGCTTGCCGCCACACTCGGCGTCTGGTCACTGTCGCCGGCATTGCCTCCCGACTCGGCGCAGCGTTGGATGCGAAGCTGCCTGTTGCTATTGGCGTGCGTCTTCCTGGCTTACCTGCCGGCTTTTGCGCTGGCGCTGGCGGATGAGCCGGCCGGTGAACTCCTCCCCACGGTCTGGCTCGTGCTGCGGCATACGCATAACGGCGCCATGTGGTGGCTCGGCGCCGTCGCCTTGATCGCGGCCGGTATTGCCAGTTCACGAGAGTCGGCGGGACCGCCGGGGCGTTGGCCGCGTGGCGCCATGGCTGCCAGCCTGACGCTGTTCGTGGGCGCACGCGCTGCTACGGGTCATGCGGCCGAGGCTGGCACCTTCAGTGCGGCGGTACTCGTACATGTTGTCCACATTGCCGCTGGCTGCACATGGGCAGGGTGCGTGATGGTCTCCCAGGCAATACTACTGGGCCGGCCTGAAGCCAATGTGTTATGGCAGACGGCCTTCCTGCAACGGCTGTCACAGGTCGCCGCGCTGGCTCTGACCCTGGTTGTCGTGAGTGGCCTATTCAACGTATGGCGAATACTGGACGCAGCGCAAGTCTCATTCGGCGCCTATGAGCAACGATTGACGGTCAAACTGATTGTCGTGGGACTAGCCGCGGCCTTGGGCGCGTGGAACCGTTGGATTGCATTACCCCGCCTGCTGCAGGGCGATGCGTCCGCCCGAAAACCGTTCGCGCTTTGCCTGTCCGCCGAGGCTGTTCTGCTGGTGCTGGTACTTTTACTTGCGGCCAGGCTTGGCTCGACCATGCCATCCATGTAGTCGATGAGATGCCCACGCGGGAGCCGACGAACGTGTCCTGCGCCGCCGCCTGGCTAACTGTCCATCCGTGTTCGACGTAGTTGCCTAGATCGTCGATAATCGACGGACGAGCGCGAGGGCTTATTTGGAGTGGAACGGCTACAAGCGGCCTGTTAACTGATCCTCGCCTAAATTCGCGTGCCAGAGGGTAGTTACCGTAGCGGGAGATCTTGGTTGAAAATCGTTCTGATGAGACATGGAAAGCCTCAAATCGACAAGAAAAGCAAACTGAATGCAGCAGAGTTCGGCGTTTGGGTTGAGAAATACAATGCCGCCGGTATCGATACGAAATACCCACCTCCACAGATCGCAATTGAGCAAGCCGATCAATGCGCATTTACCGTGTGCAGCAACCTGGTGCGCTCGTTGGAGTCTGCGAGACTTCTGGGTGTCAAGCGTATAGGTGTTTGTGACTCCATGTTCCGGGAGATGGAGATGCCCCATGCAGCGTGGCACATCCCGAAACTCTCGCTACCACTGTGGTCGGTATTTTTTCGGCTTGCCTGGGCATTCGGATATTCAGAAAATGTAGAGCCATTCAAAGCGGCTAGAGAGAGAGCTTACCGCTGTGCCGAGCATCTGGTCGAGACGGCTTCCACTCACGGTGCGGTGTTGTTTGTTGGGCACGGCTCACTAAACTGGTTCATTGCCAGATATCTCAAAAAAATGGGGTGGTTGTGTTCGGGAAAATCACCCAGAAAGTATTGGGAACACACTGTTTTTCACTTCCGACAAAATAACAATGCTGCCTGCTAACCGGGGGTGTTCAGCACTTGCTGGCTAAAGCCTAGGATTCGTCCGGCGACGCGGCTATCGTTTCTTGGTATGACCTGCCCGCCCGCAAGTGTGGTGCATGTGCAGCATTGCCCGTCGGCGTCGAGGATGGTCGTTGCACCGCAGTGCGACCTGGAGGCCTACCTGGCTTCCGGAGACACGTTGTCGCGCCGATTGACCGCCAGTTGCAGCTGCGAGCGAGCGAGGAGCTTATGAAACGGCATGATGACAAACAAGTAGGCTCTTCCAAGGAGATTGTTGATTTTGACCAAGGTTGAAATCGTCACTTCCGATCCCTTCAGACTCGGTTTAATGCTTATCCAGATCCGAAAATCCAGATGCTTGTCGTCACCGCCGACGACGACTTCAGCGCCCGTACTTGAAATAATCGGAAACACGTCAATCTTCCCCAGTCCGCGATCGCTAAAGTCAATACTTGCCTTTAGTCCGAACGGCGCCACGATTCCGTTACGCAAGGCCATCAGACATCTGACCATGGGTGGCGGATCGGAGAACACGGCGCGCGCTGCTTGTTCGGCGTCGACGTAGGTTCGATCTGCCTGACCGGAATAAGCATCGGCGAAATCAATGCGTGACAATCCTGACGCACGAATTGCCGCCGTCGGCGTGGGAATCAGCAAGACTTTGTTTGTCATGAGTAAGCTCTGAAAATGTAGTGCGGTCAGAATCCTGAAAAAATACGGCTTCGATTTCCCTACTGTGGCGATTGTTTGCGGCCAACATAGTTCAACGACACCCCGGCGATGCAATGAATGACGCCAAGGGAAAAAATAATCCACGCCGTTGCGGTTACCATATTGATGTTCCTTGGTGGATCCACGGGTTGTCGGTCGACACCTTTGCGCCCAAGGCTCTGAGCATGTGGTTGAGGCCCAGGTAAGTCCGTTCAAAATACGGAACCTCGTCACGAAAACCGGTGATGTAGCGAGCGATCTTCCGCTGCTGCGGTGCCTCAAATGCGGGGTACGGCGATCGGGTTGCGAAGTCGAAGCGCGACGTGCGGAAAGGCGCGATCTGCCAAGCCTGCAACGGCGCCAATGCGGGCATCAATTCCCGCTCAAATTCGTCGGCCGACAAATTCGGCGAAATCATTGCAAAGCCGACATAGTTATGCCGCAACGCCTCGCAGTCGCCGCCGGGCCCGTGCCGCAGTACCGCGCACCATGCTTTCGCCACAGCTGCGGCAAAGTCGGGGGAAATCGTCTTGGTGCAGCCGAAGTCAACCACGCCGATTCGACCGTCCGCCAGGAAAAGGAAATTGCCGGGATGCGGATCGGCGTGCAAGCGCCGCCATACGAAGACGCTTTGCAAGAACCAATCGAATAGCAGTTGCCCAGCGCGATCGCGCGCCTGCTGTGTCGGGTTCGTGGCCAGCCAGGCATCCAGATGCAGGCCGTCAACCGCCTGCATTGTGAGCACGTGCCGAGTGCTGTGGCTCGCAATCGGTTGTGGGACAAATATCCCAGGTAACGACGCATGCGCGCCGAACCAACGCAATTGATCCGCTTCGTGTGTGTAATCGACTTCTTCGGCGAGTTTGGATTCAATGTCGGCCATGAACCGCTCGACGATTTCGCTGTCGGGCAGCAGATCAGTACTTCGCCGCAAGCCTTGCAATAGGGTGCGGATCATCCGCATATCGACGCCGATCGAGGTAGCGATGCCGGGATACTGTAGCTTCACGACCACCCGCTCGCCGCCGTGCAATTCCGCATGATGTACCTGCCCCAGGCTCGCAGCGGCAAAAGCCTGCGGGTCGAAGCGTTGGAAAAGCCGGTCGGCATCTCGAGAGAATTCTTGCCTGAAAACCCTGTGCACCAGCGCGCGATTGAGCGGCGTAGCCTGATGGAAACCGCGCGCCAGTTGCAGGCGCACGCCTTCCGGCAGCAATCCCGCCTCCATGCTCAGCAGTTGCGAAGTCTTCAGTGCCGTGCCCTTGAGCCGATTGAGCGCACGAAACAGGATTCGTCCTAACTCGGCTTCGTGCCGTGCCTGCTGCGCCTCGGAAGCTTCTTCGTCGGAGCGGTTGCGTGCGAGGTATCCCAGATGAACGATTCCAGCTTGCGCGACAGCCAGACCGGTGATCGTTCCCCTGGCAAGCGTGCCGGTGGAGAGTTTTTCGTTACGCGCCATGGCTAGCGGCTTTCGGATAACGCATGAGCGGACGAGCAAGCTGCACCAAGTCGAGCAAGGCCGAGCCGTTTTGCATCAGGCGCGCGAGTTGGCTGCGCAACAGGAAACCGGCCAGATCCGACAATTTGTTGAGCAAGCCGCTCTCCAGCGCCTGCACCAGCAACGCCAGCGTCAAATCGACCAAGCGGGTCGTGTCGGCAAGTTCGTCCGAGCTGTCGTTGAGCCAATACACGATCACCGCCAGCAAATAGTCCGCGAACAGGCCGCCGATAAGCGGCTTGAAGTCGCAAGGCGCAATGCCGCCGGCCGCTTCGGCGGCATCGAGAAAGGCGACAACCTGTTGCTTGATGGCGAGCTTTCCGGGCAGCGCGTCGCCCATCATCAGCGTCGGCGACTTGCCCACCAGCTCACGCGCGACAGCGACGAATTCACGATCGCCCAACAATATGTCCAGCAATGCGTCCACCAGGCGCTGCAAACGTTCTTGCAGCGTATAACTGGCAAAGCCCGTAGTGCCGAGGGTTGCGGCAATGGCATCGTTGATCGATTGTTCGAAATACCCCAGCACCAATTTTTCCTTGGTGGGGAAGTATTTGTAGATCGTGGCGTCGCCAATCCCAGCAGCGCGAGCTATCTGTTTCATGCTGGCGCTGTCGAAACCGTGTTCGGTCATCAAGTCGACTGTGGCTTGCAAGATCAGACGCTGAGTTTGTTGTTGCTTGGATTTTGTGGTCTTCATACGTACTTGCTATCCTTTACGAGCAAATATAGCACACGCAAACGATAGCAAGTATCTTTTCGAAATTTCAGACTCCAGATGCGCATCCGCCGAAGTCAGGCACCAAACTGCGACGGACGAATTGCCGCTTCTGTCGTAACAATACTGGGGTAACCCCTTCCGGCTACTCGATGAAATCGGTGGCTTCAGAGGAACCCTTCCACGCGTCGATGTCCTTCCCCACCGCCTCGGCCTTGCCTGCCGCGAGCTCGTTCGCGATCTTGCCCGCAAACAGGTGCAATGGCGGCGATTCGACGCTCGCGGCCTGGATGATCAGCAGCGCCAGCTTGTCCGGGTCTCCGGCCTGGTGGCCATGCAGGGTGCCGAGATGCAAGTCGAGCGAAGCCCTGGCCGCCGTGTACTGGTCAATCTGGCGCCTGGCTACCGCCAGCGCGCCGCTTGACAGAAAGTCGGTGCGCACCGGTCCCGGATAGACCACCGTCGCGTGGATGCCGAATTCGGCGACTTCCGCAGCCAGCGATTCCGTCAAGCCGGCCAGCGCGAACTTGCTCGCCACGTAGCTGCTCCAGCCGGCATAGCCGCCTTGGTAGCCGACAATGGACGCAATGTTGATGATGTGGCCGCCCCGCTGCTCGCGAAGATGCGGCAAGGCGTGCCGCAGCACGAGCAGCGGGGCAAAGAGGTTGACCTCGAAGTTCTGGCGAATCTCCTCGTCGGACAGCGCCTCGACGGTCCCTTGCTGCGCATAGCCGGCGTTGTTCACAATCACGTCGATCGAGCCAAACCTCTCTACGGTGCGCTCGATCGCATTGTGGACGCTATGGTCGTCGGTCAGATCCACCTCAAGGGGCAGGAATTTGTCGGATGCGTCACCGACCGCCTGTGCCAGTGAGCCAACAGTACGGGACGTTGCTGCCACGCGATGACCCTGTGCTAGCAGGTGCCTGACGAGCTTTTGACCGACGCCTTTCGATGCGCCGGTGACAAACCAGGTGCGGGATACTGGATTCATGATGATGCTCCTGTTGGGCTATTGATTAATGGATCAATGGATCAATGAACGAGATACGTTCAAGGCAGCGCGACGCTCATGCCGCCGTCTGCCATGACGACTGCGCCGACAATGAAACTGGCTTTCTCCGACGCCAGGAATGCAATGACTTCTGCAATTTCCTTCGGTTGCGCCGCGCGGCGGATGGGAGCCTTCTTGCCGTGTTCGGCCAGGAACGCCTGACCGTCCGCATGGATGTGATTGGTGATGTTGGTCACGACATCTCCGGCTCCCACTGCATTGACACGGATGCCGTGCTCGATCGCTTCGAGCGACAACGCGCGCGTCAGTTGCGCCAGTGCGCCCTTCGAGGCCGCATAGGCGGCGATGAGCGGGAATGCCTGGTAGCACGCGTAGGACCCGACGTTGACGATCGCGCCAGACCTGGCCCGCATCATCGCGCGCATCGCCTCACGCGAGAACAGAAATGCGCCCGTTGCGTTGACTGCCTGGATGCTGTTCCAGTCTTCAAGCGACATGTCGACAACGGGCTTGTTGATGATGATGGCGGCGTTGTTGACGAGAATGTCCAGCCTGCCAAACTGGTCGATGGCGGTCGATACAGCCCGTGCGGCGCTTTGCTCGCGCGCAACGTCGGCCACGAGCGGGACAATGCCGGGGCGAGCCAATGCCTCGACGTTGGCGCTGCGTCCAACGGCAATCACGTTGGCGCCCTGCGCATGCAGAAGTTCCGTGGTGGCCAGGCCGATGCCACTGGCGGCGCCGGTAACGATGGCGACCTTGCCTGCGAAGGCGCCGGTTGCTTCATTGCGTGACGTCATGATGCTCTCCTTGATAGGCTTGTGCGATGTGGCCCACGGGTTCCATGCGTTCCATGCGCTCCAAGTATTCAGAAGGGGCTGGCTGTCGGACGCACGACGATCTCGCTCACGTCCACATCCGCTGGCTGCTCCACTGCGTACGCGATGGCGCGGGCAATCGCACCTGGGGTGATGGCGATGCGGCGGAACTCCTGCATTGCCGTACGTGCGGTGTCGTCGGTGATCGAGTCCGCGAGTTCGGACTCCACGACACCCGGGCAGACGACGGTTACGCGGATCTTGTCCGTCTCCTGACGCAGTCCGTCGGAAATGGCGCGCACCGCGAACTTGGTGGCGCAATAGACAGCTGCGGTCGGCGATACGGACAAGCCACCGATCGACGAGATATTGATGATCTGGCCCTGACCTTGCTGCTCCATCGTCGGTAGAACGGCCGCGATACCGTGCAGCACGCCGCGGATATTGACGTCGATCATCTGGTTCCACTCAGCCACCTTCAGCGCATTCAACGGCGAGAGCGGCATCACGCCAGCGTTGTTGATCAGTACGTCGATGCGGCCGAAGGCATCGAGCGCGAAGCGCGCAAATGCCGCAACGTCGTCCGCCGAGGTGACGTCGAGCGCGCGATAGCGGACCGTGCCGCCGGCCGATTGCAGTGATTCGGTCAGTTCGATCAGCCGATCCGTGCGTCGCGCGCCAACGACGAGGCGATGACCTTGCGCGGCGAGCAATCGGGCGACACCTTCCCCGATGCCACTGCTGGCGCCCGTGATGAGGATGACCTTCGATTCGGTGGATGGGATTGCCATCTTGCATACTCCTATTGTCGGTTCGGATTTGGAGGCATCTAGCGGCAACTGCCGCGCGAGATCCCTTGCCAGGAGCGGCCGCCAGGAAATGAATACGGTTTCGTCGGCCGGTGAATGCATGGTAGAGAAGGCCGGCGCCGGGGCGAATACACGGACCGATGGCGTTCTTGCCTATTTCTATCAATCCGTGCGACGGGCACGGAGCCAGGGGCTAGAATGGCAACCATCGCAAGACAAGGAGAAAGCGGTGTCGAAGGTCCGCAATCCTGCGTCCATCCGGATGGTCCGTCTGCTTGAGCGGCTGGCGCCCAATGAGGGCTACACCCAATCGGCGCTCGACAGCGTGCGGCTGATGCGCTCCGACCGCCCGCTCGGGCGTACGCCAGTGCTGTATGAGCCGAGCATCGTGATTGTCTGTCAGGGGCGCAAGCTCGGCTTCCTCGGCGATGGGGTCTATGTCTACGATGCGCAGCACTATCTCGTGCTATCTGTGCCGCTGCCATTCTCGACAGAGACGCAGGCCACGCCAGAGGAGCCCATGCTCGCAGTGTCCATTCGCCTGGACCTGATTGAACTCAGCGAATTGATCACGCAGATCGGGGCCGCCGGGCTTCATCCCGAGTCGCATCCGACCGGCATCGTTTCCACGCGGCTTGACGCAGACCTTGCCAACGCCACGATACGATTACTTGAGGCGTTGACGGCACCGCTGGATGCCCAGGTCCTGGGGCCTGCCATCGTGCGTGAGATCTGCTATCGCGTGCTGACGGGCGAGCAAGGCAGCGCCATGCGCGCGGCGCTTGCCCATCATGGCCGCTTTGGACGCGTGGCGCGGGCACTCAAGCGGATTCATGCCGACTATGCCCAGCCGCTCAACGTCGCGGGCCTTGCCGAGGAAGCGGGCATGAGCGTGCCGGCATTTCATGCCAACTTCCGTACGGTGACGCAGACATCCCCGATCCAGTACATCAAGTCCACCCGCCTTCATCAGGCCCGGTTGCTGATGATCCGCGACGGCGTGACGGCAGCGGCGGCGGCCGGACGCGTGGGCTATGAAAGCGCGTCCCAGTTCAGCCGCGAGTTCAAGCGCCTGTTTGGCCGTACACCGATCGAGGAGGTGCGCGACATGCGCGAGTCGTTCACGCTCTCGCCGGCGGTTAGCTTCGGCATGTAGGAACTGGCCCGCAAGGCAACAAGGCGCCAGGTGTTGCGAACCCCATTGCGCACCGCTCGCACAGGCGACGAGGTACCGTCACTGGCGTAGACGGTGCGTCGATCTTCGGATTGGTTTGCGCAGCAAGAATCGGAGTTTTGAACAAGGCGAGGATGCCTATTCTCTTGCTCAGGGCATCGAATGGTTTCGATGAACCCTGAGCAGGAAACCGGGCGTACCGGATAGGATGAGGCCGCGGATTCCTGTCATCGCCAGATGCCCCCGCTGGTGAGTCGCGCCGCCAAAGAATTCAACCGCAAAGATCGGAGTTTCTCAGGGGGTGTGAATGTCTACACTTACGACACCCTAAAGCCGACGTGAGCGATTTGCCATGAGAGTTCGTTCTTTTCCCACGTTCAAGTACAACTTCCGTACCCCGGGAAGCCGGGTAAAGGGACCTATTCGATTCGCCGTCGGCCAGACTTTGCCGGGTATGGTTCTCGTTGGACGAAGCCAGCGGGGCATCTGCGCCCTCTTCCGCGCGCAATGAGGGCCATTGCGGAGCGCTATAGCCCCATGGAGAGCTTGACTTGCGACTGGATGGACATGGAGCGTTCGCTTGATGCCCATGGAAATGCCGTCCTGCCTGGCCTGCTGGCTGCGGCGCAATGCGATGAGCTCGCGGCGCTGTACTCGAGGGAGGAAGGCTTTCGCGCTCGGATCGTCATGGCTCGCCACGGATTCGGGCGGGGTGAATACAAATACTTCACATACCCATTGCCACCGCTGCTCAATTGGCTGCGACATGCGCTGTATCCCCAACTCGTGCCGATCGCCAACCGCTGGAACCGGCAGTTGGGAATCGACACGCAATACCCGGATGAGCTGGATGCATTCCTCGACCGATGTCACCAGGCCGGGCAGACGCGGCCGACGCCGCTGATCCTCCAGTATGGCGAAGGTGACTACAACTGCCTGCATCAGGATCTCTACGGCGAGCACGTTTTCCCGTTGCAGGTGGCAATTCTCTTGTCGGAACCCGGCAGGGACTTCGCCGGTGGCGAGTTCGTCATGACAGAGTTTTCGGCCAAAGGGCAACGCGCCGATGTCGTCGCACTGCGCCAGGGCGATGCGGTGGTATTCACCGTCAATCAGCGGCCAGCGACGGGGTTGCGCGGCATCAAGAAAGTGGCGATGCGGCATGGCGTCAGCCGCATCCGCAGCGGCAAGCGGCATACGGTGGGGCTTATCTTCCACGATTCGAGGTGAACATGGCGTCGCTTGAACTCTTCGGGACAAGTGGCGAACGCCTGCGCCCGGGTTCAAGCGCCTTTGTGCTGCGCCGATTCGCACTGCCGACTGTGAGCGAGCCGATGCCCGCCATTCCTGACATCGCCACCATGTCGCCATTTCGGCACATGGTGACGCCTGCAGGCTTCGCCGTGTCGGTTGCGCTGACGCACAGCGGGATGGGCATCGGAATTCAAGAGCAAGAGTCGGAGTGTTTTCCCGCGATGACACAACTAGAGTAGCCGCAGTTGCCAAGGCGCCCCCATGCACTCGATATTCATAGAAGCGACGAACGAACAAGCCGATGCGCGCCGCCAGATTGAGGCCTATTGCCAGTCGTTGGTGGACGTTGGTACGGCGCAATGGCGGGTCGGCGATACCGGCGCTATCGAGCTGCACATGGAAAGCGGCGAGGCCTACTTGTTTGGCGATTGGGGCGTCACCCGCCTGAGATGAGCAGATTGACCACCCCAAGTGAGCCACCGATTCATTCAACAAGGAGTGCATCATGCGAATGTTCTTGAGCTATCTGGAGTCGCCGCTGGGCGGCCTACTGCTCGTCACCGATGCGCGGCAGATCGTACGCGGGCTCGATTTTGCCGACCACAAGGCGCGCCAGCATCGCAGCTTGCGCGACCACTATGGCAGTGTCGAGCTGGTTGACGTTCCGGCCCCTTCCGAGATCGCAGAAGCCTTGGCTCGCTATTTTGCGGGTGAATCAGGCGCGCTGGATGCCCTGCGGACTGAAACCGCTGGTTCTCAGCTTCAGCGCCGGGTCTGGGCCGCGCTGCGCCGCATTCCGGCCGGCACGACCACGACCTACGGCAAGCTGGCGAAGGAACTGGGTTTCGACGATCCGCGCGCGGCCATCGACATCGGTGCGGCCAATGGCGCCAATCCGATCGCCATCATCGTACCGTGTCATCGGGTCATCGCCAGCAATGGCGACCTCAAGGGTTACGCATGGGGGGTGTCCCGTAAACGCTGGCTACTGGAACACGAGAGGGCGATCGCGCCCGAGCGTGCCGAACCCCAGACCGCCATGCTGCCGGGGATCTGATCTTGGCCGATACCATTGCTGCCGGCTTGTCTGCGCTCGCGTACGAACGGGCCTCACAGTACTTGTCCGGCCTGGATGCAGACTGGGCACGCCATATCGCCATTGTTGGCCCATGCCGACATGAGACCAAACCTGCGCGCGAGCCCTACGAAGCCTTGGTGCGCGCCATCGCCTACCAGCAGTTGCACGCCAAGGCCGGCGATGCGATTCTTGCGCGACTGCTGGCGCTCTATCCGGGAGCCCCCTTCCCATCGCCGGCACAACTCCTGTCGACCGATCCCGAGTCACAGCGGGCGTGCGGCTTCTCGGCCACCAAGCTGGCCACCCTACGTGGCATCGCGCAGGCCGCGGTGGACGGAATCGTGCCCAGTCTGGATGAAGCTCGGCGCCTTCCTGACGCCGCGCTGATCGAGCGCCTGGTCTCCCTGCGTGGCGTGGGGCGCTGGACCGTCGAAATGTTCCTGATCTACTCATTGGAGCGCTCAGACATCCTGCCTGCGGACGACTTCGGCGTGCGCGAGGGTTATCGGCGCCTGAAGGGCTTGGAGAAGGCGCCGACACCTCGGCAGATGCGCGAGATCGGCGGGGCCTGGAGTCCCTGGCGGACTGTCGCGGCCTGGTACTTGTGGCGACTGCCGCCTACATGATGAAATTCATTCGCAAGAATCGGAGTTCTTGCGAATGAATTCCTGCTTATCCTGTCTCTGTGATTAACGATTCCAGGACTGTCGCCATGAGTACGACCCATGCTTACGAAACCGAGGATACCCGTTGGGAAGCTGTGCAGGCACGGGATGTCGCGGCCGATGGGCACTTCGTCTATGCCGTGCGCACCACGGGTGTGTACTGTCAGCCTAGCTCTACGGCACGGCTACCCAAGCGCGAAAACGTGGAGTTCTTCGACTCGGCAAAAGCTGCCGAAGCGGCGGGCTACCGCCCCAGCCGCCGCGCACGTGGCGACCAGACCAGCGCGGCAGCCGAGCGCGCCGCGCTGGTGGAGCGTGCCTGTCGCCTGATCGAGGCGTCAGAGACACCGCCCCAGCTCGACGACCTGGCAGCCGAAATCGGCATGAGCCCGTTCCATTTCCACCGTCTGTTCAAGGCCGAAACGGGCCTCACCCCCAAGGCCTACAGCTCGGCCTATCGTGCCCGCAAGCTGAGGGAGGAGTTGAGCACACCCAACGCTTCGGTCACCAGCGCGATCTATGGTGCCGGCTTCAACTCCAATAGCCGGTTCTACGAAGCCTCCGACCATCTGCTGGGCATGCGGGCGCGAGACTACCTGGCAGGCGGCACCGGGGCGGTCATTCGATTCGCGGTGGGGCAATGCTCGCTAGGTGCCATTCTGGTCGCGCAGAGCCAGCGCGGCATTTGCGCCATTCTGTTGGGCGACGACCCGGATGCGCTGGTGCGTGACCTGCAGGACCAGTTCCGCAAGGCTCGGCTTATCGGCGGCGATGCTGAGTTCGAGCAATTGATCGCCCAGGTAGTGGGGTTCATCGAGGCACCGGCTATCGGTCTGCACTTACCGTTGGACGTACAGGGCACGGCCTTCCAGGAGCGCGTCTGGCGGGTTCTGCGCGAGATTCCGCCGGGCACGACCGTGAGCTACGCGGAGATCGCCGAGCGCATCGGCGCTCCCAAGGCCGTGCGTGCCGTAGCGCAGGCCTGTGCTGCGAACCACATTGCCGTGGCCATTCCATGCCACCGCGTCGTGCGGCGCGATGGCGATCTCGCCGGCTACCGCTGGGGCGTGGATCGCAAGCGCGAATTGCTCCAACGCGAAGCTCAAACCTGAAAAGATGCTGCCATGACGCAATTCTCCGATGCGCTCGATCAACTGGATTGGTTTGCCATAGACGGCCACCTGGAGGCAGATGGCTACGCCGTGATTCCGGGACTGCTTGCAGCCGATCAGGCGCGCGAGCTGGCGCGGCGGACCGATTTCGACGGAAAGACTCGCCGAACGCCATTGGCGACCACCGATCTCGGGCAAGGTGATCTGTTCTACTTCGATCAGAACTTACCGGACCCGTGGCAGTCGCTGCGCGAAGCGTTTTATCCCAAGCTCGCGGCAATTGCCAACGCGTGGAACGAGCGACTGGACATAACTTACCGCTATCCAGAGGAATTGGCAGCGTTCCTCCAGCAATGCAGCGCGGCGGGACAGAAGCGCGGCCAGTCCTACCTGAGCCGGCTGAGTGCCGGAGACTACGTCGCGTTGCACCAACGCAGTGATGCAGCACACGTATTCCCGATGCAAGTCGTTGCCTTGCTTACGACACCGGGTGACGACTTCCTCGGGGGGGAGTTTGTCATGACGGAGCAGCGCCCACGCATGCAATCACGGCCACTGGTCGTTCCGCTCAAACTTGGCGATGTAGCCATTATCACGACAGCTCAGCGCCCGTTCAAAGGCACGCGTGGCGACTATCGGGTCAACCTCAAGCACGCGATCAGTCGCGTCCGGCAGGGTGAACGTATTGGCGTGGAACTCACGTTCCATCATGTTGTGTGAGCCTGGATGGTGGATCGGACCATGACCGAATCGAGAGCCTGGACGCTGATCGGACGGGACGGCAAGCCCTATGAGAGTTCGGTGCCAGGCACACTCGGTGGCCATCGAGGCGGGCGGATCTACGGCAGATTGGATTGCCGAGCGGCCCTGCAGTCCATCGCCCGCGGGGGCTATATCAAACAGCGAGTCTTCTTTCTCGACGAGTCGATCGCTATCGCCGCCTGCTTCCGGCCGTGTGCGGTTTGCATGCCTGACCGATACGCGGCCTGGAAGAGGACGCAAGCCACAGGAAGCCGCCCTACATCACGAAATCGAGTGCAGTCATGACCGCTGAAACGCTATTCAACACAGCCTTGGAGAAGGCCTCGGGAGGAGAACTCTTGAAACCGCAGTCCCTGGCCGACAAGCTGGCGATGGTTGATTGGCTCGCATTCGAAGAAGCGCTGACGCGCGATGGATACGCCGTGATTCCGGCGCTTTTGACATGCGACCAGTGCGAGGCAGTCACTGGATACTTTCCAGAGGACCAGCGATTCCGAAGCCGGATCGTGATGGAGCGATACGCATTTGGGCGAGGCGAATACAAATACTTCTGCGACCCACTGCCTGATCTCATCGGCGAACTGCGGCGCGACCTCTATCCACGGCTCTCGCCCATTGCGAATCGCTGGCATGCGGTCATGCGCATTGCGCAGAGGTTCCCAGCCACACATGCGGAATTCCGCGAAATCTGCCGCCGGGCAGGACAGACCCGTCCAACCCCGCTCCTGCTACGCTATGGCGCCAACGATTATTGCTGCCTCCACCAGGATCTGTATGGCGACCACGCATTTCCGTTCCAGGCGGTCTTCTTGCTCAACGAGCCGGGGCGCGACTTTGACGGTGGCGAATTGCTGCTAACCGAAACGCACCCGACAAAGCCGGGACGTGCGCAGGTCGTACCCCTGCGTCAAGGTGATGCCGTGATCTTTGCCGTGAATCACAGGCCCATCCGCTCGGTGCGAGGATTCCAGCGCCTGAGTCTGCGTCATGGTGTTAGCAAGCTGCATCGGGGTCAGCGGCATACCTTGGGCATCATCTTTCATGATGCTAGATGACTGCAGTCGGTAGCCGATCCATTGCGACAATCTCGGTCGGTGCGTATGAGAATGGCCAGTGGATTCCATAGCGACCAAGTGAAGACACGGGTCGATCCCGCCAGGGGCGACAGCAAACCTGCTTCATGGAGGTCCCCCAGCGCACTGATGACTGGGTCGGCGCCGCACAGGGCAAACCGGCTGCCTTTGCCGTCGGCGTTAGGAACCAATTGGCGTACGTCAGTCCGCCGCTCGGGGGCGGGAGCTCTCTGCCTGCCCATCCGTCGTGCATATCTGGCCGGCGCAATCGGCTTCACGGAATTCACGACCTCAGGTGTCCGCGTATCGGTGCGGATCAGTCATTGATTAATCATGGGCTGACCGAGCGAGATTGGCCGGGAAGGGATCTCGGTCATCAGGCAGCCGGCCGTCGCTTCCCGACCCTATAGCGCCGTTCGAGTCTTCGCCATCGCGACGGCAGCTATCAGGAGCCAACGGTCATCCGTGCACACATTCGCTCCGGCAGTTGGTTGGCTCCTCTGGCTGCTTCTCAAGGCCTGCGGCTGCCGCTGGCTTCGCATATGCTTGCCTTCGCCAACACGCCAACTCTGCTTCGGAGGTGGCGTCTTCGCCTAAGGCAGCAAGCAAGTTGAAAGTGGCGGTCATATCTGTTGAGGGCAACAGCCCGCCACAAGGTCTAGGACAGCAGATCGGCGCCATAGCACCCTCCCCTAGATGGAGGACAACATCGGTTCGCACTTGGCAATCACGGACAACTCAACCCTAACCCGGGAACGCCTTCCCCATCGGCTTTATCCGAATCCCCGGAGCTAGCCGAGTCCACGGCAAATCGGCCGGATCCGCCGTCATTGGACCAGGTGCCTTGGCGACGAGCACCGCGTGGGCGATGCCCTGGAAGTCGGCGCGGAAGTGCACCGAGCTCTTGTTGACGAGGATTCTCATCGCTTCCGGCTCGATGCCGCCCACGCGATAGAGATTGCGGTCGAGCATCTGGGCCTTGCCGCCGCTCACCACGATCAGCACGCCTTCGATCCGCAGGCAGGCCATGGGGCCGACGTCGGCAAGCATGCCATTCATCATTGGCCCGTCATAGCGGCACACGCCATTGGACAGCGTCACGACCTCGAAGCGCGCATGGAGCGGCTCGTCGCCGGGAACGCCGGAGACGCCGCCGAGTTTCAGTTCGATAATCGCGCCGACGCCGGCGCGATGGGCAGCAGCCGCAGCCGCCGGATCCCAGATCAAGCCGATTGCCGCACCCTTTGCGCCATTTCGCAGTAAGGCGCGGAGCATGCCCGTCGTGTTCGAATCGCCTCCCGCACCAGGGTTGTCCTGCGTGTCGGCGATGACGACCGGCTTGTCAGCCCCCTCGGAAAGCCGCATTGCCTCGCGCACGGCGTCGTCGGGTGACAGGAACGGGACTTGCCAAGCGGCTTCATCGGCCAGCATCTTGTCGTAGAGGGTCTGGACTGCTGCCTCGACGGATACGGCGTCATCGCCATAACCCCAGATCACCGGGCCGCATTCGGGGAAATCGGCCGCCGGAAAGCCGGGCGCGAACGACAGCGAGGCCACACCGACGGTCTCCAGCGCCGAGAGCTGTGCGTACATGCCAAGCGACGGTTCGAGCAATGTGCACATGCCGTTGATCGGTATCAGAAATGGCAGCCGGCGCGCGGTTCGATGCAGCGGGCGGCAGCCGGCGGCTGCCTGCCGGTCGAGCAGGCGCTGGAGCAGCATGGCTGCACGCTCCCCAGTCTCGGCCATGTCGACATGGGGGTAGGTGCGGTACGCAACCAGCGCGTCGGCCTCGCGCAGCATCCGCTCGGTGACATTGGCATGCAGGTCGAGCGACGCAACCAGGGGCACGGCAGGGCCGACCGCCGCGCGCACGCGCTCGAGCAGCGTGCCTTCGCCGTCGTCGGTATGCTCGGCGACCATGGCGCCGTGCAGATCGAGGTACACCGCCTCGAAGCCGCCCCGGCGAACCGCCTCAACGATTTCGCCGGCAATGCGCTCGAAGGCGTTCTCGGTGACATGGGCCGACGGGCTCGCGCCCGCCCAGATCACCGGCAACAGGCCCCAGCCACGCCTTTCGGCCGCGGCGATGAATCCGCCCGCGGGAATATTGACGTCGCGTAGCGCGAGCACGTGTTCGCCGCGCGCCATGGCCGGGAAACCCTCGCCACGTTCGAAGTTTGTGTAAGAGGCCTTCGATGGCGCGAATGTATTGGTTTCGTGCTGAAAGCCGGCGATCAAGATGCGCGTTGCCAAGAGACTGTCTCCCAAGAAGAATGGTTAATGCGCCAGCGGTAAAGCCGTCAGCGCAGGCGACACAAAGCCGCGACTAGCGTTGATATCCTGCGGACCCGCGACGTCAGGCGGTCCCCAACGCGCCGTGGGGCACGGGCAGCCGGTTCGCCATGAGTACCGCGGCGCCCGCGACCAGCAGCGTGACCATGACCAGCAGTCCGGCTTCCATACTGCCTGTCGCGGTGCGAATTGCACCAATGATGGTCGGACTCAGGAAGCCGCCGATCAGGCCGATCGTATTGATCAACGCGATGCCGCCCGCGGCCGCGTCGCCCTTCAGGTATTGCGATGGAATCGCCCAGAACACGGTGTAAGCCGCCCACATCATCGCCGTGGCGATCGTCATGCAGAGCAGCGAGACTGTGAGGTTGCCGCTGGCGACCGTCGCCGCAGCCAGCGCGACCGCGCCGACCAACGCGGGCACTGCGCTGTGCAAGCGGCGCTCGCCGCGGCGGTCCGAACTGCGACTGATGACGACCATCGCGATCGCGGCGCCAATGTACGGGATCATCGAATAAAAGCCGATCTGCATGGTATCGATCACACCGCTGGCCTTGAGGATCGATGGCAGCCAGAAACTCACGGCGTAGATGCCGCAGATCATGGTGAAGTAGGGAAACGCCAGCAGGTACACGCGCGGATCCCGCGCCACTTGCCGGAACGAGTGATGACCGGCGCCAGGCGTGCTCAGGTCGGCGGCGAGCATCTGCTTCTCCCTCTCCGTCAGCCATTTCGCGTCGGCCGGCTTGTCAACCAGCACCCTGAGTGCGAGCACGCCGAGCACCGCGCATGGCAGGCCTTCAACGACGAACATCCATTGCCAGCCGGCCAGGCCGTGTGCGCCCGCCAGGCCTGTCATCAGCCACGTCGACAGCGGCGAGCCGAAGATGCCACCGATCGGGCCGGCGAGCATGACGATCGCCATCACACTGGCCATGCGCCGCTGGCCGTACCAGTACGTCAGGTAGAAGATCATGCCGGGTGCGAAGCCGGCCTCGAACACGCCGAGCAGGAAGCGCAGCGCATAGAACGTTGTCTCGTCATGGACGAACATCATGCCCGCCGAGGTCAGGCCCCACAGCACCATGATTCGGCTAATGGTCTTGCGCGCACCGATCCTGGGCAGCAGAAGGTTGCTCGGGATCTCGAACAGGACGTAGCCCAAGAAGAAGATGCCTGCGCCGAGTCCATAGGCCGCATCGGAGATACCAAGGTCGCTCTGCATGTGGAGCTTCGCGAATCCGATATTCACGCGATCCAGATAAGCGAACGTGTAGCACAGCAGCAGGAAAGGCAGCAGGCGCCAGTTCAGTTTGCGGTACAGGGCCTGACGGGTTGGGCTGTCCTGTGCGGCTGGGCCTTGGGGGGACGGAATGGCGGACATTGTCTCTCTCCTTTTTGGGGCGCATTCTTTTGAACCCCGTATTGATTGTTGAATCGTCGGTCAAAAGAAAAAACAGAGCAAGAGCAACTTAAGTGAGTTATTGTTGCTCATTGGGCAACACATCACATCTAGATGGGAATCCAACATGCGCGAACTGAATCAGCGCCGCTTGCGTTACTTCCATGAAGTACTCACGCACGGCTCTATCCGCGGCGCGGCTGACAGCATCAACACGGCGCCGTCCGTCATCACGCGGCAGATCCGATTGCTCGAGGAAGAAATTGGCGCCCCGCTGTTCGAGCGCCAGGCACGCGGCGTACAGCCGACCGAGGCCGCGGCGCACCTGCTCGAGTACTGGCGCGGCTGCCGCTCTCAGCAGGAACTGTTCGAAGACCGCCTGCAGGCGCTGCGCGGACTGCAACACGGCCAAGTGCGGATCGCCACCAGCGAAGGTTATGTCGACGTCCTGATGGACGAGGTGCTCACCGATTTCTGCGCGCGCTATCCGAAGCTCGACGTGGCCGTGGATATCCTCCCGGTCAACAATGTGCTCCAGGAAGTGGCCGAGAGCCGCGCGCATATCGGCCTGGCATACAACCCGCCGACCCATCCGGATATTGAGTACATCGCCACGTCGTCGCAGCCGGTGGTTCTGCTCGTCCATGCCGGGCACCCACTCGCCTTACGCGGCGGATCGGTCGAGGTGCACGAACTCACCGAATATCCGCTCGCGCTGATGCCGCCGGCGTTCGGCCTCGGACAGGTCGTGCAGATGCTTGCCTACGCGGAGAACATCCAGATCCGCCCGACGCTTACAACCAACTCCCTCGCGGTGTTACGCCACTTTGTCAAGCGCCACGACGGGGTCACGCTGATCGGCGCATTCGCGGCCTATCGGGAGCTAGAGGCAGGTGAGCTCGTCGCGCTGCCAATCGAGCATCCTTTGTTCGACGCTGCCAAGGCGCGGCTGCTGGTCAAGGCGGGGCGGCCCCTCGGCGTGGCAGCCGATACGTTGTTGGGTTGCATCCTTCGGGATATGAAGATGTTCGCAAAAAATGGAGGGCGCAAGGGAAAGACGGCCGCACGCAGCAGGGCAGGCTAACGCTCCCCTAGAAGGTCCCAAGAAGGTGGGATTCCCAGACCACACGGTCGTCCGCATGACAAAGTCGCGCACGGGACGCGACTTTGTGTTCCAGCTTGCACGCGACGAGATGCTGGTCAGGGCGACCAGATCCCGGTCCACATCGCCTATCCCGTGAACCGACATCTCGCGTCGAAGGTGCGAGTGTTCATCGATAGGCCGCCGAGCTCTTCCGCACGCTTCAGGCGGCCTGACGGTGCGCCGCTATGCAGCGAACGCGGGACCGATTGGGCGGAGCGCAGGCCAGGCTGCAAACGGGCCCATCGCAAATCTGCCGAATCGAGGGTGCCCGCTGTGATGGGTCCGCTCTCTATGCGGAACGGACGTCTGAGCGTCCGACAGGGCCCGCTGGCGAATGGCAGGAGATGGCCGGGAAGGGACCTCGGTAATCAGCCAGCCGGCCGCCGCTTCTGCTCCATTGCGGACCGTCACGCCTTCCGAAAGCGGTCACTCACGAGTGCATTTCGACTATGAACATGCGCGCTTGCTGGGCTTCCCGACGTTCGGCCTTGATCGGCGCATACCTCTCGGAATTGTAGAAGGCTACCGCTTGGGCGAGAGTCGGAAACTCAAACACGCCGGCCATCGGCAGCGGCACCTCTTCCCCTTCTAGAATCTGCGCAACAGGACCGAAATGCAGAATCCGCCCGCCCGCCTCCTTTAGCGCCGCCTGAAAGCGCGGAGCGAGCGCGGCCTGCTTGGCCGAGTCGATGACGCGTAGATTGACGTGTACGTATGCCGGCATTGTGCCTCCTCTCAATAATGCATATACACTATTATGCTACGATGGGGGTTGTCAAGGAGGTAGACGTGAACGGTTTTGATCCAGAATCTTTGAAGGGCGTCGAAGCAGAGTGTCCGGGCTTCCAGGCTCGTGCAACGGCGCGTGCACTCACGCGATATTACAATGCCTGCTTCAAGCCGCTCGGGCTGACGGCCGAGCAATTCAGCCTCTTGGTTGGGATCGGTGCGACCGAGGGGGCGACGCTCGTCGAGCTTGCGGATAGGGCCGGAGTCGATCCGACTACCCTCAGCCGAAATGTTCAGAATCTGGAGAGCCGAGATTTGGTTCGCGCTGAAGGCGGACGTGGCCGCGCTGGAAAGCGGCTAGCTCTGACGACATCCGGGCGTCGACTCGTGGTCGATGCGTTCCCGGTGTGGAATTGGGCCAAGGCGGAACTCGCCCGTCGCATGGGCGACGAAGACCTTCGTTCGGCAAGGCAGGCGATGGCGGAGCTGGCCGAGGCCGCGGAATCCTCATGTACATAAAACGACATTTGCGGCACGAGGCTCGAGATAACATCAGAAAGGCTAGTCAACGAGAATTTGCGTACGTACGGCGCTCCTGGATTGTGCACTGTGTTGGGCACCGTTTTTTGTCCGAAATAGACGCCACCAACGACCGCTATCGAGAACATTTCGCGCTTTACGGCTACGACCGCTCGTGGCCGAGAACGAACCTCGGCCCGCCGCTACCCAATCGTCCCCTCCCGACCCGCCATTCACCGTTGCTCTTGACATGTCCGTTACGCTGACGAAGGCGGACGAATGACTGACTCGGACGGCGTTCCCGGAGCCTCATTCGACCGTGATTTGAGGATTGCGTCAGCGAACTCAACGAACCCAGCGCCGCCGGGGCTATTTGTGATCCATTGAGGCGGAACAGGTAATTGTGGCAAATAATCGACTACGGTGCTCACGCCGGCCGTATGCTTAAAGAAGCCGAACATTGGCGCGTCGTTGGTTGAATCACCGGAATATGCGACCAATTGGGTCGCAGCCTCTGCGCCAATGCCAAACGTTTCGGCAAGCACTCGTAGCGACATCGACAGCTTGTCGTAGCCGCCGATCCAACCCAGTATCCAAAGGTTATTGATGGTTGCATCAGCGCCGGCACCAATAAGGGCATTGACAATTCGATCATCCACTTCAGTACCGGTACGGCTGTACGCGAGACTGGTCAGTCGGAAGACTTGATCGTCTGCCTGACGCGCTTGCGGTACCGCTTTCTCGACAATCTTTGAAATGACGTGAAGTCTCTCTCGTACGTCTGCGAAGCGTTCCGACGGGTGCCAGTAATGCCGCTCGATGCGGTGCCCGTCTGGACTGCGCCGGAGAAAAAGCCCGCCATTCTCTGCGATCACGCCGTCGACCGGCCACATGCGCGCCATCTGATCACACCATCCAGCGGGCGCGGCGGTTACAGGCACCACGCATATACCGTGAGTCTGCAACCGTTCGAGTGCCATGTATGTGTTGGCGTGCAACCGGCCTCGATAGGTCAACGTCTCATCCATGTCGGTGAGTACGAATCGGACCGTCGAGAATTGAAGGACTGGCGCTAAGGATAAATGCAGCATGCTATCAATCATCGAATGAACGACGTCAATTATGACCGTCGGCGAGAGGAGCGTTATGCCTATTTCGTGATTGCTTATGTGTTCGGGCCTCAACAGGCTGCCGAAATACTGTTTTTTGAACCCCGGCCTAGTACTGACGACCTCGCAGGACGGCGCACAATCGATTCTCTCAACACCGTCGAGGGGTGAGGTACCCCTTGGCAGGCCTCAATCGGAGGTGCCAAAAAGGTATTTCAGCAGCCTGTTAAGCCGAAATGAGCGATTCGGCGGGTTGCCCAACGTCCGGTACCGTCTCGCGAACGGTCGTAGTGAGTCATCGATCTGTTGGCCGTAGCTGGCCGACAGCGGACATTACCCAATCTCGGCGCATCTACCGCTCTCTGCCCACATCGATGAAGGCTCGTTACGTGCCCCCTCTCTGACTAGCGAGCCTTGCAGTAGTTTTGAGCACCATGCTTCGCCATCCCACCTTGATGATGTGCAGGCGGACATTGACGTTGGTATGACGAGTCAATGTCCGCCCTATCAACGCAGTTCAATCCTTCCAAAATACCTCAGCGAAACTATCGCCTTGTCGCAGTCTCGACAAGGCGGAATAGAGCCATTTTGGCGGATGCTTCTCAAGCAATTCCGCCACTGCACATTTTGCGGCCTGATAGTTCCGGATGTTTTGATCTTTGTCGGCACTCCAGAAATCCTGTGGCCATTCGAGAGACTTGACCCTGTGTATTTCCCCCTGGCCGATGATGGTGCAATCATTCAAATACTGAGGACGTCGATCAACCTGCAACGCAGCGCCTTCGTCAAACCATGTAGGTAGCTTTCTGGCCCTTGTCCAGTACCCGAGTCTCTCGGCCAATTCGGCATGCATCAACTCATGGGCCGTTACGTCGAGGCTGAACCGTTCCATGTTCAGTACCACATGGGTTCCTGTGAGCGAAACGAATGCCGTACCAGGAACATCGGTGACACCGAACTTCGTTGCTTCCTCCGCACTGGCCGCAATGATCGTCACCGGTTCTGCAATAGGTGTGCCATATAACTCGGTGATCCGATCGCGCGCCATCTGCAACCCTGACAGGGCGCGCTGTAGCTCAACGCCAGAAAGCGTTGGGTCGACATAAACGTTGTCTTCGATCTTCGTGTAATCAGACCAACTGACGAAGATGCGATTGAGCAGAGGAGAACAAAACGCACGTGCCGGGACCATGAGAGCCAGCACAAGTAGGACGTACGTCGACAGTTTTCTCATACGCTAATCGTTGAATGGTCTGAGGGTATGCAGTCGTCAGAGATGGCGCGGGGCTGCGAGCGATGCAGCAACATTTCTTTCGACACGGCTGGTCAGCAAAGTCGCATTCTCGTGTATTTCATAACGCCCATGGCAAAGTGCTCCAGCACCTCTATGACAGAGTCGCTCTTCAGAGCTTTGCCGAGATAGCTTGGCCTTGGTTGCTGTAATCGAACTTGGGACTGACAATATCGACACCGCCGAGAACGTCCGCTCGTGGCCGACAGCAGCCAGCAAGAAGCTCATCAGAAACGCTTGCTCATGAAAAGCCGATACGAGCCGAGAGGGAAATCGTTTAACCGACCAAACTCCGCGTATCCGTGCTTCATATAGAACGGTGCCGCTTGCCATTCGAACGTATCCAAGTAGGCGCCGTGCGCGCCAAGCGCCCTGGCGCTGGATTCCGCCTGCAACAGGAGGCGTGAGCCTATCCCCTGGCCTCTTATATCTTCTGCGATCCAGATGACACTTACTCCGAGCCACTGCATCATGAAGTGCCCGTTGAGGCCGCCCACGATACGCCCCTCCGGCATTCGAGCTATCAGACGGATTGGTTGGATATCGTAGTTGCCAATTGCCGTTCTGTTGAACTGCCGCAGATTCGCTCCAATATCGCTTGCCTCTTCCGCGGTGGCGGTACTGATCGCAATGCTAGGCATGGGATGGAGATTATCCTGGGGTTCGTGGGGAGAGTGGCGCTTCAACTCAAAACGTTGGGCAGCGAAGTGCTCACACTCAATAGTATCGCAATGGCTGCCCATGGCCGGCAAGCGACCTCCGCCGGTGGCGGGCTGGCCGGCACTTCCCGACCCGCTGCGGCCCTTCGACTTCGCCCAAAGCGGCCGCTCAAGCGCTCAAGCGCTCAGAGAACTCGCACCGAAGGTCAATCAACCGCGCGCCATTCCATTTTTTGGACTTTGACGCCGGGATGGCTGGCCAGGGCCTCCCATTCCGGCAAGAAGACGAAACCCTGTCGACGATAGAGATTCGCGGCGCGAACGTTGTCCGGTGAAACGCTCAAGACGACCCTCCGGTGCCCCCTCTCAATCGCGCGGGTCTTGATTGCGTCAACCAAGCGTTCCGCGATTCCTTTTCCGCGGCACATAGGATGGACCCACATCGCAATCAGGTTGTATTCCTGCGTCGGGCTGACAGCGTCGCCGATAAGGCCGACCGCTTGTTCTTGCTGCACGGCCAGCAGGAATTCTGGCCGCGTCTCGTGTGATGCGCATTCGCGCCATTGCTGTTGGTTATATGCGGCTGCAGTAGCGTGACTCAGGCCGAACGCGGTTGGACTGTCCTGCAAGGAGGCGAGACGAATAGTCTTAAGGACTTCCCAGTCTTCTTCTGCGGTTGCACGGACCGTCACAGCGCTCAAATCCATAGTCATATCGGGTTCCTTGGTAGTTACATGGTGGTCTGGTTTGCGGTTTAGTGCGCCGAGGATAGCTCCGGTCGCCGAGACTTCCATTGCGCTATTTCAGATCCGAGGGGGGACGATGCGCTGGTCGTCCGTAGCCGAGGTTATGGTGACTCTGCGCAACATCACGCCATCAACGCATCCGCCACCAGATATTCCCCCTCCCACCCCTGCGCCAGCTGCCGGCAGCGCCCCAGCGCCACCGCCTGACGCTCGAAATCCACCACCATTACCGCATCGGCCCAATGCGGACGCGGTGGCTGCTCCGTGCTGCGGCCGTCGCTGAGCACCCACAGCCAGCGCTGTTGCGCCGGGCGCCGGCGCGCGGCGTGGGCCAGCAGCTGGCCGGCGCGCTCCATGCCGAGCGCGAGCGGCGTGCTGCCGCCGCCGGCGATCGGGCGGATCCAGGCTTCGCTCCATGGGCGGGCGCGTGCCGGCTGCAGGCGGACTTCGGCGCGGCCGGCGGCGAAGCACACCAGCGCCACCTCGGCGCGCGCCTGGTAGGCGCGTTGCAGCAGGCGCAGCAGCACGCCCTTGGCCAGCGCGAGCTGGCTGCCGTGCAGCATCGAGGCCGAGCAATCGAGCACGAAGCAGTGCAGCACGCCGGCGTGGGCTTGCTGTGCGCGCCAGCGCAGATGGCTGGGCGCAAACGGCTGGCGGCCCTTAGCGGCCAGCGTCCGTGTCCAGTGGATGCGCGAGCTGCCCGGGCGGCCGTGCGGCGCGGCGAGCAGTGGGGCCGAACGAGGGGTAAAACGAGGGGCTTGCCACCGGTTGCCGCCTTGCCCGGGTTCGGCGGCGGCCTGCCGGTGGCTCAGGCTTTTTTTGCGGGCAGCGGCCTCACGCCCTTGACCGGGGCGATGCCGGCCGCGGCACTTGCCGGCGGGGGCGGGAGCGCGCCCCATGGGTTGTTGGCGGCTGCGCCGCCCGCATTGCGGCCATCGCCATCGCCGCTGCCATTCGCACTGCCAGCGCCATCGGCCTGCTCACCGGCCTGCCCGCCCGCGTTGGGCGGCGCCTGGCGCCGGTGGTGCAATACCAGCTCCGCTACGGCGTCCACATGCGCGGGCACTACCGCCGCGTCGCACTGCAAGGCAGCCAGCGCGCGCGCCGCGCGCAGCATCACCAGATCTGCGCGCACGCCATCGACGGCGGCGGCCAGGCACAGGTGGCTGACACGCTCGTGCACGGCATCGCTGAACGAAAGCGCGGACAGTGCGCCGCGCGCGAGCCGCACCTTGCGCGTCAGCGCATCCTGCTCGGTGGCGAAGCGCGTGCGCAGGGCCACCGGATCGTTGTCGAACGCGAGCCGGGCCTTGACGATCGCCTGGCGCTGCGCGGCGTCCGTGCAGTTCTCCAGCGCCAGCGACAGGCCGAAGCGGTCCAGCAGCTGCGGGCGCAACTCGCCTTCTTCCGGGTTCATGGTGCCCACCAGCACAAAGCGCGCCTCGTGCTGGTGCGACACGCCGTCGCGCTCCACCACGTTGACGCCGCTGGCGGCCACGTCCAGCAACTGGTCGACGAGGTGATCCGGCAGCAGGTTGACTTCGTCGACATAGAGCACGCCCTGGTGCGCGCGCGCCAGCAGACCGGGGGCAAAGCGGACCTCGCTCTGCTTCAGTACGTGGCCGAGGTCGAGCGTGCCGATCAGTTGTTCCTCGCTGGCGCCCAGCGGCAGCGTGACGAACTGGCCTTCGGGCAGCAATTCCGCAAGGGCTCGCGCCGCGGTCGACTTGGCCGTGCCGCGCGGGCCGCTGACCAGCACGCCGCCGATGCCGGGGTCCACCGCGGCGAGCAGCAGCGCTTGCTGCAGGCGCTGTTGGCCGACCAGGGCGCTGAAGGGAAATGGCATGCGGGCGAGCCAGGCGGTTGCATTCATGAGGGGGTTCCTTCAAGCGCCTGCTCGCTGTCGAGCAGGTGTTGTTCCAGTTGGGCGCGACGCTCGCCCGGCTCCTGCCACAGGCCGCGCTGCGCCGCTTCGAGCAGACGCTCGCAGATGGCGTGCAGCGCGCGCGGATTGTGCTGGCGCAGGAAGGCGCGGGTGCCGGCGTCGTTCACATAGGCATCGGTCACCAGCGCGTACTGGTGATCGGCCACCACGCGGGTGGTGGCATCGAAGCCGAACAAATAGTCCACGGTGGCGGCCATCTCGAACGCACCTTTGTAGCCGTGCCGCTTGACGCCGTCGATCCATTTGGGATTGACCACGCGCGCACGGATCACGCGGCTGATTTCTTCCTGCAGCGTGCGGATGCGCGGCGCTGCCGGGTTGCTGTGGTCACCGTGGTAGATGGCCGGCTGCGCGCCGCCGAACTCGCGCGCGGCCGCCACCATGCCGCCCTGGAACTGGTAGTAGTCGTTGGCGTCGAGCAGATCGTGCTCGCGGTTGTCCTGGTTCTGCACGACCGCGTCCAGGCTGGACAGGCGCTCGGCAAAGCTGGCGCGCGCCTCGACGCCATCCGTGCCTTGCCCATAGGCGTAGCCGCCGGCATGCAGGTAGGCCCGCGCCAGATCGCTGTCGTCCTGCCAGTTGCGGCTATCGATCAGGTCCTGCAGGCCGGTGCCGTAACCGCCCGGGCGGGCGCCGAACACGCGCCAGCCGGCGCGGCGGCGCGCCTCGAGAGCGGACAGGCCCTCGGCTTCCAGCCGCGCGCGCTCGCTCTCGATGCGGGCGCGCACGGGATTGACTTCGATGGGTTCGTCAAGCTCCGCCACCGCCTGCACCGCAGCATCGAACAGGCGCATGACATTGGCGAAGGCATCGCGGAAGAACCCCGACACGCGCAACGTGACGTCGACGCGCGGACGGTCGAAGATCGCCATCGGCAAGATCTCGAAATCGGTCACGCGGTAGCTGCCGGCTGCCCACTTGGGCCGCACGCCCAGCAGCGCGAAGGCCTGCGCGATATCGTCGCCGCCGCTGCGCATGGTGGCGGTGCCCCAGACGGACAGGCCAATGGATTGCGGATACTCGCCGTGCTCCTGCAGGTGGCGCTCGATCAGCTGGTTGGCAGACTTCAGGCCCAGCGTCCATGCCGTGCGCGTTGGCACCGCACGCGTGTCGACCGAGTAGAAATTGCGCCCCGTGGGTAGAACATCCGGCCGGCCGCGCGAGGGCGCGCCGCTGGGGCCCGGGGGCACGAACCGCCCGGCCAGCCCACGCGATAGCTGCCGCATTTCCTGCGGGCCGCAGGCAGCAACGCGGGGGCATTTCTGTCTAGCGCGGATCATGTCAGGCCAGCGGGATCGCGCTGCCGGAAGGGAATCTTGTGGAACGGGCCATAACATATGGCCGCTTGTCGTCACGCAGCGCGCTGCGGCGGTAGCCGGCTCGCGCCGAATAGCCGCGCCGCGCGCTTAGGCGTTGATCACGCCGCCTGCGTGGCCGCTTTGGCTTCCTGGTATGCGGCGTACAACTTCTTGAACACCGGGCCGGGCGCGCCGTCGCCGATGGTCTTGCCGTCGATGGTCACCACCGGCAGGATCTCCTTGCTGGCCGAGGTCAGCAGCACCTCATCCGCGCCCATCACCTCGTCCTGCGAAATGCGGCGCGCTTCCAGCGAGATATCCAGCGCCGCGCACAGCTCCTCCATCCAGCCGTAGCGGATCCCTTCCAGGATCAGGTTGTCCTTCGGCGGCGCCGAGACCCGGCCCTTGCTGACCACCCAGACGTTGGACGCGGAGGCCTCGGTCAACATCCCATCGCGAAACTGGATGGTCTCGGTGGCGTCGTTCTCCACCGCGTTCTGCGCCGCCAGCACATTGCCCAGCAGCGAGGTGGATTTCACCTGGCAGTGCAGCCAGCGCTTGTCCTGCGCTGTCACGCAGGCCACGCCCTTCTCGCGCATGGCCGCCGAGGGCAGCGACATCGGGTTGGTCATGATGAGCACCGTCGGCGTCACCGTCTTCGGGAAGGCATGGGTGCGCCGCGCCACGCCGCGCGTGACCTGGATGTACACCATCTGGTCGGCGAGGCCGTTGGCCTGCACCACGCGGTCGATCAGCGCCATCCACTGCGCATCGGTGTGCGGGTTGGGGATGCTGATGGTGTCCAGGCTGCGCGCCAGCCGCGCCAGGTGCTGCTGCAGGCGGAACGGCTTGCCGGCATAGATAGGGACCACTTCATACACGCCATCGCCAAAGATAAAGCCGCGATCCAGCACGGGGACGCGGGCTTCGGACAAGGGCGTGAGCTCGCCGTTGAGATAGACGATTTCTTCGTTCATGGTGGGTAGGGTAAGGCTGGCGGGCGCCGGGGCCTGGGTTGCAGTACGGGTGCGCACTGGAAGAATGCATGCATTCTTTCACAAGGCGCGGGGGCAGCCTATGCAAAATCGGCATGACCTTGGCCTGCTGCGCCGCCCGGCCCCGCAGCCATGGCGTTCAGCTTGCGCCCCCAGCCGTCACGCCGGGGCCGGCAGCCATCCGTGCGCCCGATACCAGGCAATGACATCGCGAACCGTGTGATCCACGGGCCGGAAGCCCAAGCCTAGCTCGCCCTCGCTTTTGGCATGGCTAAAGCGTGTCCGGTCCGCTTCCTTCACCATCAGCCGCACGGTTGCAAGGCTCAGCAGGATCGGCTTGCCGCTGATCCGCGCGTAGATCTCCTGCACGCAGGCCAGCGCAAACAACAACGGCACGGGCAGCGCACGCTTGGGCGTTGCCACCCCCGCGGTATGCCCGATCAGCGGAATCAGCTCACGCATGGTCATATGCCGGCCCGCCGCGAGATAGCGCTCGCCACGCCGCCCGCGCTGCGCCGCGGCGATATGGGCCTGTGCGACATCGCGGGCGTCGACCACGGAAAAGCTCCCTGGAACCAGGCCCGGCAAGCGGCGCATTGCCGTATCGAGCGCGACTTGTCCGGCTGACGTCGGCCCGATATCGCCCGGCCCCCACATCCAGCCGGGCAGCACGAACGTGGCATGCATCTCGGGGGCACTCTCGAGGAAAGCCAGGACGGCGCGGTCGCCCAGGATCTTGCTGCGATAGTAGTCATCGGCGTCGGCGGGATCGCGCACATGCGTTTCATCGATCACCGAACCCGGCGCGCCGTTGAGCACGGCGATGGACGAAGTCTGCACGAAGCGGCGCACGCCCGCCGCATGGGCTTGCGCGATCAGGGCGGCCGTGCCGTCGACATTGATGCGCCTGAGCGTTTCCCAGTGACTGCCACCCTTGTAGTTGTCGCGGAAGAACGCGGCGGTATGGAACACCACATCGCAGCCGTGCAGGGCCGGGGCGAACGCCTCGACATCGGCCATGTCGCCAACCACGAACTCCACACCCGCGAGATCGCCGAATTGCTGCCTGGCCTTTTCCGCCGAACGCACCAGCGCCTTGACCGCGACACCGCGGCCCCGCAGTTCGCGGACCAGATTGTTGCCGAGCAGACCGGTGGCACCGGTCACGAAAGCGGTTTGCAAGTTCATGGACAGGCCTTTATCTCGAAGGTCATATGAAATTCAGATATCAATTGATATCCGTTATGATAACAGTTGAAATCCCAAATGCAATCGATACGGCAATCCCTCTCGCCATGCCCAATGCCACGCCCAGTACCACACCCATGAAGCAACCCACCCCGCGCAAGCGCCTGAGCCGCGAGCAAAGCCAGGCGCAGACCCGCGAGCGCCTGCTTGAGGCCGCGCGCAGCTTGTTTATGCAGCGTGGCTTCGGCGGCACGTCGATCCGGGATATCGCGGAGGAGGCGGGGTACTCGCAGGGGGCGTTCTATTCGAACTTCCCGGACAAGGAGGCGCTTCTGCTCGATCTGCTGCGCGGCCATATGGAGGCCGAGGCAAAGCAGCTGGCAGCGGTGTTCGACACGGCGGAGCACGCCGGCGCAGAGGTGCTCGCGGGCCTGGATGCCTGGGCCGCGGCGCTCCATGCGGATGCCGACTGGGCCATGCTATCGATCGAGCTGCAGATGCATGCCAATCGCAGCCCGTCGTTTGCCAGCGTCTACCGCGCGGTCTGCGAGACGCATCGCGGCGAACTCGGCGGCTTGATCGAGCGCCTGTTCCGCCATCTGGGCCGCGTGCCGCCAGCCAAGCCGGAAGAGCTGGCCGCGGGTTTCATGGCGCTCGCCCATGGCCTCGCGCTGCAACGGGGCACGACGAGCGCCGACCCGACGGGCCGGATGCTGATGCTGTTCCTGCGCGGCCTGCTGGCGAGCGCGCAGGTGGCTGGCGAAGCGGCCGATGCCAGTCATCCGGCAAAGCGTGGCGGCCGCGCAAGCCGGTAGCCCTTAGCCGGACGCCCGCTGCCCGGGCGCACCGCACCCGGGCAGCGACTCACTCAATCGTCAAAGTCCCACATCCGGTGCAGGTCCAGGCGCAGCCGGCTATCGGCCTCCAGCGCATCGACCAGGGCCACGCGTTCGGCCAGCATGGTATCGGCCAAGGTACGCCGGACCATCAGCAGTTCGCTCAGGCCGGTTTCCCCCGCCTTGTAGGCCCGGCCGGTGCGTGCCGCGGCGCGGCGCTGTAGCGCGAGCGCTTCGGCCTGCGCCACGGCTGCGGCGCGCTTGCCTTCCAGGCCGCGGTACAGCACCTCGAACTCGGCGCCGATCCTGCGCTCCACCGCCACCCGGCTGCGGGCGGCCGCCTGCGCGTCGGCCGCTGCCGCCACCGCCGCCGAACGCCGGTGCGCGGAGCCAAGCGGCATGCTGATGCTCACGCCGGCAATCCGCTCCGCGCCGCCGCGCTCCACCGTGAAGAACACGCCCACGGTCGGGTCCGGTTTGCGCTCCAGGTCAGTGCGCCGGGCCTGCCGCTGGGCTTGCGTCTCCTGCGACTGGGCGAGGCGAAACTCGTGGCTGTCCTCCACATAGCGGCTGCGCAGCGCATCGGCGGGGTCGTCCGGCAACGCCTGCAGGCGCACGTCCGCCGGCAGGCCGCCGGGCACGCCCAGGCCCGGGAAGCGCACCCGCAGCTCGGCTAGCGCCGCCGCCTCCGCCGCGCGCGCGCTGGCCAGCGTGGCGGCGGTGCGGGCGCGCTCGGCCAGCAGAAGCTCATGGTCCATGGGTGCCGCATCGCCGGCCTGCACCCGGCGCGCGGTGACGGCCGCCAGCTCGCCCGCCAGGCTGTCGTTGCCCTGCGCCGCCAGCCGCGCCTGCTGCGCGCGCAGTGCCCCGAACCACAGCGACAGGATCTGCCGCGAGACTTCATGGCGTGCATCCATCACGGCGAGCTGGCCTGACTGCGCCGTGGCATCTGCCAGTTCGCCATCGGCGTCGGCCTTGCCCCATAGCCGCAGCGGGCGCTCCAGCGCCAGTTGCCCTTCGGCAAACCGGTCGGACGGCTCGCGCACCTGGCGGCGCTGCCCGATGGCCCGCACCACCGCCTCGGCGGTGCCGGCACGGATGCCATCCGCTCGGGCCAGCACCGCATCGCGGCGGGCCTCGGCCAGCTGCACGTCCGGCGACTGGCCAACGGCGTCGCGCACGGCGGACTCAAGCGGCAGCACGCCGGCTTCAGCCGGCATGGCTGCTTGCGCCCGGGCGACGCCCGACATCCCAGCGGCCGCGATCATGACAGCCGCGGCTGCCATCTTGCTCATTGCGCCTCTCATCGTGCTTCCCCTTGTGCTTCTTCTTGTGCCATGCGGGCTTGCTTGTCGTCGCGCGACCGCGCCACGCCAAAGCGCTCGAACAGCAGTGGCAAGAGCAGCAAGGTCAGTGCGGTGGAGCTGACCAGGCCACCTGAGACGACGATGGCCAGCGGGCGCTGGATCTCTGAGCCGGGCCCGGTGGCGAGCAGCAGGGGAATCATCCCCAGCGCCGTGATGCAGGCGGTCATCAGGACCGGCCGCAAGCGGTCGCGCACGCCGGTGCGCACCGCTTCGGCCATTGGCCGCCCTTCTTCCAGCAAGGTATTGAAATGGGAAACCAGCACCACGCCGTTCAGCACGGCAATGCCCAGGAGCGCGATAAAGCCCACCGAGGCGGGCACCGACAGGTACTCGTCCGCCACCCGCAGCGCGGCGATGCCGCCCACCAGCGCGAACGGAATATTGGCGATGACGAGCGCCGCCTGGCGGATCGAGCGGAAGGTCAGCATCAACAGCAGGAAGATGGCGCCCAGCGCCAGCGGCACCACCAGCGCAAGGCGCGCGGCGGCGCGCTGCTGGTTCTCGAACTGCCCCCCCCAGGCCACGCGCAATCCCTTGGGCAGTCGGGACAGGCCCGCCACGGCCGTTTGCGCCTCCTGCACGAAGCCGGTCAGGTCGCGTCCTTCCACGCTGACCTGGATCACCGCGAAGCGCTCACCGTCTTCGTGGTTGATGCGCACCGGCCCTTCCACGCGCCGCACCTGTGCCAGGGAGGTGAGCGGCCAGGACGTGCCGTCCGGCGCCGTCACCTGCAAGCTGGTGAATGTCTCCGGCGTCTGCCGCAGGCTATCGCTGCCACGCAGGATCAGCGGCGTGCGCACGGTGCCCTCTGGCACGATGCCGATCCGGTCGCCCTCCACCTGCGCGCGCAGCAACGCTTGCAGCGCATCGCCGGAGAGCCCCGCGCGCCCGACGGCGGCGCGGTCCAGCGCGAGCGTGAGGTACTGCACGCCCTCGTTGCTGGGCGCGATCACTTCGGCCGCGCCGGGGATCTTGCGCACGCGCGCGGCGATGGCCTGCGCCGCGGTGTCGATGGCGCCGAGATCAGCGCCGAACATCTTGATCGCCACGTCGCCGCGCGTGCCGGTCAGCATCTCCGAGACGCGCATCTCGATGGGCTGCGTGAAGCCATACACCACGCCCGGGAAACGCTCCATGACGCGGCGGATGGCGATGGCGATGTCTTCCTTGCTGCCGCGCCACTGGTCCTTTGGCTGCAGCACGAGGAAGGTGTCGGTCTCGTTCAGCCCCATCGGATCGAGGCCGAGATCGTCCGAGCCGGAGCGCGCCACGATCGAGCGGATCTCCGGCACCTCGGCCAGCAGCGCCTGCTGCACCCGCAGGTCCAGGTCCACCGAGGTGGCCAGCGAGACCGACGGCGCCTTCTGCAGCTGCACGATCATGTCGCCCTCGTCCATGGTGGGCATGAAGGTCTTGCCCACCGACAGGTAGAGCGCCACCGCCAGGGCCAGCGCCACGCCCGCCGAGGCAAAGACCGCGCGCGGATGCCGGCCGCTCCAGTCCTGCAGCCGGGCAAAGCCGCGTGCCACCTTGCGCATCAGGTACGGCGTCTCGTCCGCATGCGCGCGCAGCAGCAGCGACGCCAGCGCCGGCACCACGGTGAAGGCGATCACCACCGACGACGCCAACGCCAGCACGATGGTCAGCGCCACCGGGCCAAACAGCTTGCCCTCCAGGCCTTGCAGCGACAGCAGCGGCAGGAACACGATCGCGATGATCGACACCCCGGCCAGCATCGGCACCGCCACGCTGGCCACGGCATGGCGGATCACCGCGCCGCGCAACGATGGGTCGGACTTGCGTTCGTGCGCCTTCGCCAACGCGGATTCGATGTTCTCCACCACCACCACCGCCGCGTCCACCAGCATGCCCAGCGCAATCGCCAGGCCGCCCAGGCTCATCAGGTTGGCGGTCAGCCCCACGTAGCGCATCAGCAGGAAGGTCGCCAGCATCGACAGCGGCAGGGTTGCCGCCACCACCAGCGCCGCGCGCAGGCCGCCGAGAAACAGGTACAGCGTCACCACCACCAGCAGGCTGGCCTCGATCAGGGCCCGCACCACGGTATTGGCGGCACGCGTGACCAGTTCACCCCGGTTGTAGAACACGTGCGTGGACATGCCCTTGGGCAGCTGCGGCGCCAGCGCATCCAGCCTGGCCTGCACGTCGGCGACCAGCTGGCGGGCATCGGCGCCGCGCAGGGCCAGCACCAGCCCCTGCACCGCTTCGCCGCGGCCGTCCTTGCTGACCGCGCCGTTGCGCGTGGCCACGCCGAGCCTGACGGTGGCCACATCGCCCACCGTCACCAGCGGCATGCCGTTGCGCCCGCCCGGCGCGGCAACGGCCACCTGGCGCAGGTCTTCCACGCCGCGCACGCCGCCTTCCACGCGCACCACCCAGTTCTCGTCGCCCTGCTCCACCCGGCCAGCGCCGTCGTTGCGGTTGTTGGCGTCGAGCGCCTGGCGCAGTTGCTCCAGCGTGACGGCGCGGGCGCGCAGCCGCGCCGGGTCGGGGATGACCTCGTAGCTGCGCACCTCGCCGCCCAGCGCGTTGACATCCGCCACGCCGGGCACGGTGCGCAAGGCCGGGCGCAGCACCCAGTCCAGCACGCGGCGCCGCTCGGCCAGCGAGAAGGCATCCCCCTCCACCGTGAACATGAACATCTCGCCCAGCGGCGTGGTGATCGGCGCCAGCCCGCCGATGGCGTTGGGCGGCAGGTCGCGCAACAGGCCGGCGAGCCGCTCGGACACCTGCTGGCGGGCCCAGTAGCTATCCACGCCTTCCTCGAAATCGACCGTCACGTCGCTGATGCCGTACTTGGACACCGAGCGGACGATGGTCTTGTGCGGAATGCCCAGCAGCTCCTGCTCGATCGGCGTGGAGACGCGCTGCTCGACTTCCTCCGGCGTCATGCCGGGGATCTTCAGGATGACCTTGACCTGGGTGGGCGAGATGTCCGGAAAGGCATCGATGGGCAGCTTCAGGTAAGCCCACGCGCCGGCCACAGCCAGCACGCAGGCGGCAATCAGCACCAGCGCCCGCTGGCGCAGGGAGAATTCAATCAGGCCGGCCAGCATCACTGGCCTCCCGCGAGCATGCCCTTGAGCGCGCCCACGCCGGCCACCGCCACGCGCGTGCCGGCCGGCAGCGGGCCGCGCACGGTCGCGGCGGCATCGTCCACGGCTTCGACCACCACGGTCTGGTAGCGCACGCCGGTCTTGGTCGCCACGAACACGCCCGGCGTGCCGCGCCAATACGTCAGCGCCATGGCCGGCACCCGTACGCGGCCAGCGCCGGTGGCGTCGGGTGTGCTACGCAAGTGCACGATCACATTCACGCTCTCGCCAGCCTGCAGGCTGCCGCGCTTGTCCAGCACCGCGCGCACGCGCACGGCGGCGGTGCCGTCGCTTGCCGGCACCACGCCGGCCACCGTGCCGGTGGCGCCGCGCTGGCGCACCTCCACGCGCTCGCCGCCCGCCGGTGCGGGCACATCGCGGCCGACCAGCAGATCAAGCTCCAGCGCGGTGGGGTCCACGATGCGGAACAACGGCGCCGCCCCTTCCACGCGCGTGCCGGGCACGGCGTTGACCTCGGCAATCAGCCCGGCACGGCCGGCCACCAGTTGCGGCTCACCCGAGCCGCCGGCGAACACGATGCCGGCGGCAGCCATCTCGGCCTCGCGGGCGCGCACCATCGCCGCGCCTTCCGCCGCGCGTGCCTGCGTGGCTTGCCAGCGGCTGCCCGGGATGATGCCGTCGTCGTGCAAGCCGCGGTCCCGCGCCAGCGCCAGGCGGGCCAGGTTGGCCTGCGAGCGCGCTTCCGACAGCGCACGCCCGGCCTCGAACAGTTGCGGGCTGGCAAAGGTGGCCAGCGGCTGGCCGGCGCGCACCGCCTGGCCGATCGACACCAGCACGCGCGAGACCATGCCGGCATAGGGCGCCGCAACCACGTACTGCGCATCGGGCTTCAGCACCACGCGAGCGCTGGCGCCGGTCTCCAGCTGCGCGGCACCGGCGACCGGATCAAACCGCACGCCGAGCGCGCGGGCCTGGGCATCGGACAGCGCCAGTACCTGCGCGCGGGCCATGCCAATGGGGAATAGCGTCGACGCGACCAGCGCGCCAACGAAAACAACTCGACGGGAAAACATGCCTGACTCCAAAGCAGGATGGAAGCGCCCGGCACGCCGTGATCAGCCTCGATCAGGCGCGCGAGCGTGCACCGCCGGCGTGGCCGGCAGGGGAATCAGGAAGCGAAGGGCGGGGCGTGCGCGGGGGGTGGCCTGCTGTCGCTGCCACGCCATCGGGGCGGCGTGCGCTGGCGCCACGGCAGGCGCCGGAACACCGGCAGCGGCCGCGCGGCAAACAGCAGGAACGCGAAGACCAGGCCGATCAGCACATCGGCGGCCTGCACGTGGAGGGAAAAGGCAATGGGGCCGATGGCGGTCTGCACATCGACCTCGAGCGGCTCGACCGCGATCAGCGCGGCGGAACCCGCGGGCAACGGGGATGAAGCGGAAGGAGAATAAGAATTAACCGCACCTTGGAGCGCCGTGTGCACATGCAGGCCATGGAGTTTCGGGGTTCCGAGATGGCCGTGCAGAAGCGGGGTGAGGAGCTGCATTGCAAACAGCAACAGCAGCAAGGCTCCCCGCAAGAAGGAGGGGCGGTCTGCGCGAAACATGGCGCGATTGTAGCGGAGTTTGAGGCGGCGCTGCGCAGCGGGAGCGCGGACCCCGCCACCGCCAAACCCGCTCACTTCACCGCGCCCACGGTAAAACCCGCGACAAAGCGGTCAACGAACAGGTTGTAGAGCACGGCCACCGGCACGCTGACGACCAGGCAGGCGCCCATCAGGGAGCCCCAGAAATAGACATCTCCGCGCACCAGGAAGGTCGGCACGCCAACACTGACGGTGTACTGCGACGAACTGGTGATAAAGGTGAGGGCATAGACGAACTCCTGCATCACCAGCGTCAGCGTGAATATCACTACAGTCAGGATGCCGGCCGACGACAGCGGCACCACCACCTTCAGGAAGGCGCCGAAGCGGCTCAGCCCGTCCATCATCGCCGCCTCTTCGATATCGCGCGGCACCGCCTTGAAAAACCCCATCATCAGCCAGGTGCAGAAAGGCACGGTGAAACTCGGGTACACCAGCACCAGCGACCACAGCGAATCCTGCAGGCCGAGCGCGCCGACGATGCGGGAGAAGGGAATGAACAGGATGGTGGGCGGAATCAGGTAGGTCAGGAAGATGGCGATCGCCAGCTGCCGCCCGCGGCTGCCTGCCAGCCGGGCCAGGCTGTAGCCGGCCGGCACCGCCAGCAGCAGGGTGATGGCCACCACCATCGCCCCCACCAGCAGCGTATTGGCGATCCAGCGCAGGTAGCGTGTCTCCAGGAACAGCACGCGCAGGTTGTCCAGGGTGGGCGGCTGGTTGAACAGGAAGGGATTGTTGGCCGTGTTGATCAGGTCGTGGACATCCTTGAAGGTGGTGATCAGCATCCAGCAGAAGGGAAAGGCGCAGAACCCCGCGAAGACGGCAAGGATGGCGACATGGCCGAAGCGTGCGCCCCAGCGCGCGCCTCGGCGCTTCCAGTGGCTGGCATCGGCGCGCATGTCAGGCTACCTCCGCGCGGTTGGCGATGGTCAGCAGCAGCGCCACCACCGCTACCAGCAGCGGGAACAGGAACAGCGAAATCGCCGCGCCCTCGGCCAGGTCGCCGCCCTGGATGCCAGTGAAAAATGCCAGGCTGGCCAGCACCTGCGTGGTGTCGTAGGGCCCGCCGCGGGTCAGCACGAAGATGATGATCATGTCGGTGAGCGTAAACACGATGCCGAACAGCAGCGCCACCAGCATGATCGGCATCACCAGCGGGATATTGATGCGCAACAGGTGGCGCCAGAAGCCAGCGCCGTCCATGGCGGCGGCATCGTGGATATCCTGCGGGATGCCGTGCAGGCCGGCCAGGATAATGACCGTGGCCAGCGGCAGCAGGCGCCAGACATCCACCAGGATCACCGACGCCATGGCCAGGTCCGGCTGGCCCAGCCAGATTGGCCAGGTATGCGGGCCGAACAGGCCAAGCGCGCGCAGCGTCCAGTTGATGATGCTGTAGACCGGATCGAAGATCCACAGCCAGCCAATCGAACCCAGCGAGATCGGCGCCACCCACGGTAGCAGGATCAGCAGCCGCACCAGCCATTTGCCGCGAAAATCACGCACCAGCGCCAGCGCCAGGATCTTGGCCAGGACCACCACCAGCGCCTGCGACACCAGCGTGAACACCAGCGCATTGCCAAGCGAGCGCCAGAAGGTGGGGTTCTGCACGATACGCTGGAAGTTCGCAAGGCCAACGAAATGCATGGCGCGCGTGCCCACCGTGATATCGGACAGGCTGTAGTAGATCGACAGCAAGAAGGGAAGGCCGAGCAGCAGCGCAATATAGATGAGTGCCGGCGCCAGCATCAAGGCGCCGAGCCAGCGCTCGCCCTCCAGCGCATGCCAGGCACCGGCCCGTGGCGCGAGCGTGGCGGGAGCCCGCGTGCTCATGCCGGCCTCACGGACGGCGCCACGGAAGGCGCGACGGACGACGGCACACCGAGGCTGGCGCCGGAACGCGGATCAAAGCGCCTCAGGTCGGCACGCCGCACCGCGAACGGGTAGCGCGCGCCGGTCTCCAGCGCGACGGTGACGGTGCAGGGAATCCGCGAGATAACCTTGGCCGGCGGCAGCGGTGGCTCCAGCAGGCCATACACCAGCCGGTCGGAACCGAGATTCTCGATGCGGGTGATATGCAAGGGGAAGGGTTCCAGCGCTTCATCGCCGCCATAGACCCCGCGCGGCAGGAAGTGCTCCGGCCGGAAGCCCGTCACCAGGCCATCGGTGTCGACCAGGTTCATCGGCGGCGAGCCGATGAAGGTGGCCACGAAGATATCTGCCGGCTGCTCGTACACTTGCTGCGGGGTGCCAATCTGGTGCACGCGGCCGTGGTCGAGAATGGCGACCCGGTCGCCTAGCGCCAGCGCCTCGATCTGGTCGTGCGTGACGTAGATCGTGGTGGTCGCCAGGCGCCGCTGAAGCTGCTGCAATTCCTCGCGCGCGGAGGTCCTGAGCTTGGCGTCGAGATTGGAGAGCGGCTCGTCCAGCAGGAAGGCCACCGGATCGCGCACCACCGCGCGCGCCAGCGCTACCCGCTGGCGCTCGCCGCCGGAGAGCTGGCGCGGCTTGCGCGCCAGCAGGTGGCCGATGCCGAACAGCGCCGCGGCCCAGCTCACCTTGCGCGCGATCGCCTCGCGCGGCATGCGCTGCGCCTCCAGCGGGAAGGCGATGTTGCCGGCCACGCTCAGGTGCGGATAGAGCGCGTAGCTCTGGAACACCATGGCCATGTTGTGCGCGCGCGGCGGCAGCCCGGTGACGACACGGCCGCCCACCAGGATATCGCCGGAGGTGGGTGCTTCCAGCCCGGCAATCAGGCGCAGCAAGGTGGTCTTGCCCGAGCCGGACGGGCCCAGCAGCACCAGGAACTCAGCTTCGCGCACGGCCAGGTCGATGCCGTCGACCGCGTTGGCGCCGTCGAAACGCTTGGTGAGCGAGCGGGTTTCCACCGTGGCCATGACTTATCGGCCCACGCCCATCCTGATGCCTCCGGCCCGGCAAGGGCGGCTCATACGAGCCCTTTTTCCCGCCACTTGGCGAAGATCCGCTTGCACGTGGATTCCGCAGCGCGGATGGCATTCTCCGGCGTTTCATCGCCGGTGGCGGCCTTGGCGAACATGGTGTTGAGCACCCAGGTATTGAAGATCTCGTCGATAGCCGCATTGGCATAACCGGGGTAGCCGACGTTGGTGGCCTGGTTCATCAGGCTGCCCAGCACCTTGTACTTGTCGCGCGGGCGGGCCTTGGGATCATCGGCGATCAGCTTCTGCAGGTCCGGGACCGTGCTCGGGAAGCAGGGGAAGTTGTAGAACTCGCTGCCGAGGAAGGCTTGGTGGAAGTTGTCGATATAGTCCAGCAGGAACTTCTTGGCACCCGCTATGTTCTCGGCGAATTTCCAGATCACGTAGCAGTCCATCACGTGTTCCATGCCGATGCGACGCACCGGGCCACGCAAGGCCTGGGTCAGCCAGATATCGGGCGTGACTGGAATGTTCTTGTTCTCGCCTTCGCGCGTGATGGAGATGGCGTTCAGGCAGAGCGAGATCTTGCCCGCCAGCATGGCGCGGTTGTTGGAAGACGGATCCCACGCCAGCACCTCCGGCGTCATGGTCTCCTGGTACAGGGCCTTGACGAACTTGACCGCCTCCAGTGTGTTCTTCGAATTCAGCACGACGGTATGGCGCTCATCCTGGATCGAGCCGCCGAATGCGAAGAGGATGGTTCGCATCGCCATCGCGGTATCGAGTTCAGCCGACAAGCCAATGCCCACCGGCACGTTGCGATTGCGCTTGATCTTGCGGCCCGCGCTCAGCACGTCGTCCCAGCTGTCCGGCGCAGCCATGCCGATCTCGTCCCACAGGTCCTTGCGGAAATTGATCGGGTCCGGCACGAAGCTGTCCGAGAAGCCGAAGTACTTCTTCGTCTTCGGGTTATACGTACTCTTGATCGCCAGTTCGACCGGCTTGCCATGCTTGCGCTGGCATTCCTCGTAAATCTCGCGGTGATCGATGACCTGCTCCTCGTACACTGGCGCAGGCGACAGGAACATGAACAGGTCGTGCCCCTTCTGGGCGGATACCTCGGCGGCGGCCCGCGTGGCCAGCGCGGGAATCCCCACGTGATCGACGATGACCTCGGTATCGTTGCGCTGGCCCCATTCCTTCACATAGGTGTTATCGAACCACTTGTCATAGCCCGGCACGAAGTGGTTCCACTGGAGGATCTTCAAGGTGTGCCTGGCTGCCTGCGCCCGGCGTGGCAGCACCAAGGGGCCAAGCCCCGCGGCAAGCGCGGTAGCGGCGGCGGCTTGGATCAGGCGGCGGCGCCGCGCGTTGTGGCAGACAAGGGTGCCGGTGGATTCGTGCCGGCGCGAATAGATGATTCGCGCGATAGGAGCAATCCGTACGTCTTCGTTCATGGCCGCCTCCGCCAGCAAGCCGGTAGCCGGCATGCGCGCCGATCGCGGCGGCATGCGCAGCCTCACTTAAGGATAGGAGTTGCCGACCCTAAGGCAAAGAGACAAAGGCTTGATTTCATTGCGTTTTCGATCCGATCCAGGGGCCGGCGCGGCGGCTGCCGCATAGCAGCATCGGACGCGCTGCGCCGGCCAGCGCTTGCGCAGCGCAGCACAAAACACGCGCACGGCAAAAGCGGTATTTTCCCGGCTTTCGCCATACCATGGAGACTGGCGCAAGCCACGCCGCCCAACAACCTAGCCGGGGACCTTCCATGCGCGACCGCTATCTCTCCCACCTTCGCGACACCTTGAGCACCATCCGCGCCGACGGCTTCCATAAATCCGAGCGCGTCATCGCCAGCCCGCAGGCAGCCGATATCCGGCTGGCGGGCGGCGAGCACGTACTGAACTTCTGCGCCAACAACTACCTGGGCCTGGCGGATGACCACCGCCTGATCGAAGCCGCCCGGCGCGGCCTGGAGCAAGACGGTTTCGGCATGGCCTCGGTCCGCTTCATCTGCGGCACCCAGTCCGTGCACAAGACCCTCGAAGCCGTACTCGCCAAGTTCCTCCACACCGGCGACAGCATCCTCTACTCCAGTTGCTTCGACGCCAACGGCGGCCTGTTCGAGACCTTGCTCGACGACCAGGACGCCGTCATCAGCGACGAGCTCAACCACGCCAGCATCATCGACGGCGTGCGCCTGTGCAAGGCCAGGCGCTACCGCTACCGCAACAACGACATGGCCGACCTGGAGACCCGGCTGCAGGAGGCGGATGCCGCCGGCGCGCGCTTCAAGCTGATCGCCACCGACGGCGTGTTCTCGATGGACGGCATCATCGCGGACCTCAAATCCATCTGCGACCTGGCGGACCGCTACGGGGCGCTGGTGATGGTCGACGATTCGCACGCGGTGGGCTTCGTGGGCGAGCACGGGCGTGGCACGCCGGAGCTGTGTGGCGTGGAGGGCCGCGTGGATATCATCACCGGCACGCTGGGCAAGGCGCTGGGCGGCGCCTCTGGTGGCTATGTGGCGGCGCACCGGGAAATCGTGGAGTTGCTACGGCAGCGCTCGCGGCCTTATCTTTTTTCCAACTCGCTGGCGCCGAGCATCTGCGCCGCCACGCTGCAAGTGCTGGAGTTGCTGGCCAGCGAAGAAGGCGCGGCATTGCGCGCGCGCGTGCGGGAGAACGGCGAGCATTTCCGCCGCGAGATGACGGCGCTGGGCTTTACGCTGGTGCCGGGCCAGCATCCCATCATCCCGGTGATGCTGGGCGACGCCGCGCTGGCAACCGGCATGGCGGATGCGTTGCTGGCGGAGCATGTGTACGTGGTGGGCTTCTCCTTCCCGGTGGTGCCCAAGGGCCGGGCACGGATCCGCACGCAGATGAGCGCAGCGCATACGGCCGAGCAGATCGAGCGGGCCGTGGCCGCGTTTGCCAAGGTAGGCCGCAAGTTCGGCGCCATCGCCTGAGCGGCGCTCAGGCGTCACCCAAGCGCTTCAACCACGCTGCAAGCAGGAGGCTCCCCCATGAAAGCCCTCGCCAAACTCGAACGCGCACCCGGCCTGACGCTGACCGACGTCCCCGAGCCGGAAGTCGGCCACAACGATGTGATGATCCGCATCCGGCAAACGGCCATCTGCGGCACCGACATCCATATCTGGAAATGGGACGAGTGGGCGCAGAACACCATCCCCGTGCCGATGCAGGTGGGGCACGAGTATGTCGGCGAGATCGTCGCCATCGGGCAGGAGGTGCGCGGGCTGGCCATTGGCGACCGCGTTTCCGGCGAGGGGCATATCACCTGCGGCTTCTGCCGCAACTGCCGCGCCGGGCGCCGCCACCTGTGCCGCAACTCGGTAGGCGTGGGGGTGAACCGCGCCGGCGCCTTTGCCGAGTACCTGGTGATTCCGGCCTTCAACGCGTTCCGCATTCCCGACGACATCCCGGACGAGATCGCCGCCATCTTCGACCCCTTTGGCAACGCGACGCACACCGCACTGTCCTTCAACCTGGTGGGCGAGGACGTGCTGATCACCGGCGCCGGCCCCATCGGCATCATGGCTGCCGCCATCGCTCGGCACGTGGGCGCGCGCAACGTGGTGATCACCGACGTCAACGAGTACCGGCTCGCGCTGGCGCGCAAGATGGGCGCCACGCGCGCCGTCAACGTGCAGCACGAAAACCTGAAAGACGTGGCTGCCGAGTTGCACATGACGGAAGGCTTCGACGTGGGCATGGAAATGTCCGGTGTGCCGACCGCCTTTGCGACCATGCTCGAGCACATGAACCACGGCGGCAAGATTGCCATGCTCGGCATTCCGCCATCGAAGATGGCGATAGACTGGAACCAGGTGATTTTCAAGGGGCTGGAGATCAAGGGCATCTACGGCCGCGAGATGTTCGAGACCTGGTACAAGATGGTTGCCATGCTGCAAAGCGGGCTGGACCTGACGCCGATGATCACGCATCGCTTCAGCGTGGGCGACTACGAGGCCGGCTTTGCCGCCATGCTGTCAGGCAACAGCGGCAAGGTGGTGCTGGACTGGACGCGGCCGGACAAGGCGGCGACTGCCGCGGGCTAGAAGCGCATGCTAGTGGCGCATCCATGTCTTGCCTGGACGCTGCCACGCCGCAGGTGGCTAGCGCCGCACAACGTGAGCCAACTGCGGTGAGCCGCTAGCGATACACCAGCACAGGGATATTGCTATGCGTCAGCACCTTGTTGGTCTCGCTGCCGATCAGCACGCCCTGCAAACCGCGCCGCCCGTGCGAGGCCATCACGATCAGGTCGCACTCCTTTTCCCGGGCGGCCTGGATGATGGCCTCATAGGGGTGGTCATGTATGACGCTAAGGGTCTCGCAAGACACCTCCGCCGCCTCGGCTTCGGCGGCCAGGGTTTTCAGGTAGTCCGCCGAATTGCGGGTGGCTTCCTGCACGAACCGCGTACGGGTGTCGGCCAGCAATTCCACCTGGTAGGTATAGACATGGAAGTCCGGGATCACCCGGATCACCGTGACATGGGCCCGCGCCTCGCGGGCGAACACCAGGGCCTTGCGGAAAGCGGCTTCGGACAGGGGTGAGCCGTCGACGGGCAGCAGCAGATGCTGGAACATGGTGCCCTCCTGGCACGCGAAGGGCGGAGGCCACCGCACAGGCGCCCTCCCACGCTTCGCTCGGGTTGAGGATTACCTCGCTCCAAGTATAGATGTGCCGGTGCCGCACACACGCCACACACGCACATACACACCGTGCGCGCCCTTCATCTCCCCGCGATTTGCCGGTAAGATCCAGCACCGGTTCCGCGCCACCACGCGGCACCCAGCGTTTACCCGAGGCCGGACAGCCACACAATGGCAGCCCGGCCTTATCGAGACGGCGGCTCCCGACGGCTGCCGTTGCAACTGCACTGCCTTGCAACCCAATGCGGTGCACCCGGAAAGCGAAGGTATCCCTTTGCGCTCCCAATCTTCATGGAGAAGACGCTTTGACTGAACGCATCAACGCAGAGGCCGCCGGCCGCCTGTTCGGCACTGGCGAAGGCCCATCCCACGAGCGCGTCACGCTCGCCACCGATCCCGAGTCCGGCCTGCAGGCCATCATCGCCATCTACAGCACCAGCCTTGGCCCCGCGTTTGGCGGCTGCCGCTACTGGGCCTATCCCGCCGAGAGCGACGCCCTGACCGACGCCCTGCGCCTGTCGCAAGGCATGGCCTACAAGAATGCGCTGGCCGACCTGCCCTTCGGCGGCGGCAAGGCCGTGATCCTGCGCACCCCGGCGCAAACCGATCGCACCAAGCTGTTCCGCGCCTTCGGCCGCATGGTCGAATCGCTGGGTGGCCGCTACATCACCGCCGAAGACGTCGGCACCACGGTGGAAGACATGGTCGCCGCCCGCACGCAGACCCGCTACATCAGCGGCATGCCGCGCGAGGGCACCTTCGGCGGCAACCCGTCGCCCAAGACCGCTTATGGCGTGTTTGTCGGCATCGAGGCCGCCGTGCGCTACGTACTGGACCATAACAGCCTGCAAGGCGTGTCCGTTGCCGTGCAGGGCCTCGGCTCGGTGGGCTGGGACCTGTGCCGCCAGCTGCATGCGGCCGGCGCGCGGCTGATCGTGGCCGATATCCACGGCGCCAAGGCAGAGCAGGCGCGCGAGCAATTCGGCGCACAGGTGGTCTCCACCACCGCCATCACCAGCGTGGCCGCCGATGTGTTCGCGCCCTGCGCGCTCGGCGCGGTGATCACCCCGGCGGTAGCCGAGGGCTGCCAGTTCAAGATCGTCGCGGGCGGCGCCAACAACCAGCTCGCGTCGCTGGACGAGGGCGACACGCTGCAACGCCGCGGCATCTTCTATGCGCCGGATTTCCTGATCAACGCGGGCGGCATCATCAGCTGCGCCCGCGAGTACCTGGGCGGCGCCGAGGAAGCGGCGGTGCTGGCCGAGGTGGCGCGGATCCGCGAGCGCGTGTTCGCGCTGGCCCAACGCGTGGAGAAGAGCGGACTGGCGCCCGCGCGCGAGGCGGTCAACTGGGCACAGGAGAAGCTGGCGCCGCTGGCGCCCTGACTTGCCGGCCTAGGAAAGCACCACACCCGATGCAAGCTCTCGCGCACGGCGCGAGAGCTTGCGCTGCCTATGGGAAAGCCTGCGGCCACAGGGCAGCCCATTTCTCGGCCCAGCAGCAGGTGTGCGTGGCGCCATCCACCATCCTGATGGCGGGCTGCCGGTCCGCCGGGAAGCGCGACGCATAGGCGGCCGCCACGTCGCGCGTGATGTTGGTATCGCGGCTGCCCACGAAATGCAGCTGCGGGATGTCCTGCAAGGCGCGCCACGCGTCGGCGGGATTGAGCGAGCCGGCCAGCGGCGGCACGCCGTGCAGCGCGGCCCAGGCCACCGGGTCGAGATTGCCCGCCACCGTTACCAGCCGGACGACATCCGGGCGCCGCACCGCCACCAGCGCCGCCACGGCGCCTCCGCCCGAATACCCCACCAGTATCAGTTGCCGCGCACCGTAGCGTTGCTTGAGCGCGTCGATGGCCTGGTTGCTGGCGTCGATCACCTCGGCAGAGAAGCGCCGGTCCGTCCAGTCGGCCGTCTTGCAGCCCCGGAAATCCTCCCCTTGCACAAACTGGCATGGCCGCGACAGGTACACCGCCGCGCCATGCTCCTGGCGCAGCGCGAGCTCGAGCGCCACCGGGCGCAACGGCGTCGGATCGTCGGAGGGCTGCGCGGCGCTAAGCCAAGCGAGGCCATCGCCCTCGATGTAGATGGCCAGGGTATGCGCAGGCACCACGCTGGCCGGCGCATACGCGGTCAGCACGAACTCCCGCGCGGGCAGGCGCAACGGCTGCCAGCCCCGCGCCGCCGCCAGCGCATCGGCGTTCTCCCGGCGGGCCGCGGGCGAGAAATGGGTACAGGCGCCAAGCAGGATAGCCGCCAGCAGGATCAGGATTCTTATTGGCACGAAGGGAAGCCTATTTGCGCAGCCTGGGGAGGACTTGTCACAGGAGATCTGGATCCGTGCGCTTGATCCGAGGACACGTAAAACCAGAGCGGGCCAGTAACGAGCGGCAAGTCTATCGCAACGCCTGCCCAATTGGACCAGGCAAAGCATGACCAGCGGCCAATGTCAGCATTTGTAAGCTTTGCGGCGATGGATTTGGATAGGATCGGTGCGCAAAGGAACACGCGAAGCTCGCGCGACTTGGAGAGGAAGAGGAAAGGAAGAGATCAGCGGAATCTAGTCTTTTTTCAGTTCCTTTTTACTAGTTCCTTTTTGCTAGTCGTTCTATCAGGAAAAAAATCAAGCCAACAACAAGCGGCAAGCCGACAGCGGCCACTTGCCCAACAGGGTCCCAGGAAAAATGAAACGCCATCGCAGCAACGTCCGGCAAGGCAGCTTTGCCACCGGCATCCACCCCGCAGATCTGCCTCACCGGATTGCATTGCCCCCCTCCATGCCGCGGTCCATCGCGACCGCCGCCATCATGGCGCTCGGCTCCCTGGCGGCGCTGCCTGCCGCGGCAGCGTCAGGCGCTTCATGCCAGCCGTTGTCGCCCAACACGATCTCGAACACGGTCACGGCCACTTGCACGCTGGCTTCAGCCAGCAGCCTGCTCGTCACCACCCCCGGCGGCATCATCAGCGTGGTGGGCGGCCCCGGCGTGGCGACGCCTTCGGGAGGGCTGTTTGCCCCGGTCACTTTCATCGAAAACCAGGGCAGCATCTCGAGCACTGGCCTGAACGGCGCCAATTCAACCTCCATGCAATCGCCCGCGGGTGGAGACGGCGGCGTCGGCACGGGCATCAGCGTGTCCTCAATGGCTCCCGGCGTGCTTACCGTCGGCGTGATTACCAACAAAGGCTCGATCTCCGGCGTGGGCGGGGACGGTGGCAGTGGCAATCCATCGCCCATCCCTGGAGCCAATGGCGGTGCGGGCGCGGCGGGCATCGGCATCAACGTGTCGACAGCAAACGTCGCGACCATCACCAATAATGGCTCGATCACCGGCACCGGTGGCGCAGGCGGCTCAAACGGCGCCAGCCAGACAGGTGCATTTGGGCACGCCGGCACGGGCATTGGCGTCAGCATCTCGTCAGGCACGCTGGGTGCGCTAGAAAACAACGCGAGCGCGACCATCTCCGGCATTGGCGGGAATATGCAAGGCGCGTGGACGATCAGCGACACAGGTGGCGCGGCTACTGGCGTCAGGATCGATTCAAGCAGCGTCCAGTCCATTCAGAACGCCGGGACCATTTCCGCCACTGGCGGTTCCCGCCCCAGCTTCATGTTCCCCAACACTTTCGCGGGGGGCATGGCAATCGGTATCGGCATTTCCGGGAGTACGGTTGGCATTGTTGGCAATACCGGGACCATCACGGCATCCTCTCCTGGCGGCTTCAGCACCGGTATCAATGTACTGAACAGTACGGTGGACCGGATTGACAACTTCGGCACGATCTCTGCCGGGACCGCCATCAGTATCAGCGCCGATAGCAAGATCACCAACGGCATCCATAACGCCGGCCGCCTGGACGGTGCCGTCATGCTGGGCAAAGCGACGCTGGAACTGGATGGCGCCACCGCCACCGTGACCGGCCTGGTCTCTGGCCAAGCCGGGTCCGCTGTCAACGTCAACGGCACATTCACGTCGGGCAACACGTTCCAGGTGGACACGTTCAATGTGGCCAAGAGCGCCGTGTTCAACATGGGGCATTACATCAACGTGGCCTCGGGCTTGAACAACGCCGGCACACTGGCCGTTGCGGCCGGGACGACCGCGACCATCGATGGCAATTACACGCAAGCCGCAAGCGGTGTGTTCCAGACCGGCCTGGGTGCCAAGGGCACCTATGGCAAGCTGGTGGTGAGGGGCACTGCCGACCTGTCCGCCAGCAACAAGATCAATGTGAGCGTGGTCGGCGCGCCGTCGCTCGTCGCGGGCACCAGCGTGCAGCCCGGTGTGATCTCCGCCGCCCAGCTGCTGGCCGGCCCGACCTTCACGGTGACCGACAACAGCGCGCTGTTCGATTTCATCGCCACCCGCAACGGCAATGCCGTCGACCTGTGCGTGGCCAGGGCAGGCGCTTCGTCCTGCTCCGCCGCGCCGGTGACTCCGACGCCGGACCCGGCCTCGCCAAGTTCGCCAACCCCGACGCCCGCGCCGGCGCCGGCCCCGGTGATCACCGTGGTCAGCAGCGTGACCGGCGCGCAGAACACCCCGGGACTGGGCGCCGCGCGCGTGCTCGACGCCCTGATCTCGCAAGGCGCGGGCGCGCCCGCAGCCATGGCGCCGGTCATCACTGCCCTGGGCACCCTGCCGACCGAGCAAGCGGTGTCGGACGCGGTCAAGCAGACCCTGCCGCTGATGGTCGCCGGCATGACGGACGTGAACTCCGCCGCCATGCACGCCACCAACCGCGTGATCCAGTCCCGCCAGGAAGCCAACCGCGGCCTGTCCTCCGGCGACGAGTTCGTCAGCGACCGCCAGGTCTGGTTCAAGCCCGTGGGCTCGTGGGCCAAGCAGGGCGACCGCGATGGCGTGGCAGGCTACAAGGCCAACACCTACGGCATGGTGCTGGGCGCCGACACCGTGGTCTCCGACAATGTGCGCGTGGGCGGTGCGTTCTCCTACATGCACAGCCGCATCGACGGCAACTCGCCGGTGGCCGCGCAAAGCGCCAGCGTCGACGGCTACCGCCTGATCAGCTACGGCAGCTACAGCCTGGACCCGCGCACCGACATCAGCGTGCAGGCCGACCTGGGCGCGGGCCGCAACGAGGGCCAGCGCAACATCAACTTCGGCGGGCTGAACAGCCGTGCGTCGTCGAGCTACAACAGCTGGAACGCGCACGTCGGCGCCGGCATCGGCCGCGTCTTCAACCTGCAGCCGACCACCACCTTCACGCCGTCGCTGCGTGCCGACTACACCTTCATCCAGGATGCGGCCTACACCGAGACCGGCGCCGATGCGCTGAGCCTGGCGGTCGCGAAGAACTCGGCGCGCGAGCTGATCCTGTCCACGGAGGCTCGCTTGAACCAGTCGCTGACCGAGCACGCCATGTTCAGCGCCAACCTTGGCGTGGGGTATGACGCGCTGGCGCAGCAGTCGGCCATCACCGCGGCCTATGTAGGTGGTGGCGCCCAGTTCGTCACGCGCGGCATGGCGCCGTCGCGCTGGCTGATGCGTGCGGGCCTGGGCTTTGTCGTCACCAGCAGCAAGGCGATGGAAGTCAGCGTGCGCTATGACGCGGAAGTGCGCGAGCGCTTTACCAACCAGACCGCTTCGGTAAAGGTCCGCCTGCCGTTCTGATTGGATTGTCATTGCAGTGAGGCGGGGTGCCGCTTGGCGTCCTGCCTTCGTCTGCCGTGCACGGGACGCCACCCGTGCGCGGCATTCGCTTCGCTCCCGCCCGTCTTCCCCCTTTATTCCCCGGATTACCGCCGCGCCTGCGGCACTATCATGGCGGCCGACGCCGGCATCGGCCCCCTTGCCGATGCCCAAGGCAACTTCATACCCATGGCCTTCTACTCGATGACCGACGAACATCCTCACGCCAGCGGCGACGCCGCTGCCCCGGCCCAGCCGCTTCCCGCGCGCGGCCTGGCCGTGGGCGTCTTCGACCTGTTCCACGTCGGCCACCTGCGCTACCTGCAATTTGCACGCGCGCGCTGCCAGACCCTGGTCGTCGCGGTGACGCGCGACGCCACCGTATTGGCGAAGAAGCAACGCGCTCCCGCCATGCCGGAAACCGAGCGCATGGAGATCGTGCGCGGCCTGGGCTGGGTGGATCAGGCACTGCCCCAGCTCGGCAGCCTGGACGACACCGAGACCGCGCAACGCTGGCTGGCCAGGCTGGCGATCAACCATGTCTTCATTGGCGAAGACTGGCGCGGCAGCGCGCGCTGGGAGCGCCTGGCGCCGCGCCTGGCCGCGCAGGGCATCGGGCTGACCTGGACGCCGCGCGCCAGCGAGGTATCCACCACGGCGCTGCGCGAGCGCATCCTGAACAGCCTGCCGGCGTGAGGCCTGGGCAATGCCAACCATCACAGCCGGCCTGAACGGCCTGGGCCGCTTCGGCCTGCATCTATTGCGGGCCTGGCTGGACCTGCCCGATCCACCCGTGCACATCACGGCCATCAACGACGCGCATCACACGCTGGCCTCGGCCGTGCGCGTGCTGGCCGAAGACACCAAGGTTTCCTTCTCCGACTGCCAGATCCGCGCCGAGGGCGATGCCCTGCTCATCGCCAGGCATGGACAAGCCACGCTGCATATTGCCTATAGCCACGGCCCGGCGGAGCACGCTCCCTGGCTCGGCCAGACCGACTGGTGGCTGGAATGCTCGGGCGCGCAACCGGACGCGCGGCAATGCCGCCGCTTCCTCGCCGGGCAAACCCGGCGCGTGCTGGTCTCGGCCACCTGCCACGATGCCGACCAGACGCTGGTGTTCGGCTACAACCATGCGTCCTTCGACCCGGCGGCCGAGGTGATTTCCTATGGCTCCTGCACGGTCAACGCGTTCGTGCCGCTGGCGCACTGGCTGCAGCGGCACTACGGTGTGGACAATGCCGAGGTGAGCGTCATCCATAACGTCCCCGCGCACCGGCTGGCGAACCACCCGCATCCCGAGCGCCGCGCGTGCACGCTGGAAACCGAAGGGCCCCGGCTGCTGCCCTTCCTCGCGCCGGCGGCGTTTCGCGTGGACTATGTGCTGATTCCCTATACCGGTGTGTCGCTGATCGACTTTCGCTTCGGGCTCGCCCGGCCCCCATCGGAGGCCGGGTTGCTGGATGCGCTGGACACTGCGTGCGCCAGCGGCGAGCTCAAGGGGCTGGTCCGGCTCTCGCCCGTCGATGCCGGGCCGCAGGCCTTTGCCCTGAGCCCGGAATCCGTCGTGCTGCTGCGGCCGCACGCACGGCTGGCGGGCAACCGGCTGGTACTGCCGGCCTGCTTCGACAACGAGAACTCAGCCACCCGCTACCTGGACCTGCTCGCCTTCATGGCGCGGCGCGGCGGCTGACGCGTCAATTCACCCGGTGCGGGCGCGCCCCGGCGACGTGGCCGTCCAGTATGCTGGCAATCCGCAGCAGCAAGCCATCCTCCGGTGTATGCCGCTCCAGCACGAGATGCGTCAGGCGCAATGCCTTTTCCCAGTAGCCGTTGAGGCAGGCGTTGGTAATGCGCGAATACGCATACCACTGCGTCAACGCGGAAAATCCGACCAGGTTGTGGGCCCCGATGATGGTATCGAAGGCCGGGTCCGGGAGACGCCACGCCTTGCCGTAGAACGCTTCCAGCCAGGTTGCGGGATCCTGCAGGCGCCAGACTTCGCCAGCCGGCCCGGCATGGCGCTCCAGCCGCAGCGGGCCGGGAAAACGCGTGACGCGCTGATGGCTGGCGGGCGTGCCGTGGTTGATCCAGAAGCCACCCAGCAGGCTCGCGCCATCCGCTTGCGGCGCCAAGCCGCAAAGATCGAGGACCACGTCCCGCGCCGGGTGGTGATAGGTCGCCATGTTGTCGATGGGAAAGACCTGCGGCGGGCACTGCCAGCCATGGCGCGTCAGGATCTGGTGCGCGGCGGGCAGTTCTTCCACCAGCAATCCCAGGTCGAGGTCCTTGTCAAACGGCAACAGACGATTCTCGCGCACCAGGCCGAGCAAGGTGCCCGCATGGGCGAACGCGCGCACGCCGCCAGCGGCGAGCTGCGCCAAGGCTTGCCACAGCAGCGCCTCGATCTGCGGATCGGCGAGGTGGCGCATGACGGGCTGCGGGTTGTGGATCAGCGGGGCCACGCACAGGGCTTCAAGCGCCTGGCGCAAGGCAAGCACGCCATCCTCCACGCGCCGCTGGTGGAGCAGCGCCCCGCCCAGGAAAAACAGCCAGTACGGACGCAGCGCCGGGTGCACGCCGGGCGCCGCCAGCAGGTTCTGGCAGACGGTCTGGACGAGGCCGGGCTGCCCCAGCTCCAGCCCAAGGTGGCACCACCTGCGAATATCGTCGGGGGGAATCACGCCGCCTGCCTGCAAGCGTTGTGACAGCGCGTTGAACTCAGCAGCAGCGGACGGGCCGGAACCGGCTTGGCCCGAGGTTGTTGATAGCTGGGCTGCCATGCCTACTCGATCGTGACCACGATGGCCACGCGCCGGTTCTCCGCGCGGCTCGCGGCGGTGCGGTTGTCCTCCACCGGCTTGCTCTTGCCCAGGCCGCGCACCTGGATATTCTCCGCCCGGAACCCCGTGGTGGCGAACACCTTCGCCACCGCCTCCGCGCGCCGGACCGACAGTTGCTGGTTGTACTCAGCCGGGCCGGAGTCATCCGTATGCCCGTCCAGGCGCACATGATCGATGCCCGCGGCCAATAGCGCCAGGCCGATCCGCTGCACCGCCTCTTGCCGGTCCGCGCTGATCACGTCCTCGTCCAGGCCGAACAGCACCTTCTCTGAGAGGCCAAGCTCCCAGCCGTTCTCGGCGAGCTGGAACCCTTGCGACTGCAACGCCTCGACTTGCGCGGGCGTGAGCTTCGGGGCCGGCACCGACTGGCAGGCAGCAAGCGCAAGGGTGATGGCAATCATGGCGGCAGCGATGCCGCGGCTGCCAGCGGCTCGCAAGTTCAATAGCATGAAAGATGCTCCTATTCTCGTTCCTGCTTTATGCTTTATTTCTCGTTGTCTTCGCACTCGGACGCCGTGGCAGGCCCGGATCTCGCCAGCCGCGGCTCCGCGCTCTCCCAGCCGCCTCCCGACCTGCGCTTGGCCCGGTACATGGCCTCGTCCGCCGTCTGCATCAGGGTGGCGGCAGTCTGGGCATGACGCGGAAACACGGACAACCCGATGCTCAGCGAGGCGCCGATGCGGGTGCCGCTCGACAGTTGCACCGGGTCCTTCATGCGAAGCAGGATATGCTCCGCGACCTGGATGATGTCGGCAGGCTTGCGCAGCGCGGTGAGCAGTACCGCAAACTCATCGCCGCCGAGCCTGGCGACCAGGTCACCCTCGCGCACGCAGGAACGGATGCGCCGGGCAATGTCGGACAACACCTCGTCCCCGGCGGCATGGCCAAAGTTGTCGTTGATCTCCTTGAACGCGTCGCTGTCCAGGTAGAGCACGCCCGCATATCCCTTGGAGGTGCCGGCGAAGCGCACGGCCCGATGCAGCGCATCCTCGAACGCCGCCCGATTGAGCAGGCCGGTCAGGCTGTCGTGGCTGGCGCGGTGCGCCAGCGACCTGTTCTCGTGCTGGAGCTGGTTCTGCCAGGTCTCCAGTTCGTCGAGCAGGCCGTTGAAATCCTCCCCGAGCGCATTGAGCTCGGCAATATGCGCTGGCGGCGTGCGCTGGTCGAAAGCGCGCTCCGAGCGCACGGCATGGGCCACGCGCATGAGGTTGCGCACCGGCTCGATGATATGGACCAGCATGCGGCTCGACATGTAGTGCGCGCTGACCGCCGTGAGCAGCAGGCAAGCCAGCAGCCCCAGCAGCCCGCTGAGCACAAAGCGCAAGAGGTTGCCGGTGTCGGCGGTCAGGCGGACGGTGCCCACTGCCTGCGTTTCATGCAGGATCTCCTGCTCCACCGGGCCGAGCGCCATCACGCGGCTGGCCAGGCGCTGCAGGCCGGGAAACCGCTCGTCGTCCGGGCGCTGCCACTCGGCCAGCAGCCGGTTGTCCTTGTCATAGACGCGGGCCTGGGCCACCTCCGTCGCGGCGATTGCCACCAGCGCCTCGTTGGCGGCCGCCTGGTCGCGGAACACCACCGGCGCTTCCAGCGTGTACGCCACGGAGCGGGCAACCAGGTGCAGGTTGTGGTCGGCATAGACGCGCAGCGCGGCCAGCCCGAGCGCGGTCAGCGAGATGCCCGCCGTGCACACGGCGATCAACGCCACGCTGAGATGAATGCGGCGCAGCGTGTTGTACAGCGTCGGACGCGATCTCGTCGCGTCGGGCCGCAAAGGCAGCTTCATGGCGATGGCCCCCGGCGGCGGCCAAGCTGCAATACGGCCGGATGGATATGGATGCCGCTGCGGGCAACGGCATCCAGGTTGACGCGGAACGAGACATGGCCATCGACCACGTTGAGGCAGAACATGCTGCCGATCTCGCACTCGTAGTCTTCTTCCGTGATGACAAGGACCGGGCGCCCGATCAGCTCCGTCGACAGTTTCTTGCGCCGGGCATCCGTCATGGGCCCGAGGTAGACGGAATCGCAGCCCGCGGTGGACACGCCATCCTGCAGGTCGATGCGCCTGGATTGCACGGAGCGGCCAGTTGCCAGGACGCCGCCCTCCGCAAGCTTGGCGCCGTAGCGGGCCGAGCTGTCCACGCACAGGCGCAGGACTTCCCGCTCGGTTGGCCAGCGCGCATAGCCAAGCAGGCTGAACACCACCCGCGCCACCGCCTCGGCGCGCGGGGGGGCCGTGTCCGCAGCGGTGTGCTGTGACTGCGCGCAGAGGATGGCGGCAAGCAGGGCCGGCAGCAAGCGCGGCAGGCGCGAATGCTTGCGGCCGCGGCTTGGCGTGGCTGGGGCGGTAGCCGTTTGAAGAGGCAAGTGGTGAGGCCTACCAAGTCATGCATTGGGGGAACGTCGCATCGCGCAGCGCGCAATGCGACCTGACCTGGCTAGCACGATCACGGATTCCGGCCCGGCGCGAACGCCACCGGAAAGCCTTGCTAGCCCAAACCCTTTAACGGCGCGCCCGCTTTTATATTTACCCCTTATTTCTGGCGCGGTGCGGCCGGTGACGCCGAAGCCACGCCCGCGACTTGCCGCAGCATCGCCATGGGGCCGAGCCGCTCGATGGTGCGCATCTGTGCCTCGTCCCGCACAAAGAACGATCCGGCAAACCCGAGCGTATTGACCGAAATGCCCTCGACGGACTCCGCCGACCTTGGCACGAGCAGCATCCCAAGCGGCGTGACAAGCAGGTTGTATGGCGCCAGCGGCTGCGATTCTCCATCCACGTCGATCACCCGCACGCCAGCCGCCTCCAGCAGCGCGCGATAGCGCGCAAGTGCGGTGCGCGCCAGATCCGGGCCGCGGGCCGCCGGCAGGGCCAGCGGCGCGAACGCATGCGAGAACGCCAGCCCCGGCACGATGCCGACGGCGCCATCGATGCGCGCGGCCGCAAGCAGCGGCGCGATAGGCAGCGCCGGGCCTTCGCTGGCAAGCGGCAGCGGCACCAGTTGCAGGTGCTTGTGGCGCTGGCTTGCGCCGGCCGCCGCGCCCCCGTTATAGAAGCCAAGGCCATCGAACTCGGCCATGCAGGCAAGCAGCGCCTCGAAATCCGCCAGGTTCAGCAGCGCGTCCTGCGGCTCGAAGCGGCGGGTAACGATCAGCAGGTGATGGTCCAGGACATTGAACTTGTTCAGCAGCGCGAGATGGGTCTCGGAGATGTCGGCGACAAACAGGTCCGGGTCGTAGGGAAGGAACGGGTCGGTGCCCGCCTGGTTGCCGGAAACGGCGTTGTCCTTCTGCCGCGCCTGGTTCTGGTCCCTGTCGCGGTCCTTGCGCGCAAGGCTGGAAACCTGACGCACCAGGAAGCGCACGCCGCCATCGTCGATGCCCGCCTGGAAGGTCTCGATCGGACGCAGCGCGCCACACTGCAGGGCGTGCTCCGTCTGGCGCAGGATGGCCGGCCACAGCGTGCCGGGCTGGAGAGATCGATGTGGCATGGTCTGGCCCAAGGGGTGAGTGACAAGGGGTGAGTGACAATAGCCGGGGGGCTGATCGATCTTATCCCTCGGCGGCAGGGCAGGCTGGCAGTGACACGCCCTTTATTACAATGCGTGGGAGCCACCTGGGAAACGTTGGACACCACAGTGAACACCACAGAGGACACCAATGAGCAACGCGGAACAACGGCACGCACCGGGCAAGCGCTGGTCCCTCCCCGCTCGCATTTACCTGCTGGGCGCCGTGATCCTCGCTGCAGGCTGGATCGCGGGCGTCCTGATCTATCTGTCCGCGGCGAGCGACGAGGCCGGCGACCTGGCCTACGGCCCCGGGTGGAAGCGCCAATACGATTTCCAGCTCGAACGCATCGGCGGCAAGGCAGCGGTCCTGGCAGCCGAGTTCTCGCAGTGGTTTTCCGATCTGTGGCACGGCAAGCAACTGGGCTTCACCGTGGCGATCCTGTGCACGGGCATCGCGCTTTTATGCTTCTTAGTAGCGCGTGAGCTGTCCCTGGCCGCGAACCGCGACGACTGAACCCGGCTGCGGCGCCCAGCCTTGCCACGTCATCGCGTCATCAAGTCATCGCGTCATAGCAACGGCAAGCCGGCATTGCGCTTGACCTCGCCCAGCGAGAGCATGGATTCCACCGCCGTCACGCCGGGCAATGTGCGCAGCACATCGCGCATGAAGATGCCGTAATCCTCCAGGTCGCGCGCGACCACCAAGAGCAGGTAATCGGCGCTGCCCGACACGTTATGGCACGAGACGATGCGTGGGATGGCCTGGATCTCGCGCTCGAAGCGGTCGGAGAGCTCACGGCTGTGCACGCCAAAGCGGACCTGCGTAAACGCCATCAGGCCAAGCCCCAGGGCCTGGCGGGACAGTACCGCGCGATAGGCCTCGATGTAGCCGTCGGCCTCCAGCCGCTTGAGCCGGCGCGCGCACGGTGTCTCGCTCAGCCCCACGGATTCCGCCACGCTGGCGTTGGTGGCGCGCCCGTCCGCCTGCAGCGCCATCAGGATGGCGCGATCGGTTTTGTCGAGATCCAAGAGCAAGACTCCAATCAGTCAGTAAAAATTAGCGGATTCCGCCAAATTATATGGGTTTCCCCCATAAAATCGCCAGAATCCCCTCCGGCCCCTGGGTCATGATGTTGCCCTCGTCACGGCATGCATCATGGTCTCCCTACATTTGCTCGTTACCTTTATCGGCGCCCTGGCCGTGGTCTACGCCTTACCCGGGCCGGACATGGCACTGGTGCTGCAAACCAGCACCGGCCGGGGCGTCCGCCATGGCCTGGCCACTGTCGCCGGCCTTGCCATGGCACGCGCGGCGCATGTCACGCTCTCGGCATGCGGCGTGGCCGCGCTGCTGCGCGCGGCGCCCTGGCTCTACCAGGGCATCCGCGTCGCGGGCGGCCTTTACCTGGCCTATGTGGCCATCCAGATCTTCCGCAGCCCGGCCTTCGGGATGCACGCCGGCACCGGCGCGGCAGCAACACCGGTGCGGCTGCGCGCCTCCGTCGCCAAGGGCGCGCTCAGCAGCATCCTGAATCCCAAGGCGCTGCTATTTTGTTCCGTGCTGTTGCCGCAGTTCGTGGATCCGCATGGCGCGCCGGTGTGGTCGCAAGTGCTTGAGCTCGGCGTGGTGCTGGTGCTGACCGGCGTGGCCTTCGACCTGGCGTGCGTGTTCGGCGCGCTGCGCCTGACCGGCTGGCTACGCCGGAGCCCGCGCGCGCAGACGGTCCAGCGCTGGTCCTTCTCGGCCGCGCTGCTGGCCTTTGCCGCGCGGATCTCCTTCGAGCAAGGCTAAGCACAGGACAACGGCACCTGCGCGCGTGTGACGCCTTTTGCCCACCGGCAACACGACTCTGGCAAGAACGGCGCAAGGTGCTAGCCTTACTAAGCGGCCAGGCACCTTGAGTCTGCCTGCAGGGCCGCCGATGCACGCCAGGTGGCAAGGGGCCGATGGACAAGCCTGTCATCGTTGCGCTCGACGACGATCCCGTCCAGGTCCGGCTGCCACTCATGCCGCGAACACCGGCAAACGCAGCCGCCCCCTGATCGCCCGGGAGCCGGAACACCATGGATACCAAGACACAACCCGCACAATCCGCACCAACCGCACCAACCGCGCAACCCGCCGCAACCCCGACCGACGCGCCTGGCGCGGCCAGTCGGCCCATCGATCAGCAAGTGGTATTCGTCCTGCAGGGCGGGGGCGCGCTGGGCGCCTTCCAGGCCGGGGTCTACCAAGCGCTGCACGAGGCTGGGGTCGAGCCCGACTGGGCCATCGGCACCTCCATCGGCGCCATCAACGCCTCGATCGTGGCGGGCAACCGGCCTGCGGATCGCTTGCCGCGCCTGCGGCAGTTCTGGGAGCAGGTGGGCCGCCACGGGCCGCTCGAACTAGCCCGCCTGCTCTCGGGCGGCGACAGCACAATGTCGAACCTTGCAACCCTCACCCAGGGCATCCCTGGCTTCTTCACGCCAAACCCGGCTGCCTGGTTCGGCACGCGCGTGCCGCTCGGGGTGGAGCGGGCCGGCTTCTATTCGGTCTCGCCGCTGCGCGACACCCTGCTCTCGCTGGTGGATTTCGCATACCTCGGCGAAAAACACACGCGGCTCACCGTCGGCATGGTCAATGTCCGCAGCGGCAGGATGTGCTACTACACCAACCGGGACACCACGCTGAGCGTGGAGCATCTGCTGGCATCCGCGGCGCTGCCGCCGGGCTTCCCGGCGATCCGGATCGACGGCGAGGCGTTTTGGGACGGCGGCATCTGCTCCAACACGCCGATCGAAGCCGTGCTCGACGACCACCCTCGCCTCAGCTCGGTGATCTTCGCCGTGCAGCTGTGGCCCCTGCAAGGCCCGGAGCCCGACACCATCTGGCAAGCCATGGGACGGCAGCGGGATATCCAGTACTCAAGCCGCGCCGAGACCCAGCTGGAGCACCAGAGGCAATTGCACCGGCTGCGGCATGTGATCCGCGAACTGGCCAAGCACATTCCCCAGGCGGAACGCAGCACGCCCGCGGTCGAGGCGTTGCTGGGCTGGGGCTGCCATACCACCATGCACGTGGTCGAGCTCAATGCGCCATCGTTCGACGGCGAAGACCTGACCAAGGACATCGACTTCAGCGCCGCCGGCATCGACGCGCGCTGGAACGCCGGCTATGTCCACGGCAAGCAAGCCATCGCGGCCGCGCCCTGGCGCGGCGTGCTCGACCCGATCGAGGGCATCGCGGTGCATGCAGCGCTGACACCGGCGTAGGTGCGTTGGCGCCGCGCTGGCACCACGTCCCGGGATTGAGCGCTCGCCAGCAAGGCTGGCGCGGGCGCGCTAAGATGGCACCCCTGTTGTTTGTCTCACCGGCCTGACGGCCGCCCCGCCACGCACACGGGTCCGCCATCGATTGATTGATCGATCGATCGACGCCCGCGCGCTCCCTGACCAGCCAGGACACATCACCATGGATCTCGAACTTCGCAATCAACGCGTGCTCATCACCGGCGGCAGCCGCGGCATTGGCCTGGCCTGCGCGGCCGGCTTCCTGCGCGAGGGTGCGCGCGTAGCCATCGTTTCGCGCAGCGCCGAGAACCTGGCCAAGGCCCGCGCCAGCCTGGCCGAAGGCGAAGGCGAATACGCCAGGGACGTGGTCACGGTATCCGCCGACCTGACCGATATCGCCGAGGCCGCGCGCGCGGTGCAGGAGGCAGTGGAAGCGCTTGGCGCCATCGACATCCTGGTGACCTCCGCCGGCGCGGCCAAGCGCCGCCCGCCGGACGAGCTGACCCCGCAGCTGTGGCAGGACGCCATGGCCGCCAAGTACTTCAGCTACATCAACGTGATCGACCCCGTGGTCAAGCGCATGGCGCAGCAGGGGCGCGGCGCCATCGTCAATATCGTGGGCATGGGCGGCAAGCTGGCCAACCCCGCCCACCTGGCGGGCGGCGCGGCCAACGCGGCGCTGATGCTGGCCAGCGCCGGCCTGGCCAATGCCTACGGCAAGCAGGGGGTGCGCGTGAACGCCGTCAACCCGTCGGCCACGCATACCGAACGCCTGCAGCAAGGCATGGAAGTGGATGCGCGCATCAGCGGCACCACCGTGGAGCAGGCATTGGCACGCGCCAACGCGCGCACTGGCCTGGGCCGCCTGGCCACGCCGGAAGAGGTGGCGGACGCCGTGCTGTTCCTCGCCTCGCCCCGCGCCAGCTATATCTCGGGCGCCATCCTGTCGGTCGATGGCGCCACCACGCCGATGGTGGTCTGACGCCGCCGAACGCCACCGTGCAGATGCGCCCCGCCACGTGCGCGATTGTCAGGCCACAGTCTGCGCAAGGCGCGGGGCATGACCAGCATCGCCTGGTTGGCAGGCGCGGTGGTCATTGTCCTGTTTGTACCCGGCTTTTTCGGCCTGAGGCGACTGCGGGCCGCGACACCAGTTCGATATAGCGTCGAATGGCCGCGGCCTTCTCGTACTGGCGCGACATCAGCGACAGATACGACGTCACCTCCAGGCCCGCGATATCCCGGTAGACAAGGCTGGGCAGGCTGATGTGGCCGGCCACGGCGTTCGGGACAATCGCCACGCCTTCGCCCAGCGACACCAGTGTCAGCACCGCCACCAGCCCGCCCGGCTGCGGGCCCAGCCTGGGCACGAAGCCACCCTGCTCGGCGGTGGACAGCGTGCCCGAAACCTGTTCGGGAAGAATGAATGTCTCCGCCTTGAGATGCGCGGGCTGGATCTCGGCCAGGCCGCACAACCATGAGTCGCTGTGCAGCGCGAGGATAAAGCCTTCCGGCGCCAGCGGCAGCGCGTCCACGCCCTCGGGCAGGTTCATCGGGGAGCGGATATAGGCGATGTCGACCTGACCATCCCTGACCTGCTCGGGCAGCGTGCCCATGGGCGCCTCGCGCACCAGCAGCTGCACATCGGGGCAAGCCTTGCGGAATGCCGCGACTTGCCGCTGGAGCACGCCCGAGTAGGCCGCCGAGGCGACATAACCCACATGGATCTTGCCCGTCTCGCCACGCGCCTCGCGCTGCGCGCGCAGTTGGGCAGCCTCGAACTGCGCCACCACGGCTTGCGCTTCCGCCAGCAGCACCTCGCCGGCAGGCGTCAACGCCACCGAGCGCTGGTTGCGCTCGAACAGGCGAATGCCAAGGCTGGCTTCCATTTCCTGGATCTGGCGGGTAAGCGTCGGCGTGGAAATGCCAAGCCGCGCGGCGGCGCGGGTGAAGTGCAAGTCCTGGGCTACCGCGATGAAGTAACGAAAGTGGCGCAGTTCCATCGGCCTTCTGATTATTAGCTGCAAGGCAATAAAATAGCACGGCCAGCGCAACAACGCGCGGCCCTGCCCGCCGTATCCTAGCCCGCATCCAATCAAGGAATGTGACAGGAAGCGACGACATGCAGCACAAGACGAATCGGCACCCACAGCTAGCCGGGCACGGCACATCCGGATTTATTTCATTTCAGGCAATATCGCCGGCAGGGCTGTTTGACGGGGAGACGGCATGAACGGCATGAACTCGCGCGCCGCGCTGCTGACCGCCTCAGGCGCCTGCGCGCTGATCGTCCTGGACACCAACATCGTGGCTGTCACGCTGCCCCGCATCGCGAGCGACCTGCATGCCACGTTCTCCGATATCGAGTGGGTGGTCAGCGCCTACATGCTGACCTTTGCCGGCGGCCTGCTGCCCGCCGGCAGCCTGGCCGACAAGTTCGGCCGCAAGCGCATGTTGCTGACCGGCCTGGCGGTCTTCATGCTGGCCTCGCTGGGCTGCGGCCTGGCCGGGAGCAGCCTGGCGCTGAACCTGGCGCGCGCCGTCAAGGGCGTGGGCGCTGCCATGCTGCTGACCTCCGCGCTGGCGACCATCGCGCACGCCTTTCACGATGAACGCGAGCGTGCCCGGGCATGGGCCTTCTGGGGCGCGTGCATGGGTGTGGCCATGCTGGTCGCACCGGGCCTTGGCGGCGTCATCAGCCAGACGTTGGGATGGCGCTGGGTATTCCTGCTGAACCTGCCGGTCGGCATCCTGCTGGGTGCCATGGTGCTGCGGCATATTGTGGAGTCGCGCGACACGGGCGCGGCGCGCATCGACCTGTGGGGCGGGCTATGCTTTTGCGGCAGCCTGTTCCTGATGATCTGGGCCCTGATCGAGGCCAACCGCATTGGCTGGGGCGACACGCACACCGTGATGCGGCTGGCCGGCGGCGCCTTGCTCTTCGCGCTGTTCATCGGCGTGGAGCGCATCCAGCGCCGGCCCATGGTGGATCTCACGCTGTTCCGCAATCCGCGCCTGATCGGCGCATTGCTCGGCATGGCAGCCTATGCCGCCTGCGCGCAGGTGATGATGACCTTGATCCCGCTATATCTGCAGACGGGCCTGGGGTTCTCGGCGATCGCGTCAGGCGCCGCCATGCTGCCGTTTGCGCTGACCATGCTGATCTTTCCGCGCATCGGCGTGCGGCTGTCGGGGCGGCTGGATGCGCCGTCGATGCTGGTGTTCGGGCTCGTGCTGGTCGGCCTCGGCAACCTGCTGAGCGCGTGGGCAGCCGTCACCATGTCCTACCTGCCTTTCGCGCTGGCCATTGCCGTCACCGGCAGCGGCGCGGGCCTGCTCAATGGCGATACGCAGAAGAACATCATGGCCTGCATTCCGCGCGAGCGCTCCGGCATGGCGTCTGGCATCAGCACCACCACGCGGTTCAGCGCGATCGTGCTGTCCTTCGGCTTGCTCGGCGGCCTGCTCGCCTATCGTACCCAGGCCATATTCGACACGGCGCTGCGCGCGCATGAGGAAAGCTCGGAGATGATGCCCGGCATGGCCGCGCACATCATCCCGCGCGTGGTTGCCGGCGACCTGCACGGCGCGATGGCCGATGTGCAAGCACCGCTGCGCGGCGTGCTGGAACCGCTTGCGCGCACCGCCTTCGCGGATGGCTTCGCCTGGATTCTTTGCGTGGCCGCCGGGGTTGCGCTGCTCAGCGCCGTGCTGGTGCGCCTGCTGATGAAAGACGAATCGCCAGCGCGCCAGCCGGTGCGTGTGGAAGCGCCGGCGCGCCACTAAAGCGCGCCGTGCCAACCACTCAATCGATCGTCATGTGTGCGTCGTGCACGATCTTGCCAAGGCGCTGCTTCTCGTCCTGCACAAAACGCGTGAACTCCACCCGCGTGCCCGGCGCGGGGCGGTAGCCGTAGGTCTCGAACTGCGCGCGCAGGCCGGCATCGCTCTGGAACGCGGCCTGCGTGGCCTGCGCGATGCGGTCCAGGATCGGCGCTGGCGTGCCCTTGGGCGCATAGATGCCGCCCCAGTGCGCCATGCGGATGCCTGCAAAGCCTTGCTCCGCCGTGGTGAGCACGTCCGGCAACGCCTGCGAGCGCTTGTCGTCGGTCACAGCCAGCGCGCGCAGCTTGCCGCCGCGCAGGAAGCCGAGCACGCCAACCGGCGCTTCGGACGCCAGGTCGATCTGGCCGCCAATGACCGCGTTAAGCGTTTCCGCGCCGCTCTTGTAGTGCACCAGCGTCACCGGCACGCCGAGCGCGGCCTCCACCATTTCCGCCACGAAATGCCCGGTGCTCCCGGCGCCGGCGGTGCCGAACGTGATGCCGCCCTTGGCCTTGCCGTAGGCCTGCAGCGCCTTCAGGTCATTGATATCCTTGCGCGAGGTACCGGCGCCAACCACCATCACCGACGGCGCCGCATTGGTGCTAACTACAGGAACAAGGTCGCTGTCGGCGTAGGGCATCTTCGCGCGCAGCAGCGCGTTGGCGACCGCGCCATTGCCGGCGATCAGCAGCGTATAGCCATCGGGCGCGCTCTTGGCGACAAACTCGGCGCCGATGATGCCGCCAGCGCCCGGCTTGTTGTCCACGATCACGGTCTGGCCCAGCTGCCGGCCAAGCGCCTGCGCGATGAGCCGCGTGGTGATGTCGCCCGGGCCGCCGGCCGAGAACGGCAGCACCAGGCGGATCGGCTTGTCCGGCCAGTGCGCCTGGGCAACGGCCGGCAGGCTGGATAGGGCCAGCATCGCGCAAGCTGCCATCCGGGCCAGCACGGCACGTCGGGGGATGCGTTGGGTCATGTCTCACTCCTGGTGTTCTTTGTTGTCGGCAGGCACTCAGTCGAACGCGCAGCCCACCGGTGGCGCGAGCAGGGCGAGCAAGTCGCGCACATCGTCGAGCTGCTCGAGATCCCGCACCATGCGCTCGATGGCTTGCTGCCGCTGCGGCGCAAGCAACCCGTCCGTCAGGGCCCTGTACTTCGTGGCCACTTGGTCGCTCGACTGCGGCGCTTCGATGGCGCGCGACGCCGTACGATTGACCTCGATGCGCTGCCCGTCGGTGAAGGTCACGGCCAGACGCACGCGCCCGCGCGCCCGTTGCCCGCCTGCATCGAAGGCGGGATCGTGGCGCACGGCAATGCGCGGCAGCAGCGCCCAGACGTCGTCGGCATCGATGCGCGCCGGCGCGAACTGCGGCACCAGCGCCGCGCCGTCCAGCACCGCCACCGCAAGCGCGTAGCCGATGTTCATCTGCGCGCCGATTGGCGTCAGCGGCCGCTGCGGCACCCACCAGCCATGGTGATAGACGGCATGCGACACATCCACCTCGATAGCGGCGATCTCCCCTGCCTTGAGCGCGCGCTGCGCGCCCACGTCGAACAGCGCATCGAGCGGCGCGTGGATGCCGCCCATGGCCGCGTAGGGCTTGATGACGATGCGCTCGACTTCCCACCGCTCGCCCAGGCCGTCGGTGATCTGCGCGGCGTCCGGCGCATGCCCTTCGCCGAACGTCGAGAGAAAGCCGCCGTACTCGCGCTCGAACACGCGCTTGATGCCGGTGTAGCCGCCCGCCGCCAGCACCGCCGCGTAGAGCCCATTGCGCGCAGCGAAGCCGTGGTGCATGCGCTTGCACATGGCCTCGTACTGCGCCGCCATCAGCCCGCCCGACTGCGTGGCGGCCAACCCCAGCGCATCCTCAAAACGCGCGGCATCGAGCCCCAGCAGCTTGCCCACCGCGGCGGCAGCCGCGTGCGTGCCGAACACCGATCCGGAATGCCAGCCGCGCGACAACATCTGCGCGCCGTGCAGGGCCATGCCCACGCGCGGGCCCACCTCATAGCCGGCCATGGCCGCTTCCAGGAAGCGCCGCCCGCTGACGCGGCGCTCGCCTTCGGATGCTGCCCACAGCGCGGGCAGCACGAGCGATGCGCTGTGCAGCGGCCCGAGCGGATGGTAGTCGTCAAGCTCAAACCCCTGGATAAAGGTGCCATTGAGCAGCGCGGCGCCCGGCGCGCTGGTGCGCGCGCCCCAGCCGACGATGGTCCGGTCCCCCTGCCCCTCCATCTGGCGGACGATGTTGGCGGCGGTGCGCGACCACGGCAATTGCGCGCCGACGATGGCACAGCCGATGCCGTCGAGCGTGAGCACCTTGGCGCGCTCGCGCGCGGCGGCACTGGCTTGCTCCAGCCGGAAGCCGGCAAGCCATTGGGCGAGCCTGCCGGTGGGCCCGTCGGGATCGGTTGGCGGCAAGGGTGTGGAGCTCTGATTCTGGTCCCGATTTTGATCCTGATCCTGGTTCTGCATGGTGTGTCTGTCTCTGTGGCGTTACGTGAAGCTACGTGAGGCTACGTGGAGAATGGCGCGGCCGGCTGGCAGTCAGCCCCCCTTACTCGAATGGATACTGCTTGACCAGCGCCCCCAGGCGCTCGCTTTCCTGACGTACCTGAGCGGCAAACTCGGCAGGCGAATTCACCACCAACTCGGCGCCCGCGGCGGCGACGGTCCGTTGCACTTCCGGATCCTTCACGGCCTCGCGCAGCGCGGCGACAATGCCCTGCGTGATCGCCGCCGGGGTGCCCTTGGGCGCGAACAGGCCATACCAGGTGACCGACTGGAACTGCGGGTAACCGGCCTCGGCCGTGGTAGGCACATCAGGCAGCGCGGCGGCGCGCTTGCGCCCCTGCGTGGCAAGGATCTTCAGCGTGCCCGCCTTGTAGTGCGGCAGCGCGGCAGTGATGCCGGTGAACGCCAGGTTGACGTTGTTGGCGATCAGGTCCGTGACGATGGCGCCAGTGCCACGGTAGTTGACGACAATGAGGTTAGGCAAGCCCGCCTCCGCCGCCAGTTGCTTGCCGGAGATGCGCGCGAGACTTTCGCCGCTGCCAAGCGCACAGGTCTTGGCTACGGTCTTGCAGTACTGCACGAATTCCGCGAACGTCTTCACAGGCAGCTTGGCGCTGGCCACCACCGCGGCGGGCGACTGCGAAATCGCCGTGATGGGGTCAAGCCGCGCCAGCGGGTCGATGCCCTTGAGCCCGGGCGTGTATCTGGTGACCACGATAGCCGGCACCTGCAGCAGCAGGGTATAGCCATCGGGCTTCGCCTCCATCACGCGCCGCGTGCCGATCAGGCCGTCGGCGCCCGGCAGGTTCTCCACCACCACCGGCTGGCCCCAGAGCATGCCGAGCGGCTTGGACACCGCGCGTGCGGTGGCGTCCGTACCACCGCCGGCGCTATAGGGAACCACCAGCGTGACCGGACGGTCCGGGCGCCATGCGCCGGGGCTGGCGGCAGGGCTGGCGGCGGAGGCTAGCGTGCCGGCCGACAGCAGTGTCGCGCCGATGGCGAGCGGGCCGACGGCTCGGCGCCTGGTTTGTCGTTGGATCAGGGATGGCATGTTGTCTCCGTATTTTTTAGTGGTAACCCGTGGTGTTTCCGGCTGGCCGTGCGAGCACTCAAGCCGGCGCGGCGTTCGCTGGAGTCAGCGGCCGGCCACGCCAGTCGCGCTGGAACACACCATCGAGCCGGCCCCGCGCAATGGCATGCGCGCGCAGCCACGCCAACAGCGCTTCGCGCGCAAGCCCGGCTGGCGGCTCGGCGGCCAGCGCGAACAGCTGGAACACGTAGCGATGTGGCCCGTGCCCCGGCAGGGGCCGGGGACCGTCGTAAGCTGCATCGCCCAGCCCGTTGACGGCGAGTGTCACGCCGGCCGGCAACGGCGCGCGCGACAGCGCGCCTTCGGCCAGCGCGCCGACCGAGGCCGGGCCCCAGGCAAGCGCGTGCACGATGGCGTAAGCCAGCGGCACATCCGGATCCTCGACCAGCAACAGCCAGTGCGTGGCCGTTGCCGGCAATCCCGTCCAGGCCAGCGCGGGCGAGCAGTTGGCGCCCACGCCCGCGCCCGCGTGGCGCACGGGCATCGCGCCGCGATCGGCAAACGACGCGCTATGCAGCGCCAGCGTCTGGGGCAATGCGGCCAGCACGGCGTCGCTGCTCGCCAGGCTGCCATCGCCCGCGTGGCGTCCGCGTAGCAGCAGGCCGGCTGCGCGCAGCAACAGCGGATGCTGCAACCGGGTGTTCATGCCGCGTCCTGCCGGCGCACCGTCCAGGCCCAGGGCCGGCGGGTGCGATCGGCTTGCTGCCAGGCACGGATCAGCGCATCGTCCTTGAGCGTAAGGCCGATATCGTCCAGCCCGTGCAGCAAGGCTTCACGACGCAGCGCGTCGACGGGAAACGCGATGGTCGCGCCATTGGGCGCGGTCAGCGTGGCGCTCGCCAGGTCCACGCGCACCGGCGCGCCGCTTGCGCATTGCGCGGCCAGCGCTTGCACCGTTTCGGCGGGGAGCTGGATCGGCAGCACGCCATTCTGGAAGCAGTTGTTGTAGAAGATATCGCCATAGCTTGGCGCGATCACGCAGCGCACGCCCAGGCCCATCAGCGCCCACACCGCGCCCTCGCGCGAGGATCCGCAGCCAAAATTGGCGCCGGCCAGCAGTACCGGCGCGCCGCGAAACGCCGGCTGGTTGAACTCGCAGCCCGGGTCCTCGCTGCCATCGGCGCGGTAGCGCAGCGCTTCCAGCGCGTAGGGGCCGAGTTGCTCGCGCGGCAACGCGGTGAGCCGCTCGATGCGGATGATCACGTCGGTGTCGACGTTGGCGCGCAGCAGCGGCACGGCAGCGCCCGTTACGACCGTAAAGGGTTGCATGGTCATGTGAGTTTCCGTACGTCGGCAATGCAGCCTGTGACCGCGGCGGCGGCGGCCATCGCGGGGCTGGCAAGATGGGTGCGGGCGCCTGGCCCCTGACGCCCGACAAAATTGCGGTTGGAGGTAGAGACCGAGCGCTGCCCGGGCGGCACCTGCTCGCCGTTGGCGGCCACGCACATACTGCAGCCGGGTTCGCGCCAGGCAAAGCCCGCCTCCTCGAACACGGCGCGCAGCCCTTCGGCCTCGGCCGCGCGCTTGACGTTCTCCGAGCCCGGCACCACCCAGGCGGTCACGCCCGGGGCCACGCGCCGCCCGCGCGCCACGGCGGCTGCGGCGCGCAGGTCGGACAGGCGCGAGTTCGCGCAGGAGCCGATAAAGACCCAGTCCACCGGCGTACCGGCGATGGGGGCATTGGGTGCCAGGCCCATGTAATCCAGTGCGGCGCCAATGGCCGCGCTGGCCGCCTGGTCGCTGGCGGCGGCCGGATCGGGGATATGCCCGTCGATCGCCATCGCGTGCTCGGGGCTGGTGCCCCACGTGATAGTGGGCGCCACGGCGGCGGCGTCGATCGCCTCTTCGCGATCGAACACGGCACCGGCATCGGTGGCGAGCGTGCGCCAGTACTCGGCCGCGCCGTCGAACTGCGCGCCGGTGGGCGCATACGGGCGGCCGCGCAGCCATTCGATGGTGCGCGCATCGGGCGCCACCATGCCAAAGCGCGCGCCCAGCTCCACGCTCAGGTTGCACAGCGTCAGGCGCCCTTCGATTTCCAGCGCTTCGATGGCCGTGCCGGCGAACTCGATGGCATAGCCGCCGCCAGCCGCCGCGCCGAGGCGGCCGATGATATGTAGCGCAAGATCCTTGGCGGTGATGCCCTCGGCCAGCACGCCGTCGCATCGGATGCGCATGCGCCGCGGCTTTTGCTGGCGCAGCGTCTGCGTGGCAAGCGCGTGCGTGCTCTCGGACGAGCCCACGCCGAAGGCCATCGCGCCCAGGCCGCCATTGGTGCAGGTATGGCTGTCGCCGCAGATGACCGTCAGGCCGGGCAGCACGATGCCGAGCTCCGGGCCCATCACGTGGACGATGCCCTGCCCCGGCTGGCCAAGGTCGAACATCGTCACACCCGCCGCGGCCGAGCGATCGCGCAGCGCTGACCACAGGCGCCCGCCCGGCACATGGGTATTGCCATCGCGCCCGGGCTGGCTGGAGACGGCGTGGTCCGGCGTGGAAAACACCAGCGCCGGATCATGTAGCGGCAAGCCGCGCGCCGCCACCTCCGCCAGCGCCGGCGGGCCGGAAAGATCGTGCAGCAAGTGACGGTCGATGTGCAGCAGCGCCCAGCCATCGCCGAGCTCGCGCACCACATGCGCGTCCCAGAGCTTGTCAAAGAGAGTGCGCGCCATCGTCAAGCCTTTGCGCTTGCCAGCGCGTCGGGGCTGGTGGCGCGCTCGCCGGCATTGAAGCGCTGACGCAGGCTGTCCCATTCATCGGCGCCGAAGCGGCGGAAGGTCTGCCCCACGCTGGCCGACACGCCCGGCGCGGTAAAGGTGGCCTTGAGCTCGGCCAGCGCTTCGTCGCCCGCCTGGATCGCGGCCTTGAGCATCAGGCCTGGCAGGATGGCCACTTTATAGCCCATGACCTCGGCCTCGCGCAGGTCGAAGATTGGCGTGCGCCCGCCGGGCACCACGTTCAGCAGGCAAGGGCCGCGCACCAGCCGCGGCACTGCCGCGACTTCCTCGATGGTCTGCGTGGCTTCCACAAAGGCCAGGTCCGCGCCAGCTTCCAGCGCGGCGTTGGCGCGCCAGATGGCCTCTTCCAGCCCGAGCATGGCGCGCGCATCGGTGCGCGCGATGACGACGAAATCCGGCGTGCGGCGCGCCTCCACCGCTGCGCGGATCTTGGAGACGAACTCCGCGCGCGAGACCACCTCCTTGCCATCCAGGTGGCCACAACGCTTGGGCGCAACCTGGTCCTCGATATGGATCGCCGCCACGCCACGGGCCTCGTACTCGCGCACGGTGCGGGTGACGTTGAGCTGATTACCGTAACCGGTGTCGGCGTCGGCAATCAGCGGGATCGACACAGAGCGCGCCATCACCGCGGCGTTTTCAACCATCTCACTCATCGTCAGCAGGCCGAAATCGGGGAAGCCGCGCGCCGCCGACGTGCCGGCGCCAGTCATGTAGCAGGCGGAGAAGCCGGCCTGCTCGATCAGGCGGGCGCCGATGGCGTCGTAAGCGCCGGGCGCGATGATCATGCCGGGCGCCTGCAGGCACTGGCGAAGGATAGTTGCGAAGGTCATGGATGGGTCCTGTCTGCTTGCGGTGGGTGACGGAATGCGTACGGAATGAGCATCAGCGCGCAGGGGAACGGGTTGTCGACCATTACCCTGTGTTTATGTGTTTATATTCTAGATACAACTTATCGATCCCGTCAAGGATCGGGAAATTCGCCGCTGGACCGTTGTGCTATGCTGCCCACGTCACTAAACCGTCACCTCATGCCGCGCACGACCGACTCCCCTACGCCACTGGGCCATATGCCCGGCACCTCACTGCACCGGCAGCTCTTTCTCGTGCTGCGCGACGAAATCACGCGTGGCGTCTATGCGGAAACGGGGGCTTTGCCGAAAGAAGAAGCACTGTGCGAGCGCTTTGGCGTCTCGCGCATCACGGTGCGGCGGGCGCTATCCGAGCTGGCGGCGCTTGGGCTGGTGGAGCGGCGCCATGGCCTTGGCACCTTTGTGCGGGCGGACATGCCGGCGGGGCGCAGCAGCCCGAGCCTTAGCGTGATCGACGGCCTGCGCAAAACCGCGCTGGAGACGGACGTCGAGGTCCTTGAGGTGACCACGGCCGTGCCGCCGGCGGACATTGCCCAACTGCTGCAGCTCGCCCCGGGCGAACAAGCCGTGCACGCGCTGCGCTTGCGCAGCATCAAGGGCACGCCGGTGATGCTGACGGATGCATGGGTTCCCGCCGCGCTGGGCAAGCGCGTGTCGGCAGCGGCGCTGCGCAAGCACGCGCTCTACGAGATCCTGATGGCGCAGGGGGTGAAGTTTGGCCGCGTGGTGCAGGAAATCACGGCCCAGGCGGCCGACCCCGCCTATGCGGGCTGGCTGCGCACGGAGGTTGGCGCGCCGCTGCTCAAGCTGGTGCGCCTGATGCATGACCCGGAGTCGCGGCCGGTCCAGTACATCACGGTGTATTTGTCCCCGGAACGCAGCCGCATCCTGATGGATATCTCGGGCGACAAGGTCAACACGCTAAGCGCCGGGCAGTTCGTCCACGACGTGCCGCGCGGCTAAGCGCTCGGCCCTGGCGTTCACTGGCTAGCCCTGCTGCTCGATGGCATCGACGCGGCTGGGGTAGAAAGCCACGTGATCCTTGATGGCCTCGACGGCGGCATACGGCGCCTCGTAAGTCCACACCGCATTGACCGATCGCTCACCGCCCGCGGGGATGCTGTAGTAAGCGCACTCGCCTTTGTACGGGCAGTAGGTGGCGTGGTCCGTGCGCGCCAGCAGCGACATATCGACATCCTTGCGCGGAATGTACTGCACCGCCGGGTAGGATGCCTCGCGCAGCGTGAGCGCGTTGCGGGTATCGGCAATGACGGCGCCGCCGAGCGTCACGACGACGCGCGCGGGGTTCGCTTCGATGACGATCGGATGATCGGGCCCCGGGATCTTGATGGGCTTGCTGGTCATGGCTGGGCTTCCTGATGGTGTAGCGGCGTAGCTGGCGTAGCTGGCGTAGTCGCCAATGCTACGCGCGAACCCGCCAGCCTGCCCGGCCTCAATGTGCGCCTTGCACCGCCCTGAGCAACGCCGCCTGCGCCAGCAGCCGCGTGGAATCCAGCGTCGGCAGCGCAGAGTTCGCGTCGTTCACGATCAGCGGGATTTCCGTGCAGCCGAGCACAACAGCATCGCAACCCTGCGACTTCATCCGCCCGATAACCCGCTGGAAGTAAGTGAGTGCTTCCGGGGTGGCAATCCCGCCCACCAGTTCGTCCATGATGATGCGGTTGATTTCATCGCGCTCGGCGGGGTCAGGCCGCATAAAGCCGAGCCCGCGCGCGGCGAGCTTCTCGGGGTAGACCTCGCTGTCGACAAGCCAGCGCGTTCCCGTCAGGCCCAGGCGGGTGAAACCGCGCGCCGCCGCGCTCTCGGCGACCACCTCGGCAATATGCAGCCAGGGCCGCGGCGAACGCGCCGCCACGTACGGCAGCGCCTGGTGAATGGTGTTGTCGGGGCAGATCAGGAAATCCGCGCCCATGCCAGCGAGCTTCCCGGCAGAGGTGAGCATCAACTCACCGACGGCCTGCCAGTCGCCGCGATCCAGGTGCTTGACGTACTCGGCAAGCGACGGGGTGTGCATGGATATCTCGGGATGCGCATGCGGCCCGAGCAGCCGCGCCCCCTCCATGCAGATGGTGCGGTAGCAAAGCGCGGCGCCTTCGGCGGAGCAGGCAACGATACCGATATGCAGGGTCATGACGGATGGCTCCATGCGATGTGACGATGTGACGATGTGATTGGGGACTGCTGTGTTTGAACGAGTTTGGCTGGCAGAGGCCAATCAATGAGCATCATAAGACACTAATCGCTATTGAACACCTCGGGCCACAGGCATATACTTTTGGTATATCTCACTCAACAGGCGTGCGCATGGATACCGCAAAAATCTTCTGGTCTGGACGATCACAAGCCGTACGCTTGCCGAAAGACTTCCGTTTCGAGGCAAGCGAGGTGCGCATTCGCCGCCATGGCAACGCCGTCATCCTGGAGCCTATTGTCAGCGATTGGGCGTGGCTGGATCCCATCGTCGGCCCGCTGGACGAAGACTTCGCGCAGGCGGCAAGCGAGCAGCCCGCGGAGCAGAGCCGGCCAGAACTGGATTTTTTTAAGTGAAATTCCTGCTCGACAGCAATGCCGTCATTGCACTCCTGAGAGGCCACGCAGGCTTTCTGAAACGATTGCGGCAACACCAGCCGCAAGATTTCGGCATCCCGGCCATTGTGGCGCACGAGCTATTCTATGGCGCGTTCAAAAGCCAACGCGCCACGGAAAACCTCGCTCGGGTCGAAGGGTTGCAATTCGAAGTGCTGGACTTCGACCGCGAAGATGCGCGTCACGCCGGTGAGCTGCGAGCGGCGCTAGCCACAGCCGGCACGCCAATTGGTCCTTACGATGTACTGATTGCGGGCCAGGCCCGCGCACGAGCCCTGACACTTGTCACCCACAACACCCGCGAGTTTCAACGCGTAGCTGGCCTGCGCGTCGAGGACTGGGAGGGCTGATACCGAGAGAGAGCCCGCGGGCTCTCCCCCTCCTCGCGCGATACGCTCAGCCTGCCACGCGCGGCTTCACGCGTCCCGCCGCATCCTTGGCGCGCACGCGGGCCGCTTCCACATCGGCGTCATACGCCAGCGCCACGCCCATGCGGCGCTTGGTGAAGCTCTCCGGCTTGCCGAACAGGCGCAGCTCGGTCTGCGGTACGCGCAGCGCCTCGTCCACGCCGTCGAACACCACGCCTTGCGCATCCACGCCACCATAGATCACCGCGCTGGCGCCCGGGCTCTTGAGCGCCGTGCTGACCGGCAGGCCGAGAATGGCGCGCGCGTGCAGCTCGAACTCGTTCTGCCATTGGGTGATCATGGTCACCATGCCGGTGTCGTGCGGACGCGGGCTGACCTCGCTGAACCAGACCTGCTCGCCCTTGACGAACAGCTCCACGCCGAACAGGCCCTGTCCGCCCAGGTTGGCGGTGACGGCCTGCGCAATCTGCTGGGATGTTTGCAGCGCGGCCGGATGCATCGGATGCGGCTGCCAGCTCTCCACGTAATCCCCGCTGACCTGCACGTGGCCGATCGGCTCGCAGAACTGCGTTTCCACCTGGCCGTCGGCGCCGATCGCGCGCACCGTCAGCAGCGTGATTTCGTAGTCGAAGTCGATGAAGCCTTCCACGATCACGCGGCCGTGGCTGACACGGCCGCCGGCCATGGCGTAGTCCCATGCGGCCTTGACGCCGGCTGGGCCGTCGATCTTGCTCTGGCCCTTGCCGGAGCTGCTCATCACCGGCTTGACCACGCACGGGTAGCCGATGCCGCCATCGATGGCCGCCTGCAGCTCTTCCAGCGAGTCGCAGAACTTGTAGGGGCTGGTGGGCACGCCGAGGGTCTCCGCGGCCAGGCGGCGGATGCCTTCGCGATCCATGGTCAGGCGCGCCGCGCGCGCCGTGGGGATGACGCGCACCACGCCCGCAGCTTCCAGCGTCTCCAGCATCTGCGTGGCAATGGCCTCGATCTCCGGCACCACCAGGTCCGGCTTCTCGGCTTCGATCAGCGCCTTGAGCTGGTCCGGATCGCTCATGGAAATGGTGCGCGCATGGTGCGCCACCTGCTGGCCGGGCGCATCGGCATAGCGGTCCACTGCAATCGTTTCAACGCCGAGGCGTTGCAGCGCGATCAGGACTTCCTTGCCGAGCTCGCCGGAGCCCAGCAGCATGACTTTGGTCGCGCCGGGCGAGAGAGGGGTGCCGATAGTGGTCATGTGGGACCCTTGGGATCAAGTAAAAGGAGCGATTGTACGTGGACCGAAAGCGCGCGCCCAGGCGAGGCGGCAGCCCGGCCCGGAAGGCATGCAGGACCGGTGAGGCTTTCGCCACATCGACGCGGCTTTGACACCAATTCCGCGTAGAATCCGGCTCTGCGAATATAACCAATCAGTCGAGTTTCATCGACTTGAATACACTCAGGGATCGGGCAATATGCAAGCGTGGTTGAAAGTCGGCTGTACCGTTGCATTCGTCGGCGTACTTGCGCTGTCGGGCTGCAAGAAAAAGCAGGATACGGCTGCGCCGGCCAGCGATCAGGCTGCTCAGGCCGCAGCTCCCGCGGCTGCATCGCCGGCTCCTGCCGCCGCATCGGCCACCACATCGGCCACCGCTAAGTTCGATATCGCGAGCGTGCCGATGTCCACTGCCGAACTGCCGCCCTTCCCCTATATCGACTGGCCAAGCGGGCTGATCGACGGCCACAAGTTTGTCAAAAGCTCCGAATTCGACCGCATCTACGTGATCGCCGGCAGCCAGCTCCTGCCAGTCGAGGGACGCTACGAAAACCGGCATTTCATGAACTCGGACGCGAAGCTGTCCGACCTCGCCGCGCAACGCAACTACGAAGCGGTCATCAAGGCGCTGGGCGGCGTCAAGGTCAGCGCCATGCTGCCGACCAACCCCGCCATGCTGGCCCAGAACAACAACGACCTGGGCGACCTGATCGTCAACAAGATGCGCGTGGCGATGAGCCCCGACAGCTATGACTACTACCTGATCCGCAAGCCGGAAGGCAACGCCTGGATCGGCCTGTTTGTCGGTGGCGGCTACACCCAGATCATCACGGTCACGGAAGGCCAGATGAAGACGGTGGTGGGCCTGGTCAAGGCCGACGACATGCAAAAAGCACTCGATGAAAAGGGCCGTATCGCGCTCTACCTGAATTTCGATACCGACAAGGCGGCCATCCGCCAGGACGACCAGCCGGTCATCGACGAAATCGGCAAGCTCCTGGACAAGGCGCCTACGCTGAAGCTGTCGATCGATGGGCATACCAACAATGTCGGCGATGAAAAACACAATCAGCAATTGTCCAAGAAACGCGCCGAAGCCGTAGCCGCCGCACTGATTGCCAAGGGTGTCGACAAGTCCCGCGTGCGTGCCGAGGGCTTTGGCGCCAGCAAGCCGATTGCCGACAATGCCAGCGAGGAAGGCCGCGGCAAGAACCGGAGGGTGGAACTGGTGCGCGTGGCCGCCTGAGGGACGACCTTGCCGAAATCCACGGAGCCAATACACTAGGTCAGTCGGCCTGCGCTCGGCAGGCCTCCCTACCAGGCATAACAAGGAATGGCCATGAAGATTGATCTCACGGGCAAGATCGCCCTTGTTTCAGGATCCACCGCCGGCATCGGCTTCGCAACGGCCAAGGGGCTCGCCGGCGCGGGCGCCAGCGTCATCGTCAACGGGCGCAGCGAGGCCACGGTAGACAAGGCCCTGCAAGCGCTGCGCGCCGCTGTTGCCGGCGCTGACGTGACGGGTTTCGTCGGCGACCTTGCCGACCCCGAAGTCTGCGCCCGCCTGGTAGCGATGCATCCCCGGGTGGATGTGCTGGTGAATAACCTTGGCATCTTCCAGCCGCAGGACTTCTTTGAGACCCCCGACAGCGAGTGGACCCGATTCTTCGAAACCAACGTCATGTCGGGCGTGCGGCTGTCGCGGGCCTATGCGCCGTCCATGGCCGAGCGTAAATGGGGACGGATCGTGTTCGTCTCGTCGGAATCGGCACTGAATATCCCCGCCGACATGATCCACTACGGCTTTTCCAAGACCGCGCAACTCGCGGTCTCACGCGGGCTGGCCAAGCGGCTAGCCGGTACCGGCGTGACCGTCAATGCGGTGCTGCCAGGCCCCACGCTGTCGGAGGGCGTCACCGACATGCTCAAGGATGCCATTGCAGGCTCGGGGCAATCCGCCGAAGCCGTGGCGGCGGACTTCGTCAAGACACACCGTTCCACCTCGATCATCCAGCGTGCCGCCAGCGTCGAAGAAGTCGCCAACATGATCGTCTATGCCTGCTCCCCGCAAGCTTCGGCCACCACCGGCGCCGCGTTGCGCGTGGACGGCGGGGTCGTGGATACGATCGCCTGAGTCCTGTGCGCGGCTTTCCTTGCGCGGCCATGCGGCCGCGCCTGCTGGCCGCTCCCCACGCTTGCGCTTCGCATTGAATCTGTATAGGCTGAACTACGATTCAATCTATCTTAGTTAAGCCATGTCCCACATCAGCACGGGCGTCGAATACGGACTGCACTGCCTCCTGTTCCTCGCCGACCCGACGGCAAGCGTCAAGGAAGCCAGCGTGCGCGACCTGGCCGAGCTGCAAGGCGTCCCCGCCGAATACCTCGCCAAATTGTTCACCAAGCTGGCCAAGGCCAACCTGGTCGTGGCCACCGAAGGCATTCGCGGCGGCTTCTCGCTGGCGCGGCCGGCGGCAAAGATCACGGTCATGGATGTGGTGCAAGCGATCGACGGCGACAAGGCGCTGTTCGATTGCCGCGATATCCGCGAGCGCTGCGCGCTGTTCGATGCGTCGCCGCCCGCCTGGGCCACTCGTGGCACCTGCTCCATCGATGCCGTCATGCAGGCGGCACAAAAGGCCATGCGGCAGGAACTGGCCAAGCACACGCTCGCCGATCTCGCCGAGCGGACCCTCGTCAAGGCGCCATCCAACTTCGGCCCGCACGTAGTGCGATGGCTTGCCGACCGCGCCACCCACCGGCGTGGCGAGCGCGATACGGCAGACAAAGACCAGGCCGGTTGAATCCACAAGCGATTCCGGCCAGTCAACGCAAAGGCATTACGCGACCACGGTACGATCGGGATTGGCCGCGGCCAGTGCCTGCGCGCGATCGGCGCTGGGCGGATAGATCCACTCGGCGTTGATCCGGCCCTTCAGCGCCTTGGCATCCGCGCCAACGAGCTTCACTTCGCGCTCCCAGCCCTCGGTGTAGACCGCGCCCCACGGGCCCAGGTCCAGGCAGGTGACGTACCGCGGCTGGCGGTAGGGAATCGGTGCGAGGCCGAGCAGGTCCGCGGCAACGTTGTGCCCCGCCGAGCGGCCAAGGTTCATCGCGTGCTGGCACGACATCGCGGCATAGTTGCCGTCATCGTCCGTGGCGGCATAGGCGACATCACCGGTGGCAAACACGGCATCCACGCCCTTGACGCGCAGGTTGCTGTCCACATGCAGGCGACCGAATGCATCGCGCTGCGCGGGGATCTGCTGCGTGAGCGCGCTGGCGCGCACGCCCGCCGTCCAGATCACCGTCTTGGCATCGATGCGCTCGCCGTCCGCCGTGGTCAGGCCGTTCTCGTCGACCGACGCCACCGACGCGCCTAGCCGCCAGGTCACGCCAAGCGCTTCAAGCGCTTGCGTGATGACGGGACGCGGGCCGGCGCCGAGCTCGGCGGCCACCTCGTCATGGCGATCGACCACGATGACGTTCACCTCGGCGTCCTCGCCCAGCGCTTCGCGCAGGCGCGCCGGCATTTCGGCTGCGGTCTCGATGCCGGTGAAGCCGCCACCGGCCACCACGATGGTATTGCGCGCGGCGGATGCCGGATGATCGGCAAGGCGCTTGATATGCGCCTCCAGCTCGGCCGCTTCATCGATCTGGTCCACGCTGAATGCATGCTTGTCCAGGCCCGGGATCTGCGGGCGGAACAGGCGGCTGCCCGCCGCGAGCACGAGGCGGTCATAGGACAGCGTTGACCTCGCTTGATCGACGCCAACCACCTCGACTTCATTGCGGCCCGCATGGATCCGCTCGACGGTGCCCTGGATGAACCTGACGCCGACCGCATTGAAGATGTCCCGCAGCGGCGCCCTCATCCGCGCAGCACCTGCCTCATAGAAGCGCGGACGCACATGCAGTTCCGGCTGGGGCGCGATCAGTGCGATCTCCACATCCTTCTGGCCGTGCAGGTCGATCAGGCGCGCCGCGCTCAGGGCACTCCACATACCGGCGAAGCCGGCGCCAACGATCAGGATACGTTTAGCCATCATGCAACTCCTCTGAATTTACGCTTGCGTTCAAGCTGCCGGACCTTGCATGCTGTGCGACGCGCCGGCCCATAACTCCGATTCTATGAGTCGTAGTTTTGAAACTCAAGGGATTTTTTCGGCGCGCGTTGCCAACGGCGAGTTCGCCGCATGCGGCGACGATGCGCCTTGCCTGCGGCAGCAGCACGAGATCGTAGCGAGAGGATCGAGCCCGCCAAGCATCATTGCGTGATGTTCGACATCACGTTGGCGCGCTATTGGCAGCGGTGCTGGTTGCAGCCCTGTGATGGCCGCCGCCGCGCGGGCAACACTCGCGCAGCGCCGGCGTGGCGGGTCATGGTGTATTGCTGTTGTGGCAATTGCCGGGGTATTTCCGAGCGTGATTGCGAAGCGTTATTGCTGATGGCCCGATGCCCGTAGCCTCTTGCTCATGAAAGGTGCGCTCAAAAGGCTACGCCACCGTTTAGCGCGCATATCTTCCAATGACGCTTTGGCCGCCAAGCGCATGGCCCTTTAGCGCCTGCATCAGTTCGTCCCTGGTCAGGCCGGGCGGCAGCGCGGTTGGCGCAAGGTCTGTGGCGATGACGGTCAACACATAATGGTGCGGCGCATCACCAACCGGCGGACAAGGTCCTCGATAAAGCGGCTCGCCGCGGACACTCTTGCCAATGGTGACGCCTTGGCCACTGGTCTGGCCCTCGCCTTCCTTCAGCTGGCCGCGATCGGCGGCGATGTTGTAGGCAACCCAATGCGAATTGCCTAGCCCCATATTGCCGTCGGGATCCAGTAGCAGTACCGCCATGGACCTGGTGCCGGCGGGAAGATTCGACCACGACACCTGCGGCGACACGCCTTTGCCGCCGCAATCGGACGTATTGTTGCCATGCAGCGCAGGGATCGCCGCCCCGTCCGCGAACGATGCGGATGACACCTGCATGCCCGCCGCAAATGCCGTGCCGAAGCAGCCATAAACCAATGCGCCAGCCAGTGACGCGAAGCGTGTTCTGGTGAGTTTCATTTGTGTCTCGCTCCATTGGAATGAGTGGAATGAGTGGAATGTATTCGGTACTCGCGCGAAAAAGGTGCGCGTATACCCTCTGGCACTCACGATTGCCCGGACTTAATATGGGCTTGATCGTGCTCAAGGCTGTTACTTAGTACGGACGATGTCATTGGATATAACGTTAAAAATATAACGACTAACGGAGACATCCATGCAAGATTATCAAAGCCTTGTTTTCATGTGCGCGATTGGCTTGGTGTGCCTCTATGTCTTGCTCGGCACACTCTCCCAATCGCTCGCAATCAAATACGGCGCCCCCGCCATCGTTTCCGTTCTGATGGTGGCGTTCTCCGTCTCGCCCTGGCACGTGGTGGGGTAAACCGCAATCACCAGCGGCCGCGGAGGCCTTGATGCGCCGAGTGGCTGTTAAGTGCGCTCTAGCGGGAATCACCGCATTGCTGGCCGCGCCCGGTGTGGCGCTTGCGCAGCCTGCCCAAGCCTTTACCACCGCCCCCGTCAACCTGCGTGCCGGACCCGCGCCGGATTACCCGGTGGTGGCGCAGTTGTCCGGCGGCGTGCCGCTCACCGTGATGGGGTGCGTCAGCCAGTACACATGGTGCGACGTGGCGCTGCCTAACCTGCGTGGCTGGGTCTATGCCGGGCAGCTTGGCTATCCCTATCAGGGCGGCAGTGTCCCGGTGCTGAACTACGGCACCGTGATCGGCCTTCCCATCATCACGTTCTCCATCGGCGCCTACTGGGGTCGCTACTATCGCGGGCGGCCTTGGTACCACGACCGGGAGCGCTGGGCGCATCGTCCGCCATATGGGCCGGGACCGGGCTATCCGCCGGGACATGCGCGCCCGCCTGGTGGTTATCCGCCCGGCCGTCCGCCGGGTCATGGAGGCGGAGGCGGCCATGGTGGTGGTGGCGGTGGTGGCGGTGGTGGCGGTGGCCACGGTGGCGGTGGCCACGGTGGCGGTGGCCACGGTGGCGGTGGTCACGGCGGTGGTCACGGCGGCCACGGCGGACACGGCGGCCATGGTGGCCACGGCGGCCGATAGCATCACGCCCAAACGGCCCTCGCGACGCACACTGGCAAACGGGTTCAGCCACCCTGGAAATTTTGGCCATTGCCGGGCACGCCGGTGTGGCCCAGAATTTTGCGCACCCCCTGTCCAACCGGACGGCTGCCATTCATACAAGAAAACCAGGAGACCACCATGCGCGAATACGCCGAGGCCATCGCCGGCTTTTCCTATGAGGCATCGCTCTCGGAGCGCCTGAGCGGCAAGCTCGATGCCATCAACGCCTGCATCGAATGCTGCGACCGCCATGCACTGCCCGGGCGCATCGCGCTGTTCTGGGAGAGCCGCGACGGCACCAGCGAGACCTATACCTTCAGCCAGTTGCAAAAGCTCTCCGCGCAATTTGCCAACTTCCTCGCGGCGCAAGGCATCGGCCCCGGCGACCGTGTGGCAGGCTTGCTGCCGCGCACGCCGGAGCTGCTTGTCACGATCCTGGGCACCTGGCGCGCCGGCGCGGTCTACCAGCCGTTGTTCACCGCCTTTGGCCCCAAGGCCATCGAGCATCGGCTGCAGACTTCCGGCGCTCGGCTCGTGGTGACCGACGGCGCCAATCGCGCAAAGCTCGATGAGGTGGAGAACTGCCCCGGCGTACTCACCGTTGGCGGCGCCAAAGGGCGCGGCATCGCGCGCGGAGACTTCAGTTTCTGGGCGGAGCTTGACCGCCAGCCAGCCCGGTTCGATCCGGTCATGCGCACCGGCGACGATCCGTTCCTGATGATGTTCACCTCCGGCACCACCGGCCCCGCCAAGCCGCTGCTGGTGCCGCTCAAGGCCGTGGCCGCGTTCGCGGGCTACATGCGCGACGCGGTCGACCTGCGCCCGGAGGATGCCTTCTGGAACCTCGCCGATCCTGGCTGGGCCTATGGCTTGTATTACGCGGTGACCGGGCCTCTGGCCCTGGGGCACCCCACCACGTTCTACGATGGCCCATTCAGCATCGAGAGCACATGCCGGGTGATCGACAAGTACGGCATCACCAACCTGGCCGGCTCGCCCACCGCCTATCGCCTGCTGATCGCGGCTGGCCAGGCCGTGGCCGGGCCGCTGCGCGGCAAGCTGCGCGCGGTCAGCAGCGCGGGCGAGCCGCTCAATCCGGAAGTGATCCGCTGGTTCGCCGACCAGCTCTGCGTCACCATTCACGATCACTACGGCCAGACCGAGCTCGGCATGGTGCTGTGCAATCACCACGCGCTGCGCCATCCGGTGCACCTGGGCGCGGCCGGCTTCGCCAGCCCGGGCCATCGCGTGGTGGTGCTGGACGACAACGCGCGCGAGTTGCCGGCTGGCCAGCCTGGCACGCTCGCGCTGGATATGGCGCAATCGCCGATGGCTTGGTTCGCCGGCTACCACGGCACGCCCACCGGCGCCTTCGTCGGCCAGTACTACCTGACCGGCGACACCGCGGAGCTGAACCCCGACGGCAGCATCAGCTTTATCGGCCGCGCCGACGATGTCATCACCACCTCCGGCTACCGGGTCGGACCGTTCGATGTAGAGAGCGCGCTGATCGAGCATCCGGCGGTGGTCGAGACCGCGGTCATCGGCAAGCCCGACCCGGAACGCACCGAACTGATCAAGGCCTTTGTCGTGCTCGGCCCGCAATACAAGGCGAGCCCGGCGCTGGCCGAAGAACTGCGCCTGCACGTGCGCAATCGCCTCGCGGCCCACGCCTATCCCCGCGAAATCGAGTTCGTGCCCGAGTTGCCGAAGACGCCGAGCGGCAAGGTCCAGCGCTTTATCCTGCGCAGCCAGGAAGTGGCGCGGCAGCGCGAGGCGCAGGCGTAGCCTTGCCGGCACGGCTGCCGGCGCAGCAAGACATTGGGGGGGCGCTGCTTGGCAGCGCCCTTTTTCCTTTTCCCTGAGTCCGCGTGTGGTTGGAAGCGCTTTTTGACAGGCCGCCAAAGATGTCCAATCTTTTCGAACGAGCTTGCCAACTCTTTCGTATGGCTTATTGCCCCGCGCTGTCCATACTCCATTCACACCACCACACCACGTTCTCAGGAGAACACCATGAATCGCTTCGAAGGCAAAACCGTACTGATCACTGGCGGCAACAGTGGCATGGGCCTGGCTACCGCGCAGGCATTCGCCGCCGAAGGCGCGCGCGTCATCGTGACGGGCAGGGACACCGCGACGCTGGAAGCCGCCAAGCCCACGCTGGGCGCTAACGCGCTAGCCATCAAGAATGACGCCGGCACCGTGGACGCGGCCCGCGCGCTGGCAGAACGCCTCACCGATGAAGGCATCAAGCTCGACGCCGTGTTCATCAACGCGGGCATCGCCAGGTTCGCACCGCTGTCGGATGTCGAGGAATCGATGTGGGACCAGACCTTCAATACCAATGTGAAGGGCCCCTTCTTCCAGATCCAGGCACTGGCGCCGCTGTTCAATCCAGGCGCGTCGATTGTGCTCAACGGCTCCATCAACGCGCACATCGGCATGCCGTCATCTGCGGTCTACGCGGCCAGCAAGGCCGGCCTCATCTCGCTGGCCAAGACGCTCTCCGCCGAGCTGCTGCCGCGTGGCGTACGCGTCAATGTGCTCAGCCCGGGCCCGGTGAGCACGCCGCTCTACGGCAAGCTCGGCCTGGACGCCGACACCCTCGCCAACACCGCTGCCCAGATCAAGAGCCAGGTCCCGCTCGGCCGCTTTGGCGACCCGAAGGAAATCGCGGCAACGGTGCTGCATCTCTCGGCCACCGAGTCGGCGTTCATCGTCGGCACGGAGATCATCGTCGATGGCGGCATGAGCCAGCTGTGAGGCTTGAGCTGGCTTAACTGGATTATCTGACTAAGAGGCCGTTTCAAAATGAAGCGAAGCGGTTCTGGCTAGGCGCGCGGCCGCAGACAGTACAAGTGGTACGGCAAGGCCGCGCAACAACGCCAGAATCTTTTTGAAACGGCCTCTAGCATCAGCAAGGAGCACGGAACACCATGAGTGAAAACATCGCCTTTATCGTCCACCTGCCGGGTAAGCCGGAGCATCGCGACGAACTCGAATCCAGCTTGCTGCAAGTACTGGAGCAAATGGCCAAGGAGCCGGATTTCGTCAACACCTACCTGCATCGCTCGGTCGAAGACCCCGATACGCTGGTGCTCTACGAGACCTGGGCTTGCAGCCCCGCGTACTTCCAGGCATATCACTTGAGCCGGCCCTATCGGCAGGCCTATGAGCAGGCATTGCCGAGACTGCTCAAGCGCGAGCGCACGCTGGAATTCCTCAAGCCGCTGCGCGCGTTCGAGAAGCCAGCAGCATAAGCTCGGACAGTTGACGTTGCCCTCATGGCGGGAGCCGGAAGACGATCATCCGGAAGTGGAGGACGCGGCCTTTGCTCCGAAAGCACCCCCACACAGTTGGGTACGCGCATGTCGACCTTGCTGCACAGCAACAAGCGGGATGCCCTGCTTGTTCGGGTATCTCCCTAGGGGCTATCCAAATAGAGGGCTCTAGAATCTGCCGTTGGATGGTGCACTGCGCAAATCAGTGATGCCGCCGCCTTTCCGAATCTCATATTCGACCCGCTTGCCGCGACGGCACATCCCGTGCATGTCGACCTGGCTGCCGGGCGATACACAGGAGAACACGCATGTTCGTTTTTTCGTCCGACCAGTTCGCTGAAGCCCAGAAAGCCCATTTCGCCAACTTGTTCGCGCTGACGAATACGGCTTTCGACGGTTTCCAGAAACTGGCCGAGCTGAACCTGCAAGCCGTGAAGTCGAGCCTGGCCGAAAGCCAGGAGAACGTGCAGGCGGCCTTGTCCGGTGGCGACCTGAAGGATGTCTTCAGCGCACAAGGTAAGTTCGCGCAGCCGGCAGCCGACAAGGCGCTGGCGTATGCCCGCCATGTGTACGAGATTGCCTCGGCCACGCAGGCCGAACTCACCAAGACGGTGGAAGCGCAATACGAACAGCACAACCGCAGCGTGCAGACCTTCGTCGATACGTTCGTAAAGAATGCGCCGGCCGGATCGGAGGCCATCACCGCCCTGCTGCAGCAGACGGTTGCCGCCGCCAACAACACCTACGAATCGGTGCAGAAGGCCTCGAAGCAAGCGGCTGAAACGGTGAAATCCAACTTCGAAGCATCGACCGCGGCCGCGACTGGCGCAGTCCAGCAAAGCGCACGCCGCGCTGTCAAGGCATCTTGAAGTAAAGCACGCCCGCGCAGCGCGGCCTTCCCGTGCTGCGCGGGAACAAGGCGCGCGGCCGCAGCCAGTACAAGTGGATCGGCCAAGGCCACGCGACGACGCCAGCCTCTTTTGGAAACGGCCTCTTAGTGCAGGTGCCCGCCGAACAGCCCTAGCAAGCCGATGACGATCAGGTAGATTGCCACGATGTAGTTCAGCAGCCGCGGCATGATCAGAATCAGGATGCCCGCGATCAGCGAGATCAGCGGGCTGGCGTTCGTGATGGCGATCATGATGGATCCCTTTCACAGCAGTGCCGTCCAGGCACTGCGATGGACGCGCTGGCATGGCGCCGCGACGCGGCCCGTCAAGCCAGGATCAGGAGCGATCCTGGCTTGGCGAGGCTGTCCGCAACAGGCTTGTCGCTTGCACGGACTTGCGCTTGCTCGCGCTGACTAGCCCTTCGGCTTCATCAGGTTTTTCGCCTCTTCGATATTCTGCTCCGCGCGCTTGGTAATCACGGCCAGCGCCTCGGCCTGCGATTTCTGCGCCATCTCCGCCAGTTCACGCATATTGTTGAACGCCTGCTGCAGGCCCTGCTGAACGAACTCGCCTTGCTTGGCCATGGCCTCGGCCGGGTTGCCGCCGGTGGTCATCTTTTGCGCCGCCGACTGGATCTCCTGTATGGTCTTGCTCAGGATCTCCGTTTGCTTCTGCACCAGTGCCTGCATGCCTTCGTAGGCCACCTTGTTGGCCTCCGCGATGGCTTCGATATCCTTGCGCCGCGCTTCGATTACCGAGGTCATATCGACCCCGGGGAGCTTGTACTGCTCGAGCAACTTGCTGAAATCGGTGAACGGATTGGACGGTGTCGACATGATGCATCTCCTCGCTGGGGGTAGGTGAAGCAGGGAACTGGCCGCGCCGGGATCCGGATGTGTCTGCCCGATTGACTTCTCGATGGCGGCGGGCGCGGTAGCTCAAGTGTAGCGCGTGCCGCACGCCGCTTGGGGGGAAAGCGCCACCGTTTGCAGCCGAGCGCCCCGGAATTCACTTCGGGCCACACCGGCCCTCACCAAACCCTCACCAAGCCTTCACCAGGCCGTTCGAATTCGGCGAACGCTTCCTTGAAAACTATGAACTGGCCTGCCCCGGGGGCCGCCGATACACTCGCCCGCACCATCACTACCTGTCTTGCGGAGATCCCATGCTTCATCAGGCCCTGGCCGGCATCAAGGTGCTGGATTTGTCCCGGATACTGGCCGGCCCGTGGTGCACGCAGAACCTGGCCGACCTGGGCGCCGACGTCACCAAGGTAGAACGCCCCGGTCACGGCGACGATACGCGCGGCTGGGGCCCACCCTACTTGCACGCACCCGAAGGCAGCGCGGGCGGCGACAGCGAGATCGGCCTGTCCGCCTACTTCATCTGCTGCAACCGCGGCAAGCAATCCGTGGCCATCGACTACGCCACCCCCGAAGGCGCCGCGCAGATCCGCGCGCTTGCGCTGCAAGCCGATGTGCTGGTGGAGAACTACAAGGTTGGCACGCTGCGCCGCTACGGCCTGGACTATGAAACGCTCAAGGCGCTCAACCCGCGGCTGGTCTATCTGTCGATCACCGGCTTTGGCCAGAGCGGCCCGATGGCCGACAAGCCCGGCTACGACTACGTGTTCCAGGGCATGGGCGGGCTGATGAGCTACACCGGGCACCCCGACGGCGAGCCTGGCGCCGGCCCGCTGCGCACGGGCGTGGCGGTGGTGGACCTGACCACCGGCATGTATGCCACCTCGGCCGTGCTGGCGGCCTTGCTGCGCCGTCACGCCACCGGCGAGGGCGAGTACCTGGATATCGCCCTGCTTGACGTGGCAGTCGCGCTCAATGCCAACCAGGCCTCCAACTACCTGGTGTCCGGCAAGGCGCCGCAACGCAGCGGCAATGCGCATCCCAACTGCGCGCCGTACGAAGTCTTTCGCTGCGCGGATGGCCACCTGATCCTTGCCATCGGCAACGACGCGCAGTTCGCACGCTTTTGCGAAGTGGCCAGCCTGGGCGCGCTGGCAGCCGACCCGCGCTACGCCAGCAACGCCGGGCGCATCGCCAACCTGCCGGCGCTGCGCAAGCTGCTCACCGACGTGTTCCACACCCGCGACCGGCAGAGCTGGACGCAAGCCTTCGACGCGGCCGGCGTGCCATGGGGCCCGATCCACTCCATGGAAGACGTGTTTGCGCATCCGCAGGTGGCGCACCGCCAACTGGTGCAGCAAGCCGAACACCCGGTGCTTGGCCGCGTGCCGATGATCCGCAACCCCATGCTGGCCAGCAGCGGCGCGCGAGCACTGGCGCCGCCGCCGCTGCTCGACGAGCACAGCCGGCGCAACGGCAACTAGCGCCGGCGCGCACCGACACCTAAAAAGAACCCATCCGGAGACATCGCTTGAACAAACGCATCATCGCCACCACCCTGCTCGCCGGCCTGAGCCTTGCCAGCGGCGCGCACGCCTCGGCCTACCCCGACAAGCCCATCAAGCTGATCGTGCCCTACGCGGCAGGCGGCACCACCGATATCATCGCGCGCATTGTCGGCACCCGGCTCGGCGCCGTGCTCAAGCAGCCCGTCGTGGTGGAAAACCGCCCAGGCGCGGGCGGCGCCGTGGGCAGCGCGTATGCGGCCAAGCAGCCCGCGGACGGCTACACGCTGGTCATGGAAGTGGAAAGCTCGCACGCAGTCAACCCCAACGTGTACGCCAAGACGGCCTACGACCCCGTCAGGGATTTCGACCCCATCAGCAACCTCGCCGACGTGCCCAACGTACTGGTGGTCAACCCTGCCTTCCCGGCCAGCGACCTGCCCGCCTTCATCAAGCTGCTCAAGGCCAACCCGGGCAAGTACTCGTTCGGATCGTCGGGCAATGGCGGCCTGAGCCATATGAACGGCGAGCTGTTCATGAACGAGACTGGCACGAGGATGCTCCACGTGCCCTACAAAGGCCTGGGCCCCGCGCTCAACGATGCGGTGGCGGGCCAGATCCAGGTGGTGTTCGACAACATCCCCTCCTCCTCCAGCCTGATCCAGGGCCACCGCCTGCGCCCGCTGGCGGTGGCTGCCAGGCAGCGACTGAAAGTACTGCCCAATGTGCCGACCTATGCCGAGGCTGGCCTGCCCGCGATGAACAATCCCTCCTGGTTCGGCCTGGGCGCGCCAGCCGGCACGCCAGCGGCTATCCTGGACAAGCTCAACGACGCAGTGCGGCAGGTGCTGGCCGACCCCGAGGTCGTCACCGCCATCGAGAAGCAAGGCGCCATTCCGGCACCGACGACGCGCGGGGCCTTCGCCGACCTGATCCGCGGCCAGAACGCACACTGGAAGAAGGTCGTCGAAGATATCCATTTCACAAAACTGCAGTGAGACCACGCCATGAGCCAAGCAGATAACAAGCCATACGCCGGCATCGAGATCAATGCGCTCGGCATCGCCACTCTCACCATCCGCGAGGCCGGCTCGCTCAACATCCTCAGCACACCGGTCATCGCCGCGCTGACCCAGGCCGTGGCCGAGCTCGCGGCCGTTGACGAGATCCGCGTGCTGATCGTGCAAGGCGCCGGAGAAAAAGGCTTTATCGGCGGCGCCGACATCAAGGAGATGGCCGCACTAACCCGCGACAGCGCGCAGCGCTTCATCAGTGGCCTGCGCGGCCTGTGCGACGCCCTGCGCCACTTCCCCGTGCCCGTGATCGCGCGCATGCCGGGCTGGTGCCTGGGCGGCGGCCTGGAACTCGCGCTGGCCTGTGACATCCGCGTCGCCGCGGACAACACCCGCGTCGGCATGCCCGAGGTCAAGGTGGGCATTCCGTCGGTCATCCACGCCGCACTGATGCCCCGCCTGATCGGCAACGCCCGCGCCGCGTGGATGCTGCTGACCGGCGAGATCTCCGACGCGCGCGAAGCGCTGGCGTGGGGCCTGGTGAGCAAGGTGGTGCCGCTAGCCGAACTGGACGCCGAGGTCGAACGCCTCGCCACGCTGCTGGCCGGCTTCGGCCCTGCCGTGGTGCGCCAGCAGAAGCGACTGCTGCGCGAGTGGGAAGAGACGCCGCTGGATGTGGCCATCAACAACAGCGTGGCGGAGTTTGGCAGTGCCTTCGAGACCGGGGAGCCGCAGCGGTACATGAACGAGTTCCTGCAGCGCAAGCGGTAGGCGGTAAGCGGTACGCGGGAAAAAGGGGCCAAGGCAGCCAGGACAGACTGTTCGCAGGCAGGAACAGTCTGTTCCGGGAACTCCCTTTTTTGCATTGTCCTTATGACGCTACATTGACGCCGCTGCGATGCCCGAGCCCATGGGGCGCCGCAAATCATAAGGAAATCAACGCAATGAAATCTCGTGCATGGCTGGCGCTGTTGCCGCTCATTCCCGGCGCCGCAATGGCGCAAGGCAGTATCACGCTTTACGGCGTGGTCGATGCCGGCATCGAATACCTGAGCCACGCGCCCAACGCCACCGGCGGCAGCAACTCCACGGTGCGCATGTCCACCGGCAACCTCTCCACCTCGCGCTTCGGCCTGCGTGGCACGGAAGACCTGGGCAACGGCCTTAAGGGCGTATTCGTACTGGAGAACGGCTTCGACCTCGACACTGGCAAGATCAACCAGGGCGGCCGCCTGTTCGGCCGCCAGGCCTTCGCCGGCCTGCAGGCCCAGTACGGCACGCTGACCCTCGGCCGCCAACAGACGCTGCTGTACGATCTCTCGTCGGCGTTCGACCCGATGGTCATCTCGACTCGCTACTCGCTGCTGATGCACGACAAATGGATGTCAGGCCGCGCCGACAACGCCATCAAGTTCACCGGCACCACGGGCGGCATCTACTACGGGCTGCTCTACAGCACCGGCTACGACAGCACCGCCGGCGGCGAAATCGCCGGCGCATCCAAGGCAGGACGGGAATGGAGCGCCAGCCTGGGCTACGCCAGCGGCCCCCTGTCCATGCGCGTGGCCTACGACGAAGTCCGCGGCAGCACGGTCACGCTGCAGGACAACCGCGAGCGCCGCGCCGCCGTGGCCGCGGCCTATGCCTTCTCGTCGGTCAAGGTGCTTGCGGGCTACCGCTACTACCGTGGCGACTTCACCACCAGCTCCCTGCGCACCAACCTCTACTGGGCCGGCGTGCAGTACCAGGCCACGCCAGCTATTTCACTGACCGGCGCTGCGTACTACACCGACGTGCGCAACACGTCGGCCGATCCGCTGAGCTTTGTGTTATCCGGCACGTACGCGCTGTCCAAGCGTACCGATCTCTACACGACCCTCGCTTACGCGAAGAACCGCGATGGGTCTGCGATGGGATTGTCCGGGTTCGGGCCATCGCTGAATGCCAATGCGACGACGCTGGTGAATACCACGGAACAAGTCGGCGCCGGGCAAAGCCAGGTTGGCGCGATTGTCGGTGTGCGGCATCGGTTCTGAGCCGCTTTCTTGAGTTGTGAGCCCAGCGCGAAACGCTTTATCGACCTTGGCCCGCGCTTAAGCGGGCAAAGATGGCGCCTCTGACGCCTACGGCAAGTTTCTGCCAGGAAGTGAAGGCGCCTTTCCGCGCGCGCCGGTGGCGCGCACCGCATGCCGGTCATTGGCTCGCGTGCGGTTCCTGTCCCGGCCCGCCGCATTGGGCCCACGGCTGTCGGGCAGGCCGCGGCCGCCCAGGTAATTATCCGCACGGCCACCGAATGCACCGATCCTGACTTCCTCGCCCATCCCCCCGACAACATGCTGCGCCTGGGCGGCTCCCGAAGTCGCCGCCAGCATGGCAATCGCCATCAGGGCAAACGTGTAGATCTTGTTCATGCGGTTTTCCTGCGTTTCATGTTGTACGGCATGCCGCTGTATTGGCGGCCGCAGTCTTTTGGGGCACGGGGAGCATAGTGCGACTGGCCCCCTTCCGTTGTAATCAATTGTTAATGCCTGTCAGGTGCGAGGGCGGAAAGCAACAATGCGCAGGCCCGGTGCGTGCTGGCCCGGCTATTGCACCGAGATGTGGTTGTCCTTGATCACCTTGGACCAGACTGTGGACTCGCGTTTGAGCAAGCTGCCCAATTCGGCTGGGTCACCGCTCTGGGGCTCCGCCCCCATGCCCACCAGTTTTTCCCGCACCTCCGGCGCCGCCATCGCGGATCGCACTGCGCTCCTCAACGCCGCCAGCGCTTCCGGCGGCGCCTTGCCGGTGGCGAACACGCCGAACCAGCCCATGGCCTGGAAATCAGGCACGCCGGAGGCTGCGACGGTAGGCAAGTCCGGCAGCAACTGCGTGCGGGCCGGACTCGTCACGGCGATGCCTCGCAACTGCCCGCTCTTGATGTATGGCGTCAGGATGGCGACATTGTCGATGCCAGCCTGCAGCCGGCCGGCAAGCAGGTCGGGCATCAGGGCGCCAGTGCCCTTGTAAGGCACGTACTGCATATCGACACCGGCTTTGGTCTTGATCAATTCCCAACCGAGATGCTGGGCGGTGCCAGGGCTGGATCCCGCGTAGGAGATCTTTCCGGGATTTGCCTTGGCGTACGCGATCAGTTCAGGAAGCGTTTTCACCGGAAGCGACGGATGCACGACCATCACATACGGTGAAGTGGCCACAATCCCAAGCGGCTCGAGGTCCTTTTCCGGTTCCAGTCTGGTGGCCACATACAGCGCGCGATACGTCGCCAATTGCGATGAAGCCATCAACACGGTGTAGCCATCCGCCGAGGCCTTCGCCACGCTCTCCGCCGCGATCAGGCCACTGGCACCGGTGCGGTTCTCGACCACGACACTCTGGCTCAGCGATTGACTCATCCTGGCAGCGATCAGCCGGGCGATCACGTCGGTGGTCCCGCCCGCCGGCGTGCCTACCAGCATGCGAATGGGTGCGTTCGGGAACTTGGCTTGCGCCGTGGCGGCGCCACCGGCACAAGCCATCAGAAGCGCTGCCACGCAGCGTAGCGTCGTGATCCTGTTTCGCATCATGTCTCCGTCTTTATCGCATCTTTATCAATGCACCGGCCCCGCACGCTTGCCGGTTACCGCTTGGCGCCGAACTCCGCCTCCTCCCGGGTCCACCCGGCCACTTGACCGCTCAGGCTCACACCGATCCCCGGCCGCGTCGGCACCAGCATGCGGCCGTCCCTGATTTCGAGGCGTTCGTTGAACAATGGCTCCAGCCATTCGAAGTGCTCCACCCACGGCTCGCGCGGGTACGCTGCCGCGAGGTGGACATGCAACTCCATGGCAAAGTGAGGCGCAATCATCAGTCCCGCGTGATCTGCCAGCGATGCCACCGCCAGGAAGGGCGTGATGCCGCCCACGCGCGGGCCGTCGGGCATCAGGTAATCGGCTGCGCGATGGCGAATCAGCTCCCAGTGTTCCGCCACGCTCGTCAGCATCTCGCCGGTGGCGATCGGCGTGTCGAATTGGGCAGCCAATGCGGCATGGCCTTCGGCGTCGTAGGCGTCCAGCGGCTCTTCGATCCAGGTCAGGTTGAACTGCTCCAAGATGCGGCACATGCGCTGCGCGGTCGGCCGATCCCACTGCTGGTTGGCATCGACCATCAGCGCAAAGCCATCGCCCAGGTGTTTGCGCACCGTCTCCACCCGCTTGATGTCGGCGGCGCAGTCGGGCTGCCCAACCTTCAGCTTGATGCCGCCGATGCCCTTCTCCACCGATTTGCTCGCGTTCACCAGAAGCTGGTCGAGCGGCGTATGAAGAAAGCCGCCCGAGGTGTTGTAGCACTTCACCGAGTCGCGGTGCGCACCGAGAAGCTTCGCCAGCGGCAGGTTGGCACGCCTGGCCTTGAGGTCCCACAGCGCAACGTCGAATGCGCCAATGGCTTGCGTGGCCAAGCCGCTGCGCCCAACGGATGCACCCGCCCAGATCAGCTTGTTCCACAGCCGCGCGATGTCGTTGGCATCCTCGCCGATCAGCGCCGGCGCGATCTCCCTGGCGTGTGCGAATTGCCCGGGTCCCCCGGCCCGCTTGGCGTAGCTGAATCCGAGCCCCTTGTCGCCGCCCTCCGTCTCGATCTCGGCAAAGAGTATCGCGATCTCGGTCATCGGCTTCTGTCTGCCGGTTAGCACCTTGGCGTCGCTGATAGGTGTCGCGAGCGGCAGGTACACCGATGAAAGCCGGATCGATGCGATGTTGTCGTTTGCGCCGCTCTTCTGCTGGTGCTGCGTGGTCATGCTTGTGCTCCTGATTCCTTGAGATGCGGCCCACCGAGGCCGCCTGGCGATGCGCGGTGATGCGTGGTGATGCCTGAGGCCTGATGCCGGCCCTACTCGATCACTGCACCGGACTCCCTGACGGTCTTGCCCCATTTCTCTATTTCGGCCTTGACGAACTCGTTCGCCTTGGCGGGTGAACTGCCGACCACGACGAACCCTGCGGCCTCGAGCTTTTCCTTGACCTTGGGATTGGCCATCGCCTTTTCCGATGCGGCGGCAAGCTTGTCGATGATGGCCTTGGGTGTGCCTGCGGGAGCTGCCAGGCCGAACCAGGAGACCGCAGAGAAGCCGGGGAAGCCGGACTCGGCGATGGTCGGCACGTTCGGATAGGAGGGGTTCCGCTCGGCGCTAAAGACGGCAATCGGCCGCAGCTTGCCTGACTTGACGTACGGCAGCAGAACGTCCTGGTTCAGCGTGAGGATGGGCACATGCCCGGCGAGCGTGTCGCTGATGGCTGCGGCGCCGCCCTTGTAGGGCACGGGCGTGATCTTGAATCCTGCAGCCGACTCGAGCATCTGCATGCCCAGGTGGTTCGAAGAGCCGTTGCCGGAATTGGCAGCCTGGTATTTTCCGGGCGAGGCTTTGACGAGCTTGAGGAATTCCTGAATGGTCTTGGCCGGAAACTCGGGGTTCACCACCAGCACATTCGGCCCGGTCGCCAGCAAGGAAATGTGGGCAAAATCCTTGTCCGCGTACGGCAGCTTGTTGTAGAGGCCGTAGTTGATCGCATTCGAACCCACGCCAGAGATCAGCAAGGTGTAGCCGTCTGGCACCGCGCGTGCCACCGCCACGGAGCCGATCCCGCCATTGGCGCCGCCCCTGTTCTCCACGACGAACGACTGTCCGAGCTGGGCCTGCAGTTCTGCGGCCAGGATCCGGCCCATTGCGTCGGAGCTGCCCCCCGCGGGGAACGGCACCACGATGTTAACTGGCTTGGCGGGATATGGCTGCTGCGCTGCCGCCGGCAACGCCAGCGTGGCGGCAGCAAGCGCCACGCAAATCAAGGGAACGCAACGGCGCGCCTGCGCCTGGCAAATCATGGTCATGGGTGTCTCCTGCCTGATGGGCTGGGCTGCCTCATGCGTAACTGGGCGAGCCCTTCTACTCGTTGCCAACGCGCTCTTCATCAACCAGACGCGCCGATTGTTAGCGCTAACATTTCGAGGCGAATCACTTGGGCGTTTCGCCTGCCGATCAACAACGGCTGTATGTTAGCGCTACCATTTGACAGATTCAAGGCTCAACTTCGCAGGGAAATCCCTAGCCGCATTCAAATAGAGCCTTCTGATTTGCTTTTTGAGGTACTTCTTCTTTCGATGATGCTGAAACCGACATCGACAACGGTCTCGGACCCGGCGGACTCCGTCTTCTCGATCCTGGCGACCAGGAAACGCGCAGCGCGATTACCGATCGCCTTCCCATCGATGCTGACGGAACTGAGTGTCGGAGACAACTCGGCGGCGAAATCGTAGTCACCGAACCCCATCACCGCGAGCTGATCCGGAACACCGATGCCCCGCTCTTGCGCCTCCACGATGACCCCCTGCGCCAAGGGGTCGGAGCTGCAGACCACGACATCCAGCCCAGGGGCACGTTCCAGTAGCTTGGCAAAATGCCGCTTGCCCAAGCCCATGGTGCTTGGCACCGGCACCGACTCGAGGGGTACGTCGCTGATGCCGTGCCTGGCCAGCGCCGCAAGCAAGCCGCGGCGGCGGACGTCGCCCCGCTGGTCATTGGCGAACACAAGCCCGAATCGCCGATACCCCTTGTCCAACAGATACTCCGCCACGGCCACCCCGACCTGCTCGTGGGAAAAGCCAACCAGCATGTCCATTGGCGAGGGACTCATATCCCAGGTCTCGACCAGCGGGATGCCGGATTTGAGCAGTCGGGTGCGCGTGGTGTCGGTATGTACCGTGCCGGTCAGGACGATGCCATCGGGACGGCGGCTCAGGATGGCGTCCAGCAGTTCCTGCTCGCGCGACGCGTCGTATCCGGAAAGGCCGAGCATCACCTGGTATCCGGCCTTGCCGAGTTCGTCCGTGAGCGCCTGCGTGACTTGGGCAAACATGGAATTCGCGATGGTCGGCACCACTACCGCAACGAGCCGGCTACGGCGTGAAGCCAGTCCCCCCGCGAGCAGGTTCGGCACATAGCCAGTGCGCTCGATGGCACCTTTCACCACCGCGAGCGTGCGAGGCGAAACCCGTTCCGGGTTGTTCAGGACCCGCGACACCGTCATGGCAGATACGCCAGCGATGCTGGCGACATCGGCCACCGTGGCGCTGCCGGTCGCTCGGGGCGAGCTGCGCGCGTGCGGCAACGCTGCCGGTGCCGGCGTCTTGCCGCTGCCCTCTTCGCTGGGCGGATTGCCCTCAATGGCTTTTTTTGCCTGCTTCATCGCTTCTGCTGGTAATTGTGCCGGGGACCGGATAGTTGCTTCCGAGCGCCGCACTCGCAGAGTATACCCACCCGACCAGGCAGACCCGATGCCGCCGGAAGCGGGTTGCACGTGTGCGCCTTGAACCTTGAGGCCTTCTTTATCCGATTTCGCATGGCGCTGCGCCATTCCCCCCCCAGCTGAAAGTGAAAGCCATCCTTCACCTGCCCGGGCCGTGTTTCGGGCAGCCGGTTCTACAGAATCGCAGTGCCGCCGCCGTTAATGGAGGCGGCAACCTACGACAAGCTCATCGTCCTGACAGATCTCGCGATCCATGAATCCACCCCCGCAAGACCAGACCCAACCGATTACCTTCCAATGGGCGCTCGCGCTCACCTTCGTGGCCTGGTTTGTCGAGGTGATATTGACCATGTTGCTGCGCCCGGCCTTGCTGCGCAGCGGCATGCAGCCAATGGCCGCAGCCAGCCTGATTCGCGTGGCCTGCTATGGGCTGGTATTCAGCACCCTGCTGCACGCCAGCGGGCTGAGCTACCGCAGGCTGTTCCACGAGGGCCGGGCCAGCGTGGCGGCCACGCTGGGCGTGCTGGGCCCGCCGATCCTGCTGATGGTGCCGCTGATCCTGCTGCTGGACGGGCTGGCCATGCTCGGCATAGAGGCGCTGTTCCCATTTTCCGCCGACGATGCGCGCATGATCACGGAGATGACGAGCGGCGGCATCGGCATCTGGGTGCTGGTGTGCGTGATCGCGCCGTTCGTCGAGGAAATGTTCTTCCGCGGCATCCTGCTGCGCGGCATGCTCAGGCGGTACGCGCGCGCCGATGCCACCGTGTATTCGGCCTTCGTCTTCGGCGTGGCGCACCTGAACATCTACCAGTTCGTGATCGCGTTCGCCGTCGGGCTGTTCGCGGCGGCGCTCTATTGCCGCACGCGTTCGCTCTGGCCCGGCATCGTCCTGCATGCGGGCCTGAACACAGGCGTCATGGTCTGCGCCGCGATGGCGCCGGAAAGCACGGCGCTGGAAGCGCCGGTCGGCGTGTGGGCGCTAGCCGTGCCATTGGGGCTGGCCGGGGCCTGGATGCTACGCCGGCTGCTGTGGTACCCGCGTGGCGCGGGTGCGGCCGAGGGCCAATCCTGACGTCGCGCTTTCTTCCTGCCGGCAATCCACGAGGCCGGCGCCCGGGCAAACTTCATCACCGGCGTCGACGCGGCCGATGAACACCAAGGCAGGCTTAAATGTTCCAGCGATCCGCGATGGCCGCCAGACGCTGCCTGAGATCGTCGAACTCGCCGGACAAGCGCAGCGTCAGCGAGACATAGCCAGCCCATTGCGGCGCAACGGTGCCCGCAATCCGCGCAAGCGAACAAGTACCGCGCGGCGCCAGGCGCGCCACCACGCCATGGGTCAACGCGCGCGCCATGCCGACCAGCATGGCGCTGACGCGGCGGTTTTCTTCGGCAAGATGGTCGCGCACGAATGCCTTGGCCTCTTCGTCGTCAACGCGCGGGCGCGTGGCCGCGAGCACTTCCAGCAGGCTGATGCACACGCGCATGCCGTGCTGGATGGCTTCGAGCTGCTCCATCGAGACATTGATCTCCTTGGCCACCGACGGCATCAGCGATCGCAGCTGCACCAGCAAGCTGCCTTGCAGCACCATGGCCTGCTGCAGCACGGCCCGGTCGAAGCCCGCATCGTTGACGATGGCCGCGTGCATCCTGGCGCAACTGCGCAGGGCCTCGGCCAGCTTGTAGCGCCACGTATAGGTGGCGTGCAGGGGCAGCGCAAAGGAGAACAGCAGCGCGATCGCGATACCGATCAGCACATCCGCCGCGCGCCAGAGGCCGTCCGCAATGGCGTTCTCGCCATGGCCAGCGACGATAAAGATGGTAATGGCGGAGAGCAGCGCCACGTAGCCACCCTTGCCGATCGCGTGATACGCACAGATGGCGCAGGCGATCACGATCAGCGCGTAGCTGAGCAAGGGCGCGTGAAAATACGATTGCTGCAGGATGATCACCAGCCCCGCGCCCGCGCCGATCAGCGTGCCGAGCGCTCGCTCGGCCGCCTTCTTGCGGATATTGCCGTGGTGCTGCAGGCCACCGATGACCACCAGCAGCGTGATCGATGCCCATTCGCCATGGGGCAGGTGGATGCCGGTGGTCAGCGCAATGGACGTCAGCAGGCCAAGCGCCACCCTGGCTGCATGAATCACCTTGGCATGGCGGTAGCGGCGCGCCGGATCCAGCACCGGGCGCAGCACACGCCGCAGCATCGGATGGACGCGCGCGAGCAGACGGGTGATTCTTGGCAGCATCATCGGCGACCTGGCTGACAGCGAAGCGGCGCTGGGCGCAATCGCCCGGCTGGCACCGGCAAAGTACGCTAGTGTCCTCTGCCTTTCACCGTAAGGCAACCGGGGCCGGGGCACGCTGGCACGCGCCCTGCGCCACCAGCCGCACCGGCGATCGACAGGCGTAACCCGTCTTCGCCATCGTCAGCACCCGGTGGCGCGGCGCTCGTGGTGTCGCGAAGCGGGCGTGCGGCCTCCACGCAGAACGTACATTGCATAGTTTCGTTCCTTACACTAGGCTCAATCACACTGAGGGGGCTTACACTCTCCGCCTGGAAGCGAGCAAGATCAGCGTGCACTCGACCCGATGGATGCCTCGGTTTTTCCTTGTCCTAAGTTGCGCGATAACGTCGCTCTCAGGTACGTATGCATCGCATAGCGAGGCACAGGGCGCCGGCGATGCAGATCTGCTCAAACGAGGCCAATACCTGGCAACAGCAGGCGACTGCGTGGCCTGCCACAGTGCGCCAGGCGGGAAGCCTTATGCAGGCGGGCTGTCACTGCCAACGCCACTAGGTGCCATTGTTTCGACGAATATCACTCCGTCCAAAACCCACGGCATCGGCAACTAGTGCTACCGACTGCCGGCACCTGCAACTCGACGGAGAACGGTCTCGCCGTGGCCTTGCGGACAGCCCAACACATTCTGTCGGAGCAGGCGGGCCGGCCAACGCCAGCTGGAGATCAATTGAAGCCCGCCGGCTGAAGTGACTGTCGCATGTGCCATGTCCCGCGGTACGAAGGTGAACGCGAGATGCCTCCTGGAGACTTCGTATGCTCGGTTTGACAGCACTCGAACTAGCACGCAGTGTGCCTTTGCTATAAGGCATCCTGCAAATTCACGATCCGGAGGTTGCCATGAATCCGCTCGTCCAAGCCCTGAGTACCAGCGGCGCAGCGCTGCTGGCGGAACTCGAAGCGATCTACAAGGATATCCACCAGCACCCGGAATTGTCGATGCAAGAAGTTCGCACCGCCAAGCTCGCGGCCGAATTCATCGAAACGCTGGGCTACGAGGTGACGCGCGCGGTGGGCGTCACAGGCGTCGTCGGCGTGTTGCGCAATGGCGAAGGCCCCACCGTGATGCTGCGCGCCGACATGGATGCGCTACCCATGGCGGAGAATACCGGCTTGCCCTATGCCAGTACCGTCAAGGCAAAAGATGAAGATGGTGTGGAGGTAGGCGTGGCCCACTCCTGCGGGCACGACCTGCACGTGACCTGGCTGATGGGGGCGTCGCGCATTTTTGCGGAGCATCGCGACGCCTGGAAAGGCACTGTGATGCTCGTGTTCCAGCCCGGCGAGGAAGTGGGCCGGGGTGCGGCGAGCATGGTTCAGGATTGGGGAGAGGGGCGTTTCCCCAAGCCAGACATTATCTTGGGGCAGCACGTGATGGTGGGGCTGAGTGGCACGGTCTGCTACCGCCCGGGTGTCATCCTGTCAGCCGGCGACAGCTTGAAGATCAAACTATTTGGTCGCGGGTCACATGGCTCGCAACCGCAGACCGCCATCGATCCGGTGATCATGGCCGCCGCCACCACATTGCGCCTGCAAACCATTGTTTCGCGCGAAATCTCGCCGCTGGACAATGCCGTGTTGACCATTGGCTCGCTGCAGGCCGGCACCAAGGAAAACATCATTCCTGACGATGCCACGATCAAGCTCAATATGCGCACCTTCGACGAAGATGTGCGCGAGTACATGCTGTCGTCCGTCAAGCGAATTTGCTGCGCGGAGTGCGATGCCTCCAATGCTGAGCGGCCGCCCGAGTTCACCACGCTCAGCAGTTACCCGCTAACCGAAAACGACGATGCGTCGACCCGGAAGATCGCGGCAGCCTTCAATGCGCAGTTTGGCGACCGGGCCTATGAGACGGCTCCGGCGTCGGCCAGCGAAGACTTCAGCATCTTCGGGCGTACGTGGAACGTGCCATACGTTTTCTGGTTCGTCGGCGGAACCGACCCCAGTGTGTATGCGCAGGCCAAGAAGGACAAGCAAATCAATAGGATACCGAGCAATCATTCGCCCAGGTTCGCACCGGTCATCCACCCGACGCTGGAAACGGGGCTGCAGGCCATGCTGACGGCGGCGTCTGCCTGGCTTTGCGCTCAGCAAGCGGCATGATGGAACACGGTCTCTTTGTCTTGGTCGACCTGTTCGGTACCTTCGCTTTTGCAGTCAGCGGAGCCCTTGCCGCTGAACAGAAACGCCTAGATCTGTTCGGTGTCGTCGCGATCAGCTATATGACGGCCTGTGGCGGAGGAATCGTTCGGGATCTCTGCCTAGGCTCGTTACCGCCGGTGGGCATTTCAGATTGGCGGTATCTCGCGACCTCGGTGTTGGCCTCGGCAATGGCAATCTGGGCGCGTCCAATCGTTGACCACCTCAAGCATCCTGTCGTTTTTTTTGACTCGCTTGGACTGGGCTTCTTTGCGGTCGTTGGCGCACACAAGGCGCTGCTGCTTGGCCACAACATCGAGGTTGCCATCGTGCTCGGCATGGTGACGGCTGTTGGCGGTGGCGTGGTGAGGGATGTGGTGCTCAATCGCGTACCGATCATCCTGCAGAAGGAAATCTATGCGCTCGCCGCACTGGTGGGCGCGGCCATACAAGTGCTTGGACAATTCATGGAATGGAGGGTAGCGGTCACGCCTTGGTTTGCGGCGTCGATCTGCTTCGCAATCCGCCTGCTTGCCCTGCGCTATTCCTGGAGCCTACCTGTTTTCCATAAGCCGGACGCCGCGTAGTCAGCTTTCAAAAAAAAGGCCGGCATTTCTGCCGGCCAAGCGTCCTTGCGCCCAGTGAACAAAGGCAAGGTCGATATGACTTGTCTCCAGCGAACCCCGACAGCGCGCTGGCTGATATCGCGAGCAGTATTAGAAGCGGTGACGCACGCCAACCATGGCGCCGGTCTGGTTCTGGCCAGGCAGGGTGTTCATTGCGTTGGTCACGCCGTAGGTTGCCTGCCCTTTGTTCTTCACGTAGCCGAGGAGCACGTAGGCGTCTGTGCGCTTGGACAGGGCGTAGTCGGCATTCAAGACGTACATCCACGAACTGTTGCTGTCCTTGCGGGCGTCGGTGTAGTACGCCGCGCCGGTCAGGCTGAAGGCGGGAGTGAACTTGTACAACGCGCCAAGCCAGTACAGGTTGTCCTGGCGGACTGCGGTCGCGCTGGTGAGTTCGTCGCGCATCCAGCGGTAGCCGGCGAACACCTTGGCATCACCGAAGGCATAGGCACCGCCAATCGCGGCGCGCTTGGCTGCTGCGCCGGATGTGCCGACAGTGCTGCCCTGGTATTGGTCATAGGCGACACCCACCGACGCCGGACCGTTGGCATACGCCAGGCCACCGCCGAAATTCTTGCCAACCCGGAAGCTGCCCGGCACTTCACCGCCGTTCGTGACGTTGCTATCGCGGCCGAAGCTGTAGAAGCCGGTTGCGGTCAGGCCGCCGAACTTGCCGGTGTACTTGACGGCGTTGTCGGCGCGGCCATTGAAGCCCTGGGTATCGACCGAGTTGAGCGAGTAGCTGCTGCCGGCCGCCATCGGATCATAGGCGGTGAACAGGTCATACAGTGCGTTTTGCTGGCGGCCCAGCGTAATGGCGCCCAGGTCGCTCTGCAGGCCGACATAAGCCTGGCGGCCGAACAGGCGGTTGCCCTGGCCGGACTTGCCCGTGTCGATGTCAAAGCCGCTTTCCAGCACGAAGAGGCCCTTCAGATTGTTGCCGAGGTCCTCCACGCCACGAATGCCCCAGCGCGAACCGGAGAGGCCTCCGGACGTCACGCCCGTGACCGAGCCGCCGCCGTTCGGGCCTTGCACGTGGCTCTGAAAGCTAACGCCGGCATCGGCAATGCCGTAGAGCGTTACGCTGGAAGTGGTCTGGGCGAAAGCGGCACCGGACATGGAGCAAGCTGCGGCGGCGGCCAATGCGAGGAGAGTTTTGTTCACGGTCATTTCGGTTTTCTGTTTGAGCGAGTAGTTTTCCGCCGCCGTCGGAGAGGCAGAGCGGAGAAGCGAAGGAATGCCATCCCTCGATGCGACCGCTGCATTCTGAGGCGGTTATGTGACAGGATTAGGTAAACAGTCGCGCCATGATGGCAATTATTGTTCCGCAAACAGGAATAACTGTTCGTGCACGTAGCAAATGGAGGCATGGCTCTGATGCCGTGGGACAGGAGATCGAGCGCACTTCGCTGTGCGCATGAACGCAAAGAAGCCGCTGTTGAGGGAAGCCGTTAAAAGGCCTGGGGGGCCGGCGCGACGGCGTATCGTCTTCGTAGCAACGAGACGGAAGATGCCATGCGATGCACGATCGTTCTTGTGCTCGATGATGGTGATGGAACCGCGGTCAAGCGTATCGAAGTCATGCGGCTTGATCGGGCCGCCGGAAGTCAGACCTCCGGCGACGCAGGACTGTCCCTGGCTGAAGGCAAGTCAATGGTCAATGGTCAATGGTCTATTGCATCCAGCAGGTGTTCGTTGTCGAACCGCTCGAACGTTCTTGCGCGTCGAGTAGAGCGTGCGTGGTCTGTGGCGTGCTCCGTTGCGGCTTTGGCTCATCCTCCGGTAAACAACTGGCTCGGCGCGATATACACCCGGATCCCCTTGGCCTGCGCCACCTCCGGGAAGATGGTCCTCATATCGACCGAGGTCCCGCCGATGGCCTCCAGGAACGTCCAGCCGACGGTCTTGTCGCCAGCGCGGAAGGCCACCGTTTCGCCGGATGCCACGTTCACGTAGTTCATGCCCGGGACCAGCGTGACCGTGCGGGTCGTCGTGCTCACATCGGCGGGACTGCCGAACAGAGCGGCGACACGGGCGGCTTTCGTGGCCGGCGTGGGCGCCGTGGGCGCCGTGGCGCTCCAGGCGGAGGGACTGGCGGAGGCGATGCCGAGGAGGGAGAGTGCCAGAGCGGCGGCGAGCGTTTGCTTCTTGTTCATCGTGTTTCCTTGTGCCTACCCTTGTCAGATTTGGGTACACGAGGAAAGTGTAGCGACGATGAATCTATTCTAAAAATGATATATTCATCGCATATTCAGTCGCTTTTTTCATGCTCTGCTGTGACACCGGCAGCTACACCACCGGGGCGCCATCCTCCCGCGTGGCGGCAACACGCGGATCATTCAGCAGGAATTGCACGAATGCCGCCGTGAAGGACGGCAGCTTGCCTTCGGCGCGCACGATCAGGTTCAACTCGCGGCGGGCCCAGGTTTCCGCCAGCCGCACGCCAGCTATCCGGGCTTCGCGCAGGGCCGCCGCGGCCACGCTGCGCGGCACCAGCGCCACGCCCACGCCGGCTTCGACCAGTGACAACGCGGCCTCGAAGCTATGGGCGTGCAGCCGCACGTTGGGGCTTTTTCCGGCGCGCTGCGCCATGTCGCGCAGGAAGAGGAAGTTGCTGCTGCCGCGGCTCATGCATACGAAATCGAAATCCAGCGCGGCCCCGAAGCGCAGCTCGGCCTGGCGCGCCAGCGGGTGGCCGTTGGGCACCGCCAGGATCAGTTCGTCCACCGCGTAGCGCACGGCACGGACGTCGCTGGCATCGATATCGCCAGCCAGAATGCCGATATCGGCTTCTTGCGCGGCCACGGCGCAGGGAATCGCCTGGCTGGCGCGCTCTTCCAGGTCGACGTTGACGTCCGGGTTGGCGGCCAGGAAGCGGCTCACGCTGGGGATGATAAAACCGTTGAGCGAGCTGCTGTTGGCCAGCAGCCGGATATGGCCCTTGAGTCCGGCGGAAAAGCGCCCGACCTCGCCATGCATGCGCTCCACGCCGCGCAGCAGTTCGCGCACGTGCACCAGCAAGGTCTCGCCGGCAGGGGTGAGTTCCATGCCGCGCGCGCTGCGCACGAACAGAGCCGTGCCCATCGCGTGCTCGAGATTCTTGAGGCGGTAGCTGGCGGCGGATGCCGTGATGTGGCTCGCGGAAGCGCCACTGGACAGGCTCTGCGCTTCCGCAATCGCCTGGAACAGGCGCAGGTCGGTGAGTTCGTAGCGCACTGTGTCTCCGGGGGCTGACTTGTTGCTTCGCTGTTTGCCACTTGAGGCTGCGCGCGAGACAAAGCAGCCGGCCCCGCGCAAAGGATGCTCATTTTAGAGCATTGCGCGGGGCCGGCCCCGGGGACGCCGGGGATGGAGATGCGTGCTTAGATCAGCGTCAGGCGCACGTCGATATTGCCGCGCGTGGCATTCGAGTACGGGCAGACCACGTGCGCCTTGTCGACCAGGTCTTGCGCGACGGCGCGGTCCAGGCCGGGCAGCGCGATGTTCAGGTCCACCTCGATGCCAAACCCGGTGGGGATGGCGCCGATGCCGACCTGGCCGGTGATGGCGGTGTCGGCAGGCAGTGCCACCTTGTCACGCGCCGCCACGAACTTCAGGGCGCCGAGGAAGCAAGCCGAGTAGCCAGCCGCGAACAGTTGCTCCGGGTTGGTGCCGGCACCACCCGCGCCGCCCAGTTCACGCGGGGTGGCCAGCTTGATATCCAGCGCGCCATCGGACGACACGGCGCGGCCGTCACGGCCTCCGGTTGCGGTGGCGGAAGCACGGTAGAGGACTTTTTCGATCGACATGATGACACTCCTGGCTAGTTGATAACACTGGCTCATCGAGCCTTCGGTTGGAGAAAGCCTGTTCGCTTTCCATATTTAATAGCTGGCTATTAAATAGCACGCTATATATTAGACAATCAAAACGGGCTGTCAAGTTGTTCAGCCCGCCGTCAGCCGCCGCGTCAATCGCATCAATCGCGCCGGCGCTTTGATCCTTACCCGCCGGCCGCTACGGCAAACCGCTCGCGCAGCTGGTCCAGCTCCGCCTTCACGGCCACCACCTGATCGACACTGCAGCCCGAGGCACACAGGACCGCGCGGGGCACGGCCTCCGCCGGCTCCTTGAGCGCATGGCCTTCGGCGGTCAGCGTGACAATGACCTGCCGCTCGTCGGCAACGGCACGCTCACGCCGCAGCAGTTGCTGCGCTTCCATGCGCTTGAGCAGCGGGGTCAGCGTGGCCGAATCCAGATGCAGGCGGCTGCCGATTTCCGACACGGTCAGGCCATCGGCCTCCCACAGCACCATCATCACCAGATACTGCGGATATGTCAGGCCCAGCGGCGCCAGCAGCTTGCGGTACAGCTTGTTCAGCGCAAGCGACGTGGCGTACACGGAAAAGCAGAACTGCTGGTCCAGAAGCAACGCCGACGCGGCATTTGCCGTGGCGCCGGGTGCTGCCTGCTTGGTCCGGGAGGTGCGTTTCGTGTCCATGGGTGTGAATATATATAGCGCACGATCTAATTGCAAGCTATTTTTTTCGCGCACGATCAGACACTCATGATCAGGCGAGGCGATTGCGGCTCGCATCGCCCCAGCCATTGGCACCCAACGCCGCGACTCAGAAAATATGGTTCACGCCCACGCTCACCGCACTGTTCCCGGCGCCGGCATTGCCAACATCGTTTGCATTCCAGACGCGATAGAAACCCGTCGCCGCCGTGTTCGGCGCGTGATTCCGGATATGCGCGTATGACGTGTAGAGACTGGTCCGCTTGGACAGGTCGTAGACATAGCCCACGGCGAACTGCTGGGCATCGTTGTTAGCCGCCGTACGATCGTTCTTGTAGATATAGGACAAGATGGCGCGGCCCGAACCGATCGGCACGGAAGCCCCGACCAGCACATCCTCCGACTTGTAGTTGGGCGTGCCGGGAACGATGGCGCCGCGATTGACCACGTAGTTGAAGTACCCCGTTGCAACGCCGAAATCGTACTTCGCGCCAAAGAAGACCTCGCGGGCATTCTTGCCGGGGCCGTTGGCATCCTGCGCATCGGCGTAAGCCAGTTTCGCCTTGAACGGGCCACGCGTATAGCCGATCGATGCGCCAAACTGGCTATTGGTATTCGCGCTTCCGGCAACCTCTCCGAAGCTGTACGACACCTCGCCTTCGAGGCCCGCCAGCGAGCCAGGCAGGTTGTACTTCACGGCATTGTCGAACCGGTTGCTGCCGCCACGCCCGCCCGCCGAAATCAGGTTGGCGGAAGTCCCTGCCAGACCCGTGACAAAGGGGTCCATCTCGACCTGAGCGTAGGCCAGCGTCGTGTACTGGCGACCCAGGGTAAGGCGCCCATAGCGTGAGTCAAGCCCGAGATAGGACTGGCGGCCGAACAACAGGCCGCCCTGCCCCGAAGCGCCAGTGTCCATCAAGATGCCCGCCTCAAGCGTAAAGAAGGCGGCCATTCCGGCCCCGAGTTCTTCCCGCCCGCGCATGCCGACACGGGAACCCGCCATCATCCCGCTGGTGAGCTTGGTCGCGGAGCCTGCGGCGGCGCCGCTTTCGCGCACGACGCCCATGTCTGTCACACCATAGAGGATGACGCTGGACGACTGCGCCCAGGCCCCGCTCGTTCCCGCCGTTGCGCTGATGACTCCCACTGCGCCTAACACCATCAATACCCGTTTCATTCCTTTTCCTCCAGCCGTTCGAATCGACTCGTTTTGATTGCAGGAGAGGCACGCATTTCTGCCCCCCCTCGAACCCGCCTTACACGCGAAGCTGCCTCTGCCCCGGGGCGGTGTCACAAACACGCAAGAAATTTACAAATTCAGTGAATCCATACAAATCAAGATCCGGCACGCACGGAGCCCACCCCGGTGGCGAAACGCCAGGGGAGTCAGATGACGGGCTGCGATGACGGGTTGCGATGTCAGAGAGGGCTGCGTGGCAGCGCGGCCCTCTCGGGCGATCTGGCTAGATCACCGCAGGTCGGGGAAATGCCCGGCCGTGTCGGCAGCGAGTGGCGTGCGCAGATTCACCGATTGCTGGAAAACTAATCCGCCTGGATGCCGAATTCCTTGACCAGCTTGCCGTAGCGCGCATAGTCCGAGGCGATGAGCTTGCCTAGCGTGGCCGGGTCGCTACCCTGGGCCGTCACGGCAATGGTGGCCATGCGGGCGACCACATCGGGCATCTTCAGGATTTCGTTGAAGTGGCCGTTCAGCGTGCGCACGAGTTCCGCCGGCATCCCCTTCGGTCCGACCACGGCTTGCCAGGCCCCAACCTCCGCGTCCTTGTATCCCAGTTCGGCAAGCGTCGGCACATTGGGCGCAAACGGCGAGCGCTTCTGGTCGGCCACCGCCAGCGGCATCAGCTTTCCGGAGGGGAAATACTGGGCTACCGGCCCCAGGGTCGAGTACATCATCGGGACCTGGCCACCGAGCAGGTCGACGACCGCCGGTGCACTGCCGCGATATGGCACCTGCGTGATCTTGACTCCCGCCGATTTGTTGAAGAGTTCAGCAAGGATTTGCATCGGCGAGCCGTTGCCGGGGCTGGCATAGCTCAGCATGCTGCCCGACTTCGCGTGGGCCACCAGGTCCGCCATCTTGTTCACGCCGGCGGCCTTGTTCACGATCACGAACAAGGACTGCGTCCCCAGCAACGCGATTGGCGTCAGGTCCTTTTGCGGGTCGTACGACGCGCCGGTGCCCGGCCGCAGCACGTGCGGCGAGATAGCAATGGTGTTCGGTGCAAGGAGCAGCGTGTAGCCGTCGGCCGGTGCCTTTGCCACGTAAGCCGTGCCGATCGTCCCGCTTGCGCCTGAGCGGTTCTCCACCACCACTGGCTGCCCCAGGCGGCCGGCGAGCTTCTCGGCAAACAGGCGTGCCAGCACGTCGGTGTCGCCTCCGGCCGGATAGGCCACGACGAGGGTGACGGGCTTGGTCGGATAGCCGCCTTGCGCCCAAGCGGCACCCGCGGCCATGACGGAGGCTACGGCCGCGATGGCGGCCAGCACTTTGCGCCTTTCGAAATGCTTCATGACAACCCTCTGGAAGATGTTCAGACCTGCACACACAAGCTCTTGATCGCCGACCTCATTTGCCGCGAGGCCTCCCCTTTTGCCATGCCGGTCGGTGTTCATATATGAAACAACGATTCACATAACAACGTGAAGAAATTATAAATTCATGGCGATCAAATAAGCGCTGGTGTAAACCCTGGAATAGCTTCCATCGTGCAGGAATGATGCGGAGCGTTGGAAAGAACCAAGATGGCGTCACGAAACAGGCGGACCAAGGCGCCGCTTTGTCTACAACGGCGTGCGGTCATGAAACCCGCAGCTGGACGCGGTGCTCCCCCACACCGCATAATTTCGTTGAATGTCGAGAATTTATGAGAAATGATGCCCGGCATATAATATTGATAGCCTGAGTTTTCCCGAACCCCGCCAAGGCTCACCGTAGAAGAGAGATCATGCGGACTACAGACTTGCAGCGTAAGCTGCAGAACACCGAACCTGCACCAACGCAGACCATCTCCGAAAGGGCGTACCAACTGCTGCGCGCAGACATCATCGCGGGCGGCCTGGCCCCCGGCGAAAAGCTCCGCCTCCAGGCGCTGCAACAGCGCTACGAACTGGGGGTCAGCCCGATTCGCGAGGCATTGATGCTGCTCTGCGGCGAAGGACTCGTCAGCAACGAAGGCCAGCGTGGATTCAGCGTCTCGCCGCTGTCAAGGAGCGACCTGCTCGACCTGATGAGCGCACGCACGTCGATTGAGTTGTTGCTGCTGGAAGATGCCATCGCGCATGGCGACGACGACTGGGGTGCGAACATCATGGCGGCCTATTACAAGCTGACCAAGGCCCGGCTCCCGACGGATGCTTCGGATACCGTTGCCGTCGAGCTCTGGGAATCCGCGCATCGCCGCTTTCATTTCGCGCTGGTCTCTGCGGCCACATCGAAATGGCTGCTGCGCATTGACGAACAGCTGGTGGATCATTCGGAGCGGTATCGCCGTATCCGCCTGGCTTATCCGCGCTCCAGCAAGGAACTGGCCAACGATGTCCTCAAGGAGCATCTGGGCCTGATGGAGGCCGTTCTGGCCCGTGACACCGCGAAGGCCTCCAAGCTGCTGCGCCAGCACCTGATGCGCACGGCCGACGTGCTCAGCAAGCGGTTCGCGGAATAGCTCGCGCCGCCGATCAGCGCCGCAATGCGCTGCCCGCCCTGACGGGCAGCGCTCGGTTTTTCTGCACACCCGCTGGCAGCGTGGTTGCTGGTTTGCCTGTCTAGCCTGTCTAGCCTGTCTAGCCGGCTTGCACGGAAGACAGCGAAACATAGGCAACGATCTCGATGCGCATGCCAGGCACCACCAGCGCCTTGGCAATCACGGTCGACCGGTTTGGATAGGGCGCGGCAAAGAACTCCCGATACACGGCATCGACAACCGCAACGTCGCCGGCATCCACCAGCGTCACCAGCACCTGCGCAACACACGACAGATCCGCGCCCGCTGCCTCGGCCGCCATCCGCAAATTCTCGAATGTGAGCCGCGCCTGTTGCGCGATGTCCCCGGTATCGACCGTGCCATCGCGGCGAACCGGCCCATGCGCCGTGAACAGCAGCCCCGCCGCCTTGGTGGCCCAGGAGAAGGGCTGACCCGGTACGGGCAGACCGATATCGATCACCTCTTTCATTGCGACGTCTCCTTGACGAGGGCGGAAAGCCGTGCGAACCACGGATGCGAAGGATCCTTCAGCGCAGTATGCGTTCGAAAGTGATCCTCCCCTTGGTGCACATGGCATGCGACCGGGCCGGCCTGGCAGGCCAGCATGGCGCGCAGGCGGCGGTTGGAGAGAATCACGCGCTCGCTATCGTGCTCACCGTAGCTCAGGATCATGGGGACGGTGTTGCCCGCGGCCCAGCTCAATGGGCTCATCACCGCGTCAAGATCTGGCGTTTCGAGCAGCATGGTGTAGACCCGGTCCTCCAGGCTCTGCGGCACCGGGCTCGGATGATGAAGATCCATGATGCCGCTGATCGGCAAGCAACCTCGGATCGCCTCGGGCCCGACACCGGCCGCGCGCAAGGCCGGCGTACGCAGCGCCGCCATTGCCGCGATCCCGCCCCCGGCGGAATGCCCGGCCAGGTATAACCGGCTGGCGTCCCCACCAAGTGCCCCAATCCGCCGGGGCAACTCCGCCAGGAGCGCCACGGCGTCGTCGAATGCCGCGGGCAAGCGATGTGCCGGGGCCAGCCGATAGGTCGGCGCAACCAGGACCATGCCCAGGCGAATCACGTTGGACGCCAGGAAGGAAACGTACTCCTTATAGCCATTCGTCCATCCCCCACCGTGCCAGAACACAAGCACGGGCGCATTGCGCAAAGTATTGGCGGTAAACACGTCATAGCTGTGCTGGCGGTCCGGTCCATAGCGCAGGTGACGCACCGCCGCAATGCCGTCGGGCAGATCCTTGGACCAGTCCAACACGGTCTGCTCGTATGCGCGGGCCGCCTCAGTGGGCAGTGGCGCCTGCGGTTCATAGGAAGCTGGGTCTGAAGTATGCAATCTGGTCTCGGTCGAATCGGCATGTCTCGCCGCTTGTGCTTGCCTGGGTGTCATGCATGCGGCCAAGCGCTGCCTACCTTTTCCGCAGCCAGCGCACCCGCGTGCTCGACAATGTATTTAAATATACATAACATGTCAACACACACAATGATCTATTATTTATAAATTCTTAGCGCGTACAATTCGGCACACGGAGCGCCGCAAGCGCAGTGCTACCGGGACCGGTATGAAGGGGGAAACGGCTAGGGGCGGGAGCCGCTATGCGGCTGCCCGGTTACACGGGTTTGTCCGCAAAGCCCTCGGTCGGCGTGCCCTGGTGAAACGACATCTGCCACCCCTTGTCGGTCAGCGTCCAGATCGAGGTGCGAAGGGTGTGCCGCTCCAGCCGGCTGTCCGGCTGCCGGCAGGCAGAGCGGTAGTTCAGCATGGCCACGCCCGGCGCAAGCGAGCGCAGCGAGAAATCCTGCGCCCAGATCGTGCCCGAGGCGGCTTCGGTGGGCAGCTCGTCCAGCGTGTCGGCCTTGGTATAGATGCCGCCGGAGCGGCCGAACTCCAGGAAGTCGTCGTGCAGCAGCGCGTCCAGCCGATGGCGGTCACCGCGCGCGGCGGGACGGTGCAGTTCGGTTTCGAGTTGCCGGAGCAAGGGCAGCAAATCGATCTCTTGGTTCTCGTTGTTCATGTCGTGGTGTTCCTTGGTGTGCCTTGGCGTTCCTGGGTGTTCCCCGGCGCGGCGTTCCTGCCAGCGCTCAGCATCCTGCGTCACTGCGCGTCGTCGTCCATGCCAATGGCAGTCGTGTCGATTCTCTCGACCTTTCCTTTCTGCCGCACCTCCGTGCGCAGCACGAACGCTTCCGTCGGGCAGTACCAGTCGGTGACGTTCATGATCGCGGGCTCGGTCTGGATGAGGTCATCGCCCATCATCAAAGGCCCCAGCGAGGTGCGCTTTTCGTAAGTGATCGGCATGCATTCGCGGCGGCCCAGCATGGTCTCGATGGATTGCGCACGGCCGACCCGGCGCTCGCCAACCGAGACCGAGGCCGATGGCGCGCGAATGGTCGTGACCATCTCGTCGGTTGCCAGGCTGTGGATCTCGAGATCCAGGCTGGAACTGAGCGTCTCGCCCGGCAGCACCACGCCCTCCCGTATCGCAAGGCCCGCATAGCTGAGCACGCCTTTGCCCTGGAACGATGCCTGCCCGAACAGCCGCGTGTAGCGCGCCTGCGCATTGATGGTGGCGCGCTGGCTGCTCACGCTGCCGACCGAGCCGGCCGTCGCGCCGCGGTCGAACGTCATCTTGTGGACCTGGTCCATCACGACCGGCGGGCCCATCATGGCAGCCAGCGCCGACTTCGAGTGAATCGACAGCCAGGCGCTGCAGCCATTTTCCGTGAGCGTCGGGTTCCGGATGGTCATGGTGATAGACATCGGCATGTCGCCACTGGCCTCCATCTGCGCCCGCGCGCCGGACTGGAACCAGGGCGCGTCGCAGATGGTGCCGGGCACGCCCTGCGCCGGGCTGTCGGCGGGGCCTTGCTGCGCCGGGGCTGCAACGGCGAGCGCGCATAGCAGCAATGGAAGTAGCACCGCACCCAGCCGCCTGAAGGCGGGCTTCGGCCCGTTGGGGTGAACAGTCATGTCGTGTCGCGTCCCGAGCAAAAATCCTGCCGCTGGCGCTTCCCCATGCGTCGGGGTTTCAACCCGGACGGGCTGCCAGCACGCCCAGAAGGTAGCACTTGGCATGACACCCCACAACCCGGATTGGCGCCAGCACCGAAGAATCCAAGCCCGGGAAGAAAATGCCTAGTTCGGCCCTCGGCCGGATCGAGGCGCAACGGGCGCCGCCGGGCCGGGACGGCTACCGAATACGGGATAAGGCACGCCGCGCGCCGGATCCGCCGTGGTCTGGTCGACCACGATCTCCACGTCGGCAACTTCGCGCAGTGCGGCCACGAAGGGCTGCCCGGGGAAACCCCGCCCCACACAGCCCTGCACCAGCAGCCAGCGGCCCCGCACGGTGAGCCACAGCGTGGATTCCCGCCAGCCCGGCAGCGTGATCGACAGCGACTGCAGACGGCGCTGCGTGCTTTCCACGATATCCTGCTCGTACTGGTAGGCATTGCCGAGACGGCAGCGGCCTTCGACATAGCAATGGTTGCCGTCCTCGATCCGGTGATGGGCGTCGCGCCGCCATTGTGCTTCGTCCACGCGAGGCCCGAGCGGCTCCGGGCAATTGGCGATGCGTGACGAGATCTGGAAGAACGGATCGTGGCCACGGTTTTCCTGGTCGCTGTCGGCGCCGCGCGCCGGCCAGGCCAGCATGGCGGTGCCGGCCAGCGCCGCCATGGCGATCCGCACGGGCAAGGACAAAGAGCGGACGGGCATGGCAAGCTCCTTGAGGGCGACTCTCGTCTGCGTAGGATAGAACCGGCTGGCTTGCGCGCAAAGCCCGGCCATGCGCGAGCGTCCGGGCTCAGCCGCCCTGCTTGCGTGCCAGCCACGCGCCCCAGAACAGACTGCCGAAGAATCGCTGCGGTGCGGCAAAGCCCGCCTCGGCCAGCAGCGCCTGCACGGCAGCCTCCGAGTGCGGCGGGTCCGCGCCTTGCAGGATCTTGCCCAGCTTGGCCTGGACCTCGTCGGCGCTGGCGCCTTGCATGCGCCAGCGCTCGCCCCAGGCAGCCAGCAGCAGCGGCTCGCTGGCATAGGCGCGATAGTTACCGGCGAGGATCAGCGGCGCGCCCGGTTTCAGGCGGGCGGCGATGGCACGCAAGATATCGCGCTTGGCTTCGTCCCCCGGCAGGTGATGCAGCACGCCGATCAACGTGGCGGCGTCGAAACGCGGCGCGGCGGGCAGGTCCTCCACCACGCCCGCCACGGCATGCGTGCGCTCGGCCAGCCCGGCCTGGGCGACGCGCGCCATGGCAAGGTCCAGCATCGGCGCCGACGGATCGACCGCCGTGAAGCGCCACGCCGGCTCCAGCCTGGCCGCGCAGACGATCTCCTGCGCCGTGCCACCTGCGCCGACCACCAGCACCTCGGCCGCGCGCCCGGCGCCGAGCGTTGCCGCCAGCATGCACGCGGACAGTTCATGGCAGGCGTCGTAGCCAGCCAGCGCGATGCGGCTCTGCTTTTCGTACTCGCCCGCGCGGCTGGGGTCGAATTTGGCGGCGGGATCGGCGGCGGCGGTTTGATTGGGGGTCATGGAGGCGTTCCTCTTCGTTCGCTCTGTCTGGTTGCGGGGAGATGACCCTGAACAGCCTAAAGGGCCGGTCCCGGCGCGACAAGATGACAACTTATGCTGGTATGAGACCTACCAGCACAAGATCGAACACAAAAGCGGAACCAAACCCGTCGCGAAGGCATCGACGCGGCAGATGGAACGCGCCCCGGCGCATCAACGCATCGACGTACAATCTGCGCATTCCAAAAATAACCCAAGGAGACAGCGATGGCATTCATCGGCCCCGATGTGAGCTTGCACCCCACCGCCTACGTGCACGAATCGGCCTACCTCTACGGCAAGATCACCGTGCACGAGGGCGCATCGATCTGGATCAATGTGGCAGCGCGCGCCGAGAGCCGGGAAATCGTAATCGGCGCTTACACCAATATCCAGGACTTCGCGATGCTGCACATCGGCGAGGGCACGCCGACCATCATCGGCAGCCACTGCTCCATCACCCACCACTGCACCATCCACGGCTGCACGATCGGCGACAACTGCCTGATCGGCATCAACGCCACCATCATGGACGGCTGCGTGATCGGCGATAACTGCATCATTGCCGGGCACGCCTTCCTCAAGGAAGGCACCGTGATCCCGCCCAACTCCATCGTGATGGGCAGCCCAGGCAAGGTCACGCGCACGCAGAACAACTTTGTGCGCAACCGGCTCAATGCGTTCTTGTATTACAAGAACGCGCTGGCCTATGCGGGGCAGAATTATCGGGCGTGGGAAGGGCCGGCGTTTTCGGCGCAGATGATGCGGGAGGTGGAGAGGCTGCAGGCGGAGTTGGACGCAACGGACGTTTGACACTCGCCACGATCACCGCGATGCAAGGTTCCCTTTTACGCGCCAAGCACACAGATCTTGCCGTATTGAGGAAGCAGCACGTCTTCCGTTAGCAGCAAGATTAACGGGTAGTATTGCCGGCCCAAGGCTGAGCACGCTAGACCAGCCCGATATCCACTGCCCGGGTATCGGGAAACACATGCGCCAGGCGCGCATCGTCCAGCCCGTACAGGCGCTTGAACATCCCGCCCAGCATCGCGCGGTATTCATTGAGCACCGGCCAGTCGCGATTCTGGTTCAGCGTGCGCTGCTCCACCGCCACTTGCTCGCCGGCGATGCGCCCGCCACGCACTGCGCCGCCGGCCACCCAGTACACCGTGCCGTGACCGTGGTCGGTGCCGCGCGTGCCATTCTCGCGGAAGGTGCGGCCGAACTCGGAGACCACCACCACCGTGGTCTTGCTCCATACCGGCCCGATCTCGTCCGCGAAGCCGGAGATGCCGCGCCCGAGGTTATCCAGCAGGTTGGCCAGTTGTCCCTGCGCGCCGCCCTGGTTCACGTGCGTATCCCAGCCGCCGACATCGATAAAGCCAAGATTGAAGCGCTCGCGCATCAGCCCCGCCATGCGGCGCGCTTCCACCTCGAAGCCCTTGGCGCTGAGCGCGCGGCGGTTGGCCGCCTGCATCTCCTGCATGCGGCCCGCCATGTCAGGCTCGGCCTGCGCGGGCAGGTTCGCGGCCATCATGCTGTTGCGGCGCTGCATGGCCTCGGCCTGCTGCGCCACAGTCTGGCGCAGCTCGAAGCCCTCATTGATCAGCGACTCGAAGCGGGTGCCGCGATACATCTGCGCGAGCACGCGGGTCTGGCGCTCGTCGAAGGGCGTGCGTCCGGTACCCTTGAGCGAGACATTGGGCACGGTGAGCGCGCCGCTTAGCACCATCGGCAGGCCGTCGGTGAAGGCGACGGGCGCGGCGCGTCCGCCCATGGATTCGGCCAGCCGGTTGAGAAAGCCGGAGCCGCGCAGCGAGGCATCGATGCGTCCGCTGCCCTTGCCGTTGCCGGCGAGCGGCAACCCGGCCTCGACCCCGTCCTGCGTCTCGAAGTGGCTGCGCGAGAGATCATCGGTGCCGGCAAACGGCACGAACGCAAGCTGCTGCTTTTGCCACAGCGGCAGCAGGCTATCCTTGAGCGCGGGGTGCAGCGCCCACGCATCGATGCCCCTGCCCGCGCCGCCATCGAAGGCTGCCGCCAGCGACAGCGCGGCGCGCGGATCGGCTTGGGCGCCCTGCGCCACCGGCCTGGCAATGGCGATGGTCGGGCGTGACGCGTAGTAGAAATCGCTGCCCGCCGGCACCAGCACATTGGTGGCGTCGTAGCCACCACGCAGGAACACCAGCAGGAAACGCGCATCGGCCTGCTGCGGCAGCGCGTAGGCGCGCGAGACAATGCCGGGCGCCAAAGCCGCCAGTCCGGCAAGCCCTGCGCCCTTCAGCCAGTCACGTCGTTGCATGGGGTACTCCTTGTACAGGGCGGACGGCTCAGTCCTGCATCCATTCGGGCGACGACAGCAAGATGGTGTTCCACTCCGCCTGCGACGTCGCCTGCGTCATCGCGGTGCGCGTGGCGGGGCCGAGCGTGGATTCGATGCTGTCGAAAAACACGCGGTTGGTCAGCAAAGGAAAGCCGGTGCGCTCGGCCGGCTTGCCATCATCCTTGGAGAACAGCCCGGCCTGCCCCGAGCCGATGGCGCGCGCGATCTCGAAACGCTTGACCATTTGCCCCGAACTGGCCCATGCGCTCTCCGCTGCCGGGAAACCGTCCGGCGTGATGCGGCCATAGAGCGGCTCGCCAAGCTGGTTAAGCCAGCCGATGGCGGGGCGCAGGTTGGCCACCGTGCGGCCGTCATACGCCAGCCGCAGCGATGAAGCCACGAACTGCATCGGGTCCTTGAACTTGCGCGTGCCGGAGGCCAGCGTGGTGTTCAGCTCAGGCGACAGGAACAGCGTGCGCAGCACCGCCGCGATATCGCCATCGGTCTGCGTGAAGGTGCCTGCCATGCGATTGACGAGCGACGGCGGCGGCGTATCTCCGACGAAGTGCGCGGCGAGCTTGTAGGAAATGAAGCGCGCGGTGGCCGAATCGCGGCTGAGAATGTCCACCGCCTGCTCCACCTCGTGGAAGCCGGTCGGCTCGATACGATGGCCAAGCAAGGTCTTGGGCCCGAAGTCGTGCCGGTTCGGGTTGAACTCGAACAGCCCGCCCGCGCGGTAAAGCGCCTGCTTTTGCGGCGCGAGCTTGGGCGGCTCGCCGCTGGTGTTGATGCCCAGGCCGGTCAGCACGCGGGCCAGCTCCTGCACATCCTGCTGGGTATAGCGCGAGCCGCTCGGGCCGCCGGACACGCCCAGCGTGTGCAGCTCCATCAGCTCGCGCGCATAGTTCTCGTTGATGCGGTTGACCGCGCTCTGCGCATTGTCCAGGTACTCCAGCATGGCGGGCGATGTCACGGTCGCCATCAGCAGGTCGCGGAACTTGCCCAGCGCATGCGGGCGCACCGCCTTGTCCTCGTAGTCAGCCAGCACCCAGCGCACCGAGCCCTTGCCGGAGTACACGCTGAAGTGGTTCATCCAGAACCACGTCATCTGCTCGCGCAGCTGCGCGGGCGAGTAGAGGGCGCGCAGCAGATGGCGGCGGCTGGTGTCGAGCACCACGTCGTTGCCGCTGCGGTTGAGCGCGTCGCGCGCCTTCTGTTTTTCGTCTTCGTCGGTGAGGGTGTTGATGCGCTGCTGCTCGGCGCGCACGCTGCGCAGCCTTTGCTCGCCGCTTTGCTGGGCAATGCTCAGCGCCCCGATGGTGGCGGCAAGCTCGCCCGTATCGGTGCCGGGCGCCTTGAGTTGTTCTTCGAGATAGCGCTCGCGCCCCAGCTTGCGCAGGCGTTCGATGCTGGCCTGGTTGGCGCCGAAGGTGACGGTGTTGAGCCAGTGCAGGTCGGCCGGCTTCAGGGCCGCGCCGGATACGCCCTCCGGCGCGCCGCCGCCTTGCGCGCAAGCACCCAGCAGGCCTGCGGCCGCACCGAGGAGGCAAACCGACATCAGGCGTGACAGCAGGCGTGAAATGCTCAAGGACATGGTTGGCCTGTCTCGAACCCCAAGGGGTGACACCGCTCTTACGCTGGCGGACGGGTTTTGGTTGACGTGGATTCATCCGATATCCAGTCTGAACCAGTAAGCAAAATGAAAGTTCCCCCCCGCTTTATCACCGCTTTACCCCCGCTTCACCGCCGCAAGGTCGCACCCCAGAATACCAGCGCAACCGCACTGATCGCCGCGCCCAGCATGCAAACGCCGGACCATCCTGCGCGCGCATAGACATGCGTCGAGGCGATGGACCCCGCACCGCTGCCAAGCGCATAGAACAACATGTAGCAGCCCACCAGCCGGCTGTGCGCTTCGGGCCGCACGCGAAACACCATGCTCTGGTTGGTGACATGGATGGCCTGCCCGGCCAGGTCCAGCACGACGATGCCCGCCACCAGCAGCCACAGCGACTCCTGCGCAAATGCCAGCGGCGCCCAGCACGCCACCAGCAGCACCAGCGCGATGCCGGTGGTCCACTGCCCCAGCCCGCGATCCGCGAGGCGCCCGGCACGCGCGGCCGCCAGCGCGCCCACGGCGCCAACCAGCCCAAAGGCACCGATAGCGGTATGCGACATCGAATACGGCGGCGCGCTCAGCGGCAGCACCAGCGCGGTCCAGAACACGCTGAACGCGGCGAACATCAGCATGGCGAGCACGCCGCGGACCTGCAGCGTGCGCTCCTGCGCCAGCAGCGTGAACATCGACGCGAGCAGGCTGATATAGCGCATCTTCACCGGCGCGCTGGCCTGCCGCGGCAAACGGCGCGCCAGCAGCGCGATCATCAGCAACGCCAGCACGCCCGAGACCACATACACCGCGCGCCAGCCGGCAAGATCCGCCAGCGCGCCAGCCATGGCCCGCGCCATCAGCAAGCCGATCACCACGCCGCCCTGCGCGGCGCCCACCACGCGCCCGCGCTCGGCCGGCGCGGCGAGCGTGGCCGCGAACGCGATCAGTCCTTGGGTCATGGCCGTGCCCAGCAGGCCCACGGCGAGCATGCCTGCCAGCAATGCCGTGCGCGTCGAGGCCGCCGCCACCAGCGCCAGGGCAACGGCGAGCAACAGCAACTGCAGCAGAATCAGGCGGCGCCGGTCCACCAGGTCGCCCACCGGCACCAGCAGCAGCAACGCCAGCGCGCAGCCCGCCTGCGTGGCCGTGACGACGATGCCGACCGAGCCATAGCCAAAGCCGAACTCGCGCGCCATCGCATCCAGCAAGGGCTGCGCGTAGTAGACGTTGGCCACGCTGAGCCCGCACGCCAAGGCGAACAGCCAGACCAGCGACGACGGCATGGCAGACGGCGCGTCCGAGGTCTGCGCCAACGGTGCGGTGGCTAGGGTAGTGGCGGCGGCTGGGTTACGCGTCATCATGGATCCATCTGGTTTTATAAAGATACCGGACGAAGTCTAAGCCACATTGGTTTCTTTAAGCAACCAGATAGAGATAACCGCACATCAAATCGGCACTTTCAGGTGGCACAAAAGGCACTCCAGCAAAGTCGCCACATATATCGTATAGTCACGATATTAATTTTGTGAGAAGCGGATATATGTTTCGCCAACAGACGAAACAGCCCGCGCCTCCGATACCGGACAAACCCACGCAATGGACATCGACGCCATCCACAAGGCCCTGGCCAATCCCGTACGGCGCAGCATCCTCGCCTGGCTGAAAGCCCCGCAGGAGAATTTCGCCGTGCAGGACTATCCGCTCGAGCTGGGTGTCTGCGCTGGCCTGATCGACGCGCGCACCGGACTGTCGCAATCCACCGTGTCGGCACATCTCGCCACGTTGCAACGCGCCGGGCTGGTGACGTCCAAGCGGGTTGGCCAATGGATTTTTTTCAAGCGCGACGAGCAGACCATCCAGGCCTTTCTCGATCACATGCACAACGATCTTTGATACCAGCGGCGCGCGAGCGCCAACGCATGCACCCACGGTGCGCCACTCTCCTCGACACCCGGACAAACTGACATGACCTCTCTCTTCGACCCCATCCGCATCGGCAACCTCGACCTCCCCAACCGCGTCATCATGGCGCCGCTGACGCGCTCGCGCGCAGTGGGCGGCGGCCGCGTGCCCAACGCCCTGATGGCTGAGTACTATGTGCAGCGCGCCTCCGCAGGCCTGATCCTCAGCGAAGCCACCTCGGTCACCCCGCAAGGCGTGGGCTATGCCGACACCCCGGGCATCTGGTCCGACGAGCAAGTCGCCGGCTGGAAGGTGGTGACCGATGCCGTGCATGCCGCCGGCGGCCGCATCTTCCTGCAGCTGTGGCACGTGGGCCGCATTTCCGATCCGGTCTTCCTGGACGGCGAACTGCCGGTGGCGCCCAGCGCCATCGCGGCCGCGGGCAATGTCAGCCTGGTGCGCCCCAAGCGCGCGTTTGTCACGCCGCGCGCGCTGGAAACCGATGAAATCCCCGGCATCGTCGCGGCCTTCCGCCACGGCGCCGAGAACGCCAAGGCCGCCGGCTTCGACGGCGTGGAAGTGCACGGCGCCAACGGCTACCTGCTCGACCAGTTCCTGCAGGACAGCACCAACAAGCGCACCGACGCCTATGGCGGCTCGCTCGAAAACCGCGCCCGCCTGCTGCTGGAAGTGACCGACGCCTGCATCGACGTGTGGGGCGCATCGCGCGTGGGCGTGCACCTGGCACCGCGTGCCGATGCGCACGACATGGGCGACTCGGACCTGCCGGCCACCTTCGGCTACGTGGCGCGCGAACTCGGCAAGCGCGGCATTGCCTTCATCTGCTCACGTGAAGCGCTGGGTGAGCCCCGCCTCGGCCCCGCGTTGAAGAAGGCGTTTGGCGGCACCTATATCGCCAACGAGAAGATGACCAAGGAAACCGCCGAGCACGTGCTGCAAGCCGGTGAAGCCGATGCGGTGGCCTTTGGCCAGCTGTTCATCGCCAATCCGGACCTGCCGCGCCGCCTGCAGATCGACGCGCCGCTGAACGCGCCGCAGCCGGAGACTTACTACCACTCGGGCGCCGAAGGCTATATCGACTACCCCGCGCTTGCCTGAGCACGGTTGCCGGCCCGCGCTGGCTTGCATGAGCGCACGCGGCCAGGCGAACTGGCCGGGTTCGAGTAGTTGAACGGTTGAAAGGTTGAAAGGTTGAAAGGTTGAACGCCCCGCCCAGCGCGGGGCGTTTTCCGTTGATCGGGACGATTTGCGCGGATCGCCGTCGTGCCATAATCCGCAGCCATGGCACCCACCGAACAAGCAGACGGCCCGCAGTCAGACCCATCGCAGTTGCGCATCCATCGCGCGGAGTACACGCGGCGCATGAACCGCGTGCTCGACTATATCGACCAGCATCTGGACACGCCGCTCGATCTGGCCCAACTGGCAGACGTCGCGAACTTTTCCCGCTTCCATTTTCATCGCTTGTTCGCGGCCTGGATGGGCGAGACGCTGGGCGACTACGCGCGCCGGCGCCGGCTCGAGTCCGCCGCATTTCAGCTGGCTTGCAAACCCGGCGCCTCGGTGCTGGAAGTTGCACTGGCCACCGGTTTCGGCTCCGGCGAGGCATTCGCGCGCGCCTTCAAGCTCAAGTTTGGCTGCACGCCCTCTGCCTGGCGCGCCGGCGCGGCCGAACACCGGGCCACGCGGGTCGCGGCGGCGCGCGCGCGCCTGGCCAACCGCCATAGCAATCCGGATCAGGTCCTGCGCAACGCCGATCAGGTCGATGGCGGTGCCTTCATCGACCATGGCCTCTCCTGCCAAACAGATGGAGAGAGCAATATGGAAGTCCGCGTCATCGATCTACCCGAGGCACGTGTCGCCTACCAACGCCAAATCGGCCCCTACGGTCCGGCGATCGGCACTTTCTGGCGAGAAACCGTCGCGCCATGGATGCATGCCAACGGCCTGGCCGGGCAAACGTGCTACGGCATCGGCCACGACGCCCCCGGCATCACGCCGCCGGACAAGTGCCGCTACGACGCCTGCGTGGAGATACCAGAAACCTTCCAGCCCAGCGGCCGGGCCAGCATCTCCGTCCTGCCGGGCGGACGTTACGCCGTGGCGCAATTCAGCGGCGCCCCTGCCGCCATCGCCCAGGCATGGACCTGGCTGACCCGGGAATGGCTGCCGTCCAGCGGTCTGCAATGCGACGAGCGCCCGTGCTTCGAGCGGTTCTCGGCAGTGTCGGCGCTGGACGCGCGAACGGGCTCGCTGACCTGCGAGCTGTGTATTCCTGTGCGTGCGCTATAGCGCTGTGGAATTACCACCTGGATGAGAAGACCCACGAGACGATCTGCGCGGCGCTAAAGCGCAGGCGGGCATAGCGAGCGGGATCCCCCCGGACTCAAGAGAATGGCCGGAGCCGCCATGCGGCGCCCGGCCATTCTTTTCTTTACGCCTGGCGCTTAGAGTGGCTTATGTGGACGCCTCCCTCAGGGAATTGGGTGGGAGAAACGACATGAAACCGTCAACTGAACTAAACCAATCCCGATTGACACGGGGAGTCATATCAGCCTCCCGACCCTCGCTCCCCAAAAGCAAATACGTGGCTCGCCCATGCCTGACGTTCAATCGGCGAAAGCCGATGTGATCGCCTCCACGACGACACGCACTCTGGCCGTGCGCGCCAAGTCTTGGTGCAACACCAGCCACGCCTCGTAGGGCTTGGCCCGCTGGCACTCCGGCCATAGCCGCACCAGTGCGGGATCGCGCCGGGCCAGGTACTCGGGCAACTCGCCTATCGCCAAGCCGGCGCGCACGAAGGTCGTGAGCATCAGACTCGAATCCAGTTCGGCAACCACGCGACCCTGTGCCCTGGATTCACCCGCCAGCGTGTCGTCCTGCCGACCGGTCACACCCTCCTGGTAGAGCGCAATGTCGTGGCTCGCAAAGCCTTTTCCGGGCTGCGGTTCACCATGCTTGGCCAGATAGCCTCGGGTTGCGTACAGGCCAACTTCCCAGCAGCCCAGTTGGCGAACGATCAAGTCCGGTTGCTCCGGCCGCAGGGTACGTACAGCAATGTCGGCCTCCCGCCGCGCCAGGTCGAGCAGCCGCGTCGTGGTGCTCAGGATCACCCGCACCTCGGGATGGCTGGCGCGCAGGCGTTCAATGGCCGGAACCACGAAGTCCACCGCCAACGCGTCGGTGGTGGTCACGCGTACCTCTCCGGCCACGCGCGCGTCGGCACCTTCGCTGCGGCGCTCGAAGGAGACGGCCATGCGTTCCATGTCCTCGGCTATGCGCAGCACTTGCTGGCCGGTGTCGGTCAGCACCAAGCCGCCCGTGGTGCGCAGGAACAGCCGGCTGCCCAGCGCCTGCTCCAATCCGGTCAGACGCCGACCCACCGTGGTCTGGTCGATGGCCAGTTGCTGCGCTGCCCCGCGCAAGGTGCTGGCGCGCTGAATTGCCAGGAATATCCGCACGTCGTCCCAGTTCATCACTGCTCCATTGTCAATACTGCAAATATGCAGCCACAGGCTGCTGTTTTGTGCATTTTCACATGGAAGGCCTCTCCGTAACATAGCGCCCATCCCTTCTGAACCTTTGACGCGCAGCTGGCCCGCCTGGCTGCCGGGAGCTGCCATGCCTCGCTTACCGTTCATTCTGACCGTCGCCATGCTGAGTGCCTTCGGCCTGATTGCTTCGGACGTTTATCTGCCCGCCATGCCGAGCATGACCACGGAGTTCGGCGTCGCCGACTGGCAGATGCCGCAGACAATCTCGTTCTACCTGCTGGCACTAGCAATTGCCCAGTTGGCCTACGGGCCACTGTCGGACCGCAATGGCCGCAAGCCCGTACTGCTGACCGGCATCGCCCTCTACATCGTCGGCTCGGTGGGCTGTGCCACCTCAGCCACCTACAACGGGTTCCTGGCGTGGCGCATGCTTGAAGCAGTCGGCGCAGCTGCAGGCCTTGTCGTTGGCCGCGCCCTGATCGCCGACACTTGCGACAAGCGCACCTCCGCCAAGGTCTATGCGGTGATCTACCCGCTGGTGTCGCTGTCGCCAGCCCTGGCACCGGCCATAGGCGGGCACCTGGCAGCGGCCTTTGGCTGGCGGTCAGACTTCTTGTTCGTCGCCGCGTTCGGTGTCGTGGCACTACTGATGGTGATGACGCTGCTACCGGAAACGCTACCCATTGTTGCCCGCACCCGGACCTCTCCCTTTGCCGGCTTCAGTCATGTCCTGCGCGACCGAACTTTTCGCCGCTATACATTGGTGGTCTGCGCGATCTATTGCGCTTGGTTCGTCTACTTGACCCAATCGCCGTTTCTTTTCGCGCGCCAAGGCTTGAGTGAGGAACAAAGCGGCTGGCTGTACCTGCCGCTGACGGCCGGCATCATCGGTGCCAACCTGCTGGCCAAGCGGTTGCTTGATCGCTGGCTCTACGACCGCATCCTCGCTGCCGGCATCATGTGCTTCGTGCTTGGCGGCGTGGCATTCCTGGCCGTGGCGGCGCTGGGGCTCCATGGCGCAACCGCAGTAGTGCTACCGATGTGCCTGGTCAGTCTCGCCAATGGTTCGTCGCTGTCGCTGGCGGTGTCCGGGGCCATTGCAAGCGAGCACGGGTATGCGGCCACCGCGTCGGGACTGGTAGGGTTCTGTCAGATCGGCAGCGCCGCGCTGGTGGCAATGGGTGTCAGCGCGGCCTTCGGCACCGGCCTTGGCGTGCTTAGCGGCGCGGTGCTGGTGCTCGGCCTGATCGCGCTGTCCACCTGTCTGCCACGGCCTGGACGCCGGACGGGAGTGGTCTGAGTACCATCACGTACGCCTCTTGAATCCCCGATCCCCGGCCATGAACGCCTCCGGCATGTGGGGGATCAGTTTCGTCGCATCGACGGCTTCGCCGTAGGTCTGCGTGTGATCCAGTGCGTAGCAGGCATCGATCAGTTTTCTGCTTGCCTTGCCACCAGCACGATGCGTAAAATGAACAAACGTTCGTTCATATTATTCCGTTATGAGCCAAAATAGACATCAGACGGATCGTCGTACCGTCATCATGCAGGCCGCCATCGACTGCTTCATAGACAAGGGCTTTCACGCGACCAGCATGCGCGATATAGCTTTGGCTGCGTCAGTCAGTCTGGGCAACCTGTACAACTACTTTCCCGGCAAACAGGCTCTTATTGCCGAAGTTGCAAATCAGGAGCAGGCCGAACTAGCGCCGCTGCTACGCACACTCGAAAGAACCGCCAATCCATCAACGGAACAGGTAAAGCAGTTCCTTGCAGCATACTGGGCGCTTTGCCGGCAGCGCGAATGGGCGATACTGGGCGTTGAATGCCTGGCGGAAATCGCGCGAAGTCCCGCTCTTATGCCTGCGTTCGAGAACAATCGCAGGCAATTGCTCGATACCCTGACAAATGCAATCGAACGTGCCACGAAGCGCGGCGTGTTCAAACCGACTGCGCCCGCGCGGCTAGTGGCACAGGCAATGCTAGATATTGTTGAGAACGATGCCTTGCGCCAGGCGTTGATGGCGCAGGCAGAAACCGCCGGCTACCAAGACAATCCCTCTGTCCAGGCAATGGATGCGCTCCATCCAGGGCTCCTGCACGGCTTGCTTGGAACATGACGTCTGCTCCCCCCGCAAGACCGCGCCTGGATGGTCTGGATCTGGCTCGCTATCTGGCGCTGGCCGGAATGATACTGGTCAACTTCGGGTTAGCGATGCAGCCTGCCGCCCGTGGGCCGGCGTGGCTGGACGGACTATTGGGCTTCCTTGAAGGCAAGGCGTCAGCCACCTTTGTAGTGCTGGCTGGCATGGGCTTAGTGCTAGCAACACGCAATCTGGAGTCGACAACGGCACGCATATGGACGCTACGCCGTTCGCTATTCCTGCTATGTGCAGGATTACTTAATCTGCTGATATTTCCCGCCGACATCATCCACTACTACGCAATGTATTTCCTGCTGGTATTACCGTTGCTGCGAGCTAGGACAGCGCCGTTGCTCGCCACCATGTTGGCTGTGGCAGCTGTTTCATTGTGGGCTTTGCTGAACTCCGACTACAGTCAAGGTTGGGAATGGGCAGCGTTACACTACACCGACCTGTGGACGCCGGCCGGCTTCGCTCGTAACCTGCTGTTCAACGGATTCCATCCGGTGCTGCCATGGTTCGCGCTGTTTCTATATGGCATGTTGCTGGCACATCTACCACTGCAACGCGCCAGTACGCAATGGGCGTTGGCAGGAACCGGATTGTCGATGGCCGTGCTGGCTGGTGTAATCTCACACCTGTGCCAGGACAGCGCCTTTGCCTGGCTGCTAGGCACGGCACCTATGCCACCGGGCCCGCTATATCTGCTCATGGGCATTGGCTCCGCCAGCGCTGCCATTGGCGTTTGCCTGCGCATTTCCAGCCAGTGGCCCGGTCGGCCGTTGAGATTCCTGCTACCCGCCGGGCGCATGACCCTCAGCATCTATCTGGCACACATTTTCATCGGCATGGGCCTGCTGGAAACACTTGGGGCGCTGGATGGCAACTGTACTCTGACCGACGCCGCACTGGCCGCATCAGCTTTTCTGGCATTTGCAACAATCGTGGCCTGGGTTTGGAGTTTCAAGATGAGGCAAGGCCCTGTCGAACGCCTGATGCGATGGCTGACAGCCGTGCGTTAGACGCATGGATTCCGGTCACTTGCAAGCCGCTGCGCCATCGCCTCATGGCTACGCTCAACAGGCATGTGGCGATGACATGGTTTTGTTAGCCGCGCTTAATCAGCCTGGGCGCCCGAACGTTTCACCACCGCGCCCCATTTGTGGATCTCGCTGTCGACGAACTTGCCGGTTTCCTCCGGGCTCATCGGCATCGGCTCCGAGCCGCGGTCGGTGATGAACTTCGACAGCTCGGGCGACTGCAGCGCCTTCACCGTCTCCGCGTTGAGCTGGCTCACGAGCGCGGGTGGCAGGCCTTTGGGCGCCATCAGGATGGCCCAGCCCAGCGCTTCGAAGTCCGGCACGCCTTGCTCGCGCACCGTGGGCACCGACGGTAGCTGCGGCGTGCGCTTGGCCACCGTGACCGCCAGCGGCACGGCCTTCTTCGACTGGATCAGGGGCAGCGCCGCCGTCACCGAATCCACCATCAGCGGAATCTGGTTGCCGAGAAAGTCGGACTGCGCCGGGCCGCTGCCCTTGTAGGGGATGTGCACCATGAAGATGCCCGCCTGCGCCTTGAGCATTTCGGCCGACAGATGCTGGGTCCCCCCCACGCCCGCGCTGGCGTAGCTGTATTTGCCGGGCGCGGCCTTGGCCTTGGCGATCAGGTCGCGCAGCGAGACGATGCCGGACGCCGGCGTGGCGAGGAACACCAGCGGCACCGAGAACACGCCGGAGATCGGCTGGAAATCCTGGCGCGGGTTGTAGTTCAGCTTCTTGTACAGCGTCTGGTTGATTGCCATCGCGCTGCCGGCCATCACCAGCGTGTAGCCATCGGGCGCGGCGTGGGAAGCGATCTCCATGCCGAGGTTGCTGCCCGCCCCGGCACGGTTGTCCACCACCACCGGCTGGCCAAGCTGCTTGCCCAGCCGCTCTGCCAGCGCGCGCGCAAAGATGTCGGTGGCCTGCCCCGGCGGGAAAGGCACGATCAGCTTGATGGGCCGCTCGGGATAAGCGGCGTGGGCAAAGGTGGCAGCCGTCGTCAATGCTGCCGTGGCGGCGATGAGGGCGAAGGGCGTCTTCAAGGGGGCTCCTGCGTTATTGGTTTTATGTGTGGTGCTGGGTCTGTGCATGGCGCGCGGTGCATGGGAGCGGCCGCGCAGAGGAGGATTCTACGGGATGGCGCATCGCGGCCGCATCGCCGTCCTTCTGCCCTTGCATTTCCATATGCCGATTGCGGCGTTGGCAAGCCCGGGTGGCAGCCGTATGATGTTCCGCTCCCCCCCCTTTTTTTCCGGAGCGCCGCATGAACGCCGTCACCGAGCCGCTGCTTGCCTTGTCGGACCCGAGCCTGTCCCTCCCCGCGCTGCATTTCCCCGCCGTCCAGGCCGAGGTCTCGCCCGCTGAGTGGGCCGTGCGCGTGGAGCTGGCGGCGGCCTACCGGCTGGCGGCGCAGTTCCGCTGGACCGATCACATCTACACGCACTTCTCCGCGCGCGTGCCGGGTCCCGATGCGCATTTCCTGATCAACGCCTATGGCCTGACCTTCGAAGAAATCACCGCGTCCAACCTGGTCAAGGTCGATATCGACGGCGAGATCCTGCGCGACGACACTGGCCTTGGCATCAACCCGGCCGGCTACGTGATCCATAGCGCCATCCACGCCGCGCGCCACGACGTGGGCTGCGTGCTCCATACCCACACCGCAGCCGGCATCGGCGTGTCGGCGCAGCGCGATGGCCTGCTGATGATTTCGCAGCACGCCATGCGCTTCTTCGACAGGGTGGCCTATCACGACTACGAAGGCATCGCCATCGACCTGGATGAACGCGCCCGGCTGGTGGCGGACCTGGGCGAGCGCGACATCTTCATCCTGCGCAACCACGGCCTGCTGACGTGCGCGCCCACCATTGCGCAAGCCTTCCAGGAACTGCATATGCTGGAGCGCGCCTGCGTGGCGCAGCTGGCCGCGCAATCCGGCGGTGCACCGCTGGTGATCGCGCCCGATGCTGTGGCACGCAAGGTGGCGGACCTGGTGGCGAGCAATGCCGGCGGCCCCGTCACGCGCAAGCACTGGGCGGCCCTGCTGCGGCAGCTCGATCGCAGCGATCCGTCGTATCGCCAGTAATCGCCAGTAGTCGCCAGCGTGCGCCGTGGCCGGCTCAGCGCCTGTGGTCGAAGCGCCGCGCCAGCCGCTCGCCGCCGAACTGCACCAGCGTGACCAGCGCAACCAGGATCACGATCACGTTGAACATCACCGCGGTCTCGTAGCGCTCGTAGCCGTAGCGGATGGCCAGGTCGCCCAGGCCGCCGGCACCCACCGCGCCGGCCATGGCCGACGAGCCGATCATGGCGATCACGCTGACGGTTGCGCCGCCAACGATGCCGGGCAACGCTTCGGGCAGCAGCACGTGGCGCACGATGTGCCAGCGCCGGCAGCCCATGGCGCGCGCGGCCTCGATCAGGCCCGGATCGATCTCGTTCAGGCTGACCTGCGCAATGCGCGCAAAGAAGGGAATCAGGTGCACGCTCAGCGGCACCACCGCTGCCCACGTGCCCATGGTGGTGCCGACGATCAGCCGCGTCACGGGCAGCATCGCCACCAGCAGGATAATGAACGGGATCGAGCGGAAGGTGTTGACCAGCGCCGACAGCGTACGGTGCAGCCGCGGACGCGGACGCAAACCGCCCGGCGCGCTCAACGTCAGTACGATGGCCAGCGCCATGCCGCACACGAACACCACCAGGCAGGCGGCGCTCACCATCAGCAAGGTCTCGCCCAGCGCCTTTACGTACTTGTCAGCCATGGGCGGGAACATAAGCCTGTATCTCGATATTGGCGCGCGCACTCGCATACGACGCGTTGGCCGCCTTGGCGGCATGCATGGCATGGGCAAACTCGCCGCCGGCCGGCACCGGCAAATCCTGCCGCAGCGGGCGCAGCAGCGCCAGCGTGGCGGCGGCCCGCGGCTCGGCAAACACCTGCCACACGGTGCCCAGCTCCACCGCGCGGCCTTGATCGAGCACCAGCACGCGGTCGCAAGCCTGGCGGATCACCGCCATGTCGTGCGTGATCAGCACCACGGTCAGTCCGAGCGTGCGGTTGATGTCGCGCAGCAGGGTCAGGATCGATTCGGTGGTCTCGGGGTCCAGCGCCGAGGTGGCCTCGTCGCACAGCAGGATCTCCGGGCGGTGCACCAGCGCGCGCGCAATGCCCACGCGCTGCTTCTGCCCGCCGGACAGCGTGGCCGGATAGACCTGCGCCTTGTCGGCCAGCCCCACCAGTTCCAGCAACGCCATCACGCGCGGCACAATCTGCGCGCGCGGCACGCCGGCCACGCGCAAGGGCAAGGCCACGTTCTCGAACACGGTCTTGGCCGACAGCAAATTGAAATGCTGGAAGATCATGCCGATGCGCCGGCGCAGCGCCACCAGGCCGTCCTCGTCCAGCGCGCCCACGTCCACGCCATCCACGCGCACCTGCCCGGCGCTGGGACGCTCCAGCATGTTGATGGTGCGCAACAGCGTGGACTTGCCCGCGCCGCTACGCCCGATGATGCCGAAAACCTCTGCGCGCGCCACCGTGAATGACACCTCCCGCAACGCGGCAGCGGGCGCGCCCGGGTAGTGCTTGCCAAGCTGCTCGAAGACGATATGCGGCGGACTTGATTGCAGCGGGGGCGTCTGTGACACGATGAAAATCCTCCGGGAACAACTTGAACAACGTGAGCAACGTGAACAACGACATCCGCCGCATCAGAACGCCGGGATCACCGAGCCCTGGTACTTGGTCAGGATGAACTTGCGCACCTCGTCCGAGTGGTACGCCTTGATCAGCGGTGCCACCCACGGCGCGGCCTTGTCACGCTCGCGCACGGCGATCACGTTCACGTACGGGTTGTGCTCCTTCTTCTCCACCGCAATGCCGTCGCGCGTAGCAATCAGCCCGGCCTGGTAGGCAAAGGTGTTGACCACGGCGGCGGCATCCACGTCCGGCAGCGAGCGCGCCAGCACCACCGAGGCGCTTTCCACCAGGTCCAGCTTCCTCGGGTTGGTGGTGATATCGCCCAGCGTGGCCGTGCCGGTGTACGGGTCGAAACCCTCGCGCAGCTTGATCAGCCCATGATCGCGCAGGATCACCAGCGCCCGGGTCTGGTTGCTCGGATCATTGGGAATGCCCAGCCGCGCGCCCTGCGGCAGCGACTCCAGCGATTTGTATTTGCGCGAGTAAAAGGCAATCGGCGAGATCAGCGTGTCCGCCACCGCCACGATCTTGTAGCCGCGCTGGTTGATCTGGTCACGCAGGAACGGCTTGTGCTGGAACGCGTTGGCATCGAGATCGCCGTTGTTCAGCGCTTCGTTGGGGCTGGCGGTGCCGGTAATCACGATCGGCTCCACGTTGAGGCCTTGCTTGCGGGCCACCTTGGTCACCACTTCCCATATCTCTTCGTCCACGCCGCCGCGCACGCCGACCTTGATGGGCTTGTCGGCGGCCAGCGCCGGGGCGGCGCCGATGGCGAGCGCCGTCGTGGCGGCGAGGACCGTGGAGAAAATTGCACGCAGGTTCATAAGCCGTTCACCTCGAAGATATTGCTGGCGATGATTGAGCTGGCGAGATGCCAGGCAACCAGTCTAGGTAAGCGACGGCATGCCGGTCCAAGAATAAAACCGCAGTAGCAAATCCGGAAAACCTGCCAGTGTGGCCGCGTGGCAGCCGCGGCGACCGGAGGTCCAAGCGTGCGCGCGCCGCACGCATATCCATGCGCCGATTTGTTCCTTCCGCATGCCGGGCCGGCTGCGTAGAGTGACGGGTTTCCGTACGCCGCGCGAGCTGCACGGCTCGCGCCGCCCTCACCCGACGACTTCACCATGGCTTCCTCCCCGGGGCTCGCGCCCGCCTCCCCCATCCACAGCGAAGTCGATTTCGGCGCGCCGGGCAAGCACACCGGCTACCTGCGCCTGCCGCACTCCGCGCATCGCTCCGCCTATGGCTGGCTGCCCATTCCGATCGCCTCGGTACGCAACGGCGAAGGCCCCGCCGTGCTGGTGATGGCAGGCAACCACGGCGACGAGTACGAAGGCCAGATCCTGGTTTCGCGGCTCATCCGCGCGCTCACGCCGGAGATGGTGCAAGGCCAGGTGATCCTGCTGCCGATGGCCAATTATCCGGCCGCGCAAGCCGGCCTGCGCACATCGCCGCTGGACGGCGGCAATCTCAATCGCAGCTTTCCCGGCGACGCGCGCGGCACGCCGACGCAGGTCATCGCCGACTATATCGAGCGCTCGCTGCTCACGCGCGTGAGCCTGGCGATCGACCTGCACTCCGGCGGCAGTTCACTGCAGTACCACGGCGCCACCTTGTTTGCGCAGGCTGCGCAAGACGCTGCCGCCAAGGCGCGACTGTTCGACGCGGTGCATGCCTTCGGCCTGCCGCACACCTTCATCAATGAGGTTCCCAACCCGGTCGGCTTGCTGGCGGCGGCGCGCCGCCAGGGCGTGCTGGCCCTGCTGACCGAACTTGGCGGCGCGGGCATGGTGGATGCCGTGGCGCTGCAAGATGCGTGGCAAGGCCTGCTCCATCTGCTCGGGCACCTTGGCGTTGTGCGCGGCCCGCTGGTGCCTGCTGCGGCGCCGCACGCCACCCGCCTGCTGCGCGTGGACCGGGAACGCCATTATGTTTACGCGCGGGAAGATGGCATCTTCGAGCCACTGGTGCAGCTTGGCGATCGCGTGGACGCCGGCCAGCCCGCGGCGCTGCTGCATACGCCGCACAGCCTCGAGCGCGAGCCGGTGATCGCGCGCTTCCCGGCAAGCGGGTTGGTGATCTGCAAGCGCGTGCCCGCGCTCACGCAGCGCGGCGATTGCCTGTTCCAGCTGGCCGACGATTGATAAGCGCTTGCTCCGCACAAGGCGCGCATGCCGGCATCACGCCGTCGCTTTACACCTCACCCGTATGCATTCCCATGTCCAGGCTATCTGACTCACCACGCCGCACCCTCCTTGCGCTAGTGCTCACCACGCTGCTCGGCAGCACCGCCGTCCACGCCGACGCCACGCTGGATCGCGTCCACCAGCGCAAGACAATCAGCATCGGCGTCATCGTCAACGGCACGGGTGGCTTTGGCTCGATCGATCCGGCCAGCGGCGAGATGATCGGCTTCAACCCGGAGCTGGCCAGGCAGATCGCCAGGGACCTGGGCGTGCAAGCCGAACTGGTACCCGTGCAGCCAGCCAACCGCGTGCAGTTCCTGCAGCAAGGCAAGGTGGACCTGCTGGTTGCCAGCATGCTGCTGACGCCGGAGCGCGCCACGCAGATGGATTACGCCCCCACGCCGTACTATCGCAACGGCGGCACCGCGGTCTTTCTCAAGCGCAGCGGCATCAAGCGCTGGGAGGACCTGCGCGGCAAGCCGGTCTGCCTTTCGCAGGGCAGCAGCTACGCCAAGCCGCTGAGCGCGCAATACGGCGCCGAGCTCAAGGGCTTCAAAGGCATGTCCGAATCGCTGCTGGCGCTGCGCGGCGGCGCCTCGTGCGTGGCAGCCGTGCATGAGAGCGTGACACTGAACACGCTGGTGGCGCGCGATCCGGAATGGCGCGACTACGCGGTGCTGCCCGACGAGGTCGATCCCGCCCCGCAAGTGGCCTGGGTGCGCAAGGGCGAAAAAGACACGGCGGCGGCGGTGGACCGCATCATCCAGGGCCTGCACCGCTCCGGCCGGCTGATCGAGCTGGAAAACAAGGCCGATCTGCTGCCGCGCTCGCCGCTGCTGGCGCAATTGCACCGCAAGTTCAGCGGCAAGCCGTAGAGGCAACGATCTACTTCAGGTATTTCCAGGCGCCATTCTGGATCTGGACCAGCACCGCTGCCCGCTTGTCGTAGCCAACGTGGTCGGAGCGGGACATCGTCGTCACGCCTTGGGTAGTCACGACACCGCTGGTGCTCTCCAACGCGTCGCGCAGCGCGATGCGGAACGCCTCTGTGCCCGGTTTGCCCTTGCCAAGGGCGGCGGGAATCGCCGCACGCAGCACCAGGCCCGCATCCCAGACGTTGGCCGAGAAAATCGAGGCGGAGTTAGGGCCGTACGCGGCCTCGTAGCGCTTGACGAAATCCTGCGCGACGGGCCGCATCGGGCTGCCAGGCTCAAGCTGGTCCGCGACCAGCACCGGCCCGACCGCAAAGATCGCGCCCTCCGCATCCTTTCCGGCAACGCGCAGGAAGTCCCGGTTGGCAATGCCGTAGGTCTGGTAGACGCGTCCTTTGTACCCGCGCTCGGTGAGCGCTTTCTGCGGCAGGGCGCCGGGTGTGCCGGATGCGGCGACAAGGACGGCGTCCGGCTTCGCGGCGATGATCTTCAGTGTCTGCGCGACTACGCTGGTGTCCGTGCGGACATAACGCTCCGTGGCCACAAGCTTGATACCGGCCTTGTCCGCCAGCGGCTGGAGTGCGGACAGCCATGCGTCGCCATAGGCATCCGAGAAGCCCATGAATGCCAGTGTCTTCGTCCCGGCCTGTCGCATATGGTCAAGCGTGGCGCCGATCATCAGGTTCTCATTCTGGATCGCCTTGAATGCCCACCGTCGTTTCTCGTCCTGCGGCTCGACGATCCTGGCGCTGGCAGCCAGGCTCATCAACGGCACCTTGGTCTCGGCGGCAACGTCGACCAGCGCAATGGTCGACGGCGTAACCGAGGAGCCCATCACCACATCCACCTTGTGCTCATCCACCAGGCGGCGAAAGTTGCGCACGCCGACGCTCGGATCCGAGGTGTCGTCGAGGAGGATGAAGTTCAGCTTCTGCCCTGCTGCCTCCTTTGGCAGGAGGTCGATCGCGCGCTTTGCCGGCATGCCGAGCGACGCCGCGGGACCGGTCAGCGACAGGGTGACACCGACGTTGATGTCGGCACGCGCAGGGGTTGCTGCCAGGCCGGCCATGGCAAGCACGGCAGCCAGCATTGGGCGAGCGGGATGGAACATCGTCTTGTCTCCTTGGATGATCGCGGCCATCTGGGTGGCGCGTGTTGTGGTGCTTTTGCCAGGCGGTGGGGCTGCGCGGCGTGCTCAGATGTCCAGTTCCAGCTCGGGCGTCAGCGCCCGGGAAACGCAGATCATGATGGCGGTGTTGGCCTCGCGCTCCGCGTCGCTCAGCACGTAGTCCCTGTGGTCCGCCCTGCCGGACAGCAGGGGCACCTCGCAACTGCGGCACAATCCCTCGCGGCAGGAGAACGGCAACGGCACGCCGTTGTGCTCGAGCGTTTCGAGAATGGTGGAACCGGCGGGCACGGTGAAACGGCTGCCGTGCCGGCGCAGGACAACCGTGAACGCCTCGTCCGCATCGGCATCGGCATGGGCACTGGCCTGCTGCGGATCCGCGCTGAACCGCTCGAAATGCGTGGCAGCGCGTGGCACGCCTGCCGACTCCGCCTTGGCAGCCACCGCATCCATCAGTGGCGAAGGCCCACAGCAATACACGTGCCCGCCCTCGTGCAGCCCGCCAAGAAAAGAGGCAAGATCCGCCAGCGCACCCTGGCTTTCGTCATCGACATGCAGCTGCACCCTTTCCCCGTAGCGCGACAACATATCCAGGTAAGCCGCGCGCTGGCGCGAGCGTATGCAGTAGAGCAGTTTCCACGGCCGGCCGTTGGCCTCGCACCAGCGGATCATGCTGAGAATCGGCGTAATGCCGATGCCGCCGGCGATGAACAGATGCGCCGAGGCAGCCGCGTCGATGCCGAACAGCGAACGCGGCGCGCTCACGGCGAGCGCGTCGCCCTCCTTGAGTCCTTCATGGACATACCGCGACCCTCCACGCGACAACGGCGCGAGCCCCACGCCAAGGCAGTAGCGGTCGGTCTCCGCGGAGTCGTTGCACAGCGAGTATTGCCTGACGATATTGCCGGGCAGGTGCACATCGATATGCGCGCCCGCGGTGAACGCCGGCAAGGCGCCGCCGCAGGGGCGCCGCAGCTCGATGCCGAGAATGCCCTCGGCCTCCGCGGTCAGCCTGGATACGATCAGTTCGAGCATGCCGTGCTACCTCTGCGCGGACGCTGCCGCTTCCTCTTCGAGCTTCTGGTTCACCGCCCAACGGAATTGCGAAAGCGCGGCGTCGATAGAAAACGGCATCATCTTGAAGTTGGGCTCAAGCTCAAGGCTTCGCTGCTGCGCCGAGATGATCTCGCGGTCTTCGTCGAACGCGGTGACCACGCTTTGGTGAATCGACGCGGTGACTTCCGGCTTGTCGATGGCAAAGTTGTGCGGATGGGCGAAGAAGTAATGCGTGGAGTTTTCCGTCTCCGGGGTGATGGCCTGGCAGCCACGGAATTCGGCGGCATCGACGCGCACGCCCGCCGGCGCGCCCGTGCCGGTGGGAGACATGCCGGAATCCATTAACAGGATGGCGGGGATCGTGAAGTTGTAGATGTTCCAGCGATCGACCTTCCCGGGATAGTCCTTGACGGCCTTGGCGAAGGCGGGCGCTTCGGTATTGATGGCCCAGCGCGTGATCCGCACGCCGCCATCGATACGCTCCACCTTGGGCTGCACCGCGGCATAGTCCTCGCTGCCGCCCAGGGTGGTGGGGTGAACGAACGGCAGGTGCGAGAAGTCCAGCAGGTTGTCGCAGATCAGCAGGTAATTCACGTCGTAGTGGATGTAGCCGTCCAGGCTGCGCCAATCCGGATGGTCCAGCCACTGCGTATCCGGGATCAGCGACGGATCGGCATTGTCCGGGTCTCCCATCCAGATCCACACCCAGCGGTGTTGCTCGACGATGGGGAACTTGCGCACCTTGGCCTGCGGCGGGATGCGTTCCTGCGCGGGCGCCTCGATGCATCTGCCCGCGCTGTCGAACTTCAGGCCGTGATACATGCAGCGGATGCAATCGCCTTCCCTGCGCCCGACCGACAGCGGCGCGCCACGATGGCAACAGCGATCCTCCAGCGCGACGATGCTGCCGTCTTCCTTGCGGTACATCACGACAGGCACGCCGATGATGGTGCGGGAGAACATGCCTTCGCCAGGGATTTCCTTATCCCAGGCGGCTACATACCAGGTGTTTTTGATGAACATGCGGCGTTCCTTGGAGCGTTCACTTTGCGCCCGTGCGGAAATTCGGGGCGCACGTTGCCATGCACGCATTGCTTGCAAGCGATGCGTGTTGCGGGCGTTAAAAAAGGCGAAGGGTCAGGGTGGCGGCAATGCGCCTTGCGGGCCGGGACGCGGGTGGCGGCGGGTGCGGGCGTGGGGTGTCATGTCTTGTCTCCAGTGCGGCGACCCATCTCCGGGGTCCTTGACTGCAGAATAGATTTGGAGGAAACATGCGTCAACGTCATCCCCCTAATAGCGAGAATGTACGCCATGCATGCAGATGAGCTGGACCTCAACCTCCTTACGGTGTTCGATGCGATGCTGCGGGAGCGCAGTGTGACCAAGGCCGCGCAAGAGCTGGGCCTGACGCAAAGCGCGATGAGCCACGCGCTGAACCGGTTGCGCGCCTTCTTCGACGACCAGTTGTTCGTCAAGACGCCGGCAGGCATGATGCCCACGCACAAGGCGGAGGAGCTGACCGAGGCAATTGTGGGCGTGATGGCCACTGTGCGGCAGCAAGTGCTATCGCAGTCCCGCTTCGATCCGCTAGCGGCACGGCGCACGTTCAACCTGTGCATGACCGACATGGGCGAACTGGTCTTCCTGCCGCCGCTGATCAGCAGGCTGCGCCGCGAGGCACCGCACTGCAAGCTGCGCACGTTGCAGGTTCCACTACAGCAGATCGAGGGCATGCTCGGCACGGGCGAGGCCGACCTGGCACTGGGATCGATTCGCGCCGCGCCGGAAGGCTTGTTCCAGCAGCGCTTGTTCATGCACTCGTTCGTGACCATCGTGAGCGCGCGCAACCAGGAGGTTGGCGACGCCCTGACGCTCGAGCAGTTCCAGCGCATGCCGCAGATTGTGGTCACGCTGTCCGGGCGCGCCAGCGCAGCGTATGACAGCGCGTTTGACGACCATGGCATCCAGCGCAATATCTACCTGTCGACGCCGCACTTCCTGGTAGTGCCGCTGCTGATGGAGCAGCAGCCGGACCTGATCGCCACGGTACCGCTGGAGCTCGCCAACGTCTTTGCCCGGTACGGCACGGTGCGCGTGATGCAGCCGCCGGTGGCGCTGCCGGAATTCGCCATCAAGCAGCATTGGCATCCGCGTTTCCACCATGACCCGGCAATCATCTGGCTGCGCGAGCTGGTGAAACGGACCTTCGAACACTATCCACGGGTCGACGATGGCGAGGATGAAGCGGCGGCGCCTGCGCCGCAACCCAAGCGGCCCCGGCGCGTGGCAAAAGGAAAGTAAGCGGCGGCTCGGCTATCCGTTCCCCGCGGCTGCCTCTATCGGCTCTATCGGCTCTATCGGCTCTATCGGCTCCATCGGCTCCATCGGCTCCATCGCGCCGAACCGCCACGACAACCGCCGCGCCGCCTGCAACAGTGTCCCAGCCATTGCGCCGTCCGTACCGCTGTCAAAGCTGCCCGATGTGCCAATCAGAGCGATGACGAGCGCGATGCTGCCGGTGTGGTCGAACACCGCCGCCGCAAGCGTGTCGATGCCGGGCACGGGCCGGCTCAGCGCATTGTCGATCCGCTGCGCGCGGATTTGCGCCAGCCGGGCCGCGTACGCTGGCGCAAGCGCTTCGCCCGCGCCGCCGTCGGCTTCGACGACATCCGATGCCCGTGCACCTGCGAGCCGCAGCGCGTCCTGGCCCAGCAGGCCGATCAGCACGGGCTCCGGCATGTGCGCCGCGAACAGCCGGCCGATCGCCGTATTGACCAGCGACAGCACGGTGCCGACCCGCAGGCTGACGTGCTGCGGCCGCGCGGCTTCCTCCAGGCGGACCACGGTCGGCCCCAGCGGGCCAAGCACTGCCATTGCCACGCTCAGGCTGGTCGCGCCCGCCAGTTCGATCACTTCTGGCTCAGCCTCGCGGGTTGGCGAGAGCCGCTGCAAGGCGATCAGCCCGAGCTCGAGGCCCAGTGGGCCGGACAGGAAATTGCCCGCCGCGTCGCGCGCCAGCAAGCCGATCTTCTGCAGGCTGACCAGATGCGGGAACGCTTTGGCGGGCGGCATGCCGGCCGCGCGTGCAAGGTCGCGCAAGGGCAGCGGCCGCCCGGCCGCGACCAGCGCGGCAAGCAACTGGCCGGTGTTGTCCAGCGACTGGATGCCGCGTTGCGGCTTGGCGGCTCCGCCCTGGCTGTCGTCGATTGGCATGGGGGCGGGTGTCATTCGGTTTCGTTAGTGGCGTTAGTGGCGTTAGTGGCGTTAGTGACGTTAGTGGCGGCAATCGCGTCACGGATGGCCGCGGCGGTGTCCAGCAATGCGACAGCCACGGGGCCGCGCCAGCCCACATCGATGGCGCCGGTCGATCCCACCACGGTCAGCGCCAGGCGCAGCCGCCCGCTGGCGTCCAGCACCGGCACGCACAGGCTGCTGACGGCGGGGCTTGGCGCGTCGATGCTGCGCTCGATGCCGCGCTCGCGGATAGCGGCAAGGTCCGCACCGAACGCGGTGGCGTCCACGGCGAGCGTGTCGCCCGCGTGCTGTTGCGCCCAGATCGCCTGCCACTGGCCGGGCGGGAGAAACGCGCAGAACACGCGGCCGGTCGCCGTTGCCGACAGCGACATCACCGTGCCAACGTGCAGGTTCACGTGCAAGGGCGAGCCAGCGTGCGCATAGCGCACGATGGTGGGGCCATGCGGGCCGGCGGCGCAGATCGCCACACTGAACCCGCACGAGCCGGCCAGCGCGGCCACCAGCGGCACCGCCGCCCGGTAGGCCGGATCGTGGTCCAGATACAGCATGCCGAGCTGCAGCGCGAGCGGGCCCGGCTCGTAGCGCCCGGACAGGTGGTCGCGCTTGATCAGGCCAAGCCGCACCAGGCTGACCAGGTAAGTGTGTGCTTGCGCGGGTGCAATCTGCACGCTGGCCGCAAGATCGGCCAGGGCCATCGGTGCGCGGACATCGGCCAGCGCGCGCAGGAAGCGGCCGCCGACTTCCACGCTCTGGATGCCGCGCTGCGCCTTCTCCTCGCCGCCGGCGTCCGCGATGTGGTCCTCGGATCGCGTTGATCGCGCGGATCGCGCTGGTCGTGCTGATCGTGGCATTCGGCCCCCGCTTGAAAACCCAGATAGTAATCGACCGGGCGCCATCCGCCCGGCAAGACCGAGGGTTTCCCCTCGGATTTCTGCGACTTGTTTGTGCCTTACCCGCCTCGCCCCTCCAGTTAGTCAAAAACAATACGATTTGTTATTGACTAATTTTGCTGCAATTCCTAAGATGGCCTTACCCCGATACCGGTGCAGTTATAGAGTGAATACGGGGCGAGACAGTCCCCCGCTATGCAGTGATCCGCTCCGGCGCCTGCTGTCTCGTCTTTCCCCCACGCAAGACAAAAGAGATGAGGCAAGCATGAGCAAGGCATTCGCATCCCAGGCCGACCTGGAAGCCAAGAAAGTCACCTTCACCCAGCTCTCCGAGAACGCTTACGCGTACACCGCCGAGGGCGACCCCAACTCCGGCGTGATCATCGGCGACGACGGCGTGCTGATCGTCGACACCACCGCCACGCCTGCCATGGCGCAAGACCTGATCGCCAGGATCCGCTCGGTGACGGACAAGCCCATCAAGTACGTCGTGCTCTCGCACTACCACGCGGTGCGCGTGCTGGGTGCTTCGGCCTACTTCGCCGAAGGCGCGCAGCAGATCATCGCCAGCCGCGGCACCTACGAGATGATCGTGGAGCGCGGCGAGGCCGACATGAAGTCGGAGATCGAACGCTTCCCGCGCCTGTTCGCCGGCGTGGAAACCGTGCCGGGCCTGACCTGGCCGACGCTGGTGTTCGAGAAAGAAATCACCCTGTACCTCGGCAAGCTCGAAGTGCGCATCGCCCATCTGGGCTCGGGCCACACCAAGGGCGACACGGTGGTCTGGCTGCCCTCGCAGAAGGTGCTGTTCTCCGGCGACCTGGTGGAGTACGACGCAGCCTGCTACTGCGGCGACGCGCAACTCGAGCAATGGCCCGCCACGCTCGACGCCTTGCAGGCGCTGGGCGCCGAGAAGCTCGTCCCCGGCCGCGGCCCGGCCCTGACCAATCCGGAAGAGGTCAAGAAGGGCATCGAGTACACCAAGGATTTCGTCACCACGCTGTTCCAGGCGGGCAAGGAAGCCGTGGTGGACCGCCTGGACCTGAAGAGCGCGATGGCCCATACGCGCAAATCGATGGACCCGAAGTTCGGCCACGTCTTCATTTACGAGCACTGCCTGCCGTTCGACGTGTCGCGCGCCTTCGATGAAGCCAGCGGCATCCAGCATCCGCGCATCTGGACCGCGCAGCGCGACAAGGAAATGTGGGCCGCGCTGCAAAACTGAAGGCCAATCGCCGCATAGATGGAATGGCCGTACAGAGTGGATGGAGACACCAGCATGAGCAACGATTACCAGAACCAGTCATTTGAGTACCGACCCTGCCCCGAGCAACGGCAGGCGCACCCAGGCAAGCCGCACCCCGTGATCGTCGTCGGCGCCGGGCCCGTTGGCCTGGCCGCCGCGATCGACCTGGCCCAGCACGGCGTGCCGGTGGTGCTGGTGGACGATGACTGCACGCTGTCGAGCGGATCGCGCGCGATCTGCTTTGCCAAGCGCACGCTGGATGTCTTCGACCGGCTCGGCTGTGGCGAACCCATGGTGGACAAGGGCGTGCGCTGGCACGTCGGCAAGGTCTTCGTGCGCGACGAACAGGTCTACACCTTCGACCTGCTGCCGGAGGCCGGCCACCAACGGCCGGCCTTCATCAACCTGCAGCAGTATTACGTCGAGGGCTTCCTGCTCGACCGCGCGCGCCAGTTGCCGAACCTGGAGATCCGCTGGAAGCACAAGGTGACGGGCATCGAACAGCATCACGCCGGCACGCCTGACGCGGCCGTGGTGCTGACCGTCGACACACCGGACGGCCCCTATGCGCTCACCGGACGCTACGTGGTGGCGGCCGATGGCTCGCGCAGCCCGCTGCGCAACCTGCTGGGCCTGGACAGCAAGGGCCGCACGTTCAAGGATCGCTTCCTGATCGCCGACGTGAAGATGGAAGCCGAATTCCCCACGGAGCGCTGGTTCTGGTTCGACCCGCCTTTCCATCCGAACCAGTCGGTGCTGCTGCACCGCCAGCCCGACAATGTCTGGCGCATCGACTTCCAGCTCGGCTGGGACGCCGATCCCGTGCTGGAAAAAACGCCGGAGCGCGTGATTCCGCGCGTGCGGGCGCTGCTTGGCCCGGACGCGAAGTTCGAGCTGGAGTGGGTCAGCGTCTATACCTTCTCCTGCCTGCGCATGGACAGCTTCCGCCATGGCAATGTGCTGTTTGCCGGCGACTCCGCGCATGGCGTTTCGCCGTTCGGCGCGCGCGGCGCCAACAGTGGCGTGCAAGACGCGGAGAACCTGGCGTGGAAGCTGGCGTACGTGATCCAGGGCCGCGCGCCGGACAGCCTGCTCGACACCTATGCGAGCGAGCGCGAATATGCCGCCGACGAGAACATCCGCAACTCGACGCGCTCGACGGATTTCATCACGCCGAAAAGCACGGTCAGCAAGGTGTTCCGCGATGCCGTGCTGGCGCTGTCGAAGAAGCATGCGTTCGCCCGGCAGCTGGTGAATAGCGGGCGGCTGTCATTGCCATCCGTGCTGCGCGATTCGGCGCTCAACACGCCTGACACCGGCGACTTTGCCGACACCATGGTGCCGGGCACGGCCTGCGTGGATGCGCCGATCTCCGGTGCACAAGGCCAAGGATGGCTGCTGCCGCAACTAGGCGGGCAATTCACCGCGCTGCTGTTCGGCACGCCCGACACCGACAGCCTGGCCGCCTTGCAACGGCTGGGACAAGGCGCGCTGCCGCTCAGGCTGGTCGTGGTCAGCGCGGATGCCCAGTGCGCAACATCGCCCGGCATAACGGCGTGGCACGACGCCGAGGGGCTCGCGGCGCGGCGCTACGACGCGCGGCCCGGCACGCTGTACCTGATCCGCCCCGACCAGCATGTCTGCGCGCGCTGGCGGCGGGTCGACATCGCCGGCATCCAGCAGGCCATGTCACGCGCGACCGGCAACTTGCGAGGCACGCAGGCCGGCGCACCAGCTGCGCAAGCGCCCGCTCCGGTAGCGGCATGAATCCCGCGGCGACATTCTGAGTCAGAGAGACAGCAATGGCACTCAACACCCAACCCAACCTGGCGCGCGCCGACGACTTCTACGAGGCCCTGATCGACATGCATCGCGATCTCGACGACGGCCAGAGCCAGGCGGCCAATGCGCAACTGATCCTGTTGCTCGCAAATCATATCGGCGACCACGACACCCTCGCCGCCGCCATGCAGCTCGCGCGGCAGGGCGCGGCGCCGGAGATCGGCGCGCAAGCCTGATCGCGGCGGGCGCGGCCCGCTGCCCGCTTCCACTCATTGCCAATACGCGCCAGACGTCGGCATCCAGGGCCCAGCCGGGCCCGCGTTCCCGGAGACAATCCATGACCTATCCCTCTGCAGGGGCCATTGCGCCCCCGGCTTGTGCTGCCCGCGACGAAGACGCGCTCTATCGAAAGATCTGGCTGCGCATCATTCCTTTCCTCTTTGTCTGCTACGTCATCTCCTTCCTCGACCGGATCAATATCGGCTTTGCCCAGCTGCAGATGAAGCAGGACCTGGGCTTCAGCGATGCGATGTACGGGCTGGGCGCTGCGGTGTTCTATGTGGGCTACGTGCTGTGCGAGGTGCCCAGCAACATGCTGCTGGCCCGCTTTGGCGCCCGCCGCACCTTCACCCGCATCATGTTGCTGTGGGGCCTGGCATCGGTCGGCATGATGTGGGTGTCGACACCCACGCACTTCTATACGCTGCGCTTCCTGTTGGGCGTGTTCGAAGCCGGCTTCTTCCCCGGCATCGTGCTGTACCTGACTTATTGGTTCCCGGCGCGGCGGCGCGCTGCCGTGATGGCCATCTTCTTCGCGGGCGTTGCCGTGGCCGGCGTGCTGGGCGGGCTGGTGTCGGGGTGGATCATGCGCGACATGGCCGGCGTGCTCGGGCTTTATGGCTGGAAGTGGATGTTTGCCATCGAGGGGGCGCCCGCCATCGTGCTCGGGCTCGCCGCCGCGGTGTTCCTGGTCGATGGCCCGCAGCAGGCGAGCTGGCTCACCGACGCGGAGAAGGCATTGCTCGCCGCGCATAACGGGCCGGCCGGACAGGCCACGCGCGCGCACTCGTTTGGCGCGCTGATCGAGGCGTTGCGCAACCCGCGCATCTACCTCTTTGCCTTCATTTACTTCGCGCTGACCTGCGGCTCGCTGACCCTGAGCTTCTGGATGCCCCTGATGATCCGGGACTTCGGCATCACCGATGTGATGTCCATCAGTCTTTACTCTGTCATCCCGAACGCCATCGGCGCCGTCGGCCTGATCCTGATTGCCCGCCACTCCGACCGGCGCGGCGAGCGGCATCGCCATTTCGTGGCCTGCACGGTAGGCGGCGCGCTGGCACTGGCGCTGCTGACCCTGCACCTGCCCAGCTTCGCGGCGATGCTCGCGTTGCTGTCCGCCGCGTGCGTGCTGATCTTTGCCGCGCTGCCGATCTTCTGGTCCTTGCCGCCAAGCCACCTGCCAGCCCACACCGCCGCCACCGGCATTGCCTTTATCAGCAGCATCGGCATTACCAGCGGCATCGTCAGCCCGTGGGTGATCGGGCAGATCAAGACGCACACGGGCAGCATGGACAACGCGCTGTACCTGCTCGCGGGGTTGCTGCTGGCCAGCGGCGCCGCCATGTGGGCGGGCGTGCCGAAGGCCGCGCCACGGCACTGATTGCCGGCCAGCCGCTGGCCAGCATTAGCCCCGGGGGCCAGTTGGCCCCCGGGCGCCGATCTTTTTGGGGTTTCGACTAAACTTGCCCGCCATCTTGTCGATATGAGGGGCGTACTGGGGCTTTCCTTGGCGCGCTCGCTTGGCGCGTGCGCGCCGGGTGGCCTCCAGGCAGTTCCAAGTCAACGTCCAGAAAGGTCTTCCATGCACGCCGGTAGCTACAACAGTTTGCTTGTGCTGTTCTCACTGCTTGTCGCGATGCTGGCCTCCTACACGGCCCTGGACATGGCCGGGCGCATTGCCACCGCGCAAGGGCGCGCGGCCCACTGGTGGCTGGCGGGCGGCGCCTGCGCCATGGGCATCGGCATCTGGTCGATGCACTTCATCGCCATGCTGGCGTTCCACCTGCCGATTCCGCTGGGCTACGACCTGCCCATCACCGTGGCCTCGCTGCTGATCGCCATCGCGTCATCCGCGCTCGCGCTCTGGCTGGTGGGCAGGGAAACCTTGCCGTGGCGGCGCCTGGCAGGCGGCGCCTTGTTGATCGGCAGCGGCGTTGCCGGCATGCACTACACGGGCATGGCGGCACTGCGCATGGTGCCGGGCATCCACTACATCCCCTCGTTGTTCGTCCTGTCCGTGGTCATTGCGGTCGCGGCATCCGGCGCGGCGCTGTGGATCGCGTTCAACCTGCGGCGCGAGTCCGTCTGGGTGCGGCCCTTGCGGGCGGGCGCATCGGTGGTGATGGGCTCAGCCATCGCCGGGATGCACTACACCGGCATGGCGGCCGCGGAGTTTCCGATCGGCGTCGTCTGCGGCGCGGCGCGCGACGGCATGGACGCCGGCTGGCTGGCGGTGGTGATCATCGTCGTCACGCTGGCCGTGCTGGCGATTGCCCTGATCACCTCGGTGCTCGACATGCGCCTGGAAGCCCGCACCGCCATGCTGGCCATCTCGCTCGCCGAAGCCAACCAGGAACTGACCTACCTGGCGCTGCACGACAACCTCACCAAGCTCCCCAACCGCTTACTGCTGGAAGACCGGCTCGAGCAGGCGATCCAGGGGGCCACGCGGGAGAAGAGCCGCTTCGCCCTGATGTTCATGGATCTGGACGGCTTCAAGGCGGTCAACGACGCCTACGGCCATCCCATTGGCGACCAGTTGCTGGTGGAAGTCGCGCGGCGCATCGGCGCCAATGTCCGCTCGCAAGACACCATCGCACGGCTGGGCGGCGACGAGTTCGTGCTGCTGGCCAGCGTCAGCGAGCCGGCGGATGCTGCCACCCTGGCCGAGAAAGTGCTGAGCGCCATCCGCGAGCCCTTCCAGGTGGCCGGCCGCGAGTTGCGCGTCTCCAGCAGCATCGGCATCGCCATGTACCCTGGCGATGGCGAGCGCCAGCACGACTTGCTGACCAACGCCGACGCGGCGATGTATCACGCCAAAGCGCTGGGCCGCAACACCATCTGCTTCTTCGAAGCATCGATGAACGCCAACGTGCACGAGCAGCTTCAACTGGTGCAGGACATGCGCATGGCGCTGGAACGCCGTGAGCTGATCCTGCAGTACCAGCCCAAGCTCACCGCCCCCAGCGGCCCGATCGTCGGCGTGGAAGCCCTGGTGCGCTGGATGCATCCCACGCGTGGCCTGATCGCCCCGGACCAGTTCATCCCCCTCGCGGAGAAAACCGGCCTGATCGTGCCGATCGGGGACTGGATCCTGGACGAAGCCTGCCGGCAGATGCGGGCGTGGCGCAACGAGGGCCGCCCCGAGTGGACCATGGCGGTCAACCTCTCGGCGCTGCAGTTCCGGCACGCCAGCCTGATCGCGACCGTGCGCGACACCCTGGCCCGGCATGCGCTGGAGCCACGCTGCCTGACGCTGGAGGTCACCGAATCCACGGCGATGCGCGACGCGGATGCCAGCCTGCAGATCCTGCAGCAGCTCCACGACATGGGCGTGCGCATCTCGATCGACGACTTCGGCACCGGCTATTCGAGCCTGCTGTACCTCAAGCGGCTGCCTGCCAGCGAGCTGAAAATCGATCGCGGGTTCATCCGGGATCTGTCACGCGATACGGAGGATGCGGCCATTGTCTCGGCCATTGTGGCGCTGGGGCGCACGCTGAATTTGAATATCGTTGCGGAAGGGGTCGAAACGGCGAAGCAGCAGGAGTTCCTGACGCGGCTTGGATGCGATTCGCTGCAAGGCTTCCTGCTGGGACGGCCGATGTCCGCGGCGAACCTGATTGCATCGCTGTCCGACGACAATCTGCTGTTGGATGCCGGATGAAGAAGGCACCATGGGGCCGAGGCTGTGTGAAAACGCGAAGATATACATCTACGGCTACCTCAACCGTGTCCAATCCAGTCGTCGACTGGAGCGCGAATGCCAACGCAATATAGCGCTGATGTGGCTGACCGGTCGACTGGCGCCGGACTTCAAGACCATTGCAGACTTCCGCAGGGATAACGGTACAGGCATCCGAAACGTCTGCCGTCGTTTCGTTGTTCTGTGCCGTGATCTTAAGTTGTTCTCACAGGCTCTGGTCGCCATTGACGGTAGCAAGTTCAAGGCGGCGCCGGCGATGCACTAACCATTGAAGCGCCGTCGAACTTGCCCCAGGGATTGGACACATTGGATCCCTCCGCTTCGAGCCAGAAGCGTCACTGCACGAAAAGGGAGTTCAAACCTATTTCGGCCGTCCCGCTTTGGCGGCCGCCGCGTCCAGCGCGCGAGAAAACCGTTCGATGTCTTCCGGCCGGAACTGGGCCAGAAACAGTTCATTGACCGCCACCTCATAGACGCCCCACATCTTCTTGCGCAAGGCCTTGCCTTGCCGTGTGACGGACACGAACGCGGCGCGCCCGTCTTCCTCCGAACGGATACGGGTCACCAGTTCTTCGCGCTCCAGCCGGTCAATCAGGCGAGTCAGGTTGTACCGCTCGATGGCAAGTACATCGGCCAGCTCATGCATCCGCCTGCTTTCCTCCGGCCCGCTTTCAATCCCCCACAGCACGTCGTACCACGCGTAGACAGGCAGTCCAGCCTCGGCCAGACGCCGGTCCACCTCACGTATCAAGGCCCGGTGCGACCGTACGAACGAAAACCACAAATCCGGCTTCTCAGTCGACATGGCATCTCCAATAGTTGCAGTTGCAATTATGCCGCAGAGCGCTCAGAATACCCTAACGATTGCATTTGCAATTCATTCGGATCACGATGGCCCCGTCTACCCGACCGGGCCTGGTGCGAACCGAAGCCCCGTCAATCCCATGGAGACAGAGATGAATGCCCCGGTGTTGCCGCTACACGTATTGCCGCAGGATGTGGATCCGCAGGAAACCCAGGAATGGATCGAGGCACTGGCCGCCGTGACCGAAGTCGAGGGCCGCGAACGCGCCCACTACCTGATGCACCGCCTGCATGAATCGGACGCGGCCCGGCACGGGGATTTCCAAGGCGCGATCACGACGCCCTACGTCAACACGATTGCCGAATCGCGCGAGCAGCCGTATCCCGGCAACATCCAGATCGAGCGCCGACTGGCCGCCATGGCGCGCTGGAATGCCATGGCGATGGTGTTGCGGGCGGGCAAGCACTCCAACGTCGGCGGGCATATCGCCACGTATGCATCGGCCGCCGTGCTGTACGAGGTAGGTTTCCAGCATTTCTTCAGGGGTCAAACGGAGGCCTTCGCTGGCGACCTGGTCTATCTGCAGGGCCATGCATCGCCTGGCATTTACGCACGGGCCTTTCTGGAAGGCCGCATCGACGAAGCACAACTCGACAACTTCCGCCGCGAAGCAGGCCGCAATGGCGTGTCGTCGTATCCGCATCCGCGGCTGATGCCGGACTTCTGGCAGTTCCCCACCGTCTCGATGGGGCTTGGACCGATCACGGCGGCATACCAGGCGCGCGTCATGCGCTACCTCGAGGACCGACAGCTTGCCCCCACCCAGGGGCGCAAGGTCTGGGCATTCCTTGGCGACGGTGAAATGGATCAGCCTGAATCCCTGGCAGCCGTGGCCATGGCTGGGCGCGAGCGGCTTGACAACCTGATTTTCGTTGTCAACTGCAATCTCCAGCGACTCGACGGACCTGTCCGGGGCAATGCCAAGATCATTCAGGAGTTCGAGGGTCTGTACCGGGCGGCTGGCTGGAACGTGATCAAGGTGATCTGGGGCAGCGGCTGGGACCGCCTGCTGGCACGCGACACCACCGGCCTGCTGCGCCAGCGCATGATGGAGTGCGTCGATGGCGAATATCAGGCGTTCAAGTCGCAGGACGGGGCCTATGTGCGCGAACGTTTCTTCGGCAAATATCCCGCCCTGCTTGAACTAGTGGCCGACATGAGCGATGCCGATATCTGGGCGCTGACCCGTGGCGGTCACGATCCGGTCAAGGTCTTCAACGCCTACGCGGCTGCCACGCGGCATGTGGGACAGCCCACCGTCGTCCTGGTCAAGACCGTCAAGGGCTTTGGCATGGGTGAGGCCGGTGAAGGCCAGAATATCAACCACCAGTTGAAGAAGCTCAACGCAAACGCCGTACGCGCGTTCCGTGATCGATTCGAACTGCCGGTCAGCGATGACCAGCTCGACGAGATACCCTACCTGAAGCCCGCCCCCGAAAGCGTGGAGGCACGCTACCTGCACGGCCGACGCGCAGCGCTGGGCGGCCACATTCCAGCCCGGCATGCCGGCACGGGACCCATGGCACTGCCCCCGCTGTCGATCTTCGACACCCAATTGAGCGACTCCGGCACCCGTGGCTACTCCACGACGATGGCCTTCGTACGCATGCTTGGTACGCTGCTCAAGGACAAGTCACTGGGCCAGAATGTGATACCGATCGTTCCCGACGAATCGCGGACCTTCGGCATGGAAGGCATGTTCCGGCAGGTCGGTATCTATTCCCATGTCGGGCAACTCTACACGCCGCAAGACGCCGATCAGCTCAGCTACTATCGCGAGTCGCGCGACGGACAGATCCTGCAGGAAGGGCTCAACGAGTCCGGCGCGATGTCAGCGTGGATTGCTGCCGCCACCGCGTACAGCAATCATGGCGTCAACACCCTGCCGTTCTACATCTACTATTCGATGTTCGGCTTCCAGCGGGTGGGCGACCTGGCCTGGGCCGCCGGCGATGCCCGCGCGCGCGGCTTCCTGCTGGGCGCCACCTCGGGACGGACCACGCTCATGGGCGAAGGACTGCAGCACGACGATGGCCACAGCCACGTGCTGTCGTCGGTCATTCCCTGCTGCGTCTCATACGACCCCACCTTCGCCTACGAACTGGCAGTGATCGTCCATGACGGGATGCGCCGCATGTATGTGGATCAGGAAGACATCTTCTACTACATCACGCTGCTCAACGAGAACTACACGCACCCCGCCCTGCCGGCAGGCGTTGAAGCAGGCATCCTGCGCGGGTGGTACCCGCTGCGCTCCTCGGCGCCGACAGAGAAGCCCGTTGGCCGGGTGCAACTGGCGGGCAGCGGCGCCATCCTCAACGAAGTCATTGCGGCGGCGGAACTGCTGGCATCGGATTTCGGCATCGCCAGCGACATCTGGAGCGCCACGAGCCTGACGGAGTTGCGCCGCGACGGCCTGGCAGCCGAGCGTTGGAACTTGCTTCATCCCGAGGCCAGGCCGCGCGTGCCCTACGTCCAGCAATGCTTGGCCGACCGGGAGGGACCGCTCGTAGTGGCCACTGACTACATGAAAATTGTGGCCGACCAAATCCGTCCGTTCATCGGACAACGTCGCATGGTGGCATTGGGAACCGATGGCTTTGGGCGATCCGACACGCGCGAGGCACTGCGAAGCTTCTTTGAGGTGGACCGGCACTTCGTTGTCCTGGCCGCGCTCAAGGCCCTGGCGGATGACGGCGCGCTGCCGCTCGCCGCGGTCGCCCAGGCCATCCAGCGCTACGGGGTGGCGGAAGACAAAGTCGATCCGTCCTTCGGTTAAGCGTCGGTTGATGTGCTGCTGTCGAGAATGCAGGCAACGAGTATTGCCCGGTCCTCGGCGGCAGTTCTCGGGCCATTAAACGACGCGGGGTACCTCACGCCGCATTATGAGTGGCCAAATACTTGACCAGGCCCTCAATTCCCCCCTTGGCCACGATATCCGCGAACTGCTTGCGATAGACCTCGATCAACCAAGCCCCGCTCATATTGATATCGTAGATCGACCACCCCGCCGCGCCGCGCTGCAGCCGATAATCGATCTGCACCACATCCCCGTTGTTCAGCACGCTGGTCTCCACCACCACATCCTTGCCCGCGGTCCGCGGCGCCTTGTAGCGAAACTTCAGCGTCTGCTCGCGCACTTGTGAAAGGGACAAGGCGTAGCTGCGTACCAGCAGCGTCTGGAACTGCTCGTAAAGCTGCTTCTGCTGCTCAGGCGTGGCATTGCGCCAGGCGCTGCCGACCGCAAGCCGGGTAGTGCGCTGGAAGTCGGTATAAGGCAGGAACTGCCGGCGCACCACGGCCGTGATCTTGTCCAGATCGCCGTTGCGGGTGTCGGGGTTGGCCTGGATGGTGGTGAGTACGCCTTCGACGGCGGCGCGGACCATGCGATCCGGGGAGGAGCGGTCAACGCTCACGGCTGCGGGATTCTCGCCAGGTGTCGCGGCCGGCGCGGTGGTGGGCAAAGATGCGCCAAGGACAAAGATAAAGCCGGCGCAAACCGCGAGCACGGCGGCGTTGCATCCCGCACGGGCAAAGCGAAGGCGGAAGCGGCGAGGCATCGCAATGATCCTCCACGAACAAGATGCGCCACCTGGGAACCCGGGGACCCGCATCTCTTGCCTAATGCTAGTGCTTTGCCGCCAAAAATAAAATGACGAAAACGACAGTGGCCGGCGCGCACCGCGCACCGGCCAACAGGCACCAACAGGCACAAACAGGCAATTACTGCGTCAGCGCCTTGAAACCCTGCAACAAGCGCTCGATGTCATCCATCTGGATATTGCCCATCGTGGAAATGCGGAACAACTCGGCCGACAGCCCGCCCTGCCCCGCATAGATGACAAAACCGCGCTCCTTCAGGCCGTCGTGCAGCTGGGGATACGACAAGCCGGCTGGCAAGCGGTAGGCCCGCAGCACCACCGAGGACTGGTCCGAGGGCCACAGGGCCGGCATGCCCAGGGCCTCAAGCCCGGCGCGCGCGCGTTCCGCAAGGGCCGCATAGCGCGCATGGCGGGCGCGCCAGCCACCCTCGTCTGCCAGTTCGCGCAGCGCTTCCACCAGCGCGTAATAGGCATGCACCGACGGCGTGAACGGTGTATTGCGCTGGTCCTGCAAGCGCGCGAGCCGCCCGAGATCCAGGTAATACGTCCGGCTGGCGGCTTGCTCCAGCGCGCTGCGCCGCACAATAACGAACGATGCGCCCGGCACGCCATGCAGGCACTTGTTGGCCGTGGCCGCCACCGCGGCGATGCTGCCGCCGAAATCGATCGCCTCGGCGCCGAAGCTGCTCACGCCATCCACCAGCAGGCGCACGTCCCGCGCGCGGCACAGTGCGTCCAGTGCCTGGAGGTCGTTCAGGCGGCCGGTGGTGGTTTCATGATGGATCACCGCCACGTGCGTGATCGCGCGGTCCGCGTCTAGCGCGGCGGCAATGCGGGCAAGATCAGGCGCCTGCATCCAGTCGTGCGCAACGACCTCATGGGCGATGCGGTACTGCGTGGCAATCTGCGTAATGCGCTCGCCGTACACACCGTTCTGGACGATCAGCAGCTTGCCTTGCTCGGGCACCAGCGCGGCGATCATGCTCTCCACCGCCGCCGTGCCGGAACCGGTCATCAGGACCGCGGCCCACTCGGCGGGATCCAGTTCGTAGATGTCCAGCAGGCGTGCGCGGGCTTCGTCCTGCAGGTCGAAGAACTCGCTTTCGCGGTGGCACAGGTCGGGCTGCAGCAAGCTTTGGCGGACACGTTCCGAGAGGGTAACGGGGCCCGGATTGAGTAGCAGCATTTACTTCCCTCCTTGGTCGGCACCGATGTGTCGCGCCAGGCGCGTCTTCACATCGACCGGGGTGATGGTCGGGCGCGGCAGGCCGTCCGGCGTGCCGGCGCTGATCGTCAGCGCGACAAAACGCGGGCCGGCGGTGCTCGCCGGCGCGGCCGTGAGCGTCTGGTCGAGCAGGTCGAGCTGGTCGCCCTCGGCCGCCGACGCATAGCCGCAGGCGGACGCCACGCCGGCAAACGAGACTTGGTGCGACACGGTCGCCTGTCCGCCGGTGGAGTCATGGGCGCCGTTGTCGAGCAGCACATGCGTGAGGTTGCCCGGGCCATAGGCGCCGAGCGTGGCGAACACGCCCATGCGCATGAGCGCCGCGCCGTCGCCGTCCACGGCGACCACGTCGAGGTCCGGACGCGCGAGTGCAAGGCCTAGCGCGAAGGGCGTGAGGCAGCCCATCGAGCCCACCATGTAGAGCTGGTTGGCACGGTCGTCGAGCGCGTAAAGCTCACGCCCGCAGAACCCGGTCGATGCCAGCACCACGGTCTTGTCCATTGGCGTATGCGCGATCACGCGTTGCAGCGCGTCGCGGCGCGTAGGCAGGCCATCGCGCGATGCGCCCTGCACACCCAAGCGCGGCGTGCACCTGGGGCGCGGCGTGGGCCGCTCCTGCTGCTTCAGCGCATACGGCGCGACGCTGCCCTTTTGCATCACCAGCGCGTACGGACGGCCCGTGGCATCCATATGCGCCACCGCGCGATCCAGCGCCGGGCCAACCTCGGCCGGGTCGGTCGGGAAGGTCTCCCACGGGATTTCCATGGTGTCGAGCATCGCCGGGGTGACCGGGCCCATCAGCGCGTGCTGCGGTTCGTCAGCCACGCCCGGCTGTCCGCGCCAGGTCACGATCAGCAACTGCGGCAGGCGAAACGTCCATGTGAGCGAGGTCAGCGGGCTGACCGCATTGCCCAGGCCGGAGTTCTGCATCATGGTGACGCCACGGCGGCCGCCCTGCGCGCCCAGCGTCACGCCGGCGATCAGCGCCACCGCATCGCCCTCGTTCGCCGCCGACACGTAGTGCAGCGACGGATCCTGCATCACGTAGTTGATGAACGGCGTGAGATACGAGCAGGGCACCCCGGCATACCAGTCGAAGCCGCGCGCACGCGCGGCCTCGACAAACTGTGCCGCTTCGATCATCGGGCTTCCTCGGCGTCCGTGCCGCCGACCGCGAACGGGGTCTGCGTATGCGCGAAATCGCCCGCGCGGCGGAAGTCGTCGAGGTCGTTCACGCCGCGCCAGTGGCCGTGCACATACTTCACTTCGATCTCTTCGCCGGCTTCGACCAGCGCGTTGAGCAGCGCGGGCATGTCCAGCGTGTTGAAGTCGTCGCGCTGGCGCAGTTCGGCAACCAGCTTCTGCAGCCGCGCGCGGCCCTCGCCGCGCACGTTCAGCAGGCCGATCCAGCGGCCGTGCGGTGCCTGGGCCTGGGCGGCGCCCGGCTCCTGGCCCTTGCTCGACACATGGCGCAGCAGGATCTTCTGGCCGAACAGGTCGCGGTCGTCGGGCGCGGAGCAATAGGCGAAATCGCGCACGCTCTGGTTCGACTCCGTGGTCAGCGACGAGTCCACCACCACGCTGAACGGCGCGTCGCTCTCCAGCAGGTCGCGCAGGATATAGCTGCGGAACAGCAGGTCGCCATAAGCGATCACGGTATCCGTCTGCAAGCCGTCGACGGCGCACGCCAGCGAGGCCAGCTCTCCGGTCTGGGCGTACTGCTCGTTGACCACCAGCTTGATGCCGGCCGTGTCGATGGCCTTGGCCTGGTAGCCGCCCACCACGGTGATGTCGTTGATCGACTGCTTCTTGAACGCGTCCACCAGCCAGCGCAGCAACGGCTTGCCGGCCACGGGCAGCATGACCTTGGGACGGTCCTCGGTGAGGGGCTCCAGGCCCGTGCCGCGGCCGGCCGCCAGCACCACCGCCGCGCCCGGCGCTTGCGAGCCGGACAGGTAGATCTTCTCGGCGGTCGAGTATTCGTCGGCGTCCTGCAGGCGGAAGATCTCGTTGACGGTGGCGATGCGGTCTTCCACGTTGACCAGCGTCTCGCTGTCGTGGATTTCCTTGGCCACGGCCTGCATCGAGGATGCCGCCACGCGGATCAGGTGGTTGGCCCAGATCACCACGCTGATGCCGGCCTTGCGGAAGGCTTCGGTCGGGGTGCTGTAGTACTTGGTCGGCACGATCACCAGCGGGCCTCGGCCGGCCCACTCGCGCGCGAACTGCAGGATTTCGTCCGGGCGCGACAGCTTGCTGTGGATCAGGATGGCGTCGGCGCCGGCCTGGCGATAGGCCTCGGCGCGGCGCAGGGCTTCATCCATGCCCCAGCCTGCGATCAGGGCTTCCACGCGGGCGACGATGGAGAAGTTGTCGTCCGACTGCGAATCCTTGCCGGCCTTGATCTTGCCGCAGAACTCATCGATCTCGGCCAGCGGCTGGCGCTCGCCGTCGATGAAGCTGTTGGTCTTGGGAAACTGCTTGTCCTCGATGCACACGCCGGCAATGCCGCGCTGCTCGAGCTTGCGCACCAGGCGGCGCACATTGTTGAAGTTGCCATAGCCGGTGTCGCCGTCCAGCAGGATCGGCAGGTCGCTGGCGTCGGCCATGAACTCCAGCGTGTCGACCACCTGGGTCCAGCTGGCTTCGTTGTTGTCGCGCACGCCGTACTGGGCGGAGATCGCCAGGCCCGAACCCCAGATGGCCTTGAAACCGGCCTCGCGCACGATGCGCGCGGACAGCCCGTTGTGGGCTTCCATCATGAATTCCAGCTCGTTGCCGACAATCATCTGGCGCAGCCGGGCGCTGCGCGAGGCAGTTGAGAAAACCGGGTCAATCGCGTTCACTGTGCTACTCCCACAATCGGCTGAAGTTCGGGCAGGACTTCGTCGCGCGCGCGCGCCACGTCGTTCGGGAAATCGATCTCGATCCAGGGTGCGCCGCTCACATCGGCGACATCGAATACGTGGCCGCCTTCGAGCAGCAGGTCGCGCACCGCTTCTTCGTGCGGCATGTTCGAGCGGCCGCTGTCGACATAGCCCTGGACGATCTGCGCCAGGCGGCGCGCGGTCTGCTCCTGAAAGCGGAAGAAACCGACCGACTCGCCAATGGTGTCGTACTCCAGGCCAACCGCGAGCTGCTTGCGCAGCTCCACCGGCACACCGTTCTTCAGGCACAGCTTGACGGGTTCGTCGCCGGCTTCGAAATCGCGGTCGATCAAGAGGCGGTTGGTGGTGCCGCCCGCCACCAGCGCGCTGAGGATGCGCTCGTCGTAGAGCACGTCCGCATCCATCAGCAGGACGTCGCCGCCACGCGTGAGCGCATCGGCCACCGTGTGCACGGTCAGCACGCTGCCCAGGTCGTAACGCGGGTTCAGCACGATCTCCGGATAGGGGTCGCGCCCCAGCCGTACCAGTTCGGCTTCGACGTGTTCCGGCTGGAAGCCCAGCGCCAGCACGATCTCGTCCACCCCGGCCGCGTCGAGCATGCGCAGATGCCGCTCCAGCAGGGTGATGCCCTCAAAACGCAGCAGGCACTTGGGGAATTGCTCCCCGGGTTGTTGCTGAAGTCGCAGGCCTAGGCCCGCGGCAAGGATGATTGCTCGCATTCGTTCTCCGCACCCATGCAAATTGCCATCGATCAATCGGCGGCCTGCTGCACACCTGCTGCACGCCGCCGTTGGAATTTTCGTTCACTCAAATGTAAATACAGCAGCCCGGGCGCGCCGAGCCCGATCTCGCGGGCGCGCTTTGCCAGGGACAGAGCCAGCGCCGCATCCGGCGGCAGGCCGACGATGGGCGCCAGCAGCAGGTAGCCGCCTTCCTGCGCGCCCAGCGAGCCGGGAATGGCAAACGCCGCGCCACGGATCGCCTGCCCCACGCTCTCCAGCAGCAAGGCGTCGAGCCAGCTGACGGGATGCCCGAGGAAATGCAGGGCCAGCCAGACCTCGCCCGTGCCGACCAGCCAGCCCACCAGGCTCAGCGCGAAGGTGGACGCCACCTTGCGGCGGTCGCGGTACATGCCTTGCACGGCCGCGTCCACGGCATCGGCGCGCATGGTCAACCCCGACCAGTCGCGCTTGCCGAATACCTTCGACAGCAGGCGCAGCACCCGGCCAAACAGGCCACGCTTCTGCACCACGTAGAAACCCGCTATGCATAGCGCAAGCACGGCGGTGACGACCAGGGTCGGTGTGCGCAGGTCCGCAAGCGCGTCGTGCCCGCCATACAGGCCGAACAGCGCCAGGCCGATGAAGGCGAACACCATCTGCGCCAGCGCCTGCATGGTGGTGCTCACCGTGATGGCCGCGGCGGCGTCGCGCATGCGCGCACCGCGCTGCGCCAGGTAGCGCACCATCAGGACCGGGCCGCCGATCTGCCCCGCGGGCAGCAGGCTGTTGACGGACTCGCCGGCCCAGCGCGCCAGCAGCGCGTCGCGCATGGTGCCGTGGCCGGCCCGGCGGTCGAACAACACGTAGATGGCGCCGGCGTCCAGCACCAGCGGCAGCAGGTGGAACGCGGCGACCAGCACCAGGCCCCAGCCGGCCGACATAAACGTCGACGCGACGGAGCCAAATCCCTGCCAGGCGAGCAGCGCGACAAAGAGCGCCGCGCCGATCGACAGGAAAAGCATGGCAGCACGGGTCATGGGCGGGGCTTCTGGCCCGGCACCAGTCTCTTGAACACTTGCCGGAAGCCGAAATAGGCAACCGCGTCCTTCATATTGGAGATGAAGCGCAGCCACGGGCGCATGCCCGGATCGGTCACGTACTCGAACGTCAGCGACACGCGCATTTCGTTGGCGCCGGCCGGCGTGATGCGGTGGCGCAGCTTGTCGCCATCGAAGAACACCAGCCCGCCGGGCGTGGTCTGCACCGAGCCGGGCTCGTCGGGCACTTGCGCGTCGCGCGTGTGCAGTTCGTAGTCCAGGCGGCATGACGATTCCTCGATCACGCCCAGCAGCAGCGTGTAGCGGCGGCCGTCGTAATAAGAGGTGTCGTAGTGCCAGCCAATGTGGTCACCCTGGCGCGTGTAGTAGTACAGCGCGTAGGCATGGGGATCGGAGTCGGGAGAGACCAGCAGCTTCTCGCCGCACATCTGCTCCAGCCAGCCGATCAGCGCCTTCGACCGGTACAGCTCGGCGATAAACGGCGCGAGCTCGTCGATGGTGTGGCGGCTGACGCTGCCGCCCTGCTTGTGGCCGGGCAGGTAATTGCGGTTGATCTGCGGCACCAGCGCGCGGGCGCTGGCCACCAGTTGCGCGGTGACTTCCGGCGCCAGGAACTCCTCCAGGTGCAGGAAGGCGTCCTGGCGCACGAAATCGGCGCGCAGCTTCGCGTTGTCCAGCCTGGCGGTGCGGCTGGCCACCGCGGAATCGGGGTCGGGCGTGCCGGCTTGCGTAGCCGGCTTCGGACGCGGCGAAGCCGTTGCGGCGGACGGGACGGACGGGGCGTCCAGCGTGATGTCGTTGGTAGCTTGCTCGCTCATCGGGGTCCTCAGATCTTCGTCGAAGTCGGAGCCGTGGCCGGCTGGGGGCGCCGCACGACGCGCCAGTAGTCGATGACGACCCAGGCCGCGAACAGGGGCGCACCGATCGACGCCGCCGTCAGGAACGGCGCGATGCCGCTGGTCAGCGTCACCAGCGGAAGCAGGTAAAGCACGTCTTCGGTCTCGAATCCGGCCGCAGATGCCTGCTTCGTCCCGCTTTTCCCCACGCGCTCTTCAATACGCATGCGGAGAAAGAAGATCAGCGCCACTGCCACGCCCGCCAACGTGCCTTGCAGCACCGGCGACAGTGCCGCGGTGGAGGGCTGCTCCGAAATAGCCACGCCCATGCCCACGAACAGCAGCACCGTAATCAGGGCATCGCTCGCCAGGTCATAAAAATGGCCTATCTTGCTGGATTTGCCGCTAATTCGCGCCAGTTCGCCGTCCGTATGGTCAACGAAGTTGGAGATCACGATCAGCAGTGCCCCGTAATTCGTCCACGCATAACCGCCCTGCATCAGGCAGGCAACGCCGGCGAGGCCAATCAGCAGCCGCAGCGTGGTCAGGTGGTTCGGGGTGATCCAGGAGTCCTTGAGCGGGCGCACAAGCGCGCGCGCCAGACGGGCGTCCCAGGTACGTGGAGCGGGAGGCTCGCCGCGAGAATTCTTTGGATTGTTGTTCATCGGGAAAAAGGTCCACCGGCAGGAAAGCGGCTGCGCGGCAGGCATACTAGCGCCGCTTCCCGCACTTTGCATTGCGGGAACACAACAGCCAGGCCAGCCGGATCGCTTTACAGGGATACCGCCGTCAAACCGCTATGTTAAGCGATGTGGCCGGCAACGGTACGCGCCCTGCGCCGGATTGGCAACCCTGGACCACATTGCGGCGCCCTTCCTCACTGGATGCGAGGCGAACCGTGAGCACGTTCCTGCCGCGTGGGGCCAGGGGGTGTCACTCCCATGCGGCGTGCCTTTTTCAACCTGGACCTCAGACCCTTGAAGTTGTCGTTAAGCCACCGAAATCGTCCGCCGGGCACTGGGCAGCAAACCTGCAGTCAATCTGGCCACCCCACCCCCAAAACCCCCAGTTCATTCCGCGGCCCGGCACGGATCGACCGGCACCAGGCAGCCAGCGCGCGCCTCGATGGCCTCCCCCGCTGCCAGGCACAGGTCCTCCCGGAAGCGGCCCGCCACCAGCTGGACCCCCATCGGAACGCCCTCCACCAGCCCGGTCGGCACCGACAGCCCGGGCAGGCCCAGGATGGCGGTGGCCAGCAGCGGGCTTTGCGCATCGAGGATGCGGCGCATGGCGTCATCGCCTTGCTGGTCCTCGTCGACAGGGAACGGCGGCTGCCAGGAGACCGGCATCAGAAGTAGCGGATAGCGCGCAAAAAACGCCTGCCATTCGCGCAGTAGCGCGGATCGCTGCGACAGCGCTGCCATGTATTCCGTCAACCCGAGCCGGGGGGCGTGCGCACGCATGCTGGCGAATGCCTTGCGCATGGGGGCATCGCCATGCTCCCCGACGGACTGCTCCACCCCCGCCCTGGCCTCGTTCAAGGTCAGCGCGAGCCATAGATCTGCCGCCTCGCGCAGCCGCGGCGGGGCAACCTCCTCGACGACGCAGCCCGCCTGCTCCAGCCAGCGCGCTGCCTGCCTGACGGCATCGGTCACCGCCGGCGACGCCGCATAAGCCGGCAACTCGGCGCAAACGGCCACGCGCGCGGGGAATCCGCCGGCGCCGGCCAGGGGCGCCGGTACCCACCAGGGGTCTCTCGGATCCGGCGCGGCCATGGCGGCGAGGCCCAGCCTCAGGTCCGCGACATGCCGCGCCAGCGGCCCTTGGACCGAGCTGATCTGCATGCCCAGGGTCCGCTCCTTCGCTTGCGACGGATTGAACGCCGGCACCCGCCCCAGGCTCGGCCGCAGGCCGGGCACGCCACAGGCATACGCGGGATAGCGGATCGATCCGCCCTGGTCGTTGCCGTGGGCAAGCGGCCCGATACCCGCCGCCACCGCAGCCGCGGCGCCGCCGCTGGAGCCACCCGGGGTGCGCCCCAGGTCCCACGGATTCACCGTGCGGCCATGCAGATCGTTATCGGTGAACCAGCGCATGGAAAACGCCGGCGTATTGGTACGGCCGATGACGATGGCACCGGCGTTGCGCAGGTTCGCCACCACCGGGCTGTCGGCGCGGGCCAGCACGTCGCGGTAGGCGCCCACGCCGTTGGTGGTGGCGCAACCTTCCTGGTCCACGTTGACCTTCACGGTAACGGGAACGCCATGCAGCGGGCCAGTCGGATCCCCCCTCGCGATGGCCGCGTCGGCGCTCGCTGCTGCCTGCATGGCCTGCGCGGCCAGCACTTCCACCACGGCGTTGATCCGCGGATTCACCTGCTCCAGCCGGGCCAGGCAACTGGCAACGGCCTGCTCGCACGAAACCTCGCGCAGACGGATACGGCTGGCCAGGTCGACGGCGCTCCAGCGCCAGATTTCGTTGCTCATCGGGCTTCTCTCCTTTCAGTTCTGCCAGGTACTTCAGGTACTTCAGGTACTCCAGTACTGCTATATCGTTGCTGCATGCTGCGATGGCAGGCATGCTCGCTTCAATCCGCCCTGACCCCGGCGCGCTTGACCATCGCTGCCCACTTAGGCACCTCGTGATGGATCAGTGTCGAGAATTCGGCGGGCGTGGAAGGCATCGCATCCACCGACAGCGATGCGTTGGCCCGTACTACCGCCGGATCCTTCAGCGCGTTGTTAAGCGCCGTATTGAGCTTGCGGATCACGGCCTTGGGCGTGCCCGCCGGGGCGATCAGCCCGCCCCAGGCAACGACTTGGAAACCCTTTATGCCGCTTTCATGGATGGTGGGCACGTTCGGCAGTACCGGCGCGCGTTGCAGGCTGGTGACCGCAAGCGGCTTGACGCGGCCGGACTGGACAAACTGCAGCACGCCGGAGATGTTGTCGATCATGATGTCGACCTGCCCGTTGACCATGTCGCCGAGGGCCTGGGCGCCGCTCTTGTAAGGCACGTGCAGCATGAAGGTGCCAGTGTTCGCCTTGATCAGTTCGCCCGCCAGTTGCCCCGCGGAGCCGACGCCTGGCGAGCCCATCACCACCTTGCCGGGATACTTGCGGGCATAGGCGATCAGTTCCTCCAGGTTGCTGGCCGGGAAGTCCTTGCGCGCGATCAGCACGTAGGCATTGCTCACAGCCAGCCCGACCGGCTCGATATCCTTCTCCGGATCGTAGGGCAGCCGGGTGTAGAAGGCGCGGTTGATGGCCAGCGTTACCAGGTTGCCATAGCCGATGGTGTAGCCGTCCGGCGCCGACGTGGCCACCACCTGCGTACCCACGATGCCGCCCGCGCTGCCGCGGTTGTCCAGCACCACGGGCTGGCCCAACTCCCGCCCCATGACTTCGGCAATAGGACGCATGGTGACGTCCACCCCGGAGCCGGCCGCGTAAGGCACGATCAGCTTGATCGGGCGCTCTGGCCACTCCGCGCGGGCGACGGTGGCGGCAGCAAGCAGGCCGAAGAGAAACAACACGCGCAAAGCCGGGTGGAGCCTCGATCTCATGAAAGGTCCTTGGGTTCTGTTGCAGGTTTGATGCAGGCTTGATGCATACCGCCATCGCCACGGATGCCCTGGAGGGCCAGGGCCCGGCGCTGTGCGTGCAGACAAAGCGTAAGCATTCGACGTGAAAACCGGTAGACTAAATATTCTTCTTACTGACAATCTAAAGTTGTCACCAAGAACGGCAAGACGCACTCACCGGATCCGGATACGCCATGAAAGATCACCACCTGAAAGCCTGGCTGCGGCTGGTCGAAACCGGCAGTATTCGCGGCGCCGCGCGCAGCTTGCATCTCAGCCAGGCGGCCATCACCAAGGCGGTGAAGGAACTGGAAGAAGACCTCGATGCGCCGTTGATCGTGCGCAGCTCACGGGGCGTCACGCTCACCGAGTGCGGGCATCAGCTCACCTTGCGCGCCCGCATGGCACAGGCGCAACTGGCGCTGGCGCGCCAGGATATCCGGCAGTTGCAGGGGGGGAATACCGCGCGCGTGGCGGTGGCGGTCACGCCGATGGCATTCCTCAGCGTGCTGCCGGACGTATTGCGGTCTTTCCGGCGCAGCATGCCCCTGGCCGACGTCACGATCGAGGAAGGACTGATGCCGCTGGTGCTGCCGGCCCTGCGCGAAGGCGCGGTGGACTTTGCCGTGGCTGCGCCAGTACGTGAAACGGTAGCCAGCGACCTCAGCTTTGAGCCCCTGCTTTGCCTGGAGATGATGCTGGCGTGCCGGCGCGGGCATCCGCTGGAACACGCCACGCAGTGGAACGAGCTGTTGGAATGCGAATGGCTGATGCACCTGTCGCCCGGCAGCCAGCACACGCACTTCCTGGAGAAAATCCACGAAAAAGGACTGCCGGCACCCCGGCGCATCATCAAGGCCAATACATTCGGCGTGAGCTGGAACCTGTTGACGCACAGCGACGCTCTGCTGACCTGCCCCGCCGGCATGCTGAAGGTGGCGCCCTACGGCGACCAGGTCAGCCGCATCCCCCTGGCCATGACCCTGCCGCAAATCACGCTCGGCATCCTTACGTTGCGCGATAACCCGCTGTCGCTGGCTGCGACGCGGCTTGCCGATCTGTTCCGGAGCGCGATCGCCAGCGACGCTCGGCTTGCATGAGCGCGATGCCCAGCGTCAGGGCACTCTGCCTTCGCCTGCCGGCGCCGCGGCCGCATCCTGCGCGGAGGTGGCAGCGCCGGCTGTCGGCGTCTCCCGCACACGCGGTGCGCCCGGCAAGGCCTCGGCGGGCGAGCTCGCCGGCGAACTTGCAGGTGCCGGGCCCGGCACGGCATCCGCGAGTTCCCGCCCGAAAGGCGCACTGGCGCCGCCCGGCGGCAGCGTCGATGGTGCTGTCGGCACCACCTCGCTAGCCACCACCGCCGGCGCCGTTTCCGTTGCGTTTCCCGTTTCGTTTCCCGGCGCTGGTGCCGCGCGCTCGGCGCGCCGGGGTGCTGGCGCGGCTTCCGGCTTAGGCGTGGTGCCGAACCATCGCTGGTACCAGCCGCGTATCGTCCAGCCCAACGCTTCAAAGAGGCCGGTCTCCTTGTGCTCCACGAAGCGGACGTTCGCATCGATCATGCGGGACCGCAGCGAACGCTGGAAGAAGTCGCCCACCATCGGCAGCGCGCTGTGCGCGCCCTGGCCCCAGTAGTCGCTGCGCAGCGTCACCCGGCTGTCGTTGAACCCGACCCAGGCACCAGCTACCAGCTGCGGATGCATCAGGATGAACCAGCCATCGGCGTTGTCCTGCGTGGTGCCGGTCTTGCCGGCGACATCCGCGCGAATGCCGAAGCGCGTGCGGATGCTCGCGCCGGTGCCGCGGTCGATCACGCCGCGCATCACGTCAAGCAGCGTCTGCACGGTGGCAACCGGCAGTGCCTGCTCGGGCGACGCGGGGCGGAACGTCTCCAGCACCTCGCCCTTGCGGTCTTCGATGCGCGACACCATCACCGGCTCCAGGTAGGCGCCCTGATTGGCGATGGTGCCGTAGGCGCTGACCATTTCCTTCAAGGTGACCGGGCTGGTGCCCAGCGCCAGCGAGGGCACGGGATCGAGCCGGCTTTGCCGCACGCCCATGGCGCGCGCCAGCTTGGCCACCTTGGCCGGCCCAACGCCCTGCATCAGTTGCGCGGTGATGGTGTTCTTGGAATACACCAGGCCGTCACGCAGGCTCATGGCACGCCCGCTCGGAGGGCCATCGTCGGAGGGCCGCCAGACCTCGCCGCCAGCAAGCGGGATTTCCACGGCCTGGTCGACGAAGGTGTCGTCAGGCTTGGCACCTTGCTCGAACGCGGCGCCATACACGAACGGCTTGAACGTGGAACCCGGCTGGCGCTGCGCCTGCTGGACATGGTCGAAGGCATCCAGGGTGAAGTCGCGGCTGCCTACCCATGCCTTGATCTCACCGGTGCGCGGGTCCAGCGCGAGGAAGCCGGCCTGGATGCGGGTCTTGGACTGGCGCAGCGCCTGCATGAAGGCGTTGTCCGCCAGCAGCTGCTTCATGGCCGCCTCGGGTGTCTGCCCGGACTCCCTGGCCGAGCGGTAGGCCGGTGTCTCGCGCACAAAGGCCTGTACCAGATCCTTGTTGGCCGCCCAGCCGGAGCGCGGCGCCCACGCCGCGTCGGCGATGCCTTGCAGCTGGTTGCCCTGGCGCGCCACCGCCTGGTTGGCCAGCGCCTGCAAGCGCGAATCGATGGTGGTGCGCACCACCAGCCCGTCGGTGTAGATGTTGTAGTCGTTGCGGTCCGCCCAGGTGATCAGCCATTTGCGCAGCTGCTGGGCGAAGTGCGGCGCCGGGCCGGGCGGCTCGGTCTGCCGCTCGAAGTCGATGCGCAGCGGGCGCTTCTTCAGCAACTCGTACTTCGCCGGCTCCAGCTTCTGGTACTTGACCATCTGCGCCAGCACGGTATTGCGCCGCTGCACGGCGCGCTCGGGGTTGATGACGGGGTTGTAGTAGCTGTTGCCCTTGAGCATGCCGATCAGCGTGGCGCTTTCCAGCACGTCCAGCCGGCCGGCGGATTTATCGAAGTAGGTGCGCGCCGCCATCTCGATGCCGTAGGCGTTGTACAGGAACGGCACGGTGTTGAGATAGGTCTCGAGAATCTCGTCCTTGGTGTAGAGCGCCTCGATCTTCAGCGCCGTGATGGCTTCCTTGAGCTTGCGCGTGAGCGTAGGCGCGCGGCCGATCTCGTCGGGATAGAGATTGCGGGCCAGCTGCTGCGTGATGGTGGAGCCACCTTGCCGGTCGCCGGAGAAGGTATGCAGCGCGGCCGAGCCCATGCGGCGCCAGTCCAGGCCGAAGTGCTGGTAAAAGCGGTGATCCTCGGTGGCGATCAGCGCGGTCGTCACATTAGGCGAGATATCAGCCAGGCGGACCCATTCGCGGTTGGCCCACTTGAACACGGCCAGCGGCTTGCCATTGGCCGACAGGATCTGCGCGGGCTGGTCGGACTTGGCCTTGCGGATATCGCTGATGCCTGGGGTGAAGGGAATCAGCACCAGCACATAGAGCAGGAACAGCACCGGCACGGCGGCCACTGCCTTGGCCACGCCGCGGCGCGTGGGGCGCCGCAGGCGGGCAAGCCGCTCGGCGGCCAGGGTTTTGATCTGGGCCAGATTCATGAAGCGAGCAGCATGGGGCGGAGTCACATTCCGGCACGAAGAAAGGCCTGCATCCTACCAAAATCGCTTGCTGCACCCCGGCATATCGTCCCGCGCCCGAGAATCAAGGCCGGATCGGGGCCACGTCAGTCGAAGCGGTGCTCCGCAAGCACCAGGCTTTCGTCCACGCGTTCGTACTTGGACGCGTAGCTGGCATCGAAGCGCACCACGCGCTTGAGCTCCGGGGCATACCACGCCACCGCCGTGTAAGGCACGGAGGATGGTGCGCCATACGAGAAGCCGTAGAACGGCCGCGCCACGTAGCCCTTGTAAGCCAGGCGCAAGACGCGGAAGCTGCCGGCAGGCACCGTGATGGTGGACTCCCCGGTCACCTCGCCGGTGAGTTCCGTGCGCATGTCGGTGCCGGCCTGCTTGTAGCTGTATTTCCATCGGGCGCCCGGCTTGACGCCTTCCGGCACCCAGCCGCGCGGCGGCGATGCGCCATCGAACTCGCCAGCGCTGGGCGTGTTGATGCGCTCGACGCGGCCGTCCAGCGTCTCGACGCGGGCGCCCTGGTTGAACGTGATGCGCTCGCCTTCGACGCGGTCGACCCGGTAGACCACATCGCGCCGCTTGCGCGTCAGCTTGTCGACCAGCTCATAGCGCCAGACCTCGCCAACGCGGGGCGACGCGCCGCCAGCCGGGGCAGCGCCGGCCTCGTCCGCCACAGGCGCCGCAGCCGCAGCCGCTGGCACGGACGGGCGATTGCTGGCCATCGCCGCCACGCCGCGCTCCTTGACCTGGGCGATCCAGCTGGCGGGCAACGCCTTGAGCTTTTCGCCAGGCGCGCGCCGTGCCGACAGGATGCCCACGAGCCGGCCCGTCTCATCGAACAAGCCGCCACCGCTGGCCGCCGCCGGGAAATCAAGCGTGAGCTCGATGCGGTCCAGCTTGCCGTCGGCGCCCGCGCGCAAGCCGGACACACTGCCGTCCAGCACAACCACGCCCGTGGCCTCCGGGCTGGCTGCCGCAAGCACCTTCTGCCCGAACGACGGTGCCGCCGCCGCCGACACGCTGACGGCCGGCGCGTTGAAATTCGCCACCCGCAGCAGGCACAGGTCGCGATCCACGTCCGGCGCGTCCAGCGTGGCGTCGTAGCTCACGTTGTCGCGCCGCACGGCAATCGCGCGCGCGCCGGCCAGCACGTGGCAAGCCGTGACCAGTTGCCCCGGGCCGATCACCACGGCAGAGCCCGACGCCAGTGGCGCGTTGTTGGCGCCCATTGCCCGCACGGCATAGATGCTTGGCGTGAGCTTGGCGAGCAGCTGCGGGGCATCGAGCGCGCTGGCATTGGCGGCGGCGAGCGCCAGGAAGACTGGAGTAGCGATCAGAGCGAAGCGGCGCATCGGTTGCGGTGATGTTGTCATGTGCGGGAAGCCGGGAGACGTTGCCGGTCCGCGTGGCGAGGCAGGCGGCTTCGCGCAAACGCGCGACGGCGATGAAGGATCATCCATTCTGGCGTGGCCGTATTCTGCAATGGCCGGATCGATAGGACAAGGGCGGCCCCGCTGCGCGAAGGCGATTGCGGGCAAGCGGGCAAGCGGGCAATCCGCTAACATCTGCGCCATGACCCGCGCGCAAAACCCGTCGATTATTCGCACCGTCCCTGGGATGGTGGGTTAGCGCACGTGGACTGAGCACACAAAGCGACCCGCCCAACGAGGCGGGTTTTTTGTGCCCGCCTCCTTGGAGCCCGCATACACCAAGGAGCCTGAAGATGCAGCCAACCCGCCCCGCAGCAGCAGCAGCAGCACCCGCCGTCCTCTATATGGTCTGCGGCAAGATCGGCTCCGGCAAATCGACCCTGGCCAGGCAGCTCGCTGCCCGGCCGGCCACCGTGCGGATCAGCGAGGACGACTGGCTGTCACGCCTGTATCCCGGCGAGATCCGGGAGGTCGCCGACTATGCCCGCTGCGCCGCGCGATTGCGTGACGCCATGGCCGGCCACATCGACGCGCTGCTGCTGGCGGGCATGTCGGTCGTGCTTGATTTCCCTGCCAACACACCGGCCACCCGAAGCTGGGCCAGGGCCATCTTCGAGCAAGCGGGCGTGGCGCATCAACTCCACTACCTCGATGTGCCCGACACCGTGTGCAAGGCCCGCCTGCGCGCGCGCAACGCCAGCGGCACGCATCCGTTCGAGACGACCGATGCGCAGTTCGACGCCATCACGCGTTACTTCGTGGCGCCCTTGGCGGATGAGGGTTTCAACGTGATTCGGCATATGCCATCCGAGGCCGGCGCGGCGACAACCTGACAGGCAAAGCCGGGGAGTCAGCGGACCGCATGGCTCGGCTCGCTATCATGGCGAACTCGTTCACCCACCAATCGAAATCCGCCATGCCCCTGACGTTCGAGCTTGCATCCACCCTGCCGATCAGTGCCAGCCAGGCATGGCAGCGCGCGACCACGTCCGAAGGCATCAACGACGAGCTGTTTCCCTGGCTGCGCATGACGGCGCCGCCCGCCATGCGCGGCAAGGCGATCGGCGAGCTGCCGCTTGGCGAGCGGCTTGGCCGCAGTTGGCTACTGGCGTTCGGCATGTTTCCCGTGGACGCGGACGACATCACGCTGGCGGAGGTGGGGCCGGGCTACCGCTTCAAGGAAACGTCGCGGATGCTGAGCATGCGCAGCTGGGTGCACGAACGGACGATTCGAGACACCCCTGGCGGCTGCGAGGTGCGCGACCGGCTCACCTTTGCCTTGCGCGGACCCGCGGCCTGGCTGCCCGGCGGCGGCGGCGCGATGGCAGCCGTCGTGAAATGGCTGTTTCGCCACCGTCATCGGCGCCTGGCACGGTGGGCACAAAATGCCAGGCACGCAGGATCTCCCGGATCTCCTGCCTCGCCCGATAATTCAAAATATTTCAATGAATAATTGAGATTTCAGTCACCAACGCGATCGGCCGGCGCCTAGACTTGCTTCACCGGCCCAGCAATCAAGCAGATCCAGTGATCCAGGCGATGCGAGCCAAATTCAAATATTTCCAACTTTGTCGAGGCACCGCATCATGAACCCCAACGCTACCCAAATCGCGATCGTCTACCACAGCGGCTACGGCCACACCGCCAGGCAGGCACAGGCCGTTGCACGCGGCGCCGCCAGCGTCGATGGCGTGGAAAGCCTGCTGATCAGCGTCGACGACATCGACCAGCACTGGGACACGCTCGAAAACGTGGACGGCATCATCTTCGGCGCGCCCACCTACATGGGCAGCGCGTCAGCGCAGTTCAAAGGCTTTATGGACGCCACCTCGCGCAACGTGTTCGCCAAGGGCGGCAAATGGGCCAACAAGGTGGCGGCGGGCTTCACCAACTCGGCCTCGCGTTCGGGCGACAAGCTTGCCACGCTGCAGCAGATCGCGATCTTCTCCGCGCAACACGGCATGCACTGGGTCAACCTTGGCCTGCCCCCGGGCCACAACAACTCGAAGTCGACCGAGGATTCGCTCAATCGCCACGGCTTCTTCCTGGGTGCCGCAGCGCAGTCGAATGCGGACGAGAGCGCTGATGTGGTGCCGCCGCTGGCAGACCTGCGCACGGCCGAGCATCTGGGTGCGCGCGTGGCGGAAGTGGCGCAGCAACTGGCGGCGGGCCGCGCGGCATTGGCATCGCTGAAGAAGGCCGCCTGAGGGCTTGCGCACCCATGCGCTCCACGTGATTGAAACGTTTCATAGCATGCTACACTGCGTGCCACAGGAAACGACGATATCCGTGGAGTGCCATGCAGAAAAAAGCCGCGGCGCAGCGCAAGCCGACCCTGAAGGACCTGGCCGAGCAAGCGGGCGTTTCGGTTGGCACCGCCTCCAACGTGATGGCGGGGCGAGGCGGCCCGTCCGCCGAGACCGTCACCCACGTGTTCGAGGTGGCGCGCAAGATCGGCTATGTCACCAACGCCGCGGCCCGCAGCCTGCGCTCGCGGCGCTCGCGCCTGGTGGCCTGCCTGGTGCCGGACATCACCAACCGCTTCTACGGCGTGATCGTGCGCGCGGCCGAACATGTGCTGCGCGAAGCCGGCTACACCTTGCTGCTGGTCGACACCCATAACGACACCGAACGCGAATGCGAGCTGCTGCTGGACGTGACCCGCGTCGGCGTTGACGGCGTGCTCTTCGCGCCCGGCTCCGAGAGCTCCGGAAAGCTGCAGCAGCAGATCGCGCAGGTGGATGTGCCGCTGGTGATCCTGGACCGCGATATCGCCCCGGATCGGCCCAGCGTCAAGGTGGACCACTTCAGCGGCGCGCTGAAGACCGCCAACTATCTGTTCGATCTCGGCCACCGCCGCATTGCCCTGCTCTTCCCCAGCTCGCACCTGCGCCCGGCGCGCGCGCGCTGGCAGGCCTTCGAGACGGCCGCCGCCGCGCGCGGCATCGGCGATGCGCTGGAGCTTGTGCGCATCGACACCAGCTCGATGGACGTCGCTTTTTCGCAATGCCTGGCGCTGTTCCAGCAAGCCGCGCCGCCCACCGCCATCTTTGGGCTGGGCACGACGCTGCTCGCCGGCGCGCTCAAGGCGGCACGCCAGACCGGCCGGGACATTCCGGGCGACCTGTCGGTGGTATGCGTGGGTGACACCGAACTGGCCCAGGTGCACACGCCCGAGCTGACCACGCTCACCTGGAGCCTGCAGGACCTGGGGCGCCATGCCGCCCGCCTGCTCCTTGCCGAGATGGAGCCTGGCCTCGATCCGCAAGGCAGCCCTGACGCAACGGGGCACCTGATGCTGACCTGCGAGCTGATCCTGCGCGAGTCCTGCGCCGCCGTCGGCACGGGGGCAGGCAGAAAAACGGCGCGAGGCCGGGCGAAGCGCGTCGCCAGCTAAGCCTGCCACGTTTTCGCCGGACCCATCGTGTCAGCCCCTGCCGGGCGGTGCAAGGCCGCCCATGCGGCATCCCCTTCCCTAGCGCATGCCTCTTGCAGCCGGTCGTTTACCCTTTATATGAAACGTTTCAATTCCATGCTATATTTTTCCCATCCCTGGTAGCGGGGACCATAAGAACGATCACCCAAAGATCACCATAAGATCCCCCACGGAGACAACCTCAGCATGCCGGACAGCAATCGCGAAGGAATGAGCCGGCTCGCCGGCAAGGCGGCCATCGTCGTAGGCGCGGGATCGATCGGCGCCGACACCAGCAACGGCGCCGCCGCCGCCATCGTCTACGCCCGCGAAGGCGCGCGCGTGCTGTGCGTGGACCGCGACCTGGCGCTGGCCCGCAGGACCGCGAGCCAGATCGAAGACGCGGGCGGAAGCGCCAGCGCCTTCGAAGCCGACGTGCGCGACGGCGCGCGGCTGGCAGCCATGGTGGAGGCCTGCCGCGAGCGCTATGGCCGCATCGACGTGCTGCACAACAATGTGGGCATCGAGGAAATCGGCGAGCTCGAGGACATCACGGAGGCATCCTGGGACCGGGTGTTCGACATCAACCTCAAAGGCGCCATGCTCGCCTGCCAGAAGGCGATGCCGCACATGATCGCGCAGGGTGGCGGCTCGATCATCAACATCTCGTCGATCGCCAGCCGCAAATGGGGGCCGATGCCCTTTCTCTCCTACAACGCATCGAAGGCCGCGCTCAACCATATGACGCGGATCCTCGCGCGCCGCTACGCCGCGGACCAGGTGCGCTGCAATGTGATCCTGCCCGGCCTGATCGATACGCCGCATGCGGCGCACCTGACCGATGGCGATGAAGCCGCCGTGCAGGCCGCGCGCGAGTTTCGCAACAGCCGCTGCCCCATGGGCCGGCAAGGCACGCCGTGGGATATCGCCTACGCGGCGTTGTTCCTTGCCTCCGATGAGTCGCGTTATGTGACGGGGCTGGAGATGGTGGTAGACGGCGGACTGGGTCTTTGACGGAAACAGACAGCGAATCAAAGGCCGCGCCGCGGCACATAACAAAGAATCAGGAGACGCCCCATGATGCCCCGCTACCTGGCCGCCGCCACGCTCGTCGTCGCGCTTGCCGCGCCCGCGATCGCAGCGCACGCCAGTGAATCCCCCGCCGACTACCCCTCCCACCCCATCCGCCTGCTGTTGCCGATCTCGGCCGGCTCGGGCGGCGACATCCTTGGCCGCGTGCTCGCGGAGCGCATGTCGGCCATCCTGAAGCAACCCATCGTAGTAGAGAACAAGGGTGGCGCCTCCGGCATCATCGGCACGCAAGCGGTCGCGCGCGCGGCGCCCGACGGCTACACCTTCACGCTCGGCGGCGCGACCACGCATATGCTGAACGCCGCGGTCTACACCAAGCTGCCGTATGACCCGGTGAAGGACTTCACCGCCATCGGCCAGGTCGGCACAGCCGCCATCCTGCTGGTGGCCAGCAATGACTTTCCCGCGAACGACATCAAGGAGCTGGTGGCGTACACCAGGAGCCATCCCAACGAAGTGCAGTACGCCAGCTGGGGCACCGGCTCCACGGGGCAATTCTGCGGCGAGGTGCTCAAGCAGCTCGCCGGCGCGTCGATGACGCATATCCCCTACAAGACCGTGCCGCAGGTGCTCAACGACATCGTTGCCGGGCATATCAAGCTGGGCTATGTGGACATGACATCGGGCACGCCCTTCGTCAAGTCCGGCAAGGTCAAGGCGATCGGCACCTGCACCTCGCGCTCGCCGAGCCTGCCCGGCGTGAAGAGCTACGTCGACGAGGGCATCGATTTCGATCGCGTGTTCCGCTGGGGCCTGTATGTGCCCGCCGGCACGCCCAAGCCGATCGTGCAGAAGCTGTCGGACGCCTTGAACCAGGTGTTGGCCACGCCGCAGATCAAGGCCCGCCTGCTGGAGATGGGCATCGCGGCCACGCCGATGAGCGGCGAGGAACTCGGCAAGCTGAATGCACGCGATATCCCGGCATGGAAGGAAGTGGCAAGGACCGCTGGTGTGACGCAGGACTAAGCGCCTGATGCACACGTCAACGCATCAATGCATCAATGCATCCATCACTCGTCCAGCCTGCAAACCCCAAAAAACCAAAAAAAACCAAATACCCAAATCACGGAGCCCTGAACATGGATAGTCTGTCTCTCGCCCGCATCCAGACCGTGCGCGACCACATGGCCCTGGAGTGCACCCAGGAATGGGACGCCGTCATCGCCACCTTTGCCCATCCGCGCTATGAGATGCACGGAGGCGGCGCGGTCTTCGACGGCGAGCAAGCGGTGCGCGGCTACTTTGCGTCTTCGCGCACGCCCTTCCCCGACCAGGCCAACGAGATCATCAGCATCGCCGCGGCCGGCGACACGGTGCTGGTGGAGTTCTGGCTCACCGGCACCCACCTTGGGCCCTTGAAGGCGAACGGCACCGTCTACCCGCCCACGGGCCGCGCGTTTCGCGTGCGCATGGCCGCGTCGTTCGAGTTCGCCCCCGGCAGCGACAAGATCGTTTGCGAGCGGCCGTACTTCGACCAAGGGGCGAAGCTGCGCTCGCTCGGGCTGGTCGCCGTCTAGCGGATGGCGCTTAGGGCCATGTTTCCCGCGCCGCGGCCACATCGGCGACGCTACTCGATTTCGCTGTCGTTGCCGTCGTTACTCTCGTTGCTCTCCAGCACTTGCGCAGCGCGCTCGTGAGCCATCGCGGCCTGGGCAAGCGCTGCCGCAACCGGCGGCGCGCTCTCCTTGCGCTCGCTGTACCGGTCCGTCAGATAAGCGGAACGGTCACGTACCAGCAAGGTGAACTTGACCAGTTCCTCCATCACGTCGACCACCCGGTCATAAAACGCGGAGGGCGCCATGCGGCCATCCGCATCGAATTCCTGGTAGGCCTTCGGCACGGATGACTGGTTCGGGATCGTCACCATGCGCATCCAGCGCCCGAGCACACGCAACGCATTGACGGCGTTGAAGGACTGCGAGCCACCGCACACCTGCATGACGGCCAGCGTGCGGCCCTGCGTGGGACGAATGCCGCCGATCTCCAGCGGCAACCAGTCGATCTGGTTCTTGAACACCGAGGTCAGCGTGCCGTGCCGCTCGGGGCTGCACCAGACCTGGCCCTCCGACCACGCGGACAGCGCGCGCAGCTCGGCCACCTTCGGATGATCCGCCGGCACGCTGTCCGTGATGGGCAGGCCATGCGGATCGAACACCTTGGTTTGCGCGCCGAGGTGCCGCAGGATCCGCTCGGCTTCGAGCGTAAGCAGGCGGCTGTAGGAGTTCGGGCGCAGCGAGCCGTAGAGCAGGAGAATGCGCGGCGCATGCGTTGAGACGCTGCGCGGCTCCAGCCTTTGACCAGTGGGGATGTCCAGCAGCGGCAGCAGGACGTTGCGCAGCGCATCCGTCATCGGCCAACCCTCCGGCCGTCGGCATCGATCACGCGCTCGCCATCTTCCTTGGCAAAGGCGCCGCGCTGCGGCGATGGCAGGATGTCCAGCACCACTTCCGATGGCCGGCACAGCCGCACGCCGAGCGGCGTCACCACAAACGGCCGGTTGACCAGGATCGGGTGCGCCTGCATGGCGTCGAGCAACTGGTCGTCGGTGAGCGCCGGATCGCCCAGGCCGAGTTCGGCGTAGGGCGTCCCTTTCTCACGAAGCGCTTCGCGTACCGTCAGCCCGGCACTGGCGATCATCGCCTTGAGCACCGCGCGCTCCGGCGGTTGCGTGAGGTACGCGATGACTTCGGGCTCGATCCCGGCGTTGCGAATCATCGCGAGCGTATTGCGCGACGTGCCGCAGTCGGGGTTGTGATAGATCTGGACATGCATGCTTGACTACCTTGATGGATGGATGCTGGCCACGGTGGCGAAAAAGCCGGGCATGGCCTGCGCGGGTGCATCCGCCACGACGGGCTGCGCGGATTCAGCGTGCCGCATCGGGGGCCTCCGGCTTGGCATCGCAGCAAGCCGGCGCGGCGGGCACCTCGCATGGTGCCCCGCCACAGCAGTTCTCGGTCAGGAAGGCAACGAGGCCGCTCATGGCCGCGAAGTTGGCCGAATAGATCACGAAGCGGCCGTCCTGGCGGGAAGCCACCAGTTCCGCATGGGACAAGTCCTTCAGGTGAAACGAGAGGCTGGAGGGCGAAATGCCGACCTGTTGAGCGATGTCGCCGGCGGCGATGCCCCTCGGGCCCGCCACCACCAGCGCGCGGAAGATGGCAAGACGGGATTCGTGGGCAAGGGCGCCAAGGGCGCGTACGACCAGGTTCGGGTTCATGCCCCGGATCATAACGCCATCATTTCAATATTTCAACAATCATTGAAATGATAAGGATGGGCACATCGAGCGGTTCGCTAGCCGCCTGGTGCCTGGTGCCCGGCCAAAACAGCCTATGTCGCTTCAAGCACCGAGAGAATATTGCCGGCCGGATCCTTGAACCAGGCGATGACGGGGCCGCCCTCGCTGCGGCAGATGCCCCGCTCGTCGGTCTTCAGCCCGGGCAGGTCGTAGGTCTCGAAGCGCACGCCGAGCTTGCCGAGTGTCTCCACGGCCTTGTCCACGCTCTTCACCGGGAAATTCAGCACCGTGAACGTCGCAGGCACGTGGTTCGGCTTGGGATAAAGCAGCACGTTGTTGCCGCCGGCGATATACAGGGTCAGCAAGCCCCCGCTCGCGGATACTTCCAGCCCCAGCGTACCGCCATAGAAGTCCGTGGCCTTGGCGATGTCGTCGACCGAGAATCCGCTGAATGCATGACTGTCGCGCAACATGGCTTACTCCTTGAAATCACTTCCGCGCATGCGGAAACAAAACCGGCCCGCTCGCGCCGGAGCGGCCTACGGGCCAGTATTGTTCATCGCGGCGGGGGACTCAAGGCGGGCGAGGTAACAAAGCACGGCGCGCCATCCTGCCGGCGCTCACTTCGGGCTTGCAGGCTCCGCCGCTTCGGTGCGCTGGAGCGCACGGCTGCATTTGCGCAGAAGCCGCGCAGGCGATTGCTCTGCCTCGAGCGCCTTCGACGCGGCGATCAGCATCGCGGGCAAGGCAGGATCGCGCCTTGCCGCGTCCATGGCCGCCTGATCGTCGGCGCCCAGCTTGCCAAGTTCCGCCGACAAGGCTGCCTCGTAGCGCGGCGCGTTCGCGGGATCCAGCTTCGCGCAAGCCATCGGGAAGGCAACGATGGTGGCGTACATCTCCACCTTGAATTCCGGCGGCAACGGGCCGCACGGCGCATCGGGCGGGCACGGCGTGGTGGAAAAACTGCTGGCGGAAAACAATGCCAGGATCGATGCCAGGATCAATGCGTTAACGGGCTTCATATGCATGGTGGTGTTCGCGCCTTTGACGGGCAACGCCTCAGGACGCCGCATCCTCCCCACCCCTGACCGGCAGCCAGATTTCCACGGTGCCCGTTCCTGCCACCGGATCGAAGTCCGCGCTGTAGCGCTCAAACTCAGGCGCATGCCCGGCCTGAAACCCGGACGCCGGCAGCCATTGATGCCAGATGCGGTGAAACGTCTCGTGCAGTGTCGAGACATCGCCTGCATGCACGAATACGGCGTAGCGCTGCGGCTCGATCTCGATGCAGCGAAACGAGGATGGCAATCCGTCCGGGCTGCTCACTTCCACGCCGGCCACATACTCGAAGCTGCCGTCGTCCCGAGGGTTGCAGCACAGGCCGTAGGTCATCCCGCCCACCTGGCCCGGGACTTCGCCAATGGAAGGGCCGAACGCCTCCCAGAGCGCGGGGATGCCGCCGTTCGCCTCCAGGGTGAAGCGCCCGCCGAGGCCCGCTATCCAGAATGGGCGGCCGGCTTCAAAACGTGGGGCGGGAAGAGCGGTGGCGTTGGGTTCTTGCATGCGTTGTGGCTCGGAGAAACAGCAGTTCATGGGAGATGTGCGGCGTGCGCGGCGCAAAGCATAGCGCAAACGCCGCCAGCGCCGCCGGCACTTGATGCGCCTATTCGAACCTCGTACCATGCCTTGGTTAGCGAAATATAGCGATGTATACAACGCAGGTCAAAGCAGGCGCCCTGGCCAATCAAGGAGAGAGTTCCGTGAATGAAGCGCTGTCCGCCAGCACGGGCGAGAGCAAAGTGCGGCAATACCAGTCCGATGCGCTGACGATTTCGGGGCTGGCGCAACCGCTCAGCCTGGACGCGGCGGCCCTGTCGGGCCGCGCCGACGTGGTGGGCGGGCCGGCGACCATCCAATGCTATTCGGGGCGCCATGTCCGTGAAGTGCGGCACTGGCGCGGCGTGCGCGTGACGCAGCTGCTTGACCTCGCCGGCATGCAGGCGCTGCCCATCGGGCGACGCAAGCAGAGCGTGGTCGCCGTGGTCGCGAAAGACGGCTACCGGTGCCTGTTCACCTGGCATGAGCTGTACAACACGGCCGTGGGCAGCGGCGTGATCCTGGTGGTGGAAAAGGACGGCGTGGCGTTCGATCCCGACCTTGGCGGCCTGCACCTGGTGTCGTTGCGCGACCTCAAGCTTGGCCCGCGCCAGGCGCTGGCGGTCAGTGGCATCGAGGTCCGGCAGTGGCAGGCTTAGAGGCCATTTCAAAAAGATCCTGGCGTCGTTGCACGGCCTTGCGTACCACTTGGCCGGAACCGCTTCGCTTCATGTTGAACCCGCCTCTTAGGGTGCGGGGTTCAGGGTTCAAGGCTTGGCCAGCAGCTTGATCAGGCCGTTGATCTCGGCCTCGCAGGCCTTGGCCGCGCGTAGCTCCGCGGCGCGGTAGAGCCGGATCGCTTCCTCGCCCACCGGCGTGAGCACCGTGCCGCCGCCCTGCGCGCCGCCATGCTCGGAATCCACTGCCGGCTTGGCCAGCGAGCGGTTGATCTCGTTGAGCAGATCCCAGGCCCGCTTGTAGGACATGTCGAGGTGTTTCGCCGCGGCGGAAATGGAGCCGCATTCGCGGATCGCTTCCAGCAGCGCGATCTTGCCGGGGCCAATGGCGATGGTATCGCCCAGCATCACGCGCATGCGAAACAGCGCCTGCGGCGTATCCGGGCTGACCGAGGTTCGGGAGCGAGCAAGTTTGACCATGGCGGCATGGTACCCCGGCGGCATCCCCAGCGGAATATGCGCGCGATGCAATAGCGCCTATGTGGGCATCGCCATACGATCCGCAAAGCGTTATGTTAGAGTGAATATAACGAAAAGAAATAAGCGGCAGGGGAGATCCACATGTTCAAGATAAAGCGTCCGGTGTCCGTACGGCTCGGCACCGCCTTTGTGCCGCTGTGCCTGGTAGCCTGCGGCGGCTCCGACGCCGAGACACCGGCCACGGCAGCCACCCCGGTAACGCAGCCTGCGCAAGCCCAGCGGCAGCTCCAGGTCGGCGGCGCGCTGGACCGGCCCGCCACGCTAACGCTCGCGCAGCTCCAGGCGCGTCCGGCCGCCATCCAGGCCGTCAGCTTCTCAAGCGGCTCCGGCGCGCAAACCCACACCTATGTGGGCACGGCCTTGTGGGACCTGCTCGATGGCATGGGCATCCAGGTGAATGCCGCCGTCAAGAACGACGTGCTCGGCAAGTACGTGCTGGCGACCGGCGCCGATGGCTACAAGGCGGTGTTCTCGCTGGGCGAGATCAAGCCGGATTTTGGCAACCGGGCCAGCCAGGTTGTCTATGGCGAAACGGTAAATGGCGTCGCGACCCCGCTCACGGCCGATGGACTGCTGCGCGTGACCGCACCGGGCGACGGCAAGGGTGGCCGCTATGTCTCCGGCCTGCTGCGGCTGGATGTGCGCGCGTCCGGCTCCACTGCCATGGGCACGGGCGGCGCGCCGTCCACCCTCTTCACCGTGACGGGCGCGGTCAAGCAGCCCGGCACGTTCGACCTGACCGCCCTGAAAGCCCTGCCGGTGGTCACGCGCACGGTGGGCGCCAACACCTACACGGGCGTGAGCTTGTGGGATTTCCTGAACAACACGGTCGGCCTCGCCACCAACCCGGCGGTGAAGAACGATGTGCTGGCCATGTATGTGGTGGCAACCGGCAGCGACGGCTACAAGACCCTGGTCGCGCTGGGCGAGGTCGAGCCCAGCTTTGGCAACCAGCCGGACCTCATCGCCTATGCCGTGGACGGCGCGCCGCTGGGCGCCAACGGCTTTGCCAGGCTGGTGATCCCCAACGATGGCAAGGCCGGCCGCTACGTCTCCAAGCTGATCAGCCTGGAAGTGTTCGCCGCGCCGGCCGCCCAATAGGCGCCATTGCGCGGCACGCTTATGCGCGCGCGGCCAGCAAGACGCTGGAGGCCTTGAAGATGGCGACGGCCGCGCCGCCTTGCACCAGCCCGAGGCTGGTCACGCTGTCATTGGTGATGATGGCCACGATCTCGCCGCCCTGCGCCAGGCCGATGGACACCTCCGCATTCACCGCGCCGGTCTTGATGCCCGATACCGTGCCGGCAAGCTGGTTGCGCGCGGAGAGCAGGATGTCCGGGTCGGGCACGCCCACGATCACGGACGACGCCTTGATCAGCGCGACGGCTTCCTTGCCGACAGCCAGCCCGAGTCGCTTCGTGCTCTCGGCGGTGATGGTCGCCACGATGCGCACGCCGCCGGCAATCTCCAGCTCGATTTCGTCGTTCACCGCGCCTTTGTGGACTGCGCTGACCTTGCCGCTCAATTGGTTTCTTGCACTGGTTTTCATGTTGTTCTCGCCTCGTCATGCCGGCGGCCATCGTCCGGCCGCATGGGTCCCGGCCTGTCGCGCCCGGGTGCCTGATCGGCAGATCATACCGCGTCCACATTTCCCCGCAATGCCTGCATTCCTGATAACCATTCTTGCCAGACCGTGATGTCCAAAGCCTCGCTCGACCTCCAGTTGCTCCGCGTCCTGCACACGCTGCTGACCGAATGCAGCGTTTCCCGCACGGCGATCCTGCTCGGCCAGTCCCAGCCGTCGGTCAGTGTTGCGCTGCGGCGATTGCGCGAGATGACGGGCGATCCGCTGCTGGTGCGCAGCGGCAGCCGCATGGTGCCCACCACGCAGGCGCTGGCCCTGATCGAGCCGGCCTCGCAGGCGCTCGCCGGCATGTCCAGCATCCTCAACCCGGCGCTGCCCTTCGATCCCGCCACCACCACCCGCACGTTCCGCATTGCCTGCCCCGATTACCTGGACGTGTTCTTCATACCAGCCATCGTGGAACGCTTCCAGGCGCAAGCGCCGCACGCCGTGCTGGAGTTCCGGCACCTGGCCGATGAAGGCGGCTACGAGCGCGGGCTGGAGAGCGGCTTCCTGGACCTGGTGGTGGGGAACTGGCAGCGCCCGCCGGAGCAGCTTCACCTCCAACCACTGTGCCGCGACGAGCTGGTCTGCCTGATGCGCGCGCGCCATCCGATCCCGCCCGGCAAGCTGACCAAGGAAGCCTTTGCCGCAGCCAGCCACCTGGCCGTCACCACGCATCACACGACGGGCCAAGGCACCATCGACACCGAGCTATCCAGGTCGGCCCTGTCGCGCAGCGTGACGACGACATTGCCCTACTTCTGCATGGCGCCATATGTCCTGATGCGCTCCGACTTGCTCTTCACCACGACCAGGGCCTTCGCCATGCATTACGCGCGCCTGCTGGACCTGCGCGTCGAGCCCGTCCCGATCCCCGCGCGCGTGCTCAAGTACTACCAGCTCTGGCATGCGAGAACCCATCGCGGCGCCGCGCCGCAATGGCTGCGGGGCGTCGTGGCGGAGGTGGCGCGCAGCGTGATCGCCCAGCGCTGATGGCGCCTGCGTGGCGTCATGAAACGCCACCATGCAGCCCCACATCGATATCAAGGCCTGCGCTGGTCGGCTCCGCGGTCAGCGACAAGGCGCCGCTGCTGCAGAAGATGTCGGCGCTCCCGCCTTGAGCGCGTGGTGCGGCCAGCTCAGGCCCGGACGTAGACCCACGCCTGAACGCCTGACTTCAGCGTCACCGCGACGCGCTTGTAGTCCGAGACTTCATAGGCATCGGCGGATGCCAGCTCCTGCGCGGTGATCTCGAAGACCATGCCGGCCACCTCATCGTTGGGATCCGGGCTGGGCTGGACAATCGGATGGTGCGTCTTTCCGCTGGTAGCAACCACGGCAGGGTCATCGATGGCAACCATCGACTGCGAGTAGCCGGGGATGGCGTCATGCCGACCGGCCAGCTCGCGGCCGAAGTTGGCGATCTGCACCGCCTTGTCTTGCAGCGTCCCGTAGGAAAAAAGCAGTACAGCCGTATCTTTCGCATCCACCATCATCACCACTCCTTTTGATCTGCCTGTCTGGCGCTGCAATTCTAGGGCATGCCCGGTGGTTGCTGGCAGCGCTGTCTTACTGGCTTGCGGCGCGCCGCGCCACCGCTCCACACTCGTTATATTCAATGGTATATTTCGATGACCGAACGGGAATCCTGACGTTGCCCCTCTCCGAGGCATGGCAACGCGCCACCCTGCCCGTCTTCTCCCACGTGAGGCCCGCATGCACACGCCACCGTTTCGCCTTGCTCGCGCCAATGGCATTGGGGCCGCGCTTGGCCACGAGCAGCCACCGGCCGCCGGTTGCTGCACGCCAGCCCAAGCGCAGGGCCGCGCGGTACGGCGGCGCACGCGCCTTGCCGAGCTGGACTCGCACCTGCACTGCTCGGTGATCGGCACCTGCATGACCACCAGCGAGCTGCGCAAGCTGGTGCCGCGCTTCACCACGCTGGACCGGCAACGCGCCACCGACCTTGAAATCCACCACGAAGCGGTCAAGCTTTCCAGCGCGGGCGGCGAGGGTTGCAAGGCGTTCCAGAAGGCGCTCGATGAGCGCTACGCGAGCACATTGAAGCGTTTCGGCGCAGCCAAGGATGCGGATGCCGTGCGCAAGCTCTGGGACGACGCCGTCGGCAGCGGCGACATCCCGCCGGCTTACTGGGCGGTGATGACGCACCCTGAAGCCAGCACCGCGGTTCGCCAGGCGGCGTTTGGCGAGGTGCATATGCTGTCGCACCTGGTGGGTGCGGCGAATCGCGCCGACATCCGCCGGCTGATCGCGCTGGAAGAAGAAAACGCCACGCTGCGGGACAAGCTCGAGCGCCAGCAGGAGCGCCTGCAGGCGTTGAGCACCCGGCATGAAATGGCGGTCCGCCAGATGAGCGATCAGCTCAGCCAGCTAAACGCGCGCGCGGACCGGCAAACGGGGCCGTGCGGCGCGGATACAGATACAGATACGGCATTGCAGATGCTGCGAGAGAGCCTGGCGGCTCGCGATGGGGAACTCGCACTGCAGGCAAGCCGCCGCGAAGCCGCGGAGCAACGCGCCATGCGCGAACACGAGCAGATGCAGGCCGTGCGCGCACAGCTTGACGACGCACTAGCCCAGCTCAAGATCAGCCGCGCCGAATCGGAAGCCATGGAACGCGCCATGCTCCCCGCCGCGGCACAAGGGGAAGAGCGCCACGCCGGGCTGCGCCAGCTACAGGGAAAACGCATTGTCTATGTGGGCGGACGCCCGGGCGCCAACCACACCCTGAAATCGCTGGTGGAATCCACCGGCGGCCAGCTCGTGCTGCACGACGGCGGCATCGAGGACAGGAAGGGCCTGCTGGCGGCAACCGTGGCGCGCGCGGACATGGTGGTGTTTCCCGTCGACTGCATCGACCATGACTCCATGAGCATGCTCAAGCGCGTCTGCGAGCGCCATCAGGTGGCCTACTATCCCTTGCGAACCGCCAGCGTGGCGAGCTTTGTCGAGCTGACCACGCGCGTCAGCGCAGCGGCGTGGCAAGAAGCCGGCGCCGTAGCTGCCGGCGGCTAGCCACATGCGCGCAGGCGGCGCCTGAACGACCGGCGCGCTCAGGTTGAAGAAACGCCGGAGCCATGGCGCCGGCGTTTCCCATGGCGCTAACGTATCAGGGCTTGGTACCGCCCAACCCGCCAAGCAATCCGCCGAGCAGGCCACCCGTGCCCGCATTGCCGGCGCCCGCCGTGCCAGTTGCGCCAGTTGCGCCGGTTGCGCCTGCCAACACATTGGTGACCGGCGCCAGCGCATTGGTCAGCGAGCCAGGCAAGGCACCGGGCAGCGCGCCGCCGCCGCTGCCCGTGGCGTGCGTCACCGTGCCGAGGGTGTTGTTGAGCAGGCTGGTCACTGGCGCGAGCAGGCCCGACGCTGGCGTATTGCCCGGTGCCAGGCCACCCGTCAGCCCGCCTGTCAGCCCGCCAAGCAGGTTCGTGACCGGAGCCAGCGGGTTAGTGCTATTGCCAGTGCCGCCCGTGGGGGCGTTGACCAGCCCGCCCAGCGCGGAAACCGTATTGCCGGTGGACGTCACGATGCCACCCAGGCCGGATACCACCGGCGCATTGGTCTGGGTGACCGTAGTGCCAACAGTGCCCACCGTACCGCCAACAGTGCGCAGCAAATTGTCGACGACGGAACCCAGGCCGGTCGCTGCGCCCAGGGTCTGCGTGGCGCCGGTCAGCGTGGAGGTCAGCGGCACGATCGCCTGGCCGAGCGTGCCCGTGATCTGGGTCACCGGATTGGTGATGGCCTGCGGTCCCGCGCCACCCACGATCTGGCCAGCCTGGCTGACGATGGATCCCACAGGCGTGGTGACGGCAGCCAGCGGGCCGGTGCCCACCGCGCCGACGGCACTGCCCACGCTGCTGATTGCGGTGCCGAGCTGATTGAGTGCCGAGGCACCGGTCGCGCCGGTGAGCCCCGTGCCGCCGGTGGCGCCCGTGGAACCCGCAGGCCCGGTAGCGCCAGTGGCGCCCGAGGGGCCGTTGGCCCCCGTCGTGCCCGTTGCCCCTGTGGCTCCGGTAGCGCCGCCTGCTCCGGTGGTGCCAGTGGCGCCGGTGGCGCCTGTCGCTCCCGCTGCGCCGTCCGATCCGTTCGTCCCCGCGGCGCCGGCAGCCCCGGCATCGCCCTTGGCACCTGCGCTGCCGGCCGCACCCGTGACACCAGCGTTGCCCGCCGCTCCCGTATTGCCCGTCGGGCCTGCGGCGCCGGTCTTGCCCATGGCGCCGTCGGATCCGTTGGCACAGCCGCCAAGCAGCACCAACGCGCCCAATGTAATACCAAGGAAATATTGCTGATTGCGCACGGTCAGACCTCTCTGGTTATGGCGTTGAATCGTCAAATAGTGGCCTGGACGCAATAGTTATGCCCGAGGTAAAAAGCGTGTTTCCCCGTGCCCCGCGCGACCGTGCTCATCGCCCTGGAACCCGCTTGTGGATTGGCTTTTCGGGAAATGGATGAAACCGGGATCGTGCGTTTGAAGCGCGCCCTGCGCGTGCTTGTTCCGTTACGCGTTACGTAACGTCTCACCGGCTCCGCCGCCAATCGAGCCGAAGACATGGGCGCCTGGCACGCGCGCGCCAAACCCGGGGTTTATCCGGATCGGCAACTGCCAAGCGGCGACAGTCTTGCGCCGGCACGCTACAGATAATCGCTCCAGGCAACGGACTGCGGCATCGGCCGCAGTGTTCCGCAGATTGCCCGCCACGGAGCTTCCAGCATGACCACACCCCACTCCCCCGATCTCAAGGCGCGCCGCGAGCGCCTGGTGCTTGACCACTTCGCCGACGAGACCCGCCAGGATTTCGATGCCGTGCTCGCCACCTTCCCGCACCCGCACTACGAGCTGATTCCCAGTGGCGAAGTGCATGACGGCGTCGACACCGTGCGCCAGTACTACCTCGACAGCCGCCTGGCCTTCCCCGACCAGCGCCACGAGATCATCCAGCTGCGCCATACGGACGATGCCGTGATCGTGGAGTTCTGGCTGCTGGGCACGCACCGTGGCCCGTTGCAGGGCTTGCCGCCGACGGGCAATGCGTTTCGCTGCCGCATGATCGCGCTGTTCATCTTCGAGGGCGAGCGCCTGGTTTGCGAGCGCGTGTATTTCGACACGCTGACGATGCTGCGCCAGCTGCTTGCCGGCACGCCGCCGGACATGCTGCCCCAGCTGATCGGCGGCCTGCTGGGCCAGCCAGAAGCGCGCCAGGCCGAAGCCGCATAGAAAGAAAAACAAGAACCACAGGAGACAACCCATGAAACGCGAACCCGATCCAACAGGCCTGCTGCCGATCTCCGACTTTGACGGTGCCCGCGGCGCCAGCGCGCCACAGGACCGCCTGCGCGCGCTGCGCCGCGGCGCAGCGCAGTTTCGCGAGCAGTTCCTGGAAGCGCCGCCGGTTCGGTTCGCGCGCAGCTTCAACCTGCTGCGGGTTCCCTATCCGGCCTGGTACGCCTTTAACGGCGTGTACTCGCAGCAGATGCTCAAGCCGCACCTGATCCACCTGCTGTCGCGCATGGCGCTGATCCAGTACGAGGACTTCGCGGGGTGCCTGCGCACACTGCTGTTTACCCCCGCGGACTTCGAGGCCGGCGCCGAGACGCCCTACTTCAAGCGCATGAGCACGCAGACGCCGCGGTTCCTGCATAGCACCATCGCCCCCGTCTACGGCACGGTGCTGCAAGCGCTGGCACGCTGCGGCGTGGCGCCGGAGCAAATCGACTACATCACCTACGATCACCTGCACACGCAGGACGTGCGCCGCTGGCTGGGCAGCGGCGCGAGCCGCGGATTGCTGCCCAACGCGAGGCTTCTGGTGCATCGGCAGGAGCTGGCCAGCGTGCACGGCCTGCTGCCGGTGCAGGCCGACTGGTACTGCCCCAATAGCCTGGCGGACGTGCCGCGGGAGCGCATTGTCGCTTTCGACGGCAGCGTGCACCTGGGCCACGGCCTGGCGCTGGTGCACACGCCAGGGCACACCGAAGGCAATCACTCGCTGGTCTATCGCACGCCCGACGGCATCCGCGTGAGCAGCGAGAACGGTGTCAGCGCGGACAGCTGGTCGCCAGAGCATTCGCGCCACAACGGCATCCGGCGCTTTGCACGCGCCACCGGGGCCGAGGTGATCCTGAACGGCAATACGCAGGAGAGCAGCAACGACCAGTACCTGTCCATGGTGCTGGAGAAAACCATCGCGGGCGCCTCCGAGGCGCATCCCTTCAGCAACGTCGTGCCGTCGTCCGAGTGCACGCCGTACTGGCTGTTCCCAGGCGCGCCGTCCAGCCACCTGTGGGGCGAGACCGAGTTCGGCCACCCGACCAGCACGCGGGCAGACCGGAGGGCTTCGCGATGAACACCGCTACCCTCACCAAGCCGGCCGGCGCGGCCGCCGCCGATCCGGCCAGCGACGCCGAGCTGTTCCGCAAGATCACATGGCGGCTGCTGCCGTTGCTATGCGTGTGCTATGTCTTCAACTACCTGGACCGGACCAACGTTGGCTATGCGCAGCTGCAGATGCGCGAGGACCTCGGCTTTGGCGATGCTGTCTTTGGCCTGGGCGCGAGCATCTTCTTTCTCGGCTATGCGCTGTTCGAGGTGCCCAGCAACCTGATGCTGGCGAAGATCGGCGTGCGGGCTACGCTGCTGCGCATCATGGGGCTGTGGGGACTGGCGTCCGCGGCCATGATCTTCGTGAGCACGCCCACGCAGTTCTATGCGTTGCGGTTCCTGATCGGCGTGCTGGAGGCCGGGTTCGCGCCGGGGGTGCTGTTCTACTTCACGCTCTGGTACCCGTCGCGGCGCCGGGCACAGGTGACGGCGCTGTTCTTCATGGCCTATGGCGCCGCGCCAATCGTGGCCGGGCCGCTGGCGGGGCTGGTGATGACGTTCCTCAATGGCGCGTGGTCCTTGCAGGGGTGGCAGTGGCTGTTCCTGCTGGAGGGGATACCGAGCGTGATGCTGGGCGTCCTGGCCTTCTTCATCCTGTCGGACGGCCCTGCGCAGGCACGGTGGCTCAGCGCCCCTGAGCGGCAACGCGTCGCCCGGCTGCTGGAGGAGGACCAGGCCGCCAACGGCGTGCGCGCGGCCCACGGCTTTGGCGCCGCGATGCGCGACCGGCGCGTGTGGATGCTCGGCCTGATCTCGTTTCTCGCCATCCTGGGCATCTATGCCTTGTCGTTCTGGCAGCCCACGCTGTTGAAGATGATGGGGCTGAGCGTGCTGCAGGTGGGGTTTTACGCGGTGGTGCCGGCGGTCACCGGGATTGCGGCGTCCATCGTCGTGGGCCGCCATTCGGACCGCACGGGGGAGCGGCGCTGGCATTTTGCCGTGGCGGCGCTGGTTGGCGCGCTGGGCTTGTCGCTCACCACGCTGTTCATGCACGACCCGCTAGCGGCGGTGCTGTGCCTGGCGCTGTCGTCGGCGGGCATCTCCAGCGCCTTCACGATTCTCTGGTCCGTGCCGGGCAGCATCCTGGCGGACCGGGGCGCGGCTGCCGGCATCGCCATGATCAGCACGATCGGCAGCAGCGCGGGCCTGGTGGCGCCGGTCATGGTGGGCGCCATCAAGGCGGCCACCGGCGGCTTCATCTATAGCCTGTACATCCTCAGCGCGGCCCTGGTGCTGGCCGCGCTGCTCTTCGTGCTGGCGTTTCCCATGCGCATGGCTGCGCTTGAAACCCGCGCCGCGCGTTAAGCGTTGCCGCGGCGTGCATCCAGGCTGAAGCGGCCTGCACCGTAGACCACGATCTGCAGCAGGCCGCCGGCCATCGCGATGTTCTTGAAGAAGTGGATGAACTGGTTCTGGTCCGCCAGGTTGGCATGGAAGGCCAGCGCGGTCGCCACGCTAAAGACGGCCAGGATGGCAGCCACCAGGCGGGTGCGGTATCCCAGCACCAGGGCGATGCCGCCCGCCACCTCCACGACGATGGCAATGGCCAGCGCCACCTGCGGCAGCGGCAGGCCGACCGACTGGATGTAGCCGATCATGGCGGCCGGCGCGGCCAGCTTGGACGCGCCGGAGAGCAGGAAGATGGCGCTGATCAGGACACGGCCCAGCACTGCCACGCCGGCTGCGGCGGGTGTGTCGGCACGGGCGTTGGCCTGGGCGTTGGTCTGGTTATTGAGTTGGGCGGCTTGGGACATGGTGGTTCTCCATTCGATGCGGCCGCACGGTCATGGCAGGCCGGTTGAGTCAGGGGATCAGGGTTCGGGTTCAGGTTCGGGTTCGGGTTCAGGGTCTGAATCGGGTACTGCATCCGATGGGCCTAAATGTAGGCGGGTTTTTACGTCCGCGAAACTGGGATAATATGGATCGAAACGTTCGACAAAATCGATAAGATGCCAAATCCCGGTACGCCCACGCTGGATCAACTGAAGGTGTTCCTGACCGTGGTGGACGTCGGCAGCTTTGCCGGCGCGGCCCGCAAGCTCAGCCGGGCGACCTCGGTCATCAGCTATACGATCGCCAACCTGGAGAATCAGCTCGGCGTGGCGCTGTTCGACCGCAAGACCACCAAAAAGCCACAACTGACCGAGGCGGGCCGCACCGTGCTGGCCGAGGCACGCACGGTCACCATGGGCATCGACGGGCTCCGCGCCAAGGTCAAGGGCCTGCTGCAAGGCCTGGAGGCGGAGGTCCACCTGGCGCTGGACGTGATGCTGCCGGCAGCCCGGGTGGTGGACGCGCTGAAGGCCTTTCGCGAGGCATTTCCCACGGTAGCGCTGCACCTGCACATGGAAGCACTTGGCGCCGTGACGCAGATGGTGTTGGACGGCTCCGCCGCCATCGGCGTCAGCGGGCCGCTTGGCGCGGGCGTGGCGGGGATCGAGCGCATCTGGATCGGCGATGTGATGCTGCGGCCGGTTGCGGCGCCAGGCCATCCGTTGGCCAGCGGCAGCCCGAACCTGCCGGGCGCCGGACGGCATCATGTGCAACTGGTGCTGTCGGACCGCTCGGCGCTGACGCGCGGCAAGGATTTCGCGGTGATCAGCACGCATACCTGGCGTCTGGGTGATCTTGGCGCCAAGCACATGCTGCTGCGCGAAGGCATCGGCTGGGGCAATATGCCGGTGCCCATGGTGCAGGAAGATCTCGACTCGGGCCGCCTGGTGCTGCTCGACCTGCCTGAAAATCACAGCAACTTCTACCCCTTCGATGCGATCTACCGCACCGACACGCCACCCGGCCCCGCCGCCTCGTGGCTGATCGAACGCTTCGCCGGCCAGGCAGCGGACTGAACCTGCCCGCCGCTAGCGGGCATTGCCGGCAGCGCCGCCCGACACCGGCAGCTCGAAGCGGAACGTGGTACCGCTGCCGGCGCGCTCTACCAGCCGGATCTGGCTGTGATGCAGCTGCAGCATGCGCTGCACGATCAGCAACCCCAACCCGCCGCCGCGGTGCGCGCCGCCGGCGCTGAAGGGCCGCTGGAACAGGCTCTCGCGCAGTTCCGCGGGAATGCCGGGGCCGGTATCGCTGACGGTGACCGCCACCTTGCCGTCGCGCAGGGCGAGATCGACATCGATGGCGCCTTCGGCCGGCGTATGGCGGATCGCGTTATCCAGCAGGTTGGTCAGCACGCGCTCGATCATGCCGAGATCGGCCGTGACGGCGGGCAGGCGCTGCGGGATGCCGGCACGCAGCCGCACGTGGCGCGCCTCGGCCGGCAGCTCGAACTTCTGGAACACGTCCTGCACCAGGTCCACCAGCGAAAAATCCTCCAGCGCCGGCTGCACGATGCCGTGCTCCAGCCGCGCCAGCTCAAAGAGCGATTGCGCCAGCCGCCCCACCTTGACGCTTTGCGCCAGCGCGATGGCCAGGTAGCGCTGGCGCTCGGCCTCGCTGAGCGTATCGGCCTTGAGCGACAGCGTTTCCAGGTAGCCGTGCAGCGAGGTCAGCGGCGTGCGCAGGTCATGGGAAATATTGGCAACCAGCTCGCGCCGCTCCTGGTCCTGCTTGGTCAGCGCGCGCCATTGCTCGGCGATGCGGTCCGCCATTTGCGCGAAGGCCGCTTCCAGCGCGACGATTTCATCGCGCGCATTGCCGGACGGCGTGCGCGGCACGCGCGGCTGCGTCTCGGGCGCACCGTCGGCATCAAACCGCCGCATCGCCTCGGTCAGGCGGCGCAGCGGCCGCGTGATGAGGCCGAACGCCATCAGGCCCGCCAGCAACCCCAGCAGCGCCACCAGCCCCATCGACCACAGCGTGGTGCGCAACACCGAGTTGGCGGAGGCGCGCGCCGCCAGTTCGTCATGCGCCTCGCCCAGCAGCACCACGTAGATGTAGCCGGCGGGCTCGGCACCGCCCACGCGCAGTGGCGCGGCGCTAAACACCTTGCGCCCGCCCGCGCTGCGCGGATCGTCCCCAAGGATAGGCAGCGGCTCGCCGGCCAGCAGGCGCTGCACCGGCTTCAGGTCGACCTGCTGGCGCTGCAGGTGCCCGGCCGGCGCGTCGTGCCCCTGGATCCGGCCCTGGCTGTCCAGCAGGTACACCTCCACGCTCGGGTTCACCACCATCAGCTGGCCGAACAGGCGCCGCAGCGCATCCGGCTTGAGCCCGTTGGCGTCCATCAGCGACGCATTGCGCGCGATATGGCCGGCCAGCCCGCGCGACAGGTCCTGGATGACCTCCTTCTCGCGCATGTCGTTGGAGCGGACCTGCAGCCACGCGGAGGCGCCGCAGCAGGCCAGCAGCAGCACGGAGAACACCAGGGACAGCCGCTGCGTCAGGGTCAGGCGGCGGCTCAGGTTCAGTCCGAGATCAAGGCTCACGGCGCGCCTCCTTGGGTTCCCGCCGCGAGCTTGTAGCCATGTCCCCACACGGTCAGGATGCGGCTGGGCTGTGCCGGATCGGCCTCGATCTTGGTGCGCAGCCGGTTGATATGGGTGTTGACGGTATGTTCGTAGCCCTCGTGCTGATAGCCCCAGACGGCGTTGAGCAGGTCCATGCGGGAGAACACCTTGCCGGGATGCCTGGCGAAGAAATACAGCAGGTCGAACTCACGCGGGGTGAGCTCGATGCGCCGGCCGTCCACGCTGGCCTCGCGCGTGAGCGGATCGATCGACAGGCCGCCCAGCTCCAGGCTGCCCGCGTCGATCCGCAGGTCCTTGGCCATGGCATCCACGCGCCGCAGCAGCGCCTTCACGCGGGCCACCAGTTCGAGCACCGAGAATGGCTTGGCCAGGTAGTCGTCGGCGCCAAGTTCCAGGCCAAGGATGCGGTGGACTTCGCTGGAGCGCGCGCTGGTGATGATGATCGGCGTATAGCGCGTCATGGCGCGGGCGCGCCGGCAGATCTCCAGCCCGTCCACGCCGGGCAGCATCAGGTCGAGGATGAGCGCGTCCCAGTTGCCCTGCGCCAGCAGCCGCAGGCCCTCGTTGCCGTCGGCGCTGTGCACGACTTCATAGCGCTCGTCGCGCAGGTGCAGGCTCAGTACGTTGGCGATGTCGACGTCGTCTTCGACGATCAGGATGCGCTTGGGGTGATCCATGTTCAGCCTAGGGGCGCGAGCCGGCTCGCGCGTGACAGGGGAGGCGCAGGAAATGCGCCGGCCTGGCTATTGTGCAAAATTTTGAGGCGGCGAGTTATCACATTTAATTTAACCTTTGGTGAGGACTCCGGGATGGTGCCAGCCATACGATGCGGCCAACGATCCATGGCAGCGATCGACGGCAAGTCGGTCGCCGCGATCGATACATTGAGGCAAGGAGCACATCATGGGAAGCAGAAGGCGCTTTTTGGTATCGGGCGGTGCCGCCGTGGCGGCGCTTGCGGCCGTTAGCGGCTGGCGCGCGCTGGCCGCCGGCACGGCAAACGCAGCGAACGCGGGCAAGCCCGCCGAAGCCTTCGAGGTAGTGCGCTCCGACGCCCAGTGGCGCCAGATGCTCAGCGCAAGCCAGTACAGCGTGCTGCGCCAGGAAGGCACGGAGCGGCCCTACAGCAGCCCGCTGAACGATGAGCATCGCGCCGGCATCTTCGCCTGCGCCGGATGCCAGCTTGACCTTTTCTCGTCGCGCACCAAGTTCGACAGCCACACCGGCTGGCCCAGCTTCTGGGCGCCGCTGGAGAACGCCGTGCGCACGAACGAAGACCGGTCCTTCGGCATATCGCGCACGGAGGTGCATTGCCGGCGCTGCGGCGGCCACCTGGGCCATGTGTTCGACGACGGCCCCAAGCCGACCGGGCTGCGCTACTGCATGAACGGCGTGGCAATGACGTTCAAGCCGCAAGCCGCCTGAGCCCGCGCGGGCCTCCAACGCCGGCAATACGCCAACAACACGCCGGCAACACGCCGACAGCAACCAGACTGAAGCATTCCATGTTCCTTCTTATCCTCGCCTACCTTGGTGGCGCGCTCACCATCCTCAGCCCGTGCATCCTGCCCGTGCTGCCCTTCGTGTTCTCGCGGGCCGACCAGCCCTTTGTGCGCAGCGGCCTGCCGCTGCTGGCCGGCATGGCGCTGACCTTCGCGGCAGTGGCAACGCTGGCGGCGGTTGGCGGCGGCTGGGTGACCCAGGCCAACCAGTACGGACGCTGGCTGGCCATTGCCTTGCTGGCCGTGTTCGGCCTGACGCTGCTGCTGCCGCGCCTGGCCGAGCGGCTGATGCATCCGCTGGTCAGCGCGGGCAGCCGGCTCTCCGCGTTTGCGCAGGCCGATGGCGGGCAGGTCCGGCCCGGCTCGTCGTTCCTGCTCGGCATTGCCACCGGCCTGCTGTGGGCGCCTTGCGCTGGCCCGATCCTCGGCCTTGTGCTGACCGGTGCGGCGCTGCGTGGCGCCAGCGTCGGCACCACCCTGCTGCTGGTCGCCTACGCGGCCGGCGCGGCCACGTCGCTGGCGGTGGCCTTGCTGATCGGCGGCCGGGTCTTTACCGCGATGAAGCGCTCGCTGGGCGCGGGGGAATGGGTCCGGCGCGGCATCGGCGCGGCCATGTTGCTCGGCGTGGTTGCCATCGGGCTGGGGCTGGACACCGGTGTGCTGGCCCGCGTATCGACCGTGGCCACGGGCGGCATCGAGCAACAGCTGGTCGACAAGCTCTCCGCTAAACAGGCTGAGACCGGCAACGGCGCGATGATGCGCGCAACCAGCCTCAAGACCGGCGAAAGCGCCGCCGCGGCGTTGCCCGTGGAAGGCCAGTTGCCCGGGCTGGGCGGCGCCGTGGAGTGGCTGAACTCGCCGCCGCTCACGGCCGAGGCGCTGCGCGGCAAGGTGGTGCTGGTCGATTTCTGGACCTACTCGTGCATCAACTGCCTGCGCACCCTGCCCTATGTGAAGGCCTGGGCGCAGAAGTACCGCGACCAGGGGCTGGTGGTGATCGGCGTGCATGCGCCGGAGTTTGCCTTCGAGCGCAACCTCGACAACGTGAAGAAAGCCACGCGCGACCTCGGCATCGACTATCCCGTGGCGGTCGACAACAACTATGCGATCTGGCGCGCCTTCAACAACCAGTACTGGCCGGCGCACTATTTCATCGACGCGCAGGGGCAAATCCGCTTTCACCACTTCGGCGAGGGCGAGTACGCGAAATCCGAGCAGGTGATCCAGCAACTGCTGGCGGAAGCGGGCCATGCCGATGCGGCGAAGGTGGCGCTCGGCATCGGCCATGCCGATGCACAAAGCGTACAAGGCGTGCAGATGGCTGCCGACAAGGCGGAGATCCAGTCCGGCGAGACCTATCTTGGCTATGAGCGGGCGGAGAACTTCGCCTCTCCCGGCGGCGAGGTGCAAGACAAGGCGCACACTTATACCGCGCCCGTCAGCCCCGCGCTCAACGACTGGGGCCTGGCCGGCACCTGGCAGGTGGGTGCGGAGCACGCCACGCTGGCCGGCCCCTCCGGGCGGATCCTCTACCGCTTTCACGCACGCGACCTGCATCTGGTGCTGGGGCCGGGCAAGGATGGCAAGCCGGTGCGGTTCCGGGTAAGCGTGGACGGCGCCGCGCCAGGCGGCGCGCGCGGTACCGATGTGGCGGCGGATGGCAGCGGCACGGTGACCGGGCAGCGGCTGTACCAGCTGGTGCGGCAGACGGGCAAGGTGACCGACCGCACGTTTGCGATCGAATTCCTGGACCCCGGCGTGGAGGCCTATGCCTTTACCTTCGGCTGATGCGCACGCAAGCCGCCATATTCCACGCATTGATCACGACACAGCAACGTTCAAGGACAGGCAATCATGACCACGCAAACTTCAACCGGTTCCTCCTGGTGGACGCGCTCGTCCGCCGCAAAAGTCGCAGGCCTCGTCATGCTGGCGGCGGGCCTGCTGGCCTGGCAGCGCGTGGCCAACTCGGCAGAAGACGCCGTCAAGATCCCGCCGCCCGCGCTCGATGAAAAAGCCAGCGCGGCGCCAACGGAAACGGCCGTGTTCGCCGGCGGCTGCTTCTGGGGCGTGCAAGGCGTGTTCCAGCACGTGCGCGGCGTGAAGCAGGTCACGTCCGGCTATGCCGGCGGCGCGGCCAGCACTGCCCGGTACGAGACCGTCAGCGGCGGCGGCACCGGACACGCGGAATCGGTGCAGGTCACGTTCGACCCGGCGCAGATCAGCTACGGCCGCCTGCTGCAGATCTTCTTCTCGGTCGCGCACAACCCAACCCAGCTCAACTTCCAGGGCCCGGACCACGGCACGCAGTACCGCTCGGCGGTATTCCCGCTCAACGCCGAGCAACGCAGCGTGGCGCAGGCCTATATCGCGCAACTGGGCAAGGCCAATGCGTTCAAGGCGCCCATCGTTACCCGCATCGAGGACTACAAGGCCTTCTACCCGGCGGAGGGCTATCACCAGAATTTCCTGACCCTCCATCCTTCGCACCCATACATCGTCATCAACGACATGCCCAAGATCGGCTACCTGAAGCAGATGTTCCCCGACCTGTATCGCAACGACCCGGTGCTGCTGAAGGTGGCGGGCTCGTGATCGCCGCGCGCGCGCAGGTTTCGGTTTGGGATTAGGATCTCGGCTTCGAACCCGCAATGACAAGCCCACCGGACCCGCACCATGTTTCAGCTATCCAGCGACACCGCCCCGCTCTCCAAGGCCGCGCAATATGAAGAGCTGGCCGCCCAGGCGCGCTCCCTGCTGGCGGACGAGACCGACCGCATCGCCAACGCCGCCAACTTCTCGGCGCTGGTTTACCACGCGCTGAAGGATCTCAACTGGGCGGGCTTCTACTTCTACGATGGCACCGAACTGGTGGTGGGGCCATTCCAGGGCAAGCCCGCCTGCGTGCGGATCGGCCTGGGCAAGGGCGTCTGCGGCACTGCGGCGCAAACCCGCAGCACGCAGGTCGTGCGGGACGTGCATGCGTTTCCCGGCCATATCGCCTGCGACGCGGCCTCCGAGTCGGAAATCGTCGTGCCGCTGATCGCCGCTGACGGCACGCTTATTGGCGTGTGGGACGTGGACAGCCCCGTGATTGCCCGCTTCGATGACGAAGACGCGGCGGGCATGGAAGCGCTGTGCCGGGTGTTTGTGGAAATGGGCTGGACGCAGCCCTAGGCAATGGATTGCGCTTAACCCGGTGCTGCCGATGCTGCGGCCGGTGGTGCTGCCGGTGGTGCGGCCGGTACGAGCCCATAGCGGGACATGACCGCAAGCAGCGCCGCGCGGTCGGGTGGCGCGCCGGCATTGACGACATCAGCGACGTCGCGGAAGTACTGGGCCCCGATGTCCGGCGTGAGAACAACCAGTGCGCGAGCCGCGTCGCCGTACGGGTTGCTGAACTGATGCACCGATCCGCGCGGGGTATGCATCCACTCTCCCGGCGCCAGGTCCCGGGCCACCCCGTCGACAGCGTACCGAAGCCTGCCCGCCAGCACATAGACGCACTCTTCATTGTGCGTGTGGCTGTGCGCTGGCGGCACCTGCGAGCCGGGCGGCACCGTCAATTCGAATACCCCCATCCCACCCGTCGCGGCGCCATCGATCAGGTACCGGATGTGCAATTGGCCCACCTGGATCGATTCGCCCGGAGTCCCGCCGTCAAGCGCCATTTTCAGTCTCCCGCCAATTCAAAGAACCGCTCGCCCCTGCCGCTATTGCGATTCTAGGTCAGCGGGGATGCTTGCGACAGGACCATCGGCGAACGGGAGGCGGGCGGCGCAATGGCTTGCCCTACGCCCGCTCTGGCGCGATGATGCATGCTGCGCATTCCCCCTGCCTATCGCAGAGCTATCTTTCCAAGCCATCCGCCTTTACCCGTGACCGCCCACGCCCGAGCCTCCCGGAACGCCATCGCGTCGTTCTATCTCTACTACGTCGCGCTGTACGCCCCGGTTGCGATCACCATCAGCTTCTTCCCCCTCTGGATCCGCGCCCAGGGCCTGAGCGAGCAGCAGACCGGGATGGTGCTGGCGCTGGGCGCCGCGCTGGCGGTGCTGGTCAATCCGGCCGTGGGCGCCATGGCGGACCAGTACCGCAGCCGCAAGGTGATCCTGCTCGCGCTGGTGGCCGGCTCCGCGCTGAGCGCCGGGCTGTTGTTCAGCGCCCAGGGCTTCATCGGCGTGCTGCTGGTCTTCCTGGCCATCAAGGCCTGCTCGGCGGGCCTGATACCGCTGAGCGAATCCATGGCGCTGGCCGGCATGCCGCGCTATGGCTTTGACTTTGGCCGCTTGCGCAGCGCCGGGTCGATGTCGGTGGTGGCCATGTCGATCGTGCTTGGCTGGCTGGTGGATCGCGCGGGAACCGAGGTGATCGCGATCGTGTTCGTGGTGGCGTACCTGGCGCAGGGCCTGCTGGCGCTGGCGCTGCCCAACGACACGGCGGCGGCGCGCCATGCGGTGAAGGCGCCGTTGCTGCAGGTGCTGCAACTGCCCGGCTTCTCGCTGTTTTTGGCCAGCGCCGCGATGTCGCAGGCGTGCCATGGCTTCTTCTACAGCTACAGCGCGCTGTACTGGAAGAGCGTGGGGTTCCCGGCATCAACCATCGGCTACCTGTGGGCGCTGGGCGTGATCGCGGAGATCACGGCGTTCACCTTCGGCTCGCGGCTGCTGGCGCGGGTGTCGGCACCGGCGCTGATCGCGCTGGCCTGCGCGGCGGGCATCCTGCGCTGGTCGATGATCGGCCTGGCCGAGAGCACCGGGGTGGCCATGCTGGCGCAACTGCTGCAGGGCGCCACGCTAGGCTTCACACAACTGGGCGCGGCGCAGTACATCCGCACCCGGGTGCCGGCGCAGGTCATCTCCAGCGGCACGGGCCTCTACTCGGCCTGTGCCGGCTTGCTGACCGCGGCCTGCGTGTTCCTGGGCAGCTATCTGTTTGCCAGCGTGGGCGGCCGCGCCTTCTTGCTCACGGCCGCGCTTTGCGGCGCGGGCCTTGCGGCGGCGCTTGCCCTGCAGGCACATGAGGCGCGCCAGGCGCGCATGCTGGGCGCGGGTTAAGGCAGTTGGTTAGCGGCCGGACCAGGGTCCAGCATGCCGCGCTCGTCCGGTAGGAACAGGGTCAGCACGTGCAGCTTGTTCCCGGTAATGCCGCCCCCGCGCAGCCCGACGAGCAGCGTCAGGGACATGGCGTAACGACGGGCGTAATGGCACACGTAATGGCGGGCATAACGGCGCGATGCGCGCCGGCGCCTACTCGGGCCGGATGTCCGCCGCCTTGGCGACCTTCCGCCAGCGCTCGACCTCGGACGCGATGAAGGTGGCAAACTCAGCCGGCTTCATCACTGCCGGCTCCGCGCCTTCCTTGAGGAAGAACGCCTTCATTTCCTGCGACTGGACGATCTTGCCAATCTCACCGTTGAGCTTGTCCACCAGGGCTTGCGGCGTGCCGGCGGGCGCCAGTATGCCCCACCACAATTCCACCGCACTGCCCTTGTAGCCGGCCTGCTCCAGCGGCACCAGATCCGGCGCCACGGGCGAGCGCTCGGCCGTGGTGACGGCCAGCGCCCGGACCCGCCCGCTCTTGACCTGCGAGAGGATGGACGGCGCGCTGGCCACCATCATCTGGATCTGGCCGCCCACCATGTCGGTCACCGCCGGCGAGATGCCTTTGTAGGGGACATGGGTCAGCTTGATATCGGCCGCGTCCGCGAACAGCTCGCTGGCGAACTGGTTGATGCTGCCCGCACCCGACGTCCCGTAATTGAGCTTGCCCGGATTGGCCTTTGCGTTGGCCACCAGATCAGCCACCGTCTTGAACGGCGAATTGGCGGACACCGTGACCAGCAGGGGCCCTTTGGCGAGCATGCCCACGGGCTTGAAGCTCTTCACCGCGTCATAAGGCAGGTTTGTCCGGATGGCCGCCCCGGTCGTGAAGGTCGACGTCACCATCAGCAAGGCGTAGCCGTCCGCCGGCGCCCTGGCGACATAGGTGCCCGCAATGACCCCGCCACCCGCTGGCTTGTTCTCGACCAGCACGGGTTGCCCCAATGCGTCCTGCAGATGCTTGCCGATGGCACGCGCGAAGAGATCGACCGAGCCGCCCGGGGCACTGCCGACGACGAGGCTGATCGGCTTGGCGGGATACGGGGCGGCTTGCGCGAAGCCCGGCGCGGGAAGGCAAAGGGTTGCCAGCGCCGCCAGTACGAACCTGCTGCGCGTGGCCGCGCGTGAAGTGAATGACATCCATGTCTCCTCGGTCGATGCCTGTTGGTATGGTCGCGGGAACCTGAACGCCACGTGCCGCGTGGGCGGATTCTTCTCTGCCGGACCGATTGCGTCCAGCTTATTTTTTCTATCCTTTCAGAAGAAAAAGTAATCAATTGACCGGGAGTGCGAAGCGCTCTTCTTCAAGCCAGGTTTGCCCGCCGCAGCTTCGCCCTTAACGTCTCGATCTCATCCAGCAGGTCAAGCACGACGGCCACGCCCGCCACCCCAAGCTCCAGGTCGCGCGCGAGCCGCAGCGCCGCGCGGGCGCGCTTGAACGTGGCGCCGTCGAAACGCCAGCGCGGCGCGTCCTCGCCGTGCGGGGTCAGCACGCCCTCCTCCACCAGCGCCACCACCTGTTCAATGTCGGCATGACAGGCCACGCTCAGTTCCACCAGCGTGAACTGCACCTCTTCTTCGACAAGGACGCCATGCAGCATCGATATGCCTTGATCGCTCATCGCATCAAGCCTCCAGTGAGCGGCGCGGGGCAAAGCCGCTAAAGGTCTTGGCCATTTCCCGGTACGCGTCATTGGCCTTTTCCGTGTCCGCGGGCGGCAAGACGATCGACAGTACCGCGTACAGGTCGCCGGGCGGCGTGCTGGGAAGGCCCTTGCCCCTGAGCCGCAGCTTGCGGCCTGCCGACGAGCCCGGCGGCACGCTGAGTTGCACGCTGCCGTCCGGCGTGGGGATGCCGACGCTGGCGCCCAAGGCGGCTTCCCATGGGGCCACGGGCAAGTCGAAGTAGACGTCGCGATCGACTACGCGGAACAGCGGGTGCGGCGCGATCTCGATTTCGAGATAGAGGTCGCCGGCGGGCGCGTCTCCAAGTCCGGGGCCGCCCTGGCCTGCAAGCCGAAGATGCTGTCCGCTGCGAATGCCCTTGGGAATATTGACGTCCAGTTGCCGCTCCTGCAATCGCACGTGCCCGCTGGCGTCCGCCTGGGGCGTGCGCAGCGTGATGGTGCGGCGCCCGCCCCGGTAGACGTCCTGCAGATCGATCTGCACCTTGGCATGGTGATCGCCCCCTGCCATGCGGCCAGCGCCTCGCGCGCCGCGAGACTGCGCATGCCTGGCGCCGAAGAGTGCCTCGAAGAAATCGCTGCGATCCAGGTCTTGCTCGAAATCCGCCTCGCCACCGCTGTACTCGAAGCCGCTATCCCATCCCGGCGGCGGGGTGAACTCGCGGCCGCTCTTGTACCGCGCCCCCACGTCGTCGTAAGCGGCGCGTTTCTCCTCGTCTTTCAGCGCCACATACGCCTCGGCCACCTCCTTGAAACGGGCTTCCGCATCCGGCTCCTTGCTGACGTCCGGGTGATACTTGCGCGCCAGCTTGCGGTAGGCACGCTTGATGTCATCCTGCGTGGCCGTGGGCTCCACCCCGAGCATCGCGTAGTAGTCCTTGTACTCCATGAACGCCCCCGGCAACTGGCGTGCGAAACGCGCACGGCGCTTGGCGAATGATGCGCTTGACCTGCGGCTCTCAGTATAGGCAAAGGCATGGGCATGCGGTTCGATGCGGTTGGCCCTGCGCGCGCTGTCCGCACACGTATCCGCACACGTATCCATAGCGCGGCGTGCGCACCTGCGGAACCTGCTATGTTAGCGGCAAGCCTGCTACTGGAGGCAACGGTGAAAGATGTGGCTTCCGCCCCGCAAGACGCTGAACAATCATGGCTCGGCAAGCTCGGCCCGGGCTTGATCACCGGCGCGGCGGACGACGATCCCAGCGGCATCGCCACCTATTCGCAAGCGGGCGCGCAGTTCGGCTTCAACATGTTGTGGACGGTGCTGCTCACGTACCCGCTGATGGTGGGCATCCAGGTGGTGAGCGCCAGGATCGGGCGGGTGAGCGGCCATGGGCTGGCCACCAATATCCGCAGGCATTACCCGGCGTGGCTCCTGTATGCCGTGGTCAGCCTTTTGCTGGTTGCCAATACGATCAATATCGCGGCTGACGTCTCGGCCATGGGCGAGGCGCTGCGGCTGATCGTGGGTGGGCCGGCCCAGCTCTATGCCGTGGTGTTCGGCGTGATCTCATTGCTGCTGCAGGTGTTCGTGCCCTACCGGCGCTATGTCCGCTTGCTGAAATGGCTCACGCTGGCCTTGCTGGCTTACGTGGCCACGGCGTTTGTCGTGCATATCCCGTGGTCGCAAGTGCTGTCGAAGGCGCTGCTGCCGCATCTGTCCTGGAAGCCCGAGTACGTCACGACCGTGGTGGCGGTGTTCGGCACCACCATCAGCCCCTACCTGTTCTTCTGGCAGGCATCGCAGGAAGTCGAGGATCAGCTCGCCAACCCCCAGGCCCGGCCCCTGATCAATGCGCCCTGGCAGGCGCAAGCCAATTTGCGGCGCATCAAGATCGATACCTATGTCGGCATGGGCTTCTCGAACCTGGTGGCGTTTTTCATCATCCTGACGACGGCCGTGACGCTCAACCAGCATGGCGTCACCGATATCCAGACCTCGGCACAGGCAGCCACCGCGCTACGCCCCATTGCCGGCGATTTCGCCTTCATGCTGTTCAGTGCCGGCATCATCGGCACCGGCTTGCTGGCGATTCCCGTGCTGGGCGGATCCTCAGCCTATGCCATGGCGGGCGCCTTCAAATGGAAGAACAGCCTGGAGCGCACGCCGATGACGGCAAAGGCCTTCTACGGCATCATCGCCGTCTCCACCCTGATCGGCATCGCGCTGGGGTTCACCGCGATCGACCCGATCAAGGCGTTGTACTGGAGCGCCGTCATCAACGGCGTGATCTCCGTGCCGATCATGGCGGTGACGATGCTGATGGCCGCGCGCACCGACATCATGGGCGAGTTCGTCATCAGCAAAAGGCTGAAGGTGCTGGGCTGGCTCGCCACGCTGATGATGGCCTTGGCGGTCTGCGCGATGCTGGTGACCATGCGCACCTGAGCAGCGCTTGAGCGGCGCTTGAGAGGCGCCTGTCCTGCAAGTGCTTGCACAATACGAAGTGTCATGAAAGACATCTCCGTGTCCGCCATCGTACCGACGCCATGGCCGTTCCATGTCAGTCTCGGTCCATCGGATGCCGCTTGCAGGGAGATACGATCCCTCGCGAGGCCATGCCGCGCGGTTGCATTTGCCTGGGGCTGGCTCGCCCAACGAGCCGCGCCGGCTCGTGTCAACCGATTGGATCTGAATCGAGGTAACTGACGTGAAAACCATCCATCCCCTGAAATACGCCATCGGCACCGCGTGCATCACCCTCGCGGCCAGCCTGTACGCTCCGCTGAGCCTTGGCGCCACGAACGACGCCGGGCCGTCGCCCATGTCGTCGATCAATCCGACCCATGAGCCGATTGGCGCCGCCATGAGCGACACCGCGATCACGACCAAGGTCAAGGCCAGTTTGCTTGAACAGAAGAAGCTGAGCTCAACGCACGTGCATGTCCGCACCCGCGAAGGCGTGGTGCGCCTGACCGGCAGCGTCCCGACCGCGACGCAAAGACAGACTGCAGTCGATGTGACCCACGCCGTCAACGGCGTGAAGTCGGTCGAGAATCATCTGTCCGTCCAACGGCTGTAACAAACAGCCCGCGCGCGCAGCAACGCAAGCCACCGGCCACGGCGCTGCGGCGCGGGCTGCCGCTTGTTGCATTCGCCTATTGCATTCGCCTATTGCATTCCCATGCCTGGAGTCAACCCATGAACCCCTATGAACTCGACCAGAACAGCGGTGGCCCGCGCGCCACCATCGTCGGCAAGATCGAAGAAAACAGCCCGGGACCCGGGCCGTTCCTGATGGCTGCCGATACGCTGGAAGGCAACCCGGTGATCGGCCCCGGAGGCGACAAGCTGGGCAAAGTCGACCACATCATGCTGGACGTGCCGGGCGGGCGCATCGCCTACGCGGTGCTGTCCTTTGGCGGATTCCTCGGCATGGGCGGAAAGCTCTTTGCCGTGCCCTGGTCCGCGCTCACGCTCGACATCCAGCGCAAGAGCTTTGTGCTGGGCATCGAGAAGGAAATGCTGGAGGCCGCGCCCGGCTTCGACAAGGATCACTGGCCAAGCATGGCGGACGAGCAATGGGCCACCAGCATCCATGAGTACTATGGCCAGCCCCCGTACTGGGCGCAGGACCGGTACCAGCGGGAGACGCGGCTCTGAGGCCGCTTGCCTGCCTCGGAAGCGGCGCTACACTGCGTGCGGCACCGCTTCCGGGATGCGTTGCGGCGGGAGGTCCCGCGCTGCCCCGACCGGGAGCACGGGCCGCTGATACACCTCATTGACGACGTCGGCCGCCGATAGGTAGAACGCCAGTGCCGCCATCGGGAGCCCGATGTATCCGCCGGCGAGACCGTGCCCGCTAGCGTACCGACGCCAGCGCGAAGTTCGCGTAGTGTCACCAACGATGGCTGCGCGAAGGCGGGTGTCTGGGTTCTTCGCAATGTGGAGACCGCAGAGGCATGGGGGCGTTGTCCCTGCGTGTTCCCGCTCTCACCAGATAAGCAGCCCGTCAGACAGCCCACGACTTCATGGGCTCTTCAAGCCAGCAAAAAAAGGAATCATCGTGAAATACTCGAACCTGATAGGCGCGGCACTGATGGCGCTCGCTGTGATGGCATGTACGGGCCCGGCCGGGCCGCAAGGCGCAACGGGTGGCACCGGAGCACAAGGCAATACCGGCAATACCGGCTACATGGGCGCGACCGGCCGAACGGGCGCAACCGGAGACACCGGGGCGACCGGGGGCGCTGGGGCAATGGGCTCCACCGGCGCGACCGGCGATACGGGTGCAACCGGCGGCACGGGCGCCAGGGGTAGTACCGGCAGTACCGGGGCTAGAGGCACCAAAGCCGACAGCACTGTCGTCATCGTCCCTCGCTGAGGAACGATGAGCCGGCCATGGATTGAACGCAGAAAGCGCATCGCTGCGCGCGGGTAATTCCAGCACGCGGCGATGCGCGGTAGCAGGCGGCGTTCAGCCTTTCAACGAGAGACTGCGCCTCCCGCCGTCCAGCCTTGGATCCAGCCTTGAATGCGGCGGCTGAACAAGACTCGCCAGGAAGCGCCAGCGGAGCAGGCCGACTGCATTTGCGCCGGCTCGGTTGGCCATGGGCCGGGCGGCGGCGGCGGACAGGCGACGCCCTGCGCGGTGCGCAACAAGGTGTCATCGTCGCAGTCCATCACGGCGGCAAGGGTTTCACGTGGTATGCCGGCAGGGTAGATGACGAGAAGAATATCGTTGACGACCTTTTCGCTCTCGAACGGGCCGAAGCGATAGGTGCTGCCGCCATCCACCTCCGCGAAGAACCAGTGCTGCGGATGGCTTCGATAGATGACAACCACGGTTCGGCGAACTTCCTTTGACATTCCACTACCCCCAAACTATCCGCAATCCGGGACAGTGCGCTTTGTTATTCATGTTCGTAGATTCCAGCAAACAACGCTCACCCGTGATCCGAATCTGAAACTGGTGGGGCCCCACACCGGACATGCTCCAGAAAATCCCGGCGCCGGCTCTGGTATGTAGCGGCATGTGCGCCCCTACGTATACATATAGCTACCTCCCGGCAGAAGTGCTGTCCGCAAGCGTACGGTTTGGCGAACTTATTTCGGCGCAGCCGATACCCCGCCCACAGGTTCGCGATTCCCCGCAAAAAGCCGCCAGCGTCGGTGGGCTGGCCTATATTTCAGTTACTGGCGCGCCAATGACCCCGGCAGACATCAAAGGGCACGTGAGGCGGGGCATGCCATGGGCGAGCGCGTCACCGGGTCTGACGCCGCGTAGAGAAGGACCTTGGCCATTCCGATGACGCAATCAGGTCTGCGGATCCGGCAAGAGAAGCAAGAGAGGGATGATGAGAAAATCTCGCAGCAACTTGTGGATGCGATTCTGGGAAATTGCAAAGCCTTACTGGTTCTCTCAGGAGAAATGGAAGGCCAGGATTCTCCTTTTTCTATTGGTCTTGCTACTGCTCGGTCAAACTGGGACTAACGTACTGTTCAATGAGCAATCGGGGGAGTTCACATCGGCGCTGGCCGCGAAGGATGCCGGCAGATTCTGGCACTCCATTCTGATATGCGTCTATGTGCTGATCGCCGCCGTGCCGGTCTACGCCTTTTACTACTACGTCAGGAACACGCTTGGTATCCACTGGCGCCGCTGGCTGACCCGTCACTACCTGGATAAGTATTTCAGTCATCATGCGTTCTACAAGCTGAACGCCAGCGCCTCCATCGACAATCCGGACCAGCGGATCTCGGAAGACATCAACACGTTTGCAAATCAATCGTTGTATTTTCTCTTACTCAGTCTGGGGGCGCTTCTGCAGCTGATTGCGTTCAGCGGTGTTCTCTGGTCGATCTCCAGGCAGCTGGTGCTTTTTCTTGTTGTCTATGCGATCGTTGGCACCTCGATCTCGATCTTCGTGTTCGGTCGGATCCTGATCGGGTTGAATTTCTATCAGCTGAAACGAGAAGCCGATTTTCGCTTCAGCTTGATCCGGGTGCGCGAGAACGCCGAGTCGATTACCTTTCATCGCGGCGAGGCCCACGAATCCCTGCATGTGCGAGGCCGCTTCGACCATCTCTTCGCCAATTTCAACAAACTGATCCGATGGCAGCTGAACCTGAATCTGTTCCAGTATGGCTATGCGTTTCTCACCATCATGCTGCCGAGTGCCATTGTGGCTTCACGCGTCCTCTCGGGCGAACTCGAGGTTGGCCGGGCCATCCAGGCAGCCGGCGCATTTGCCGCGATCCTGGCCTCGCTCACCGTCATCGTCGACAACTTTGAAAGTCTGAGCCGGTTTGTCGCCGGACTCGATCGGCTGAGCACATTCTCTGGCGCCCTGGCGCAGACGCCTGTCACGCTGGCCGCGCAGGCCGCGCCGCATGGCGGTGGGAACAAGATCGAAGCTGCGCGAGACGCTCGCCTGGCGCTCGAGCATGTCACCTTGCAGACGCCAAACTACGAACGGACCCTGGTGAGGGATCTCACGGTAGCCATCAACCCGGGAGAGGGATTGCTGATCGTGGGTGCTAGCGGAGGCGGAAAGAGTTCGTTGATGCGCGCGATAGCGGGACTCTGGAACTGCGGGACCGGCCGCATCGTCAGGCCGGAACTGGAACATATGCTGTTTCTGCCGCAGCATCCCTACATGGTGCTGGGCAGCCTGCGCAGCCAGTTGCTCTATCCGGATCGCAATGGCCGCAAGGTATCCGATAAGGAACTCCGGCTGCTGCTTGAGATGGTCAACCTGCCCGACGTCGTGGACAGATTTGGCGGCCTGGATGTGGATCTGGACTGGGGGAAGGTGCTGTCCGTGGGAGAACAGCAGCGCCTCACCTTTGCCCGCGTGCTGCTCGCCAAACCGCGCTATGCCATGCTGGATGAGGCCACCAGCGCCCTCGACATCGGCAACGAGGAACGCCTTTACTTCCAGCTTTCGTCGGGCTCGACAACGCTGGTCAGCGTCAGCCACCGCCCCACGCTCCTGAAGTATCACCAGCAGGTGCTGGAGTTGAGGGGCAATGGGGAATGGGAGCTTCACCCCTCCGGGAGCTACCGCTTTAGCTGGTGAGCTCCCACACTGCAACGCCTGCGACGCCTGCAACGGCTCGCGCCGTGTGCATCCTTGTCCGGTGCCGGACAGACACATGCCGCAATCTGGTCCACAAGTAAGCATGCGATCGCGCCGCCAGCGATGGCGAGCTGCCGGCGGGATCATGGAATTCGATGGAGACCGATCATGAAACTCACTGCCCAGTCATTCCTGCCGAAGACGGCATACGTGCTGCCATCCGTCGCGCTTTTCTCCATGCTGGCGCTGGCCGTTCCCGCCGGGGCCATCACCGCCACCGACGCGCAGGGGTCCCCGCATGTCTTGAAGATCGCGAAGCAGGATCGCATCGATACGCACATCAGCGACCTCCACACGAAGCTCCAGATTACGCGCGCGCAGGAACAACTCTGGCAGAAGGTCGCACAGGTCATGCGCGACAACGCGAGCAAGATGGATTCGCTGCGGCAGGAGCGCACTGAGGATGCCAAGGGCATGACCGCCGTCGGCGACCTCAAGTCCTACGGGGATATCGCCGATGCGCATGCCGATGGCATCAGGAAGCTCACGCCCGTGTTCCGGGATCTGTACGACAGCATGTCAGACGTGCAGAAGAAGAATGCCGACCTGATCTTCCGGAACCGGCAACAGCATGCGTCGACAAAGAACTGAAGCCCCGGGCCCGGACGGCCGCCGCAGGCGCAAGCAACCTCGCGCGGTTCGGGCTTTCGCTCAAGCACAGGAGAGCATGATGAACACCTCAATAACGCGATCATGCTGGGTGCGCCCGGCGATCGTGAAGGCCGCCGCGGCATTCGGCCTTGCCCTGGCACTGGGCGTCGTGTCGACGGCACCGGCCTTTGGCGACGACCGCGACCACCATCCCGACCAGAACCATGGCAACCAGCATGCTTCGTCCCGTCAGGGACACAACGGCAACGGACAGGGCAACCAACGCTACGATCACGCTCGTGACCGTCACGACTATCGCGACTATCGCGACTATCGCGACTATCGGGACTATCACGGCAACTACTATGACAGCCAGCGCTATGTCTACGCGCCGCCGCCGGTAGCTTACGTGCCCCAGCCGGCGCCCGGCATCAGCCTGTTCATCCCTCTGCAGATCCGCTAGCCAGGCAAGGCACGGCAAGCAGGCAAACCTCCCAGGCAACGAATACGTTGCCTGGGAGGCCGCCGCCCGCGCCAGGTACGTGCCCGTCAATGTGCTGTGCCCGCTGCCTGCCGCACCTTTGATCTCCCACATTGCTGACCTATATTTTTACAGGTGGCTCCGGGGACCTCCCGGGGTTCTCACTTGCGCGGCTGGCGCCGATTGCCTGGCACGTAGCCCAAGTCAGCATTGGGGGGCAAAAGATGACATCCACCCACGATCCGAGGGCCAATCAACTCCTTGCCGTATTACCCGAAGTGGAGTGGTTGCGCCTTGCACCACACCTGATCCTGACCGAGCTGCCCCTGGGCCATGTGGTGTATGAGTCGGGTGACCAGCTCGGCTATGTGTATTTCCCGACCACGTCGATCGTCTCCCTGCTCTACGTGATGGAGGACGGCGCCTCCGCCGAGATCGCCATCGTCGGCAATGAGGGCATTGTCGGCATTGCCTTGTTCATGGGCGGCGAGACAACGCCCAGCCGGGCCATCGTGCAAAGTGGCGGCCATGGCTATCGCCTGAGTGCCAAGGTGCTGAAGCAGGAATTCACGCGCGGCGGCCCCATCCAGCATTTGCTGCTGCGATACACCCAGGCGCTGATCACCCAGATGGCCCAGACCGCGGTTTGCAACCGGCATCACTCCATTGAGCAGCAACTCTGCCGCTGGCTGCTGCTGAGCATCGACCGGCTGCCATCCAATGAACTGACGATGACGCAGGAGCTGATCTCGAACATGCTTGGCGTGCGCCGCTCCGGCGTGACCGAAGCGGCCTTGAAACTCCAGAGCGCCGGCCTGATCCGCTACAGCCATGGCCATATCGTGGTGCTCGACCGACCAGCGCTGGAAAAGCATGCTTGCGAATGCTACGCGGTGGTCAAGCGTGAGTTCGACCGCCTGTTGCCTGCCACGCCGGCGGCCTGAACCTCGCACACCGGCCGTTGGCGGCCGCTGGTAGCCGCCGGTAGCCGTTATTCCTCGCTGGTCCACTCCACCTCGACACCGAGGCTGCGCAGGTTCTCGACGAAGCGCGGATGCGCCCGGCGGATGGGCGCGGCGTTGCGGATTTCCGAGCGGCCATCGATGCTCGCGGCCACCATGAGCAAAGCAATGGCCACGCGGATGATGTACGGGCTTTCCACCACCGCCGGCGTCAGCGGATTGCCACCAAAGGTGATGAGCCGGTGCGGGTCGGACGAGAACACATGGGCACCGAACTTCGACAGCTCACCGGTCCAGCCCAGCGCGCCGTCGTACACCTTGTTCCAGAACATGGCGTTGCCCTGCGCGCGCACGCCCAGCGCGATGAAGATGGGCAGCAGGTCAACCGGGAAGTAGGGCCACGGCGCGGCCTCGACCTTGGTCAGCACGTTGCTCGTAAACGGCGTCTGCACCTTCAGGGGGCCGGCGCTGGTGGCGCGGGACCAGCCATCTTCGTGCGTGATCTGCACGCCGAACTTGGCAAAGGTGCGGTCGATCAGCGGGAAATTCCCCGGCGCGCTGTTGCGCACCACGACATCGCCGCCGGTGATGGCGCCCAGCGCCAGGAAGGTGGTGATCTCGTGAAAATCCTCGTCGAAGGTAAAGTCGCCCCCCTTGAGCTTGTTGCCGCCATGCACCGTCAGGCGCGAGGTGCCCATGCCTTCGATGCGCACGCCCATCATCGCCATGAAGCGGCAGAATTCCTGCACATGGGGCTCCGATGCGGCATTGGTGAGCGTGGAGGTGCCACCCGCGGCGGCGGCGCACAGCACGAAGTTCTCCGTGGTGGTGACCGATGCATAGTCGAGCCAGTGATCGGTAGGTGTCAGCTGGCCGGCGCTGCGCACCAGCAGCGATCCGTCGGCGCGCTCCACCTTGCCACCGAAGCGGCGGAAGACATCGACGTGCGGATCGATCTCGCGCACGCCAAGCGTGCAACCCTTGACGTTGTCCTCCAGCCGGGCGACACCGAAGCGGGCAAGCAGCGGCGGCACCAGCATGATGGACGAGCGCATCTCTTCCGGCAGGCGATGGCGGGCCGCGTCGAACACGGTCTCCTGATGGTGGAGTGACAGCGTGCCGCTTGCGTCATCCATATGCACCTTGCTGCCCAAAGCGCGGAAGATGTCGAGAATCTTGCGCACGTCGGTGATGTCGGGCACGCCATGCAGGCGCAAGGGCTCATCGGTCAGAAGCGTGGCGCAGAGCACAGGAAGCACTGCATTCTTGTTGGCGGAAGGGGTAATACGCCCCCGGAGCGGCTTGCCGCCGTGCACGATGAGATTGGACATGGGATGGGAGATTGCGAGACGAGCCCGGACAGGATGGAACAACGCCCAGTATTGTACTTGCACTGCGAACGGTGCGAACGGCACCCGCCCCGGTACTGCCCGGGCATCCGGGTCAAACTGCATCGAGGAAGCTGCTGTGACCGATACCGCATCCGTGCGACAACGTGCCACGGTAAAGGCGCGTATGAAATCGCTGAAGACTGATAATATTGCTGCCAGATCACCGACCTTTCGCGTGCGCGCCTCTCCCCGCCGGTTCTGGATTACCGGACTCCTCCTTACCGCCTTCCTGACAGTGCAACTGGCAGCGGCGGCTTACGCCTGCATGGGAAGCCGCTACGCGTCTGGTTCGCCCGGTTCGCCCGGTTCACCTGAATCGGCAGGCCAGATGGTGGACATGGCGGGCATGATGGCGTCGTGCCCCGAAATGGCCGAGCAGTCCGCGCAGACAACACTCGGCAGCCATGACGGGCTTTGCCTCGAACATTGCCAGCTAGGCGCCAAGTCGGTCGACCACGCCGCCCCGCAGATCCCCGGCTTCCTGCCGGTCCTTGTCAGCCTTGTTGAACCCGCTCCCGTCGCCGAACTCACCCGGCACACGGTTCTGCTAGGCGAAGCCATCGCGCGCGCGCCACCGCCGCCCATCACGATCCTGCACTGCTGTTTCCGAACCTAGCCTCCGAAGCCACGCTTGTTTCGTGCCCTGCCGCCTGAGCGGCCGGGTCGTCGTTGCTTCCCGGAGGCTTTATGCATTTCCTTCGTCGTTTCATGCAGGCGCTCCTGTGCGCGCCTGCATTTGGCCTGGGCGTGCCACTTGCCGCGCACGCCCAGCCAGCACCCACCTTGTCCGTCGAGGAAGCCGTTGCGCTGGCCACCACGCGCGCCGGCAATGGCGAGACTTCCCACGGCAGCGTTGAGGCTGCGGCTCAAATGGCCGTGGCCGCCGGCCAGTTGCCTGACCCCGTGCTCAAGCTCGGGTTCAACAATGTGCCGGTCAACGGGCCCGACCAGTTCTCCCTGACCCGCGACTTCATGACCATGCGCTCCATCAGCGTCATGCAAGAGTTCACGCGCTCGGACAAGCGCCGCGCCCGCGCGGAGCGCTTCGAGGCAGAAGCCGCGGCAGCGCAGGCGCGGCGCACGGTCAGCCTGGCCAATGTGCAGCGCAGCGTGGTCATGGCCTGGTTCGATCGCTGGTATGCCGAACAGGCCGGCATGCTGCTCGGGCACCACGGCCATCCGCTGGAACTGGAGCTGCAGGCCGCCAAGGCCGCCTATCGCAGCGGTCGCGGCACGCGGACGGACGTACTGGCCGCGGAGATGGAAATCCAGAAACTGCAGGACCGGCTCGACGAGAACCAGGCCGCCATCGACGCCGCCCAGGTGGCGCTCGCCCGCTGGGTCGGGCAGGCAGCCAGCCGCCCACTGTCGGAAAGGCCAACCCTTGCCATTCCCCCGCGCGTGCAAGAGCTGGCCGGGTCCGAACTGGACGCGGTGCCGGAAATGGTGGCCTCGCAGCGCGAAATCGCGTTGGCCGAAGCCGATGTCCGGGCGGCAACCGAGGCCAGGAAGCCGGACGTGACCGTCGAACTGATGTACAGCCAACGGGGTTCCGCCTATTCCAATATGGGTTCGCTGAACGTCAGCTTCCCGGTGCCTTGGGACCGGGGCAACCGGCAGGACCGCGAAGTGTCGGCCAAGCTGGCGCAGGCGCAGGAAGCCCGTGCCAGGTCCGAGATCGTTGCGCGCAATACCAAGGCCGCGCTTGGGGCGAAGCTCGCTGAGTTGCGGCGCAACCTTGAACGGCTCAAGCGCTACGACGAATCCATCCTGCCGCTGGCAAACGCCCAGGCGGACGCGGCATTGACGGCTTACCGGGCCAACACCGGATCGCTGCTGGCGGTTGCCGAAGCCAACCACCGGGTCATCGACACGGCGCTCGACCGGCTGACCCTTGAAGCGAAGACAGCCAGGGGCTGGGCCGAGCTGGCCTTCCTCGTCCCGCTGCCCACCGCGCAGACCGAACCCGCCGCGAGGGATTCCAAATGAAGAAACAAGTCATCGTCTCCCTGGTGGCACTCGCTGCCGCCGGCGGCGTCCTTTATGGCACCTATCAACTGGGTGTCAGCCGGGGCGAAGCACGCAAGCCACCCTCGACGGCAGCGCGAAACCCATCCGCGGCCAGCGACGCGGATTCCCAGGCCGGCAGGAAGATCCTGTACTGGCATGACCCGATGGTGCCCGGCCAGCGGTTCGACAAGCCCGGCAAATCCCCCTTCATGGACATGCAGCTGGTGCCGGTGTTCGAGGATGCCGACACCAGCGGCGCGGCGGTCACCATCGACAGCCACGTCACGCAGAACCTGGGCGTCAGGACCGCGCAGGTCAAGCCCGGCCGGCTCGATGCCGTGCTGGAGGTGCCGGGCAACGTGGCCATCAACGAGCGCGGCATCGCCGTCGTCCAGGCGCGCACCACGGGCTTTGTCGAGCACGCCTATGCCAGGACCACCCTTGACCCGGTCAGGCGCGGCCAGCCGTTGATCGTCCTCTATGCACCCGAGTGGGTCGCCGCGCAGGAGGAGTACCTTGCGGTCGCGCGCATGAGCGGCAGCCCGTACGGCGACTTGCGCGGCGCCGCCAGCGCGCGCATGCGTCAGGCTGGCATGGACGATAGCCAGATCCGGCTGGTGGAGACCACCGGCAAGCTGCAGCCCCGGCTCACCATCACGAGCCCCGTCGATGGGGTCATCACGGAAGTCGGTGCGCGCGATGGCATGACTGTCTCGCCCGGCATGACGTTGTTCCGCGTGGCCGATCTCTCCACCGTCTGGGTCCTGGCGGAACTGCCGGAGAGCCAGGCCGCAGCGGCCCGGCCCGGACAGCAGGTTTCGGCTACCGCGCCGGCACTCCCGGGGCAGACGCTAACCGGCAAGATAGACGCGATCCTGCCCGACGTGAATCCGGGCACGCGCACGCTCAAGGTACGCATCGAGCTCGCCAACAAGAACCGGCAATTGCTGCCCGGCATGTTTGTCAGTACCAGGTTCGGCGCGAGGCCGGGTGCCGACCAGTTGCTGGTCCCGACCGAAGCGCTGATCCGTACCGGCTCGCGCACGGTGGCCATGGTCGCGACCGGCAACGGCGGCTTCAGTCCGGTGGAGGTAAGAACCGGCGCGGAAGCCGGTGGCCAGACCGAGGTGACCGAAGGCCTGAAGGCAGGCCAGACGGTGGTGGTCTCGGGCCAGTTCCTGCTCGACTCCGAGGCGAGCCTGCGCGGCGCCGCGACACGCATGGAGAGCGCGAGCGCACCATCGGCACCGTCCGCACCATCGACATCATCGACATCATCGGCACCATCGACAGCCGGCGCGGAGCATGAAGGCACCGGACGGATCGAAGCCGTCACGCCGGAGGGCCTGACGCTGTCCCACGGGCCGATCCCCACGCTCCAGTGGGGCGCCATGACCATGGACTTCGCAGCGCCGGCAACGGGCCTGCCAAAGAACCTGAAAGCGGGCCAGGAGGTGCGCTTCCGTTTCCGGATAAACAATGACGGCGTGCCGGTCCTGTCTTCCGTGCAACCAGCCACCGCTGGCGCGGGGGGCAAGCCATGATCGCCAACCTCATCCGCTGGTCGATCCGGAACCGCTTCCTGGTGCTGCTCGCCACGGTCATCCTGGCGGCCTGGGGCATCTGGGCGGCGCGCAACATGCCGCTGGACGCCTTGCCTGACCTCTCCGACGTGCAGGTCATCATCCGCACGCCCTACCCCGGGCAAGCGCCGCAGATCGTCGAGAACCAGGTCACGTATCCGCTGACAACGACCATGCTGTCGGTACCGGGGGCAAAGACGGTGCGGGGATACTCGTTCTTCGGCGACTCGTTTGTCTATGTGTTGTTCGAGGACGGCACCGACCTGTACTGGGCCCGCTCGCGTGTGCTGGAATACCTGAATCAGGTCCAGTCGAAACTGCCTGCTGCCGCCAAGCCGGCACTTGGGCCGGATGCGACCGGCGTGGGCTGGATCTACGAGTACGCCCTGACCGACAAGACCGGCCACCACGATCTGGCGCAACTGCGGGCGCTGCAGGACTGGTTCCTGCGCTTCGAGCTGAAGTCGCTGCCCAATGTCTCCGAGGTGGCATCCATCGGCGGGATGGTCAAGCAGTATCAGGTCGTCCTGATGCCTGACAAGCTGCGCGCCTACAACATCCCGCAAGCCACGATCCTGGCCGCGTTGAAAGGGGCCAACCAGGAGACTGGCGGCTCCGTGCTGGAACTCGGGGAAGCCGAGTACATGGTCCGCGCTTCCGGATACCTGAAAACGCTGGACGATTTCCGGCAGATACCGCTCAACGTCAACAGTGCCGGCATCCCCGTGCGCCTTGGCGACGTGGCCGCCATCCAGCTTGGCCCGGAGATGCGGCGCGGCATTGCCGAGCTGAACGGCCAGGGCGAAGTCGCTGGTGGCGTCATCATCATGCGCTCCGGCAAGAACGCGCTGGAGACCATCGAAGCCGTCAAGGCGAAGCTTGCGGCGCTGAAACCGAGCCTGCCGCCCGGCGTGGAGATCGTGCCGGTCTATGACCGGTCCAGCCTCATCAACCGGGCGGTGGAGAACCTCACGCACAAGCTCGTCGAAGAGTTCATCGTGGTGGCGGTGGTCTGCCTCGTGTTCCTGTTCCACCTGCGCTCCGCGCTGGTCGCAATAGTGTCGCTGCCGCTCGGCATCCTCGCCGCCTTCCTGGTGATGCGGTACCAGGGCGTCAACGCCAACATCATGTCGCTCGGCGGCATCGCCATTGCCATAGGGGCCATGGTCGACGCGGCCGTGGTGATGATCGAGAACGCGCACAAGCACATAGAGCACTGGCGGGCCGAACATCCCGGCCGGCATCTGGGCGGCGACGAGCAATGGCGCGTGATCGGCGACTCGGCGGCGGAAGTGGGCCCTGCCCTGTTCTTTTCGCTGCTGATCATCACGCTGTCGTTTATCCCCGTGTTTACGCTGGAAGCGCAGGAAGGCCGCCTGTTTGCGCCCCTGGCCTTCACCAAGACCTATTCCATGGCGGCGGCGGCGGGCCTGGCGGTGACGCTGATTCCAGTGCTGATGGGCTATCTGATCCGCGGACGGATTCCGCCGGAGCAGTCCAATCCGCTCAACCGGTTGCTCATCCGCATCTATCAGCCATTGCTCGCTCGGGTGCTGCGCTATCCCAAGGCTACGCTGGTCGCCGCCGCGGTGCTGCTCGCGGCAACCGCATGGCCGATCCTGCGGGTCGGGGGCGAGTTCATGCCACCGCTCGACGAAGGCGACCTGCTGTATATGCCATCTGCCCTGCCCGGGCTGTCGGCAGGCAAAGCCGCGCAGTTGCTGCAGCAGACGGATCGCCTGATCAAGACCGTTCCGGAGGTCGCCACGGTCTTCGGCAAGGCCGGACGGGCGGACTCCGCCACCGACCCGGCGCCCATGGAGATGTTCGAGACCACCATCCAGTTCAAGCCACGCGACCAGTGGCGCACGGGCATGACGCCCGACAAGCTGGTGGAAGCACTCGATCGCGCCGTCACGGTGCCGGGCCTGTCCAATATCTGGGTGCCGCCCATACGCAACCGCATCGACATGCTGGCCACCGGCATCAAGAGCCCGGTCGGCATCAAGGTGGCCGGGACCGACCTGAAGGAAATCGACCGGCTGGTCAGCCGCATCGAGCAGGCCGTGAAGTCCGTGCCGGGCGTCACCTCGGCACTGGCCGAACGCCTCACGGGCGGGCGCTATGTCGATGTCGATGTCGACCGGGCCGCGGCCGGGCGGTATGGCCTGAATATCGACGACGTCCAGGGCATCGTGGCATCGGCCGTGGGCGGAGACAACATCGGCGAAGTGGTCGATGGACTGGCGCGGTTCCCCATCAACGTGCGCTACCCGCGGGACTACCGCGACTCGGTCGAGCAATTGCGCAAGCTTCCCGTGGTGACCGGCAGCGGACAGCAGATCCTGTTGTCGGATGTGGCCCGCATCCAGGTGACGCAGGGCCCGCCCATGCTGCGCAGCGAGAATGCCAGGCTCTCCGGCTGGGTCTATGTGGACATCCGGGGGCGCGACCTGCGCTCTGCCGTGCAGGAGATGCAGGCAGTCGTCGGCAAGGCGGTCGCGCTGCCTGCGGGGTACTCCGTCAGCTGGTCGGGGCAGTTCGAGTACCTGGAGCGCGCCACGCAGAAGCTGAAGGTGGTCGTGCCGTTCACGTTGCTCATCATCTTCCTGCTGTTGTACGTCACGTTCGGGCGCTTCGATGAAGCGTTGCTGATCATGGCGACGCTGCCATTTGCGCTGGTGGGCGGGTTCTGGCTGCTATACCTGCTCGGCCACAACCTGTCGGTGGCCAGCGTCGTCGGCTTCATCGCCCTGGCCGGCGTGGCGGCGGAGTTCGGCGTGATCATGCTGCTCTACCTGAAGCAGTCCTGGCTAAGGACCATCGAGAGTGGCCAGGCCAGCGTGCCCGCGCTGCTCGAGGCGATCCAGGAGGGCGCCGTCCTGCGGGTGCGCCCCAAAGCCATGACCGTGGCGGTCATCCTGGCAGGCCTGCTGCCCATCATGTGGTCCGGCGGCACCGGCTCCGAGGTCATGCAGCGCATTGCCGCGCCCATGGTCGGCGGCATGGTCACCGCGCCACTGTTATCGCTGTTCGTGATTCCCGCGGTTTTCTTTTTGCTTCGCCGTCCAAAGGCGGAGTCCGCATTCCCCAGGCCTTGAACCTTGAACCTTGAACCTTGAACATTGAAGAAGGAGTTCACCATGAAACGCAATCTGATTGGCCTTGTTGCCGTATGCGCCACCTTCGCCGTCACGCTGCCCGCCCAGGCGGCTGACGACATGGCCGGCATGCAGATGAAGCCGGCAGCGTCGACGTCCGCCTCGACGTCCACCCCGAAGCCCGTCGAAGCGGAAGTACGCAAGGTGGATACGGCTAACGGCAAGGTCACCCTCAAGCACGGCCCCATCGAAAATCTCGGCATGTCGGCCATGACAATGAGCTTTCCCGTGAAGGACAAGGCCAGCCTGGCCAGACTGAAGGAAGGAAGCAAGGTCCGTGCAACCTTCGACAAGGTCAACGGCGTGGCAACGGTGACGAACATCGAGCCGGAATAAGCGCCACCCACGGATTGGACCGCATGCCGAGGCGGTGTCAACGGTGTCGACGATGTGCAGGGAGTGGGCCCGGGTCCCGGCCCAGTCCTCCACCGGGCGCGCAGCCGCACAGGCGCTGACATGGTCCTGCTCCCAGCCGTTCCGCACGCCCTTCGCAATGGCATGCCGTCCTGCAAGTGCGCCTGGCGCGCTTTACGCGCTTTGCGCGATATCATGGTAGGTGCAAAAACGCGTGGAGCGACGATGCAGATTGACTGGACGACGATCCGTCGGGGCGATGCCGACGCGCCGCCTGGACCGGCACCGGGCAGCATCAGCCGCCGCGCGTTCCTGGCGTCAGGCGCTGCACTGGCGCTAGCCGCCTGTGCGCAGGGACGCTTTGCCGGCGACACCCAGCCGCGGGGCTCGGCCGGCACAACGGCCGCTAAGGACGTTAGCGACGTGAACAACGTCAAAGACGTCTCCGCCTGGAAGCCCTCCTCCACCGCGCTGACCATCGACATGCACAGCCATGCCGGCCGCGTGATCGTGTCGCGCGATCCCGCCATCGGCGCGGACCGGCCCTTTCTTCCGCTGGCCGCGCCGATGCGCGCGGGCGGCGTGAACGTGATCTGCCTGGCAATCGTGACGGATACCATCGTCACGCGCGTGTCCGCCGATCGCACGCGCTTCGAAGCCTGGCGAACCCCGTCCGAAGGCGAGCTCTACGCGCTCGGCGTGGCCGAATTCGCGCGCGCGCACAAGCTGGTGGAGCGTGAGCAGATGCAAGTGGTGACCGACGCGGCTACGCTGGCCACACGGGGGCCAGCCGGGCCATGCGTGATCATCGCGTCGGAAGGCGCGGACTTTCTGGAGGGCAGGCTGGATCGCGTGGACGAAGCGTACGGCATGCACCAGTTGCGGCACCTGCAGCTCACGCACTACCGCGTCAACGAGCTGGGCGACATCCAGACGGAGGCGCCGGTACACGGGGGCCTGACGGATTTCGGCGCGGATGTGGTGCGGCGATGCAATGCCTTGGGCATCGTCGTCGATGTCGCGCACGGCACCTATGACTTGGTCAAGCGCGCCGCCGCCATCGCCACCAAGCCACTGGTGATTTCGCACTCCGCGCTGGCGACGCGCCCCAGCCTGCGCAGCCGGCTGATCACGCCCGACCATGCGCGCGTGATCGCGGGTACCGGTGGCGTGATCGGGGTCTGGCCCAGCGCGGGCACCTTCCGCGACCTGCCTGCGATGGCGCTAGGCATCAAGCGCATGGCCGACGTGGTTGGCGTGGATCATGTGGGCGTGGGAACGGACATGCTCGGCTTCATCTCGCCGCCGGTGTTCCGGACCTACGATCAGTTGCCCACGCTGGCCGCCGCGCTGCTGGCGGCGGGCTTCACGCAAGAGGAAACGGGCAAGGTCCTCGGCGGCAATTACCGCCGGGTGTTCGAGGCGTCCGTGGGGTAGCGCTAGGGACCTGCGCCTACGGCGTGCGCCGTCCCGCCTTGCCCTCGCCCTGTTTGTCCTGTTTGTCCTGCGTATCCTGCGTATCCTGTGTAGCGCCGCCCCGTGACCGGCGGTACGCCTCCCGCCCGGCATAGACGGCGCCGGCGGCAAACATCAGCGCCAGCGCAAACCAGGTGATCGCATAAACGAGGTGGTTGTTGTTGAACGTGATCACGGTCAGCCCGCCCACCGGCCAGGTGCGCTTGCTGGCGTCCCCGAGCGGCACGGCCGCGTCTGCATCGATGAAGTAAGGCGCCACGTTCCGCAGGCCACGCGCGGCGGCAATGGCCGGCACATCGCGCGCGTACCAGCGCCCGGCCGCCGGATCGTTGGTGCGCAGAAACCCATTGCCGGGCTCGCTGAAGCGCAACAGGCCAGTCACGGTGGTCTCGCCGGTGGTGTCGCCCCCGCCGCGCTTGGCACGCTCGCTCAGCTCAGGCGGCACAAAGCCGCGGTTGACCAGCACCACATTGCCATCTGCCGTGCGCAACGGCGTCACCACCCAGAAGCCGCCACCCAACTCCGTGACGGCCTGCACCAGGGTCTCGCTGTCGTTCAGGAAGGTGCCGGTGAGACGCACGCGGCGGTACTCGTCGGCGGCCTTGGTGAGCCGCGGCCACTGATCGGCGCTGGGCGCGGCCGTGGCGGGAGCATGCACGCGCGCGTTCACGCGTTCGATGAGGTCCAGCTTCCACGCGCGGCGTTCGACTTGCCAGACGCCAAGCGAGAGCAGCCCGGCCACCGCCACGATGGCGAGCACGGCAAACGCCACAAGCGCGCCGGTGGCGCGCTTGCGGGAAGGCGGGTTGGATTGGGCTACGCCCTGTTGCCGGGCCGTCAAGGCAGGTTCTTCATGTCGTGCATTGGCATCATGTTCTGGTCGAGGTGGAACATTACCCAAAGCGAGCCGCTCAGCGCGATGACCACCAGCACGATCGTGAAGATCAACGCCAGCATGGTCCATCCGCCCTCGGATCTCGCATTCATATGCAGGAAATATATCATGTGGACGACGATCTGCACCGCGGCGCAGCCCAGCAGGAACAGCGCGGTGGTGCTGGATTTATCGAAAACCTTGGCCATCACCAGCCAGAACGGGATCGCCGTGAGGACCACCGCGAGCACGAAGCCCGTCATGTAGCCCTTGAAGGTGCTATGACTGACCTCGCCGCCGTGGCCGTGGTCGTCATGGCCATGCCCGTGGCCATGGGGATCGTCTGCAAGGGCATTGTCATGCGCGTTCATGGCAGCACTCCCATCAGGTAGACGAAGGTAAACACACCGATCCAGACCACATCCAGAAAGTGCCAGAACATGGACAGGCACATCAGGCGGCGCTTGTTCTCCGGGATCAGCCCGTGCTGCCCCACCTGCACCATCAGCGTGATGAGCCAGACGATGCCGACCGTCACGTGCAGCCCGTGGGTGCCCACCAGCGTGAAGAACGAGGACAAAAAGGCGCTGCGCTGCGGCCCCGCGCCGTCGTGGACAAAGTGTGCGAACTCGTAGAGCTCCAGGCTGATAAAGGCTGCGCCCAGCAAGCCCGTGATGCCGAGCCAGATCAGGGTGGTGCGCACCTGCGCTTTCTGCATCTCCAGCACGGCAAAGCCGTAGGTGATCGACGACAGCAGCAGCATGGTGGTGTTCAGCGCCACGAGCGGCAGCTCGAACAGCTCGGCGCCCGTGGGGCCGCCGGCGTAGCGCCGCCCCACCACGCCGTACACGGCAAACAGGCTGGCGAAGATGAGGCAGTCGCTCATCAGGTACAGCCAGAAGCCGAGCAACGTGCCGTTCTGCGCATGCACCTCGCTGGTCGCGTAGAAACGCAGCTCGCTCTGGCGCGTGGTGTCCGGCATGCGCACGTCGCCGGGGCCGTAGGAGGCGGTGGTATCAACCATGGGTGGCAAGCAGGCGCGTGCGCTCTGCCTCGGTGCGGACGACGTCGTCGGCCGGGATGTAGTAATCGCGCTTGTAGTTGAAGGTGTGGCCGATCGCCACGACCAGGATGGCAGCGAAGGACACGATCACAAGCAGCCACATGTGCCAGATCAAGGCGAAGCCGAGCACGGTGCTTAAGCCCGCCAGGATGATGCCCGCGCTGGTGTTCTTCGGCATGTGGATCGGAATGAAGCCCTGCTGTGGCCGCTGGTATTGGTGCTCTTTCATCTGCCACCACGCGTCGTTGTCATGGATGATCGGGGTAAAGGCAAAGTTGTATTGCGGCGGTGGCGAGGAGGTCGACCACTCCAGCGTGCGGCCGTCCCACGGATCGCCCGTGGTGTCGCGCAGGGCTTCGCGCCGGCGGTAGCTGACCACCAGCTGGATCAGGAAGCAGCCGATGCCTAGCGCGATCAGGAACGCGCCGAATGCCGCCAGCTGGAACCAGATCTGCAGGGACGCGTCCTCGAAATGGCTCATGCGGCGGGTCACACCCATCAGCCCGAGCACATAAAGCGGCATGAAGGCAACGTAGAAGCCAACCAGCCAGAACCAGAACGAGCACTTGCCCCAGAACGGATCCAGCCGGTAGCCGAAAGCCTTGGGAAACCAGTAGGTGATGCCAGCCATCAACCCGAACAGCACGCCGCCGATGATCACGTTATGGAAGTGCGCGATCAGGAAGAGGCTGTTGTGCAAGGAGAAATCCGCCGGTGGCACGGCGAGCAGCACGCCGGTCATGCCGCCGATCACGAAGGTGACCATGAAGCCGATGGTCCAGAGCATCGGCACCTCGAAGCGGATGCGCCCGTGGTACATGGTGAACAGCCAGTTGAACATCTTGGCCCCGGTCGGGATCGAGATGATCATGGTGGTGATGCCGAAGAACGAATTGACGCTGGCGCCCGAGCCCATGGTGAAGAAATGGTGCAGCCAGACCAGGTAGGAGAGCACCGTGATCACCACCGTGGCGTACACCATCGACGCGTAGCCGAACAAGCGCTTGCGGCAGAACGTGGAAACCACTTCCGAGAAGATGCCGAACGCGGGCAGCACCAGGATGTACACCTCCGGGTGGCCCCAGATCCAGATCAGGTTCACGTACATCATGGCGTTGCCGCCAAGATCGTTGGTGAAGAAGTTGGTGCCTGTATAGCGGTCGAGCGCCAGCAGGGCCAGCACGGCGGTGAGCACCGGGAAGGCGGCGATGATCAGCACGTTGGTGCACAGCGCGGTCCAGGTGAACACCGGCATCTTCATCATGGTCATGCCGGGCGCGCGCAACTTGACGATGGTCACGAGCAGGTTGATGCCCGACAACAACGTGCCCAGCCCGGCAACCTGCAAGGACCAGATGTAATAGTCCACGCCCACGTCCGGACTCTGCAGCACGCCCGACAACGGTGGATACGCCAGCCAGCCGGTGCGCGCGAACTCGCCGACGAACAGCGACATCATCACCAGCACGGCGCCCCCGACCGTCATCCAGAAGCTGAAGTTGTTGAGAAAGGGAAAGGCAACGTCGCGCGCGCCGATCTGCAACGGCACGACAAAGTTCATGAGCCCGGTGACCAGCGGCATGGCCACGAAGAAGATCATGATCACGCCGTGCGCGGTGAAGACCTGGTCGTAGTGGTGCGGCGGCAGGTAGCCCAGCGAATCGCCAAAGGAGACCGATTGCTGCAGCCGCATCATGACCGCATCGGCAAAGCCGCGCAGCAGCATGACGATGCCCAGCACGACATACATGATGCCGATCTTCTTGTGGTCGATGCTGGTGAACCACTCGCGCCAGAGGTAGCCCCACGCTCGCAGGTAGGTCAGTGCGCCAACCAGCGCCAGCCCCCCGATCGCGACGACCGCGAAGGTCGCCAGCAGGATGGGCTCGTGATAGGGGATTGCCTCCCAGGTGAGGCGGCCGAATACCAGTTGCGTCAGGTCGAGGTGCTCGGGCATTGTGTCACCAGGGCCGCAAGGGCGTTGTTTCAGGAATCGGGGAGCAGCGGGTCATTGTTGCAACGTCATTGGGGAGCGTCATTGGGCAATGTCATTGCGGCAACGTCCTGGCGGCCGCCACGCGCTCGCCGTTGCCAGTGCCGGCAGGATCGCCTGCCGTGCAGATGGCGCCCAGGCTGGCGCTGGCGGCGCCGCGTTCGAGCGCCGCCACATTGAAGGCCCGCGGCTTGTCCTTGCCCTGGCCCTGCCTCGCATTCATGGCCATGTCCTTGATGCAAGGCCGGTTGGCTTGCACGCAGCGGTTCAGGATCGCGTCGTACAAGCCCGACGCCACGCTGGCGTAGCGCTTCACCGGCTCAAGCTCGCTGGGTTGCTCCAGCTGCAGGTAGGCGTCGCGCGTCAGGGCCCCGCCGCCGGCCTTGGCTTGCTGGACCCATCGCGCGAATTCCTCCGCGCTCATGCCATGGAACTTGAAACGCATGCCGGAGAAGCCCGCGCCGCTGTAGTTGGCGGAGAAACCCTCGTAGACACCCGGCTGGTTGATCACCGCGTGCAGCTTGGTCTCCATGCCCGGCATGGCATAGACCTGGCCCGCCAGCGCAGGGATGAAGAAGGAGTTCATCACGGTGGACGCCGTGATCTTGAAGCGGATCGGCTGATCCACCGGCGCCGCCAGCTCGTTGACCGTGGCGATGCCTTGTTCGGGGTAGAAGAAAAGCCACTTCCAGTCCAGCGCCACCACCTCCACGGTGAGTGGCTCCATGGCCATGGGCACCGGGCGCCCGGCATCGATGCGGCTCAAGGACTGGTAGGGATCGAGCTTGTGCGTGCTGACCCAGGTCAACGCGCCCAGGGCGATGATGATCAAGAGCGGCGCGGCCCAGATCACCAGCTCCAGCAAGGTGGAATGGTCCCAGTCGGGCTCATAGATGGCCTCCCTGTTGGCCTCGCGGTAGCGCCAGGCAAAGAGCAGTGTCAGCGCGATCACCGGCACGATGATCAACAGCATCAGCCCGGTTGAGATGATGATTAGATCACGCTGCCGGATCGCGAGATCCCCGGCCGGGGCTAGCAGGACAGCATTGCATCCCGTCAGCAGCAGGATGGCAGCAAACAACAGACACCCACGCTTCGCGTAGCGGGATGGCACTATCCGAATGCGAAATTGCATAGCCGTGGAAGTGATCGTTGGAACTACGCCGGTGGGCTGGCCGCGGAAACTCAACATTTCCTATGGCACTGTAGTCAAAGAAGTGCCATTCTTAAAGGAGTGACACAAAACGCCACCCCGAACAACGAGAGACGAGAGGGCCTGACGATGTCCAGCAGCAGCAGCAGCAGCAGCGGCGTTGCGCACCAGCACCAGCCGTCACCGTCTTCCCCCACGCCCGCGCAAGACGCCGCGCACCGGGCGCAGGTGGCGCCAGCCGAGATCGCCGCCGGCGTCGTCATCGGACGAGCGTCCGAGTATTTCGACTTCTTCGTCTACGGCATCGCCTCGGTGCTGATCTTTCCCAGCGTGTTCTTCCCGTTCGTCAGGCAACTGGAAGGGCTGCTGCTCTCCTTCACGATCTTTTCCTTCGCCTTCATCGCCCGGCCGTTCGGGACCACCTTGTTCATGGCGATCCAGCACCGCTGGGGGCGCAGCATCAAGCTGACGGCCGCATTGTTCCTGCTGGGCACCGCCACGGCGGGCATGGCGTTCCTGCCGGGCTACGATGCGCTCGGCAACCACGCCATCGTCATCCTGGCGGCGCTGCGCATCCTGCAGGGCATTGCGCTGGGCGGCTCATGGGACGGGCTGCCATCGCTGCTGGCACTGAACGCCCCGGCGCACCGCCGCGGCTGGTACTCGATGCTGGGGCAGCTCGGCGCGCCGATCGGCTTTCTCCTTGCCGGCTCGCTGTTCCTCTACCTGCGCGCCAACCTGGATTTCGATGAGTTCCTGGACTGGGGCTGGCGCTATCCGTTCTACGTGGCGTTCGCCATCAACGTGGTCGCGCTGTTCGCGCGCCTGCGCCTGGTGGTGACCCGGGAGTACACGCAGCTGCTGGAAGAAGGCGAGCTGGAGCCGATCAGCCCGGTGCAGATCATGCGCGCCCAGGGCTACAACCTGTTCATCGGCGCCTTTGCGGCATTGGCCAGCTACGCGCTGTTTCACCTGGTCACGGTGTTCCCGCTGTCGTGGGTCGCGCTGCACGCCACGCAGGACATCAATGACGTGCTGATCATCCAGATCATCGGTGCGGGGATCGCCATGGCGGCCACCATCACCTCCGGCTGGATCGCCGACCGCATCGGGCGGCGCACCACGCTGGCGCTGATGGCAGTCCTCATCGGCATCTTCGGCCTGTTCGCGCCGTACCTGATGAACGGCACCCCGGCGCGGCAAGACCTGTTCATCCTGATCGGCTTCGGCTTGCTGGGCTTGTCGTACGGGCAGGCCGCGGGCGCTGTCACGGCAAACTTCGGATCACGCTTTCGCTATACCGGCGCGGCGCTGACTTCCGATTTTGCGTGGCTGTTCGGCGCCGCCTTTGCCCCGCTGGTGGCGTTGGGACTGTCGGCGGAGTTCGGCTTGTTTGCCGTCAGCGCCTACCTGCTGTCCGGCGTGGCGTGCACGTTGCTGGCGCTGTGGATCAATCGCAAGATGGAAGCCCGCGACTGACCTGGCTGCGACAAAAAACGGCCAGTCATGCGCAATGACTGGCCACTGTCTTTTCCGCTCCGCTTTGCTCAGAAATTCCCGAAGAACCCGCGCGCGGCGACCATGCAAAACGGCGCCACCAGGCTCCCGTGGTAGGCCTCGATCACCGCCGACGCACCCCCGTCGGTTGCGCCCGCCGCCACGGCCTGCGCGGCGAGCGTAGCCTTGGCCAGCGCAAATCCCTGCTTGATCGGGGCGTACGGGTCGGCAGGCCCGGCCACCGGCGCATCCACATCCAGCACCGAAGTCAGCCCCGCCGGCACCTTGGCATTCTGCCAATACGCCTGCTGCACGGTCGCGTTGAAGAAGAACACCGTCGGGTCGAAGCGACCGCCGCAAAGCTGCACCGGGGCACGCGGGATCCAGTTGCGCAAGTCATTGCGCTTGAACGCCTGGCGCAGCGGCGCAACCGGGCTGGCCGCCGGCGCCATCGCCACCGTGGTGTACGGGAACGCGCCATCCGGATTCACCAGCGCGTCTTCCAGCAGGCCGAGGCGGAAGCTGTTGCGCACCAGGTTGCCTTTGCCAAACCCGAGGGCAAAGATCGGCGTCAGCTCAGGCGGCGCCAGCGGGGGCGAAGCCGGCGGCGTCAGCGAGGCAAACTGCGGAGCCGGCGGATAAGGGCTGAAGAGCGCCGTGGCGGGCAGCTTGCCGTTGCCAATCAGCGTGTCGATTGGCGTCACGCTCGGCAGGAGATCCTCGATGCCGCGCGCGTAGCTGGCCTCAAACAGGTCGCCCGGCCTGCGATAGATGTTGCCGTAGGCGTTCTGGTAGCTGGTCGCCACCAAGGTCGTGAAGATGGTGGAACCCAGATCCACCTCACCCGCGATCAGCGCGTCGCCGGTGGCCGCCATGGCATAGGGCCCCGAACCCGTGGAAGCCGCCGTCACGTTGATGCCCGCCGCCTGCAGCGCGCGATGCGTGGCCATGGCAACGTGGCCGCCCTGCGAATATCCGGTGATAAAGAGCTTGCCATTCTCCCGGGCCGCCTTGCCCGAGTCCGCCCGGGCCAGTGCAACCCGCGCGGCCCGCAGCGAGTCGATCATGTCCGCCGATTGCTGGTGGGCATTCAGGTAGGGATGATAGGAAAGCTCGGAGCCGGCGTAACCCGCATAGTTGCTCGCCACCACGATATAGCCCTGCGCGGCATACATGGCCGCAACGCTGATGCCCTCCGAGGCGCCATCACCATTGCCCGGGTCCTTCTGCGTCAGGTCCGCAAGGTTGTATTTGCGGTAGGTGGTGGTGCCATGCGCGTACATCAACGCCGGGCGTGGCCCACTGCACGCGCGCCCGCCGCTTGGAATCATCAGCGCGCCGCTCGCGGTGGTGGGCTCATTGGCACCGCCAATGGTGCGGTAGCGGAAGTAGACGATCTCCAGGTCGCACGCAGGAGTGCCGGCAATCTGCAATAGCTGCCGGCCTGAATCGCTCGCGTTGAGAACGCCGGCCAGCGCGGCCGCGCTCAGGCGCAGCGTGGTCCTGTGATCGAGAAGCTGGCCGCGATTACTGTTGTAGTTGTTGTAGTCGTTGTTGTTGTTGTTGCCGTTGCAACTGTTCCCGCCGCAAGAACTCACCGATTGCGCGTAAGCCCCCGCGCTCAACGCCAGACACGTCAAGCCCGCAAAGCCCGCCTTCGCCATGGTCAATCGCATCTTCCATCCCCCCCGCCTGTGGTCTACGTCAGTTAGCCTTAGCCTGATCTACACAATTAGCGGAGTGTAGGTAAACGGATCAACTACCCGCCAGCCTTATGGCGCACGATCTCGTATCGTGAAAAAGGGATGGACAGGTCGTGATGCCCATCCATCCCGAGGGTCAATACCGGTAACGCGCGGTTGCAGCCAAGCGGCCCGGCCTAGCGTCCGGTGCGCACCCGGAAACCAAGCCCCGGCGAGACCACAGCGGCATCGCCATCGCGCAGCTCGATGGTTTCCAGGCTGCCGTTGTCCCGGGATTCAGCGGCAAACTCCGCGATGTTGCGCAGGCGCGCGGCCGGAATGCCGCACGCGCTAAGCCGCGCTTCCAGCTCCGTGGCCAGGCCATCGGCCAGCGCGGCGGCGAGCGCCTCCTTGAGCGCGCCCGGATCGAGCGAGCGCACAAAGGCAGGCAGGCCGCTGCGTTCCAGCGGCGGATTGAACAAGGCGGGATCCCGCGCCAGATGGCCAAGGCCCAGCGCTTCGAGCAATGCCAGCAACTGGCCCGGCGTGTTGGCGCCAATGGCCAGCCAGCCATCGCGCGTGCGGAAGAAATCGGCGGAGGGGCTGCCGGAGTAGCCCTGGTTGCCCTGCCGGGGTGGCGTGGCGCCGCGCGTGAGCGCGTCACAGGCCATGGGGTACATCAGCTGCATGCCGGCGCTGGCCATGGAGATATCGAGCAGCATGCCGCGCCCGGTGCGCTCGCTGTCGCGTACGCCGGCCAGGATGGCGAAGGCGGCGAGCAGCCCCGTGGCGGAATCGATGACCGGGAACCCCGTCTTGATGGGCGGATCGCCCTCGTTGCCCGCCATGTAGGCCATGCCGGTGGCAGCCTGCACCACATGGTCGTAAGCGGGCCGGCCGCGCCATGCCGGCGCGCCGCGGCCAAAGCCGGAGATGCTGCAATAGACCACGCGCGGATTCAGCGCAAGCACCGCCTCGAAGCCGAGCCCGAAGCGCTCCAGCACGCCCGGCCGCAGGTTGTCGACGAAGACATCGCAGGTGGCGGCGAGCTCTAGCGCATGCTGGCGCCCTTGCTCGCTGCCAAGGTCGAGGGCCAGCGACGACTTGCCAGCGTTGAGCGCGACGAAGCCCTCGCGGCCGCGTCCGGCGCGGCGCATGACATCGCCGCCGTTGGCGTTTTCCACTTTGGTCACGTCGGCCCCGAGCTGCGCCAGCAGGAAGGTGGCGAAGGGACCGGCGATGACGTGCGAGAAATCGAGCACGCGGATGCCCGCGAGCGGGGTGAATGAATGGGTAGCGGTGACAGGCATGGCTGGCTCACTCGATCGTGATGTGGTTTTTCTCGATCACCTGCCGCATCCTGGCGGTTTCCTCGGCGACAAGGCGGGTGAAGGATTCGGGCGTGGGGCTCGGTTCGATGAGCGCCCCCGTCTCGGCATAGAAGCGGCGCAGCCCGGGATCCGCCAGTGCCCTCAGCATGGCGGCATGCAAGCGCGCCACCAAGGGCTTAGGCAGGTTTGCCGGGGCCCAGATGCCACTCCAGGCATCCAGCGTGAGATCGCTGCGCCCAAGCGCCTCGTTCAGGGTCGGCACGCCAGGCAGCGCGGGGATCCGCTGCACCGAGGTCACAGCCAGCGCGCGCACCTTGCCATTGCCGATCTGCGGCACCGCGGTGGTCGCTACCGGAAAGCCGAATTGCGTGTCGCCCTTGATCAGCGACGGCACGATCTCCACCGAGCCCTTGTAGGGGATATGGACCGCGTTGATGCCTGTGGCCGATGCGAAGGCCGCGCCGCAGATATGCGCGGCCGAGCCGATGCCGCCCGATGCATAGTTCAGCGAGCCGGGCGAGCGCCGCGCGGCGGCCACCAGTTCGCCCACGGTGCGGTACGGCGAATTCGCCCCCACCACCAGCACGGCGGGGCTGACGCCGATGCGGATCACGTGGGTGAACGCCGCCGGATCGAACTTGACGGATGGCTGCAAGAGCTTCTGCGCGACATGGGTGGAGGCGCCCAGCAGCAAGGTGTAGCCATCGGCCGGCTGCTGCGCCACGGACTCGGCAGCAAGGATGCCTGCCGCGCCCACCTTGTTCTCCACCACGATCGGCTGGCCAAGCTCCCTGCCCAGCACTTCGGCCAGCTTGCGCGCCTGGATATCCGGGCCGCCGCCAGCGGCATACGGCACCACCAGGCGAATCGGGCGGCTGGGGTAGTTGTCCGCGGCAAACGCCGAAGCCGGCAGGCCGGATGCTGCCGCAACGGGCAGCGTCAGCAGGGTCCGCAGCATCAGGCGGCGCGTGCGGCGGGTGGATGCAGGCATCTCAGGTCTCCTTTCTGGTTTTGCCCGATTGTCACGCCGCGTCATCATTCGAGACAATGATCCAGTTCTTATGAATCCATCAGGATTGGTTATGGCAACGGTTTCCCCTGCGCGCGTGGCTGCGCCGAGCACCGCTCATCCGAACCGGATCGACCGCCTGCGTATCCGCCATCTGCGGCTGCTGGACCTGGTGGCGCGAACCGGCTCCCTGACCGCTGCCGCCGAGGCCATGCACATCAGCCAGCCGGCGGTGACCAAGATGCTGCAGGAGCTGGAGCAAGCCTTCGGCTGCACGCTGATCGAGCGCACTACGCGAGGCGGCCGCCTGAGCCCGGCGGGCGAGCGCGCGCTGGAGCGCCTGCGCATTGCGCTGGGCGCACTGGATGCGGCCAGCGAGGCCCTGGCGGCCCGCCCGGAGATCCCGCTGGTGCGGATGGGCGTGCTGCCGCTGGTCGGGGTCAACGTGCTGCCAAGGCTGATCGCCACGCTGAGCCGGCAGGGTGTGCTGCCGCGCTTGCAGGTAAGGGAGCACACCGTCAGCGGCCTGCTCGGGCTGCTCGCCGGTGGCGAGCTCGACTGTGTCATAGGCCGGCTGGAAACCAGTCATCCCGCGCAGCCGCGGGAACGGCTGGACATCACGCCGCTATGGGACGAACACCTGGCCATTGCCTGCGCGCGGGACCACCCGCTGGCCAGGCGCCGCGAGGTAAGCCTGCCGGCACTGCATGAAGGGCCTTGGATCCTGCCGCCGCGCGGCACCCACACGCGGGAGATCTTCGAGCAGCCGTTTCTCGATAGCGGTCAGTTGCCGCCCGTGCCGCGTATCGAATCGATCTCGTTTCACAGCAGCTTGTCGATGGTTGCCGCGAGTGGCTTCCTGACGGTTGCGCCGGCCAGCGCCGTGCGCCACTACGCGCAGACGTCCATGGTGCACCAGGTGCGCTTGCGCACGCCGTTCGCCTCCGGGCGGATGGTGTTCATTACCCAGCGGGATGCGGCAGTTGCGCCAGCGGTCGCCTTGATCGCCGATGCCCTGCGGGAGGCCGGCAACCCTTAGGGGCGCGCCACACGGGCGCCAGGTTCACGCAAACTCACATTGCCCCGCCCCCTGACCGGATATCATATGCCCACCAAACAAAGCGCCTCCGGCCGACCCACGATCAGCGGATCCGCTGATCCGCGGACCGGCCCGGGGCAAGCAGCTTCACCTAGCGATACCACTCATGAATCCCAATCCCGACACCCCCGCACGCCCGGCCATCCGTTCCCTGACGCAGCTTGAAGGGCGCGTGCTGGCCGTGCTGGTCGAGAAGCAGCACACGGTGCCGGACACCTATCCGCTGTCGCTCAACGCACTGGCATCCGGCTGCAACCAGAAGACCGCGCGCTCACCGGTGATGAATGCCTCCGAGGCCGAGATCCTCACCGCCATCGATGGCCTGAAGCGCCTGAGCCTGGCCATGGAAGGCAGCAGCAGCCGCGTGCCGCGATTCGAGCAGAATATGAAACGCGTGCTGGGCGTGCCGAGCCAGTCGGTCGCGTTGCTCACCACGCTGCTGCTGCGCGGGCCCCAGACGGCCGCGGAGCTGAGGCTGAACTCCGCGCGCCTGCACGCATTTGCCGACATCTCGTCGGTCGAGGTGTTCCTGGAGGAGCTGGCCGCCGCCGGGCCACCCTTTGTCGTCAAGCTGCCGCGCGCTCCCGGCGGACGTGAGAACCGCTGGATGCACCTGCTGTGCGGCGAAGTCAGCATCGATGACATCGGCGAGCGCGGCGGCACCGACGACAGCATCTCGCCCTCCGAATTCGAGTCGCTCAAAGCCGAGCAAAAGGAACTGGCGGAAAAGGTGAACCGGCTTCAGGCACTGGTGGAGCGCATGGCGGGCGAACTCGGCATTGCGATCGACAAGGCAGCGCTTTAGTCGCGGGCGCTGGCGCGGGGAGATTGCATTCTCCAGCCGGTAATCCAGCCGGTAGAAATGTGCCGGGTAATCTATTTCTCGCTCGGATCGGCGACGAACCCGGCTGAAGCCTGAAACCGAATGGCCGCGGTGCGCGCCGCGGGCGGTTCCCCAGCCTGTCGACGCGCCACAACAGATGTCGTTGGCCCGATTAGTGCTTGCGCGTATGATCAGGCATGGATGCTCCCTATTCACCGCGAGGCCGCAAACCCGATTGTCACGGCTTCGCCAAGCCCCCATGGCACAGCCTTCCAGGGCGGATCAGGACACTACGCTGTCACAATACTGTCCTTGAAAGGCAGCCATACTTTGCAGTCCAAACACGTTGAGGCCTTTGACGATGCGCGTGACGATTCGCACCATTACCATTCCAGGAAGCCAAGGCCGGGCCGCCCTTCACCAGGCCGTCGTGTATGCCACGACGGAGCAGGAAGCTGCACCACTCATGACGAGTGACTGGAGCCAGCGCGAGCCCGAAGTCTTCATGGCTGCCCAGACTTGGGCAAGACGCAATACCTACATCGTTTCGAATCCCCGCACTGGTGCATTTTACGGAAGCCCTGTCGGGCGCTAGGCAGCGCCACCGACAGTGTGCAAGGGGGCGCCGCACAAGTGCCCCACCGTCAAGCACCCGGGCCAGATGCAGACATTGCGTGCCTGGTGAGCGCCTTCAACGAAGGCCCGGGCACCTTTCGCTCTGACACTTTCGCCCCCTAATGTATGGACATGGCGCGCCTCGCGCCAGTGGCTGAGCGCTCGCTCGTTATTCGCTATCATGCCGCACCACCTTCCCTCGAAGGGCAAGCGCCATGCCGGCGTTTTCCACGCCGGCCATGGGCGGCCACACCGCAAACAACAATGACAACTCCATCCCTCGCCGACCGCCTGCGCCAACCGCGCGTGCTGCTGGTGCCCGGCGTCTACGACGCGTTCTCGGCGCTGGTCGCCGCGCAAGCGGGATTTGAAGCGCTCTACCTGTCTGGCGCCGCCGTGGCCTACACGCAGCTCGGGCGCTCGGACGTGGGCCTGACCACCGCCACCGAGACGGTGGATATCGTCGGCAGGATCACCGACCGCGTCGACTTGCCGCTGATCGTCGATGCCGATACCGGCTACGGCAATGCGCTCAACGTGATCCGGACCGTGCGCACGCTGGAACGCGCCGGCGCGGCCATGATCCAGCTCGAGGACCAGACCTTTCCCAAGCGCTGCGGCCACCTGGACAACAAGCGCGTTGTCTCGGCAGCCGAGATGTGCGGCAAGCTCAAGGCCGCACTGGACGCGCGCACTTCGTCGCGCACGCTGATCCTGGCCCGCACCGATGCAGTGGCCATCGAGGGACTGGACGCGGCGATCGAACGCGCCGAGGCCTATGTGGCATGCGGTGTCGACGCGCTGTTTATCGAAGCCTTGCGCACCGAGCAAGACATGGCGCGCGTCTGCGCGCACTTTGCCGGGCGCGTTCCCTTGCTGGCCAATATGGTGGAAGGCGGCAAGACGCCAGTGCAGAGCGCCGCCGAACTTGCCGGCCGGGGCTTTCGCATCGTGATTTTCCCGGGTGGCGTGGTGCGCTTCATCGGCGCGCAGATGAAGCGCTACTACGGCAGCCTGCTCGAGCATGGCACCACCGCGCCGATGCGCGATGCCATGCTGGATTTCGACGGGCTGAACGGCGTCATCGGTACGCCGGAGCTGATCGCGCAGGGGCAGCGCTACGGCGAGTGAGCCATGACCGTCGGCGAGGGCAGCAAGCGGCACCTGAAATGCGCCATCGCCCCCCTTGCAGGCGCCGCGCGCTTGTCGTACGCTGCCTGCCCCGGGCTGCGCCAGCCAGCCCGTCACCCGGAACGCCTGTCATGTCTCACCCGAAACCCGCCAGCTCGCTGGTCTACTCCACCGAACACGGCCGCATGTGCCCCGGCTGCGGCAATGCGCTGGCGGCCTGCACGTGCGGCAAGGCGCAGCCGCCCGCGCAAGGGGACGGCATCGTGCGGGTGTCGCGGGAGACCAAGGGCCGCAAGGGCAAGGGAGTGACGCTGGTGCGCGGCGTGGTGCTGGACGCGCTGTCGCTGGCACAGTTGGGCAAGGAACTGAAGGCCGCCTGCGGCTCGGGCGGCACCGTCAAGGACGGCGTGATCGAAATCCAGGGCGACCACTGCGACACGGTAGTGGAAAAGCTCAAGCAGCGCGGGATGACCGTCAAGCGGGCCGGCGGCTGAGCGCGCCTGGCCGGCGCGTCAACGGGCCATGACAGGCCATGAAAGGCCTTGAGCAGCCCCCGGGCGCAGCCCCTTAGCGGGTGCGCTGCTTGTAGACGATGGTGCCGTCGGACTTGCGCTGGGGCACGACCGGGTTGCGGGAGTTGCACACCGGGCAGCGAAACAGCGGTCCCTGGCCTTCGTCCTTGACCGTGACGTCCTTGGGGTCCCAACGCGTCTGGCACGACTGGTTCTGGCAGGTATAAAACATCTTCATTCTCCGTATTAGGCGCGGATCGTAGCATGGTGGCAGCCTCGGGCCGCTCCGGCGCCGCTCTGCAGCCGCTCTTGCCGCCGCTACTGCCACCCCGGCTGCGGCGCCTTCGCCCTCCTCAGCCCCACTGCCCATTCTGCTCCGTTTCCGAAAACGGATAAGCCTTCGCCTGAGCATTAACCCCCCAAATGGCCCTGCATGCACAGCAACCGTGCAGGGTCGCCGTGGCGCCGGATGGCGCGCACCGCGGGCAGGCGCGCCCGCCGTGGCATGTGGGCGCCACGCACCGCAGGCCGCCATGACGGCACGCACCAGCGTGCCACGCAGGCGGGCCGGCATTGGTGAATATCCCCGTGCCGCCGTTGCCGATTTCGGATAACGCCCGCGCCGCCCCCGTTCGTAGACTGGCCCCATTGCAAAGCGCATCCCAAGGAGCCATCCAGTGAACGAGGTAAGCACCAAGGCCATCACCCGACGGCCTGGCGTGGTACGCGGATTAGCCGCAGCGACGATGTTGAGCGTGCTAGCCTTGCCAGCCGCCGCCGCCCCCAATGCCGGCCACGCCAGCGATGCCACCAACACCGGCGAACTGCAGCCGGAAACCCTCTCCGTGCAGCCGCTCGCGCCCGCCGACGATGGCCGGCTCTACATCTCCGATGTGGCGTTCAAGCACATGGTGGACGGGCGCCTGCACGTGGTGGACGGCAAGCGCATGCGCTACCTTGGGCTGGTGCCCACCGCGTTCGGCGGCCAGAGCGTGTTGTCCCCGGACAAGCGCACGCTGTATGTGATCTCCACGTTCTACACGCGGCTCGCGCGCGGCGAGCGGGCCGATGTGGTGAGCCTGTACGACACCGCCACGCTGGCCTACCGCAGCGAGATCGTGATCCCGCCCAAGCACGCACAGTCACTGAACTACCGGGGTATCGCCGCGGTATCCGCCGACGGGCACTTTCTCTATGTGCAGAATGCCACGCCCGCCACCTCGGTCAGCATCGTCGACCTGCAGGCCGGCAAGTTCGTGGCGGAGGCGCAAACCCCGGGCTGCTGGGGCATATTTGCCACCGAGGCGTCCAGCCAGCGTTTTCGCACCCTGTGCAGCGACGGCACGATGCTGACGGTGACGCATGACGCCGCCGGCCAGCCCAGCGGGCAAAAGCGCAGCGCGCGCATGTTCGATCCCGATGCCGATCCGGTCTTCCTGCACAGCGAGCGCGTGGGCAACACGCTGACCTTCGTGTCCTTCAACGGCAACGTCTACAGCGCGGATCTCTCGGGCGAGACACCCGTCTTCGCGCAGCCCTGGCCCGTGGTGGACGCGGCGGACCGCAAGGCGGGCTGGAAGCCGGGCGGCTACCAGTTGTTCGCGCTGCACGCGGCCACGGGCCGCCTGTACCTGGGCATGCATCCGCGCAGCAAGGAGGGATCGCACAAGACCCCCGCCGCCGAGATCTGGACCATCGACCTGGCGCAGCACAAGCGCATCGCCCGCGCGCCGGGGCAGAATGCGCTGGCGCTCACCATCACGCAAGGGCCGCAGCCGACGCTGTATGTGCTGGACGCCGCCAAGGCCGGCGTGGTGTCGCTGGACCCGGCCCGCGGCCTCAAGCCGGTGGCGCGCCTGGACCAGGTCGCGGAGAACGCGGTGCAGCTGGAGCTGCATCAATGAGCGCCGCCGCCGTGGTCTCCGACGTGTTGCGCGATCCGGTCGTGGTGGCGGCGTGTTCCGCCGCCGCCGCACTGGTACTGGCGCACTCCCTGTGGCCCAAGCTGCGCGACTTCTCCGGCTTCTGGGGCGCCGTCAGCGCGTACCGGCTGGTGCCCGACGCATGGTCGCGCCCGGTAGCGCTTGCCTACCTGGGCGCCGAGACGGCCAGCCTGGCCGCGCTGGTTGCCGCGCCGCTGCACCCGGGCGCGGCGCTGCTGACGGCATGCGTGGTGGCGGTAGCCAGCGCAGCGGTGGGCATCAACCTGCTGCGCGGGCGGCGCGACATCCGCTGCGGCTGCGGCAGCGACGCCGACAACCTGCGGCTATCAACCGGCCTGCTGCTGCGCAACCTTGGCTTGCTAGCCGTGCTGGTGCTGGCCACGATCGCGGCTGCCGGACTGGCAGCCGGCGCGGCACCCCGTGCGTTCACGCGGCTCGACACCCTGGCCGCCGGCTTCTGCGCGCTCGCGCTGTTGCTGCTCTGGCTCGGCGTCACGCAATTGCTGGTCAATGCCGACCGCGCTACCCGCCGCACCGGCCACCTGGCTTCCAGCCACCCTACGCATTCCACCCTCTCGTGAGACTCCCATGACTGCCCTTGTGATTGCCAATATCGTGCTGTGGATCGCCGTGCTGGCGCTGCTCTTCGGTTTCTATGCCCTGGCCCGCCAGGTCGGCATCCTGTTCGAGCGCGTCGCGCCGATGGGCGCGCTGGTGATCGACGCCGGCCCGCGCGTGGGCGAGGCGCTGCCGCCCTTTGCCTTGCAGGATGTGCGCGGCGGCCCGGTGGCGGTGGGCGGCGCGCAGCCCCGCAGCACGCTGCTGTTCTTTCTCTCGCCCACCTGCCCGGTCTGCAAGAAGCTGCTGCCGGTACTCAAGTCGATGCAGGCCAGCGAGGCCGGCTGGCTGCGCGTGGTGCTCGCCTCCGACGGCGAACAGCCCGAGCACCTGGCCTTCCTGCGCCAGGCAGGGCTGGAAGCCTTCCCCTATGTGCTGTCGCCCGAGCTCGGCATGCACCTGCAGATCGGCAAGCTGCCGTACGGCGTGCTGATGGACGAGCGTGGCACGCTGCGCGCCAAGGGCCTGGTGAATTCGCGCGAGCAGCTGGAGAGCCTGTTCACCGCGATGGACCTTAACGTGGGCTCGGTGCAGCAGTTCCTGGAAACGCGTGCCTGAAGGCAGGGAGAGAAAAACCATGTGGATGGACCGATTCTTCGAACACCAGACCCGGCGCGCGGCGCAGCGCACGAGCCGGCGCAGCGTGCTGGCCACGCTTGGCAAGGTCATGGTGGGGACCATGGCGCTGCCAGTGCTGCCCTTCGACCGCAGCGCGCACGCGGCGGGAGCGCACGGCAGCAAGGCCGCCGGCCCGCAAGCGCAGGACGAAACCGCGTGCGACTACTGGAAGTACTGCGCGGTGGATGGCTTTCTGTGCGCATGCTGCGGCGGCACTTCCACCTCCTGCCCGCCCGGCACCGAGCCTTCGCGCGTGTCGTGGGTCGGCACCTGCCACAACCCGGCCGACGGCAGGGCCTACATGGTCAGCTACAACGATTGCTGCGGCAAGACCACCTGCGGGCGCTGCGAGTGCAACACCAACGAGCGCGAACGGCCGGGCTACCGGCTGGGCGTGCACAACGATGTGAACTGGTGCATGAGCAACGACAGCACCATGTTCCATTGCACCACCTCGATCATTCTCGGAGTCCAGGAATGAAGCGGCCTCTCTCACACCTCGCGCTGTGCCTGGCATGCGTGGCGCCCGCCAGCATCGCCCTTGCCGAGTCGCTGGCCGACCAGGGCAAGGCCTTGTTCGGCACGCACTGCGCCGCTTGCCACAATGCCGATGCCTCCGGCATTGCCGGCGTGGCGCCGCCGCTGGCCGGCGCGCTGCGCGAGCGGCTCGCCACACCGGCAGGCCAGGCCTACCTGGCCAATGTGCTGACCCACGGCCTCGCTGGCCCGATCCAGTCGCAGGGCCAGTCGTTCAACGGCGTCATGCCCAGCTTCGCCACGCTGCCGGATGCCTCGCTGGCCGCCGTGCTGTCGTGGCTGGCGGTGAGCAACGGTGCGCCCGAGCAGGCCGTGACCACCGATACGCTGGCCCGCGCACGCGCCGAGCGCAAGACCCCGGGCGCCGTGCGCAAGCTGCGCGAGGCGGGGCAATAGCATGGCATCGCGCAGAGCACGCACCTTGCGCGCGGCCGCGCAGCGCGGGCTGTGCCTGCTGGCGCTGTCCACGCTGGCCACGACCGCGAGCGCGCAGGCCGAGCTGCGCCACGCGCGTGACAACTACCTGCTGCACTGCTCCGGCTGCCACCAGCCCGATGCACGCGGCAAGCCTTCGGCCGGCATCCCCGACATGCGCGAGACCGTGCCCTTGCTGCTTGCCACGCCGGCCGGGCGCGCGTTCCTGATCCAGGTGCCGGGCACCTCGGCCTCCGCCCTGAGCGACGCGGAGATCGCCGGGCTGATGAACTGGCTGATGCCCGCGCTCACCGGCCACAACGACGTGCAGGCGTTCAGCACCGAGGAGGTGGGCCGCTATCGCCGCCAGCCGCTCGACGACGTGAGCGCGCACCGCGCGGCGATCCTGGGCAGTGGCCCGACGCCGGCGCCGGACAAGACCGCCCGCGCGAGCGCCGGGCCAATGTGACAAACTCACGCAAACAAAGACGCGGGACAAAAAAAACCGGAACGAGGAACGACACGATGACCCCCACAGGCAACACAGACCGTGATAGCGGCAATGCGCGCAACGCCGTCAATGGCCCCGCCCCCGGACAACCTTCGCGGCGCCATTTGCTGGGCCACCTGGCAGGTGCCACGCTAGCCGGCATCGCCGCTGGCGTAGCTGCCAGCAGCGCCAGCGCGGCGCCCCCCGCCGGCAAGAACGGCGCACCGGGCGCATCCGGCCCCGCCACCACGGCTGGCGGCCCGAATCCCATCGTCATGATGCCGGCCTGGCAACTCTCGCGCGAAATCCATGCCCGCAAGCTGTCGGCCCGCGAGGTCATGGCGGCCTACCTGGACCACATCGCACGGGTAAATCCCGGCGCCAACGCCATCGTCGCGCTGCGTGAGCCTGAAGTGCTGCTGCAGGAAGCCACCGCCTGCGACCAGGCCCTCGCCGCTGGCGGCTCCGCCGGCTGGATGCACGGCATGCCGCAAGCCCCCAAGGACCTGGCGCTCACGCGCGGCATCCGCACCACCTTCGGCTCACCCATCTTCCGGGACAACGTGCCCACGGCGGACGCCATCATCGTGGAGCGCGCACGCGCCGCGGGCGCCGTGCTGATCGGCAAGACCAACACGCCGGAGTTCGGCCTGGGCTCGCAAACCTTCAACCCCGTCTACGGCGCCACCCGCAATCCCTTCGATGCAAGCCGCACCGCCGGCGGCAGCAGCGGCGGCGCGGCCGCCGCGCTGGCACTGCGCATGCTGCCGGTAGCGGACGGCAGCGACTTCGGCGGTTCGCTGCGCAACCCGGCCGGCTTTTGCAACGTCTACGGCATGCGCCCCAGCGCCGGCCGCGTGCCCTACGGCCCCGCCCCGGAAGTCTTTATCCAGCAACTCGGCTACGAAGGGCCCATGGCCCGCACCGTCGCCGACGTGGCCCTGCTGCTGGCCACACAGGCCGGCCCCGATGCGCGCACGCCGCAGGCGCTCGCGCAGGACCCAGTACTGGCCACGCTCACCCCGGCCAATGTGGCCGACGTGCTGAAGACCAACCTCAAGGGCAAGCGCGTGGCATGGCTGGGCGACTGGGACGGCTACCTGCCCATGGAAGCCGGCATCCTGCCGCTGTGCGAGGATGCCCTCAACGCCTTCCCGGCCTTTGGCGTGCAGGTGGAAGCCATCAAGCCCCCGTTCTCGCCGGAACGGCTCTGGAAGACCTGGCTGGTGCACCGTCATTTCCTGGTCGGCAACGGCATGCTGCCCTTCTACCAGGACCCGGCCAAGCGCGCGCTGCTCAAGGACTCCGCGATCTGGGAGATCGAAGGCATGCTCAAGCTCAACGCAAGCGACGTCTATGCCGCCAGCATGGAACGCAGCGCCTGGTATCAAGCGCTGCTTGCCGTGTTCAAGCAGTTCGACTACATCGCGGTGCCGACAGCGCAAGTCTTCCCATTCGACGTGAACCAGCCCTGGCCGAAGCAGATCGCCGGGCGCGAGATGGACACCTATCATCGCTGGATGGAAGTGGTGTTTCCCTGGACGCTGTCGGGATGTCCGGCGATTAGCGTGCCGGTGGGATTTGGGCCGCAGGGGTTGCCAATGGGGATGCAGTTGATTGGGCGGCCGCGGGACGATTTGTCGGTGTTGCGCCTGGCGCGGGCCTATGAAGAAGAGCGGGATTGGGTGGGGAAGCGGCTGCCGTCGGCGATGATGGGGTAAAGCACCGCTTGAGGATTGCGCATTCAACGGGCCATCCCGCAAGCGGCAGGCGGGGTGCGCCACGCCGTCCCTGGTGTATCACCGCTTCGGCTTTGTTCGTCGTGTCTGGTAATGCAGCTCCCCATTACGCGTGCGGCCTATGGTTGTCTCCAGCCATTTGCCGTCGGCCGTCAGGCTTTCGTCCCAGGTCGAAACCAGCGTCAGTGTTCTGCCGACGTAACGGAAAGTTTGCGCCGAGTGGCTGCAGCAGCTATTGCGCTGCGCCGAGTGAACGGAGCGCGTGCGGGAGTCGATGACGATCTGCGACAGTCCCGACAAGATCTCATCAAAAACAAACCGTCGCCGGGCAGCGTCAAACAGGAAGAAGTTCTCAGTGCTGTTCGGCCCGGCACCGCCCGACATGCCAAAAATCGCAATGTCCGGATGGCCGTCGAAATTGGCGTCCACCACGCGCAAGGCATCCGCGGGCGCCGCAAAGCCGGGATCGGAATCAAAGTCACGAATGACCTGAGTACGAACTCCGGATTTCCGATCGATGATCTCAATGGCGACCGCATGCGGAGAGTCGGATGTCAGCTCGTCCTCGATAAATGCAACGCGAAACAGGAAATTGCTCGTTCTGGCACGTTGCGCAACCCAATTCACTGCGACCGCATCGTCGCGGTCGATCCAGCCGTGGGTGATCGAGCCGTCTCGCCCGACGCGTTCGATTTCGTACCATTGCCCATCCGTGGAGAGGACGGGAACATAAGTCCCCGCGCCGAGACGGGTCAGGATCGTGTCACGTTCGGCTCGGGCAAACAGTGCCACCTCCTTGGTGAGATACAAGATTGTCTGGTAAGGCCGGACCCTGTCGAGTGCAAAGCCATCCGCGTAGTAAGCCATCTCATAATGGTTGACCCCCTTGCCATATGCCTCGGGGCTGCAAACGCCAAGCGCGCAAGCGCCGACCTCGTCGGCCGTTGGCTTGCGTTGTGGCCGAATGGTCTCGGTGCCCAGGTAGGTCTTCCTGGGCTGCCAGGTCACGGTGAACGCCGCCGCCGTCCGCTGTTTCAGCAGTGCCTCAGACTCGTTGCTAATGTTGGTTCGGCAGAACGGCTGAGATGCCGAGTAGTCGTTCCAGCCCGGAAAGGCGTAGGCCACGCATAGCTTGTTCGCGGAGTTCACGTCGGTCCTGTAGTCCTTGTCTACAAGAAAGTGAACCCTGTTGCCGCCCGAACCGGGTTCGTGCGACACCACGGCATAGGTGATATCCGCCGACTTGGGCAGGGCGTGCTCGAAACGCTCCTTGAAGCGGCTTGCCTCGGCTTCCGGCATTCTGTTGGCCGGGCTCAGATGGGAGTCTGGCTCGACACGATAAATGCCTGGCACCAGGAAATCGTCCGCGAACGCCGGATTCAAGCACGCGATAGCGAGGGCCAGAGCGAGGAAAGCAGCTGAAGTGGCAGAAGTGGCAGAAGTGGCTCTAAGGCATTTGGGAAGTAGCACGGCGATATATCAGGAAATTGCGGGAATGCAGTCGTCATAAGCCGCAGCTTAACTTACATGTGGCGCAATGTACTCACTATCGCGGAACGTGCTGGCGAAACGCACAATGACGCCGCCATCCACGGCGCCCGGACCGTCAAAGCTGGCTCCCGCCAGCTCCAGCGTGCTGCCGCGCACCTCGATCCTCACCGGGTCGGTCTTCTTCCACTGCTTCTTCGGCACCACCAGCTTCCAGACCGTCTCCTTGTCAGGGCTGCGGAAGAGCGCGATGACTCCGACATACTCCGCCTCGGCATGCATCGGCTCGCTCAGGCTCACGCTCGCATCGGGGCGCAGGATGACGTCCTTGGCCGCCAGCAGATCGGGCTTGAGGGAAACGAGATCATTCGTCTGCAACTGCGCGTAGCTCAGTTGCTCGAAGGCCTGCGGCGTCTTCAACTGGTAGATCCGCACCACCGTCGACAACGATTGCCCGGCGCCGTTTGTATTTAACGACGACCGGCTGGTGAGATCGAGGCGCAGGGTCTTGACCTGCGTCGTGAAGGCCCATTTTGCCGCCTCCACCGTGCTGTCCTTTACGGCCTGGCCCACGCCGCAACCGGCTATATGCGTGGCAACCAGCAGTAGGCCGCCGTTTCGAAGCTGTCGCCTCATCGTGTTGATCCTCTTTGTGTAGCTGTAGCGTTTTGCCGCGTTTCATTGACAGTGCGGGTTCAGCGTTGCGTTGGCAGCGCCGAGCTGTGCCCGCGCCAGTTGCCGAGCTGCACACGGGTGACGGCATCGCTGGCGCCCGTGGCTTCGGCTTCGTCGGGCTGCCTGAGCTGCGTGGTGTAGCCCAGGCTCACCTGGTCAGAATTCAAGGCCGGTGCCGGCATCAGCGCTGGCCTGACGTGCATCTCCAGATGCGCGTGCGCTTCATACCCCAGGTAGAAGCGCAACAGCGCCGTCACCTCCCGGTGCATGGCACGGCCCGGCATCAGCCCCAGCACCGAGTCGCGTGCCTGCGGCGCGATCACCACGCGTACGGTGTTTGCGCGGTCATAAAAGCCGCGCCCGAGCACACAGTTTTCTCCCAGCGGCATCCGCTCGGTGGCATCGAGGCGCACCCACACGGGGTAGAACTCCTCCACCGTGATGCGCGCGTCCGGCACGGCATGCTGCAGCACGCCGGCAAGGCCTTCGGCGGTGCGTGTGCGCTGGCTGGCCAGCCCTAGCATCGACAACAGCTTCCGTGTGGGGACGGTCTCTTCGGCACCCGGCTTGCCCAGGCCCAGCCCGAGCAGGCTCAGCAGGTAACACGACACGTCGTCTTGTCCGCCGCGCCGGAAGCCCACCGGATAGCGGTACTTGCGCGCGACGCGGTAGAACTGCGTGACGATCCGGTGGTGAAACAGGTCCAGGAAGGCCGCCAGCGGCTCTGCCCCGTCGCGGCGCTGGGCAATCTCGTCCACGAAGTAGGAGGGCATGCGCGCATCCACGCCGTAAAGGCCCAGGAAGGTGGTCCGCACCACCGGCGGCCGCTCGGGGTGGTCGCCATCGTGCTCCACCGCGTCAATCTCCCGTCCCGGGAAGCCCAGCCGCCCATGCGAGCGGAAACGCACCGGTTCATTGGCCGGGGAATCGGTCGTGCCCAGCGGCGGACACTGCGGCGCAGACAACTCGATCAGCTCGCAGAGCCGGAAGAAGTTCATCTGCGGCGCTTGGGCAAGCAGCGCGGGCAGCAAGGCACTCTGCCGCGCTCCCATTGCAGGCAGACTCGGCAGGCTCAAAACGGTGCCCCCTCTGCCTTGCTGTCGGGCCATGCCAACCGCTTGCCGCTTGGCTGCGACACGATCACCAGCCGGGTATACAGATTCAGCGTGGCGTAGAGCGACAGGAAGCGGTTGAGCATCTCGCCGAAGAGCTCGACGTCGCCCTCGCCGGCAAAGCGGGTGCTGTCCAGCACCACCTCGATCTCCACGCCACGCAGCAGGCCGCCCTTGACGAGCTTTTGCAGGGGCCGGTGCCGCACGTCGGTGATGGCGTCGATGCGCCGGCGGTTCATCTCGCCTTCCGTCCAGTCGTAGAGGGCAAGACTGCCGCGCAGGACTTCGGCATCGAGCAGCGACAGGTAGTTTGGCGCCAGGTGCGACAGCACGCGCCAGTGGAAGCGGTCAGCGGTGGGCGGGTACACCGGCAGGGTCGGCGCCGTCAGGTTGCGCACCGCGCCGATATTGGCGAACCCGCCCCGCATACGCGTGATGCCGGCCTCGCGCAGACCCTTGCGGGGCAGCATGCCGTTGGTGCCCGTGACCGACAGCGACAGCGTCTCCTCGGGCAGGGTCTGTTGCTGCTCCCAGGCATGGCCGCCCAGCACCACCCAGGTGTCGAACTTGCCCGAGGGCCCGCGGCGCATGCGGGTGTGGAAGTAGCGCTCCGGCATCTCGTGGCGCAGCATGCCACCGCGGTGGCGAAAGGCGGCGAACGGCGCGTACTCGAAGCGCGCGCCGCTCGCTGCCTCGAAGCCCCGCACGGTGTCGACCGAGTACGCTTCGACATGCTGCCCGTGTTGCTCCATGGCCCGCACCCGGTACTCGGTCTCGACGTGCGTGACCTTGATCGGATCCGCTTCCAGTCCGAACAGGTTGATGATGGGCGTGCAGAAGAGCCGCACATTCTCCGCCGAGAAGCGCAGGTCGTCGGGGAAGGGCTTGGCCAGCACCACCTCCACGTCAACATGCGCCGTATCTGGCGGGATGGCGCCCATGTCCAGCCCGACCAGGTCCACGAACATGAACTTCTCGGGAAAGGTGAAGTACTCCAGCAGCAGCTGGTAGCCACCAAAGGCATTGTCCGGCTTGGGCCACAGGCGTGCCTGCGCGTCGAAGCCGGCTGCTTCCAGCGCCAGCCCGGGCATGGCCTGGGGCGCGCCCGGGCGTTCCGCGGGGTAGCCGGGGAAGCGCACCTGCATTGCCTGCGGCTGAGCGGTGAGTGCGGCGTACAACGCCAGCGCCAATGGCCGGTCGGCATGCAGGTAGAGCCGCAGGCGCGGCACCGCCAGTTGCTCGCGCAGTGCCTGCGCCTGTGGTTCGAGCCTTAGCCGGATCACCGAGCGGCCATCCTCGCGCGCGTAGGCGTTGGCCTCGGTCAGGCGCAGCGGATACAAGTCGACCGCTTGCGTGGTCCGGTAGATGCATTCCACCGCATCGTTGCCACCGCCTGCCTGGGTGCCAAGCGGCACAGGGTCGGACAGCACCTCCAGTCCGGCCGGCAGGGTTTCGTGGCGCTGCAACGTGTCGGTGTTCGGAGACAACTCGAGGATCGACAGCGACGGGATCATGCGCAGGTAGTGCGGCCACAGCATGCTGACCAGCCCTTCGGTCAGCTCGGGCAGCTCATCGTCCAGCTTATGGCGCAGCCGCCCCATCAGGAAGGCGAAGCCCTCGAACAGCCGCTCGACATGCGGATCGCGCTCGCCGACGCGGTCGATATTGAGCATCCGTGCACGGTCGGGAAACGCCTGGGCGAACTCCTTGCCGGCTTCGCGCAGGTAGCGCATTTCCGCTTCGTAGTAACGCAGGATGTCGTTGTCTTGGGTGGGATCGGTCATGAGGCTGTCAGTTAACTCGCCGGTCAGGCGATGGCCACGGCACGGGCCGGGTCGATGGCGGTCAGATCGCCGGCCAGGGCATCGATACGCTGGGCAAGGGCGGCCTTGTCCACATCCTTGCGCGTCATGCGGGCCTTGAGCAAGCGCAGCAGCTGTTGCTTGGCCTCGAATGCGAGTGAAGGCTCCCAGGTGGTCAGCTGAAAGCGTTGCGCGCTCATCTCGAGGGCGCCCAGCAAGTGCAACGCCGTGTCCGCGCGGCCCACACGCTCGGCCACGCGCGCCATCACCAGTTGCCGCACGAAGCGGTCGCGCTCGCCGTCCGGCGCCGGCAGGCCCTGCAACCAGGCGAACGCGGCATCGAGGCTCTGTTGGGCGGCGAGGTCCGCCGCCTGGGCTTCCGTCTCCGCCCAGTCGGTGCTGGCGGATGCGACCGCTACCGGCGCCATGGGCTCGCCGCGCTCGACATCGCGCACGGTGGCATGGCGCGCGATCCACGCCAATGTGGTGTCATCCGCAAACGGCGTGCCGTCCGTGAAGGCCAGTTGATCGAGGCCGGGCAGGCGTTCGAGCATGAGTGCGCAGTCGGTGGCAAGCCAGTCGCGCGCGCGGGCGTACGCGCCGCCTGCCTGATCCTGGGCCGTGAAAGCGTAGTACTGCAGGTCCAGCCAGAAATGATTGGCGCCTTCGGCAAAGGCCTGCTCGACGCGGTCGAGCAGTTCCGGCCACTGCTTTTGCAGCATCAGGCGCTTGAGCTGGGCCCGCAGTTCGGCGCGCGGCGCCACCAGGCGCGTCTTGCCGCTGTGCTCGTGCGGCGGGATCTCGGTCAACGTATCCCACCGCACGCAGCGCATCAGGCGGTAGGCCGCGAGATAGCCCTGCGGTTGCTGGCGCAGGTACTGCGCCATCTGGCGCGCCCGATCCAGCAGATCGCGGGTCGAGGCCACCTCGCCCAAGGCGGGCAGGACCGAGGCGGCCGCAGGACCGGATGGCGCGTCCCCACCCGGGTTGCCGGTGGCCGCCGGTGATTCGACCCGGCCCTCGAAGCGACGGATGAGCCCATCCAGCGCCGGGCGAGCCGGTTCCGGCCACTGCGCCGTGCGCTCCAGAATCAGCGCCAGTGCCGACAGGGTGCGTTCCAGCTGCGCGCCGGCCAGGCCTGGCACCCGGTCGAGCCGGTCGGTGAACGTCGCGCCGGCCAGCCATTCGAGCGCCGCCTTGCGGCTCTCGGCCCGGGCGGGCAGCAGCCGGGCGCCAAAGCGGTCGACCAGTGCCGACAGCAGCTCGAAGCCGGCGGCGACCCCTTCCGCGCCATCGCGCCGCATGCGCCCGTAGACGTAATACACGGCAAGACGCAAATCCTTGGCGGTCAGCTTGAGCAGCCGCTCGGCGGACTCGACGATCAGCGTGTCGTTCACGCCGGACAGCTTGGCCACCTCATCCTTGATGGCGAGGAAGCCGTCGTCGTAGCCCGGATCGTCGCCCGCCGGGGCGTCGGGACGGATGGGTTGCAGCCATGGGTCCCAGCGCGCCTGTGTGGAGCGAGCGAGATCCGCAGGGGCACGCGAGCCGAAGAGCGCGTTGAGGAGCTTGTTGAACATGGTTTGTCGTTTGTCCCTGTTTGTCTCTACTTGCGCGGACCAGGCGTGGCCCGTGCCGCGGCCTGCGGCTCCCGGCCCACGAAGATCCGCGTTGGCAGCACGAAGCCCCGCAACGCCAGCAACTCCAGCGGCCCCTGCCCGACCTCGGTGCGCATCAGGTAGCGCACCGGATAGATCACGTCCGCCGCAACGGGCGCCTGGGCGCTGCGCGCGGTCAGGCTGTCGGGATCGTCGGCGAAGGTCCGGCTGTGCGCATCGGCCTGGCGCTCGGCAGCGGCCTTCGGCGCGCCGGGCTCTTCCAACGCATCCGGCGCTTCCGGCCTCGCCTGCCACGTCAACTGGTAGTTCGCGCTATCCACCGGTTCGATGTGCGCCCGCTCCAGCATCCGCACCAGGCCCCAGCGGCCGCCGAACTCATAACTCTTGTTGGTGCCCGCGCGCTCGGTCTGCCATTGCAGCCGGGTACCCGGGTCCTGCAGGTTCTTGCCCGGCCACGTCATCGCCTGCCACGTTTCGCGCTGGTTGTAGTAGTGCAGCGTCTGCCCATCTAGGGTCAGCAGCGTGTCGGTCAGGCCCGGGGTCGGGATCGGCTTGAACTCGAAGCGGTACTGCGGCTCGCCCTGCGCCAGCAGGTGCGCCGCCATGCGCTGCAAGGTGTTGATCGCGTTGAGGAAGGCCGGATCGAAGGACTGCGCCTGCCCGCCGGTGGCCGCCGGCAGCCACTGATCGCCCTGCAGCTCGAGCACGCCCGCCAGCTGCGTGCCGAGGAAGGACCCGATCAAGCCGCTGTGCGGGCGCAGGAAGCGCGCCAGCTCAGTCAGCGAGGCATCGTTGGCGGTGTCCGCAAACGGATAGCGTCCGGCAAACGAGCGGCTCCATGTCATCGCGATGCTTTGCCGCCACGCGTCGTTCAGGCTCGCCTGCGCCGGTTGCAGCACCGTCTGCGTCGCCTGCACGATGGGGCGCACGAACAGCGTCTCGCCCATGCCCGCCCACTGGCTGCCGAGGCTGGCCGCCATCAGCTGGGCATAGGCCTGGGTGTCGGCCAGTTCCGAGCCCTTGTCCTGGAACAGCGCCTGCGCCATCTGGCGGGCCTGCGCATCGGCATCGGCGCTGTTGCTGACCTGCTGCAGGCGCAAGCGCAGTGCGGTCGCGCGGTCGAGGAACCGTTGCAGGCTCAGGTCACCGCTGACGCCCGCGCTGGTGCCCGCATGGGTGGCAGAGTTGGTGCTGCCGGGCTGGCCCTGCGCCACCAGCCGCAGCACCGGGCCAAAGGCTGCGCCCAGTGGCCCCGCCGCATCCGGCTTCGCCACCTCCGGCCCCGCCGGCTTCTTGCCCAACAGGTCCTGCGTCTTGGCCACCAACGTGTCGGACAGCGAGTCCTGGCGGGCGCCGGCGCCACCCTGGTATGCGAGCGACTTCATCAGCGCGATCACCGGCGACTGGCGCGCGTCGGCCATCAGCTTGAGCTGCGCGATCGCGGCCGGCAGGGTGGGCGCGGCCTCCCACTGCAGGCTGTTCATGAAGCCCTGCCAGTGCTCTGCGTAGTCGGCGAAGTACTGCTCGGTCAACGCGGCCTGCAGGGCTTCGGCCGAGCGGCTCTCAGTCTGCTGCTGCGGCTGCTGCGGCTTGCCGTCGGTCAGCACCCAGTCATTGGCGATCTCCGTGCGCCTGGCGGCCTGCTCGATCGCGCTCGCCACGTAGCCCTCATAGGCCTGGCGGGTGAAGACCCCGGGCACGATGGCAGCGGCTCGCACCAGCCCCCGGGGATCGGTGCCGGCGGTCAGCGCCGCCAGGGTCTGGTCCGGATACTTGCTGCCAGCGTGCTCGCCAAAGGCCTGGATCACGCCCCGATAGACGGTGTCCTCGGCGTTGCGCTCCCCGATCACGGCCAGCAGCGTCTGGCGGGCGCCGGCCACCAGCTCGGGCCGCGGCGCGATGCGCCCGGCCGGGTTGGACTTCAAATGCGCCGCATAGAAGGTGAGCAGGCGCTCGGCGAGGTCCTGCCGAGCGCCCGGCGTGATCCGGGCCTCGGTGGACCAATGCTGCACCAGTTGCGGGGCCAGGAAGGCCGGCTCGGCCCGTTCGGGGTTAGCCAGCATCAGATAGGTCTTGAGCGCCTGGTGGCCGCCCAGCGCCACCCGGTTGGTTGCCGCATCCAGCACCGTGGTGCGCAGTTGCGCGAGATCCACCAGCGATGCCTCCAGATCCCGCTGCACGGGCGCGACGAGCAGCTCGCGGCTGGCCTGCGCGTAAGGCTTCCACAGCGCGGCGAGGATCGCCGGATCGCGATTCAGGCCAAAGCGGGTTGCGAGCGGCGCATGATGCTGGGTGCGGTACGCGTAGCGCTCGATCTGCTGCTGCAAGGCAAGGAGTGCGCGCAGGCGCGCGGCCGGGTTGGGGGCCGACTGGACATCCTGAATCACTTGTTGCGCAGCGCTGACGTCTTGCGCGTTGCGCACGCCGGACACCAACATGCCGGCGCTCCACAGGCCGATGGCCGTCAGGCCCACGACGGCAGACACCGTGACCGGGTGCCAGCCAACGCGCTGTCCCGGCTGGCGGCGGGCGGCTTCGCCCAGGTAATGCCAGAGCGGCAGGTCGGCGCTGCTCGGCACGTCCGCATCGCCGGCGACAGGCCGTGGATACGGCGCAAAGACGATGCCGTCCACAGGGATGCGCCGGCGCTGCCGGCCCCCCAATCCGGCAATCCAGTCGGCGAGCGCTTTGCCGCGGGTGTCGAGCCGCTGGGAAAGCTCTCCCATATAGCGGTCGCGGTTGCCCTCCATCAGCTGCGCGACGACGCGCTGAGCCAGCTGGTCGCGCAGCGTCCGCAGCGCGCCATCGATGGCGTCCGCGTCGGCCTGGCGCGGCAGCTCGCAACCGATGACCGGCATGAGGCCGTGGCCCACCGTTCTCGCCTCCGCCACATCGAGCAGGTAGACCGGGGCGGACCAGCGCAGCAATTCGGCGATGCGCGCGAGGCGCATGCCATCGGGATGGGTGCCGCGGCGCTGCGCCTGCAGATCCGCTGCACTGTCCGTTGCGAGAATCACCGCGTCCACCGGGCGGCGGCGGCGCAGCCGGTAGAGCTGCTCGAGCCAGTCGGCGTCCGGCCAGCCCTCCTTGTTGGTCTTGCTCCATAGCAACACCGCGTCGGGGGTGATCAGCCAGCCTTGTTCTGCCAGTTCGGGCAGGAGCCGGGCGATGGCGGCGTCGTCGCCGGTGAGCAGCAGCCAGGGCTGGCGGTAGCGCCAGCACCGGCCGTGCTCGACACGCAGGCAAGCGCTCAATCCCCCGAGATCGGCATCGTGACCAGCGGGCGCCGGCGACGACGCTGCCGTATCCGCATCGGGGGAAGCCTGGCGATGCGCCGCATCGAATTGCTTTCCCCATAACCTCGACAAAACAGCATTGATCGCACCGCACACGAAGAACAGCGCGATCACAGCAACCAGCACGATGACCTGCGCACGCCATTTTGCTTCCGGTTGCGCGAGACCCAGCATCTGAACATCCAGCCAGATCATCAGCGTAGCGACAACCAGCACCACCAGTATCATGAGCGTCGAACCTCGACGCAGGCCTTGAATCATGTTTCCGTCCCGGTGAAGAATCAGGTGTTGGCTGGAGCGACCACCAGCGCGCGGTGATGGCCGTTCTCAGAAATGGCAACCAGCTGCGGCTGCCGTTCCCCCTGGCATCGCTCGATGGCTGCCGCGGCGGCCAGCCACCCGGCAGCCATGCCGGTATGGCCTAACGCCATATCCAGGTCAAAATGCACCAGCTCCTCGGCGTTCGCGGAGCCGGCACCCGCCCGATCGGCTGCGGCTGTCACGGCATTCAGGCCGGAGGCATCCAGGCCGCCGGTCCACAATCCGCCGATCTGGCCTGCGGCCTGCTTACCCCACAGCAATGCGTCGGCGCACCGCGCATCCACATCGGCCTGGGCGAACGCCACAGGACGATGCAGATTCGCCACCGGCGTCGCGTCGTGTGGCCGCATGCCTTTTGCGAGCAGCACCGCGGCCACGGCCTCCCCGGTCTGGTCCAGCGGCGTCTGGTGGAGCTGGAGCGCGACGACAAGAAACACGCTGCCGCTACGCCCGGTTTCCTGCGTGTCGAGCCATTGATCGAGTATCAGCAGGCCAGCCTCGGCTTCGATCATCCGAAGGCTCGCGATGATCGGCAGATCGTCGTCTGCCGCCTCCCGCCATGCCTGCTCGACGAACGCGGCATCACCCCCCGCACTCACTTGCAGGCAGACATGGATCGGCACCTTGCGTGGCATGGCCTGCAACCGTGGCGCCATGCGTTTCAGCGTGCGCCTGAACAGCGCTGTCAGCGAAGCCGCGTCGCCACACCGTCCGCGCACAGCTTCAGGCAGCATCGAGCATCGAACCGGATCGCCATCCTCCGGTGGATAGACCGCCTGCATGCCTTCGCCGCCGTTTGCCAGCTTGTCACCCAGGTCAGCGTCGCCCATCGCCGTTTCGTACACGGCATCCAGAACCGCAATCGGGCGCTGTCCGCGCAGGGTCTCCGTCCTCAGGCGGTCCTCGCGGCGGCGATTGCGATCCCGCGCGTAGTTGGTCTTTCCATCATGAACGTACAGGCGCAGCCCGAGCAAGAATGCCCACGCAAGCGTAGGAAACACCAGCAGACAACTCCAGAACCAGTTCCCGGACGCCGGCGTGTCTTTCGGCCACGCCAGCAGCGTCGCCACCGCGCCGGCGCCGATCATGCATCCCAACAACAACAGCCACACGACCTGGCGTATGGGCGGCGGCATGGGAACAGCTGCGGGCACAGCATCCAAATGCACTGGCATGGCTCACCCGATATGCGCGTTGGCGAACGACGCGATCAGACGGCATCCGCATGCACACCGGTGCCCATGCAGGGCAACGGGGACCCCACCGTCGCGAAAGGTTTCGGAGCCTTCGATGATCTCGTTCTCCCCATGCAGCGGACACGACACCCGGTCTCCTTTCCGGGCCACGCCCCGCTTGCCAAACTTCATCGTCGTCGACCCGGTCAGTACCTTACCGCCATGATCGTTGTCATCGCCTATGCGTGCTATCTGAGCCATGCGTATCTGCTCCCACTTAGTGTGCTATTGGCCATCCTGCTGGCATGGCCCGTTCAGTCCCTGTGTATCCCGCCAGCTTTGCACGCGCCCCGCCTGCTCGATCTCCGGGGGAAATCGCGGCTCCACGCACAGCAGCATCGCCAGCCAGTGCAAGGCCGCACGCACAAGATCGACCGGCGCGAGCAGCGGCAGTATCAGCCACCATAGCGGACCACCGTGGATCAGCCGCTCGGGGTACAGGTAGAACATGTTCAGCAGCGAGTACTGCGGCCACACTCCTTTCCACAAGCGCGGAAACGGCTTGGGCACGCTGTCCGCCCCCTCTTCCATATAGCGGCGGATATATTCCCACCACGCGCGCCCCCGGGCCGCATTGCCTGCCGCACGTCCGATGAACACCATCCCCAGCGCCTTGCGCGCCTCCACGTCGACCCAGCCCAGGATCAGCCGCCCGCTACCGCTGTTGGCCTCCTCTTCACTCACCGGGACGGACGACATCGCTGCCTTGTTGTCCAGCGCGGCCTGCGCGGCATCCCAAGCGTAGGTCTTGATGCCACCTGCAAACAATGGGGTGTGGACATAGACCTTGCGCGTTACCCGGTTGAAGCGGATCAGGATACGGCGGCTCGTGAAGTAGTCTTTTCGCAGAATAGGCAGGACGAGCTTTTTGGCTAGCCAGAGCAGAAAGAGAGTTGATGAAATGAAGAGTACGCCGACTATGTTGTGCTCACTGCCATATGGATCCCCGTTTGGACTTGTTCCGAGAATCCAATCAACAATGATGTACAAAGAAAAGTAGGCGCTGAAGAGTATCAATGCTGCCGGTATGAATGCCACCGCGAAACCGACAAGGCCCCGCTGCCCTTCAAAATGCCCGCACACCTCAAGAAACGTCTCGTTCTTCTGGTACACCGAGCAGTTGCTCGTCACCTTCTCCGAGGCGCGCTGGTCAAGCGGCATGCCCCCCGTCACCGATTCATCGTCATCGAGGTAAACCCCTTCCTTGATCACCTCATTGGTCGCTTCTTCGATCCACATTACAGGTTCTCTTTCGATACGACACCGAATGCGCCTTGCACGCGCCCCGCCTGCTCGATCTCCGGCGGGAACCGCGGCTCCACGCACAGCAGCATCGCAAGCCAGTGCAAGGCCGCGCGCACAAGATCGACCGGCGCGAGCAGCGGCAGTATCAGCCACCACAGCGGGCCACCGTGGATCAGCCGCTCGGGGTACAGGTAGAACATGTTCAGCAGCGAGTACTGCGGCCACACCCCTTTCCACAAGCGCGGAAACGGCTTGGGCACGCTGTCCGGCCCCTCTTCCATATAGCGGCGGATATATTCCCACCACGCGCGCCCTCTAGCCGCATTGCCTGCGGCACGTCCGATAAACACCATCCCCAGCGCCTTGCGCGCTTCCACGTCGACCCAGCCCAGGATCAGCCGCCCGCTGCCGCTGTTGGCCTCGGCCTCACTCACCGGCACCGGCGACATCGCCGCCTTGTTGTCCAGCGTGGCCTGCGCGGCATCCCAGTCGTAGGTCTTGATGCCGCCTGCAAACAAAGGGTTGTGGACATAGACCTTGCGCGTCACCCGATTGAAGCGGATCAGGATACGGCGGCTCGTGAAGTAGTCTTTTCGCAGGAGGGGAAGGACGAGCTTTTTGGCCAGCCAGAACAGAAAAAGAGTTAGCCCAATGTGGAGTACACCGACTATGTTGTGCTCACTGCCATATGGCTCCCCGCCCGGCCACGTTCCGCGAATCCAATTACCGATAAAGTACAAAGAAAAGTAGCTGACGAAGAGTAGCAACGCTGTTGGTATGAATGCAACCGCGAAACCGGCAAGCCCCCGCTGCCCTTCAAACTGCCCGCACACCTCAAGAAACGTCTCGTTCTTCTGGTACACCGAGCAGTTGCTCGTCACCCGCTCCGAAGCGCGTTGGCCGTGCGGCATGCCACCGGCAAGCGAGACGTCCTCGTCGATTGGTAGCCCATCCTTCAGACCAAGATTGATCGCTTCTTCGATCCACATCACGGCCTCTCTTTCGATGCGACATCGAATGCGCCTTGCACGCGCCCCGCCTGCTCGATCTCCGGCGGGAACCGCGGCTCCACGCACAGCAGCATCGCCAGCCAGTGCAAGGCCGCGCGCACAAGATCGACCGGTGCGAGCAGCGGCAGTATCAACCACCATAGCGGGCCACCGTGGATCAGCCGCTCGGGGTACAGGTAGAACATGTTCAGCAGCGAATACTGCGGCCACACCCCTTTCCACAAGCGCGGAAACGGCTTGGGCACGCTGTCCGGCCCCTCTTCCATATAGCGGCGGATATATTCCCACCACGCGCGCCCTCTAGCCGCATTACCTGCGGGACGTCCGATAAACACCATCCCCAGCGCCTTGCGCGCTTCCACGTCGACCCAGCCCAGAATCAACCGCCCGCTGCCGCTGTTGGCCTCCGCCTCACTCACCGGCACCGGCGACATCGCCGCCTTGTTGTCCAGCGTGGACTGCGCAGCATCCCAGTCGTAGGTCTTGATGCCGCCTGCAAACAATGGCGTGTGGACATAGACCTTGCGCGTCACCCGGTTGAAGCGGATCAGGATCCGGCGGCTCGTGAAGTAGTCTTTTCGCAGGAGGGGAAGGACGAGCTTTTTGGCTAGCCAGAGCAGGAAGAGAAACAGTGAGATGAGGAACACTCCGGCCAAATCGTGATCCCAGCCGTAGGGTTGCCCATCAGGCATGGTGCCGCGAATCCAATCACCGAGGGGAAGGGAACACAAGTACCCAAAACCTATGAGCATGCCTGCCGGGATAAACGCAACTGCAAAGCCGGGGAGCCCGCGCTGGCCTTCGAACTGTCCACACACCTCAAGAAACGTCTCGTTCTTCTGGTACACCGAGCAGTTGCTCGTCACCCGCTCCGAAGCGCGTTGGCCGTGCGGCATGCCACCGGCAAGCGAAACGCCCTCGTCGATTAGTAGCCCATCCTTCAGACCAAGATTGATCGCTTCTTCGATCCACATTACGGGCTCTCCTTCAAAGCGACATCGAATGACTTCATTTCCTCGTCGAGGCTACCGTATGGCTTACCTGCGTCCTTGTCATGAATGAGGGTTCCCCACAGTCCGCGGTACCCATCCTTTGACTTGCTGAACTTGCAGCGCGTCAGCCACACCTGCATCTTGTTGTCCGAGACAGCGAGGATTGCCAACTCTCCCACCTGTTCGACGATGAGCGCCCAGCCAATGAACCCCACCACTATCTCTGCCCCAACGCGCACCGTGGTCTTCAAGCCGAATAACGCCGCCTCCGCAACGGCGCGCTTGGCAATTCCTGCACCAAGCCTTGTTGCCGACCATCCTATCCAGTTCTCGCCCAGGATGGCTCCGATCCGCTGAAGCAGCGGCCCGCTATACAGGACACCCACATAGATCGATCCGGCGGCGGCAACTCCGTTCATCGCCGCCTTGCTGGCCAGAGCGAAAACTGCGAAGGTCCTCCCTTCTTGCCATGCGCCAGCCGCATCAACCAAGCTCTCAACCGCCACGACCCCCGCCGCGAATCCACCCAGCGTGCCGCTAGTGAGCATCAGATGCTCGAACCATGCCGATGCGGGCTTGACGATCTTGCTCAGGCTCGCCACGGATACGGCAATCGCACCTGCCGTCGCGGCGCATGCGGCATACAGGTCCCACTGCTCCCGGCTGCCGGGCGACTTCCCCTGCGCCGCGGCGTACCTGAGCGCGAGATTCCAGCTTTCGATCAGGGCGAGCCCGGTACCGAAGCGCAGGGCGGCAAATTCACTCTTGTTGGCCATCATCGCCTGCTTCAGCGTGGCGCGATGGGCCTGCGCCTCCGCCACCGGTATGTGCGCCTTGGACGCATAGCTCGCGTTGAAGACGCCAATCACGGCATCGGCCGAGCCCTGCATGAATGCCAAGGCGCCGCCGCGCAGATACAGGACGAACGCGTACAGCTTGTCCACCGCGCCGCTCGTTCTCGTGAGCGCCGTCTGGCCCACCGTCGAGAAGAGCAAGGCGCCGCTGAGCAACTTGGCGGGAACCCCTGCGGTGATCGCTGGAAGCATGCCTTGCTCGGCCAGCTGCGCGATGGCGTTGGCCTTGTCTATCACGCCGGCAACGTTGGACACCATTTGCTGCAGCGATGCGGCATCGATGGTGGCCTTGCCCTGCAAGGCACCCACGGCTTTCCTGAACTCGTCGATTGCCGCCTTCTGGTTGAACAGCATCTGCCGGTTCAACAGGTTCGTGTTGGCCACGCTCGCGTCCCGCGCCCACTCGCGCAGCATGGCTTCGCCGCCTTTCGACGTCGCCAGCGCATAGGTGCATAACGAAGCCTGGTACTCGAACAGCAGGCCGCATTCGATATTGTCCGGGTGATAGTGCTCGAATGCGTTCATCAGCGCGCGGCTTGTCAGCCACGCCTTGAGATCGGCGAAGCGCCTTTCCACATCCGCGAACCACGGCGCGAGCTTCTCTTCCACCGCTTTGAGCGTCCTTGCCCGCCTGGGCTCGTCATAGCACGATGCATAGCGCCCCCATGCGGCGTCCTGCCTGCGCTTTACCCAGCCCTGCGGATCGCGCTGCCACTCCAGATAGGCCGGATTGATGCCGATCTTGGCCGCCATCAGCGGATTCGACGGAAATTTCTCCGGTGGCTCGGCTGCCTGGCTCAACACCCGCTGCTTCAGCCCCATGATCCGGTATGACGTCTCCATCTCCCACTCGTGAGGCTTCATGGCCTGCTGCAATTGCACGTCCAGCGAGCGATGCCGGAAGTTCAGCTCCTGCGTGATGCCGATCGGGTCCCACAGGACCAATGCCGGGCTCTTCATCTGCCCGAGCTGCCTGGCCAGCGCCGTCAGCCGTTGCCGGTGGCGGTCAAAGTCGGCCGCTCTTTCGCCCGGCCCGCCCATCAACGGGAACAACTGCCGTGCAAACGGCGCCCGGCCTGCCTTTTTCGGGTCGCTGGGCGAGACCGTGTCCATGCCATCGGTATTGAGCTTGAACTCGGCGACCCATTTAGGCAGATCCTGCGCGGCGAGGACATGCGCATGCCCCTGCCAGCTTTGCGGGGGCAGTTGCTGCATGCCGAGCTTGTCCTTCGCGCGCTTGTCCAGCATCTCCATCGGCAGCACGTCCGGAGAGAACAGCACGTGGATCGACTTCACCTGATCGATCTTTTCGATCGAGACGAAGGATGCGCCAACGCCGTCCGTTGCCAGATCGCAGGTAAACACCGGAGGCACGGCCGGCGGGTTGCCCACCGGAAAGCTGGCCAGCATCCCGCCGGCGGACGCGGAGTAGGCCTGCCACTGAGGCTGGCCGGTCTTGCGGCCAACCAGCACGTACACGAATCCCTGGCGCAGCATGCGAACCGTGTAGCGCGATGTCACGAACGCCTTGTCGACCACCCCTTCACCGAGCGGATGCGACATCGCTGGCCACATCGGCACGTGCGCGTCGTCCACCCCGCACACCACGGCGTAGCGCAGCGGCAAAAACTTGAAGCCTTCGGGCTTGCAGAAGGTGCAGTCTTTTTTCCCCGTCGATGCTTTTGGCGGAACGGTCGATCTGATCGTATTGCTGATTGCCTGCCGGTTTGTCATGCGCCAATGCTCTCCGATCCATCCTGCTTCAATTCGCTCCACACTTGCTCGGGGAGCTGGTCCAGTGAATCCGCCAGTGCCGTTCCCTGCGCTCCCACTCCCGCCATCGCTTGCGCGACGGCAGGATGCCGGTCGAACTCCGGGTGAACGATGAGTGAATAGAGCGCGAACGTCATCACGTCGGGAACCTGCGTGATCCCGCTTTGCGCCGCACGCGCGATGGCAGCGTCCATCTCGTCTTCCCGAGCGGCAGGCAAGGGCGCGCCCATGGTCTTCTCATAGGCGGCAAGCGACCTGTTGAAACTCTCCAGGCTGGCGATGCGTGCCCACTGCTGTTCTGTCAGCGTCAGGCCGGGTGGCACGTAGGGTGCCGGCGGCTGGGTCTGCAGATCGGCCAGGTGGCCGAACCTGTCCAGGGCAAACCAGTGCTCGACCGGGCCAAGCAGCTGCTGCCGCTGCTCAGGCTCCAGGAAGCGGTTCAGGCGCGGCAAGACGCGCGGATCGATGTAGCGCAGCAGGACAGGTTCAAACTTCGCATTGCGCTGCTGCATCGCGGCGACGAGATGCCGCGGCACATCCGCGGCGATGCCCCGGGCAAACAGCCAGCCGCACACCGCCGGGTTCGGCATGGCCTTGGCATCGGCATCCTCTGCCGCGCCGGCTACGCGAATGGTCTCTTCCAGCAAGGCATCGCTATCCTCGCCGAGCGCCAGCATTTTCGGGCAGGGGAAGGCCGCATCCCGCATCTGCGGATCGCGCAGCGCCCACTGCCGGCCCGATGGAACGCGCCCCGACCAGCTTTCCAGCGGCACGCTTGCGCACAGCGGGTCAACCACGACGAACACGTGGCGAAAGCCATGCATGTCGCGCAGCGTGCGCAATCGCTCCAGTATGTTGTGTACCGTGTCCATGAGATTACCTTGGCACCATGCCCGCACCGCCTGCTGCGGCAGCCCCCGCGCGCGACGCGCATGCGGGGGGCAAACTGCTGGCCAGCGCTTTGGAGGCGGGCGGCTGAAGATCAAAATCCGCCGCCCGGATCTTCAGGTTGCCCGGGCAACCGATTTCGACCGCGCCGCCTTCAAGCTTGATGTAGGCGCCCTGACACACCAGCATCAGCGATTTCGCGGCCGCGATCTGTACCTGGCCGTCCGTGCTGGTCAGGGTAAGATCCTGGTTTGCGGCCAGTTCCATCTTCCCGGTCTGCGCCTGGGCCTGCAGGGCGCCCTCCGCGGCGAACAGCTTCATGCCGTCGTGGTGCGCGAACAGGGATATGGCCTGGCTGACCGCCACCGTGAGATTCTCGGAGGCGCCGATGTCCACGTTCTTTCCGGCGCAAAGCGTGAGCGTCTCGCCCGCACTGTGCTGGATCGAGCCGGGCGTCACCGCGGCAATGCCACCGGGCGCGGAGAGCAGCAGGACCGCCTGCTGCAAGTCCTTGATCTTCTCGTCCTTCAACGCGGCCTGGCGCTGCAGATCCGACAGGCTGGCCTGCGCCCGCTGCACCGCATTGGACAGTGCCTGCATCCTCGCCATGGCGTGATCGAGCGCAACCATGGCCTGCTGCATATCGAGCTGCTGCCCCTCGGCTTTCGGCTGGCCATCCGCCGAAATGAACAGCCCCTTGCCACTGCGGATCGCACCCCAGGCGTCGGTGCGCAGTTCGAAGCCTTCACCGCGCTTCTGGCGTTTGGCAGTGGGCATATGCCCCAGGGTCAGCTGGCTTTTGCCCGAATGCTCGGTGGAGATCTGTACGTGTTCCTCGCCCTTCCAGTCTTCAAGGTCGAATAAGTTGCCGCTCTGCGTCTGGATGAGATTGCGCGACAGCAAGCGGTCCCGCGTGGTGATCAGGTCCTCTTGCCGGCTGTTGTGCAGCGCGTGCGCGATATAGGGCTTGTTCGGGTTGCCGTCGCGAAAGGCAATGGCGACTTCGGTGCCCTCGATGAGCGGGAAGTGCATCCCGGTTTGCAGGCCGCCGGCATACTGTCTTGCCAGGGGTATGGGCGCGCTTTCCATGCCCTTCGGCCATTGCTCGAAATCGAAATCGAAGCGGACGACGTAGTGGCCCGCTTTTGTCAGGTACGCGTATTTGTATTGGCCGGGCGAGGTGATGCGCGCGCTCAGCGTGCCCTGGATTTTCGGCCAGTTCTCCTCGTCCAACGGCAGGCGAAAGCGCCGGTCCGACGGGATGGCCTTGTAGGTGTTGCGGTAAGCGGCATCACGCCCGCCGGTATGGATGACTTCGGTGATGACCTGGCCGTTGGGGGCTTCGGCCAATGGCTCGTCCAGGCGCAGGATGCGCCCGGAGTGCAGTCTGATCACGTTGCTCTCGCCCGCATAGACGAGCTGGCCGGCCAGCAGGGCCTCGTGGCGCAGCTGCGCCTCCCACTTCGCCTCGGCCTTGTCCAGATGATGCGTGCCGTAGATATACTGCTGGCCGTACGTTGTCTTGTCCTTGCGCGCGACGTTGGCCTCGCCCTTGATGGGTTCCCACGCCTGATCCGGGTTGTAGTCGGCAACCAGGACCGACTCGGGCACGGTCTTCGCATGCACCTGGATGTCGGATACCGCCTCGATGCCGGCTTCCAGGCCGGCGGTCTCGCGATATGGCACACGCAGTTCGGGCTGGTAGACGTAGTGGTCGATGTCGTCGCCAAAGACGATCATCTCGCCGAACTTGCCCGGGATGAAGTAGCAATACAGCCCTTCCTGGCGCATCAGCAACTGGACATATTCCCAGTCGGATAGCTGGTACTGGAAGCGGAATTTATGCTGGGTATACTCGCGGCGCAGCTTGAGGGCAAATTGGTGGCCCTGGAGATCGTGCCGGCGCAGGATAGCCTCGATGATCTGGGGGGCCGTCTTGTTCTGGTAGATGCACGTGGTCTGCACAAGTTCGAGCCGCGCGGCCAGTGGCCTGAGCACGATTTCGTAGGCGAAGAAATCGCGCGTGCGTTTCGTGCGTGAGAACGCCGATATCCACCCCGCGAACCGGCGCGGTTCGCTGCCGTCGCCGGGGTCGATCACGAAGGTCGCGTCACGATTGAGGTATTCGGCCCGGTCGAGTTCCAGCGGGTGGGTTAGCCGGATCGTGACGGTGTAGAGGTCTCCCAATCGCTCGACCGCCTCGAACGACACCACCGACAGCTCCGCCGCGCTGGCCGCGCGAGGGACGTCCAGATGGTAGGCCTGGTGCCCGGGCAGCCTTGCGCCGTATGCCTCGAATTCGTCGATCACGCCCATGTCTTCTCCGTTGTCACGCCTGCCGCTTGGCGGCACGTTTCGTGGCGGATTGGTTGCGCACGCCAGGAACGACAGGTGACTTGATGCTTGGCATCGCAGCGCACTACGCAACCACGTCTATTCAAAATGCGGGCTGCAAAACGCTGTGCGCTTGGCGCTCCGGCCTGATTCGGTAGACATGCTACTGGGGGACTGCGGAAAGGATCAATCGGACGTGTCCTATTTTTTGAAGAAATTTAAAAAAATTTGATGTTTTTGATTACAGTTTCGTTGCAATGCCAACGATGGAAGGTGGGGCTGCAAGTCGCCTTTCTCGGAACGACGTCGCCTTCGCAAGACGATTTTCTGGTAGCGTGCGCGCGGCCAGAGAGTCCGAAGAGGTGGAATCTGGTCGGCTACGGCGGTATGGCGGCAGCCCGTGAAGCGATGACGGAATGGCAGTGGCTATTCGAAAAGCGGAATGCAAAAACTGCTGGAAAATTTCGGATATTCGCCTGCTCTCGCCGACGATCGAGCATGTCCCGATGCCCCTCCCATAGCCAGCAAATGTTTGAATAGCGTGACGTCGAGGGATCGTCATAGTCACGATGGCGGCCGAACCCGTCAAAGAAGAATCCCATCCTGATTACCGCACCGCAACGGATGCAGTCGTCGCTCTTGTACGGCTTGTGTGCCATCAGCATGCCGTCGAGCACCTTGCTTGGGGTCCGGTTGGCGGGGTCGAGTTTGGTCGCTTCAGCCATGGGCGGCTCCTGATTGGATGTGCTTGAATTGGTCACGTTTCAGTTCATCAACAATCGTCGCTGGCAACTCCTCCATTGCCGCACCAAACGCACCGGGCTTGCCCTTCGTCTCGGCCAATATCTTCAGGACGGCGGGATGCTCATCAAACTTTGAATTAATCAAAAGCGTGTAATAGACGTACTGTTCAAGGTCCTGCGTGTTGGTGAGGCGATGCTTGATCCAGCCTTCCGACGCAATTCGGGCTGTGCGGCGAAATGCCGCGGCGTCCTCCCCCGAGTGCGGATCAAAGGTCTTGCCTTGTTTCTTGACTAGCCAGTCATCAATTTTTGCGTAGAAGATCCGCGTGCCACCGAGATCCTGTCGAAACTCGAATTCGATGTGATCGTCCGGGTAGAAGTGCAAGCCGAGGATGCGTTGACCGGCACCGCCTTTTAGCTCTGTCGGTGGGAAATGTACTTGAGATATTTTATGGATCTCTTTAAGTGGACCATAAGGATCCTTCATGAATTCATCCTGATCAACGACATACCAGTCCACCGTGAAGTCCGTTCCCTTCAGCTTGTAGCAGCAACTGAGGCTTCCCTGACCAGCCCCGGGCATCAGATCACCGCCACCACCGGCCTTGTTCCCATATTTATCGGTGATGACGAATCGATCGAGGTTATACGGTGTGTAGTTGAAGCCCCCAATGCTCAACCCGCCATACGTCGGCTCGGACGAAGACGCATCGCACCCGGTGATGAGTGTCAGGGACAGAAGTAGCGCATAAAAGAATCCGTTTTTCATGTTCGCCTCAGCTTGTGATCTGCGTCGTCGTGATCGCGATGGCGACTGTGCGCGTGAAAGAGAGCCAGTCTTTGTGTACCATCAGCATGCCGTCGAGCACCTTGCTTGGGGTCCGGTTGGCGGGGTCGAGTTTGGTCGCTTCAGCCATGGGCGGCTCCTGATTGGATGTGCTTGAATTGGTCACGTTTCAGTTCATCAACAATCGTCGCTGGCAACTCCTCCATTGCCGCACCAAACGCACCGGGCTTGCCCTTCGTCTCGGCCAATATCTTCAGGACGGCGGGATGCTCATCAAACTTTGAATTAATCAAAAGCGTGTAATAGACGTACTGTTCAAGGTCCTGCGTGTTGGTGAGGCGATGCTTGATCCAGCCTTCCGACGCAATTCGGGCTGTGCGGCGAAATGCCGCGGCGTCCTCCCCCGAGTGCGGATCAAAGGTCTTGCCTTGTTTCTTGACTAGCCAGTCATCAATTTTTGCGTAGAAGATCCGCGTGCCGCCGAGATCCTGTCGAAACTCGAATTCGATGTGATCGTCCGGGTAGAAGTGCAGGCCGAGGATGCGCGTGCCGGCTCCACCTTCGAGCTTTGTCGGGGGTAAATGAACCTCTGTAACCTTGTGAATCTTCCGGATCGGCGCGTAGAGGTCCTTGATCGCCTCGTCTGCATCGTAGACGTCCCATTTCACCGTGAAATCCGTTCCTTTCAATTTGTAGCAACAACTGAGACTTCCCTGACCGGAGCCCGGCATCAGATCGCCGCCGCCGCCGGCCGTATTGCCATACCTGTCGTAGACAACGAACCGACTCAGGTTATACGGCGTGTAGTTAAAGCCCCCAATGCTCAAACCGCCATACGTCGGCTCGGACGAAAACGCATCGCAGCCGGTGATGAGTGTCAGGGACAGAAGTAGCGCGTAAAAGAATCTGTTTCTCATGTTCACTTCAGCTTGCGGTCTGCGTCGTCGCAATTGCGATGGCGATCGAACTCTTGAAAAAAAAGAGGCTGATTGTGTGTCCCGTCAGCATGACCTCTAGCACCCTGTTTTGGGCCGGTCAGCGTGATCGGGTTGCGTCGCTTTAACCATGGGCAGCTCCTGACTGGATATACTCGAAATGATCACGCTTCAACTCGTGGACTCAGGTTGTATGGCGTGTAGTTAAATGCCCCTACACTCAGGCCGTCGTAAGACGGCTCCGAAGAAAGCGCATCCCCCCCCGGTAGCAAGCATCAATGACAAGACCAAAAGCCAGAGCGATTGCCTTCCCGTCTTCACGCCATTCAAGAGCGCTCTCGCGTCTGCCCAAGGATCAACAGATCAAACAGCGTCATGACCTCTGGCGGCAGTGGATTTCTTCCGTCCAACCCATCCGCCCAGGCCTGAGCAAGCGCCGCGGCTTCCGGTGTCAGAACGGCTGCCTCTATCGTCCTTACGCTCTCGTCAAGGTCTGCGTCGTATGACAACTCCATCCGGCCCTTCATGCTGCGGAGGCGATTGGCTGACTTCTGCAGTTCGGTCTGCAGCGACAAGCGCCAGGCCTGCTCCCGCGCCTCCTTCGCGATACGCTCCCAGACGTTCGGGCGGGATAATTCCCGGGCCGTCACGCGGAGGGCCCGGGCTTGCGCGTCCCGCGCCGCATGCCATCTGGTCAGTGCCTTGGACAGTGCCACCGGATCGACAGGGGAGCGTCGGCGCTCCACTTGATACGCGGCCTCGGCATCCTTGACTTCCTGCTCCACGGCGAAGTGCGCGCGCTTTACCTCATCTGCATGGCGCGAGACCATTTCCTCGAACGCGGGCGATGGATACCGTACCGCCGCCAGCGCAGGAGTACTTCCATATGGGGCGTGAAGTTGCGGCCTGCTTCGAGCGGCACCACGCTGCGGTATGCCTTGATCAGGTCGGGGACCTGGACGCTGTCCTCGCCGGCAGAGACGGGGTGCGCAAGGCGGAGGCTCGTGAATGACGGACCTTGGTGCCGAAATAGCGCATCCATCCTTTCCAGCAGCGCACCTGCCGTCAACGCCTCGTACAGCATGTCCCGCAGCGTCGCGCGCTGGATTCCCATCGAAACTCCCTTCGATCCGGGCGGCGCGCCTGCTGTGATGTACTCGCTGGTGCCGGGATAGCGAAAATGTGCACCGCGCGACGGTTCGGCGGTGAACGCATCGCAGCCGGAGACCAGCACCAGGGAGAGTAGCAGTTGCCAGATGGCGACTCGTCTTCCATTCATCTGGTTTCGACCTTCTTGAAATCTTCCCGGCACGCGTCTCCAACTAGCGAGAGCGCCTCGGAAAATGAGATGTGCCCATACGAAGCGGCCAACAGCTTCGGATGGATCAAAGGATGCTCATCAAACTGCGGCGAGACAAGGAGCCCCTTGGCTACGTACCAAAGCATGTCCAGTTCGTCGCGCACGCCGTGGCACCTTGCTCTCTCGATCTGGGTATGGACGGCGAGATACAAGGCATCGGACGACAGGTGTTCCAGCAGCACGCCATAGACTTCGGTGAGCTGCATCGCCACCTTGTCGGCATATCCCAGGGCGTGCAGTCTCAGTTGCTGCTCGTCGGATAGCTGAAGCGGGGCCACGCCGCTTGGCTGGGATAGCGTATCGGCGCTCCACGCGCTATCTTCGCCGAAGCGGTTGCGATACCAGATCTCGAATGCGACGGATGCAAAGCGCGTCCATTCATCCTGTGTCCAGGTCAGGCGTAGCCGCTCAAGTATCCGGTTGTCGTAGAAATGCAGGTAAAACGCACGCCGGTCCGGTAGCGTGTACTCGCAATACCCCCGGAAATGATCCGCGAGTTCTTCCAGGCCATGTGGCGTCCAGATCCAGGTCACCATGAGTCTCTCGTCCGAAAACCGCCAGAGACGCTTGAGCAGTTGGCGAGGCATGTCCGCATCGGTTGCGGTAGCGCCGAGATCGACCTTGATCAGCAACGGTGCTATGTCCTTGAACGCCGACAGGTCGGTCCCGTCCCAAAGCGCAGCGAAGGGTATCGAGTCGAGACGCTCCAAGGCTTCGCGAAGATCGGGCAATCCACGCGTATCGACGAGCGCATACAGGTGGGTCGGCAGGTCAAGCTGGTCATACTTGTGACGTGCGGCTTCGACGCGAGACTGAAACGCAGCCCACGCCGAATCCACCTCCTTTGCGTCCAACTGCTGAACGATCTCGGTCATATTCAGCCCTTCTCGGTCATGGCTTCGGCGCCGGTATGCGAATTGAGCAGGCACTGGCGGCAGACACCCACCGGAAGCTCCGGCATGGACGGGTTCAGGCTCGCAGGTGCCTGCCACGTGAAGTTGCCGGTCTTCAACGTAATGCTGCCCGGACACCCCAGTTCGATATTGCCGCCTTCGAGCTTGATATAGGCGCCCTGACTGAATAAAGTCAGCGCACCGGCAGACACCGCATTGAGCTTGCCGTTGACGCTCGAGAGAATCATGTCTTTCGACGACGCGAGCTGCATCTGCCCAGCGTGTGCCGCTGCCGAGAAATCGGCCTTCGCGGCCACGAGCTTGATGCCATTGTCCTGGGCAAAGATCGATGCGCCCTGCCCCGCGGCAATGGTGATGCGCTTGCCTGCCCCGAGGTCGAGATTCGAGCCGGCCGACGCGATCACATTGCCGTTGGCTGCGAGCTGGATGCTCTCAGCGGTGGCGAGCGCGATGCCCGCGGGTGCGCTCAGTAGAATGACTGCCTGCTGGAGATTCAGGAGGCGCTGTTCCATCAGGTCACGTTGCCGCGCGATATCTGCCATCGATCAGGAACGTGGCGTCCTTGCCGAGATAGTCGGCCTGATCGAGCGGCAACGGGTGCGTCAGCTGGATCGTCACGGTGTACGTGTCACCCAGGCGCTCCACCGCTTCGAACGACACCACCGACAGCTCGGCGGCGCTGGCCGCGCCGGGCACCTCGAGGAAATACGCCTGGTGCGCGCCACCGTCGGCGTGCCGTTGTTCAACCGGATCCGTCATGGTCTTCGCTCCATTGTCAGCTTGATCGAACCTGACGCAGGACTCTAAACGGATTTTTTTATGTCATAAATAGCATTATTACAATTGTTGAAAAAAATATCACTTTTATAGCGAATTCGTACTTGTCCTATTTATCCCAAGGGGCATCCATGCTAATAATCGCGGCGGCACGTCCTGCGGGGCGTTGTCGCGAGCATTGGAAATCGCTTGAATCGGCTCTGTGATGTCACGCGGCGCCAAGGGATCGGGCACGGGACTGCAGTGTCTTTTCGCCTGCCATGGGTTCCGCCTTCCATTGCAGCTCGCTTCCGATGACCGGGGTCTGCCGCTGGTCACTGTGGCTGTACGCACAGCGATCCGAGGGCAGGGTGCCAACCGATGAATTAGACCATCTGCACCTGATGAGGCCGCGTCGACGGTCTTCTGAACAAGTCAGGCGCTCCCATCAAACTCCCATCAAACTGACTTCATGAAAACGCTGGGCATCATCAAGTACACCTTCCTCGCCATCGGTATCGCGTTGCTGCTTGGCGCGAGCGCCATCGGTCTGCATACGCGTTCGTTCCTGTCGAACGCGGTGGGCACGGACGGCATCGTCGTGGCCCTCGATGCACAGGGCGACCGTGGCTCGACGACCTACAGACCAGTCATTCGCTTCCAGGCGCCGGGTGGGACCGTCGAATTTCGTGCGTCGAGCGGCAGCAACCCGCCGAGCTACGCAGTCGGCGATACGGTCCCGGTACTGTATTCACCGGAAAAGCCGAATGACGCGACACCCGACGCGTTCTTCTCCCTTTGGGGGGCGGCGACGATAGCCGCTGGCATCGGCCTCGTGTTCTTCACCATCGGCGCCGCGATGATCGGACTGGCACGGCGCGCATCGCGCCGGGAAGCCTATTTGCGCACCCAGGGCATACCGGTCCAGGCGCGCGTTCAGGGCATCGAAGAGAACGAAAGCGTACAAGTCAACGGACGCTCACCTTACCGCATCACGGCGCAATGGCTGGACCCGGCGACATCGCAAGTTCATGTCTTCTACAGCGGCAACATCTGGTTCGATCCGACCGAATACGTGACGCGCGAGCACATCACCGTCCTCCTGGATCGGAAAAATCCGAAGCGCTACCACGTCGACGTGTCGTTCCTGCCGCAACTGGCGACCTGACACCCAGCTCACAGGCAACGAGACCTGAGTGGCCGGCGTCCTCAGCGGCGCCATTCGCCCCCGGGATCCCCAAGTACAGCACCGGCACTCGTTCGACACGATCCATGTGCGATCTGGCAGGGACACCGCCAGCCTAACGGCGTGACCCAGCTCCATCCTTGGATGCCGATACTGCATCGCTTCCCGATGCAGGCGAATCGTCCCAGTTTCCCGAAGCACCGCCTCCATCGAACGTGCCTCCGCCTCCAGCGGTTTCCGAGGAACGACCTGAAGCGCGTTTTGCGGTGTCGCGGTGCTCTGGTGCTGCCCCGTTCGATGATGCAAGGGCCTCGATGAGGACACCGGCGAATAAGTAAGCCATGTCCAGCGCACGCTCCTTCAATCCGGCCACCCTCGGAGAAGAGTCGGCCTTCGACGGCAAGCGTCGTCCGGTGCGATGCGGCTTGCGGCGTCGCGGACCCTGGGACACTTTCCGATCCGGCTTCGGCTTCCTGCAAAGAAAGCAGTACAACAGCGCCAGAACCAGGATTTTGAAAGCACGCATTGGGGCAAGCGCGAGGCAGGGTTGTTGGTGGGAATTGATGCACGAGATTGCCCACGGCAGCGGCTCATCCACCTGATTGATCAGATGCCAGGGCACGATCACGGTGGATCAGTCCAGTAAAAAAATACGCCTAGTGTGCGCCACCGCAGGCGTGCCGTTGTTCAACCAGATCCGTCATGGTCTTCGCTCCGTTGTCAGCTTGATCGAACCTGACGCAGGACTCTAAACGGCTTTTCGCATGACATGAATGTTGTTTTTACAAATTTAAAAAAAATAACAATTTATGAGCAAATTCGTACTCGTCCGATTTATCTCGCATAGGCCTCCATGTTACTAATTCCGACTGGCTGCCTTACTGATCGTTACCGCAAGAACTAAAGAGCGTTTAAATCAGAGATAAGAAAGGAACAAACGATGGCTGAGAGTTTCCAGAACGAAGTGCCTAAGGCACGGGTCAATATCAAGCTCGACCTGCACACCGGTGGCGCGCAGAAGAAGGTCGAACTGCCGCTCAAGCTGCTGGTGATGGGCGACTACAGCAACGGTCAGGACACGCGGGCGCTCGCCGAGCGTGAGAAGGTGTCCATCAACAAGAACAACTTCAATTCGGTCCTCGCCGACTTCAACCCGAAAGCCAGGATTGCCGTCGAGAACACCCTGGTCGGCGACGGCACCGAGTTGCCGGTTGACCTGGACTTCCGCTCGATGGACGACTTCAAGCCGGAAGTCGTCGCCGGGAAGGTGCCCGAGCTGCGCGCGCTGATGGCGGCCCGCAATCTGCTGCGCGACCTGAAGTCGAACCTGCTCGACAACGCGATGTTCCGCCGCGAACTGGAAAAGATCCTCAAGGACCCGGCCTTGTCCGAGCGCCTGCGCACCGATCTGCAGAAGATCGGCGAAGCCGCGCCGGCCGCACCGTCCGCCCAATAAACGTCTTCCTTGAGGAATGAATCCCATGGCAAAGCATGAAATCGCCGCGCGCGCCAATAGCGAAGCAGACATCGCGGTCCTGGATGCACCCGGCAAAAGCGTCTACGAGTCCCTGTGCGAGAAGATCAACCTGACACCGGTCAAGGCCACGCGCCCGGTGGAATCCTTCCAGAGCGCAGACGCACTCGCCGAATCGTCGCTGGATGAACGCGTCGCCCAGGCGATGAGCGTATTCCTGAAGATGATCCAGGATTCGTCGCAGCAGGTGGACCGCCTTGACAAGAGCTTGCTCGATTTCCATATCGAGCACCTTGACCAGCAGATCAGCCGCCAGCTGGACGCGATCATGCACAACGAGACGTTCCAGCAGATCGAATCGGCCTGGCGCGGCCTCAAGTTCCTTGTCGATCGCACCGACTTCCGCAAGAACGTCAGGATCGAAGTGCTGGATGCCTCGAAAGACGCGTTGCGCCAGGATTTCGAGGACACCCCCGAGATCATCCAGAGCGGCCTGTACCTGCACACCTACATCCAGGAATACGACACCCCGGGTGGCGAGCCGATCGGCTCGATCATCTCGAACTACGCGTTCGGCCGCGGCCCGCAGGATATCGCCCTGCTGCGCAATATCTCCAAGGTTTCCGCCGCGGCGCATATGCCGTTCATCGGCTCCGTCTCGCCGGCCTTCTTCGGCAAGGAATCGATGGAGGAGGTGGCCAGCATCCGCGACATCGGCAACTACTTCGATCGCGCCGAGTACTTGAAGTGGAAGAGCTTCCGCGAGTCGGACGATGCCCGCTATATCGGCCTGACGCTGCCGAATTTCCTGGCGCGGCTGCCCTATGGGCCGGAAACCGTGCCGGTACGCGCCTTCAACTACACCGAGGCGGTCAAGGGCCCCGATCACACCCGCTATCTGTGGGCCAATGCTTCATTCGCGTTCGCCGCGAACATGGTGCAGAGTTTCATCAAGAACGGCTGGTGCGTACAGATTCGCGGCCCGCAGGCAGGCGGCCTGGTCGAGGACCTGCCGATCCACCTGTATGACCTGGGCACGGGCAACCAGGCCAAGATCCCGACCGAGGTGCTGATCCCGGAAACGCGTGAGTTCGAGTTCGCCAATCTGGGCTTCATCCCGCTGTCCTACTACAAGAACCATGACTTCGCGTGCTTCTTCTCCGCCCATTCGGCCCAGAAGCCGGCGCTTTACGACACCAAGGAAGCCACGGCCAACAGCCGCGTCAACGCGCGCCTGCCGTACATCTTCCTGCTCTCGCGGATTGCCCACTACCTGAAGCTGATTCAGCGCGAGAACATCGGCACCACCAAGGACCGCCGCCTGCTGGAGCTGGAGCTGAACACCTGGGTCAAGACACTCGTGACCGAGATGACCGATCCGGGCGATGAGTTGCAGGCTTCCCATCCGCTGCGGGAGGCCAAGGTGATCGTCGAGGATATCGAGGACAACCCGGGCTTCTTCCGCATCAAGCTGTTCATCGTGCCGCACTTCCAGATTGAAGGCATGGACATCAATCTGTCGCTCGTGTCGCAGATGCCGAAAGCGAAGAACTGATCGGCCACGATCAGTCTCGATTCGCGCTGACATGACGTAGCGCCGCTGCACGCTGGCTCGACAGCCACCGTGCGGCGCTCCCATGCGGAAAGGGCCTTTCCGCGTAACGGCCGATCACAATGAAGATAACCAGACCTCTGTGGGCGCAGGGCATTTTCATGACCCCGCAGCATTTCCAGCAACAGGCACTGTGGGACCGGTATGCCGACGAGGGCGTCGCGCGCCTTGCCAGCCCCGATCCGTGGGGCACTGTTCGCGTCGCCCTTGACCAGCAGGCTTTGTCCATTCATCGCCTGGTGGTAAGTTCCCTGGCCCTGCGCCTGCCGGACGGCACAGTGATCGACACCGAGACGGCGGACCGCACGCCCGCCGCACGCGACCTGGGCGACGTGCCGGCGCACATCGACACCGTTGTCGTGCAGATCGGCCTGCCGCTGATGGATGCGCAAGGCGGCAACTGCATCGAGGCCGGGGAACGGCCCGCACGGCCGCGCCGCTTCGTGCGCGAGTATCTTGAAGTTGCCGACCTGCATGGGGACGGCAAGGAAGAGATCAGCGTTGAGCGGCACGCAGTGGCGCTGCTGTTCGATTTCGAATCGCACGTGGATTACGTGACCTGCCCGGTCGCTCGGCTGGTGCGCACGCCCCAGGGGCGCTTCGAGCGCGATCCGGCCTTTGTGCCGCCCTGCCTCTTCCTGTCGGCAAACGACCGGCTCACCGAGCGCATGAAGCGGCTCTCCGAGATACTGAGCGCCAAAAGCGCGAGCCTGTCAGTGCGCCGTCGCGAGCGATCCGACCAGATTGCCGATTACGCGGTTGCCGATGTGGCGTTGTTCTGGCTGCTGCACAGCGTCAACAGTAACTGGCCGGAACTGGCTCGCCTGTGCGCCGTGCCGCAGCAGCATCCCGAGCGGCTCTATGGCATCCTCGCGCGTCTGGCCGGGTCGCTGCTGACGTTTTCCACCATGGAGACCCTGCAGGCCATCCCGCCTTACGACCACCTCGCACCGGAGCCCGTGTTCGCTGAGCTGGAGTCGCTGATTCGTACCCTCCTCGACACGGTGATCCCGTCACGGGTGGTACCGGTTACCCTGGAACGCTTGCGGCCCACCGTCTGGGTCGGCAAGATCCTCGACGAGCGCCTGGTCGAAGGCGCCGAATACTACCTGTCCGTCCAGGCGGGCGTCCCCGCCCATGCGCTGCTCGAACAGCTGCCGCGTCTGTGTAAAGCGGGCGCGCCGGACGAGGTCGAGCAGATCGTCAATTCCGCGCTGCCCGGCATCCCGCTGCGGACGATGTCGCGCCTGCCCGCGGCTATCCCCGTGCGCATCGAGAACCAGTATTTCGCGCTCGACGGCGCGCACCCGGCGTTCGAGCGCATGCTGGCTGCGCGGGCCTGTCAGTTCTACGTTCCCGCTTCGCTGCCGGACGTATCACTTGAACTCTTCGCAGTACTGCCGGCATGACAACCTTCTCCGCCCCGATTCTGCCGCTCGCCTTGCGCGATACGGCCCTGACCGTCACTGAACTCACTGACGATACGAAACCCATGGGCTTTGAAGCCTTCCAGGCAATTTGCCTCGAGCAGGTGTCTCGCCTGCGTGAGGAGCTATCGGATGCCGGCCAACCGGCCGACGTCGTCGAGGATGCCGTCTATGCCCAATGCGCTTTGCTGGACGAAGTCGCGCTGGGCAGGCTGCCCGACGACGATCGCGACGCGTGGGAACGCGAGCCCCTGCAGGTGCGGGAGTTCCAGAGCCACGATGCCGGGCAAGCGCTGATCGCTCGCATCGAGCGGCGTCTGGGCGAGGCAAAGCCCGTGCTGCCGCTGCTCACCGTTTTCTACGCGACATTGGGGCTGGGTTTCCACGGCAGGTTCGCGCTGGATGGCGCCAGCGAACGTATCGCGCTGATGCAGGCCATCGATGAACGCCTGGATCGTGCCGGATGGCGCAAGTCGGACGGCCCGGTGCTGGTCACAGACGGCAAGGCGCGTCGATGGTGCGCTCATCTGTCGCCGCTCGCCTGGATCACGATTTCTTGCGTCGGCGCGGGCCTCGTCTACCTCGCGCTGGACCAGTGGCTAGCCGCAGCGATCACGCCGCTCGCTGGCTGAAAGGGCATTTGTGACCGGCTACCCCTACCGCACACTCTTCGGCTGGATCGCAGCGCTCACGCTGGCCTGGCTGGCGCTCAGCTCGCCATGGCCGGCGACGTGGAACCTGCTGCTCGCTGCCTTCACGATCGGGCTGGCGCTTCTGGCGATCCTTGTTGCCACGCGGCGGGTGCGCGCACGGCAGAGCGCTTCGCAGCCGGTGCTGCAAGCCATCGATGCGTCGCTGGATGGGCTGCCCCGTGGTATCCGGCGCAATACACCGCTGGTGTTGGCCATCGGGGACGCATCGGGCGCCCCGCCGCTGGCATTCGGCGAGGATCTGGTCCGGATCACGGACGCTGCGATCTGGGTGCGCGTGGACGACCCGACCCGGCTGGCACACGTGGCTGACGCACTCAAGCGCTGGCGCGCAGGGCAGGGCCCGGATGCCATCGCCTACCTGATCGGCGCCGACCAGGCCCGCGATGCGGCCACGCTGAACGCCGGGCTTCGGCGTTGGCGCTCGGCCATTGGCGAGGCCAGCCGTGGGGTTGGCTACGGCCTTCCGGTCTGCGTCGCTGTGTACGCGGAAGAAGCCACCCGAAGCCACGGCGCCCCGGAAGATCGTCCGTGGTTCGGCGTCTCGGGCACCGAGATGCTGCAAGGCGCTACGTTGCCTGCCCAGATTGCCGCGCTCGTCCTGCAGTACGGGCAGGCCGCGCTGCCAGCGGATCGCGAAGCCCGCATGCACCGCGCCGCACGGCTCGATGCCCTGGCGCGCTGGGCCTGCGGCGCCTTGCTCCCGGCGCTGGTCGATCACCAGCGCGGCAGCCGTCAGGTGCGCGTCGCGGCATTCGGCGTGACCGCCACCGAGGGCATCCCTGCCGCGGATTCGTTGTATGCCCGCTTCATCGAGCAAGCGACCGCGCTTACCCGCACCGCCATGGACGGCCGCCGTGCACGCTACCCGCTGCCGGATCCCCTGATCCGGGGCATCGCCCTGCAGCCCGTGCGGCGAGCGCTACCGCGCGCCCTTGCCCACGCCTTTGCCTGGCTCGCGCTGGCCTTCTGCGCCGCCGCGGCGGCTTCCGCCTGGCAGAACCGTGCGCTGGTTGCGCGCGTCGTGGGCGATATGGCGCGCTATCGCGCCATTGAGCCGGAGCATGACGCCGCCCGTGTCGATGCGCTGCAGGCCATCAAGCGCGATCGCGACGAACTCGCTCAATACGCACGCTTCGGCGTACCGCTGCGCCTTGGCCTGGGCTTCTATCGTGGTGCCGGCTTGCTGACGCCGCTCGATGCCCTGATCGCCGCGTATCAACCGCCGCCACCGCCGCCGTCAACCATCGAACTGGACAGCCTGTCGCTCTTCAGGAGCGGCAGCGCGGCGCTCAACCCCGGCTCGAATCGCGTGCTGATCGGCGCGCTGGAGATGATCAAGGCCCACCCGTACAAGCGCGTGCTGGTGGCCGGGCACACCGACACCGCCGGCAATCCTCGCAGCAACCTCAAGCTCTCCGAGGCCCGCGCGGCGTCAGTGCGTGACTGGCTGGCCGACGCGGCAGGCTTGCCGCCGACCCGGTTTGCGATTCAAGGCTATGGCGATACGCGTCCCAAAGCCGCCAACGACACCGAGGTGGGGCGTGCCGCCAACCGACGTGTCGAGATCACGCTCGTCCCCGATTGTCGCGACGGTGATCGCGACAACCGGACAACTTTGGGCCATCCGGCCTGTTCATTCCAGTAGAAGGAGAAAGAAGCAATGGCAATTCCCGCATACATGTGGATCAAGGACGATGGCGGCGCCGATATCAAGGGCTCGGTCACGGTCAATGGCCGCGAGGGCAGCGTCGAAGTGGTCGCCTTCGATCACGCCGTCAGTATTCCGACGGATTCCAATACCGGCAAGCTGACTGGCACGCGCGTGCACAAGCCGGTGGTGTTCACCAAGGAAACCGATGCCTCGACGCCGTACCTGTACAAGGCGGTCACCAGCGGCCAGACCCTGAAGTCGGTCGAGATCAAGTGGTACAAGATCGACGACGCCGGCAAGGAAAAGGAATACTTCAACACCAAGCTCGAGAACGTGAAGGTGGTCGGCGTCACGCCGAAGATGCTGGACATCAAGAACCCGGCCTTCGAGAAGCACAACCACCTCGAAGACATCGAGCTGCGCTACGAAAAGATCACCTGGTCGTACAAGGACGGCAACATCATCCACGCCGACAGCTGGAACGAGCGCTCGTAATACGCGCCCGGCCGGCGTCCGCCGCCGGCCTGCCATCTCGCGCGGACCCGGCGTAGGGGCCGCGCACTCCCTCCTTCACCCCGCGTCCCTCTTCACTTCCATGACCGCCCGCGACCTCTCTCCGTTTCTGCGTCGACTCAACGACCATTGCGCCCGTGCCCTGGCCGACGCCGCCAGCCTCTGCGAAACACGCGCCCACCGGGACATCGAGGTCGAGCACTGGCTGATCAAGCTGCTGGAGTTGGGCGACGGCGATCTGCTGGCGATCCTGCGGCGCTATGAACTCGATGTGGACGGCATCTGGAACGGGCTGCTCGCCGCCGTCGACCGTCTGCCGCATGACCTGCGGGGCAAGCCTGGCCTGTCACAGCGCCTCGGCCAGTGGCTGGAGGCCGCATGGATGCGCGCATCGCTAGAGGCTGCGACGCCCGGAGAATCCACGTCCATCCGCTCCGCACACCTGCTGGCCGCACTGGCCGAAACCCCGCACTTGCTGCGGGCGCCCGGCGCGTGGCCGCTGTTGAGCGTATCAGCCGTCCAGATCGAGCGGCTGACGCACGAACTCGACGAAATCTCGGCCGAGGCAGCCGCTCGCGGCGCTGGCGAGCCGGCCAGGCCGGCTTGCGCCCCGTTGTCGTCAGCGCCAGTCACTCCCGCCACGCCCGCGGCGCCCGCCCCAATCCGGCCAATGCCCGGTCAGGCCGATACATCGGCGCTGGCCCGCTTCACGACTGACGTCACCCAGAAGGCCCGTGACGGCAAGATCGATCCCGTTTTTGGCCGCGACGTCGAGATTCGCCAAATGGTCGACATCCTGGCGCGGCGGCGCAAGAACAACCCGATCCTGGTTGGCGAACCTGGCGTGGGCAAGACGGCGCTGGTCGAAGGACTTGCGCTCAAGATCGCGCAAGGCAATGTTCCGGCGGTCATACAGAACGTCAGCGTGCTGACGCTGGACCTGGGCCTTCTGCAGGCAGGCGCCGGCGTCAAAGGCGAATTCGAGCAACGCCTCAAGAACGTGATCGAGGCCGTGCAGCAATCGCCAACGCCGGTGCTGCTTTTCATTGACGAAGCCCACACGCTGATCGGTGCGGGCAACACCGCAGGCGGCGCCGATGCCGCCAACCTGCTCAAGCCCGCCCTGGCGCGCGGCGAACTGCGCACGATCGCGGCGACGACGTGGTCCGAATACAAGCAGTACTTCGAGCGCGACGCCGCGCTGGAGCGGCGCTTCCAGATGGTGAAGGTCGACGAGCCCGATGACGACGGCGCCTGCCTGATGCTGCGCGGCCTGAAGGAGCGGTATGCGCAGCACCATGGCGTTCACATCACCGATGCCGCCATCGCCGCCGCCGTGCGGCTGTCGCGCCGCTATCTGACCGGACGCCAACTGCCGGACAAGGCCGTCGATCTGCTCGACACCGCCGCTGCCCGCGTGCGCATGAGCCTGGAGGCCACACCGGTCGCCATCTCCTCCTGCGAGGCGGAACGCGCGGCGCTGGAGGTCGAGCGGACAGCCCTGCTGCAGGACCAAGGGGCCATCGGCGCGGATGTCGGCAAGCGACTGACGGCCATCGATGCCAGGCTGGCTGCACTCGCCATCGAGCGCGAACAGTTTGAGTGCGCCTTCGCCGAACAGAAGGGGGCTGCCGAGACACTGATCGCGTTGCGTGCGCAATGGCAAGCCGCCGCCGACGAGTCGGCACGGCGGGATCTGACGCGGTCGATCCAGGCCGCGCACGAGATGCTGACCAGGCACGGCCAAGCCGCGCTGATCCACGCGGAAGTGGACGAGACTGCCATTGCACAGGTGATTGCCGACTGGACGGGGGTTCCGGTCGACAGCCTGCTGTCCAGCGAGCTGGCCACGTTGCTGGCGCTGGAAAGGCGTTTGGGGCACATCGTGATCGGCCAGGACGAGGCGCTAGCCGCGCTCGGCAAGAGCCTGCGGGCCGCCAAGGCAGGACTCAAATCCGAGGATGCACCGCTGGGCGTGTTCCTGCTGGTGGGGCCTTCGGGCGTGGGCAAGACCGAAACGGCGCGCGCGTTGGCCGACCTGATGTTTGGCGGCGAGCGTTCGCTTGTCACCATCAACCTGTCCGAATACCAGGAAGCCCACACCGTCTCGCAGTTGAAGGGTTCGCCGCCAGGGTATGTCGGCTACGGGGAAGGAGGCGTGCTGACCGAAGCGGTCCGCCAGCGGCCCTACAGCGTCATCCTGCTTGACGAGGTCGAGAAGGCGCACCGTGACGTACTGAATCTGTTCTACCAGGTCTTCGATCGCGGCTTCATGCGCGACGGCGAAGGCCGGGTGATCGACTTTCGCAATACCGTCATCCTGATGACCTCGAATCTCGGCAGCGAGCAGATTCTGGCGGCCGCCGACGCCGCCGTCATGGCCGGCACCGAACTTGCCACCGGCACGCTGATGGAAGCGATCCGCCCGACGCTGGTCGATCACTTCCAGCCGGCGCTGCTGGCACGCTTCCAGACCATTGTCTACCGCCCGCTGTCAGCCGACGCCATGGCACTGATCGTGCGGATGAAGCTCGACAAGGTGGCTGAGCGCATCGCGCGCCGCTTTGGCGTGCCGCTGCGGTGCGGCGACACGCTGGTGGCCGAGCTGGTGCGGGCCTGCCTGCTGCCCGATTCCGGCGCCCGCAATATCGACACGCTGCTCGATCAGCAGATCCTGCCGGTACTGTCGCGTGAGCTGCTGGTGCGCATGTCTGACCAGCAAGCGCCGGCATCGATTCACCTGTCATTCTCCGAGGACGATGGTATCGGCCTGGACTTTGAAGAGACGGCAACGACAAGCGGGGCCGGCGCGTGACGCGGAGCGGGCCGGGCCTCTTTGAAGCGGTGACGGGATACTTTGCGAATGGCGTGGCCGTGGATGATTTCGATGCGGCGACGCAGACGTTCCTGTCCGTGCGGGACAACATCCAGCGCATCCTCAATAGCCGTCGCGGCAGCCTGGCGCATCTGCCGGATTACGGGCTTGGCGACCTGTCCAGGATCTACCGGCATCTACCCGCGTCGGCGCACACGCTCAAACGCGAAATCGAAACGACGCTGCTGCGCTATGAGCCGAGGCTGAAATCCATCGACATCGCGATCGAAGAAACCGAACCGGGCATGTTGCTCAGCTTCACCATGAGTTGTCAGCTGCATCAGGCCGGGCTGGTGCGATTCGGCACCCATTTCACGCCCGATGGACAGACGCGCCTCAAGCTGCTGAAAGCCGAACGTGACCGTGAGTGAGTGACCGAGCGAGTGGCCGAGCCGTCAAAGGCAATCGCACCAGGACCGATGGCATCGTGCGGTTCCGGCTCAGCCCCCCTCAACCCTGTCAGCGACTCACTTCCCCCTACCCGCGGTCGCCGACGGCAACTCGCCAAAAAACGCCCGATACTGCGCCGCGAACCGCGGCAGATGATTAAACCCCCACCGTGCCGCCACCACGCCCACCGGCTCCTGCGCCTGCCGTCCACCCAACGCCTGCCTCACCCCATTCATCCGCAAAGCCCGAACAAATTCCAACGGCGCCAACCCGGTAACCTCATTGAAACTGTATTGCAGCGTCCGCCTTGAAACCCCAAGCCGTTCACACAGGGCCAGAACGCTCCAGGGCGCCTCGGGCGCAGCGCGCACCATCTCATATGCCTGTGCGACCAGCCGCCGCCGCGCAGGCGGTGTAGGCAGCAGGACATCCCCAAGGTCATGCGTCAGCGTGGACACCACCGCCATCAGCAACGCATCGCGCATGGCGCTCTCGACAAAGCGCTGGTTGAATACTTCGCCCTGCATGGCTGAGGCAGCCAGCACCGCCAGCATCGCCGCCCGGAAATCATCGGACGCGGCGCGCCGCACCTCCGTGGCCGGCTGCAAGCGCGCGATCAGCTCCGGAACCCCCTCGCGCTCCATCACGCGTTGCAGCGCGGGCAGCGGCAACGTCACGCCGAGCAGGTCCAGCGACGGCGGGGTGCGCATGGCCAGCGGCTGGCCGTTGCCGGCGCGCAGCACGGTGTCGCCGCTCATCCGGTAGCCGGAGAACCAGCCATCGGCACACTCGCGGTGGGGCAAGGCGATGGAAAGATAGCCGCGCCGTGCCTCGCCTTCCTCCAGCAACGCCTGGTTGGTGCGTTCGCGGAAGACGTGGACGTCGCCATAGGTAGCCTGCTGCACTTGCGCAAGAAAATGCCCGGGCGTGAGCTGCTGGTAGCGTTGCTGCCAGCCGTCCAGGCCCGCCGCCGCCATGGCGGCCTCGGTGGCGACCAAGTGACGTAACGGGCGCCCGCTGGCGCCTGTGTCGAGGGGCTCGATGTTGCTGTGCATCGGTGGCAGCGTGTTGGGGCGTTTGACACCATCGGCGGCGGGTGGGCGTGACCCGGCGCGCAAGGGCTCTGCGCGGTGATTGTATCGCCAGGCCTGGCCAGCGTCGATGCGCGGCGCAGCACGCCCGGCGGCCCCTGGGTGAGCGTCCTTGCCGTCCTTGCATTTGTTGACAGTAGCCGACGCGGTCTCGCCCTAGAATGCTGCGCTATTCATAGCTGGCTTAAATATGGGATCGCGATCCGAACGGTACAGACTGCTGGGCTACATCGCGCTTTGCATGGTGGCGTTCGCGCTCATCACCGTGCTGTGCGTGACGCTGCAGGATGACAACGAGCAGCGCGCGGCGCGCAAGGTCCGCCAGATGGACAGCCGCGCCACGGCCACCGTCACCACCGCGGGCCAGGCTGGACAGCCAGCCGCCACGCGCGCATCGCGCTGAGCGCCAGCGAGCGGATCAGCAGGGCAGGAAGATCGTGAAGGTGGCGCCGGCACCCGCGGCGCTGGTCAGCTTGATTTCGCCGCCATGACGCTCCACCACGGTCTTGACGAACACCAGCCCTAACCCGCTGCCGGCGGGCGCATCCTGCTCAGTGTCGCGCAGGCGCGAGAAGGGCTGGAACAGGCGGCCCTGGTCTTCCTCGGCGATGCCCCGGCCCTGGTCCGCCACATCGATCGCCAGCCCTTGCGGCACGCGATACAGGCGCACACTCACGGTCGTTTGCGGCGGACTGAACTTGATGGCATTGCTCACCAGGTTGGCAATCGCCCGCACCAGCAGCACCGGCTCGGCCAGGAACTGCGACTGCTCCTCGTCCACGTCGACGTCCACCTTCAGTTCGATCCGTGCGGCGCTGGCCAGCGCCCATAACTCGTCGGTGGCGTCCAGCACCACGCCGGCCAGGTCGACCTCGATGAAGTTAAGGTGCGTCGCTTCCGCACGGGCCAGCCGGATAAAGTCGTCCGCGAGTTCCAGCGTGCGGTTGGCGTGCTCGCCGATGCGGGCCAGCAGGGCTGCCTCCGGCAGCGCCCGGCCGGGCTCGTTCTGCAGGTCGATCAGGGCAAGGATGGAGGACTGCGGGGACCGCATGTCGTGCGAGATAAAGCGCAGGGACTCCTCGCGGCGCCGCTCGGCCATGCGCACCTGGGTGATATCGATGACGCTGACGATGAGGCCGGCGACACCGCCGGTGTCGCTGCGCAGCGGCGCGCCGCGCAGCAGCATCGGGTGTTCGTCGCGCGCTTCGAGCTCCACCCCGGGCGGTGCCTGCACCGGGTGCGCGGCGTCGGCCTCGCCCTTGGCATAGACGCTGCGCAACTGGTCCCAATAGTCCAGCCCGGCCTTGGGCTGGACGAATACTTCGTCGATCAGTTCGCGAATGCCGGGGGGCGGTGCGTTCATGTCGCCCAGCGACCCGAGCGTGCGTGGCGCCAGCAGCAGGCCGCGCCGATTGGCAAGCAGCACGCGGCCGCCGGGATCGCAGATCACGGTGGCTTCGGGCAGGCCTTCGAGGCCGTCCGCCAGGAATTGCCGCAAGTCCCGCAGTCGCGTGGTCATGCGGTAGACCGCGCGCATGCGGGTATCGAGGTTGCGGCCCGATTCGCCCTCGCCGGCGGGCATGGCCAGCAGGCCGGGCTCTTGCTCGAGCTGTGCGAGCTCGTCGGTGAGAAACTGCAGCGCGGCTTCCTGGCGCCGCCAGCTCCACAGCGGGTAGAACAGGCTGCAACCCAGCGCCGCGCTGGCCGGCGCGAACCAGAAGTGGCCAGACGCCACCAGCAGCAGGCTGGCCGCCAGCGTGCCCGCCAGCAGCACCATGGTGACCAGCAGCGCGTTGCGCGGCGTCAGCATCAGCGAGGCCAGGCTCGCCAGCAACACTGGCAGCAACGTGCACAGCCAGAACCAGGGCGCCGGCAGGGTGACGATGGCGGTGTCGCGCTGCAGCGTCTGCATGGCGTTGGCGATGATTTCCACGCCACTCATGCCGTGGCCGTTGCGCGATACCGGCGTGGGGAACACGTCGCCCAGCCCGCTCGCCGTAGCGCCTACCAGCACGGACTTGCCGCGGAAGAAGTCGCGCGGCAACGTGCCGCCCAGCACATCGAGTACCGAGACCTGCCGGAACGTCCCCGGCGGCCCGGCAAACGGAATGCGCAACCGGTAGTCCCGGGTCCAGCCGTCGGCGCCGCTGTCATCCGCGGGACCGTCGTGACGGTAGGCGGACACCGGCCGCGGCGGCTTGCCGAAGCCGACCATCGCAGCAGAGAAATGATTGAGCTGGCGGCCCGGCAGCCCTTCCTGCAGGAACACCTGACGGGCAATGCCGTCGAGGTCCACCGCGATATTGATGTGCCCCACCTCGCTGCCCAGGCCCGTCAGCGGATAGCGCACCAGCAAGCCGCCCTGCCCCGCTTCGGCCAGCGCGGGCAGCACGACGTTGCCGGCGCGCGCCATGCTGGCTGCCAGCGCGCGGTCGTCCTCGGGATGCGAGGCGTCCGGCTCGGAGAGAATCACGTCGACCCCGATCACGCGAGGCGCGTCGGCGGCAATGCGATCGATCAGGTCGGCCAGCACCCGGCGGCGCCAGGGCCAGCGGCCAATGGCGGAGATGCTGGGGTCGTCGATGGAGACGATCACGATCTCGTCGCCGGGCGCGTGATGCTGGGCCGCGACCGACAGGTCGTAGACCGCCTTGTCGGCGCGCTCGCTCCAACCCAGCAGGGCGCACGCTGCCACCAGCGCCAGCACGGCGGCCGTCAACAGGCCCCATTCGACCAGCGTACGGCGCTGGTAGCCGGCCATCATGCGTCCGGGTACCCGGCCCAGCGAGCGCGCGCGCGCGGCGAGCTGCGCCAGGCTAGTTGGCACGATTGAGCCAGCGTGAGCCGGCGCTCACGGGCTGGCCCTGCGAATCGCGGACGTACTGCACCACCTCGATGCGCTGGGGCGCTGAAAAATGCGGCTCGCGGGCCGGGTCCAGGCGGGCCACCCGCACAAAATACGTGCCGCTGCCGGGCCGCGGCAGGCGCGCCGCATTGGTCTCGGTGCCGACGTCGGCCACGATCTGCGTAAAGGCGGCGTCGGATGCCATCTGCACGCGGTAGGCTTGCGCCGCGCCATTGGCGCTGGCTCCACCGGCGGCCGGCCATGCGATCCGCAAGGCGTCGCCGCCATCGTCCTCCAGGCGCGGCTGCGGTGGCGACGGCTCCAGCGCGAACGCCACCGGCTCGCTCCAGGGGCCCGGCTGCCCGCCGGCGTCAACCGAGCGCACACGCCACCACCAGCGGCCGGGCGCAAGCGCCTGGCTGGCCGAGGGCGCCGTGCCGCGCATTTGCATGACGCCTTGCGTGAAGTCCGCATTGGCCGCCACTTCGCATTCATATTGCGCCGCAGTTGCGACTTCGGCCCAGGTGAACATCGCCGTCTCGCCGTAGGCGGTGCCATCGCGCTCGGGCGCCAGCGTAAAGGGCGCGGGCGGATTCAGGCGCACCACGAACGGCATTACCGCGCCCGCGCCGCCAAGGTGCCGGGCATCGAGCGCGCTCACGCCCACGTAGAGCTGGCCCTCGGGCAGGTCTTGCAGCGCGGCCTGCGTGCCGTCCACGGCCTGGGAGGACAGCAACTCCGTCTGGGCTGCATCGCGCGAGACCACCACGCGGTAGCTGGCGGCCCGTGCGACCGCCCCCCAGCTCACGGTGGCATGGCTTGCCAGCAGCGGCCGGGGCAGCGGCACCAGCGCCGGCGCCGGCAGCAGCGCGGCAGGCCGCGCCAGGGCGCCCGTGGCCGATACGCTGACACCGTAGCCGGCATGCACTAGCGCTTGCTGGCCGCGGCGCGAGCGGGCCTGCACCTGGCCTTCGAGCACGGCGCTCTGGCTGGCGCCGTCCTCGGTGCCCACGCGAAAGCGCGTGCCGCGCACACCGGTCACCAGCGATGGGGTACGGATCTCGAACCGCCCCACGCCGGTGCCGCGCGGCGCCACGCGCGACTCCACCTCGCCCTGACCGATGCCGATCACGGCATCGGTCAGGCCCGTGCGGGCGAACGCGCGCAGCCGCTTGACTTCCATGGCTGTCGCCGGCGGCAACGTCACGCGTGAGCCGTCACCCAGTTCCATGGTGACGGTGCCGCCGGAGCCGGTCTCGATGCGGGCGCCTTCGCGCAGCTCCATGCCAGCCTGCAACGTGCGGCCATCGGCGCTCGCCGGCCCCGTCACGAAGACCACGCGGGCGGTGCCCTCCGTCACCGGGATGCGCGCCAGCGGGATGCGCAGGCGCATGCCGGGCGGCAGCCGGTAGGGATCGGCCACCTTGTTCAGTGCCTGCAGTTCGCGCCAGCCGGCGGAATTGGCCATGAAGCGGTCCGCCACGCCAATCAGCGTGTCGCCCGGGCGCACCTGGTAGATAAAGTTGGCGCCCTCGGCGCCTGCAGCCTGCGCCGCGGCGTTTGGGGACCATGCGGCACCCAGCACGCCAACCAATCCGGCCATGCCGATCGTGCCGGCCACACCGATCGCACCCCTCGCGCCCCTCGTGCATGCCGCGCGCGAGTGCGCTCCAGCGCCTGCCTTCCTGCCTGCCGCCATGTCGAACCGCTTCATAAACTCAGTCTTCCTTCTTGTCCTGCAAACCCTGCTGATCCTGCAAATCCTGTGAATCTTGCGAATCCTGCTGGCCCTGCATATCCCCGTCGCCCGCGGCTTCGAAGCGGTAACCGTGCGCATACACGGAAGTCAGGCGCACACCGTTCTCGGGCCGCAATGCCAGCTTGATCCGCAACCGCGAGATATGGGTATCGAGCGTGCGCGAGCCGACACCGATGGTGCGGCCCCACACGGCTTGCTCGACCACCTCGCGCGACACCAGGCGCCCCAGGTTGCGGAACAGGAACAACGCCAGGTCGAACTCGCGCGGCGACACGTCTACCCGGCTCTCTGCGCAGGTCACGGTGCGGGCCTGCGGATCGACAGCGTAGTTGCCCACACGGATCAGCGCGCTGTCCTGCTGCGCCTGCGGATACGTGCGGCGCAGCAACGCGGATACGCGCGCCACCAGCTCGGCGCGGCGGATCGGCTTGATCATGTAGTCGTCGGCGCCCGCGCCCAGCCCGGCGACAATGTCCTCTTCCTGCGAGCGGCTGGTCAGGAACAGGATGGGGGGATTGCGCCCGGAGTTCTGGCGCACCCAGGTCACCACCTCAAAGCCGCTGGTATCGGGCAGTTGCCAGTCCACCACCAGCAGGTCGAACGCTTGCTCGCGCAGGGCCCGCAGGAACGTGCTGCCACTGGCGAAGCACTCGCACTCATGGCCCGCCGAGACCAGGATCTGCTGGATCAGCTCGGACTGGCTCTTGTCGTCTTCCACCGAAGCGATTCTCATACTTACCTCTTGCTTGCCACGTCTTCTCTTCCAGATGCCACCGCGCGCTTCCTGCGCCGCCGCAAAGGCAACGCGAAATAACCCGGGCAGGCCGGGCGCCAGGTACGCAAAGCGGAATGGTACAGAATCCGGCGTCGCCACGCCAAGGACGGCGCGGGAGGGTATTGCAGCGCGCCGGCGCAAAAGCCGGCGCGCACGCCTTTACTGCAGCATGTAGGTTTCGTACTCGAGGCGGTCCAGCTTGCGGTCCAGCAGGTAGATCGCCAGGGCCACCACGATCAGCAATGATACCGCGAAGCCGTAGCCATACCAGGCCGGCCCCAGTTGCAGCGTCACGGCGGTGAACGCCAGGTTGAGGATCACGAACAAGCCGCTGAGCAGCAGCACTTCACGCCGGCGGTCGAGGTAGAAGTAGATATTGAGCACCCCCAGCAGCACCACCTGCAGGCTGGCGCCGATCACGTCCACATACAGCAGCGGCAGGTAGAGCTCCGATATGCCGAGCGCCGCCAGCACAAACCGGCCCATGACAAACAGCACCAGCGCCGCAATGGCCTGCACCTTGACGATCTCGTACAGTCCCAGGCGGATCGTCTGCACCATGGTGTTGCGCATATCCTCGATATGCTCGAGCGAGCTGCCGCCGCGCACCGCGTTGTAGAAGGCGTCGTAGTACTCGACGAAGTCGGTCTCGATGCGCACCAGGAACACCGCCATGCCCGGGATGATTGCCAGGTAGGCCAGGAACACCGGGATGTCGTAGATGATCGACGCGTGCAGCGGCCCGATGACCTGCTGCCCCGTGGACGGCGAGTACCAGAACATGAACTTGTCGAGCCAGATGCCAAGGTTGTACAGCAGCCCGATCAGCATCAGGCTCGGATAGGCATAGCGCCGCTGGAAGACCTCGAACGACATGAACCGCTGGCTGGTGTAGTTGCGGTAGATCAGCACCACCATGGCGCTCAGCAAGCACAGCTGGCCGGCGACAAACCCCAGCAGCAGGCCCTCCAGGCCATAGTTGCGCAGCGCCAGCGCCGCCACCACCGTCAGCGTATAACCCAGCAGGAAGGTCCAGACGATGGCCTTGTACTGCTTCATGCCCGTGAGGAAAATCACCGCGATCCAGATATTGCTCATGACCGCGAAGCCCGCTGTCATCAGCAACCGGTACAGCACCGACTGCTCCGGGAACGCAAAGAGCGCGCAGCCAATGCCGATGGCGCCCGACAGCACCGTGACCAGCAGGGCCACCGCGTGGTAGTTGGACAGCACCAGGCCATCACGCTTCTCGAACAGGCGGTCCGAAGTAAAGCGGGTAAAGGCCAGCTGCATCGGCCCGGTCAGGATCAGGCTGACGGCAATCAGGTAGGTCACCGAGACCTGGAACTGCGTCACCAGACTGCCCGGTACCACGAACGGCAGGCTGAGCACACCGATCAGCAAGATGCCGACGATCGACAGGATCCACGGCCCGGAGCTGATGATGCCGGCATAGGCGTACGCGCCGAGCATGCCCGACAGGTTGTCCCGCCGCAGCATCTTGCGAAGTTCGAATCCAATCCCCGCCATCTCAGCGACCTCCCTTCATGGGGCAGCCCGCGGCCTGCGCCGCCCTGGCGGGAGATCCGCCTGGGGACGATTCCACCCGAGGCTGCGCCATCAGGCGCGTGTAGAGATCACGGTAGCTACCCACCATCATCTCCTGCGTGTAATACCGCTCCACGCGCCGGATGCCCGCCTGCTGCGCGGCATGCCATGCATCGGGCGAACCCAGCAGGCCGATCGCCTTCTCGGCCAGCGCGGCCGGGTCGGCAATGCGCACCACGTCGCCCGCCGCGCCCAGCGCCGCATCCTCGCCGGGCAGGCCGAAGATCAGTTGCCGGCACGAGCCGACATCGGTGGTCACGCACGGCACGCCGGCGGCAAAGCCTTCCAGCACCACCAGCGGCAATGCCTCGCTGATGGAGCTGAGCACCAGCACGCCCACCTTGGGCAGCAGTTCATCGATGCGCTGGAAGCCCAGGAACTTCACCTTGTCGGCGAGGCCCAGGCTTTCGGCCAGGCTGCGGCATTCCCGCGCGTATTCCGGATCTTCGTCCTCCGGGCCGGCGATCCAGCCTTGGGCATCGGGGTATTGCCGCACCACGGTCAGCATGGCGCGGATAAAGGTCTTGATATCCTTGATCGGCACCACGCGGCCGATCAGGCACAGCACCGGCGGCACGCCGGGTGCGCGCAGCGCGCGCAGCGCGGCCAGCCGCGGCAGGTTGATGCCGTTGGGAATATTGCGGGTCCGCTCGGCGCGGGCACCGTCCGTAACCTGGCGCAGGCGGTTGCCTTCGTAGAGCGCGACGATGGTGTCGCCGGCGTCATAGCAGACGCGGCCCAGCGTTTCAAAGAAGCGCACCCACAGCTCGCGGAAATAGCTGATCTGCGAGATGTCGCGCTCGAACACGTTGCGGTTGTCGCGGATCCACTGGCTCTGGAACAGGTCGATCTTGCGTTCCTTGGTATAGATGCCATGCTCGGACACCAGCAAGGGGCGTCCCGTGCGGTAGTGCAGCATGGCGCCGAGGAAGCCGGCATAGCCGGTGGACACCGTGTGGTAGACCTGGGCCGGGATCAGCCCCTCGGCAATGCGCGCGAGCTGCCACAGGGGCTTGTGCATGATGCGCACGGTCCAGAAGTAATCGGTGAAGGACGGGTCCGTGCAGTACTGGCGGTACTGCTCGGTGATGGTCCGCCACGCGTTGCGGCTGTAGAGGAACGCGTCTTCCGACAAGCTGCCGCCATCGGTCAGCTCGGGCATCAGCTCGCGGATCAGCTCGCCGGCTTCCTGCTCGCGGCCAGGCTGGCGCAGCACCTCGTGCAACTGCGCCGAGGCGGCGAAGGTGACGGGGTCGCCGTCGCTGCCATGCACCAACGGAGGCGGCGGGAAATCGTAGAGAAAATGCGTTTCCAGGTGCACGACGTTGTCGGGCAGCGCGTAGACCATGTCGCCGTAATCTTCGCGGCGGCTGCCGATGAAGACGATGGCGAAGCGGACCTCCGGAAACGCCCGGATCATCTGGTTGACCCAGCTCGACACCCCGCCGCTCACATACGGAAAGGTGCCCTCCAGCAGCAGGGCCACATCGGCCGAGTCGGCGCGGGGCAAAGGGGTATCGCTCATGATTGCCAGTAACGCAGCAGGGGCCGTACCAGTGGCAGCGGCGATGGGCTGTCGAATGACAGCAGGATGGTGCGCACGGCGGCGTAGTCGCGCTCCAGATAGGCGGCTTCGGCCAGCAGCGGCAGCGTGCGCTCGCGCGCAAAGCCAAGCGCCTCGGCCTGCTCCAGCCACCCGCGCGCTTGCGCGGGCTCGTCGCGGGTCAGGGCCAGGCGGCCACGCATGTACCACAAGCCGGCCTGGTCGGCGTCGACCTCCAGCGCGGCGCGCGCGTGGCGCTCCACCTGGTCCGCGGTGTAGCGATAGACGTCGCCTTGCACCAGGTTCTGGTAGATCAGTTCCCAGTACAGGTCGGCCAGGCGCTTGTGGATCTCGCCACGCTCCCGATCGTCCTGCGCAGCTTCCAGGCGCGGCAGCTCGAGAAGGATCTTCTGCGTCAGTTGCTTCTCCGCGCCGTCCAGCATGCCGTAGGCCAGCAGGCGCACGTCGTCGGCGCTGTCGGCCAGCAGGTCGCGCAGCACCGGGCTGGAAGTGCGCGCCGGCATCGACTGCATGGCCACCAGCGCGGTCATGCGCTCGGGCAACGGCGCGCGCGTGTTGCCCAACTGGGCGCGCAGGCGCGCGCCGCCGCCGTGGGTCACGCGCGAGATCAGGTGGGTGACGAACACCGGCAGCCCGACCAGGCCAATGCCGGCCGTGGGACGGCGCCCCGGGAAGAGGCGCGCGATCAGCAGGCTGCCGACGCAGACCATGCCGCCGGCCAGCGGCACCAGGAAGCAGAATGCGAACAGGTAGCCATAGCTCCACGCGAACGGCACGCGAAAGCGCCGGGGCAGCAGGCGCCACAGCACCATCGCGATCATCGCCGCGGCGAGCCCCTGCATCATCAGGAAGGTCAGCAGCAACGCGGTGCTGTTGCCGGCCCGAGCCAGCAGCGCCAGGGCGGCGATTTGCGCGGCGATGCCGCCGATGCCTAGCTTACCCACGGCCAGCCTCGCCTAGTGCCACCGGCACCGGCACTGGGGCCGGCTGGACATCCACATGGCAGCGATGCAGCAGGCGGATCAACGGCTCCACCGGCGCGTTGGCAGGCACGGCCAGCGTATGCACGCCAATGCGCGCCGCTTCGAAATCGGTGCCGAACTGGGCCCGCAGCATGTCTTCGATACGCACCAGGTAGGCCGAGGCCGCCTCATTGCCCGACAGCGGCATCAAGGTAAGCAGGGCACGCTGGTGCGCGCTGGTCAGCGGCCAGGCCACGTCGAGCGCGCGGCGGCTACGGATGACCTGGTCGAACAGCGCATCGCGCGATTCGTCGAGATCGAACACCAGCGCCACGATCGTGCTGTCGATGCCGCTGTCGCGGCGCAGGCGGGACAGGCGGGCGTAGTCCAGGGCGAATTCGTAAGGGCAGCCGGGAATCGCGGCCGCGATGGCGCGCGTGGACACGGCGTGCTCGACGCCATCGGCGTAGTAGCCCATCAGCACCATCAGCAACTGGAGGTTCTCGTAGCTGAGCGACAGGAACGGCATGCGCTCGACCACCAGCAGGCCCACCAGCTTGTCGGCCCCGGACAGCACCGGCGCCACCGCCACGTAGCGGGTCTGCGGATGGTCCGGCGACTGGCGCGACAATCCGTCGGCCTGCAGGTGCGCCAGCTGGCCCGTCTCCAGGCAGTGGCGCACCAGCACATCGTCCGGATCGAACGCGAATGCCGGGCCGATCTGCGCCGACGCCGTGACGGATACCGTCTCGCCATCGACAGCATAGAGCGCTGCCGCTTCGAGCTGGCACGCCTGCGCCACCACTTGCAGCATGGGGCGCGCGCCCACCAGCACGCCACCCGGGACGGCGTCTTCCAGCGTCACCGCCCGCATTTGCGACAGCGTGTCGCGCAGCGTGGTGGGCTTGGCCAGCAGGTCGTTCTCCAGCCGCGCATGGGACACGCGCAGCAGGTAGTGGTTCTTGGTCAGGGCCGCAAGGCGCTCTTCCAGGTAGCGGTTGACGGCGCGCGCGCGCGCCAGCCTCGTGCCCCAGACATCGCCGAACTGCCCGGCAACCAGCACCATGAGCAGCCCGCCCAGGAAGAACAGGCGCGGGAATTCACCCGGCTGCGCACCGATCTGGTGGAAGAAAAACCAGCCGCCCAGCATCATCAGCACGCTGCCCACGCCAATCAGCGTGCCGTAGCGCAGCGCCAGGATGACCGGCAGCAGCCATGCCCAGGGAAAGCCCAGGCCCAGCAGCAGGGGGTTGTTGGGCAGGAGCAGGTATCCCAGTCCCATCGCCAGCGCCATCGTCACCACCAGCTCGACCACAGAGACCGGTCCGCTCGTGGCGGGCGCAAGCAACCGCAAATAGCGGCCGCCCGCGCCAATGCCCTGTCCTTCCCGCATCTTGTCGGCTGTCTTGGCCACGATCATGCTCTCCCGCGGTTCAACCCTGGCGCAGCGGCGCCAGCAGGCGGCGCAGCAACTTTTGCGCGGTACCGGACAGCGACGCACGGCTCCAGCCGCTGTCGCTGCCGGTGGCGGACCAAACCACTTCGCCGGTGCTCACGTCCAGCAGCTGCAGGGAGATGCCCACGGCCGGTTCGCCATCCACGCCCACCTTGTAGCGCCATTCCTGCACCGCACCGGTAAGGGCATAGCGCATTTTCTGGGTACGTGCCCACTCAAGCGCCTTGCCCACCGACTCGCGCTCCGCCGGCTCGAACAGCGTTTCCGGGTTCAGGTTGGCCGGATAGCGCTTGACGTTGGCAATGCCGCCGGTCTTCAGCAGGCTTTCCGCGATGGCCTCGGCGCGCAAACCCGCCTGCGGCGTCTCCGTGTAGTTGACGATGGGCAAGACCGCCAGCGATTCGCCGGCGGGCAGCGCGGGTGCGCGGCCCACATCGATCACCGCGCATCCGGCCAGCCAAAGGGCCGCGCCCAGCGCACCGCACCAGCCCAGCAGCCGTGCCGCGCGGTACTGCTTCGTGCTAGTTGTTTCCATGACTCTCTCCCCTTCTCGATTGCATACAGTGAACCGGCACTGGCGTGCCCGCCCGAATTAAAATAGCCACTTGTAGCGAGCCCCCACCTGGGTCAGCGGCGTGCCGCCATTGCGCGCCGCGGTTTCGTGCTGCACATACATGGACAGGTGATCGTTGCCCAGCACCTTGCCGGCCAGGCCCAGTTGCGCCCGGAAGTTCTGCCCGGCCCGGGTATCGTGGAGCAGGCCGATTTCGGCAAAAGGACGCCACTTGCGCGTGTAGTCGTCGATCAGCTCGGTACCGAATCCGAACGTCACGCCAGCCTGCGTGAAGCCTTGCGGCATGTAGAACCCGGGCGTCGCTTGGGCGTCGGTGGGCACCAGCGTCGCCAGCTTGCTGCCGAGCGTGCCGCCGCGCACGTTGTAGCTCGCGTGGGTACCGACCAGCCGCACAGTGTAGTCCGGGTAGGCGGTACGGATGCGGTAACCCAGCTCCAGGTCGTACACCAGCCCGTGGCCCAGTTGCGAGCCGTCCTGGCCGCGGAAGCGGTCGTACTCGATACGCCCGCCCACGAATTCGCGCCGGCCGAAGTTGTAGGTCGCGCCCAGCCCGAGCACGTCCTTGACGCCGCCGACCCGCAGCGGCGCCGATTCGTCGGCGCTCTGGTTGAGGCCGGCCAGCGTGGTAACGCTCAGCCGGCTGCTCTCGCGCCACTCGCCGGTAAAGCGCGCGGTGGTCACGCTGTCCAGGCCGTCGCGCCGTCCCACGCCGAGCCGCCAGCGCAGGTGCTGGTCGCGGTAGCCAAGCGACAGCTCGCCACGCCTGTCGGACGAAGGCACCCCGGTCAGCTGGGCCGGGTCCAGGCTGCGCTGGGTGCGCCAGGCGCCGAGCAGGTTGAGGTCATAGCCGTCCCAGAGACGCACGCCGCCGCCCAGGCTGTAGTCGAAAAAACTCAGCGGATTCTGGCGCTGGTACGTCACGCGCGGCTCGATGGCCTGCGCATTGAACAGCAGCGTGTCTTGCAGGGTCTCCTGCAGCGCGTCGCTGGTACGCGTGAGATCCTGGGTCTCGTAGGCCAGAGTTTGCGCGGCGCCGAGCCGGTCGAGCTGCACGTTGGCCTCGATCTGGCTGTCCGCCGGAATGCGGCCGGCATGGCGTTCCAGCATGCGATCGAGTTCGGCCAGGTCCTGGTTGGCCAGCGCCAGCGTGATCTCGGCATAGGCCGGACGCAGCAGCTGGCGCGCATATTGGCGAGCCAGCCAGGCGCGCGCCAGTTCATTGGATTCGGTCGACAGCGCCCAGGCCAGTGCCACTTCCTTGGCGGCGGACGAGACCACGGCCTGCTGGCGCGCTTCGCGCTGCGCCATGCCGGCCGGTACCTCGGCATCGAGCGGCGGCAAGCCGGGTATCTCGCCCAGACGCGAAGGCGGATCGGCCGGGCCTCTCCGGTTGGCGCCGTTGCTGCCCGCCATCACGGCACGGTCGCCGCGCAGCATTTCGATCACCAGGCGCCGCGATACATCGCCCGACGCAAAAATCTGGCCAAGCGCCACGGTCTGGCGGCGCAGATCGGCAGGCGCGGGGCCGCCCTGCGCATCGTCTTCGCCGGCTGCCGGATCCATGCTGCGGGGATCCGAGGTGCGGCGCGCGGCCGCGAAGCGATCGCTGTGCAGGTCGACCCAGGCCTGGCGGCGCAGGCGCCAGGCGGTGCTGGCCTGGCCGATGGCGTCGCAGGCATCCGCGGCAAGCCCCAGCCAGAGCGGATCGGCGCTCTTGCCGTCGGCCATCTTGCGCAGGTAATGCAGGGCGGCGCGGCCGTCCTCGAAACGCATGCTGCCGGCGGCAAAGGCACCCCACAGGTCCGGATTGTCTTCGGCCTCGCGCTTCAGGCGCAGCATCAGGGCGCGCACTTCAGTATCCGAGCCGAGATCGACCAGCGCCCACATCAGCGCGGCCAGCGTCTCGCTGTCGGCATCGGGCAGGCTGGCGGCACGGCGCAGGTCGGCCAGGGCCAGTACGCGCTCGCCGCGTACGCGCTGGTATTCGGCGCGCAGGGCCAGGAAGCGGCTGGAGTGCTCCGCCTGCTTCAACTGGTCAGCGCTCAGGCCTTGCAACAGGTTGGCCACGCGGCCGTATGCCCGCGCGCGGGTGTAGTAATTGATGGCGAGTTCCAGAGCCACGGGCTTGCCGCCCTTGCGCCAGCTGGCCTCGGCAATCCGCCCGGCATCGATGGGCGAACTGTCGTAGAAGTCGATCAGGTTCGAAAAATCCGCTTCCTCGGTATCGCGTACTTCCCCCAGGCAGGCATTGCGGCCAGAGCCGGCGGGCATGGCCATGCAATGATCGTCGTGCTTCCCGGCCATGGCCAGTATCAGCTGCCGGTAGCCCTGCTCGAGCAGGTCGCCGCGCTGGTTCAGGCGCGCCAGTTCGGTGAGGGTGCGCCAGTACTCGATGTCAGTGGAACGCGCGGTGCGCATGGACGGCACCATGGCCTGCAGCGCATCGGCCAGCTTGCCGCGCACATAGAGCAGGCTGGCCTGCTTGAGCGCGTACTGCGGACGCGGGCCAAAGCGCTGCTGCAGCTCGGTGTAGAGCGCGAGGGCGCGGTCATCCTTGCCGGCGCGCTCGGCCAGCTCCGCCTGGCGCTCCATGATCTGGCGCGCGTTGGGGCCATGGCTCAGGCTTTGCAGGAAGGCCAGGCCTTGCTCAGGCTCGCCCAGCCGTTCGTAGGCAGCGACCACCTGGTCGACGGTGGCAAGGTCGCCGCTGCCGGCACGATGGCGCAACGCGGCCAGGTAGGCGCGATCGTCGTTCAATCCGGGGGCCAGGCGCAGCACGGCCTTCCAGGCGGTTTCGTCGTTGGTGGCCTGGGCATATTCGAGCCAGCTCTTGAGCGCTACCGCAGGCTGGCGGTTCCATTCCGCGACCTGGGCCAGGCGTTCGCGCCAGCGCGCCTCGCCGGGCTGGCGCCGCACCGCGGCCTCGGCGACGCGCTGGGCGTCGTCGAGCTTGCCGGCGGCCAGGAAGACCTGGAAAGCGAGTTCGTAGTCGTCAGCATTGAAGGGCCGCTCGGCCGCGGGCGCCGCGCCGGCGCCCGCGCTATCGGCCACGCGGCGCAGGTGCGGCATCGCGGCTTCGCCCATGGCGCGGTGCAAGGCCAGGCCACGCGGACCGTCGAGGAAGACCACGCCTTGCGCGGCCCATGGCTGGGCGGCGGCCACGCGGCGCACTTCGGCGCGTCGCAGCGACGCGCCGTCCGGCATGGGCTGCATGCTCGGCGGCAGGCGCAGCAGACGCTGCACGTAGCGCGCGGCCAGCTCGGGCCGGTTGGCGGCCAGCGCCAGCCTGGTCAGGTAGCGCAGTACTTCGGCGTTATCCAGCAGCTTGCCGCCGTGTTGCTCGGCCTGGTCCAGCGCCCTGTCCAGTTCGTTGCCCGACTGCAGCGTCTTGAGCGCGGCCATGAAGAGCCGGCGCTGCTCGGCCGGATCGGCGGCGCGTGCCTGCGCGGCGAACAGCGCATCGGCCGCTTGCCGGTAGTCGCCGCCAGCCAGCGCCACCGAAGCAGCCTGCGCGTTCCACAGCTCGGCGCGCGCGGGATCGCGCTTGGCCAGCGCAAGGTAGAACTGCTGCGCCGGCTTGAGCGCATTGATCGCACGCGCGGTGGTGGCAAGCTCTTCCAGGTCGGCGCGCTCCCACTCCATCGGCAGTGCCTGGTCGAGCATTCTGCTGAGCAGTTCGATGTAGTGCTTGCGCTCCGGCGTGTCCGGCAACGCGGCAAAAGCGCGCTGCTGCGTGATCTCGATGCGGGTGCGCAGGATCTGGTTGGGCAATTCGGCGTCGGCGGCACTGCGATTGCGCACCGGCCCCTGCGTGCTGGCGGCGTAGCGTGCCTCAAGCCGGCCCACCATGTGTTCGGCTTCTTCCAGGCGGCCGGTACGCGCATATTGCTCGGCTAGCACGGCCATGAAATCGCTGTCTTCCGGCGTGGCACGCAACCAGGCTTCCAGGTAGGCCACGCTCAGGCCGTCGACTGCGCGGCCTTCGCCCAGCAGGCGCTCGCGCAAGGTCTCGCGCGGAAACATCAGCGCCAGGCCAATCCCGACCATGGCGGCGAAGGTCAGCACGAACGCTGGCGGCAACAGCCGCTCGCGCTCAGGCGGCGCAGGTGATTTCGACGCTTTGCTTGGCATTGTCGGGATTGGAAACGGGTGTGGTATCGAAACGCAGCGTGCCGCGCTCCCGCACGCCCTGCACGGGCTTGCCATCGATGGCGACCCGGCAATGATCCGCGCCTGCGAGGCGGAAGAAAGGCTTGGTGTAGCCACTGAATGCAAAGCGGATGCGCTGCGCGCCGCCCTGGCCCGTGCGCTGCCAGTCCCGCACGAAGCCGTTGGCCTCGGCGATCTCGGGGCCGCCGGGCGCGGCCGCGGCGTTGGCGGCGCGCATCACGATGCGCGAAGCCCCATCCGCCAGGTGCACGTAGACACCGCCGCCGGGCGCCTCGGAGGTGCCGGTCACGCCTTGTGAACCGGCCACGTCGGGCACGCCCGCGCCGGTCCAGCGCACGTTGCGCAGGTTGCCATCGCCGCGCACGATCCACGTGGTGGGTTGCGTGCCTTCGCCGCCAAGCTCGCGCGCCACCGCCATGCCTTGCCAGTCGATCACCTTGCGCACGTAGTCGGTGGCATGCACCGGCATCAGCGGCTGGCTCAGCACGTAGTCATAGACCTTGCGCAGTGCCTTGAGCGAGGCCGCCTTGGTGCCGGAGTAGCTGTGGTAGTAGATATTGACCGACTTGAAGCGCAATGGCCGGTCGGTCAGATCAAAGGTCTCGATCACGCGTTCGAAGCCGTAGTAAGGCCCGTGCCAGAGATTGGTGTAGACGTTCTCGTTCTGGTTGGGCGCGAACACCTGGAAGGCGTCGTCGGCCTTGTTCACGCCGATGGGGGAGATCGCGGTCCAGCTCGAATTACTCTTCGTGATGATGGTATCGCCGCCATTGAGGTTCAGCACCCCGGCGGCGTCGGCCTGCCTGATCGCCTCGGCTGGCACCTGCGTGTCACCGGGCCACAGCACCATCTTGACTGGCTTGCCGGCTGGCGCCAGCGTGCGGTTGATATAGTCGATGGAACCCGCGATCTCGCGCTGCAGGCTCACCTTGTAGCCGGGAATGGGCATGTAGTATTCGCGGGCATCGGCCTGCGCGGCCGCATCGGCCGAGTCGCTCACCACCGCGCGCGACCAGACGAAGGGGTGCGAGTACGTGTGGGAAGCGATCTCCACGTAGGACTGGGCGAAGATCTTGCGCGCGATCGGCTCGAGCTGTGGCGTCAGCTTGGGATACAAGCCACTTGCGCCGACCTCCCCTTCGATGACCGACATGGTCATCGGCAGGCGGTAGCGGTCGAAGATCTCGCGGAACAGCACTTCGCCGGAGTAGCCGCCGCCGGGAATCTCGGCGCGCGAAGCAAAACCGTCGCCGTCGATGTGGATGGTGAGCAGGCGCCGGCCGTTCTCGGTGGTCACGTCGGGCACCGGCATGGCCGGCAGGCGCAGCGCCTCGCGCAAGAAGGAGATCGGCTGCACCACCCAGCGGTCGTTGTCCTGGTCGCGAAAATCGGCCATCACCGCGTAGGGGCCCAATACGTAGCCGCCCCACGGCGTGATCGCCGCGGCGTCGTAGGTCAGCGCGCCGGCGCGCAAGCGCAGCAGCGTTCTCGATCCCTCACCCGCACGCACCGGCACGGCACGCAGACGGTCCGGCGATACCGGCACCTCGAAACCCATCATCGGATCCTGCGTCAACACCTCGACGCGCCCCTTGGCTTCGCCGGTGGCCGGCTGCAGTTGCAGCATGCTGGCAACCCGCCCTTTGACCGGCGCGCCGAAGTCGTTGAGGAAGGCGATCGGCATGCCTCGCCCGATCTGCCTCTCCACCCAGTCGTACAGGCGCGTGCCCTTGCCACTCTCAGGTCCGCTCAACCACAGCACCACACCGGCGTAGCGGTCGGCGCCGAGTTCCGGCAGCGGCTGGCCGACGTCGGCGAAGTCCACGCGATAGCCCAGGTAATTTAAGGGGGTGGACACATAGCGCACGCCCTTGGAACTGTCCAGCGAAACGCCTGGCGGACGATCCTGCACCACCAGCACCCGGCGCGGCATCACCTCAATGTTGCCGATCCCAACCGTCTGCAGACCGGGGTCAGCCACGTAAGGGATGATGTCCAGCGCGCGGATCTGCGCGGCGGTGTCGCGCGCGCACTTGCGGTCGGCGGGCGGGCAGTAATCGATCGAAATCACCGGCAGGTGGTACTGCTCGCGGATCGTCCGGACCTGCCCCAGCAGCCAGTTGCGATCAGCCTCGCTCACTTCCGTGTAGCGTTTGCCGCCTTGGTCCCAGCCGCGGTACAGCGATTCAAACGCGACCGCGTACGCCAACTGGTTGACCTGCGGCAGGATCTCGAAGCCGCGGTTGAAGATCAGCTTGGCCTCGGGATAGCGTGCCTTGATGGCGCGGATCACCGCCACCATGCCGGCCTCCTGGCGGGCGCGCTCGGCGTCCGTCTTGGCTTTGAGCTGGTAGGAGTCGAGCGTGTCGAGGAAAAAGCCGCGATAGCCGCGCTGCCACAGCGGAGCGATGACCTTTTCCACGTAGAAAGCGGGCCAGCCCTCGGCGGCCTGATCGACCACGCGAGCGCCCCAGGCGTCGTTGTTGCCGATCAGCCAGGCCTTGGGAATGTCTTTCAGGTAAGCGCGCGACGGTGCGACCTCGCCAATGCTGACGTAGGAGAACCATTGCGTATTGGGCGTGGCGGCGGTGCGCGGATCGAAGCCGCTGTCAGGCTCGACCACGGCGATATCGAACGCCTGCAGAGCGTCCACCGGCGGCTTGCTGCCATAGTGGAAGACGATGTTCGGGGCGCGAGAGCCGGTGGTGGCCAGTGCCTGCGCCTGCGCCGGGCACAGCCAGGCTGCAAACACGGCCAGCAGTGCGCCAAGCCAGGCCTTTGTCATCGGCGCGCCCCGGCTGGCTTGACGCGGGCCTGCCACGCGGCGCGTGACACCGTCCAATCGCAACAAATTCACTTGCTGACCCCTATTTTCTGCATATTTTTATAGTCCCGGAAGCGCTCGCTCGGCTTGCTGCCAACATGCTGGTCGCGCTTGACGCCGCCAGACGATGCATTCCGGGTATGGCTGATCCCATCTACTTCCACCTGCGCTGCCCGATCTCTCAGGCAGTCCCCCGCAGGCCAAACTCAAAGTGCCGATTCAAGCACTACAGGCGAGAATTCTGAGGCATGCGCTTCATCGTGCATATAAGCATTTAGGACTAGGGAATAGGCACTGGTGCAAATGCATGCGGGTGTCACAGAGGCTGGCTAGCGCCAATTCCCGGGTTTCGAACGCTGCGAAGGCGCGCTGAGACGGAAGCCGCCGGATCGGGTCGCGCCCAGGGTTTGGGTGCCCGGCAAGCGGATTGTTGTCTCGGTACTTTCTGCATTTTTGTAGTTTTCCGAATCGACAAAGTATCACAGTACGCGGCGCGAACTCGACGCCGTTGTGCTCTGAGGTGACGAAAATAGGGAATCGCGCGATAGCTAGGACCGGAATACAACGGTTCGTTGCGACCGGCGCAGCAAGCGAAGCGAATGGTAGGTCACGCGCTTTGAGCCCAATGTCAACAATTGTCACGCACGGCGAATACGGGGCACTTCCAGCGCGGCGCTGTGTAGAATTTTCTCAAACAAAAAAACATCTTCACCTCGGCAGGAATGGACCCGGACAAGCACCGGCCGGACGCCGCATTCGGGAATGCCGCAAGTCACGAGCTGGCTCACGCACGGGCTCCACGCAATACGCGATAAGCGGTACGCAATGCGCGATACGCGCGAACCCACCTTCGAAGGCAAACTCCTGCGCAGCGATGCTGCGCCGAACTCGATGGGGATCTCATGCAGTCAGATGAGGGCACTGCCGTGATGGCACTGCTTGTCCTGTTCACCGCCACGCAAATCATCCTCGCTGCCCTGATGCTGGCTTTGCGCCAGAGCGCTGTAGGCCGCGCATGGGTCGCCGGCCAGGTGCTGGCCTGCGCCGCCGGCCTGTTGGTGATCGACGCGAGCAGCGGGCCCGCATGGTTCCTGCTAGCGGCGCCCGCCCTGGGCGTGGCCGCCCAGTTGCTGATCCATCGCGGCGTATCGCTGACCGGCGACCGCCCTTCGGCACCCGTGCCGCTCACTGCCGGCGTGCTTGCCATCTCTGCTGTACTGGCCGCCGCGGCCCTGGACGACGGCAGCCGCCTGGCCGAAGCCACCGGCTACGTGGTAGCCGCCATCACCGCCTGCTTCACCCTGGCCCGCCTGCTTCAGCGCCCGCTTGCGCTGACCCGCCGCAGCCGCCCGCTGGTGCTTGCCGCGTGCGGCCTGCAACTGCTGGCGCAATGCTGCGGACTGTATGCGGTGCTGCAAGCCAGTGCCCCCGTACCAGCCCTGAGTGCCGAAGCCTTGCTCCTGCTGCGGCTGCTGCCCGCTTTTGTCGCAATCCTTGCTGGCCTGGCGGGCTTCACGCTGATGACCATGGAAGCCATGCTGGCCGAGCAGGAGAAGCAGGCACGCCTCGATGCATTGACGGGGCTGCTGAACCGCGGTGCCGTGGATGGCGCGGCGATGGTGCTGGCCGCCGAATTCAACCGCCACGGCCATGCGCTGAGCTGCCTGGTGATCGACATCGACCGTTTCAAGTACATCAACGACAGCAGCGGCCACCGCGCCGGCGACCGCATCCTGCAGCAGATCGGCCGCGTCCTGAAGGAAACGCACCGCGGCGCGGACCTCGCGGGCCGCTACGGCGGCGAGGAGTTCTGCGTGCTTTGCCCGCATACCACCGAAGCCGAGGCCCTCCTGCTGGCCAACCGCATCCTGCGCGGCATCCGCGCCATCGCATTGCCCAAGGAGCTTGGCGGGTTCGCCAGCGCCAGCGTCGGCGTTGCGCAGATCCGCGAGCGCGAGGACGGTGGGGCGGCCACCTGGGACGCGCTGTTTGGCAGCGCGGACCGCGCCTTGTATGAAGCCAAGCGGCGTGGCCGGAGCCGGGTCGTGCTCGCCTCCGAGCTGCAAGCGCTGCCGGCGCCTGAGCGCTGCCTGCCAACGCGCACCGAGGCCTGCCACTAGACGCTGGCGCGCGCCAATATGACGGCAAAATCGCATTGCCGACGCGCCGCCCGCTAAAATCCTCCAGTGCATGCTTGTCCGGACCCGTTTGCTAGTCCGGTTCGAAACCATTCCTGGATATCCTAAATGAAGGCCGACAACATCCTGCAGACCATTGGCAATACGCCCCATATCCGTGTCCAGCGGCTCTTTGGCGACACCCATCAGGTCTGGATCAAGTCCGAGCGCGCCAACCCGGGAGGCTCCATCAAGGACCGCATCGCGCTGTCGATGGTCGAGGCGGCCGAGCAATCCGGCGTGCTCAAGCCGGGCGGCACCATCATCGAGCCCACCTCGGGCAATACCGGGATCGGCCTGGCCATGGTGGCGGCGGTCAAGGGCTACAAGCTGGTGCTGGTGATGCCGGACAGCATGTCCGTGGAACGCCGCCGCCTGATGCTGGCCTATGGCGCCACCTTCGACCTGACCCCGCGCGAAAAGGGCATGAAGGGCGCCATCGCCCGCGCCGAGGAGCTGGTGGCGGCCACGCCGGGCGCCTGGATGCCGCAGCAGTTCGAGAACCCCGCCAATATCGAGGTCCACGTCAACACCACCGCGCTGGAGATCCTGGCGGACTTCCCGCAGGGCATCGATGCCCTGATCACCGGCGTGGGCACGGGCGGCCATATCACCGGCTGCGCCCGCGTGCTCAAGCAAAAGTGGCCCGCGCTGAAGGTCTATGCCGTCGAGCCGGTCACCTCGCCGGTCATTTCCGGCGGCACGCCCGCGCCCCACCCGATCCAGGGCATCGGCGCCGGCTTCATTCCCCGCAACCTGGATACCGTCCTGCTCGATGGCGTCATCCAGGTCGACGCCGAGCCGGCGCGCGAAATGGCGCGCCGCGCCGCGCGCGAGGAGGGCATGCTGGTTGGCATTTCGTCTGGCGCCACCCTGGCCGCGATCGCGCAGAAGCTGCCGGACCTGCCGGCCGGCGCCACCGTGCTGGGCTTCAACTACGACACCGGCGAGCGCTATCTCACCGTGGAAGGCTTCCTGCCCGCCTGAGGCCGCACCGCATTGCTGGATTCTCTTCAGGCGGCGAAGCTCGCCGTGAACCATACTGGAGAGTGACAGGCGCCGGCGCGAGCATGCGCGGGCGGCCGAATCCGCCGATACGGCGCGCCAGCGCCCCTGCCGCCTGGCGCGGCAGGGCTTGCCATGGCGTTGACACAAGCATTGACACAAGGACAAGGAGCTGAGATGAGCATCCCGAGTTATGAAGTTGCCCGACTGGCGTCCCTGGCGGTGCGGCTTGCGCTATCTTCCGGCCTGTCGCACGAAGAGATGCAGGCTGCGCTCAGCCTCGCGGCCACCATGATCGAGCAGGACGAAGGCGCAACGCCTGAAAGCACGACGGCGGCAGAGGTGCCGCACGCCAAGGTGACACGCACGATCCACTGATCCACTAACGACGGCGCGCCGCGCGCCCCGTCAACCCAGCAGACCTGCCCAATACAGCTCCGCCGCCGCCAGCACCGCCCGCATCTGGGTGGTGTGCGCCAGGCGAAACGCATCGCCATAAACCGTCTGGTCGGGGAATTCGGTGACCAGCGTGAACGGCACCGTTGACCGGGAATCCTCGAAGATCATGCAGGGAATGCCGTTTAGCACCGGGAACGGCACCTCGCCGGCGTGGCTGCCCCAGGTCGCCAGCTGGCGGGCATTGAACGCGGCCAGATCCGGCGAAGCCGCCAGTTGCGCGGTCAGCGCCTGCATGAACGCCATGCCATCGCGCCCGGCGTGGTGGCGCAGGATCAGGAAGAAGCCCTTGGGAATGGTCCAGGTTTCGAAGCCCGGCGGCACGTAGCCGGTGAGCGGCCGCGTCCATTCGTGGGCAGGGTAGCCGTGCAGGCTCATGTGCAACCCGGCGCCGGTGCGCTCGATGGCTTCCAGCCGGGCCGCTTTCTCCACGAAGGGCGGCGCCGTGCGTGCCTCCAGGTCGTCACCCAACGCGGTGTAACGCGCGGCATGCGACATATGGCGCGGATTGTCCTCGCGCAACCGCACATGCAAGGCTGCGCCGTCCGGGTTCTCCAAGGCGATCAGGGCAAAGTGCGCGTGCGGGCGCTGCTTGAGCGCCTGCGCCGCGCGCAGCGCCCCCACCACGCCGGACGTTTCATTGGCATGCTGGCCGCCGGAAATCACCAGCCCGGGCAGCGCGCCTTCGATGTGGGTGCCGTGGACCACGCGCCCTTGCGTGGAAAGCACGCTGAAGCGCTTGCCGCCCAGGGCATGCATCTCGACGGCGGCCTCCTCCGGCGTCAGGGGCTGCGAGAGCCCGGCGAGCGCAACCGGGGACAGAGGCGCCGCAGCCGCTTCAGCCGGCGTCGCGGCCGCAACACGTGGATGCGGCAACAATGCCACCCGCACCCGCGTGGCACCCTCCGCGTGGCGGATCTCGGGCACGATCTGGCCTGGCTGCAAGGTGCGATCGCCGCGCGGCAAGCCGGCGCGATCCTGGAAGAACTCCAGAATGGAGAAATACAGGTCCTCGTGCAGGGCCTCGCGCGTACTGATGCATTCGTCCTGGTAGGACAGCCGGCGCTCGATGCCGCCCGTGTCGATGGCGATGCGAAGCACATCGAAATAAGGTCCCTGCCGGCCCCAGGCATGGCCGCGGATCGCATCCATGGCTGCGGCGAATGCCAGTTCGTACTCGGTGGCGAGCGGGCCGTCCTCCAGCACGGCGCCGTCGCGCGACAGACGCAGCCACCCGCATGGCGCGCCAGACGCCGCGAGCGGCACGAACACGCGGTGGGCGATGCCGTCCAGTTCGACGACATAGTGGCCTTCGTCGTCGCCGTCGCTCAGGCGAAGGCTGCCTTGCGGCAGCATGCCGGCGAGCGGATAGGTTTCGAGCCGGAAGCGCTGCGACTGTCCCGCCGTTGTGGCCGCGGGCAGGCGCACGGAGATCTCGCCCGCGGCGGCGAGGCGTCCACCGTCGTGTTCCAGCGCCAACGCATCGAGGAAGAAATGCAGCAGCGGCTTGTAAGCGCTGTGGATCGCCGCCTGCACGCCAGCGGCGGCAAGCCGCTGCTCGGCCGCGCGGCGCGTGGCGAGGTCGTCGAAGACCCAGGCTTGCACACGTACGCCGGGCATCGCCGCGACGCGCTCAATCAGGGTATCCAGTGTGTGCGAAATGGAGGTATCGAGCAGGATCGTCATGGCTGGCCTTGGCGCCGTGCGCGGCGGGCTGGGTGTCGGATCCGGCATTATAGGCAGGCTCCCGATTGCCCGCGCGAACGCCTCCCGGCCGGCCGGGAAGGCGCCTTCCCGGGCGCTTGCCTCGCGCGTTCCCGTAGCGGGCCCAGGCGGCAAAGGCGGCAAGGCCTTCGCAGGCAATGCCGGGGCACGGCACATCTGCGCGTGCACATTTCCTTACAACCCGGACATACATTGACGTCACAGGATCGCTAAGCTGCCCCCCTTGAGCAAGCCTTGTCTTGCCATTCCAAGGAAAGTACGCATGAGCCGCTCCCTTTCTCACGCAACCCAGCTTCCTGCCGCACAAGCGCGGCGGCCCCGATGAAGTGGTCCACCATCGCGTTGGTACTGCTCGGCTGGCTGGGCGGATGTACCGCCATCGGATGGCTGCTGATGGCCTGCGCGGGCATGTTGTCCCAGTAAGCCACAACAGCGCGCGGGCAGGCATCTCACCGCTCTGCCACCGATTCACCGGGCTATCGGGCCCTCGGCCACACGCCATTTCGTAACGGGGTATTTCAGCGGCGCGGCCGGATCCGGCTGCGCAGCCCAATCATCACTGGCCCATTTTCCTCATTCCGCCATTTCCCCATTTTCCCCATTCCGAAGGCAAGGAGAGACCATGTACGATCACGCCGCCATGCCGCGCGAGAGCCACGGCGCCCTCACCGCAGGCGCCATGCAAGACCCGCCAGCCCCGCGCACTAGCCCCGCGCGCCGTGCTCGCGCCGCGCGGGCGAACGTTGCCTGCGCCGACGTCCTGATGTCCGATATTGGCCTGCTCAAGCTGTGCCGCCATTGCGCAGAGCACTGGCCGGCTGACGGCGAGTTCTTCGCGCGGGACACGCGCCGCCAGGACGGCCTTGAACACATCTGCAAGGCTTGCCGCAAGGAACAACGCTCGGGCCGTTGAAGCGCGGCGCGCATGTACGGAATGTGAAGGCCGTCGCGCGCGGATGGCGCCCTCGGACGCGTCGCCGCGCACACTGGCAAATAGCACAATTCCAGCTGAATTCAATCCAAAAACTAGGGTTTTCCCCAGCGTCAACAGGATATTCCAGCACATTTCGCGCCAGCTGCGGATGTTCGTTTTGTCCTGTTGATGGTTCGTTCCGTCTATTCCCTCCCGTCCCTGGCGCCGCTATTGTTACGTTCAATAGTTACGTGCAATAACAATCCCTATCCCGCACCAGGAGACACGCGATGCGCACACAAGTCGCCATCATCGGCGCCGGCCCCGCCGGCTTGCTGCTCGGGCAGCTACTCGCCAAAGCTGGCATCGATGCGGTTATCGTCGAGCAACGCAGCCCCGACTACATCCTTGGCCGTATCCGCGCCGGCATCCTTGAAAGCGTGACCGCCGATGCGCTGGAGCGCGCTGGCGTGGCGCAGCGGCTGCAGCACGACGGCCTGGTCCACCATGGCATCGAACTGTCCTATGGCGGCAAGCGCCACCACATCGACTTCCACGCGTTGATTGGCCGCTCGGTCACGGTCTACGGCCAGACTGAAGTCACGCGCGACCTGATGGCTGCCCGGCAAGCCGGCAATGCCGTCACCATCTACGACGCGCAAGACGTCAGCGTGCACGATTTCGATACGGCCACGCCCGTGGTGCGGTATCGCAAGGACGGCCAGCAGCACGAACTGCGCTGCGATTTCATCGCTGGCTGCGACGGCTTTCATGGCGTCACGCGGCGCAGCGTGCCCGAGCCGTCCAAGCGCATCTTCGAGCGGGTCTATCCCTTCGGCTGGCTCGGCGTGCTCGCCGACACGCCGCCGGTGGCGGATGAACTCATCTACGCGAGCCACGAGCGCGGTTTCGCGCTGTGCAGCATGCGCTCGCTCACGCGTAGCCGCTATTACGTGCAGGTGAGCGCCAACGAACGGGTCGAGGACTGGTCCGATCAACGCTTCTGGGACGAGCTGCGCAGCCGGCTCGACGCCGGCGCCGCCGAGGCGCTGGTGACGGGCGCGAGCATCGAAAAAAGCATCGCGCCGCTGCGCAGCTTTGTGTGCGAGCCGATGCGCTTCGGCAACCTGTTCCTGGCTGGCGACGCCGCGCATATCGTGCCACCGACCGGCGCCAAGGGACTGAACCTGGCCGCCAGCGATGTCCTCTACCTGGCCGACGGCCTGATCGCGCGCTACCTGCACGACGATGCCAGCGAGCTGGACGCGTACTCGCAGAAATGCCTGCGCCGGGTCTGGAAGGCAGAGCGCTTCTCGTGGTGGATGACATCGCTCTTGCATCGATTCCCCGATGCCGATGACTTCGCGCTGCGCATCCAGCAAGCCGAGCTGGACTACCTCACTGGCTCGCACGCCGCCCAGATGTCGCTGGCGGAGAACTACGTCGGCCTGCCGTATTGAAACCGCTCGATACGCTCGCGGCCATGCGCACGCCTTGAGATACCAAGAAGACCAGAGCATTCGCCGCCAACGAGCGGCATAGCAGGAGACCCGCACCATGACGCCCCCAACCAGCGGCCAGCCGGCCGCCTCCCCTGACCGTGCGCGCCATCCCGGCGCCGGCATCGACGTCCAGCAGTTCATCGACAGCCAGCCGTTCTCGCGCTTCCAGTGGATCATCCTGATCCTGTGCTTCCTGATTGTCGCAGCCGATGGCTTCGACACCGCGGCGATCGGTTTTATCGCGCCGATGCTGGCCAAGGAATGGGGCGTCAGCCGTGCCCATCTCGGGCCGGTGATGAGCGCGGCCTTGTTCGGCCTGGCTGCCGGCGCGCTGGTGGCGGGGCCGCTGGCCGACCGCTTTGGCCGCAAGGGCGTGCTGGTCGGCTCGGTGCTGTGCTTCGGCGGCTGGAGCGTGGCATCGGCCTTCTCGAGCTCGCTCGAAGCGCTCACGGTCCTGCGATTCCTGACCGGCCTTGGCCTGGGCGCGGCCATGCCGAATGCGGTCACGCTGATGTCGGAGTACGCGCCCACGCGGCGCCGCTCGCTGGCGGTCAACGCCATGTTCTGCGGTTTTACGCTGGGCTCCTCGGCCGGGGGTTTTGCCGCGGCCTGGCTGATTCCACACTATGGCTGGCATTCGGTCCTGCTGGTGGGCGGCGTAGCGCCGCTGCTGCTGGCCGTGCTGCTGATCTTCTTCCTGCCGGAGTCCGTGCGTTTCCTGGTGGCGCGCAAGGCCCCGGACGCGCGCATCGCCGCCGCGTTGTCCAAGGTGCACCCGGGCGTGCTGCGCGCAGACGAACGCTTTCACGTGCAAGAGGCCGCGCCCACCGGCGCTTCCTCGCTGCGCACCATCCTGATGCCGCAGTTCCGCGCCGGCACCGTGTTGCTGTGGACCACGTACTTCATGGGGCTGCTGATCTTCTACCTGCTGACGAGCTGGCTGCCGACGCTGTTCGCCGACGCGGGCTACCCGATCGAGAAGGCCGCGCTCATCACCGCGCTGTTCCCGCTGGGCGGCGGCATCGGTACGCTGACCGTGGGCTGGCTGATGGACCGCGGCCATCCGTGGCGCATCGTGGCCGGCACCTACGCGTTGACTGGCGCGCTGGTCTATGCGGTGGGCCACGGCGCCGGGGACGTGTTCCTGCTCGGCATACTGGTGTTTGCCGCCGGCACCTGCATGAACGGCGCGCAATCCTCGATGCCCACGCTGGCCGCCGGCTTCTATCCCACGCAATGCCGGGCCACCGGCGTGGCCTGGATGCTGGGCATCGGGCGCTTCGGCGGCATCGTCGGCGCGCTGCTGGGCGCGCAGATCCTGGGATTGGGATGGAGCTTCGGCAAGATCTTCGGCCTGCTCTCGCTGCCTGCATTTGTTGCCACTGCCGCGCTGCTGATCGCCTCGGCGCGGCCACGCACCGCGGCGCGCCCTGCCATTGGCCAGCACGATGCCGCGCACTGATCGCCGCGCCCGCCTTCAAACCTTCGATCCGATATTTGCCATGATCCGCATGCACCGGCGACAACTTCTTACCCTGGGCGCAGCCGCCTTCGCCGGCGCGGTGCTGCCCGGCCTGCCGCGCGCGCAGGAGGCCAGCCGCGAGCAAGGCATGCGCCTGATCCTGCTGGGCACCAAGGGCGGCCCGCGCGTGGGCGGCAAGCGCTCCAACCCCGCCAACCTGCTGCTGATCAACGGCGTGCCCTATGTGATCGACTGCGGCATGGGCGTGTCGCGGCAGATGGTCGAGGCGGGCGTGCCGCTGTCGCGGCTGCGTTACGTGTTCCTCAGCCACTTGCATTCCGACCATGACCTCGAATACGGCAACCTGATCTACAACGCGTGGGCCACCGGGCTGGATCATCCGGTGGATACCTACGGCCCGCGCGGCACCGAGGCGATGACGCGCACGTACTGGGAGCTCAACCGCTTCGACATCGACACGCGCATCGGCGACGAGGGCCGCCCCGACCTGCGCAAGCTGGTGAACGCGCATGAAGTGGCTGGCGACGGCGTGGTGCTGCAGAACGCCGACGTCAAGGTGACTGCAATGCGCACGCCGCATCCGCCCATCGTGGACAACTTCGCCTACCGCTTCGAGAGCGCGCAGCGCACCATCGTGTTTTCCAGCGACACCGCCTACAACCCCAAGCTCGCCGAGTTCGCCAAAGGCGCGGACGTGCTGGTGCACGAGGCCATGTACGGCCCCGGCATCGACGCGCTGGTGGCGCGCGTGGCCAACGGCGCCACCATCAAGAAGCATTTCCTCGACAGCCATACGCTCACCGAGGACGTCGGGCGCATCGCCGCCGCTGCAGGGGTCAAGACCCTGGTGCTGAGCCATTTCGTGCCGGGCGACGATGACAGCATCACCGACGAAATGTGGGCGCGCGACGTGCGCAAGCACTTCCAGGGCCGCATCGTGGTCGGGCGCGACCTGATGGAGATCTGACGCCCCACTGATGCCCGGGTGACCCGGTTGCGTCCATCCATCATTGGGATGGTGTACCCGCGCGGTTGGTTCGCTGGCCCACACACCCTGTGTTGCCACAGGCAGGAAGCGGCACCGCCCGCTTTGCCTGCCGCCCGGCCGCCGCCTACCATGCTAGCAAAGGTAAGCCCGGTTACAGGGCTGCTGTACCAGAGAGAAATCGTGGTGAGGCGGGGACATTTTGGCGAATTACCTGGAAGAGTACTGCGCACGCATCCGGCGCGCAGCGGCAACGGCCGTGATCGACAAACCGGTGGTGGTGGCTCGCGATGGCATCTACGCGATGTGCTACGTGCCGTTCGAGCACAGCCATGAGCGCGCTCGGCTGGTATTGGTGAGCACCACGCCCGGGCACACCCACGTGCAACTGGCGGCGGAGCTGACCGAGAGCCTGCTGCAGCGGCATGCGCCCGGGCGCACCATCCAGCGCGAGAACAAGCGGCGCGTGGAACTTGGCGGCCCGCTCGTGCGGCCCAACCTGATTCGCATGCTGGATCATTTCGGCATCGCGCAACTGGTCGGGCTGCCCGATGCCGCATCGCTTTGGGATGATGGTTTCGAGCGGCTGCAGCCGCTGGCCTTGCTGCCCTATGCCACCACGCGGCGCGGCCTGGCTTTCGATGGCGACCTGGAAGAGCTGATGGCGGTGCCGATGCTGCTCAGGGTGTTCGAGAACCTGTTCCTCGGCGCGCTCAGTCAGATGGATGACCAGGCGCTCTACCTGGCGCTGGGGCGCACTGCGTGGGCCGCGCTGGGCCATGCCGTCGACCGCGGCCTGCTGCAACGCCGGCAACTGCTGGGCATGCTGCCCGTGCCCGCGCGCGCGGGCAGCATGGTGAAGTACTTCCTGCGCGAGGTCAGCCTGGATGCACTCTCCCCGCGAGACCCTGTGCGCCATCGCACCGCGTGGCTCGACGCCGCGCATGACGAACTGGTGGCGGCAGTGTGCCGGCAAAGGCAGCATGCTGCGGACGCGAGCCAGCCCGGCACAGCGGCAACCTGCCTGGAGGCTTGAAGCCGGCCACCGGCCACTTCCCGATATGCCGAAGCCATCACCCCACGTCGGTGGGGTTCATTTGGCACTTTGGCGCGCCGTTAGCCTTCTGTGAGGGAATTGCCTCCCTCGACATTCCCGATCGGCGGCCCCTTGTGGCCGCCTCTTTTTTTGTGCGGACGCTTGCGCCCAGCCATTCAAACCCGCAGGTGCCAGGCCCGCAAGTACTGGAACAGGTCCAGCCCGTGCGTGCCGTGGAACCAGACGTGGCGCGACAACGCCAGTGCGCCCATCCACGAGGCCGCAACCACCAGCAGGTCGCATCGTCCGCTCTTCCACCAGTTCAGCGAATGCCGCCCGAGAATCCAGGGCACGCCGAGTGGGTTGGGCCAATCGGCCAGCAAGTGCATCAGCCCGCCACAGGCAAACCCGAATGCCGGCGCGGCCAGCGCATGCGCGCCCAGGGCGCGGTGCGCGAACACCAGCAGCGCCAGCCAGGCAATGCCCCAGTGCGTCCAGGTACGGTGCGTGATCCACAGCCGGCGGGATCTGGACCACCAGGCGACCTCCAGCCAGTCGGGCGCGCCGCCGCCGGCCACGCCCGCGAAAAAGGCAAGCACCGCGGACATGTGATACGGGCCGCCGGCACCGGACTGGGCGACCACCGCGGCGGCGATCAGGCCTGCCGCCCATCCGGTGGCGTGGTGTGCTTTGCTGGAAGCCATTACGTAGATGCGCTCATCGGGAGCCGTGCAATGAAGGGGCGCAATGGTGGCAGATCGCACCGCAAAAGAACAGGGCTCGGAGCGCGGCTTGCACCGATGCGCCGCGCGCGCTAAGTTGGAAGCTGCTTGCGGCAAACGCGCCGCGCACCTTGGGAGGTGTCATGAGATCGCAAATTGCCCGGCAGGCCCGCGCAATCCTGGCGGCATCCCTGTGGCTGGCCGTGGCGGCGCATGGGCAGCCGGTGGAATCCGGGCCGCTCACCATCGGCGGCTCGCTGGTGGTGGAAGGCCCCCTCACCGTCCATGGCACGCTGACCGTGGACGGCAGCGTCCTTGCGCACGGCCCGCTGACCGCGGCCTGGTTCGCCAATCGCCCACCGGTTTATGGACAGCCGCCTGGCGCAGGCCGGCAAAAGGTGTTTCACGGCCCGCTCACCGTGCACGGGCCCTTGGTGGTGGAAGGCGACATGCTGGTCAACGGGCCGGTCAACGTCGATGGGCCGCTTAGCGCGGGCGGCAGCATCGACGCCGACGGCCCCATGCGCGAGCGGCGGCGCTAATGAAACGCAAAACAGGGGCTTCCCATCGCAAAAAAAGGGCGCTATAATCGCGCCCCTCGCGACACGAAATGTACATGACGTAGCGAGCAAGTCTCAGTCCCCATCGTCTAGAGGCCTAGGACATCACCCTTTCACGGTGAGTACAGGGGTTCGAATCCCCTTGGGGACGCCAGTTTCGAGAGCAACGCCACCAAGCGCAGCCTCAACACGAGCGTCGGAAACCGCAACAAGCGGGTTCCACAGCCACTGCGGAGTGGTAGTTCAGTTGGTTAGAATACCGGCCTGTCACGCCGGGGGTCGCGGGTTCGAGTCCCGTCCACTCCGCCAGCATTGCCTGGATACTGCGCGAATGCCGCATATCCAGGAAAAAATATAGCCCGCCATCAGGTGGGCTATTTTTTTGCCTGCCACCTGCCTGCCGCCACCCGGCGGGCTCGCAGCGAACGCACCGCCGGTGCGCCTGCGCTATGCCCCGCCGTTGTCCACGGCGTCGGAACTGTCGATCGCCCGCACGATGATCTTCAGCGTGTCGTCCAGGTGATGGATGGTCTGGCGCTTGGCGGTCTCGGCATCGCGCTGCCTGTACTGGGACAGGATTTCGGCATGCTCGGCATTGCTCTGCGCGATATGTTCCGGGCTCATGTAGAGCGACAGCGAGATATACGGCGCAGCCGAATCGCGCAGCGTCTTGACCAGGTGGGCCAGCCTGCTGTGTTCCTGAGATGCCCAGAGTGCCGCGTGGAACTCCAGGTTCAGCTCGGTCCAGCGCGTGACATCCTGCGTCTGCAGCATCTCCGCATGGAACGCCTCGGCCCGGGCGATATCTTCCGGGGTGATGCCCCGGATCGCCTCTTCGACCATCATCGGCTCCAGCACCTTGCGCAGCCGGTAGATTTCCTGCACATCATCCAGCGTCAGGCCGCGCACGACCGCGCCGCGATGCGCGTCGAAGAACACCAGCCCTTCGGAGATCAGCGTGCGCAATGCTTCCCGAACGGGCGTAGTGCTCATCTCCAACCGCTTGGCGAGGTCATCCTGGCGCAAGCGCTCGCCCGCGGTCATGCGGCCTTGCAGGATGTCGGCGCGCAAGGTCTGCACCGCATACTGGTAGGCAGTCAGCCGGCGCGAAGGCGCGGCTTGCGCTCTGGACGGGGAATTCGGCGAGGTCTTCAAGGAACGGGCTGCTGTTGGATGGGCGAATGGCGTGGCAGTGTACCCCACTTCGCAAACGCGTCCGGGATCTGCTCGCGCGGCGTGCCGGCAGCCAGCAACGCACCTAGCAACAGCCGCGCCTTCAACGGATGGAGCCACTTCGAAAGCAAGGCGCCGCGCCGTACCAGATCGACTTCGGAGCCGGCGAAACCATAGGTTCGGGAGGCCGTTGCCCCAGCCCCGGTGCGGCTAGCGATCACCACCGGCACCACCTTGGACAGGCGCTCGATGTGCTCGGCGAAGCCGAAGGAGACGTGCCCGGCGCCGAACGCGGCGACCACGATTGCCTCGTAGCCGAGATCAAGCGCGGCCACGGCCAGATCGCCATCGTCGCCCAGGAGCGCCGGCACCACCGCCACCTTTGGAAAACGCCGCGCGGGCGGGCTTGCCAGCGGCCTGTCGACCGGCGGATGAAAGTACTCGGGCTGCCCCTCGACCACCCTCCCCGCGGGCCCGCCGTCAGGCGACACGAAAGCCTGGACCGACAGGGAATCCGATTTGCAGACCCAGCGCGCCCTGTGAATGGTGTCGTTCATGACAACCAGCACGCCGCGCCCGCGGCTCTGGTCGTCCATGGCGACCTGCACGGCGGCCAGCAGGTTGGCGGGGCCATCCGCTCCCGCGGCCAGCGGCGTGCGCATCGCGCCAGTGATGATCAAGGGCTCGGGGTGGCGCCAATACAGATCGAGGAAAAAAGCGGTTTCCTCGATCGTGTCCGTGCCCTGGGTTAGGACGACGCCGCGCGCCCCGCCGGCAACCTTGCCCTCGGCCCATGCCAGGCAGGCCAGCAACGGTTCGGGGCCAAGCGAAGCGCTCGGCAACTGGAAGAGCGGCTCGGCGGAGATATCGGCCAGCTCTCCCAGCCCCGGCACGGCCGCGACCAGCTGGGCGGCGTCCAGCTTGGGGACAACCCCGCCGGCGGCATCCGACGGCGTCATGCTGATGGTGCCCCCTAGCGAGGCGATGGCAACTGATGGGCGAGGCATATGGTTTTCCCGTAGCGTTAAGGTATGCATTGTGCATTATATATACTATACAATCCGCAAGACAACCTGATGCTCCTAAGCCAACGCCCAAACCCCGAATCCGTTACGGAGACGCACGATGCACCAACACCCGCCGCCCACCCGGTATCGCTTCACCATCTTCTTGCTGATCGTCGTGATTGCCCTGGTCAACTACATTGACCGCGGCGCCATCGCCTATTCGGCCGGGCAGATCATCGAGGAATACGGCTTCGACCGCGCCGGCTGGGGCGCGGTGCTGGGCTACTTCGGCTACGGCTATATGTTTGGCGCGCTGATCGGCGGTGCGCTGGCAGACCGCCTCGGCGCGAAGCGGGTCTGGGTGATCGCAGGCGTGGCCTGGTCACTGTTCGCGATCTGCATGGTCTGGGCGGGCGATATCGGCCTCGCGGTGTTCGGCGGCTCGGCCCTGAGCGGATTTGCCACGGTGCGCATCCTCTTCGGCTTTTCGGAGGGGCCTGCCTACTCGATCATCAACAAGACCATGTCCACCTGGGCATCGCCGGCCGAGCGCGGCTTCGCGGTATCCATCGGCCTGCTGAGCACGCCGCTGGGCGCGCTGCTTACCGCACCGGTGGCGGTCGGCCTGCTGCTGCTCACGGACAGCTGGCGCGCCATGTATGTGGTGCTCGGCGTCCTGGGCCTGGTGCTGATCGCCCTATTCTCGCGCGTCTACACCAACCGGCCCGAGGATCACCCGAAGGTGAATGCGGCAGAACTCGCCCAGATTCAGGCCGGACGCGGTGAAGCCCCCAAAGGCGCCGCAAGCGCAAGCGCCGCCCTGCCTTGGTGGGCGTTCTTCAGGAGCCGCACGCTGGTTTTCAACTCCATCGGCTATTTCTCCTTTATCTACGTCAACTTCATGCTGCTGACGTGGACACCGAAGTACCTGCACGATGAGTTCAACTTCACCCTTTCGTCCCTCTGGTACATTGGGATGATTCCCTGGGTTGGCGCGTGCTTTACGGTATTGCTGGGCGGGCGCATCTCCGACTGGCTGCTAAAGCGCACGGGCAAGCTGGTCATTGCAAGAAGCTGGTTTGCCGCCGCCTCGCTGTTGCTGACGACGCTGTGCTTCCTGATGGTGTCGCAGGCGCACAGCGTGTGGACCGTCATCGCCCTGATGACTTTGGGCAACGCCTTGAACGCCTTGCCGAACTCCGTCTACTGGGCGGTGGTGATCGATACCGCGCCCTCGCGCGTCGGCACCTTCAGCGGCATCATGCATTTCATCGCCAACATCGCTGCGGTCCTGGCGCCCACGCTGGCCGGCATCCTGTCGGCACGCTACGGCTATTCGTCCATGTTCATCGCCACGTCGGTGGCGACGGCGCTGGGCGTGTTCGCCATGCTCCAGGTCCGTCCGGGCGTGGGTCCCCGCCTCGAGCGCGACGCGGGGATTGTTGCCGCGGCAGAATGATCCAGGAGGTCGATGCCCTTGCTCGGGCGTCTGTCTCGGATCCAGCCCACGCCTTCAGCCCAATGCCGCCGCGCGCGGCAGCCTGACCACGAAGCTCGACCCCTGCCCTTCCTTGCTGGTGACCACGACCTGGCCCTGGTGCAGGTCGACCGCCAGCCTGACCAGGTAGAGGCCGACGCCTGCGCCTGCCGTGCCGGCGACATTGCCGCCGCGCACAAAGCGCTCGAAGATATGCTCGCGGTCCTTGTCCGGGATGCCCAGGCCGTGATCGGACACGGACACGCGCATCATGTCGGGGCCACCGGAAATATGCACGGTGACCGGGGTGCCTGCGGGCGAGTACTTGATCGCGTTGCCGACCAGGTTGCTGAAGGCCTGGAACAGCAGCTTGGCGTCGCCATGGAAGATCTCGTTCAAGCCCGGGTCGATGATCTCCTCGATGACGGCCGCGGGGGAACTCTCGCGGTGCATCTCGCAGACTTCGTGCAGCAGCAGGGTCAGTGAGAAGTCGACGCCTTGCAGCGTGGCAAGGCGCCCGCCGTCCAGCAGTTGCGAGGAATCGAGCAGGTGGTCGATCAGGTTGGTCATGCGCCGCACGGCAACCCGGATCCGCCCGCAGCGCTCGCCGAGGACTTCGGCGCTCGGCGCCTCCTTCATGCGCATGAGCCGCTGCGCGTGACCGTCGATCACATTGAGCGGCGTGCGAAACTCGTGCGAGGCCATCGAGACGAAATTGCGCTGGAGCACGGCCAGGCGCCGCTCGTTTTCCAGCGTGTCCAGCAGCATCGTGGTCTGGGCGGCCAGCGCCGCCTTGCTGCGCTCCAGTTCGATGGTATTGTCGCGAAAGCGCACCACGGCGCGGGCGATTTCACCGATCTCATCCCTGCGCCCGGCCCCGGGGATCTCCACGTGAGGATCGTTGTCCATGATGCGGTGCATGCGCTCGACCAGCCCCGCAATGGGGTTCGACACCGCCCTGACCAGATAGATCACCGCCGCGATCACGAGCAAGCCCGACACCAGGATGACGCCGGCAATCAGTTGCCGGGCCTCGTGATAGGCGTCCGCCTCGCGCTCGGTTGCCTGCGCGGCGCCGACGACGTTGCGCTCGGTCAGCACGCCCAGCGTGCCATTGGCCTGCTCGAAGGCGCGGCGCGACTCGCCGCGATAGAGCGCCACGGCCTGCGTCGTGTCTTTCTGGTGGGCCAGCGAGACCACGCGATCGACCAGTTGCCGGTAAGCCGACCATTGCGTCATGAACTGCTCGTAGAGCGCCAGCTCGGCCGGATCGTGCTCGATCTTGCCATAGCGGGCCTCGACCTCCTTGATCACATCGTCCAGCCGGCTGATCTGGCCCTCGGCCGCGCGCAGGTCGGCGCGCGTCGTCGCGATCAGCGCGTCGCCCTCGAACGCGCGGTAGTCCGAAATATAATTATTGAGGTCGCCCAGGATACGGTTACTCAGCAGCCAGCGGCCGCTGATCTGTGCCGACACGCTGTGAAAGCTGCTGAGCCGGTTGATGCCGAACAGGCCCACACCCACCACCAGCAGCAGGAACAGCACGAACACAAGCGACAGCCGGACGCGAATCGGCCTGAGCATGGGCACTGAATCGGGCAGCCCGACCAGGCGCCGCCCCAGGCCGCGACGCACTCGCCGGCTGGCGGGCGCCGGACGAATCGAGTGATTCATAAGACTTTTATCCAGAATTTCGCTACGCTGTACGTTGGCGGGCCGCAAGACGCGGCTCGCTGCCGCCACCAAGGACCAGCATGACCGATGCCCGCCGGAAAATCCTCTGCATCGAGGACGATGCCGAAACGGCCGCACTGATCGCCGAAGAGCTGATCGAGCGGGGCTTTGCCGTGAGCATCGCGCACGACGGCCAGCAAGGTTTTGCCGCCATCCTGCGCGACACGCCGGACCTTGTCCTTTGCGACGTGAGTATGCCAGTGATGACCGGCTTCGAACTGCTGGAGAAGATCACTTCGCTGGCGCCGCGCTTTGCCGACATGCCCTTCGTGTTCCTCACGGCACTGGCGCAGCGCGAGGCCGAGCTCAGGGGGCGCAGGCTCGGGGCCGACGACTACGTGACCAAGCCGGTCGATTTCGACATATTGTCCAGCATTGTCGAGGCTCGCCTTGCCCGGGTCGCGCGCACGCGGCCGGGCCTGCCAGCCGTGCAGCTCAGCGAGCGCGAGGTGGAAGCGCTGGTTTGGTCGGCACGGGGCAAGACCTCGGGCGAGATCGCCACCATCCTGGGCCTGTCCAAGCGCACGGTCGACTTCCACATTGACAACGCACGCCAGAAACTCGGCGTGGCCACCCGCATCGAAGCGGTCGTCAAGGCCGCGTCCGCCGGCATCATCAAGCCCTAGCAGCGCGGCACCGCCCGGCCTACTGTGATCAATCACAGTACTCGGCGGCGGCCAATCCACATAGAATCGGCGCAATTTCATCGCTCCCGGAGCACGGGTTAGCGGGATTTTACGACCAGGGCGCCAGCCCCGGGGTCCACGGCGTCATGGCCGGATCTACCCGCGCCGACGATATGAGCAGATTTCAGCAGCAACGACCCACGCGAAGCGAGGTTGATCCCACCGCCAGCCGCGTGAGCGCGCATGTGTATCCCCATGCGGAGGACCTGCGCCGCGCCACGACGCTGATCCATGTGCGCGCAAGCGGCGCGGCAGGCGCCTCCGATGCCGACCTGACCGCCTTCCTGCTGACCGCATGGCGCAAGCTGCACAGCGCGAGCCACCGCCCGCCGCAGTGCCCGCGTTGCCGCGCCCGCAAGTCGACCTTTGACGGCATCGATGGCAGCGGCGGCCTGCCGCTCTTTCATTGCGCCGGCTGCCGCCAGCGCTTCAGCCGGCTGACCGGCACGCCCATGGCGCGGCTCAGGCTGGAGGACAAGGCGGAAGCCTTCTTCAACCTGGCCTCCCAGCAGGTGTCTGTCGCCGAAGCGGCGCGGCGCCTGGGGATCAAAAGCGAAACCGTCAGGCATTGGTCGATCCAGACCCGCTTGTGGCTGCTGAAACTGGATCGGCAAGGCGACTGGGAGCGGCGCGTGCAGCTGGGCGTGCGCTACGCTGTCCTGCCGGCAAGCACCCGCGGCGAGTCCGCAAGCGTGACACGCGAATGCAAGTGCACCGTCGCCTCGGACGATAGCGATGCACTCGCCGAAATGGAAAACGCGCCCCTGTTGATCCGGGTTTGCCCGCTATGCGAACAGACGGCGCACTAGCGTGGAATAAGCCAGACAAAGGAAAGGCAGGATCCTTTTTTTTAACGGCCCTGGACCTGATTTAATCAGAAATTTCGTCGATCAATCCATATTGATTTCGATGTGGATATCCTGTTGCCTTTAAATACGGAAATCTATTTCTTTCGCACACTGCATACAAAGCGTTCCGCGGAATAGATTGTCCCGGCCACCTCCTGCATTTCCCTCATTTCATGGGACAGCCGCGCCAATCGGCTTGCGGCGTGAGATGGCAATCCGAAGGGTTTCCGTAGCGATTCTGCTGTCGCCCTGCGGAATTGTCGAGGCTGAATTCCAATTTCCAATTCCCCGTGCGGGTAACCCACTAAATTTCCGAAAGCCATTTGCAATGTTCTGGAAGGGCAATTGAAAGCTTGCCCTGTCATAACTATTACAAGTAGCGATGGGAGTGTTTATGATTAAAAAACCAACTAATAGAAAAGTTGGAGCAGCCGTCATCCTGGTCTTTTCGGCTCGGGTCGCATGGGGTGTTCAACTGAGCGGAGATACTGATCCGGCCCCGCTTGTTCCGCCTGTGCAAAAGGCGCCTGCTGCCGGCAAAGCGCCAGCCAGCGGGTGGGATCAGGCAGCGCCGCGCGCATCCGGCGCGAGCGCCACGCCAGCGGCCACGCTCAGTGCCGAAGAAAAGACAAAGGGCCTCGTCGGCCCCGGGTTCTCGTTGTGGGAGCTGTCGGAGGAGCTGCGCGCCAACAACCCGCAACTGATCCAGGCGCGCTCGCTCTATATGGCGGCCAAGGCCACGGTGCCGCAGATCGCCGCGCCAAACAACCCGCAGGTGGGCTTTATCTGGGGCAACCTGCCCAAGAACAGCCCGCTGGCGCTGGCGCGCGCCGAGAGCTTCAGCTATACGCTCACGCAGTCGATCCCGTTTCCGGGCAAGAAGGCGCTGGCCGCCGATATCGCTAACACGCAAGCCGAATCGATCGACGCGCAGCGCGACGCCCTGTACCTGCAGCTCTACGCGCAATTGAGCACGACCTACTTCCAGGCGCTGGCGCAGAAGGCGCAGCTCGATGTGCTGCGCCTGAACCTCAAGCGGCTGGAGCAGGTCAAGCAGGTGGCACGCATCCGCTACGCCAACAACGCGGCGGGCTATGTGGACTACCTCAACGCCCAGGTGGCACAGAGCAGCGCGCAGAACGATATGTTTGGCCTGGAGCGCCAGCATGACAACGCGCTCAAGACCATCAACACGCTGATCGGCAAGAACCCCGAGTTCCCGCTGGAGCTGCGCCCGGACGCCAGCGCGGCGCGCCTGCCGCCCACGCCATTGCCCGAGCTGGAAGACATGGCGCTGCGCGATCATCCCAATGTGCGGACATCGCGCTTCCTGGTGGAAGCGGCCGAGAAGGGCGTGCGCCTGGCCCGCAAGGCCTACCTGCCGGACTTCCAGATCATCGGCACCTTCAACGGCAGCAACCCGCCGCTGGGCTTCAAGCCGGCCAGCTACGGCATCGAGTTCGACGTGATCATCCCGCTGTTCTTCTTCACCAAGGAGAAGTACGGGGTGGATGAAGCCGTGGCCAACAAGGTGGCGTCCGACGCCAATGACCAGTCGGTGCGCCAGCAGACGCTGCTGGCCGTGGACACCGCGCACAACAACCTGCGCCAGTCGGTGAACCAGGCGGAGTTCCTGCGCCAGCGGCAACTGCCGGAGGCCATGACGGCCTACAAGATGGCCTTCACCAACTACGCCAACAACAACGCCGATTTCACCGATCTGCTGACCGCCAGTTCCGCGCTCAAGAATGCCGAGCTGGCCGTGACCCAGGCCGAATCCGATGCGCGCCAGGCGTACTACACCCTCGCCGCCGCGGTGGGACAAGAGAAATTCTGACGGTCGCGAGGCCTTGAACCTATGAACAAGAATCTGATGATCGGTGCCGGCTTTGTGGTGGTCCTCGCCGGCGGTATCTGGGGCGGGAAATACTGGGCCCTGGCACAACAGCCCGAACAGGCACAACAGGCACAGCAGGCGGGGCAAGCTGGCAAGGCCGGCATGGCCGCGCCCTACGCCAAGCCCGAGACGGCGAAACCGCGCCGCGTGCCGTCGCTGCTGACGCTGCCCGAAGGCGGCTTCGACCCGAACGCGGTCAAGTCCGCGGTGTTCAGCGCGCAAGCCGTGACGGTCGACACGCCCACGCCCGGCAAGCTGGCCTACAACGTGCAGCAGGCCAAGCTGGCCTCGGCCCGCGTGGCCGGCCGTGTGGAGCGCATCCTGGTGTTCGAGGGGGCCGTGGTGCGTGCCGGCCAGCCGCTGGCCGAGCTGTACTCGCCCGAGTACATCTCCGCGCAGAACGAATTCCTGCTCTCGCATAACGCCTTCAAGACGCTCAACAACAGCGACCTGAAGGAACTGGTGGACGATGCCCGCCTGACCATGCAATCGTCCGAGAACAAGCTGCGCGTGCTGGGCGCGACCACCGAGGACATCGCCCGCATCCGCGAGCGCGGCGTGGCTTCCGACACGCTGACCATCCGCGCGCCGATCGGCGGCACCATCGTCAAGCGCGACATGGACCCCGGCTCCTACCTCAATGTCGGCGACTCGCTGATGAGCATCATCGACACCCGCTCGATCTGGTTTACCGGCAACCTGTACGAGAACGACATCAAGAACGTGCGCCTGGGCCAGGTCATCGAGATCGAGACCCCGGCCTACCCGGGCCGGCACTACCGCGGGCGCGTCAGCTTTATCGCGCCCAATGTCGACGCCGATACGCACACCCTGCAAGTGCGCTGCGATGTGCCCAACCCGGATGGCACGCTCAAGCCGGAGATGTACGCCACGGCGCGCATCGTCACCGGCAGCGCGCAGGCGCTGGTGGTGCCGCAATCGGCCATCGTCAAGGACCAGGGCAAGCTCTACCTGATGACGCAGCCGGACGACAAGCACATCGAGCGCGTGGCCGTGCAGGGCACACCACGCAGCGACGGCACCTTCCAGGTCACCGAAGGCGTGCCGGCCGGCGCGTCGGTGCGGGTGGTGACGCAGGGCGGCATGCTGCTCAACGAAATGCTGCTCAAGCAGGAGGCCTGAGATGGTCTTCTCGCCTATCAGAAGCATCCTCAAGCGGCGCCTGGTGATCGTCTTCCTGGCCGTTGGCCTGCTGGCGGCCGGCGTGCTGAGCTTCCTGCAGCTGCCGCTGCAGGCGTACCCGGGCGTGGCGCCGGTCACGGTGCAGGCCATTACGCAGTGGCCTGGCCGCAGCACGGTGGAGGTCGAGCAGCAGATCACGATCCCGGTGGAGAACGCGCTGGCCAGCGTGCCGGACGTGCAGTCCTTCCGCTCGGTCTCGCTGTTCGGGCTGTCGGTTGTGACCGTCAAGTTCAAGGAGGGCGTGGATAACTTCAAGGCCCGCCAGAACTTCGTCACCTACCTGTCGCAAGCCAACCTGCCGCCGGGCGTGCAGCCCAACCTGTCCCCGGACGGCGACGCCACCGGCGAAATCCTGCGCTACCGGATCGAGGCCGACGGCATCGACGTGACCACGCTGAAGACCTACCAGGACTACAACGTCTACAAGGAAATCAAGCACGTCCCGGGCGTGGCCGACATCACCGCCTTTGGCGGCAAGGTCAAGCAATACCAGATCGTGCCGACGCCCGAGAAGCTGCAAGCCTATGGGCTCTCGCTCAAGCAGGTGGTAGACGCGGTGTCGAACGCCAACGCCAACGCCGGCGGCGGCCTGATGAAGGCCGGCGAGCAGCAGTTCGTGGTGCGCGGCGTGGGCCTGCTGCAAACGCTCGACGACATCCGCAATGTCACCGTGTCGGTATCTGGCGGCGTGCCGGTGCGGGTGCGCGATATTGCCGAGGTGCGGGTGGGCAACACGCCGCGCCTGGGCATGGTGCAGTTCGACCAGCACGACGATATCGTCGAAGGCATCGTGCTGATGAAGCGCGACGAGAACGCCACCGAGGTCCTGGCACGGGTGCGCGACAAGATCGCCGACATCAACCAGAACGTGCTGCCCAAGGGTATCCAGGTCAAGACGTTCTATGACCGGCAGAACCTGCTCGACATCACCATGGGTACCGTCGAGCATGCGCTGTTCGTGGGCATCTCGCTGGTGCTGATCGTGCTGTTCATCTTCCTCGGCAGCTTCCGCGCCGCGGCGGTGGTGGCGGCGGTGATCCCGCTGGCGCTGTGCGTGTCGTTCATCAACATGGCCCACTTCAAGGTGCCGGCCAACCTGATTTCGCTAGGGGCGATCGACTTCGGGCTGATCGTGGATGCGGCGGTGATCGTGATGGAAAACATCATGCGCCACCTGGAGGAGGGCGAGACCAACGTGGAGGATGGCATCGTCAAGGCCACCAGCGAGGTCCAGCGCGCCATGATCTTCTCCACCGGCATCATCATCGTGGCCTACTCGCCGCTGTTCTTCATGGGCGGGGTGGAAGGCATCATCTTCAAGCCGATGGCCTTCACCATGGGCTTCGCGCTGCTGGCCTCGATCGTGCTGGCACTGACCTTCGTGCCGGCGGTGACGTCCTTTGTGTTCCGCGGCTCGCTGCGCCCGCACTCGCCGAAGTTCATCGCGGTGATCCTGCGCGCCTACAAGCCGCTGCTGCGCAAGCTGCTGAAGAAACCTGGCCTGGTGTTCCTGGCTGCGTTCATCGGCCTGGCCGGCACGCTGTACAGCTCGCGCTACCTTGGCACCGAGTTCCTGCCCACGCTGGAGGAGAACAACCTGTGGCTGCGCATCACGCTGCCCAACACCGTTGACCTCGACTATTCGGCGTCCATCTCGCGCGACCTGCGCGGCTTCTTCCGCCAGCAGCCCGAGGTGAAAACCGTGTCGGTGCAGATTGGCCGGCCGGACGACGGCACCGACTCCACTGGCGTGTTCAACCAGGAATACGCGCTGTACTTCAAGCCCCCGGCCGACTGGCCCAAGGGTGCGACCAAGCAGCAGGTGGTGGAACGCCTGTCCAAGCACCTGGATCGCATCCCGGGCATCGAGTACAACTTCTCGCAGTACATCCAGGACAACGTGAACGAGGCGCTGTCCGGGGTCAAGGGCGAGAACTCGGTGAAGATCTACGGCTCCGACCTGGTGACCCTGCAGGACAAGGCCAAGGAGGTCGAGTCCATCCTGAAGAAGGTGCCGGGCCTGGCTGACGTTGGCATCTTCAAGGAACTCGGCCAGCCCACGCTGAACATCACGGTGGACCGCGAGAAGAGCGCGCGCTTCGGCATGAACGTGAGCGACATCCAGTCCGCCGTGCAGTTTGCGATTGGCGGCGACAATGTGACCAACATCCTGGAAGGCGAGAAGACCTTCGGCCTCTCGGTGCGGCTGCACGACCAGTCACGCAACAACCCGGACGTGATCGGCCGCCTGCTGGTGGATACGCCTGACGGCCAGCGCATTCCGCTGTCGATGGTGGCCAAGGTGGAGGCTACCGACGGGCCCTTCTTCGTCTACCGCGAGACCGGCAAACGCTATATCGCCATCAAGTTCGGCGTGCGCGGGCGCGACCTGGGCAGCGCGGTGGCCGAGGCGCAGGACAAGGTCAACGCGGCGGTGACGCTGCCGGCGGGCTACAGCATCTTCTGGGATGGCCAGTTCAACCAGATGAAGATCGCGCAGAAGAAGCTGGCGGTGATCGTGCCGCTGACCATCCTGGTGATCTTCCTGCTGCTGTACAGCACCTTCGGCAACTTCAAGGATGCGCTGATGGTGGTGCTGAACGTGCCGTTCGCCGCCATCGGTGGCTTGCTGGCGCTGCATATCGCGGGAGAGACCTTATCGATCTCGGCGGGCATCGGCTTCTTGTCGCTGTTCGGCATCGCGATCCAGGACGGGGTGATCCTGATCTCCTACGTCAACCGGCTGGCGCAGTCCGAGGATCTGCACGAAGCCGTGGTCGAAGGCGCCGCGCTGCGCTTGCGCCCGGTGGTGATGACTGCCATGCTGGCGGGCCTGGGGCTGTTGCCCGCGGCGCTGTCGCACGGCATCGGCTCGGAAGCGCAACGGCCGCTGGCGCTGGTGATCGTGGGCGGCATGGTGACCACCACGCTGCTGACGCTGCTGGTGCTGCCGGTGGTGTTCGCCTGGGTCAACCGCAACCGCGGGCGCAAGGGCGGCCCGGACGCGGCTTCGCTGACGCCGGCCGAAGGTATTTGAACCTGAACCAACCAGTGGCTGGTCCGCCCCGAGGCGGACTAGCCACGCAACGGGAGTCAATCATGAGCATGCGAAAAAATGCACCAGCGGCAATGCTGGCCATCCTGCTCTGCGCCGGCGTAGGCGTAGCCGGGGCCGCATCGCAAAAGTCGTCGTCGGGCGGCAAGGGACAGTCGGCGCAATCGGGCCAATCCGCCAAGCAGGCGAGCCGGAACTCGGTGCTGCCGTCCAACGTGCGGAAGTAACCAGCCGGCGCGCCTCAGGCGCCGAGGGGAATCAAGCCCTGGTTCCCCTCGGCGCCCGCCTCGAACACGTCGCGCAGCCACTGCACGAACACCCGCACCCGCGACGATAGCTGGCGGTTCTGCGAATACAGCACGGACACCGGCATCGGCGGCGGTGGCAGGTCCGCCAGCACGACCTTTAGGCGGCCCTCCCGCAGCTCCCTTGCCACCCGATAGCGCGGCACCTGGACCAGCCCCAGCCCGGCCACCGAGGCGCCGGTGTAGAGATCGGCGCCAGTGACCGAAATGGCAGCCGCCAGTTGCACGGCCGTCACGCGGCCAGCTACCGTAAATTCCAGCGGCACCGCCTTGCCGGTGCCGCTGGAGATGTAGTTGACCGCGCGATGCGCCGGCAATGCATCAAGATCCGCCGGTTCGCCATAGCGGGCCAGGTACGCCGGGCTGGCCACGGTCACCTGCTCCAGCAGCGCAACCCGGCGACCCACCATCGACGAGTCCTGCAGGTTGCCCGCGCGCAGCACGCAATCGATTCCCTCGCGCACCAGGTCGACCAGGCGGTCGTCCTCACCGATATGGATTTCCAGCTCGGGATAGAGCGCCAGGAAATCCGGCAGTGCCGGCACCACGAAATGCCGGGCCAGCGTCCCCTGCAGGTTCACGCGCAGCAGGCCCTTGGGCGCGGTATCCCTGAATGACCCCTCCGCTTCTTCCAGGTCGGCTATCAGGCGCACGCAGCGCCGGTAGTGCGCTTCGCCGTCGTGCGTCAGCCGCACCGTGCGGGTGGTGCGCTCCAGCAGCCGGGCGCCAAGCCGGTGTTCCATGCGCTTGATCAGGTTGGTGATGGTGGCGCGCGGGATCCCCAGGTCCTCGGAGGCCTGGGTGAAGCTCTGGCGCTCGGCGATGCGCACAAAAGCCTGCATTTCCTGGAATCGGTCCATGCGTAGCTGAACGGGGCAGGAGTGGGCAATGAAAGACCCAGAGGCGCCCTATTGTTAATACAGATGGAGCAATGATATCAATTTTCCGCCAATTATCTTTGCATGGGAATGGTCCATGATCCGTTTCACCAACCCACCACCAGAAAGGAAACGGATCATGCGCAACGCCAACCCCACCCAAGTCGCCATCGTTACCGGCGCATCCCGCGGCATCGGCGCCGCCGTAGCCAGCCGTCTGGCACAAGACGGTTTCGCCGTCGCCATCAACTACGCGGCCGGCGCGGCCCAGGCCGATGCCCTCGTGGCCGAGCTGAAGGCCGCTGGCGCGTCGGCCATCGCAGTGCAGGCCGATGTGTCCAAGGCCGACGATGTGCGCCGCCTGTTCGAGATCACCGAGCAGCAACTGGGCAAGGTGAACGTGCTGGTCAACAACGCCGGCGTGCTCAAGACGGTTCCGCTGGCCGACACCAGCGACGCGCTCTATGACCAGGCTTTCGACATCAACGTGCGCGGCACCTTCAACACCCTGCGCGAAGCCGCCGCGCGGCTTGCCGACGGCGGGCGCATCGTCAATTTCTCCAGCACCGCGCTGGCGCTGAACCTGCCCGGCTATGCCGTCTACAACGCCACCAAGGCGGCGGTGGAAGCGTTCACGCACGTGTTCGCCAAGGAACTGCGCGGGCGCAACATCACGGTCAATGCGGTGGCCCCGGGCCCGATCGCGACCTCGCTGTTCCTCGACGGCAAGACCGAAGAGCAGATCCAGGCCTTCGCCAAGATGCCTCCGCTGCAACGCCTGGGCCAGCCGGAAGACATCGCCGGCGTCGTCGCCTTCCTCGCCGGCCCGGATGCCGGCTGGGTCAACGGCCAGATCCTGCGCGCCAATGGCGGCGTGGCCTGATCGCTCGCGCAGCACGGGGCCACGCCTCACCACGCACGACGTAAAAGGGGGAACTTCATGCAAAGCACCAATCAGCAGGTCATTGTCGTCACCGGCGCGGGCACGGGCATCGGCAAACTGAGCGCGCAGGCGCTGGCTGAAGCCGGCCACATCGTCTACGCGACGATGCGCGATGTGGACGGCCGCAACCGCGAGCGCGCGGACGCACTCCGCGCGCTCGCCAGGTCCAGGAACATCCAACTGCATCCGCTTGCACTCGATGTGCTGTCGCAGGAATCGGCCGACGCCGCCGCGGCAACCATCGTCCGCGCACAAGGCCGCATCGACGTAGTGATGCAGAACGCCGGGCACCTGGTGGTCGGGCCCGCCGAGGCCTTCACGCCAGAGGAAATGATGCGCGTGTTCGACACCAACCTGTTCGGCGCCCAGCGCGTGAACCGCGCGGCGCTGCCTTACCTGCGCAAGCAGGAGGCCGGGCTGATGCTGTGGGTCAGCAGCAGCACCGCCAAGGGCGGCTTCCCCCCGTTCATGGGGCCGTACGGCGCGGCCAAGGCGGCCATGGATTCGCTCGCGGTCACGCTGGCCTACGAGATCGCACGCTTTGGCATCGAAACCTCGATCGTGGTGCCGGGCGCGTTCACCCGTGGCACCGCGCACTTCCCGAGCGCCGGCAAGCCGGCGGATACCGCCACCGCCGCAGCCTACAGCCGCTATGACGGCGTGATGGACCAGATCGGCGAGCGCCTGAGCGCGCTGACGCCGGACGACGCCGACCCGAAGGCCGTGGCAGATGAGATCGTGCGGATCGTGGGCCTGGCCGCCGGTACCCGCCCGATGCGCTCGGTGATCGATTTTGTGGGCGATGGCGCGCGCGAGGTGCTGGAAGTCTCGGAGCGCGTGCGGATCGAGTTTGCCAGGCGCATCGGCATGGAAGACCTGCTGCAGGCCAAGGCCACACGCTAGTCCCCCAGCATCGGGCACGGGCCCGGCGCGGCCCTTGCTCACCGGCAGGAACGACGATGAAACGATGGATCCAACTTGCGTGCGCCGCGTTGCTGCCGGCTGTCCTCGCTGCTGGCGAGGCGCAACCGGCGCGGCAAGGCGATGCCGCTATCGCCCAAGGCAAACCCATGAAAGCCTCCAGGACTTACCTCTACCTGCTGAGGAAGACCCCGTTCTTCACCAGCCTGAGCACCGCGCAACTGCGCTGGACCATCGATCATTCCCGCGAGTGGGAGGTGGAACCCGGCACCGTCATCACCCAATGCACAGGCGCGGGCGCCACCGATGCCTGGGTGCTGCTCGACGGCGGCTGGCAACTCGAACACGATGGCCGGGCCTATCGCGCCGGCCATGCCGATTCCGGCAAGTGGTTCAGCGCGCGCCAGGCCAGCGGTACCTGCCGCCTGGTGGCGACCGGGCATAGCTACGTGATGCAGATCACCCGCGCCGAGTTCGACGCGATGCTGGCCCAGGGCTTTGCCTTCGGCCAGCATCTGGACGCGGGCTACCGCTACTACGCCGAGATCTTCGGCAATGCGCCGGCCGGCGCGCAAGGCCAGCAGGCAGCGCCCTAGTCACCAGGCGGCCGCTGCCGCGAACGGCAACACGTTGCGCACACAAAGGCCCGGGCCGCTGCCTACAATGGAGACAATAAGAACAATGACGGCGACCATCGGGCAATCGATCATGATCCCCCATCTGGCTTTGATGCATTCCACCCGCTCGGTGGCGCCGCGCGCGCACGTGCTGGCCACCCTGCTAGCCTGCGGCCTGCTGCTGGCGCACGCTGCGCCGGCCCAAGCGCAGGCATCGGCAGCATCGGCGCCGGCCCCCGCCGCCCCCGGGGCCGCCTTCTCCGCCGGCATGCCCGGCGGCCCGTTGCCGGCCGGGTGGAAGAACCTGCCGGTGGCGCACGGCAAGACATTGACCCACTACAGCCTGGTGGCGGAGGACCACGCCACGGTGCTGGAAGCCGACGCGGCCGCCTCCGCCTCCGCGCTGATGCACAAGGGCACCAACCTGGACCTGGAGGCGACCCCGCAGGTCAGCTGGCGCTGGAAGGTGGAACACCCGATCGACGAAGCCGACAACAGCGTCGCCGCCAAGGAAGACGCGCCGGCGCGCCTGGTGTTCATGTTCGATGGAGATACGGACAAGCTATCGCTAGGCGAGCGCACCGCCATCAAGCTGGCCAAGGCGCTGGCGGGCGAGGAGCTGCCCTATGCCACGCTGATGTACATCTGGTCCAATACCGCGCCGGTCGGCACGGTCATCGACAACCCCCACACCTCGCGGATCAAGATGATCGTGGTGTCAGGCGGGCCCGACGCCGCCGGCAAGTGGCTCACGCTGAGCCGCAACGTGGAGCAAGACTTCGAGCATGCCTTCAAGGAGAAGCCCGGCAAGCTGACCGCCTACGGCCTGCTCACCGATACCGACAACACGGGCGGGAACGCGCGTGCCTGGTATGGGGATATCCGGTTCGGGGCGGCAAAGTAGTGAAAACGAGGGCCACCGCGTCAGGCCCGCCTTGGCCCTCGCCGACGTCACTTCGCCACAATGTCTTCAGCTAGTCGGCTCAAGTGCAGCTCGCGAAATCGGCATCCTCACCAACGTCCGGCATGCTCGCAAGTACTTCGGCCAAACTAGTTTATCGACGTTGCAATCGACGCGCGACTGCGTGAACGGCGTCCGGCAGGCCTCAGCCTGCCAGGAACCCGCAAACCGCCTGCGCAAACCCCTCCGGCTGCTCCCAGTTCGACAAATGCGCCCCGTCCAGCTCCACGTAGCGCGCCCCGGCAATCCCTTGCGCCACTTCGCGGCCCTGGGCCGGCGTGGTGGCCAGGTCATGCGTGCCGGCAATCACCAGCACCGGGCTGGCAATGCGCGGCAGCAGCGCGCGCAGGTCGGCGTCGCGCACGGCGGCGCAGTTGGCCGTGTAGCCTTCGGGCGATGCGTCCAGCAGCATCTGGCGCACCGGCGCGATGCGCGCCACGTTGCCAGCCAGCCAGGCGGCGCTGAACCAGCGTGCCAGCACGGCATCGACGATGGCGGCCATGCCCTGGCTGCGTACCGTCTGGATGCGCGTGTCCCAGCCGCTGGCCGGGCCGATGAGAGCAGCGGTATTGGCCAGCACGAAGCGGTCGAAACGCTCGGGGTGCTTGGCCGCCAGCCACATGCCGGTCATGCCGCCCATCGACAGCCCGCAAAAATGCGCGCGCTGGATACCGGCGTGATCCATGATGGCCAGCACGTCCTGCCCGAGTTCGGCAAACCCGAACGGCGCCGGGGACGGCAGGCCGGAGCCCCCGTGGCCGCGGGTGTCGTAGCGCAGCACGCGAAAACGCGCCAGCAGGCTATCCATCTGCGGCGCCCACATCTGCATGTCGGTGCCCAGCGAATTGGACATGACCAGAACGGGTGCGTGGGGCGCCCCCTCGATCTCGTAATGCAGCGCGATGCCTTGGTGGAATGCAGTGGTCATGGCGTTCTCAGTCCGCGCGGATGCCGCGTTCGCGGATCAGCTTGCCCCATTTATCGGTTTCGGCAGCGAGGTGCTTGCCCAGCTGCGCGGGCGTGCTGCCGATCGGCTCGGCGCCGATGGCGGCCAGGCGGGTCCGCACCGACGGCTTGGCCAGCGCGTCCACCATGGCCTGGTTCAGGCGCGCGACCACGGCGGGCGGCGTCTTGGCCGGGACGAAGGCGGCGAACCATGGCGACAGGTCATAGCCCTTGACGCCGGCTTCGGCCAGGGTCGGCACGTTTGGCAGCGTCGACGAGCGCTTGGCGGTGGTCACAGCGATGGGCGTGAGCTTGCCGGAGTCGATATGCGGCTTGGCCGAGGTGATGCTGTCGAACATATAGTCGACCTGGCCGCCCAGCAGGTCCGTCATGGCCGGGCCGCTGCCCTTGTAGGGCACGTGGAGCATCTTGACGCCGGTGAGCGAGGTGAACAGCTCGCCAGCCAGGTGAATCGAGGTGCCATTGCCGGCGGAGGCATAGGTGTACTTGTCCGGCGTGGCGCGCGCCGCGGCGATCAGGTCGGGCACCGTGGCGGGCAGCTTCTTGGCCTTGCTGGTGACCAGCACGTTAGGCACCACCGCCAGGAGCGAGACCGGCGCGAAGTCCTTCACCGGGTCGTAGCTGAGCCGGCCGTACAGCGCGGGGTTCACCGCCATGCCGTTGGCCACGATGATCAGCGTGTAGCCATCCGCGGGCGAGCGCGCCACCATCTCGGCGCCGATATTGCCGCCAGCGCCGGGGCGGTTTTCCACCACGATGGACTGGCCCAGGCTCCTCGACATTTCCTCGCCCAGCGTGCGGGCGATATTGTCCATCGCGCCGCCCGCGGGGAATGGCACGACCCAGCGGATCGGGTGATCGGGATAGGTGTCGGCGTGGGCGGCGGACGGCAGCACGGCCAGGGTGGCCAGCGCACAGGCGCAGGCGGCCCACGCGCGCAGGAATGGCAAGCGCATCATTGTCTCCTCCAAATGGATTCGGAGTTGGTGTTGGTGTTGGAACGCGGCCAGCGGAGGCCGCAGCGGTATTCAGGGTAACGGCGAGCCGGCTGGCTTACTTGATCGACGACGGGTGCTTGGCCAGCGGCGTGACATGGATTTCCATGTACGGGAACAGCGGCAGGCTGGAGAGCATGGTGTGCAGTTCGTCGTTGGACTCGGCATCGAACACGCTGTAGTTGGCGTACTCGCCCACCACGCGCCACAGATGCGGCCACTTGCCCTGGAGCTGCAGGTCCTGCGAGTACGCCTTCTCGCGCGCCTTGATCTCGTCGGCCAGCGCGGCCGGCATGTCCGCGGGCATCTTTACGTCCATTCTCACCAGAAACAACATGCTTGAAACCTCGGTCTATGTTTGCTTGGGCAGCGCCTCAGGCGGCGCGGCGGTAATGGGCCAGCTTGTCTTCGTCCAGGGTCAGGCCAAGCCCCGGGCCAACCGGCAGGTGCAAGGCAAAGTCACGGTACTCGGGGCGGGCCGTCACCACATCATCCTTGAGAAGCAGCGGGCCGAACAGCTCGGTGCCCCAGGCCAGCCGCGGCAGCGTGGCAAAGCCGTGGGCAGCGGCGATGGTGCCCACGCTGCCTTCCAGCATGGTGCCGCCGTACAGCGCGATGCCGGCCGCGTCGCCTACCGCCGCCGTGCGCAGCATCTCGAAGATGCCGCCGGATTTGGAGATCTTCAGCGCGAACACGTCCGCGCCGGCGATGCGCGCCAGTTCCATCGCATCCTCGGGACCGCACACGGCTTCATCGGCCATCACCGGCACCACGAAGCGCGCCGCCAGCCGGGCCAGCGCGCCGCGCTGCTCGCGCGGCACCGGCTGCTCGACGAGATCGATGCCGGCGGCTTCCAGCATGGCGATGCCGGTGGCGGCATCGGCTTCGTTCCAGGCCTGGTTGACGTCCACGGTCACGCGGGCACGGTCGCCCAGCGCGCGCTTGATGGCCGACACATGGGCCACGTCGTCGCGCACGCTGCGACGCCCGATCTTGAGCTTGAAGGTGTTGTGGCGGCGCTCGGCCAGCAGGGTTTCGGCTTCTTCGATATCCCGACCGGTGTCTCCGCTGGCGAGCGTCCACAGGCAGGCCAGGTTCGGCCGCACCGCGCCGCCCAGCAACTCGGACAGGGGCAGGCCCAGGCGCTTGCCCTGCGCGTCGAGCAGCGCGGATTCCAGCGCCGACTTGGCAAAGCGATTTCCCCGCGCCACCGAAGCCAGGCGCTGCATGGCGGCGTGGATATTGCACGCGTCGATGCCGGCCAGTGCGGGTGCCAGGTAGGTATCGATGGTCAGCTTGATGCCCTCGGGGCTTTCGTCGCCGTAGCTCAGGCCGCCGATGGTGGTGGCTTCGCCAATCCCCTCGATGCCGTCGCTGCAACGCAGCCGCACGATCACCAGGGTCTGGCGTTGCATGGTGGTCATGGCAAGCTGGTGCGCCCGGATGGTGGGCAGGTCGACCAGGATGGCTTCGACGGAGGTGACGGTTGCGTTCATGCTGGGTGTCTGCCAAGTATGGAATACGTTGAGAAGCAGTATGTGGCTTGACATCCCGGGTGTCCAAGACCGAGTATGTCCCGATCAATACCTTTAAAGTATGAAAGGACGAAGTCATGGAGCTACGTCACCTGCGTTATTTCCAGGCCGTTGCAGCCGAACTCAACTTCACCCGCGCGGCTGAGCGCCTGCATATCGCCCAGCCGCCGCTGTCGCGCCAGATCCGCCAGCTGGAGGACGAAATCGGCACCGTGCTGCTGGACCGTTCCGCGCGCGCGGTGCGGCTGACCGAGGCCGGCCGCTTCTTGCTGGAGCAATCGCTGCAGCTCAACCAGCGCATCGACGAGATCGTGGAAGGCACGCGGCGCATCGGGCGCAATGAAAAGCGCTGGTTCGGCATCGGCTTCGTGCCATCGGTGCTCTATGGCTTCCTGCCGGAGCTGATCCGCCAGGTGCGCGGCTCCGATGCGGCCCTTGAGGTCGGCCTGTCCGAACTCACCACGGTGCAGCAGATGGAAGCGCTCAAGGCCGGCCGCATCGATATCGGCTTTGGCCGCATCGTGCTGGACGACCCGGCCATCACCCGCACCGTGGTAATGGCCGAAACGCTGGTGGCCGCCGTGCCCAGCGGCCACGCGGCGCTCAAGGGCCCGCCCATGACGCCGGCGCAGCTGGCGGCCCACCCCTTCGTGCTCTACCCGGCGCGGCCCCGCCCCAGCTACGCCGATCACGTGCTGGCGCTGTTCCGCACGCAGGGCCTGCAGTTGCGCGTGGCGCAGGAGGCCAACGAGCTGCAGACCGCCATCGGCCTCGTGGCGGCGGGGCTTGGAATCTGCCTGGTGCCGGCATCCGTGCAGCGGCTGCACCGCGACGACGTGGCCTACGTGCCAATTGACGCCCCCGGCTTTACCTCACCCGTGATGATGAGCTATCGCAGCGACGACAGCTCGGCGCTACTGGCCGAGGTGGTCAGGCGCGTCGGCGAACTGGCCGGGACACCGCCATCGGCCTGAAATCCCGCCCCGGCCATAAGAAAACCCGGCGGCATCCCATGAATGGGTGATGCGCGAAGGCCGCTCGGTTTGTAGAGTGACTTTATAAAAAGGATACGGGGAAATCGTGCCATCGATGCACTCAGGGTCACTATCGGGCCGCGCCGCGCCGCAGCGCGGCAGCAGGAGAGCCAAGCCACGGCCGGGTGGCCTGCTCATTGCGCTGCTAAAAGCGTGCGGGGACACGCTGCGCAAGGCCTGGAGCGGCGAGCAAGGTGAGGTAGCACTCACCTTGCTCCACCCGCCCCCGGCGCGCAACGCCACCTCCGGCCAGGCGCCGGACTGCGCCTGGCGTCTGCAACTCACCTACGCCGACACGCCGCTGACGCCGGGTGTGCCCCGGGTCACCGCCACCGCAGCGGTGCTGCGGGACGACGGCACCGACATCACAGCTTATCTTCCCCCGTCCGCATGGACCTGGCGCCAGGCTTCCGGCCTGTCGATGCGGGCCGGCTACGGCGCAGTCACGGTCGATACCGAGGGCCAGGGGCATGCCGTGTGCGTTTGCCCGCAGGGTGCCAGCGTGTCGGTCTCCGGCACCAGCCGCGCAGCCTGCCAGGCGATGGCATCGGGGGTGGAAGTGAGCGTGTTGCTAGCCAGCGGCGAGCGCTTGAGCCAGCGCTTCCAGCTGGGCCTGGCCGGGCTGGAATAAACCAGGCAAGCCCGGGCGGGACAAGAACGCGGGCTGCCCATCGGCAGTTGCCGGCCACCCCGCCAGTCACCCCTTGAGGTACATGTTCAGCCGCTTGGCGGCGTTGCGAAGGTGGGTTTCCGCCGCCTCCGCCGCCCGCTCGGGATCGCCCGCCACGATCGCGTCGTAGATGGTCTTGTGCTCTTCCTGCACGGCCTCGACCATGTCCGCGTGACGGCTCTTGGTATTGCTCCTCGCCTGCCGGATCACGCGCCGCGCGCCGTGCTCCAGGTGTTCGCTCAACGCCTGGAAGTGCGGGTTGTGCGTCGCCTCGACAATGGCCTGGTGAAAGGCGAAGTCCTCTTCATCGCCCAGCCTGTCGTTGGCGATCTCGTACTCCATGCCGATCAGCGCGCGCCGGATCCGCTTGAGGTCTTCAGGCGTGCGGCGCATGGCCGCGAACCTGGTGGCCGCCACTTCGATCGTCACCAGCAGTTCCATCACCATGGCCAGCGAGTCTTTCTCGTCGATGGCCACATCCTGCATGCGAAATGCCTGGCGCTGGCTGCGCTCGGTCACGAACACGCCGCTGCCCGCCTTAGGCGCAACCAACCCCTCCGACTTGAGCTGCGACAGGGCCTCGCGCACCACCGCGCGGCTGACCGAGAACTGCTCGCACAGCAACCGCTCGCTGGGCAGGCGGTCGCCCACGGCGAACTCGCCCGCCTGGATCGCCTGGATCAGGCGCCTGGCGATCTCGTCCGGCAGGTGTTTGGGCTCGGGATGGAACATGGCTCCCTCCGGGCGCTGGTTGGGCGGCGGCGCCGCGGCACCGGGCACTGTCTTGTTCAATACGGGCTCCCTGGCGCCAGACAGCCTCTGGCTGGCGCTCGATTTGAAATTGGTCTTACAGGTCAATGTAGCACGTCTTAGCGCGCATGAAACGTGTGGAATGTACCAGCACGAAGCGGTGCCGGCACCCGTTATTCGTCCGTAAGCCAAGCTCCTCAAGGGCATAAGCCCCTCGTTCCGCGACGCGGATACCCGTCCGATCGGCCTCTCGGTAGAAACCCTCATGGCGCGCAAGTCGCCGTTGACGATCGCCGCCCATCTCCCTATAGTAAACCTGTCAGACCACTTTAACCACAGGTCAGACCACTATGGCGGGCCAGTTTCGGCGCCCGCCAGATGAATCCAAACAACAGCCAGGAGACACCCATGAGCGGTAGCCGCATTACCCGTCCTTTGTTCGCAGCCGCGGCACTCTCCGTGCTGGCGGGCACGGCATCGGCGGCGCCGGTGAAGATTGCGCTGGTCGAGACGCTGTCCGGCCCGCAGGCATCCACCGGCCTGATGTTCCGCGCAGCGGCGCGCTATGCGATCGACAAGATCAACGCCACCGGCGGCTGGAACGGCGAGCCGCTCCAGCTGGTCGAGTACGACAACCAGGGTGGCCCGGCAGGTGCGGCGGACAAGCTGAAGGCGGCCGTTGCCGATGGCGCCCAGATCGTCATGCAAGGCTCGTCGTCGGCCGTGTCCGGCCAGATCACCGAGGACGTGCGCAAGTTCAACCTGCGCAATCCGGGCAAGGAAATCCTGTTCATGAACGTCGGCGGCGAAGCCATGGAGCTAACCGGCGAGAAGTGCCACTTCTACCATTTCAAGTTCGCCACCAATGCGCAGATCCGTGTCAAGGCGCTGGTCGGCGCGATGAAGCCGCTCCATGCGCTGGGCAGCCGCGTGTATTCGATCAACCAGAACTACTCCTGGGGCGTCGATATGGAGAAGGCCATCGGCGACTACGCCAGCGCAGGCGGCTACACGGTGGTGGAAAAGACGCTGCATGACGTGAACAAGGTGCAGGACTTCTCGCCCTACGTGGCCAAGATCGCTGCCGCCAAGGCGGACAGCGTGATCACCGGCAACTGGTCCAACGACCTGCTGCTGTTGATGAAGGCCAGCAAGGCGGCCGGCCTGAAGACGCGCTTTGCCACCGTGTTCCTCGACCAGCCGGGCAATATCGGCAACGCCGCCGACGTGGCGCTGGGCCACTATGTTGCCCACCCCTTCAATGCCGAGGCGGGTAGCGCCGACAGTGAGCGCTTCGCCAACGACTTCAAGGCCAGGCAGGGCCATATGCCCGCCTACATCGAGCCGCAGACGGTATTCGCGGTGGAGATGCTGGGCGAGGCGCTGAAGACCGTGAAGCCGGAAGGCGGCAAGCTCAACACCAGCGCGCTGGCCAAGGCGCTCGAAACCGCCAAGGTCAGATCACCGCTGGGCGAGATGAGCATGCGCGCCGCCGATCACCAGGTGCTGCTGCCGATGGTGGTGTCCGTGGTCGCCAAGGACGCGAAGTTCAAGGTCGACGGCACCGACATGGGCTTCAAGCCGGTCAAGACCTTCTCCGCCGCCGAGGCCGCCACGCCGGCCCAGGCCAGCTGCAAGATGCAGCGCCCCAGCTGATTCCCCTGTCCAAGCCACCCTAGCAACATCAGCCGCGCCCGCGCCGTTCCGGCGCTGGCGCTGGCAAGTACGGCCATGCGCCAGTTGGCCGCACAGGCTCGTTCCAAGGAAGCCTTCATGGAATACCTCGTCGTCTCATTGCTTAACGGCACCATCTACGGCCTGCTGCTGTTCATGGTCTCCGCTGGCCTGACCCTCATCTTCGGCATGATGGGCGTGCTCAACTTTGCCCATGCGTCGTTCTACATGCTGGGCGCCTACTTTGCCTATACGCTGCAAGGCGCGATCGGCTTCTGGCCTGCCATCGTGGTCTCGCCGATCCTGGTCGGGCTGGCCGGGGTGGCGGTGGAGCGTTTCTTCCTGCGCCGCGTCCATCATCACGGCCACGCGCACGAGCTGCTGCTGACCTTTGGCCTGTCTTTCATCATTGCCGAGCTGATCAAGCTGTTCTTCGGCAACTTCCCGGTGGACTACCGCATCCCGGCGTCGCTGGACTTCGCGGCTTTCCGCCTGGGCGTGTCCTCCTATCCCTTCTATCGCGTGTTCATGGGCGGCATCGCCGTGGCCATGTTCGCCGTGATCTACCTGCTGCTCACGCGCACCCGGGTCGGCATCGTGGTGCGCTCGGCCATCTACAAGCCGCGCATGGCCGAGGCGCTGGGCCACAACGTGCCGCTGGTCTTCATGGGCGTGTTCGGCATCGGCGCGGCGCTGGCGGGCCTGGCCGGCGCGGTGGCGGGCGCGTTCTACACCACCAACCCGAACATGGCGCTGGAACTCGGCGTGATGGTCTTCGTCGTGGTGGTAGTGGGCGGCCTGGGCTCGCTGGAGGGGGCCATGCTCGCCTCGCTGCTGATCGGGCTGATCACGTCGTTCTCGGTCGGCATCGATCGCAGCCTGGCCGACCTGCTGGCCTTGGCCGGCGCGGGCGCCTGGGCCGAGCAAGCCGGAGGGCTGATGACCCTGAAACTCTCCAGCCTGGCCGGGACCATCCCGTTCGCGCTGATGCTGTTGATCTTGCTGGTCCGTCCGTCAGGCTTGATGGGCGAGAAGGAGTAACCATGACCAACCTCTCCAACACGCAGAAGACCTTGCTGCTGCTCGGCACAGGCGCGCTGCTGGCGCTGCCGATGGTGCTGTCGCCATCGCTGGTCAACGCCTCCATCCAGATGCTGATCGCGGTGCTGTTCGCGGCCTCGTTCAACCTGCTCAGCGGCCAGGGCGGCATGCTGTCGTTTGGCCACGCGGCGTACTTCGGCATCGGCAGCTTTGCCACCGTGCACGCCATGAACGCCTTCGGCGGCAACGGCCTGCTGCCCACGCCGCTGCTGCCGCTGGCCGGCGGCGCCCTGGGCCTGGTCGCCGGCCTGGCCGCCGGCTGGTTCGCCACCAAGCGCACCGGCGTCTACTTCGCCATGATCACGCTGGCGCTGGCCGAACTGCTGCACTCGCTGGCGCCGCACCTGAAGGGCTGGTTCGGCGGCGAGGCGGGCCTGTCCACCATGCGCATGCCGGCGTGGGGCCTCACCTTCGGCGACAGCAACCAGGTGTACTACCTGACCCTGTTCTGGGTGCTGCTGTCGCTGGCGCTGCTGTACCTGTTCACGCTGACGCCGGTGGGCCGCCTGACCCTGGGCCTGCGCGAGAACGCCAACCGCCTGCGCTTCCTCGGCTATGACACGCACCGGCTCGGCGTGCTGGTGTTCGCCGTCTCGGCCATGTTCGCTGGCATCGCGGGCGCGCTGCAGGCGCTCAACATGGAAGCGGCCAACTACGTGGTGTTCGAGTCATCCGCCTCCGCGGCGGTGGTGCTTAACAGCTATATCGGCGGCGTGAAGATCTTCCTCGGCCCGGCACTGGGCGCGGCGGTGATGACCTTCTTCGGCTATGCGGTATCCGACCTGACGCGTTCGTGGCTGCTGTACCAGGGCATTGTCTTCGTGCTGGTGATGATGTTCTTGCCGACGGGCCTGGCCGGGCTGATCAAGTCCTTCGCCGCGCACAGCAAGACCTATGGCCTGCGTGCGCTGCTGCCCATGGCGCTGGCATTCGTCATCGGCACGTTGCTGCTCGCGGGCGGCATGGTGTTCACGGTGGAGATGCTGCAGCGCTTCTTCTCGCAAGACTACCGCTCCATGGCGGCCCTGAATGGTGGCGGCTGGCCCGCGATTGCGCTGTTTGGCCGCGAGTGGGATCCCATCTCGCCGCTGACCTGGCTGGTGCCCGCGGCGCTGCTGGTGGCAGGCATCGCCACGGCCCGCCTGGCCAACAGGCGCTGGCTGCGCCTGAAGGACGCCACTCCCGCCATCGACGCGCCCGCCACCGCGGCCACCAACGTCCGGAGGAACCCGGCATGAACACGCAAGCGATGCTCTCCCTGCGCGGGTTGCGCAAATCCTTCGGCGACGTCGACATCATCCGCGGCGTGGACCTCGATCTCGTCAGCGGCGAACGCCACGCGCTGATCGGCCCGAACGGCGCCGGCAAGTCCACGCTGTTCCACCTGATCTCCGGGCGCCTGCCCCTGACCAAAGGCGAGATCATGCTCAACGGCGAGCCGATCCACGGCCTGTCGCCGCAGAGCATCAACCATCGCGGCCTGGCGCGCTCGTTCCAGATCACCAATATCTTCGCGGGCCTCACGGTTTTCGAGAACCTGCGCCTCGCCGTCATGCGGCGCCACGGCCTGCAATACACGCTGTGGAAGTTCGCCCACAAGGTGCGTGCCGTGCGCGACGAGACCCAGCATCTGCTCGAACAGGTGCGGCTGGCCGGGCGCGCACAAACCATCGCCGGCGAGCTGTCGTATTCGGAGCAGCGCTCGCTGGAGATCGCCATGACGCTGGCCTCGGACCCGAAGGTCATCATGCTCGACGAGCCGATGGCGGGCATGTCGCAGGAAGAAACCGACTACACCGCCGGCCTGATCCGCGAGATCGCGCAGGGCCGCACGCTGCTGATCGTGGAGCACGACATGGACGTGGTGTTTTCGCTCAGCGACCGCATCAGCGTGCTGGTCTACGGCGAGATCGTCGCCACCGGCACGCCGGACGAGATCCGCAACAACGCACGCGTCAAGGAAGCCTATCTGGGTGAGGAGGTCACGGTATGAGCGCGCAATCCCTACAAAGCGCCGATCCGCTGCTGAGCGTGCAAGGGCTGCACGCGCACTACGGCAAGAGCCACATCCTGCACGGTGTGGATTTCCAGGTGGGGCGGGCCGAAGTGGTCAGCCTGCTGGGCCGCAACGGCTCGGGCCGCTCCACCACGCTCAAGGCCATCATGGGCCTGGTGCCGCCAAGCGCCGGCCGCATCAGGCTGCGCGGGCGCGATCTGGCCGGCGCGCAATCGTATGCGATCTGCCGCAAGGGCATTGCCTATGTGCCGGAAGAGCGCGAGGTCTTCGCCAACCTGACGGTGGACGAAAACCTGCGCATGGGCGAGCAGCGCGCCACCGAAGGCGCGCCGCAATGGACCTTCGAGCAGATGTTCGACTACTTCCCGCGCCTGAAGGAGCGCCGCAATACCAAGGCCGGCAGCCTCTCCGGCGGCGAGCAGCAGATGCTGACCATGTGCCGCTCGCTGCTGGGCAACCCCTTGGTGATCCTGATCGACGAGCCCACCGAAGGCCTCGCGCCCAAGATCGTGACGGTGGTTGGCGAGGCCATCCAGGACATTCACCGCCGGGGCGTCTCGGTGGTGCTGGTGGAGCAGAAGCTCGCCATCGCGCTGAAGGTGTCGAGCCGCGTCTGCGTGATGGGCCACGGCCGCATCGTCTTTGAAGGCACGCCCGAACAACTCACTTCCAATACCCAACTTCTGAAGGACTGGTTAGCCGTATGAGCACCTCTTTGCCTATTGGATACCCGAACGCGCAGCCCTTTGCGCGCGCCAGCTACCCCGGCCTGGCCGGCAAGGTCGTGCTCAACACCGGCGGCGCCAGCGGCATCGGCCGCGCGATGGCGCATGGCTTTGCCCGGCACGGCGCGCGCCTGATGCTGCTGGACCTGGATGCGCAAGGACTCGCCAGCGCCAAGGCGGAACTGGAAGCGGCTTACCCGGAAGCGCAGGTCGAAGTGGTGCAGGCTTCGATCACCGACCCCGAGGCCGTGGAGCACGCCTGCGCCGCCACCGAGGCCCGCTTTGGCCGCATCGACATCCTGCTGAACAACGCCGGCATCTCGATGAACAAGCCGTCGCTGGAACTGACGCCCGACGACTGGCGCCGCGCCATCGATATCGACCTCTCCGGCGTGTTCTTCTGCACGCAGGCGGCGGCGCGCCGCATGGTGCGCCAGGGCGGCGGCGCCATCCTGAGCACCGCGTCGATGTGGGGCCTGGCCTCGTCCGCGCGGCGCCTGGCGTACTGCGCCGCCAAGGCTGGCGTGGTGTCGCTCACCAAGTCGCTGGCGGCGGAATGGGCTGAGTACAACATCCGCGTGAACGCGGTCTGCCCGGGCTACACCAGCACCGCGCTGATGGAAACGCTGCTCGCCAGCAAGGCCATCGACGGCGAGGCGCTGCTGGCGCGCACGCCGCTGCGCCGCTTTGGCGCGCCGGACGAGATGGCGGAGGTCGCCCTCTTCCTGGCTTCGGACTCGGCCGCGTTCATCACCGGCCATGCGCTGGTCTCCGATGGCGGCTGGACCGCCGACGGCTTCTGAGCACGCAGTCCCCCAGCACGATTGAAAGCATCATCGAACGGTAATCAAGGATTCTCAAATGTCTGAACGTAGCGCCCTGCGCCCCGCCGCCGAATGGGTGGAACTGCGCACCACCGAGGAAGACTGGGCCAAGGCAGACCCGGCCCTGCTCGGCACCCTGCTGAGCCACCTGCACCTGATCCGCGGCTTCGAGGAGGCTGTGCTCGAACTCGCCGCCGAAGGCCTGGTCCACGGCCCGGCGCATTCCAGCATCGGGCAGGAAGGCGGCGCTGCCGGCTCCATCGTGCCGCTGACCGGCGCGGACCAGATCAACGGCTCGCATCGCGGGCATCACCAGTTTGTCTCCAAGGCGCTGGGCTACCTCGCGCCCAACGGCATCGATCCGCGCGCGCCGCTGCCGGCGGACGTGCAAACACTGCTGCAACGCACGCTGGCGGAAATCCTGGGCTTGGCGCAGGGCTATTGCAAAGGCCGTGGCGGCTCCATGCACTTGCAGTGGGCCGAGGCCGGCGCGCTGGGCACCAATGCCATCGTGGGCGGCGGCGTGCCCATGGCCGCGGGCGCGGCGTGGTCGCACCGGCATGCCGGCACGGACGCGGTCGCCATCACCTACTTTGGCGACGGCGCGGTCAATATCGGCTCGGTGCTGGAAACCATGAACCTGGCCGCCGCGTGGAAGCTGCCGCTGTGCTTCTTTATCGAGAACAACCGCTACGCCGTCTCCACCACGGTGGAAGAGTCCACCGCCGAGCCGCGCCTGTCCGCGCGCGGCATGGGCTTCAACATCCCGAGCTGGAAGGTCGATGGCATGGACCCGCTGGCGGTGTACCTGGCCACGCAGGAAGCGCTGGCGCATATGCGTGCCGGCAAGGGCCCGACGATCATCGAAGCCGATCTGTACCGATTCTTCCACCAGAACGGCCCCTTCCCGGGGAGCGCCTTCGGCTACCGCACCAAGGAAGAAGAGCAGCAATGGCGTGCGCGCGATCCGCTCGAGCTGATGGCGCGCCGCATGCAGGCGCGCGGCCTGATCAGCGCCGACGAGATCGCCGCGCTGCGTGAGCGCATCAAGCAAGCCATGCGCGACGCCATGGCCGCACTGACCGAAGCCGATCCTTCCGGCAAGCCGGGCAAGCGCCGCATCCGGCCTGAGCTGTGGCCGAGCCCGGACTTCCGCGATGTGGGCATCCGCGGCGACCTGAGCGAGCTGGCAGGCCTGCGCTGCGAGGACGAGGCCGGCTTCTCCGGCAAGCTGGACAAGCGCAAGTTCATCGACGTGGTGGCGGACGTCATGCAACGCCGCATGGAGACCGATCCGTCGGTGGTGGTGATGGGCGAGGACGTGCACCGCCTCAAGGGCGGCACCAACGGCGCCACCCGCGGCCTGCGCGACAACTTCCCGGACCGCGTGCTGGGCACGCCGATCAGCGAGAACGCGTTCGTGGGCCTGGGCGGCGGGCTGGCGCTGGACGGACGCTACAAGCCCGTGGTGGAGTTCATGTACCCGGACTTCATGTGGGTGGCGGCCGACCAGATCTTCAACCAGATCGGCAAGGCGCGCCACATGTTCGGCGGCGAGAGCGACGTGCCGCTGGTGCTGCGCACCAAGGTGGCGATGGGCACGGGCTATGGTTCGCAGCACTCGATGGACCCGGCCGGCATCTTCGCCACCAGCCCGGGCTGGCGCATCGTGGCGCCGTCCACGCCGTTCGACTACGTTGGCCTGATGAACACCGCGCTGGCGTGCAAGGACCCGGTGCTGGTGATCGAGCACGTGGACCTGTACAACGCCTCGGGCGTGGGCCCCGTGGATGACTTCGACTATCACCTGCCGGTGGGCAAGGCGGCGGTACGCCGCAGCGGTGGCGACGTCACTGTCATCACGTACCTGTCGATGGTCGGCCACTCGCTCGAAGCGGTGGCGCAGACCGGCATCGACGCCGAGGTGATCGACCTGCGCTGGCTGGACCGCGCCAGCATTGACTGGGACACCATCGAGCAGAGCGTGAAGAAGACCAACAACGTACTGATCGCCGAACAAGGCGCGCGCGGTACCTCCTATGGCGGATGGCTGGCCGACGAGATCCAGCGCCGCTACTTCGACTGGCTGGACCAGCCCGTGCAGCGCGTGACCGGCGCCGAGGCCGCGCCGAGCATCTCCAAGGTGCTGGAGCGCGCCGCCGCAGCCCGCACCGAGGAAGTGGCCGAGGGCCTGCGCCAGGTAATGCGCGACAAGGGCGCGGCGTGAGTCCGGATACCCGCCTGGCCAACTGAACGAACCCAAGGAATACCAATGACCCTGAACATGATTGTTCCCCTGGAGGTCGGCATCGCCGTGCGCGACCTGCCGCGCATGCGCCGCTTCTACGAGCAGGTGCTGGGCTTCGCCTTTGTCAGCGAAGTGGCCGTGCCAGCGGCAAATGCCGTGCAGGCGGCCATGCACGCCGGCGGCTATACCGCGGTGCGCCTGCAGACCAACCATGGCGAGCGCATCAAGTTGCTGGCCCCCGTACAGCCGCCCGCACCCGCGCCCGCTCCCGAGTACATCCTGGACAAGGCCAACGCCACCTACCTGACCTTTATCGTGGACGATATCCAGAGCGTGGTCGACAAGCTGCTCGCCGCCGATGTGGAATTCCTCACCGGCCCGCAGCGCATCGAAGTGCGCCCCGGTACCTACCTGGCGTTCTGCCGCGATCCCGAAGGCAATGTGCTGGAGATCGTGCAATACGCGGATATCGCCGCCTACCGCCCCGACCTGCAACCAAGGACTGCCTGACATGGCCACCCTGCTACGCATGCCCGAGGTGGCGGCCAATGCCACCCAGGCCACGCTGCAAGCGTGGACCAAGAACGAAGGCGATACGATCGCCATGGGCGACTGCATCGCCGAGATCGAAACCGACAAGGCCGTGGTCGAACTCAATGCCGATTCGGCCGGCGTGCTCGGCCGCCGCCTGGTGGCGGCGGGCCAGGACGTGGAGGTGGGCGCGCCCATCGGCGTGCTGCTGGTCAATGGCGAAACCAGCGTGGATATCGATGCGCTGATCGCGGCGGCGGGTGGCGGCGCGCAAGCGCCTGAAGCCGTGGCGGCATCCGCTGGCGAGGCGGTTGCTGCTGCCACGACTTCTGCCATGACTGCTGCACCGCATGCCGCGCGCATCTTCGCCAGCCCGCTGGCGCGCCGCCTGGCGGCGCAGCGCGGGCTGGACCTCGCGGCATTGCGCGGCAGCGGCCCCAATGGCCGCATCGTCAAGCGCGATATCGAGCAGGCCGCCGCGGCTCCAGCCGTTGCCAGCGCACCTGCCGTTGCGCGCCCCGCCGCACCGCAAGCCCGGGCCAGCGAAGCGTTCACCGAAATCCCGCACAGCAATATGCGCCGCACCATCGCGCGCCGGCTGAGCGAGAGCAAGGCCACCATCCCGCATTTCTACCTCACGGCGGATTGCCGCATGGAGCCGTTGCTGGCGCTGCGCGCGCAGATCAATGCCGGTGCGCCGCGCAAGATCTCGGTCAACGACTTCATCGTGCGCGCCGTGGCGGTCGCCTTGCGCGAGGTGCCGGCGGCCAACGTGGGCTGGACCGATACGGCGATGCGCCAGTACCAGCAGGCCGATATCGCGGTGGCGGTATCCACGGACGCTGGCCTGATCACCCCCATCGTGCGCGCTGCCGATACCAAGCCGCTGTCCGTCATCAGCGCCGAAATCGCCGACCTGGCCGCGCGTGCGCGCGCTTCGCAACTGCGCCCCGAGGAGTACCAGGGGGGCAGCTTCAGCGTGAGCAACCTGGGCATGTTCGGCGTGTCCGAGTTCTCCGCCATCATCAATCCGCCGCAGGCCGCCATCCTTGCCGTGGGCGCCACGCAAGCGGTGCCGGTGGTGGAAGACGGCGCGCTGAAGGCCGGGCAGGTCATGCGCTGCACGCTCTCGGTGGACCACCGCGCCATCGACGGCGCACTGGCCGCGCAATGGCTGGCCGCGTTCAAGCGCCTGCTTGAACACCCCTTGTCGATGCTGATCTAAGGACCATGACGTGGCGAACTCCTCATTTGACCTGATCGTCGTAGGCGGTGGCCCGGGCGGCTACGTGGCCGCCATCCGCGCCACACAGCTAGGCATGAAGACCGCGCTGGTCGAGAAAGAGCACCTGGGCGGCATCTGCCTGAACTGGGGCTGCATTCCCACCAAGGCGCTGTTGCGCTCCGCCGATGTGCTGCGGCTGGTCAAGGACGCGGCGGCCTACGGTGTGCATGCCGCATCGCCTGGCGCCGACCTCCCGGCCATGGTGGCCCGCTCCCGCGCGGTGGCCGCGCAGCTCAACAAGGGCGTGGCCCACCTGATGAAGAAGAACGGCGTGACCGTGCTCAACGGCCACGGGCGGCTGGCGGGCAAGGGAAAGCTGGAAGTCACCGCGCCGGATGGCACGACAAGACGCGTTGCATCCGCCCACATCCTGCTTGCCACCGGCGCGCGCGCCCGCCAGTTGCCCGCGCTGCCGGCGGACGGCAAGACGGTCTGGACCTATCGCGAGGCGCTGGCGCCGCCCGTGGTGCCAAAGCGCATGCTGATCGTCGGCGCCGGCGCCATCGGCATCGAGTTCGCGAGCTTCTATCGCGCGGTGGGTGCCGAGGTGACAGTGGTGGAGATGGCGGAGCGCATCCTGCCGGTGGAAGATGCCGACATCTGTGCACAGGTGGCGAGCAGCCTGAGCCGGGAAGGCATCGTGCTGCATACCGGCACCAGCATCCAGAGCGCCGAGCGCAATGGGCAGGGCTGGTCCGTCGCGCTGCAAGGCGGCAAGTCCGGTGGCGCGAGCGTCGACGTCGACGTCGTGCTGGTGGCGGCGGGCATTGTCGGCAACGTGGAAGGCCTGGGCCTGGAGCAAACCGCCGTCAAGGTCGAGAAGACGCATATCGTGACCGACGGCTTCGGCCGCACCGATGAGCCCGGCGTGTATGCCATCGGCGACGTGGCGGGCCCGCCGTGGCTGGCGCACAAGGCCAGCCACGAAGGTGTGATCTGCGTGGAGCGGATTGCCGGGCTGCATCCGCATGCGCTCGATGCCACACGTATTCCGGCCTGCACCTACAGCCATCCGCAAGTGGCGAGCGTGGGGCTCACCGAGGCACAGGCCAGGGAGCGCGGCCATCCGATCAAGGTCGGCAAGTTTCCTTTCGTCGGCAACGGCAAGGCCATTGCCATGGGCAGCACCGCGGGCCTGGTGAAAGTGGTGTTCGACGCAGGCAGCGGCGAACTGCTCGGCGCCCATATGGTGGGCGACGAGGTCACCGAGATGATCCAGGGCTACGCCATCGCGCAGACGCTGGAGACCACCGAGGCCGACCTGATGGCCGCCGTCCTGCCGCACCCGACCATGTCCGAGGCCATGCACGAAGCCGTGCTCGCGGCCTACGGGCGCGCACTGCATATCTGAACACGGGAGACAACATGTACAACTTCGATCAACGCACGCTGCTGCTGACCGGCGCCAACGGCGGCATCGGCCGTGAGACGGCCAAGCTGTTCCTGGCGCACGGCGCCAACCTGGTACTGACGGATCTGGACGAAGCCGGCGTCGCCGGATTTGCCAGCGAACTGGACCCGAGCGGCGAGCGCATCGCCACGCTGCGCATGGACGCCGCCAGCCCCGACGATTGCGAGCGCGCCGTGGCGCTCGCGCAGGCGCGCTTCGGCGGCATCGATTTCCTGGTACCGTCGGCAGGCTTGTACCAGGCCCAGCCAGTGGCCGAGATGAGCGACGCGCAATGGCGGCAGACGCTGTCGATCAACCTCGATGGCGTGTTCTATCTTGTGCGCCGCGCCATTCCCGCGCTGCGCGAGAACAGCGCCATCGTCAACCTGACGTCGGTGGCGGCGCACCGGGGCGCTTACTACAATGCGCACTATTCGGCCTCCAAGGGTGGCCTGCTCAGCCTCACCCGCAGCCTTGCGCGGGAACTCGGGCCGCGCACCCGCGTCAATGCTGTATCGCCGGGCGTGATCGAAACCCCCATGACCGCCGAGCTGATCCAGAAACGCGGCGCCGATTCGGTCGAGCAGACACCGCTCAAGCGCCTCGGCCACCCGCGCGAGATCGCCACCGCCATCGGCTTCCTGTGCAGCGACGCGGCCAGCTTTGTCACCGGCGAGGTGCTGCACGTCAATGGCGGGCTGTATATCGCGGGTTGAATCGCGGCTTGAGTCGCGGCTTGAGTCGCGGCTTGATCATCCGTCCGGCGGCCAAACGAGATCGCCGGATCCTGCTAACCTGCCGTCAGCGGCGCTGCGCCGAATCCCCCAACATCGCTACGGAACCGGAACCAGACCATGTTGCAACTCCAAGACCCCTCCTTGCTGCGCCAGCAGTGCTATATCGATGGCCGCTGGACCGATGCGCAGCGTCATATCGACGTGACCAATCCCGCCACGGGTGAGCGCGTCGGCCAGGTGCCGCTGCTGGGCGCCGACGAAACGCGCCAGGCCATCGAGGCCGCCAACCGCGCCCTGCCGGCCTGGCGCGCGCGTACCGCCAAGGAACGCTCCGCGCTGCTGCGCAAGTGGTTCGAACTGCTGCTGGCGAACCAGGACGACCTGGCCCGCATCATGACCGCCGAGCAAGGCAAGCCCTTTGCCGAAGCACGCGGCGAGATCGGCTACGCGGCCTCGTTCATCGAGTGGTTCGCCGAGGAAGGCAAACGCGTCTACGGCGAGACCATTCCCGCACCGGTCAGCAACCAGCGCATCGTCGTCACCAAGGAACCGGTGGGCGTGTGCGCGGCCATCACGCCGTGGAATTTCCCCGCGGCCATGATCACGCGCAAGGCCGGCCCGGCGCTGGCGGCAGGTTGCACGATGGTGGTCAAGCCCGCCTCGCAAACCCCGCTGACCGCGCTGGCCATGGTGGCGCTGGCGGAACGCGCCGGCATTCCCGCAGGCGTGCTGTCGGTCGTCACCGGCTCGGCTTCCGCCATCGGCGGCGAACTCAGCAGCAACCCGCTGGTGCGCAAGCTCACCTTTACCGGCTCGACGGAAGTCGGCCGTACGCTGATGGCGCAGACGGCGTCCACCATCAAGAAGGTCTCGATGGAACTCGGCGGCAACGCGCCCTTCATCGTGTTCGAGGATGCCGACCTGGATGCCGCCGTGGAAGGCGCCATCGTGTCCAAGTACCGCAACGCGGGACAGACCTGCGTCTGCGCCAACCGCCTCTATGTGCACAGCAAGGTCTATGACGCCTTCGCCGAAAAGCTGGTCGCGGCGGTACGCGCACTGAAGGTGGGCAACGGCATGGAAGACGGCGTGCGCATCGGGCCGCTGATCGACGGCAAGGCCGTGACCAAGGTCGAGGAACATATCACCGACGCGATCTCCAAGGGCGCGCGCGTGCTGCAAGGCGGCAAGCGCCACGCGCTCGGGCAATCGTTCTTCGAGCCTACCGTGCTGGCCGATGTGAAGCCCGGCATGCTGGTAGCGCGTGAAGAAACCTTCGGCCCGCTCGCGCCGCTGTTCCGCTTCGAGACCGAGGACGAAGTCGTCGCCATGGCCAACGACACGGAATTCGGCCTGGCGAGCTATTTCTACGCACGCGATCTCGGCCGCGTGTGGCGCGTTTCCGAGCGGTTGGAGTACGGCATGGTCGGCGTCAACACCGGCCTGATCTCGAACGAGGTGGCGCCCTTCGGCGGCGTCAAGCAATCGGGCGTGGGCCGCGAAGGCTCGCACTACGGCATCGAGGACTACCTGGTCATCAAGTACACCTGCATGGCCGGCATCTGAGCCATCGCCATGCCCGCGGGACGGCGCGGCCGTCCCGCCTCCCGCGCCCGTCTTCTCTCCCTTCTTGCTCGCCCTTCTTCCCTCCCCCTTCCACGTTACCCGGAATCCCGCAATGCAGATCGATGGCAATACCCAGCTTGTCGGCATCATCGCCGCCCCCATCGCGCACGTGCGCACGCCGCAACTCTTCAATGCCTCGGTCGCCCGCCAGGGCCTGAATGCCGTCTGCGTGCCCTTCCATGTGGACGCGGCGCAATTGCAGGCATTCCTCGCCGGCGCGCCGGCTGCGCAAAACCTGCAAGGCCTGGTCGTCACCATGCCGCACAAGGAGGCGGTGGTGGCCATCTGTGGCGAACTGACCGATGCCGCGCGCCTGCTCGGCTCCGTCAACGCGATGCGCTTCGACCGCCAGAAGGGCTTTTGGGTCGGTGGCAACTTTGATGGCGACGGCTTCGTCGCCGGCCTGCGCGAACGCGGCCACAGCCTGTCTGGCAAGCGCGTGCTGCAGCTTGGCGCCGGAGGCGCCGGCAAGTCGATGGCCTACGCCATGGCCCGCGAGCAGCCGGCCGAACTGGTCATCTACAACCGCTCCGCCGACAAGGCGCAAGAGCTGGCGGCAAGCCTGAAAGCGGTGCTGCCGACCGTCTCGATTCGAGCCGGCGATAACAACCCCGCCGGCTTTGATGTCGTTGTCAACGCCACCGCGCTCGGCTTGCGCGATACCGACGCCACGCCGCTCCCCGCTGCGCAACTGGACGCAGGCACGCTGGTCTGCGAGGCGGTGATCCGCGATGGCGATACTCCGCTGCTGAAGGCCGCGCGCGAACGCGGCTGCGCGGTGCATCACGGGCAATGGATGCTGTATGGACAGATCGTGGAGATCTCGCGCTTCCTGGGCGTTGCGCTGGCGCCGGAGTTTGTCGAGCGGATTTTGGGGCCGGTGGACTGAGCGCGAGCAACCTTCGAAATGCCCAGAAAGAGCACGAGCACGGCGGCGTAACGAACACCCGCCCTCTCCCCCGCCCCTCTCCCGCAGGCGGGAGAGGGGAGCAAACCGGTGGATGGCAAACGGTAGCGCGACCGACGTCGAGATCGTCGACTACCACTAAAGGAGCAAACCATGGCACGAGAAATTCCGCTGGCCACGCCAGGCGAAATCCTGCAGTTGGACTGGCTTGAGCCGCTTGGGATCAGCCAATACGCGCTCGCCAAGGCAATCGATGTCCCGCCTCGGCGCATCAACGAGATCGTCAAGGGCGAGCGCGCCATCACCGCCGATACGGCCGTCCGGCTCGGCGTGTTCTTCGGCACCGATGCCCAAAGCTGGATGAACCTCCAAACCCACTACGACACCGAAAGGGCAAAGGAAAAGATCGGCGCGGAGAAACTGGCAGCGATCAAGGAGCATGCCGTCGCCGCTTAGCAAACCAGCGCGAAAAAAAAGCGATATCGCGCGATCAAAATTCGGTGTAGCCGTGTGGAGCGCCCCCAAGGGCGGTCCACACCAACCCGCGATGCGAAGCGAGCCGTCAAGGTGTACCAGGCCGTATGGGGCGTCGCCCCATCCGGCGCGCCTTCTTTGCCTACTTTCTTGGCAAGACAAGAAAGTAGGTCGCCGCCCCGCAGGGGTGGTGAAACTGCCTTTGACTTTAAGCCTTTGAAGTTGACGTTGACGTTGAACGGCAAGCAGTTACATCAGCAATATCAAACTCAAATCACCCCATCCCGCAGCAACCCACCAATCACCTCCCCCGCCACCCCCCAATCCCGCAACACCGCCTCACTATCCGCGCCAGGCTCCGCAGGCGCCTGCGGCACCCCCGCCGGCGTGCGGCTGAAACGCGGCGCCGGCGCCGGCTGCATCACCCCGTCGATCTCAAGAAACGTCTCGCGGGCCCGGTTATGCGGATGTTGCGGCGCCTCGTCCCAGTCCAGGACCGGGGCAAAGCAGGCATCGCTGCCTTCCAGCAGCTCGCACCACTGCGCGCGCGTGCGGGTGAGGAACAGCGTGGTCATGCGGGCCTTGAGCTCGGGCCAGTGGCGTTTGTCGAGCTGCTTGTCAAAGAGCGGATCGTCCAGGCCGCAGCGCTCGCGCAGCAGCGCGTAGAACTGCGGCTCGATGGCGCCCACCGCGACGTACTTGCCATCCGCGCAGGCATAGGTGTCGTAGAAATGCGCCGCGCCATCCAGCAAATTATCGCCGCGCTGGTTGGTCCAGCGCCCGGCGGCCTTGAAGCCGTACATCATGGCGGACAGCAATGCGGTGCCATCGGTCATGGCCGCATCCACCACCTGCCCCTTGCCGGAGTTGCGGGCTTCGTTGATGGCGCACATCACGCCAAATGCCAGCAGCATGCCGCCGCCGCCAAAGTCGCCGACGTAGTTGAGCGGCACCACGGGCGGCTCCCCCGCCCGTCCGATGGCATGCAGGGCGCCGCCGATGGCAATGTAGTTGATATCGTGGCCGGCGGCCTGGGCTAGCGGCCCGTGCTGGCCCCAGCCAGTCATACGGCCGTACACCAGCGCCGGATTGCGCGCCAGGCAAGGCGCCGGCCCCAGGCCAAGGCGTTCCATCACGCCGGGGCGAAAGCCTTCGATCAGCACATCGGCCTTGGCGATCAGGTCCAGCACGACCTCGGCCGCGCCGGGCTTGCGCAGGTCGATGGCCAGGGAGCGCCTGCCGCGCGCGGTCACGTCGCAGCGCGCCTTGCCCGCGCCGGTGGCCGGCGCCTCGCCCGGCTTGGCCGGGCGGGGGCGGTCGATGCGAATCACCTCGGCGCCCTGGTCGGCCAGCATCATCGCGCAGAACGGCGCCGGGCCGATCCCAACCATTTCCACCACTTTCAGTCCAGCCAACGGTCCCGCCATGTCCTGTCTCCGGTTGTCTGCTCCCGCGAGGGAAGCGTCTTGCCGGTCAGTTTGCCACGGACAACAGGGCGCGGAATCGTCAATACCGACGAATCCGCGCGGTGCCGCTTAAGCCAGCGCCGTCGCGGCGAACGCCGGCGGCGTCGCGGCAAGCGCCTCGCGCAGCGCTTGGGACGTGCGCTCGGCAAGGTCGCCGGGTACCGGCCGGCCGCTGTCGGCCAGTGCCTGGGCCACGCTGACCACCTTGTCGGCACGGTAGTGGCGCCCGCTGCCGATGGCGGCCTCGAAATCGTTGGCGCGGCCATTGATCTCCTGAGGATCGGCGCTGACCAGCAGCACGGCGTGCGCCAGCACCACGTGCAGGCTGGCGTCGCCCGCGCCCGCCACGCGGCGCCAGTATTGCGCCGTGCCGGCAATCTTGCGGGCCTGCTCCGGCGGGCCCCAGGCCAGGTTGAAGCGGCCATCGCAAAACGACCCATCCACCGCTTGCCAGTGCGTCTGCAACCCAAGGCGGCCCAATGCGGCGGCCAGCACCTCGCACAGATGCAGATAGGCCGGCTCGGCATGCGTCCCGGCGCCGCCGCGCACCGGATAGGCCAGGCTCAGGTTGACGATGCCCGGGCCCTGCGGCACCAGCCCGCCGCCTGACAGGCGCAGCCAGACCGGGCAGCCACGCGCGGCAAAATCGGCGCGCGCGGCCTCCAGTTGCGCATGCCGCAGGTAGCTGCGCGGCACCACCAGCGAAACCGGCGCCTGCCACAGGTGCGCCAGCCAGCGGCCGGCGGATGCCTGCTCCAGCAGCGCCTGCTCGGCGTGCAAGGGATCGGGGTCGGTTGGATCGGGATCGAGAAATTCAAATCGCATGGCATGACCGGTAAGCGCCGGGACGGAACGCGCACATGCCGGGCCGCACCGCGGCCCGGTGCCGGTCAATGGAAGGTGAAGCCACCGTCGACGTTGACCGACTGCCCGGTCACATTGTCCATGGTCGCGAAGAACAGCGCCATCCGGCCCATGTCTTCGGGCGTCTGCGCCCGTCCCTGCGGGATCAGCGTGAGCTGATGACGCGCCCAGGAATCCTCCACCGATTCGCCGTCGGCCTTCCATTCGTCGGAGAGGCGATCCCACATATAGGTGCGCACGATGCCGGGGCAGATCGCGTTGACGGTGATGCCGTCGCGCGCCACTTCCTTGGCCAGGGCATTGGTGAAGCCAACCACCGCGAACTTGGAGGCGCTGTAGTGGGCAAGGTTGGGGAAGCCTTCCTTGCCGGCAATCGAGGCAACGTTGATGATGCGGCCCTTGTGCTGGGCTTTCATGTGTTCCAGCGCGGCCTGGCAGCCGAGGAAGGTGCCTTTGGCGTTGACGTCCATGACGAAATCCCAGTCGCGCTCGCTGAGTGCATCGACAGGGTGGATGCTGATGACGCCTGCGCAGTTGACCAGGATATCCAGGCCGCCGAGCTGGTCGAGTGCTTGCTTGACCATGGCGCGGTGCATCTCGGGCTTTGTCACGTCGACCTTCAGGGTGCTCACCCGGCGGCCGAGCGCGCGCACATCTTCCGCGGTTTCGCGCATGGCGTCTTCGAGAAGGTCGGCGATCAGGATGTCAGCGCCGGCCTTGGCGAGTGTCAGGGCGATGCCGCGGCCGATGCCGCGGGCACCGCCGGTGATGACGGCGACTTGTCCCGTCAGGGGTTGGTTCATGGGTGGTCTCCTTTGCGTGTTTTGTTCATTGTCTTCAGTGCATACAGCCACGAAATACGCCGCGCGACGCGCTGGCTTTCTCCCCGCTCCCGCTTGCGGGAGCGGGGAGCGGGGAGCGGGGAGCGGGGAGCGGGGAGCGGGGAGCGGGGAGCGGGGAGCGGGGAGCAAACCAGCGGGACTCCGCTTCGTCAGCCGCCGATATGCCGCTTGAGCAGCGCGTTGACCTCGTTGGCTTTCTCCATCTGGCTCATATGGCCCGCATCGTCGAACACCTTCACCGTCGCACCGGCTGGCGCGTTGGCCGCATGCGATGCGGGGATGATCTGATCCTGCGCGCCCCAGATCACCAGCACAGGCTTGCCGGTATCGCCCAGCCTGTGACCGGGCAGTTCGGTTTGCCGGCCGCCACCGAACAGGCTGGCGCCTAGTGTGCCGAGCGCTTCTGTAATGCCGTCCAGCCGCTTGTACTTGAGCAGGTCGTCCAGCATCTGGCGGCTGACCAGCCCGGCATCGGCGAACAGCAGCTCCACCACCGGCTTGAGGTCGCGGCGGGATTGCGCGTTGACGAAGCCTTCGGTGTACTGGCTGTTGACCTCCTCGCCAAGGCCGGCCGGCGATACGAGCGCGACCGAGCGCACGCGTTGCGGCGCATCCACCGCTAGCTGCGCGGCTACGCCGCCGCCCATCGAGTGGCCCACCAGGTGGGCCTGGCCGATGTCGAGTGCATCCATGAAATGCGCGACGAACCCTGCCAGCGATGCGAGCGTGGTGCCGGGCAGCCTGGGCGTGGCGTGTCCGTGCGCCGGCAGGTCCAGCGCGATGACGGTGTGCGCGTCGGCCAGTGCGTCGAGGTTGAACAGCCAGTTGTCCAGGTCTCCGCCGAAGCCATGGATGAACAACACGGTGTCGGCACCCTCGCCGCGCTTTGCGTAGCGCGTGCGGATGCCGTCGACTTCGATGAACTGATAGGCCGAGGCGGCGGCGCCCTCGTCTTCCTCATCGGCGGCGGGTGTCTCATAGGCGGCGACAAAGGCGTCGATGTCCGCGTCGCTGACCTCGGGCGGCGCCAGCACGCCCAGCAGCGCCTTGACCGGCAGGATGTCGCCCACGGCTGCTACCTTGCGGCGCAGGGTGCCAGCGTCCGGCGCTTCCACCGCGTTGGCGATCTTGTCGGTCTCCACGTCGAGGATCGGCATGCCGACCGTGATCTGCGCGCCTTCCTCGACCAGCCAGTCGTTGATCGTGCCTTCTTTCATCGACAAGCCCCATTTGGGCATGACGATCGGAGTGATCTCGGCCATCAGTGTTTCCCTCCCTTCACGGTCTTGCGCGCGGCATCGGCGATGTGCGCCGCGCTGGGGATGTACAGGTCTTCCAGCGCGGGCGAGAACGGCACCGGCGTATGCGGCGGGCAGACCATCTCGATGCCGGCCTTGAGCGCGCCGAAGGCGCGCTGCGCCACCTGTGCCGAGATGTCGGTGGCGATGTTGCAGCGCGGGCTGGCTTCATCCACCACCACCAGGCGGCCGGTGTTTTCCACCGACTCCAGCACGGTGTCGATATCCAGCGGCGAGAGCGTGCGCAGGTCCACGATCTCCGCTTCGATGCCTTCCTTGGCCAGCGTGGCCGCCGCCTCCAGCGCGCGGTGCACCATCAGGCCATAGGTGACGATGGAAACGTCCTTGCCGTCGCGCACGATGTTGGCCTCGCCGAAGGGAATCGCGTACGAGTTCTCCGGCACTTCGCCTTCGAAACCATAAAGGTTCTTGTGCTCGCAGAAGATCACGGGGTCGTTGTCGCGGATCGCCTGGATCAGCAGGCCTTTGGTGTCATATGGCGTGCTGGGGCACACCACCTTGAGGCCGGGGATATGCGTGAACAGCGGCGTCAGCATCTGGCTGTGCTGGGCGGCCGCGCGGAAACCCGCGCCCACCATGGCGCGGATCACCACCGGTGTCTCGGCCTTGCCGCCAAACATGTAGCGGAACTTGGCCGCCTGGTTGAAGATCTGGTCGAAGCACACGCCCATGAAGTCGATGAACATCAGCTCGGCAATCGGGCGCATGCCGCAAGCCGCGGCGCCGATGGCCGCGCCCACATAGGCGGATTCGGACAGCGGGGTGTCCAGCAGGCGGTCGCCGTGCTTGGCGTACAGGCCCTTGGTCACGCCGAGCACGCCGCCCCAGGCGTCTTTCTCGCCGTCCGCGCCGGCGCCGCCGACGATGTCTTCGCCGAGCATGATCACGCTCGGGTCACGGGTCATTTCCTGGTCGATCGCTTCGTTGATCGCCAGCTTCATGCTTAATTTGCGGGACATGGTGTGGTCTCCTGATCGTGCTTTCTGTCGTTAGGTCTCGGAATGGCTGCGGTCGCGCGCTCAGTAGCTGACGTACACATCGGTCAGCAGGTCGGCGGGCGTGGGGAACGGCGCGGCCTTGGCCTGCTGCACGGCGTCCTCGATCAGTGCGGCAACCTGCTCGTCGATGGCCTTGAGTTCGTCCAGCGCGATCACGCCGGCCTGGGTCACGGTGGCGGTGAACTTCTTCAGGCAGTCCTTGTTGGCGCGGATGTCGTCAAGCTCGCCGGAGGCGCGATAGGTTTGCGCGTCGCCTTCGAAGTGGCCGTAGAAGCGGACCATCTTGCATTCCAGCAGGGCCGGGCCACCGCCTTCGCGGGCCCGCTTGATGACCTCGCCCGCCGCCTCATGCACCGCGAAGAAATCCGTGCCATCCACCGTCACGCCGGGAATGCCGAAGCCGGCGGCGCGGTCCACGTAGCTGTCCACTGCCGTGCCGTAGTCGCGTGCGGTGGATTCGGCATAACCGTTGTTCTCGATCACGAAAATCACCGGCAGGTTCCACACCGCGGCCAGGTTCAGGCTCTCCAGGAACGTGCCCTGGTTGGACGCGCCGTCACCGGCAAAGGTGATGCCGATCTCGCCCTTGCCGCGAAACTTGGCGGCCAGCGCGGCGCCGCAGACCAGCGGCGCGCCCGCGCCCAGGATGCCGTTGGCGCCCATCATGCCCTTGGACAGATCGGCGATATGCATGGAGCCGCCCTTGCCGTTGCAGGAGCCACCCTTGCGCCCGTAGATCTCCTTCATCATCGCCACCGGGTCGACGCCCTTGGCAATGCAGTGGCCGTGGCCGCGGTGGGTGCTGGCGATGCGGTCGCCGTCGCCCAGGTGGTGCAGGATGCCGACCCCGGCGGCTTCCTCGCCGGCGTAGAGGTGGACGAAGCCCGGGATGTCGCCGCGCCCGAAGTCCACGTGCAGGCGCTCTTCGAAATCGCGGATGGTGCGCATCCTGCGATAAACGGCGAGCAGTTCCTGCTTGTCGAGGGGCAGCGTGTTCCCGGTGGTACCGGATGCGTTGGCTGTCATGTCTGTCTCCTTCATGGTTTTGTGGTGGCGGTAGAAAGCTCGGTGAGTGGCTGGGGTGGGGAATGCTGCTGTTGCCGAGGTGGCGGCGCGCGCCCGCTGCGCATCAATCCGGCGGCGGCGGCGTAGCGCATGCAGGCCGCCACGTCGATGCTCAGGAAGGCGCGCTCGCGCAGCGTCACGGTGACCTCGTCCTGCGGGCCGAACACCAGCTCGCGCTCGCCGTCCAGCGCGACGATGCCAGCGCGCTGGCGCACACGGTGCGCTACACCGTCGGTCAGGCGCTCCCAGCCCGCGATGGGCACGGCGCGCAGCAGGCCGGGCGCAATCGGCGCGCGCAGCGCGAAGCGGCCCTCGCCGGGCGCTGCCAGCTCGATCGCCAGGCCCCCGGGCTCATGCCTGCCCACGGGTTCCAGCAAGCCGCCGATGGCGGACAGGCCAATCGCCTGCGGATCGGCGAAGGACACGTAGACCGCGCCCAGTGTCTCGGTCTTCCACAAGGCGCGCGCGCCGATGAAATGCTCGTGGGCGATCACCGCGTCGACCAGCGCGATGTCGTGGCGCACCTCGCCTTCGCCGGCAATCGTGATGTCCAGCCGCTTGTTGGCGGCCAGCGCATGCGCGGCGGGAATGCGGCCGCTGGCAAACAGCCCCGTGGCCAGCCCGGTGATGGTGGGCTCGCGCATTTCGGGGTAGGCGTTGTTGGTGCCGGTGGAGATGCCGGCAATCGGCACGTTGCCGCATTCGCGCACCACCGCGCGGTGGGTGCCATCGCCACCGAGCACGATGATGGCGGCAACGCCCGCCTCGCGCAGCATGCGTGCGGCCAGGAAGGTGTCGTCGACGCGCGCGGTGACCGGCATGTCAAGGTATTCCACGTCCGGCAGCGCGGCGTCCGGCCCCTGGCGGCGCGACAGGTGGCGCGCCAGCAGCACGCGCATGCCTTCGCGGTCCGGCATCATCAGTACGCGGCCGACCCCGCAGGCAGCCAGCGCGGCCAGCAGGCGCAGCACGATATTGACGCGGTCGGCCAGTTGCAGCGTGTTGGCGTTGGCGATCACGCGGCGGATATCGCGCGCGGAAATCGGGTTGGCGATGATGCCGACCAGTGGCCGGTCGGCCAGCGCTTGCTCACCCATGCCTGTCTCCTGTCTTTCTGGTTATGACAGGCATATCGCAATGGCCGTGCCACCCCGCATCGGCACGCCGGAGACGGCAAAAACTCGGGATTACCCCAGGAAAACACGGGGCGCGCAGTGACACTGCGGGCCGTGCGCACGCCGCAGCGTGACAGGTGTCACAGCATCACGTGTACAGGGGGGGGAACAGGTGTAGCGGGGATCTTGCGCCGGGCAGGGAAGGCGGCGCGGGCGAGCCGCGCCGCCATGCTCACTAATGCGTCGCGTCGCGCTGGTTGGGCGACGCGATGCCGTAGCGCGCCATGCGGCGGTACAGCGTCATCCTGCTCACGCCGATCTGGCGCGCCACCGCGCTCAGGTTCCAGCCAGCCGCGCGCAGGTATTGCATCAGCAGCATGCCTTCCGGCGGCAGCTGGTGCGGGTCGAAGCCGGGGGCCGGCAAGGCCGGCGCGCTGGCGGCCTCAGTGGCCGCGCTGCCCGGCGGGACGCTGGCGGAAACCGGAAGCAAGCCCTGCTGCGGCATCCCCTCGCCAATCCCCTCCGGGAGATCCTCCACCTCGATGTGGCCGTCGTCACAGACCGCCCGCGCGTACTCCAGCGCATTGCGCAGCTCCCGCAGGTTGCCGGGCCAGCGGTGCGCGTGCAGCCGCGCGCGCGCCGCGGGCGACAGGCTCACGGTAGCTGGCTTGCCGCCCGCGTCCAGCATCTTGCCGATCAGCCAGTCCAGGTCCGTGCGCTCACGCAGCGGCGGCAGCATCAGCCGCGCGCCGTTGAGCCGGTAGTACAAGTCCTCGCGAAAGCGCCCGCTGCTCACCAGCTGGTCCAGCGGATGGTGCGTGGCGGAAATCACGCGCAGGTTGACCGGCACCGGGCGCGCCGCACCGATGGCAAGCACCTCGCCCTCGGCCAGCACACGCAGCAGGCGCGATTGCAGCTCGCGCGGCATGTCGCCAATCTCGTCGAGAAACAGCGTGCCGCCGTCAGCCTCCTGGATCAGCCCGCGCTTGGGCCGCGAACCCGCGCCCGAAAAGCTGTTGGGCAGGTGGCCAAACAGTTCGCTCTCGATCAGGGATTCGGGAATCGCCGCGCAGTTCACCGCCACGAAAGGGCCGTCGCGGCGCGCGCTGGCCTGGTGCAGGGCCTTGGCCAGGTACTCCTTGCCGCTGCCGGTCTCGCCATTGATCAGCAGGTTGATGGGCGAATCCACCAGCTTTGCGGCCCGCAGCAATTGCTGCTGCAATGCGGCATCGCCACCGCACAGTGCGGCCAGCGGCGCCTGCAGCGGCGTGGCCCGCTCGGCGGTATCGCGCGCGCGCTGCCAGCGCAGCGCCGGCGGCATCACGCTCAGGTAAAGCTGCGCGCCGGTGCGGGCCAGCGCCAGCGCGCGCTGCTCGCTGGGGCGCGAATGCATGAAGCGGCCCAGCTCATCAAGCCGCGCCTCGAACAGCGACTCGAACGGCATGCCAAGCAGCGGCGCGCCACCCGGGGCCACGCCCAGCTCGGCCTCCAGCATCTGCTGCGCGCGGCGGTTATGGCCAACGATGCGGCCTGACGCATCGAGCGCGAGCAGGTATTCCGGGTTGACGTCGACAAATTCCGGCGCGGCGTTGAGCTTGAGGATCCAGTCTTCGCGGTGGCTGCGCACGAAGCTGGCGTTCTCGATCCGGCTGGCGTAGATGCGCACCATCTGCAGCGCCAGGCCCTGGCTGTCCTTGGCCTGCGGCGAGGTCAGCGCGGAAATGTCGAGGATGGCGCAGAGGCTGCCGTGCGAATCGAACAGCGGCGCGGCGGTGCAGGTCAGCGGAATATGGGTAGCGTCGAAATGATCCGCCTGGTGCACGGTCAGCGCCTGGCCGGTGGCCAGCGCGGTACCCACCGCGCAGGTGCCGGCGCCGGATTCGCTCCATTGCGCGCCCAGGTACAGGCCTGCGTGGCGCAGGCGGGCATCGGCGTTGGCGTCGCCCAGGTAATCCACCGTCACGCCCTGCGCGTCGGTCAGCAGCACGACGTAGCCCATGCCGGCAACCTGGCTATAGAGCGTCTGCAGCCCGTGGCGGGCAATCCGCGCAAAATCGTCGATGCGCTGCTGGTGCTCGCGCAGCCGGGTCTGCGGCAGGATGCGCGCCTCTTGCATGCGCGCCGGATCCAGCCCGTACTGATGCACGCAGCGCCGCCACGAATTCTGGATGATGGTTTCCGGCGCACGCACCATCGGCGCGCCGGCGCGGGTGGTGAGCTGGACTACCGTGTCGATGTGCTCGCGTTGCCGCAGGTCCATCGTGGTCTCCTTGTCGTCTCCTGGCGCGCTGCCGTGCCGGCGCGCACCAACTCCCGGCTCTGGCATGGCCTCTGTGGCGCCGCAGGGTTGCAGCGTGGGCGGCCGGGAGTCCTAATGTATCCGACAGGCAGCGGCTTGGGCAAACCCGATCGCACTGGCCGGGCGCGCGAGGCGCGCGCCAAGTGCAGCCAGCGCTCCACGGCGGGAGGCCGCAAAGGCAGGCTTTCCCGAGCCGATGTGCGCTGATTGGCGCGCGCGGGCGCTCAAACGCCCAGCCGCTCCGCCAGCGCCGTCAAGCTATCCACCACCACATCCCAGTCCGACTCGGCCGCCAGATCCTTCGCCTGGTTCGGCCCGTACTCCGTGGGCCGGTTGACATAGGCCGTCCGCATGCCATGCGAGCGGCCATGCCGCAGGTCATTGTTGTGCGCCGCAACCAGCATGACCTCCTGCGGCTGCAGGTCGAGGAAAGCCATCACGCCTTGATAGATCTCCGCCTCCGGCTTGAAGTGGCGCACGATGTCCGCGCTGAACACCGCGTCCCACGGCAGGCCGGCATGCTTGGCCGTGTCGACCAGGCACTGCACGCTGCCGTTGGAAAAGGTGGAGATGATGTAGCGCTGCTTTAGCCGGGTGAGGCCGGGCACGGTATCCGGCCAGCCGCAGAGGCGGTGCCAGGCGCGGTTGAGGTAGTCCTTCTCCGCTTCGCTGAGGTCCTCGATGCCGAACTGGTCAAGTAGCGCGTCGAGCCGTTCTCGGTGCAGCACGTCGATATTGGCCCACGGCCGCTCGCCCTTGCGCACGCGCTCCATGCCGGGCACGTAGCCGGCGCGCCAGGCGTCGGCAAAGGCGGTCCAGTCGGCCTCGATGCCTTTCTTCCGCCCGAACGCGGACAGGTCCGCAATCACGCTGGTACGCCAGTCCACCACGGTGCCGAATACGTCGAACACCAGCGCCTTGACCGCGCTCAGGTCCGCCGCGTTGTTGCCGGAGTTGCTGCCGGAGTTGCTGCCGGCGCTGTTGCCGTGGCGCATTCTGTTCTCATGCATCCCTTATCTCCTCCGGGGTAGGCCGGCTCAGGCGCTGGCTTGGTCCAGCAGTGCGATATCGCCGGCGCTCAGTGGCAAGCGCGTGGCGGCAATCAGGTCGCCCAGCTGCGCCAGCGAGGTGGCGCTGGCAATCGGCGCGGTAATGCTGGGGCGCGCCATCTGCCAGGCCAGCGCTACCTGCGTCGGGTTGGTGGCGGTGCGTGCCGCGACGTCGTCCAGCGCCGCCAGAATACGCAGGCCGCGCGCGTCGAGGTAGGCCTTGACGCGCTGGCCGCGCGCGCCGCTCTTGTCAAGGTCGGCCTCGGAGCGGTACTTGCCGCTGAGAAAGCCGCTGGCCAACGCATAGTAGTTGAACACGCCCAGGCCTTCGCGCAGCACCAGCGGCTCAAGCTCGGCCTCATACTCGCTGCGGGTATAGAGGTTGTAGTGCGGCTGCAGGCTCTCGTAGCGCGGCAGGTTGTGGCGGCGGCTGGTTTCCAGCGCCTCGGCCAGGCGCGCGGCGCCGTAGTTGGAGGCGCCGATGGCGCGCACCTTGCCGGCCTTGATCAGGCGGGCGTAGGCGTCCAGGGTTTCCTCGAGCGGCGTGTCCCGGTCTTCGTCGTCATGCGACTGGTAGAGATCGATGTAGTCAGTCTGCAGGCGCTGCAGCGACGCGTCGACGGCGCGTTCGATATAAGCGCGCGACAAACCCTTGCGGCCCTCGCCCATGTCCTTGCCCACCTTGGTGGCCAGCACCACCTCGGCGCGCTTGCCGCTGCGCTTGAACCACTTGCCGATGATCGCCTCGGACTCGCCGCCCTGGTTGCCCGGCACCCAGCGCGAGTACACGTCGGCGGTATCGATGAAGTTGAGCCCGGCGCCGACAAAGGCATCGAGCAGCTTGAAGGAGGTGGCCTCGTCGGCGCTCCAGCCGAACACGTTGCCACCAAATGCCAGGGGCGAGACTTCCAGCCCGGACCTGCCCAGTTTGCGTGTGGTGATGCTTGAGGTCATGCGTTTTGCTCCGCGGGTTGCATCGAGCCGCCCGTGATCCAGGCGCGGCGAAAGGCACATTGTAGGCAGGGATCGGAAAGCTTGCCGGGCGATAAAAAGCATCCCTTAAAGCACTTACCCTTCCAACGTATCTCTCCAACTTATCTCTCCACCCATTCAAGTCCCAACGGTGATGGGTCGTTAACCGGCTGTGGCCAGGCTATGCGCAGCGAGCGGATTCGTCTCGCCTGTGGCTCTCTGTCAACATCAAGGTCAGGCCGATGCCGCGCCGCCGGCGCAAACCGGCCGCCCATATCCGGTAAGCATGATCATGAATCGAATTTCCTTGAACGCCAAACTCTGGGCTGCGCTGGTGGCGATGTGGCTGGCCCTGCTCGCGCTGGGCACCTGGAGCGCCGTGCACACCCGCGCCACCATGATGGCCGAGCGCCGCGAGAGCCTGCAGTCGCTGGTGGCGACCGCCGAAGGCATCATCAAGCTCTACGTGGACCGTGCCGCCAAGGGCACCATGAGCCTTGAGGCCGCCCAGACCGCGGCCAAGGACGCGCTGCGCGTGATGCGCTTCGGCGACAAGGGCTACCTGTTCCTGCTCAACTCCAAGCCGCAGGTGGTGCTCAACCCCGGCCTGCCGGATACGGAAGGCAAGATCGTGGGCGACTTCAAGGATCCCGACGGCAAGCTGGTCTACCAGAGCATCGTCGATGCGGGCAAGGCGAGCGCGCGCGCCGGCGCCAGCCCCGATGACAGCTTCGTCACCTACCGCGGCCGCCTCCCGGGCACCGAAACGCCCGCGCGCAAGCTGACCTATGTGCGCTATGTGCCGGCCTGGGACTGGCACGTGGCCACCGGCGTGTTCCTCAAGGACATCGAAAGCAGCTTCCGCGACAACCTGATCTCCGCCGCGATCAGCACCTTGCTGATCGGCGCGCTGGTGTCGGCGTTCATGCTGGCCATCATGCGCACCGTGCGCAAGAGCCTGGGCGGCGAGCCGGCCTACGCCACCGAAGTGGTCACGCGCATTGCCGACGGCGACTTCACGGTGCCGGTGCGCATTCGCGCGGGCGACGAGCACAGCCTGCTGGCCGCCATGCAGCGCATGCAGCAGCGGCTGTCCGGCACGCTCGGCGAGATCCGCGGCGCGGCGGATTCGATCGCCTCGGCCACGCAGCAGATTTCCGCGGGCAATACCGACCTGTCGCAACGCACCGAGGAACAGGCCTCGGCGCTGGAGCAAACCGCATCGAGCATGGAAGAGCTGACGGGCATCGTGCGCCAGAACGCGGACAATGCGCGCCAGGCCAGCTCGCTGGCGGTCAACGCTTCCGATATCGCGCAACGCGGCGGGCAGGTGGTCAGCCAGGTGGTGACCACCATGGGCGAGATCAACGGCGCCTCGCGCCAGATCGTCGACATCATCGGCGTGATCGAGGGCATCGCCTTCCAGACCAATATCCTGGCGCTGAACGCCGCCGTGGAAGCGGCGCGCGCCGGCGAACAAGGCCGCGGCTTTGCCGTGGTGGCGGGCGAGGTGCGCAGCCTGGCGCAGCGCTCCGCCACCGCCGCCAAGGAGATCAAGGGCCTGATCGACAACTCGGTGGCCCAGGTGGACAACGGCTCGGCGCTGGTCGCCAAGGCCGGCCAGACCATGGAGGACATCGTTGGCGCGGTCAAGCGCGTGACCGACATCATGGGCGAGATCAGCGCGGCATCGAACGAGCAGAGCGCCGGTATCGAGCAGGTCGGCCAGGCGGTCAACCAGATGGACACCGTGACGCAGCAGAACGCGGCGCTGGTGGAACAGGCCGCCGCCGCGGCCGAAGCGCTGGCTGAACAGGCGCAATCGATGATGCGCTCGGTGGCCTCGTTCCGGCTGGCGGCTTAGGGGCGGGACTGGGAAAAGGGAGCCGGGAGCCGGAAGCAAGCCAGACAGCAAGAATGAGCCGCGCCACACCGGCGGCGGGCTCTTTTCATCAACGACGCCAGCATCTTTTGGAAACGGCCTCTAAGCCCTATGCGTGGCGAAGTATCGGCTGGGCACCTCACCCAGGACATGCTTGAAGACGGTCGCGAATGCACTTGCGCTGCTGTAACCCAGCTCCATGGCAACGCGCGTGACAGGTTCGCCTTTACCGAGCCGAACCACGGCCGCGAGCAGGCAGGCTTGCTGCCTCCATTCGATATAGCTGACGCCGGTGTGCAGCCGAAACTGACGGGTAAAGGTGCGGCGGCTCATGCCGGTGCGCTGCGCCATGTCGTCGATGCCGATTTCCAGCGAGGGGAATGCCAGGAACTCACGGCAAGCCCGATCAAGACGCGGCTCCGCGGGCAATGGCGCATTGAGTGATAGCGCGGGCATGGCCGCGATCTCGTGCAACAACAAACCCATCAGGTAGCCGTCGCGCCCGCTGGCTGCATAGCGCGTGGGCACCTCCAGCGCCTGCTCCAGCAATTGCCTCAACAGCGGCGACACGTCGCAGACCTGGCAATGCGCAGGCAGGCCAAGGCGCTGCACGGCCGGCGCGCGGATGTAGGTGTTGAGCATGGTGACCGGGCCGCGCATCTGCATGGCGTGAGGCAGCCGGGACGGCACCCAGACGGCGCGCTGGGGCGGCACCACCCAGTTGCCCTCATCGGTGAGTACCGTGATGACACCACGCGCGGCATAGGCGAATTGCCCGCGCTGATGGCGGTGCGATGGGAAAAGCTCGCCGTCCGCGTAGTCTCGTGCCGTCACGACAGCATCGCGCGGCGTGTTCTCGTAGGGATCGATGGTGGATTTCCGCATGGCCTGATTTTATGGCTTTTTGACCTGCAATCGAAAGCAGGCCATACGGATTTGCGGCAAATTTCCGCCGATGCCGGCGCTTTACGCTTGCAGCCCGGGAAGAGACACACCGACCATGCTGAGAAAACACTTGTTGCTGGCCGTCGTCGTGACGGCCGTCTGGGGATTCAACTTCCCCATCACCAAACTTGGGCTTGCCGGGATCGATCCACTGCTGTTGACGGCCATCCGTTTTACGCTGGCCGCTTTGCCGTGGGTGTTCTTCGTGAAACGACCGCAAGTGGCCTTCCATTGGCTAGCGGTCTATGGATTGATCTTCGGCGTGGCGATGTGGGCGTTGATCAATCTGGGGATCGCGATGGGCGTACCGCCCGGCAGCGCCTCGTTGTTGATCCAGTTCAGCGCGTTCTTCACGTTGGGCTGGGGCGTGCTGTTGTTCCGCGAGCGCCTGGCATTGCCCCAGTTGATCGGCATGGTGCTGGCTGCCATCGGGCTGGTGGGCATCCTGCTGGGCAGTCCCGGCAAGGCCACCACAATCGGTTTTGCATTGGTGATGGTCAGCGCCGTGGCCTGGAGCATCGGCAACATCGTCATCAAGGTGTCCAAGGTGCGCGAGATCTTCGCCTTCGTGGTGTGGGCCAGCCTGTTCCCGCCGATTCCGCTGTTTCTGTTGACCTGGCTGCTGCATGGGCCGGAGCCATTTGCCGCGTTGCCCTCGCATTTGACGGGAGCCGCCATGTTTTCACTGGCGTTCCAGGCCTACGGCGCGACGCACTTCTGCTACTGGGGATGGAACCTGCTTTTGCGCGAATACCCGGTATCGCGGGTTGCGCCCCTGTCACTGCTGATTCCGGTGTTCGGCATCGTCAGTTCCCTGTTCATCATCGGCCAACGTCCGAGCGCGTCGGATGGCGTCTCGATCGCGCTGATCCTGCTGGCCCTCGCCGTCGGCATGAAGAAGGGCCGCATCCCGCGGGCAAGGCAGCCTGTAGAGCACCGGCCCCTTGAAGGCCGAGTCGCCATGAGGGAGCCGTGAGGGAGCCTTGAGCGGCACCAGCCCGGCCCGGAGCGCGCTCCGATCTTTTGACTTTGGACTTTTGACGCCTGAAGCGCGCTATGCGCGTTGGCAAGTTCCAGTTGCTTTGCATCGCGATGTGTGTCAGTTTACAGGACGTTTTCATCCAGCATACTGGACATCCATGGACATCAACGATCTCATCGCCCGGCGCGTGCGAACGCTGCGCGACGCCCAGGGCTTCTCGCTGGCCGCCCTGGCTGAGCGCAGCGGCGTGAGCCGCTCCAACATCTCCTTGATCGAGCGCGGCCAGAGCAGCGCCACGGCCACGGTGCTCGACAAGCTGTCCGCTGCGCTAGGCGTCACCGTGGCGTCGCTGTTCGAGGACAGCACGCCGCAGGCCGAGCCGTCGCCCATGGCCCGTGCGGCGGAGCAGCCGGTGTGGACCGATCCCGCCTCCGGCTATATCCGCCGCAACCTGTCCCCGGCGGCAGCCTCGCCGATCCAGCTGGTCGACGTGGTCTTCCCGGCAGGCAAGCGCGTGGCTTATGAAACCGCCGCGCGCGAAGCCGATATCCATCAGCAGGTCTGGATGATCGACGGCGTCATGGAAATGACGGTGGGCGACCAGCACTGGCGCCTGGAAACCGGCGACTGCCTGTCCATGCGGCTGGACCGCCCCATCGTCTACAAGAATCCCACCCGCAAGCCCGCGCGCTACGTCGTGGCGCTGGCCACGATGCCCTTCACGCCAACCAGGAGAAACGCATGACCGGGATCATCGGGATGACCGAAGCTATCACCGTGCGGCGCGTCGGCGCCGGTGAAGCCACCGCTTGCATCGAGCCGCTGGCCGATGTGCTGATCGATTGCGTGGAGGGGGGCGCGTCGGTGAGCTTCATGCTGCCGCTGCCGCGCGAGAAGGCCGTGCAGTTCTGGCACGGCGTGGCCGATGGCGTCGCGCGCGGCGAGCGCGTGCTGCTGATCGCGCAGGACGGCCAAGGGCAGATCCTTGGCACCGTCCAGATCATCCTGTCGATGCCTGACAACCAGCCCCACCGCGGCGACGTGGCCAAGATGCTGGTGCACCGCAAGGCCCGCCGCCGCGGCGTGGCGCAGCGGCTGCTGGCGGCCCTGGACGATGCCGCGCGCGACGTGGGCAAGTCGGTGCTGGTGCTCGACACGGTGACCGGCGGCGATGCCGAGCGCCTGTACCAGCGCGCGGGATGGCAGCGCGCCGGCGTGGTGCCAAAGTACGCGCTGATGCCGGATGGCGCGTTCTGCGGGACGACGTTCTTCTACAAGCACCTCTGAGCGCGTCGGCACCATCCGCACGACCGGCGCTTCAGATCATGACCTTGGCGGGCGGCGCCACCGCCCGCATGGCCTGCGCCGCGATCTCGAAGGAGCGCAGGCGGGCCTCGTGATCGTGGATCTGCGCGGTGAGCATCAGCTCATCCGGCTGCAGGTCCTCGATGAAGGCGCGCAGGCCGTTGCGCACGCCGTCCGGATCGCCCACCACCGAGCACGCCAGCGAGCGCCGGATATGCGTGGCCTCGGTCTCCGTCCACATCAGCTCGATGTTATCCACCGGGGGCCGGATCGGGCCGGGGTTGCCGCGCACCAGCGCCAGGAACTGCTGCTGCAGCGAGCTGAACAGCCGGCGCGCCTGCGCGTCCGAATCCGCTGCGAACACGTTGAGCCCCAGCATCACATGCGGCTTGGAGAGCTGCGCCGACGGCTGGAAGGTCGTGCGGTACAGGTCCACCGCCTGGCGCATGAAGCCCGGCGCGAAGTGCGAGGCAAACGCGAAGGGCAGGCCCATCGCCGCCGACAACTGCGCGCTGAACAAGCTGGAGCCGAGCAGCCACAGCGGCACCTTCAGGCCCGCGCCGGGCACCGCCCGCAGGCGCTGGCCGGGACGCGGCTCGTCGAAGTAGGCCTGCAGCTCCTCCACATCCTGCGGGAACGCATCGGCTGTATCTTGCGTGGCGCTGCGGCGCAGCGCGCGGGCAGTGGACTGGTCCGTGCCGGGCGCACGGCCCAGGCCAAGGTCGATACGGCCGGGGAAAAGCGAGGCCAGCGTGCCGAACTGCTCAGCCACCACCAGCGGCGAATGGTTGGGTAGCATGATGCCGCCAGAGCCCACGCGGATGGTGGACGTGCCGTTGGCAACGTAGCCGATCAGTACCGCCGTGGCGGCGCTGGCGATGCCAGGCATATTGTGATGTTCGGCCAGCCAGAAGCGCTGGTAGCCCAGCCGCTCGGCGTGCTGGGCAAGCGCGAGCGAATTGCGCATGGCCTGGCCGGCGTCACCGCCTTCCACGATGGGCGACAGGTCAAGCAGGGAATAGGGGATCATGGCGAGCGACTGCGGCGCAGCAATTTATTGAACGATCACTATACTAATCACCACTGGCGTCACTGGCAACGGAAAAATATAATGACCACTATGAAAAAGAGTGTTTCCGGTGCGGGCCGCGGGCGGCCCAGGCAGTTCGATCGCGACGAGGCGCTGGGCCAGGCCCTGTCGCTGTTCTGGCGCTATGGCTATAGCTCCACTTCGATCTCCGCGCTCACCGAGGCCATGGCCATCACCGCGCCCAGCCTGTACGCCGCGTTCGGCAGCAAGGAGCAATTGTTCTACGAAGCCGTGGACCGCTATGCGGATACCCACGGCGCGCTGCTCTACGCGCCGCTGCAAGGCGCTGGCAGCGCGCATGACGCCGTGCAGGGCCTGCTCGCCGGCGCGGCCGCCTTGTTCAGCGCCAAGGGCAACCCCGCCGGTTGCTTCCTGATGACGGGCACCAGCTGCTCGGCCGACTGCGCCTATATCGAAGACACGCTGCGCCAGCGCCGCAAGGACAAGGAACAAGCCCTGCAGGCCTGCATCCAGCAGGGCATCCGGCGTGGCGAACTGCCGGCCGGCACCGACGCACCAGCACTGGCCAAGTTCTTCAACACGGTCATGCAGGGGATGTCGATGCAGGCGCGCGATGGCGCGTCGCGCGCCGCGCTCGAAGCGCTGGCCGCTACCGCGATGCTGGCGTGGCCAGCGAAGGCGGCAAAGAAGGCCAGGCCGCGGGAAACCCAGACGGCCTAGCTTGCGGGTGCGGCATCAGGCCGCCGGTTCGGGCCGGCGCCACAGCCACGCCAGCACGCACGCCATGCAGGCAATTGCCCCATAGGCCAGCCAGGGCCGATGCATGCCGAACAGCAGCACGGCGCTGCAGATGCTCATGGCCGCCGTGGCGCTCCACTTGGCGCGGCGGCTCACCATGCGGCCGTTGTGCCAGTTGTAGAGCATCGGGCCAAACACGCGATGGCCAAGCAGCCACGCATGCAGGCGCGGCGAGCCCTTGGCCGCGGCCCAGGCGGACAGCAGGATGAACTCGGTGCTGGGCAGGCCGGGCACGAACAGCCCGAGGATGGCCACCCCCAGGCTCAGCAACGCCAGCGCGGTCAGCAGCGCGCGTGCCGTGCGGGTACGCGCCAGCCGCAGCGGCGGATCGCTCGGGTTGGCGCCCGGCATCGACGAAGCCGTATCGGCGTCATCCAAGACCGGTCACCGCGAATGTCGCAGTTGGCGCAGTTGGCGCACAGCGGAAGCGGCGCGGCGGCAGTGAAAGCCTGCAGGCGGCGGCAACCGCGACAGCAACGGCAGAAGGCATGTGGCAGTTCTCTCGGTTCTGGCAGAGGGCACGACTGGGCCCATTGTCCGCGCGGGAGACGCAGGTGGTCAACGCCTCTCATAGCGGGACGAACAGGAAGACTTGCAGGCACCGGGCAGCGGGCAAGACCCGGCCGCTTGCAAGGTCATGGTCCCTTCCCCGGCAGAGGATATATACTCCCCCATACTATATTTGAGGCAAAGCCGTGAGCCACACAATCCGCGAGAAACAGAAGTTGCTGAACCGGGTGCGCCGCATCCGGGGTCAGATTGATGCCATCGAACGCGCACTCGAGGAAGAGCAAGGCTGCGTGGGTGTGCTGCAGCAAATCACGAGTTGCCGTGGGGCCATGAACGGCCTGCTGGCCGTGGTACTGGAAGACCACATCCGCACGCACCTTGTTGAAGCCGAGCCGGCCCATGGCGAGTCCGAAGGCGACGCCAGGGAGCAGCTCATCGAGGTCGTGCACAGCTACTTCAAATGAGTAGCCTGGCTCACTCAATTTTTAACCCGCTTCACACTCGAATCGCCACGAAACTGCTCAAGCCTGCGGCTATTTGGGCAACAACCAAGCAGATCGACCATGCATACACATGACATCACCCCGTGGACTCACACCCACGTATTCGACTCAGGCAACAAGGCCGCCGAGCGAGGAACGCGCCTTGTCATGCTGATCACCGCTGCGATGATGGTTGTGGAAATCGCCGCCGGCCTCTGGTTCAACTCGATGGCGCTGCTGGCTGACGGGTGGCATATGAGTTCCCACGCGCTTGCCATCGGATTGAGCGCCTTTGCCTATGTTGCGGCGCGGCGCTATGCGCATGACCATCGGTTCGCGTTCGGCACCTGGAAGATTGAAATCCTGGCGGGATTCGCCAGTGCGATTTTTCTTCTCGGCATCGCAGCCTTGATGGTCTTCGGGTCCGTTGAACGGATCTTCAGTCCGCAGGCAATTCACTACAAGGAGGCCATGGCAGTCACGGTCATCGGGCTTCTTGTCAATATAGGATGCGCGCTGATACTGGGCGATGCGCATGACCACGGCCACGAACATGGGCACCAGCATGGACACCAGCACGGGCACGAGCATGGCCATGGCGGCCATCACCAGCATGACCTGAATTTGCGCTCGGCATACGTCCATGTGCTGGCAGACGCCGCGACATCGGTGCTTGCCATTCTGGCACTCGCCGGAGGCTGGCTGCTCGGGTGGCGCTGGCTCGACCCGGTCATGGGCATCGTTGGCGCCGGGCTGGTCGGGGCATGGGCCTTCGGCCTGCTGAAACAAACCGGCGTCGTTCTGCTCGATCGCGAAATGGACCATCCGGTCGTCGATGAGGTGCGCGAAGTGTTGCAGGCTTTCGATCATGGCGACGAGGGTGCCCGTGTCGCCGACCTTCATGTCTGGCGAGTGGGCAAGGAGAAATTCTCCTGCCTTGTCAGCCTGGTGACTCACGACCCTGCCCTGACGGCAGCGCGCGTCAGGGGCGCCCTTGCAGTGCATGAAGAGCTCGTGCATATCACCGTGGAAATTCACCGGTGCGCGGATTAAGCGGACGAGCCGGATTGCGCGCGCATTCAACTTTCGCGCCCCCCGCATCTGACGGTCCTTGCCGTGCCGCGTCGATGGGCCACCGCGGCGTCCCGGCATGAAGCCCGCGAGGGGCCGTGCACGCGCAAAAAACCCGCCGCGCGCGGCCCCACTCGGTATACTCTGAGGCACGTTTATCCCATGCCTGCAGACCGCCCATCGTGCCCAACTCCTCCGCGCGCAAGACCGCCGCGCAAAAACCCGCCGCCGCCGACTACGATTTCACCGAGCAAGTCGGGCACCTGCTGCGGCGCGCCTACCAGCGCCATGTGGCGATCTTCCAGCAGACCATTGCCGACTCGCAGCTGACCGCGGCGCAGTTCGTGGTGATGTGCGCGGTCAACGAGCGCGGCTCATGCTCGCTCAGCGAAATCGTGCGGGCCACCGCCATCGACCAGGCCACCGTGCGCGGCATCATCGAGCGCCTCAAGGCGCGCGAGCTGGTGGCGGTCTCGCACGACACCAATGACCGCCGCAAGGTGGTGGTCACGGTGACGCCGGCCGGCCATGCGCTGATCGAGGAAACCGTGCCGTTCGCGCACAAGATCTCCGAGCAAACTTTCGGCGACCTCAATCCCGCCGAGCGGGTGGCGATCACCTACCTGTTGCGCAAGATGAGCGAGTTCGACGACCGCGACGACCGCGAGGAGCGCGGCAACGCACCGGACGGCGAGCCGGGGTAAGCCCGCCTCAGGCGGGCTGGCCGGCCAGCGCCGCGAGCACCACCTCCGGCGTGAAGGGCGCGCGCCGCAGCCGCACTCCCGTGGCATCGAACAGCGCATTGGCAATGGCCGGCGCGCCCGGCAGCGACGCGGACTCGCCCGCGCCCATCGGCGCTTCCTCCTGGCGCGGCATCAGCAGCACTTCGATCGGCGGCAGCTCGGGAAAGGTCAGCAGCGGATAGCTGCCCCATTCGCGGCTGGCGACGCCGTTGGCGTCAAAGCGCACCTGTTCCTTGAGCACGCGGCCAAGCGCCTGCACCACATTGCCCTGCACCTGGTGGCGCACGCCGTCGGGGTTGACCATCATGCCGGTGTCCTGCGCCACCACCAGCCGCTCCACCACGATCTGGCCGGTATCGGGCGCGACCGTCAGGTCCACCACCCAGGCGGCCCAGGCGGCGCCGAAGCCCGGGAATTTGCTGTGAATATAGCGGGCATAGGCCACGCCGCGCCCACGCAGCAGCCCATCCGCCCCCGGCTGGCCACGCGCGCCGCGCGCGCCTTCGCGCCAGCCGGCATGCGCCGCCAGCGCGCGCAGCAGGTCCGTGGCGCGCGCGTCGGGCAGGTGGCGCAGGCGGAAGGTCAGCGGATCGGCGCCGGCCTCATGCGCGAGCTCGTCGATAAAAGACTCGTGCGCGAACACGTTTGGCAGCGCGGACACGCCGCGCAGCCAGGAGGCGCGCACGATGGCTGGCGTGTCGTCGCAACCGATGCGCGTGGCGGCGTACTGGTAAGGCGGCACCGCGGTGCGGTCGCCCATCTGCAGCATGCGCGGCGCGTTGTCGACCACGCCGGTCAGCAGCAGCGCCAGCGTGGGCGCGTCGTTGGACGGATAGCGGCTGACGAAATCGTAGGCCAGCAACTCGCCGTCGGGGCCGATGGCGCCGCGCACGTCCATCAGCTGCGCCGCGCCCTTGGGCTCCCAGAGATGTTCCTGCTCGCGGCTGAGCTGCACCCGCACCGGGCGCCCCACCGCGCGCGACAGCAGCACCGCATCGGCGCAGACGTCATCGGCGCAGTTGCGGCCATAGCAGCCGGCGGCTTCCATCCGCACGATCTCGATGCGGCCCTCGTCCAGGCCGGTCAGGCGCGCCAGGTCGATACGCAACACATGCGGGTTTTGCGTGCCGGACCAGACCGTGAGGCCATCCTCGCGGTAGTCCGCCACGGCGCAGGACGGGCCGATGGAGCCGTGCATCTGGTAGGGCCACGCGTAGCCGCGCGACAGTATCCGGTCCGCGGAGTCGAAAGCGCCTTGTGCATCGCCCTCTTCCACCAGCGTGCGGCGTGTCGCGGGATTGGCGCGCAGCGCGGCCTCGGTGTCTTCCGGCTCGCTGAGCGGGGGCAACGGCGGCGCCGGCTTCCAGTCCACGCGCAGGCGGCGCGCCGCCTGCATGGCCTGCTCCTCGCGCTGCGCCACCACGCCGATGAAATCGCCCTGCACCACCACGTCAATGACACCGCGCACATCGCGGATCGACGCACGGTCGACGCTGCGCAGGCTGGTGCCGACAAAGCCGCCGCTATCGCGCCCGGCGTAGGGCGGGCGCACCACGCGGCCGTGCAGCATGCCGGGCACGCGCACATCGTGCACGAAGGTGAGCTGCGCCGTGGCCTTGGCGGGAATGTCCACACGTGGCGCGGCACGCCCGACCACGCGGTATGCGCTGACCGGCTTGGTGGCAATGACGTCGGCCAGCGGCAGCTCGATATGCTCGCCGGCCAGCAGGTCGCCGTAGGCCAGGCCTTCGGCGTTCTCATTGCCTTCGCCGCGCAAGCGCAGGCGGCCATCTTCGGCGATCAGCGCTTCGGGCGCCACGCCAAGGCGCTGCGCCGCGCGCTCGCGCAGCCAGGCCATGGCCTGCGCCGCCGCGCGGCGCAGCGGCAGCGCCGAGATCTGGATGGTGGCGCTGGCAATGGTGGGGCCCTGGTTGGGCGTTGCCTCGGTATGGCCCAGCGTCATCGCCACGCGCGCCGCCGGCACCTCCAGCTCCTCGGCCACGATCTGCGCCAGCGAGGTGCGGATGCCGGTGCCCAGGTCAACGTGCCCGTTGAAGGCCAGGATCTCGCCAGTGTCGCGCACCGCCACGAAGATGTCGGGCTGCGCGGCGATGTAGTCGGAGGCCGCGCCGGGCTGGCCGGGCGCGGGCCGCGGCGCGGCTTGCGGCGCGCGCGTCACCAGCAGCACGCCGCGCGCCTGCAGCAGGGCGTCGCGCTGCGCGCCCGGGGACATCGGCGCCGATGCGGGAAGAGAGGCGGACCGGGGTCCGGTGCCGGGTGTCGTTTCCATTCGTTCCATGTCTCAGGTAGGCACGCTGGCGGCCTGCCGGATTCCGGCGCCGCCCGCCCTGGCCGTTATACTGCCAGGCTCGAACAAGCAATACGTATCAAACATATGAGCACCCCGACCGCTAAGAAAAGCGCGGCAGCCGGAACCCGGGCCCGGCAAGCTCAGGACACCCGAGCCAAGATCCTCAAGGCCGCCATCAAGGTCTTCGCCTTGCGCGGCTACGAAGGCGGGCGCGTGGAGAAGATCTCTTCGCTGGCCAAGACCTACGACCGGATGATCTATTACTACTTCGGCAGCAAGGAAAAGCTGTTCGTCGAAGTGCTCGAAACCATCTACATCCAGCTCAACGAGGCCGAGCAGGCGCTCAAGCTCGACCCCGAGGATCCGGTGCGCGCGCTGACCCAGCTGATCGACTTCGTCTGGGGCTACTACCTCGATCACCCCGAGTTCGTCGCCATCCTGTCCAGCGAGAACATGAGCCAGGGCAAGCATGCCAAGAAGTCGAGCCGGCTCAGGGAGATCTCCAGCTACGCCCTGTCTGTGCTGGACGGCATCCTGGCGCGCGGCAAGGCTGCCGGGCTGTTCCAACCCGATGTGCTGGCCCGCGATATCTACCTGGTGATCGCGTCGCTGGGCTACTTCTACAACTCGAACCATCATACGCTCAGCGCTTTCCTGGGCGAGCCCATGATGAGCAAGCCGGCGCTGGAGCACTGGCGCGATGTGATCCAGCGTACCGTGCTGAGCACGGTTTGCGTGCCGGGCACTGGCGTCTCCCCGGCTGGGCAGGCCCCGGCCGAAGCCGAAGCGGCGGCACCCGCCGCCCGCAAGAAGCCGGCACGCGCCAAGCGCGCCTGAGCCTCGCATCCGGCGGTCATCGCGCATCGCCGGATGCCTTTCCCTTAAGCCGTAGCCGTAGCCGTAGCCGTAGCCGTAGCCGTAGCCGTGGCCGTAGCCCGCGCCAGCATCGCGAGCGCTTCGTCGCGCGGCATCACGGTGGCGTTCTTCTGCGCCATGTCGAACAGGTTGGCATCGTGCGGCCCGATGGCGCGGTCGCCCACGCAATCGGACAGCACCAGCGGCCGGAAGCCGTACGACATGGCATCGACCACGCTGGCGCGCACGCAGCCGCTGGTCACGCAGCCCGCCACCAGCAGCGTCTGCACGCCGCGCTGGTTCAGCCACGCGGCCAGCGAGGTGCCGAAAAAGGCAGATGGCACGGTCTTGCGCACCACCAGTTCACCCGGGCGCGGCGCCAGCTGCGCGACGATGGCGCTGTTATGGCTGTCTTCCTTCAGGCCTAGCAGGCCGGGCACTTTCAGCGTGAAGATATTCTCGTCGCTGTCGTCGTCGGCAAACACAATGCGGCTGTGCGCCACCGGCCAGCCCTGCTCGCGCGCCATGCCCAGCAGGGGCTCGGTGTTGGCGATGGCCTGGGGAATATTGCCGCCACCAAAGACGGCCGGGTCGGCGAAGCCGTTGACGAAGTCGATGATCAGCAGGCCGTAGGGTGCCTTGGGTTCCAGCGCGGCGCCGAAACCCTGGCGCTGGTAGGTCTTCACTTCGTCATGCATGGATGGCTCCCTTGGCGCCTCGTTGCTGCCTTTGCTGGCTTTGCTGCTCTTGCTGCTCTTGCTGCTCTTGCTGGTACTCGTGATCCAGCACCTTTCCTTGTTCGACCACCGCCTCGCCGTCCAGCCGCACCGTGCAGTGGCGCACGGGAATATCGATATGGCAGGCCGTGGTGCGGCTGCCGCCGGCTTCGTTGTTCGGGCCGAAGGAGCACAGGAAATTGCCCTCGAACGCGCGCGCATCCATGCCGATGGTGGCCTCGCGGTCATACATGGCGAGCGTGGACCAGCGCGCGCGCGGCTGCAGACCCCAGCCGATATGCGACATGGCGTAGGCCTCGGGGTCGTTGAACGAGGCCATGTAGTCGCTCAGCAGCTCGGCATCCAGGCCACCTTCGATGCTGGTGACGTAGCCCTTGCCCACCGTGATGTCGATCGGCTCCTGCACATAGGACTTCATCGGCAGCAGGATGTCGCCGCGATCGAGCACGATGCGCCCGTTGGTACCGCCCTCGTCCGGCCAGGTCAGCACGAAGCCGCTCGGCCAGTGGTCCCAGCGGCCCGGCTCATCGACGAAGCCATACTCGCTGATGGCGGGAAACTCGCCCAGCGCGCAGCGCAGGTCGGTGCCGGCATCGGACGTGATGTGCATCTCCCGCGCGCGCGCCAGCCGCGCCGTGGCCGCTTTCACCCGGGTGCGGTCCCCTTCGGTGGGCACCAGCCGCACCAGCACCTCGGGCGGCTCCACCGCCAGCAGGATCTTGGTGCCGCCGGAAAGGATCTCGTGCTGCTCGGGCGAGAACAGCAGCGTCATCAGATCCAGCACCAGGTCGCTGGCCTTGAGCGCGGCGATGGCGGCCGGGTTGCCGGTCAGCGGCGTGGTGCCGAGATACGCCAGCGCGTCTCGGCTCAGCGCCTTGTCCGCGTTGACCGGTGGCAGGTCCAGGCGGTTGACGATGGCGCCCATCGCGGCGGCCGCCAGCTGCGCGGTGCGCAGCGTTTGCGCATGGGTGGCGGCGCCGGTCAGCACCGTGACGGTCTGCCCCGGCTGCAGCCGGGACAGCGTGAGCACCTGGCGCCAGGCCTGGGTCAGGTCGTGATCGCTTACTGGCATGTTCTCTCCTTGTCGGGTGAAGCGGGCGGATCAGCCGGGTCAGGCCGCGGCCTGGTCCTGCAGCAGCGGCGCACCGAGGAAATCGCCGAAGGCGCGGTAGAAACCCGCCTCGTCGTCCCACGGGATCATGTGGCCGGCATCCGGCACGCGCGCAACCTGCACGGCAGGCAGCAAACCGCGAATCTCCTCGATGTCTTCGGCGCGGATCACGTCGCCGCGGCCGGCCACCATCAGCAGCGTGGGAACCCGTACCGACGGCATGTCGGCATGCACGTCATCGCGGTGGAAATCCTCGAAGCTCGTGACGATGGCGCGCTCGTCGCAGGTGTGCAGCCACTCGGCGCGCAGGCGCAGCTGCTCCTCTGTCCAGGTCGGGCAGAAGCGGCGCATGCCTTCGGCATCGATGCCCTGACGCGCCAGGCGGATGGAATCCACGTACCACGGCAGCTGCGAGGGATAGGCACGGCGTCCCGGGCCGGATACCGGCGGGTCCACCATCACCAGCCGGGTCAGCCCGGCGGGATTGCCGCGCGCGGCGCGAATGCCGATGCGCGCGCCCATCGAATGGCCGACGATGGCATAGCGCGCCAGGCCGAGCGCCTGCGCAAAGGCGGCCACATCCGCCGCCTGCGCGTCCAGGCCGTAGTCCAGCGCGTCGCCGGCCTCGGACAGGCCGCGTCCACGCACATCCAGGATGTAAGTATCGAAATGCTTGCCGAACTGCTCGCCGACAAAGCCCCAGGTGACCGCCGGGCTGGTGATGCCGGGCACGATCACCACGGCATCGCGCTGCGCGCGCGCGCCGGTGCTGCCGCCGTAGCGCAGGTAGTGCTGGCGGATGCCATTGGCGAACACATTGCCGCCGTGGAGAAACTCGCTCATTGCTGGGCTCCCTTTACCGAAGGCGTGATCAATAGGCACCCGACAGCAGCGCGCCGGCGCCGGGCACGACCGGCTCCAGGCCGAGCTGCTTGAGGATGGCGTAGGTGGTGGCAATGGCGGCCGTGATCACCGGCTTGCCGGTCATGGCTTCCACCTTGGCCACCGCCGGCAGCGACGGCATCTGCACGCAGGCAGACAGCACGATGGCATCCACATCCTTGGTGTTCATCTGCGCGACGATGCCGGGCAGCCTGGCCGGGTCATGGCGGCCGACTTCGAGGTTGTCGGGGATTTCCAGCGCGCGCCAGTCCACCACTTCGTAGCCTTCGTTGCGGATGTAGTCCACCACCAGCTCGGTCAGCGGCTTCATGTACGGCGCGACCACGGCGATGCGCTTGGCGCCGATCACCTTGAGCGCGTCGATCAGCGCGCCGGCGCTGGTGATCACGGGCGCGTCGGCGCCGTTGGCGGCGGTATGGGCCTGCAGGCGCTGTTCCGAAACGCGATGGTAGCCGTGGCCCATGGCCATGATGGCCACCAGGCAGGCGTAGCCCAGCACGTCGACGCGGGCGTCGCTCAGCTCCAGCGCGCAGCGGTCGGACTCGCCGTCCATGGCCGCCAGTTCCTCCTTGACCACCTTCTTCATGCGCATGCGGCTAGAGTGAAAGGTGAAGCGTTCGGGGCGCACCTGCTGGCGCAACGTCAGCATCGCCGGGATCTCGGTTTCCATGGTGGTGTTCGAGCTCGGCACGATCTGGCCGATACGGAAAATTTTCTGCACTGTCGACTCCGTCATCTGTCTGTTCTGTCCACCCGCCCTGGCGCCTGCCTTAGCGGAGAAGCGCCCTGCACGGCCGGACCGGAGCCTTCAGCGGTCTCCGTGTCCTGCGAATTATTGTAGTGTACACACGCTATTTGCACAACAAGACGTTCGACCATGCACGGCGCACGATTTCAGTGCCCGCTTCATGAATCAACCCCTCATATGGTGCTTGTTTTCACGGTTTATGGGCATTGAATCGAGACCATCACTTTGATATCAGGGTTTTCCATAGGGATGGCATGTCATTTCTTTACAAGCAAATTTCTCGTGTGTACACTCGATTTACCGATTGGCCAGACGGCCACTTCAGACCCACATCACACCGCCAGGAGAAATATCGTGCAAGGCAAACCACGGATCGCAGTGATCGGCGCCGGACTGGGGGGGACGGTTGCGGCCGCCCTGCTGCAGCGCGCCGGATTCCAAGTCAAGCTGTATGAGCAGGCTCCGGCGTTCTCGCGCCTGGGCGCCGGCATCCACGTCGGGCCGAATGTGATGAAGATCATGCGCCGGCTGGGCCTTGAGGATGCGCTCAATGACATGGGCTGCCACCCGGACTTCTGGTACAGCCGCGACTGGCAAAGCGGCGAAGTGATCGCCCAGATCCCGCTTGGGCGTTACGCGCTGTCGCACTACGGCGCCAGCTACCTGACCGTGCACCGTGGGGATTTCCACGCCCTGCTGACCGAGGCGGTGGCGCCCGGCACGCTGCTGTTCGACAAGAAGCTGGCCAGCGTGGAAGACCTGGGCCACGTGGTGCGCCTGAGCTTTGCCGACGGCACGGTGGACGAAGCCGACATCGTGATCGGCGCGGACGGCGTGAACTCCCGCATCCGCGAAACACTGCTGGGCGCCGAGCCGCCCAAGTACACCGGCTACGTGGCGCACCGCGCCGTGTTCCCGATCGCGCGTGTCAAGGGCTTCACCCATGACCGCTGCACCAAGTGGTGGTCCGACGATCGCCATATGATGGTGTACTTCGACACCAGCAAGCTTGACGAGATCTACTACGTCACCGGTGTGCCCGAGCCCACCTGGGACATGACCAAGAGCTGGCTGCCCAGCAGCATCGAGGAAATGCGCGCCGCGTTCGACGGCTGGCACGAAGGCGTGCAATCGCTGATCGAAGGCACCGTGGAAGTGACCAAGTGGCCGCTGCTGGAGCGCGATCCGCTGCCGGTGTGGAGCCGCGGCCGCCTGGTGCTGCTGGGAGACGCCTGCCACCCGATGAAGCCGCATATGGCGCAGGGCGCGGCCATGGCCATCGAAGACGCGGCCATGCTGACCCGCTGCCTGCAGCAAACCGGGCTGTCGGACTTCAGCGCCGCGTTCTCGCTGTACGAAGCCAACCGCGCCGAGCGTGCCGGCAAGGTGCAACGGGTCTCGCACAACAACACGTGGCTGCGCACCAACGAGAACCCGGACTGGTGCTTCGGTTACGATGTGTTCAACGAGCCGCTGGTGGAAGCCGGGCGCGTGGCCGCCGCAGCCTGAGCCACGCCCCAGCCAGACCGCCGGGTGCCCCTCGGGCCCCGGCCCCGAGCGAGTGATGTTCTAAAACGCCCCCAGCCCCCCGATGAACACGCCCCGCCCCCTGTGCCTCCGGGTCAACCGGACCACGTACCAGCTCGATGCCGAGGTCGATCCCGACACGCCGCTGCTCTACGTCCTGCGCAATGACCTCGTCTGCAACGGGCCAAAGTACGGCTGCGGCCTGGGCCAGTGCGGCGCATGCACGGTGCTGGTGGACGGGGTGGCGGCGCGCTCCTGCGTGATTCCCGTGAAAGCGGTGGCGCAACGCGCCATCACCACACTCGACGGGCTGGCCGCCGGCGGGCAGCCCGACCCGGTGCAGCAAGCCTTTATCGACGAGCAGGCTGCGCAGTGCGGCTATTGCCTGAACGGCATGATCATGACCGCCAAGGCACTCCTCGCGGAAAACCCCGATCCCGACGAAGCGCAGATCCGCGAGGCGCTGCGTTTCAACCTTTGCCGCTGCGGCACGCACGTGGAGATCCTGCGCGCGGTGCAACGCGCTGCCGTGCTGCTGCGCCAGGCCGCCGGCCAGGATGGCGCGGCATGAGCGGGCGCGACGACCTCGTCATGGCGCAGGCCGGCCCCGGCGCATGGCAGCCGCCGCCCGAGCGGGAGTGGCTGACAGGGCACGTCATCCGCCCGCCCGTGCTGGCATGGCAAACAGGCACGCTGCGCAGCGCCCGCCTGATCGACTGCGATGAGACGGCCGCGCGCGCCCTGCCTGGCGTTGCCACGGTATTGCGCCGTGGCGACTTTCTCGGCATTGCAGCCGATGCCGCGCCACAGGCGCTGCAAGCCGCCAACGCGCTGCGCGCCCGCTGGCAGGCACCGCCGCAAGCGGCAGCGTCGCGCATGCCGCTTACCCGTTCACTTGCCCGCTCACTTACCCGCCGTATCGTTGCGCAACACGGCGACGCCGAGCAGGCCATGGCGGATGCCGCTGGCCGCAGCGCGCAGGACTATCAATGGCCACTCGCCGGCCTGCAAGCCGCCGGCTGCACCGCGATTGCGGACTGGCGCGACAGCGCGCTGCGCGTGTGGCTGCCCAGCCGCCGCCCCGGCGCGTTGCGGGCCGAACTCGCCGCCCTGCTCGGCATCGGCGAAGACCGCATTACCTTGATCTGCTGGCAGGCTCCGGGCAACGACGAAGATCCCCTGTACGCCCACCACGCCGCCGCCGATGCCGCCCTGCTGGCGCATTCGGCCGGGCGCGCGGTGCGCGTGCGCGTGGAGGCCCATGAACTTGGCGCCATGCAGGCGGTGGTCAACACCCATATCGAAAGCGCCTGGACGCGCGATGGCGAAATCGCCGCCTATGCCGTCAACAGCGCCGTGGATGCGCGCGGCAGCGCGGCGGTCATGCACGCGCCGCCGTTGGCGCTGTGGCTAACACGCACGCCAGCGCCGGTCTGCGAGATCGAGGCATCCGCCCCGCACGACGCGGGCAACATGGGCGACGATGCCATCCTGCCACCCTACCGCTTTGACAGCCTGAGCGTCGCGCGGGCCGACCTGCCAGGACAGCCCCGCACGCCGAGCACGCCGGCGCAGGCAGCGCGCGCCCACGTGTTCGCGCATGAGTCGCACCTGGACGAGGTGGCCGCCGCGAGCGCGCAGGATCCCGTGGCCTTGCGCCTGCGCCATCTCGATGACGCGCGCGGCGCTGGCCTCGTGCGCCGGGTCGCGGCGCAGGCCAGCTGGCAGCCACGCGGCGAACGCCCGCAAGCGCAACAGAACGTACGGCGCGGACGCGGCTTCGCGTACGCCAGCACCATCGAAGCCGGGCTGGCCGATGGCGGCCAGCCCGTGCACAGCTGGTCGGCCTGGGTGGCGGAAGTCGAAGTGGATGCCACCACCGGCGAGGTCAGCGTCACCGGCGTCACGCTAGGACACGACAGCGATGCGGGCGAACAAGGCAAGGCCAATGCCGTGGCCTTGCAGCAGGAGGCCGCGCGCGCCGCGCAGCAACTCACCGTCGACGGCGGCCGCTTCGATAGCTGGCCCGCCGCCAACCTGCCCGCGGTACGCGATGCCAGCGTGTCGGCGCTCGCCTGCGCGCAGTTGCCGGAAGTGCGCATTGCCGGCGCGCTGAGCCCCGCCAGCGCCACGCTCGGCACGAGCGCGGCCGCCACCCTGCCCGCCGCGCCGGCCGTGGCCAACGCCATCTTCGACGCCACCGGCGTGCGCCTGCGCGAGCCGCCCTTCAGCGGCGAACGCATCCGGCTTGCGCTGGCCGCGCAGGCCAATCCCGATGGCACGCCCAAGCGCGGCGCCGCCCGCAAGCGCAACTGGCTGCTGGCCGGCGCCACCGCCGCGGCCGGCTTGTTCGCCACGGCAATGCCATGGCGTGCGCCCATTGCGCCCGTGGCCCCGCCCGAAGCCGGCTTCTACTCGGCCGCCACCATCGAGCGCGGCCGGCTGGTCGCGGCGGCCGGGGATTGCGCGGTCTGCCACACAGCGCCCAACGGCGCGCGCAATGCGGGCGGGCTGGCGCTGGACACGCCGTTCGGCACCATCTACAGCACCAACATCACGCCTGATGCCGAGACCGGCATCGGCAACTGGTCCTATGCGGCGTTCGAGCGCGCCATGCGCCAGGGCATTCATCGCGACGGCCGGCATCTTTACCCGGCATTCCCCTACACCGCCTTTGCCAAGACCAGCGATGGCGATTTGCAGGCGCTCTACGCTTACCTGATGGCCGCCGAGCCGGTGCGCGCCAAGGCGCCCGAGACCGCGCTGGCCTTCCCCTACAACCTGCGCCCGCTGATGGCCGGGTGGAACCTGCTGTTCCACAGCCCCAAGCCCTTCGAGGCCGATCCGGCCCGCTCGGCGCAGTGGAACCGCGGTGCTTACCTCGCCGAAGGCCTGGGCCACTGCAGCGCCTGCCATTCGCCGCGCAATGCGCTGGGCGCCGAACAAGGCGGCCGGCGCTATCTTGGCGGCGGCGAGGCCGAAGGCTGGGAAGCGCCCGCGCTGGGCAAGCTGTCGCACGCGCCGGTGCCGTGGACGGAGCAATCGCTGTTCTCCTACCTGCGCACGGGCTACGCCCCGCATCATGGCGCGGCGGCCGGGCCGATGGCACCGGTGATCGAAGAACTGGCGCTGCTGCCCGAGGATGATGTGCGTGCCATCGCGCACTATGTGGCATCGTTCGGCGACGCGCAGCCCGATGCGGCGGCGGCCAGCGCACAGGCGCAGCAGCTCGAGCAACGCAGCGCCGATGCCGCGCGCACGCTTGGCGGACCCGCCGCGCGCCTGTACCAGAATGCCTGCGCGGTCTGCCACCAGGGTGACCAGGGCATCAGGCAATTCGGCATCAAGCCGTCGCTCGCGCTCAATACCAACCTGCACGGCGACAAGCCGGACAACCTGATCCGCGTGCTGCTGGATGGCATTCCCACGCCGGGGACAAGTGATCTGGGCTATATGCCAGCCTTTGGCGAGAGCCTGGACGACCATCAGCTGACGCAACTGGTGCACTACCTGCGCAAGCGCTTCGCCCCCGACAAGCCCGCCTGGGACAACGTGGACGATACGCTCGCGCGGCTGCGCGCGGCTCCCGCTCACCAACCCACTCATTAAGCAGGCACTGAACAAAACCAGGCCGGCCTGAAGCCATCAGTCCGCCATTTTTCCCGGCAAGACACCTTGCCGCCGCCCCCTGCCGCGCGTACCCAATGCATACGCCGCGCGGCACGGGGAAAACCCCGAGGAGAAAACCACCACCACGCTCTTGCTAGCTGGTTTTATGTAGCTTACGCTGAACGATCATGTAGCGGGCACTACATGAGTGCCGGATGAAGGAAAGCGGTGCCGCCCCTGCACAAGGACGGCGCGCAACACCCCGGCCAGCCCGCCGGAAACCATAAAAAACAGCCCATCCATCACTGAACAGGCCTGGCCCGCTGCTTGCATAGCAAACAGCACAAGCCAGCCGAGCGCAGCGGTGGCAAAGACACACACACGGTAGACAACGGTAAACAGTAAAGGAGTGAACATGTCGTATCAGTATCAAGACGGCGCGGCGGGCGTACTACCCGCGGCGGCCGAGCCAGACATCTACCGCAAGGTGACCTGGCGCCTGATTCCGTTCTTCTGCGCCTGCTATCTCGCCGCCTATCTCGACCGCATCAACGTCGGGCTGGCCAAGCTGCAGATGCTGGACGACCTGCACTTCAGCGAGACGATCTACGGGCTGGGCGCGGGCCTGTTCTTCGTGGGCTACATCCTGTTCGAGGTACCCAGCAACCTGGTGCTGCAAAAGGTGGGCGCGCGCCTCTGGATCGCCCGCATCATGGTGACGTGGGGCTTGCTGTCGGGGGCGACCATGTTCGTCACCACGCCAACGCAGTTCTACGTGCTGCGCTTCCTGCTGGGCGCGGCCGAGGCCGGCTTCCTGCCCGGCGTGCTGCTGTACCTGACCTACTGGTTCCCCACCCACAAGCGCAGCAAGATCATCGCGTTGTTCATGATGGGCCTGCCGCTTGCCAGCATGATCGGCAGCCCGCTGTCCGGCTGGATCATGACCGCTTTCGCCGGCATGCACGGCTGGGCCGGCTGGCAGTGGCTGTTCTTCCTGGAGGCCATCCCCTCGGTGCTGCTGGGCGTGATGGTGTTCATCTACCTGCCCAACGGCATCAAGGACGCCAAGTGGCTGCAGGCGGACGAAAAGCGCACGTTGCAGCGCAACCTGGATACAGACGTGCTGGTGGAAAACAACCACTCGCTCATGGCCGCCTTCGCCGATCGCCGCGTGTGGATGCTGGGCCTGATCGACATGTGCCTGCTGATGGGCACGTACTCCATCGGCTTCTGGATGCCCACCATCATCCGCGACTCCGGCGTGGCCAGCCCGCTGCACATCGGCCTGCTCACCGCCATCCCGCACGCCGCGGCGGTGATCGGGATGCTGCTCAACGGCGCCCACTCCGACAAGACGCGCGAGCGCCGCTGGCACATTGTGCTGCCCACCCTGGCAGGCGCCGCCGGCCTGGTCGGCAGCACCTTCGTCACCGGCTCTACCTCCGCCACCTTGGTGATGCTGACAGTGGCCAACGTGGGCATCGTGGCGACCTTCCCGGTGTTCTGGTGCCTGCCATCCACCTTCCTGAGCGGCACCGCGGCCGCCGCCGGCATCGCGCTGGCGTGCTCCATCGCGAACCTGGGCGGCTTCGCGGCCACCTACCTGCTGGGCTGGCTGAAGGACACATTCCACAGCCCGAGCGCTGGCCTGATCCTGTTCGCAGGCTGCCTGGTGGCGAGCTGCTTCCTGGTGCTGGCGATGCCGGCCAAGGTGGTCAACCGGTAGCCTGGATGAGGCCCGCGCCGGAGCCGCCGCACGGGCCAATTCCGCGCGCCATGACGACGGCTGTTTCTCCCTCTCCCCTCAGGGGGAGAGGGCCGGGGAGAGGGGTGGCTTAGTCAATATGACTCCCCTGGGGGCAAGAGGGCTGGCCCGCCGCGAGGAATCAAACGCGGGTTAGCATGACTGCCAGAGCCGCATGGTGTGGACAGTGCCACACCCGGCGATTTCCAGCGCGGAGGCCAGCATGGAACACGATAGCACTTTGTACGTGGGTCTTGACGTCCATAAGGACTCGATCACGGTCGCCTACGCACTCGGCGTGGGCGAGGTCGAACTGCTTGGCAAGATCGGTACCTCGAAGGCCGATATCGATCGCCTGTGCAAGCGCCTGCAGTCTAAAGCGAGCCGGATCCACATCGTCTACGAGGCAGGCCCTTGCGGCTATGGCCTTTACCGGCAGCTTGCAGGGAAGGGATTCGAGTGCATGGTGTGCGCGCCGTCGCTGATCCCGAAGAAACCCGGCGAGCGCGTCAAGACCGATCGGCGCGATGCGGTCAAGCTCGTGCGATCGCTGCGCGCCGGTGACCTCTCCGCCGTGTACGTGCCCAGCGTGGAGGACGAAGCATTCCGGGATCTGTCACGCGCGTGGGTCAGCGCCAAGGACGATCTGAAGCGCGCCCGCCAACGGCTGAAGGCCTTTCTGCTTTCACATGGGGTGCGCTACAGCGGCAGAGCCGACTGGGGACCGGCGCACCAGCGCTGGATCAGTACCTTTGCGTTCGACACCGTGTGGCAGCAACTTGCCTTTGACGAATATCGACGTGCCATCGAGGATCGGCTCGCGCAATGCAGCCGTCTCGAAGCGGCCTTGCGCGAGGCAGTGGTCAACTGGCGCTTCTATCCGGCCGTACTGGGCTTGCAGGCCATGCGTGGCGTGCAGTTCACCACGGCGGTGGGCATGCTCGCCGAATTGGGCGATCTCTCGCGCTTTGTCCATCCGCGCCAACTGATGGCCTGGCTCGGCGTGACGCCCGCAGAACACTCATCGGGGGGGAAACGGCGCCAAGGCAGCATCACCAAGAACGGCAATAGCTATGCAAGAAAGCTGCTAATCGAAGCCGCCTGGAGTTACCGGCACCCGGCACGTGTGAGCCCCGAGATTCAGCGCCGGCACGAAGGCATCCCGAAGGCCATCGTTGACCGGTCCTGGGACGCCCAGGTTCGACTGTGCCGGCGCTATCGGAGACTTGCCGCGCGCGGCAAGAACCCGAACATTGCGGTGGTTGCGGTGGCCCGCGAACTGAGCGGGTTCATCTGGGACATCAGCCGGCTCGCCATGTCGCTTGCCATACCGAACGCGGCGCAGACAACGTAACCCAGCGCCAAGGTATCAACCTATCTGCCACCTACTGTGGAGCCAGTTTCCTGAAGGGCGACGTAGCCCGGCACACGAGCAACCCGCGACCTAGCTAGGCAACGGATTTCATCCGACTTGCGGCCTTAGATGGCGGCAGGCTCATTGGGCGGACCTCTGTAATGCGGTAACCAACCCGCGGATATCAGCGTGATCCACCGTCGAGACTTACTGCTACGTCGCCCTCCAGGAAATTGGGGAACACCATGCAACTGTGAAACTGAATCAAACCAATCTCAATTGACACGGGGAGTCATATCAGCTAGGAGCCACTTGAAGCGAAGCCCGTGGTGTTTGGTGTTATCCAGCATGCTGGCGTGACGAGCGCCCGCCCTCTCTCCCAACCTCTCTCCCGCGCGCGGGAGAGAGGAGCACGACAACGCAGATCCGGCATTGTCAGCAATCCGAGCTCCCGAGGAATCGGGAGCTTTTTTTATGTATTTTTACGCACTTTTTCACTGAATGTGCTCGCAAAAACTGATCGTAAATGAGCAGATTCTGAAAACGTATTTCCCAATACCAGAGCCAGTTTCAAGCACTTCATGTGATAGAGTCACTACCAACATAAATCCGACCCGGCAGGCGAGCCATGAAACTGGAAGACCGAATCATTCGCTCGCTGACGCAGCGTGCTGCGACCGTCATCCTGCGCTCGGAGCTTGCCAAGCTGGGAAGCTCCGCACAGGTTGGCCGCGTGCTAGCCCGTCTTGTGGATGAGGGCAAGCTGGTCCGCGTTAGCAAGGGGGCGTTTGCCAAGACGCGCGCGAACAAGTTCACCGGAAAACCGACGCCCGCCGGCACGCTCGAGGACATTGCTGCCGAGCTGTTCCAGAAGCTCGGCATCGCGATCTCCCCAAGCCAGCTCGCGGAGGACTACAACAGCGGCAGGAGCACCCAGATCCCGATGGGAAGCGTTGTCAACACGGGGCGCCGGCGCATCAGCCGGCAAATCACGGTAGGCGATCGGACCATCCAATATGAAAGCCATCACCGCTGAGCTCAAGTCCGACATTGAAGACGCTGCCACGGCAGGCCTGCTGAACAACTTACCGCCCGCCGTAGCGGAAAAAGACATCCACATCACCGATGCGCTGATTGCACTCTCCAAAATCCGGATCGTGCACATCGCACATCGGCAAGAGCGCCGGAAGGCAGAGACGCGCCCGGCTCGGGTAGCAGTGAAGAGCCAGCTTGTCTTTGCCGGCGGCACCTGCCTGTCGAAAGCCCACGGCCTCATCGAACGGATGTCGGAAGACATCGACATCAAGGTTCTGCTAGAAGACGCTCCAGATGGCTATGCGCTGCCGAAAGGTCATTCGACGCGCAAGCGTCTGGGCGACATCCAGACCGAACTGGAGGAGCGCCTGACCCGGGTTGGCTTCGTCTTTACGAAAATCGAAGACAAGAACAACCCGCTCTCCAACGACAACCGTCGCTACTACAGGCTTGCGGTTGAGTATGGTCCGCAATTCAAGGATGTCTCCGGCGTCTTGCGTCCAGAGTTGAAAGTCGAACTCATCCATCGTCCGCCCAAGCTCCCGGTCGAAGCGCTCGAGATGGGCTACCTGCTGGATCGTTTCATTCCCCGCGACACGCCGGTTCGTTTCCAGATGCTTGCGATCTCGATCGCGGAGACCCTCGCGGAGAAGGTGCTTTCGCTCTTGCGACGCTGCGCCTGGAAGTGGGATGGGCACCAGCGTGGCGACTCCGACCCGGCGCTGGTTCGCCACGTCTATGACGTCTGGCGTATCCACGCGGCACGGCCAGACGCAATCGAGCCGGCTCGTGCTGTCTTTGCCGCGCTCGTGGCAAAAGACGTTGAAGAGTTCAAGGGCCAACATCACGGGTTCGATACCAAGCCCTACGCCGTCCTGAGCAACGCGCTGGATCGCGCCCGTAGCGACGAAGGCCTGCGCCGAGATTTCTCGCAGCGCCTGCTCCCTCTTCTGTTCGCAAAAGAGAAGCCAGTTTTCGAGACCTGCCTTGCGTCTTTCGCCGCAATCGCAGAGCACTTCCTGACAACGGCAAGTACGACGAGGTCCGGCTGGCGCCCCCCGCCACCGTGCCTTCTCGACAACAAAGATTGAGCCGCGCGCCGCTTATCCGTACCATGCTGCCCATGCAAAGCAGGATCAAGGCAGGATAACGGTATGACTCTCAAGACTCTCGACGGCGCGCTGGCCTTGCTGACCTACTTCACGGTGCGCCAGCCCACCTGGGGCGTGCGCGAGCTGGCCAAGCACAGCGGGGTGCATCACGCGGTAGTGCACCGCGTGCTGGCCACCTTTGCCGCCAACGGTTTCCTGGTGCAGGACGCGGCCAGCGGCAAGTATTCGCTGGGGCTGCGGCTGTTCGAGCTGGGCCAGGTGGTGCGCAAGACGTTCTCGCCCGCCGAGGTGGTGCAGCCCGTGCTGGAAAAGCTGGCCGCGCAAAGCGGCGAGACTGTCTTCCTGTCGTGGCTGGACGGCCATGAGGGGCTATGCGTTGGCATGGTCCAGAGCCAGCATCAGCTGCGTTTCTCGATTGAGCTTGGACAGCGCTTTGCGCTGCACGCGGGCGCGCACGCCAAGGCCATCCTGGCCTTCCAGGACGACGCCTTCCGGGCCCGTGTGCTGGAAAACGCCAGGCAGCGCGCCCAGGACCAGCCTGCGCTGGCCGCGCCCGATCCCGCCGCCATCGAGCCGCAGCTTGCCGAGATCCGCCAGCAGGGCTGGGCCCACACGCGCGGCGAGGCCGCCGCCAGCGTGGCGGGGCTGGCCCTGCCGCTGTGGTCGCGCGACCAGACCGAGGTGGTTGGCTCGCTGGCCATTGCAGGCCCGCAGCAACGCCTGAATGAGGAGGCGGTCCCGCGCATGCTGGAAGCCCTGCGCGAAGCCAGCCGCCGGCTGGAAGAGGTGGTGGGTTTCGGGCGCTAGTGGCGTTAGGGTGCTAGCGCGCCCACAAGGCGCGCGCCACCGCATCGCCACCGGCGCCGCCGCCGAACACAAGCTGACCGATGGAGAACCCCAGCTCGCGGTAGCTCTCCCACTGCGCTTCATTGAAGAACTGCTCGATCGTGGGTTCCTGCGGAAACACCGGATGGCCGGCGCGGTACTGCTGCACATCAACCGGCGCCGAGGCAATCGGGCAGGGCTTGAGCAGCACGATGCGCGATACGGGACGGCGCGTGGCGGCGGGCTCAAGCGCACGGTACACGTTCAACAGCAGCGCGCACTTGTTGGCCGCCGCCGGGTTCTGGCGAGCCGCCGGCAGAAAATCCTCCGGCGTGCCGAACACGCTGCCCAGCACGGCATCGCCGGCGGCCGCGGCATCGACCACGATCTCCAGCCCCATGTCGATACGGGCCAGCCGGATCAGGTTGGCCAGGTCGCCGAACTGGTAGTCCGGGTCCGCTCCGCAATCGCACAGCACGACCAGCCCCACCCCGCGCTCGGGCCGCAGCAGCTCATACACGGCGGTGTTCTCGAAATGCCCGCCATCCGACAGGTATTGCCAGCCGCGCCGCGTGCCGTGAAAGCGCGCGCTCAGTTCGCAGGCCAGGTAGTACTGCGTGCGCAACAGTGTGATAAACCCGCCCAGCCAGGGCGACCCTGGCAGGTCCGCCTGCACGCGGTTGCGGTCTGCGCCGCCGGCGCGCGGCGCGCTGCCGGCATCCAGCGGGTACGACGGCCACCAGGTGCCCAGGCGCAGGTTGGCCAACCCTAGCAGCAGCGATGTGCCCAGCGTGGTGGAGCGGCCCAGCCCGGTCGAGACCACCGCGCCCGAGGTCGCGATCCAGTCGCCCAGCGTGCGCGATTGCGAGAGCTCGCTGCCGCCCGCCTTGTGCGTTTCCGGGAAATAGCGCTGCCCGTCCACGGTGAAGCACACGAAGGAATCGTCGGGCATGGTGCGCGAGGCCGTTGCCGGCAGCACGAAGGGGCCTGGCGCCACGCATAGCGGCTTGCCCTTGCGGTCGCGCTGCACCAGCTGCTCGGCGGGATCCACGGTGAGGTTGAGCGTGACATTGATCAGGTGCAGCGGCGCCAGCATGACGGGATCGTAATAGGTGTTCAGGCTGAGCGCGTCACCGTCCGCTGGCTCTGCCACGCTCAGCCTGGCGCGCTGGCTGCCGTGCTGCTGCGCGGGCGCCGCGCCGCTGCCGGGCATGAAGCGCTTGCCGTTGGAGGCGCCAAGGTAGGCGCGGGTCAGGCGGGCCGAGTAAAACGGCTGCAGCGTCGACAGGTTCAGGAAGCCGGCGAAACGCCCGGCGATCATGGTCAGCCCGAGCGCCAGCACGATCAGCGTGCACAGCACCGGCGTGGTGTAGGCGTTGCCGAAGGTGAACCAGTCGAGCGGCTCGCCGCCATTCCAGCGCACCCACAGCACCAGCCACGACCACAGCACGAAGACCAGCAGCGCCACCACGGCGGCAGCAATGCCCGCCAGCAGCGACACCGGCAGACGCGCGCGCCACGTGCGGCCCTTGCCAGTGCCATTGCCAATTCCATTGCCGGCATTACCGCCCTTGCCGTCGACCAGCGCGGCGACATAGCGGATCAGCCAGACCAGCCCACCCAGCGTCGCCGCCAGCCCGAGCGTGCGCCAGGGCTGATGGGAGGCCTGCGTGTAGAGATAGAAGGTGCGCGCCACGGTGTCCGCCACGCCCAGCGCCGCGAGCCACAGCGCAACGCCGATGGCCTGGCTCAGCAGGCGCGTGGCCCGCACCCGGTAGTCCTGCACGGTAGCCGGCGGCATCCGGCACAACACAAAGCAGCAAGCCACGCCTGACAGTGTCAGCACCGCCATCGCCAGCAACAGGCACGACAGCACCAGCCCCGGACCGAGGTGGTGCAGGACCGCGGCCATGACCAGCATCGCCACGCCGGCCAGCGCGGCCAGGCGCGTGGCGAGGCTGTCAAAGCGCAAGGCCGCCTTGCCATCGCCGCCGCGCGGATAGACCAGCCAGTACGCCACGCCTGGCGGCACGGCAAACAGCAGCAGCGCCGCCAGCGGCAGCCACAGCAACTCGCTCCACCAGATCGCAAGGCCGCCCTCATTGAACACCTGGCGGGCGTCGTGCAGCAGGTCCAGCTCGTGGCGGCCCAGGTCGAGCCAGGTGCCGATGGCGAGATGGCGCAGCAACGCCAGCACCGCCAGCAGCAACAGCAGCGCGCTGCCGATCACGTACTGCATGGCGAACCAGTTGCGCACCACCAGCGAGGCCGCGTAGAGCGAATCGCCGGCGCCGGTCGGCGTCAGGTAACGGCCGTTCTCGCGCAGCCACGCCATCGCGGCGCGCCCCGGATCGGGGGCGTAGGACGCCGACGAGCGGATGCGCTCCGGCGGCTCATGCTGCAGCGTGCGGTAGGCGAGTGCCGCAGCCTCCGGCGGCGTGGTGCCCGGCTTCAACCGGCCCGGCACAAACAGGCTGCAGAAGAAAGCACCGATGTAGCCGCCGCCGCTGACGGTGGACAGGTAATCGAACTGGCCAAGCAAGGAGGTGGTGGCTGGCGCGGGGGCAGGGTTGATGGCATCCGGTCCGTCGCCTTCCTGGATGGCATCCGACGGCGCCTCCTTGGCAACTGCATGCAGCGCGGGACCGGCCACCGGTGGTGCAGGCGCCTTGGCCAGTGCCTGCATCACGCCCAGGCAAAACGTCGCGCTGCGGATCCCGCCGCCCGAGAGTGCCAGCGCCCAGTTGCTGTCGCCATCGCGCACGCGCCGGGCAATGCCGAGCTGCCGGCGCCGGCGCGCAATGCGGGCCAGTTCGTCATCCGAAGGCTGCTCGTGGACTGGCATGCGGGGCCCCTTCCTTTGCACATTCCCGCCCAAGTATAGGCGGCGTCAAGGTGTGGCGAAGCACGCATGCGTGCGCCGTTGCGCGGCGGCGTTCGGTGTTTACCCTGATTGTTCGATGCCACGGCCAGGCCTAGCATTTTACAAATACAGAGACACCGTCTCTTATATAGAGACACAAGCCACGAGCCACAAGACGCAAAGATCGGATGCTCAAGACCCTCAACGGCGCCCTCGGCCTGCTGACGCATTTCAGCGTGCGCCAGCCGAGCTGGGGCGTGCGCGAACTCGCCCAGCACGCCGGCATTCACCATGCGGTGGTGCATCGCGTGCTCGCGACCTTCGCCGCCAACGGCTTCCTGGTGCAGGACGCAGCCGGCTGCTATGGCCTGGGCCTGCGCTGGCTGGAACTGGGGCAGGCCACGCGCAAGGCCTTCTCACCCAGCGAAGTCGTGCAGCCCGCGCTGGAAGCGCTGGCCACGCAGAGCGGCGAGACCGTCTTTCTGTCCTGGCGCGAGGGCTTTGAGGGCCTGTGCACGGACATTGCGCAGAGCCCGCACCAGCTGCGCTTTTCCATCGAAGTGGGCCAGCGCTTCCCACTGTTTGCCGGCGCGCATGCCAAGGCCATCCTGGCCTTCCAGGACGAGGCCTTGCGCCTGCAGGTGTACCGCGCGCTCGGCTGGCGGGAAACGGCGGTGGACGCGCTGGAGGCGCAGCTCACCCGCATCCGCGCCGACGGCTGGGCGCATACCCGTGAAGAAGCCGCCGCCGCGGTGGCCGGGCTGGCGGTGCCGCTGTGGTCGCGCGACGCTCGCGCGGTGGTGGGCTCGCTGGGCATCGCCGGGCCGCTGCAAAGACTGGACATACAGGCCGTTCCCCGCCTGCTGGACGCGATGCGCCGGGCCAAGGGGCCAATCGAGGAGGTTGCCGGCTTCATCCGCTAAAAAAAACGTGCGGAGAACACTGGCAGGACAGATGATGAAAGGTAGAACCATGGAAGCCCCGGCAGCAATGAACCCACCCCTGGCGGCCAAGCCCGCCACGCGCGCGCGCATCACCGAACCCTTCCTGCTGCTGGTCTCGGTGGGGCTGTCGGTCTTCGGCGCGATGATCGGCATGCAGCTGATCGTGTCGCTCGGCATCTCGGCCAATACGTCGATCATCGGCGCGCTGATCGCCATCGTGTTCTCGCGCATCCCGCTGGAGATCACGCGGCGCTTTCGCGTGCTGGAGCGCCAGAACCTGGTGCAGACGGCGATTTCCTCGGCCACCTTCGGCGCGGCCAATTCCCTGATGATTCCGCTCGGCGTGCCCTACGCCATGGGCATGCCGGAGCTGGCCACGCCGATGCTGATCGGCGCGGTGATCGCCATGTTTGTCGACGGCGCCATGCTGTACTTCCTGTTCGGCAGCAAGATCTTCCCGGCGACCGGCACCTGGCCGGCCGGCATCGCCACCGCTGAAGCGATCTGGGCGGGCGACCGCGGCGGGCGCAAGGCGGCCTTTCTCGGCCTGGGCATCGCGGTGGGCGTGGGCGGGGCCTGGCTGGGCATCCCGATGTCGGCCTTTGGCGCTGCGTTCCTCGGCAACCTGGCCGCGCTGACCATGTTTGGCCTGGGGCTGCTGACGCGCGGCTATTCGGTGCCGCTCCTCGGCATCGACATTGCCAAGGCCTACATTCCGCACGGCCTGATGATCGGCGCCGGGCTGGTGGCGCTATTCCAGGTGGCACGCGAGATCCACAAGTCGCGCAACGCCCCGGCCGCCGACGCCCGCACCATCGAAGTCCCGGCCGCGCGCGCCAGCCGCATTCTCTCGGGCGGCTTCCTGGTCTACCTGGCCATCGCACTGCTGATCTCGGTGCTGGCCGGCCATGTCTCCGACATGTCGCCGGGCATGCTGGTGGCATTCGTGCTCTACGCCGCGTTTGCCGCCTATGTGCACGAGCTCATCGTGGGCATCGCGGCCATGCACTCGGGCTGGTTCCCGGCCTTCGCGGTGGCGCTGATCACCCTGACCATCGGCATCCTGATCGGTTTCCCGCCGACGGCGCTGGCAGTGCTGGTGGGCTTCTCCGCCGCCACCGGCCCGGCCTTTGCCGACATGGGCTACGACCTCAAGACCGGCTACCTGCTGCGTGGCGAAGGCCGCGACATGGAGGCGGAACTGGCCGGGCGCAAGCAACAGTTCTTCGCCGCGATGATCGGCTTTGCCGTGGCGGCCGTGGTGGTGCTGGTGTTCCACGGCACCTTCTTCTCGCAGGGCCTGCTGCCGCCGGTGGACCGCGTCTATGCCGCGTCGATCAAGGCCGGCTCGTCCGCCGAGATTGCGCGCAACCTGGTGATCTGGGCCATTCCGGGCGCGCTTTTGCAGTGGCTGGGCGGCTCCAAGCGCCAGCTTGGCATCCTGCTGTCCACCGGCATGCTGATCGCCTCGCCGCTGGCCGGCTGGGCGGTCATCGCAGGGCTGCTGATCCGCTTCGTGCTGCTGCGCCTGCGTGGCGAGCGCGATATTGCGGAGATGAGCGCCTTCGCCGGCGGCGTGATCGCGGGCGACGCGCTGTTCAGCTTCTTCGGCTCGGTCACCAAGCTGCGCAAGTAAGCCTTGCCGAAGCACCTTCTTTCCTGCATCACCCCGAGACGTTCCATGGATATCCAAGCAATCCGCGCCGACACCCCGCTGACGGCCTCCACCATCTATCTCGATACCGCGGCGGCCTCGCTGCCGCCAGACGACGTGCTCGACGCCGTGCGCGCGTATCTGCTGGATACCGGCCACGTTGGCATCTACCTGCCGGCCTTCCGCAAAGCCACCTATGCCCGCGTGGAAGCCGTGCGCGCACAACTCGCCGGCCTGCTGGGTGCGGCCGCCGACGAGATCGCCTTCACCAAGAATGCCACCGAGAGCATCTCCATCGTGGCGCGCGGCATCGCCTGGCAAGCGGGCGACGAAGTGCTGGTGGCCGACACGGAAATGCTCAGCAACCTGCTGCCGTGGAAGCGCCTGGAGCAAACCCACGGCATCGTGGTGAAGATGGTGGCAGCCGATGCACAAGGTCTGCTGAGCCCCGAGCGCTTCACCACCGCCGTCACCCCGCGCACGCGCCTGCTGACGTTCTCGCACCTGCCCAACTCCACCGGCGCGGTGCAGCCCGCCGCCGCCATTTGCGCGGTGGCGCGCGCGCATGGCGTGCTGTCGCTGGTCAATGCCGCGCAAAGCGTGGGCATGCTGCGCTCCGACGTGCAGGCGCTGGATTGCGATTTCCTGGCCGGTTGCGGGCGCAAGGCGCTGCGCGCCACCGAAGGATCGGGGTTTCTTTATGTGCGCCGCGCGTTGATCGAGACCATCGAGCCCGCGCTGGTGGGCTGGTGGAACGGCAGCTATGACCGCGCCACCGGCGCGCTGTCGCTGGTGCCGGGCGCACGCCGGTTTGAAGCCGGCTGCCCGATCGTGCCGGCCATCCTCGGCCTGGGCACCGCCATCGGCTATGCCGAGCACATCGGCATCGACGCCATCGAAGCGCGCGTGCGGGATCTCACCGCCTACGCCGTGGAGAAGCTCTCGGCCGTCGCTGGCTTCGAACTCTACGGCCCATCCAATGCCGCCGACCGCATCGGCATCGTGCCCTTCAATGTGTGCGGCGTGGACCCGGCGAGGATCGTAGCCGCGCTGGAGCAGCAGCAGTGCATCATCGAAGCCGGCAACTTCATGGCCGATGCCATCCTGGCGCGCTACGGCGTGTCCACCATGGCGCGCATTTCGTTGCATTACTTCAATACCCATGAGGAAATCGACCGCGTGGCCGAGCTGATCGCCGCCGCCGTGGCCTGAACCTGACATCACGACTGAACAACCGGAACCCGACATGAACCAACGCATCTTGCTGATGAGCAGCTCCCGCAAGGACAACCTCGGCTACCTCGAACACGCTGACGCGCAGATCCATGCCCTGCTCAAGCACGAGCCGCGCAAGGTCCTGTTCATCCCCTACGCCGGCGTGACCTTCAGCTTCGATACCTATGAAGGCATGGTCAAGCCGGTGTTCGAGCGCCTGGGCTACGCGCTGGCGTCCATCCACCACAGTGCCGACCCGCGCCGCGCGGCGGACGAGGCCGAAGCCATCGCGGTTGGCGGCGGCAACACGTTCGCGCTGCTCAAGCGCCTGTACGACGCCGATCTCGTCGACGCGATCCGCGCCAAGGTGCAGGCCGGCACGCCGTACGTGGGCTGGAGCGCCGGCAGCAACGTAGCCTGCCCGACCATCCGCACCACCAACGACATGCCCATCGTGCAGCCGCCCTCGCTGCGCGCGCTGCGCCTGGTGCCGTTCCAGATCAACCCGCACTTCATCAGCGGCAAGCCCGCCGGCCATAACGGCGAAAGCCGCGAGGAGCGCCTGGCGGAGTTCCTGCACATCAATGCGCCGGAGCAGGTCTTCGCGCTGCCGGAAGGCTCCGCGCTGCTCTCCGACGGCAGCAACGGCACCGTGCTGGGCGAACGCCACGCGCTGCACTTCACGGCCGAGGGACAGGTACAGACGCTGCGCGAGGGCGAGACCTTCCCCCTGTCGCGTATCACCGGGCCGGCCGGCATGGACGGCTGGCAAGACTTCCGGGCCTGATTTCCGGCGCCTCCCGGCGCTGAACCACCCACGCCACACCCCGACGCAGGGCGAAAGACCCCTGCGCGGGCCCCCTATTGCCCTTGGAGGAGGAAACACCATGACTAACAAGCACTGGCTTGGCGCACTCGCATTGAGCCTGCCCGCCGCCGCAATGGCGCAGAGCGGCGTCACGCTGTACGGCGTGATCGACACCGCGCTCACCTACCAGACCCATTCGGACCCCAACGGCAGCGCGCTGGCTGGCCTGCAACAGGGTGGCGAGGGCTTTCTGTCCGGCAGCCGCTTCGGCCTGAAGGGCAGCGAAGACCTGGGTGGCGATCTGTCGGCGGGCTTCGTGCTCGAAAACGGCCTGCTGGCGGACACCGGCAAGCTCGACCAGCAGGGCCAGCTGTTCGGGCGCCAGGCCTATGTGAGGATCGGCAGCAAGCGCTACGGCGAGGTGGCGCTGGGCCGGCAATACACCACGGCCAACACCATGCTGTACTACGTGGACCCGCTCGGCGTGGGCGCCGCGCCGTCCAATGCGTGGATGGTCTTCCTGACCGGCCAGCGCTATGACAATGCGATCAGCTACACCGGCAACTACGGCCCGGTGGCGCTAATTGCCGAGTACGCGCTGGGCGAGACCGCCGGCAAAGGCGCCGCGATGTCGTCGGTCTCGCTGGGCGTGAAGTACGCCTCGGGCCCGCTCGTGGCCGTGGGCGACTTCCAGCAGACCCGCGACAGCATGAGCCGCGCCGCGCGCATCTACCTGGCCGGGCTGAAGGCCTCGGTGGGCCGCGCGAGCCTGTTCGCCAACTATATCTACAGCGACCGCGACGCTGGCTTCGACTCGTCCAAGGGCGGCACCGATACCGCCACCATCACCAGCATGTCGACCGCCGCCACGGCCACTAACCGCGCCGCGTTCAACTCGGTGTTCGGCAGCAGCCGGCGCGACGACTTCTTCACCGTGGGTGCCAACTACACGGTCACCCCCGCCGTCACGCTGACCGCAAGCGTGATGCACGACCGCACCCGCGCCGACGCCTTCAGCGGCAACCGCACCACGGCCTACGGCGTGGCGGACTACGCCTTTAGCAAGCGCACCGACATCTACCTGGCGCTGGCGTACGACTGGGTACATGGCGACTGGTCCGGCCTGTTCGGCAACGCAACGACCAACTGGACCGGCGACAGCGGGAAGAAGCTGGACGGCCGCAACAACCAGACGACGGTGATGCTGGGCATGCGCCATTTGTTTTGAAGATACGGCAGGCCAATGCGGATTGGCATGACAGGGGCATATCTGTCGCCCGCCCTCTCCCCCATCCCCTCTGCCGCAAGCGGGAGAGGGGAGCCAACCAGCGGCAAGATCAACCAACTGTGGTAGCCGTGTTTCCCGCCCGAAGGGGCGGGAAACACCCCAGCGCAATGCGAAGCGAGCCGTCAAGGTTCACCAAGGCCGTATGGGGCGCCTCGGGCTTCGGCGAAAAGAGCGGAAAAGAGGGACCCATGTCTGAGTGTCGCCTTAAGGCGATGCGAGTTTGGGTCCCGGCCGCTCTTTTCGTCGAAGCCCGAGGGGGTAGTCGCCCCATCCGGCGCGCCTTCTTTGCCTACTTTCTTGGCAAGACAAGAAAGTAGGTCGCCGCCCCGCAGGGGTGGTGAAACTGCCTTTGACTCTAAGCCTTTGAAGTTGACCTCACCCCATCCAAGGAGACCCCCATGCCCCTGCAACAAACCCTGGTCATCCACGAAGCCCTGGACAGCCCCAACGCCAACGGCGCAGTTGTCCGCGAACTGTTCGACGCCTACACCGCCGCCGGCGTAACGGTAGACGTCGTCACCATCAATAACGCCCCGCCGGAACCCGCTGCAAACACCACCGACTTCATCACCATCGTCATCCCCGGCACCCAAGGCAAGCGCAGCGGCGGCAAAGCGCCCACGCTGGGCGTCATCGGCCGCAACGGCGCCATCGGCGCGCGCCCGGAGCTGGTAGGCCTGGTGTCCGATGCGGACGGCCCGATCGGCAGCCTGGCCGTGGCGCTCAAGCTGGCGCAGATGAAGCACAAGGGCGACCACCTGGCCGGCGACGTCATCGTGACCACGCACTTGTCCACCAACGTGTCGATGCAGCCGCACGATCCGGTGCCGTTCATGGGCATGCCGGTGTCGTCGGACACCATGAACGCGTACCAGGTGCTGCCCGAGATGGATGCGATCCTGTCGCTCGATGCCTCCAAGGGCAACAGCATCATCAAGCACCGCGGCTTTGCGATCTCGCCCACCGCCATGCAGGGCTATATCCTGCGCGTGAGCCCGGACCTGGTGGCGGCGATGGAATCCACCACCGGTTGCCCGGCAGTGACCTTCCCGATCTCGCAGCAGGACATCACGCCCTATCACAACGGCCTGTACCACTTCAACAGCATCATGCAGCCGCATGTGGCCACCCCCGCCCCGGTGGTAGGCGTGGCGCTGACGGCGCAGTCGGTGGTCTCGGGCAGCGCCACCAGCGCCAACCACGAGATCGACATTGCCGAAGCGGTGCGCTTCTGCGTGGAAGTGGCCAAGCGCTTCGGCGCCGGCAAGTGCCAGTTCTTCAACGTGGTGGAATGGGGCAAGATCCGCGCGATCTATCCCGACATGACAGGTTTCCAGCGCGCCGGCGCGGCGCACTGAAACCAGGCGCGGCGGGGCCCGGACGTGCGGCAAGCCACACGCGGGCATTCTCAGCGGGCGCGCTTCAGTGTATGGTTGCGCTCCTGACGTAGTCGCCGCCTTAGCGGCTATTCTTGCAACATGCTCCGCCTGAACGACACCGACAGCCCCGCGCTGTCCCGCTGCCTGTCCGCCCTCGCCGCCTGCGCCGCGCTAGCCGCGCTGCCTGGCTGCGAACGCAATGAACCGGCTCCGGCCACCTCCGCCGCATCCTCATCCGCCGCTGCCGCATCGGATGCGCAGGCAACGCGCGCCGACGATGCTGCCCAGCCGGACGACGGGCCCAGCTTTGCGCCCGCGCCGCTGGCCCGCCCGCTGGTCGCGCTGCGCGGGCTGACCAGCATGGCGGACGTGCAGGCGGCGTGGGGCAAGCCGCCGGACATCACGCCCAACCAGGATGAATGCGGCACGGCGCTCGACGAAGAGCACCTGATGCACTACCACTACCCCGATGCGCTGATCGAAGTGGGCCGCAGCGGCGACGCCGTGATCCGCGCGCTGCACGGCATCCCGGCCGGGCTGACGCTCAAGCTGGAAAGCCAGGACATTACCGCCGCCTCCACGCTGGCGCAGCTCAACACGGCCATGCGCAAGAACCCGCGCTGGAAGATGGCGGAGGCGCCAGGCAAGGTACGCAGCCCGTCCGACCGCGACGAGGGCGACCCGCTCGAACAGCTCGCCTACACCACGCTCTACACGCTGGACGGCGACGGCGACCAATACCGCCTGTATTTCCTCGGCGACCGGCTGGTGGGCTACGCCTACTGGGTCGGCTGCTGACCCCGTGCGGCGCTAGCGCAGCGCACCGGGACCACCCGTGTGTGGCGCAAGCGCCGCTGCGGCATCGTCCTCGGCGGCAGCGGCCTGCGATGCCTCGCCATGCAGGCGCTTCCATTCGTCGAAGCCGCCGGCCAGCGCCCAGGTATTGGCGTAGCCGGCCGCCTTCAGGCGTTCCGCCAGCACCGCTGCCGACACCTCATGCGGGCAGGCGCAGTAAACCACGATGTCGATGCTGGTCGGATGCTCGGAGAGTAATTCCAGCGGCGCATTCAGGTCGATGATCATCGCGCCGGGGATCCGCTCCACCGCGTCGCTGCGCACGTCGAGCACCAGCGGGAAACGATCGCCTAGCCGGCGCGCTTCCAGCTCCCCCACCGACATGCGGGGCACACGCCGGGTGCGGCGCAACAGGCGCACGCGCCGCCAGAACTTCCACGCGACGAAAGCGGCGAAGGCGCCCAACACCACCATGACGGCCACCGGGCCATAAGTGCTGAAGGCGTTCAGGATGACTTCGACAAAATCGGTGAACACCACGCCAACCAGCAGCGCGCCGCCGGCCCACACCAGCGCCCCGATGGCGTCGTAGAACAGGAACACCGCGAATGGCGTGGAGGTCATGCCGGCCATGGCGGTGGACAATGCGCCCGCGCCTGGCAGCAGCTTGGCGAAGACCAGCGAGCGCGGGCCCACGCGCAGGTACAGCGACTGGGTCTGGCGGATGCAGCTGTCGGGCGAGATGGAAACGCGGCAGATGGTGCGCAGCATGGGCTGCCCGAGCCGCTTGCCGGCGAAGTACCAGGCCGTGTCGGCAATCAGGCAGGCCAGGATAACGGCCGCCAGCACGGCGCCCAGCGCGGGGCCGCTCTCGCGCATGCCGAGCGCGCCGGCAACGAACAGCATGGGAACGGCCGGCACCGGCAGCCCGGCCTGCTCGGCCAGCACATTGAGAAACACCAGCATCACGCCGTGGCTCTCCAGCAAGGACTGCAATTCACCCACACCGGTCTCCGCACTATGGCCGTTCTCGCCCCTTCAAGGTAATCGGCGCGAGCGAGGATGCTCGCGCCGACGGGCATAGGCAGTAGTGTGCCACCAAGGCGGTGCGGTGCAGTGCATTGACTTGCATGCGAACTTCAAAAACCCTGAACGAGGCGCCTGCGAGGCTGCAGGCCAGCGCTTCGGCTACCACCCTGGCTATCACCCCGGCTATCACTCAGGCTATCGCCCCGATAGTCAGGCATGCGCGCCGTCCTGATAGGTGTCGAACTTACGCGCCGGATCCGCGGAAGGGCCGCTGCGGTCCATGCCGGCCAGCTTCTGCGCGCCGTCCTGGAACGGATCGACCGTGCGCGCCGGGTCCGCTGAAACACCGCCGCGATCCATGCCAGCCAGCTTTTGCGCCCCGTCCGAGAACGGATCCGGCTTGCGCAGGCGGCTGGCGTCCGCGCCCATCGCCGGCGCGGACGCCGGGTCCAGGCGAGCGCCATCGCTATAGACATCGAAACGCGACGCATGGAAGACGTAGCCGTAGCGGTCCCCGGACACGGCACTGTCCTTGGGGCCAGCGGCTTGCGCCGGAACCGCCGTGGCGGCAATGCCGGCAAGTGCGGCCGAAGTCATCAACGACTTGAAGAAATGGCGGGTCATGGCAATCTCCTTCTGGGCGATCGGCGGATCGCGGCTGGCTTGCAGGGGGAGCAGCGCCTTGCGCTGGTCCGGCCACACGTGAATCGCGCGGTTAAACCAGATACGCGGCGAAGCGCGCTGTGGATGCACAAGGACACTGGATGCGTGCGAGCCGCGCGCAAAGACCACACTGGGCTCAGGGCTGCATGGCTGCGGCCTCGCAGGTCATTCGCCGCATCGCCGTGGCAACTGCGGCATCCACCTGCACCTCGGCCTGCGCAATCGAGGTAGCCAGCCGCTCGCCACCGAACTCGTCATACTCGATGGCGACCTCCAACGCGTCATCGATACCGATGTAGCCGAACGCCGCGCGCAGCGCCGGGGTGACATGGTCGAGCCGAGCCAGGCGGCCGCCGTAGCCGTAGTCGCCGCGCGCGGTCAGCAGCACCAGTTGCTTGCCGCGTCCCGCCAGCATCGGCCAGTAAGGCTCGCCCGCGCGTTCCCGATCAAAGCCGAAGGTCTTGCCCACGCGCACGATATTGTCGATATACGCCTTGAGCTGCGCAGGCACGCCAAAGTTGTACATCGGCACGCCGATCACCAGCACGTCGGCGTGCTCGATTTCCGCAACCAGGCGATCGCTTTCGGCCAGCACCGCATCCATCCAACGCTCGCGCCGCGCGCTCGGCGTGAAGGCGCTGCGGATCCAGTCAGCGTTGACGGGCGCGGGCGGTTGCTGGCCCACATCGCGGTAAGTCAGCGTGTCCGCGGGACGCGCCGCTTGCCAGAGGCTGACGAAGCGGTGCGAGAGACGGCGCGTGTGCGAGCCGTGGGCGTCGGTGCCGGAGCATCCCGGGCGGGCGCTGGCGTCGATATGCAGGAGGTGAGCCATGTTGTTCTCATTGCGGTTGGTCATGCCTGAGCCGTTCTCATGGGTCAGCACATGCGGTTGAGGATGATGGCAATGTAGACTCGCCAAAGTCTGCTCACAACCGATCCTTTCTCCGCCTCATGGCTGAAGATTTCTCATCTGAAACCACACCCCGCCGCCTGCCGCCGCTCGCCGCGCTGCGCGCGTTCGAAGCCACCGCGCGGCACCTGAGCGTCAAGCACGCCGCACAAGAGCTGTCGGTCACGCCGACGGCGGTGAGCCATCAGCTGCGGCTGCTGGAGCAGGTGCTTGGCGTGACACTGTTCGAGCGCCTGCCGCGCCGGCTGGTGCTGAGCGCGCATGGCGCCGCGCTGTACCCGGGCACGCGGGAGGGCTTTGATGCGCTGGAGCGGGCCGTGGCCAGGCTGCGCGCGCCGCCATCGCGCAAGACGCTCACGGTGTCGGCCACGCCGGCCTTCGCCGCACGCTGGCTGCTGCCGCGCGCACCGAGGCTGCGGGCCGTGGCACCGGAGTTCGACCTCCATGTGCATGCCTCGCTGGATGCCGTGGACCTGCATGCGGGCCACGCCGACGCCGCCATCCGCTACGGCAGTGGCAAATGGCGCGGGCTGGACGCCGAGCTGCTATGGCGTGAGCGCTTTGCCCCGGTCTGCAGCCCGCTGCTAGGCGTGAAGAGCGCCGCAGGGCTGCGCCGCCAGACCTTGCTGCACCACCAATGGCGCAGCCACGCCCGCCGCCCCGTAACCTGGGCCCTGTGGCAGCAGGAAGCCGGGCTGGACCGGCTGGATGCGGCCAGCGGCCCCGTTTTTTCCGACGAGACCCACGCCATCCTCGCGGCGCTTGGCGGCCAGGGCGTAGCCTTGCTGAGCTTGACACTGGTGGCGGAAGAATTGCGCAGCGGCGCGCTGGTGCAGCCCTGCGGCCCGGCCATCGAGGGCGACGGCTATTACCTGGTCTACCCGGCACACCGGCGCGACGACGCCGCGGTGCGCGCCGTGCGCGCGTGGATCGGCCCGCAGGCGGATCGCGCGATGCGCTGAGCCTGCGGCGTCGTTTTTGCGTGGTTGCTGGTTGCTTGCCCCCCCGGCAAGCGGGCATGATGGCGGCTACCGATCCCGGAGCGCCGCGCATGCCTGCCCAACCTGACTCGCAACACCAAGACAAGGACAAAGACCAGCTGATCCAGCGCTTCGGCCTGCAGCCGCATCCGGAAGGCGGCTACTACCGCGAGACCCATCGCGACGACGTGCGTGTGTCGCGTGAAGGGGCAGGCAATCCCGCCACGCATGCCGCCTCCACCGCGATCTACTACCTGCTGTGCGACAGCGCTTACTCCGCCTGGCACCGCATCCGCTCCGACGAGGTGTGGCACTTCTACGCGGGCTGCCCGCTCAACGTGCATGTGCTGGAGCAAGACGGCAGCCTCACCACGCACCGGCTGGGCAACGCGCTCGCCGATGACGACGCGGTGTTCCAGGCGGTGGTCGGGGCTGGCTGCTGGTTCGCCGCCGAGCGCAGCGATCCGGATGGCTTCTCGCTGGTGGGCTGCACCGTGGCGCCGGGCTTTGAGTTCAGCGAGTTCGAGCTGGCCGATGCCGACAGCCTGCTGGCATCGCACCCGCGCCACGGCGCACTGATCGCGCGGCTCGCCCCTGCGCCACAACACTGATGCGCTGATGCGCGGTTGTGCTAAAACACCAGACCGCCCAAACCCCTTCCCGTCATTACGCTTTCCGAGATCCCTGCCATGAAATGGTTGTCCCTTGCCGCTGTGGCGCTGGTAGCGCTGGAACATGTCTACATCATGGTGCTGGAGATGTTCCTGTGGGATAAGCCCAGGGGCATGCGGGCCTTCGGGCTGACGCACGAGTTCGCCGTCGCCACCAAGGCGCTGGCGGCCAACCAGGGACTGTACAACGGCTTTCTCGCGGCCGGCCTGCTGTGGGGCCTGGCCACCGCCGCGGTGCCGGTGCAGTTGTTCTTCCTGTGCTGCGTGCTGGTGGCCGGCATCTTCGGCGCCTGCACGGCCAGCCGCAAGATCCTGTGGGTACAGGGCTTGCCGGCGGCGATCGCCATCGCACTGGTGCTGCTGGCCTGAGGCGGCCGGCAGGCTTGGCGTCGTACTAGCTCCGCAGGGCGTCGGCCATGGCGCAGTCCGGGTACGCTTCCTGGCCGCTCAGCGCGGCTTGCGATACTCGTTCTCGATCCAGTCCGCGGCGCTGGCCTTGCTCAGCTTGAAGCCCGGCGACACGCGCACCTGGGCCAGTTCGTCGCCGAGCTCGTCGGTGGCGCGCAGCACCGCGAAGGGGTTGTCTTCGTCGGGCACGATGTCGAGCGTCACGCTGATGCGCGCCGTATCCGTGTCGACGATCACGCTCTTGTGCAGCATGGCGTGCAGTTGCTGCTCGTGCCGGCGCAGCACTTCGGAGGCGGTCTTGACCAGAGTCGAGAAGGCGTTGGTGTCCAGCGGCTTGGGGTTCTTCTTGTCGCGGCCCATGGTCCAGGGGCCAACCAGCGCGGGCTCGGGCTCGCCGTCCTTGATCATGGCAACGGCCCAGCCGTCGTCGTCCTCGTTCTTGATCACGCGGGCGGTCCAGCCGTCGGCACGCCACAGGCGCGGCTCCTGGATCTTTTCTGCGTTGTCCCCGGCGGCGTCCGGGTCGTCGGCTTCGGGGGAGAGTTCGGGCTGATGGGTCATGGCTGGCTTCAATTCGGGGCTGCGCGGTGGGCTGCGGGCGCTGGCCTGGCCGCCACGCCATGCTTGGCGGGGGCGGACCGGGACGGCGGCGGCATCAAGGGCGCGATTTTACCCGCCTCGCCGCGGCGGGGGGCGCCAGGCACCACGCGCGCCCGACTGCGCAGAGATGGCGAAACAGGAATCCCCTCGGAAGTTGTATGTAATGTCTGAGCACCACCTCCTATGCTGGACGTGTCGCCGGGACCCCCGTCTTGATGACACACCCTTCCAGTCGCCGTGCCCTTGAGACGGCGACGTTTTTTTCGCGGCCGGCCCTATCCCCGCACCAAAACGGGGATCGGCCGCAACAAAAGCGCTGGCCCGAGGCGCCCAGCCGGTTTAAGATGCGCGATTATCGAACAACCCGCGCGCACTCGCCCACATGGACGCCCCCATTCCCAGCAGCCCTGGCCAGGCAACGGCCGCCACTGTCCGCGTCGCCCGCCCCCAGGCCGACCTTCTCAACAGTTTTGCCGGCGACCCGAATTTCATGCTGTCGCTGGCGCGCGGCTTGAGCGTGCTCGAAGCCTTCTCGGAGCGTAAGCGCCCGCTCACCATTTCCCAGGTGGCGCAGCGCACCCAGCTCTCGCGCGCATCGGTACGGCGCTGCCTGTACACGCTGGAGCAGCTTGGCTACGTGAGCCAGCAAGGCGGCCAGTTCGCGCTGCGCCCGCGCGTGCTGCACCTGGGCCATGCGTACTTCTCGTCGACGTCGCTGGTGTCGCTGGCCCAGCCGATCCTCGACGCGCTGAGCGCGCGCATCCAGCAGACCTCGGCACTGGCCATCCTGGACGACACCGATATCCTTTATCTGGTGCGCTCGGAAGTGCAGCGGGTGCTCACTTATTCGCTCGGCATGGGCAGCCGGCTGCCGGCGTACTGCACGTCGATTGGCCGCATGCTGCTGGCCCACCTGGCCGAGCCGGCGCTGGAAGACTTCTTCGATCACGTCGACCTGCGCCCGCGCACACTGCAGACCAAGATCTCGCGGCCCGAGCTGGAGGCCAGCTTTGCGCATGCGCGCGAGCTGGACTATGTGCTGATCGACGAAGAACTGGAGCCCGGCCTGCGCGCCATCGCGGTGCCGGTGCGCGGCATCTCGGGCAGCGTCATGGCGGGTATCAGCGTCAGCGTGCGCGCGGCGCAGGTATCGGAAGCGGAGATGATTTCGCGCCTGCTGCCGCCGATGCGCGAAGCGGCAGTGGCGATCGGCAAGCTGATCGCCGCCTGAGCCGCCCGCAATCGAGATCGACAAGGAATCGCAGATTCATGGCGCAAAGCACCCTTAACCCGCTGGCAGGCAAGGGCATGCGTTTTGTCCGGCGGGTCTACGTGATGCGCGCCATCGGGCTGGCGATCGGGTTCTTTGCAGTGGCGGCGGCCATGCTGGAAGCGGGCGCGCCGCGCTGGCTGCTGGCGCTGGTCTTCCTGCACGGCTTTGTCTGGCCGCACGTCGCAGCCTGGCGGTCAAGACGCAGCGAGGTGCCGTTCCTGGCGGAAACCCGCAACATGATGATCGACGCCGTGCTCGGCGGCATCTGGGCCGCGGGCATGAAATTCAACCTGCTGCCGAGCGTGCTGATCCTGTCGATGATGAGCATGAACAACGTGGCGGCGGGCGGCACGCGCCTGCTGCTGCATGGCCTGGGGTGGCACCTGGCGGGGGTGCTGGCGGGCATCGTGGCCTTCGGCGCGGCCTGGCATCCGCAGGCCAGCCTCACCACCATCGTCGCCAGCCTGCCGATGCTGGTGCTCTACCCGCTGGCGCTGGGGCGCACCACCTACCGCATCTCCCGCCGCCTGGCTGCGCACGGCAAGGAAATCGAGGCCAACAGCCGCCTGGACGGCCTTACCGGCGTGCTCAACCGGGGCTATTGGGAGGCCATGCTGGCCGCGGAGTTCCAGGCCTGCAAGAGCGGGCGGCGCGGCACCGCCAGCCTGGTGCTGCTCGACATCGACCATTTCAAGCAACTCAACGACACCCACGGCCACCTGGCCGGCGACGAAGCGCTCAAGGCCTTCGCCAAGCTGGTGGTGCGGCACGCCGCGCAGCACGGCCCGGCGGGCCGAGGCGAAGCGCGGCAATGCCTGGTGGGGCGATACGGCGGCGAGGAGTTTGGCGTGCTGCTCAGTGGCGCGAGCCTGACGCAGGCGGTGGAAATGGCCGAGCGGCTTTCGCGCTCGCTGCAGCCGGGCGCGGCTTCCGGCGCGGCCATTGCCGCGCTGCGCGGCCACACCGCCAGCCTTGGCGTGGCCGCCTTCGATGCCGGCATGGCGGGCCACCACGAATGGCTGGCGCACACGGACCGCGCGCTTTACGAAGCCAAGCGGGCCGGCCGCAACCGGATCCGCATCAGCACGGGCTGAGCGGAAACGACATGAACCACAGCCAGATGCGCTTAGCCGCGGCTGGCAAGCTCCAGCGCAAACACCAGGCGCTGCAGGAAATTCTCCATGCGGCCGTCGAGGTTGGAGAACGCACAGCCGAAATGATGGATGGCGCTGTCATCGCGCCCGGCCAGCCAGTGGCCCACCACTTGCAGGCTGAGGTCCAGCTTGCCCAGCGCACCAAAATCCAGATGCACGCCTGAGATGGTGGTGCCCACCGGCAACTGCGTGGCGTCCACGGTCTTGGAGCGCAACCCGACGCCCGAGAGCGAGAGATCTGCAATGTCGAGCTTGAGCACGGTGCCGTCGCTCATCTTGATGGTGCAGACATAGCCCTTGGTGACCAGCGTGCGCGCGCGGAAATGACGGCGGCGCTGGAAGTGATAGAGCTTCTCCGGGAACGGCGCGGAAAATGCCGGGCCACCCTGGAACTGGGTGATCCCGGGCGTGCCGATCATGAAGTTCACGGGCACCCCGCGCAGCGATGCCGAGAAGGCATTCTCGTTGGAGGCCAGCAGCGCCTGCCGCTCGGGCTCGGTGGAGCACCAGTCGAAGACAAAGGTGCGGCTGGCCGGATCCACATGCAGCACAGACGTGACCATCTCGTGGGCGGTACGCGCGCGCACGTTCAGGATGCACTTCTGCCAGGCCAGGTCGCGCAGCACGGTGCCGATCTGCGAGGAATGGGTAAGGCGATAGCGGTCGTCTGGCAACGCGCCGGCGTCAAGCTCGGATTGCTCCGGGGAATCTTGGAGACTCATGAAAATCACGCTAACGTCTGAGAGAGGCCTGCGTCGCGCCAGACTGGCTTGCGACGGGGGAATTCGGGCTGCCTGCGTACCCGGATGCAAGCGGGGACGAGCGGCTAGCGCCGCATGTTAAGCGCGACGCCTGCTGCTGCGCAAGCTCTTGTTTGAACAACGGCGAAGTGTGGCAAAACTTGAGCCAGACTTCCGTGGGGTAGCCCACCGGGGCGGGTTTGCGCCTCATTTGCCGTCTTCGCGCCCGCCTCGTTTTACCGCGCCCTTGGCCGCGCGTGCTGGATGTGGCGATGCGGCCACCCGGGCTGGATCCGCGCCGAGCGACGCTTGCGCCTCCTGGCATAGCCAGTCCCTTACCGCACGACGCCGCGCATCGTGCTCGAACGCCACGGGCGAGAGCAACTGATAGCAAGATCCGTCGCGCACGAAGCCCCGCGGCGCGGCGATGCGGCCGTCGGCGAGCTCGTCGGCCACCATCAGGCGCGACGCGATCGCGCAGCCAAGCCCGGCCGCGGCAGCCTGGATGGTCAGGTAGAAATGCTCGTACCAGGCATCGGCGCCAAAGCGCTGCGCACCGCCGGCAGCCTTGGCCCAGCGCTGCCAGGCATCCGGACGCGAGCGCGTGTGCAGCCGGTGGGACGACGCCCCGACGCTAGCCCCGACGCGGCAGACCACGCCCACCCATTCCTCGGCAACTTCATGGGCATGCAGCTCCGGCCCCACATGAAAATCGTTGCGGCGCAGCGCCAGGTCCACGCCGCTGCGCGCGAAGTCCACCGGACCGCCTGCGGCCATCAGGTGCAGCGTCACCTCCGGATGCGCCGCGGTAAAGCGCGGCAGGCGGGGAATCAGCCAGCGCATGGCGATGGTGGGCTCGCACGACAAGACCAGCGCCCTGGGCTGGGCATGCGCGCGGATGCGCTGCGCGGCCGCGCCCAGCACTTCCAGCGACTGCGTGGCGGCGGCATGCAGGATGTGCCCCGCCTCGGTCAGGAACACGGCCCGGTTGCGGCGCTCGAACAGCGCCACGCCAAGCGCCTCCTCCAGCTGGCGAATCTGGCGGCTGACCGCGCCGTGGGTCAGGTGCAGTTCGTCCGCAGCCCGCATGAAGCTCTGGTGCCGCGCCGCGGCCTCGAAGAAACGGATCCCGCCCAGCCAGTGCATGCTTGCCTTGATGTGTCAGTTTTTCTCAACGATTTGCACGAGTATAAATCGGTTGTGGCCCTACCTATCAACACAGAGAATGCAGAGAATGCTTGGGACACCGCCTCCATCCCGTCAAGGATACTCACACGATATGCACTCTCTCACTGAACTGCTGGCCGTCGCCACCATCACCGTGCTAGCCGTGATCAGCCCGGGCCCCGACTTTGCCATGGTGATGCGCAACAGCTTCGTGCATGGCCGCAGGGCCGGGCTGCTGTGCGCGCTCGGCATCGCCCTTGGCGTACAGGTGCACGTTTTCTACACGATGTTTGGCGTGGCGTTGTTGATGGAGCACGCGCACAACCTGTTGACGGTGGTGAAGCTGCTCGGCGCCGCCTACCTGATCTGGATCGGCATCCAGACGTTGCGCAAGCGCGCGCCGGACCCGAACGCGCCGCCGCTCGGTGCGGATGCTACGGATGCTGGCGCACCTGCGCTGACAGCGCTCGGCGCGCTCAAGATGGGCTTTCTCACCAATGCGCTCAATCCCAAGACCACCTTGTTCGTGGTCAGCACCTATACGCAGGTGGTGAATGCGCACACGCCGCTGGCAGTGCAGTTCAGCTATGGCCTGTTCATGTCGCTGGCGCACCTGGCCTGGTTCGGCCTGATTGCGTGCTGCTTTTCCACGCCCGCGTTGCGCGCCGCCATGCTGCGGCGCCAGCGCTGGCTGGATCGGGTGATTGGTTCGGTGTTGCTGGCGCTGGGGGTGGCGCTTGGCCTGGGCAACCTGGCATGACGCTGGCCGTTGCCGGCGGCATCAGCCTGCCGCCGGATCCAGCCCATACGCGTGCCGGCACGCATGCTGCGCGCCGCCCGCGCGCAGATGGCTTTGGTACAGGATGAAGCGCTCCACAGGGAACGGCTCGCACACCAGCATGGCCTGCGCGTCGCGCCATGCCTGCAGCGCGGTATCCGCCACGGCAGGCCCGCAGCGCGCCAACGTGATGTGGGGATGGAAGCGCGCACGCGGCGGTGCGTCAGCGTCCGCCAACAGGGCGCTCCCGCATCCGGCAAGCGCCTGCGCCATCTCCCCATGCAGGCTGTCCAGCGCCGCATTGGGCGCCACGCCCGCCCACAGCACACTCGCCCGCCGGCCCCGAAAATAGCCAGCCTCTTTCACCGTGAGCGCAAAGGCCGCGCCGCAGACACCGTCAAGCGCCCGCTCGATACATGCCGCCGTGGCGTCATCCTGCTCGCCGAGGAAATGCAGCGTGAGATGGACCTGGTGCGGCGCCGCCGCCCGGATGCCCGCCACGCGCGGCACGCGAGCCAGCAACGCCGCCGCCAGCGCTGGCGGCACCTCAATCGCCACGAACAAACGTGCCATCGATCTCACCTCCCGTGACGGCCTGGCGCGGGTGGTCAAGCGCAACGGCGCGATGCCGCTGACTTAAAATACTAACGCCGACTGACGCAGTATAGGCAGTGCCATAGCCGCGGCCGTGCCTTCGAGCCGGAGCAGCGCGCGCTTGCGGTCGGTGCCACCGGCATAGCCGGTAAGGTCGCCGCTGGCGCCCAGCACGCGATGGCAAGGCACGATCACCGACAAAGGATTGCGCCCCACCGCCCCGCCGATCGCGCGCGCATGGGTGGGGGCGAGGCCCAGCCCGGCGCCCAGTTCGCCATATGACGTGGTCTCGCCGAACGGGATCTCGCACAGTGCCTGCCAGACCGCGTGCTGGAACGGGCTGCCGCCCAGCACCATGGGGACGGTGAAGACCTGCAGGCGCTCGGCGAAGTAGTCGGCCAGCTCATCGGCGGCCTGCTCGAAGACAGGCTTCGCGGCGGCGGGCACGTTGGTGTCCGGCGTGGCCGCCGCCGGGTAGTACTTCTGCCCCGAGAAGAACAGCCCGCTCAAGCGCGCGCCGTCGACGCGCAGCAACACTTCGCCCAACGGGCTGGCGACGATGCGGTATGCAATCATGGTGCGTTCCTTGTTGTGTCCCTTGCCTTGTCGTCTCGTACCGACTTGTCCGGCTTGTCCAACTTGTCCAACTTGTGGTCCTCGTAGCGCCGCCACAAGTGGATGGCGGCGTAAGCGCGCCACGGCGCCCACTGCGCAACGTGCTGGTTCATGCCTCGCACGGTAGCGATGCCGAGCACCTTGCGCAAGACATAGTCGGTTCCAGGGAAGGCATCCGGCCAGCCCAGCGCGCGCATGGCCACATATTGCGCGGTCCAGTCGCCCACGCCTTCAACCTCACGCAGGCGCGCCACGGTGTCTTCCGGCGCGGCGTTGGGCTCCAGCCTCAGCTCGCCCGCCGCCACGCGGGCAGCGATGGCATGGATGGCCCGGCCCTTGCCCAGCGGAATGCCGATCTCACGCAAAGCCTCGGGCGGCACGCCAGCCAGCGCAGCCGCGCCGGGGAACGTCACCCGCAGCGCCGGCGTGGGCTGCGCCAGCGGCAGACCGTGGCACTCGGCCAGCCGCGCCAACAGCGTGCGCGCGTGCTTCACCGAAATCACCTGGCCCACCACCGCGCGCACGGCGATCTCAAAGCCATCCACCGCGCCCGGCAAGCGCATGCCGGGCGCTTCGGCAGCCAGCGGGCCCAGATGCTGATCGACCACATCGGGCCGGCAGCCCAGGTCGCACAACCGCCGCACGCGGCCCAGCGCTTGCGGAATCACGTGCGCCAGTGAACCGGACAACGTCACCTTGATCACATGGCGGCGTGCAACGTGCTCCAGCCGCAGCCAGCCCAGATGCGTGCGGCCGCCGCTCTCGATCGCCAGCGTGCGCGCATAGGTGCCATCGCCAAGCTGCTCGATGCCATCCACCGCGCGCACGCCCAGGAATTGCAGGAACGCGGCCCACGCCATCGGCGGGCGGTAGCCCAGCTCGAACACCAGCTCGTCGGCCACGTTATCGGCAGCGCGCTTGCGCATGGCCATGGGCGTCAGCCCATAGCGCGTCTTGAGCACGTCGTTGAAGCGCCGCACACTGCCAAAGCCGGCGGCGTGCGCCACGTCGGTCACGGTCAGCCCCGTATCGGTCAGCAAGCGCTTGGCCAGCAGCAACCTCTGCGTCTGCGCATACTCCAGCACCGAAACGCCGAACTGCGCATCGAACAGCCGGCGCAGATGGCGCTCGGTAATGCCGATGCGCGCGGCCAGCCCGGCCACGCCGGCATCCACCATGAAGCCCTCGTCGATCAGCGTGGCCGCGGCCTGGGCCAGGCGCCCCGACAGGTCGGCCAGCCCGTGTCCCGGCGCCAGCTCCGGCCGGCAGCGCAGGCAGGGCCGGAAGCCTTGCTTCTCGGCCGCGGCGGCGCTGTCGTAGAAGGTGCAGTTCTCGCGCTTGGGCGTGCGCACCGCGCAGATCGGCCGGCAGTAGACGCCGGTGGACGACACGCCCACAAAGAAGCGCCCGTCGAAGCGGCGGTCGTGCGAAGCCACGGCCTTGTAGCAGGTATCCGGATCGAGTTTCATAGCCAGCATGCTACTCCGTTGCAAGGGCGGAACTAGCTGGATTCGGACATTTGCCTCGGCGGCGTGTATTGACCTGCCACTGCGATACGAAGACCACCGGCACAGCGGCAGCACGACAGCGCGCTCGCATCATCCATCGTCACCCTCGCCCTCCGGCTCATCCATCGCGGCGGCCAGTTCGCTCAACACCAGCGTCTCGTGCGCAAGCACGGCCACCAGTGAAAGCAGATGGGCCTGGGTTTCTTCACCGAGGTTGCAGAAGGTGCCGCCCGCCGCGTTCTCGACGGCAACCGACAACAACGCATTGAGCTGCGCAGTTTTTTCGGCGGCGAGGCTTAGCGGGCTTTCGGATGGCGCATGCGCGGTCAGGAAGGTATCGCGGCCTGTGCGTTGCGCGGTGATGTTGTAGCGCGGGTAGTTATACATCGAGCACCCTCCGTTGGGATGCGCGCAGGCGCTGGCAGATGATGGGGAGCTTGGGGGAGCGATTTGCCCAGAGTGGGCGAATGAAGACTGGGGCATGGGAGTGCCTCCTTTGTCAGCGTGTTTGACACCGCTCCCCGCTGTCAATCGGGGTGGGCGGGCGCAAGGCGAGGTTGACAGACCGGGACAAAGAACCGGCGAGCCCGAAGGCTCCCCCGCCCAGGCCCACCCATAGGGGCGTGCGAAGGCGCAACGGACGTAAAAACGCCGCCTGGTGGCGGCTGTCCGCCTTTGTCGTCGGGCTGTCAAACCCGGCCGCTGTGGTTGCAGCGACGAACAAAGTATAGCGCTGGGCTATGCAGCCTAACCCAGCCGCAACAAAAAGTCACACCCGCTACGCTAGCCAACGGCCACAAGTACCGGATCGATCCTGCCGGCCGTCAGCCGCAACTTGCGCCAGTCGCTTGGGCAACGCCGTTGAAGCGGTCCAGGGCTGAATGACGCCGCGCCAGCCAATTACGACCCCCAACCCTCACACCCGCTCCGTCGATGACACGTGCGCCTAAGATGCCTCGGCAAGGTAAGGCTTATCTCTGCGCAGACGAAGCAAAGCCATGACGGGATGTTAAAGTTTAAGATGTCACCAGTACTACAATCGCAGGTAATTTTGGAGAGAAATTAGATTTATGGTTACCCGACTATTGGTTCGGAGCTTGTGCCTCTTAATTCTCGGAATGTCTTCTACCAACGTATCCGCTGAAAATAATGATATTGATAACTATCCAATCACTTTTAAGCTGAACGGACTTTGGGGGGCTAAAGACAAGAATGGCGTGATTGTCATTCCGCCAATCTACAACAATTCCTTGCACTTTAAGGAGGGAATAAGTGCCGCAAGGCTAGGTAAAAAGATCGGTTATATAGATCAGAACGGAAGAGTCGCTATACCCTTTGAATATGACGAAGTCTTGGGCTTGAAAAATGGACTCATTGGCGTCTGCGCTGAAGGTGATTGCGGGTATCTTGATACAAGGGGGAATGTGGTCATTCCCCTTACATATAAAAAGATAAATTATTTCAGCGACATAGCAGGTATTGCAGCGGTAAAAGGAGCACGCGGGTGGGGGGTTATCGATATGGCGGGGCGCGAAATAATTGCGCTGACACTTAAAGACAGCCCAAAGATTGCCGATTATGAGGGTGAGGGTTTTATAATTGGCTTTAAAGCTAGACGCGATGGAATGATATACGACCTTAAAGGCAATAAATTACTCGATTTAAACTATGACCAAATTGCTTTTAATGTGTGGTCCGGGAAGTGGCTCAATGACAATCTTTTTACCGTGGCGATAGATGGAAAGTGGGGGTTCATTGATAAATCTGGAAATGTAATAATTCCTCCTCGCTATGACAAGCGAGGTTATTTTTTTAGAGGTTATGCCGAGTTAGTTCGAGACGGAAAAGTCTACCGCGTAGACAAGCACGGAACGGAGGAGTTAATCGGTGATTGGGTGCAACCAACTCCGTAAGTACCAGGAGCTGCAATGAAGCCTTCGGCACCGCCCTTAAATTATTGGCTTATGTCGTCGCAGCAATCTCAGTGACTTTTCCTACCGGCTTGGCGCCGCGCCCGTGACCTCGTTCAGGATGATGCGCGCAGGGCCGCTTGCGCCCGGGTTCGCGTTGCCGGGCACATAGCCACCAAGCTGCGTCTGCGTGATGGCCGTGGCGTTGTTCAGGATTGCGCCACGCCCGTCGACCGAGAACTGCTGGTACTGGTTATGCGACACGCCAGCCCCGGAGGGCGTATTGATGTTGACCATCGGTGTGCCGTTGGGCGCCGCAGCCACGCCAGGGCCGCGCCCGGCGGCGCCGTCCGGCACGATCTGCGCGCCGCTTGCCTGCACCATGCCCAGCGCCAGCAGTACCGTCCAGGTGATCGGCCGCAGGGTTGCCACCACCATCGGTGCGCGGCCGATCAGCGTACCCGGGCATTCGCCCGCCGCCGCTTTGTGCGCAACATGGAAGCATGCGGCGACAGCCACCCGCATGCCGCGAGTCATGTTGAAAACCAGGCGATAGCGATTGTTGTTCATTGCGTCCAGGTATCAAGGCGTCACAAACAGGTCACAAACAGGGAGGTGCGCCAGCCAGCCGTATTGCGCTTTCGGATTCAGGGCGTTAGTTGTCAGGGCACTAGTTGGCGGCCACGATGCCAGTCGTTTCGGCCGTTACGGTGGCCACGCCCACCAGCGGCGCGCCGGAGAGCTTGACGATGCCGGCGCCCGGAGCAAGCCAGGCGGTCCCTTCCAGCACGGGCAGCGGGAACAGGCTGCCGGGATACTTGCGGTCGTACTGCAGCGCCAGCTTGCAAGCGCCCTTGTACGTCACGCCCTTGGCCGTCACGTCTTCGCGGCCGATGTATTGCACGGCAACGTTGACGATCCGGCCGATAGGCTTGAGGGCGGGTTGCGGCTTGGTCGCCAGGTCCTCGGCGTTTGCTTCCGACATGGTGAAGCTGCGCGTCTCGTTTGGCTTCATGCCAACCAGGTTTGGTGTGCCTGTCTGTCCCGACACGTTGTCCTTGAAGGTGAAACGACGATACTTGGTGTACTTGTTGTACGCGCCCTGATCGAGGTCACCGTAGTCGGTAGCGCCGATTGGAAAGATCGCGGAGGCCGGATCGATATAGAGCCGAGCGTTCGTGCCGTGGCCGTTGAAGATGCCATTGACCAGCTTGACTTCGAGCGTGTCATAGCTGCCGCCGTCGAAGACCGTGGTGCCAATGGCTGTGGCATCAAAGGTTGCCACCTCGCTCACAGGTCCGAGGTTCAGCGTCGCGGTGATCTTCTGTCCGGCGGCAGGCACCGCCAGGCAGGCCGCATCGAGCGGGGCTGTGCTCACCGGCGTTGGTGTTGCTGCGCTATCGGTAACGGCCGGCGCTTCATTGGTCTTTGTCCCGCTGCTGCCATCCGATCCGCCACCGCAGGCGGCGAGCATGAAGGTCGTCACGGCCACCGCGGCCATCGCGGGTTTAATCTGCTTTTGCATCCTTGTTCTCCTAGTATTGGAAAGACACCGAAAACCCGCCTGCCGGCAAGCGTGTAGGGAAACTGGCGGGCTTGACGAGACCCCAGGCGAGGAAGGCGTCGTAGTACAGGCCTTTCACAGGGCTGCCGCGCAGGCCTGCCGCGACGCCAGCCAGGGTGCGGCCAGCCAGATAGCTGGCGCTTCGGCCGCCAACGCGCCACCCGCCATCAACAAGCTAACGGAAGCGGGAACAGCACGGCGCAGAAACGGAGCAAGGCATAGACCCATGCAATCGGCTCGATTGTTGTCTTGGTTGGACGGAAATTCCGGCAAAGCCGGAATGCGCTCACCCCGCGCTGGGCATTAACGCGGAAGTCGCGGATATTCACGTTCCGTTGTGAGCGCGCCAATGCGAAAAGACGTTGCAACGGATGGCGGCTTTCGAGCAGCGATGTCGGAGCTGGCAGTTTGCGATTTCGCCGTGGCGCGTTACGCTGCCTGCAACGGATATCAAGCTGCGCAGCGTAGCAACGGAGGGCGGCGATTGAAATCGGACAAGTACGAATTTCGGCTAGAACCGGCGATAAAAATTGTTACCGTCGAGTTGGCCTTGTGCGCAAATTCGCCCCCCATTTGGGCGTAATTCCTCATCGGAATCAATGAGACAAATCTCAATCTGCGATGGATATTTCTTGAATGGTGTAGCGGATGTGATTTTTTGTTGCGACTGGGTTAGGCTGCATTGCGCAACGCTATACTTCGCTCGTCGCTGCAACCACAGCGGCCGGGTTTAGCAGCCCGTTTAAGAGGGCGGACAACCGCCGCCAGGCGGCGTTTAGCGAAGTCAAAGTACGCTGACAGAGGAAGCACGCCCATGCCCCAGTCTTCATTCGCCCATTCCGGGCAAATCGCACCCCCCAAGCTCCCCATCGTCTGCCAGCGCCTGCGCGGCTCCCAACGGAGGGCACTCGATGTATAACTACCCGCGCTACAACATCACCGCCCAACGCACAGGCCGCGATACCTTCCTGACCGCGCATGCTCCATCCGAAAGCCCGCTAAGCCTCGCCGCCGAAAAAACCGCGCAGCTCAACGCCTTGTTGTCGGTCGCCGTCGAGAACGCGGCGGGCGGCACCTTCTGCAACCTTGGTGAAGAGACCCAGGCCCATCTGCTTTCGCTGGTGGCCGTGCTTGCGCACGAGACGCTGGTGTTGAGCGAACTGGCCGCCGCGATGGATGAGCCGGAGGGCGAGAGTGGCGATGGATGATGCCGGTGCGCTGCCACAGCTTGAAGAGTGCGGAAAATTCCCAAATTCACTGCGCACCGGTTGAAAAGCGCAGCAACATGCCGCTACGGGCCCGGCAACAGCTAGAATCGGCTACCGGGCCAGCCTTACCGCTGCCTTGCCGCGCCCCGCAGAATCGTACAGATCTCCGCGACAAGGGAGCCAATCCAGACTTCGAATTCCGCATGCGTCTCATCATCAAGCGCCTTTCCTTCCTGCTAGCCCTGGCTTTCAGCGTATCCGCAAGCGCCGCGCCCGGCGTGGCCCAGGCGCCCGCGCCTGCCGCCGCGAGGCTGCCCAGCGCGGCGCCGGCGGAAGTCGTCAGCGTGGAAGGCATTACCGAGTACCGGCTGCCCAACGGTCTGCGCGTGCTGCTTGCGCCCGATGCTGCGCAGCCCGTCACCACCGTCAACATGACCTACCTGGTCGGCAGCCGCCATGAGAACTATGGCGAGACCGGTATGGCGCACTTGCTCGAGCATCTGCTGTTCAAGGGCACGCCTGCATTGCCGGGCAACACCATTGCGCAGGAGCTCACGCGCCGCGGCATGCAGTTCAACGGCACCACCGCTTTCGACCGCACCAACTACTACGAGAGCTTCACGGCCAGCGAGGAAAATCTCGACTGGGCGTTGAAGATGGAAGCGGACCGCATGGTCAACAGCTTTATCGCCCGCGAGGCGCTCGACAGCGAGATGACGGTGGTGCGCAACGAGATGGAGCGCGCCGAGAACAATCCCGGTGGCATGCTGATGCAGCAGATGCGCTCGGCCGCCTACCGCTGGCACAACTACGGCAAGGCGCCGATCGGCGCGCGCAGCGATGTGGAGCACGTCGCCATCGGCAACCTGCAGGACTTCTACCGCCGCTATTACCAGCCCGATAACGCGGTGCTGGTGGTGGCGGGCAAGTTCGACGTGGCCGCCACGCTCGCGCGCATCGGCAAGTACTTCGGCGCGATCCCCCGGCCCACGCGCGCGCTGCCGGTCCAGTACACCGTGGAGCCGCCGCAGGAGGGCGCGCGCGAGGTCACGCTGCGCCGCGTCGGCGACTCGCAACTGGTCGCGGTGCAGTATCACATCGCGCCGGGCGCGCATCCGGATACGGTGGCCCTGCAGCTGCTCGCCGATATCCTGACCGATGGCTCGGGCGGGCGCCTGTACAAGGCGCTGGTCGAGAGCGGCAAGGCCAGCTGGCAGTCTGGCTCGGTATCGGGCATGAAGGATCCCGGCTCGGTGCTGTTCGCCGCCGGGCTGAGCAAGACGCAGGACCTCGAAGCCGCGCGCCAGGTGCTGGTGGCGCAGGTGGAGGGCTTTGCCGCCCGGCCGGTGACGCAGGTGGAACTGGACCGCGCCCGCACGCGCCTGCTCAACAGCTACGAGCGCCTGCTGGAGAATCCTTCCGGCTACGCCATCGCCTTGTCCGAGGCCATCGCCAAGGGTGACTGGCGCCTGCTGCTGGTGGCACGCCAGCAGGCCGAGCGCGTCACGCTGGCGGACCTGCAACGGGTCGCGCAGAACTACCTGCGTGCGAGCAACCGCACGCTCGGCCGCTTCATTCCCATCGACATGCCCGGCGACGCGCCGGCCGAGACGCTGGCCCGGGCCACCATGCCCGCGGCGCCGGACGTCGCCGCGCTGGTGGCGGCCTACCAGGGCAAGCCGCCCAAGGCCGCGGTGGCAGCCTTTGATCCCAGCCCGGACAATATCGAGGCGCACACGCTGCGCGGCAAGCTGGCCAACGGCATGCAGTTCGCCCTGCTGCCCAAGCCCAGCCGCGGGCAGACCGTCAACGGCACGCTGATCCTGCGCATGGGCGACGTCACCAGCCTGCAAGGCCAGGACGCCGTGGGCAGCCTCACCGCCGCCATGCTGATGCGCGGCACCGTCCGCCTTGAGCGGCAGCAAATCGCCGACCGCCTGTCCGCGCTCAAGGCCGTGGTGTCGGTCCAGGGCGATGCCGAGGCGGTCACTGTGCGTTTTGAAGCGCGCCGCGAAACGCTGGCCGACACGCTCGCGCTGCTGCGCGACATCCTGCGCGAGCCCAGCCTGAGCGCCGCGGAGTTCGAGACGCTGCGCGCCAACGCCATCGCCGGCATCGAGAGCGGCCTGGGCCAGCCCGAGGCGATTGCATCGAATGTGCTCGGCCGTTACGGCAATCCCTACCCATCGGGGGATCCGCGCTATGTCGGCACCCCGCAGGAGGACATCGCGGCGCTGCGGCAAGTGCAACTGGCCGACCTGCGCGCCTTCCACACACGCTTCTACGGCGCGAGCCACGGCCAGGCCGCGCTGGTCGGCGACTTCGACCGCCAGGCGGTGCAGGCGCAACTGGCCACGCTGTTCGGAGACTGGCAAGCCCAGGTGCCCTATGCCCGCATCGAACGCCCCTTTGTGCCGCTGGCACCGGCCCGCCTGGCCCGCCAGACACCGGACAAGGCCAATGCCATCTACCTGGCCGCGCTGCCGGTCGCGCTGACCAGCGATGCACCGGAATATCCGGCCCTGGTGATCGCCAATCGCGTGTTCGGCGGAAGCGCGCTCAAGAGCCGGCTGGCGGATCGCCTGCGCCAACACGACGGCATCAGTTACAGTGTCGGCAGTTTCGTTCAGGTGGGCGCGCTCGACACCAACGGGCGCTTCGGCATGCAAGCGCTTTATGCGCCGCAGAACCTGGGCAAGCTAAAGCGTGGCGTGGAAGAAGAACTGTCGCGGCTGGCAGCCGCCGGCATCACGCCGGAGGAGCTGGCACAAGCCAGGAGTGGGTTGCTGCAGCAAGGCACGCTGGCCCGCACCAGCGATTCCACGTTGGCCGGCACGCTGGCCAGCCAGCTATTTCTGGGACGCACGATGCGCTTTGTCACGGAATACGAGCAAGGTATCGCCACGGCGTCCGTCGAACAGGTCAACGCGGCCATCCGCAAGCACCTGGACCCGGCGCGGGTGGTGCATGTGTATGCGGGAGATTTTTCTGTCACGGCAGCGCAAGATGCCGGGGCGACGATAACGACGATAAAGGCGACGATAAAGGCGGACAGGCCGGCAAACGAAGCCGTGGCCGTCCCCTAAAGGGCAATACTGGAGGAAAATAGTGGCGGCGCAGGGCGGTGCAAGACGCCGCTGGCGCAGTAGTCCCATCGGCTTGGGGGCAACCCCTTGCCGCAATGACGCGTTGACTGTATATTCGTACAGTATAAGACGATATAAGAGGTGTGGATGTCAATAGTGCGAGCTAGCAGCAAAGCAGAAGCGCTTCGGCTTCTCGCATCGAAAGATGTGCTGGCGCTTGAGCTGGACTATGAAACCGGATGGCAGGACGCCGTCGAACTCGGCCGGCTCGGAGAGAAACGCGGCATCAAAGTGCAATACCGCGGACAGGAGAGCATTGCTGTCCATTCGCGCGAAGCCCTGATCGAAGGGCTGGCTAAGACCAAGACCACCTTCAGGCAGCGCAATCTGTATTGCCAGTTCGATCTCGGCACGCTTGCCGACCATGAACTGCTCGATCTCGAGGCCAAGGCGACCCGACTGGGCGACTACATCCTGGCAGGCCATCTGTTAAGGGATGTGGACGGAGTCTGGCCGCAAGAAGCGCAGTAACGCAGACAAAACGTGGCAAGACCCAGCAAGACCCAGTAATAGGCGTTATTCACGTCAAACGCAGCGGACCTGGCCAATCGCCTCGCCGCTGCCGCGACCCACGGCGCCAGCCCTGCCGCGCAATGCGGCCAGACGCGTTTTTCGGCCGGCACCCGCCGGTACGGGCAGCGAACCTCCTCGCCAGCCCATTCCCTTCCGCACCCCCCCAAGTAGTGCAAGGCAGGTCACCCTGTGCCGCCATCACGGCGCAACCGCACTACACTGGAATCCTGCGTGCCGATCTCGCACCACGGCCTGTTAGCGTGGGCGACATGCCGAAAGGAAGAGACAAACCATGACCGACCTGTCCGCCCCCCTTGTCGATGCGCCGCCGAGCGCCGAGGAAAAGCGCAAGCGCATCTACGCGATCGTGGCCGCGTCTTCCGGCAATCTCGTCGAGTGGTTCGACTTTTACGTCTACGCGTTCTGCGCCATTTACTTCGCGGGGTCCTTCTTCCCCAAATCCGATCCCACGGCGCAATTGCTGAACACCGCCGGCGTATTTGCCGCGGGCTTCCTGATGCGGCCGATTGGCGGGTGGCTGTTCGGGCGGCTTGCCGACCGGCATGGCCGCAAGAATTCGCTGCTGATCTCGGTGACGATGATGTGCTGCGGCTCGCTGCTGATCGCCAGCCTGCCTACCTACAACAGCATTGGCGCCTGGGCGCCGGCGCTGCTGCTGGTCGCGCGGCTGCTGCAGGGACTGTCGGTCGGCGGCGAATACGGCACCACCGCCACCTATATGAGCGAGGTGGCGCTCAAGGGCCAGCGGGGATTTTTCTCCTCGTTCCAGTATGTCACGCTGATCGGCGGCCAGTTGCTGGCAGTGCTCGTGGTGGTGGTGCTGCAGCAGTTCCTCGACGAGGCGGAACTGAAAGCCTGGGGCTGGCGGATCCCGTTCGTGATCGGCGCCATCACGGCGGTCGTGGCGCTGTTCCTGCGCCGCACCTTGCATGAAACGACCTCCGCCGCCACCCGGGCGAGCAAGGAGGCCGGCACGCTGACGGAGCTGTTCCGCAACCACAAGGCAGCCTTCTTCACCGTGCTTGGCTACACCGCGGGCGGCTCGCTGATCTTCTATACCTTCACCACGTATATGCAGAAGTACCTGGTCAACTCGGCCGGCATGTCGATCAAGACAGCCAGCTACGTGATGACCGGCTGCCTGTTCTTCTACATGTGCATGCAGCCGTTCTTTGGCGCGCTGTCGGACCGCATCGGGCGGCGCAACAATATGCTGCTGTTCGGCGCGCTCGGCGCCCTGGGCACGGTTCCGATCCTGACGACGCTCGGGAGCGTGAAGAGCCCCTTTGTCGCCTTCGTGCTGATCTCCCTGGCGCTGGCCATCGTGAGCCTCTACACCTCCATCAGCGGCATCGTGAAGGCCGAGATGTTCCCGACCGAGATCCGGGCGCTGGGGGTGGGGCTGGCCTATGCCGTGGCCAATGCGATCTTTGGCGGCTCGGCCGAATATGTCGCGCTGGACCTGAAATCGCTGGGCCACGAATCCAGCTTCTACTGGTACGTGACGGCGATGATGGTGATCGTGTTCCTGGTCAGCTTCCGGCTGCCGCGGCAGGCCAAGTACCTGCACCACGAGCACTGACGCGCCAACGCGTCAGATGGGAAAGGCAGCGCGCTGGCGCGCGCCCGCCCGGCTTGCCACGTGCCTGGGGCCCACGGCCAGCTCGATGCCCACGCCATCGCCAAGCAACAGTGCCTGCGACGCCGTGCGCACGCTCGCGCCACCGCCGAGGTCATCGACCCGTAGCCCGAACGCCGTCTCGCTCGCCCACATGCCCAGCACAGCGCCATCGCGCTTGAGCGTCAGCACGGCCTTGTGCGAGGTATAGGACAGCCAGCGCCGCGCCACGTGATGCACCGGCAGGCAGAGGCGCTCGGCCAGCGCGTCCAGCACGTCGAGGTCCACCGCGCCGGGCAAGGCCAGGCGGCAGGCATTGAGCGGCATCAGCAGCCGGCTGGCAAGGGCATAGGCGAGCCCGCCGGCCGAGTCGTCGTCCGGCATGGCCATCAGCTCGGCATTGGTGCATTCCACGTAGTCCAGCTCGCTGCCGCACAGAAGCTGGCGGCCTAGCAGGTACGCAATCATGAAGCGCACATCCGGCGCTGCCAGGCTATCGCTATAGAGAATGGTCCAGGCGCCCGTGCCGGTGCGATACAGCGCGCCATCGAAGCTTTGCAGGCGGGTTGGCTGGACCGAGGAAACCGGATCGTCGCGGCCCAGCGCGCTGGCGGCATCGAGCGCCAGGCGGATGCAGTCGAGAGGCGTGTAGGCGGGCCGCGCGGCGCGGGCCATCAGCGCTTCGATGATCGGGTAGCAAGGCGCGGTGCTGTCCGGGCCCGCGTGGTCGTTGCCGGGCACCGCTTGCGAGGGTGCGCCGTCGAGGCGGCAAGGGGCACGCATGGACGGAAAACCGGCGTAGCGAACGGGAACCTTGAGAGCGGCAATAGCCATCGGGGCAGCCTCCGTTGAGACAACAGGACATTGCGTTGCGCGCGTCCATTGGCCGGGCCGATGCGCGCTGCCCACAAGTGGCACTAGTGCGGCACGGGCCCTCTCGCGGAGCCCGCCGGCCGTGCCGGCAGGCATCCGCGCCCTCCGATCAGTCGCGCAGCAGTTGCTTGGCGATGATCAGCTGCTGGATCTGCGTGGTGCCTTCATACAGGCGCAGCAGGCGCACGTCGCGATAGAAACGCTCTGCCTTGTACTCGGCGATATAACCGGCGCCGCCATGGATCTGCACGGCGCGGTCGGCCACGCGGCCCACCATCTCGGTGCAGAACATCTTGGTGCAGGAGGCCAGCATGCTGACTTCCGGATCGCTCTTGCCCGGCGTCTTGGCGTCGTAGCGCTGGGCGCAATCGCGCACCATCGACAAGCCGGCGTACAGCTCGGCCTGGCTATCGGCCAGCATGGCCTGGATCAGCTGGAAATCACCGATCGGCTGGCCGAACTGCTTGCGCTCCTTGGCGTAGGCCACGGCATCGGTAATCAGGCGGTGCGCCATGCCGCAGGCCAGCGCCGAGATGTGCAGGCGGCCGCGGTCGAGCACCTTCATGGCAGTCTTGAAGCCAACGCCGGGCACGCCACCGATGATGTTGGCCGCCGGCACGCGCACGTTTTCCAGCACCACGTCGCAGGTCTTGGTGCCGCGCTGGCCCATCTTCTTGTCCGGCTTGCCAAGCGAAATGCCCGGGGTGTTGGCCGGCACGATGAACGAGGAGATGCCCGAAGCGCCGGCACCGCCGGTGCGCGCCATCAGCGTGAAGGCGCCCGCGCGCGGTGCGTTGGTGATGAAGCGCTTGGTGCCGTTGATGATGTAGTGATCGCCGTCGAGCTCGGCCTTGGTCTGCAGCGAAGCCGCATCGGAGCCGGCATTGGGCTCGGTCAGCGCGAACGAGATCACCAGTTCGCCGCTGGCGATCTTCGGCAGGTATTCCTGCTTTTGCGCCTCGGTGCCGTCCATCAGGATGCCCTGCGAGCCGATGCCGACATTGGTGCCGAAGACCGAGCGGAAGGCAAAGGCTGTGTGGCCAAGGTCGTACACCACGTCGCATTCCTGCGACATCGACAGGCCGATGCCACCGTAGTTCTCAGGGATGGAAATCCCGAACAGGCCCATCTCCTTCATGTCGGCAACGATGTCCGCCGGCACATCGTCGGTTTCCTCGAGCGTGTCTTCCGCCGGCTTCAGGCGTTCGTCGATGAAACGCTGCACCGACGCGCGCAGCAGCGAAAAGGATTCTGCATCCAGGCTCATGGGGGATCTCCGGTCAAAGCAAGCAACGATGTGCCCAACATGGTACGCCGTCACCTGGTTTTGACAATCCCACAGGTCTTGAACAGAATGGACAATCCTTTTTGACAATCAGAGGAAGGGCACAAAGAGGCATATTCTTGAGTGCCGCTGCCTCCTGCTGGCTAACGCCCTGCCGCTTCGGCGGCGAAATCGCTAAGCTCCCGCGCCCGGTCCGCTGTCATCTGCATCAAGCAGGCGGACGCGTTGACACCGGCGATCGTGCCGCCATCGGGATCGGCCTGGAAGCTGCAATTGGCGTCCCGGAACTTCAGCCAAGCGCGCTGGGCGTCGAGCAATTTTGCTTTCCTGGCGGGCGGCAATGCCTGTTGAAGGCTTTTATAAGCGGCATTCAGCGATTTATCCTGCCGCGCCGTCTCCGCCGCGATGCAGTCGTGCATGCCGGCGGTAGTGACGTCCGGACGATCCATGCAGGCCCCGTATTGCTTTGACAACAACGTCTCATCCGCCTGCGCGGCAAAAGACGCGCAAAGCAGCAACGCGGAAAGCAGCGCTTTTTTCATATCGGGGCTGGGGGGGAATTTGGTGAGGGGCGCCATTGGCCTGGCGCAAGGCTCGGCCAATGGCTTACCGCAGTGCCCGCAAAGGGGAAACTAGCGCCGGCGGGGCCGGCGCCACTGCGTCAATGAGACAGCAATGCGATCAGGCTTCGGCGATCAGGAAGCGGGCACGGTTCTTACCCAGCCAACCCGGTGCGCGGCCACGGCCGGTCCAGGTGGCGCCAGTCTTGGGATCGCGATACTTCGCGGGCAGGCTGGACTTGGGCTTGGCCGCGGCGCCATTCGCGCTGGCAGCCGGGCGGCCCCGGCGGCGCTTCGGGGCGATGTCGTCGGCCGTCAGCTCATATTCCGCCATCAGGCCCTGGATCTGCGCAATAACGCCCGCCACTTCGCTGGCACGCATCTCGGCCAGCTTTGCTTCGAGCGCTTCCTTCTCTGCAATCAGCTGCTTGTAAGTTGCCATTTTGATTCTCCTGGAGCGGTGTTAATTCAATGATAGGGGAAAATTTGCTGGCATAGCCTACCACGTTTGATTAAAGAAAATCCAATCGCGTAAGAAGTTGATACAACCGACCAAATTTGCACAAGAATTGAAAACGCCGTGGACACGCCCAATGCGGGTGCGATTGGACGCCAGATCGTCCGCATTCCGGATCGCAATGCGGGTTCAGGTATTACCCTATATCCCGGTTTTCTCTGCCAGGCCATCGACGTCATTGGATCCCCCCATTGGATCCCCCCATTGGCATGCGTCCTAACAACGCATTCACCCGGCAGTGCGATGACGCAATAGAACCACATCCCGAAAGGTTCCTGAAAGGATATCTCCCCGCATGCATGGAAGCCGCAATTCCCGTTCTGCCACGAAAAATGTACAGACAATGTGATAAAAAAGCCTGTCAGAGCGCGCCCGGCTTTCCCGTAACTGCCCCCGAACCAGATAAACGCATAGGCCGAAAGCTAAGCAATATCCACTTTTTAGCGCAAGCTCGCATGCATCCACGCCTAGACGCGATCCTGACTTTGATGCCTGGCATTCAAGCCCCATCCCTCATTCAAAAACCGGAAATGGCAATCCGCTAGCGCAATGCAAGCCCCGGCGGACCAGCTCCGGCACGGCGTTTGATACGCTGCATTCGCGCTTGCGGAATCAAGTGTTAACTGTTCACCGTTCACCGTTCACTGTTCACTGTTCACTGTCATTCCAATAGGCGCCGCGCCGCATTGCACGGAAAGGCTTGTGGATTTCTCCTTTCCCGACGGACCGGGCCGGTGATACCGTGCAAAGCGCGCCATTCCAAAGAGCGCTGGCGACGCCAATATCGGGGGAAACGCTATGTCGCATAGTCCGGAGGCAATGGCTGAGACGCCGATAGCACCGCGCGAGTTCCGCCGCTTCGGCGACGGATTTCAGCGATCTCGATGTGCTTGCCGGTGGCCCGGTGGTGCGCCAGGTCGTTTGCGGCCACCGATGTGAGCGCCGAGCCTTGCTGGCGGCAGGCATCGCGCTGTACGCGCTGAAGCCATGGCAATCCGCTTGCCTCGCACTGGATAAAGCCGCTCTTACGAAAATCATCATCTCGACATAAGAGGACATCAGGGGGCATAAAGGGACGTGAGTGGAATGCCTCGGCGCGATCCTTTGCGCATTGACCATTGACGCAAACCCGTTGTCTTGGCTTGTCCGTCTTTAGTTGGCGTGCCGCCACCAGGAACGGCCAACATTGCTGGCTCACGCATTGGACGCGCGGCGGCTTGATAAACTGTTCGCCATGCCCGTCAACCCCAGCACGCTTTCACCCGGACAAGACCAAGCCACCAAATGGACCTGAACGCCTTACGCCTGTTCGTGGACATCGTCGACGCCGGCAACCTCTCGGCTGCCGCGCGCAAGCTCAAGATGACCCGCGCCAACGTGAGCTACCACCTGAAGGCGCTGGAAGAAGCGCTGGGCGTGCAGCTGCTGCGCCGGACCACCCGGCACGTCGAGCCCACGCCCGTGGGCGCCGGCCTCTATGAGCACGGGCGCAACATCCTCGGTGAAGTGGCGGCGGCCAACGCGCTGATCAACAGCATGGGCAAGAGCCTGCAAGGCCATGTGCGCTTGTCGGTGCCTACCGGGCTGGGGCACTCGATGCTCTCGCCGCTGCTGGTGAAGTTCAAGCACCGTTACCCCGACATCACCCTCGATGTGGTGTTCGACAACCGCATCCACAACCTGGTGTCCGAAGACGTGGAGGTGGCGCTGCGCATCATCTCCACGCCGCCGGACTCGGTGGTGGCGACCGAGATCGGCGCGGTCGAGTGGGTGGTGTGCGGGTCTCCCGGCTACCTGGCCACGCAGCCGCCCCTGCGCGACCTGGCCGATCTCAAGGACCACGCCATCGTCTGCGCCTCGCCCATCGGCCAGAAGCTCAAGGCCTTCGGCACGCGCGGCACCGGCAGCGACGCCGTGCGCGAGCAAGTGGCGCTGGAACCCACGCTGAGCTCGGAGAATTTCGCCTTCCTGAAGGACGGCGTGCTGGGCGACCTGGGCCTGGGCATCTTCCCGCTCTATGCCATCGGCGCGGAACTCGACGCGGGCACCCTGCTGCCCGTGCTGGCGGATTACCACATCAGCGTGTTCGGCAGCCGCCTCTATATGCTGACCATGCCCAACCGCTATCAGACCATGGCCACGCGCTACCTGCTGAACTTCCTCAAGACCGAGCTGCAGGCCCTGTGGCCACAACCGCGCCGGGTGCCCCCCATGGACGCGCACGACGAGGCATGACGCGCTACGCATGGCACCCCGGCGCCAGGGGCACCGTCTATAGTAGGAAGCGCAAGGGTCCGTCGCGGCCCTGAGCGCAACGTACAGCGAAGGAGACGCATCATGGCCTTGGCTACCACCCTGGCAAATTGCCTCAATAGCAGGAACAGCCGTTTCGACACCATCCGCCATCCCTACACCCTCAGCAGCATGGCCACTGCGGAGGCAGCGCACGTTCCCGGAGATCGCCTGGCCAAGACCCTGTTGCTGGAGGATGACATCGGCTACGTAGCCGCCGTGATCCCGTCCAGCCATCACCTGAACCTGGCAGCCATCTGCGCGCAATCCGGCCGCACGCTGGTGCTGGCCCACGAAGACGAGATCCGCGAAGTCTTCAAGGATTGCGACCTGGGCGCCATCCCGCCGGTAGCCATGGCCTACGGCATGCACACCTACCTCGACGAAGCCCTGCTGGCCCAGCCCGAAGTGTTCTTCGAAGCTGGCGATCACCAGCAACTCGTGCACATGAGCAGCGAACAGTTCGCGGACCTGATGGTCGGCGCCGAACACGGGCGCTTTTCACGCCACATGATGTAGCGGGCCAAAGCCGCCGAACGGGCCAAATCCGGGCCAAATCCGGGCCAAAGCTGCGCGCCATGACGACGGCTGTCTCTGTAGTGGTCAAGTTTTTTCAGACAGGTGTTTAGGTTGTCTGGTGCTTTAGCTTGTCCTCGTATTTCTGCGGCGACTCATAACCCAGCGTCGAGTGCAATCGCACCGGGTTGTAGAAGCCAACGATGTACTGCGTGATGTCGCGCCGGGCCTCGGCCCGGTCGACGTAGCGCTTCTGCCATACGCGCTCCATCTTCAGATTCAGGAAGAAGCGCTCCATGACAGCGTTGTCCCAGCAATCGCCCAAGCGGCTCATGCTGCAAACCAGTCCGTGGCGCGCCAGCAAGCCCTGATACTCCTCGCTGGCATACTGGCTGCCCCGATCCGAATGCACGATCAGCCCAGGTGCCGGATTGCGCTGCTGGATCGCCATCTTCAGCGCATTGACGATCAGCGAGGCCGGCATCGTCGGCGCCATCGCCCACCCCACCACCTTGCGCGAATACAAGTCCAGCACGACCGCCAGATACAACCAGCCTTCGACCGTGCGGATATACGTCATGTCCGACACCCATGCCTGATTGGGCTGCGCCGGCCTGAACTGCCGATTCAGCACGTTGGGCGCTACCGGGCGGTCATGCCGGCTGTTCGTGGTGGCTACGAACTTGCGCTGCCAGACCGGGCGCAGGCCCGCCTTGCGCATCAGCGCGCGCGCCCTGTAGCGACCGATCTTCACGCCCTGTGCGCTCACCGCCTGCGCCACTCGACGGCTGCCGTAGCTGCGCCCACTGCCCTCGAAGGCCGCTCGCACATGGACCTCCTGCCTGGCACGCGCCATGTCGCCTGGCCCCCTCTGCCGGTGTGCGTAATAGCCTGCACGGCTCACGCTCAACACCCGACAGGCTCGGCTGATCGAAACGGCCTCCTTCTGCAACGCGGTCACGACGCGATAAATCACTTCAGTTCCCGGGCGAAGAAGGCCGATGCCTTTTTTAGGATCAGGTTGTCCTCCTTCAGGCGGCGGTTTTCCTCTTCTAGCTGCCGGATCCGCAGCTGCTCGGGCGTGAGCGGCTTGCCAGTGCCCTGGCCGCCAGCCAGCTCCAAGTCATACTGGGCGAGCCAGCGCCTGAGCGCCGTCTCGCCAATCCCCATCGTGTGGCATACCTCGGTAACCGAAAGGGCCTGCTCCCGGACCATTCGGACCACTTCCAGCTTGAAGCTGGCATCAAAATTACGGCGTCGCTTTGTCATTTGCTTTCCTCGTCGATCGTGATTTTCCACCTATCGACCTGTCTGAGGAAATTAGACCACTACACTCTCCCTCTCCCCTCAGGGGGAGAGGGCCGGGGAGAGGGGTGGCTTAGTCAATATGACTCCCCTGGGGGCAAGAGGGCTGGCCCGCCGCGAGGAATCAAACGCGGGTTAGCATGACTGCCAGAGCCGCATGGTGTGGACAGTGCCACACCCGGCGATTTCCAGCGCGGAGGCCAGCATGGAACACGATAGCACTTTGTACGTGGGTCTTGACGTCCATAAGGACTCGATCACGGTCGCCTACGCACTCGGCGTGGGCGAGGTCGAACTGCTTGGCAAGATCGGTACCTCGAAGGCCGATATCGATCGCCTGTGCAAGCGCCTGCAGTCTAAAGCGAGCCGGATCCACATCGTCTACGAGGCAGGCCCTTGCGGCTATGGCCTTTACCGGCAGCTTGCAGGGAAGGGATTCGAGTGCATGGTGTGCGCGCCGTCGCTGATCCCGAAGAAACCCGGCGAGCGCGTCAAGACCGATCGGCGCGATGCGGTCAAGCTCGTGCGATCGCTGCGCGCCGGTGACCTCTCCGCCGTGTACGTGCCCAGCGTGGAGGACGAAGCATTCCGGGATCTGTCACGCGCGTGGGTCAGCGCCAAGGACGATCTGAAGCGCGCCCGCCAACGGCTGAAGGCCTTTCTGCTTTCACATGGGGTGCGCTACAGCGGCAGAGCCGACTGGGGACCGGCGCACCAGCGCTGGATCAGTACCTTTGCGTTCGACACCGTGTGGCAGCAACTTGCCTTTGACGAATATCGACGTGCCATCGAGGATCGGCTCGCGCAATGCAGCCGTCTCGAAGCGGCCTTGCGCGAGGCAGTGGTCAACTGGCGCTTCTATCCGGCCGTACTGGGCTTGCAGGCCATGCGTGGCGTGCAGTTCACCACGGCGGTGGGCATGCTCGCCGAATTGGGCGATCTCTCGCGCTTTGTCCATCCGCGCCAACTGATGGCCTGGCTCGGCGTGACGCCCGCAGAACACTCATCGGGGGGGAAACGGCGCCAAGGCAGCATCACCAAGAACGGCAATAGCTATGCAAGAAAGCTGCTAATCGAAGCCGCCTGGAGTTACCGGCACCCGGCACGTGTGAGCCCCGAGATTCAGCGCCGGCACGAAGGCATCCCGAAGGCCATCGTTGACCGGTCCTGGGACGCCCAGGTTCGACTGTGCCGGCGCTATCGGAGACTTGCCGCGCGCGGCAAGAACCCGAACATTGCGGTGGTTGCGGTGGCCCGCGAACTGAGCGGGTTCATCTGGGACATCAGCCGGCTCGCCATGTCGCTTGCCATACCGAACGCGGCGCAGACAACGTAACCCAGCGCCAAGGTATCAACCTATCTGCCACCTACTGTGGAGCCAGTTTCCTGAAGGGCGACGTAGCCCGGCACACGAGCAACCCGCGACCTAGCTAGGCAACGGATTTCATCCGACTTGCGGCCTTAGATGGCGGCAGGCTCATTGGGCGGACCTCTGTAATGCGGTAACCAACCCGCGGATATCAGCGTGATCCACCGTCGAGACTTACTGCTACGTCGCCCTCCAGGAAATTGGGGAACACCATGCAACTGTGAAACTGAATCAAACCAATCTCAATTGACACGGGGAGTCATATCAGCTAGGAGCCACTTGAAGCGAAGCCGTGGTTTTTTCCAGCACGACGGCGTAACGAGCGCCCGCCCTCTCCCCCAGCCCCTCTCCCGCACGCGGGAGAGGGGAGCACGACAACGCAGATCCGGCTTCGTCGACAAACCGAAGCACCCGATTCGCCGGGTGCTTTTTTTTGCCTCGCGCTGACAGCCCTACTGGCCTTACTGCAGGCTGATCCCCGACTGCTTGACCAGCTTCTCCGTGCGCGGGATTTCCGCGCCTACCATGGCGTTGAAATCGGCCACCGAACCGCCGCGCGGCTCCGCGCCGGTTGCGGCGAGCTTCTCGCGAAAACCTTGGTCCTTGAGCAGCTTGTTGATCGAGACATTCAACTTGGCTACCACCTCGGCCGGCGTGCCTTTCGGCGCGACAATCCCGTACCAGGGCGCGATATCGAAGCCCGGATAGCCCTGCTCGGCAATCGTGGGAATATCCGGCGCCATCGGCGAGCGCCTGGCATTGGAGACGCCCAGCGCGCGCAGCTTGCCCGCCTTCACATACGGCAACCCCGTCATGATGGTGTCGAAGTACATCGACACCTGCCCGGACAGCAAAGCGGGAATCGCTTCGCCCGCGCCTTTGTACGGCACATGGACGATATCGATGCCGGCCAGCGCCTTGAGCATCTCGCCTGCCATATGCGACGTGGTGCCCGCACCGAACGACGCATAGGTCAGCTTGCCCGGATTGGCCTTGGCGTAAGCGATCATTTCCGGCAGCGTCTTGAAGGGCAGGCCCGGGCTGGCCAGCAGGATGTTCGGCGTGATGGCCACCACCGCGACCTTCTCGAAGGCGTCCGGATCGTAGCTGAGCTTCTTGTAGAGGAAGCGGTTGGTCACCATGGAAGCAGGTCCCGACATCAGCAAGGTGTAGCCGTCTCCAGGCGCGCGCGCGGCTGCCTCGCTGCCGATCATGGCCGCGGCGCCTGGCCGGTTTTCCACAACGAAGGTCTGGCCGTACTCGCGGCCCAGGCCGATGCCGAGCTGGCGCGTGATGAGATCCGTAGCGGAGCCTGCCTGGAACGGCACAACGATGCGCACGGGCTGGGTGGGCCAGTCGTGCGTGGCTTGCGCCGATGCAGGCGAAGTGGCAACCAGGCCGGTGGTCAGCATGGCCGCCAGCGCGATGGCGCCGGTGCGGTATTGGGGCAAACGGAAGGACATGGGATTCCTTGCTTCTGGAAGTGAAGAAGAGAAGAAGTGAACCGTCGTGGTGGCAGCGACGGGCGATGCGCTTGAATTGCAAGTGCTGTGCCATCTGGCCCGCGACGGAATCCGGGCGCGCGCGGACGCGACGGGGCCGCCCCCGCCGCTACCGTGGTGTTGGGCTGGCTGGCGCACCGCGATGGTTAGCGGCGCTTCGCGCCGCGGTGCATCCTGCCTGCGCGGCGCACTGGTTTGGACTGACCCGGGCCGGCGCGAGAGCTGTCGCCGATCGGGTGCTCAGGCGCTCACGCGCTCACGCCACCTGCCTGTGCCACCATCGCGCCCAGCAGCACATTGGCGCCGGCTTCCAGGTGCTCGGGCTTGGCGTCTTCCACTTCGTTGTGGCTGATGCCGTCCTTGCAAGGGACAAAGATCATGGCGGTGGGGGCCACCGTGGCGATGTACACCGCGTCATGTCCGGCGCCGGTGACGATGTCCTGGTGTGTGTAGCCTAGCGCCGCCGCCTGCTGGCGCACGTGGCTCACCAGTTCCGGCGCGAACGGCGTGGGCGGGAAATACTGCACGTCTTCGATCCGCACGCCGAGCGGGTTGCCGGTGGTCTTGCCTTGCGCGAGCGCGTCGCAGGCCGCGCGCAGGCGGGCATCCATCTCGGCCAACTTGCCGGCGTCCTGGTGGCGCAGGTCCACCGTGAACGTCACCGTGCCGGGAATCACATTGCGCGAGGCCGGATGGACATCGAGCACGCCGACCGTGCCGCGCCCGTGCGGCGCGAAATCGTGCGCAATGCGCACCACCTCCTGCAGGATGAATGACGCGCCATACAGCGCATCCCGGCGCAGCGGCATCGGTGTGGGGCCGGCATGGGCCTCCATGCCGGTCACGGTCACGTCGTACCAGCGCAGGCCTAGCGAGCCGGTCACCACGCCGATCACGTTGTCGGCCTCCTCCAGCACCGGGCCCTGCTCGATATGCGCCTCGAAATACGCGCCAATCTCGCGGCCGCCCACTTCGGCGCTGCCGGCGTAGCCGATGGCACGCAGTTCATCGTCCACGCGCTTGCCGTCGGTGTCGGTCGCATCGAGCGCGGTCTGCAGCGGGAAGATGCCGGCGAACACCCCCGAGCCCATCATCACCGGCACGAAGCGCGTGCCTTCCTCGTTGGTCCAGATTGCCAGTTCCAGCGGCGCCTCGGTCTGCACGCCCTGCTCATTCAGGGTACGCATGACTTCCAGCCCGGCCAGCACGCCAAAGCAGCCGTCGAACTTGCCGCCCGTGGGCTGCGTATCGATATGGCTGCCGGTCATCACGGGCGGCAGGCTGTCGTTGCGCCCCGCACGGCGGCCGAAAATATTGCCGACCTTGTCAACCGTGACGGTAAGGCCGGCGTCGCGCATCCAGCCCGTGACCAGGTCGCGCCCCTGGCCATCGAGCGCGGTAAGCGCCAGGCGCGCATTGCCGCCGCGCGGCGTGGCGCCGATGCGCGCCAATGCCATCAACGACTGCCACAGGCGGTCGCCATCGATCTTCAGTGTCGTCATGTCGGCTCTCCTTGTTCAAGCGGAATCGGGTAGCGCAAGGGTTGCGGCACGTGGCTCAGGCCATGGCGGGCACGAGGCCCGACAAGAAGGAATCGAGCGCCGGACCGATGGCCTCGACCTCATAGCCGCCTTCCTGCACCACCACGGTGGGCACGCCGAGCGCATTGACGCGCTCGCCAATGCCGCGATAGGCATCCAGCCCCACGCGCAGCACGCTGATGGGATCGTGGATGTAGGTGTCGAAGCCCAGTGCCAGCACCAGCGCCTGCGGACGGTAGTCGCGCAGGGCGTCGAGCGCGTTGTCGAGCGCGCCGAGGAAGCCGGCGTCCTCGGTGCCGTGCGGCAACGGAAAGTTCAGGTTGTAGCCGTAGCCCGCGCCATAGCCGCGCTCAACGGCATAGCCGGTATAGAAGGGGTAGTACGCGCTCGGGTCGGCGTGCAGGGAGATCGTCATCACGTCGGAGCGCTGGTAGAAAATCTGCTGCGTGCCATCGCCATGGTGTGCGTCCACGTCGAGCACCGCCACCTTGTCGAAGCGCTTGAGCAAGGTCTCGGCGGCGATGGCTGAGTTGTTGACGTAGCAAAAGCCCACCGCGCGGTCGCTGTGCGCATGGTGGCCGGACGGGCGTGACAGCGAGTAAGCGATGCCTTGCCGGTCCTGCTGCTCGCACACGTACTGCGCGGCCGCCACGGCGCTGTGCGCGGAGCGCAGGATGGAGCGCCAGCTCTGCGGCCCGAGCGGCGCGCTCAGGTCGCCAAGGTAATAGCCGGCCTGGGCAATGATGGAATCCGTCGGGCATGGCACGCGGCGCGGCTGGTCCACGCGGCCGTTGTAGTAGGGCGAAAGATTAGGCAGCACTTCGATGCCCGGCTCGAACCCGGGCCGCGCCAGCGCCATCCAGCGCTCGTACGCATAGCCAAGAAAATCCAGATACGCCGGGCTATGCACGGCCTCCAGCGGCGCGCGGCCAAAGTCGGCCGGCTCAGCCAGCGTGATGCCGCGTCCGGCCAGCGCGCGTTGCAGCGCGTGGGCCCGGGCCGGCACGTCGGTGGGTTCGCACAGGCGGCCCGCACGCATGAACTGGCGGGGCTGGTGCAGCAGTTGGTCATCCGAGAAGAAGGCGCGCATGATTTCTTTTGGTGAGACTCACGGTTTCCCGGCTGCGGGAGGCGGCGCAACTGGCTTGATCTCGATTTCCACGAACACGCATTCGCCTTCGTGCGCGTTGATCACGTTGTGCTCGACGCCCGCGCCGCGGTAGTAGGCTTGGCCCGCCACGAGCTGGCTGACGACTTCGCCGGCCGGCGTCTCCAGCCGCAGCGCGCCGGTGGTCATCGGCACCACCACGTAGTCGTAGCCGTGGCGGTGATGCCCGGTCTGCGCGCCCGGCGCAAAGCGCCACTCGGTGACGACCACGCGATCATTGTCGACCTGCACGGTGGGTACGGCCTGGGGTCTGCTCATGGCGGTTTCTCCTGAAAACGCGTTGCGTTGGACTGAGGGCTTAGCGGTCCACGCCGCCCATGCAGAGGTACTTGACCTCCAGGTATTCCTCGATGCCGTACGAGGAACCTTCGCGGCCCAGGCCGGATTGCTTGACGCCACCGAAAGGCGCCACCTCGTTGGAGATCAGGCCGGTATTGATGCCCACCATGCCGTACTCCAGCGCCTCGGCCACGCGCCAGATGCGGCCGATGTCGCGGCTGAAGAAGTACGAGGCCAGGCCGAACTCGGTATCGTTGGCCATGTTGACCACTTCCTCGTCGCTGGTGAAGCGGAACAGCGGCGCGAGCGGGCCGAAGGTTTCCTGCTTCGCCACCACCATGTCCGGCGTGACGCCGGCCAGCACGGTGGGCTCGAAGAACGTGCCGCCCAGGCTGTGGCGCTTGCCGCCCGTGAGTACGCGCGCGCCTTTGCCCAGTGCATCGGCAATGTGCTGCTCCACCTTGGCGACCGCGTCTTCATTGATCAGCGGGCCTTGCAGCACGCCGGGTTCCAGGCCGTGGCCGACCTTGAGCTTGTTCACCGCGGCGACCAGCTTTTCGGCAAAGGCGTCGTACACCTTGTCATGCACGTAGAGGCGGTTGGCGCAGACGCAGGTCTGGCCGGCGTTGCGGTACTTGGAGGCCATGGCCCCTTCTACGGCGGCGTCCAGGTCCGCGTCGTCGAACACGATGAAGGGCGCGTTGCCGCCGAGTTCCAGCGACAGCTTCTTGATGGTGGGCGCCGACTGGCGCATCAGGATGCGGCCGACTTCCGTGGAGCCGGTAAAGCTGAGCTTGCGCACCACCGGGCTGCCGGTCAGCTCGCCGCCGATCTCGATCGAGCTGGCGGCATCGCCCGTGACCACGCTCAGCAGGCCGGCGGGCAGGCCAGCGCGCTCGGCCAGCAGCGCCAGCGCGAGCGCCGACAGCGGTGTGTCTTCAGCCGGCTTGAGCACCATGGCGCAACCCGCCGCCAGCGCCGGGCCGGCCTTGCGCGTGATCATGGCCAGCGGGAAGTTCCACGGCGTGATGGCCGCGCACACGCCAACCGGTTCCTTGACCACCAGCAGGCGCTTGTCGGACGCGGGCGTGGCCAGCACGTCGCCGTGGACGCGCTTGGCTTCCTCGGCGAACCATTCCAGGAAGGAGGCAGCGTAGACGGCTTCCCCGCGCGCCTCGGCCAGCGGCTTGCCTTGCTCGGTGGTCATCAGCACGGCCAGGTCGTCGGCATTGGCCAGCATCAGGTCGTACCAGGCGCGCAGCACCTGGGCGCGCTCGCGGGCCGTCTTGCGGCGCCATGCGGCCTGCGCCACGCGGGCCGCCTCGATGGCGCGGGTGGTTTCCGCCGCGCCCATCAGCGGCACAGTGCCGATCAGCGAACCGTCGGCGGGGTTGGTCACGGGGAAGGTGGCGCCGCTGTCGGCGTTCTGCCACTGGCCGCCGATAAGCGCTTGCGAGCGTAGCAGGGTGGGGTCTTTGAGTTGCATGATCGTTCTGACTCTCTGTCCGTTCGTGGATTTATTCGCGGATGGATTCGCGGCTCAGCGCGTAAGCACATCGGCCAGGATATCCAGCCCTTCGTTCATCACCGCATCGGAAATCGTCAGCGGGAACAGGAAGCGGATCACATTGCCGTACACGCCGCACGACAGCAGCAGCAAGCCTTGCTCCAGCGCGCGGTTCTGCACCTCGCGCGTGAACTCCGCGTCCGGCGCGCCGTCGGCGCGGCGGAACTCCACCGCCACCATCGCGCCCAGGCCGCGGATCTCGGCGATCTGCGGCACGCGCGCTTTGAGGGTCTCCAGCCGCTCGACCAGGCGCTGGCCGAGTGCCGCGCCACGCGGGATCAACTGCTCGCCTTCCAGCACGTCCAGCACCGCCAGGGCGGACGCCACGGCCAGCGGATTGCCGGCATAGGTACCGCCCAGGCCACCGGGCGCGGGAGCATCCATCACTTCGGCACGGCCGCACACCGCCGACAGCGGCATGCCGCCGGCCAGGCTCTTGGCCATGGTGGTGAGGTCGGGCGCCACGTCGTAGTGCTCCATGGCGAAGAGCTTGCCGGTACGGCCGAAGCCGGTCTGCACTTCATCGGCAACAAGCAGGATGCCGTGCTCGTCGCAGATCGCGCGCAGCGCCTTGACGAAGGCCGGCGGCGCCACGTTGAAGCCACCCTCGCCCTGCACCGGCTCGAAGATGATGGCGGCCACGCGCTTGGGATCCACGTCGGCCTTGAACAGGTGCTCCATCGCCTTGAGCGAGTCCTCCACCGACACGCCATGCAGCGCGCACGGGTACGGCGCGTGGAAGACCTCGCCGGGGAACGGGCCAAAGCCCACCTTGTACGGCACCACCTTGCCGGTCAGTGCCATGCCCATCATGGTGCGGCCGTGGAAACCGCCGGAGAAGGCGATCACGCCCGGGCGGCCGGTCGCGGCGCGGGCGATCTTGATGGCGTTCTCCACAGCCTCGGCGCCGGTGGTGAAGAACGCCGTCTTCTTGGCCGAGCGGCCCGGCGCGCGCTGGTTGATCCGCTCGGCCAGCTCGATATAGCTGGCGTACGGCACGATCTGGTAGGCGGTGTGCGTGAAGCGCTCAAGCTGGCGTTGTATGGCTTCGACCAGGCGCGGGTGGCGGTGGCCGGTGTTGAGCACGGCGATACCGGCGGCGAAATCGATATAGCGCTTGCCTTCCACATCCCAGATCTCCGAATTCTCGGCGCGCTCGGCGTAGAAGTTGCACATCACGCCAACGCCACGGGGCGTGGCGGCATCCTTGCGGCGAACCAGTTCGGCGTTCTTCATCTGTTGCTCCATCGTTGATATCGGTTGTGCTGTCGGGGTTGTGCTGTTGGGCTCAGGCGGCGGCGCGGATCAGGGCCGGGTCCCACTCCTTGCCGGGAATCGCGGCGATCAGCCGCTGGGTGTAGGCATGCTGCGGCGCGTCGAAGATCTGGTCGGGCGGGCCGGACTCCACCACGCGGCCCTTGTGCATCACGATCACGTGGTGGCAGATCTGGGCGGCCACGCGCAGGTCGTGGGTGATAAAGATCAGGCCGATGTTCAGCCGCTTTTGCAGGTCGCTCAGCAGTTGCAATACCTGCGCCTGCACCGAGACATCCAGCGCGGAGACGGATTCATCGGCCACCAGCAACTTGGGATCCAGCGCCAGCGCGCGCGCAATGCCGATGCGCTGGCGCTGCCCGCCGGAGAACTGGTTGGGATAGCGGTCGAACGCGGAAGGCTCCAGGCCCACCAGCTGCAGCAGCTCTCGCCCGCGCGCCTGGGCCTGCGCCAGCGGCACGCCATTGGCCACGGGGCCATCCGTGATGATGCGGCCCACCGTATGGCGCGGGTTCAGCGAGGCGAACGGATCCTGGAAGATCATCTGCACATCGCTGCGCAGCGGGCGGAACTGGCGCTCCGTCAGCCGGGCGATGTCCTGGCCGTCGAACAGCAGCTCGCCGCCGTCGATGTCGGTCAGCTTCAGCAGGCATTTGCCGATGGTGGACTTGCCCGAGCCGGATTCGCCAACGATGCCGAGCGTTTGCCCACGCCGCACGCTGAAGCTCACGCCATCCACGGCGTTGACCACGCGCTTCTTGCTGAACAGGCCGCCGCCGGAGGAATACGTCTTGCGCAGGTCGCGCACTTCCAGCACGGTCTCTGCCGCCTGCTGGTCGCGCGCCTTGGCGCGCCCGTGCGGCACGGCGCTGATCAGCCGGCGGGTATAGGGATGCTGCGGATGGTTGAGCACCTGCTGCACCGGGCCCACCTCCACCAGCACGCCCTTCTCCATCACCGCGACGCGATCGGCGATTTCCGCCACCACGCCGAAATCGTGCGTGACGAACATCACGCCCATGCCCTTGTCCGCCTGGATGCGCTTGATCAACGCCAGGATCTGGGCCTGCGTGGTCACGTCCAGGGCAGTGGTCGGCTCGTCGGCGATCAGCAAAGCCGGCTCCAGCGCGAGCGCCATGGCGATCACCACGCGCTGGCGCTGCCCGCCGGACAGGCGGAACGGATAGCTGTGGATCAGCGTGGCCGGATCGGGCAGGCCGACGAACTCCAGCAGTTCCAGCACGCGCTTGGTCCGCGCCTCGCCGGGGTAGGCGTCGTGCACGCGCATGACCTCGGCAATCTGGTCACCCACCGTCATCACGGGGTTGAGCGCCGACAGCGGCTCCTGGAACACCATGGCCATGGCCTTGCCGCGCATGGACAGCAAGGTCTGCTCATCCTGCGTGAGCAAGTCCTTGCCCTGGAACAGGATCTGGCCACCCTGCGGCTTCAGGTACGGCGGCAGCAGGCCCATGATGGCGTTGGCGCTCATCGACTTGCCCGAGCCGGATTCTCCGACGATGCAGAGAATCTCGCCGGCGTGCAGGTCGTAGCTGACATCCCTCACCGCGTGCGCACGGTCACCGCCCGCAGGCAGCGCAATGGTGAGGTCGCGCACGGATAGCAGCGGTAGCTTGTCTTGTGCTTGCATGGTGGCGTCTTCCTTGTCGTTACTCGCCACGGCGGCGCAGTTGCGGGTTCATGGCGTCGTTCAGGCCTTCGCCGATCAGATTGATGGACAGCACCGTCAGCAGGATGGCCACGCCGGGCCACACGCTCATCCACCAGGCTTCGCGGATCATGGTGCGGGCCGCGCCGATCATGAAGCCCCAGCTCATCATGTTGCGGTCGCCCAGGCCCAGGAAGGACAACGCGGATTCCGTCAGGATTGCCGTGGCCACCATGAAGGAGGCCGACACGATGATGGGCGACATGGCGTTGGGCAGGATCTGCGTGAGGATGATGCGCAGCGGTTTCTGCCCGATCACCACCGCAGCCTGCACGAACTCGCGCTGCTTGAGCGTGAGGAACTCGCCGCGCACCAGACGCGCCACCGGCGGCCAGGACACCACCGAGATGGCCGCCACGATGGAGTAGATGGTGGGATTGAAGATCGCCACGATCACCACCGCCATCGCCAGTTGCGGGATGGTCTGGAAGAACTCGGTAAAACGCATCAGCGCGTCGTCGATGCGTCCGCCGCAGTAGCCGGCCACCGACCCGATCAGGATGCCGAACACCAGCGCCACGCCGGTGGAGATCACGCCCACCAGCAGCGAGACGCGCGCGCCGTACAGCATGCCAGCGGTGATGTCGCGCCCGAGCATGTCGGTGCCAAAGGGAAACGCCGCGTCGGCAAACGGACGCACCAGCGGATCGCCCACCATCAGCCAGGGCGACTCCTCGTACAGCACCGGCGCCAGCAGCGCCACGGCGACCACCAGCAGCAGCACGACCAGGCCGATCACGGCGCCGTAGTTGCGGCAATAACGTTGTGCGAAGGCTTTCATGCCGTGGCTCCCTTGCCGCCCACCGAGATGCGGGGGTCGATGAAGCGGTAGACGATATCGGTCACCAGGTTGAAGAACACCACCAGCGCCGAGGTGACAAAGAAGATGCCGAGCAGCAGCTGGTAGTCGCGTTGCAGCAGGGCGTCGAACATCAGCCGGCCAATGCCCGGCCAGGAGAAGACGGTTTCGGTCAGCACCGCGCCGCCGGCCATCTGGCCGAGCTGGATGCCGGCAAAGGTAATGACTGGCAGCAGCGCGTTGCGCAGCACATGCACGCGGATCACGCGGCCAGCGGGCACGCCCTTGGCGCGCGCGGTCTTGACGAAGTCCATGCCCATCACTTCCAGCATCGAGGCGCGGGTCAGGCGCACGTACACCGCCATGAAGAAGCAGCCGAGCGAGATGGTGGGCAGGATCATGTGCAGCGCCACATCCTGGATGCGCGCCAGCCCGGTATAGCCCGCGCCAATGGTTTCCATGCCAAACGCCGGCAGCCAGCCCAGCACCACCGAGAACAGGATGATGGCCATCAGCGAAAGCCAGAACAGCGGCGTGGCGTACAACAGCAGCGCCGCGGACATCACCGCGCTGTCGATCCAGCGCCGCTTGTTCTCATAGCGCGTGCGCGCCGAGATCACGCCGAGGAACACGCCAAGCACGATGGAAAAGACAAAGGCACCGCTCATCAGCACGATGGTGGCGGGCAGCCGGTCCAGGATCAGGTCGAGCACCGGCAGGTGATTGCGATAGGAGTAGCCAAGATCGAGCTTGGCCACGCCCTTGAGGTAGATGCCAAGCTGCGTGAGCACCGGCTGGTCCAGCCCGAACTGCTGACGCAACTGGCCAACGAAGGCAGCATCGCCCGCGCCGGCCTCACCCGCCAGCACGGTGGCGGGGTCGCCAGGCGCCATGCGGATCAGGAAGAAATTGATGATGACCACGCCGAGGACGACCACGAGGGCCTTCCACAGTCGGGATAGCAGGAAAGAGAGAAAATTCACGGCATGCTCCACGCGCGCGCCGGGCGGATGGCCCGGCGCGTGAACCTACTGGCTACTTGTTACCTGGGTAGCGGCGTACTCCGGCGTACTCCGGCGTACTCAGTTCTTCTCGATGGAAACGTTGTCGAACGACTCGTTCAGGCCGATGGCGGTGGTCACGAGGTTCTTCACGTTCTTGCGGTACAGCGTGGGGAACTCCAGCTCGAACAGGTTGCCCGCGGCCACTTCCGTCATCAGGATCTTCTGCACCTGGCTATAGAGCTTCTGACGCTCGGCCGGGTCCATGGTGACGCTGGCCTTGGCCCAGAGGTCATCGGCCTGCGGATTGCTGTAGCCCTGCACATTGGCGAACGGCGTGCCCTTGACGATGTTCTTGGTCACGTAGAGACGTTCCACGCCCAGCGCCGGATCGCCGTACTGGTAGGTGTAGGTGGCAGTCAGGTCGAAGTCCCAGTTGCTGACGCGGGCGGACCAGGTGCCGGCATCGGCGGACTCGATGCTGACCTTGAAGCCAAGCTGTTCCAGCATCTGCTTCATGTACTCGTCAAGCCGGTCCCAGTTTGCGCCATAGGATGACGACAGGATCTTGACCGGGTACTGGCCCACGTTGACGCCGGACTCCTTGATCAGCTCGCGCGCCTTCTTCAGGTTGAAGTCATAGACCGGCGTGCTCTTGTCGAAGAACAGCGTGGCGGAGGCGAACGGGCTGACTGCCGGCTTGCCCATGCCGAAGAAAATGTTGTCCACGATCATCTTGCGGTTGAGCGCGTGCATCACCGCCTCGCGTACCTTGACGTTGTTGAACGGCGGCTTGCGCATGTTCATCAACAGGTTCGACATCGGCGAGAACAGCTCCCAGCCCTTGGTGGTGTACTCCACATTGGGCAACGCGCGCAGGCGCTTCACGTCCACGTTGTCCACGTCGCCGCCGCGCAGCACCTGCACGTCGCCCTTCTCGAAGGCCACCGCGCGCGAGGCCGAGTCCGGGATCACGTAGAACACCAGTTCATCCAGGTAGGGCTTGCCCTTCTTCCAGTAGTTGGGGTTCTTGGCCAGCTTGATATAGGCGCCCTTCTTCCATTCCTTGAACATGAAGGGGCCGGTGCCGACAGGCTTCTGGTTGGCCGGGTTGTTGCGGTAATCCGTGCCGTCGTAGATGTGCTTGGGCATCATCGGCATGGTGCCGGTCTCGAACATCGAGATAAACGGCGGAAACGCTTCCTTGAGCTTGATCTCGACCGTGCTGTCATTCACGGCGCGGATCGATTCCATGTACTTGTTCAGCACGGCGCGCGTACGCACATGCACTTCGCGCAGCATCTTGTCGATCGAGAACACCACGTCGGCGGACGTGAAGGGCTTGCCGTCATGCCACTTCACGCCACTCTGCAGCTCGAACGTGTAGGTCAGGCCATCGGGCGAGATCTTCCACGACTTGGCGAGTTCCGGGTGCGGCTTCAGGTCCGGGCCGTAGGTCAGCAGGCCCTGGTAGATCTTGCCGGCGACATATTGCGTGGGCGCCTGCGAGTTCATCGCGCTGATCAGGATCGGCGGCTCGGGTTGCACGATGCCGGACAAGGTACCGCCAGCGGTCTGCGCAACCGCGCTGCCCGCTGGCAATAGTGCCGGTGCCAGGGCCAGGCCGGCGGTTGCCAGCGCCATCGACACCAGGCTTTTGCCAAAGCTCTTTTTCAGGTGTTGGGTGAGGTGTTTCATCGGTCAGTTTCCTGTGGTGGTGATCGTGATCTGCGGATACGCGAAGGCGATTTGCTGCGTGGACTTCAAGCGCTGACCGGCTCTACGCCGCACCAGTCGTGCATGAACTGCGCGAGCGTGGTCGCAACGCGCACCATGCTCTGGATGGAAACCGACTCGTCGATGCCATGGATGTTGCGGGCCTGCGGGCCGTAGCAGGTCACCGGCGTTTCCAGCATCAGGCGGAAGTGCCGCGCGTCGGTGGTGGCGGTGGCGGCTTCGCGCCGCACCGCTTCGCCATTGACCTTGCGGTGGGCTTCGCCAAGCGCCTGCATGCTGGGCACATCGAGATCGAACTCGCAGCCCGGGGCGTGGAAGCCTTCGTAGCGGAGTTGGAGCGTGAGGTTGCTGGCCAGGCGCTCCAGCGTGCCGCGCACGCAGGCTTCGACGCGCGCCTTGGCATCGGTCACGCTCATGGTCGGGTAAAAGCCGATGCGAATGCCGAGCGTGCAGGTGCAGGGCACCGACGAGTTCCATTCGCCGCCCTGGATCTGGCCGAGGTTGAAGTTGATCGGGTGCGCGTGGTCGCGATAGACGGTGGGGCGGTTCTGCGGCAGGTTCCACTCGGCCTCGAGCTTGCGCAGGTCGGCCATCACCGCGATGCCGGCCTCCACCGGGTTCACGCCGGTGGTCATGTAGGCGGCATGCGCCGGGCGGCCGGTGAGTTCGACGAACATCCAGAACACGCCCATCTGCGCGCTCATCAGGCTCTCGCCCAGCGGCTCGGGAATGACAACGGTGTCGAACGAGGCCAGCTTGCCGGCGCCCACCGCGCTGGCGAGCGCGGCCACGGTAGCCAGCGCGCCGTTCCCGGTGTTCTCCTCTTCGAGCACGGCGTTGAAGCCGACCGCGCCAGCGGGCTGCACGCCGAGATCCTTCAGCGCCTTATAGGCGGCAAGCGTGCAGATGATGCCGGCCTTCATGTCGCCCGCGCCGCGGCCAAACAGCCAGCCGTCCTCGACAAACGGCGCATAGGGCGACTGGCGCCACATCGACTCCGGGCCGGTGGGCACCACGTCCAGATGGCCGTTGAACAGCACGGAGCGGCCGCCCTTCGTCGCCGGGCGATGCGTGGCCAGCAGGTTGTAGCGGCCGCCGTCCGGACAGCATGGCGGCGAGAACAGCGGCAGGTCCTTCAACGTCTCGCTGCGCAGGTAGATGCGCTCCGGCTCCAGGCCCAGCTCGCGCAGCGCGCCCTCCATGAACGCCACGGCCGGCTGTTCCTGCCCGGAAGGGCTGGGCGCCGCCACGAACTCCGACAGCGTACGGACCATGTAGGGCTCGAGCGCGCGCACGGCGGCGGCGATGGCATCGGTGGAAAGCGCGGGCGTAGCGGGCGTAGCGGGCATAGCGGTGGGACGTTGCATAAGTGGCTCCACTGGCTGTCCGGGGCGCGTGGTTGGAACGTGCCCTGAGGGGTCGAATCGGCCTGATCGGCAAAACGCCGTTAAAAAAACGACGATCGAAACAAGATGTGTCGAAACTTAGCCGATCATTGGTACCATACATAGATCCATATTTTTCTTTTCACGCGGGGCCACTTTGAAAGAGACGATTTTGTCGGAGCTGCTGCTGCAGCGTCTGGAGCGGCCCGCGGATGGTGCGGCGGATAAAAACGGCGCGCATATGAACCGCCAGCTCTACGAGATCATTCGGCAGGAAATCCTTGCTGGTTCTTTGGTTGCGGGTAGCAAGCTGCCTGCGTCGCGCCTGCTTGCGAAGGAGATAGGGGTTTCCCGCAATACCGTGCTTTATGCATTTGAGCAGTTGCTGGCGGAGGGCTATGTCACCGCGGCTAGCGGAAGTGGCACCTTCGTGTCGCAGAGTTTTCCCGACCATAGTGCATTGCACAACGCTAGGGCGCAAAGTGGCACCATGCCGGTGCTCGCGGCGCAGCAAAATCCGAACCGCTTCGCGCTTTCGCGGCGCGGGCAGCATCTGGTGTCGCATTCCGGTGCGTCGGATCGCCAATGGGGTGCGTTCGTCTCCGGCGTACCCGATGTTTCGTTGTTTCCGCACGCGGTCTGGGCACGGTTGCTGAACAAGCATTGGCGCGCCCCCAAGCCCGAGCTTCTGACGTATGCGCACAACGGTGGCTACCTGCCGCTGCGCCGCGTGATGGCCGAGCACCTGCGGCTGGTGCGCTCGGTGCGCTGCGAGCCGGAGCAGATCATCCTGACCACCGGCATCCACCAGGCCATCGACCTCATCGCGCGGCTGCTGGGCGATGTCGGCGACAAGGCCTGGATGGAAGACCCCGGCTACTGGGGCACGCGCAGCCTGCTCAACAGCGCCGGCATCGAGACCATCCCCGTGCCGGTGGATAGCGAAGGCCTTGCCCCGGATGCGGCCACGCTGCAGAACCCGCCGCGTTTTATCTTTGCCACGCCGTCACACCAATATCCGCTGGGCATGGTGATGAGCTTGTCGCGCCGGCGCATGCTGCTGGAATATGCGCGCCAGCGCGGCGCGTGGATCGTGGAGGACGACTACGACAGCGAATTCCGCTTCGAGGGCCGCCCGCTTGCCTCGCTGCAGGGGCTGGATGAGCACGACCGCGTGATCTACATGGGCACGTTTTCCAAGACGCTGTTCCCCGGCCTGCGCATGGGCTTCATGGTGCTGCCCAAGCCGCTGGCGCCGCATTTCGCAACAGGGCTGTCGGAGCTGTTCCGCGAGGGGCAGCTGGTGCAGCAGGCGGTGCTGGCCGACTTTATCGAGGAGGGGCACTACGCCACGCATATCCGCCGCATGCGGCAGCGCTACGCGCAACGCCAGGGGCTGCTGCGCGAGGCCATCGCCACGCGCCTGGGCGCGGACTGGCCCACCTCCACGCATGAAGCCGGGCTGCACATGGTGATCCACCTGCCGCCGGGCGCCGACGACCTCGGCATCAGCATGGCGGCGCGTACGCAGGGCTTGTCGACGCGGCCGCTGTCGCGCTATTTCGCGGACCCCGCGCGGGCGACCAACCAGGGCTTGCTGCTGGGGTATGCCTGCGTGCCGGACGACGAGATCGCGCCGGCTTTCCACAAACTGGCGGAGGTGATCGAACCCGCGCTGGAGCATCTGGCGCGCACGCAGGCGCCACGCCGCGCGCCGGTGGCGGGGATCAACCGGGAGGCCTGGAGCGGTGCTTGAGCTCGAGTGTGTTGATGCGAGTGCGGGCACAATAGCCGCCAACCCTACCTGGAGCTGCTGACATGACCGTCAACAAAGACTACGCGCTGTTCGATGCGGGCACCGTGACGCTGCAATCCGGCCAGGCCTTCCCCGGCATGCAGCTCGCCTACAAGACCTTCGGCACGCTGAACGCCCGCAAGGACAACGTGATTGTCTACCCGACCTCGTTCAGCGCGCAGCACTACGACACCCAATGGCTGGTCGCGCCGGGCGGCGTGCTGGACCCGGAACGCTACTTCGTCATCATCCCGAACCTGTTTGGCAACGGCCTGTCGGCGTCGCCGTCGAATGCCGCGGCACGGTTCGCGCCGGGCGCCTACCCCTGCGTTACCTACCACGACGCCGTGGCGGTGCAGCGCAGGCTGCTGCAGGAGGTGTTCGGCATCGAGAAGATCGCCCTGGTGTACGGCTGGTCGATGGGCGGCATGCAGGCCTACCACTGGGGCGCCTGCCATGCGGACATGGTCGAGCGGATCGCCGTGGTCTGCGGCAGCGCGCGATGCTCCCCGTTCAACCAGGTGTTCCTCGAAGGCATCAGGGCCGCGCTCACTGCCGATCCGGCATTCAAGGACGGCCGCTTCACCGAGCCGCCGCGCGCGGGGTACCGCGCCATGGGCCGCGTGTACGCCGGCTGGGCGCTGTCGCATGCGTTCTACCGCGACGAGCTGTGGCGGCAATCGGGCTTTGCCTCGCTGGAGGATTTCCTGGCGAAGACCTGGGACGTCAATTTCTCGCGCCGCGACGCCAACGACCTGCTGGCGCAACTGTGGACGTGGCAGCACGGCGATATCAGCCGCTGCGACGCTTTCGGCGGGGACCTGGACCGCGCGCTGGCGGCGATCAGGGCGCACGTGCTGCTGATGCCCGGCCAGACCGATGCTTACTTCCAGGCCCAGGACAACGCGGCGGAAATCGGCAAGCTCACCGGAGCCCGCACTGCCACGCTGCAGCCGATTCCCTCGGACTACGGGCACCGGGCCGGGAACCCGCACAACATCCCGGCCGATCGCGCCTTCCTGACCCAGGCGATCTCGGCGTTCCTGGCGGGCTGAGCCCCATTGCGGTGATGGTGCCATCGTCGCCGGCCCGATTGGCCCTTAACGCTGTGCCCATCCTCCCATAGCATTAGCTCCCTTCCCCTTCACACACACCGCACATGGCAAGCCCCGCTCCCCAACCCGCCTCGTCCTCCGCCCTGCTCAGGGAACTCGCCGCGCTGCTGGACGCGCCCGGGCTGCAAACCGGCGACGCCATCGAAACGCGCTTTCGCAAGGACTGGTATGCGCCGCTCGGCGCGGTGCCGCCGCTGGCGGTGGTGCGTCCGCGCAATACGGCAGAAGTGGCCGCCGTGCTAGCGCTGTGCCACCGGCTGCGCCAGCCCGTGGTGCCCCAGGGCGGGCTGACCGGCCTGGCCGGCGCCGCCACGCCCGAAGGCGGCGAACTGGTGCTTTCGCTGGAGCGCATGCGCGGCGTGGAAGAGATCGATGCGCAGGCCGGCACCATGACCGTGATGGCCGGCACCACGCTGCAGGCGGCGCAGGAAGCCGCGCGTGCGGCCGGCTGGCTGCTGGCGGTGGACCTGGGCGCGCGCGGCAGCTGCCAGATCGGCGGCAATATCGCCACCAACGCGGGCGGCAACCGCGTGATCCGCTACGGCATGATGCGCGACCAGGTGCTGGGCCTGGAAGCGGTGCTGGCCGATGGCACGGTGGTGTCGTCGCTCAACAAGATGCAGAAGAACAATGCCGGCTACGACGTGCGCCAGCTCTTTATCGGCAGCGAAGGCACGCTGGGCGTGATCACCCGCGCCGTGCTGCGGCTGGCGCCGCTGCCCTGCGCCACGCAGACGGCGCTGTGCGCGCTCGAAACCTACGATGACGTGGTGCGCCTGCTGCGCCATGCGCAGCGCAAGCTCTCGGGGCGGCTGTCGGCGTTTGAAGTCATGTGGGCGGATTTCTACGGGCTGGTGACCACGCGCGTGCCGGGCGTGCGCGCGCCGCTGCCTGCCGGCCATCCTTTCTACGTGCTGCTTGACCTGCAGGGCAACGACGGCGCGCAGGACGCGCCGGTCTTCGAGGGCATGCTGGAATCCGCGATGGAAGCCGGCCTGATCCAGGATGCGGCGATCGCATCCAGCCACAAGGAAGCGCAGAGCTTCTGGCAACTGCGCGATGCGGTGGCCGAATTCCCGGTGATGTGGTCACCCAATGCGGCCTATGACGTCAGCCTGCCGATCGGCCGCATCGGCGAGTTCGCCGAGACGCTGCGCGCCCGCTTGCTGGCGGTGTGGCCGCATGCCGAGCCGGTCAACTTCGGCCACGTGGGCGACAGCAACCTGCACGTCAGCGTGTACCTGCCCGGCGCCACCGACCACGACTTCCCCGAGCATGAGATTTCCGACGTGATGTACGGCGTGGTGCGGGAGTTCGCGGGCAGCGTCTCCGCCGAGCACGGCATCGGCTTTCACAAGAAGCCCTACCTGCACTGCTCCCGCACGCCGCAGGAGCTGGCGCTGATGCGGCTGCTCAAGCGCGCGCTGGATCCACACAACATCCTGAGCCCGGGGCGGGTGTTTGATCTTGCGTGAGCGCGGCAAAAAAGGCGCCTGAAAGGCGGCCGGATGTCGTCAAGCCGCTTCCAGGTCGCGTGGCGCGATCTGGGCAGCAATCTCCTTGCCGTGTTCGCGCTGCGCCACTTTCAGGTCATAAGACTGCTGCAGGTTGAGCCAGGACTCGGCGTCGCCGCCAAAGTAGCGAGCCAGCCGCATGGCGGTGTCCGGTGTAATGCCCCGGCGCTCGCGCACGATGTCGTTGATGCGGGCCGCGGTGACATGCAGCGCCACGGCTAGCGCGTTGGCGCTCATGCCAAGCGGGGCGAGAAACTCCTCGCGGAGGATTTCGCCGGGATGGACCGGTCGCATACCATTCTGGAAGCGGGCCATGGTGATCTCCTTTCAGTGATAGTCCACGATCTCGACGGCCTCCGGGCCGTCGGCCGTCCAAACGAAACACACTCGCCACCGATCGTTGATGCGGATGCTGTGCTGCCCTTTGCGGTCGCCGCCCAGCACTTCAAGCCGGTTGCCAGGTGGAGATCGCAGGAAGTCGAGCGAGGCGGCAGCGGCAAGCATCTCCAGCTTGCGTTCTGCCGCTGCCCTGATGTTGGCGAATCGCGGAACGCGCCGGCCTGAGAACAACGCTGCAGTGTCTTCGCATTTGAACGACTGGATCATGGCGGAATTATATATCGTTTACCGATAAACGAGTAAGACATCCGCGATGACCAGTCAGTTCCCCAACTGTCCTTGCTGCGCCGATGGCTCCGGCAACACCCCATGCTCGCTATCGTCCTTTAAATCCACGCCACTGTGCCCGAGCGCCAGCGCCCCGCGCAGCAGGAAGGCCAGCTTGGCCGCGGCCTGCGCATAGGACAGCCCTTCGGGACGCACGTTGGAGATGCAGTTGCGCTCGGCGTCGGTGCGGCCCGGGCGCGGGTCGTGCGTCAGGTAGATGCCGAGGCTGTCGGGCGAGCTCAGCCCGGGGCGCTCGCCGATCAGCATCACCACCTGGCGCGCGCCGAGAAGCAGCGCGGCTTCGTCGCCCAGTGCCACGCGGGCTTGCTCGGCCACGACCACGGGGCCGATGCGCCAGCCCGGCAGGTGCTCGCGCACGGCCAGCAGCAATGGCACGCCGTGGCGCTGCGCCGCCAGCGCGGACAGGCCGTCGGCCATCACGAAGACGACGTCGGGCGGCTCGGCAGGGCGCGCCTGCGCCAGCAGCGCGCGGCTGGCGTCGTCGAGCTGGCGGCCAAGGTCCGGGCGGCGCAGGTAGTGCTGACGATCCGGTGCGGCGCTGTGCACGGCCACGGTGTCGAAGCCGGCATTGCGCAATGCCTGTTCAATGGCCTCGCGCGCCAGCGGCGCATGCACGGCGTCGCGCGCCTGCGCATGCGCCAGGCCGAACGCGAGCACGGTTTGCGTCGTCTGGCTGTTGCCGCAGCGGCCCAGTGCAATCCGTGCCACGGTGAACTGCCGCAGGCGCTGCCAGGGGTTGTCGTGGATTAGCTTCTGGCTCATGACGCGGGCCTCGTGCGTGCAGGAATATGCTGGTTGGCCATGATGCGTTACAGGCCGTGCGCGAGTTGCAGCAGCGGCTGGCGCTCGGCCAGCTCCAGCAGGCGGCCATCCGCGCCGAGGATGCCCATGCGCTGCAGCCAGTCCTCGAACTCGGGCGCGGGGCGCAGGCCCAGCGTGTCGCGCAGGTAGAGCGCGTCGTGGAACGAGGTGCTCTGGTAGTTCAGCATGATGTCGTCGGCACCAGGCACGCCCATGATGAAGTTGATGCCGGCCACGCCGAACAGCGTCAGCAGCGTGTCCATGTCGTCCTGGTCGGCCTCGGCGTGGTTGGTGTAGCAGACATCGCAGCCCATCGGCACGCCGAGCAGCTTGCCGCAGAAATGGTCCTCCAGCCCGGCGCGGATGATCTGCTTGCCATCGTACAGGTACTCGGGGCCGATAAAGCCCACCACCGTATTGACCAGCAGCGGCGAGAACGCGCGCGCCACCGCATAGGCGCGTGCCTCCATGGTCTGCTGGTCCACGCCGTGGTGCGCGTTGGCCGACAGCGCGCTGCCCTGCCCGGTCTCGAAATACATCACGTTGTTGCCCACCGTGCCGCGCGCCAGGCCCTGCGCGGCGTCTTGCGCCTCGCGCAGCAGCGCCAGGCTGATGCCAAAGCCGGCGTTGGCGCGCTCGCTGCCGGCCACCGACTGGAACACCAGGTCCACCGGCGCGCCCTGCTCGATGGCGCGCAGCGTGTTGGTGACGTGGGTCAGCACGCAGGACTGGGTGGGCACATCGAAGCGGCAGCGCAGGTCGTCGACCAGCCGCAGCAGCGTGACGATGGCGCCGAGGTTGTCGGTGGCGGGGTTGATGCCGATGGTGGCATCGCCGCAGCCGTAGAGCAGGCCATCGATCATCGAGGCGGCAATGCCGCGGGCATCGTCGGTGGGATGGTTGGGCTGCAGCCGCACGGAGAGCCGCCCGGGCAAGCCAATGGTGTTGCGAAAGCGCGTGACGACGCGGCACTTGCGCGCCACCGCGATCAGGTCCTGGTTGCGCATCAGCTTGCTCACCGCCGCCGCCATCTCCGGCGTGATGCCCGGCGCCACGCGCGCCAGCGCCGCGGAATCGGTCTCGTGCAGCAGCAGCCAGTTGCGCAAGTCGCCCACGGTGAAGGACGCGATTTCGCGAAAGGCGTGGCTGTCATGGTGGTCGATGATCAGGCGCGTGACTTCGTCGTCCTCGTAGGGCACCAGCGCCTCGGCCAGGAAGTGCGCCAGCGGCACCTCGGCCAGCGCCATGCGCGCGGCCATGCGCTCCTCCTCGCTGGCAGCCGCCAGCCCGGCCAGGTAGTCGCCCGAGCGCGCCGGGCTGGCCTTGGCCAGCAGGGTCTTGAGATCGGCGAAGAGATGCCGCCGCGAGGCTACGGTGTGGGCAAAGGTCATGGGATCTGTCTCGGTCAGCTGGCGGGCCCGCGAACAGCCCGATCATAGCAACCACGGGCGCACATTGTCGCCGCCCGGGCGCTTGCCTTCGCCGTCCGCCCATCGGACAATCGAGCGCCGTACAATGCACAGACGCCCGGCCGTCCACCAGACGGCGCGGCCCCTCAATGCAGGAGACTTGTTGACGTCCTTCCCTACCTAGAGGCAGGGGATTCCCACACCTGGCGATGCACGTCCGCATCGGAGAATGTTCAGCGCAGCATTGGTATCACGGTCATGCACGACACCACAGCGACTACAGGTCCACTCTCTTATTCGCAGTCCTGCGATACCTTTCGGCCGCGTCGTGCTGTCTTTCGAACCGCACGCCGAACAGGACTGGGTAGAACCACTTTCGTTCACTTCCTCAAACGTGGCCCCGTGCGCAATCGCTTTGTAGCGGAGCTTGTCCCGGAAGGACGACCAGGATGCGTCGTAGACGCTCTTCGCCATCTTGGTTTTGGCGAGTTTCGAAGCCGACACGTTGCCGACTGCGATGTAATCGAAGCGCCGGACGAGATCGAGCGCGAGCTTGTGCTGGAAGTCGGCGCGGGCATTCGCCACCTTGGCATGCAGCTTGGCGATATGCCGCTTGTGCTTTCGCGCACGCTGCGCCTTGGCCAGTCTTTCGGCGGCATGCCGGCCAAACCGGTCATTGGAGAGCTTCTCGCCGGTCGAGAGCGTGGCGAAGTCCTTCAAACCAAGGTCGATGCCGACGCCAGCTTGAATCGGGCGTGCCGGCACATCAGCAACCTCTATCACGATGTTGAGAAACCAGTTCCCGCGCGAATCCTGCGCAAAGTTTGTGCCGTCCTTGATCTTGCCTTCGGGCAACAGGCGGCTGTTGAACACGCGAAAGGTATTGCCGGCAAAGCGAAACGCCTCGCCCTCTCGTTTCAGATCCCGGCCCTTCAAGGGCAACCATCCGAGGCACTTCCTGCCGCGGTATCGCAGGTAAGGACGGCGATGCTGGCTGCGCGATTTCGCGTACTGCTCGCACGTCGCGTTGACCGTGCCGGAATGGATGCCGAGCACCTTGCTGCTGCCGGTGGTCAGCACGTTCAGATCGAACCCGCTCGGCCACTTCTTACCCCATTTGAGCGCGTGCTTCTGCGTGTCATTGCAGAAGTTCCAGACGTAGTTCACCGCTCGGCTCTGCTTGTTGAGCAGGCCGTTGAGCGACTTCACCCGGTAGCGGTAGACAAGAATCATGCCGCACATTCTAACGTGGGAATGCCGCCTGGCGGCGGCGCTCCTTACACTCCCCGCCATGAATGGCGAGGTTTCTCGGAGCTAATTTGATGAATCAACCCGATCCGCCACGCATACCCCGCTTGCCGGATGCAAAGTGGTTCAATGTCACGACTGCCGCCTATATCCTGACCGCCCTGGCGCTCTGGATGGTGATGCAGGCCAACCTGGTGGCGGCGCTCATGGCGGGCCTGCTGCTGTACTCGCTGGTGGACGTGCTGGCGCCCAAGCTGGTGCGCCTGCACCAGCGCCACGACGCCCTGGCGGTGGCGATTCTCTCCGCTGTCACCTTGCTGGCGCTCACGCTTGGGGGCTGGGCGCTGGTGCGCTTTGTCAGCGGCGACGGCAACACACTCGACACCCTGCTGATCCGCACCGCCGACATCATCGACAAGTCCCGCGCCCAGCTGCCGGTCTGGGTCAGCGACGCGCTGCCGCGCGGCGTGGATGAACTGGCCAACGCCCTCATTGCCTGGCTGCGCGAGCACGCGCAGATGGCGCAGAAGTTCGGCACCGAGGTGCTGCGCAGCCTCGCGCATATCCTGATCGGCCTGGTGATCGGCGCGATGGTCGCGCTGTACCGCGCCATCTCCAAGCCCAACCGCCGGCCGCTGGCCTCGGCGCTGGTGGAACGTGCCCGCAACCTGCAGCTGGCGTTCTCGCAGTTCATCTTCGCCCAGGTGCAGATCTCGCTGATCAATACCGCGCTCACCGCGGTCTACCTGCTGGTGGTGCTGCCGCTGTTTGGCGTGCACCTGCCACTGGCCAAGACGCTGGTCGCCTTCACGTTCCTGGTCGGGCTGCTGCCGGTGCTGGGCAACCTGGTGTCGAACACGGGCATCGTGGTGGCCTCGCTGTCGATCTCGCTGCCCATGGCGATCGCCTCGCTGTTCTACCTGGTGGTGATCCACAAGTTCGAGTACTTCCTCAACGCGCGCATCATCGGCGCGCGCATCAATGCCGCCGCCTGGGAACTGCTCACGGTCATGCTGCTGATGGAATCGCTGTACGGCGTCGCCGGCGTGATTGCCGGGCCGATCTACTACGCTTATCTCAAGCGCGAGCTGTCGAACAAGGGCCTGATCTGACGCCTGGCGCCACCGGTAGGACCAATTCCCGCCGATCCAGCGGCAGGCGTCAGGCGCTTGCCCCGTCTCCTTGCTGCTCCACCCGGCTGCGCACAAAGTCGATGTGCGTCTGCATGGCGGTGCGCGCCTCCTCCGGCCGGCGCGCGCAGATGGCCTCGCACAGCGTGCGGTGCTGCAGCAGCAATAGCGCGGAGGCATCCTCGTCCTGCACCCGCAGGCCCGTGCCGTTGATGGTGATGTGCTCGCGCAGCATGCCGATCACGCTGGTATGCAGGTGCAGGAACATGGTGTTGTGCGAGGCCTGGGCAATGGCCTCATGCAGCTTGGCGTCCGCCTCGGCCTCGGCCGCCTTGTCGTCTTGCTGGCGGGCGGCTTCCAGCGCGCGGAGCAGGCCGCGGATGCGCTTGAGATCCGCGGCATCCGCGCGCATCGCGGCAAAGTAAGCGGTCGCGCCCTCCAGCACCCGGCGAAACTCCAGGATATCGTCACGCAGCACCGGGTGGTCCGCCACCAGCTGGCGCCAGGGCGAGGCAAAGCCGGTGCGCAGCTGCTCGGTGACGAACACGCCGGCGCCCTGCCGGCTTTGCAGCAAGCCCCGCGCCGCCAGCCGCTGGGTGGCCTCGCGGATGGTGTTGCGCGCCACGCCATATTGCTCGGCCAGGAGCCGCTCCGCGGGCAGGCGGGCGCCGGCCGGCCAGGTGCCGTCCAGCATCGCCGTTTCCAGTTTCCGCATCACCTCTTCCACGCGCCCGCGCGCCTGCCTGCCCGCCGCCATCCTCTCGCTCCGGAATCCATTCGCTGCGCCCAACTGGTCCAACCAATTTGAACTGACGCGCGTCTCGCGGAATTATGCGCTCAAACAACGGCCAGCCCTGAGCCCGACAGCCAGGCAGCCGCCCCCACGGAGCGAGACATGAAGCAAAGGCGCTATCCCCCTGCCCCGGCACAGGTCTACCTGTTCGCCACCTGCCTGGTCGACATGTTCGTGCCGCAAGCCGGCCTGGACGCCGTGCGGCTGCTGGAGCGAGAGGGCCTGACCGTGCACTTCCCGCGTGGACAGAGTTGCTGCGGACAGCCTGCCTATAGCAGCGGCAACCCGGAACAGGCCCGGAAGGTGGCGTTGGCCCAGCTGGATCTGTTCGCCGAGCCATGGCCGGTGATCGTGCCCTCGGGCTCTTGCGCCGGGATGATGCGCCACCACTGGCCGCAACTGTTCGCGCAGGATCCCGTGGCCGGCCCCAAGGCCGCCCTGCTGGCCGAACGCGTGTACGAGCTGAGCGAGTTCCTGCTGCATGTGCTGAATGTGCGCTTCGACGTGAGCGGCGTCGCCGGCCAGCCACCCGAAACCGTGGTGCTGCACACCTCCTGCGCCGCCCGTCGAGAAATGGGTACGCGCGACCATGGCGTGGCCCTGGTCGATGCCCTGCCCGGCGTCACGCGTGCCGAGCATCAGCGCGAATCGGAGTGCTGCGGCTTTGGCGGCACCTTCTCGCTCAAGCATCCCGACATCTCCGGCGCCATGGTGCAGGACAAGATCGCCTCGGCCTGCGCCACCGGCTGCGACCGGCTGGTCTCCGCCGACTGCGGCTGCCTGCTCAATATCGGGCACGCGGCCAGGCACCAGGGCGCGCCACTGCCTGTCGAGCACCTCGCCACCTTCCTGTGGCGGCGTACCGGCGGCGCCGCCAAGGAGCAAGCATGAGCACACTGAGCGCCCGCGAGCGCATGCTCGGCCGGCTACGCGCGGCCGCACCGGCACCCGCTGCCGCTGCCGATGCCGGCCAGCTGGATGCGCGCATCGACGCGCACTACGACGCCCGCCGCGAGGCGGCCACCCCCGCCGAACTGGCGCAGGCCATGCAGGCTGCACTGGGCGCCTCGCACGCGCTGGCCTGGTGCGCCAGCGCCGAGGCCTGGCCCGCGCAACTTGCAGACAGGCTCGCTGCCGCCGGCGTGCGCCGCCTGCTGCTGGACCCGGCCGCCGCGCAAGGCGCCGCGCTGATGCGCGCTTTGCCCGCCAGCGTGGCGCCGCTGTCTTACGCGCGCCCCATCGAAGCATGGAAAGCGGAACTCTTCGACACCGTGGACGCGGGCTTCACCGTGGCGCGCTCCGGCATTGCCGCCACCGGCACGCTGGTGCTGGCGCCCGACGCGCAAACGCCACGCACGGTCTCGCTGGTGCCGCCGCTGCATATCGCGCTGATCTACGCCGAGACGCTGTATCCGGACCTGCATTGCGCCGCGCGCGCCGAGCGCTGGAGCGCGGGCATGCCGACCAACCTGGTGCTGGTATCCGGCCCATCCAAGACCTCGGACATCCAGCAAACGCTGGCCTACGGCGCGCATGGCCCGCGCGAGCTGTGGGTCATCATCGTGACCGGCAGCGCCGGGACGGGAGCCGCGCAATGAGTACATCAACGACTGCCCGGGACAGCGCCGCCCCCCTGCACTTCGTGCCCGCCGCGGATTTCAAGGCGCGCTCGCGCGCGGCGCTGGACGACCCCAAGCTGCGCAGCAGCTTTCGCGGCGCCATGGACTTCCTGCAGGCCAAGCGCGCCGTGCAGTTCCCCGACGGCGATGAGCTGGAGCAGTTGCGCGACCTGGGCGAAGCGATCCGCCAGCACGCGCTGTCGCAACTGCCGGACCTGCTGGTGCAACTGGAGGACAAGCTCACCGCGGCCGGCGTGCAGGTGCACTGGGCTGAGACCGCTGACGAGGCCAATGCGATCGTGCACGGCATCGCGCAGGCCCGCCAGGCACGCCGCGTGATCAAGGGCAAGTCGATGGCCAGCGAGGAAATCGAGCTGAACCATTACCTGGCCGAGCGTGGCATCGACTGCATCGAGTCCGACATGGGCGAGTACATCGTGCAGCTCGCGGGCGAGAAGCCGTCGCACATCGTGATGCCGGCCATCCACAAGACGCGCGGCGACATTGCCGAGCTGTTCGCGCAGCATATCCCCGGCACGCCCTATACCGAGGACGTGGACGAACTGATCCAGACCGGCCGGCGCGCGCTGCGCCAGGAATTCGTCAACGCCGACATCGGCCTGTCCGGCGTGAACTTTGCCGCCGCGGACACCGGCACGCTATGGCTGGTGGAAAACGAGGGCAACGGCCGCCTGTCCACCACGGTGCCCGATGTGCATATCGCCATCATGGGCATGGAGAAGGTGGTGGCCCGGCTTGAGCACATCGTGCCGCTGTCCAGCCTGTTGACGCGCTCGGCCACCGGGCAGGCCATCACCACCTACTTCAACCTGATCTCCGGCCCGCGCCGCGCGGGCGAGCGCGACGGCCCGCGCGAGGTGCACCTGGTGCTGCTGGATAACGGCCGCAGCCAGGCCTATGCCGACGCGCAACTGCGCGCCACGCTGCAGTGCATCCGCTGCGGCGCGTGCATGAACCATTGCCCGGTCTACACACGCATCGGCGGCCATGCCTACGGCACCACCTACCCCGGGCCGATCGGCAAGATCATCTCGCCGCACCTGCTCGGGCTCGATGCCACGGCGGACCTCGCCACCGCCTCCAGCCTGTGCGGCGCCTGCGGCGAAGTGTGCCCCGTGCGCATCCCGATTCCGCAACTGCTGATCCGCCTGCGCACCGAAGCCAACCGCGATCCGGACGAACAGGTTGCGCATCCGCTGCGCGGCCAGGGCGCCAAGTTCAGCCGCGGCGAGCACCTGGTCTGGCGCTTCTGGAGCGGCGCGTTCGCGCATCCGCTCACCTACCGGCTGTTCCGCTGGGCCGCCACGCGGCTGCGGGTGCTGACGCCAAAACGCCAGCTCGGGTGGACCCGGCACCGCGCGCCGCTTACCCCCGCGCCGCGCAGCCTGTCGGACTTGCTGCGCGAGCGTGGACAGGCGGAGTAGGCGGCACCAGCAACAGACACAACAAAAGCGCTGACGTATAGACCCGCCAGCGGGCAACACAGCGCGATGCGAAGCGAGCCCCCCAAGCGATGCGAAGCGAGCCGTCAAGGTTTACCAGGCCGTATGGGGCGTCCTCGTCGGCAGGCAAAAAGAGCGGAAAAGAGGGGGCCATGTCTGAGCATCGCCTTAAGGCGATGTGAGTTTGGCCCCCGGCCGCTCTTTTTGTCTGCCGACGAGGAGGGTGTCGCCCCATCCGGCGCGCCTTTTTTGCCTACTTTTTTGGCAAGACAAAAAAGTAGGTCGCCGCCCCGCAGGGGTGGTGAAACTGCCTTTGACTTTAAGCCTTGTCTTGAAGCCTTTGACTTCGCAGTCAGACAACAAAAAAACACCAGCAACAAGACGCCCCAACCCAGTTCACTCAAACACAATCCCCGGAGGAGACCCACCGTGCAACCCTGGACCCAGACCTACACACCGCTAGGCAGCCTATGGCTGTCCGCGCTCGCAGCCGCGCTACCCATCCTCTTCTTCTTCCTCGCCCTGGCGGTGCTGCGCATGAAAGGCCACGTGGCAGCAGCCATCACGCTGCTCCTTGCCATCGGCGTGGCGATCTTCGCCTACGGCATGCCCGTGCCACAGGCGCTCGCCGCAGCGGGCTTCGGCTTTGCCTACGGCCTGTGGCCGATCGCGTGGATCATCGTGACCGCGGTGTTCCTCTACAAGATCGTGGTGAAGACCGGGCAGTTCGACATCATCCGCGCGTCCGTGCTGGCCATCACCGATGACCAGCGCCTGCAGATGCTGCTGATCGGCTTTGCCTTTGGCGCCTTCCTGGAAGGCGCGGCGGGCTTTGGCGCGCCGGTGGCCATCACCGCGGCCCTGCTGGTGGGCCTGGGCTTCAACCCGCTCTATGCGGCGGGCCTGTGCCTGATCGCCAACACCGCGCCGGTGGCCTTCGGCGCCATGGGCATTCCCATCATCGTGGCGGGCCAGGTGACCGGCATCGATGCCATGCACATCGGCGCGATGGCGGGCCGGCAATTGCCGCTGCTGTCGCTGGCGGTGCCGTTCTGGCTGGTGTTCATCATGGACGGCAAGCGCGGCGTGAAAGAGACGTGGCCGGCGGCGCTGGTGACCGGCGCGAGCTTCTCGGTGACGCAGTATTTCACCTCGAACCATATCGGGCCGGAGTTGCCGGACATCACCTCGGCGCTGGTGAGCCTGGTGTCGCTGACGCTGTTCCTGAAGGTGTGGCAGCCCAAGCGCGCAAGCCGGCGGGCTGGCGGCGTGGTGAAGGCGAGCGGCGGTGCGGCGGCACTGGCGCGCATGGGTGGCGGGCTGGCAAGCGATGCGGGCAGCATCGGCCACCGTGCGGGCGACAACCGCCGTGCCTCGCCCTACACCGTGGCACAGACCGTGCGCGCGTGGGCGCCGTTCGGCATCCTGACCGCCATCGTGACCGTGTGGAGCCTGCCGTCGTTCAAGGCGCTGTTTGCCGGCAACGGCGCGCTGGCTGGCTGGGTGCTGAAGTTCCATGTGCCGGCGCTGGACCAGCTGGTGATCAAGGCTGCGCCGATCGTGGCACAGCCCAAGGCCTACGAGGCGGTGTTCAAGCTCGACCTGGTATCGGCGGTGGGCACCGCCATCCTGCTGACCGCGCTGATCTCCGCCGTGCTGCTGCGCATAAAGCCGCGCGCCGCGCTGGCCACTTTCGGCGAAACGCTGATGGAGCTGCGCCGCCCCATCCTGTCGATCGGGCTGGTGCTGGGCTTCGCCTTTGTCGCCAACTACTCGGGCATGTCGTCGACGCTGGCGCTGCTGCTGGCCGGCACGGGCGCGGCGTTTCCGTTCTTCTCGCCCTTCCTGGGCTGGCTGGGCGTGTTCCTGACCGGCTCGGACACGTCGTCCAATGCGCTGTTCTGCTCGCTGCAGAGCACCACCGCGCACCAGATCGGCGTGTCCGACACGCTGCTGGTGGCGGCCAACACCACCGGCGGCGTGACCGGCAAGATGATCTCGCCGCAATCCATCGCGGTGGCCTGTGCGGCCACCGGGCTGGTCGGCAAGGAGTCCGAGCTGTTCCGCTTTACCGTGAAGCACAGCCTGCTGTTCGCGGTGATCGTGGGCATCATCACCATGCTGCAGGCTTATGTGTTCACGGGGATGATTCCGCACTGAGCGGGCACAGCCCTGCCGCTTTACTCGCTGTCGTTGGCGGCGTCGCGCGGCAGGAACTGGTCGCCCTCGGCCAGCGGCGCGTAGCGGTAGGTAGCGGGCGTGCGGCTGAGCTTGACGGGCGACCCTAGGCCCTTGTAGCCATCCGCCATCTCCACCACCATCTCGCGGTGGACGGTGTGCGGATGCTGCAAGGCGTCCGCCACCGACAGCACCGGCGCGCACGGCACGCCGGCGGCCACCAGCGTATCGGCCAGCACCTTGCCATCCAGCTTGCCCATGCGCGCTTCCAGCTCCACCTTGAGCGTGGCACGGTTGACCGAGCGCGCGCCGGCGGTGGCGTAGCGCGCATCGTCGGCAAACCCCGGCATGTCCAGGTGCTCACACAGGATGCGGAACTGCCGATCGTTGCCAACCGCGAGAAAGACCGGGTCGGTGGCGGTGGCGACGGTGTCGTACGGATAGATGTTCGGGTGCGCGTTGCCGGTGCGGGTCGGCTCCTTGCCGCTCATGAACCAGTTGGCCGCGTGCGGGTGCAGCAGCGACAGGCCCGAGTCATACAGCGCCGCCTCGACAAACTGGCCGCGCCCGCTGCGCTCGCGCTCCTGCAGGGCCAGCAACACGCCCAGCGCGGCGTTCAGCCCGGTGACCATGTCCACCACCGGCAAGCCCACGCGCAGCGCGTCGCCGCCGGCTTCGCCGTTGATGCTCATGATGCCCGCCATGGCCTGGATGGCAGCGTCGTAGCCGGGCAGGCCACCCAGCGGGCCATCGGCGCCAAAGCCGGAAACCCGGCAGTGCACCAGGCGCGGGAAGCGTGCCGACAGCGCGTCAAACCCCAGCCCCCATTTTTCGAGCGTGCCGGTCTTGAAGTTCTCGACCAGCACGTCGGCGTCCGCCAGCAGGGCAAGCAGCACCTCGCGGTCGGCATCGGCGCTCAGGTCCAGCCGCATCACGCGCTTGTTGCGGTTCAGGCCGAAGTAATAAGAGGCCACGCCGTCCTTGAACGGAGGCCCCCAGGTGCGGGTGTCGTCGCCCTGGGGCGGCTCGATTTTCAGCACGTCGGCGCCATGGTCGCCAAGGATCTGGCCGCAGAACGGCCCGCCCAGGATGCGGGAGAGATCGACCACGCGGATGCCGGCGAGCGCGCCGGGCGAGACAGGGAGTTTGCTCATGAGAGGGGTTCCGTAACTGCGGCGATGAACGTGCGACAAACGACAAACAACGTGGATGGGCTCAGGCGGCCGGCGCGGGCGTGCGATCCAGCAGCTTGAAGGTGCCGGTGGCCAACGCCAGCAGCTCGCCCTGCGCATCGCGGATCTCGCCGCGCGCGAAGCACAGGGAACGGCCGCGCCGCTCGCACCAGGCGGTGGCGGTCAGCTCGCCGCGCCCGGGCGCGGTGAAATGCACCGACAGGTCGATCGTGGCCACGCCAAAGCGGCGCGGATCGTGGCCGCGCGCGGCGCAGGACAGCGCGCAATCGAGCAGCGTGGCCAGCGCGCCGCCGTGCACGTCGCCGCGGCTGTTGGTGTGGTCCGGGTGGTAGGCCATGCTCACGCGCGCCTCTTTGGCGTTGATGTGCACGCCGGTCAGGCCGAACACGCGGGCCATGGGCATCGGCAGGGCAAACAGCAGGCCCGGCGCTTCACCGGCAAATTCGTTGACGGGTGCGGGCAGGGAAAGATCGGTCATGGCGGGCACAGGGTAGGTTGGGGCCGCATGAAGGCAAAGCGGGCACCGCTATGCCGCGATGCCCACGAATTCGCCCTCATGCCGCCAGGTGCGTTGGACTGCATGCAGGTTGGCAAACGTCGATACTACCGCCGAACCGGCCATGATTCATAGCCTGGCTTGGCGGGACGTGCCCCTGGCTCAGTCCAGCTGAGCACCCGATTTCTGCACCACGCCGCGCCATTTGGTCACCTCTGCCTTGACGAAGCTGCCAAGCTGCTCGGGCGAGGTCGACGGCGGCAGTTCCAGGCCTTGCGCCTGCAGGGTCTTGCGCACTTCGGGCTGTTGCAGCGCCTCGGCAAAGGCATGGTTGAGCTTGGCGATGACCGCCGGCGGCGTGCCGGCCGGCGCGACCACACCGAAGAACACCGAGACGTCGAAGCCGGGCACGCCCTGCTCGGCCACGGTGGGCACATCGGGCAGTGCCTGCGAGCGGCTCTTGGTGGTCACGCCCAGCACGCGGAACTTGCCGCTCTTGATGAAGGGCAGCGCGGTCAGCACGTCGGTGAAGCTCATGCTCACCTGGCCGCCAAGCAGGTCGTTGAGGGCGGGGCCGGTGCCCTTGTAGGGAATATGGCGGAAGTCCGTGCCGGCCAGGTTGTTGAACAGCACGCCGGCCAGGTGCGAGGACGCGCCATTGCCGGACGAGGCGTAGGTCAGCTTGCCCGGATTGGCCTTGCCGTAGGCGATCAGCTCACCGACGGTCTTGGCGGGCACCGAGGGGTTCACCACCAGCACATTGGGCAGCTGGCCGATCTGGATGATCGGCGCGAAGCTCTTGACCGGGTCGTAGTTGATCTTGCGGTACAGGCTGACGTTGATCGCCAGCGGGGCCGAGGTGCCGAACATCAGCGTGTAGCCATCCGGCTCCGCGCGCGCCACGGCTTCGGCGCCGATATTGCCGCCGGCGCCGGCGCGGTTTTCCACCACCACGGTCTGGCCAAGGCTGCCCTTGAGCGCGGACGCCAGGGTGCGCGCCATCACGTCGGTGGGGCCGCCGGGCGGGTAGGTCACGATCATCATGATGGGCTTGGACGGGAAGTCCTTCTGCGCCAGCGCGGGGGCAATGCCCACGCAGAGGGTGCAGGCGGCGACAGCGGCGAGGCGTTGCCAGAGGGTCATGGTTGTCTCCTGGTTTAGGTCTTCTTGCGCCGGGCAGCCGATGCTGCGCCGGCGTGTGCGGCGCCGTAGGGCGCCGTGGGGGCTTGTCGGTTTTCGGTAAGGCGTCAGAAGAGGTTGACCTGCGCCACCTCGCCGGTGGCGCTCTCGGCGCCGTCGGGGGGCGGCGCGATGGTGTCGGCCAGCCAATAGGGTTCGGCCTCGCCGGCCAGCGGATCCTGGGGCAGCACGCGATGGAGCAGCACCAGCTGGGCCAATCGCATGCGCCGTACCGAGCCGATGCGGCCGGCTTCCCAGGCCATGGCGACCGCGCTGGTCACGTGGTACAGGGCCGATGCGGCCTGGCGCGCCAGCACGTCGCCATCGGCGCCGGCTTCGGCGGCGCGGGTGGCCAGCTTCGCGGCCCGGGCAATCGCCGCGGTGAACGTGGCGCGCGCCCCGGCATGCATCGGCGTGGCTTGCAGCAAGCCCGCGAGGTGGGCTTCCAGCACGGGCAGCGCGCCTTCGCGGCGGATCGCACGCAGCACGTCAAGGGCAACGATGTTGCTGGTGCCTTCCCAGATCGAGCCAAGATGCGCGTCGCGCACCAGGCGCGGGTCGCTCCATTCCTCGATATAGCCGCAGCCGCCGCGCATCTCCATGGCGTCGCCGGTGACCTTGCGCGCATCGCGGCAGGCGCGGAACTTGATCAGCGGCGTCAGCACGCGCATCAGCGCATAGGCATCGGACTCGCCAGCGTCGGCGCGGCGCAGCGCCTCGGCCGTCTGGAACACCATGGTGCGGGCCTGCTCGGTGGGCAGCGCCAGCTTGAGCAACTGGCGGCGCATCAGCGGCATGTCCAGCAGGCGCTTGCCAAAGGCCCGGCGCTCGCGCGCGATGAACTGGCCCTCCGACAAGGCGCGGCGCATCAGGCCGGCCGCCCGCACGCCGTTGGACAGGCGCGAGTTGTTGATCATGTCGGCCATCTGCACGAAGCCCCGGCCGAGCTCGCCCACCAGGTAGGCATTCGCGCCTTCCAGGCGGATCTCGCCGCTGGCCATGGAGCGCGTGCCGAGCTTGTCCTTGAGCCGGATGATGCGGTAGTGGTTGGCGCTGCCATCGGCCAGCGTGCGCGGCAGCAGGAACAGCGACACGCCCTTGATGCCGGGCGCGGCCTCGCCGCTTTCGTCCTCGACGCGGGCCAGCACCATCGCCAGCGCGGCGTCCGGGTTGGAGCAGAACCACTTGTCGCCCGACAGGCGCCAGCCACCCTCGGCCTGCGCATCGCGCGCGGCGCGGGTGGTGGTGGCGGCCACGTCGGAGCCCGCGCCTTGCTCGGTCATGAACATGGCGCCCTGGTACAGGTCCTCGAAGACCTGGGTGGTGAGGTTCGGCAGGAAACGCTCGACCACCGCCGGATCGCCGAACTTGCGCAAGGTGCGGGTCAGCGAATCGGTCATCGACAGCGGGCAGCACAGGCCGAACTCGGCCTGCACGAACAGGTAGGTCAGCGCGTACTTGGCTGCGGCCGGCATCGGCTTGTCCCAGCCGAGGACGCCGCCGCGGTGCGATGCCGCCGCCAGGCCGAACTCGGAGAACGCCACCTTCTCAAGCTCCACGTAAGCGGGATGCTTGTCGATGCGCTGCGCATCGATGCCGGTGCGGGTCCGGTGCGACAAGGTGGGCTTGTTCTGGTCGGCGATATGCGCGAGTTCGTCCAGCACGCCGCCGGCCAGCGCGCCCATGCGATCGAGATGGGGCAGCAGGTGGGCGAACAGGTCGGGCGGGAGGTAGAGCGGCAGCAACGCGCGCAGGTCCGGGTCGCTGGCAAACAGGTTGACACCTTGCTGGTCCGGCACCGGATGCGCGGGCGTGGCAGAGGGTGCGGGCACGGCCGAGGCGGGCGAGGCGGGCGAGGCGGACGGAGCGGACGAAGTGGCCGAAACGACTGTTTGGTGCGCTGCGCTGGTCTGCATGGGGTATCTCCTGTGTGTGCCGGCACTTGCACTTGGCGCCGGATACTTTGTCTGCATTATTCAAAGTCCGGCGATTCGTGTCTAATTCTAAAATTGGCTTGGTCCATATATTTTTTATATCGCCATGGAATTCCGTCACCTGCGCTACTTCCTCGTCCTCGCCGAAGAACTCCACTTCGGCCGGGCCGCCCGCCGCCTGTCGATCTCGCAGCCGCCGCTCTCGCTCAATATCCAGCAGCTGGAAGCCTCGGTGGGCGCCCGCCTGTTCGAGCGCGACAGCCGCGGCGTGCGCCTGACCGCCGCCGGCCGGGCCTTCCGCGAATCGGCCAGCGCGCTGCTGGCCCAGGCCGAAGAGGCCCGCCTGCTGGCTCGCGAGATCGAGGCCGGCGCCGTCGGGCGGCTGCGCATCGGCTTCGTCGGCTCCATGCTGTACCGCGGCCTGCCCCAGCGCTTGCGGGAGTTCCAGGCCAGCTACCCCGGCATCCAGGTGGCGCTGACGGAACTCAACTCGCAGGAGCAGATCGACGCGCTGCTGCATGACGGGCTGGATGCCGGCTTCATCCACACCAACCGCGTGCCCGACGAACTGGCCACCGCGCTGGTCCATAGCGAGCCCTTCCTGTGCTGCGTGCCGCATGACCATCCCCTGGCGAGGCAGGCCACCGTGGCGCTGAGCGAGCTGCGCGGCGAGCCCTTCGTGCTGTTCTCCCGCAAGGCCTCGCCCGACTACTACAACCGCATCTTCGAGATGTGCGCGGCGCAGGGCTTTTATCCGCAAATCCGGCATGAGGTGCGGCACTGGCTGTCGGTGGTGTCCCTGGTGTCGCAAGGAACCGGCGTGGCGGTGGTGCCGGCGGCGCTGCAAAGATCGGCGATGGCGGGGGCGGTGTTTTTGCCGCTGGCGCAGGCGACGGTGCCGTCGGAGGTGTATTGCGTCTGGAAGGCGGGAACGGACGAACCCGCGCGCGACCGCTTCCTGGAGAAGATGCGGGATGAGAAATAAGGAGGTAGGGCGGGAAGAGAAAGAGAGCCGGGGCCTTCCGGCTCACCCCACAATGCGGCACGCGCCTGCAATGGCGAACGCAATCAGGGTAAACGCCAGACTCACAAAGAAAATGCCACCTGCTTTACCGGCAGGTGGCACGTCAAATACGCGTGGAACGGGGTGTTCAGCGTGCAAGGAGCATACCCGCTGCACTTTCCCCCACCAATAACGCAATTGCGTTATTCGGGACCCTACTCAAGCAGGGGGGGATTGCCCGCCGGTCCGGATTCAGAACCCCTCGACCGCCACGCTGACATGGCCCACGTTGGGCGCAGCGGCAAAGTAGTCGCCAACCAGCTTGCGCCATTCGGCGAAGTCCGCGGATTCGCGGAAATCCACCATGTGGTTCTCGACCGTCTCCCACTTGACCTCCAGCGTGAAATGCGAGGGGGTTTCGATCGACCTGAGCAGCCGCATGGCGTGGCAGCCGCGGGCGCGCTTGAAGAGCGGCGCCGCCTTGGCGACCGCCGCCTCGAAGTCCGACTCGGTACCCGGTTTGATCTGGAACTGCGCTATTTCGAGAATCATGTCTTGTGCTCCGTCTGTGCGTGTCAGGAAGGCCGGGGCGTGGCCCGGTCGTGTGTCGACAAGCATTTTATGACAGGCCGGCACATTGCGCGTCGCCGCGAAATTATTCTTAGATGTCGAACTTTACTTGACAAGGCCACGGCAAATGCTAGGATTGCCGTACGTACTTCGATATCTAAGCATTTTTCGCATTCACGTCAAGACCGCGACACCAACCCACCGGACCCCCGGAACCCTGGAGCCAAGCATGTACGACCCATTTGCAACCGACAAGCTGATTGACCTGTGGCTGACCGAAGACATCGGCGCCTGCGACCTGACGGTCCACACCATGATCGAGAAGGGCGAGACGGGTTCGTTCTATATGAATGCGCGTGAGCCGATGCTGATCGCCGGCGTGGATGTGGCCGCCCGCGTGTTCTCCCGCTACGATCCGTCGCTGCATGTGGACGTACGTGTCAACGATGGCGACAAGGTCGCCAAAGGCGCCATCCTGATCGCCGTGAGCGGCTCCGCGCGCAGCGTGCTGACCGCCGAGCGCACGGCGCTGAACATCATGCAAAGGCTGTGCGGGATCGCCAACCATACCGCCCGCTATGTGGAGGCGATTGCCGGCACCAAGGCGCGCCTGATCGACAGCCGCAAGACCACGCCGGGGCTGCGCGTGCTGGAGAAGCACGCGGTAACCTGCGGTGGCGGCCTGAACCACCGGCTGGGGCTGGATAACGGCGTGATGATCAAGGACAACCATATCGCCGTGTGCGGCAGCATCGCCGCGGCCGTGGAGCGCGCGCGCCGGCAATTGCCGGTGCTGACCAAGCTGGAAGTGGAGTGCGACCGGCTGGACCAGGTGCATGAAGCCCTGAAGGCGGGCGTCGACGTGATCATGCTGGACAACATGTCCGTGGCCGACATGCGCGAAGCCGTTGCCATCGTCAACGGGCGCACCAAGGTGGAGGCGTCCGGCGGCATCAACCTGGAGACCATCCGCCCCATCGCCGAGACCGGCGTTGACTACATCTCCACCAGCAAGATCACCCAGTCCGCGCCGGCCGTGGATATCGGGCTGGACGATGCGGTGTGAGCGAGCGGTGTAAAGCTACCGTGTGAGAGCTACCGTGTTAGCGGGAACCACTCCTTCCCGCCACGTTGACGCGCGCCTGGCTGCTGCCTGGCGCGCTTTTTTCATGCCACGCTTGCCGCCGGCGCCGGCACTGGCTCAAAGATCCGCCAGCAGCCGCCCCAGCTCGCGCGTCGACGGCATACGCCGTGCCGTGCCCTGCGCCTGTTCCTCGTCCTTCGCCAGGTTGTGGTTGATGGCAATCAGCACCTTGCGCGCAATCGCGACGTCCTCGGCCGAGACCCCCTCCACGCTGATCGCATTGACCTCCTCGGCCAGCGGCACCAGCTTGCGCTTGAGGGCGCGTCCCGTCTTGGTCAGGAACACATGGACATTCTTCTTGTTGCCGGGCAGATGCGTGCGCTCGATATAGCCCAGCGCTTCCAGCGCCTTGACCGCCGCGAATGTGGTCGGCTCCGTGACGCCCGCCAGGTCGCTCAGCTCGCGCTGCGACAAACCATCGTGATCCCAGAGGATCCGCAGGATGGTCCAGTGCCCATAGGAGACCGTGTGTTCGGCCAGGCGCATCTGCAGGGCGCGGATATACGCCCGGGCAGCGTCCTTCACCATATGCGCCAGGCGCTCGTTGGCGATGTCGCCTGGCTGGGCGGGCGCCTGCGTTTCAGTCAATTTTGATGTGGCCATAAGACGGTGTGGGAGTCCTTGTCGGCGCCGGCCATGCCCGCGCCCGATGATGGAAAACATGATAACGCGTTAGCAAAGCAGCCGGATCTTCCGCCACGCCGGTCTCTCGCCGGATATTCGCCTGCCAATCATTTTTCCGCGTCCCAATGTAGTGCTCACTACATCAGTGCGGGCTTGCGCCACGACGAAGCAGCAACGCACCCGCAGAGGGATTTCCCTGCTAGACATTGCTGGAATCTCCACCAAAGGCCGTGGATACGGCCCTTTCCGGCTATGGCCTGACTCTTGCATATTCTTAGATGTCGAACTTATCTTGACAAGGTTTCATCAGGTGCTAGCATTGCCTTTGTACTTCGATATCTAAGCATATTGCCCGAGGACGTACGCGGCTCAGTCGACGCACGGTCGACGAAATGGGACCAAGAGAAAGCATAGGATGACCATGAAAAACCCCGAGACCTGGAACGACACATGCACAAGCAGCCTGGAAGCCTCCCGCTATCTGAACCGCGTCGGGCCATCGGCTTTGGCGACGGCCTCCACCACGCGGGATAAGCCCATGCCAGCTGCCGGCACCTTCTTCCTCGTGGTTGGCCCCAGCGGCGCGGGCAAGGATTCGCTGATGGACGGCGCCAGGGCCGCGCTGCTGGCCGATCCCCGCTACGTGTTTGCCAGGCGCGTCATCACCCGGCCAACGGGCTCGCCGGGCGAGGACCACGAGGGCGTGACGGAGGCCGAATTCTCGGCGCGCGAGGCGGCCAACGCCTTCCTGATCACGTGGGCTGCGCATGGCTTGCGCTATGGCTTGCCGGCCAGCTTGCTCGGTGAACTGGAGCGTGGCCGGCATGTCATCGCCAACGGCTCGCGCGGCATTGCGGCAGCGCTGGCTGGCCAGTTGCGCAACTTCGTCGTCATCCATGTCACGGCGCCGCTGCAGGTGCTGGCGCAGCGCATTGCCGCGCGCGGACGCGAATCCGGCGACGCGGTGCTGCGCAGGCTCGAGCGCATGCCCGATCCGATCCCGGCCGGCGTGGCGAGCGTCTGCGTATCGAACGACGCTGCCATGGCGGTGGGCATCGCGCGCTTTCTCGAAGCGCTGCGCACGGCGTCGACGCCGCTCAAGGCCAGACGCATGCCGATCGCCGCCGGCGACGCGCACATTGCCTATGTGTCGCCCGCCAATGCCGCGGGCCAGGCCCGCGTGGCCGTGCGCTCCGGAACGGCCGAGATCCCCGCGGCCTTGCATGTGGTCGAGAGCCCGGGCTGGCTGCAGGAAGAAGAAATCGGCCTGTCCGATGCCCTCTTCGAGCGCCTGGGCGTTGCGCCCGGCAGCACCGTGCGCCTGCGCCGGATTCCCGGCCCCGTCAGCCGCGATGTGCTGCGCAAGAAGCTGCGCGGCGATGCCTTGAGCGAGGCCGAGTACGAAGCCGTGCTGCGCGATGCGGTGGAGGGCCGCTATACGGAGATCGAGCTGACCGCGTTCCTGGTGGCTGCCTCGCAGCACCTCACCGATGCGGAAGTGGTCAGCGTCGCGCGTGCCCGCACGCGCTTTGCCCCCAGGATCGGCTGGGACGAACCCATCGTGGTGGACAAGCACTCCATGGGCGGCGTGCCGGGCAGCCGCATCACGCTGATCGTGGTGCCGATCGTCGCGGCGTTCGGGCTCGCGATGCCCAAGACCTCGTCGCGGGCGATCACTTCCGCGGCCGGCACCGCCGAGGCCATGGAGACGGTGGCGCGGGTGGACCTGGACATCGACGACGTGCGCCGTTGCGTGGAGCAAGCGCGGGCCTGCATTGCCTGGAACGGCCGCCTTAATCACTCGGCGATCGACGATGTGATGAATGCCATCACGCGCCCGCTCGGCCTGGACGCCAACCGGTGGTCGGTGGCGTCCATCCTGTCCAAGAAATACACCGCGGGCTCGACCCACGTCATCGTCGACCTGCCCTTCGGCCCGCAGGCGAAGCTCAAGTCGCAAGCCGAAGCGCAGGCCCTGGGCGTCTTGTTCGAAGCGGTGGGCGCCGGGCTGGGCATGCAGGTGCGCGCGTTCGCGACGGACGGCAGCCAACCCATCGGGCGCGGCGTGGGCCCGGCACTGGAAGTGCGGGATGTGCTGCAGGTACTCAATGGCAGCCCCGACGCGCCCGCGGACCTGCGCGAAAAGGCCTTGTTCTTTGCCGGACAGATTCTTGCGTTCGACCCGGCCGTGGGATCTCCCGCCGAGGGGCGGCGGATTGCGGGCGAATTGCTTGCCTCCGGGGCCGCAAGCGCCGCATTCGACCGGATCGTGGCCGCGCAGGGCGCAAGGGCGGCGCCGGATGCACCGGGCAATCATGTCCACACCGTACCGGCCAGCACAGCGGGCGTCGTCGCGGACATCAACGGCTTTGCCATCGCCGGCATTGCGCGCGGCGCCGGTGCGCCGCGCCGGCCTGGCGCTGGAGTGGACCTGCTGTGCACGGTGGGGGATCGGCTCGTTGCGGGGCAACCGCTGTTCAGGATCCACGCCGAGACCGCCAGCGATCTGGAGGCGGGCGTACGGGCTCACGCTTCGGCAGAGCTCGCCGGGCCACCGGTTCGTATCCAGCCGGACTAGCAGCGCGTCCGGGCGCGCCGCCTGCACTGGCGCACTGATCTATCATTTCCTTCAACCGATGAGGCAACAAATGACATCCTTATCCGTGGTACGCAGTCTCGCATCGATCTCCTTGCTGGGGGCCACGCTGTTCGGCCTGCCCGCGCAGGCGAGCGCCAATATCGGCGGCGACTTTCCACAAAAGCCGATCCGGCTGGTGGTGACGTTCCCGGCGGGCGGGGGAACCGACACGCTGGCGCGGGTGATCGGCTCGGAGGTGGGCCGCAGCCTGGGCCAGCCCGTGGTGGTCGACAACCGGCCGGGCGCCAGCGGCAATATCGGCGCCGAGTACGTCGCCAAGAGCCCGTCGGACGGCTATACCTTGCTGGTGGTCAACAGCAGCTTTGCCATCAACCCCGGTGTGTTCCGCAACCTGCAGTTCGATCCAGGCAAGGACTTCAGCGCGGTGATCTCAGTGGCATCCGTGCCATCCGTCATCGCCGTACCCGTTTCTTCCAAGATCCAGACGTTCAATGACCTGCTCGCAGCCGGGCGCTCGGGCAAGCCGCCGACGTACGCCTCCTGCGGCAACGGCACGCCCCAGCACCTTGCCGGCGAACTGCTCAAGATCTCGGCCAGGATTGACCTGCTGCACGTGCCTTATAAGGGTTGCGCGCCTGCGCTCGCCGACGTGCTGGGCGGCCAGGCCGATGTCAGCATCAACACGCTCAGCAACACGGTGCCTTACCTGAAGGCCAACAAGCTGCGCGCGCTGGCCGTCACATCAAAAGGCCGGTCGCCGCTGCTACCGGACGTGGCCTCGGTGAGCGAGCTTGGGGTCAGTGGCTATGACGTCGACCAGTGGTTTGGCATCCTGGCCCCGGCGCACACGCCGCCAGACATCGTGCAGAAGCTCAACGCGGCCATCGCCAAGGCCGTCGCCAAACCCGAGGTCAAGGCCAATCTCGCCCAACTGGGATTTGCCACCGCCAGCAGCACCCCGGCGGAATTCCAGAAAGTGGTGAACACCGACATCGAGCGCTGGAAGAAGCTCGCCGCGCAGATCGGCCTGCGGATCGACTAAGACCCGCAAAACGCTGACGGAAGCCGACACAAGCCTGCTAAAGCTCGCCAAGGCCAACTGAGACCCACGGGGCAACGCGCGCCGCCCGCCCCACCCGATCCCATTGCTGCACCGCTACGCCACGGCCATCACGGATCCCGTGCGACCGCTTGCGCCTTGCGTTTGCACCTGCCGTAAGGAAAAGACATGAACGAAATGAAGGCAATGAAGGAAATCAAGGCAATGAAAGACATCCCCCGCCTGACGCCCGGATACGCGTTCGCCATCGCGGCACTCACCCTGTCCGCCCCCGCCTGGGCGCAGTCCGGCCTGGTACTCTATGGCGTTGCCGACGTCGGCATCGAGTACCTCACCCACGCCGACGCCAGCGGTAACGCCCTCGCGCGGATGGCTTCGGGCAACCTGTCCGGCTCGCGCTGGGGCCTGCGCGGCACGGAAGACCTCGGCGGCGGCACCAGCGCGCTGTTCGTACTCGAGAGCGGCTTCGATATCGATGCGGGCACGCTGGGCCAGGCCGGCCGGCTGTTCGGGCGGCAGGCCTATGCCGGCTTGAACACGCCCTATGGGCGGATCACCGCGGGGCACCAGAACAGCCTGCTCTACGACATCCTGATCAACTACGACGCCATGGCCATCGCGCCGCGCTACTCCGCATTCCTGATGGATAGCTCACTCGCGGGACGCTACGACAACGCCGCCAAGTACGTAGTGAAGTTCGGCGGGCTGACGGCCAGCGCGATGTACGCGTTCGCGCGCGGGACCTCCGTAACCACCGGCACCACCAGCACCACCAGCACCATCACGGGCGAGACCGCCGGCAACGCACGGAACGACCGCGCCTGGAGCACCGCGCTGGAATACGCCACGGGCAACGCCGGGGCCACGATCATCTACGACCAGCAGCAGGGCACCACCGGCCTGTCCGGCCAAAACCCGGCGCAGCGCGACCGGCGCATCGCCGTAGCCGGCAGCTATGCATTCGCTCGCGCCAAGGTGTTCGCGGGCTATCGCTGGCTGAGCGGCGACATTGGCAGCACTCCTACCGTGGCGGCGCGCCGGAACGACCTGTTCTGGCTCGGCGCGAGCTATGCGTTTACGCCAGCGCTGACGTTGAGTGCGTCGGCCTACGTGATGAACGACAAGCGCAGCGCGCAAGATCCCTGGAGCCTGGTCGGCACGCTGGACTACGCGCTGTCCAAGCGCACCGATGGCTACCTGACGCTCGGATACGTCAAGAACAAGGACGGTTCGCGCGTCGGCCTGAATGGCATCCAGGCCAGCATCGGCCCCGGCCTGAACCAGCTTGGCGCGGTGGCGGGCATCCGCCACAAGTTCTAGCCCGGGCTAGGCTGCGGCACGGTGAGCAAGGCGCGGCACCCGCACAGGGTGCCGCATGGTCGGGCGCGACAGATTGATGCCTGACGTGCGCTTTGGGGCGATGGCGGACCGCCGGCATTGTCGTGCGCCATGCATGCAAGCGCGCACTAATAGCACAACGGCGCGAAATCAAAACACCCGCAGGCAAATCAGCTACAATAGGAACGATTTTCATTTACCAACCCTGGTGTGAGTTTGCCGACCGCGTGCCGTGCCTCGCGCCAACGGACTGGAAGCCACATGCGGTTGTCTGAACTTCCGCGGCGCACCGCCGCTGTCATCGTCTCGATCGATGACAATTCTCCTAACGATCCGGTGGCACGCCGCCTGCGCGAACTCGGCTTTGTGCCGGGTGAAGCCGTACAGGTCATCGCGCTGGGACCGTTCGGCATGGATCCCCTTGTCGCCCAGGTGGGCTTTACCCGGTTTGCCTTGCGCCGCGCCGAAGCGGCTCGCATTACCGTGGAAGCGCTAAGCGCCACCGTCTCCAGCATCACGCCGGCAGCGCAGCCCGACGCGCCCGCCGCCAAACGTTCCGCTGCCTGACCGGGCACCTGCCAAGAATATGTCTGTCGCCACCCCGACTTCCGCTTCCCAGCGTCCCGCATTGCGCGTTGCGCTGGTGGGCAATCCCAATTGCGGCAAGACCGCGCTGTTCAATCGCCTGACCGGCAGCCGCCAGAAGGTGGCCAACTACGCCGGCGTCACCGTCGAGCGCAAGGAAGGCCATTTTGTCTCGCCGGCCGGCCGGCAGGTGCGTGTGCTGGACCTGCCGGGTGCCTATAGCCTGCACGCAGCCAGCCTGGATGAAGCCATCACGCGCGACGTCTGCCTGGGCAAGCGCCCGGGCGAGCCGCGCCCGGACCTGCTGGTGTCGGTGGTGGATGCCACCAATTTGCGCCTGCACCTGCGCTTCGTGCTGGAACTGCGCCGCCTCGGCCTGCCGATGGTGCTGGTGCTCAACATGAGCGATGCCGCGGCCAAGCGCGGCATCCACATCGACCACGACAAGCTGGCCGCCGCGCTCGGCGTGCCGGTGGTCCGTACGATTGCCGTCAAGCGCGATGGCGCCGCCAGCCTGCTGGCCGCTCTGGACGCGGCCTTGCCTGAAGTGCCGGCTGCAGCCCCCGAGCCGGCATCCGACCTGGACGTGCACCAGGAGGTCAAGCGCCTGCTGGATGCCGCCGTGACCATGCCGGCACGCACCGCGGCCATCGACGACCGCCTCGACCGCATCCTGCTGCATCCGGTGTTCGGCCTGATCATCCTGGCCGTGCTGCTGTTCCTGATGTTCCAGGCGGTGTTCTCCTGGGCCGCCCCGCTGATGGACGGCATCGAGGGCGGCGTGCACTGGTTCGGCGAGATCGTCGGCAGTCATCTGCCCGAGGGCATGCTGCGCAGCCTGCTGGTGGATGGCCTGATCGCCGGCCTGGGCGCCGTCGTCGTGTTCCTGCCGCAGATCCTGATCCTGTTCCTGTTCATCCTGACGCTGGAGGAGTCCGGCTACCTGCCGCGCGCCGCCTTCCTGCTTGACCGCCTGATGATGGGGGCCGGCTTGTCCGGCCGCTCCTTTATCCCGCTGCTCTCCAGCTTTGCCTGCGCGATTCCCGGCATCATGGCCACGCGTACCATCCAGGACCCGCGCGACCGCCTCGCGACCATCCTGGTGGCCCCGCTGATGACGTGCTCCGCGCGCCTGCCCGTGTACGCCCTGCTGATCGGCGCCTTCATCCCGGCGCGCACGGTGATGGGGATGTTCAACCTGCAGGGCCTGGTGCTGTTCGTCCTCTATGTGGCGGGCATCGTGAGCGCGCTGGTGGTGGCGTACGTGCTGAAGTATTTCCGCCGCGACCGCACCGACCACCCGCTGATGATGGAACTGCCCTCGTACCGCATCCCCAATGCGCGCGACGTGGCGATCGGCCTGTGGGAGCGTGCCCGCATCTTCCTGTCCCGCGTGGGCAAGGTGATCCTGACACTGACGGTGCTGCTGTGGTTCCTGGCCACGTTCCCGTCGCCGCCGGACGGCGCCACCGCCCCGGCCATCGACTACAGCTTCGCCGGCATGATCGGCCGGGCGCTGGAGCATGTTTTTGCCCCGATCGGCTTCAATTGGCAGATCTGCATCGCGCTGGTGCCGGGCCTGGCCGCGCGCGAAGTTGCCGTTGGCGCGCTGGCCACCGTCTATGCGCTGTCCGGCAGCGAGGACGCCATGGCCAGCCAGCTGGTGCCGATGATCGCCGCGCAATGGTCGCTCGCCACGGCGCTGTCGCTGCTGGCCTGGTACGTGTTCGCGCCGCAATGCATCTCCACCATGGCGGTGATCCGGCGCGAAACCGGCTCCTGGAAGGTGATGGCCGCCTCGACGGCCTACCTGGCAAGCCTGGGTTACCTGGCTGCCTTTGCCACGTACCGCATCACCCTGATGCTGAGCTAAAGCGAGGACATTGCAGCCATGAGCCTTTACCACGCCTTTGAAACCCTGCTGGTGCCGCTGATCGTGCTGGCCTGCACGCTCTCCGTGCTGGCTCGCTATGCACCGCGCACCCGTGAACGGATCAAGAGCGGGCTGGCGGCGCGCCTGGGTGGCACCGCGGCCACCGGGTGGCGCCAGCGCGCGGTGGCCTGGCTGGCACCGCAGGCAGCGGCCGGCTGCGCCAGCGGCTGCGACAGCGGCGGCTGCAATACCTGCGGCTCCAGCACCACCGACAGCGTGCAGCAAGTGCCCGCCCAACAGGCCGGCGAGCAGGTCATCCGCTTCGTGGCCAAGCGCTGATACGCCCCAAAACCCATCGCTGGCCACGTTTTTGATCCACGCAGAAACGGGTACGCTTTGGGTTCGCCACGCTGGTTCACGGCGTCTTCGGCACCACCTCCCTCCCCTCTTTCCCTCCTCGTCGGCACCTGCGCGGCACGATCTCCAGCAGGCGGCCGTCCGGGGACGGATCATTGAAAGACAAGTCCGTGCTGATGGCCAGGCGGAGGTGGCTGGCAAACCGGTTATCCGCAGGGGACTCGGCGCACTCGTCCCACGCGTCCTTGACGCCCGTTCGCGTTCTCGACTATTCTTGCCGGATGCCGGGCGCTGAAAAGCGGGCTCGGCATGCATGACAAGTACATGTGCAAGTGATCGACGCACCTTGCGTAAGCCGCGTCATCCGCACCGCTCACACACACCACGCAATGCACCAAGCCACCTGCTTCCACCGCCGCGCCGCCGATGCCTCCCGCATCGCTGCAGCCGCGCGCGTGCCGGCAGCAGGTCGCGCGCTGGGTACCGCCATTGCTCCCCTTGCACCGGCCCTGTCGGCGCCGCGTCTTTCCTCCTCGCTACTGCTAGACCTACTGATCGGTTGCCGGGCCTAGGGCCTAGTGGCAGTTCGGCAGCCTCGCGCCACCCTTTTTCCGCAATAGCTTTCTGACGCCTTCGCCGTTGAGCGCTTCAGCGCCCTGGCGATCTTGCGTCCTGCTTTTTGCTTTTTGCTTTTTGCTACTTGTGTCTTGCATCTTCCCGCGAGGAAGGAGAACCGTCATGATGTTGCGCAACCCCGCCACCAAATACCGCCCTGCCACCACCGTAGATATCGCCGACCGAACCTGGCCCGCCAAGCGCATCACGCGCGCGCCGGTCTGGATGAGCACGGATCTGCGCGATGGCAACCAGGCCCTGATCGAGCCGATGAATCCGCAGCGCAAGCTCCGCTTCTTCGAGCAGCTGGTCAAGATCGGGCTCAAGCAGATCGAGGTGGCGTTTCCCTCGGCCTCGCAGACCGATTTCGATTTCGTGCGGATGCTGATCGAGGAAGACCGCATCCCGGACGACGTGACCATCGTGGTGCTGACCCAGGCGCGCGAAGACCTGATACAGCGCACCATCGAATCCGTGCGCGGCGCCGCGCGCGCCGTGGTGCATCTCTACAACCCCATCGCCCCCGCGTTTCGCCGCATCGTGTTTGGTGCAAGCCGCGAGGAGGTCAAGGAGATCGCGCTGGCGGGCACGCGCCTGATCAAGACGCTGACCGACGGCATGCCCGAAACGGCATGGAGCTACGAATACTCGCCCGAGACCTTCAGCATGACCGAGCTGGATTTCTCGCTCGAGGTTTGCGATGCGGTATCCGCGATCTGGCAGCCTAGCGCCACGCGCCCGCTCATTCTCAACCTGCCGACCACGGTGGAATGCAGCACGCCCAATCTCTTCGCCGACCAGATCGAATGGATGCACCGGCATCTTGCACGGCGCGCAGACATCGTACTGTCGGTGCACCCGCACAATGACCGTGGCACCGCCGTGGCAGCCGCCGAGCTTGCCGTGATGGCCGGCGCCGATCGCGTGGAAGGCTGCTTGTTTGGCAATGGCGAGCGCACCGGCAATGTCGACCTGGTGACGCTGGCGTTGAATCTCTACACGCAGGGCGTGGACCCCGAGCTCGATTTTTCCGACATCGATGAAGTGCGCCAGTGCGTGGAGGATTGCAACCAGCTCCCCGTGCATCCGCGCCACCCGTATGTGGGCGACCTCGTCTTCACGGCCTTCTCAGGCTCGCACCAGGATGCGATTCGCAAGGGCTTCGCACAGCAGAAGGCGGATGCGATCTGGGAGGTGCCTTACCTGCCGATCGACCCGGCCGACCTTGGCCGCAGCTACGATGCGGTGATCCGCGTGAACAGCCAGTCCGGCAAGGGCGGCATGGCTTACCTGCTCGAACAGGTGCATGGCATCTATATGCCGCGCCGCCTGCAGATCGAGTTCAGCCGCGCGGTGCAGTCGATGACCGACGAGAGCGGGCTCGAAGCCAGCGCCGATGACTTGTATGGCTTGTTCAAGCGCGAGTATCTCGAAGATGAGGCGCCGCTGCGCTATGTGGGCCACCAGATGGTGTCCGGCAGCGACGGCCACGTCGAGATCGAAGTGGCGCTGCTGCGCGATGGCCAAGCGGTCAGCGCGCGCGGCCGGGGCAACGGCCCGATCGATGCGTTTGTCAGCGGCCTCAAAGGCGCGCTGGACATGCCGGTACGGGTGATGGATTACCACGAGCACGCGCTGTCAAGCGGCGCCAATGCTGCCGCGGCCTGCTATGTGGAAGTGCGGGTAGGAGACTCCGCCACGGGCTTCGGCGCCGGCATCGATGCCAGTATCGTCACGGCATCGCTCAAGGCCGTGGTGTCGGGCGTGAACCGCCACCTGCGTGCGGCCAGCCAGCCGCGGCGCGAGCAAGCCCTGGCCGATTGATGCCGCCCGCGCCCGGGCCCAAGGCCTCGGCGCAGAAAAACCGGTGTGCCCCGCCCCCACGGGGCACACCCGGAAAGACGCCCTTGCGGGACGCCCACGACATGCTCGTTGCTTGACTGTGTGCACAGCGTAAGGCGGGCGCAAACTTGCTGCCACGAATATTTGCGCATGTCCTTAGAAGCCCGGCCCGGGATTGGAAATGCGAAAGCGCGCCGCGCGGCTCGCGCGCAAGCACCCCGGCGCGAGCGGGGACTGTCGCAACGCGGCGACGCATGCGCGTGTGCGCGCCACCGATGCCCATCTTCTTGCTCTCGGTCAAGGCTCGACCGGAAACGCTGCGCCACACTGTGCGTGAAGTTTCCTAAAACACGAGCCAACCATCATGAAGAAGCACCTGCCTACCCGTCTGTGCACCACCGCCATTGCTACCCTTGCCGTGCTCGGCGCCGTTGCCGCAACACCCGCTGCTGCTGCCGATGAAGCGCAGGGCAACTGGATGGTGCGCCTGCGCGGCACCTATCTCGACATGGCCGGCAAGTCCGACCCGATCGGCGGCGTTGGCGCCTCGGACCGCATCACGGTCAACAACAAGTGGATTCCAGAACTCGATGTCACCTACTTCTTCACGCCGCACATCGCCGCCGAGCTGGTGCTGACCGTGCCGCAGAAGCAGAACGTCTACCTGGATGGCAACAAGATCGGCTCCTTCACCCATCTGCCGCCGACGCTGCTGGTGCAGTATCACTTCATTCCCAACGGCACCTTCCGCCCGTATATCGGCGCCGGCCTGAACTTCACGCGCATCTGGGGCGCCGACATTGCCAACAATTCGCTGTCGCTCGATAGCTGGAGCGTGGCGCCGGCCCTGCAGATCGGCATGGACTACAAGCTCACCAAGAACTGGTTCCTCAATGCCGACGTCAAGAAGGTGTGGCTGTCGAGCGATGTGAAGGCGGCCGGCGTGAAGGTCTCGAACGTGAGCCTGGACCCGTGGCTGTTCAGCATGGGTGTGGGCTACCGCTTCTGACGAAACGCGGAACGGCACGCCACCGCACAACGAGCGCGCGGCTGATACCGCGTCAGGCTCTGGCTGGGCGCGGGATCTGCCGCAATGCGTTGCGACTCAAGCCATAGAAGCGCGCGACCACGGCCAGCTCCGGGCCAGCATCAAGCAGCGCTTGCGCTGATTGCCGGCTCTGCAGTATCTGCGGGATGTTGGCGAGAAAAACGCTCGCCACGCCCGGGTCGAAATGCGTGCCGGAACCTGCCGAGACAATCGACAACGCATCGTCGTCGCTCATGCCGGGACGATAGCAGCGCGACTCCGTCATGGCATCGAACGCGTCGGCGAGCGCCACGATACGCGCGGCCAGCGGGATCTCCTTGCCGGCCAGGCCGCGTGGATAGCCCGTGCCATCGAAACGCTCATGGTGATGGTGCGCGACTTGCGCCGCCAGACGCATCAGCGCGTCCGCGCTGCCCGCAAGTATATTCGCGCCGATCTCGGCATGCCGCTCGATCACCTGCCGCTCTTCAGGGAGCAGCTTGCCAGGTTTGAGCAGAATGGCATCGGGGATAGCGAGCTTGCCCACGTCGTGCGCCGGCGTGACGAGCCGTATGCGCTCGCAGTGCGCCGCATCCAGCCCGAGCAGATCGGCTAGGCAGGCCGCGATCGTCGCGGTGCGAACGAGATGGCCCGATGCATGCGGGTAACGCAAGCAGCCCGCGAGCGTCAGGCTGGCCAGCGTCATAACCGCATGGGGATTCGTAGTCATGGTGCTGAAGCTGGGCGAAGCGCGAGATTCTATGCCTGCCAAGGCATATCGCCAATAGCGGATGGCGAACCGCCTTCGTGGCCGCGCATTTCGCCTGCCTACCGGAACGCCGGCTCGTCAAAACTACGCAGCTTTCGCGAGTGCAGTTGCTCGGCACCGCCCTCGCGCAAGATGCGAATCGCCTCCAGCCCGATCGACATATGCTGGCTCACCCGCTGCCGATAAAACGCGTTGGCCATGCCGCGCAGCTTGAGTTCGCCATGCAGCGGCTTGTCGGACACGCATAGCAAGGTGCCATACGGCACCCGCAGGCGGAAGCCGTTGGCCGCGACCGTGGCGCTTTCCATGTCGATGGCAATCGCGCGCGACTGGTTGAAGCGGGCGTACAACGCCTTGGACTTGAGCTCCCAGTTGCGGTCGTCGGTGGAGACAACGGTGCCGGTGCGCATGCGGGTCTTCATCTCGTTGCCGGACAAACCCGTCACGCGCACCACGGCCTCTTGCAGCGCGACCTGGATCTCGGCGATAGGCGGCACCGGCACCCAGGGGGGCAGGTCGTGATCGAGCACGTGGTCGTCGCGCACATACGCGTGCGCCAGGACGTAGTCGCCGAGTTGTTGCGAGCGGCGCAGGCCGCCGCAGTGGCCAACCATCAGCCAGCAGTGCGGGCGCAGCACGGCAAGGTGGTCGGTCATGGTCTTGGCGTTGGACGGGCCCACGCCGATATTGACCAGCGTGACACCGAGATTGTCCTCGCGCACCAGGTGGTAGGCGGGCATCTGCGGCAACGCGCGCGGGCGCAGCGCGTCGTCAGGTTCGGCCTCGCCGCGCTCTTGCATCACATCGCCGGGTTCGACGAAGCGCACGTAGCCATCCGCGCCTTGCGCGTCTTCGGCGGCCATCAGCGAGCGGCCGAGCGCAATGAATTCGTCGACGTAGCGCTGATAGTTGGTAAACAGCACAAAGCGCTGGAAATGCTGGGGCGCGGTGCCGGTGTAGTGATAAAGGCGCTGCAGTGCCAGGTCCACGCGCTCGCCGGGAAACATCGAGAGCGGCCAGGCTTCGCCGGGCACCGGCTCATAGGTGCCGTTGGCGATGGCGTCGTCGATGCGGCTCAGCTCGGGCAGCACGAACGAGGCTTCGAGCTCGCGCGCCTGGGTGTAGCTGATGTCCGTGGTGGAGGCTTCGATGACGAACGGCAACGGGATCGGGCGGCGGCTGACGCCGACCACCACGGGCACGCGGTGGTAGCGTATCAGGCGCTCGATCTGGTCGCGGTAGTAATCGGCCAGCAGTTCGGGGCGGGTGACCGTGGTGCCGTAGACCCCGGGGTAGGCAACCGTGCCCCAGGATGGCCGGCTGTCGGTGACCATGGTTTCGAGATTGACCGAGATGCCCAGGTAGGGGTAGCAGGCATGTGCCGCGGACGGCAGCGGCTGGCCCTGGGCGAAGGCATCGAAGCGCGCGCGGATCGCGCCGACCGAGGCATCGTAGATTTCACGGATGCGGGCCAGCGCCGCGTCGGCGTCGGAGAACTCGGCCAGCTGATCGGCCGGATGGGCGGAAGAGAAGATCGAGGCATTCATGGGAAACATGATACCCCGCTACAGAGCGGAAGCAACATGGCCTGCCGCAAATTGACGGGCCTTCGCGCGCTCGCTACACTGCCTGCAGTCTTTTTTGCGGCCCCGCGTCGCACTCGCCTCGTGACGCCCCCCATTAGAAGGGCAGCGCCGAGTTGCCGTATCTGCTTGCATTGGGAGCCCCGATGGAAATCCGCAATCTGCTGCCAGAAGAGATCGAGGCGGCCAGACAACTCCTTGCGGCCAACGGATGGGCGCACCGCGTTGCCAACACGGAACGCTTCGCCCGGCTGATCGCCAACTCGCAACGGGTGGTGGTGGCGGTCGATAACGGAGAGATCGTGGGTTTCGCGCGGGCGCTGTGCGACGACATCTCCAACGGTTACCTGTCGATGATCGCGGTGACGCCGAGCCATCGCCGCCGCGGCATCGGCCGGGCGCTGGTGCGCCACATCGTCGGCAACGATCCCGATATCACCTGGGTGCTGCGCGCCGGACGCTCGTCCGAGGCGGCCTTCTTCGGGCAGCTCGGCTTTGTGCCCTCGCTGGTGGCCATGGAGCGCCGGCGCATCTGAGCCGGGCCCGGCGGGCTGGCCTGCCGCTCAAACCTTCATCGTGCACAACAACACATGGCCTCATCCACCGGTTGGTTTCATTGGGCGTTGCTGTCGGCCGTATTTGCCGCGCTGACGGCGATCTTCGCCAAGATCGGGCTGGAAGGCGTCAACTCGGACCTTGCCACGCTGGTGCGCACGGCGGTGATCATCGTGGTGCTGAGTTTTTTCGTGGTGCTCACGGGCAAGTGGAGCAACCCGCTTGCGCTGTCGCCGCGGACCTGGATCTTCCTCGTGCTCTCCGGCCTTGCCACGGGCGCCTCCTGGGTGTGTTACTTCCGGGCGCTGAAGATTGGCGATGCTTCGAAGGTGGCGCCGGTGGACAAGCTGAGCCTGCTGCTGGTGGCGGTGTTCGCCGTGATCTTTCTCGGCGAACGCCCCAACCTGCGCGAGTGGGCCGGCATCGCGCTGGTTGGCGCCGGCGTGCTGGTGCTGGGGTTCAAGCGCTAAGAGGCAACCCCGGCACATGGGGGCGCATCGACATTACCGGTCCGTGCGCAGCGGCCCGTATTCCACCGGCACCCAGGCGTAGCCCTTGCTCTCCACGCGCACATGGCCGATCCCCGGGAACGGCAGGTGGGCGCCCGCCACCCACAGCTTGCCGCGCGCGGCATCGGCGAAAATCTTCTTGCGCGTGCGCACCGCCTGCGTGCTGTCCACGTCGAACTCCAGCGCCACTTCCGGGCGGCGGAACTGCACCGCATGGCTGTGCACGATATCGCCCCACACCAGCAGGCTTTGATCGCCTGACTTGAACAGGTAACCGCTGTGGCCCGGGGTGTGCCCGTGCGCCGGCACCGCGCTCACGCCCGCCACCAGCTTGTCGCCGGCGCCGAAGGTGCGCAGCCGGCCGGCGGCCTGGTAAGGGGCGACGGCGGCGCGCGCCATGGCGAAAAAGGACTGCGCGTCCTGCGGCGCGCGCGCGGCGGTGGCTGCGTCCAGCCAGTAGCCCGCCTCGACCTTGTCGACATACACGGTGGCGTTGGTGAAAACGGCCTTGCCCTCGGCCGTCAGGCCGCACGCGTGATCGCCGTGCATATGGGTCAGCAGCACCGTATCGACCTGGGCGGGGTTGTAGCCCGCCGCGCGCAGGTTCTCGACGACGCGGCCCAGCGTGGGGCCAAAGCAAGCCGCCGTGCCGGTGTCGACCAGGATCAGGTTGGCGCCGGTGTTGACCAGGTAAGCGTTGACGGCGGTCTGCATGCCGGGCGTGGAGGCCACGAACATGCGCGCGAGCAGGCCTTGTACCTCGCCCGGGCTGGTGAACCTGAGCACCTTGGTGTCCAGGTCGACGTAGCCGTCGTAGAGCGCGGTGACCTCGAACTGGCCCAGCATCATGCGGTAGTAGCCGGGCACCTGGGTCCTCTGCTGGGCCGGCGGGGCCGCTGGCGCCTGGACCTGCGCCAGCGCGGGCAGGCCGGCAAGGGCGAGGGCGCAGATCATCGAAAGCGAAGCCAGGCGGCCAGCAAGGCAGGGCGAAGTCATGGGTCGGTCCTTTGGTCCTTTGGTCCTTTGGTCCTTTGGTCCTTTGGTCCTTTAGGGGAGCAAGCCAGGCAAGGCCACGTGCCGCTGCCTGATCAACGGCTGTTCTGCGCCGCGCGGGAACGCAAATACGCCAGCGCCGGTGCCAACTGTGCCAGTGCCGGAGCCTGCGCGCAAACGTGCGATGCGGTGCTCCAGGGATAGGGCAGGCGGGCCAGCCAGCCGTCGAGCACCTGTTGCGCGGCGTCGGCGGGCAACACCTCCATGGCCTCGATCACGATGGTGAGTGCCTGCACGCGCCGGGCACCATCTTGCCCGGAGAATTCCCATGCGTAGCTGCCGCAACCCACGCGCACGCCACCGCTGGCCTTGTCGGTCATGCCAACCAGCCAGTCGCAGCCATAGCGTTGCGCGTCGGCTGCGGGCGGGGCCTCTGCCAGGCAGAACGTGTAGACGTTGTCGTAGCTCTGGCCAAAGCGCCGCACCAGCACGTCGCTGATCGTGGCCAGGCCTTCGCTGCGCGCCGGGAACGCGATGGCCTCGGACTTGACCGTCATCTCCAGCGTGGCATCGGCAGCGAAGGCGTGCGCCATCAGATGGGGGCGGTTCTCGTCCTTCGCGCGGATATAGGTGCGGATCAGGGCCTGGGGATCGAGCGAGCCGGGATACGTCGATGCGGGTGCGTTCATGCGTGCCTTGGGTGCGCCTGCGGCTGGCCAGAGGCTGCCGCACGGCCGTCGTTGATGGATTGGCGGCATGGTAGCCCGTCTCCCGCGCCAGCGGTGGCGCGGCCCTCCCGCCAGCAAGGTTGCTTCGGAATGCGCCGGTTCCCGCGATCGCAGCGGCCTGGTTGCCTTTGCTTCAAGACCTTTCGTCACGAGCACGTCATCAAGCCGACATAGATTGTGGCCCTGCCGCCGCCCGCCCCCACAGGCGGGCGGCAAACGAGAACAAACGAGAACGACGAACGGGTGAAAGATCGATGATCAAGCGAAACCGATGGGCTGCAGTGGCCTGTACCCTGGCAACGGCAGCGCTGGCCGCCTGCGGCGGCGACGGCGACCAGACGCAGGCTGCACAAGCGGGCAGCGGCGGCAGCACCGGCGGCAATGGCGGCGCGGTGACGCAGCCGGCCGCGCTTACGCCGCTGGCGGGCGGCTCGCTCTATGTCGGCGCGGTGAGCTTCGGCGATACCGTGTCGGTTGCGCTCGACCAGCCGGCCGCCGGCCAGGTCACGCTGCGCTTTCTCGATTCGCGCTTTGGCCTGGGCGGCACGCTGGTGGGCAGCTACACGCGTAGCGGCGACACCTACAAGGTCACCAAGCTGGCGGCAGCCAGTGCCGACGTGCCTGCGGCCCTGGCCACCGCCGCGAGCGCCATCAGCTTTGAGTTCGTGGTCGATGCCGGCGTGCTGTCCGGTGCGCTGGGCCAGGTGCCCAACCTCCTCGCGGGTGGCGGCGCACTGCTCCAGGGCCACGTGAGCGCGGCCAACAAGGGCGCGCAGCTAAGCGATGTCGCGGGCGTCTACAACTATCTGCGCCAGGCAGGCACCACGGCCGCCGTGGGACAGGTCAAGATCTCCGCGGACGGGAAGGTGCGCGCCTGCGCCGGCGCCGCCTATGCCGACAATTGCGCCGGCGGCGAAAGCGGCACGCTCGCCGTGGACGCCGACCAGCAGCGCTTCCCCGGCGCCTTCGCCGTGACGCTGGGCGGCAGCAAGATCGGCCGCCTCTTTGTGGCACGCCAGGATGGTCAGGCAACGCTGTTCGTCGACGAGGCCGCCAGCAATGCCGACGGCAGCCCGCGCAACGGCAGCTGGGTGCTCAAGAGCACGCAGGCCATTGCCGCCGGCGCCGCCGACGGGGACTGGCTGTGCGCCGAGCCCGAGCTGGACGACGGCAACGCGGCCACTGGCCGCACCCGCCGCAACATCGTGTCGATCGCGGGCAACCGGCTCGCCGCCGACAATATCGCCACGGACGTCGCGCTGAACTACAACGCAGCCATCGGGGCCGGTGGCGCCATCGCCACCGGTGCCAACGGGCTGGTGTCCGGGACCTGGCAGGACACCGCCGCCGCCCAGCCGCAAGCCGCCTCGCTGGCGCTGCTGCCGGTCACCGCCAAGCTGGCCTACCAGCTGCGCGACGTACCCGGCGCCAAGCGCCGCCTCCAGGGCGTTTGCACGCCGCTGGCCGCGCAAACCCCGACCACCACCTACCTGCAAGCCAAGGCCGGCGATATCGTGCAGGTCACGCTGGCCGACCTGCGCCCGACCCAGCCGGCCATCGGTTTCGACCAGATCTACTACAAGCTGGGCCGCTACGCGGCCGACCCGGCCAAGAAGTTCGACGATGCCTGCGAGGCCAACGGCCAGAACAAGGCCAGCGCGACGACCGCTGCGTCGCGCCTGGACAACCTCGCCTCCTTCACCTGCACCAAGGCGGTCGGCAACAAGCCAGCGGATATGAAGACCATGGTGATCGGCCCGGCGGGCAAGCCGTACCTGACCGATGGCCATCACACCTTCACCAGCGTGTGGGAAGCTGCCGACGGCGGCCCGCAGGCGAAGATGTGGATCAAGGTGCAGGACAACCTGGCCACGCAGGACCGCGCCACGTTCTTCCGCACGCTGCGCGAGCGCAAGCTGATGTGGCTGAAGGACACCGCCAACCGCCCGACCACGCCGGCCGAACTGCCGCCGGCGCTCGGCCTGCGCAACGGTCTGGGCAACGACCGCTATCGCTCGCTGGTGTATTTCACGCGCGACATCGGCTACCAGCAACTGGCGGACGCCACGGAGTTCACGGAGTTTTACTGGGGTGACTGGCTGCGCCAGCGCGTCAAGCTGGACAACTACCGCCTGGACGACACCACGAGCTACCTGAGCGCCGTGCGCGCAGCGGCCACCGCCATGGTGGCGCTGGCCCCGGCCGATCCGGTGAGCAACGGCAAGACCGCCGCGGCGCTGGGCGGGCTGACGGTGCTCAACGAGACGGAGTTCACGGCGCTGTCGCAGCCGGTGGGCAGCGCCAAGCCCGGCAAGCTGCCGTATGCGGTGGGCTACAAGGCGACGCTGGCCCAGTAAGCTGGCCCGGCAGCCTCGCCGTGCAGGTGGATCGCACGGCGAGGCCGCCGGCCATGCCTTACTCAGGCTGGATGTTGGCGGCCTTGATGATGCGGCCCCACTTGGCCGATTCCTGCGCCTGGAACTTGGCCAGCTCCGCGGGCGTGCTGGTGAACACGTCGGTGCCGGTGGACTGGTAGAAGTTTGCCGCCGTCTCGCTCTTGGCAGCCTTCACCAGCAGGGCGTTGAGCTTGTCCACCACCGGCTGCGGCGTCTTGGCCGGCGCGTAGGCGGCGAACCAGTAGCTCATCTCATAGCCTTTGACGCCGGCCTCGTCGATGGTCGGCACACTGGGCGCCAGCGGCGAGCGCGTCTTGCCCGACACACCCAGCGCCTTGAGCTTGCCGCTCTTGACCTGGGGCAGGCCGGTGGCGGTATCGGTGATCATCATCTGGATCTGGTTGCCCAGCAGGTCGGTGATGGCCAGCGGGTTGCTCTTGTAGGGCACGTGCAGCAACTGCACATGCGCCATCTGCTGGAACAGCTCTCCGGCAATGCGCGAGGACGAGCTGCCGCTGCCAAAGCTGAGCTTGCCCGGCTCCTTCTTGGCCAGCGCGATGAATTCCCCGACATTGTTGACCGGCAACTGCGGGTTGACCACCATGATCTGGCCGCCACGGCCCAGCGCGGTCACCGGTACGTAGTCCTTGACCGGATCGTAGGGCAGCTTCTTGAACAGATGCTCGTTGGCCGCATGCGTGGTGTTGGTGCTGATCAGCACGGTATAGCCGTCCGGGCTGGCCTTGGCCACGTCGCTGGCAGCGATAAAGCCGTTGGCGCCGGGCTTGTTGTCGACCACCACCGTCACCTTGGCATCGACCGTAATGGCCTGGCCGATCGCGCGGGCGAGCTGGTCCGTGGCGCTGCCGGCGGCGAACGGCACCACAAAGCGAATCGGCTTGTCCGGAAACTCCGCCTGCGCCGGGCCGGCCAGCAGCGCGAGCGCCGCGGCGGCGATGCCGGTGACCACCTTCAGGCGGGAAGCGGGCTTGGTGTATGCGGACATTTTTGGTCTCCTGTTCGAATCTGGAATCGTTCTGGTTTGTCGCTTTACTTCGGTGTTCTGCTTCGGTGTTCTGCTTCAGCCGGCGCCGGCCAGCCGCGGGGGCAAAGGGATCTCCAGTTGCAGCAGCAGGAAAGACAGTGCCTTGCCGTGCGTATCCAGGTTGAGGGCATCGTTCACGCCGCCATCGAGCACGCCGTCGATGACGAAATTCATCGCCTGCAGCGAGGACACCAGGTAGCGCTTGACCGCCGCCGGCTGGCGGTGGCGGAACAGCGCCGCCACCGCGTCCTCGGTGACATGCGCGACAAGGTGGTCGAAATCGCGCGCGTCGTAGGCAATCACGCTGATGTTGGAGCGATCCCCCTTGTCGCCCGTGCGTCCGTGCGCGAGCTGGTAGAGCGCGATGGTGGCAGGGGTAGCGGTTGCGGTAGCGGTTGCGGTAGCGGTTGCGTTCATGGCAGCAGGGAGTGGCTTGCGGTGACGGCGCTGCGCGGCACCAGGCAGGACATGGCGTTCAGCCGCGCGCGCAACGCGGTGCGCACACCGCCGCCGCCGGCGGGGCCGCACGTGTACAGCGCATTGACTTCACGCAGCAGCGCTTCGGCCACGGGCTTGTCCTCGTGCGCCAGCGCGGCGCGCAGGCGCACGTCCTGCGCCTGTGCCTCGCCGGGTTGTGTTTGTTGCAGCAGGCGGCCGCCATCGTCGGCAAAGACGCTCAGCACACCGATCAGGTCGAAGCGGATCGGCACCGCATGGCCCAGCAGTTCCATGCGTTTGCGCACGATCTGCGCAGCCAGGCGCGCGCGCGCCGCAGCGTTCGGGCCGGCGTAGGAGATCTCGCCTTCCGCGATCCAGCCGCCTTCGTAGAACAGGTTGGCCTTGAGCTGCTCGGGCCGCTCGCGGCCACGCACATTGCGCACCGCCACGCGGTCCGGGCCGATCTGCTCGACCGTGGCCGCGCTGATGTCGGCGATGACGTCGGGCGTCAGATAGGCGGCGGGGTCGTGCACTTCGTAGAGGAGCTGCTCCTTGACCGTGCGCAGGTCCACGCAGCCGCCCGTATCCGCCGCCTTGCTCACTTCGATATTGCCGTCTTCGTCCAGGCGCACGATGGGATAGCCGACGGCGTGCACATCCGGCACGTCCTTCATGCCGGGATCGGCGAAATAGCCGCCGGTGACCTGCGCCCCGCATTCCAGCAAATGCCCGGCCATGGTGGCGCGCGCCAGGCGGTCCCAGTCCTGCCACGACCAGCCAAAATGCGCCATGGCCGGGCCCACCGCCAGCGCGGGATCCGCCACGCGGCCGCACACCACGACCTGCGCGCCGGCGCGCAGCGCATCGGCAATGCCCCGCGCGCCAATGTAGGCGTTGGCGCAAACGAAGCGTGCCTCGGGAAAGCCCGCGCCCACAATCTTGCGCAGCACCGCTCGGCCCGCATCGTGCGAGAGATCGTCGCCCTCCACCACCGCCACCCGTGGCGGTGCCAGGCCCAGCTCCGCCGCCAGCGCGCGCACGCGCTGCGCCGCAGCATGGGGATTGGCCGCACCGAAATTGCCGACGATGGGAATGCCGTTGGCCAGGCACAGCCCCAGCACTGGCGCAAGCAAGGCGTCGAGCAGGGGCTCGTAGCCGTGGGCGGGATTGTTGCGGCGCGCCAGCTGGGCCAGCGCCAGCGTGCGCTCGGCCAGCGTCTCGAACATCAGCACGGCCGGCCCGCCGGCTGCGATCAGCGTGCGCACCACGGGCAGGGCGGCGTCGGTGCGGTCGCCGGAGAAGCCGGCGCCGGAGCCGATCAGCAAAGGGGCGGTCATAGGATGAAAGCCTGGTGAGAACCGGGTGAACAAAGGCTGGCCGCGCGCGGGGTTGCGGGCCAATGCGGCTATTCTAGACGTACCGCCGTCAACCAAAAAGCGGATAATTTGGATTAATCTATCGACTTTCCAGATTAAATCGAAGCCGCTGGCGCTTGCCAATGAACCTCTCCGTCAAACACCTGCGCGCCTTTGTGGCCCTGGTCACGCACCGCAACTTCACCCGCGCGGCGCAGGCCTGCCACCTGTCGCAATCCGCCTTCAGCGCGCTGATCCAGACGCTGGAGGAGCAAGCCGGCACGCGGCTGTTCGAGCGCACCACGCGCCACGTGGAACTCAGCGTGGAAGGACGGCGCTTCGAAGACGTGGCGGCGCGGTTGCTAGCCGATTTCGAGACCGCCTTCGCGGAGCTGCGCGACCATGCCGAACGCCGCAAAGGACGCGTCTCGATCGCCGCGCTGCCCTCGCTGGCGGCAGGCGACCTGCCGCCGATCCTGGCCGCCTTCCACCAGCGCTACCCCGGCATCGCCATCGAACTGTTTGACCTGCTGGCGGACGGCTGCATCGACCTGGTAAGGCGCGGCCGCGCGGATTTTGCGCTGGCGCCCGCTCCCGCGCAGGATAGCGACCTGCGCATCGAGCCCCTGGTAACGGACACCTTCCACCTGGTCTGCCCCGCGGGCCATCCCCTCGCCAATCGGCGGCGCGTGACCCCGCAAGCGCTGGCCGGCCTGCCCTTCATCCAGCTATCCCGGACCAGCAGCGTACGCCAGCACCTGGACGCCGCGCTCCATCCGCTCAAGCTCAACGGGGTCATGGAAGTGGAACACCTGGCCACCGTCGCCGCGCTGGTCGCGGCCGGACTTGGCGTGACCGTGGTGCCAGCGCTGGCGCTATTCCAGTTCCAGCAAGAAAGCCTGGCCATCCGGCCCATGCAGCTGCCATCGCTGGTGCGGGAGATTTGCCTGGTGCGCTTGAAGGAGCGGGGAGATTCGACGGCGGCAGCAGCGATGATCGAAACGCTGCAAGCACATTTCAAGAAGGGCAAGGCAACCTGAACAGGCGGCGCTCACAGACCCGCCGAAACCAACAAGATCGGCAACGCCACCGCAACAACGATGTAGCCGTGATGCCCGCCCCCAGGCGGAAATCACCCCAACGCGATGCGAAGCGAGCCGTGAAGGTGTGCCAAGGCCGTATGGGGCGCCTCGGGCTTCGGCGAAAAGAGCGGAAAAGAGGGACCCATGTCTGAGTATCGCCTTAAGGCGATGCGAGTTTGGGTCCCGGCCGCTCTTTTCGCCGAAGCCCGAGGAGGTAGTCGCCCCATCCGGCGCGCCTTCTTTGCCTACTTTCTTGGCAAGACAAGAAAGTAGGTCGCCGCCCCGCAGGGGTGGTGAAACTGCAGTTGCCTTTGACTTTAAGCAGCTGCACCCAAAACCCAATATCAAAAATCAAAAATGCGCCAGATACCCCCCATCCACCGCCAAAACATGCCCAGTCACATATGAAGCCGCCCCCGAAGCCAGAAAAACCACCGCCCCCGCAATCTCCTCCGGCTGCCCCCACCTCCCAAGCGCTGTCCTCTGCCGCAACCACTCGGCAACGCCAGCATCATCCACCATCGGCTGATTGGGCTCGGTAGCAAAATACCCAGGCGCAACCGCATTCACAGTCACCCCGTCGCGCCCGAGATCCGCTGCCATGGCGCGCGTCAGCGCATCGAGCCCACCCTTGGTAGCGGGATACAGCACATCGTTGGCACGCGCCACCTGCCCCGCAATCGAGCTGACATTGACGATGCGCCCGTAGCGCCCGCGCCGCATCAGCTGCGCCGCGTGGCGGCACAGGGCGTAGGGCGCCACCAGGTTGGTCTCCAGCATCTCGCGCAGGTCCGCCGCATCCAGGTGCGCCATATTGCTGCGGTTGCGCGCACCGGCGTTGTTGACGAGGATATCCAGGCGGCCATGCGTGGCATCGATGTGGGCGAAGGCGGCGTCGACCGCGGCTGCATCGGTGACGTCGAGCACCAGCGGCTCGGCGCGGCCGCCGTCGGCGGCCAGCGCGGCAACGGCGGCATGCACGCGCTCGGCATTGCGCGCGGCGACGATGACGTGTGCGCCGGCTTGCGCCAGCCCGGCGGCAATCGCCTGGCCCAGGCCTTGCGCGCCGCCGGTGACCAGCGCCACGCGGCTTTCGAGGGAAAAAGGTAAGGTAGCCATGCGGCGACTATACCGCAGCGGGCCTAGCGGATCAGCTTGCCGGTGGACGACACGATCGACATTTCGACAAACGACGAACCCGTATGCCGCGTCGGGCTGTAGCTGATCAGGATGCCGCCGAGGTCATAGTCGCGCAGGCTCTCCAGCGCGCCGACCAGCCGCTCGCGCGTCAGGTCCGGCCCGGCACGGCGCAGGCCCTCCACCAGCACCTTGGCCGACATGAAACCCTCCATGCCGGCATTGCTCGGGTCCACGCCTTGCTGCCGCGCCAGGCTGCGGTATTCGCTGGCAATGCTCATCTGGCTGGAGTTGGTGCCTGGCACCACCTGCGTGATGATCAAGCCGCGCGCATCCTCGCCGAGCTCCTTGATAAAGGAATCCGCAGCATTGTTGGACAGCGTGACGAACTGCGCCTGGCTGCCGCCGCGGCGCAGCTCCTTGATCAGGCGCGCCGCCTCGGAGCCGGAGCCGATGACCAGCACCGCTTGCGGATTGGCCTTGTTGATGGCGGCGACACCGGCCTGGATATCGCCCATCGGGCGCGCATACGAGGCACTGGCCGCCGGCTGCACGCCACGCGCCTGCAGCGCGGTGCTGAAGCCTTCGAACACGTCCTGGCCAAAGCCGTCGTTGGCGTAGAAGATGGCGATGCGGTTCATGCCCGAAGTGGCAAGATGGTTGATTGCGCGGGCCACCTCGTCCTGGTACTTGGCACGTACGTTGAACACGTAGCGGTTGACCGGGCGGTGCAAGGTGATGGCGCCGGTCAGCGGCGCCACCAGCGGCACCTTCTCGGCGTTGACGATGGGCAGGATGCTTTCGTTCTGCGGCGTGCCGCGCACCATGAAGAGCGCGAACACCTTGTCTTCCTGGACCAGCTTGCGCACATTGTCGGGCGTGCGCTTGGCGTCGAAACCGTCGTCGTACGTCACCAGCTCGATGCGCCGTCCCCCCACGCCACCGTTGGCATTGACCGTTTTCAGGTAGACCTGCGCCCCGGCGATCTGCTCTTTGACCGAGCCCGCCACCGGCCCGGTCACCCCGGCCGATTGCCCGATCTTGATGGTGGTCCTGGTGACCCCTTGCTCGGCCTGTGCCAGCGGCGCAAGCCCACCCAGCGTGGCGGCCAGCAGGCCGCACGCCATCCATGTTGTCTTCATCTCCGACCCCTCGTTCGTTGGCGAATCTTTTGCTTTTGTCATGCGCGCCACGGATAGGCGCGGCGACAAGCAAATTACCTCAAAGCAAGGCGATTCGGCAAATCGCTGTTGCGAACGCGCTCAGGAGGGGAAATAGCGGGCGCCGGCCCGCCGGGGCAGGCGGCCCTCAGGCCGCCGGGCCCCGGCGTGACAACGGGACAGTCCTGCCCGTCAGGGCAAGCGCAGGGGAGAACTCAGGGAAAGGCAGGTACGGCGGGATCCAGCCCGGCGAAGCGGGCTTCCGGATGGGTCGATTGCAGCAGCGCTTCGATTTCCTCGACGCGGCCACGCGGCACGTCCACCATCAGCAGGATCTTGCCTTCCTCGATGTCCTTTTCGAACGCCTTGTGCCGGCTGTTGGGCGCGGAGCAGCCGATCATGCTGGACGCCCAGGCGCCGAACACCGCGCCCAGCACCGCCAGCACGCCGACCAGGCCCCATTGCGGGGTCTCGCTGACGATCGGGAACATCGCCACCAGCGCACCCGCCACGATGCCGATGCCGCCGCCCACCATCAGCCCCATCTCGGCGGCATGGACGATATCGGAAGTCTGGAACAGGTTGGCTTCATGCAAGCCGCTCATATCGGCGCCATCGCGCGCGACAAAGTGGATGTGGCTGTTCTCGATGCGAGCCAGCAGCAGGTCGTCCATGGTGCGGCGAGCACTCACCAGATCGGGCAACAACCAGAAGATACGTTTGCGCATGACTCTCTCCTCGCTTCAGGCCACGTCAGGCCGTTTCGGACTATCCCGGCAGCGGTGTGCATGCGGAGTCGCCTTCACGCAACCATGCCAAGCCAGATGGTGGAGGTGCATCCGTATCCGCCCTGGGGACGGGTTTTTTCATTTGTACGCCAGTCGCGGGGGGAGCGCAAGGCAACATCGCAGCGATGCCGCCCACGCGTCACCTCGCGCCGTTTTCCTCCTGTCCGAGTGCGCCGCTTGCATCAGAATGTGATCGGCAAGCGCACGGTTACCGTCAGGTTTGGCGTATCGGTGGTAAGCCCGGCGCCGACCGATACGTTCAGCGTGTACCGGCTGTTGAAGCGATAGGAATAGCCCACCAGCAAGGTGCCTTGCGTCACCCGCACCGAGCCCGGCACCGTCGAGCCGTTCTGCTTGGTCGGCCAGATGATGCTCTGGTCGTAGCCGATACTGAATGAGGCATGCTCGTTGAGCGAGAGGCCGATACCGAAGTTGAAGCCGAAGATGTCCCCCGGCGCGATCTTGCCAAGCGACTCCTGTTGCCCGTTCAGTACCGTGCGACTGACATTGTCCCGCGCGAAATTGTGCAGATAGCTGAAGGTGCCGAAAAACACCGCCGGGTCGGTCGGCAACAACCACGTAATGCCCGGCTGGATCGCCTGGAAGCCGGTACCCGTGGGCAGCCCCAGCGGCAAGCCGGTGCCGGTGGTATTGCCCACGCAGCGCGTCACGCAATCGGTCACCACATCGAAGGGGCTCTTGCCGGTGGCGGACTTGTAGCGCAGCCAGCCGATGAAGTACGGCATTTTCTCGTTGCCGTAATTGATCTGGTAGCGCACTGTGGCTTCCACGTCGCCCAGCCCCCTGCCGCTGGCATTGAAGACGTTATCGACCGCTGTGCCGGTGAAGACTTCACGGCTGATCGTCGAGCCGGAACTCTCCACGTAAGGCACCTTGGCCTCGATCTCCAGGCGCTTGGTGAGGCCGTAGCGAAACGCGACGGCTTCGATGTAGGTCGAGGTCTTGACCTCGCGCACATCGATCAGGCCGATCAGGATCGCGGGGATGATGGTGTAGCCAACCAGCGCCACCCGGTTGCTGGACGAATATCCGTACTGGAAGCTTGGCTCGACCACCAGCTTGCCAGCGGGTGTCAGCACGCCGGGCTGGTCGAAGATCGGCGCGATCGCAGGCGGGGCCGTGTTGGCCTCGGGGGGTTTGCCCACCGGCTGCTCGTCGCCGGCGACGGCCATCTGGGTGCTGTCCTGCGCACCGCTCTGGTTGTTGTTAGGGGGACTGTCGCTGGCTTGCGGCAGGTTGTTGGTATTGGGCAAGCCTTGCGTGCCCGCCGAGCCGGCAGCGGCGGCGGCGGCATTGGTGGCGGTATCTCCTGGGGTCACGCCGCCAGTGCCAGGCGCGCGCTGGCCGCCGCGCTTTCTTGCCAGCACGTCGGTGCCCAGCACGCTGCGCAACTCGCGGATGGTGGCCTCCTGCTCCGCCATCGAGCGCTTCATCTGCTCCAGGGTGGCGGCCTGCTCGGTCACCTCCCGCTTTAGCGCTTCCAGCTTTGCCGCCGCTGGTCCTTCGTCGGGGGGGGTCTGGCCCTGTGCCATCCCGCCCAGCAACAGCAATGTCGAACACCCGGCCTGCCGGATGCCTCGCAGCGACCCATTTTTCATTTCGCCTTCCTCCCCCGGACGGAGGACTCCCTCGTACAGGAGTCCGCAACCTGCTTAACCCATACTGCCTCTCTCTTTGCGCAACTTGCTGCCAGTCGTCCGTCTTCAATGCCTGCCGGCTGCACTGAGCAATGCACTGTTCAACGTCGCGTTGGCCACCTGGGCGCGGAATGCCTGCAAGGTGTTAACCCCTGCGTTGATGGTCACCAGGTTCTGGATCGATTGATTGTTCAACGTGTTCTGAATCACCGTCACCGGCGCACCGGCCAGCATGCTCGCCGCGGCGCTGTTGCCCGGCCCGTTCTGGATCAGGCTCAGCACGCCGTTGGTGGTTACCGTGGCACCGGCCGCCGCGATCGCTGTCGCCGGCAGGCTGGTCACCACGGTGCCCGCGCTGGCGCTGGCGCTACCGCTGGTGCCGGTACTGCTACTGCTGCCTCCTGCTGCGCTGCTCCCGTTGGCCCCGCTGGTGCCGGCCGTCACGGGATTGGAAGCCAGCGCGTTGCCCACGGCCGTGGCCGCCGCCGCCCCGGCGCCGGTCGCCACACCGAGTGCCGCGGCCAACCGTGTCGCTTGATCGGCGGTGATGCGGCTCACATCGGGAATAGTAAGACTGGTTGACACCACCAGCGCCCCGTTGATGAGCACGGAGCGTTCGATACCGAACGAAACCTGTAGCCCACCGCCAACGTCGAAGCCGCCACGCAGGTCATCCAGGCGCTCCTGCGCCACGGGCTTCCAGCTCGCCATGGTGGTGCGAGCCGCGTGCACCTGCGGTGCCGGTGCTTGCGCGCGCACGGCTTCAAGCCTCGCGATGGCGGGGTCGCCGGACGCCTCGGCGGCCGGACGCGCGGCTGCGGCAAAGCCGCCGCGCAGGTCTTGCAGGTGTTCGTCCGCCACCGGCTTCCAGGCAACCGTGTCGGCCGGCGCCGCCGGCGGTGGTGCCGCGGCCTGGAGATCCTTGGTATCCGATGGACCGGTTGGCCCGGATGCGGCCTCGAGCGCGCCACTGCTATCTGCCGCGGCATCCGGCGCGGCATTCGGTGCGGCTTCGGCGGGGTGGTCCACCAGGGGCGCCTCAATGGGTTCTTGCTGGGCCGGCGTCCGGCCGGCCATGCTGCCGAGCGCGGCAGCCAGGTAGGGGTTATCGGTCCGGCTATCGGTCCGGCAATCGGATTGCTCCGGCACGGCCGGCGCTGCGGCAAGGCCAGCGGGCCCGGACGCGCTTTGCAAGTCGAGCGCCTCGATCCCGGTGCCTTCGTCGGCCCGCGCTTGCCCGGCGCAGGCCAGGCCAGCGCCAAGCAACACCACCGCGGTGGCCGAACCAGCCCGGCCGCGGCGGCGCTGCGCTGGCTTTGAGGATGTCTGGAACATGGTACGTTCCTTAGAAATCGCTACCGCCATGCGAAGGCATGACGGTGAAGAACAGACTATCCCGGTTGATGCCCATCGAATAAGGGCCGCTTGGCGCTATGCGCCAGTCGGCCGCGAGATTGAACCGCGCCGATTCCTCGCGGTTGTGAATGACGAACAGCAAATGGCTGTCCCAGATCTGCTCGAAGTGCTCGCGCGACAGCGCGCGCGTGCCCAGCGCCGGATCTCCGACCAGCACGCGGTTGCCGTGCACGCCCTTGACCACGACGAAATGGTGGTAGCCGTTTTCGATCACCAGCACGATGGCCGGGATCTGGGTTTCCTCCAGCTTGGAAAGCGGCAACTCATAGCCGTCGGCCAGGAAGCCGCGCGACTCCAGGAAGCGTTTCATGTCCAGCAGCGAGAAGCCCTCCTGCCGGATCTTGGCTTGGTCGCCGTTGACGTACATGTCCTGGAACACCGTCTGCTCGTTGACCGGATAGCCATACTGGTAGGTGAGCAGTGTCGCCACGGCGGCGGAGCCGCAACTGAAGTCGTATTGCTGGCGAATGGTGGTCTTGTACCGCGCCTCCTTGAGGCTGGTCACGCGTACGTTGTAGTAGTTGCCGCCATCGCCCGTGACGACGGCGTAGTCGGCCCAGGCCACCGGTGCGCTGGCCGAAGCCAGCAGCAGCGTGGCCTGCAAGAGCAGCTTGCGCAGCGTCATGGCTTGAACTGAACGTTAATGATGGTCGCGTTCTGGATCAGCACATTGGAACCCGTGTTCTGGATCACGGTAGGCAAACCCGCGGCACTGGCGAAAGACCCTTCGGCAATGCTGTTGGAGCCACTGATCACACGGTTGGCGCTGTTGTCCGCCACCGTGCCGGCCAGACGCATGTCATTGACCACGAGCTCGGAGCCGCCACGGATATCCTGCAGTTTGTCGCTGCCGACAGGCTTGCCGAGACCGGCGAGAACGCCGCGCTCACGTGCGGTCGCGGCAGGTATTTGGTCCGGTGCCGCCGCGCTATGTTCCGTGGCGGTGCCGGTGTTGGCCGCGGGCACTGCGGCAGATGGCCCCGCGGGCTGCGGCTCGGCGCAGGCCTGCAGGCCTGGCCAAACCAGGATTGCTGTCGTCATCGCGATGACAGCGGAGCGGACCGATCGCATTGGTGTCTCCTTCAGCCTTCTGTATGCCGTCCCCATCCTGGCGGCCACGCAAAAGACGAGTGGACTCTTCGTCGAATGGGGCATCCCGGACACGAGCAACGCGCCGGAATGCCCTAAGTTGCCGGAGTCAAGCCATGCCGGCGGGACGTGCGTGCGGGCCATCCACCCGCTGCGCACGCCACCGCCGCGCACTTGCCTTACTTGCCGACCGCCAGGTTGGCCTGGACGTTGACGCTTTGTTGCACCAGCGAAGCGAAGCCGCTGTTTTGGTTGGCGATCATGATGCCCGCCGCCGACTGACCAACGCTGGTCATGGTGTTGGACATATTGAAGGTGCCAGCATTGACAGAGTTGCTACCGCCGGCACCGCCGGCACCGCCCACTGCGCCATTGCCGGTACCACCGGTGCCGCCCATGCCCACGCCGCCAGCGCCACCGCCGCCGGATGCCGCACCAACCGCGCCGTTGCCGGCCGTTGCGCTGCCGTTGCTGGCCATGGTCGATGCGCCGCCATTGGTCGCGCTGCCGCCTGCACCGCCGTTACCGCCCACGCTGGCTTGGGCACCGCCCGCGCCGCCCGTGCCGGTAGCTGCGCCGGCAGTAGAGGTTGCCGCGCCGCCGCTACCCGAGCCGCCTGCGCCGCCCGTGCCGCCGGCTGCACCGCCGGCAGCCACAGCCGAGCCAGCGCCGCTGGAGCCACCGCCGCCACCCGATGCCGTTGAGGCGCCGCCGGCCGCAGTAGCCGTACCGGCACTGCCGTTGCCACCACTTCCATTGTTGCCCTTGGCTTTGCTGTCGCCACCGAGGCCAACGCTTGCCGCAAGCGCGCCACCGCCGTCACTGCCGGCACTACCGCCCTTGCCGCCGCCGCCCGTCTTTGCCGCGCCAAGCGCGCCGCCGCCGTCACTGTAGACACCGCCGCCCTTGCCACCCAGGCCAGCACTGCCAGCGAGCGAATCGCCACCAGACGCCTTGGCGTTGCCGCCGTCGCCGCCCCAGCCAACGGCCTTGCCGCCGTTGCCGCCGTCGCCTGCACTGGCGCTGCCGTTGGAGGCATAGCCCGCGGTGGCGCTGCCATTGGTAGCCGAACCGCCGCTGCCGCCGCTGCCGCCGTTGCCGCTGTTGCCGCCATTGCCACCAGTGCCGCCCTTGCCGGTGCCACCATAACCAGCGCCGCCCTTGCCACCGGCGCCGCCATTGGCATTGCCGTTGTTGGTGGCAACGTTGCCGATACCGCCGATCGAGATGCCGCTCACCGAGCCAGACAGCTTGCTGATGGCGATGGCCTTGCTACTGTTGAAGGAGTTGCTGAAGTTGGCGGTGGCCGTGCTGCCGTTGTTGGCGCCAGCGTTGCCATAGCCGTCGTCGAAGGTGACCTTGCCCTTGTTATCGGCGTTGGTCTTGGTAACGGTGGTGTTCTTCGTCGAGGTCTTGGTGTCTACCTTGGTGTGAGTGCTGGAATCCTGCCACGCCGTGGAGTTCTCGTTTGCCGCAGCGCCACTACCGGACTGAGTTGAAGTTGCAGTGGCCGTTTGTGTGTTACTGCCAAATGATTTCGCGCTATTGTTGTTCGTCGGATTGGCCCAGGCCTGACCGCCAGCCCCAAGGGCTAACGCAATCGCCGACGCAAGTAAGGTCTTTTTCATACAAAGCTCCCAGGAGGATGTCACAGCGGCTCAGCCTCGCACCGGCACTCGGGGAGAATGCCGGCCAGAGGCTCAGGTCCGGCATTCCGCCAAACCAGCCTCTCATTGCGCATAATCAGTGCCAGGGAGCGGCTCAAATCCAGCAATCCCTTGAAGCACAAGGGCTACAAAGCCATCAAATCAGCCTTTCTCTAGCTTCCTGACGACAGGCGTGGGCGCCGCCGCTGTGAACCGCACACGACATGTCACACGGCTGTGACACGGCCGGACGCACTGCATGGACGGGCTTTCCCCGGGATAGCCGAAAATTCCCTGCTATCAGGCCTTTAGCGGGGTTCCTAAGGAAAACCCTTGGCCGCAAGCGCTGTATCAGGAATGAAACATGGCTCGCTGCCGGTGCGCTGGTCGCCGCTCGCGACGGGTCTCAAGCCTTCAGATGACACCCGGCCGTTGCAGTCAGGCACGGCATGCGTTGCCCCGCCGCGCAGGGGGTTTAATGTATGGTGATTGCGCTGCATGCTGCCTATGCGGTGCGCGCGCGCAACGCCTTCGCAACGTTTAAGTAACTAATAAGCAACATGTGACAACATGACTAGGCTCTATGTCTGATTTAAAGTACATTAAGGCTAATTCAAACCTGTCGCCCAATCGCAAGGGAAACCATGAGTGAAGCCGTCGTTCCCCTGTATCACCAGATTTACGTGGTACTACGCCAACAGATCGTGGAAGGCCGCTTTGGTCAAGGCCCGTTGCCCGGTGAAATCGACCTCGCCAAGCAGTTTCACGCCTCGCGCGTGACCATGCGGCGCGTGTTCGATCGCCTGGTGCAGGAGGGGCTGGTACGCCGTCACCGTGGTCTTGGCACCTTCGTCAACCCGCATCCGATCAAGCCGGTCACGCTCGGCGACCGGCCCGGCAGCCTGCTCGACAACATCATCGACATGGGCCAGAAGACCTCGGTCAAGGTGATCTCGATCGACGATGTGCATGCCACCCCGGAAGTCGCCGAAGCGCTTGGCCTGCAGCCGGGCGACCCGGTGGTCAAGGTGGTGCGCGTGCGTCACTACGGCAGCCGCCCGCTGTCGCACATCACGGCCTATCTGCCGGCCGACCTGGGCCGCGGCCTGAACCGCAAGGATCTCGAGATCACGCCGATGCTGCGCCTGCTCGAGGCCGCAGGCGTGCAGCTTGGGCGCGCCACCCAGACGCTCTCGGCCCGGCTGGCCGACGTGGTGGTAGCGCCGCTGCTGGACGTGCCGGTAGGCGGTGCGCTGCTGGCGGTGCGCCGCGTGGTGCTGGACAAGGCTGGCCGCCCGGTGCAATTCCTGCTCGGCCAATACCGTCCGGACCGCTACGAGTACCGCATGGAGCTGTCTCCCGCCGGCGGCGACAGCGCCAACGTATGGGTGGAGCGCGAAGCACGAACGGGGCTGCGCGAGTAAGAAAAGCAAGCGATACTGCACGCTCACGATCTTCCTGGAAGGAAACCGCGATGCCTGCACCCCGCATGGGCCGACCACGCTCCCAAGCGCTCACACACCCCTCGCGCCGCAAGGCAATGCGCGGGCTGCTCGGCGCCGCCGCCAGCCTTGCCTTGCTTGCGCAGGCGCCGTCGGCGCGCGCCCAGGTGGCCGGGCGCAAACCCATCCGCATCCTGGTGGGGGCGCCCGCCGGCGGTACCACGGACACGCTGGCGCGCACCATCGCCCAGGAGATGTCCCGGGAGCTGGACCAGCCTGTGCTGGTGGAAAACCGCCCGGGTGCCGGCGGCAATATCGCCGCCGACCTGGTCGCCAAGAGCGCACCCGACGGCACCACCTTGCTGATGAGTTTCACCAGCCACACCATCAACGCCACGCTGTACAAGAAGCTGCCCTTCGACCCGGTCCAGGATTTCACGCCGATCACGCTGGTGGCGACCGTTCCCAGCGTGCTGGTTGCCTCGCCGAGCCTCCCCGCGAATAACATCCCGGAATTGATCCAGCTGGCCAAGAGCCGGCCGGGTAAGCTGAATTTTGCGATCGGCTCGGTGGGTTCGTCCGTGCACCTGGCCGGCGACATGTTCAAGATGATGACGGGCACCTACATCGTCAACATCCCCTACAAGGGCACCGCGCCGGCCATTACCGACCTGCTCTCCGGCCAGGTCGACCTGATGTTCGCCAGTACCTTCAACGTGCTCCCGCACGTCAGGACCGGGAAACTCAAGGTGCTTGGCGTCACCAGCCCGGCGCCGCTGCCGCAGTTCCCCGGGGTCGCGCCGATCGGCGCCACCGTCAAGGGGTTCGAGTCCAGCGCTTGGTTCGGCCTGTTCGGCCCCGCTGGCCTGCCGCCGGACGTCTTGCAGGCGCTCTACCAGGCTGCCCGCAAGGGCCTTGAGGCGCCCGCGGTGCGCAAGCGCCTGGAGCTCGACGGCGCGCAGCCGGTCGGCAATTCGCCAGAGGCCTTTGCCGCCTTCGTGCGCAATGACATCAAGCGCTGGGCCAAGGTGGTCAAGTATTCGGGAGCCACGCCGGAATGAGACCGCTTGCCGGCCCCGCCCACACGCCGGCCACGTTGGCGCAGAAGCTGGTTGCCCGGGCTGCCGGCCTGGAGACGGTCACGCCGGGCACCATCGTGACGTGCCGGGTGGACCTGGCCATGTCGCACGATTCCAGCGGCCCGCGCCGGGTGGCGCCGCTGCTGCGCGAACTGGGCGCCAAAGTGTGGGACCCGGAGCGCTATGTGGTGGTGACCGATCACTACCTGCCCGCGGCCGATCCCGAGGCAGAGGCCATCGTGCGCTTCACCCGCGACTGGGTCCGCGAGGCGCGCCTGCCCCACTTCATCGACGGCGAAGGCATCTGCCACCTGGTATTGCCCGAACACGGCCACGTGCTGCCGGGACGCTTCATCGTGGGCGGCGACAGCCACAGCCCCACCGGGGGCGCGTTCGGGGCCTATATGTTCGGCATCGGCGCGACCGAGATGGCTGGCGTGCTGGCCACCGGCGAGATCTGGTTGCGCGTGCCGCATACCATCCGCCTGCAATGGGACGGCAGGCTCTCTGCCGGGGTTTGCGCCAAGGACATCATGCTGTTCCTGTGTGGCCGGCTAGGACTGGACGGCGGCCGCTATGAAGCCATCGAATATACCGGCGAGGCCGTGATGGCCCTGCCCATGCAGGAACGCATGACGCTTGCCAACATGAGCGCGGAGCTTGGCGCACAGACCGGCCTGATCGCGCCCGACGCCACCACGCAGGCCTGGCTGGCGCAGGCCGGCGTGCCCGCCGCGACGCTCGACGCCATCACACTCTCGCACTGGCGCACCGAGCCGGGCGCGCCAGTGCTGGCGAACCACCGCTTCGACGCGGCCGCGCTGGCGCCGCAGGTAGCCGCGCCGCATTCGCCGGCCAACACCGGCCCGGTCGACCAGGCCGCCGGCCAGCGCGTGGACATCGCCTACCTGGGGGCCTGCACCGGCGCCAAGCTGGAGGACCTGCGCATGGCTGCCAGCGTGCTGCGCGGCCGGCGCGTGGCGCCGGGGGTCACGCTGCAGGTGGCGCCCGCCTCGCGGCGCGACCAGCGCCAGGCCGAGAGCGAGGGCACGCTGGCCATCCTGCTGGATGCCGGGGCGCAATTGCTGCCCAATGCGTGCAACGCGTGCGCGGGTTATGGCCCTTCCCGCTTTCCTGCCAACAGCCGCGCCATCGCCTCGACCGCGCGCAATTTTGCCGGCCGCATGGGCGAGAGCGGCAGCGCGGTCTGGCTGGCTTCGCCGCTGACCGTGGCGGCGTCCGCCGTCACCGGAAGCATCACCGACCCGCGCGGGTTGCTGCCATGAGCCCAGCCCCCATCCCTCCCCTTCCGGGCGGCCGGATCTGGCGCTTTGGCGACAACGTCGATACCGACCAGATGGCACCCGGCGCCCATATGAAGGGCGGTGTCGAAGAGATTGCCCGCCACTGCCTGGCCGGGCTGCGGCCCGAGTTTCCAGCCGCGGTGCGCCCCGGCGACCTGCTGGTGGCCGGGCGTAATTTCGGCGTGGGTTCCTCGCGCGAGCAGGCACCGCAGGCACTGCGCCATCTCGGCCTGGCCGCGGTGATCGCGCCGTCTTTCGCCGGCCTGTTCTACCGCAATGCGATCAATCTGGGCCTGCCGGCGCTGATCTGCCCCGATGTCACACGCCTGGTGGATGGCGGCACGGCGCGGCTCGAGCTTGCGCAGGCTTGCCTGATGCTGCCCGATGGCAAGCGCGTGGCGTGCGAGCCGATCCCCGAATTTCTGCGTGCCCTGCTGCAGGCCGGCGGGCTGGTGCCGCATTTGCGGGCCAGGCTGGCGGCGCAGCGCTAAAGGTGCCCGCACAGGCAGCCGCTCGGGCAGCCGCACAGCCAGCCGCGCAACCTCAAGCCGGGCGCCAGCAGGCGTACTGGCGCAGCAGGGCCATCACTTCCTCATCGGTGGTCTGCCTGAAATCCAGGTAGAACGCGCCCACGGCGCCAAAGCTGGCTGGCACGTTCAGGCAGATCACCTCGTCCGCCGATGCGCGCAGGCTGGCTTCGCCGTCGATGGAGGCCACTGGCACGGCCGCCACCACCCGCTTTGCCTGCGCCCGGCGCACGCCTTCCAGCGCGGCGCGCATGGTGGCGCCGGTTGCCACGCCATCGTCCACCACGATCACGGTGCGCCCAGCCATGGCCGGCACCGACGCACCACCGCGATAACGCCGCTGCCGCCGCCCGATCTCGTCGAGCTGGCGGCCGCGCTCCGCATCGAACGCACCGCTTTCGCGTGCGCGGCGCGTCCAGGGATCGTCGTTGGCCACCGTCAGCGGCGCACTGCCGGCAGCGTCGCCCTCCACCACCGCGCCCAGCGCCAGCTCGGGATAGCCGGGAGCACCGATCTTGCGGACCAGCAGGATATCGAGCCGTCCTTCAAGGATCCGCGCCACCTCGAAGGCAACCGGCACACCGCCGCGCGGCAGCGCCAGCACCAGCGGCGCCTCGCCGGCCTCGGCGGCGCCAAAGCCGCGTTCCGCCAGGTGCCGGCCAAGAAAGACCCCGGCTTCGCGGCGATCGGCAAAGCACGGCGGCAACGGCGGGAAGCGTGACATGGCTGGCTCCTGCAGTGGGTCGGTCGGGCCGGGGCGGGCCAGTGCCGCAGCGGTGCCCGCACGCGCTCACGGCAGCGAGGCAACGCGGCGTGCGCGTGCACTAGCCAAATATAGACCGATAAGGCCGGCGAATCGAGATGGGGAAAGGGAATCCGGAAAGGAATGCCGGATGGGACGGCTAAGGCACCACGCATGCCCGATCAGCGCGCCACGTGCTGGCGGCGCCTCGGCCCGCGCGCCATTGGATGGGATTGCGCAACAGTGTATTTTGCCAGGGCCGGATTATCTTTCCGGCGCGTTTAGCTAAGATGGCCCGCATCGATGGCAGCCACAGGGATCGCCATTTCACCAGCGCCAGCCACGAGGCATCACCGCGTGGCACGCCAGTCAGACTCAGCGAGAACGCACATGAGCACGCATCACAAATCCACGCACGACACCCAGCGCAAGGAACAGGCGTTTACCGACGCCAGCGGCCTCGGCCTCGGCCTCGATATCCCATACGGCTCGCTCGACGCAGCGGCACTTGCCGAGCTGCCGTATACGTTCCGGCCGGTGGGCACCGCCACTCGCTTCTACGCCGAGTGCTTCAGCTAAGCCGCTTTGAACCGCTGAATGCAGCAACGCCGCGGATGCCCCAGGTCGCATGACCCCGGGCATCCGCGGCGTTATCCATTGAGCCATTGCGCCATGGCGCTCACGCGCTAGCGGCCACGCTTGGCGTCTTCCTTGGCGTCACCGTAGGCGGCCTGCGTCTTGCCGGCGATCTGCTCCGCCTTGCCTTTGATCTCGGTACTGACGCTGCCGGTCATCTTCCCGGCAACTTCCTTCACCTTGCCCTTGGCTTCCTCGATACGGCCCTTCACTTGATCCTTGTTCATAGTCAGCTCCAGTTTTAGCGACGGTACAGGAATGAATCGCCCTCCGGCGGCGGGGCCGGAAATCTCGCCGTGCCCGCGCCGTGTCCACATGCATGGACGGGAGGGCGCTGAGATCAGCTTAGGCAGCCGCGGCGGCTTTGCGTGTCAGGTGGCGGCTGTAAGCCCTGTAGGACGAATGCCCACGCGAACGAGGCCCGGCCGTCCGGGGAGACGGGGAAATCCACAGGGAAATGAAAAGAGTAAAAGAGCGCCTCGCGTGGGAACACGAGGCGCTGGCCGGCAAGGAGATACCAGCAGGGAGGCGCATAGCCCGACGGGGAAAGTAAGGCTACATGTGGATTCTATATCATTTTTATCAATTAAAAATAGGGCGGATGTTTCATATTTGCGCAAAGACCGGTCCAGCGGAACAGGATCAGACGCGCTCCGGCACACCCAGGCTGCTGCCAGGCAACGCTGCCGGCGTGCCGCGCTCGAGATGCGCGGGCAGCCACTCGCATAGCCCGGCCCGCGTCAGCGGGCGCGCGAAGTGATAGCCCTGCCCCAGGCGCACGCCCTTGCCCGCCAGCCACGCGCGCTGCGCCTCGCATTCGATGCCTTCAGCCACCACCGCCAGATCCAGGGCGTGGGCAAAGTTGATGGTGACGTCGACAATCTGCCCGCTCACCTTGTCGCCAGGATCGGCCTGCACAAAGATGCGATCGAGCTTGAGAAAGTCCACCTCGAACTGCTTGAAGTAGGCCAGCCCGCAATAGCCGGTGCCGAAGTCGTCCACCGCCAGCTTGATGCCGCGCGCCTTGGCGCGCTGGATCGCACAGCGCTGGTGCTCGACCAGCGAGACGGCATCGCGCTCCGTGATTTCCAGCACCGGGGTCACGTTGGCCCGCAGCAGCGCGAACAGCGGCGAGTCTTCGGCCCAGAAACCCGCATCGTCGAAGTGCTCGCTGGTGACGTTGAAGGCGAGATGGAAGGCGGGCGGCAACGCCAGCGACTCGAGATCGCGCAGCACGCGGGGGATCAGGTTCAGCGTCAGCGCGACCGCCAGATGCTGTTGCTCGATGGCCGGGATGAAATGCTCCGGCTCGAGCAAGCCGCGCCGCGGGTGTGCCCAGCGTGCCAGCACTTCCACCCCCGCGCACAGCCCGCTTTCCAGATCGACCAGCGGTTGGTAGTAAGGCACGAATTCGCCATTGCGCAGCCCGCGCTGCATGTCCGCGGCAAAGGAGCGGCGCGCCGCCCGGCGCGAATGCAGCCCCAGCACCACCAGCGCGGCGATGCCCGCGGCCAGCGGTGGCAGCACCATGTACTTGAGGCCTTCTTGCAGCACCAGGCTGTGCGGCGCGCTCGCGATGACGGTGATCGGGTGTCCCGCCAGTGGCCGGATGTCGACAATGCCGTGCGCGCCCTGCCCGGCGTCATCTCGCCGCACCAGGGTTGGGGCACCGGCAGGCTCGCCAGCGTCGCCCATTTCATCGCCAGCGCCGCCAGCGCCGCCATTGAGCATGAAGCGTGTGCCCGCCACCTCGATCTCGATACCGGGAAACCCCAGCTTGCCCGCCGACTGCACCATGTCGGCCAGGTAGCGCCCCTCCACCCAGACCAGTACGCCGCTGCCCGGGACGGTGCCTAGGAACACGGCGAGCGCCATGCTGCTGCCGCGTTGGGGTTTGGCAAGGTGGTACTGCAACCCGGGCCGCCAGTTCAGCAGCTCATCCAGCGGGGTCGCGATCTCGCCGCGCACCGCCGAGCAATAGCGCATGCCGCGCGCCACCAGCACCACATCGCGGATATAGGCGGTGTAGGCAACCTGCTCCTGCAACTGGCGCGCCACGCCGCGGCAGGGTGCGCCTGCCAGCGCGCGGTCCCGGTAGGCAATGTCAAGCGTATCGGCCAGCGCGAGTTCGAGGTTGTCGCTCACCGCCGACGACATGCGCTCCACGCGCTCGCGCGCATCGTGCGCGGCCAGCATCGCGCTCAGCCATAGTGCCAGGCCGGTGGCAAGCAACGCCGCCAGCAAGGCGGGCCGCCGCGCCCCCGCGCGGCCGGCTTCTCCCTGCAGACAGCGCTTCATATTGCCGCCGGCAGGCTGAGGGTGACGATGGTGCCCTTGCCGATCTCACTGGCAAGCGTGATCTGCCCCTGATGCGCCGCCACGATCTCGCGCACGATCGCCAGGCCCAGGCCGTTCCCCGTTGTATTGCCCTGCCGGTTGGCCCGGTAAAAATTGTCGAACGCCATGCCCGCTTCTTCCTTCGTCATGCCGATACCCCGATCCTCGACCCTGACCGAGACCTTTTCCTGCTCTAGCGGCAGCGGCTCGACCGTGACGGTAACTTCGTCTTTCCCGTCGGAATACTTCAGCGCATTTTCTATCAGGTTGCGTACCGCCTGTGTCAATTGCGCGCGGTCCGCCAAAACGTGCAGCGGCACGCCGGCATCGATCACGCGCACCCTGCCCGCTTCGGCGAACTCGCCCGCCACCGTTTCGCGCACGAGCGTGGCCACCTCCACGCGTTCACGCTCGAGCATGCCGCTGCTGCGGGCTTCGATGCGGGCCAGGTCGAGCAGGTCGGACAGCAGCGCATTGAGCTGGCCGGCACGGGCGTGGATGGCATGATAAATGCCGCTGCGCCGCTCCACCGGCACCACATCGGCACTCAGCAGTTCGGCATAGCCGGCAATGCCCGCCACGGGCGCCTTGAGCTCATGCGCGGCCGCGGAGACAAAATGGGATTTCATGCGGTCATGGCGCAGTTGCGTCGTCACGTCGCGCAGCACCAGCACCAGGCCGCCGCCGCTGGCCGCATGCACGATGCGCACCTCGTAGGCGGGCGACACCGCCATGTCGAACTCGACGATGCCGGCGAACTCCCCGGCCGGCTCGGCCCGGTCCAGCTCCGCCAGGAGCTGCTCGGCGCGGCAGGCCTGCCGCGCCGCGCGCCGGCCGCGGTAGAGCCAGTGGACAAACTCGCGCTGCGTGGCGCCGCGCAGCCGCGACAACGACACGCCCAGCAGTTCGCACAGCGCGGTATTGGTCTCGTCGATCACACGATCGCGGCCAAACACCGCCACGCCGTCGGGCATGGCCAGAAACAGCCCGCGCAAATGCTGCTTCTTCTCGGCCAGGATATCGCGCACCACGGTCTCGCGGTCGGCCAGCGCGGCGAGCTGGCCCAGCGCGACGAACTGCCTGACCTGGAAGAACATGACCAGCACGGTGACCATGCCGGCGATCGCGATCCCGGCGCGCAGGCGGTCGTGATAGCTGGCAAGGGCCGCATCGCTGCTGATGCCTGCCAGCACCGCGAGATTGTGCCCGGGCAAGCGCTGGATGGCGTAGATGCGGCGAATGCCATCCAACCCGCTGGCGGCCGTGATGAGGCTGTCCTGCGCGCTGGCCAGCGCCCCGCGCAACGCGGAGCCGGGCATCAGCACCTGCCCCGGCTGGCAGCTTTCCTGGCTCCAGCACGCGCGCACCACGAAGTCGTCCGTGCCCGCCAGCAGCACAGTGCCGGAATCCCCCAGGCCCGCCTTGGCGTAGACCCGCGACAGGTAGCCGGGGTCGAGCGACACCACCACCACGCCCGCGAAGCGGCCATCCTTGGCGCCCACGATGCCCCGGGACAGTTGCACGGACCAGCGGCCGCTGACAGGCCCGACAAGCGGCATGCCGACATACAGCGACGGCAGCGCACGGCTCTCGTGCACGCGGAAATACTGGCGGCCGCTCAGGTCCAGCGACTCGAAGCCAGCGCTGGTGGATGCGCGCAGCATGCCGGCACGGTCGAGCACGGATACATCGAGAAAGGGGTCGATGGCAAGGTAGCCGCCACGCTTCCATTGCGCCAGCGGCAGGGCTGGCCCGCGCTCCACCACCGCGCCACCAACGAGCGACGCGATCTGGTCGGCCTCGGCCAGCGTGCGCTCGGCGTGCTCGCCGAGCAGCCCGGCCACGCGGGCCAGGCCAGCATGCACGTGCCGCAATTCGGCCGCGCGGTCCCATAGCCCCAAGCCGGCGAGCGCGCACCAGATGCAGGCCACGATGACAATGCCTGACCAGAACGGGTGTCTCGCGGAACGATGCGTGCCTGCCAATGCCTGTCGGTAGATTTCCAGCCTCATGGGAAAGCTACCAAAAAACGAATATATTGTTCATCACAGCCGTGAATCGCAGCCTTCGATACTAGTCCGCGCGTGCGTGCGCCCCGTGCACCCCCCCGGGTGCCGCTGCCTGAAGGCAGCCTGCTTACGGCAAAACTTCACAGTATGATCTATTCGGCTGCGCCAGTCCGCTCGCACTGTCCCATCGCCCCGGGACATCCGGCGTAGCCGGCCAGGTGCATCGCGAAGCGTTAACTTCAACGGTTCAGCGATGCTTTATCATAATTGCGTGCTTTCCTGGCATTAAGTTGCGCTTAGGCAGCTTTCCGAAGAATAATGAAAACAATACGATACGTAACGCCGCGGCCTCGCCCGGCGCGCGTTGCGTCAGTTGAAGAGGCCATATGACCGATCTGCGCTTTTATTCCACCAGGACCGCTGCCGAGATGCTGGGCGTCTCCCTGCGCACGGTCCAGCTCTGGGTCGAAAATGGCCGGCTGCCCGCGTGGAAGACCGACGGCGGACATCGCAGGATCCCGGCCGATTCGGTCGACCGCATGGTGGCCGACCAGCGCAGCCAGACCGCCGCGCCCACGACAGCGGCAGCCGCCCCGGCGGGAAAGGCATTTCGCGTACTGCTGGTGGAAGACGACGAACACCTGCTGCAGATTTACCGCATGGCGCTGGAAGCCCTCAACCCGTCGGTCGAGATACTCGAGGCGACGAACGGATACGACGGCCTGCTGCTCATTGGCAGCAGCAAACCCGACCTTGTCCTCCTGGATCTGATCATGCCTGGCATCGATGGCTTCCGCCTGTGCAGGACCATCGACGCGCAGCAAGAGTTTGCTGCCACGCGCATCGTCGTGGTGACTTCGCTGGACAAGCATGCCATTGCGGACCGCGGCGGCATTCCCGCGCATATCCGTGTCTTTTCCAAGCCAATCCCGATGTCCGTGCTGCAGTCGCTGGTGGTGACCTTGCAGGTCGGCCCTGGCACGCCAGCCTAGGATTTGGACAGGCGCAATGGCGGGATTCAGCGTCGCCATTGTATATCATTTTTTTCAAATACCCGGATGCGCGAAGTTTCATATTTACGCGCATCGCGTGCGGCAAAGGGCTATCTGCTCTAGCCACACCCCCCTTCCCGGAGATCCCCATGTCCATCCATGAACAACACCTGCAGGAAGCCGTACGCCTGGCGCACGCCAATCGCGCGCGCGGCGGCCGCCCCTTTGGCGCGGTGCTCACGCTCGATGGCGAGCAGGTGGCGACCGGCGTCAACGACATCGTGCACAGCTTCGATCCCACCACGCACGCGGAGATGCAGGCCATCCGCGCCGCGTGCCGCAAGCTCGGCCGGCCGAGCCTCAAGGGTGCCGTGGTGTACGCCAGCGGGCATCCATGCCCGATGTGCCTGGCCGCGTTGATCATGACCGGCGTGGAGGCGGTGTACTACGCCTTCGACAATGCCGACGCCGCACCCTACGGGCTTTCGAGCGAGGCCGCCTACCAGGCGCTGCGCCTGCCGCTGGATCCGCCGCCGCCGCCGCTGCCGCTCACGCGCCTGTCGGCGGGGATGACAGCAGCGCAACTGTATGGGGCATAGGGCGAAAACCATGCGCAAAAACGGGCCGCAAAGCAAAGCGTACCCGTTTCTGCGTGGCCGTCAGAGGCCGCTCCGTACCCGTTTCTGCGTGAGTCTCAGCGGGCCGAAACAGGGGGCGTACCCGTTTCTGCGTGGCGCAAAGCGCCTGGGCGCCAGCCCCGGTCAGTAAGTTTTGTAGGGCAGGAACTTGCCCGACATCTCGATCTTCACGCGATCGCCATTCGGATCGGCCTCGCGCTGCAGGTCCATGCGGAAATCGATCGCGCTCATGATGCCGTCGCCAAACTCTTCGTGGATCAGGGCCTTGAAGGTCGTCCCGTAGATGCTGACCAGTTCATAGAAGCGGTAGATCAGCGGATCGGTCGGCACGGGCGTGGGCAGCGAGCCCTTGTAAGGCACGGTGCGCAGCCACGGCTCGGCCTCCGGCGGCAAGCCGAAGATCTCCATCACGGCCTGCGCGCCGGGCGCGTCGAAGGCCATCTGGCCCAGGCACGCGGCGGTCGTCCACTCCTTGCTCTTGCCGACCTTCCCGGCCACATCGGACCACCGGATGCCTTTGGTGACCTTGGCCTCGATGATCAGGTCAGTGATATCGCTGCGATTCATTGGATTTGCGCTCCTCTGGATTCCGGATTGGTTTGGGGGCGGATGCCGCGATGGGGCGGCACCAGCGCCGGACGATGTCAGGGAAGCCCATCCAGCCGCGTGCAAGCCGCGGTGCGCGCGTTGTCGTATCGCACCAGCGCGGCAAAGGACGTTGCACCCGGCACGAGGGCCTGCAGCGCCAACACGACAAGAAGGATCGGCATCGCACCTCCGCAGGTTCATGCGCACTCGATGGTGACGCGTCCGGCACGCTTCAGGCATGCATCAGGCCATGTCACCGCGTGCCAGCATGGATCGTTGCGCGCATCGCCAGAATGACCACGCGCGCGCTCCCGTGACGAAGCGCTCCGCGCAAGGTTCATGCCACTGCACGGGACACTTGACGCTTCGCCAGGTGGTGCATGCAAGCGCGGGCGCAACACGCAGGCACACCAAGGCCGCTGCGGCGCACGCACTGCCGCGGTGAATCACGCCGCGCGTGCGCACCTGGCATGGCACCCTCGCCCCCAAGCGGTGCAGCGCGGCGGGTGGCATCCTGCCGCATGCCGTGCATCGCGCCGCGCCGCAGGTGGCACAGCCATTGCTTGCATACAAGATCGCATACAAGCAGGGCACAACGGCCGCGCGGCGCGCCCATCGCACAGCGCCCCCCCTGCCGGCCGTGGCCTGAGACCCACGCACTCCCGGAGAAATGCCATGACCCAACTTTGCGACGAGACGCTGGCGCACTACGCCCGCAGCGCGCTCAAGCTGCACGGGCTGGAGCTGCCCAAGGACGCCGAGGCGCGCGTGATCGAACAATTCCTGCGCGTGGCCGCGGTCGCGGCGCCCATGCTGGCGCACCCGCTGGATGCGCACGACGAGCCGGCTCCGGTGTACCGGCCATGAACGCGCGCGAACCCTTGTTCGACTCCGCGCTGGCGATCCGCAGCGACATCGACACCGGCGCGCGCAGCGCGCTGGATGTGGCCACCGCCACGCTCGCGCGCATCGAGGCCTGCGACCCGCTGCTGCACGCCTTCACCGCGGTGACGCGCGAGCGCGCGCTGGGCGAGACGCGCCGCATCGATGCACTGCGCGCCCAAGGCGCGCGGCTGCCGCCGCTGGCGGGTGTGCCCTATGCCGTGAAGAACCTGTTCGACGTGGCGGACCTCACCACGCTGGCGGGCTCTCGCGTGCTGGCCGGCGCCGCACCGGCCCGGCGCGACGCGGTGCTGGTTTCGCGCATGCGCGAGGCGGGCGCGGTGCTGGTGGGCACGCTCAACATGGACGAGTTCGCCTACGGCTTCACCACCGAGAACGCGCATCGGGGCACCTGCCGCAATCCGCACGACCTGGCCCGCGTGGCGGGCGGCTCCTCCGGCGGCAGCGCGGCGGCGGTGGCCGCGGGCCTGGTGCCGCTGTCGCTCGGCTCGGACACCAATGGCTCGATCCGCGTGCCGGCGGCGCTCACCGGCATCTTCGGGCTCAAGCCCACTTATGGGCGGCTGTCCCGCCGCGGCAGCTATCCGTTCGTGCACAGCCTGGACCACGTCGGCCCCTTCGCACGCTCGGTGGCGGACCTCGCGGCGGCCTACGATATGCTGCAGTTCGCCGACACCCGGGATCCGGCCTGCGCGCGCCGCCCGCTCGAAGCCGTCAGCGGGCAGGCGCCGATGCGCGTGCGCGCCGCACGCCTGGGCGGCTACTTCGACGACATGGCCGGCCCGGATGCGCGCGCCGCCGCGCAGCGCGTGGCCGAAGCGCTCGAAGCCACGGGCGTGATCCATCTGCCGGGCGCGGCGGCCGCCCGCTCGGCCGCCTTCGTCATCACCGGCACCGAGGGCGGGCACCTGCACCGCGAGCATCTGCGGCACCAGTACGCACAGATGGAGCCGCTCTCGCGCGACCGCCTGGCCGCCGGGCTGGTGCTGCCGGCCGCGTGGTATGTGCGCGCACAGCAGGTGCGCGCGGCCTTTCGCCAGGAACTGCTCGACGCCTTCACGCGCGCCGAGCTGCTGATCGCCCCGGCCACGCCGGTGGCTGCGCCGCTGGCCGGGCAAGAGAGCATCGACATCAACGGCCAGATACTGCCAGCGCGCGCCAGCCTGGGCCTGCTGACCCAGCCCATCTCGTGCATCGGCCTGCCGGTGCTCACGGTGCCGCTGGCCGGCCCCGACGGCTTGCCGCTAGGCGTGCAACTGATCGCGCCGCCGTGGCGCGAGGACCTGGCCTTTGCAGCCGCCCAGGCGCTGGAGGCTGCAGGTGTGGCCGCATGCCCGCGGCCATCCGCATTGCTCGCGCGGGCCGCGGCATGAGCGGCGCCGAGGTCCGTGTGGTTTCACGCGCCGAAGCGGTCTACGCGCAGCTGCGCGACGACATCTTCGAGTTCCGGATGCTTCCCGGCGACCGCTTCACCGAAGGCGAGATCGCCCAGCGCCTGGGCGTGTCGCGCACGCCGGTGCGCGAGGCGCTGCAGCGGCTGCAATCCGACGCGCTGGTGCAGGTGTATTTCCGCAGCGGCTGGGAGGTGGTGCCACTGGATTTCACACGCTTCGACGAGCTCTACGAGCTGCGCAAGCTGATCGAGGTCAACGCCGTGCGCATGCTGTGCATGCACGCCACGCCCACGGTGGATCACGGCGCGCTGGCCCAGCTTGCGCAGTTCTGGCAGGTGCCGCAGGACGCGCGCCTGGACGACGGCCGCCTGGTGGCGCAACACGATGAGGCCTTTCACGCGGCACTGGTAGCAGCGGCGGGCAATCGCGAGATCGCTAGCGTGCACCGGCAGGTGACCGAGCGCATCCGCATCATCCGCCGGCTCGATTTCACCTACGCCGCGCGCGTGAGCGCCACCTACGACGAGCACGCCGCCATCCTGCGCGAGATCCAGCGCCAGCGCGCGGAGCAGGCCGTGCTGCTGCTGTCCAGCCATATCGAAGAAAGCCGCGCCGAAGTGCGCAAGATCACGCTGCACCGCTTGCAGACGATACGCACCGACGGCGCGCGCACACGCGCCTGACGTGCACCGCGATAGCCCCACCTGGGCGCGGCGCTACCGGGCGTCTCCTGATTTTTTCCCTCCACTCCTTTAGTCGCGAGATCACCATGGTGATCGTCTCGCACGACCTGGAAGACGCGGTCTTCCTGGCTGACCGCATCCTGCTGCTGACGCGCCGGCCCACGCGCGTGGCCGACGTGCGGGCACGCTGAGACGCGCGCAAACGGGCCGCTGCACAGGCAAATCCTTGCGAGAGATATTTCCGATGTAACGCCACATTACGGGACCGGCCACGGTCCCTTTTCTTTTCGAGGCTGCGGCCAGCCCTGCACCACCACCCGTGCGCCCAACGCCGGCAAGGCCTGGCGGGTGACGCGCAAGGGCCCGGAGGGCCTCGCCAAAGGTGAAGCCTGAGCCCTTGAAAGTGTGATTGCGCCTTACAAGTACAAGCACACCGGCGCGGGCCCGATGGCTACAGTGAGGCCATGTTCAACGCGAAGCCAGTCACGGAGTCCCCAACATGAAACGCGCCATCGCCCTGGTTGTCCTGCTCTCCTCCGCAGCGGCCCTGCTGTCCGCCTGCATCGTGGTGCCCCCGCGTGGCGGCCCGCCGCCGTACCGTTACCACGACCGCTATTGAGCGGCCGCAGGTAACACGCACTCGCTACCCCCGAATCCAACGCATCGTTCGCATCCCTGGAGTTGAATCATGAAACGCCAACTGCTGCTCGCCCTCACTACCCTTGCCGCCGGCGCTGCGCTTGGCCTGATCTCGCCAGCCCAGGCCCAGGCCTACCCGCCGGGCTACCACGGCAACCCGCACCTGCGCCCCGCGCCGCCTCCGCCGCGCTATGAGCCGCGCCCACCGGGCCGCCCCGGCCAGGCATGGGTGCCGGGGCACTGGAGCGCCAACGGTGGCAGCTATGCCTGGCGCGGCGGCTACTGGCAACGCGAACGCCCGGGTCATCGCTATGTGCCCGAGCGCTGGGTGCAAAGCCCGCACGGCGGCTGGGTGATGCGGCCCGGCTACTGGACCCGCTAAACCGGCCAGGCCGATCCGGCCCGGCAAGGTAGCCACGTACGCCGTCCCCGCCTTGCGCGGGGACGGCGTTTTTTTGTGCTTGCATAGCGCACCCGGCACGCCGCGCCAGCACGCCATCGAGTGTGTGCTAGCCAACAGTCCCCCCCGCGGCCCGGCATTACAGTCACCTCACTACCCGTCACCCGGCTCCCCACAAACGCGAGCCAGGCTTCGTGCTGCGTGAAGGAGACATGCCATGGCAGACGACAAGCAGATCGTACCGGTCATCCTGTGTGGCGGCGCAGGCTCGCGGCTGTGGCCATTGTCGCGCGACGGCTATCCCAAGCAGTTCCTGCGCCTGCTCGGACAGGACTCGCTGCTGCAGGACACCCTGTTGCGGGTACGGGAGATTCCCGGTGCGCAAGCCCCGATCCTGGTCAGCAACGAAGCGCACCGTTTCGTGGTGGCCGAGCAAGCGCGGGAGGCAGGCTGCGCGCTGTCCGCCATCGTGCTCGAGCCGCATCCGCGCAATACCGCACCCGCCGCGGCGGTGGCCGCGCTGCAAGCGTGCGGCGGCGGCGCGGACCCGGTGCTGCTGGTGCTGCCCTCCGATCACCTGATCCGCGACCGCGCCGCCTTCACGCAGACCGTGTGCCAGGCCAGCGCCGTGGCCGCAACGGGCGTGGTGGTGACGCTGGGCGTGGTGCCCACGTTTGCCGCCACCGGCTACGGCTATATCAAGGCGGTGCCCAGCAATACGGCCGACTTGCTGTCGGTCGCGCGCTTCGTCGAGAAGCCCTCGCTGGAAATGGCCACCGGCTACCTGCAGGAAGGCAACTGCTTCTGGAACAGCGGCATCTTCCTGTTCCGCGCCTCCGTCTATCTCGCCGCGCTGGAGCGGTTCGCCCCCGACATCCTGCTGGCCGCGCAAGAGGCGATGGTGCGCGGCCACCGCGACCTGGATTTCTTCCGGCTCGACACGGACGCCTTCGCCGCCTGCCGCTCCGACTCGATCGACTACGCCGTGATGGAGCACCTGCGTGACGCGCAAATGGCCCCGCTAGCCGCCGACTGGAGCGACGTGGGCTCCTGGGATGCGGTCTGGAAGGCCGCCGAGAAGACCGCCGATGGCAACGTGGCCATCGGCGACGTGGTCACGCACCACGCGCAGGGCTGCCTCGTCCACGCCTCGCACCGGATGGTGGCGGTCGCCGGCCTGGACGACGTGATGGTGGTGGAAACGCCGGACGTGGTGCTGGTGGTCCACAAGAATCACTGCCAGGACGTGAAGCAACTGGTGGAAACGGTGCGCGCCCAGGGCCGCCCCGAGGCCACCCAGCATCGCAAGGTATACCGGCCCTGGGGCGCCTACGACGCGGTGGACCACGGTACGCGCTACCAGGTCAAGCGCATCACGGTCAAACCCGGCGCCAAGCTCTCGCTGCAACTGCATCACCACCGTGCCGAGCACTGGGTGGTGGTGTCCGGCACGGCGCGCGTGCGCCGCGGAGACGTCGAGTACCTGCTGACTGAAGACCAATCCACCTATATCCCGATCGGCGAGGCGCACAGCCTTGAAAACCCCGGCCGGATCCCGCTCGAACTGATCGAGATCCAGTCCGGCTCCTACCTTGGCGAAGACGACATCATCCGGATGGCAGATATCTATGGGCGCACATGAGCTCGAACCCATCGGCCGGCTCGCGACCGCCGAGCTGCAGCCCGAGGCAAGCGGCAACACCGGCAGCGCAGGGGCGCAACGCCCGCGCCGCGCGCTGATCACCGGCATCACCGGCCAGGACGGCGCCTACCTGTGTGAGCTGTTGATTGCCAAAGGCTACGAGGTGCACGGCATCAAGCGCCGCAGTTCGCTGTTCAACACCGAGCGCATCGACCACCTGTACCAGGATCCGCAAGCGCCCAGGCGCAGCCTGATCCTGCATCACGGCGACATGACCGACGCCGCCAGCCTGGTGCGGGTGGTGCAGCAATCGCAACCTGACGAAATCTACAACCTGGCGGCGCAAAGCCACGTGCAGGTGTCGTTCGAGGAGCCGGAATACACCGCCAACACGGACGCGCTGGGCACGCTGCGCCTGCTCGAAGCCGTGCGCATCCTTGGCCTGGAGAAGCAAGCGCGCTTCTACCAGGCGTCCACATCCGAGCTGTACGGCCTGGTGCAGGCAACACCACAGATGGAGACCACGCCGTTCTACCCGCGCAGCCCCTATGCAGCCGCCAAGTTGTACGCCTACTGGATCACGGTGAACTATCGCGAGGCCTACGGCATGTATGCCTGCAACGGCATCCTGTTCAACCATGAGAGCCCGGTGCGCGGCGAGACCTTTGTCACGCGCAAGATCACGCGGGCGATGGCGCGCATCGTGCTGGGGCTGCAGGACACGCTCTATCTCGGCAACCTGTCGGCCCTGCGCGACTGGGGCCACGCGCGCGACTACGTGGAAATGCAGTGGCTGATGCTGCAGCAGGACAAACCCGAGGACTACGTGATCGCCAGCGGCGAGCAGCACAGCGTGCGCGAGTTCGTGCAGCTGGCCGCCCTGGAGCTCGGCATCGCGGTGCGCTTCGAGGGCGAAGGCGCCGGCGAGGTGGGCGTGGTGGCCCGCGTCGATGCCGCCACCTGCCCGGTGGCAGCGCGCTGCAAGCCGGGCGACATCATTGTGCGGGTGGATCCGCGCTACTTCCGCCCGACCGAAGTCGAGACGTTGCTGGGCGACGCCAGCAAGGCGCGCGAACAGCTGGGCTGGTCGCCGCGCACGAGCTTCGGGGCCCTGGTGCGGGAAATGATGGAAGCGGACTTTGCCGCTGCGCGGCGCGATGCGTTCGTCAAGCTGGCTGGCTTCCGGGCCTATGACCATCATGAGTGACGCCGGCACCGCAGTGTCAAGCGACCCCGCGCCGTCATCCGCGTCCCGGCCAGCGCGGCAAGCGCGGGTGTTCGTGGCGGGCCACCGCGGCATGGTCGGCTCAGCCATCGTGCGTGCGCTGGACGCGCGCGGCCAGGCCGACATCGTCACGCGCGGCCACGCCGAGCTCGACCTCACCGACCAGCAGCAGGTGCGCGCGTTCTTCGCCACCCAGGGCATCGACACGGTCTACCTGGCTGCCGCGCGCGTAGGCGGCATCCACGCCAACCACACCTTTCCCGCCGAGTTCATCCAGCAGAACCTGATGATCGCGGCCATCGTCATCCACGAAGCCTGGCGCGCGGGCGTGAAGCGCCTGCTATTCCTCGGCTCGAGCTGCATCTACCCGAAGTTCGCACCCCAGCCCATCAGCGAAGCCGCGCTGCTTACCGGGCCGCTGGAACCCACCAACGCCCCCTACGCCCTGGCCAAGATCGCCGGCATTGCGCTGTGCGAGAGCTACAACCGCCAGTACGGCACTGACTACCGCAGCGTGATGCCGACCAATCTCTACGGCCCGGGCGACAACTATCACCCCAACAACAGCCACGTGATACCGGGCCTGCTGCGGCGCTTCCACGAAGCCAGCATGGCGCACGCCCAGCACGTGCCGGTGTGGGGCAGCGGCACGCCGCTGCGCGAGTTCCTCTACGCGGACGACCTGGCCGCGGCATGCCTGCATGTGATGGCGCTGCCCGAGGACGTGTACCGCCAGATCGCGCCGGCCGGATTCCTGAACGTGGGCAGCAGCGAGGAAGTCAGCGTGCGCGAGCTGGCGAGGCTGGTGGCGCAGACCGTGGGGTTTCGCGGCGACATCGTCTTCGACAGCGGCAAGCCCGACGGCACACCGCGCAAGCGGCTCGACTGCACGGCCCTTGCCGCCACGGGCTGGCAACCGGCCGTGGCGCTGCGCGACGGCCTGCGGCTGGCCTACCTGGATGCACTGCAGTGCGGAAGGCTGGCGCATGGCACAGCACCGGCACAACACGTGGAGGCCTGACATGAAACCCCTGCTCCGCCATCCCGGCAAGCGCGCGCAGCCACAGGCCACTGCGTCCGCAACGTCGGCTACCTCGGCCGCCAGCGGCGCGGCAGCGTGTCCCGGCGCGCTCTGGCCCGGGCAGGTCATCTTTCCCACGGGCAGCGCGGATGCGGGCCTGTGGCGGCGCTGCCTGCAGCAGATGCGCGCCATCTCGCTCAGCCCCGGCGCGCTGGTGGTGCTGGCGGGCCAGAGCCGGCTAGAGAACTGGGCCATGCTGCTGGCCAGCATGGCGCTGGGACGGCGGCGCGCGGCCTTCTTCCACGGGGCCGCCTTTGCCAGCGTGCCTGGACGCTTTGGCGCACTGGCAGACGCGGTATTGCTGCGCCATTGCCAGGGCGTCTTCGTGGGCAGCGAGCGCGGCTGCGCGCGCGCCATTGCCGCCGACGTTCCCCCGTGCAAGATCTTTGCCTGCCGCCCGCCGGCCGTGCTGCCGGACGGATTCGATGCCGCCGCCGAACGGCGCGAGCGGGTCGAGCGCGCTGCGCCGCCGCATGCGCCGCATTTCCTGCATGTTGGCGCCCTCACGCACGATCCGGCTCTGGTGCTGCTGCTCCATGCCTTTGCCGGCGCGCGGCAGGCGTGGCCGGCGGCGACGCTATCGCTGGTGGGCACCGGCCGCGCCTATGGCCGGCTGCGCACCATGGCCGACGCGCTCGGGCTGGGGCCGTCGGTACGCTTCCTGGGCGCGATGGCGCCGGCCGACTGCGCCGTGGAGTACCGCAAGGCGAGCTGCCTGGTGCTGCCCGACGCCGCGCAGCGCTGGCACCCGCTGGTGCGCGAGGCACTGAGCTACGGCTGCCCGGTGGTGGTGAGCGTGAACAACGACGACGCCGGCGAACTGATACGCGACGGCGTCACCGGCCTGTATTTCAAGGCGGGCGACGCCGGTGCGCTGGCCAGGTGCCTGGTGCAGGTGCCCACGCGTTTTGCGGATGCCGCCGCCACCGCCGAGCGCTGCCAGGCCGCCGCGCTGGAGGACTCTCCTGCCTCCGCGGGCAGGGCCATGGCGGCTGGCTGCGTGCGGATCATGGCCGCGGACTAGGCGCACGCCGGCATATGCCGGCACGCACCCTGCGCACCGCAGCGGGCGTGACGGCTGCGTACCCATACAGAGCATCGATGCCACTGACGCTACCGTTGCCATGAAGATACTCATGTACTGCCTGAACTATGCGCCCGAGCTGACCGGCATCGGCAAGTACACCTGCGAGCAGGCCGAGTGGCTGGCCGCGCGCGGCCATGAGGTGCGGGTGGTCACCGCGCCGCCGTACTATCCGGCGTGGCGCGTGGGCGAGGGCTATCGCGCATGGCAATACAGCCGCGAGCGGCGGCACTGGGTGGAGGTGTATCGCGCGCCGCTGTGGGTACCGCGCAAGCCAGGCGGCATCGCACGGCTGCTGCACCTGGCAAGCTTTGCCGTATCCAGCCTGCCCAGCCTGATGGCCCAGTTGCGCTGGCGCCCGGATGTGCTGTTCGTGGTGGAGCCCCCGCTGATGTGCGCGCCGGCCGCTTTGCTGTTCGCGCGCTGGAGCGGCTGCAAGACCTGGCTGCATGTGCAGGACTACGAGGTCGACGCGGCGTTTGCGCTGGGGCTGCTCCGCCGGCCCTGGCTGCGCCGCGTGGCGCACCGCGTGGAGCATCAGTTGATGACGCGCTTTGACCGGGTCTCGTCGATCTCGCAGGCCATGGTCTCGCTGGCGCGCGGCAAGGGCACGGAACCCGGGCGCGCGGCCTTGCTGCCCAACTGGGTCAACCTGAGGGAAATCGGCGCCGGCAGCGCCACGCTGGCGCGCCGCACGCTGGGCATCCCGGCGGATGCCGTGGTGGCGCTGTACTCGGGCAACATGGGCGCCAAGCAGGGGCTGGATGTCATGGCTGATGCCGCCCGCCTGCTCGATGGCCATGAACGCCTGCACTTCATCTTCTGCGGCGACGGCGCCGGGCGTCCCGCGCTGGAGGCCGCCTGCGCGGAGCTGTCACAGGTGCGCTTCCTGCCCTTGCAGCCCGCCGGCATGTTTGCCTCGTTGCTGGCCGCCGCCGACGTTCACCTGCTGCCACAACGCGCCGGCGCCGCCGACCTGGTCATGCCCTCGAAGCTGACCGGCATGCTGGCCAGCGCTCGCCCGGTGGTCGCCACCGCGGAGCCGGACACGGAACTTGGCCGCGTGGTTGCGCAATGCGGCGTGGTGGTGCCGCCGGGCGACGCGGCCGCGCTGGCCGCCGCCATCGACACGCTGGCGGCGCAGCCCGCGCTGCGCGCGCACCTGGGCAGCACGGGCCGGCGCTGGGCCGAGCAGCACCTGGACCGCGACATGGTGCTGGGCGAACTGGAGAAGGCGCTGTTCGCGCTGATCAGGCACCAGCCTGCCGGCGCGCCCAGCACCGCCGGGGTCGGCAGCGAATAGCACGCGCCACCGTTCAGGTGTTCAGGTGTATAGGTGATCAGGCGTCCACCGACACGCGATCTTCCACCGAAGCCGCTGCCAGCACCGTGAGATAGATGCTCTCGTACTGGTCCATGGCCTTCTCGGCGGAGAAGTTCCCGGCCCATGCGATCGAGCGCGCGGCCACCTTGGCGCGCCGCGCTTGCGGCCATGCGAGCATCGCGGCCAGCATGTCCGCACCGCGTTGCGCCCAACCTTCCATGTCACCGCTAGCCATCGGCTCAAGCAATTGCACCTGGTCGCCACCGATCTCGGTCATCGGCGCGCGGTTGGTGGTCAGCACCGGCGCGCCGCATGCCATGGCTTCGATGATGGGCCAGCCGAAGCCTTCTTCCAGGCTCGGAAACACCATCACGGCGGCCAGTGAATAGGCTGCCTGCACCGCCTCGGTGGGCAGCCCCGTCAGGAAGCGCACGCTGCCGCCAAAGGCGATTGCCCGCTCGCCCTGCTCGCGCATTTCCGCGGTGGGGTCGCCACCGATCATCCACAGCGCCAGTGGATCGCGGCACTGCCGGCAATAGGCGTGGTAGAGCGCCAGCACGCCTTCGCGGTTCTTGTACCACTGGTTGCCGCCGACATGCACCAGCATGCCTTGCGGATCGGCCGGCACGCCAGCGCGCTGCAGGCAGGCCAGCGCTTCGGTGGTGCCCATCCTGTGGAACGGATAGTTCATCCCGTTGTAGACCACCCACGCGGCCTCGGGCGCGCACGGATGCAGGCGCCGCAGGTCGCGCATGGTCTTGTTGGAGACGGCGATAAACGCCTTTCCCTGCAACAGGCCCCAACGGATCAGCGACTGGTAGGTGTGCCCGCTGGCCGAAAGCCCGTGCTCGGGGAACTCGCCAGCGAGCGTGCGCAAGGCAATGAAATCATGGCAATGCACCACGTGCGGACGATGGCGCAGCAGCGGCATCCAGATGCCCAGCGCGTGATCGGCCAGCACCAGCAAGGTGTCCTTGTCGACCTTGCGCAGACGCCATAGCGCGAGCATCGGGAACAGGATGTACTGATCGATGTAGCCCAGCCATTTTCGCAGCCCGCCGCGCGCCGGCAGGCGGCACATCACGGCGGCGGGGGTCCATAGTTCAGCCTGGTGGCCGCGCGCGCGCATGCCGTCGATGATCATCGCGGCAAAGCGGTCCATGCTGTGGCTGCCGAAGAAGGCGGGGTGACCCAACAAGATGATTTTCATGGCGATTGAAAAATGTGCGGATAGCAGGTCGTTGCCGTGTCGATGTTTATGTCCTGATTTCGTTATGCCGATCCGGAGCCGGGCTTAGCCGGGGTGAGGCAAGCGTTGGCTCGCTTGCCGCGTGGCCGCCAGCGTCATGCCGGCAAACACGAAGCCAAGCGCGTTGGCCGTGAGTTGCCCGACTATCGGCCAGGAGGTCAGCCCGAAGATGGCAATGGTCCACATCAGGATGAGAAAAGCGCTGCCGGTGCGCCTGGCCACGCGCAATGCGCGCCACATGCCGTTGATGAAGATCAGCGCCTTGAGCAAGATGCTCAGATAGCCGACCAGGCCCATCTCGCCGATGACGCGGCCGGTCTCGGTTTCGCTGATCACGAACAGCAGGCCGGTCTGCAGGAAGTAGTTGGCCAGGTTGCTGCCAAGCCCGAGCCCGCTGCCAAGCAGGCTCTGCTCGGCCGAGACATCATTGACGCCGAAGAACATCGACTCCACCCGGTCGCCGAAGCTCTCCATCTGCGCCGCGGAATTGAAGCGCTCCAAGGTCGCGTCCACCGCCGAGCTGACGAACAGCACGATGACCACGCTCATGAGGATGGAAACAATGCCCCACGACACCGCCGCCCTGCGCCGTTTTCCCTTGCCGTAGCGCAAGCTTGCCAGCAGCGCGATGCCAAACACGATCGGCAACAGCAGGATGGCCGAACGCGACCCGCTGACCAGCGAGGCAATGAACAGGCTGCCGATGACCGCAAGCGAATGCAGCTTGCCCCAGAGCCCCGGCTTCTGCTCGCCCAGCACGGCCTCCAGCGCGAAGGGGCTGACGATCGCCAGGAACAAGGTGTAGCCCAGCGTGAACGAGAAGGTGCCCGTGGTGCGCACCACGTCGGCCGTCACGCGGAAGACGGTATCCGGATCGCCCTCGATCTGGCGATTGAGGAAACTCTCCGGCGGCTGAAAATGCTGCACCAGTGCCAGCGGAGCCATGATCAGCAGCATGACAAGCGCGGCCTTGGCGATGGCTTCCAGGTCCTGCTCCTCGAGCAGCTCGGCCGCGGCGTAGGCAAACCACAGGTACAGCAGCCAGAAGCGCACGCCGATCAGGAAAATGGGCAGCGAGTTGACGCCCGCAACAAGCTGCAGCAAGCCCCAGAAGCAAACAATGGCCGACCACCACAGCAGCATGCGCACGGTGCGCCGCGCCGGGGTAAAGCCTGAATAGCGCACCGCGTGGTACAGCGCATACACCACCATCAGGTCGCGCAGCAGGATCAGCGGCATGGTGAGCGAATCCGAGACCCACTTGCGCGCGGCGCCCTCGAACACGGCAATCACGAAGACGGTGAGGAAGATCCGCCCGAACACGGTGACGCGCGCCCGGCGGGCTGGCACGGCGGGTTTCGCGTAGGGAAGGGAATGGCTCAGCATAGCGCGCCTACCGTTTCGGCTGCACTCAGGCGGTACCTCGCCCAGGTGTACTTCTGCCCGGCGATACGGGCATGGGCGCGCGCGTGCTCCAGCTGCGCGCGATCTGTCGCCAGGGCCAGCATGCGTTGGTACAGCGCGTCCGCGCAAAGCGGCACCACCCACCCGGCCTGCGGGAATTCATCGATGATTTCTTTCGCACCGACCCGATCCGAGAGCAGCACCGGCGTGCCGCACGCCAGGGCCTCGGCCACCACCATGCCGAAGGAATCGAAGCGCGACGGCAGCACGAAGCAGTCGGCATCGGCAAATACCTGGAACAGCGCCGGCTGCGGCAACGCGCCAAGCTGCAGCACGCCCGGCATGGCAGCGATGCGCCCGCCCAGCTCCGGCTCTACGAGCGCGCCGGCAAGCACCAGCTCCGCCTCCGGCACCCGCTCCCGCAACCGCGCGAACGCGTCAAGCAGCAGATCGATGCCTTTGCCCACGCGCACCGCCCCGGCGAACACAAAGCGCGGGCCGCCGGCGAGCCACTGGCGGCGGACGCCGTCCGGCAGCGTCGCGCCAAGCAGGATCGGCTTGAGCTTGGCCGGGGGCACGCCGGCGTCGATGTAGGTACGCGCGGCAAACGCCGAGCAGGTGATGATGATGTCCGCCAGCGCGATCTCCGCATCTTTTTGCGCATTGATCTGAGCAAGGTAGGTGCGGTCCTCGACCGGCACCATGGCTTCGGCCGCACGATGATGCACGGCGGGCGCCTCCAGCACGCAGCGCGCGCCAATGCGCCGCGCCGCCTGGAAGGTCCGCAGCGCGGAGTTCTCGTAGGCGACCACCACATCCGGGCGCACCGCCTCCACCCGGGCGGCCACCCATTGGTCGAACAGATGGAAGATCCGGTGCGCGTAAGCCGACCCGGAGCGGCCGACATAGCGATTGAGTCCAAGCTTGAGCACACCGGGAAAAAACACCGGGTGCCGCCGCAGCGCCTTGGGGATGGCGACCTCGCGCACCTTGGCGTGATATCCGGCCGGCAGCCACCAGGGCGGCGCCTCGCCCGGGGCGCGCACCGGCACACCGGACCAGTATTGCTTGAGCATGTCATGCTCATAAAGCGCCTGTGCCATCTGGTGCGAATGCTGCAGGCCGGGATGCGTGACGAGGGCTTTCATGCTTCGCTCCCCCTTGGGGGGCCATCGAGCCGCGCCCCCGCGGGCACGGCTTGCGCGGGCAGCCCGGCGCAGCGCGTGGGCCGGCCGGGTGGCTGCATGCGCAGCGTGCCCGCCAGGTGCACGCCCTGCACGAAGCCACCCCAGCCACCCAGCAACTGCCCGGGCAGGCTGCGTGGCCGCTTGAGCAGGCTGTGCGCCAGGAAGTAAGCGCCCGGGCAACTGCGCGACCCTACCAGCAGCTGGAACAGCAGCAACCGCAGGCGCATCGCCGGCGGTGCGTATGCCATCGAGATCGCCGTCATGTTGCAGGTCTCTTCGAAACAGCGCCTGCGCGCATAGCTCTGGCGCTCGTAGTTGTAGCGCGCGGCCGGATAGTGATCGACGATGGCGCCGGGATCGAGCACCAGGCGCCATCCTGCGTGGCGAAGCATCTGGCACATCCACGTCTCGTTGCCGGGCTGCGCGCCCTGCCCCTGCAGCCGCTCGTCAAAGCGCGCGGTGCCCAGTGCCGTCCGGCGCAGGATCCAGTTGCAGCCCTTGAGCGTTTCCACCGCGCGCGGCGCGCCGCACACCCGATGGGTCTCGCCGATGATCCTGCCCCAGCCGTCGCGATAGCCGGCCAGCGGCACATCCGGCACGGCCAGTGGCGCGCCATCGGCGCTGCGCACGACATCACGGCCGCCAGCGCCGCCTACCGCGGCATCGGCAAAGTGGGGCAGCAAGCGGGCCAGCCAGTCCGCGCGCGGCAGCGCGTCGTCGTCCAGGATCGCAAGCAGCTCGCCGGTTGCGTACGGCAGGCCGGCATTCATGGCAGCCACCACGCCAGGCTCGATCACCTTGACTACCCGCAACGCCGGATAGCAAGCCTGCGCCGTATTTGCCAGCCACGCCGCCGTGTCGGGATCGTCCGCGCCGCGGCAGACCACGATCAGCTGAACCGGCGCCGGCACGAGCGCGGCGACAGCCTGCAGGCAGCGCTGGAGCATGTCCAGGCGCCGGTAGGTCGGGACCATCAGCGTAACGCTGGGCGCATCGCTCATTGCGTGCTTCCTCCATGGGGGGCAAGGCGCTCGTCGCTTGGCAGCAGGCGTCCGGCACGCACGGCCGCGGTGAGCTCGCAGACAATGGCCGCGGCCAGCCCCGACGACAGCCCGAGCTGGAACCACAGCACGCCATCGAGCGTGGTGAGATCGAGAAAGCGCGGCGCAGCCGCGCACCAGGCCAGCACCACCGGCACCTGCACGAAGGCGAAATGATTCAGGCCGCGGTTGGCCAGCAACTGCCAGGCGATGCCGACCACGCTGGCAACGCCCGCGCCAAGGCAGGCGATCATCAGTTCGGCGCCCAGCGAGGCATAGTTCGGCCCCACCAGCCACAGCAGCAACCCCGGCCATGTCGCGGCAAGAAGCACCAGCGCGGCCGCAGGCAGGCAAGCCAGCGCCACCCACCCGGCAAAGCGCCGCAGCACGCCGTCGCGCGCTTGCGCGAAGCGCGGAATCACGTACGCGGCGACCACGGCGCCCACCGGCATCAGCAATTGCCCGATGCGCGACAGCGCGCCCAGCGAGGCCGTTTGCCCGACCGCGCCGTGATAGGCGACGATGGCAAACACCAGTTGCCCCTGGACGCAGTAGAAAGCCTCCAGCGGCAATTGCCGCCGCATGATGCGGCCGATGTATTGGCTGTCCTCCGCCTTGCCCGCGCTGCCGGCATGTGCCGCCAGTGGTATCTCACGCGCGATCCAGCGCCGCACAACCGGCACGCGCAGTCCCGCGAACAGCACGTTGACGAGGGTCGCGCCCAGCACGCCGAGCAGGCCCAGCGCGTAGAGCGCGGACGACAGCACCAGGCGCCCCACGGACAGGCCGGTATCCAGCGCCTGCAGCGCGGGCGCGCGGTTGGCAAACAGCAGCACCTGGTCCACGACGCGCGATTGCATGTCGAAGTACCACGTTGCCAGCAACAGCGCCAGCAGCAGCACGATCAGGATCACGCCGGCATGGTTGCGATACAGCAGCCACGCGGCGATCGCCAGCACCACCGGCAATAGCCAGGCGGAGAGTTTCCAGCGCTGGCCCATGGCCGCGCAGGCCAGTTCCGCGGCACGCTCCCGGTCCGGCCAGGTCTTGCCCAGCAGCGCGTTCAGGCCAAGCTGGATGCCGCCCTTGGTGACGATGGCAATGGCGCCCATGATGAGGCCGACCACGGTGTAGATGGCGTAGTCGCCCACCTCAAGCCAACGGGCCAGCAGCAGGCCGGTGACCGCGCCGACCCCCTGCGAAAGCACCGCATAGACGAGGAATCCGAGCAGCTTCACGGCGGTCCCGCTCCCCGCTCAATGACGCTGTGGCATGACGGCGCGACCATGGTCTTGTCTCCTCTATCCCGCCGCCGCGTGGTGGACAGGCTGCGCAGCCTCGGTGGCGCCATGGAGGATGTCCAACAGCCGCTGTGCGGCCTGTCCGGCATGGAAGCGCCGGGCAAAGGACTGCCGCGCGGCGATACGCATGCGCGCTTGCGCGGCGGGCTCGGCCTGCAGCCACTGCCGCAGGCAGGCAGCGGCGCCCTGCGCCGTGTCCGGGCCCACCAGCCCGGCGCCGTCGGCGACGATCTCGCGCCAGATGTTGACCTTGTCGGAGATCAGCACCGGCACGCCGCAGCCGAGCGCCTCGGCCACCGCCACGCCGAAATTCTCCTGGTGCGAAGGCAGGCAGAACACCTCGGCCGCATGAAACGCGCCCCACTTGAGCTCGCCCTTGAGCATGCCGGTCCAGCTCACGCGCGCGGACAGCCCATGCGCGGCGATGCGTTGCTCCAGCATCGCGCGCAACGCGGTGTCGTGCGGTCCGGCCAGCACCAGATGCAGCGCGGGATGCGCGGCGGCCACGCCAGCGAAGGCGTCGACCAGCAGGTCGCAACCCTTCTTCTCGTGGATCCGGCCAAGGAACAGCGCGATGCGCTTGCCGCGCACCTCCGGGAAGGCGCTAAGGAAGGCCTCACGCAACGGCGCGCTGTCCTGCGGTGGCTGCGCCGTGCCGTAGCTTGCCACCACCTCCCGGCACCGATATGGCCAGAACGCGCCGCTGGAGCGCTGCTTCTCTTCGCTGCACGTGAACAGCACGCCGCGCGCGTGGCGCAGGACCCAGTAGTCGCCGACCAGCCAGTAGAGACTCTTCTTCAGATGCTTGAGCGGATAGTGGTCGCGAAACCAGGGGTCCAGCATGCCGTGTGTAAACACAAAATACGGCACACGCTTGCCACGCAGCGCCAGCCACACGGCCAGCGCGTGGAACTGCCACAGGCCTTCGACAATGACCGCGTCGTACTCTTCGCAATGCGCGCGCAGCCAGGCCACCATGCGCCGGTTGAAGCCGTACTTGAGCGATGACGGCCCCAGCGCGATGACGTCGAGCTCGCTATCGCGCACGCAGGGCGCATCGGGCGCGTCGCCGCAGCACACCTGCACCAGCACGCCACGCTCGCGTAGCGGCGCGCGCAGCTGGCGCACGCCCTCGATGGGGCCACCACCACCCGGATCGATCGACGAGATCACGTGCAGGATCTTCATTGCCGGGTTCCGGGGGCCGCCGGTGACGCGTCGCCGGACGCGGGCTTGCGCGCGATGAAATGAAACCAGTACACGTCGCGCAGGTCCTGGCCTTCGCGCAGCGGCTCGCCGTTCAGGTTGCCGAACACCACATCGGTGTGCAGCCCTAGCTCCGCGAGCGCGCGCTTTTGCGCGGCGAACTCGGTATAGACGATCACGATGCCGAACTTGTGGGCGGCGCAAACCCGGATGGCATAGCCATCGAACTCGCGGTTCAGCCGCGAGTGCCGTAGATAGTTGAAGGTGGCAATCGGCAGGTTGCAGATCACCCGCGCGGTATCGATGCCAACCGCGATAGGGTTGGCCGACAGATGCGGAAGCCGCACGAAGCGCGAGAGATTCTCGCGATAGCTGGGCCCACGCATGTTGTGCGTGGAGAACAGCATCAGGCCGCCGGGCCGCAGCACACGCGCGAACTCGCGCAGGATGGCGACGCGCCCCGCGTAGTCGACCGCATCGATGCCGTTGAAGCTGAACATCACCAGCGCGAAGCTGCTGTCCGCAAAGCGCGACATGTTGCGCGCATCCATCTGCATCACCCGCACGCCGGGATGATTGCGCTGGCAGATCTCGACCATCTCGGGCATGTAGTCGACCGCCGTATAGTCGTCGCTCAGCGCGCGCAGCAGCGCCACGGTGCGCCCGCCGCCCACGCCAACGTCGAGGATGGGCTGGCCCCGCACTTCGTCCGCCACCCGGGCGATCGCCGCGGCCTCGCCAGGGTCGGTCCAATCGCTGGCGGTGCCGAACCACCGGCGCGCGCCCCAGCTACGCCATGCGTGTTGATTGATGCGATCCTGCGCCGTGCCTGAAGCCATGACATCCTCGTGAAGATGAGCAACGTTGGACCAAAGCGCAGCCGTGCCGCTGGCATGCATTGCCGGGCGGATGACCGGTCTGCCTGCGGTGAGGATGCCGGGGCGGAATTCGGGTTTCTGTACGTTGCCACACACGCGTCGGCACGCCGGGAACAGGCAAGACCGGCGTGCGCCGCGAGGGATACGCGGGGCCTTGTTCAGGCGCGGCGGCGGGGTACCGCCAGCATCGCTTTCCTGCAGCGCAAGGGGGGCATCCGGCACCGCGGGCATGCTCGCGTGCCGGCTGGCGCTCTCCCCTCATCCTGATGGCTGAGATGGCTCTCATCCGTTTGTCGCGCGGCGCTCGCCCAAGGCTCATTCCGAAGGCGCAAGTGGGTCGCGGACTCCACCTCGGCGCGCGTTTCAAGATTGATTCGCCAAGCGGGCGCGCCCCCCGGAAAAGCCATAAATGCGCTAGCAAACCCCTTTTCCGTTGCAGCTGTGAAACTATATTGGCCAATAACTGTTTCAGTCTTGAAACATAATCCCGGTAATTATCCATCACCCATTCGGGTAACCCGCCATGCGGCCACCACCAAGGCTTTCCGGATGATGAGAACAAACCTCTCCAACCCAATTAGAGCGCCGCCAAAGCAACTTGATTTCGTGCAGATCAGACCATAATATGACCTTAATTCGTTTTAAGACGAATGGCATTTTGGGGTGGGTTCAGGGGGTCAGCCTTCCGGCTCGCGGTCAGTTCCCGGCAATAAGAACGGGCGCTCCAGCTTGGCGGTGGTACGGGGATAAATTGGGGCGGCGCGCGTGGAGCACCACGAGGGTCGCGCAGGTCATTATTCCGCTGCGTTCAACCTGTTTCCTACCGCAATCATACGGGGGGAATAACAACATGAACGCACTGCTCATCGAGGGTCACCCACTGCTGCGTCTCGGGCTGCTGCAAATGCTCGAGCGCATCCATGGCGTCGACCACGTCATCACCGTCGACCCGGCCGACGTCGCCCTGCTGGAAGGCAATCATTGCGACCTGCTCGTGTTCGGCATGCCGGCCGACACCGACGCCGGATGGCAACTGCTCAACAAGGTGCGCTCCGTGCTCTCGGCCGATCGCTTGCTGCTGCTCGCCGATATGATCCCGCTGCAGATTCCCGCGCTCGCCATGGCGCAAGGGATCTGCGGCTGCCTGCCGAAATCCGCTTCGCTGGCGGTGCTGGAAGCCGGCATCCGCCTGGCCATGGTTGGCGGGCAATACGTGCGCGGCCAGAACAACCGCCAGGCCGGCGCGTCAAGCAGCGGATCACCGGGCCTCTCGGCCGGCAACTATCCTGTAGGTGGACGCATTCCCGTGCTGGCGCCGCTGGCTGACGGCGCGCCATGCAACCCCGCCGGCATGCGCATCCAGGCCGCGCCATCCTCGCGCGAGTCCCTGGGCGCCGTGTCTCGCCAGAGCGCTGTTCCGGCCGAGGCCGGTAGCACCGGCGGGCACAGCGAGACCGCGTACGACGAAGCCGAGATGCTGCAGATCACCCCGAGGCAATATGAGGTCCTGGTGCTGCTGGCGCGCGGACATCCCATCAAGACTGTGAGCCGCATGCTCAATATCTCGGTGGCGACCGTCAAGAGCCATGCCTGCACCCTGTACCAGCGGCTCAAGGTGCGCAACAAGGGCGAGGCGGTCTACGCGGCGCTGCAGCGCGGCGCGTCACTGGAATGGGTCAGCGGCGACGAGGCTGCGCCGCGCACGGCGGCGCGCAACGCGCCGTCTGCCGGCACCAGGCCGGTACGCACGGTTGCGGAGTACGGCACGGGCGTTTCCGCCGCGATGCGCTGAGGCGCGCTTGCGGCGCAGCCAACCGGCGGCGGCAGGCGCAAGCCTGCCGCCGTTGTCTTTTTTCCGGGCCGCGGGGCACGCTTTCCAGCAGCCGTCGCGTGTCTTCGCTCCGCCCAGGGGAAGGCCCCGTTCGTTCGCCCTGGCGCGTTGCGCGCGCTGGTTCCGGCATCGCAGTGCAATGTGTGACAGCGCACCGATTGGTCCCTTCTCGCCTCCTAGGATGGCAGCATCGGGGGATTGTCGCAGCGGTTGCGATGTCCCCGTCGCCCAATGCCGGAGGCTGCCGTGAACAAGATCACCGACCATGACGGGCAACACAGGAACACGCAACGCCAAGGCAGGCCGCTGGCATGCCTGGCCATGCTATGCGCGACCCTGTTGCTCGCCGCCTGCGCAAGCTCCCCAGGCATGCACTTCGACCCCAAGGCGCCGGTCGGCGCGGTCGGACCCGATGCCATGCCCAACATCACGCCGATCACGCTGGAGGTGGTGCGCAACCAGCGCACCATGGCGCAGCGCGAGGTCGAGAAGCTGGACGAGCTCTATGGCAAGCCGCAGCCCTATCTGATCGGCCCGGGCGACATCGTCTCGGTGGTGGTGTGGGATCACCCGGAACTGGTCTTCCCCAACCAGACCTACAGCATCGGCGCCGCGTATGAAATCCCCGCGGTGGGCGGCGGCTCCAATGTGCCCGGCTATGTGGTGAGCGCGCAGGGCGATATCCAGTTTCCCTACGCTGGCGTGATGAAGGTCGCCGGCAGGACGGCGAACGACGTGCGCGACCAGATCGCGAAGGTGCTCTCGCGCGTGGTGCGCGATCCCCAGATGACGGTGCGCGTGCTCGCGTTCCGCAGCCAGCGCATCTACGTGGATGGCGAAGTGCGCACGCCTGGCATGCAACCGATCGACGACGCGCCGATGACGCTGATCGAGGCGCTTAACCGCGCGGGCGGCGTGCTCAACCTGACAGGCGACAACAGCCGCATCCGCATCACGCGCGGCGAGCGCAGCTGGCATGTCAACATCCCGGCACTGCTCGCGCGCGGCATCGATCCCTCGCGCATCATGCTCAAGAACGGCGACATCGTGCGCGTGGAACAGCGCGAGGACAGCAAGATCTTCGTCACCGGCGAGGTGGTGCGCCCCACCACCTTGCTGATGCGCAATGGCCGCATGACGCTTAACGAGGCCATTGGCGACGCTGGCGGCGTGAATCCGAACACCGCCAACGCGGAGCAGATCTTCGTGATCCGCAAGGCGGCGGACGGCGAACCTAAGGTGTTTCACCTGGACGGCACATCGCCCGTGGCCCTGGCCATTGCCGAAGGCTTCGAACTCGAGGCAAAGGACGTGGTGTATGTCGACGCGCGCGAACTGGTGCGCTGGAGCCGCGTGGTCAACCTGCTGTTGCCATCGACGAGCGGTGCGTTCAGCGCCGCCAGCGTGGTCAAGTAAGCGAGGCCGCGATGATCCGCTCAATCCTGGTTGTGTGCATCGGCAATACCTGCCGCAGCCCCATGGCGCAGGGCCTGCTGCGCCACGCGCTGCCCGGCTGCACGGTGAGTTCCGCCGGGCTGGCCCCGCTGGAGGGCGCCGCCGCCGATCCGCACACGGTGCGCCTGCTCGAGGAGGACGGCCTCGATCTCTCGGGGCACCGCGCGCGCACCGTGGACGGGGACATGATCAACGGCGCCGACCTGGTGCTGGTGATGGACACCGAACAAAAAGAGGCGCTTGAGCACCAGTATCCGCAGGCACGCGGCAAGGTCTACCGCCTTTGCGAATTCATGCACGCCGACGTGCCCGACCCCTATGGCTGTTCGCAGAATATGTTCAGGATCGTGCTGGGCCTGATCAAGCAAGGGGTCGACTCATGGACGGTGCGCATTCGCGCCATTGCACAGGATCAATGTCACGGGGAGGTCGCATGAACACGTTCAATCCAAACGAGGCATTGCCGGCGGGACGCGCTCAGCGGGAAAAATCGATCGACCTGACCGGCTATCTCGACATACTGATGCGCTACCGCTGGACCTTCATCCTGATCGCGGGCACGGTCTTCGCCCTGGGCGCGACCTACGCGTTCTTCACCAAGTCCGTCTACCGTACCGATATCGTGGTGCAAGTGGAAGACACGGGGAACAACGCCAACAGCAAGCTCGCGGGCAGCGTGGCGCCGGTCTTCGACGTCAAGCCGGCCGCCGCCGCGGAGATCGAGCTACTGCACTCGCGCATGGTGGTGGGCAAGGCCGTGGAAAGCCTGAAGCTGTTCATCGATGCCACGCCGAGCTACTTTCCGGTGATCGGCCAGGCACTGGCACGCTACAACCCTGGCCTGTCGGAACCCGGCCTCTTCGGCTGGGGCGGCTTCGTCTGGGGCGACGAGCGCATAACGGTGGACCGCCTCGACATGCCGACGCGGCTGGAGGGCACCAGGATGATGGTGACGGCCCTTGACGGCAAACGGTACCGGCTGAAAGTCAAGGGCGAGCAGGCCATGGCAACGGGCACCGTCGGCCAGCCGCTGGTCGTGCCAACCTCGCGCGGCAACGTCGAGATCCTCATTACGGAACTGGAAGGCAACCCTGGCGCCACCTTCAACGTGACGCGGCTGCCTCGGGCCATTGCCATCGCGCGGCTGCAGCAATCCCTGCAGATTGCCGAGCGTGGCAAGTCGAGCGGGGTGATCGGCGTCACCCTTGAAGGCCCGGACCCGGACCTGATCGCGGCAACGCTCAACGAGATCGGCAGCGAGTATGTCGACCAGAACGTGCGCCGCAGGGCGGAGGAAGCCGAGAAATCCCTGGCCTTCCTCGACCAGCAGCTGCCGCAGGTCAAGCAGCAGGTGGAAACCGCCGAGACGCGCTACAACGCGCTGCGCAACCAGCGCGGCACGATCGACCTGACCGAAGAGTCGAAGCTGATCCTCTCGCAGTCCGTGCAGATCCAGACGCGCCTGCAGGAGCTGCGCGCGAAACGCCAGGAACTGGTGACGCGCTTTACCGGCAGCCATCCCAGCATCGGCATCATCGATGAGCAGATCGGCAGCCTGAACGCCGCGCTCGCCGGCGTGACCACGCGTATCCAGAAGCTGCCCGAAGTGGAGCAAAACGTGTTGCGCCTGCTGCGCGATGTCAAGGTCAGCACCGAGCTTTACCAGTCGCTGCTCAATGACGCCCAGCAGCTCAAGCTGACCAAGGCCAGCAAGGTGGGGACCGCGCGCATGGTCGACCCGGCCGACGTGCCCTTGCAGCCCGTGCGGCCCAACCGGTCGCTGCTGGTGATATTCGCGGCCATGCTTGGCACCGTGGGCGCGCTGATCGTCGTGGCCCTGCGCCACATGCTGGACGGCGGCGTCGCCGAGGCCGACGATATCGAGAACCTGACGGGGTTCACGGTGTACTCCACCATCCCGTTCAGCCCGGAACAGTCGCGCCTGGCCACGCAGGGCAACCCGAAAGCCGCGCTGCTGGCCTGCCAGATGCCTGACGATCCCGCCATGGAGAGCTTGCGCAGCTTCCGCACCGCCTTGCAGTTCTCGCTGCTTGGCAACCGCCATCCGGTGGTGCTGGTGACGGGCCCGGCGCCCGGTGTCGGAAAGTCCTTCATCTGCGCCAACTTCGCCGCGGTGCTCGCCGCCGGCGGCAAGCGTGTGGTGCTGATCGACGCCGATCTGCGGCGGGGCAGCCTGAACCGGCGTTTCGACACTGACCGCGGCCCCGGCCTGACCGAGCTGCTGCAGGGCGCGCCGGTGGAACCCGCCGTGCGCAGGCAGGTTGTGCCCGGGCTGGATTTCATTCCCACCGGGACGCTGCCCGAGCATCCCGCGGACCTGCTGCTGAGTCCCGCGATGGACGCGCTGCTCAACGCGCTAAAGGCGAACTACGACATCGTGCTGATCGACACGCCGCCGGTGCTGGCCGCCTCGGATACCGGAATCCTCGCTACCAAGGCGGATGCGGTCTTCATGGTGGCCCGGGCGGACTCCACTACCGTGGATGAACTGGAAGCCGCGGGCAGGGCGATCAGGCAGGTCGGCGGGGAAGTCAAGGGCGTGCTGTTCAACGGGTTGAATGTGCAAGGGCGGTGGTATCGGGCGCATTACAACTTCGGGAAGTACCGGTATCTGAACTATCGGTACCAGGACGTGGATACGGTGCAGAGCCGCTAGGGCTGCCCCGCGCAGCGCGCAATCGAAGGCGCCGGGATTCCGGCGCCTCTTTTTCTGTCGTTGCACGGGGGCCGCGGGGCCTTGCCGCCCGCGCTCAGGCGCTCGCCGTGCCTGACACCGCTTCCGCCAGCGCGCCGGAGCTGTCCTCGTCCGCCTCGCTCACCTCGCCCGGCTCGCCACGCGCCAGCTGCGCCTCGACGTAGCGCACCAGATGTGCCGCCAGCGCGGCGCGGCTGTCAGCAAGAAACAGCGAATGATCGAACGTGGGCAGGGTGCGCACGCGGATGTTGCCCAGGCCTTGCAGTGCTTCGAGGTTGCCGCCAAAGCGGTCCTTGGCTTCTTCCAGCCCGATATCGCTCATGCCGTAGAGGAAATCCGTCTGCACGCCGCGCCGGTCGAGCTCCCGCATGGCGGCCCGCGCGAAGCCGGTCACGGTGGTGGTGTCGTCGCTGCCGCGCCAGCGCGCCACGGCGGCTGCGCCGCGTTGCAGCGCGCGCCGCGTGCATCGGCGTGCGAAGCCGGACAGGATCGGCCAGACCTTGACCTGGCCGCGCCACAGCCGCTGCCAGTTCTGCGCGCGGCGCACGGCCGCCACGTAGCCCCGCATGGACTGCACCCGTTCGTTCACCGCGGCGGTGTCAGCATCGTCCCAGCGGAATTTCGCCAGGTTGGCAAGGACCAGGCCGTTGACCGCCGGATTGCGCAGCGCCACATGCAAGCTGATGAACGCGCCCGAGCAAACCCCGGCCATGACGATGCGCTTGTATCCCTGCGCGCGCAGCCAGTCGACGGCAGCACTGGCATCGTCGCAGGCGCTCTGCGCGTAGACCGCGGGAATGCTCATCTGGCGAGCCGGGGCCGGACTATCGCCCAGCGTGGAGAGATCGAGGCGCAATGCGGTGACGCCGTGCCGGGCCAGCTCGCGCGACAGGCTCACGAAGACCCGTCCGTCGCCCACATGATGGTTGCCGCCGGTATTGGGAAAGAGCACCGCGACATCGCTCGCGCCGCGCCGCGCGGGCTGGCAAAGAATGCCGAACTGGCGCCCGCGGTCCAGCCATACCCGCTGCTCGCGCACGCCGTCCACCTCGCACTCCAGCGCGAGGCTCTCATTGCCCGGCGCAGGCCGGCCGGGCGCGGCGCCGCGGCGCCCGGCGGCGATGGCCGGGCGCACCCAGGCCAGCACCTCTTGCCAGGCGCTCTCAGGCACCTGCGCGTACTCGGCGGCTTGCATCATGCCGGGATACTCGCCAAAGGTGCCCAGCGTGACTTCAGCCCCCGAGCCGCGATAAAGCGTACCCATTTCTGCGACGGGGGAGGTGGCGCCCGGCCAGGCGTCGAGCAGCAGCACGCGCGGCGCGGGGCAGCCTTTGCGGCGGGCCAGGCGCAGGCCTTCGAGCGCCGTCACGGTGTCGGGCTGGAAGCGATAGGCCAGCACGTCGAGCGACCCGTCGGTGGGCGGCGTGAGCTCGATGTCGGGGATGACGTTGTTGACCCAGCTAGTGTGCAACGCGCGCAGCTCGCGCAGATAGGCGCGCCCGCTCACCACCGGCGCCAGCAGGACCAGGCCGGCCACGGCACCGGGCTCGCGCGCGGCCAGTGCCTCGGCGGCGAGCACGGCCAGCGTGGCCCCCAGGCGCAGGCCGCACAGCACGACCCGGCTCACCGCGGCCTGCTCTCGCAGCGTGGTTACCGCGGCCAGGATGCCATGCACACACCAGGCAATGTGCTCGGCATCCGCATCGGTACCGGCCGAGTCACCGGTGCCGGGATAGTCGAAGCGCAGCACCGGCAAGCCCGCGGCGGCGAGGTCTGTGGCCAGGTGGCGAAACGCCCGGTGCGACCACATCGCCTCGTGGCCATGCGGGTTGCACAGCACCACGCCCGTGGTGCCTGGCGCCTCGTGCAGCCAGCCGGCACAGCCCTCGAACAAGACCGGTTTCATGACCTCTCCCAGCGAAAAATGAGGCATTGGCCCCAGGCATTGGCGCACGCAGAAACGGGTACGCTTTGCCTTCTGATGTTGTTAGTTCGTGTTCGTGTGCCATGCCCGCCGGCGGCTACCGACCTGGCACAAGCCATCAAAATCCTTGCCGCGGCCCGCCCAACGGCCCTGATCGGCCACCACAGGCTGCGATTTTCATGACAACGCGCAACGTGCGGGGCACGTTGCGCGCAGGTTGCGAGGCGGCGTTTCACAAGGTCCGGGCGCACGCAGAAACGGGTACGCTCATGGAGATTTCCCTGGCATCCCCGGCTCTCAGGCGGCTGGCATGGAGCCACGGCCCGGCTGCTGCTCTGCCGTGCCGTCCCGTGCGGGGCGCGACTCCAGCGCCAGCGCTTCAGGCTGCGCGGCCGGCAGCGGCAGCCCCAGGTACGGGCTCATCGCGGCGAAGTCCGCGCGGTTGCTGCGCCGGCGCGTGACGCCGTTAAGCATGCCGCCGGCAAGCCGCGCCCCGGCGCGAGCCAGGCGCTTTAGCGTCTCGTCCACTTGCGCGGCGGGCGTGACATCGGCGCGCACCACCAGCAGCGTCGAGCCGGCCAGGTTGGCGACCAGGGTGGCATCGGCCACGGCCAGCACCGGCGGCGTGTCGATGATGATCAGGTCGAAGCGCGCCTTGCAGGCCTGCAGCGTCTCGGCCAGCGCCGGCATCATCAGCAGCTCGGAGGGATTGGGTGGCATCGATCCGGCGGTGATCACCGAAAGCCCCGACACCACGGTGGGCCGCATCACCGCCGCGAGCTCGGCATGGCCCGCGAGCAGTTCGGCCAGCCCCGGCTCGGCGGCCTGGTCGAACCAGTTGGCAACCTTGCCGCGGCGCAGGTCGGCGTCGATCAGCAGCACGCGCTGGCCAGCCTCGGCGAACAGCACGGCCAGGTTAACGGAAGCAAAGGTCTTGCCAGTGCCCGGTGCCGGGCTGGTCACGGCCAGCACCGCATCGGGCGCGTTGCGCACGGCGAAATGCAAGGCCGCGCGCACGCTGCGCAGGCCCTCCACCGCGAGCGCGTGCGGCGAGCGCCGCGCCAGCAGGAAGCGGTCATGCAGCCCGCACCGCAGCAGCCGATCGGCCTCGCCGCTGGAGAACCCGCCGGGCTCGGCCAAGGCGCTGCCAGGCGCGGGCGCATACAGGCGCGGGGTGGGCTGGGCGGCGAAGCCCATCATCATGCCCAGGCGGCGATGCACCTCGGACTGGTGTTCGAGCTCGGTCTGCTCGCTGCTGAACGCGATCTCGCCGAGCATGGGCATGCCCAGCCGCGCCTCGGCATCGGCGGCGTCGGCCACCGAGGGCCTGTAGCGCTGCCGCGCGGCCACGCCGGCCAGCGCGAGGCACAGCCCAAGCAGCGCGCCGCCGCCGGTCAGCGGCCACGGGCCAACCCCGTCGGGGCGGGCGGGCGGAAGCGCCGCGTCGACGATACGCATGTTGTTGGTGCGATCCGACTGCACCAGCGAGAGCTGCTGCACCCGGTTGCGCAACGTCATGTACATGTCCTCGGCCACCTTCACGTCGCGCGTGAGCGCCACGGACTCGCGCTCCGTCTCGGACAGGTTCTGCATGCGCGAGTCCATGTCGCGGCGCACCTTGCTGAGCTCCTGGATCTGGGTGTCGACCGTGCGCACTTCATTGCTGTCGGTGGTAAAGCGCTGCAGCAGGCGGGTACGCTCCAGCCGCAGCGCGGCGATCTGGCGCTGGTAGTCCATGCTGCCGTTCAGGTACGACTGCGCGTCCTGGGTCGGCGCCATGGTGCCGCTACGGGTACGGTAGCGCGTGAGCGCGGCCTCGGCGCGCTCCAGCTCGCCCTGCACGCGCGGCAGCTCGCCGGTGACAAAGGCAAGGCTGCCGGCCGCATCGTCGCGGCGCTGGGTGGTCTGGCTGTCGATATACGCTTGCGCCACGCCATTGACCAGCGCGGCGGCCAGCTTGCGATCGGGGTAGCGCCAGGAGATGCGAACCGTGCCGGCGTCGCGCGTGTGTTCGTCCACCACCAGCTCGCGCGAGATGGCATCCACGGTGGAAAGCGGATCATGGCGGATCAGTTCGAAGCGCGTGCCCGGCTGCGCGTCGAGGCTGGCCACCTGCAGCTCCACATCGTTGCCCGCGGCCGGCTCGCCCGCCACGCCCTCGAACAGCAGCGCACTGCCGGCATACAAGCGATAGTGGCCCTGCGGCTGGACCTCCAGCATCAGCGGCACGTTAAGCAGGCGCTCGGGCACCGCCAGGCTGTCGATCTGGATGCGCTCGCCGCCCCAGGCATAGCCCAGGCTTTCCGGCCAAGCGGCCATGGCTTGCCCTGGCTCGGCAAAGCGCGCCACCAGCGCACCCACCAGCGGCGCGCGCAACGGCACCGCCGAGATGTCCAGGTGCAGCCGCTCCACCACGGGCCCGACCACTGCGCGGCTGGTCAGCATGCCGGCATCGAACGGGGCGGCGGGGCCGGCCTGCGCCGCGCCGCGCGCGCCGGCATTCTGGCCTGCGTCGTGTGGCTCCACCTGCACCAGCGCCTCGACGCGATAGCGCTGCGGCATGGACAGGGCGACCAGGGCACCGATGGCGCCACCGGCGAGCGTCAGCGCGACGATCCAGCCAAGGTGATCGACTAGTGCGCGCGAGCCATGCGCTCGCGGCTTCGCCGGCTCATTTGCAGCCGGCGACGCACCGGCAAAGGTCAACCTGTTCACGGCAATCTCCCTGACCCAACCCCGCTCCCGCCTCAAGCACTGGCAAGCGCCGGCAGCAAACGATCGAACTCGCGCTTGACGAGCTTGTAGCACTCACAGGAATGTGCCTCCAGCCCATGCCGGTCGAGCACCGTGATGTGCCCGCGGCTGTGCTGGATCAGGCCCAGGTCCTCCAGCTTGCCGGCGGCCTCCGTCACCCCTTCGCGGCGCACGCCCAGCATGTTGGCGATGACCTGCTGGGTGATCACCAGCTCGTTGGACGCCATGCGATCGAGGGCCAGCAGCAGCCAGCGGCAAAGCTGCTTGTTGAGCGAGTGGTGACGATTGCACACGGCGGTCTGCGCGATCTGGGTAAGCACGGCCTGCACATAGAGCAAGGTGACGCGCTGGATGGCCGGGGAGTGCGTGAATTCCTGTTTGAGCGTGGCGGCGGAAAGGCGGTAGGCAAAGCCCGGCGTGCGTACCTCGACGCGGCAGGGCATGGTGTCGCCACCGGTCAGCACCGGGATGCCGACGAGGCCTTCATTGCCGATGGCGGCGATCTCGACGGTGGCGCCGTCCTCCAGCAGCGACAGCATCGAGACGATGGCCGTCGTGGGGAAATAGACATGATGAATGCGCTGGCCGGAATCGGTCAGCAACTGCCCGGCGCGCATGCGTACCAGCTCAAGATGCGAGGACAGTGCTTCCCAATCGTTGCGCGGCAAGGCGCCAAGCACATGATTGACGTGCAGATCCGAACGCTGACTGATCATGACTCTCTCCCCGTGACCAGCCGTACGAAAAACCTCGACCGAAGCCGGACCGCCGTGATCCGGAGGACCGGCACCGACCACCTATTCTTTGACCTTGGTTCGCACGGCATTTGTGCTTGTATTAAGTGCCATATGTGGCCCTGCCAACAGTAGCCGCACGGCTGAAACCTGATCATCCTTCGGTAGGTGTGAGAGCGCGGCCGGGGCCGCGTCGCCGGTGCGCGGCAATGACACCCAGGCGGCGCTTCGCGCCGTCATCGCCTGGCGTTTTTCCGCCTCTTCAGGCGCATGGCGCGCTGTAGGCAATCGCGCGGCGCGCATTGAGCGCGTGGACCTCCCCCATCGGGATGGGATCTGCCTGCGCACGGCCTACACCCTGCGCGCCTTCACGGCCTCCTCCTTGCTGGCCGTTATCGGGTAAGAGTTTCACGCGCCGCTGGCTACCGGGCGCGAGATGGAACCAGTCGTGTTCCGCGCGAAAGGCGATATCGTCGATGTGCACCCAGCGCGCAAAGCGCCGGGTCGATACTGTGAGCCACCAATCGCCATCCTCGCGCGCCACGCCCACCGTCAGCTCCGGCGGCTCGAGCGCGGCCGCGCTGCGCTCGGGCAGGTAGCAGGCCTGGCTCAGCAGGGCGCCGTCGCTGGGATCGACCAGCGCGGCGCGCACCACGTCATGCAGGCACGGCCCGAAGCGATACGCGTATGTGAAATCGAAAAAGGCCCCTGCCAGCGCGGCGCCGCTGATGTGCTGCGTGGAGCGCGGGGCCAGCCACACATCGCGCGCGACATCGAGCAACGCGGTCTCGCCGCCGCGCCAGCATTGCAGTTGCAGGCGCACATTGCGCGGCGTGGCGCGCTCATTGATCAAGTGCAGGTGAATGCCATTGAGGCCTTCGTCAGTGATCAGCACCTGCAGCGGCTGCCACACCTGGCGCAAGGCATGCCAGGCCGACTTGGGCCGGGCCAGCGCATCGACGATGCCCCAGCCCGCGCCGGGCAGCAGGTCCTGCAACTGCCACACCAGCCCGCCCGAGCAGGTCGAGCCCGCGCGCCGCCATTCGCTGAAGACGTCGGTCATCAGCTCCGCCACCACGGCGCGGGACAACGCCAGGTAGCGCGCCGTGTCCTCGTAGCGCAAGCGCGGCGGGTCCACCTTGAACAATTCGCGCAAATAGAAGTCGCGCACGTCTTCGAAGTCCCAGCCGCTGCCGGCATCGCGCGGCACACGGGCCTTCCAGCGCGGATCATGCACGGGCGGCACCGCCAGCGCGTCCGCCAGGGTGCGTGCGCATGGCACGTTGGAAAACGCCAGGCACTCCGAGGTAAACCGCACATTGGCGCGGCGCGCGTCGTCAATCGGGCGCTGGTACGCGCCCACGCCGTAGTAGTGCGTCACGCCGCTGTCGGCCTGGAAGGGCCATGCACCGCCGCACGGCGAGTTGCGCACATAGACCGCGTCGGGATGCCAGGCCGCAATGCACGCCGGAATGATCTCGTCGAACAAGGGCTGGCGCCAGCTGGCCGCAGGCGTGCCCATCATCGCGGCCTGCTGCTCGGCTTCGCTGCCGCCGCACAGCACCGCCACGCTGGGATGGTGGCGATGCGCCGCCAGCCACTCGGTGACCTCGCGCGTGGCCTGCGCCATCAGCGGGCGCGCGGCCTCGGCGCTGGCCGAGTAATCGAAGTTCGCGAACATGAAATCCTGCCAGACCAGCAGGCCAAGCGCGTCGCACGCGTCGAAGAAGGCCTCTCCCTGGTAGCAGGTGACGCCGCTCACGCGCACCATGTTCATGCCCGCGCCGTGCGCCAGCGCAAGCCACTTCTGCACTTGGTCGGGCGCATCGGCGTGGCCGGCAAGGTCGTGGCTGGTCCAGCAGGCCCCGCGGCAGAAGATGCGCTCGCCGTTGATGCGCAGCGCAAACGCCTGGGCGTCCTCGTCTCGGTCCGCCAGGCCGTCGGTGCCGCCATGGATGGTTCGGTCGAGCTCGATGCGGCGAAAGCCAACCTGCCCGCACGCGATGCGCTCTTCGCCCAGCCGCAGATGCACCGCATAGCGCTCGGGCTCGCCATGCGTGTGCGGCCACCACAAGCGCGGCTCGGGCACGGCCAGCTCGCCCTCGTAGGCGATGCCGCCGGTGCCCGCGTCCACGGCTTTCATGGGTGCCTCGCGGCCATCGGCGCACAGCATGATCGTCATCGCCGGCGGCAGCGATGCCACGTCGCGCAGGCGCAGCCGGATGACACCACCCTGCGCGGCATCGGCGGCCAGGCTTGCCTGCAGGTCCAGGCGCGCCGTCAGCAGCGGGCTCGCGTCGGTGGCAAGCGCCAGCAGGTCGATGCCGCGCCAGGGCCCGATCGTGTGCACGCTTGGGCACCAGCCGGGCATGTGGCCGAGCAGCGTGGTGCGGACCAGGCGCAACGCGGGCGGCGTGATCATGCGCGGCCTCCAGCGCACCGGGCCGCGCTGCGCGCGCAGCCAGCGGTGCAGCGAGCGGAAGCACAGGCAGAGCACATGCTCGCCATCGAGATGGAGCTCGGCCTCGAACGCCGTAAACATGTTCTGCGCGTCGAGCACGCGCACCTCATCCAGCCAGACCTCGGCCACGGTGGCCAGGCCGTGCAGGCGCAGCCGGTACGCGCCCGCGCCGGACACCGTCACGCGGTACCAGTAGTCGTGGTCGTGCAGCGGCCGCGGTGCCGCCGCCTGCCATTGCCCCGCAGCCTGAAGCGCCTGCGCCACCGTCCCAGGCACCTGGGCCGCGATCCACGGGCCGCGCCCGGCCAGCGCCGCGGGCGATGCCACGGCGCCGGCGGGCGTCTCCAGCAAGGCCCAGTCGCCGGCGAGCGGCTGCCGGTGCACGGGCCGCCCGGGGACGGGTGTCAAGCCAAGCGGCGCATGCATGGCAGGCGCCCTCAATACTCGGCTTCGCCCACGTAGCCCGCCAGCGCCGGCACCGCCGCCTCATAGGAGGCCTCGAGCTGGTCCAGGCAATCCCGGCAGCGATCCACGCGGCGGCTGATGATGGAGCGCACCAGGCGGAACTGCATCACCATGGCCTCGGACGCGAGCTTCTGGCACGCGCCCGCTACGCTCTCAGGCATCGGCTGGCCATGCTGCGCCAGCCAGCGCAGGTACTGCCCGAGCAGCTCGAAGTTGGCGCCGAGCTGGCGCAGCACGCTAAAGGCGTAGGGATGGAAGGTCTGCTCGCCACCGGCCATCAGTGCTTCCTGATGCGCGGGAAACGCCGTGCGGAATGCCGTGATGGGATTCTGGCGCGGACGGCGCGCCAGGTGCTTGCGCAAGAGCGCCAGCGAGGCGCGCACCAGCATCGTCCCTTCCAGCGAGGGGAACCGGCGGCGCGCCACCTCGGCATAGGGAAACAGCAGGTTCACGTCGTCCGCCAGCACGGGCAGGCGGCGGAACAGCCCGGCGTAGTCCTCGCCGGTGGCCACGTGATAGCCCTCGTTATGGTAGTAACCCACGGACTGCGCCTCGGGCATCATCACATCGATGCCGATGGTGGTCTTGGTATGCTCGCGCCGGTACGACGTAGCCCGGTTGTCCGGCAGGTAAAAGCCATCCACCTCGAGCAGCACCACGTGGCCGCGGCAGGTCTGCCCGGCGACGCGGTCTTCCATCGACTCATACAGCGACAGCTCCTGCACCACCACGCCGTAGAGACGTTCGAGATCGTCCGGCGGGTATTTGAAGAAGGTGAACTGATCGCCCTCGAAATCCTGCGACACGGTGAATCCGAGCGCCGCAACCGGGTCCAGCTCCCAGCCGTGCAGCAGCTCGATCCACAAGTCCACATAGCAGTTGGTCTGCGGCCAGACAGGATTGCCATTGTGCAAGGCGTGCGACACGTGCATGCCGCGCTCCAGGTTCCGTGGGTCAACGAGCATTACAGCCCTCCCAGGGTGGCGCGTACGTCCTTGGGCCACAGCGACAGGTCGAAGCCGTGGTGGCGCAGCAGCGCCAGCGTCAGGCGCTCGATGCCAAATCCCGCGCAGCCGGTGTGCGCCGGCTCGCCGTCGGCGGTGCGCAGCGTCCACACCTGGCCGAAGTGGTCCATGTGGTAGTTGAAGCTCATGCACGCCGTGGGCGGGGCGCCCTCGTTGATCGGGACCAGCAACTCGAACTTGAGCTTCAGCTCGCGCTGGCAGTCCGCCACGATCTTGCCGCCACGCCCGAAGAACGGGTCATTGGCCACCTCCACCTCGTGCGGGAGCTCGAGCATGGTGGCCAGCTGCTGGCCGCGCTCCATCCACAACTGGCGAAAGGCGATGATCTGCCCGGCGTTGCCCAGGCGCACGTACTCGCGCTGGCGGAACATCTGCATGCGCGCCGGATCGATCGAAGGCTCGTGGCGGAAGCAATATGACAGCACGTCCACCACCAGCCCCTGCGGCGGCATCGGGCCGCGCCGCGCCAGCGCCGGATAGATCGGGTAGCACGCGGCCGGCGTGAGCACCACGCGGGTCGGCCGCTGCTCGTCGGCCCATTCCTCGCCTGCCTCCATCCGTGCAAGCAGGCGATGATGGTCGCGATCGCTGCCGCAAAAGCTGTGCACGGTGCCGGCCAGCTGCGGAAAGCTCTTCAGGTAGCCGCTAGCCTCGAAATCCTCGCGCGACATGGCGGGCGGAAAGCGCATCACTTCCGCGCGCTGGTCGGCGCCGAGCGCGGTGACGGCCACGTTCAGGCCGTCCGCGATGGCCTCGAACACTGCGCTGCGGCCATAGACGCCATCGACCCCGCTCGGGATCAGCAGGCCCGCCTCGATCAATGCCTGCTGGTAGCGCCGCTGGCCTGCCTGCGGATCGCTGTACGAAGGCGTAGCGGCCGAGGCGGCGGCGTCCGCGGGCGCGGAACTGGCGCGATCTTCCACGCTGACGTTGGCATCCATGTCGTGCTCCTTAGCTGGAACGCTCGGCCAGCAGCAAGCTAGCGGTATTGGTCAGGATCCGGTCGTTGTTGATCATCAGCGGCGCGGACCAGAGATCGCGCAGGTGACGCCCGAGGCTGTAAGGCGTGCCTTGCTTGTAGCCGGCCATGCCGCAGATCATCATCGCCTGCTGCACCACCTCGATCGCCATCGTGCTCACGCTGGTCTTCAGGCCGTTCATCTCCGCGGCGAGCGAGAACAGTGCCGACACCGAGAGGCCCGCGTGACGCTGGCGCTGGTGCTCCAATGCGAGCTCAAGCCGCCCTTCCATCATCTGCACCATCGCCACCGCATCGGCCACCCGCGTGGCCGAGGGCGGCAGCGACCCCGGGCGCGCACGCGCCTGCCCCTGGAAGAAGGCCTTGGCGCGCTGCACGGCATCGCCGGCGATGCCGGTCCACAAGGCGGCCCACAGGATGTGCGAAACCGGCGTCATGGTGCCGTCCGCGATCTCGCCGAACGCCACCGGCAGGATCTGCTCGCAGGTGCCGCGCGCTTCCAGCCGAAATCCGTTGCTGCAGGTACCGCGCATGCCCAGGGTGTCCCACGTGCTGAGGCTCTGCAGCGTGAAGTCGTCCTTGAGCAGGCACACCATGACCTGGTCCGAGGGCGAGGCATCGGCATGGCGGCGCGCGGTGGCCAGGATGGCGTCGGACTGCGCGCCGTAGGAAATCGTGGGCGCCATCTTGAGCAGATGGAATCGGTCGTTCTCGACATTGACGGCGCAGCCGCTGTTGCGCAGGGCGCCGCCAATCGCTTCCTCGGAGGTGGCCGAGGCCAGCAGCAATTGCTCTGAGGCAATGCGTTCCAGCAACTGCTCATGCCAGGGGTTGCCCGATCCGTGCTCGACGATGCAGGCCACCTGTATCTGGTGCATGGCGTAGACCATGCCGGCCGAGGAGCAGGCCGCGCCCAGCACGCGGCAGATGGCCGCGACCGTGGCGAGCGATGCGCCAGCGCCGCCGTACGCCGCGGGCACCATGGCGCTGAGCAGCCGGTGCTGCCGGATTGCAGCAAACGCGTCGTGCGGGAACGCTGCGTCGCGGTCGACCTGATCGGCGTGCTTGGCCGCTTCGAGCGCGGCAAGCTGCGCCGCCGCCATCAGCTCGGTGGCGGTGCTGTGCGCAGCCATCGGGCGTGCCAGGTCCACGCTGGTTAAGGGGGGGCTCATGCTGCCTCCTGTTGCTGTCTTAGCTGCTCGGCGGCCGCTGCCAGCGAGTTGACACTGCGAAAGAGCTGCCGGGTCAGCATGGCGTCCGGGATCTCGATATTGAATGCGTTTTCGATTGCCAGCATCACATGAACGGTGGCAAGGGATGACAATCCGGCTTCGTAAAGATCGGCCTGGTCGTCGAGCGCGTCTACCGACACGTCGAGCCGCGCCACATCGGCAAGAATTTGTCGAATGGTTGCCTTCATCTCTGGTTCTCCTCGGTGAGGATGCTCGGGTTTCATCATTGGGCCGCAGCTACCGGCCGGTTTCGGTGCGCTGGCCCACCAACTTTGCATGTAGGCTAGCGGCGCGGATGTACTGGGGGCGAAAGGCTCAGAACGCCTCGCGTCCCGTCCAGCCATGCAGCGCGGTGCGCAAGATGATGTGCAGATCCAGGCGGAAGGACCAGTTGCGGATGTAGAAGATGTCGAACTCGATGCGCTGGCGCATCTTCTCTACCGTGTCGGTCGGGCCGCGAAAGCCGTTGATCTGCGCCCAGCCGGTGATGCCGGGCTTGACCCGGTGGCGCAGCATGTAGCGATCGATGACTTCCTTGTAGAGCTCGTTGTGCTCGATGGCGTGCGGGCGCGGGCCCACCACCGACATCTCGCCACGCAGCACGTTGATGAACTGCGGCAGCTCGTCCAGGCTGGTGCGGCGCAGGAAGGCACCGACGCGCGTGACGCGTGCATCGCCGCGCACGGCCTGGGTCACGCAGCCCGCGTCCTGGTGCTGCACCATGGTGCGGAACTTGTAGACGTGGAACGGCCGGCCATCCATGCCCAGGCGAGTCTGGCGGAACAGGACAGGGCCGGGAGACGAGCGCTTGACCAGCACGGCGATCACCAGCAGCAGCGGCGACAGCCCGACCAACGCCGCCAGCGCAAAAGCGCGGTCGAAGCTGCCCTTGAGCAAACCCGTGATGCCCGACTGCGGTGGACTGTTCAGGTCGATGACCGGCAGGCCAAGGAAGTCGCTGAAGCGATGGCCGAGCAGTTCGACCGCCATGATGTCGGGCACCCAGCGGATGTCGATCAGGTCGTTGCGGAAGTGGGAGACCACGTCATAGAGATCGCGGCACGCAGCCATCGGCAGCGTCAGCCAGATCTCGCGCACGCCGTTGTTGCGCACGAACGTGCAGACCTGCTCCAGCGAATCCAGCCGCGTTACGCCCGCGGGCACCGGCTGCTCCGTGCCTTCGTCGTAGATGCCGGCCACGTCGTAGCCCGCGCCGCGATTGTTCCGTACGCGCTGGTACATCTCGTGGCCGAGTGATCCATAGCCCAGGATCACCACACGCTTGGCATTGATGCCAAGCTCGCGCACGCTGCCCAGCATGCCGTAGAGCACCACCCGGGAGGCCAGCAGCATGACGGCCACGCTCAGGACCCAGCCCATCGACCAGAGCCGGGACAGCGCGGCCGACTGGTGCATCAGGTACGCAGTGACCAGGCCCAGCATGCACACCGCGCCCCAGGCCGCGAGCGTGCGCACCGCCAACGCGGCACGGCTGCGGCCGCGCCAGGAGTTGTACAAGCCACAGACGGGGAACACCAGCAAGGTGCTGACCGAGCACAACACGGTGATGAAGCCATGGACCGGCGCCGCGCCACGCAGGCCGTGGGGGAACAGCAGTTCGCCTACCACCGCGCCGCAGGCGGCAACGATGGCCGCATCGGCGAAGCGATACAGGATTTGGAGGGCGGCCTGCCTCTCTGCAACGAATGCGCGAACCGTCGACATGATCTGCCTCCATCCGGCGAGCCGGACTTGCTATGCAGATCATGGTTGCGCCACGGCAGCGCTACCGTCTGTTTGCTTGCGCACAGACGGGCTCGGGGCGCGTGCTGGCGGGCCGGGCCTCCCGGCTCAGCGGGGCGGGGCGGGAGGCAGGCAGGCCAGCACCGCGGATCCCTCGCGCTGGCCAGCCCATTCGCGCCATTGCCCGCGCTGGAACGGCTTGTCACGCCCGGCCAGCCGGGCGGCAATGATTTCGAGCCAGTGATGCGTGGGCGCGGCGACGCCAACCGCCGGCACGCCCAGCATCAGGACGACCACCAGCACGCCTGCCAGGGCCGGCGCCGAGCGGGCCGGCCGCCGGCCCCAGAAGATGAAGCTCAGGCTGACGGCAAAGCCGAGCGCAAGCCCGCTCAGCACTTCCGAGCCTGAATGCGCCTGCAGCTTCAGCCGTGAGACGCCCACCAGCAACGCCAGCAACAGGCCGATCCCGCCGGCGCCAACGGCAAGACGAGGATGCCGCGCCGACACGATCAGGTAGAACAGCACCGGCAATACCGACGCCGACATCATGCTATGGCCGGAAAACCCCGTGAAGTTGAGCGCCGCGCAGCCAATGCCCCAGCCCATGAAGGCCAGCTTGGAGGCCAGCACCACCGCGGCGGTCACGCCGAAGCTCAGCACCCAGCGGCGTGCGCTGGCAACGGCGCCGGCATGGAACAGCCATGCGGCGATCAACACGGCGCAGGGCAGCAGCAGGGAGGTTTCGCCGAAGCGGGAGATGAGGTGCCAGGGAATCATGATGGCTGTTAGAGGGTCGAGCACGCGAGCAAAGTAACACAGTTGCATAACAGCCTTCCCCACAGGCCTCCCCGCAGGGTTGCCCGCTGCGCGGGCCTTCTGGCCGGCTTCAACCCAGCCAGAAGCATGAGGCGGCCAAGGTGCCACCCGCGGGCCATGCGGCGATGCGAAGCACGCACTGGGCTGGCGGGTTTCCCAGGGCACTGGCGGGCAATCCCTTCAGCCATGTGGCAGTTGCATCTTCTGGTCGATACAGCTACCGCGGGTGTTTGGCTATCGTCGGAGAGTGGCCCGCCGAGCGGAATCGAGCTGGCCACTTTAGAGTCCGCATGGTCCCCCGGTCGGCGGACTCTTTTTTTGTGCTGCACCTTCGGATTTCGGCAATTTTGCGGGCGGCCAGCGCGGGCAGGAAAAGAAACAGGCCACGGTTTGCCGCCTCTGCCAGCCGGCTCAACCGTGGCCATCAAGATCCGGCGCAGCATGCGCTGCGGCCGAAACACGCGTGCGCGCATCCCTGCCGGCATGCGCACCGGAAAAGCTCCGGTCCCCCGAACACGCGCTCGTCGTCGCCCCCTCTTGCCTTACTCTCGTTGTCTTGTGGCGGATGAAGAGCCGGTGGCATCCCACACTGCTACCGGGATGCCCTGGCTAGCGGCCACGGCCTAGCCGGCCGCCGGCTCATGCACGCTCTCCAGCGCCGGTTCGCTTGCCACCACCACGCAGTACTCGTGGCGAGCAAGCAGTCCGGCCCGCACGGATGCCACCTGCCTGCGTGCTTCCTGCTCACCGGCAAAGGTAGCTGCCGCGATCGCGGCAGCCTCGCAGGCGTAGCGCCTGCCATGCAACTCTCCGCGATACAGCAGCGGTTCGTCGCGCCCGGTAGTCAGCCTGATTTCGTAGCAGCACGCCCACTTGCCCCGGCCCTCCGGCACGGCAAAGCCGCGCACGACCAGGATATCCAGTCCGTTTTCCATACGACCCCCTGTGCAGCGCGCGGCGGCCGGCTTGACATTGAGCGTTCCGGCTTCGTTATCCGCGCACTATCAGCATAGGTAGCCGCATTGGCGCGCGCATCATCCCCTTGCCGTAGACCCACCTGAACAGATGGGGGAGGACGGTGGCATGGCAAAGGCCCGGCGCGGAAAACACTGCCCCCCGGCGCGCACCAGCGCCACCGCAGCCCGCGTTTGCTCGGGCGAGGCTGGCACCGGCAGGCAACCGCTAGCGCCAAGGCCAGCGGCGTAGCGCGCGAACTCGGGGTCGGGGGTCTCGCACATGACCAGCCAGCGCCGGGGCGCCAGGCGGGAGTGCAGTGCATCGAGCAGACGGAACGAATCGGTATCGGTGCCGCTGCAGTCAAGCAGCGCGAAATCGATGGGCCCCGGAGGTAATTCGGCTGGGGTCGCCTCCAGCAGCCATTCGGGGGTATGCGATAGCACGGGGGCGAGCGCGGCAAGCTCGCGGAGGTGCCGCAACACACCTCGTCGCAGCATCATGTTGTGGGCAAGCAGGAGCGTTGTCATCGGCTGTGGGCGACAGCGGGTTGCGTTGGTTGCGCGAGGTGCGCTAAGCCAGCGAGTGCCGGGACCGGCTTCCCGCGAGAGCCACTTGTTTGTTGATCAGGGTAGCAAGTGCAGCACTACGCCGCCTCGTGCATTCGGATGAGGCAGCGTGTTGCAGAGGATGGAGTCGAGAATGGAGTCGCTGGTGCTCTGGGCCGCCGGGCGCCACTGCGCGCGCCCGGCGGGACTAACAATCAGGCCGCCTGGCAGACACCGGCCAGCTCGACCGGCGACGGCCCCGCGCCGCGGATCGGCACGGCAGCGATTGCCGGGCCCGGCCAGCTCAGCTTCGCGCCGCGCTGCAGCGCTACGTAAACCGCCTCGCCCTTGTTGCGCACGTGCAGCCGCTGATAAAGGGTGCACGCATGCGTCTTGGCGGTAGCCACCGAGATGTTCAGCAGACGGCTGACGGTCTTGATCGGATAGCCGCGCGCCAGCAGCGCCAGCACCTCGTACTGGCGCTCGGTAATATTAAGCAGGTGCGATCCGGCCGAAGGCGTTTCCGGCTCGGGGGCGGTATCGCCCGGCAGGTGCTGTGCCGGTTGGACGGCAGCGTCATGTTCGCCATCGACCTGGGTCGGTCCGGCGTGCATATGCAGCGTGGCCAGCGACGGCCTGGCCGGAATCGCGGGCCACGGCACAGGGCTCGCGTCGGCGCGCGCCGCCTGGGCCCGGGCGGGAAAGCACTCGCCGTCGGCAAGGACAAGGCGGATCGCCGCATCCAGCATGTCGGCGCTGCAGGCCTTGGACAACAGGCCGCGCACGCTGTCGGGCATGGAGGCACCGTTCTGCGGCGACAAGATCTGCTCGGATAGCACCAGGACCCGCTTGGGCATCAGTGTCTGGCAGGCCTGATCCAGTTCCTGCCAGCTCAACGCCGGGTCCGCCGACAACCCGTAGATCATCAGGTCGGCATGGCAGAGCCACTCGGCTGGATAGGGCAGGGCGCCGGGATCGATATCGACGAGGTCGCCGTGGAGGCCGGCCTGGGTCAACAAATGGCGCAGACCCAGGCGCAGGAGGGGATGAGGCTCGATCAAGAGGATTGTGGCCATGGCCGCTCTCTTTTTTTGTTACGGCATGGCGAGCCCCGCGACAACCCGCACATGCTAACGGAAATGCCCCACTATGCTGCGGTTGCATTTCCATACGATCCGTTTCGTCTCCAGGCCGTGGCAGCGTACCCGTCCAGGTCCCGCTGCCCGACTGACCATCCCGTGGAGTCGCTCTCGAATCGCCCCGTTTGCGCTTTCTTACGCTGTAGATGTTTCTTAATTCAGAGTTAAAGAAGTCTAACTCTGGGTCTCAGGATATGCACTGGCGGGGGTGAATGCAAGTCAGGGTTACACCCGGCGAAGCAGGTCGTGCAATGCCAGCGGCGTTGGGCTGCGCGGCCGGATCGGCCTACCACAGGTGGCAAACTGGCGAAAATGGGGGATTTTGCCGGTATAATTATCGGCATTGAACTTCACTATGCATTTACACCCGGATGCATTTAGCGATTGATTAAGTGCCTTATGAATCAAGATCTTAGCGACCAAATCGAACGTTGTCATGCAACCCGCTAAGGCCCCTAGCCTGAGTCTCACCCGCAGCGAATTTGCCGCTGTGCGGGCCTACGTGCAAGGCATGCCGGCCGCCATGGTAGCCGGGCGCTACCTCTCTGACGACAACGACGACGATGATGCAGGCGGCGAATCCGCCTTGCGGCTGTTGCTCGGGCTGCGCGACCGCATGGTGCAGTTGGCGCACCTGCATTGCCGGCAGGATCTGGCTGAACTGCTGGAAGGTGGCCCCGGGCGCTCCAACCGGGGCATGGACCGCCGGGTCGAAGCGCTGGCCGAGCTGGAACGGCTTGGTACCGCCCAGCCCCGCGCCGATCATGGCATCGAGCTCTGGTTTTCCCCCGCCCTGGCGAGGCGCTTGCGGGCGCAAAAGATATCTAATCTGCATATTTTGGTGGATCTTGCCAACCGCCATGGCAATGCGTGGTGGCGTTCGGTGCCCCGCATCGGCGCCCTTGCCGGAGCGGCAATCAACCGGTGGCTGGCCGATCATCGCGATGTCGTGCGGGATGAGCGGGGAGAACCTTTGCTGCGGGACCACGTTTTCGCGCGAGGCCGCTTGGCCGAAGCCACACTTGGCCCGCGCTTGCGCCAACTGGTGCCGTTTGAGCTGATGCGCGAAGAAGAATCGGGTACGGTGACGGCGATTTCACCCGATAGTGATCTAAAAGGCTCTTTTAGGAGCGATCTCGCCGCCGTTCGGGCTTGGCTCGCAGCAAATCAGGCGCAGCAAAGTACCTGGCTGGCCTACCGCAAGGAGGCCGAGCGGCTTTTGCTCTGGACGGCGATGGCGCGATGCAAGCCGCTGGCCATGCTGGATCGGCAGGATCGCCAGGACTATTTGGCGTTCCTTCGTCATCCTGCTCCCGTGCGGCTGTGGGTCGGTCCGCGTGCGCCCAGGGAGTCGGCGGCATGGCGCCCGTTCACCGGTCCGCTGTCGGAGAGCAGCGTGCTCCATGCTTCGCGCATCCTGGGCGCGCTGTTTGAATGGCTGCAAAGCCAGGGACATGTGGCGGAGCACGTCTGGCAGCCCGAGAGCCAGTCGAAGAGGATGGCGCCGCGCATGGCTGTGCCCGTGGCTGCCGGGACCACCCTTGAGTCCGAATCGATGGCCAGATTCCTTGCCTGGCTAGCGGCCCAGGGCCGGGATCCCGAAGGCATTCGCTATCGCGCCGCCGAAGCGGCAGTCCGCTTGTTGCAAGAGCAGCCCATCGGATTTGCGAGCCTGGCGACGTTCACGCGCGACAAGCTTGGCAAGCACGAAGAAGTTGGTACGCATGAAGAAGTTGGTACGCCCTGTGCCGAGGATGGGCACGGCGAGGGTGAGGGTCTAAGCGAGACCGCTCGCAGCGCACTGGAGCGTCACTGGCAGGACCGCGGGCTGGATTGGAGCAGGCAGGCCGGCCAGCCGATCGTGCTCGTCGGCCCTCCCCGGCTTCCGCCTACCGGCCGTGCCAGGCGCAAGGCGGAGAGGTCTCCGGATGCAGGCTACTCGGTCAGGGGATTGCATGCCTTGCTGAGCCAGGTGATCGAGCGATATCGGGAGGCCGAGGATGCCGAGTTCGCGGCCCGCTCGCCACGCGACCTTGCCGGGCGAAGAACCCGGGTGAAACGGTTTGGGGCGGGCGGGGCGGAAGTCATGGCCCCTGAGGCTTCCGGGGCCGGCACAGCGGATGATGTTCATGTCGTTCCGGCCCTGGAGTGACCGGATGGGGTGGGTGATCGCTGCCCTTCCCCCTCGACTCCGACTATGCAAGCTGTAGCTGTCAGCTAGCGGTCTTTTCCAGGCCAAAACGCGCCTTGAGGGTCTCGACCAGCGCTTCGCGCGCGCCTCGGTCGCTCACTTGCACATCCAGCACCACGCGCCCGGAATCCCACTCCTTGATCGTGCCAAGCAACTGCCCAGCGTCGCTGCGGATCTTGTACTGGCGGCTGATCTCCTTGATCTTGCGTGCCTTGCCTTCCTGCGCGTGCTTGCGAATCGCCTCGACCTCACGGCTGGACAAGCCCTCTGCCATGATGCGCGTGGCCAGGTCCCGTGTGCGGTCCTCTCCAACGATCTTGCAATAGAGCGTCAGCTCATAGCCGGTGGCAATTCCGATTGCGCTGGGACGCTCGCGCATGACGCCCAGGACGGACTCGGGCAATCTCAGCAACGCCAGTGTCTTGTTGACCGTGCCGGCTGACATCCCTGTCAGTTCGCAGATGTCTTCCTCTTTCTGGACCTTGCCTTCGTCGAGCAGTTGCCGCCAGGCAATCGCGTTGTCCAGCGCCGACTGGTCGGACCTTTGCTCATTGAGCAGGAACGACAGCCGGTAGAAATCCAGGTCATTCAGGTTGCTCTCGATGAAGCATTCCATCTCGAGCTTGCCCGCGGAGGCCAGCGCCCGCTTGCGGTAGTGGCCATCGATCAGGATGTAGTGCCCCGGCCGGGCCAGATCCGGCGTAGCCAGGCCCGGCGTTTTCTGGCCGTGGGTGGCAATCGAAGCCGCGCGTTCCTGCACCACCACAGGGTCGTAGATGCGGCGGGCATTGAACGGATTGTCGTGGAGCTGCGCCAGCGGCACCTTCATCAGGATTCGGCCACCCTCCTCCTCGGACTCACTTTCAGCGCTGAAAATGGGGCTCGGCTCTCGGGCGCGCACCTGGAGCAATCCGTTGGGGTGCTGCGAAATTGCCGCTTCGGCGCGGGCAAAGCGATCAATCGCGTCCCCTCGTGTTTTTTCTGCCGCCATTCCCGCCAACATGCCTGCCTTGAGGCTTTTCAATTTTGTCGCCATACCTAGTGCTCAATCAAAGACAATACTTCGTCGACCATCATGTCGACTTCCTGCACGGACTCGCGCGCGCCGGCCACGCCGTGCACGGTGCAACCAATCGCCTGGCATTCGCGGAATGGCGAGCGCGAACCGATCATCGATTGCATCAACGGGATTTCCAGATCGTCCCCCAAAATCTCAATCGCCTGGCGCGCAATGGAAACGCGCCGCTGCACCATGTTCGCCATGACGCGGATCCGCAGCGTTTCATTCTGGACCTGAGCGTGTTGGGCCAGGGTCTTGGCGGCCACCGCCGCCCAAAGGTCGGGAGGCGATGGGACAACCGGGATGATTGCCAGATCGGAAATCAACAGGGCGCTCGAGGGCGCAGCCGAATGTACCGCCGGAGGGCAATCGACCACGATGTAATCGTAGTCCTGGATGAATTTCCTGACTTCGCGGTGCATTGCGCCACCGGACGGCGCCAGGCCGATCACGGAAGCAGGAAAAGGCCGCTCGTCGCTTGCCTGCGCGGCCCAGCGCGTTGCCGTGCCCTGCTCGTCCATATCGACAAGCATCGACCGCGCGCCGCGCAATCCGAGCGTACCTGCGAGATGCATGCTGACCGTGGTCTTTCCGCACCCGCCCTTTTGGTTAAAGACCGTGATGATTTTAGCTGGCACTACGACCTCTCTTTCAGCGCTGAAAGCGCGATTATCGCTAGCCGCAACTTTAGTCAAAGTGACGTGCTGGCTCAACTGTTTTTTGAATTTATATTTTAAATATAATATTAGCGAAGATATTTCGCGTTATGGAAACGATAGATTTCCACTTGAAATACGGCACGGAATACGCCTAAAGTAGCGATAGTGCGTCTTTCGACGCACATGACACAACTAGACAAACTGGTTATGATGCCCGCAACAGTCGAGTCAAGTCGTGTCACCTCGTCGGCGTCCGTTCGGTAACTACGAGAACTTAGCGTGCTTGAACGGTTGTTAGCGTTGTTTGCGTTGTGTACAAGAACTTGCTTCGAAAGGAAATTCACATGACAACCGGTACGGTCAAATGGTTCAATGAGACCAAAGGCTTTGGCTTCATTACCCCGGATGACGGCGGTGCGGATCTGTTCGCGCACTTCTCCGAAATCCAAGGTTCGGGCTTCAAGACGCTCAAAGATGGTCAGCGCGTCACGTTTGAAGTAAAGCAGGGCCCGAAAGGCTTGCAGGCATCCGCCATCAAGCCGGCCTGATCTCACGAATCACGCCGAAATCGCAAACTACGCCGGGCTTTCGGGCTTGACGTGGTGAGTAAAGCAAAAGGCAAGCGTTTCACGCTTGCCTTTTGTGCTTCTTGCGGTGCGACAACGTCTGCTCTGCATCCAGGCACCTTCGCGCCATTTCCAGGGGGGCTTTAACGAAAAACCCGCCAGCTCATTCAGCAGGCGGGTTCGACAATGCATGTGCCCAGGCTCAGGCGAGCTTGCGAACGCTCGTACGGGAAGGCTGCAGAATCAGGGCCTTGGACGAATCCGCATCCACCTTGGCGCCCGGATAGACAACCAGCACATCCTTGAGCGCCTTGCGGAACAGTGCACGGAATTTCCGCTCACTTTCGGTTTCGGTGCCGAACTGCATCTGCAGGGCCTCCCACGGAATCTCGGTACGCCGCTGGATCGTGAAGAAGCGGTAGGTCAGCCAGGAGTATACGTCCAGCGCGAACGGCGACTGCTTGAGTGCCTTCAGCGCGCGCATGTCGACCGGGACGGGCCGGTTAACCAGCTCATTGAAAAATGGCTCGGACAGCACCACAAAGCTCTCGAACATCGAGCCCTGCCCCGGCTGCATGGGATCCCACCAGGTCGACAGCTGGTCTGCCAGCAGATAGCCGACGCGATCGATAGAAAGCGGCTCATGGCTCTGGTTCTGATTCTGGCTTGGCGTGGACTTGTTCTGAACGATGGCAATGGTGGCGGAGAACAGGCGGATCATCTGCTGCCGCACCAGTGTCATGGTGCCGCGCTTGCCACCTGTGGCCATTGGAATGCCCAGGTTGTACATGAACTCGGACAGCGAATTGCCCAACGAGATCCGGCGGTCCTCGACCGTCCCGGTAAACTCGCCGCGCTTTTTCTTGGCCATGATCTCCTTGCCGATCCAGGCAAGCATCAGGCGCGGATAAGAGCCATAGGGATAGCCGAGCGAGACCGTTTCGGACACCAGTTTCTGGCGACCGTTGCTGGCCTTTTCTGAACGTTGCTGCGTGAAGTATCCAGGCTGGATCATCAGCGAAATATTCCCGCTGGTCCGCGTCCATACGGGCGGTGCACCTTTGGGCGCCCGGTAAGGCAAGGTGACCTGCACGCTGGCCCGGCTCAAAAAGCCGACTTCGCCACTTTGCCAGGCATCTTCCCGCTCCATGGCCTGGGCTTCGTCGAACAGGCGCTGGAACTTCTCGGACGGAACCAGACTGTTCTCGTCGCCGGGAACGATGATGCGGGAGGGCTCACTGTCCAGATCGGCTGGACCGCGGGACCCAAGGATGGTCTGGTTGCGTTTGATGGGCATATTGGCGTGCTTCGGAATACACGACTTTTTACGCGAAGCAATCCGCCTTGTCACGCAGAAACGGGTTCGGTAGACGAATTTCCTGCAATGCCGCGTGTTTTGGGTGTGCTGGGTCTCATGGCTGATTGCATGGTGGACTACGGTGGGCAATCCCGAAGGGTTGTCCACGGAAGGCCAGCCATCAGCTACCGGTAAACGTTAAGAGTATGGGTTAACTACTTGTAAACCGTATACGGGAGACTCAGGGCCTTGATTTGTATGAGGAAAAACACCCTCCGCGAACCCGATTCTGCGTGAAACCGTACTCGATTCTGCGAAGTGCTGTACCAGATTCTGCGGTATACCGAACCCGTTTCAGCGCAAAGCCCGAACCGGTTTCTGCGTGGATAACTCCCTGTTCCCACAGGCTTTTCCACAGCTGGGGACACCAAAAGCGTACCCATTTCTGCGCACGCCGAGCGTTTTCAGCCACGTATACCGCGTAAACCGGCATTCCGGAGTAGTTATCCCCGCAGAAATTGGTACGCCCCCAGGTTTACCAAAGCCTCTTCTGCTGCCCTGCGTACCCAATTCTGCGTAGCGAAGGCCCTCGCTGTTCCATTTGCGTACCCAATTCTGCGCTGCGGCATTTGAAAACAGACTTTTCGGGGTTCGCTGCCCCGAAGCGTACCCGTTTCTGCGGCGTACCCAATTCTGCGAACCTGCATTCCGAATCTCGCGGCACCAAAAGCGTACCCGTTTCTGCGTACCTGCTGCGACCTCGTTTTCCTCTTCGCGTACCCGTTTCTGCGACATCGGAGTTGGTCGTCTTGCGCGCAGAATTTCCTTCTTTCTATTATACACAAGACTTATATCGAAAGCGAGTGCTTGCACTCAAAAAAAGCAAATAAGTAAAAGGACTTTTGCAGGCGTACCCGTTTCTGCGTATGCCTCCGATCGGGCCGTCACCGGCACGGGCATCTGCTGCGAGCACCAGTCGGGTGTGCGTACCCGTTTCTGCGGCCGTGACAGGGCCGAGAGGGGCGCTATGCGTACCCATTTCTGCGGGGAAAAGGCAAATTCCTTCCTGGGCGAGGAATTTGGGAGGGGAGGAGACGGGGAATGCGGTCGAGGGGCCGCATGAAGGGGCCGGCTGAATGCCGGAAAACGCGATTCCGGTCGTTGCGCGTACCCGTTTCTGCGCGATCTCCGGTGTTTGAGCTACTGGGCGGCGAAAAGAAAAAAAAGCGGGGCGTACCCGTTTCTGCGTTGTGATATTGCGTCAGTCACCCCCTTGCGAGATGCCTGCGGAGGTGCTCGTAGCGCCCGAATGCCAACACGCGGTGGAATTTCAAGCAGTGCGTACCCGTTTCTGCGTGCCTGGTGGCTGCCTGGCGTCAGGAGAGGCGGCTACGGGTTAAAGAAATCACGGTCCCGGGAGGGTGCGTACCCATTTCTGCGCGGGATTTCGGAAGCCTTCCAGAGCCAAAGCCGCGGCAGAGAGCGGAGCGTACCCATTTCTGCGTGGCTTTTGAGGGGGGAGGCCGACTGCGCTGCCAGGTGGGAGCAGCGGCGCCGTCCCTGTGGCGATCTCGCTGCGGCGCGGGGTCCGGGCGAGGCCAGGAAGATTGCCGGACAAAAAAAAACCCCGCCTCGAGAGGCGGGGTTTTCCTGACTGGGCGCACCCCTAGTGGGGTGCCAGTCTACTGCTTACAGCGGCGTGATGTTCGCAGCTTGCAGGCCCTTCGGGCCGTTCTTGACTTCGAACGACACGCGTTGGTTTTCCTGCAGCGACTTGAAACCGTCGGAGCGGATTTCAGAGAAGTGCGCGAAGAGATCGTCACCGCCAGCGTCCGGCTTGATGAAACCGAAGCCCTTGGCGTCGTTGAACCATTTAACGATACCGGTTTGCATGGTATTGCTTTTCCTGGGAAAAATTTAAAAGAAACGGATAGCTCACGCATATCCGAGCAAAGCAACTCAAGGAAAGGACACCATGGACAACGGAAGTACCATGACGGTGGCTAACGAATGTGCTGTTGCCTCGTCGCTTGAATCTAGCGGGGTTTATACGGCGGATTAGCGTCAGCGTCAAGGTAGGGTCATTCTGGATGTCTGCCTGGATCCACTACGAGCCATCGTCGGGTCATCACGTTTTTCAGATGATTCCTATTCGCCGCTAGTACTGTGCCGAGGGCGAAATTGCCCGACAGTACGCTCGGCGGGCCTAGGTGCACGGCCCGCAACCTCAGCCGCATGTGCAAGCCGGAAGCACGGAGCGACCACGATAACAGGAGACCCCATGCCGATACAGGAACCCATCAGCCAGCCCACGCCACCCGCCGCCGCCGGCACTTCACTGGCGGAACGCTGGTTCAAGCTCAGCGAGCACCAGACCGACGTGCGCACCGAGCTCCTGGCGGGGCTGACCACGTTCCTGACCATGGCATACATCATCTTCGTCAACCCCAGCATCCTGGGCGATGCCGGCATGCCGAAGGACGCCGTATTCGTGGCAACCTGCGTGGCGGCCGCGATCGGCACGTTCATCATGGGCCTGTATGCCAACTACCCGATCGCGATGGCGCCGGGCATGGGACTGAACGCTTACTTTGCCTACACGGTCGTCAAGGGCATGGGATTTCCCTGGGAGGCTGCGCTTGGCGCCGTCTTCATCTCAGGCTGCCTGTTCCTCCTCGTCACCTTGTTCCGTGTGCGCGAGATGATCGTCAATGGCATCCCGCACTCGATCCGGGTGGCGATTACCGCAGGCATCGGGCTCTTCCTTGCCATCGTCGCGCTCAAGAACGCCGGCATCGTCACCGCGAGCCCCGCTACCCTTGTCACTATTGGCGACCTGCACCGGACCCCTGCCATCCTGGCGATCGTCGGTTTCTTCGTGATCGTCGCGCTAGACCACCTCAAGGTCAAAGGCGCCATCCTGATTGGCATTCTGCTGACCACCCTCCTCAGCTTCGCAGTGGGCGACAACACTTTCCACGGCGTGTTTTCCGCCCCGCCCTCGATTGCGCCGACCCTGTTCAAGCTGGATATCTCCGCCGCACTGTCGATCGGCATCATCAATGTGGTGCTGGTGTTCTTCCTGGTCGAGTTGTTCGATGCCACCGGCACGCTGATGGGCGTGGCCAATCGCGCCGGGCTGCTCAAGGCGGGCAAGATGGACCGGCTGAACAAGGCGCTGATGGCCGACAGCACGGCGATCATGGCGGGCTCGTTCCTGGGCACTTCCTCCACCACCGCTTACATCGAGAGCGCCTCCGGCGTGCAGGCAGGCGGGCGCACCGGGTTGACCGCCGTCACCGTAGGCGTGCTCTTCCTTGCATGCCTGTTCATTTCGCCGCTCGCGGGCACGGTCCCGGGCTACGCCACGGCGCCGGCCCTGCTTTACGTGTCCTGCCTGATGCTGCGCGAACTGGTGGATCTGGACTGGAGCGATGCGACCGAGGTGGTGCCGGCCGTGCTGACGGCGCTTGGCATGCCTTTCACCTATTCGGTGGCCAACGGCGTGGCCTTCGGCTTCATCACCTATGCCGGGCTCAAGCTGCTGACTGGACGTGCCAGGAGCGTCCCAATCATGGTGTGGATCATCGCGGCGGTCTTCATCTTCAAGTTCTATTACCTGCCGGGGCATTGAGCCTGACACCCGCTTGAAGGACCGCGTTGGCGAGCGTTTGCCGGGTGACGAGAAAAGCGTACCCGTTTCTGCGTGGCTGGGCGTGGCCCTCCTGTCCTTCCCCTCCAGACGGCGCCGTACCCGTTTCTGCGTGTCCGGCGCACACTGAGGCATGACACTCGCGTACCCATTTCTGCGCGGAATGTAAGTGACCAATTACCTCGCATGGCAGATAGTGTGTGCCAATGTGCTCATACTAAAGGATGATATTCGGTTGAGTACCCATACTGAGGACTGGACAAACTGGCCTAAATGCACTGAACTAGAGGCGTGGCAAATTGCGGGGCGCTTCAGGGCGCCCCTTCTTGACTCCGGCACTCCGGGGCCGCGCCAGCTGGCTCAGCGTCTTCAGGCCTGCAATAGCGACAACAACAAGTCCACCTTAAATAAGAGGGCAGGGACTGAATGAGCAGACCATCGCCAAGATGGCTTCGCCACCACGAAAGGAGCGCGCGGAGACACGCCCGCCCGACAAGAGCAAACAATAAGACTAAACAAAAGTGGTAATCGCGAACGTGTAGTGCCGGGGGTGTTGTTCAACGGGGATCAATCATGACTGCAGGAGAAATCCGGCGGCCCTCCACGGGGCCCATCAGCGAGTCCGCCAGTCTTTCCATTCACCGTGGCTGGGCGGCTTTGGGAGAAACCGCCGCCGAGCCACCGCGCCGAAGCCGCGTCAGCGAGCGCGGCGACCCTGCCGCCAGTACCGTCGAAGCGTTCCTGAGCCAGGACCAGGCGTTGCCGGCGTACGTGCGTGACGCGATCGAACAAGTGCTGCAGCGGCAGCGATCGATGGATGGCGAGCTGTCCCGCCAGCGCGCGCTGCTGCAGGAATGGATTCTCAGCCAGTTGACCTACAAGGCGCTCTATTACCGGTATTCCGGGCAATCGCCCGAAGCGCCACGCACTGAGTTGATGCGCGAAAAAGACCAGGTACGCCGGCGTATTCGCGACCAGCTCCATGCCGGTAGCGACCACACCGCCATTCTTGGCGAGCAGTCCCGCAGTCTGTCCAAGCCGTAATGCCGACGTTGCGCGTGGGGGAACTCCCCCAACCGACTCAGCTTGACCGCACACAGAGCCCGCACGAGAGCGGGATCGCGGTGCAAGCCGGAATAGTCAAGATGCCCAATGTCAGGGAGAACGTTATGGACCGACTGTGCAAGGCGGCGACACGCACCGCACAGGTGTTGGTCGTATCTCGCCACGAACCCTATGGATTTGATCCGGCCCAGTTCGGCTCCGGCTGGGAGATTCGCCACATCCAGCAGATCCGGGACCTAAGCCGGGTGGTGCGGGGCAGCGCGCCAATGGCCGGCGTGCTCGATCTCGAGACCGAATACAGCGATGCCGAGCTGATGCAGCTCGAGCAGAGCCTGCAATACCTGCACGTGATGTGGGTGGCGATCACGTCGTCGCGCATGCTGGAGGACGAACGCGTGAGGCGGCTGATACGCGACTACTGCGTGGACTACGTGCGCACGCCGTTTTCGTTCAGCGAACTGCTCTACACGCTTAAACATGCCCACGGCATGGCCTGCCTGCATGGCGCGCGCAGCCACGAACTGGTCGGCCACGGCCCCATGATCGGCGAGTGCGCGGCGATGCGCAGCATGTTCCGCTCGCTCGCCAAGGTCGCGCACAACGAGGCGCCCGTCTTTATCTCCGGCGAGTCCGGCACCGGCAAGGAGCTGGCGGCGCAAGCCATCCATGAAGCCTCGAGCCGGCGCAAAGGCCCGTTCGTGGCGATCAACTGCGGCGCCATTCCGCCGCACCTGGTGCAATCCGAGCTGTTCGGCTATGAGAAGGGGGCGTTCACCGGTGCCAACCAGCGCAAGATCGGCTGGATCGAGCAGGCGCAGGGCGGTACGTTGTTTCTCGATGAAATCGGCGACCTGCCGCTGGAAAGCCAGGTAGCCCTGTTGCGCTTCTTGCAGCAAGGCACCATCACCCGGCTTGGCGGGCACCAGTCGATCCCGCTGGATCTGCGCATCATCTCGGCGACGCACGTGGACCTGGTGGCGGCGCAATCCGACGGACGCTTCCGTGCCGACCTGTTCCACCGGCTATGCGTTCTGACCCTGTCGATCCCGCCATTGCGCGAGCGCGGCGAGGACATCCTGCTGCTGGCCAACTCGGTGCTTGCCGAGCATGGCCACGAGGCCCATCGGCGCATTCGTGGATTTTCGCCATGTTCCACCCAGGCCATGATGCAATACGAGTGGCCGGGCAATGTGCGCGAACTGATCAACCGGGTACGGCGCGCGATCGTGATGACCGATAACCGCAAGATCACCGCGGAGGACTTGCAATTGCACGGCGGCAGCGACTCGCCACGCAAGACCCTGGATGCGATCCGCGAGGAGGCAGAACGCGAGGCAATCCGTACCGTGATGGCGAGCCACGGCTTCCACGTGGTACCTGCCGCGCGCGAGCTCAACGTTTCGCGTGTCACCTTGTACCGGCTGATGCACAAGCACAATATCCGGATCGAAGCGCATCCCGGCGCCGGCGAATAGCCGGCCGGCGAAGGACAGGCGGGCTACGGCCCGCTTTTCTTGTCCGGCCTCGGGGTGTTCAGAACGTATAGGGAAAACGCAGCGTCACCGTGTAGTTCGGCGCATCCGGGGTGAGTCCGAGGCCGATCGCGGTGCTCACCGACAAGCCTTTGGTGATCACGTGATTGAAGCCGAATGTCATGGTGGCTATGTTGGCCCGGCTGCCGATCACAGTCTGCTTGACACCCGCGGCGGTGACCTGCGTGCTCGATGAGATGGCGGCATTGAAGGCCATCGACATCGACGTGCGGTCGTTGAGCGCGAGCGCGAGGCCGCCGCCAAACCCGATGGTGTCGCCCAGTTTCACATCGGCCGGCGTGACCTGTCCCTGCACCGAGGAGATATCGCTCACCGAGCGCTTGATGTTGTAGGTGTAGCTGCCATTGACGAACAGCACCACGGGGTCATAGGTCTTGAGCAGTGACAAGCCGGCCGTCACGGCCCACACGCCGTTGCCCGTGGGCAACTGGTCGGCGATGATCAGGTTGTTGTTATTGGCATTCGCCGACACCAGCTTGATGCCGAACGGCGAGCGCCCGGTGGGCGCGCGCACGCGGATGCTGCCGACCACGTCGGGCGCGGCGCCGCTTTCGCGCAGGAACTGATAGTACAGGCCCATGCTGATATCGCCCAGCGCCGTCGTGCTCAGCGTGGCATCGGACAGGCTGGAGGCGGAGCCGCCCGCGCCGCCGGAGATGAAGTTGGTGTTGCGGTACATCACCGGCAGATCGAAGTCCATCGACAGGCGGTCGGACAGGCCATAGCGTGCGATGGTGTCGTACGTGAGCGTGTGCGACTTGGTCTGGTTGAGGTTGATGGTGCCGAGGAAGATGGCGTCCAGCGCCAGGAAGCCGGACAGTGACAGCGCGCGCCGGTCGTAGTAGCTGTAGATGAAGCCGCTGTCGATGGTCAGGCGCCGCTCGAACAGCGGCGCATGCTCGCTCTGGTAGACCAGGTCTTTGCTCTGCACGCGCGCCGCCTGTTGCTGTGTCTCGCGTGCATCGGAACCCACCACCGGCGTGTCGCCGGCGGGCGTTGCGGTGGCCGTGCCGCCCGCGGCAGGGCTTGCGCTTTGTGCCAAGGAGGGAACGCCGGCGGCGGTCATTCCGCCACCGGCGTTCCCGTTGGCACTGCTCCCCGTTCCTGCTACTACCCCCCGCCCGCGCGCCCCGACCATTTCCAGGTCGTTCAGGCGCTGTTCGAGAGCCTTGATGGTCTTGTCTTGTTGCTCGACCAGTTTTGTCAGCCGTTCGATCCGCTCGTCGGCACTGGGCTGGGCGCTGACCTGCGCCCAAGCGCCGGCCGAGATCAGCGTACCCGCCAGGGTACCTATCAGAGCGAGTTCGGTCTTCATCTTTCCCCCCGGAAATCTGAATGGGCGCGAAGCGGGTGCGCCAGCCCTGTGCATGCTGGATTATCGTCGCATCGTTGCGATTGCCGCTAGTGCGTCCCGCATGCTGGTTTGCGTCAGTTGCTGGATCGTCAGTTGCTGCACCTGCAGCGTAATGTTGGTGAGGTTGAGCACTTGCTGCGCATTGCCCGTGATGCGTGCCGCCTGCATCAGGCTGCCGCCCTGCGCATTCTGCGTGGCGCTGCCCGCGGCCGACTGGATGGCCAGCGACACGCCGCCGCCTGGCGCGACCGTGGCGCTGGCGGTGATGCCATTGCCGTGTGCCACTTGTGCTGCCGGGTTGCTGCTTGCCGCGCTTGGTGTGGGTGCCGCCGCGATGGGTGTGGTCTGGGTCGTGATGGTGCTGACGTTGCTGGCCGAATTGCCATCGCCGGCGATCTGCGCGACCTGGCCCACGCCTGCCACCTGCACCGCCGAGCTAGCAGTGCCGCCATTGCCTTGCACATTGCCGGGGGCAAGGCTCTGGACGCGAGCCGACAAGCTCGCCGTGGCCTGCGCCACCGCGGTGCTGGCGGCGAGGTTGGCGGCGGCGACGCGGGCGGTTGCCGTGGCGATCGCCGTATCGTTCTGCCAGCGCGAAACCATCTCCACCACAAAGCCGCTGACCAGGCTCGCGCCCATGTACTTGCCGCGCACGCCCGCCATTTCCGCGTCGGAGACGAGTTCCGCCATTGCCGGCGATGCCATCACGTCGCTGGCATCGTCAGCCGCCGTGGATGCCAGCGCAGGCGTTGGCGTGGCCAGCACCATGCCGGCGGAGCAGCTCAGGCAGAGGAGGCGCAGCGCGGTGTCCATGTCAGAAGTAGTCCATCCGTATCAGGCCAAAATCAAGCGCCGCGGGCACCATGCCCCCGGCCAGCGCGGCATTGGTCCGGTCGCGCAAGGCGGGCGCGGCGATATCGAGCAGCGGCGAGTTCGGATCGAACGGCCGGCCGACGATGGCGAACACCAGCCCGTTCCAGTTCGCCGCGAAATCCTCCTCCTTGATGATGCGGTTGCCCAGCGCCGGATCGGCAACGAACACGCGCCCATCGATGGCCTTGCGCACCACCACGAAATGCAGGTAGCCGTTGACGTCGAGCAAGGTGATGACCGGGATCTTGAGTTGCCGCAGGGCACTGTAGTCCACACGGAATCCCCGTCCGCGCAAGCCCAGCGTTTCGACGTAGTTGCGCATGTCGAGCATGGAGAAGCCATTCTTGACCACGGTGTCGGCGTCGGAGATGCGCAGCATGTCCTCGACGATCCTGGGCTCCGCCAGATCATAGCCGTAGCCGTAGCGCAACAGCGTGCCTACCGCGGCCGCGCCGCAACTAAAGTCAAGCTGCTGGCGCATCATGTTCTGGTAGCGCATCTCGAGCATGCTCTTGACGGGCTTCCTGAGCATCGGCTGTCCGTCGATGTCGATCGTCATCGTGCTCTGACCATGGGCACTGAATGCTGCTGCCAGCAGCATGCATGCCCCGGTCACGCGGAATAGCGCGCGCATGACACTCCCCTTTGGGCGGGTTGAGCCGGCGTCCCCCGGACCCCGGCTCTCCTGCCGCGTTCGTGCTGTTGCCGCAGTGCCTGCTCAGTGGGTCGCCGTGGAAATGGCGAGCCCGTTGCTCTGCGCGTTGCCGGCCCCGGCGGCGATATTTACGCCGATGTTGCCCACTGCGTTTGCCAGGGCGCCGCCGTTGAGCGTGGCGGCGTTGTTCGGCCCGCAGCCGCACATCGACAGGCCATTGCCGTAGGTGGTCTGGTCATTGGACGCGGTTGCCTTGGCCAGCGCGCCGACAGGGTCCCCGCCCTTGCGGCCGCTGTCGCCGCTGCCCATATTGACCGAGGCCGCCAGCGCATTGCTCTGCAGGTTGCCGGCGCCCGCGGCGATGTTCACGCCGACGTTGCCCTTGGCCCCGGCCAGCATGTTATCGGCCATGCTGGCGCTGTTTGCTGCGCCGACCATGTGCATGCCGTTATCCCCGGTCTTCTGGCTGGAGAACACCTGCGCCGAGGCGAAGACATCCGACGCATCGATGCTGGCCAGCGCGGCCTGGTTGGACTGGCCGTTGCCAGCGCCAGCGGATATGTTCACGCCGATATTGCCTTGCGCATTGACCAGCGCGCTGCCGCCGCCGAATGCACTGTTGGTGGACGGGCCGATGCGCACGCTGTTGTCGCGCGCGCTTTGCTGGCTGTTGACCACCGCGCCCGATTCTGACCTGAAGTGGATATCTCCCCAGGCAAAGCCGAAGCCACGGACATAGATGTCGTTGCTGATCGCTGTCTGGCTGTAGATATCGGCGTCGTCGGGCCGGTCGAAGTAACTGAAGCCGCCCGCGAATGCGCTGGTTGAAAGCGCAATGCCCGCTGCAATGGCGAGGATTTTCGTTCTCATGATTTTCTCCTTCCCTGCTTAGAAAAAAGTGCCCGCCGGGGGACGGAGCACAAAAACGTTGGACGAGACATTCCCCGATCCTGCCGTCTGGTTCAGCTGCACCAGGCCAGTTGCGTTGCGGTAGGCATCTGGCTGGATGACTGCCTCGCGCGGACCCGTTGCGTGGCCCGCTGAACTCGGGCGACTTCCTCCGGCCGATTCCGCGGCTAGCAAGCCGTCGGAGATGGCTTCGATCTTTACGCTGGCGGCCGGCGCCAGCACTGCCGCATTGATTTGCACGTTGCCGTTGCCGCTGGCCACGTTTGCCGAAAGCAGCCCGCTGCCATTGGCGAAGGCACCGCCGCCGATCTGGCTGACGGCGCTTGTCGCGGGCGCGGTTGCGCCGGCACGCTGCCGCGATTGCACATCCGCGCTGCCACTCGCGATGGCGGCCTGGTTGCTTTGCGCATTGCCGTTGCCAGCGGCCAGGTTCACGGCCGCGCGACCGGCAACGCCGCTGAGCGCGCCGGCATCGATGCGGGTGCTGTCGGTGGTTGAGCCCTGGACCTGCGCGTGCAGTGGCAGGCAGGCAAGCATCAGGGTGGCAAGCCAGGCAGCGTGGTTGCCGCGCATGGTGTGGACGCCTGTCATGGCCGGCCTCCCACCGCGAGCGGCGCCAGTCCGTGCATCAAGGCGCCAGTCATGTTGCCGGTAGCCTGCGCGACCTGGCCGGCGATGCCGCCCGGAACGCTCCCGGCGCCACTGCCACTAGCCAGGCCCTCGATCTGGCTGGGCGCCAGGGCCAGCCGCCCGGTGGCGGACTGGCTGGCGCCGGACACGGCGTTGCCGGCCGTGCTGCGGCCTACCGCGGCAGCGAGATCGCTGTCGGTCAGGTCGCTGGCGATGGCGGCGGTGGACTGCTGGAAACGTGCGGACGGAAACGGCTCGACAGCGGCGGCTATCGGCATGTCCCCCTGCGGTATGCCGCGATAGGCAATACGCGGCTCGACGCTGCGCAGAACGACGATATCGCTTGAGTCTGCAATCGCGGAGAAGGAAGCAAGGGCGGCGACAAAAGCTGCAAGACCGATGGCGCAGGCCGCGCCAGTCGATACGAACGCCTCCGTGCCGTCATTCGCGCTGGCGGCTGACGCATGGCTGAACTCACTCCCGCGTTGTAGGACTCGTCGCGTCATTTTTTTATGTCTCCCTGTGGCGAACAGAGCGACAAGCGTGCCAATACCCTGCAATCGAGCGCTGGCAACGGTTTGCGGGTGGTGCGCGAGAGCGCGCGGAAGTTCCCTGATAGAGGAAGAACATTTTGGTTGCAGCGCTGTAACGCGGCATTGCCGATGGTGCCGGACGAAAGCGATCGCCGATTGGGCGCACGGCCATGCTGAGTCAGGCATGACGACGCGCCATGAGCGCCCGCAAGGGCGGGCCGGTGCTGGTTGCATCGCTGAAACAGGGCTGGGGCCGGCAAGCGTGCCGCCCGGTCTTTGCTATCGGCGGCAAGGCGGGCGGCCCGGGCAGTCTGCGCCCCGCCTGCGCCGCTTTACGCGCGTTTGCAGGCGCGCGGCTCCGTACGCAGAAACGGGTACGCTCCGGGCTTGCAGGAGCGTGATGCCTGGGTCGGCGGCATTGGCCTGGGCGCGCCGTTGCGAAGCTGTTGGCGCTCAGGCCGGCAGCACGGGCAAGACTGATGGAGCGAGGGGTGCCTGCGCGGTGCCGGCGGCTTGCTCGGCCAGTGCACCGGAGATGGGCTTGGGTCCGGGCTGGCTGCGTTCGCAGCCGGCGGCGGCGAGCAGGCCGAGCGCCAGGAAGACGGCGGTGCCAAGGCGGCGGAGGGTTTTCCGGTTCATGGTGCCTCCTTCTGGTTGTCGAAAGGTTGTGTGCGGGAGGACGGTACCTGGACGGCTGGTGCTTGCGGCCAACCGTCCCGGCGGCGCCGTTCACCCGCAGCGAGACGGCGCGTAGCCCATCTTTCAGTCTAGCCGTTCAACGCCCGGACCGGGCCGGAACCGGGGGCGCGAGCCGCGCCCGGGCGGCTTGGGCAAAGCGCGGGATGGGCTGTATCATGAACCTTGGAACGGATAACAAAACGGGAGAAGGCTTCATTGGAGTCCCATCATGTTGCGCTACGCCGTGGTTTTCTTCGTCATCGCCATGATCGCGGCCGTGTTTGGCTTCGGCGGCATCTCCGCCGCGGCGGCGGAGTTCGCCAAGATCCTCTTCATCATCTTCCTCGTGCTGTGCGCGGTGTCGTTGATATGGGGCCTGAGCAAAGACCAGGGCTAGGGCAGGTCGCCGGGCCCTTTAGCCGCCCGATCAACAACGGGATCCACGCTTGAATCCAGCAGATTCCCCCGACCAGTCCCTGGACCGCACGCCGCCCAAGCGACACGCTCGCGGCATCGGCCAATGGCTGCCAGATCGCCACACCGCCACGCGCACGGCCAAGGTGGTGCTGGCCGCGGTCAGCGCATGGCTGGCGCACCGGGCCGCCAGCAAGGGCGCGGCGCTGTCCTTCTACATGCTCTTCTCGATGGCGCCAGTGCTGGTGCTGGTGATCTCGATTGCCGGCATCTTCTTTGGCGCGGAAGCGGCACGAGGCGAGATCTTTGCCCAGATCGACGACCTCGTCGGTGCCCAGGGCGCGGCTGCCATCCAGGAAATCCTTGCCGCCACGCACCGCTCGGGCGGTAGCCGGCTGGCCGCGGCCATCGCCACCGGCATCTTGTTTGTCGGCGCCACCAGCGCCTTCGCGGAACTCAAAGGCAGCCTCGACGAGATCTGGGAGACACCGCCGCCGCAGGGCGCCGGCTGGCAGCAATTGCTGCGCGCCCGCTTGCTCTCGTTCAGCCTGGTGCTGGTACTGGCTTTCATGCTGCTGGTGTCGCTGATCGTCAATGCCGCGCTGGCGATAGTCGAGCGGTTTTGGGGGCAGATGTGGACGCAATCGTGGTTTGCGCCGGTGGCGGACGTGCTTTCCACGGCATTTTCATTTGCCGTGGTGACCCTGCTGTTCGCCGTGATCTTCAAGATGCTGCCCAATGCCCGCATCGCCTGGCGTGACGTGGCCATGGGCGCCATCATCACCGCCCTGCTGTTCTCGGTGGGCAAGCGGCTGATTGGCCTTTACCTGGGCAATAGCGCCGTGGCTTCGTCCTATGGGGCCGCGGGCTCTGTGGTCGCGTTGATGTTGTGGGTGTATTATTCGGCACAAATTTTCTTCTTCGGTGCCGAGCTGACTCGCCAATACGCGCTGCAATTCGGCAGCTTGCGAGGGCAAAGCATCAGCCCGCCGCCCGATCCGCGCGCGGCCGGTCCCGCGAACCGGTAAAATACGGCCCGATTCCCTTCGTGCATGCCCGCAGTGCCCGGCCCCCGACCGCAAGCTGATGGTCGCGCCGGCCCCTGGCGCCGGTCCGCTGCGCCCCGGGCCCCTTTTTCATCTTCTGTTTGCCGAATCCACTGCCGTGAGCTCGCTCGTATCCGAAATTGCGCGTCGTCGCACCTTTGCCATCATTTCGCACCCTGACGCGGGTAAGACGACCCTGACCGAAAAATTGCTGTGGTTCGGTGGCGCCATCCAGGTCGCGGGCGAAGTGCGCGCGCGCAAGGCCGACCGCCACGCCACCTCCGACTGGATGGAGCTGGAAAAGCAGCGTGGCATCTCGGTGACCTCGTCGGTGATGCAGTTCCCGTACCGCGAGAACATCGTCAACCTGCTCGACACCCCGGGCCACGAGGACTTCTCCGAAGACACCTACCGCACGCTGACCGCGGTGGACTCCGCGGTGATGGTGATCGACTCGGTCAACGGCGTGGAAGCGCAGACCATCAAGCTGCTCAACGTCTGCCGCCTGCGCGACACGCCCATCATCACCTTCATCAACAAGCTCGACCGCGAAGGCCGCTCGCCCATCGAGCTGCTCGACGAAATCGAGGACGTGCTGAAGATGCAGTGCGCGCCGATGACCTGGCCGATCGGCATGGGCAAGGCCTTCCGCGGTGTGTACCACCTGATCGACGACCGCGTGCAGCTGTTCGACCCGCACGGCGAGAAGGGCACCTCGGCCATGGTCCAGGGCCTGGACAACCCGGAGCTGGACCGCGTGCTGGGCACCCAGGCGGAAGAGCTGCGCATCGAGATCGAGCTCGTGCGCGGCGCGTCGCATGCCTTCGACAAGGACGCGTTCCTCAGCGGCAAGCAGACGCCTGTGTACTTCGGCTCGGCCGTCAACAACTTTGGCGTGCAATCACTGCTCGACGCCTTGTGCGAGCTGGCACCGCCGCCGCAGGGCCGCAATGCCGAGTCGCGCGCGGTGGAGCCGCAGGAGCCCAGGTTCACTGGCTTCGTGTTCAAGATCCAGGCCAACATGGACCCGCGCCACCGCGACCGCATCGCGTTCGTGCGCGTCTGCTCGGGCCGCTTCGAGCGCGGCATGAAGGTGCAGCATGTGTCCACCGGCAAGACCATGGCCATCAACAACGCCATCACCTTCATGTCGCAGGACCGCAATACGACCGAAGAGGCTTACGCTGGCGACATCATTGGCGTGCCCAATCACGGCACCATCCGGCTGGGCGATGCGTTCAGCGAGGGCGAGGCACTCAAGTTCACCGGCATCCCGTCGTTCGCGCCTGAGTTCTTCCGCCGCGCGCGGCTGAACAACCCGCTCAAGGTCAAGCAGTTGCAAAAGGGCCTGCAGCAGCTGGCGGAAGAGGGCGCGACGCAGATGTTCCGCCCGATCGCCTCCAACGACCTGGTGCTGGGCGCCGTCGGCATCCTGCAGTTCGATGTGGTGGCGCACCGCCTGGAGCACGAGTACGGTGTCGACGCGATCTTCGAGTCGCACGACTGCGCCACCGCGCGCTGGCTCAAGGGCGACCCCGCGGAGATCGATAAGCTGATCGAGAAGGCGGGCCACAATGTGGCGCTCGACGGCGCCGGCGACCACGTCTACCTGGCGCCCAGCATGGTCAACCTGCGCCTGACGCAGGAGCGCTTCCCCAAGCTGCAGTTCATGGAGACGCGCGAAATCGTTTGATTTTCGCGCGGCCAGAGCGATCTGGCGCAAGCGCCGCCCGCTCGGGCGGCGCGTCTAATCCAGGCGCATGAGGTAGTGCAGGATCAGCGTGCCACCGGAGCACAGCACCACCGCATTGACCATGCGCAGGAACTGCTCGCGCGACAAGCGCAGCGTGATCCTGCGCCCGGCCCACAGGCCCAGCGCCATCGCCGGCGCCAGCAGCAGCGCCAGCTTGATGATGGCCGCACCCGCATAGACTCCCGCCAGGGCAAATAGCACCAGCCGCGTCAGCGTACTCACGCCGATCAGCGTGGACTGCGTCATGCGCATGGCGTCCTTGCCCAGCCGGCCCGACAGGTAGATCGCATAGAGAAAGCCGCCGCTGCCGAACATGGCCGAGCACACGCCGCCGCCCAAGCCAAAGGGCAGCGCCGCGCGTGGCGTGAAGCCGGTGGGCCGCTTGCCGGCAAGCGACCAGATCGCATACCCCATGGCGAACACGCCAAGCAGCAGCGGCAACAGGTCCGACTGCAGCTTGAGCAGCAGTGCGGCACCCACCAGGCTGCCGGCCAGCATGCAGGGCAGCAGCCGCCCAAGCTCGGCGCGGTCGGCGGCGCGGCCATCGCGCAGCAGGGCAAAGGCTGCGGCCGTGCAGTCCATCAGCGCCAGCAGCGGCACGATCTGGCGCACCGGCATCAGGTAGGCCAGCAGGGGCCCGGCCACCAGCGCGGTGCCGAAGCCCGCCATGCCGAAGATCACATAGGCGCCGGCGATGGCCATGCACATGGCGAGGTAGGCAGGCAGGGAAACGTCGGGCAGCAGGGCGGTCAGGTCCACGGGCATTGGCATCAGGGTTGCGTGCCCCACAGCATAGGGACGCGTGCGTGCTCGGACCAATATCAAAGCGCCCCGCGATCCATCGCAAAGCGGCATGGCAGCGCGCTGGGCGCGGCGCGCGCGCCATGGCACACTTGCGCGCACGACCCAGGCCGATGTCAGCCCGTCCGTCCCATGAGCCCGCCCATTCAATGAGTCCGTCCCTCAAGCAGTTGCGCTACTTCGTTGAAATTGTCGATGCCGGCAGCTTCAGCCTGGCCGCGGAGCGGCTCTTTATTGCGCAGTCGGCGCTGAGCCGGCAGATCAAGGAGATGGAGGGCATGCTGCAGGTGGTATTGCTGGTGCGCAAGCCGCGCCATGTGGAGACCACGCCGGCCGGCCGCGCTTTCCTGGAGGCGGCACGCCGCATCCTGGCCGAGCTGACCGAGGCCTCGGCGCAGGCGCGTCAGGTTGAGCGCGGCGAGCAGGGCACGGTGCGCCTGCTGCATTCCAGCTCGGTGCCGCTGACGCCGGCATGCACGGCGGTGCTGCGCGAGTACCAGGCGACGCACCCGGGGATACGTTTCGAGATCTCGCAGGCCTCCAGCGAACAGCAGGCGATGGAGATCGAGGAGGGCCGCGCCGACCTGGGCCTGGCGCGCGAGCCGCTGCTGCGCCGGCTCCCCGGCGTCGAGGTGGACCCGCTCTATGAAGAGCGCCTGATGCTGGCGGTATGCAGCGCACATCCGCTCGCGCATGAGCAAAGCGTGGCGTTGGAGAGGTTGCGGGAAGAACCCTTCGTGTCGCTGCCGCATCCGGATCGGGGCGGCCTGAGCCATCGCGTGGCGCAGTGCTGCCTGGAGCGTGGCTTCTATCCGCGCTCGGCGGCGGCGATCTCGCGCAAGCTGTCGCAGCTGGCGCTGGTGGAGGCAGGGTTTGGCGTAGCCTTGGTGCCGGCTTCGCTCAGTCGCCTGGCACCGCCGGGCGTGCGCTGCGTGCCGCTGGCCGATGCCGGCGGCGATAGTCGCTGTGATAGTCGCTGTGATACGCGCGTGCTGCTGCTGTCGCGCCGCGACGCCGCGCCAGCCGCCGCGGCGCTGGCGCAGTGCCTGCGTGCGGCGCTGTCGCCTCGATAGTCGCCTTGATCGCCTTCGTTGCCTTAGTCGCTTAGTAGGCCAGCGAAGCCTGGACGTAGAACGTGCGCGGCATGCCCACGTACTTGCCCGCGTTGTTGTCGGTGGAGCGGGTGAAGTAGCGGCGGTCGAACAGGTTCTTCACGCCCACCGCGATCTTCAGGTTCTGCGCCGCCTTGCCGAAGTCATAGCCCAGGCGCAGGTTCATCAATGCATAGCCGGGGATATCGCCCAGCGCGCCGTTGGCGCTTTGCGCGGTCTGGTATTGCGCATTGGCGACTGCCGGGTCGCCCGGCGAGCGCTGCTTCGATTGCGCGAAGGCGTCCACGTTCAGCATCCAGCGGTTGCGCTGGTAGCGCATGCCTAGCGTGGCCACGTGGCGCGAATAGAACGGCAGGTCGCGGCCGGCGAAGTTGCCCTGGCTATAGGTGGCGTCGGTGAAGGTGTAGGTAGCGTAAGCCGAGAGTCCGGCGAGTGTCGGCGTCAGCTTGGCGAAGTCGTAGCGCAGCGAGGATTCGACCCCGCGGTGCGTGGTCGCACCAAGGTTGGTCCACGCGTCCGGGCTGCCGCTGGTGCCGCCGCGCAGTTGCAGCTCGTCATCGAAGTCGATGTTGAACAGGGTCAGCTCGCCGCCCCAGCCATTGACGCTGTCGAAGTGCGTGCCGATCTCATAGGTCTTGGCCTTTTCCGGGGCCAGGCCGTTGGTGGTCTGCGCGATCTGGAAATACTGCAGCGGGCCAAAGGACACGCCAGCGTTGGCGAACAGCTTCCACTGGTCGGTCACGTGGTACATCACCGCCAGCGAGGGCAGCGGCTCCTCGGACTTCACGTCGTTGCGCAGCCTGGAGAGGTTGTCCGTCACATGGGAGCGGATCATCTCGTAGCGCACGCCCGGGGTGATGGTCCAGTTGCCCACGTTGATGGTGTCGTCGATATACACCGCGTTGGCGGTGGTGCCGCCGGTGCGTGACTGGTACAGCGTGGACGGCGCGTTGGGTGCGTCAAAGCCGGCGCCCGGGCGATAGAAGGCCGTGCGCGAGGCTTGCTCGTCGCTGGCCTCGCGCAGGAAGCGATAGCCCACGCCCACTTCGTGGCTTACGTTCTCGCCCCGGAACAGCTGCGAATAGCGCGGCTCGATTGCGAAGGTGTGATAGTTGCGCGGGTACGAGACCAGGCGGCGCTGGTTGCCGGATTCGCTTTCGATATTGCTGCCGCGGAAGCTCTCGGTGTAGTAGGTCAGCACCTCGAACTTGCGGTTGTTGTCGTTGTGCGCGTACTTGAGCGTGATGTCCTTGCGGCGTCCGCTGAAGTTGTCGAAGGGGCGCACCGACTGGAACGGGTCTGCCGCGTACTGCGCCGAGGTCAGGCCGCCGGGCATGCCGGCGGTGGCATCGTAGTAGTGCAGGCTGCCGGTGAGCTCGTCTGCCGGCGTGATGCGGTAAGCGCCCTTGAGCATCAGGTCGTCGATGTTGACGTGGTCGTTGCTGGCCCGGTAGCCGTTGCCGTGCACGCCCGAGTACAGCAGCGCGCCGCCCAGCCCCTGCGCGTTGGTGCCGCCGATGAAGGCGCTCGGGATGGTCTTCACGCCGCCGCCATGGCTGTAGATGTCGGACTCCACCGAGGCGCTTGCGGCGAAGGTCTTGGGAATCGGCCGCGTGACGAAGTTGATGATCCCACCCACGTTCTGCGGGCCATAGCGCACCGAGCCCGCGCCGCGCACCACGTCGACCGCCTCCAGGTTGCCCAGCGACACCGGGGCCATCGATAACTGCGGCTGGCCGTAGGGCGCAACGGCCAGCGGCACGCCATCGAGCAGGATGGTGGAGCGCGGCGACAGGCGCGAGGCCAGCCCGCGCACGCCCACGTTCAGCGAAATGTCGCTGCCACCGGTGCCGTTGCTGTCCTGGACCTGCACGCCAGGTACCCGGCGCAGCACATCGCGCACATTGCTCGCGCCGCTTTCCACCATGGTCTCGCGGTCGACGATGGTCCGCGCCCCGGGGTGCTCCAGCACCTTGGCCTCGTTCGGGCTCTCCAGCCAGTTGCCGACCACCGTGACGGCATTGAGGGTGCTTTCGGCGCTGAAAGCACCTGGGGTTGCCGCGTCAGGGGCGGTTGCCGGCGCGGCCGCATGCACGCACAGGGTCAGGCAAAGCAGGGCAGCGCCGATGGCGGCGCTGGAGAGCTTGAAAGTGGGCTGCAAAATGGAATTCCTGGGAAGCGCTGGCGGGGATCCGTGCATCCGCCGCATCGAGGGCTCGTATTATAAATACGAATCATTCTCGATTCCACTGTATGTGTCTTCCCCGTTGCCACAATGCATCATTGTTGATACATGAAAGGGGCGGGAGGTGATGCATACGCCTGCATGCACGCCGCGACTCGGATAGAATTCGTGCCAGCTTTGCCCCGCCGCCCGTCCTGTCATCTCCGCCATCCATGCCGACCCCTGCTTCCGTTCCGGCCCCCGAGCCGGACTCAGTCTTTCGCGACCCTTCATTTCGGCTGTTCTGGTTTGCCCGCCTGTGCACCACCATCGGCTACCAGATCTTTACTGTGGCGGTAGGCTGGCAGATCTACGATCTCACCCGCGACCCGTTCATGCTTGGCATGGTGGGGCTGGTGCAGTTCCTGCCCTCGGTGATGCTGCTGCTGATGTCCGGCCATGTGGCCGATCGCTTCGACCGGCGCCTGATCGTGCGCACCTGCCAGACGCTGGAAGCGCTGATCGCGGTGTCGATGGCGGTGGCGAGCTTGTCGGGCTGGATCACGCGCGATCACATCTTCGTGTTCGTGGCCCTGATCGGCGCCACCCGTGCCTTTGAAACGCCGACCCTGCAAGCGCTGCTGCCCAGCGTGGTCACGCCACGCATGTTTCCGCGCGCGGTCGCGCTGTCCAGCTCCGCCACGCAGACGGCCATCATCATCGGCCCCGCGCTGGGCGGTTTCGCCTACGTGGCTGGCCCGGGCGTGGTCTATGCCATCAGCGCCACGCTGTTCGCCGTGGCCGCTTGCCTGGTCACCGCGCTCAAGCTGCGCCAGGCCGCGCAGCGGCTGACCACGCCGGTCAGCATCGCCACGCTGTTCGCGGGGTTTTCGTATATCCGCGGCCGGCCGGTGCTGCTTGGCGCGATTTCGCTGGATCTCTTTGCCGTGCTGCTAGGCGGCGCCACCGCGCTGCTGCCCATCTATGCGCGCGACATCCTGCATACCGGCCCCTGGGGCCTGGGCCTGCTGCGCTCGTCGCCCGCCATCGGCGCGCTGGCGACCGCGCTGTGGCTCGCCCACCATCCGATGAACCGCCGCGTGGGCCGCGTGATGTTCGGCGCCGTGGCCGTCTTCGGCGTGGCGACGATGGTGTTCGGCATCTCGCACTGGCTGCCGCTGTCGATGGCGGCCCTGGTCATGCTTGGCGCCTCCGACATGATCAGCGTGGTGGTGCGCTCCACGCTGGTCCAGCTCGATACGCCCGACGATATGCGCGGGCGCGTGGGCGCGGTCAATTCGGTCTTTATCGGCGCGTCCAACCAGCTTGGCGAGTTCGAGTCCGGCGTGACGGCTGCCCTGTTCGGGCCGGTTGGCGCGGTGCTGCTTGGCGGCATCGGCACGTTGGTGGTGGTGGTGGTGTGGATGCGCCTGTTCCCCTCGCTAGCCTCGCGCGACCGCTTGCACAATCACCCCGTCACAGCTTGAAATAAGGTTCAAACCGGCCGGTCCCAGCACCGGCCGGGTGCTGCGCCCGTTCTTCCTCCGCGCCTTCCTCCGCACCAAAGCGTACCCAATTCTGCGTGCTCCCGCGCAGCGGTGCCGCACGATTTCCCCCACATAGAAAGTACGCCCAAGCCCACTCCGGCGAAATTTTTTTCAATCGGGGCCAGCCCTTACCCACGCAGGGCTGGCGCCGATTCGCCCGGCGGTTCCCGAGCATCCGGGGGAAACCAATTCCCCTGTCATTTGTCCTGAAAGTATCCTCAATTTCAATCAAATGCAGGCAATCGTCTGACATCAAGTCCGGTCATCGCCGGCTTTGGTAGTCCGGGCACCGCCAGTGACAGGAGAGCGACACAAACATGTGCGGCATTGCTGGAGAACGACGCTCTGATCAGGTCATGGCCGACCTGCACGCCGTCAGCGACATGACCCGCGACCGGGCCAGGCGCGGCCCCGGCGCAGAGGGCCTGGTCGGTCTGGGCGCGCGCGCGTTCGACCATCGCCGCACCGTGGCCGACGTGCCGATGAGCGTGCTGTTGTCGGGCGGGATGGACACCAGTCCGATCACCGGATTGCTCGCAGAAACGGGTACGCCCGACCTGCGTGCCTACGCCATCGGCCTCGAAGCCGTGGGTGGCGAGGCCGCCGTCACCGTTGCGCGCGCACTGCGCATCCCGGTGGTGGCGCTGGATTTTCTGGTGCCGGCGCACGATCACCGGCGCACGTGATGATCGAAGCCAACGAGCGACCCGGCGTGGCCAACCACGAACCCCAGCCGGCCGCCGAGCGCTTCATGGCCCGATGCCACGCTCGTGCGTACCAACCTCTTCATGATCAATAGCGTACCAACCTCTTCCTTAAATCTTTCGAACCGAACCATGAACCCGCCCGCATGCAGACATTGAAGATCGACCCGCTTTACCTCAAGACCACGCCGCAGGCGCTGCGCAAATCGGTATACAGGTGGGCGATTTCGTCACCGCCGCGCTCGCCGCGCCTGTGCGACAAGCACGGCATTCCCAGCCATCGGGATATGTTCCGCTTCCATCGTGCCGATGCGGGCGCGGCGGCGAGCGCCGGGCACGATGTGCGTACCGCGTTGCTTTGTTTCGGCGCCGACGCCTCGCATGGCTACGAGCGCGCGCGCTTGTCCGTGCTGGTGCGCCTTGCGCAATGGCTCACCGTCTATATTCAGAGCGTGCCTACCTTGCCGGAGGACCGCCAGCGCCGCATGCGCTCGGTCGCCGGCTTCTCGCACCAGCTCGATCCGGGCCAACTGGCGCGCAGCGAAACGCCGCTGCCGGATGCCGGGGAACCGGTGCACCGCTGCCGCGACGACGATGCATCCTGAGCCAAGCATGTCTCGCCTTTCCACATTGATCGCCGGAGTCGAATCCATGAACCTGAACTTCATCGAGCCCCACAAGCTGGAGGCAGCCTGGGCGTACTTGCTGCAACTGGTGGTGCAGCAAGGCCTGAACTGCATCGCCGCCATGCTGATCCTGATCCTGGGCTGGTGGCTCTCCGGGCGCGCCCGTGCCGCCGTGCTGCGCGCGTTTGACCGCCCGAGCGTGGATGCCACCTTGCGCCCGATGCTGGCCAGCGCCACGCAGTGGATCGTGCGCGTGATCACGGTGGTGCTGGTGCTGTCGCAATTCGGCGTGCAGACCGCCAGCATCATCGCCATGCTCGGCGCCGCCGGCCTGGCCATCGGCCTGGCGTTGCAGGGCACGCTGCAGAACATTGCCGCGGGCATCATGCTGGTGCTGCTGCGGCCGTTTCGCGTGGGCCAGTACATCGATGCGCAGGGCGTGGCCGGCACTGTCCGCGAGACGGGCTTGTTCATGACCGAGCTGACCACCTTCGACGGGGTTTGCCTGCGCGTGCCCAACGGCAAGATCTGGGGCAGCGCCATCACCAACTACAGCGAGAATCCCACCCGCCGGCTCGACATTGAAGTCACGGTCACCTTCGGTGCCGACATCCAGGCCGCACTCGATGCGTTGCGCGCCATGCTCGCGGCCGAGGGCCGCGTCCTGGCGGACCCGGCCTCCGAGGCGATGGTGGTCAATTACGCCGCGCAGGGCGTGACGCTCAACGTGCGCTGCTGGGTTGCCGCCGGGGATTACTGGAACGTGCGCTTTGCTTTCTACCACCGCATCAAGCAGGTGCTCGAAGCCGCCGGCTGCGCCATCGCCGTGCCGGTGCAGGAGTGGCGCGTGTCCGAGGACGTGCAAGCGGCCGCGCCCGCAGCGCCGAGTCCCGCGCATCGCCTGAGCTGACGAACCAACCTCTTCGGATACCGCCGCCGCGGTGCGCAAGCACCCCGGTGGCGATCTCGTTTGGTGGCGAGCGCTTGCGCCGCCGTTGCTTTTCTATTTCTCTCTGCCCTTTGGGTTCTTCACCGGTATCCGCGTTTCGTTGCGCCACGCGGCGCAACACGGCATGCCTTCAATCTCTGGAATTGGATTTGCTGTCTGCACACAAGCTCGAACTGAACCCCATCGCACGGAAGCCCCTCAGCTTGCGCAAAGTCTCTCCCGCCAATCAAGGCATCTTCCCTTGTGCATCGCGCGCGAGGCTCGCGCGGTGTCTGCCCGCACTGGCCTGCGCCGCCGTGCTCGCTCCTGCCGCGCCGATGGCCAACGCGCAGGGCAGCCTAACGCTGTACGGGTTTGCCGACGTCGGCATCTTTCGTCCCGCGCCCGGCCAGCCCATTCAGCTCGGCACCATGCAGCGCAGCTTCATCGGCCTGCGCGGCAGCGAAACCCTGGCCCCCGGCTGGGCCGCCACCCTGAACCTGCAAACGCGCTTCGACATGGGCAATGGCCGGCTCGAAGCCAGCGGCGCCACGCCGTATTTCCAGGGCGAATCCACCGTTGGAATCAGGTCGCCCTACGGCGACCTGCGCGTTGGCCGTGCGCTGACGCCGATGTGGCAATACGACTGGCAGTACGACAGCTGGGACAATTTCAACCGCGTGAGTTCCGTGGCGTGGTACGTGTATCACCCGTCCTATCGCACCGATCCGTATCACAATGGCCCCGCGGGCGAATACTCGCGCCTGAACAACGGCGTGTTCTACGACTCGCCGAAATGGGGCGGGATGCACGTGCACGTATCCGCCGGCGTGGAGAAGAACGAAACGCCGGACGCCGCCGGCAACCAGGACCGCACGCGGCCGCTGGCGGCCTCGCTCAACTACGATGCCGGGCCCTGGTCGGCCATGCTGACGGCGGAGCGCAATTCGGCTTATGACAACACGTGGTTCGCGGGGCTGGCCTACGCGTTCACCAAGGTGCGGCTAATGGCCTCGTACAGCCAGACCCATCTAAGCGCCGCGAGCCAGGCCTTGCTCGGCGACGCCAGCGCCAGGCGCAGCGCCGCCACGCTTGGCGTCAACTGGCGCGTGGGCGCCTATACGCTGAAGCTCTCGGGCGCGCGCGATTTCCAGGGCTATGGCACGGCGGGCGCGACCGGCTACGTCACCAGCGGGGTGGACTACGCGTTATCGAAGCGCACCACGCTGTACGGCGCGGTGTCGTACCGCCACAGCCGCTACGCAGGTGGCGGCACCGGCTTCGGTGCCGGCATCAGCCATAGCTTCTAAGCCGCGCACAAGCCATCTCCCGTCAGCCCTCCTCGGCAAACAGCGAGCACGCCCCGGCCTCCGCCGTGCTGACGTGGCGGCGGAAATTGGCAAACAGGTCGCGTCCCACGCCATGCCGGTTGGCGGACAGATCGGGTGGCGTCACCGAGCGCGCGGCCCATTCCGCTTCGGGCACCAGCACCGTGAGCACGCCCGCATGCGCGTCCACGCGCATCGGGTCGCCCTCGCGCACGCGGGCGATGCCGCCGCCGCTCAATGCCTCAGGGCACACATGGATGGCGGCCGGCACCTTGCCCGACGCGCCGGACATGCGTCCGTCTGTCACCAGCGCCACGTGGAAGCCGCGGTCCTGCAGCACGGTCAGCGTGGGCGTGAGCTTGTGCAGCTCCGGCATGCCGCAGGCGGCCGGCCCTTGCCATGGCAGCACCGCGACAAAGTCACGCTCCAGCTCGCCGCGCTTGAACGCTTCGATCAGCGCGTCTTGCGAGTGGAACACCATCGCCGGGGCTTGCACGATGTGGTGCTCGGGCTTGACCGCCGAGATCTTCAGCACGGCGCGGCCGATATTGCCGTCAAGCAGCTTGATGCCGCCTTCCGGCGCGAAAGGCTGGCCGGCGGCGCGCACGATGCTGTCGTCCAGCGGCGCTTCGGGCCCGTCGATCCAGGTGAGCTTGCCATCGCGCAGCACCGGCTCGCGCGTGTAGTCGGCCAGGCCCTTGCCGACCACGGTGGTCACGTCATCGTGCAGCAGGCCAAGCTGCAGCAAGCCGCGAATCACCAGTCCGAGTCCGCCGGCGGCCTGGAACTGGTTCACATCCGCGCTGCCGTTCGGATACACGCGCGCCAGCAGCGGTACCACTTCCGATAGCTCGGCAAAATCGTCCCAGCCCAGCACGATGCCCGCGGTGCGCGCCATCGCCACCAGGTGCAGCGTATGGTTGGTGGAGCCGCCGGTGGCCAGCAGGCCGACGATGCCATTGACGAAGGCGCGCTCGTCGAGCACGTCCGCCACCGGCGTATAGCGATCGCCGCCATGCACAAGGCGCAGCGCCTGGCGCGCGGATTCGCGCGTGAGGGCTTCGCGCAGCGGCGTGTTGGGATTGACGAAGGCGGTGCCGGGCAGGTGCAGGCCCATGATCTCCATCAGCATCTGGTTGGAGTTGGCGGTGCCGTAGAAGGTGCAGGTGCCGGGGCCGTGGTAGGACTTGCTCTCCGCCTCCAGCAACTCCGCGCGGCTGAGCTTGCCCTCGGCGTAGCGCTGGCGCACGCGCGCCTTTTCCTCGTTGCCGATGCCGGTGGTCATGGGGCCGCCCGGCACGAAGATGGCGGGCAGGTGGCCGAACGACAGCGCGCCCATCACCAGCCCCGGCACGATCTTGTCGCACACGCCGAGGTACAGCGCGCCGTCGAACATCTGGTGCGATAGCGCCACCGCGGTGGATAGCGCGATCACGTCGCGCGAGAACAGCGAGAGATCCATGCCGTCCTGGCCTTGCGTCACGCCATCGCACATGGCGGGCGTGCCGCCGGCGAATTGCGCGGTGCCGCCCGCCTCCAGCGCGGCTTCCTTGAGCCATTGCGGATACTCCGCCAGGGGCTGGTGCGCCGACAGCATGTCGTTGTAGGAGGAGACGATGGCGAGGTTGGGGCGCTCCTGCGCCTTCAGGCGGATCTTGGCCTGCTCGGGCATGGCCGCCACGGCGTGCGCCAGGTTGGTACACGAGAGCTGCGCGCGCTCCACCTTCTGTCCCGCCATGGCGCGGGTGCGGTCCATGTAGGTCTGGCGGGTGGCGGCGCTGCGCGCGATGATGCGGGCGGTGACCCGTTCCAGGACTGGGTGGCTTGGCATGGGGATCTCCTGCGTGGGTGCTTTTTCAGCCTAGTGCACTTTGGGGAGGGGTGCACGGTTGGCGCGGGGTTGGCGCGCGGTTGGCGCCAGTATGAGCCGCTGCACGTTTTCTCCACAAGTGCTAGACTCCGCCCCATTCTCTGGAGTTCAAACGACATGAAGCAAGCAGCGCAACGCACCGCCATCGCAGCGTTTGCCGCGGCACCTTACGGTGAACGCGTGCTGCTGGCTATTCACGTCTAGTCTTCCGAGCGTCCCGCCCGGAAGGCTGCAAGGCCAGTTCCGGGAACGACGAAACCGATCATCGCCAACCCCGGACGGCCCGCAGGCCCGCCGGGGTTTTGTTTTTTTGTTTCGCCACCATCTGACACGCCATGCGTACCTACGACAAGTTGATTGCCACGATTCAAACCGGCCAAGGGAACGGGGGCTTGCGCTCGTCCCTTGGTGCGGTAACGGCGTCGTCTGGCGTAGTCACCGAGACCATTGCGTGCCGCATGCGGCATGCCGGCGCCGCCTCGCAAGCGATCCCATAGCCTCCTGGCTGCACATGCAGTCCGGGAGGCCTCGCAGATCGCCTCCCAGGGACCAAAAACACCCTGGCAGGCACGCACCCGCCAGGGTGTTTGCATTCAGGCAGCCCATCATGGAAAGCAGAAACGAAAGCAGGAAGGAAAGCAGGAAACTCAGGAACATCGGCATCATTGCCCACGTGGACGCGGGCAAGACCACCACGTCCGAACGCATCCTGTTCTACACCGGCGCCAGCCACCGGCTGGGCGAGGTGCATGACGGCGCCGCCACCATGGATTTCGATCCACAGGAGCAGGCGCGCGGCATCACCATCAACAGCGCGGCCACCACCGTGTTCTGGCGCGGGCACCAGATCAACCTGATCGACACCCCGGGCCACATCGATTTCAACATCGAGGTGAACCGCTCGCTGCGCGTGCTCGACGGCGCCGTGGTGGTGTTCGACGGCGTGGCCGGCGTGGAGCCGCAGACGGAGACCAACTGGCGCCTGGCGGACCACTACCGCGTGCCGCGCCTGGCCTTCATCAACAAGCTGGACCGCACCGGCGCGGATTTCCTGCGCGTGGCCGGCATGATCGAGGAACGCCTTGGCGTGGTGCCGCTCGTGCTGCAGTTGCCGATCGGCAGCGAGGGCGATTTCCACGGCGTGGTCGACCTCGTCACCATGCAGGCCCTGCTATGGCAAGGCGGCGCGGGCGGCACGGGCTACGTGACCGATGCCGTGCCGCAGGCGCTGGCGGAGCAGGCCGCGGCTTGGCGCCAGCGTTTGCTGGAAACGCTGGCCGAGCAGGACGATGCCTTGCTGGAAGACTACCTGGCGGGCCGCGAGCCGGCCGCGCACGCCCTGCGCGCAGCCATCCGGCGCGCGACCATCAGCGCAGCCGTGGTGCCCGTGCTGGCGGGTTCCGCCTTCAAGAACAAGGGCGTGGAGCCTTTGCTCGATGCGGTGACAGCGTACCTGCCGGCACCCGGCGAAGCGGGCCGTCATGCCGTGAGCGCGGACGCGGACCAGCCGCTGGTGGCGCTCGCCTTCAAGGTCGTGCACGATGCGCACGGCACGCTGACGTTCTTGCGGGTGTATCGCGGGCGGCTCGCGGCCGGCGACACCGTGCTCAACGCGGGCAGTGGCAAGCGCGAGCGGGTGGCAAGGCTGTACGAGATGCATGCGGACCGCAAGCAGGAACTGGAGGTTGCCGTGGCCGGCGACATCGTGGCGATAGCGGGCCTCAAGGCCACCATCACCGGCGACACGCTGACCGATCCCGCGCACCCCATGGTGCTGGAGACGATCGACACGCCCGAGCCGGTGATCGACGTGGCCATCGAGCCGAAGAGCCAGTCCGACCAGGCCGGCTTGTCGCGCGGCCTGCAAGTGCTGGTGCAGGAAGATCCGAGCCTGCGCCTGCGTCAGGATCCGGAGAGCGGGCAGACGTTGCTGTCCGGCATGGGCGAGCTGCAGCTGGAGGTCACGCTGGAGAAGCTGCGCACGCGCTTTCAGGTGGAGGTCACGGTAGGCCGCCCGCAGGTGGCGTATCGCGAAACGCTGACCCGTGCCGCCGATGCGCGCTACCTGCATCGCAAGCAAAGCGGTGGCCCGGGACAGTACGCGGAAGTGGTGCTGCGCTTCGAGCCGCTGGCGCGTGGCGAGGGCGTCCGGTTCGAGAGCCGCATCAGCGGTGGCGCGGTGCCGCGCGAGTTCGTGCCGGCGGTGGAGGCCGGCATCCGGCGCGCGGCCGCGCAGGGCGTGCTCGCCGGCTACCCGGTGGTGGATGTCCAGGCCATCTTGCTGGACGGCAGCTATCACGAGCGCGACTCCTCGGCCCTGGCCTTCGAGACCGCGGCCGCGTGCGCCTTCCGTGAAGCCGCGCGGCAGGCTGCGCCCGTGGTGCTGGAACCGGTGATGAGCGTGGAAGTGGTGACACCCGCCGATCATGTGGGCGATGTCATCGGCGATATCCACCGGCGCCGGGGCACGGTGCGCGGGCAATCGCAACGCGGTGGCGGCAACACCATGGTGGTGGAGGCGCATGTGCCGCTGGCCAGCATGTTCGGCTACATCGGCAGCCTGCGCGCGCTGACCTCGGGCCGCGCCAGCTTTGGCATGCAGTTCGATCACTATGCCGCGGCACCGGCCACGGCGTTGGTGGAGATGGCTGGCTGAGTCTGACGGCAGTTGCAATCGGGCGGGCGCCGCGTGGGCGCCCGCCCCTTGGCGACCGGCGAGGCATCATCCGCCGGCGCGCACAGGCCCGCTCAGACGTCGACGATCACCAGCGTGCCGTGGCTGCCGGGCAGCACGGCGTGGGGGATGCCGGCAAGGGCGAGGTACATCTGCCCCGGCTCGACGACAACGGTGCCGGCTTCGCCTTGCACTTGCAATATGAGCCGTCCGCTCACCACGAGCAGGCCTTCGTTGTAGTCGTGCGTCTCCGCTTCATACGCTTGTTCATCCATGCGCAGGACCTTGATGCGGGCGGGGCCGACCTGGCCCACGACGGTGGACTTCCATGCGCTGGGCAGCGCGGCGGCAAGGTCGTCAAACTGAATCAGCGGCACTGGTGTGGCTCCGGGTTGGTTTAAACGCGCTTCGGTATATCCAGGCCCTTGGCCACCGCGGGACGCGCCAGGAAGGCCTCGAGCGCGCGCGTGACGTGGGGGAAGTCCTGGATGCCGACCAGCTCGCCGGCCTCGTAGAACCCGATCAGGTTGCGCACCCAGGGGAAGGTCGCGATGTCGGCAATGGTGTAGGTGTCGCCCATGATCCAGGCGCGGTCCGCGAGGCGGCCGTTGAGCACGGCCAGCAGGCGCTTGGCTTCCGCGACATAGCGGTCGCGCGGGCGCTTGTCCTCGTATTCCTTGCCGGCGAACTTGTTGAAGAATCCCAGTTGCCCGAACATCGGCCCGATGCCGCCCATCTGGAACATCAGCCACTGGATGGTCTCGTAGCGGCCGGCGGGATCTTGCGGGATGAACTTGCCGCTCTTGTCGGCGAGGTAGAGCAGGATCGCGCCGGACTCGAACAGGGCCAGCGGCTGGTCGCCGGGGCCGTTCGGGTCGAGGATGGCGGGAATCTTGTTGTTGGGGCTGATCGACAGGAACTCCGGCGTGTACTGGTCATTGGTGTCGAAGCGCACCAGGTGCGGTTCGTACGGCAGGCCGGTTTCCTCGAGCATGATCGAGATCTTGACGCCATTGGGCGTGGGCAGCGAATAGAGCTGGATCCGCTCCGGGCGCAAGGCGGGCCATTTATTGGTGACGAGGAAGGCGGAAAGATTGGTCATGGAAATCCGTAGAAATGGGAATGGGAATGGATGAGCTGGGGCAATGGTTGGCCCTGGCGGCCGATGAGGATGGCCGTGCCGGGGTTCGCCGCGGGGCCTGCCCGGGCAAGCGCCGGGTCACTTCGGCTTGTCGTCGCCGTCGGGCGGGCTGACGCCGGCGGCAACCAGGCAATCGCGCAGGTGCTTGATCTCCTGCTTGGCGCAGACATTGCCATGGTGCGGGTGATGAAGGTAGAACTCATACTCGTTGAGCACCACCCTGAAGCGGGCGCCCTGGATCGGCTCTACCTTCGCGCCGAGTTGCTGCAGCAGCGACTCCACCTCGCGCCAGTGGATGTTGTTGCTGAGCGGGTGACTGAAGATCGACTGCAGGAGGCTGCGGGATTTGTGGCTCATGGCGCGGTCAGGCTTCTTCGGCGGCAATAGCCGTAGCATACAAGAGCGGGTAGGTTGGCGCTTGCTGCACCCGCGAGGGGCCCCTCGCGCCTGTCCTATCTCAGCACTTGCCCCGCGCCAGGCAGGCCCGCGGCGTGGCGCCGGTGTAACGGCGGAACAGGGCAATGAAGCTGCTGACGCTGGCGTAGCCCAGGCCGAACGCCACGGTAGTGACGCTTTCGCCTGCCACCAGCCGCTCCATGGCCGCCGGGCCGGCCATGCATGGTGGGCTGAGTTCGGCGCTGGCGGTACGGAGGTGATTCCGTGGCCATTGCGTCCCGGTTCGGCTACGCAGAAACGGGTACGCTTAGTTGAGCTGGGGCGTGTTTGCCTCGTTCCCGATACTTGCCTAGCCGGAGAAATTGCCGTGCCGGCCGGCACCCCCGACAAAGCGGGCGGCGCCCGGAATGCCCTCCTCGAACACGATCGGCGTGCCGTTGGCGCCTTCGGCCCGCAGTGCGTCGGCCAGCGGCAGGTCCCATTGCCCGTAGGCGGAGGCCCGGTCCGCCAGCATGCAGCGCTGTGGGAAGGCGGCCAGCTCATGCGCCAGCGCCTCGGCCGCGGCGCGGGCCTGGCCGGGCTCGACCACGCGGTTGGCCAGCCCCATGGCGAGCGCTTCCTCGGCGGACACCGGGCGGCCGGTCAGGATCATGTCAAGCGCGCGGCCCATGCCAACGATGCGCGGCAAGCGCACCGTGCCGCCGTCGATCAGCGGTACGCCCCAGCGCCGGCAGAACACGCCGAAAACCGCATCGCGCTCCGCCACGCGCAGGTCCGCCAGCAGCGCCAGTTCCAGCCCGCCCGCTACCGCATAGCCGCTGACCGCGGCCACCAGCGGCTTGGACAGCGCCATCCGGCTCGGGCCCATCGGGCCCGCGCCACCGCCTTGCGGATCCAGTTCGTGACGGCGCGCCGGGTCGCCTACCGCCGACAGGTCGGCGCCGCCGCAGAAATGGCCGCCCGCGCCCCACAGCACGGCCACGCGCAGCGCCGGGTCGGATTCGAACCGGGTGAATGCCTCGCGTAGCGCCAGCGCCATCGGGCCGTCCACGGCGTTGCGCTTGTCGGCGCGGTCCAGAATGATGGTGAGGACCGGGCCGGACGTTTCGGTCCTGACATAATGGTTGGGCTGACTGGGCTTACTATCCATGCTCTCATCCTCGGTGCCTGCGCCTGGCAAGGGTGAATCGGGTACTTTCAGGTACTTTCTAGGTGTTTTTCCACATGCATAAATATTTCGTCGAATGATATATTTATGCCAAGAAAAGAAATATTTCTGGTTTACCCTTCGCGGCATCCTGTACCGCCCACGTTGCTCCCGCTTTCGACCCATGCATGAAATAGAAATCCGCGAGCCCTCGGCGACCGACCTGGTCCTGGACCTGCTCTACGGCCACCCGGAGCGTACCCTGCCGGTGCAGGCGCTGGCGCGCGGCGCCGAGGTGATGGGCATCGGCACGCCCAGCGTGCGGGTGGCGCTGACGCGCCTGCAGCGCCAGGGCCGCATCGTCAAGACGGAGCGCGGCTGCTACGCGGTGTTGCCGGAAGGCAACCCGGTCTACGACGAGGTCGAGCACTGGTTTGAAAAGGAGAGCCGGCTGGGGCACTGGGCCGGCGACTGGCTGGTGGTGCAGGATGCCGCCGTGGCGCGCAGCGAGAAGACCGCCTGGCGCCACCATGCGCGCGCGCTGTCGTTGTCCGGTTTTCGGGTGCTGGCCGCCGGCATCAACGTGCGCCCGGACAATCTCGCGGGCGGCGCCCCGGCCATGCGCGCCGCGCTGTCCCGGCTCGGGATGGCCAGCGCCGGCCTGCTATTCGTGGGCCGCGAGTTCGATGCTGATGCCGCCGCGCGCATGCCCCAGCTGTGGGACGTGCCGGCGCTGCAATCCGCGTACCGCCGCGCGCTGGCGCAACTTGAGCGCAGCCGGGCCAAGCTGGCGCGCATGGCGCCGGATGCCGGCGCGCGCGAAACCATGCTGGTGGGGCGTGCCATCATCCGCGCCATCGTGCGCGATCCGCTGCTGCCCGAGGCCATCATGGACCCGGCGCCCCGCCGCGCCCTGATCGAGGCCACGCGCGCCTACCAGCTCCAGGCGCGCGGCCTGTGGGTGGATCTGCTGGCCGGCTAGCGCGCGCAGGCGGCGAATCGCGGGCTGCGCGCCGGGTGGCGCCGAGCGATCCTCGCCTCGCCAAGCGGCAGCGACTCAACTAAACTGGCCGGAACTTATGCGGCGCACCGCGGCACTCAGTAAAGTGACGCGCGCTGGTGTTCCTGGAACCCCGCAGGCCCCGCCGGGCTCTTGCGCCGCCCCCACGTTGGCCAAGACAAGGAGTACAGGGTGAGCATGCCCGATTTCGACATGGTGCTGTTCGGCGGCACCGGGGACCTGGCGCGGCGCAAGCTGCTGCCGGCGCTGTTCGATGCACACCGCGCGGGTTTGCTTCATCCCAACGCCCGCATTCTTGCCACCGGCAGCCATCCCCTTTCCACCGAAGACTACGTCGGCTCGCTGGAGCAGAGCGTGCGGCCGGGTCTTGAGCATGCGCCGCCCGAAGCCTGGGCCACCTTCCTTGCGCGCATCAGCTATGTGCAGGCCGACGCCCGCGTGCCGGAGCACTTCGATGCGCTGGCGGCCAAGGTGCTGCAGCGCTCGCCAGAGGTGGTGGTGTGCTATCTCGCCACCGGGCCGCATATCTTTGTCCCCATCTGCGAGCAGCTCGCGCGCACCGGGCTCAATCATCCCAATGTCCGCATCGTCCTGGAGAAGCCGCTCGGGCACGACCTGCCTTCGTCCGACGCGATCAACTCGGCCGTGGCGCAGTATTTCGCCGAAGACCAGATCTACCGGATCGACCACTACCTGGGCAAGGAGTCGGTGCAGAACCTGATGGCGATCCGCTTCGGCAACGCACTGTTCGAGCCGCTGTGGCGCCGCGAATGGGTGCAGGACGTGCAGATCACCATCGCCGAGGAGCTTGGCGTGGAGACGCGCGGCGAGTTCTACGACAACACCGGCGCGCTGCGCGACATGGTGCAGAACCACCTGCTGCAACTGCTGTGCATGGTGGCGATGGAGCCGCCCAGCAGCCTGTCCGAGGACGCGATCCGCGACGAAAAGATCAAGATCCTCAAGGCGCTCAAGCCCATCACGCCGCAGGACGTGGCCGAGAAAACCGTGCGCGGGCAGTACCGGGCCGGCGCCGTGGGCGGCAAGCCGGTGGTGGGCTACCTGGACGAGAAGGGCATTGCGCCCGACAGCCACACCGAGACCTTTGTCGCCATCAAGGCCGAGATCGCCAATTGGCGCTGGTCCGGCGTGCCGTTCTACCTGCGCACCGGCAAGCGCATGCAGTCGCGCGTGGCGGAGATCGTCATCCACTTCCGCGATGTGCCGCACGCCATCTTCCCGCGCCCGCTGACCCTGTCGCCGCAGAACCGGCTGGTGATCCGGCTGCAACCGGAGGAGAGCATCCGCCTGTATTTCCTGGTCAAGCAGCCCGGCGATACGGTGGCGCTCACGGGCACCTCGCTCGACCTGGACTTCGCCAACTCCTTCAAGGTGCGCCGCGCGGGCGCCTACGAGCGCTTGCTGCTCGATGTCATCCGCGGACGCCTCGGACTATTCGTGCGGCGCGACGAACAGGCGCAGGCCTGGCGCTGGGTCGAGCCCATCATCGATACGTGGGCGGGCAGCACTGTGCCGCCCAAGGCGTATACCGCCGGCACGTGGGGCCCGGCTTCCTCGTCCGCGCTGATGTCGCGCGACGGCTCGCTGTGGCACGAAGAGGTGTGAGCCGCGCCCGCTGATCATTGATTGACCCTCATTCGAACAGGAGACATTGCCCATGCGACGCTACGAACATACCTCCGAGGCGGACCTGGCCGAAGCGATGGCGATCTCGGTGGCCCACGCGCTGGAGATCGCCATCGGCGTAAACGGCTGGGCGGTGCTGGCGGTGTCCGGCGGCCGCTCGCCGGTGGCGATGTTCGAGCGCCTGCGCCATCGGACCATCCGCTGGGACGCGGTCACCATCACGCTGGTCGACGAGCGCGTGGTGCCGCCGGACCATGACGACAGTAACGGCGCGCTGGTGCGCCGCCACCTGCTGCGCGAGGCGGCCGGCAAGGCGGCCTTCGTGCCGCTGGTGGCCGATGCCGCCGAAGCGGCCGACCCGGCCAGCGCGGTGGCCCGGCTCAACGTGGTCTGGCGCCAGCCCGACGTGATCGTGCTGGGCATGGGCGAGGATGGCCACACCGCCTCGCTGTTTCCCGAGGCGCCCGAGTTGCAGCAGGCGCTTGCCGAGCCGCGGCCGGGCTATATGGTGACGCATCCGCGCGAGGCGCCGCACGCGCGCATCACGCTGAACCTGGCGGCGCTGCTGGCCGCCGAGCGCGTTTTCCTGTCGTTCGCGGGACCCGTCAAGGCAGCCGTGTTCGCACGCGCCAGCAAGGGACCCATCCCGGCGCTGCCCATCAGCCTGGTGCTTAGCCGGCACCGGCACGGCACCGATGTCTTCTCGGCTTGATGCCATGCAGAACTTTCCACGCCTGCTGGGCGATGTCGGCGGCACCAATGTGCGCTTTGCGCTGGAGACCGCGCCGCAGCGCATCGGCCCGGTGACCGCGCTCAAAGTGGCCGATTTCCCCTCACTCGAGGCTGCCATGCAGCACTATCTCGGCGGCTTGCCGGCCGGCAGTGCCAGGCCGCGCTACGCGGCCGTTGGCCTCGCCAACCCGGTGACCGGCGATCGCGTCAAGCTGACCAATCACGCCTGGGCGTTCTCCATCTCGCAGATGCAGCGCTCGCTGGGCCTGGACCTGCTGCTGGCCATCAACGATTTCACCGCGCTGGCGCTGGGTTTGCCACACCTCGGCGCGCAGGATCTGACGCCGCTGCGCCAGGGCATGGCGGTGGCCGGCGCGCCGCTCGCGTTGGTCGGGCCCGGCACCGGGCTGGGCGTGTCCGGGCTGGTGCCCGCGCGCTCCGGGCCGGCCGTGGCGCTGGCTGGTGAGGGCGGCCATATCGAGCTGATGCCGGAGACCGAAGACGAATGGACCGCGTGGCGCGCGGCCCGCCAGGCCTTCGGCCGTGTCTCGGCCGAGCGACTTTTGTCGGGCATGGGGCTGTCGCTGACGCATGCCGCGTTGCACGCAGAAACGGGTACGCCCCTGGCGCGCCAGCTCGAGCCGGCAGAGGTGACCGAAGGCGCGATCCACCGGCACGACCCGCTCTGCGAGCGCGCGCTTGCCGTGTTTTGCGGCTTGCTGGGTTCCGTGGCGGCCGATATTGCGCTGGTACTGGGTGCGCGCGGCGGCGTTTACCTGGGCGGCGGCATCGTGCCGCGCTTCGTGCCCGCGCTGCGGAACTCCGCGTTCAACGCGCGCTTTACCGCCAAGGGGCGGCTGAGCGCTTACCTGGAAAGCCTGCCGGTTTACGTGATCAGCGCGCAGTACCCGGCGCTGCCCGGACTGGCGCAGGCGCTGGAGGAAGCGATCACGCACGGCGCCGATGGCGATGGCGATGGTGCCAGCCGAGCCAACCCGGCCAACCAACCTAACCCTGCCTGATCCGGACCTGCCCATGCGAGTGTTGCTGGTGGAAGACGACGCCATGATCGGCGATAGCGTGAAGCTGGCATTGCGCCAGGAAGGCTTCGCGGTGGACTGGGTGCAGGACGGCGAGGCCGGCCTGGCCACGGCCACCCAGTCGGGCGGCCCCGATGGCGAGGCCTGCTATGCGCTGATCCTGCTCGACCTGGGCCTGCCGCGCCGCTCCGGGCTGGAGGTGCTTGCCGCGCTGCGCGCGCGCGGCGTGAATACGCCGGTGCTGATCCTGACCGCGCGCGACGCCGTGGCCGATCGCGTGGCGGGGCTCAACAGCGGCGCCGACGACTACCTCGTCAAGCCCTTCGACCTGCAGGAACTGGCCGCGCGCATGCACGCGCTGGTGCGCCGCGCCGAAGGCCGGGCGGAGCCGCTGCTGCGCTATGGCGGCATCGTGATCAATCCCGTGACCCGCGAGGCCACCCTTGACGGCGAGGCGGTGCGCCTGTCGGCGCGCGAGTTCGGCCTGCTCTCGGCGCTGCTGGCGCGGCCCGGCAAGGTGTGGTCGGTGGCGCAGCTGGAGGAGCGCCTGTACGGCTGGGGCGATGAAGTCGGCAGCAACACGGTGGAGGTCTACATCCACGCGCTGCGCAAGAAATTCGGCGCGGGGCTGATCCGCAATATCCGCGGCGTGGGCTATGTGGTGCCCAAGCTCGAAGCCGGGAGCGCGGGCTGATGCGCTCCATCCAGAGAACCCTGCTGTGGTGGCTTGCCCTGGGCCTGCTGGCCGGCATCGCCGTTGCCACTGCGCTGATCTACGGGCAGGCCCGGCAGGAGGCCAACGCACTGTTCGACTACCAGATGAAGCAGGTGGCCGCCGCGCTGCCCAGCCAGTTTGCCGATCCGGTGATGCCGCCGTTCGTGCAGCAGCAGTCGCCCGGCGCGCCGGGCTCGCCTAGCGACAGCCTGTTCCATGCCGATGAAGACGTCGTGATCCATATCTGGGATGGCTCCGGCCGCAGCCTGTATCTGTCGCACGCGCATCCGGCGTTGCCGCCGCGCGCCGAACTGGGCTTTTCCAATGTCAAGACCGAGCAGGGCGAATGGCGGATCTACAGCGTGCAGCTCGGGCTCGGCGTGGTGCAGATTGCCCAGCCCATGTCGGCGCGCAGCGAGGTAGCCGCGCGCATGGCGCTGCGCACCGTGGCGCCCCTGCTACTGCTGCTGCCGCTGATTGGCTGGCTGGTGTGGGTGGCCGTGGGACGCGGCCTGCGGCCCCTGCGCGAGATCGCCGCGGGGGTGCGCCAGCGTGACGCCAACGCCTTGGCCCCGCTGGCGGTCAGCCGCATGCCGGACGAGATCGCGCCGTTGACCGAGGCGCTCAACCAGCTGCTGGCGCGGCTGTCCCACGCCATCGATACCCAGCGCGCCTTCGTGGCTGACGCCGCGCACGCGCTGCGCACGCCGCTGGCCGCGCTGCAGCTGCAGGCCCAGCTGGTGGAGCGCGCCGATACGGCCGAGGAGCGGCAGGAGGCCGTGGGCAAGCTGCGCCAGGGGCTGGAGCGGCTCACGCACATGGTGGCCCAGTTGCTCACGCTGGCGCGCCAGGAACCCGGCGCGGCAGCGCCCCCGCATGAGCCGGTGGAACTGTGCGCGCTGGCGCAAAGCGTGGTGGCGGAGATGACCCAGGCCGCGCTCGACCGCCACATCGACCTCGGGCTCGACGCTGCCGCCGGCCCGGTCATGGTGCGCGGCGACGTCGATGCGCTGCGCATTCTGCTGACCAACCTGGTCGACAATGCGCTGCGCTATGTGCCGTCCGGCGGCAGGGTCGATGTGCTGGTTGGCAGGGAGCGGACCATGACGGGCGGAAGAGAAACGGGTACGCAGAGCGCGGAGCTGATCGTGCAGGACGATGGCCCGGGAATTCCCGCCGCCGAGCGCGCGCGCGTGTTCGACCGCTTCTACCGGGTGCCGGAAGCGCCCACTGGGGGCAGCGGGCTGGGCCTGGCCATCGTGGCGGAGATCGCGCAATCGCACGGCGCGCGGGTCTCGCTGGAAGACGCCGCGCCCGGGCTGCGCGTGCGGGTGGCGTTTCCCGTCGCGTGAGCGCGCGGCGGGGCCTTTGCTCAGCCTACCGGTGTGATTACCGGTGTGAGTACAGGCTCGCCGGCAAAATGCAGCCGGCTGTTCTCCTGGAACTGCCGCACCGACGCGTCGATGGCTTCCGGCGACCTGCCTGCCACGTGCGGGGTCAGGACCACATTGGGGCAGTCGAACAGCTCGGCGGGCGGCTCGGGCTCGGTCTCGTACACGTCAAGTCCGGCGCCGCCGAGCTTGCCGGCGCGCAGGGCATCCGCCAGCGCCGCGGTGTCGAGCACGCTGCCGCGCGCGATATTGACCACGTAGCCGCCCGGGCCCAGCTGGGCCAGCACCTTGGCGTCGACCAGGTGGCGGGTGCCCGCGCCGCCGGGCGTGGCGATGATCAGGTAGTCGGCCCATTCGGCCAGCGCACCAAGGCTGTCGAAATAGCGATACGGCGCGTCGTCGCGCGGGGCCCGGTTGTGATACCCCACCTCCAGGTCGAAGCCCAGGCCGCGCTGCGCAATGCGCCGGCCGATGGTGCCCAGGCCGAGAATCCCCATGCGCTTGCCCGACACATTGGGCTGCAGCGGCAGCGCGGTGCGCCACTTGCCGGCGCGCGTGGCCTGGTCCAGCACCGGGATGGCGCGCACGGTGGCTAGCAGCAGCGCCATGGCGTGGTCCGCCACGCAGCTGTCGTTGGTGCCGGCGCCGTTGGCCACGACGATGCCGCGCGCGCGGGCGTGGGCCACGGCAATGTTCTCGTACCCCGCGCCCAGCGCGCACACCAGTTCCAGCGCGGGCATGGCGTCGATCTCCGCGGCGGTGAGGCCGACCGTGCCGATCGTCAGCACCGCGCGCACGCGGGCGCCGGCCTCCCGGACCTGCGCGGCACGGGCCGCGCTGTCGGGCGCGTAGCGCACCTCGTATTGTTCGGCAATCCAGGACAGATGCTGGGCGCTGACGTGGCTGAGGACGAGCAGGAGCGGCTTCATGATGGGCAGGAGGTTGTTTCGAGGCGGTTGGCGACGGCTGGGAGGAGGGTGAGCGGCCCCGGGACGAGGCCTAAGCTGCACCGCGGCATTGTAGCGGCGGCGCGCCGGGCTTGCTGGCGTGCTCCGGCACGTGGCGCAAGCCATCCGCAAGCCATCCTTTAGCTGGCCGGGACGGGCTTTGCCACGGGTTCGACGGTGCTGCTCGATGGCGACGGCGCGATCGGCTGACGCTCCGGACTGCTACGCAGAAACGGGTACGCTTTGCCGCGCGGGCACTTGGTTTCGTCCACGCGGCGGGCGCCCTGGCTGCTAGTCAAGCCTTGAAGTGGAGCGGGAATGCCGCTCTAATGCAGCGGATGCGACTTATCGACTCCGTGAAAATGAAGCCTGCTTTCTTGTCCGCCCTGCTGCTAGCCACCGCGCTGGCGGTCCCCATGGCCCCCGCCGCCGCCGCGCCGCCGCCTGCCGCCACGCAGGCCGAGGTCACCCATCTCTTTGCCTACCTGGCAGGCTCGAATTGCCAGTTCAACCGCAACGGCAGCTGGTATCCGGCGCCCGATGCGGCCGCCCACCTCAAGAAGAAATTCGATTACCTGGCCGACAAGGGCGCCATCAGCACCAGCGAGAGCTTTATCGAACTGGGCGCGAGCAAGAGCAGCGTCAGCGGCAAGCCTTACCTGGTCAAGTGCGGCCAGGCCCAGCCGATGGAGAGCGCACCGTGGCTAGGCGCCGAACTGGCGCGCTATCGGCAGAAGGCTGCGGGCAAGTAGGCGCGAGCCCCTTCCTGGCCGTTGCAGGCGGGTTTGACGGCACGCAGAAACGGGTACGCTTTTGCTTTTCGGCAACAAAGGCCGGCCCGTGCACCCGGTCAGACGGCCCCCCGGTAGCCAACCGGCTTTCGTCGAACCCTGCTTCAGCCCGGGTGGCACTCGGGCGGCACGCATGCTGATCGCCGAATGCGGGCCCCGGCGTTCTCTGCCAAGGCCGCAAACCGTCTGCGCCGTGCGCGAGATGGGCCAGCGCTAAGCGTTGGCCGCAATCGGCGGCCTCATATTTCCTTGGTCATTCCCTTCAGGTCGATCCATGCATCGAACTGGGCGGCCGTGACATGTCCCGAGGCGAGCGCCGCCTCGCGCAGCGGCAGGCCTCGCGTGAGCGCCAGCTTGGCAATTTCGGCGGCGCGGTCGTAGCCGATGTGCGGGTTGAGCGCCGTCACGGGCATCAATGAGCGCCCAAGCATCTCGGCGATGCGCTCGCGATCCGCCTGTACCCCTTCCACCATGCGCTCGGCAAAGCCCGCGGCGGCATCGGCAAGCAGCGTGACCGATTGCAGCAGGCTGTAGATGATCACGGGCTTGTAAGCGTTGAGCTCGAGCGTGCCGAGGCCATTGGCCAGCGTGACGGTGGTGTGGTTGCCGATCACCCGGCAGCACACCATGGCCAGCGCCTCGGCCTGGGTGGGGTTGACCTTGCCCGGCATGATCGACGAGCCGGGTTCGTTGCCCGGCAGGATCAGCTCGGCAAGGCCCGCACGCGGGCCGGAGCCGAGCAACATGAAATCGCGCGCTATTTTCAGGAAGGACGATGCCGTGGTGTTGAGCGCGCCCGACAGGTCGGCCAGCGCATCGTGCGAGGCTTGCAGCGCAAAGCGGTTCGGCGCGGGCTCGAACGGCAGGCCCGTGTAGTCCGACAGCGCGCGCGCGAAGGCCGCGGCAAAGCCGTGTGGCGCATTCAGCCCGGTGCCCACCGCGGTGCCGCCCTGGGGTACCGGCATGGCGCGCAGCATGGCCTGGCGCAGGCGCGACTGGGCCTCGCCCACCTGGGCTTCGTAGCCGGAGAACTCCTGGCCGAGCGTCAGCGGCACGGCGTCCTGCAAGTGCGTGCGGCCCACCTTGACGATATCGCTGAACGCGTCCACCTTGCGCCCCAGCGCCTGCTGCAAGCGCTCCAGCGCGGGCAGCAGTTGCAGCTGGATCGTCCGGGTGGCGGCGATATGCATCGCCGTGGGAAAGCTGTCGTTGGACGACTGGCTGGCATTGACGTGATCGTTGGGATGCACCGGCTGCTTCGCGCCCGGCTCGCCGCCCAGCAGCTGGATCGCGCGGTTGGCAATCACCTCGTTCAGGTTCATATTGGTCTGCGTGCCGGAGCCGGTCTGCCAGACCGAGAGCGGGAACTCCCCGGGCCACTTGCCGGCGATGATCTCCTGCGCCGCCGCCTCGATGGCGTGGGCCAGTTCCGGCTTGAGCACGCGCAGCTCTCGGTTGGCACGCGCTGCGCAGAGCTTGAGGATGGCGAACGCTTCGATCAGCGCGGGCGGCATCGTCTCGCTGCCGATGCGGAAGTTCTGGCGCGAGCGCTCGGTCTGCGCGCCCCACAGGTGCCGGGCTGGCACCGGTACGTCGCCTAGGCTGTCGGTCTCGATCCGGGTGGCGTCCTGCTTGCGCTCGGGCATGGCATTCTCCTGTTCGGCCGAAGGCGGCGTGGCAACAGATCCCGGGCCTTAGAATACGCCCCCGGCAGCAACGGCGTCATCCGTGGCGCCGGGCGCGGCCACCGGGGCCCAGCGCCCGAATCACCTGCGCTATCACCACGCGTCTCCAGCATGCTCATTGCCCAGCTCAAGTCCTTCTTCATGGTCGCCCGCATCGGCAGCGTGACCCAGGCCGCCAAGCGGCTCGGCCTCTCGCAGCCGACCATCACGGCCCAGATCCGCGCGCTGGAGGAAGCCTACGGCGTCGAGCTGTTCCATCGCGGCGGGCGGCGGCTGGCCCTGTCGGATGCCGGGCTGGCGTTGCTGCCCAAGGTCGAAGCGCTGGTCCAGCAGGAAACGGAGATCGATTTCTTCCTGCGCCACTCGGGCGACCTGCGCACCGGCAGCCTGCGCATCGGCGCCACCGCGCCGTACTACGTGCTAGACATCATCGGCCGCTTCAGCGCGCGCTATCCGGCCATCGATGTGGCGGTCGAGACCGGCAACTCGCAGGAAGTGCTCGATGCCCTGCAGGAATATCGCGTGGACGTGGCCTCGTCCTCGCAGAAGGTGGACGACCCCCGCCTGGAGCGCATGCTGCTGGGCGAGGACCCGCTCGTGCTGGTGGTGCATCGCAGCCATGCGCTGGCGGCGCAGGCACGGGTGCCGGTCGCCGCGCTGGCCAGTTGCCGGCTGCTGATGCGCGAGGCCGGGTCGACCACGCGCATTGTCACCGAGCGGATGCTGGCCCGGGCGGGGGTGGTGCCTGCCACGCCGATGGAGATCGGCAGCCGGGAATCGATCCGCGAGGCGGTCATTCGCGGGCTCGGCGTCTCCGTCATTGCCCGCCACGAGGTGCCGAGCCATCCGCACCTGAAAATGCTGGATTTTGAAGACAGTAGCGAGGAAATGAGCGAGTATCTTTATTTTTTGCGCGAACGGCGCGGGGCGCGCCTGATCGATGCATTCGTCGCAGCGGCCCGTCCTGGCGCACAGGTCATGCTGGACTAGTCCGCAGCCGCCTCCGCAGCCGCTCGCTTTACTGCCGCGGGCCCTGTCATATCGTTTCTCGCCCTCAGCCGCGCTATATCCCCGCAGGGAGAATATACGTGTGCTGGCCAGCCATTTATCGCGCCAGAATGGCACTGTGAGCGGTTTCCCTGACCGCCAACAGCACCTTGCGGGCTAATGTAGAGACATTTGGCTGGCAATGTGAAGTGATCCCCGCTTCAGAAGGGGGTGGGTTCCCCCGTGACCTGGAAACTGTCAGGCTTGGGATGCCTGTGAGAGGCTGCGGCGCCTGCCCGCGCGGCAAATTGTCCGGATTGGGGCATTGGGGGCTGCCGTTGTGGATGTTGCGAGGATGGAACATAGCCATTGTTGCTCGCAAAGCATTTGCCCAGACCGCGGGGTTGGTAAGAAAATGGCGCTCCAACAATAAGAAGAATATTGACTGTAAGCAATAAAAACAGGATGTCGGGGTGAATCAAGCAATTCTGCAATATCTCACTGAGCGGCATTGCTCGTCGCAATGGCGTGATGTACTGTCGGCGCTCGCCGAAGAACTATCCGAGACCATGGACGTGGCCGGCCTGCGCGCCATGATGTGGCGCGTTGGCGCGCGTTTTGCCAAGCGTTTCGATCCTGGCGCCTGTGCGACGCTTGCGGAGCTGGAGCGCGCCATCGCCCAGATCTGGCTGGATGTGGACTGGGGCTGGACCAGCATCGAGGATGTGGGGGGCGCTCTGGTGGTCCGGCATTACTGCGCGCCGCTGAACGCGGCGCTTGGAGACGGGGCCGACACCTGGTCGCCGGCATTCCTGGAAGGGGCGTACCAGCACTGGTTCCGCATGCTCGGCTCGTCCGAGAGCCTGCGGGTCAGCCAAAGTACACCGATCGATGCCACCGGCTGCGTGGAATTCCGGTTCGGGCGTTGAAGTGCCGTCAGCGGTTTGCGATAGTTTTCGCGCCGGCGCACAGCCTTGCGTGAGTGAGATCCCATGAGTCAATCCGACGATTTGTCCAAGCTGTTCCAGCGCTTCGGCGGCAAGGCGGAGTCATACAAAGAGATCGTGCGCGAAGACGCGGCGACGCAGGCGCGCGAGCGCTGGCCGCTGCTGACGTCCGTGCGGGTCGACCGCGCTGCCGTAGTGCCACCCGTGCAGCCCGCCGCGCCGCATGCGCATGACGTTGCCGGCCCGGCAGCGGCGCAGGCCGCGCCGCCCGCGCCATTGTGGCGCGCGGCCCTGCCGGCAGGCGAGCTTGCGCCTGCCGCGGAGCCGGCTCGCGCCGCCGAGGCGCCGGCCGCTCAGGTTGTCCCACCGGCGGTAACGGTGGCACCGCCGGCAACGGGCGCGCCCGCCTCGGCGATGAGGCCGCGTTTCCGCACGCCGGAAGGCATGGCGCCGGCGGCGTCGGCCTCGATGCCGCGTTCAACCCCGGAAGTTGCCGCTGCGCCACCCCCGCGGGCAGCCGTAGCGAACCCGGTCGTTGCCCCCGAGCCCGAGCCGGCCCGCATTTGGTCCCCGTCCGCGCCTGCGGGCGCGACCGCGCCGCAGGCAGAGCCGGCCCGCGCCGCCGACACCGAATTGTCCAAGGTGTTCGCCCGCCTCGAAGGCCGCCAGGAGCCGGCCACCACCAGCGAGCGCGCACCCGCGCGCCGCTCCTTTCTTGATCGGCTGAATCGCTCGTGAAGATCATTGCTGTTGTCTCGGCCAAAGGCGGTGTGGGCAAGACCACGCTGTCGGCCAACCTGGCCGAAGCGCTGGCGGTTGCCGGCGAGAACGTACTCGCCGTGGACCTGGATCCGCAAAATGCGCTGCGCCTGCATTTCGGCATGCCGCCGCAGGACGTTGCCGGGCATGCGCGCGCCACGCTGGCCGGAGAAGCGTGGCAGCAGAGCATGTACATGGGCCGCTCCCGTGTGCTGGTCATGCCGTTCGGCTCGCTCAACGAGGTGGACCGCTCCGCGTTTGAGGCGCACCTCTCCACCCATCCGGGATGGCTGCGCACCCAGCTTGCCGGACTTGGCCTGGGCCGCGACGATGTCGTGGTGATTGATACGCCGCCGGGCCCGTCGCCATACATGCGCCAGGCGCTGTCATGCGCGCAGCTGTGCCTGATGGTGTCGCTGCCGGACGCCGCGTCCTACGCCACCATGCCCCTGATGGAAGACCTGATCCGCACCTATTGCGAGGGCCGGCCCGATTACCTGGGCCATATGCTGGTGATCAACCAGGTCGACGTGAGCCGTCAGCTCGGCAAGGACGTGGTGCAGGTGCTGCGCGCCCAGCTCGGCGAGCGCGTGCTGGGCGTGATCCACCAGGACCAGGCGGTGGCAGAGGCGCTGGCCTACGACCGCAGCGTGCTCGAGTACAACCCTCACAGCCAGGCCACGCATGACCTGCAGCGCTGCGCTGCATGGGTGCGCCAGGCGCTGGCCGCTCATGGAGAAGCCGCGTGAAGCCAGCCAAGGCAAAAGCCGCCGCGGCGCCCAAGGGCGCGCGGGCCAAGGGCAAGGACATGGACAAGGTCAAAAGCAAGGGCGACGACAAGCCCAACGCGCTGTCGGCCGCGTTGCAGCGTTTCGGCAACACCGTCGTCGAGCTTCCCTTTTGGGATAGCGCTGTGGCGCGGGGGCTGGCGTTGCTGGCCGGGCTGCTCATGTTTGCGCTGGTCATCACGGTGCCGCTGGATTTCTGGCAGCAGGTCGGGTTTGCCGCGGTGTGCTTCGGGCTGGCGGTCTGGCTGAACCGGGTCAAGGGCCACCTCGCCACGCTGATGATGGTGATCCTGTCGATCGCGGCTTCCAGCCGTTATATGTACTGGCGCCTGACGGAAACGGTGGGCCTGGGCGGCTGGTTCGACGCCGCCTTTGGCATCGGCCTGGTGCTGGCGGAGATCTACGCATTTGTGGTGCTGATGCTGGGCTACTTCCAGACCGCGTGGCCGCTCAAGCGCCGTCCGGTGGCCATGCCCGCGGACACTGCCAGCTGGCCGACCGTGGATATTTTCATCCCGACCTACAACGAGCCGCTGTCGGTGGTCAAGCCGACGGTATTCGCGGCGATGGCGCTGGACTGGCCGCGCGACAAGATCAACGTCTATGTGCTGGACGACGGCCGGCGCGAGGAATTCCGCGAGTTCTGCGAGAAGGTCGGCGTCACCCACGTGACGCGTAACCACAATCGCCACGCCAAGGCCGGCAACATCAACGAAGCGCTCAAGGGCACGCACGGCGAGTACGTGGCGATCTTCGATTGCGACCACATTCCCACGCGCTCCTTCCTGCAGATCAGCATGGGCTGGTTCCTCAAGGACCCCAAGCTGGCCATGCTGCAGACGCCGCACTATTTCTTCTCTCCCGATCCGTTCGAGAAGAACCTGCGCACTTTCCAGGAAGTCCCCAACGAGGGCGAGTTGTTCTATGGCCTGGTGCAGGACGGCAACGACCTGTGGGACGCTACCTTCTTCTGCGGCTCGTGCGCCGTGATCCGGCGCGCGCCGCTGCTGGAAGTGGGCGGCATCGCGGTGGAAACCGTGACCGAAGACGCGCACACCGCGCTCAAGCTGCACCGCAAGGGCTACGGCACCGCCTACCTGGCGATCCCCCAGGCCGCGGGGCTGGCCACGGAAAGCCTCTCCGGCCACGTCGGGCAGCGCATTCGCTGGGCCCGGGGCATGGCGCAGATCTGCCGGGTGGACAACCCGCTGTTCGGGCCAGGCCTGTCGATCCCGCAGCGGCTGTGTTACCTCAATGCCATGCTGCACTTCTTCTACGGCTTGCCGCGGCTGGTGTTCCTGACGGCGCCGCTGGCCTACCTGCTGTTCGGCGCCCACGTGATCCAGGCCTCGGCGCTGACCATCGCCACCTTCGCGCTGCCGCACCTGTTGCACGCGAACATGACCAATTCGCGCATCCAGGGCAAGTTCCGCCATTCGTTCTGGAACGAAGTCTACGAATCCGTGCTGGCGTGGTACATCATGCGGCCCGTGCTGGTGGCGTTCGTCAACCCAGCGGCCGGCAAGTTCAACGTGACGCCCAAGGGCGGCGTGATCGAGGAAGCCTACTTCGACTGGGTGATCTCGCGGCCTTACCTGGTGCTGCTGCTGTTCAACTTGCTGGGCGTGGTGGTGGGCTTCCTGCGGCTGTTCCTGTGGAACCAGTTCGAGGCCACCACGGTGGTGCTCAACCTGATCTGGACGTTCTACAACCTGATCATCCTCGGTGCCTCGATCGCGGTCGCCAGCGAGACGCGCCAGATCCGCGTGGCGCACCGCGTGGCGATGAAGCTGCCAGCCACGCTGCACTTTCCCGATGGCCGCACGCTGGTGTGCGAGACCATCGACTTTGCCGAGGGCGGCATCGGCATGCGGCTGCCGCCGGGCATGAAGGCAGCCGTGGGCGAACAGGTGCAGATCTCGCTCTACCTGCAGAACGACGAGCACATGTTCCCCGCCAAGGTGGTGTTCCAGGGCGACACGCACACCGGCCTGGAGCTGGCGGAAATGAGCCCGCGCGAGGAGATGGCTTTCGTGCAGTGCACCTTTGCGCGAGCCGACGCGTGGATCGATTCTTGGGGCCGCAAGCGGCCGGATGCCCCGGGGCTGGCCGCCGGCCAGATCCTGCGCATTGGCCTGCTTGGCTTCCATAACGTGATGTTCCACCTTGGGCGCGAGATGCGCCAATTGTTGCGCCGTCCAGAACCTGGCGCTTCCACCCGTTGATCGGCCTCGTTGGCCCAGCGCCGCGTCCCGCAACGGTTCGGGTCGCGGCTTGAACACGCACCGGACCACTGGCAAAAGACAGAGAATGCGTTTGACCAAGACACCACGCCTGACCGATCGCTCGCCTGTGCGCTCAACCGCGCACCGCACCGCGCGCCTGCCCGCCGCGACCCGCCTTAGCGCATTGCTCGCGCTCGCCATGCTGACGGTGACCCCGGCCGGCGCCCAGCGTGCCGGCGTGCCCGACACCACGCGCGACGCGGTCGCCGCGCAGTCGCCCGCCGGGGTGGCGGCGCAGGCCGCCGCCGCAGCGCCCCGCAGCGGCGCGCGCACCGTGCAGCTCACGCTCAAGCAGCTGGGTGCCGCCGCGCCGTTCCAGTTGCGCGGCGTGGACGCCATCAACGGCGTGCCATTCTCGATCCGTGCCGACGAGGTCGTGACCGGCGCGCGCCTGAAATTGCGCTACACGTATTCGCCCGCGCTGATACCGGCGCTGTCGCATATCAACGTGATGGTCAACGGCGAGGTTGCCGGCGCCGTGCCGGTGCCCAAGGACACCGCGGGCACCAGCCTGGAGCGCGACGTGCCGATCGAGCCGCGGCTGATCACCGAGTTCAACCGCCTCAACCTGCAGCTGATCGGCCACTACACCACCGATTGCGAAGATCCCTTCCACTCCAGCCTGTGGGCCACCGTTGGCAACAGCAGCGTGCTGGAGCTCACGCTCACGCCGGTGGCGCTGGCCAACGAACTGGCGCTGCTGCCGCTGCCGTTCTTCGATCGCCGTGACGTTAGCCGCCTCAGGCTGCCCTTTGTGTTCGCTGGCGCGCCGTCGCCGGCCACGCTGGAAGCCGCGGGCACGGTCTCGTCGTGGTTCGGCGCGCTGGCCGGCTATCGCGGTGCGTCGTTTGCCGCCACGCTCAACCAGGTACCCGCTACCGGCAATGCGGTGGTGTTCGTCACCAACGAAGAAAAACCCGCGGGTGTGCAGGTGCCCGCCATCGGCGGGCCGTCGATCGCGGTGGTGCCGAATCCGGGCGATGCGAACGGCAAGCTTCTGCTGGTGATGGGCCGCGACAGCGCCGAGCTCAAGACCGCGGCGCAGGCGCTCACGCTCGGCGCGCGCGCGCTGTCCGGGCAGAGCGCCACCATCAACAAGCTCGACGACGTGGCGCCGCGCGTGCCTTACGACGCGCCCAACTGGATCCGCAGCGACCGCCCGGTGCGCTTTGGCGAGCTAGCCGAAATGCGCGACCTCAATGTCTCGGGCTACAACCCGGACCTGGTGCGGGTGAATTTCCGGCTGCCGCCCGACCTGTTCGGCTGGCGCAGCAAGGGCATCCCGATCGACCTGAAGTACCGCTATACGCCGCGCCCGGTGGTGGACAAGTCCACCCTCAACATCAGTGTGAGCAACCAGTTCCTGCGCGCCTACGCGCTGCGCTCGGTCAAGAACCAGGATGGCCGTGCCAGCCAGTTGCTGGCCAAGGTGCTGCCGGATGGCTCGGTGCCGGTCGACGAGCGCATCGCGCTGCCGCTGTTCATGCTGCCCGCGCAGTCGCAGCTGCAGTTCCATTTCTACTACGACTACCTCAAGCAGGGCGCGTGCAAGGACGTGATGCTGGACAACGTCAAGGGCGCGATCGACCCGGACTCGACCATCAACATCACCGGCCTGCCGCACTTTATCGCGCTGCCTGACCTGGCGGTGTTCGGCAACAGCGGCTTTCCCTTCACGCGCATGGCCGACCTCTCCGAGACCGCGGTCATCCTGCCGGACAAGCCCGCTGCCGAGGACTACTCGACCTACCTCACGCTGATGGGGCGCATGGGCGAATCCACTGGCTATCCGACTACCGGAGTGGCCGTGAGCGGCGCCGCGCAGGTCGACAAGCAGGCCGCGCGCGACCTGCTGGTGATCGGCACCACGCAGAGCCAGCCGCTCTTCACGCAATGGGCCGAGCGCATGCCGGTCACGCTGGCCGGCAATGAAAAGCGCTTTGCGCTGACCGATCTGGTGTCCGCGGTGACGGGCTGGTGGAACGGCGCGGATGGCACGCGCAACCGCCCGGTCGAGACGCGCATGTCGATCAGCAGCGCCAGCACCGATGCCGCGCTAAGCGCCTTCGAGTCGCCGCTGGCGTCCGGGCGCAGTGTGGTGGCTGTCACCAGCAACGCGCCGCAAGGCCTGCAGACCGTGACAGAGGTGCTGCTCGACCCCGACCGGGTCACGAAGGTGCAAGGCAGCCTGGCGCTGGTGCGCGGCAAGGAGATCGACAGCCTGGCGGCACAGCAGAACTACCACGTGGGCAAGCTGCCGCCCTGGACCTATGTGCAGTGGTGGCTCTCGCAGCGGCCGCTCGTCATGGTGCTGATGATCGGCGGCGCCGCGCTGCTGCTGGCGGTGTTGATGTATCTGTCGCTGCGGGCACGCGCCGCGCGCCGCAAGCTGGGGGAACACAAGTGAGCGTGAACCGCACACGCCGCCGATGGCTCGCGGGCTTGCCCGGCCTGGGCGCGCTCGGGGCGCTGGGTGGCTGGCCCGTGCTGGCCCGCGCCGCAGCGCCGAAGACATCGGCGCAGGTTGCCTGCGCGTGGCCGTTGTACCAGCAGTTCCTGTCCCGCTTCGTGCAGGCCGACGGCCGCGTGCTCGACCCGTCCACCAAGGAGCAGCAAAGCACCTCCGAGGGCCAATCCTACGGCATGGTGTTCGCCCTGATGGCCAACGACCGCGCTACGTTCGACCGCCTGTGGCAATGGAGCGTTGCCAACCTCGGCGCGGGCAACCTGCAGGACAAGCTGCCCGCCTGGCAGTGGGGCCACCGGGCCGATGACTCGTGGGGCGTGATCGATGCCAACCCCGCATCGGACGCTGACCTGTGGTTCGCCTTCGCGCTGCTCGAAGCCGCGCGGTTGTGGAAGCAGCCGCGTTATGGCGAGCAGGCGCGCGCGCTGCTCAAGCTGGTGGCCAGGCAAGAAGTGGTGTCGCTGCCCGGCTTTGGCACCATGCTGTTGCCCGGCCCGCAGGGCTTCGTCCAAGGCAATGCCGATGGCCCGCGCCAATGGCGCCTCAATGCCAGCTACCTGCCGGTGCCGCTGCTGCGCCGCCTGGCCGCGGCCGAGCCGTCCGGCCCGTGGGGCACGCTTGCCACGCAGGCCGGTAAGCTGGTCGACGCGGTGGCCAAACAGGGCATCGTGCCCGACTGGTCGGCCTACCGCAGCGACGCGGCCGGCAGCGGCTTTCTCACCGACCCCGACAAGGGCGATGTCAGCAGCTATGACGCCATCCGTGTCTACCTGTGGGCCGGCGTGACGCCACGCGGTGACGCCGCTGGCCGCATGCTCATGAAGGCGCTGGCGCCGCAGGCGCAGCGCATGGCGGGACGCGCCGCGCCGCCCGAGCGCATGCACGCCGATAGCGGTGCCGTGGACGGCGATGGCCCGACGGGCTTTTCCGCCGCGCTGGTGCCGTTCCTGCAGGCGGCCGGATCGCCCGCAGCCGCGGTGCAGCGCACCCGGGCGGAGACGATGATCGGCTCGGCCACGGGCAGATCCGCCGCCACGTACTACGACACAGTATTGGGATTATTCGGCCTCGGCTTTGCCGAAGGCCGCTACCGGTTCGCGCCTTCGGGGCAACTGGAGCTGGAGTGGGAGAAGACATGTCGAACCGCAAGCGCCCGGCCATGAACGGACGCGCGTACACCCCCCGCTCGGCGAGCGGGCAGCACATTGTTGCGGACACCGCGCGCGGCAAGGGCCTGCGCGCCAAGACGCTGGTGCTGAGCCTGCTGACGGCGTTCGCCGCGGCCGCCACGGCGCAGGAGGACCCGGTCAAGCTGCTGGTGGACCAGGGCAAGTACTGGCAGGAACGCGGCCGCAGCGACCGCGCTGCCGAAGCGTGGCAGAAGATCCTGCGGCTGAATCCGGCCCAGCCAGAAGCCCTGTATGGCATGGGCGTGGCCGAAGCCGAGGCGGGCCGCCCCGATGGCGCGCGCACCTACCTGGAGCGCCTGAAGAAGGCCCAGCCCAACTCCCCGCTGGTGGCGCGCCTCACGCAGGTGATCAGCAGCGGCGGCGCAACCCAGCAGGTCGAGCAGGCGCGCCAGCTGGCGCGCAGCGGCCAGAGCGAGGAAGCGGTCAAGCGCTATCAGCAAGCTGCGGGCGGCGCGGTGCCGCAAGGCAACCTGGCCCTGGAGTACTACCAGACGCTGGGCGGCACGGCACAGGGCTGGGAAGAAGCCCGCAAGGGCCTGGAGCAGCTGGCCCGCGCCAATCCGTCGGACAATCGCGCGCAGCTCGCACTGGCGCAGCACCTGACCTATCGCGAGTCCACGCGCCGCGACGGCATTCGCCAGCTGGAGGGGCTGTCTAAAAGTGGTGACGTAGCCAGCCAGGCCAGCGAGAGCTGGCGGCGGGCGCTGACCTGGCTGGGCGGCCGCCCGGCGGATACGCCGCTGTACCATGCCTGGCTGGCAAGCCATCCCGACGACGCCACCATCCGCGCCAAGCTCGATGCGGTCAAGGCCCAGCAGCAACAGCAGCAAGCCACGCAAGCGGCAGGTGCCGCTGGCAACCCCGTGCGCCAGATCGTGCAGCAGGGCTTCGACGCCATGGATGCCGGCGACCTCGAGCGCGCCGGCGACCGGTTCCAGGCCGCGCTGCAGGAGCGCCCCGGCGACGCCGACGCGCTCGGCGGCATGGGCGTGCTGCGCCTCAAGCAGGAGAAGTTTGCCGAAGCCCTGGACTTCCTCGACCAGGCCGCCAAGCGTGGCGCCGGGGGCCGCTACCGCAGCGCGCAGAACAGCGCCACGTACTGGCTGCTGTCCGAGCAGGCCAGCGCCGCGCGCGGCGCTGGCAACCGCGCCGAGGCGCGCAGCCTGCTGGAGCGTGCGGTCAAGCTCGACCCGCGCGAGCCTTCCGCCCAGGTGGCGCTGGCCGACGTGATGGCCGAGGAAGGCCAGTACGCCCCGGCCGAAGCAGCGTATCGCCGCGTGCTCAAGCAGCAGCCGGACAATCCCGACGCCACGCGCGGCCTGGTTGGCGTGCTGGCGGCGCAGAACAAGAGCGCGGAAGCGCTTGCCATCGTGCAGAACCTGACGCCCGCCCAGCAAGACAAGGTGGGCTCGCTGGGCAAGCTGCGCGCCGAGGAGGCCCGTGGCCAGGCCCGCGCCGCCTTGCAGCGCGGCGATGCCGCCGGCGCGCGCCGCGCGCTGGAAGACGCGATGGCGGCCGACCCCACCAACCCGTGGGTGCGCCTGGATGTGGCGCGCGCCTATGCGTCGATGGGCATGAAGGAGCAGGCGCGCAGCGTCATGGACGGCCTGCTGCTGTCCAACCCCAATATGCCGGACGCGCTGTACGCAAGCGCCCTGCTGTCCGCCGAGACCGGCGACTGGCAAAGCGGGCTTGAAGCGCTGGAGCGCATTCCCCCGCAGAACCGCACCCGCGACATGGGCACCCTGCAACGCCGCCTGTGGGTGCACGCCGAAGCCGAGCGCGCCAGCGGGCTCGCCGCCGCCGGCCAGCGGGCCGCCGCGCTGGGCGTGCTGCAGCAAGCCGAACGCTACGCCCAGCAGGACCCCGATCAGCTCGGCGCGCTGGCTCTGGCTTATGCCGACGCGGGCGACGAGGCGCGCGCGCTCTCGCTGATGCGCAACGTCATGGGCCGCACGGTGCGCCCGGATGTCGGCATGCAGCTGCAGTACGCCGCCATCCTGCTCAAGACCAGGCAGGACGTGGAGCTGGCTGGCGTGCTGCGCCAGCTTGCCAACGCCAACCTGAGCAGTTCGCAGCGCCGCGATTATGACGACCTGCGGGTCGCCTACATCGTGCGCCAGGCCGATGCGCTGACCGAGAGCGGCGACCTCGTGGCTGCCTACGATATGCTGGCGCCGGCGCTCTCCGAGCGCCCCGGCAACAGCGCCGTGCGCGCCAGCCTGGCGCGCATGTACGCGCAGGCGGGCGAGAACAAGAAGGCCCTGACGCTGTACGAGAGCGTGCTGGAGAAGGATCCGCGCAACCTCGACCTGATGCTGGCGGCGATCGGCACCGCCACCGCCGCCAAGGAATACAGCTGGGCCGAAGGCACGCTGCAGATGGCGCTGGCGCAGGCGCCCAAATCGCCCAAGGTGCTGACCGCCGCCGGGCGGCTCTACCGCGCCCAAGGCAAGACCTCGCGCGCCGCCGAATATTTCCGCGCAGCGGTGGCAGCAGAGAACGCCGCGGGCATAGCCTCGGCCGGCGCGCGCCCGGATGGCGCGGGCTTCGACCGCGTCCCGTCCAACCCGTTTGTCGGCCTGCCCGGCCAGCGCGGCAGCTCGCAGTTGCCGCCGCCCGGGTCGCAGGCGCCGTACCTGATCGTGCCCGGTCCCACGCGCGCCGCGGCCGCGCCCCAGCCGGCAATGGCTCCCGCGCCGGTGATGATGTACGCGAGCGCACAGGCCTCGCAACCCTACATTCCGGCGCCGCTGTCCGCCGCCGGGCAAGGCATGGCGCCGGAGATCCAGCAGCCGCAGGCCTACTATGCGCAGCAGGTCCAAGCGCCCATGCCGATGCAGGCCCCCGCCAGCACACGCGGCAAGAACACGCGCGCGGCCAAGGCGCCTGCGCAGGCTTATCCAGCCAACCAGGCTTATCAGACTGGTCAGGCTTACCCCGCCTATCCAGCCAACGCGCAGCTCGCCCAGCAGCCTGGCGTGCCCTATCCCGTGCCGCAGCAGGCCGTGGCACCGCAGTATCCCGTCGCGCAGTACGCCGCGCCGGCAGCCGGCGGCTACGCGGCGGCACCCGCGCCCGCCGCGCCCGCACGCCAGCCGATTGGCGCGCAGTCGCGCGCGCCTTGGCTGGCCGAAGCCGATTCGCAGGCCAACCCGACCGGCCCCAAGACCGCGCAGCAGGAACTCAACGAGATCGAATCGCAGCGCACCAGCACGCTCGCCGGCGGCCCTGTGCTACGCGGGCGCAATGGCGACTCCGGCATGAGCCAGCTCACCGAGATGCAGGTGGTGGCCGAAGCCAAGATAGCCGTCGGCAACGGCAAGCTGGTGGCGCGCGTGACACCGGTCGCGCTGGACGCGGGCTCTGTGGGCAGCGACTTCAACACCGCCTCGCGCTTTGGCGGCGGCCCGCTGGCGGTCCCGGTGGGCGGCGCGCCCGTCAACTCGGCCGGCACGCCGCTGCGGTCCACTTCCGCCGGCCAGCAGAATGCCTTTGGTGTGGCGCTGGGCGTGGCCTATGAATCGGACCGCATCAAGGCTGACATTGGCAGCACGCCGCTGGGCTTCCGCTACACCGACGTCAATACCGGTGTGCGCTTCAACCTGCCGCTGACGCAACGCACCACGCTGTCGCTTGGCGCATCGCGCCGCCCCGTCACCGACAGCTTGCTGTCGTACGCGGGCGCGCGCGATGACCGCACCGGCCTGCAGTGGGGCGGCGTGATGAACAGCAGCGGGCGCGTCGACCTGGGTTGGGACGATGGCTTCTTCGGCATCTACGGCTACGGCGGCTACGGCTTGCTGACGGGGCACGATGTGAAGCGCAACACACGCTGGGAAGGCGGTGGCGGGTTCTACCTGCGCCTGATCGACAACGCCGAGCAGCGCCTGATGAGCGGCGTGAACTTCACCTCGATGGGGTACGCGGATAACCTGCGCTACTTCACCTTCGGCCAGGGTGGTTACTTCAGCCCGCAGACCTACTTCGCCGTGACCGTGCCGCTCTCGCTGGCAGGGCGCAGCGGCCGGCTGGCCTACAATGTGCGCGGCGCGCTAGGCATGCAGGCGTTCCGCGAGGATGCATCGGACTATTTCCCGACCGATCGAGCAGCCCAGTCGGCGGCCGGCAATACCGTCTATCCTGGCCAGTCCAAGACCGGCCTGGCCTACAATCTGGTTGGCTCGATGGAGTACCAGGCGGCCCAGCAGCTGTTTGTCGGCGGCATGCTTGGCATCGACAACGCGCGCGACTATCGCCAGTGGTATGCCGGTGTCTATGTGCGCTACGCGTTGCAGCGCCAGACCGGGCAGATCGCGTTCCCGCCGGTGGCGCCGCAGTCGGCCGTGGGCCCAGCGCCGTTCTGAGGGGCGCGCAACGGATGAATCAATCAAGTGAAGCGCAGCCAGGCGGCTGCGCAAAGGAAGTCCATCATGGGTGAAGCAAAACAACGGGGCAGCCAGGCAGAGCGTGCCGGCCAGGCCCGCGCGCGGCTCGAAGGCATGCGGCCCGCGCAACTGGTGTGCGGCGCGTGCAAGACGGCGTTCAGTACCTTCGATGCCATCGACGCCCCCAACCTGCGCGGCATCGATGCCGTGTTTGGCGGGCAGTGCCCGAACTGCGGCAACGATGTGCTGGTGTTCAAGGGCGAGCCTCAAGCCGTGGCGGATGCCATGGTGGCATGGGAGCGGATGATGGGCGCGGACACCAAGCTGGGCTATCAGTCGCGCGACGGCAAGCACGTGCCGTTCGAAGAAGGCAAGTAAGTCAGCCAGGTGAGCTAAGTCAGCTATCCAGCAGGTCCGGCGGCCCCATCTCAAAGCGGCCGCGGCCTGCCGCCTTGGCGCGGTAGAGCAGGGCGTCGGCCTGGCGCATCAGCTCCTGGTCCGGCATCGGCGCGCCCTTGTAGAGCGCCACGCCGATGCTCACATCCACATCGGCAAACACCCCGTCGATGAAAAAGCGCCGGCTCACCGAATGCACGATGGCCTGCGCAATGCGCTGTGCATTGGCCGCGCCGCCGATATCCTCCAGCACGATCGCGAACTCGTCGCCGCCCAGGCGGGCCACCGTGTCGCGCTCGCGCACGCAGCGCTGCAGGCGCCGCCCGAAGGCCTGCAGCAGCAGGTCGCCGGTGATGTGGCCGTGGAAGTCGTTGACCGCCTTGAAGCGATCCATGTCCAGGTAGAGCAGCGCCATGAGCCGGCCGTCTTCGCGGCTGCGCGCCATGGCGGCCTGCAGCAGCGCCTCGAAGGCGTTGCGGTTGAGCAACTGGGTCAGGTGGTCGAGCCGGGAGATGCGCGATAGCCGCAAGGTCTCCAGCTTGCGCTGGGTCACGTCCTGCACATGCACATGCACGCCCACCACATGGCTGCCATCCGCGCTCCATTCGGGGCGCAGGCTGGTCTCCATGCAGCGGTAATCCGGATCGCTTTCTTCCGTCTCGAACGTCACCGCGCTGCCCGCCAGTGCTTTTTGCAGGAACGGCCGGGCGCGGGCATAGCGGGTGTCGCCGATCACCTCGCGCACGCTCATGCCGCGCAGGGCCTGCACCGTGATGCCGAAAGTCCGCTCGTAGGCGAGGTTGTTGAAGACATAGCGCTCGTCGGGCCCGATAAACGCCAGCAGCGCGGGCAGCGTATCGGTGACCGCGCGCAACTGGCGCTCGCTCAGGTCGAGCTGCTCGCGCCGCTCGCGCACGTCATGCATCAACTGCCCGAAGGCGCGCGCCAGATCGCCGATCTCGTCATGCTGCTGCGCTGGCAGTTTCTCGTAGGCCGCGAGGTCGTGCGCGCTATCGCTTACCACCTGGTGCAGGCGCGTGAGCGGCGTCAGCAGATGCCGCACCGTCAGCCAGATCAGCAGGGCCACCACCGCCAGCGACAGCAGGGCCAGCGCGAGGAAGCGTACCTGCATGGCGTGCAGCGGCGCGAACGCCTCCTGCGCGGGCAGCACCGCCACCAGCTCCCATCCGGTGCTCTCCATCAGGTAGCGCGAGATCAGCGGCCTGGCGGGCGAGAGAAACTCGACGCGCCCGCTGCGGTCGTCGACGCCGCAGGTATCTCCCAGCGCGCGGGCAGGCTGCGTGGCCTTGGCCGGATCGGGGTGCCGCACATAGACCGGTATCCGCCCTCCCGATACCAGGCAATAGAAGCCGGTGGTGCCGAGCCGGTTGTGGGTGATCTCCACCAGGAAGTTGGCGCTCGACAGATCGAGCCAGCCGCCCAGCAGGCCAAGGAATTCGCCTTGCTTCGAGACGATGGGCACCGCCACCAGCACGCCGGTCGCGCCGTTGATACGGGCGCGGATAGGCGGGGTGATCACGGGTTCAAGGGTGCGCGCGGCTTCGCGGAAGTAGTCGCGGTCGGCAATGCTGACCTGCACACCATCCCGGGCCAGCACGCGGCCCTGGGCATCGGCCAGCATGAACGCATTGAAGGCGCCGGGCACGGGAATCCGCCGCTCCAGCAGCAGGCGCAGCTCGGCGCCCGGGCGGGCGAGCTCGCCGGCAAGTTGCGGCGCCACGTGGGACAGCAGGGTGATGCGGTCTTCCATGGCGGTGTCGAGCTGGTCCGAGGCGAGCTTGACGATGGAGTCCTGCTGGTCTTGCAGCGCGGCGCGCAGGTCGTCGTGTGCGTAATAGAGCGATGCCAGCACGATGCCGGTACCAAGCACGGCGGCAAGCGCCGTGGTAATCAGCGCGAGACGCGCCTTCAGGGAAAGCGAAACTTGGGGCATGCGAGCCGGCGGTGTCGGGGGACGGCGCGCGCCTTCTGGACGGCCGGCCCGCATGGTTGCCGGGAGTCGGGCTTCGGCAGGCTTGCAGGCCCGCCAACCCTACCACAAGCGCCAGCCCCGCGCGAGTCTGGCTTGGGCGCGCGCGGGCCGCGCCCGCCATCGTGTGGCGTCGCACGTTACAGTGGCGCGCCGGGGGTGGGCGAGCCATTGCCGCCACGGTATAGTGGGCCGTCGCCCTGCGGCGGCAGGGGGAGGCCACCGAGGGCTCCCATCCGCACCCCCAATTCATGAAACTGCCCTCAATTTCGCCAGTCCTGCTGTCCCTGCTGGTCGCCGCGGCCGGCGCCCTGGCGACTGGCGGCGCCTGGCGCGGCATGCATACGCTCGAGCGCGAGGTGGCGCGGGGCGATTTCGAGGCGGTGTTCTCGCCGGTCTTCTCCGCCTTGCAACGGCGCCTGCAGGACAACGAGCAGCTGCTGCGCGGCACCACCGGGCTGTTTGCCGCCGATCCCGCCCTCACCCGCGAGCAGTGGCGCAACTACCTGTACACCACCCAGCTGGATGACCTGCCGCCCGGCACGCATTCGATCGGCTATGCGCGCCTGACCGCGTCAAGGGAGCTCGACCGGCTGGTCGAGACGATGCGCCGCGAGGGCCAGCCCGGCTTCGAGGTCTACCCGCTGGGCCCGCGCGACCTGTACGCGCCGGTTGTGTATGTCGAGCCCTTCGCCGGGCGCATTACGCGGGCGCTTGGCTTTGACATCATGTCCGATCCCGTGCGCCGCGCTGCCGCCGAGGCTGCCCGGGATAGCGGCGAGGTGCGCCTGAGCGGCGGCGTGGAACTCACGCGGGAGAGCGAAACGCAGGCGCCGCAGCGTGGCGTGGTGCTGTACCTGCCGGTGTACGGCAGTGGCCTGCCGCTGAACACCCCGACCCAGCGGCAGCTGGCCGTGACCGGCTATGTCTATACCTCGCTGCGCCTGGAAGACCTGCTGCGCGGGGTCAGCCTGCCCGCGGCCGGCACCTTGTCGCTCCTGCTTTATGAAGGACGCGACACCAAGCCCGGCGCGCTCCTGGCCGGCGACGCCGAGCCCGGGCCCGGGCCTGGGCCGGCCAGCACCCCGGTCCCGGCGCCGTTGCTGCAGGCCGAACGCGAGCTGACCTACGGCGGCAGGGTCTGGACCTTGCGCGCCATCACCACGCCGGCCTTCGAATCGGCGCATCGCCCGCGGCGCTCCACGCTGGTACTGGCGATCGGCACAGCAGGCACGCTGCTGCTTGCCTGGATCGTGTTTGGCCTGGCACGCCAGCAGCGTATGGCGTGGCAGCTCGCGGCGCGGGCGCGCCAGGGCCGGCAGGCGGATGGCGCCATGCAGCGCGCGGGCCTGGCCAGCGCCAGCGATGCCTTCCTGGTATGCGATGCCGATGGCCGTGTCCAGATCGCCAGCGCGGCGGCCACCGCGCTGTTCGGCAAGGCGCCGGACCAGTTCCCCGGCACCCTCATCGCCACCTTGCTGCCCGATGCCGCCACGCTGGCCGCGACGGCGCTGGAGGGGCGGCTGGAGAGCCACGCCCGCAGGTCCGACGGCACCATCATTCCCGTGCGCGTGGCGGTAGCGCCGGTGCCTGCTGCCGGGCCCGGCCGGGTGCTATGGGTAGTGACCGACCAGAGCGCCATCCGCCGCGCCGAACTGGTGGCCGCCGACGCGGCAGAGCGCAGCGCACGCGTGCTGGATCACACCGCGCTGTGCGTCATCACCTTCGACCGCAACGGCACGGTGACCGGCATCAACCGCGCCGGCCAGCGCATGCTGTGGTACCAGGCCAGCGAGGTGGCCGCAGGCATGCGCTACCTGGACTTCCTCGATCCCAAGGAGGTTGCGGCGCGCGCGGCCGTGCTCACCAGCGAGCTGGGCGAGCCGGTGGCGCCGGGCCTGGCCGCCGTGGTCGGCAAGGCCCGGCTCGGGCTGGCCGACGAGCAGGAGTGGACCTATGTCCGCAAGGGCGGCTCGCGCCTGCCGGTGCAACTGACGCTGACCGCGCTGCCCGAGCCGCACTTGCCCGGCGGCACGGGGGACGTGGCGGTCCCGGCCTTTGCTGGCGAGGCCGGCATCGGTGGCCTGGATGCCGGCGGCTATCTCGCCATCGCGCATGACTTGACGGAGCGCAAGCGTGCCGACGAGTACATCCGGCACCTCGCGCATCACGACGCGCTTACGGGCCTGCCCAACCGCGCCCAGCTGCATGCACGCACGGAACTGGTGCTGCAGCGCGCGCTGCGCAAGGGCGAGCGCATCGCGCTGCTGTTGCTCGATCTCGACCAGTTCAAGCGCATCAACGAATCGCTCGGCCACCATATCGGCGATGAGGTGCTGCGTATCGTGGCCGATCGCCTCAAGGCCGCGGTGCGCCACGCCGACCTGGTCGCCCGCATGGGCGGCGACGAGTTCGTGGTGGTGCTCGACCCGTTGAGCCAGGACAGCGAGGCCGAGCTGGTCGCCGCCAAGATCCTGGCCCGCCTGTCGGAAGACCTGCAGCTAGGCAACCAGCGCCTGCGCGTGACGCCCTCGATCGGCATGGTGCTGTGCCCCGACGACGGCGACAACCTGGCCGACCTGCTCAGGAATGCCGATGCCGCCATGTACGCGGCCAAGCGCCGCGGCGGGGCGCAGCTCAGCCGCTTCTCCAGCGAGATGGCCGAGGCATCCATGGCGCGTTTCACCATCGAGGGGCTGCTGCGGCGCGCGCTGGCCACGCAGGCGTTCAAGCTGCGCTACCAGCCCATCGTCGACACGGCCACGTTGCGCATTGCCGGCGTGGAAGCGCTCATTCAATGGGAAACGCCCGAGCGCGGCGTGATCCCGCCAACGGAGTTCATCCCGATTGCCGAGCAGAGCGGCCTGATCATGCCGCTGGGCGAGTGGATCCTGGCCACGGCCTGCCGCGAGATCCAGCACCTGCGCAGCGAGCTTGGCGTGGAGCTGGATGTGGCGGTGAATATCTCGCCGCTGCAACTGCGCCAGGAAGGGTTCCCCGCCATGGTCAAGCAATGCCTGGCGGCTGCCGGGCTGCCGGCTTCAAGCCTCACCATCGAGGTGACGGAGGGCATCCTGATCGAGGGCGGCAGCAAGACCATCGACACCTTCGAGCGCGTGCGCGCGCTCGGCGTGGGATTGTCGATCGACGATTTCGGCACGGGCTATTCGGGCTTGAGCTACCTGACGCGGCTGCCGATCGACAAGCTGAAGATCGACAAAGCCTTCGTCGACGACGTTGCGCACGATGAGCATCACCAGGCCGTGGCGGCCGCCATCATCACCCTTGGCCACCAGCTCCACCTGCAGGTGGTGGCCGAAGGCGTGGAGTCGCCAGCGCAGTTCGCCTTCCTGCGCGAACACGGCTGCGATGCCGTGCAGGGCTACCTGTTCTGCCAGGCGGTGCCGCTGGCCGGCCTGATGGAGATCTGCGCGGCAGGCGGTGAAGCGACCATGCGGGCCTGGGCGCAACGGGTGCCGGCCGCGGTTTGAGGCCCATCCCCAAAATCCGCCGATACCTGCATCGGGATTCTTTGCCCAACTGCCACACGGCTGGCATGCGCCGCTCCTATGCTGCCCGCTGTTATCAAAGCGCAGAGGGTTGTTCATGCAAGCAGGTGAGTCCGCGCCGAGCCGCGCGTTCCTGGCGGTCGAGCAGGTAGGCAAGCGTTTCGGAGGGGCGGGAGGGTTCCAGGCGCTGGACGGCGTTTCGCTGTCGGTGGCGCAGGGGGAACTGCTGTGCCTGCTGGGCCCTTCGGGTTGCGGCAAGACCACGCTGCTGCGCATCATCGCGGGGCTGGAGCGCGAGGACACGGGCCGTATCCACGCCGGCGGGCGCGAGCTGACGGGCTTGCCGCCGCAGGCGCGCGACTACGGCATCCTGTTCCAGTCCTATGCGCTGTTTCCCAATCTGCCGGTGGCCCAGAATGTGGCCTATGGTTTGCAGGGCCGGGGCATGGGACGTGCGCATCGCGAGGCCCGCGTCGCGGAAATGCTGTCGCTGGTAGGCCTGGCGGGCAGTGAGCGCAAGTTCCCCGGGCAGCTCTCGGGTGGCCAGCAGCAGCGCGTGGCACTGGCGCGCGCGCTGGCGCCGGCACCCTCGCTGCTGCTGCTCGATGAGCCGATGTCGGCACTCGATGCGCGGGTGCGCGAGCATCTGAGGCTGGAGTTGCGCCAGTTGCAGCGGCGCTTGAACGTGACCACCGTCATGGTCACGCACGACCAGGATGAAGCCATGGCGATGGCGGACCGCATCGCCGTGATGGAGGGCGGGCGCATCGCCCAGGTCGGCACGCCCGGCGAGATCTACGAGCGCCCGGCCTCGGCCTTCGTGGCTGAATTCATCGGCCAGGCCAACTGGCTGGATGGCCGGCTCAGCGGGCGCGATACCTTCAGCGTGGGCGAGCTCGACCTGGCCGTGTCCCCGTCCCGCGCGGGCGAGGTGGCCGATGGCGCAGCCCGGCTGTGCTGCCGCCCGGAAGCCATCCGGCTGCACCCCGTGGAAGGCGAGCCCAACCGCTTGCTGGCGCGCATTGTCGACCAGACCTATCTGGGCAGCCGCTATCGCCTGATGCTGGAGGCCGACCGCCTGCCGGGCCATACGCTGTTTGCCGACGTGCTGCGTGAGGAGCGCCATCTGCTGCCGGCGCCGGGCAGCCACAAGTTCTGGGTGTCGCTGCCCAGCCAGGCGCTGCAGGTGTTCGCATGACGCGCGCATTGCCCGCGGCCGGGGCGAAGGCCGATAGTGATGCCGCCGTCAGTCGCGGGCGTGGCGCCGGCAGCGCGGCGGACCGCATCGCGCATGCCGCGCCCGCCGCGATGAAGTGGCTCTGGCTCGCCGGGCTGGCCGTGGCGCTGGTGCTGCCGCTGCTGGCGCTGTTTGGCCAGGCGTGGTTCGATGAAGCCGGGCGCTGGGCCTTGCCCGCGCGCGTGGCCGAGCTGGTCGCCAACCCGAATTTCCTGCCGCTGCTGGGCCGCAGCGTGGCCGTCTCGCTGACCGTGGCCGCGCTGGTGGTGCCGCTGGCCTTCGGCTTTGCCTACGCGCTGCAACGCTCCCGTATCGCGTTCAAGCCGCTCTGGCGCGGCATTGCGCTGCTGCCGCTGTTTGCCCCTTCGCTGCTGCCGGGCATCGCGCTGGTCTACCTGTTCGGCAACCAGGGCGTCTTCAAGGGCGCATTCGGCGCGGGCGGCATCTATGGTTTCTGGGGCATCGTGCTGGGCGAGGCCTTCTATACGTTTCCCCATGCGCTGATGGTGCTGATGGCCGCGCTCTCGCTGGCCGACGCGCGCCTGTACGAGGCCGCGCGCGCCATGGGGGCCTCCGCCTGGCGCACCTTCCTCACGGTGACCCTGCCGGGCGCGCGGCACGGCCTGTTTGGCGCGGCGTGCCTGGTGTTTACGCTGGTGGTGACGGATTTCGGCGTGCCCAAGGTGGTGGGCGGCGGCTATCCGGTGCTGGCGCTGGAAGCCTACAAGGCCGTGGTGGGGCAACAGCAGTTCGCGCGCGGCGCGCTGATCGGCATGCTGCTGCTGTTGCCGGCGCTGCTGACTTTCGGCGTGGACATCGCCATGCAGCGCCGGCAACGCGCGCAGATGTCGAGCCGCGCCCAGGTCTATGTGCCGGGCCGCGACGGGCTGCGCGATACGTGTTGCACGCTGGTGGTGATGGTGATCGGCGCCGCCTTGCTGACCATGCTGGCGGCGGCGGTGGGCGCTTCGCTGGTCAAGCTGTGGCCGTACAACCTGCAGCTCACGCTGGCGCATTACGACTTCGACAATATGGATGGCGGCGGCTGGCTGGCCTACCGCAACAGCTTGCGCCTGGCCGCGCTGAGCGCGCTGGCCGGCACGCTGGCGATCTTCTTCGGCGCGTGGCTGACCGAGCGCACGCGCGGGCCGGCGTGGTTGCATGGCGTGCTGCGTGCCGGCTTTGTGTTGCCGATGGCGGTGCCCGGCCTGGTGCTCGGGCTGGGCTACGTGTTCTTCTTCAACGCGCCGTCCAATCCGCTGCACGCGCTCTACGGCACCATGACGCTGCTGGTGATCTGCAACGTGGCCCACTTCTACACCACCGGCCACCTTACCGCGGCGGCCGCGCTGCGCCAGCTCGATGCCGAGTTCGAGGCCGCCGCGCTGTCGCTGGGCGTGGCGCCGCTGGTCACCTGCTGGCGGGTGACGGTGCCGATCTGCCTGCCCGCGCTGATCGATATCTTCCGCTACCTGTTCGTCTCGGCCATGACCACGGTATCCGCGGTGATCTTCCTGTACAGCCCCGATACCGTGCTGGCCGCGATCTCGGTACTGAACATGGACGATGCCGGCGACACCGCGCCGGCCGCGGCCATGTCCACGCTGATCCTGCTGACCTCGGCGCTGGCCTGCCTGCTGCTGATGGGCGCCGCGCGCGGCTGGCTGCGACGCACGCAAGCCTGGCGCGCGCCGGCGCCTTGATTTGCCGTCGCTAACCAGCGCCGGCGCCACGACACGCATTTCACGATCCGAATTTCACGACATGCCTTCCAAGGAGAAACCATGACTCACCTGTTCCGCACCGCCACCGCCGTGGCCGCCTTCGCGCTGCTGGCCGGCGCCGCCCATGCCAATACCGTGCTGACGGTTTACACCGCGCTGGAGGCCGATCAGATCGCCGCGTACAAGGCCGCGTTCGAGAAGGCCAACCCGGACATCGAGATCAAGTGGGTGCGCGACTCCACCGGCATCGTGACCGCCAAGCTGCTGGCCGAGAAGGCCGCGCCGCGCGCCGACGCGGTGTGGGGCCTCGCCGGTTCCAGCCTCGCCATCCTCGACAAGGAAGGCATGCTGCAGCCGTACGCGCCGAAGAACCTGGCGGCGGTGGACGCGCAATACCGCAGCGCCGCCAATCCGCCGGCATGGGTTGGCATGGACGTATGGGGCGCGGCAATCTGCTTCAACACCATCGAGGCGCAAAAGCAGGGCTTGCCCAAGCCCACGTCGTGGGCCGACCTGACCAAGCCGGTATACGCCGGCAAGATCGTCATGCCGCATCCGGCGTCGTCGGGCACCGGCTACCTGGACGTGAGCGCCTGGCTGCAGATGATGGGCGAGCAAAAGGGCTGGTCCTACATGGACGCCCTGCACAAGAATATCGGCCTGTATACGCACTCCGGCTCCAAGCCCTGCAAGATGGCGGCGCAAGGCGAGTTCCCGATCGGCATCGCGTTTGAATACCGTGCAATGAAGTCCAAGAAGGAAGGCGCGCCGATCGACATCGTGCTGCCGTCCGAAGGGTTGGGCTGGGACATCGAGGCCACCGCGATCATCAAGGGCACCAAGAACCTGGATGCGGCGCGCAAGCTGGCCGACTTCTCCGCCTCGTCCGACGCCATGGCGCTGTACGAGAAGAACTTCGCGGTGCTGGCCATCCCTGGCATCGCCAAGCCGGATCCGCTGCTGCCGGCCGACTACGAGAAGCGCCTGATCAAGAACGACTTCACGTGGGCCAGCGCCAACCGGGACCGCATTCTCGCCGAGTGGAGCAAGCGTTACGAAGGCAAGGCCGAGAAGAAGTAAAACCTGGCGATCAGCGTTAGCCGGCAAAGCCCGGGCAAGTGGCGCGCAATCTAGCGCGTACGGCTTGCCCGGGCGCTTTCATTGATGCAAAGCATGGTGGTCCACGCAGAAACGGGTACGTTATTCGTCGCATGACGAGTTGCGGCAAAACGACCCCGTCTGGGCGTTTCTGGTGGGTAGCGTGCGGGGGTAATGTGAAGAGAGGCGAGGGCGTGAGTGTGGACTCACGCTGCCCCGGTGCGAGCGCCGCCGGGGCGCTGCGCAAAAGCGGCCAAGCCTGGCCGCCGTGCTGGCAATCAGCTGTGGGACGCTTCCGAGGGATCGTTGCGCGAGTGCAGCCGGCGATACAAGTCGTCCACATGGCTGCGGCTGCTGCGCAGCTCTTCCTTGCCACGTTCCGTGATCAGGTAGACACGCCCGATGCCGTCACGCAGGACGCTTTCCATGTAGCCTTCCATCTGCAAGGCGCGCAGCAAGGGACGGACGGTGCCAATATCCACCTGGAAGCCGTACTCCATCAGCATCTCGGCGAGCATGGCCACGGTGGCCGGCACTTCGACGGCGAATTGGAGGACGTATATGCGGGCTAGCAAGCCAAGGAACTGTCGTTTCATGACGCTGCAAACGTGTCATCTCCCATTGCGGTTGACGTTGATTTATAGTTGTGAACCGTGCGCCGCAAAAAAGAAGCCGCCACGTGAGTGGCGGCTTGTCGGGAATGCGTCGGAGGGGTCAATTAACTCTGGCGCAGATCAGATTTTAAAATAACTAAACACGACTTGTCACGCAACTCGTGTAGCTGTCCCCTCGTCAGTAGGGTGTCGACGTCGTGATTCCGCCAAAAAGAGCATAAAACTACGCTTTTTAGCGGCAATCCGGGGCAGGGAGATGTCCGAAACCAGCTTGCGGCCACACTGGCGCCGGGGTTTAATCCGGGCACACCATCCTCGTTGTCTCCCCCCCATGAAACCCTCCGACTTGATCCGCCTGCTCAGCCTTGCCGCCATCTGGGGCGCCAGTTTCCTGTTCCTGCGGATCAGCGCGCCGGTGCTTGGTCCCCTGACCGCCGCCTTTCTGCGGGTACTGATCGGGGCGCTGACGCTCGCGGCCTGCCTGGCGATGATGCGCGTGCGCTGGAACATGCGCGGCAAGTGGCGGCAGGTCATGGTGCTGGGCGTGATCAATTCCGGCATCCCTTTCGCCATGTACTCCTTTGCCGCGCTGTGGCTGCCGGCCGGCTACTCCGCCGTGTTCAATGCCATGACGCCGCTGATGGGGGTGTTGATCGGCGCGCTGTGCTTTAGCGAGCGCCTGACGCTGGCCAAGGCCGGCGGCGTCGTCCTCGGTGTTGCCGGTGTCGCGGTGCTGACCCGTACCGGACCGGTAGCGTTCTCGCCCCAGGTGATGCTCGGCGCCGCTGCCTGCCTGGTGGCGACAGCATGCTACGGTCTGGCGGGCTTCCTCGCGCGGCGCTGGATCACCGCGCAGGGCGGTCTGGACGCGCGCCTGGTGGCTACGGGCAGCATGGTTGGCGCCACCCTGTTCCTGCTGCCCTTCAGCGCGGTTGCACTGATGCGCGAAAACACGCTGCCGGCCGCCGGCCCTGGCGTGTGGATGGCGATGCTGGGGGTGGGGATGCTCTGCACGGCGATTGCGTACATCCTGTACTACCGGCTGATTGCCGACCTGGGCCCGGTTCGCTCGCTGACCGTGACCTTCCTGATCCCGCCGTTCGGCATCGTCTGGGGTGCCATCTTCCTTGGCGAGCAATTGTCGTGGGCGCACGCCGCCGGCGGAGCGCTGATCGGGATGGCCGTCTGGCTGGTGCTGCGGCCCGCCGCCCCGGCTACGAGCGCGAATGTGGTGGCGCCAGGGCAGGGCCGGCCCTGACGAGGGAAGGCTCGGCCCCGTCACTCATCCAGCCCATCTCGCCCTACCTGCGCTCCTTGTGCTACCCGTGCTTAGCGGAAACGGTAGGTCACGGCGCCCATGGTGGTCCATTGCTGGCGCCGATCGGTGATCGGGCTGCTGGCCGCGTCGCCCTGCAGCCGGGCAAAGGTCACGGAGGCTAGCGCGGACCAGTTGCGCGAGATCTCGTAGGTGACGATGCCGTTCGCATGCCATTCGCGCAGACCAGCACCCACGGCGTGCGTCTGCAGGCCGGAACGCGCGCTCTGCTCCGCCGTGACGCCAAAGAATGTCTGCATGTACTTGCCGTTGGTCCAGGTCACCCCTGGCCCCAATGTGAACAGCCACTTACCGGCTGGCAGGCTGAACAGCACATCCCCATTCGCGATCAGGCCCTGGCCTTGGCCAGCGATATCCTGCGCCACGTCCGCCGAGAACGTCACGAACGACACCTGCGCCTGCGCGAATGCGCGCGCCCGCATGGTCATGTTGACGTCGCCCAGGCCCCTTAGCCGGCTGTCATTCTTTCTCTTGCGCCAGGTCGGGTCGAACTGGAAGTCGGCGCCGATCTGCCAGATGTCGTTGTTGAGCGCGTAGACCCCGAGCAGGTCGAAGCCGCGCGAGAAGAAGCGGCCACCGTAGTCGATGTCCTGGTAGATGATCGGATAGACGAGCGTGCGGCGGGAGCCGGGGAAATCCGGCGCGGCGTACACGCCCGGGCCGGCCGAGATCTTCCAGTTACTGGCGGGCGCGGTGGTGGCCGGCACGTCAGGCGCTGCCCAGGCGGCTGTGGCGCCCAGGGTGAGGGCTAGAGCCAGAAGTGCGCGGCGGGGCGCGAAGGGGATGGGCATTTGGATGCGGAGCGGATTTGGGTGGGGCCACGCTGAGCGCGGGGGCTAGCGGGGGATTTTAACTGGAGGGGGTGGGGGTGGGGGGATTTGGCAGGATGGAAAGCGCTCACCCATGTGCCTGTACGCAAGTGCTACCTGCGTGCGTGAACCGTGCCGGGGGCTTGAGCCAGGCTTATGCCAGGCCCAAGCCCGGTTCGCCCGTGCTCATCCGCTCCACATTGAAGCGCTCCCTGACCATCACGACCACCCGGCGTGCCAGCGGCAAGCTCTGTATCGCCTCTTCATCGCTCGTCCCGGGGAAATCGACCTCCGCGCTCCAGTTGCACCCCGTGTGGTCCGGCCGGTGCACGCACACGGCGTGCAGCTGGCAGCCGTGGCAGCCGGGTTGCGCATGCAGGCAATCGTTCAGCAGGCGCTTGAGTTCGGTCAGGGGCTTGGTCTGGCGATCCATGATGGACTCCGGTTGCGCACCGGCGCCCGCGACGGGCGGGGACCGGCGAGGCCGTGGTTCCGACAATGGGGGGCGGTGGAACGAGGGCCGTATCAGTATCAGTTGATGGATTTGTCGGCTCGGCATTCAGGGCAAAGGCCGTATAGCACCAGCATGTGCTCGCGCAGCACGAAGGCATTGGCGCTTGCTACTTCGCGCTGGCGGATTTCGATGGCTTCGTCGCGGAATTCTTCCACGCGGCCGCAGGCCACGCAGATCAGGTGGTCGTGGTGGCCGCCTTCGTTGAGCTCAAACACCGCGTGATCGGCTTCGAAGCTGTGGCGCAGCAGGATGTTGGCCTGCACCAGCTGGTTGAGCACGCGGTAGATCGTCGACAAGCCGGCATCCACTTCCTGAGCCAGCAGGATGCGGTAGACGTCCTCGGCGCTGAGATGGCGCCGTGGGCTGGCACGGAAGACTTCCAGCACGCGAACGCGCGGTGACGTTGCCTTGAGTCCGGCACGCTTGAGGTCAATGGGTTCGGTACTGTTGGGAGGCATCAGCATGCTGCGGCTTAGCGCCCGCATGGGGCGCATCAATCGGAAATGAAGGTGTCTGGGCCGGCTGCGCCGTCACGCGCATTGGGCGGACGTTCGCGATTCCAACCGTAGGCGTGCAGCGGGCGGCGTCCTGCAAGGAAGGCTGCCCGCTGCTGCGAGCCGTGGTGCACGGCTCGCGGAATAAAAAAATGGCTTGGCTTGTCAGCCGAAGAGGCGATCGGGAAAGCGGGGTCTGGTTGCTTTCCCGATCCTCCGGTGACTGGCTACTGCCAAACGCTCCGCGGTACGGAGCGGTCCCCACAAAAGACGGTGATGGATGCCGCGTTGCGACATCTGAAAATTCTGGTTGCCGCGGACTTGCCGCTGGCCTTGCTGTGTTCCGGTGCCTGGCGCCGGGCCAGGCATGTCTTGCTTGCCTTGCTTGCCTGCGTCAGTCAGTGAAGCCATAGTAAATGGGAATTAATCTCATTACAAGGAAAATTTTCAACTTGTTTTTGGAAGGGCTTTGCAGGCGGCGCGGCCACCCGTTGCGCGCAAGTGTCACGTCTCATAGTTAGAGGGTCTTGTCTCACAGTTAGGGGGGTGGATTCTCAAACATATTGGGTAAATGGAGGAACGCATCACCTATAGCGCCAGCGACAGGATGTTCGCGGACGTCGTCGCGCGTGCATCCACCGACGTCGAGCGAATCCGCGGGTGTGCGAGGCGGTGGACCCGCCCAGGGAAACCGCAGCCATCATTGTTAAGGATGGCCACGTTGCCAACGCCTTGGATCAGCCCTTGCCAGGCATACAAGGCAGCGCTATTTCAAATGCGGAGGTCGACATGTAGCGGCCCTGTGGATAGTAGTCCCCCATGACCTGTCGTTCATCGCCGGGCTTTTCAATCGCTTGCACGGCATGGGGGAAGTTGGAGGTCCCGAGCATGTGCCGCAGTTGCACTACCGTGACGTCGGCGTCCGCCGCGCCGTCGCCGTCATCCGCCATCGGCAGCCAGGTAATGCCGCATTCATTGATAGCATTGCGCGGACGATCCTCTTTCCGACTGACGACGATGGTATAGAAGCCATCCGGGCCTACGGGAATGTGCTCGTCATAGGCGCAAGCGTTGACCCGGGTGTTGGCGAAACCCTGGTTGGAGCACATCGACCAGTAGCGAAGATCACCGCTACCCATGGATGTGTCGCCGTTGTACGTTCTGGGCGTTTTAGGGGCCTTGCCGCGGATGACGAACACCTTGCCAAGTTTGCGACTGACAATGGTACGAATGTACTGGTTGTCCAGATTCGGATAGAAGCCGCCTGTGCTCTTCTTCGGATTGGCTAATGGCTTGCCTGTGTAGAGGCTGTACAGATAGTCGCGATCGTACTGGATATACCAGGTTGGCGGGCTGGTAGCCGGATAGGCCGGCTCATTCTTCGCCTTCCCCACTTCGCGTGCGGCGACAATGAGTTCATGGTACTTCTCCATCGGGACCGCGACGGCGGCAGCGTCTAACTGGAGCGGCTGTTTTGTCCGCAAGGCCGGGCACGCCGCATCGCCCTTCAGCACCTTGCCGTCTGCCAACGTCAGCACTGGGACCGGCAGCCCGACTCCGCCAGACTCGTCTACCCCCTTGTCGCGCGCATAGATTCGATACAGGATCACCTGCTGGCCAGCACCGTATTTGGGTGCGTGCAATGTCTCACGTTGCCGGCCAACCTGATTCATACCGACCGGCTGATTGGCCGGCGGCGCGCTATCGACGACCGCCAGCGAGTACCCCCGTGCTTTAGTGTTGCGTTCGGCACCGGGCAGGAAGGGGTTGCTGGCGCCCGGCACCGGCTTGATCAGGTAGTCGGCCACCGATTCGACCGGGACGCCGGCGCCGTCATAGCTGATCAGGGACATGTAGCGGGAATGCGGGAAGTCTCCCTCAACGGACAGCTTGGCCCCGTCAGGCACAGAGAACGTCGCCGCCCAATAGAAGGTGCCTGCATCTGGGTACGCAATATTGATATAGGGATCGGCGCTGGCGGGGCCGCGCGACCAGAAGCAGTTGCGCGGGCCGGGAATCGGGTCTTTGCCAGCGGCGATGGCGCGCGTTGATTCGGTGAACTGCGTCGTCGGCGTTTGCGCATTTGCGGTGGCGAACACCAGGCACCCGGCCGCAAATGCCAGGGTCGTTGCGAACCGTCGAGACTTCCTATGGCCGCTGGCCTGCGTGGGTGCGATAGCGCTAATTTCTTGAATCACTGCTCGTCTCCTTGCTTTGGGGCGTGTGGGTGTGAAACCGGCCTGCATCGTGAGGTTCCGAGGCATACTACGTTTGCTTGGTCATCCCAATTGTCGCCGCGCCGACAACTCCCGCAAATTCCTGTCCATGACCGCGCCAGATACACTTTCTTCTCGCGACATCCGTCGCATACTCGCGGCCGATGCTTGGTTCGGTAGTCTGCCGGAGGGGTTGCAGTGCAAAATCATTGAGTACGGCACCGTGCGCAGCTTCAGCAAGCGTGCGTTAATTTCAGCCCAGGAAAGCTCGCCCAAGGCAATGTGCGCTGTGCTGGAGGGGCGAGTGCGGGTTACCCGCATGCTTGCCGACGGCGAGGAGAGCCTCTACCACTTAGGCAACCCGGGCTTCTGGTTCGGGCCGCTGGCGGTGATAACCAATGAAAAGACGACGGTATCTGTCATTGCCGACACGGACGGGCGGCTGCTTGTGCTTTCGAGGACGCACTTCGAGCGGATCGTGGGCGAAGATCCGATGGCCTACCGGTACTTCGCGCTGCTGATTGCGCAGCGGTATGCGGGCGTCCTTCGCTATGCCTCGGATACAAAACTGATGACCCCAGAGGCTCGCGTACGTGCGAGGCTAGCGGAACTTCTACTGTTGCAGCGTCCACTGGTGCCTCAGAGCGGTCCTGTCACCGTGAAGATTTCGCAGGTGGATCTTGCTGCGATGGTCGGAGTGTCCCGCCAGACGCTGAATGAACTGCTGAAGCTAATGGAAAGGCGCGGGCTGATCGAGGTCGCCTTCCGAAGCATCCGCGTGATGAATCCGGAGCGCATACGGGACGAACCCGGCAACTGACATGGGCGGATGGCTTCGTCCGCCCCGGCCGCTCTTGGCTGGGTCGTCTGTGTTTGGCTTCCCACTAACTTTGAGACGGGACAGTACAGGGGGGAACGCGGAAAAAGAAAACGTGCGCCGGGCAAGCGGGGAAAGTCCCCGGCGCACGCGAAGCGCGCGGTCAAGCGCGCGATGGCGGCGCCCGGCATGCCGAGCCCGGGGCGCCGCTGGCTACTGCTGGTTACTGCCCTATGCGGATCTCAGGCGCCCGCCAGCCGGAACGTGCCAACGGCGCGGTGCAGCGCATCGGCCTGGTCTTCGAGGGAGGCAGCCGCGGCGGCTGCCTGCTCCACCAGCGCGGCGTTCTGCTGCGCCATCTGGTCCATCTGCGTCACGGCCTGGTTGACCTGCTCGATGCCGCCGGTCTGCTCTTCGGTGGCGGCGCGCATCTCGCCCATCAGGTCGGTCACGCGCTTGACCGCTTCCACGATCTCGTCCATCGCTTGCCCCGCGGTTTCCACCAGCGCCGAGCCATCATCCACCCGCTGCGCGGAGTTGCCGATCAAGGCCTTGATCTCCTTGGCGGCGGTAGCGCTGCGCTGCGCCAGGCTGCGTACCTCGCCGGCCACCACCGCGAAGCCGCGGCCCTGGTCGCCCGCGCGGGCGGCTTCCACGGCCGCGTTGAGCGCCAGGATATTGGTCTGGAAGGCGATGCCCTCGATCACGCCGATGATGTCGACCACCTTGCCGGAGGCGGCCTTGATCTCGCCCATGGTGTTGACCACCTTGCCCACGATGACGCCGCCGCGCACCGCGATCTCCGATGCGCCCTCGGCCAGGCGGCTGGCCTGGCGCGCGTTGTCGGCGCTCTGGCGCACGGTGCCGGTGAGCTGCTCCATGCTGGCCGCGGTTTGCTCCAGCGACGCCGCTTGCTCCTCGCTGCGGCGCGACAGGTCGGCGTTGCCGGTGGCGATCTCCCTGGCCGCTCCGGCAATCGAATCCGCCGAGCCGCGGATGCTGCCGATAGCGCTGGTCAGGCGGGTTTGCATCTGCTGCATGGCGAACAGCACGCTGTGGTTGTCGCCGGGCGCGGTGTGCACTTCGCTGGCCAGGTCGCCTTCGGCGATGCGCGTGGCGATGCGCGAAGTCAGCGCCGGCTCTCCGCCCAGCTGTTTATGCAGGCTGTTGGCGATGCGCAGCACCACGACAGTCATCACCGTGCCGATGCCCAGCAGCAAGGCCAGCGACTTGAGCAGCGCCCGGTGGAACGCCGCGTCGATATCGTCCAGGTAGACCCCGGCGATGAAGTTCCAGTCCCACGGCTTGAAGTTCGCCACGTAGCTCAGCTTGGGCTGCGGCGCCTCGGCGCCAGGCTTGGCCCACAGGTATTGCACGTAGCCCTGTCCCGCGCCCTTGCCGATCGCGGCGATATCGCGGAACAGATAAGTGCCCTTCGGATCCTTGGTGTCTTCCATGTTCTTGCCGTTCATCTCCGATTTGAACGGGTGCATCACCACGACCGCGTTGGAGTGCATCAGGGTGAAGTAGCCGTCCTCGCCGAAGCGGATGGCGCGCACGCGCTCCAGGGCCTGCTGCTTGGCGTCTTCCATCGGCATCTTGCCGCTGCGCCCCAGTGCCTCGTACGACTGGACCATGGACAGCGCGGTTTCGGTGACGTGCGCCAGGTCGAGCTTTCGCTCCGCCAGGCGCAGCTCGCGCATCTGCCAGGCGTCCCATAGCGTCAGCCCGAGCAGGCAGACCCAGCTCAGCAGCAATGGCAACAGCAATTTTTTCCTCAGGCTCAGGCGCTCCAGCATTCTCTCTCCCCTTTTTTCTAGCTATGGATTTACGTCACTGCTGACGCGATAACGGCGGCCCGGAGGACAAACTTGACGACCGCTCGCTAGGGGATTTCCTCAGGTGCAGCAAGGCTTCCAGGGGAATTTGGCAGTGGCGTGCGTGCAACCGCACAAATGCGCTTTGGGCTGCGGATGACGCTGCACTTAGCGGCGCGCGCCGAGCGTGTAATGGAACGTAACGCCTGCTCGCCAGCGCAAGCATTGCGATTTCAAATGAGAACCATTATCCTTTCGCCTTATTTGCCTGGACCGTCACCTGGCATGGGGCGCGGCACCTTCGCGCGGACGCGGCAAGCTGACCAGTGAGGCACCGGAGAAGCAGGTTGCCGGGCGCCGGAAGATCAACAAACATGACTGAAACATCGCTAGGGGCAGGCCAGCAGCGCCGGGCCTTCTGGCTCAAACACCTGCATCAGTGGCACTGGATCAGTTCGGCAATGTGCCTGATCGGCATGCTGCTGTTTGCCGTCACCGGCTTCACGCTCAACCACGCTGGCCAGATCGAGGCCCGCCCGCAAGTGGTCACGCGCACGGCGAGCGCGCCGGCCAGCCTCACGGCGGCCTTGCGCAAGGCCACGCATGGCGACAAGGGCCCGGTGCCGGCGGCGCTGGCCGACTGGCTGTCGCAGGAACTCGATATCGACGCCCATGGCCGTGAAGCCGAGTGGCAGGCCGATGAGATCTATGTCGCATTGCCGCGCCCGGGTGGCGACGCCTGGGTCAGCGTGGCACTGGACAGCGGCGAGGCCCAGTACGAGAAGACCACGCGGGGCTGGATCTCCTACCTGAACGACCTGCACAAGGGCCGCAACACCGGCCGCGCCTGGAGCCTCTTCCTGGATGTGTTCGCCGCGGCCTGCCTGATCTTCAGCGTGACCGGGTTGTTCCTGCTCAAGCTGCACGCCGGTGGCCGCATGGCGACCTGGCCGCTGGTCGGGCTGGGCCTGGTGGTGCCGCTGCTGCTGGCGCTGCTGTTCATCCACTAGCGATCACCAGCGATCACTAACGATCACCTGATCCCATTTACCGTTCAACGACGAGGTCCCGTTATGCGCCGATTGCTCACCGTCACCCTTACCGGCCTGGCCGCGGCTCCGTTTGCCAGCCCGGCCGTCGCGGCAGAAATGAACGTCAAGGTGGAGATCCCGCGCCTGAACGTCGCGGAATACCACCGGCCCTATGTCTCGATGTGGATCGAGCGCGCCGACCAGAGCCCGGCCGCCACGCTGGCCGTCTGGTATGACGTCAAGCACAAGGACGGCGAAGGCACCAAGTGGCTCAAGGACATGCGCCAGTGGTGGCGCAAGGCCGGGCGCGACATGCAGATGCCCGCCGATGGCGTTTCCGGCGCCACGCGCGCAGCCGGCGAGCATACGCTCACTTTCACGGATGCCAAGGCACCGCTGGGCAAGCTGCCCGCCGGCGAGTACCAGCTCGTCGTGGAAGCCGCCCGCGAGGTCGGTGGCCGCGAGCTGCTGCGCGTGCCCTTTGCCTGGCCGCCGAAGTCGGCCGCCTCGGCCAAGGCCAAGGGCGAGCATGAGCTTGGCGGCGTCTCGGTCGACCTGAAGCCCTGAGCCTCGAACCGATCCGATCCGATCAACCAGCCCTGCATTCAACAGCAAGAGGAATAGGAGCATGACGATGAAGACCTTCGCCACCAAACTGTCCGTCCAGGCCGCCGCGCTGGCCCTGGCCGCGCTGATGCCGCTGGCCGCCCACGCACACCGCCAGTGGCTGCTGCCGTCGGCGACCGTGCTGTCGGGCAGCGACCCTTGGGTGACCGTCGACGCCGCCGTGTCGAACGACCTGTTCTACTTCGAGCACGTGCCGCTGCGCCTCGACAACCTCGCCGTGACCGCGCCGGACGGCGCCGCGGCCAAGGTCGAGAACGCCAGCACCGGCCGCTATCGCAGCACCTTCGACGTGCACCTGACCCAGCCCGGCACCTACAAGGTGGCCATGGTCAACCACGGCCTGTTTGCCAGCTACAAGGTGGACGGCCAGGCCAAGCGCTGGCGCGGTTCGCCCGAAGCCTTCGCCAAGGAGGTGCCGGCCGGCGCGCAGGACCTGCAGGTGACGCAGGCTGACAGCCGCCTGGAAGCCTTCGTGACGGCGGGCAAGCCCACCGCCAAGGTGTTGCAGACCACTGGCCGGGGCCTGGAGCTGGCGCCCGTTACCCACCCGAACGACCTGGTCGCAGGCGACGCTGCCAGCTTCCGCCTGCTGCTGGACGGCAAGCCCGCCGCCAACGTCAAGGTAGCCGTGGTGCCGGGTGGCATCCGCTACCGCGACCAGTTGCAGGAAATGGCGTTTACCACCGACACCGACGGCAAGTTCAGCGTCAAGTGGCCGGCCCCGGGCATGTACTGGATGGAAGCCGAGGTGCGCGACGACAAGGTTGCCGTCAAGGAAGCCAAGACGCGCCGCGCCAGTTATGCGGCCACGGTGGAAGTGCTGCCGCAGTAAGCGCAATGCCACACCAGCAGGCGGCGGCGCGTGAGCCCCGCCGCCTGCGCAAGCCCTAGGCCCCCAGCGGGCTTTTTGTGTTTTCGCTGTTTTCGTCCCCTGTCCGTCCCCTGTCCGTCTCCTATGCAGCGTGTCCTGGTTCCCCTTTCGCTTGGTGCCGTGCCGCCCGTGCCCGCCGCGACGTCACGCCTGTGCCGGCGGCAAGGCGAGACCATGGGCACCACGTGGTCGGTGGCCTGGGCCGCATCGCCCTCGGCAGCCGATCAGGACACGCTCGATGCCGGCATCCGCGCCGTGCTGGCCGAGGTCGTCGCGCAGATGAGCAACTGGGACGAAGCCTCGGACGTGAGCCGCTTCAACCGTGCCGCACCCGGCAGCTGGCAGGTGCTGCCAGCTGATTGCTTCACCGTGCTGAAGGCCGCGCTGCAAGTGGCGCGCGACAGCGGCGGCGCCTTTGATCCCAGCGCTGGGCCGCTGGTCGACCTGTGGGGCTTCGGCCCGGCGCCGCAGCGTGCCCAAGCGCCCGCGCTGGCGGCGCTGGAGCAGGCGCGCGCGCAATGCGCATGGCAGCACATTGCCATCGACGAGGCCGGCAGCCGTGTGCAGCAGCCCGGCGGCATCCGGCTGGATTTCTGTGCCATCGCCAAGGGCTTTGGTGTGGATGCGGTGTCGCGCTACCTGAGCGGGCTGGGCATCGACAGCCACCTGGTGGAAATCGGCGGCGAGCTGCGCGGCCATGGCGTCAAGCCCGACGGCATGCCGTGGTGGGTCGCGCTGGAAACACCGCCGGGCGGTGGCGCGGCGGGGCACGAGACGCTGGTCGCGCTGCATGGCTTGTCGGTTGCCACCTCGGGCGACTACCGACGTTACTTCGATAGCGGCGGCCAGCGCTATGCCCACACGCTGGACCCGCGCACGGGCTATCCGGCCAGCCACGCGCTGGCCTCGGTCACGGTGCTGCATCCGCAATGCATGATGGCCGACGCGCTGTCCACCGCGTTGACCGTGCTGGGCCCCGAGGCCGGCATGGTGTTCGCCTGCCGCCATGCGCTGGCCGCGCGCTTCTTGATCCGCCGCAGCGACGGCTTCGACGAACGCCTGTCGCCGGCCTTCGAGGCCATGCTGTCATGACCACGCCCGATACCGCCTCCTCCCTGCCGATGGACTCGCCGGCCACGGCTAGCCCGGGCCGGCAGGGCCACGAAGGCCACGCCGGCGAATCCGGAAAATCCGGCGATTCCGGCGATTCCCGCATGCGCATCCGTGTCCTCGATGCCGTGACCCTGCTGGGCGCGCTGGCTGGCGTGGCTGGCACCGCTCTGGGCTTTCTCGCGCCCAACCGCGCCGGCATGGCCGTGGGCGTGGTGACGGCCTATGCCGGATTCTGTGCCGCCGTGATCGGCCGGCATCGCCAGCGGCATGCGCGCGCCGGCCGGTTGTCCGCGGCCAAGGACGGCGCCACGGTCGTGGCCTACGCGAGCCAGAGCGGCTTTGCCGAGCAGCTTGCGCTGCAGACCGCGCAGGCGCTGCAGGATGCCGGCGTGAGCGCGCAGTTGCTATCGTTCGACCAGCTGGAGGCTGGACGTCTCGCCCATTGCCGCCAGGCGTTGTTCGTGGTCAGCACCACGGGCGAGGGCGATGCGCCAGACAGCGCCTCGGGCTTTGCGCGCCGCCTGACGGCCGCCGCAGGAGCGGGCGGCCTGCGCGCGCTGCGCTACGGCATCCTCGCGCTGGGCGACCGCAGCTACGCGAACTACTGCGCCTTCGGCCACGCGCTGTCGGCATGGATGCAGCGCCAGCATGCGCAGGCGCTCTTCGACATGGTGGAAGTGGACAACGGCGATGCCGGGGCCCTGCGCCACTGGCAGAACCATCTCAGCGCGCTCGCCGGCGGCGCCGAAATCGCCGACTGGGAAAAGCCGCGCTACGCCGACTGGCGCCTGCATGAGCGCAGGCTGCTCAATCCCGGCAGCCCGGGCGCGCCGGCCTTCCACCTTGCGCTGGTGCCTGCCGTTGCCGACGGCGCGCTGTCGTGGCAGGCCGGCGACATTGCCGAGATCGGCCCCTGTCTTGCGCCGTCCGAGGTGGCGCGCGTGCTGGCAAAACTCTCGCTGGACGGTGACACCGCCGTGCGCTGCGATGGCGCACCCACCACGCTGGCGCGGGCGCTCGCCACGCGCATCGTCCTGCCCGACCCGCATCTTGCCGCGCTGGCCGGCGTCACGCCGCAACGGCTGGTGGATACGCTGCCGCTGCTGCCGCACCGCGAGTATTCGATTGCCTCGCTGCCGGGCGACGGGCAACTGGATTTGCTGGTGCGCCAGACGCGCCACGACGATGGCCGGCTCGGCCTGGCATCCGGCTGGCTCACCGCGCATGCGGAGCCGGGCGCGGGCATCGCCCTGCGCATCCGCACCAATCGCGGCTTTCATCCGCCCGCCGACGATCGCCCGCTGATCCTGATCGGCAACGGCACCGGGCTGGCTGGCCTGCGCGCGCACCTGAAGGCGCGCGCCGCGGCCGGGCATCATCGCAACTGGCTGCTGTTTGGCGAGCGCACCGCGGAGCACGACGCGTTTCACCACGTTGAGCTCGCCGCATGGCAGGCCAATGGCGTGCTGCAGCGGCTGGACCTGGTCTACTCGCGCGATGGCGGGGCGCTGCATTACGTGCAGGACGCCGTGCGCGCATCGGCCGGCGCATTGCGCGAATGGATCGAAGCCGGCGCGGCCATCTACGTTTGCGGCAGCCTGAAGGGCATGGCCGGTGGCGTCAACGCGGCGCTGTCGGACGTGCTGGGCGAAGAGGCCCTGCTGCGCCTGGGCGAGCAGGGCCGGTATCGGCGCGACGTCTACTGAGACTGCCCGGAAAATTGTCAGGCGGGCGCAGCGTCCGTTGCCACCTCCATCAGCGCATCCACCACCACCGCCCCGCCCGCGCTCACCATCACCGGGTTGAGGTCGATCGAGCGGATCGCGCCGTTGGCCTCATGCATCAGCTGGCCCACGCGCACGGCGATCCGGCACAGCGCCGCCACATCGACAGCTGGCTCGCCGCGCACGCCCGCCAGCAGCGGCGCAATGCGCAGGCCCGCCACGGCGCGCGCCACCGCGGCCTCGCTGCACGGCGCCAGCAGCACGGCCGTGTCGCGCAGCATCTCCACATACTTGCCGCCGTCTCCCACCAGCACCACCGGCCCGAACACCGGATCCCAGTGCGCGCCCACCATGCATTCGCGCTGGCCGCGTTCCATGCGCGCCACCACCACGCCTTCGCAGGCCGCGCCGAGCTTGTCCAGGATGTCGGTCTGCGTGAGGAAGGCCTGCGCCACGGCATGTTCATCGTTGCAGTTCAAGGCGACAAGGCCGTGCTCGCTTTTGTGCGGCACTTGCGGCGAGCTGGCCTTGACTGCAACGGGTCCTTTCAACTCGCGCCAGGCCGCGACCGCTTCATCCACGCTCTGGCACAGCTTGTGCGCTACCACCGGGATGCCGGCCAGCGCCAGGCGTGTGAGGCTCGCCGCCTCGCTCAGCGTGTGCCCGGTGGCGCTCGACGCAGCGCCCGCTGCATCGCTTGGCGCGGGCCGATGCGTGGCGACGGCCGTGTCTTCCGCGGCCACATCGCGCAGCAGCCGCTGATGCGTGACCAGTTGCGCGAAAGCCGCCAGCGCCTCGGCGCCGCTGGCATAGGTGGGCACGTTGGCCGCGCGGAACGCAGCTGCCACCGGTGCCTGCCAGGCCGCCACGGCAATCGGCTTGCCGGCGCTGTCGGCAAAGCTGGCGGCATCGCGCGCAAAGCGCGGCAGGTCGTAGCCCATGCCCGCCACCGGGATATCGAGCAGCAGCAGGTCGGCGGCCGGGTCGGCGGCCACCACCGGCAGCACGTCGCCAAACAGCCCGCTGTTGGTCAGCAGCGCGGCGGTGACATCGACCGGGTTTGCCGTTGAGGCGAAGCCGGGCAGGCGCTCCGCCAGCGCTGCCTGCGTGGCCTGCGACAGCGGCGCCAGCGCAAGCCCGAGCGGCTCCGCTGCGTCGGCCGCCATCACGCAGCTCGCGCCGGAATTGCTCACCACCACCAGCTGCCGCCCGCTTGCCTGCCAGCCGCGCAGGTAAAGCGGCGCACAGCGCGCCAGCGCGTGCGCATCATCCACGCGGCAGATGCCGTGCCGCGCCAGGAAGGCTCCCACCGCGCGGTCTTCATTGGCGATGGCGCCGGTGTGCGACGCCGCCGCGCGCTGGCCCGCGCTGGAGCGGCCCGCCTTGACGGCAACGATGGGCACGCCACGGCGGCGCGCTACCGCCGCGGCTTGCGCCAGCACGGCCGGATCGGTCAGGCTCTCCAGGTACAGCAGGATCAGTTGCACATCGGGATCGTGCGCCACGGCCAGCGCCAGCTCGCTCACCGTGATGTCGGCCTCGTTGCCGGTGGCGTGCATATGGCGCACGCCGATGCCCTGGCCGCGCAGCAGGCCGTAGACCATGGCGCTGACGCCGCCGCTCTGGCTCACGACGGCCACCGGGCCATCCTGCGGCGGCACTTCGATAAACATGGTGGAGAAGCTGGCAATGGTGCCGGTGCCGAAGTTGGCCAGGCCCTGGCTGTTCGGGCCAACCAGGCGCAGCCCCGCGCCGGCGGCAACCCGCACCATCTCGTCCTGCTGGCGGCGGCCTTGCTCGCCGGCTTCGCCGAAGCCCGAGGCGATCACGATTGCGGCCGCCACGCCCAGCCGCGCGCAATCGCGCACCGCGGACACGGCTGCGTCGCCGCCCACCACGATGATGGCCAGCTCCGGCACCTCGGGCAGTGCATCGAGCGAGGCAAAGGCGGGCAGCCCCTGGATGGTGTCGCGCTGCGGGTTCACCGGGAAAAGCTTGCCGGCGTAGCCATGCTCGCGCATGTAGTAGATGGGCCGGCCACCGATCTTGTGGATATGGTCGGAGGCGCCGATCACCGCGATCGAGCGCGGCGCCAGCAAGGCTTGCAAGGTCTGGTTCATGATGAATGCGATCCGGAATCAAAGGCCGGCATGTCCGGCTTCTGGGAACTGCGTGAATGGCTCAATCGATGGTGGCGCCGGAGGCCTTGACCACCTTGCCCCATTTGTCGATCTCCCGGGTCAGGAACTGCGCCGTGGCGCCAGGCGCCGTCCATTCCGCGGCGAAGCCCTGCGTAGCGAACTTGGCGCGTACATCGTCCTGTTCAAGCACGGCCTTCAGCGCGCTGCTCAAGGTGGCGATCACGGCCTGTGGTGTCGCCGCCGGCGCGAGCAGGGCATTCCACGCGGTGGCTTCGTAGCCGGGCAGGCCAGCCTGCGCCATGGTGGGCACATCGGGCGCGGCGGGCGAGCGGGTCGCGCCGGTGATCGCCAGCGCGCGCAGCCGGCCCTCGCGCACGAAGGGCATGGCGGAGAGCATGGTGTCGAACATCACCGTGGCCTGCCCGCCCATCACATCGGTGAGCGCGGGCGCGCTGCCCTTGTACGGCACGTGGGTCATGTGCGTGCCCGCCATGCTGTTGAACAGTTCGGCGGCGAGGTGCGTGGACTGGCCGTTGCCGGAGCTGGCAAAGCTGACTTGTCCCGGCCTGGCCTTGGCCAGCGCGATCAGCTCCGCGACATTGGCCGCCGGCGTGGCGGGCGCCGTGACCAGCACCAGCGGGCCGCGCGTCAGCAGCGAGACCGGGGCGAAGTCCTTCTGCGTGTTGTAGCCGGGCTTGGTGAACAGCGTCATGTTGATAGCGTGCGCCGTGGTCGCCACCAGCAGCGTGTAGCCATCCGGCGCGGCCTTCGCGGTGGCCTCGGCACCGATATTGCCGCCCGCGCCGGGCCGGTTCTCGATCACCACGGGCTGCTTGAGCTGCGCCGACAATTTCTGCCCGACCACGCGCGCCACGATGTCGGTGGGGCCGCCGGGCGGGTAGGGCACAACCAGCCGCACCGGACGCGTCGGCCAGTCCTGCGCGCGTGCGCCGGGCGCCGCCAGCAGTACGGCGGCCATTGCCATCGCGCCCATCAGCAGGGCGCGCGCGGGCCGCCGAAGCGGCAAGGTTCGGACCATGTTGGTCTCCTGGGTGTCGATGTGTGTTGCTGCGTCGAGCTATGTCGTGCTGCGTCGTGTTACGCCGTGTCATGCCGTGTCATGCCGTGTCATGCCGGGCCATGCGGCTACTCGCGCTGGAAACGCAGCAGCGTGCGCTCGCTATGGCGCATGAATCCCGCGCGCACGCGCTCGCCGATCGTCACGCCGGGCTCGGCATGCGCCATGACGCGCGGGCCTTCGTCAAGCGTGGCCAGCACCAGCGTGTAAGGCGCCAGCGCGCGGAAATCCTCGGTGGGCGCGCGTGCGACTTCGGTGACGCTGTGCACGGTAGCGCTGCCCGTGGCGTCGCGCCACGCCAGCCGCGTGCTGCCGCAAGCGCGGCACGCATGGCGCTGCAGCGGTTGCCACGCAGCGCAGTCCTCGCACGCCTGATAGCGCACCACGCCTGCGTCGAGGCCTGCCTGATAGGGATGGTCAGTGCTCATGGCGATGTCCTTGGCGAAGGCGCGAAGCGGCGGGTATTGCAAGCGTTCTCATGCTGCCTCCAGCACCAGGCTCACGTGCGAGGACAACACCCCGCCATCCGCGTGAAACAGCGCACGCTTGCGCGGCGGCAACTGGCGCGCACCAGCCTTGCCCGCAAGCTGCCGCGTGGCTTCCGCCAGATGCATCAGCCCGCCGGCCACGCCCGAGTGCCCGAAGGCAAGCAGGCCGCCGTGCGTGTTGAGCGGCAACGCGCCGCCGCGCGCAAAGTCGCCTGCCGCAAGCCGCTGCGGCGAGCCGCCGCGCGCGGCGATGCCAAGCTCTTCCAGCAGCATGGCCAGCGTGATCGTGAACGAGTCGTAGATCGCCAGGTAGTCGATCTGCCCGATCGTATTGCCCGCTTGCGCGAGCGCACGCCGCGCGGCGTCGGCGGCGCCGGTAGCCAGCACGCTGTCGAGCGCGCACAGATGCTGGTGGCGATGCGCCTGTCCCGCACCGGTGATGCGCACGGGTGTGCCGCCGCCCGGCTCGGCGGACACCACCAGCGCCACCGCGCCATCGGAGATCGGGCAGCAGTCCGACAACCGCAGTGGCGTGGCGATGGGCTTGGCGGCGCGTGCCGCATCCAGCGTGAGCGGTTCGCGCAGGTGCGCATCGGGGTGTCCCGCCGCGTGCTCGCGCATCAGCACCGCGAAGCCGCTGAGCGCGTCGGCGTGCATGCCGGTCTCGGCCAGATAGCGCGAGGCCAGCAGCGCGTAGTAAGCCGGCACGGAGGCGCCGTTGGGCACTTCCATGTCCGGCTCGCCAACCTGGGCCAGCGTCTGGATGGACTGGTCGCGGCTCTGGCCGGAGAGGCGGTTCTCGCCGGCCACCACCAGCACGTTGCGGCAGCGCCCGGCGCCCACCAGCTCGCGCGCCAGCATGACCATCACGCCGCCGGTGGCGCCGCCGGAGGCCACGCCGTGCGCGTAGGCGGGATCGAGCGAAGCGTACTCGCAAAAGCGCGTGGCCAGCATCAGGTGCGGCAGCGTGGTGGCGTAGCCGCACAGCACGCCGTCGATGTCGGCGCGGGCCAGGCCCGCGTCGGCCAGCGCGGCGTCGGCGGCCTGCGCCATCAGCGGCAGCGGCGTGCTGCCCTCGACGCGGCCAAAGCGCGTATTGCCCGCGCCGCGCAGGTAAGCTGCGTGCGGCATGTCGTCTCGCTTCACCGTCACCGCTTCACCGTTTCAGCAGCGGGCACTGCGACTTGGCCACCGGCATGAAGGCCTGGTCGCCGGGCACCGTGGCCAGCAGCTTGTAGTAGTCCCACGGGTACTTCGATTCCGCCGGCGTCTTGACCTCGAACAGGTACATGTCGTGGATCATGCGGCCGTCCTCGCGGATGCGGCCGTTCTTGGCGAAGAAGTCGTTGATCGGCATCGCCTTCATCTGCTTCATGACGGCAGCGGTTTCGTCGGTGCCCGCGGCCTGGATCGCCTTGAGGTAATGCATCACCGACGAATAGGTGCCGGCCTGGCTCATGTTCGGCATCTTCTTGAGCTTCTCGAAGTAGCGGCGCGACCACGCGCGCGTGGCGTCGTTCATGTCCCAGTAGAAGCCTTCGGTCAGCAGCAGCCCGGATGCGGTCTTCAGGCCGATGGCGTGGATGTCGTTGATGTACAGCAGCAGCCCCGCCATGCGCTGGGCGCCGCCCTTGGTCAGGCCGAACTCGCTGGCCGCCTTGATGGCGTTGACGGCGTCGCCGCCGGCGTTGGCCAGGCCCACCACCTGTGCCTTGCTGGCCTGGGCCTGCAGCAGGTAGGAGGCAAAATCGCTGGCGCCGATGGGATGGCGCGCCGCGCCAAGCACCTTGCCGCCGGTCTCGTTGATCACGGTGGTGGCGGATTCCTGCAGCGTGTGGCCGAAGGCGTAGTCCGCGGTCAGGAAGAACCACGTCTTGCCGCCGCGCTGCACCACCGCGCGCGCGGTGGAATTGGCCAGCGCGTAGGTGTCATAGGCGTAATGCACCGAGACCGGCGTGCACAGGTCGTTGGTGATGCGCTCGGTGCCGGGGCCGGAGAACACCACGATCTTGTTCTTCTGCTTGGCGACCTCCAGCACCGCCAGCGCCGGTGCCGAGGCGGCCACGTCCAGGATGGCGTCGACGTGGCCCGTATCGAACCATTCGCGCGCCTTGCTGGCGGCGATGTCGGCCTTGTTCTGGTGGTCGGCCACCACCAGCTCGATCTTCTTGCCCAGCACCTTGCCGCCAAAATCGTCGATGGCCATCTGCGCGGCGGTGGCGCTGCCGCGCCCGGTCACGTCGGCGTACAGGCCGCTCATGTCGAGGATCAGGCCGATCTTGACCTCGTCATCGGAAATGCCGGCCTTGGCCGGCTGCGCATTGGCCTGTCCTGCGCCGCACAGCAGCGCGGCGGCGATGGCGAGCGCGCCCAGCGGGCGGCGCAGCAGCGAGTGGTTTCGGTTCATGGTGGTCTCCTCCAGCTTTGTCTTGTTGGCGTGCTTTCTTGTTGGTGCCTACACGGTAGCGATCGGTGTGGTGGGCGAGCCCACCGCGCCCGGCAGCCGCAGCGGCGGCGCGGTCAGCATGAAGCGCGAGCGCTGGTTGGCACGCAGCCACTGCGCGAGCTCCTTCAGGTACCAGAGCTCGCCCAGCGGCAGGCCGAGCTTGAACAGGCAGTGATGGTGCAGCGGCAGCAGCGGATGATTCGGCTGGTCGGCCGGCGCGGGCCGCGCGGGATAGCGCTCCACCGCATAGTTGTCGGCGATCAGCGCGGCGATGCCCGCATCGGTGATCCAGTTCAGCAGGCGGTCGTCGCGGCCGTCGAGCGCGCAACAGCTGTGATGCAGCACGGCTTCGTCCGGCTCACGCTGCATCGACAGCACCACTTCGGCAAAGCCCGTGCGCAGCAACAGCATGTCGCCGGGCTCCACCTCCACCCGGTCGGCCTCCAGCACGTGCATCAGGTCGTCGTAGCCCACGTTGCGGAAATCCTGGCCAAAGGCATTGGCCAGGTCCACCAGCACGCCGCGCCCCTGCATGCCCTTGACGGCGAAGTTCTCGATGCCGAGCGCGCGCGCCTCGCTGTGGTCGTGGCCGCAGGCGTGCGCGGCAAAGTGATCGTCCTCCGCGTAGTCCACCGGGCCCACGATGTGCTCGTTGGCGCGATAGCCGTTGTAGTAGACGCGCTCCGGGCGGCCATCGCCATCCGCATCGAACAGCGCGCCCACATGGGCGAGCGAGTCCCACTGCGTGGAATACTGCAGCGACAGCAGCACCTGGTCGTCGCTGATCACATCGGTGGCGGTTGGGTTGACCTTGGCCAGCGGGAAGTTCACATAGGGAATGTCGTCGCGGAAGGTGGGGCGCAGCACCGGCGGATGGCGGCGCGGGTTGAGCTTGTTGCCGCCGGGATAATCCAGCGGCAGCGACAGGCAGAACGACAGCCCGGCTTGTATCTCGCGCGCGCCCTTGCGCACCTGCTCGGCGCCGATCAGGTTGACGCGGCCAAGCTGGTCGTCGGGGCCGAAATCGCCCCAGTTGGAACCTTGTGGTCGTTGCTTCCAGCGCATGCTCAATGTCTCCGGTTACAGGTCGGTCGTGGTGGTTCGCTGCGTCTTGCGCGCAGTCGGGATCTTGGCCGTTGGTGTGGCGCTGGCCAGGGTGGCGTTGCGCCGGCGTGCCGCCGCCGAGTTGGGCGCCGGCGGCGTCCAGGCGGCGCAGACGGTTTCGGCTTCGCGGCGCAGCGCGCGCGCGAGCGCGGGCTCGCGTTCGGTGATGCGCTCATTGAGCGCGGCGATGCTGATGGCGCCAAGCGGGTAGCCATCCGGGTCCGGCAGCGCAACGGCAATGCCGCCCATGCGCTCCACCACCACATCCAGCAGTACCGCGTAGCCGCGCGCGCGGGTGGCCTCCACCTCGCGCAGCAGCATCGCCGCGCTGATGCGCGGATAGCGCTTGAGCGCGGGCGCGATGGCGTGCAAGGTGGCTTCCACCTCGGCATCGGGCAGCGCTGCCAGCAGCGCCAGGCTGCCCGCGCCGACGCCAAGCGGGCGCCGGCTGCCCACGTCGAGGTAGTTCGCGCGGATCGGGAAGGTGCCGGGGCGCAGTTCCAGGCAGACGGATTCCCAGCCGCTTGGCACGGACAGGATGGTGGTGTCCTCGAAGGCTTGGGCAAGCCGGATCAACGCCGGCCGCACGCTGGCGCGCGGGTCGATGCGGCGCACGCTGGCCGCGCGCAGCGCCAGCCATTCGGGGCCCAGCGTGAACGCCTTGGTGTCGGGGTCACGCTCGATAAAGCCTTCGGCCGCCAGCGTGTCCAGCAGGCGCAGGGCCGAGGCCTTGTCGACGCCAGCCGCCACGGCCAGGTCGGTCAGGCGCGTATTGCGCGCGTCCGACAGCACGCGCAGCAGCCTGCAGGCCTTCTGGAGGGAGGTAGTCGGTACCGTCACGCGAGCGCACTCCGGAGTCGGCCGATTTCGGAGAATGAAACCGGTTTTTGGGTTATAGGCTTCCACGTGTGCCTCGTCATTCTGCACTGCATCAAAGTTTTGCCCGATGAAATTCGCGCAAAGCCGCGCCAGTCGGGCGTTCGCGGTGGTTCCCGGGGCGTGAGCCGGGCTGCCATCCCGCAAAAACGGGTTGCCCGATTAGGCTCACCCTGGCGACTTCCGCTATCCTTGGCGGCGATTCGCCGCGCCAGCATGGCTCGCGACCCCCGATTTTTGCCCAATGCGATCCCCACGTCCCCAAGGAAACACCATGGTTTGCCGAGCCCGCCGCCTTGCCGCGCTGCTCATCCTGAGCACTGCCGCAGCCGCCGCCCAGGCCGTGCCACCGGCCGCCGCAACCGCTGCAACCGCCGCGGCCCCCGCCAACGAACGCTTCCAGGTGGTGGGCCTTGAGAAACCCGCCAGCATCCTGATCGATCGCTGGGGCGTGCCGCATATCTACGCCAACACGCTGTACGACGCCTTCTATGCGCAAGGCTTCATGGCCGCGCGCGACCGCCTGTGGCAGATCGACTTGTGGCGCAAGCGTGGCCTGGGCGAGATGGCCAAGGACTTTGGGCCGGCCTATGTGGAAGGGGACCGCATGGCGCGCGCCGTGCTGTTCCGCGGCGACATGTACCGCGAGTGGCTGGCCTATGGCTCGGATGCCAAGCGCGTGGCGGAGGCGTTCGTGGCCGGCGTGAACGCCTACGTGGCGCAGACGGAGAGCAGGCCGGACTTGCTGCCGCCGGAGTTTCGCGTGCTGAACTACAAGCCCGCGCGCTGGCGTGCGGAAGACATCGTGCGCATCCGCCATCACGGGCTCACGCTCAATGTCATGGGCGAGGTCAATCGCGCGCAGGTCTACTGCCAGGTCAAGCCCGATGCCGCCCGCACCGACTGGGTGCAGCGCGAGCTGGATCCGCCGATCCAGCCCAAGCTGCCGGACGGCCTCGACCCCTGCGCGCTGCCGACCGTGGAGCTGCGCCGCGCCTATGAGCTCGCCACTGCCGCGCCGCGCTTCCCGAAAGAGTGGTGGGCTTCGGCCAAGGCGCAGGGCATCCCGCACGAAGCGTTGTATGCGGTGCTTGACACCAACAGCGACACCGCGCGCAGCCTCGGCTCCAACAACTGGGTGATCTCGGGCTCGCGCACCAGCACCGGCCGCCCCATCCTGGCCAATGACCCGCACCGCGCGCACGGCGCGCCCAGCCTGCGCTACATCAGCCACCTGAACGCGCCGGGGATGTCGGTGATCGGAGCCGGGGAGCCGTTCCTGCCGGGGATCTCGATCGGGCACAACGACAACATCGGTTTCGGCCTGACCCGCTTCTACATGGATCAGGAAGATCTCTACGTCTACGAGACCAACCCGGCGCAGCCGCACGAGTACAAGTACCGCGGCCGTTGGGAACCGATGGAAACCGTGACCGAAGAGATCGCCGTCAAGGGCGAGGCCACGCCGCGCAAGGTCAGCCTGGACTTCACCCGCCACGGCCCGGTGCTGGTCACCGATGCCAAGGGCAACCACGCCTATGCGCTGCGCGCGGCCTGGCTGGACCTGGGCATGGCGCCGTACTTCGGCTCCATGGACTACATGCGCTCCCAGAACTGGGACCAGTTCCGCGCGGCGATGAACCGCTGGGGCGCCCCCGGCGAGAACCAGGTCTACGCCGACCGCGAAGGCAACATCGGCTGGATCCCTGGTGGCCTGACCGTCATCCGCCCCAACTGGGACGGCCTGACGCCGGTGCCTGGCGACGGCCGCTACGAATGGGCGGGCTACCGCAACATGGATGAGCTGCCGTGGGCCTACAATCCGGCCGCCGGCTATGTGGTGACCGCCAACGAGAACAACATTCCGCCCCACCACCCCGCAGCCAAGATGGGCGTGGGCTACGAATGGAGCGACACGGCGCGCGCGCGGCGGCTCAAGAGCCTGGCGGCGGCGAACCCGCATTCCTCGGTGGCGGACAGCATGGCGTGGCAGAACGACACCACCTCGCTGCCGGCGCTGCGCGCGGTGGCGTTGCTGGCCAATGTACGCACCGAGGACGCCCAGGCGCGGCGGGGACTCGACCTGCTGCGCGGCTGGGACGGCAACGAGCGCGCCGACAGCGCGCCGGCGGCGTTGTTCGAAGTCTGGTTCAGCAAGTACCTTCGCCCGGCGGTGGTGCGCGCGGCGTTGTCGCCGGAAGGCGCCAAGCTTGCGGGCTACGGCGACGCCAGCCGCGTGCTGGCCGTGCTGGAAAAGCCCGAGCCGTGGATGCCGGTGGAGCGCCGCAACGAAGTCATCGTGGCCTCGCTCAAGAGCGCCATGGCGGAAGTGGAACGCAAGCTCGGCCCGGACCCTAAAGCCTGGCAATGGGGCAAGCTGCATACCGCGGTGTTCAATCATCCGCTCGACCCGCTGCTGGACAACGCGGCGCGCCAGCGCTACGACGTCAACGCCGGGCCGATCGGCGGGTCCTCCTTCACGCCGATGAACACGAGCTACCGCAATAGCGACTACCAGCTCACCGCGGGCGCGTCGTTCCGCATGGTGCTGGACGTGGGCAACTGGGATGCCTCGCGCGTGGTCAATGCACCCGGGCAATCCGGCAATCCCACCAGCCCGCACTATCGCGACCTGGCGCAGATGTGGGCGAGGGGCGACTACTTCCCGCTGCTCTACACGCGCAAGGCGGTGGAGAAGGAGACGCGGGAGAAGGTGGAGCTGGTGCCGCAGTAAACCTGCGGCAGACGCATATGGCTCGCGCCTGGCTGCGGCGCCATCTCCAGCACGCGCGCCGCATCAGGCATGTGGCGCGCCGGCCCGCGCTATGACAAACTGGCTGGCTATCATCAGCCCGAGCCACCATGGAAACGTTGGTCATTCGCCGAGCCGGCACCGAAGACGCTGCCGCCATCAGCGCACTTGCCATGAGCGTCGCCCACTATTTCACGATCGAGGCATCCGGGGTCGGGGCGGAGGACTTTCTTGCCAGCCTCTCGCCGGATGCGATCGCCGGATATGTCGCCAGCCCGCGCTTCCACTATCTGGTTGCCTGTCGCGGCGAGCAGCTGGCCGGCATCCTTGCGATGCGTGATGTCAGCCACCTCTTTCACCTGTTCGTCGCTCCACAGATGCATCGGAGCGGCGTTGCCGGAGCCCTCTGGCAAGCCGCCTGCCAGGCCGCGATCGCCACCGGCGCAGTGCGTGAATTCACCGTCAATTCGAGCCCGTTCGCAACCGTGGTGTACGAGCGCTTCGGCTTCCAGGCTATCGGCCCCCGCGCGCAGACGAAAGGCATTGCCTATGTGCCGATGCGCCTGGTGCTCGAGGACGCCAGGCGCTAGCCCACGTACCAGAGAATGCTGACAAACTGGCAGGCGCTGCCGGCCAGCACGAACAGGTGCCAGATGCCGTGGAAGTGCCGCACCTTTTCGTCGAACAGGAAGAACCCGATGCCGGCCGTATAGAGCGCGCCGCCCGCCACCAGCCAGTACAGGCCGGCGGCCGGCAGCGCCGCCACCAGCGGGCCAAAGGCAAACAGCACCAGCCAGCCCATCAGTACATAGATCAGCAGCGAGAACACGCGCGTGCGGTGGCCAATCAACAGCTCCTGCGCGATGCCGATCACCGCCAGTCCCCAGTTCACCCCGAACAGCGTCCAGCCCCAGGGCCCGCGCAGCGTGACCAGCGCGAAGGGCGTATAGCTGCCGGCGATCAGCAGGTAGATGGCGCAGTAATCGAGCCGCCGCAGGATGTCCTTGGGGCGGCCGCGCAGGCTGTGATAGAGCGTGGAGATGGTGTAGAGGAAGACCAGCGTGGCGCCGTAGACGACGGAGCTGACGACTTTCCAGGCGTCGTGGTAGAGAGCAGAGCTGGTGATAAGGACTGCCGTGCCGGCGGCGGCCAGGACGGCGCCCGCCAAATGGCTGTAGCCGTTGAAACGTTCTCCACGGTACATATTGTTCATTCTCCTGTAGTGGTCGCTGGTAGGGGCGATTGCAGGGGGCTTTGTTGCAGTGCGTTATCGGGGGTATTTTTGCATGGATTTCGAGGGGGCGTGGAAAGCGAGCCGTCGGGGCCTGCCGATGGGGCTCCCGGGATGGCATAACCATCTGCGAAACCATTCGTTCCCGGCCTGCGTGCCCACCGCTATCGTCTCGCCATCCAACCCTTAGCGAGACTCCCCATGCGTATCCCTTCGCCGCTGTTCAAGGCTGCCCTGACGCTGCTCACCGGCCTCACCGTGCTGGCTTCGAGCCACGCCATGGCGGACCGCCTGGATGACATCAAGAAGGCTGGCGTGCTGCGCGTGGGCGTGTTCGACGCGAACCCGCCGTTCGGCTTTGTCGAGGCCGGCAGTACCACCCCTGCTGGCCTGGACGTGGACTACGCCGCCGAGATCGCCCGGCGGCTGGGCGTGAAGCCTGAGTTCCGCGCGACCAACCCGGCTAACCGCATTGCGCTGCTGGCATCGCAGAAGGTAGACATCGTTGCCGCCAATTTCACCATCACCGATGAGCGCCGCCAGCAGATCGGCTTCTCCACGCCGTACTTCGCCAGCGGCTTGCAGTTCATCGCCAGGAAGGGCACGCTCAAGCAGCCGGACGACCTGAAGGCGTGGCGCCTGGGCGTGGACAAGGGCACCACGCAGGAGACCACGCTGCGGCAGAAGTACCCGGACGCCCGCGTGATTGCGTATGACGATTCCCCGCTGGCGCTGACCGCGCTGCGCAGCGGCGCGATCCAGGCGTTTGCGCAGGATGGCGCCAAGCTGGGCGCCTTGCTGGCGACGTTGCCCAACAAGGATCAGTTCGAGATTTCGTCGTTCACGCTGACGCGTGAGTACATGGGCGTGGGCGTTCCCAAGGGCGAGGACCGGCTGACCGCGGAGATCGATCGCATCCTGGCGGAGCTGGAGAAGAACGGCACGGCGGCGCGCATCTACGACAAGTGGTTCGGGCCGAAGAGCACGGCGCCGCTGGCGCGGGATTTCACGATTGGCAGCGCGCTGAAGTGAGGGCGGCTTCCTTCGTTTCCGGCCAGGGCTAGCCATGCAGGGGCAGGCGATCCTGCTGCAGTCGCTGCCGGCAAAGTACGTCGGCTGGATCGCGGCCGGCTTTGGCCTGACCGTGGCGCTGTCGGTGGCGGTGTTCGTGCTTGGCTGCGCGATTGCCGCCGGCTGGCTGGCACTTGTGCGCAGCCCGATCATGCCGCTGCGCCTGGCGGCGCGCGGCGCCGTCGGGTTCCTGCGCCGCACGCCGTTGCTGGTGCAGTTGTTCTTCTGGTATTTCGGCGCGGCGCAGCTGCTGGGCGAGGGCGCCATCGGCGCGCTATATGACTGGCAGGGATGGCGCATCGGCGGCTTGCACGTGCCCGCGCCTTCGCTGGAGGCGCTTGCGAGCCTGGCCGGCATCGGTCTTTACGCCAGTGCCTTCTATGCGCGCGAGTTCGAGGCGGGCCTTGCCAATGTGCCCGCGAGCCAGGGCGCGGCGGCGCTGGCGCTTGGCTTTACGCCCGCTGCCGCATTCTGGCGCGTGGTGCTGCCGCAGGCGCTGCGGGTTGCCGCGCGGCCGATGGTGGGGCAGTTCTGCCAGACCATCAAGAACACATCGCTGGCGATGGCGATCGGCTTTGCGGAGATGTCCTACACCGCCCGGCAGGTGGAGACCGACAGCCTGATGACCTTCCAGGCCTTCGGCCTGGCGACGCTGCTTTATGTTGCGCTGATCCTGTTGTTGCAGGCGGCGGCGCCGGTGCTGCTGCGCCGCCTGGGATGGACGGAGGCCGCGCGTGCCTGATGCCGATCTCTCCGGCTGGGCCGTCGTGCTCAGGCAGTTGCCCTACCTGCTGGCTGGCACATTCCCCAACGGTCCCCTGGCGGGCGCCGCGCTGACCTTGTGGATGGCGCTGCTGGCCTGCGCGGGTGCCACCGTGCTGGGCATTGGCGTTGCCGTGTTGCTTGACCTGGCGCCGGCACCGCTGGCGCGTGCCGTGCGCGCGCTGCTGGCCTGCCTGCGCGCGATTCCCGTGCTGATGCTGATCTTCTGGGCTTACTTCCTGCTGCCGATGCTGGCGGGCATTCACGTGGGCGAGGTGCAGACCGTGGTGCTGGCGCTCGCGCTGATCGGTGCGGCCTACATCGCGCAGGTCATGGCGGCGGGCTTCGACGCGATCGGGCGCGGCCAGCGCAATGCGGCGCTGGCGCTTGGCATGACGCCGTTGCAGGCACTCTGGCAGGTGGTGCTGCCGCAGACGCTGCGCGCCATGCTGCCGTCGCTGGGCAATGTGTGGGTGTCGCTGGCCAAGGATACGTCGCTGGCCTATATCGTGGGCGTGGTGGAGTTGTCGACCGTGGCAACGCAGGTCAACGGGCGCAGCGTGGGTTACGCGGCGCAGGTGTTCCTCGCCGTCGCATTGCTCTACTTCCTGATTTGCCTGGCGATCGAGAGCGTGGCGGCGCTGGCCTGCCGTGTGACGCAGCGCCCCGCCGCCATCACCGCGCGGCGGGGCCGGCCCGAAGCGCATGCGCTTCCACCTGCCCGGTCCAAGGCCCGGGGCCGGCATGTAGCGATCGGGCCCCGCTAGCTGCGGTGGCGGTGCGTTTCATCGTGCCGGTGCCACGCCCGCGCCTTGCGCCACGGCGGGTGCGGGCCGCGGCGTTGCCGGAGCGACCGGCGCCCTCGTTTGCGCGCTCGCCGGCGCTGCTGGCGCCACGGCGGCCGTGTGCTCCGACCAGCCTCCGCCAAGCGCCTTGTACAGCGCGACACGGCTCGTCAGGCGGGCCAGCCGGATGGTGGCCAGGGTTTGCTGCGCGGTATAGAGCTGGCGCTGGGCATCGAAGACCGCGAAATAGTCGTCCACGCCGTTCTTGAACCGCATCTCCGACAGGCGCTGGGTTTCGCTGGCTTCCTTGACCAGGGTTTCCTGCGCGGTGGCCTCCCGGTCATAGGTGCCGCGCGCGGCCAGGCCGTCTGCTACTTCGCGAAACGCGGTCTGGATCGTCTTTTCGTAGGCGGCGATATTGATGTCCTTCTGCACCTTGGAGGCATCGAGCCTGGCCTGGTTGCTGCCGGCATTGAAGATCGGCAGGGTGATCTGCGGGGCGAAGGTCCACGCGCCCATGCCTGCGGCGAACAGCCCTGCCAGATTGGTGCTGGCCGAGCCAACCGCGCCGGTCAGCGAGATGGTCGGGAAGAAGGCCGCCCGCGCGGCGCCGATGTCGGCGTTGGAGGCTTTCAGGCGGTGCTCGGCGGCCATGATGTCGGGCCTTTGCTGCAGCAATGCCGAGGGCAGGCCGGCTGGCAGTTCGGCAACGAGGCTGGTCGACTCGAAGGGTTCGGGCGGTGGCAGGTCTTGCGGCAGCGGGCCGCCGATCAGCAGGCTGATGGCATTCTCGTCCTGCGCGACCTGCCGCGTGTATTGCTCCACGCCCACGCGCGCGGTCTGCACCTGGGTTTCGGCGCGGTGCAGGTCCAGCTCTGCCATGGCGCCCGCGCGCTTGCTGCGCCCGATCATTTCGGCGGCGGCTTGCTGGCTCTTCAGCGTGTCCTCCGAGATTTGCAGCAGCACCTGGTCGGCGCGCCACGTCAGGTAGGCGCTGGCGACTTCGGCGACCAGGCTGATATGGGCGCTGCGGCGCGCTTCCTCCGTGGCGAGATATTGCTCGAGTGCCTCGTGCTTGAGGCTGCGCACGCGCCCGAAGAAGTCCAGTTCGAACGCGTTGAAGCCCACGCCCGCGCTGTATTGCGTGATGACCGCCGACTGCCCCGGCGCGCGCAGTTCGCTGGGCACGCGCTGGCTGAGCATGCCCGCGCTGGCACCGATCGCGGGGAATTGCGCGGCGCGCTGGATACGGTACTGGGCGCGTGCCTGTTCAATGGCGAGCGTGGCGACGCGCAGATCGCGGTTGTCGGCCAGCGCCAGTTCGATCAGGCGCCGCAGTCGCGCATCGACGAAAAAGTCCTGCCAGCCCAGGTCGGCCGCCGCCGTGCTGGTGTCGGCCGCCGCCGGCGCGCCGGCAGCGTATGCCGGGCCGGTGGGCCAGGCCTCTGGCACTGGCTGTGCGGGACGCTGGTACGTGGGCTCGAGGGTGCATGCGGCCAGCGCAAGCGGCAGGGCCATGCAGAGCGTGCGCAGCATAGGGGCGAGAGTCTTTTGCATGGGATTCATCCGGAAAAGGCGCGCCACACGAGCCGCGAAATGGCCAGCCGGGGATTGCCCTGGCTGGCGACGTTGTGGGCGGGCTCGCTGAAGAGCAGCCGTATCAAGCGGTGGCGCGTCGCCATGTCCAGATGCAGGGCGAGCCCGAGCAGCTTGCCCTGGCGGCGCGCGATCCGGCACGGCACCCAGCCGGTCGCCTCCATCCAGACCGCGCCCTCGGCGCCGACCGGAATCGCCGCCGCCATCGCGCTGGTAATGGCGACGCCATTGCAGGACAGGTTCACGGTAGTGGCCGTGTACTCGTGCCCGCCGCAGGCTGCCTTGCCATTGATCCGCAGCAGGGCTCGCTCCCGGTAGGGGAAGCGTTCTTCCTTGCGCGGCCGTGGCAGTTCCACGCAGACCAGCAGCGAGGTAAGGTAGAGCACCATCGACACGGCGGTCCACGCGATGTTGAAGACGAGTCCCGAGGCTGCCGCGTCGGCGGCCACCGCGCGCGCCAGGCCCATGCCGGAGAGCAAGATCAGGCAGCCATAGAGCGCGGCGAACTTCCCGTGGATCACCAGCTTGCTGCGATCCAGCCCCTTGTTGGTGACCTTGAACGGACGCCCGAACGGTTTGAAGAACGCGCTGACCAGCGTCGCGCTGACCGCCAGCGCGGACACGATCTGCGTGACCTCGGTAAAGATGGGCAGCGCGCGCGAGCCGGTTACCCAGATGCTGTAGGCCCAGTAGAGCAGCAGCGCGGGCACCCCATAGGCAAGGAACTGCATCGGTTCGCCGTACAGCGTCGGTACGTCGAAGTACCAATACAACAGTGGCCCGGCCAGCAGCATGAGCGTGAAAGGGCGGCTCAGCCAGTGCAGCAGGCCGTGCACGTAGTGCACGCGCTGGCCCAGTGTGTAGCCGCGTCCGCGCAGCGGCCCGTCGGCCGTGAGCGCTACCTGGATCGTGCCCAGTCCCCACCGGCTGCGCTGGCTGATGTACTCGGGCAGGCCTTCGGCGGACAGGCCCACGCTCAAGCGTTCGTTGAGCCAGCGCGTGACATAGCCGTGGGGCATCAGGCGATACGTCAGGTGGATATCCTCCGTGACCGTGCCGGTTGGGAAGCCGCCGATCAAGCCGAGCGCCTCGCGCCGGACCACGAAGGACGTACCGATGCAAAAGGCGGTGCCCCAGGCGTCCTTGGCGGGCTGCATCACATCGAAGAAGGCGCGCTGCTCGTCGACCCAGCATTCGGTCGAGCGCAGGTTGTACTGGATCGGGTCCGCGTTGTAGTAGAACTGCGGCGTCTGCACTACGCCGACCTTGGGGTCGGCGAACAGGCCGATGGTGCGCATGAGGATGCTCTTGTTCGGGGCGAAGTCGGCATCGAGCACCATGATGTAGGGCGCGCCGCCGCCATGTTCCGCACGGGCACTATGCTGCAGGCCATTGTTGAGGTTGCCCGCCTTGGCATGCGTGTTGTCGGGACGCGTGACGTAGTTGGCGCCGACCTGCGCGCAGAACGCTTTCAGCCAGTCGCGCCGGGTGTCGTCGAGCACCCACACGCGAAAATCCGGATAGTCGATCGCCAGCGCGGCAACAATGGTCTTCTCCAGTATTTCCAGCCCTTCGTTGTAGGTTGCGATGAAGACATCGACGCGCGGCACCGAGCGGCTGCGCCGCAGCGCTGCCTCGCCCGCATCGGCCGCTGGCGCATGGTTGCTGCCGCGCGTCAGCGTGACGATGGAGATCACGGTGTAGGCGATCGTCATGATCTCGAACCCGAAGAAGGCATGCGCCCACAGGCTCGGAAAGGTCATCTGCCATTCGGGCAGCGTCTGGGTCCAGCGCCAGGCGAGGTAGACGAGCAGCAGTGTCGCGGTGATGGCACCGAACACGCGACGGTCGGAGTCCCGGGCGCGATCTCCCCGCATGCAAAGCCAGGCGAGCAGCAAGGTGGCGGCGTTGACGACTAGCAGCGCCCTGGCATCGAGGAAGAATGCAAACATCGTTACTCCTTGGACGGGGGAGCGGAAATGGCGCTGGTGCAAGCGGCATCGACACATCCGGAAGGACGGAAGGGGTTCCAGCCCGCGGCGGCCAGCACCGCCCATGCGGTCGCGCCGAGATGGGGCAGGTGGTAGTAGTAGAAGTCCTCCGTGGTGGAGGTCGGCCCGATCGAGAGGCCGGTGCGGATGCGTTGTTCCGGCGTGGCGTAAAGCAGGCCGGAGGGCGCGCGCTGCGACAGCAGCAGCGGCCAGAGCAGTGAGGCATCCTGCGCGCGGCTGCTGGCGCGCAGCACCAGCGCGGCCTGGCCCGTGCCTTCGGTCCAGACGCCGTCGGGGTTGCCGTTAAAGCCGTAGCCGCCCTTGACGCCGTGGCGCTCGCGGGTCCAGTCCAGGCCCCTGCGCCAGTCCGCGGACGCGTCTGGCACGGCGATCAGCGGCCATAACACCGCATCGAGAGCGGAGGGGCCGCTATTGAGCGAGCGGCCATCGTCGCGCGTGCCGATCACGAAGCGGCCTTCGCGCGGCTGCCACATCGCCTCGACGAAGCCGCGCGCGCGCCGCGCCGCCAGCGGCCAGCGCGGATCGTTGCTGAGGCGGGCCAGCCAGCTGAACGCGGCATAGGCATCGACGTTGTGCTCGGTGGATTTCCAGGACTGGCGGGTGGGGCTGGGTTCCTCGCCGAAGTAGCCGCCGATGAAGCCGCCCGGGGGACCGGCATCGAAGAGCGTGGCGTCGACCCAGCCCATCAACGCCGCAGCACTGTCGAGATAGCGGCGTTCGTGGGTGCTGTCGTAGACGGCCAGCAGCATCAGCGCGGCCCATGCCACATTGCCCGTGGCGGTGCCGACCTGGTACGCGTCCTCGAACCAGCGCTGGCTCGGCGCGTCCCACCAGCCGGGCAGCGGCGCGGGGCCCGCCGGCAGCGCGCCGGCGCGGTAGGCATTGCGCAGCCGGTTATCGTGGTAGTGGCGATCGCGCACGCTGGCAGCAACCATGGCGTCCGCTATGCGGCGCGCATCGCCAACGCGGTGGCAGGCCACCAGCGCGATGCCGGCGAGCGCGTTGTCGTAGACGAACGCCGCCTGCTGCAAGGCGGGTGCGAGCGGACCCTGCCCCGGTGCAGGCTCGTAGCTGCCGAGCATCACCGGGCCCTGGCCGGGCACCGCCGCGACCCGCGCGGCAATGGCCTGGCAGCCGCCTGCCAGCAACTGCTCGCGCGCTTGCGCCGGGGGTGCCTGGGCGGCGGCGGGCGGCGCCAGGATCGTGGCCAGGCTGGTCATGGCGGCCAGCAGCGGCGGCAGCATTCGGCGGCGTAAGGTAAGTGAGGTGAGCGAGGTGAGTGAGGCCCGGTTCATGGCGATCTCCTGGCGTGCGTCGGATTCGCTGCCGTCAGATCAGCGCGCGCATGTGGCCCCACCAAGGCTGGTCGAGGCTGACCTTGGCCCAGCGGCCCAGCGCACAGCGATCCGCTGCCGCGCCGGCGCTCTGCAGGGGCAGCGCCGGCAAGGGCTTGTCCAGTTTGGCGATCAGGTAGATCTCGTTTTTTTCGATGGGCGGGAACGGCACGAAGTAGCGCGCCTGCTCGCCATCGGGCGCGCGCGGCAGGATTTCGGCAACCTTGCCGGCCAACGGCGCGGCCACGCCGTCCACGCGCACTGTCACCTTGTTGCCGGGCAACAGATCGTTGCTGAGGCTGCGGGGGAATACCGCCACCACCCGGGGTTGCGCGCAATTGGTACTGCGCAGCAAGGTCGCGCCGGCCGCGACGCGCGTGCCGGGCGGTGCCAGCACGTCCTGGACCATGCCGGAATCGTAGGCCTTGATATCCAGGCTGGACATGCGCTGGACGCGCTGCCCTTCCTCCGCGATCAGGGCGTCAACTGACTTGCCGTACTGCTCAAGCTGGGTCAGCTCCGCTTTGAGCTGGGTGATCTCCGCGCTCAGTTCGTCGTGCCGCTGCGCCAGCGTGGAGACCGCGCCATCGGTGCTGGAGAGGTACACCTTGCCCTTGGCCGCCTGGCTGTTGCTGAGCGCGTTGTCGAGCTCGGCGCGGATCGCTTCCTTGGAGTTCGACAGGATCGACAGCTGGTAGCGGGAGGCATTGGTGTAGGCCTCGCTGACCGCGCCCGCCCATTGCATGGCCTGGTTGCGGTTCACCACGTCTTCCTGCTGGTCCACCTGTTCCTTGGCCATTGCCATGCGGGCCTGGATGCCGCGAATCTTGGCGGCGTGCTCGGCTTGCGCGGCTGTCTGGTATTTCTTGGTCTGCTGGTCGGTAGCGTCAAGGCGGGCCTGATCGCCTTCGAGCTTGGCTTTGGCCGCATCGTAGCGCTGCTGGTTGTCCAGCTTCTTGCCCGTCAGTTCCACCAGCAAGGCGCGGTCGACATTCTGGTTCTGCACGCTCATCAGCGTGTCTCCCGGCGCAAATGAGGCGCCCACCGAAATCCGCTGGCCCGCCACCACGCCTTCGACCGGCGTGGTGACCAGGTTGACCGGCCCATCGACCACGGCGCGTTCGGACGAGCGCGTGAACACGGGGGGGAACATCACGGCCAAGATCACCCAGACGATAAAGGCGGCCACGCCGTAACTGGTCAGGCGTGGCACCACATGCCAGAGGCGGCGCTGGCTCAGCTCGCGGCTGCCTCTCGCGGGCGCCAGATGGTCTGTGCGCAATTCCGGCAGGTGCGTGGCCGGGGGACGGCTTTGTTCGATTTTGTCGCTCATGGCATCCTCACTGGCAAATTCGCGCGATCGGGGTCGCAGAACGAGCGGCAAGCCGTCGGCACCGGGCGTGTCGGCAAGACGCACGTTCCCTGTAAAGCAAGTCCCCCAATATTTCTTTCGCGATGCGTTGTTTCACGGCCCAGCCGGACCGCTTGCGCATCTGTGTGTGGACCAGGACGTGCCGGGTCCGTTGATCTGCCCGCGCTCCAGCTGACGGCAGGAGCGGGGCGAATGCGTATGGCCCGAGGGCCATCGACGATACTCGCGGATGTGCGCGACTCGGGTTCGCTGCACGGGGGCGAGTGAATGAAGGCTAGCCAAGAAGCGGTGCCACTGCTGTAAGAATGTGTAAGAGCAGGATGTCACACCGTTGAAATCAACGGCATCGGATGCCTCCATTTCCCATGCGGGCAAATGCGCATGGGCACATTTTCGGAGGATGAGACATTCCCCGCGGCCTCTGCTGACATTGTTTCTTCCCATGGCGCAATGGCATGTGCGCCATGCTCGCCACTTGATCGCATGCTGCCCGGGGGGCGGGCAACGGATGTTTTCTGTTTGCAACACACGCTGTGACGAGGCAGCGCGCATGAAAAAAAAGGCCGGCGCAGGGCCGGCCTCTCGATCATGCCATGGCGAAGCATACACGCCAGGGCACTCCGCAATTCAGCGTATCAACATCAACGTGCGCTTGCGTCCGCGTACACGCGCTCACCCGCCACCCACGTCTGCGTCACGCGGGTCTTCCAGATCTCGGCCGGCGCCACCTTGAACAGGTCCTGGTCGACCAGGATGAAGTCGGCCCACTTGCCCGGCTCCAGCGATCCCAGCGTCTTCTCCTGGTGCTCCGCGTAAGCGGCGTCCAGCGTGAAGGCGCGGAAGGCCTGGGTCAGGGTCATGGCTTCCTCCGGATGCCAGCCCTTGATCGGGCGGCCTTCGTGGTCGGTACGCGTGACCGCTGCATGCAGGCCGTAGAAGGGGTTGGCAGATTCCACCGGGAAGTCCGAGCCGCCGGCAATCACGGTGCCTTGCTTGAGCATGGTCTGCCAGGCGTAGGCGCCCTTGATGCGTTCCTTGCCGATGCGGTCCTCAGCCATGTTCATGTCGCTGGTGGCATGGGTGGGCTGCATCGAGGCGATCAGGTCGAGCTGCTTGAAGCGCGGGATGTCCGGCAGCGCCACCACCTGGGCGTGCTCGATGCGATTGCGCAGCTCGCGGCCGCCGACTTCCTTGTAGGCGACTTCAATCGCGTCCAGCACCTGGTGGTTGGTGGCGTCGCCGATGGCGTGCACGTTGACCTGGTAGCCGGCCTTGATCGCCATCTTGACGTTCGCCTGCATGGCCGCGTCGCTCATGAACAGCAGGCCGCTGTGCACATGATCATCCGAGTACGGCGCCATCAGCGCCGCGCCACGGCTGCCGAGTGCGCCGTCGCCGTACAGCTTGACCGCACGCAGGTAGTAGCGGTCGTTGCCGTAGCCAGAGAGCGGGCCCTTGGCGGAGAGCGCCTTGAAGTCGTCGCCGGTGTCGCGGATCATGCCGTAGATGCGCGTGGTCAGCTTGCCCTGGTCGGCGAACTCGCGGTAGATGCGGTCTTCCTGCGCGGTCACGCCGGCGTCGCCCGCGGCGGTCAGGCCGAGCGCGTTCATATGCGCCAGTGCGGCGGCCAGCGCGGCGCGGCGGTCGTCGTCCGAGTACGGCGGAATCACGTTGTTGACCAGCGCCATGGCCTTGTCGACCAGCACGCCGGTGGGGTTGCCGCTGGCGTCGCGCTCGATGCGACCGCCCGCCGGGTCCTTGGTGTCGCGCGTGATGCCGGCGGCTTGCATGGCCTTGGTGTTCAGCCACGCGGCGTGGCCGTCCACGCGCACCAGGCGCACCGGGCGGTCCGATACGGCGGCGTCCAGCTCGGCCGCGGTGGGGAAGCGGCCCAGCTTCCAGTTGACCTGGTTCCAGCCGTAGCCCAGCAGCCATTTGCGCTGCGGGTTCTTGTCGCCGTAGGCGCGGATCATGCCCTGCGCTTCGGCCAGGTCCTTGGTGCCCGACAGCGAGATCTCGGTGGTCTTGAAGCCCAGGCGGAACACGTGGCCGTGCGCGTCGATCAGGCCCGGCAGCAGGGTCTTGCCCTGGCCGTCGACGCGCCTGGCATCGGGGTACTGCGCGCGCAGCGCGGTGGCGTCGCCGGTGGCCAGCACCTTGCCCTGGTCGAACACCAGGCCGGTGAAGCTGGCGACCTGGTCGTTCTTCAAGGTGTACCCCTGCACGGATTCGATCAGCGTAGGCGCGGCGTGGGCCGACATCGTCAAGCCGACGGCTACTGCCAGCAGGCTCTTGTGGATCGCGTGTTTCAAGTCAAATCTCCTTGTTGTTGTCGTACAGCGCTTTGGCTTTTTTTTGTGGGCTCTCAGGATGCCTACTGCTTATTTTATAGCCACGTACGATTTTAATGGAGGATGACAGACAAAGCGCTTTGCGAATAGAAGAAGTTAAACCTGTGCTCCCGGCGAGAACCTCGACCAGTTCAAGCCGGTGCGCGCAACGCAAGATTTAACTGGTCCACGGATTGTGCCCAGTCTGCGTCCTCGTCAAATCCGTCGTGCAGCAAGGTTGCCTGGGCCGGCGTCCAGAATGGTGCTTCCCAAAGATTGATGTCTTGCGGTAGCGGCGAATGCTTCGCAAGGAACGCAAGAACGTCCGCGTTGCTGGATGGCAAGCCGAGTTGGGCGAACAGGTCGGAAAACTGGTGAAATGGGGTGTCCATGGGAAACGTCCGGGAAGCAGGGTTTTGGCGGATGAAAGCGCCGCCTTAGGACTGCGCATTTTTAAATAAGAGCGGCGCTCGCGTTTGCGGGCTGTTCTACCCAGCTATGCATAGCCCGCGCAATCAGCGCGCAAACAGCGAGCGTGCCAGAGACAACGCCCAGTGACGAAGACGTGTGGGCGTGTGCATTAAAGCCGGTAAGGAATGCAAACGCCGCCATTTCCCACTTCGTGGCAATCTTCTTGTCGTGTGTCATTTTTCAGTGAGCCGTGGTGGCGTTGCAGTCGAAGGTTGTTTGGCGCCGAAAACTGCAGGAAGCGTTCGGCGCAGACCAGGGGCGTTTAGTTCTCGATCACCGGCGCATGCACGGCCGCGATCGACTCGTGCGCGGTTGCGGTACGTTGTGCGGCCTTGTGGACCATGGTGTAGGCATAGTCCACGCCCATGCCGTAGGCGCCCGAGTGTTCCTTGACGAGCTTCATCACGGCGTCATAGGTGTCGCGGTGCGCCCAGTCGCGCTGCCATTCGAGCAGCACCTGCTGCCAGGTCACCGGTACCACGCCGGCCTGGATCATGCGCTGCATGGCGTAGTCGTGGGCTTCCTTGCTGGTGCCGCCCGAGGCGTCGGCGACCATGTAGATCTCGTAGTCGCTGTCGTGCATCGCGGACAGCGCGAAGGTCGTGTTGCAGACTTCGGTCCACAGACCCGCCACGACGATTTTCTTGCGGCCATTAGCGGCCAGCGCGTCGCGCACCTTCTGGTCATCCCAGGAATTCATCGAGGTGCGCTCCAGCGTTTCCTTGCCGGGGAACACGTCCAGGATCTCCGGGTAGGTATAGCCGGAGAACGACTCGCTCTCTACCGTGGTGATGGTGGTCGGCACGTCGAAGATCTTGGCCGCCTTGGCCAGGCCCACGACGTTGTTCTTCATGGTCTGGCGGTCCATCGACTGCACGCCAAAGGCCATCTGGGGCTGGTGGTCGATGATGATCAATTGGCTGTTGCGCGGGGTCAGGACTTGCAGTTTGGCGTTCGACATGATTTCTATCCAAAAAATTTGATTTAACGATTCGCGCCCTGTCTGGCTGCGGTGATTCGGGCTGGTCTGTCTATGTGCAGAACTATACCGACTGCCCCATTCCAGATAGTGGCCTATCTCTGCAATAGTTATTCAAAATAATTGAATTTCATTCATTGAGGCGCGAGAGGGCTCTGTCCCAGTGGGTCCATCGCCCTTGGACGACGCGCCACAGGCGTTCCGTGGTCTCGCGCGTCATCGTCTTCTTGCCAGCGCGCACTTTGCTCAGGTCGCCGGGTAACCAGCCGCTTGTTGAAAATTGCCGCGCGACCGATATAGCGCGACAAATCGGGAGCACGCCTTCAGGTCCCCACGAATGGACAACCGACGTAGACCGCCCAATCACATTTGCGTATGCAAGGCACTGCGTGAAGACGGGTGGATGGCCAGAGTCGTCACCGAAGAACTGCAATCGAACACCGGCGATGCGCCACGTCGAGAGCGTCGAAGTCCAGGCGGCAGAGCAGTGGGAAGGCCCCGTACCGCAGGAAAAGGCCGCGGCGGTATGCGCGCAAATTGTCGATCCTGCGCAGCGCGTACATTGTCACCGGCTCGTCTACAAGGCTCTCAGTGCGCGGCAAAGGAAGTGAGCGGCGCGAACCGCCAGGTCGAAGGACGGGTCACGCGCCAGCTCGCGACCGGCCACGCAAATGACCCAGTCCCCCTTTTTGCGTTCGCAGCGCATTGTCTGGTCCTCCATCTGATCTGAGAACCAGCGCCACAATGTCGCGTCTTGTTCATTGGCATGGACCGCCGCTTGGAGCTGGGCCAGCTTCAAGTAGATGTTGCCATTCATGGAATCTCCGTGATTGTTCATCCCGTGTCTGTCTCAAGTGCCGGCCTCGCGCAGCCAAATGTTGACTTGGGGTTTGCACACATTATTCGGATGAGTCCACAGTTTCCATCGTCTTCTGGTATGAGTGGCCCACATGCGTTCAAGCCAAGGGGCTGGTGCAACACTACATTGCTGTCGGGCGCGTCTTATCACCCCACGTGGAGCCGTGGGGTGATCGTGAGCGCTTGTGCCGATTGGCAGCAGTGCGCGACTGCTTTCGTTCCCTGACGCCGGGGGAGAGTGAGGTCATGGCGCATGCCGCATCCGGTTTGACAAACAAGGAGATCGCCGCCGCCATGTGCATCAGCGTGGTGACTGTCAAAGTTCATCGATGCCAGGCAATGCGAAAAATGAGGGCTCGGCGTTTCGCTGATCCGGTGCTACTTGCGCAAACTCTCGGTCTCGTGAATCCACTGCACGAAGAACTTACGATGAAGGAGAGTCCGTCTTGCGAGGACGTAGTGCTTTTTCAATGCATTGGATGATGTCCGTGTCCTGAAAGGGCTTGTGGAGGACGCACGTCGCACCCAATGCCCTGGCACGCTGATCAAATCCCTCATGCGCAAATGCGGTCATGAAAATGACAGGCATATCGAGATTGCGTGCGCGCAGCGCCTCTATCAAAGCGAATCCGTCCATGCCGGGCATTTTCGCGTCTGTGATCACGCAGGACAGGCAAGGCAGCGAAGTCCACCGCAGTAGCTCTTGACCACCTCCGAACAATTGCACGCCAAGATCGAGCGAACGCAGCAGCCCCCCCACGGCATTCCGGACGGCGGCATCGTCGTCAACTATTGCGATCGTGACGCGAGCTATCACACTGCCTCCTTGTCTACGCATCGAGCGCCGTCAATGCTCTGCAGGAAGAGTAACGCCAAATCCATGCATACCCTATGATATGACGGTATTGCCGATCCCTCGGATGCACGTTTCACGCTACGTTGCGATGAAGTCACGCCGGCCAGGAAAATCAGTCCCCCCGCGATAGTGAGCCAGCCAGCTATTCTGTCCGATTCATACCAAGGTATTACATGCATGGCTGCTTCGAAATGGCACCGTATATTCCACCGTATATTCAAAAGTCCTTGTGGGTGCGGGCGACCCCGGGACCGTTCGATGATGGATGATGGATGGTAGATAGCGCTATCGGAATTGTCGACACTGCAGTAGTAGGGGAGCAGCGTCGCTCTCTTAGTCTGCAGTCGGCCTGCTTGCCCGCAGTGACGCGTTATCTTGCTGAAATGCTTGAAGGCACGAGACTTTGCTTGGCTTGGCGCCGCCAGCAGTTCGATCGCGGAACGCGGGCCAATGCCAGTCTTGCTCGTACCGATTCAAGTTCCCACCGCCCTCCGGAGCAGGGCAGCGGTGAATCGGTCAGCTCACTTTAGGTCGTTCACTGCGCGCCGGATTCCTTCTGCGCGTTCTGATTGTCGGTAACCGGTGCGCCCGCAGCCGTGGTGAGAGTGTCTCTGTTCATCGCGAGTCTTCTTGTTGGTGAGGGAGATTGGTGGGGCCTTCGTGCCGGCAATCAGTGCACGGATGCAAGACCGGAGGAGGCAGCCGATGATTCACCCATCCCCGTGCAGGACTGTCCTCAGCACGGTGCACTGCTCCGGCTGTGTCGTGATCCTGCGAAACCAGGAGAGATTAATTGGCGATGCAGGCTGTGGCTATTGTCTGTTCGTATTAGCCGACTGTCCTCTGTCAGGGATGGAGTCCTGCAGATCACGAATCCACGTATCTTTGACCACTGGAAAATATCGCTTTTGAAGACAAGCTTCCCCCGGCTCGATCATACGCATCGTCGAGCCGGGGGAAGTTCTCAAGGCTAGGTCAGCGGTGGTCTTCCGCCGATTGCAAGCCATGTAGCGCAGGAAGGCGAGGGCGTCTCGAATTCACTCGTCAGCCAATTCACTTCTGCAGGCTGTTTGCGCCATTGCGCCAAGTCAATAGACTGAGCGCCGTCAGCAATACGGCTGGCAGCATGACACACCAGATCGAGAGCATCGAATAGCCAAGGGCGCCGAGAGCGGCGCCCGATGCGAAACCCGCGAGCGCCGGTACCATCTTTTTGAGCCGACCGCGTATGGCTTTGCGTTCCGCCTCAGATGCGGATGGCAAGTCCACCAGGTCAATGATGATTTGCGTGGTATTTCCCGTCATGATCGTCGTGGGGCCAAGGTCTGACAAAGACGTCCTGGACAGTGAGTTCTGAATACCCATGGCCACCACGGCAAGCATGCCGGCGCCGACGGCCGCCGGCGTACCCGGATCAGAAATGGGAGAGGCGTGGAGCCCGGCAATTATGAAGAGAACCAGCGCCGCGGCCTCGGCAAGCAGCAACAGCGAGGGTGCCGATTGTTTGTTCCGTACCATGCGTGACTCGGTCAACCTGGCGGCAGCGACCGCCAAGGCAAAAGTCGGCAGCGCAAGCAGTTTGGCGAGCAGGCCCGTTGAATCACCGGCGATGTCGACGCCGATCATCAGGAAGTTTCCTGTCACGTGTGCCGTAAACAGGCCGGCTAGTAAAATGAACCCGACCACGTCTACATAGCCTGCGACAAAGGCCAGGATGCTGCCGAACGCCGGTCCCGAAAGATCAGCGCGGCCGCTCGTGTCGGGAAGCGGTGTGGGTGTCAATTCGGTCTCCCACGAAGGTTGTTCAGCGAACGGTCAGAAGTTGTGCCGCATCGCAATGGCGAACGTCTGCGGGTCGGCGCCAGCCCTGATGCCGATGTTATTGATGGCGAAGTCATAGGTAGCGTTGCTGCGGTTGTTGATGCGGCTGTAGTAAGCGTATAGCGCGGTTCGCTTGGAAAGTGGACAGTCGTAGCCGACAGTTACCTGATATGCGCCGGTTTCCGAACCACTGCGGACGGATCCAATCGTTTCCATAGCCGTGCCGGAGCCATTGCCGACAAAGGCGAAGCCGGCGCGTATGCTACCGATGCCAAGCCGCTGTATCAGCGAGACATAGTAGCCATCGCGCGTAAGGTCTCCAGTGGCGGTACGGTAGTGCAGGCGTTCATACAGGGCACTGACGCGCGTCGACGGGAACTGATAGGAAATCCCTGCCTTGATTGCGTCGTCATTGCGTCCGCTGGTCTGGTAGTGCTGGTGGATCTCATAGGCAAGCGTCAGGTTCAGGTTGCCGTGGTCATAGGCGGTGGCAAAGGAATACAGCGCGGGATTGCGCGGCACCGTTGTCTTTTCTTCCGGCAATCCCCAGGCAATGGCGCCGCTCAAGCCGTGCCACGTCGGCGACTGGTAGTGCAATGAGTTCTTCTGTCGTCGATCAAATGAGCTGGTGTTCTGGACATTGTCGCTGGTAGACGCAGCGCCATTGCCTATCAGCGCCATGTAGCCCGCAGTGGTGGGGTAATACGGGTCGTAGCTCTTGGTCGCACTTGTGTATGGTGTGTCCCAGTTGCCCATGAAGAGGGTGCCGTACGGGCTCTGCAGGCCGAGTCGGGTATCTCGTGCGGCGATTTGCCCCGCGCCGTTGTCAATCGACAGGGCGCTTTCGATTTGCCAGATCGCCTTGATCCCGTTGGCCAACTGTTCCTCGCCCCGCAAGCCGAACACGGAGCGGTTATTCGTGAGGCGCGCCGTATTGCCAAGTCTGCTGCCGTCGGTTGCGGTGGTCACGGTCACATACTCGATTGCTGTGTTCAGCCGACCATAGACCGCCACATTGCTGTCCGCCACGGCGGGTGCCGCGGCCGCGGACAAGGACGCTGCCAAGGCGACGTAAATGCGCCGGGGCCCGATTGCGTTAGTACGGCTGGTAAGTGCTTCGGGTCGGTTTCGGAAGCGACTCATGGCGTTACTGGTTCCCTTCTTTGCTACGCGCGCGGAGGGCTGCCGACGGTTCAACGGTCGTGTCCGCATTGGGCGGTGTACCCGTAATCTTCGGGACGCATTCGCCGCGGAACCATGCAATGGTGACTGGCTCGCCCGCCAGCATGCGCTTGACCGGCGGTACAACCTGCTCGCCAATCAGCATGCCTAGCAGCCCGATCAAAGCAATCGCGGGCGGCGCAGGCGAGCGGACCTGCATCAATGCATAGATGATGCCGACCAGGATGCCGGCGCCAAGGGAGATGAGATAGAGCTTCATATGAGACAAGGTTGGAAACGGGGGAAATCGGCGCGGCGCCGCGCCGGCGGCAGGCCCAGTCCGTCTTCGCCGCGCGGCAGCCGCATGCGGTTCGGGATCAGCGCGGTAGTATCGTGGTCAACGTGGATCAGAATGCCCAGCACGAGCAGCCCAGCGCGCCCCAGAACGTGCTTTCGTCCGACGTCGGCACGCCCGAGGTCCAGGCCTTGGCATGCGCGTGGCCATGCACGCCGCACGAACTGGCGCAGCCGCACGCGGTGTTCAGCGCCAGCGCCTTCGCTTGAGGGCGCGGCTGATATTGGCTGCCATGGCGGGCCGGCGACCAGTCCGGCATGGCCGGCGGAATCTCCGGTGACAGCTTGCCGAACTCGCTGTCGCCATAGACCACTTTGCCGCCGAGGATCGTCATCACCGAGGTGATGTCCTGGATCTCGTCGCCCGGCACGCTGAAGTAGTCCTGCGACAGCACCGCCAGGTCGGCCAGCTGGCCCACCTTGATCTGGCCCTTCTTGCCCACCTCAGACGAGAACCACGTGTTGGCTTCGGTCCACAGCCGCAGCGCCGTGTCGCGGTCCAGCAGGTTGGCCTGCGGGTACATCGACATGCCGCCGACGGTCTTGCCGGTGGTCAGCCAGTACAGCGACACCCACGGGTTGTAGGACGCCACGCGCGTCGCATCCGTGCCGGCACCGACCTTGACGCCCTTCTCGAGCATCTTCTTGATCGGCGGCGTGGCTTCGGCGGCGCGGGCGCCATAGCGCTCGACGAAGTACTCGCCCTGGTATGCCATGCGGTGCTGCACGGCAATGCCGCCGCCGAGCGCGGCGATGCGGTCGATATTGCGGTCGCTGATGGTCTCGGCGTGGTCGAAGAACCAGTTCAAGCCGTCAAACGGGATGTCCTTGGCGACTTTCTCATAGACGTCCAGCGCACGCGAGATGGTCTGGTCATAGGTGGCATGCAGCCGCCACGGCCAGCGCTTTTCCGCCAGCAGGCGGATAACCGGCTCCAGATCGGCTTCCATCGACGGCGCCATGTCGGGGCGCTCGACACGGAAGTCCTCGAAGTCGGCCGCGGTGTAGACCAGCATTTCGCCGGCGCCATTGTGGCGGTAGAGGTCATCGCCCTGGCCTGGCTTAACGGTCGACGTCCAGGTCTTGAAGTCGCTCAGTTCTTCCTTCGGCTTCTGCGTGAACAGGTTGTACGCCAGCCGCACCGTGAGCTGCCCGTCCTTGTGCAACTCCTCGATGATGTTGTAGTCCTCGGGGTAGTTCTGATAGCCGCCGCCGGCATCGATCACGCCGGTCACGCCCAGCCGGTTCACCTCGCGCATGAAGTGGCGCGTGGAGTTCTTCTGGTATTCGGGCGGCAGCTTCGGCCCCTTGGCGAGCGTCGCATAGAGAATCGTCGCGTTCGGCTTGGCCAGCAGCAGGCCTGTGGGATTGCCGCGCGCGTCGCGCATGATCTCGCCACCCGGCGGATTCGGCGTGTCCTTGTTGTAGCCCACCGCGCGCAGCGCGGCGCCGTTCAGGATGGCGCGGTCATAGAGGTGCAGGATGAATACCGGGGTATCGGGCGCCACGGCGTTCAGTTCCTCGATGGTTGGCAAGCGTTTTTCCACGAACTGGTGTTCCGTGAACCCGCCGACCACGCGCACCCATTGCGGCGCGGGCGTGCGCGCCACCTGTTCCTTGAGCATGCGCATCGCATCGGCCAGCGAACGCACGCCGTCCCAGCGCAACTCCATGTTGTAGTTCAGGCCGCCGCGGATAATGTGCATGTGGCTGTCAATCAGCCCGGGAATGGCCCGCCGGCCGTTCAGGTCGATCACCTTTGTCTGCGGCCCGGAGAGCTTCATGATGTCCTGGCGCACGCCCACCCCCACGAAGCGGCCGTCGCGGATGGCGACCGCGTCGGCTTGCGGGTTGGACTTGTCGAGCGTGGCGAACTTGCCGTTGACGAGGATCAGGTCGGGAGTCGGGTTCGGGGTCATGGCGAGAAGATCCGAAGAGGCCGCCGCATCGGGGGCGGTGGCAGAGGCGATGAATTGCCGGCGGGTAACTGACATCGCGGCTTAGCTGTTCAGAAAGGCAAGCAGGTCGGCATTGACCTGATCGGCGTTGACTACGCACATGCCATGCGATGCGCCCGGGTAGACCTTGAGCGTGGCGTTCTTGACGATCTTGGCCGACAGGCGGCCCGAGTTGTCGATGGGCACGATCTGGTCGTCGTCACCATGCAGGATCAGCGTCGGCACAGTGATTTTCTTCAGGTCCTCGGTGTAGTCCACCTCCGAGAACTCCTTGATGCATGCGTACTGGCCCAGAATGCCACCGGTCATGCCCTGTGCCCAGAACGCGTCGATGGTGCCCTGCGAAACCTTCGCGCCGGGGCGGTTGGAGCCGAAGAAGGGCGTAGTCAGGTCCTTGTAGAACTGCGAGCGGTTCTGCGTCACGTTCTTGCGGATGCTGTCGAACACTTCCATTGGCAGCCCGTTCGGGTTGGCCGCGGTCTTGAGCATGATTGGCGGCACCGCGCCGATCAATACCGCCTTGGCCACGCGCTTTGTGCCATGACGGCCGATGTAGCGCGCCACTTCGCCGCCGCCGGTGGAGTGGCCAACCAGTGTGGCGCCTTTGATGTCGAGGGCGTCCAGCAGCGCGGCCAGGTCGTCGGCGTAGGCGTCCATGTTGTTGCCCTGCGCGGGCTGGTCCGAACGGCCATGGCCGCGACGGTCATGGGCGATCACGCGAAAGCCCTTCTGCACCAGGTACAGCATCTGGGCGTCCCAGGCGTCGGCATTGAGCGGCCAGCCGTGCGAGAACACCACCGGGCGTCCCGTGCCCCAGTCCTTGTAGAAGATGCGCGTGCCGTCTTTGGTCGTGACGTAGGGACCCTGCTTCGTGGCGCGGCTGCCGGCCGGCGCAGCTTGCGCGGCCGTGGGCGTCAGTGCGGCAAGCGACGCCACCGATGCGGCCGCGGCGCCAACAGTGCTACCTACCAGCAGTTGCCGGCGCGATGCATCGATGTTGTGACCGTGTTCCTGGGGGTGTTCTATTTGCATGATTAGGGCTAGCCGAAAGTTGGCTCGAAATCCGGGATGAATGAGATCGCTGGTTGCGTCGGCCTACACACGGAAATCGTGCGTAGGCCGATGACTATCTTCTTTTTGATCCGCGTTTAGCGTGCGGGAACCGGGGCGATGGATTCGTGCCCCGTAGCCGTGCGCTGGGCGGCCTTGTGGACCATCGTGTACGCGTAGTCGACACCCATGCCATAGGCGCCCGAGTGTTCCTTCGCCAGCTTCATGACGGCGTCATAGGTGTCGCGGTGGGCCCAGTCGCGTTGCCATTCGAGCAGCACCTGCTGCCAGGTCACCGGCACCACGCCGGCCTGGACCATGCGTTGCATGGCGTAGTCATGCGCTTCCTTGCTGGTGCCGCCGGAGGCATCACCAACCATGTAGATCTCGTAGTCGCCTTCGAGCATCGCGCACAGTGCGAAGGTGGTGTTGCAGACTTCCGTCCACAGGCCGGCGACGACGACCTTCTTGCGGCCGTTGGCGGCCAGCGCGTCGCGCACCTTCTGGTCGTCCCACGAGTTCATCGAGGTGCGCTCCAGCGTCTTCTGGTCCGGGAACACGTCGAGCAGTTCCGGATAGGTGAAGCCCGAGAACGACTCGCTCTCGACGGTGGTGATCGTCGTCGGGATATTGAAGATCTTTGCCGCCTTGGCCAGGCCAACGACGTTGTTCTTCATCGCCTGGCGGTCCATCGACTGGACGCCGAAAGCCATCTGCGGTTGATGGTCGATGAAGATCAGCTGGCTGTTCTGCGGGGTGAGGACTTCAAGCTTGGGATTGGACATTGCGTGCTCCTGTTGGGGGCGAAAGTGTGGGCTGCCGCGGCACCAGCCGCCGCGACAGAGCCGCGTCGGGGCGGCTAGGCATAAGGGCCGCGACTGGTGTTTTTATCCGGATCGCAACCTGACGCAAGAATAGTCGGCGCTGTCGGCCATGACCATTGTCGATTCGTATTAGTGGTGCGCGGCCTTGGTTTCATCGCGATGCCGCCGGGCCGTGCCACAGCAAACGGGAATAGCTTGGCCGGCCCTTGCGGCGTGGGGAGACATAGGGCTGTGTGCGACTCTGATGTGCCGCACCCTGCATACCGGCTGGCTGGGGCTGGCTCCAAGATCCACGCCGAACTAACCCCATGGTATAAGTACTCAGGATCCCGGCAATATGCTGTAATCCAAGGTTTTGCGGGGGTCATGCCAAATTGGCGTGAGTGGGCCTGCCCAGACCCCGCGCACCGATGAGTGCACTGGAGATTGACTGTGACAATCAACAGCTTCGTAACCGCGGACACCAGCGCGAGTGATGAAGCGATGGTGCTAATCGTTGATGACGACGCGATGCTTCGCGGCGCGTTGGAGAACCTCTTCCGATCAGTCGGGATGCGTGTCGCACTGTTCGCATCCGCTGCCGAACTGCTAGCATTCGCGTTCCCGGACGCGCCCACTTGCCTTCTGCTCGATGTCAGGCTCCGCGGGCAGAGTGGCCTGGACCTACAGACCCGGCTGTCCCAAATGGACGTCCAGATCCCAATCATTTTCATGACGGGTTACGGCGACATCCCCATGACCGTTGCTGCCATGAAGGCCGGTGCCGAGGATTTTCTGGCGAAGCCATTCCGCGAGCAGGACCTGCTCGATGCCGTGGCGGCCGCCTTGCAAAAGGATCGGGATCGCCGCCATGGCATGCGTAAGCTGGATGAACTACGAGCCAACTACCAGAGCCTGACGCCGCGTGAGGCCGAGGTCATGCGCATGGTGGTGACCGGTATGCTGAACAAGCAGATCGCCGGCGAGCTAAGTCTTAGCGAGGTCACCGTGAAAATTCATCGCGGGCAGGCCATGCGCAAGATGAAGGCACGCACCTTTGCCGAACTTGTATTGATGGCGCAGCAACTCGGCATTTGCGAGTCGCCGCATTGAGTCCTTGGGACGTTGGGACCTTGGGCCGTCGCCGGGAGCCGTCTAGTCCTGAGGTGGCAGAGTGAACTGGAACACAGCCCCACAAGGCACATTGGGGCTCGCCCACAGCCGCCCTCCGTGTGCCTCGATGATCAACCGGCAGATCGCCAGGCCCATGCCCAGACCCTCCGCCTTGGTAGTGAAGAAGGTCTGGAAAACTCGCTCCAGATCTTGCGGCTCCAGCCCGATGCCAGCATCCTGGACGGCGACCAGCACAGTCCCCGATGCGTCGAAGCGCGACCGGATCAGCAGTTCCCGCGGCCGCTCTGCCACCTCTCTCATTGCCTCGATGCTATTCATCATCAGGTTCAGGAGCACCTGCTGCAACTGCACGCGGTTACCCACAACCGGCGGCAGGTCAGGCGCCAGTTCCGTCCGGAGCAGGACTTGATGGCGGCCTACCTCTCCCTGCATCAGGGCAATCGTGTCTTCGATAAGGGTGTTCATGTCAAGGCGCGCCGTGACGGTGGCCGTCTTCTTAAGCAGCGCACGCATTCCTCCAATCACTGCGCCAGCCCGATGGCCATCCTGAACGATGCGCCCCAACGTATCTCGCACCTCGGCCAGCTCGGGCGGCTGGCGAGCGAGCCAGCGCAGGGCCGCATTGGCGTTGGTGACGATGGCGGCCAACGGCTGGTTGACCTCGTGAGCGATCGAGGCTGTCAGCGCGTTCAACGTCGTCACGCGGGTAACGTGCGCCAGTTCGGCCTGTGCCTGGTGCAGCGCCTCCTCGGCGCACTTGCGCTCGGTGAGATCCAGTATGTAGGAGACACCTTGGTCCCCACCCTCTTCGAATGTCGCGCACCCTAGCAGGACGAGCACGCGGCTTCCATCCTTGCGGAAGAACTCTTTTTCGAACGGCGGCAGGGTCCCGCTGTTCCGAAGGTCCTGGATCAACCTTGCGTCACGCTCGCGCCAGTCCGGGGGCGTCAGGTCCGTCCAGCGCAAGGGGGCTGAGGCGAGGTCCTCGCGGTCGTAGCCCAGCATGCGCAGGAACGCGTCATTGGCCTCGAGGATTCGGCCGTCCATGTGCCAGATGCAAATCCCGATGATGTTGGACTCGACCAAGCGCTGAATCTTCGCTTCGCGTTGTGCGAGATCCCGGTACAGACAAGTAATCTCCAGCGCGGTCGCCGCCTGCGAGGCAAGCATCTTCAGCACCGTGGTGCGGGTTGGCACGAAGACGCGTGGCGCGAGGTTGTTCTCGAGGTAGAGCACACCGACGAGCTTGGCCTGCGTAAGCAACGGGAGGCAGAGAATGGATCGGGCATGATGCTGCAGAATGTACGGATCGTCGGAAAATGGCTTCTGTGTCGCGGCATTGTCGAGAATGATGTTCTCGCGGGTGCGCAGGACATAGTGGAGCATGGATACCGGCAGCGCAGTCGCAGTCACGCTCTCGTCGCGGAGCTGCACCGTGACAGTATCGCCACCGGTCGTAGCCTCTGCTGCAATGCGCTGCTCGTCCCCTCGGGGCAAGATCAGCAGCCCCCGTTCCGCGCCGGCCTGTTCAATCGCGGTGCGCATGAGTGTGTCGAGTAGCTTGTCCAGGACGATCTCGCCCGACACGGCCTGCGACACGGCAATCACGGTGGCGAGGTCCAGGTGTTCGACCGGTGCGCCGATCGTCATCGTCGGTGCGGGCGCCCGCTCTTCCCCCCAGAGGTGCGGATACAACGCATCAAGTTGCCGCACCTTGCCATCGGCGCCCCAGCGCAGATAGCTGTGGCGGGCGTCCTGCGAATACACGCGTGCAATCTTCTCGAAGCCACGGCCGGCATAGAACCGCGCGGCCAACTCGTTGGCAAGCGCCTGGTTATGGATGAAATCATTGTCCTGTGCGGAGCGGATGGCCTGCTCGTAGAGGCCCATTGCATCAACTTCGCGCCCATCCAGGCGGGCGATTTCCGCGCCAACCAATGCGGCTCTGTTCTCGAAATTCTCTGGGCATTGCTCGGCCCAGATCAGGAGCTGGCGATGATGGGCGGCCAATGCCTCCAAGTGCTGGGCAAGTTGTGGCGCGGCGGCCGTGCCGCAGCATGCGGCCCGCGCCAACGCGGCGTAGAAGTGGTACTCCGCCTGCTCGAAGAATGATGGCGATGTCCAGAGGAGACGTTTTGCCCTGTCCGCCGCCGCTATGGCGGCTGGGTAGTCGTCGGCGAGGAAGCGTGCCTGCAGTTTTCGGATCCAGTACCAGCAGGTGGCGAGCGTGGGGCACGGAGCCTCATCCAGATACCGCTCAAACTGCTGCTCGTCGAAATCATCATCATCGAAGACCCCGAAGACCGGGGTCAGGCCGCGCAGAGTTCGCGCTAGCTGGAGCTGGGGGGTAGCCCGGTCGACGGCGAGACCGAACCTCGCCCGGCGCGCGAAGTCGATCGTGGCCTCAGCTTCGTTCTGCACCTCGGCAAGCGGATCCCCGCACGCGAGCAACTGCGTAATGAGGTTGTTGCGCGCGAAGGACGCGTAGGTGAGGTCACCGAGCTTGCTGGCCACGTCGAAAGCGCGCCGCACCAGGCTGCGCGCGGCCCGGATGGGCTGTGTCCATTGCATCACGTGGCCCCCGAAAGCCTGGTAGACGCGGGCCCTGAAGCGGTCCAGCCCGCGCTGCTCGACCAGGTTCAGGCCGAGCTGGCCGAAGCGGAACGCCGCCTTGTAGTCGCCGGATTGAGGCCCCAGGATCATGCCGAGCCAGGTATAGGCGAGGCACGACGCGTCGCTGTTGCCATGCTCGAGGCTGAGGTTCGCCATCCGTCCGATGATGAGGGAGCCCAAGTTCACGTCGGTATACCAGGCCGGCAGCATTAGCGCAGTCAGGACATCCATCGTCTCGCTGGCGACCGCATCGGTCAGCCGCGGTAGGTCGAGCAGCGCCTCGATCGGGCGGTCGCCAAGCTGCCGCCACATCCGATCGTATTCCTGTCGAACCTCCTCATCGGTCGGGTGTGCCGAACATTGGATGCCGGCGCGGCACAGGTAGTCGAGGCCCACCTCGACGGCGCGCTCGCGCTGGCCGATGGCCAGAAACAGCTCCAGCCGTAGTTGGGTGACGGAGGCTAGATCGGGCAGGCTGGCGGCACGGCGCGCGAGCTCGGCCAGGCGCGCGTCTGCCGCGGCCGACGCGCCGGTCAGAAATTCGCATTCGGCGAGATGGAACTCGAACGCGAAAGCAAACTTGGGCCGGAGCTTCCAGGCGTCCCGCTGCACGAGCGCTGCACCGGCGGTGAGATAGGTCAGCGCCGAGGCGTAGGCCGTGGACGCCTTGGCGCGCTGGCCTGCAAGCAGATTCAGCTCAGCTACCTGCTCCCGCTCCTCGGCCGCGGTGATGAGGTCGGCGCCGCGGTTGAACTGGCCGACGATATCGAAGACACGCTCCGCGATTGCCTCAGGCGGCGTGCCCGCGGCGAGCCGTCTGCCAATAGCGAGGTGCGCCGCCGGCCGCGCGCCTTCAGGAATCAGCGCGTAGGCCGCCTCCTGGATACGATCGTGCAGGAATCTGTAGGTATTTCCCAAACGCAACACATGTCCGGCGCGTACCGCTGGCAGCAGAGACGCGCCGAGCTCCGCCTCGCTGGCATCCTGGACCATGGCCAGGATAGCGATCGTCGCGTCATTGCCGAGACACGCCAACTGCTTCAGCGCGTTGCGGGTCGCCGCAGGAAGGCGCCTCAGCTTGGCGAGCATGAGATCGGCCACATTGTCGGTGAAGCCCTTGGCCCGAATCTGCTCAGGGTCCCAAGACCAGCGCGCGCCATGATGATCGAAAACGAGCAGCCCCTCTTCGGTCAGGGCGGTGAGGAACTGGATGGCAAAAAATGGGTTACCGCCGGTCTTCTCCTGCACCAGGCGGGCCAGAGGTGCGGCGTCCCCTGGTGCGCAATGCAAGGCATCGGCGACGAGTCGGCTTACATCGTCGAATCCAAGGGGGGAAAGTGCGATGTCAGTTACCCGCCCTCCGGCCTGGCGGATTGCAGACAATCGCGATAGCAACGGATGTCCGGGCTTGATGTCGTTATTCCGATAGGCTCCGATCAGCAGCACGTGGCGTACCTCCGGCTGGGTCGCCAGATACTCGAGCAGATCAAGTGTTGCTGCATCCACCCACTGCAGGTCGTCCAGAAAGAGTGCCAGCGGATGCCCGGGTTGGGCAAAGATGGCAAGCAGGCGCTGGAAAACCATCTGGAACCGGTGCTGTTCGTCGCGCGGCGGCAGCTCCGGAACCGGCGCCTGCGGCCCTAGAATCAGCCCGAGTTCGGGCATGAGCGACACCATGAGGCCGCCATTCGGGCCAAGCGCCTCCACCAGTGCGGCGCGCCATGGCGCCAGGTCGGCCTCGCTCTTACCCAGTAGTGGGCGGATCAGATTCTGGAAAGCCTGTGCCAAAGTCGCATATGGGATGTCTCGCTTGTACTGGTCGAACTTGCCCGAGGCAAAGAGGCCATTCCTGAGAACCAGTGCGCTGCGCAACGCAAGCACGGCCGAGGTCTTCCCAATACCGGCGTAGCCGGAGACCAGCACAATCTCTGGCGTGCCCTGGGTCACCACCCGATGGAGGACAGCGAGCAAGGTCTCAATCTCGCGCTCCCGTCCGTAGAGCCGTTCCGGAATCAACGGCCGATCAGGGAGGTCATGCTCACCAAGCGGGAAGGCATCAACGCGTCCCAGGCTTTCCCATGCGGTCAGGCTGCGCCGTAGATCGGCCTCCAGCCCGGCTGCCGTCTGGTAGCGCTCCTCCGCCGTCTTGGCGAGCAGCTTCATCACCATGGCGGAGAGCAAGGCCGGGATCGACGGTACCCGCTCCGCCGGCGGCACTGGCTGCCGGGCGAGATGGCTGTGCAACAGATCCATCGGGTCGTCGGTGGCAAAGGGAAGCACGCCCGTGAGCATTTGATAGAACGTGACGCCGAGCGAATAGAGGTCGCTCCGTGCGTCGATTGACCGGTTCATGCGTCCGGTCTGCTCGGGGGCCATGTAGGCCAGCGTGCCGGCGATCTCTCCCGGTGGCGCCAGTAGCTGGCGCTCGCGCGACAGGCGCGAGGCAATGCCAAAGCCCGTGAGCCGCGCCTCGCCAAGGGTATCGTTGACCAGGATATGGGCCGGCTTGATGTCCTTGTGTATAAGACCACGTTGGTGGAACTGGTCCAGGCCGCTGGTGATGCTGATGGCCAGGCAGAAGAAACGGTCCATCGCCATGGGGGCCCCCAGTAGCCGAGCAAGCGGCTCACCGCCGGGGTCCTCAAGCAGCAAAACAGTCCGACCATGTTCCCGCGCAAGCTCTAGCGGCCGTACGGCCCAACTGCCGTCCAGCTCATCCTTCAAGCCGTATTCGTGTGCGAGGCGAGCGAGGCTGGAGGGCAGCGGGTGCTTGGCTGCGGGCCACACGGCCAGCACGGCCTTCGGTTCGCCATCCGGGCCGAGGCGCCAGCCTCGACCCACAACGCGATCGCCGTCCTCCCATGCGACCTGGAAGCCGACGTCCGTCTCAGTGCCGAAGGAAAACAATGAGTTCATCTGCCGTGCTCTACTCTCAAGTCGGTAGCTGTCTTTGGTGTTTCCGGACCGGATGCGTCAGACATAATGCCTCTGCAGCTGTCGTACTGGTGAGCTGGCCGGGGCGGCCGAGCGAAGCAATTTTGCCACGGGCTACGCCTTAAGGGTCCGTGTGGCTGTCTCGCATCACTTTGCATCCGTCGGGCATGCCGTGGAGCCGGAGTCACAGTCATCAAAGCGAAATCGGGGTCGTGCCATCGAGACCGGTGCTTGAAGCGTATTTCGCAGCACTGGGCGCCGCCACCATCGTGGTTGAACCCGACTATATCGATCGCGACTGTCTCGAGGATTACGCAGCGTACTACGATCGCTGTTTTCGCGACTATCGGCGTCGCACGAATCGGCTGCACTGCTTCAAGGAAATACTTGCTCGGGCTCAATAGAGTAGAGCGTCTTGGGGAACGCGCGCATTGCCACGCGTCACGATGGCACGGTGCGCCAGATATGGCCGGCCTTTGTCATCGATGACAAAGGCACCACCTTTCATGCGCGTAGACTTCTTGCTATCGAAGTGAATTTGAACGTCGATCCGGGGCAGCGCCTTTTCAGCAGGGTCACCCCTGCCGAAGAGGTTGATGAGCGCCTTGGCCTTCTTTGTCCTGCTGCTATACCCCCAGCGCGAGTGGAGGCAGATCTTTATTCGCCTGTAGCTGTGGCGGGAAAGACGGAACCGGTTGCTTGCGTGCCGCGGGCCGGCGGCAGCGGCGGAAACTGCATGTCGGCGTAGCGCACGAAGCGGGTCTTGCGCACGAGGCGGTAACCCAGCCAGATGGCGAGGAAGATCGGGATGCCGATATAGGTGGCGGTCACTGCCACCCAGTCGATCTTGCCATCCATGAAGGCCTGGTAGTTCTGGCCCAGCGTGACGATCAGGCATAACGCAAAGGCAAAGATCGGGCCGTACGGGAAGAAGGGCGAGCGATACGGCAGGCGGGAAAGGTCCAGCCCTTGCGCGACAAAGCCGCGGCGAAAGCGGTAGTGGCTGATGGCGATGCCGAGCCAGGCGATGAAGCCGGTCATGCCCGACAGGTTCAGCAGCCACAGGTAGACCGACTTGCTCTCGAACATGGAGGTCAGGAAGCACAGCGCGCCCACCGCGGTGGTGGCCAGCAGTGCCGCCAGCGGCACGCCGTTGCGCGTGAGGCGTGCGAAGATGCGCGGCGCGCGGCCTTCGGTCGCCAGGTTGTAGAGCATGCGGGTGGAGGCGTACATGCCGGAGTTGCCGGCCGACAGCACGGCGGTCAGGATCACCGCGTTCATCACCCCGGCGGCAAATGCCAGTCCCGCATGGCGGAACACCAGCGTGAACGGGCTCACGCCTACCGCTTCCACATCGCTCTTGAGCAGGCTGGGATCGGTGTAGGGAATCAGGATGCCGATGATCAGGATCGCCAGCACGTAGAACAGCAGGATGCGCCAGAACACCTGGCGCACGGCGCGCGGGATGTTCTTGGCGGGATCGGCCGATTCACCGGCGGCCACGCCGATCAGCTCGGTGCCCTGGAAGGAGAAGCCTGCGATCATGGCCACGCCGATCATCGCCGGCAGGCCACCGACGAAGGGCGCATCGCCTGCCGTCAGGTTTACCAGCCCGGCCGGCACGCCGCCCGTATCGCCGTGCAGGATGCCGAAGATCATCAGCACGCCGATGACGATAAACGCGATCACTGTCACCACCTTGACCAGCGCGAACCAGTATTCGGCCTCGCCAAAGCCGCGCACGGAGATGGCGTTGAGCAGGAACATCAGCGTGAGGAACAGCGCGCTCCAGAGCAGCCCGGGCGTGTCCGGGAACCAGTATTGCATCACCAGCTGCGCCGCCGCCAGTTCCACGGCGATGGTCACCGCCCAGTTGTACCAGTAGTTCCAGCCCAGCGCGAAGCCGAAGCCTTCCTCCACGTAAAGCGCGCCATAGGTGGCGAACGATCCCGACACCGGCATGTACGCCGCCAGCTCGCCCAGGCTGGTCATCAGGAAGTACACCATGGCGCCGATCAGGATGTACGCCGCCAGCGCGCCGCCCGGGCCGGCCTGCGCGATGGTGGCGCCCGAGGCCACGAACAGCCCGGTGCCGATCGAGCCGCCGATGGCGATCATGGTGAGATGGCGCGCGCGCAAGGTGCGGCGCAGGGCGCAGGGCGGAGGGTGGGAAACGGGTTGCTGGCTGGTCATGGATAAGAGGAATTGGAGCGCGGAAGCCGGGTGCGCCGGCGTGGCCCGCATTGACTGACGCTGCCGGCATCCGACCGGGCCCGGCCAGTACAAGGCGGGATGCAAGGCAGTAAATTTACCGGCTGGTACATTGGGCGGCATCATAAGAGAAAAAGCCGCCTGGGGAAAGGCGCGGGGTGGGGCCGCGGCAGGTTTTGCGCTGGTTGCAGTGCGGCATGGCTAGAATCTGGGGTTTGCATCCTCGCGGTATCCGGACCGATCCTCATGAACCTGCCCTTCAACGACAGCTATCTTCTACACATCGCGCTTAGCGTCGGCATCGTGCTGGCCGGCATGCTGGCCGTGAAGTTCATCAACCGCTTTTTCCAGAGCCGCCAGCAGGCGGACAAGGACAACCGCGGCAGCTATCGCACCTGGACCGTGGCTTCGCGCAATGCGGTTGCGGCGGTGGTGTTCCTGCTGCTGCTGGGCATCTGGGTGTCCGAGCTCAAGAGCGTGGCGATCTCGCTGACCGCCTTCGCGGTGGCCCTGGTGATCGGCGGCAAGGAACTGGTGATGTGTTTCCTTGGCGCCTTCCTGCGCATGATGGCGCGCCCCTTCCAGCTTGGCGATATCGTCGAGATCGGCCCGCATTCCGGCGAGGTGGTGGACATGGACGCGCTCACCACCACGCTGGTGGAGATTGCCGGCGCGCGCCAGTTCACCGGTTCCACGGTGCAGATTCCCAACAGCATGTTGCTGACGGTCGCCGTGCGCAACCACTCCCAGGCCGGCAAGTACACCCTGGACACGCTGCGCATCCCGTTGCCCGAGAAGAGCGACCCGGACCGCGTCGAGGCCGACCTGATCGCGATCACGGAAGAGGTGTGCGCCGGCTTCCTGGCCGAAGCGCGGCACAGCCTGCAGGAGTACGGCGGCTCGCGCTTTCTCGATCTCTCGCAGTTCGAGCCGCGCGTGATGTTCGAAGCCATGGCGGCGGACCGGCTCGATGCGCTGGTGCGGTTCCCGGTGCCGGTGGGCTCGCGGCTGTCGATCGCGCAGCAGATCCTGCGCAAGTACCACCAGCGGCGCAACGCGGAGCCGGTTGCTGCGGAGCCGGCGCCCGCGCAACAGGACAAGGCGACGCCGTATTCCTGATCCTCGGGCGCCCGGGCGGGCGGCAGGCCGAGGGGCGGCGCCGTTTTATGGCTTCACTGAACGGCGTTTCGGTTGTATGGTAGCCGTGCCGCCGCCGTAGCCGGGGACGGGAATCGTAGCGAATTGTGCCGAGCAAGATCGAACAACGAGGAGACCCATGAAAGCCGCTGTCCTGCATCAACCCAAGACCCCGCTTGTGATCGAAGACGTCGCCATTGGCAAGCCGGGCCCGCACGAGGTGCTGCTGCGCACGGCGGCGGTGGGCGTTTGCCACTCGGACCTGCATTTTCTAGACGGCGCCTATCCGTTCCCGATGCCGGTAGTGCTTGGGCACGAGGCGGCCGGCGTGGTCGAGCAGGTGGGTTCCGAAGTGCGCACGGTCAAGCCCGGCGATCACGTGATCACTTGCCTGTCGGCCTATTGCGGCCATTGCGAGCACTGCCTGACCGGCCACCTGTCGCTGTGCGTGGAGCCCGACACCAAGCGCCGCGAGGGCGAGGAGCCGCGCCTGCTGGCGGCCAAGGGCGGGCCGATGAATCAGTTCCTGAACCTGTCGGCCTTTGCCGAGCAGATGCTGATCCACGAGCACGCGCTGGTGGCCATCCGCCGCGATATGCCGCTGGACCGCGCCGCGCTGATCGGCTGCGCGGTGACCACCGGCATGGGCGCGGTCATTCACACCGCGCGTGTGAGCCCGGGCGAGACCGTGGCCGTGATCGGCTGTGGCGGCATCGGCCTGGCCACCATCAACAGCGCGGCCATTGCCGGCGCGGGCCGCATCATCGCGATCGACCGGGTACCTGGCAAGCTCGAGCTTGCCAGGCAATTCGGCGCGACCGATGTGATCAACGCGGCTGACGTGGACGCGGTGGAAGCTGTGCGCGAGCTGACCCGCGGCGGCGTGCACCATGCGTTCGAAGCCATCGGCCTGAAGCAGACCGCCGAGCAAGCCTTCTCCATGCTGCGCCGGGGCGGCACCGCCACGGTGATCGGCATGATCGCGCCGGGCGTGAAGATCGAGATCAAGGGCACGGACTTCCTGGCCGAGAAGCGCATCCAGGGCTCGATGATGGGCTCCAACCGCTTCCCGGTGGACATGCCGCGGCTGGTCGATTTCTACCTGTCGGGCAAGCTCAAGCTGGACGAGCTGATCTCGCGCCGCATGCCGCTGGAGAACATCAACGAGGCCTTTGACGAACTGCGGCGCGGCGAACTGGCGCGCTCCGTGATCATGTTCGAGCACTAAGGCCCGGCGACGACAGCCTAGGCCGCGCAGGCCGCCTAGGCTGCCGATTTCCCCGCCGTGCCGGCGCGCCGCCCGCGCCGGCGCGACACGCTCTCCCATGCCGCTACCACGCACATCACAGCGCTGGTCAGGCCGCCTGCCATCAGCAGGTCGGTCAACGGGGCTACCGGCACCAGCAAGGCCAGCAGCCCCAGCCCGACCAGGTGCGAGAGCGGGATGTTCCCGTAGATCACCCGTTTATAGAGCGCGTTGCCGATCAGGTAGATGGCCGGGCCGGCTAGCAGCAGCGTGCCGGACGCCATGCCGACGTGGTGGTCCGGCTCCGCGATCACCAGGTCGTCCGCCGCCGCGCTGACGATGATGCCGGCGATCAGGACCACGTGCACGTAATGCAGGTAGGCGGCCATCTGGCCCGGCTCGCGCGCATGCTCCAGCGCGTGGCTGGCAGCCTCGGCGCTGGTATCGAAATACACCCACCACATCGCCACGCTGCCCAGGAAGCAGACCAGCACCGCGATTACCACCGGGATATCCCACTGGTTGGCGCTGCCCAGCGTGCCGCCGGTGACCAGCACGGATTCGCCCAGCGCCAGGATCACGAACAACTGGCAGCGCTCCGCGATATGCCCGCCATCCGCGCTGCGCCAGTCGGCAAAGCTGGAGCGTCCCAGCCCCGGCATGGCAAAGCCGGCCATGGGCGAGACATATTCGCAGGCCACCGCCAGTAGCCACAGCAGCAAGCGCAACTCGCCCGCCGCGATGCCGCCGGCAATCCACAGCACGCCGGAGATGGCCAGCCAGCAGCCCATGCGCCGGAAGTTGGCAAACAGCGGATGGCCGCGGCCCAGCATCAGCAGGACCGCCACCGTGCGTCCGACCTGGATGCAGACATAGGACAGCGCAAACAGCAGGCCGCGCGCGCCAAAGGCCTCCGGCAGGCTGGCGGCCATCAGCAGCCCGAGTGCCATCACCGCGAACAACAGCAGCCGCACCGGCATGGCGTCGGGATCGAACCAGTTGGTGACCCAGCAGGTGTATTGCCAGCCCAGCCAGACCGCGAACCAGAGTATCAGCGTCTGCAGCGCGCCCCCTGGGCCGGGATGGTGAAGCAACAGGTGCGACAGCTGCGTGATGGCAAAGGCGTAGATCAGGTCGAAGAACAGCTCGCCTTCGGTTACGCGGGCTTTGCTGCCATCGCGCGCTCGCAACAGGCCGGCACTGGTGCTTGGGTTCATGGCAAAAGCTCCTCCCGTTCTCCGTGCGGGAAATTTGCCACAGTTCGGGGAGAAACGCACCGGAAGCCTGTGGGGTCGGGTTGCTACCCGGCTATGCCAGCGGCCGGCCCGGCGTGGCCGACGCCGCTGCTTCGGCCGCCCGCCGCACGGCCGCCGGGTAGCGCACGGTGAAGATGACGGCGCCGGCAAACGCAGCCACCGTCGCCGCGACATCGACCCACAACGGGATGGTGCTGACGTACTCCGCCGCCGCGTCGGCGGCTACCATCACCGCCAGCGCGGCGGCCCACGCCAGCGAGATATGCCGGTTCACCGCCAGGAAGCGCGGCGATTCCCAGTATTCCTTGGGCACCTGTTCGCGGGCATATTGCAGCGTAAACGGGCGCCCGATCGCCAGCGAGACCAGCACGATCGCCAGCAGGCCGGCATCCACCGCGAGCCGCACCGTGGCCACCGTCCATTGCGGCGTGGCGCTGACGGTATAGAGCAGCAGCAGCGCGAACAGGGCCAGGCTGCCAAGCTCCAGCACCTTGAGCGATTCGCCGCGCCGCCACATGCGCAAGCACAGGAGCAGCGAGACCACGAAGGCCGCGGCCAGGCCGGCCAGCGGCGAGACACACCGCATGGCGACGAAAAAAGCGGCGAACGGGGCAAATCCAATCAGCATTCCCATGCTGTTCTCCTCGGGTCGGTTTTGCGGCCAGAATCAAGCCCGGCCGACAGGCAGTGGATGTCGATGCGTGTCTTGCTGCGGGATCAGTCCGCGCCGCACCAGTTGCCATGAAAGCCGAACGGCACGCGGTGCGAAAGCTGTACCGTGGCAACCGGCCCATCGGCAACCGCGCTGGCATCCAGCACGACCAGGTCGCTGCGCGCCTGCACGCCCCGGTAGACGGTGGCCAGCAGCCAGCCATCGCCTTCGGCGCTGTCGGCTGCGCGCGGCACAAACACGGGTTCAGAGAAGGCATCGCCCTCGGGCAACTGGTAGGTGGCGCGCTTGCCGCTGCGCAGGTCCACGTGGGCCAGGCTGTCGTAGCTGCCACGCTCGCTGCTCTCGTACTGGCGGAACGCGTAGTAGCCATGGTGATAAGGCAGTGTGGAAAAGCGCTCGTCGAAGCGCGGGAACTCGCCCGCCGTGTCGTCCAGGTATTCGCGCGTGAACGTGTCTGACCTGCCGGCCATGTCGAAGGTCCAGCGGCACAGCCGAGCGCCGGTGCCGCTGCCGTTGGGATTGAAAATGGGAGAGGATTCATACTGCATCACGTCGGCGATGACCTTGTTGCCGGCGTCCCAGGCATTCATCACGTGAAACACGTAGCAGGCCTCGCCGCGGAACCAGCGCATCTGCGTGGTGCCGCCATCGCGCGGCATGATGCCGATGTGCGAGCCCTTTTGCGGCTCCCACGCGTAAGCCGGCTCGCCGCGCATGGCGCGCTCCATGCTGCCGGTGAGTGGCAGGATGGGAAACAGCACATGCTTCTGCGTGACCATGAAATCGTGGACCATGCTGGGAAACGGCGCTTCGAAATGTTCGAGGCGCTGCAGCTGCCCGTTGCGATCCACCACGCCGTAGCGCATGCCGGGGGTGAAGGGGCCGTCGGCCGAATACGCGAAGAACACCATCTCGCCGGTCACCGGGTCCCCCTTGGGGTGCGCGGTCATGGCGCCGGTGAGCTTGCCGCCGTAGTCGACGTCGCCGCGCGTGGCCAGGGTCTGGGCGTCCAGCTCCACCGGCAGGTCGGCTTCTTCCAGCGCCAGCAAGCGGCCGGCGTGGCTGAGGATATTGGTGTTGGCCACGCCGTCGTTTTGCCCGAGCACTGACGGATCGGTGGTGGCCGGGTTGCCCCAGCTGCCGAACAGCGCCTGCCCCACGGCCTGCTCGCGCTGGAACTTGTTGGTGCGTACCCAGCGGTTGCGGTAGCGCACGCGGCCGTCCTCGATGTGGAAGGCATGCACCATGCCATCGCCGATGAACCAGTGGTAATGCGCATCGCGCGGGGCGTATTGCGGGTTTGGCCCGTTGCGGTAGAGCGTGCCGCGCAGCGCGCGCGGCAGCTCGCCAAGCACCGGCAGGTCGGGCGCATCGCACTCCATCAGGATGGGGGCGAAGTTGCCGCTGAGATAGGGCGTGGACGGGAACGGCTGGCTCATTGGGAGCTCCTTTTGCGCTGCTGCCGGATTGGCTTTGGCGTAGCTGGGGGGACGGGTTCGCTAACGGATTCGCTAACGGCTTCGTGATCTGCGTCGTGACCCGCTTCTAAACTGGCTTCGGGCATGGGCGCGCGCATGCCCGAAGCCAGCAGCCGCAACATCTCGGCATGGATGACGCGGAAATCGGGGTCGCCGGGCAGCTTGCCGGCCAGGCGCAGCATCACCAGCCCGTGGATCGAGGCCCAGATCACATAGCTCAGCACCTGCGGGTCGCCATGGATCAGGCCGCGCTCCGCCAAGCTCTCCAGATGCGCGCTCATGGTGCGGCGCGCACGCGAGCCGGCGCGCTCCAGGTCGGGGTAGCGGTCGTCGTCCGGCTGGGTCATGTCGAACATCAGCCGATAAGCATTGGGCTCGGCAAAGGCAAAGGCGAGATAGGCCTCGCCCACCGCGCGCGCGCGTTCGCGTGGCTCGGCAACGCTGGCACCGGCGGCCTCAAGGGTGGCGGCGAAACGGTCGAACGCGGCCGTGCGCACCGTGGCCAGGATGTCGTCCTTGTCCTTGAAGTAACGGTAGGGCGTCATCGGGCTGCAGCCCAATTCCTCGGCGAGCTGGCGCATGCTCACGCTGGCCACGCCGCCTTCGGCGAAGCGCCGCTCCGCTACCGCGCACAGGCGGGCCTTGAACGCGTCGATCTCTTCCTGGGTGAGGTTTCTTGCCATATCTGGTGGGGTGGGGCGATCAGTGTGTGTGCCGATTGAAGCGTCTCGCCTTCTGCTGCAACGATGCTTCGGCAACGATGATTTACAGTGTAGATTTACTATGTAAATAGTCAAGGAAAGAATTGGAGGCAACTCTGCCCGCTAGTCGCCGCGGCGTCATTGTTCGCCGCATGGGACAATCCCCCACATTGCCGCGCACGACTCGCGATGCGCGCCATGTGGCACGGGGATGGCGAATGAAGACGATCGAATGGAAGGACTGGGAGATTTTCTGCCGGGTGGTGGAGGGCGCCAGTTTCACCAAGGGCGCGGATCTGGCGGACGTGCCGAAGTCATCCGCCAGCGCGGCGGTGTCGCGGCTCGAAGTGCAGCTGGGCGTGCGCCTGTTCGAGCGCACCACGCGCCGCGTGCGGGTGACTGAGCGGGGCCAGCAACTCTACGACCGGGTCGCGCCCCTCTTTAACGAGCTGCGCGAAATCAGCGCCGAGGCGGTGTCGGTCAGCGAGCAAGTCAGTGGAACGCTGCGCATTTCCACACCCTACGAGGTCGGCTCCCTGCACATCTCGCCCATCCTCACGCAGCTGCTGCGGCTGCATCCCGAGCTGCGTGTGCAGGTCGACGTGAGCTGGGAGCAGCCCGACCTGGTCGAGCAAGGCTACGACCTGGCCTTCGTGATGACGACCACCGGCCTGCACGACAGCTCCTTTGCCAGCAAGCGGGTGGTGCGCATCGAGCGTGCTTTTTTTGCCGCGCCATCGCTGATCCGCGCGCGCGGCTTGCCGCGCACGCCACAGGAACTGGCCGGCTGGCCCATGCTGGGCGATGCCGAGGACCGGCGCTGGGAATTCCTGCGCGATGGCGTGGAGGTGGCCAGCATGGCGGTGGAGCCGCGCATGCGCACGCAGAGCGCGGAGATCCGCCTGAAAGCCGCGACCGATGGCCTTGGCGTGGCCCGGCTCTCGCCACGCTACGCGCAGGATGAACTGGAACAGGGGCGCCTTGTGCGGGTGCTGCCGGCGTACACGTCGTCGCCGCTGAAGGTGTTTGTGCTCATGCCCGCGCGCAAGCTGATGCCGGCCAGCGTGAGGGCATTTCTCGATGTGCTGGAGCGCACCTTGGGCGCCACGGATCGGCAGGGCGCGGTTGGCGTGGGGACCACTGGCTGAGGCCGCGGCGCGACCCGGGCCAGCGCGGCAGCCTCAATACGCCTGGTCGCCGGTCCTTATCTCCAGCCCCAGCGTTTCGGCCACGGTGGTCATTTCTTCATCATCCTCGCCGCGGGCGATCCAGCCTGCATAGGCATCGCCATCGGTGTTCCAGTTCCAGAGCGTGATGCCGGCCAGCCGCAACTGCTCATGAGCCAGTTCCATCAGGTCCGGCACGCTGGCCTTCTCCAGGAACTCCTCGTCCTCTGGATCCTCCACGCCCCAGTCCAGCTCGATATCGACCCTGGCGCACAGCTCGTCCATGCAGCTGATGAAGGACGCGGCGTCTTTCCAGTCCACATAGAAGCCCGCTTCCCAGTCGATCACGTCCTTCAGGATCCAGAGCAGCTCCTGGCCTTCGACCGCATCCGCATCGTCCGAGTTGGCGAGCGCTTCTTCGAACAGCATCTGGTGCTTCTCCGCCATGGCTGCGTCGTCGAAGTCGATCAGCTCAATCAGGCGCCAGAGCGCCTCGCGCGCGTCGTTACTCAATTCGTCGCTCATTGCATCAGCCCTCCATCGGTGCGGCGCCGGCTCGGCGCATTGAAAACGGAACTTGGTGCTGTCCACGGCTGAGCCCGTGCTCAGCCGGCAATGCGCAGGATCTCGCGTTGCCCGCGCGGCGTCACGCGCAGCGCACGCGATGTGGTCGTGGGCTCGATCCAGCTGTTGGCCATCATGCTATCGAGCAGCGCCGCGCCAAGCGCGCCGCCAAGGTGCGGCTTGCGCTCGCTCCAGTCGGGGCAGGTGCAGGCAAACTGCCGCCGCTTACGGCGCGCCAGATCCAGGTCCACGCCAAGCTGCACCATGCCCGCACTGCCGCTGTCGGTGAGGTCCACCGCCGTGCCATCCACCACGATCCAGTTGGCATGCGACATGCGTTCGAACAGGGAAACCGCAAGCTCGCCCGCCAGGTGGTCATAGCAGGTGCGCGCCTGGCGCAAGGCCGCCGGTGCGGTACGCGACGCGGGCACCGCGCGCACGCGCGGCGGCTGGCTGGCCAGCGACGCACTGGCCAGCGCCTCGATGGCGACGCCGATCTCCGGCGTGGCGAGCCGGTAGTAGCGATTGCGCCCGCGCGTCTGCACGGCGAGCAGGCCGCCTTCACTGAGCCGCGCCAGGTGGCCGCTGGTGGACGATGCCGACAAGCCGGCGATGGCCGCAAGCTCGCCGGCCGGGCGGGCGCTGCCGTCCATCAGCGCCCACAACATGGCGGCTCGTCCCGGGTCGGCAAGCAGGCCGGCCATCTGGCTGATGCTGGGAGCGTATTCCATAGTTCATTCCACAATGAAGCAACGAATGCAGTATAGACGCTTGGTGGACGATAGTGATCCTGGGGAATAAAGTCCTTCCGAAACGCCGTCCCACCACCCCTCAAACTTGCGGGATTTGGTCTTGGAACCCAGCTCACTTGAGTCTAAGCGGCCAGCCGTGACCTTCCCCACCTACCCAGGCCAACCAGTAAGTGCTGGACCGGCGCCGTAGTACCAGGTGGCTTCGTCCGCTCAGAGCTCTCTTGAGGGTTAGGCGCACGCCCCGCAACTAGCTCCTAGCTCTCAAGCCACTGAATCCATTCCGGTCGCGCTCCGTCATTCACATAGAAATATGCGATGACCTTGTAGCACTGTTCGACCTCGATGCACCACGCTAACGGGTACTCGTCTTTTTGACCGTTGCTCAGGATGTATTTTTCGTTGCCCAACTGGCTGGCCTCACCAATTGAAGTAAAGCCACTGTCACCTTCATGACGCAGGTACATAAGCCAGGCATGTTCGCAGTTCCTCAGCATGCAAATGCTTGGCCCGTCCGGGACGGACACCCACAGCTCAAACTGGGGCACGTCGTCAAAGCGGCCCAGCGCGTCGCGCAGTTCTTCTAGAGACGCAATGTCTTCAGTATGACCATTGAACAAGATTGACATAGCCATGGTAGACACTCGGTAGTTATCGTATAGCGTACGGGTCGGTTGACAAAGCTCCTTCTGCCGCACGCGGAGTCGGCTAGATAGCTGATGTCTTGAGATTCCAGGGTAGCAGAGCTTCGTAGGTCGACAGTCTTTGCGAGGGACAACCCTTTAACAAGGCGACGAGATATCGGTAAGCGGTCGAGAATGCACGGCTCCCCCGAGTCACGCTAGTGTTGGGCGTCAGATGAACTCAGACGGAGCGCCATGTTGGGTCTCCTGCCAGCTCGCAATAGTGCAAAATGCGTCTTTGCATTCCAGACCTTCTCCCGCGGTTCGCGATGCCAGTCCTCCACTCAGCCGATATTGAATCCGCTCTCATCCAGTATGTAGAGTCCTGGGTTGATCTCCTGGCCCGTGGAGACTGGGACGGCGCCATGGCTTTGGTGGAAGTGCCAAACTACTATGGCGTGCTTTGGACTACTGCAGACGTTCGTCGTGCACTCATCGAGTATGGCGGGGGGACTGAGCCCGCAGTTACGGACCCACATGCCTCAAGCGAGCGGCCTCGCATTTCGACCGGTGCGTTTGATGACGGTACCGGTTATTGGGTCGACATTGACTTGCCACTTGAAGGAGCGTGGACCGACCTTACCGCTCAATTTGAGTTCCGGCGGTCGGGAGCCCATTACTTTGCCACGCTGCACGACCTGCACGTTCTCTGAGCACGTGTCTGGGTGTCGACGTCGGTGGCATAAGTTCCAAGGCAGCATAGCTTCGTAGTCGTCCACTGTTTGAAGCGTGTCCTCCACTACTGACCGTGGCTAGAGTCGGGTCCGAACTGCCGCTGACCCCCAGACGTATCGCTAGGGCCCAGGGTTGCTGCTGGCATGCGGCTGCTAAACTTCCCTGAGAAACCTAGGCCATTTGTATCCAACATGAATCTTGCCAATCTGGAACGCCAACTTTCCTTCCTCCGTGAGATTGACCAGCTGAAGAGCGTCGTACGGATGTCGCCGCTGATCAATCAGTCGCGTCGAGAGAATAGTGCCGAACATTCCTGGCATCTCGCCATGTACGCCCTCGTCCTGGCGGAGCATGCAGCAGCGCCTGTTGACGTGGTACGAGTTGTGAAGATGCTTCTCATCCACGACATCGTGGAGATTGATGCAGGTGATGTTCCGTTTCACGACCCGTCAGCGCGCGCCGGTCAGGCTGAACTGGAGCAACAGGCTGCTGAGCGAATCTTCTCGTTGTTGCCGGACGTACAGGCCGCGGAGTTTCGCGGTCTCTGGTCCGAATTTGAGGCGGCGGAAAGCGACGACGCAAGGTTTGCGAAGGCGTTGGACCGCTTTCAGCCGTTGGTCCACAACGCCGCAACAGGAGGTGGCAGCTGGGTGGAGTGTCAGGTCACTGAAGAACAGGCCCTTGCACGTTATCGACCACCTATCGAGCGCGGTGCACCGGCACTCTGGGAGGAGTCGGCCAAGCTCATCCAAGAATTTTTCCACAAGGCAAAGACTGAATGAGGTGGCGTTGAGGGGTGACGCTCACGCGAGTCGCTTCGGTCACTTACAAAAAATTGCGAAAGGTGCGGGCCGAACTGACGTTAACAGCGACAGGAACGCACAGTTCCTTGTCAACTTGGGGCAGGCTTCCATTCCGCGAAGCCTGCCCGTCTTTTACGAGCTGATTCCGCTCACCGGCGCAACGTGACCGTCCAAGGTTCAAACGGCTGATTGACCGTGATGAGGCTGCGTATTCGGTTGGCGAATTGCACCGTATCAAGGCCGAGGCCGAGCGCCAGGAGCAACTTGACCCCCGGTTTCAATAGCGGTGGCCGCCGCACAAGTGCATGCGCGGAAAGAGAGGTGATCTCTGGCGTTCTTTGTAAAGCGGCGGCGTCGCGCCTTAGCCTGCCTTCAAGCCCGGGATCCGAGGGAGATCGCAGGGCTAACGCACGTTCATTGCGCCTTCAGCTTCAGCTTGCCAGCTAGCCGCATGCCGTCACGAAAGCTCATGCCCAGCAGGGTCAGTTGCAAGGCACCCATTGCCAGTTCGATGGCCTGGACGACGTGGAACAAGGTGTCGAACTCGCCGGCCTGCGCTTTGGCGCTCAGGAAGAGCGCGCAGGGCAACATGATCAGCAGGCCGTTCGCGACGATCAGTGGCATGCGCTTTTTCTTGCTGTCCACGATGCGGCCCCGCCTGTGCCGGGAGAGGGCAAAGCCGGACGCGCCAGTGGCGGCCATGGCCGTAATCAGCAGCGCCAGCCCGTACACCACACATTGCTTGACCAGCGCCACGGCAGCGTGGTCGAAGAACGCCTCGGAGATGACCGTCGACATCCAGAAGGTGGCTACGGTCAGCATTGCCACGCTGCCGGCGATGCCATGCACGATCGGTTTCATGGATATTCTCCTTCTGCTCTCAAAGATTGACAACCAGTTTCCATTAATGGAAACCGGTTGTCAATATGGTGACCGGCGGAAGGCGGTAAGGCAATGCAACGGCGCCAGCATGCCAGGCGTATCCTGCTGTCGCCCCGCTTGATCGTGCTTTCCCAGGCGCGGTGCGCTATGCGCCGGTGTCCACTTCCGCGTCGACCTCGGCATGCATCGCAGCAAGCCCCTCGACCACCCTGGCGGTGGCCTCCAGGTCGGCCGCGCTAAATGCGGCGGCAAGCTTTGCCGCGTGCTCCCGCCACTGCTGGTCCACCGTGCGGTAGGTGCGTTGGCCGCGCTCGGTGAGCACGTATAGTGGCGAGCGCTTGTGCATGGGGTTGGGACGCGCTTCGATGAAACCCTCGTCGGCAAGCAGATTGAGTTGCTTCAGGGCGCCTTGCCGGGTCACGCCCATATTGGCCGCGATCTGTGGCGCGGTCAGTGATTCGCCGGCAAGCGCAAGTGCGCCGAGCATTTGCCATCGCGCGCTCGTCAATCCCAGCGGGGCCACGAAGCTGTCGCCCCAGGCCAGGAGCCGGCCGTTCAGCTGAAACACCGACAGGACGATGCCGGTCAATTGTTCACTCTTCTGAATTCGCATGAATGTCCTCGTAATTGACAACCAGTTTACGATGATGCGGTGAATTGTCAAACGCCCGTACCCTTGGCGCGGGCGCATGGCAGGCATGGTGGACGTAGCATCCCCCGCCGTTGCCGCCCGGGTTCGCATTCCACATTTCATATCGTCATGAAACGTCGAGCGGGGCGCGACGGCATACTGCTTGTGTGCTCTCGATCCGTCTCCCCATGCTCTTGCCGACCGCCATGCCAATGCCGTCCGACCCGCTTCGCGCCGTGACGCACCCCGATCCGGCGCCGTACTACCGCGCCCTTGCCGCGCAGCGCCCGTTCTATCGCGACGAAGCGCTCGGGCTATGGATTGCCGCCGGCGCCGCCGAGGTGCAGGCCGTGCTGACCCATCCCGCGTGCCGCGTGCGGCCGCCCGCGCAAGCCGTGCCGCCAGCGCTGGCGGGCAGCACGGCCGGTGCACTGTTCGGCGGCCTGATCCGCATGAACGATGGGGACTGGCATGCGCCACTCAAGGGCGTGCTGCGCAAACGCATGGCGTGCCTCGCGCTTGCCGGCATGGGGGCGCGGGTGTTGGCGCTGGCGCAGGACCTGCCGTTCGACGCCGTCCGGCCCGGTGCCGCTGTGAACCATTGGATGTTCACCTTGCCGGTGCTGGTGGTAGCCGATGCACTAGGATTGCCGGTGGCCGGCAAGCCCGGCGTAGCGGGCCAGGTGGCGGCCTTCGCGCGGGCCATGTCGCCGCTGGCGGCAGCGCCGGAGATTGCCGCCGGGAGCGAGGCCGCCACCTGGCTCCAGGCCTGGATGCGCACGAGCCTGTCATCCGCGCCGCCGCTGGACGCATTGGTGCAGGAAGCGCTTGCGGCAGGCGTGGCGCAGGAGATCGTCGTCACTAATGCGATCGGCCTGCTGATCCAGGCGTGCGAGGCCACCGCCGGCCTGGTCGGCAACATGCTGCTGTGCCTGGGCCGGGATACGTCCCATGGGCGAGCGCTGCCCGCGTTGGACTGCGTCGCCGCACGCGTGCTGCGGGAGGATCCGCCGGTGCAGAACACCCGGCGCTTCCTGGCCGCCGATGTCCGCCTGTGCGGTGCGCAACTGAAGGCGGGCGATGCGGTGCTGGTCGTGCTGGCGGCCGCCTCGCTCGAAAAGAGCGAGGCGGCGACGCCAGCGCCATGGACCTTCGGGCGTGGCCGCCACGCGTGCCCCGGCGACGCGCTGGCGTCCACGGTGGCGCAGGCCGTGGTGGCCGCACTGCTGGTGCGTGGTGCGGATCCGGCTTCGCTGGCGCGCGCGTTCCGCTATCGGCCATCGGTCAACGTGCGCATTCCGTATTTTTTGTGAAGCAAATCAATCGGACAGTAGGACAAAAGGACAATAGGACAAAAGGACCCCACCATGATCGCAGTCATCTTCGAAGTCGAGCCGGCCGAGGGCCGCAAGGACACGTACATGCAGATTGCCGCGCAACTGCGGCCCACGCTGGAGGCCATCGACGGCTTTATCTCGGTGGAGCGCTTCCAGAGCCTGACCAATCCGGGCAAGCTGCTGTCGCTGTCGTTCTTCCGCGACGAGGCCGCGGTCATGGCGTGGCGCAATACCGAGGAGCACCGGCTGGCGCAGTCGGCCGGGCGCGGTGGCGTGTTTGCGGGCTATCGGCTGCGCGTGGCGCATGTGCTGCGCGACTATGGCCTGAATGAACGCGACCAGGCGCCGGCGGATAGCCGCGCCGTGCACGCACCCATTGCGGCGCCCGCGTCGCCGGCGCGGTGAGCAAGCCATGGAATCGGCTTTCCTGAATGCGCAGACCGCGCTGATCGGTTTTACCTTCTTGCTTGCCGGCCTGGTCAAGGGTGTGGTGGGACTTGGGCTGCCTACCGTGGCGGTAGGGCTGCTGGGCCTGGCGATGCCGCCGGCGCAGGCCGCGGCGCTGCTGGTCGCGCCTTCCATGGTGACCAACGTCGTTCAGCTCTACACCGGGCCGCGGCTTGGCGAACTGGCGCGGCGGATGTGGCCCTTGCTGGCCGCGATCTGCGCGGGCACGTGGCTGGCCGCCGCGCTGCTGCCGCCCAGCCTGATGGTGCATGCCACCGCATGGCTGGGCGTGGCGCTGGTGCTGTACGCGGTGCTGGGGCTGGCTGCGTTCCACCCCAAGGTGCCAACCGCTGCCGAGGACTGGCTGGCGCCGCTGATCGGTGTGGTCACCGGCGCGATCACGGCGGTCACGGGCGTGTTCGTGATTCCGGCGGTGCCATATATCCAGGGGCTGGGCCTGGACCGCGAGACGCTGGTGCAGGCGCTCGGCTTGTCGTTCACGGTGTCCACCATCGCGCTCGCGGTGAGCCTGGCGATGCATGGCGCGCTGTTGCACACGCCGGTGCTAGGGGCGTCGCTGCTGGCGCTGGTGCCGGCGCTGGCCGGCATGTTCATCGGCCAGTGGCTGCGCCATCGCATCAGCGCGGCGCGTTTTCGCAAGCTGTTTTTTTGCGGGCTGCTGCTGCTCGGTGCCGAGCTGGCGCTGCGCGGGTTGTTCTGATCGGGAGGGGGGCGAAGGCGCATTCTCCCGGGGATGCGCGTGCCGGTGCCGCTGCCAGGTGCGTGCCGTGTCGTGCCGCATTGTGCTGCAGGAATGCGCCCACGTGGCGTGGTTTGCACGCAATAGGGCTGACAGCGCGTCGTCGCGCGCGGCATACTGGCTGCTGCGCTGCACCGCAGGCCGCGCATTCCCGCAACCCCGCGCTGGAGATGCCGCCAATGGCATATCGCCGATGACACGACGCAATCGCAGCGGCACCAAGCTCTGGGATACCTTGAGCAAGATCGCCACCCGCAATGTCCGGCGTGCGCAGCGCACGGTCACGAAGTCCGCGATCCGCTCGGCGCTCAGGCAGGGCGAGGCGATGAGCAAGGCGGCGCAGCGCGTGCTGACCGGCGTTGCCTCGCCGGTGCCTACGCCGGTCAGCCGCGGCGGCGGACGCTGGGAGGAAGGCAGCTGGGGGCTGGGGCCGCTCGTGCAGCGCCGTTACCGGTTGTTCATCCCGCCCGGGGTGAGCGCGTCGCGCCCCGCGCCCTTGCTGGTGTTGCTGCACGGCTGTGGCCAGGACACGGCCAGCTTTGCGGCTTGCACCCGCGCGGCTACGCTGGCGCGCAGCGCGGGCTGCGTGGTGCTGATGCCGGAGCAATCGTCGCAAGCCAACGCCCAGCGCTGCTGGAACTGGTTCCGCGCGGCGGCGCGCGTGGTGGCCGAGGCCAGCCTGTTGATGTCGATCGTCGAGCATGTCTGCCAGCAGCATCCGGTTCGCCGCGAACGCGTTTTCGCGCTTGGCTTGTCGGCGGGCGGGGCCATGGCGGTGATACTGGGGCTGCGCTACCCGGACCGCTTTGTCGCGGTTGGCTCGCATTCCGGGGCGGTGCCGCTCAGCGCGTCCAACGCCGCGCAGGCGGCGCGCGTGATGCACGGCAAGGGCCAGCCGGATGTGGACGCGGCGCGGTTTCAACTGGCGGGGCGCCGCCCGCCGCCCTTGCTGCTGCTGCACGGCGATGCCGATCATGTGGTGCACTTCGATAACGCGCTGGCCAGCGCTGCGCTCTGGCAGCAACTGCTGGCGCAGCCACCCGTGCTGGCCAAGCCGCGCCGGGTCCAGCGCGGGCAGCGCCGTCCCTACAGCATCTTTGCCTGGTCGAGCGAGGGCGAGCCCTGCATCCGGCTGGTGCGCATCGAAGGGCTCGGGCACGCGTGGAGCGGCGGACCGTCCAGCCAGGCCTTTGCCGATCCGTCCGGCCCGGATGCATTGCGGATCGCGTGGCAGTTCTTTATGCAGTGCCTGGCGGCGCGCCAGCGCGCCGCGCCACGGCGGGTGCGCAAGGTGGCCGCCTGACGCCTGTGCCTGGCTAGCGCGGTTGCGGCGCTTCTATCACCACATCGCTCTCGGGATACGCCACGCACGGCAGGATGAACCCCTCGTCGCGCTCGTCGTAGCTCACGCCCGGCCACTCGATGCGGTAGCCAATCCGCCCGGCGGCCAGCCGGCACAGGCAGGTGCGGCAGGTGCCGTTGCGGCAGGAACTTGGGAATGTCAGGCCGGCCTGCAACGCGGCTTCGAGCAGCGTTTGCGTGGGCAGCGCGGGAAAGGTGCTGCCCTGCGGCTCCAGGCGCGCGACAAATGCAGCCGGGGCAGCCGGGGCCACTGGGGCTGCGGCGATGTCGTCGCTCATGATTGCGCTTGCCCCTCGTCCGCGCCGGGAAAGCGCGCACGGCCATGGGTGGCGTCGCGCAGCGCGGCCCGGGCCGGTGCCAGCAGGCTGGCCGGCAGCCGGATGGTCAGCCGGGCGGCCGCGCCGTGTTCGGCATGCGCCAGCTCGTGGCGCTCCTGCTCGATCCAGCGGCGCACGCGGGCTTCGTCGGCGTAGTCCACCTCCACAACCAGCTCCGCATAGGCGATGCGCTCGATGCGCTGCGCATCCTTGAGCGCCACGGCAATCGCGTCCGTATAGGCTCGCACCAGCCCGCCCGCCCCCAGCTTGACGCCGCCGTAATAACGCACCACGGCCGCCAGCACGCCTTCGAGCTCATGGTGGCGCAGCACTTCCAGCATGGGCCGGCCGGCGGTGCCGGATGGCTCGCCGTCGTCGGACATGCCCGACTGGCCCCCCGCGAGCAGCGCCCAGCAGACATGGGTGGCGGTGGCGTGGTCGGCGCGCAGGCGCGCCACTTCGGCCATGGCCGCGGCGCGGTCGGGCACGGGCAAGGCAAAGCCGATGAAGCGGCTCTTGCGGATTTCCAGGTCTGACTGGACGGGAGAAGCGAGGGTGTAGGTCGGCACGGGGTAGGCCGCGTCACGGCGCGCGATGCGCGGCGCCGGCGGGCGGAAAGCTAAAGGAATCGGGGCACCGGATTGGGGCCTGCGCCAGTGTACCGCAGCCGGCCCGGCCGCCCGGATTGTGCGAGAGGCCTCCTGGATGTCTGCAAGTTAAGTCAGTTTAAACAAGCTGTCACAAATCATTCATAGGATACGTATCGGCCTGAATGCTGCGCGGTTGTCCCCACGAGCGCGCTGCATGGCAGCGCGCATGGCGCGCCGCCTAATCCTTCACATAATGAAACGGGAAAGAAGCATGCTCGACAAACCGGACGCATCCCGCCGCAAGGCGCTTAAATTCCTGGCTGGCGCCCCCATGCTGCCGCTGGGCCTTGGCGCTACCGCCTTTCTGGTCGGTTGCGGTGGCGATGGCGACGCGGTAGCCGCAACGGCTCCGGCGCCGACGCCCATCACGCCTGCCGGCGCTACGTTTACGACCGCCGAATTCACCGGCATGGCCGCGCCCTCGCTGACGAACGCGGCCGCGATGGCTACCACCACGGTGGGTTCCAGCCTGAAGGTATCGTTCAGCGACGGCAGCAGCCAAACCTACAAGCTGGCCTACCAGCCCTTCTTCATCACCGGCGACATGGTCCCGGACGGCAAGGGCGGCAGCATCCTCGCCGGCGGCTACTTCGACATCAACAACCAGCCGATCATCGACAAATCGGTGGCCGGCAAGGAACGCCAGTTCTACTCCGACTCGCCCGACGGCACCTCGCTGCTCAAGATCGACGGCGCCAAGGTGGCCGGCGTGAAGGGCAACACGGTCTTCGCCGTGGTCCAGTTCGAGTACACCACGCGCGACCAGGCCGGCGCCAGCGCCTACGGCCGCCTGCCGTCCCCGATCGGCGTGCTGACGCTGGACCAGGACCCGGCCACCGGCAAGCTGACCCTGGTCAAGTACCACAACGTCGATACCTCGTCGGTCAATGGCCTGTGGATTACCTGCGGCGCCAGCCTGTCGCCGTGGAACACCCACCTGTCGAGCGAGGAGTACGAGCCGGACGCGTTCACGGCCGCCACCAACGCGCAGTTCCTGGCGTTCAGCAAGAACCTGCTCGGCACTGCCAGCGTCGTGGCCAACCCGTACTTCTATGGCCACATGCCTGAAGTCACGGTCAATGCCGACGGCACCGCCAGCATCAAGAAGCACTTTTGCATGGGCCGCATCTCGCACGAACTGGTGCATGTGATGCCGGACAACCGCACGGTGCTGATGGGCGACGACGCCACCAACAGTGGCTTGTTCATGTTCGTGGCCGACAAGGAAAAGGACCTGTCCGCCGGCACGCTGTACGTGGCGAAGGTGGGCGCGGGCTTCTCCATCGACCCGGCCGCCCCCGGCGCCGACCTGACGTGGGTCAACCTGGGGCATGCCACCAGCGCCGAAGTCGAGGCCATGGCCAAGTCCAACCTGCCCACCGACATCATGGACGTGCGCACGGCCGACCCCGCGGACTCCACCTTCACCAAGATCTTCGTTGGCGGCACCGCCAACTGGATCAAAGTCAACCCGGGCAAGGAGAAGGCCGCGGCCTTCCTGGAAACCCATCGCTACGCCTACCTCAAGGGCGGCAGCATGGGCTTTACCAAGATGGAAGGCACCACCGTCAATATCAAGGACAAGGTGGCCTACTCCGCGCTGCAGAACATCATCGACTCGATGGTCGTCAACAACGCCAAGGGCTGGAACGCACAGAGCAACATCGCGATCCCCAAGGCGCTCAACGCTGGCGGCGTGATGCAGCACAACCTTGCCGGCGGCCAGAAGGATCTGGGCGGCGCCGCTATCAACAGCGAATGGGTGCCGGTACACACCAAGGCGCTGATCGTGGGCAAGGACATCAGCGCGGACGCACTCGGCAACACCGCCGATCCGGACCAGATCGCCAACCCGGACAACCTCAAGTTCTCGGAAAAGCTGCGCACCTTGTTCATCGGCGAGGACAGTGGCCAGCACGTCAACAACTTCCTGTGGGCCTACAACGTAGACACCAAGAAGCTGTCGCGCGTGCTCTCGACCCCGGCTGGCGCGGAATCCACCGGCCTGCATGCGGTGGACGAGATCAATGGCTGGACCTACATCATGAACAACTTCCAGCACGCCGGCGACTGGAGCAGCCTGCACGCCAACGTCCAGGCCACGCTGGATCCGCTGGTGCGCGCTAACTACAAGGACCGCTTTGGCGCTGCCGTTGGCTACCTGACGGCCGATACCACGAGCATCAAGACCAGTAAGGCGTAAGCGCGGGACAGCTGTTACCCCGGCGCTTTGTTGGGCCCCCGATGACTTTGTCATCGGGGGCCTTTTTTTTGACACACCCGCCCGGGAAATGGCTAGCGCGGGCGGGGATACTCCAGTTGCAGGGCGACGAAATCCGCGGTGGCGTGGCCGTAGCGGTCCTGGATTCCGGCCAAGGCGGCATCCAGCGCCGCCGCCGGCAAGCCAGTGTATGGCGGCAAGTCATGGCGGCCGGCTGCGGGCTTGTCGTCCGCGCGAGCGGTGATGGTGTCTGCCTCAAGCCAGAGTCCGTGGCGCGAGCGCAGAGCTGCACCCGTGCCAAGTGTCTGCGCCTCGGAGCGATAGGTCCGTGACCAGGCATCCGCCTGCAGCGCCAGCGCGATCTCGTCGAAACCCGGTGCCACGGCGATACCGATGGCCTCGTGCCGCCACCAGGCGAGCCGGTTCGAGAGCGCGACGCCGATGCTCGCGGCGCCTAGCTTGAAGGGGGCCGAATCGTGGCGTGGGCTCCACTCCGTTACGCCGAGGCGCGCTGCGGTTGCCGCCGCCACTTGTTGGCCGGCAATCGCCTCGACCAATGCCAGCGACAGCGGCAGCGAGGCAGTCACGCCGCTCGATGTGACAACGTTGCCATCGGCCAGATAGCGCCTGTCGCCCACCCAGCGGGTGGCTGGAAATTTTGCGCCGACACGGCTCATCGCATACCAATGTGTCGTGGCCGAGCGGCCATCGAGCAGTCCGGCGCTCGCGACCACGCGCGCGCCTTCGCAGACCGCCACGACGGTCGCTCCCCGTGCTGCCTGCGCGCGCAGCCACGCTAGCGTGGCCGGCGTGTCCTCATGATGCATCGCCGGCACGATGACGATATCGGCGCCTTCGGGAAAGGCGGCGTCGAAGGCCGCCATTGTCAGGTCGGCCCGCACGCGCAGGGCCGGCATCAAGGTGACGGTGCCGGGGCCGGTCGATACGGCATGCACGTCGGCCACGCTTGCCTCCCGCAGTACGCCAAGCGGAATCACGAAATCGGTGACCTCGGTGCCGGCATTGTCGGCCAGTACGGCGACCAGCGGTCGCGTCCGCCCGGCCCTGGGCGCGGGCAGCGCGAGCGTCGCCGGATTACCCGACGACGCCGCGGACGCAGCATGGCGTCGTTCTGCGGGTTCGGTCGAAGCGGGGATCTGCGCGGCGGGCTTGAGGCAGCCGCACAGCGTGCAAGTGCACAGCGCAAGCGCGGCAAGGCGGGTCATGATGGCGTACTGCATGGTGTCCTCGGTTGGTGCGTTTCGTACCAGATGCACATGGATCGAATTTACCCTCCGCCGGGGCTGGCAAAAAGGACAGAATTACCGCATTCTTTGCCATGGCTTATCTACAGCGAACAACACGAAAGGTGGTAGTGCTCGGCTTCGAGGGCGTGCAGTCGCTCGACGTCGTGGGGCCGATGGAGGTCTTCGCGGTGGCGAACTTGCATAGCCCCGCGGGCCGCCGCAAGCCCTATGAGGTCAGGCTCGCCACGCAAGCCGGTGGCGAGCTTGGGACACATGCCGGCCTGCGCCTGGCAGGCGCGGTTGCGCTAGCCGACCTGCCGGAGCGCATCGACACGCTGGTGGTCGCGGGCGGCAGCGAGGAGAGCCTGCGCCGCGCCGCCACCGATCCGGACCTGCTAGCCTGGTTGCAGGCGCGCGCCCGGCGTACGCGTCGCATTGCCAGCGTTTGCACGGGCGCGTTTGTGCTGGCCGCGGCCGGCTTTCTCGACGGGCGCCGTGCCACCACGCACTGGAACGCCTGTGGCTTGCTGAAGACATTGCGCCCAGCGATTCAGGTGGAGCCGGACGCAATCTTCGTCGCCGATCCACCTTTCTATACATCGGCCGGCGTTACCGCCGGCATCGACCTGTGCCTCTCGCTGGTAGAGGCCGATTGCGGTCCCGAGGTGGCGCTGGCGGTAGCGCGCGAACTGGTGCTGTTCCTGCGGCGCCCCGGCGGGCAGTCGCAGTTCAGTACCGGCCTGCGCCTGCAGTCCAGTGCCACGCCCAGGTTGCGCGCATTGCTGGCGGCCATTATCGACGACCCAAGGGGCGACCTGAGAGGGCCGGTGCTCGCCGCTCGCGCGGGCATGAGCGAGCGCACTTTCGCGCGTGCGTTCGCCAGGGAGACCGGCGAGCCGCCTGCCCGCTTTGTCGAGGGCGCGCGCGTGGAGCGTGCCAAAGCGCTGCTGGAAGGCTCGGATTGGCGGCTGGAGCGGATCGCCGAGCGCGCAGGCTTTGGCAGCGTGGACGCTTTGCATCGCGCCTTTCTCAAGCGCATCGGCGTCACCCCGGGCGAATACCGGGAACGTTTCGGGCCACCGGCGCGTGGATCCGCCGAGGCAACATAGACCCGGGACCGGTCATGCCTGCTACGCTTGCGGTAAAGCGCGGCTGCCGCGCGCCAACGCGCCCCCGTGGCCCAGACCCATACCCCCAACAGGAGCAACAAGATGCCGAACCAAGCCGGCCAACACGACGCGCGCCGCATGGCGCCGGCCACCGACCGCAACCGCGACGCCATCCTGGCCGTGCTGCGGCGGGTCTTGCCGCAGAGCGGCCTGGTGCTGGAAATCGCCAGTGGCACCGGCCAGCATGCCGCCTATTTTTCGGCCGCGCTGGCGGGGCTGACCTGGCAGCCGAGCGACCCCGACGCCGCAGCGCGCGAGTCGATCGCGGGCTGGGCCGAGCATGCCGGGCTGGCCAATGTGCTCGCGCCGCTGGTGCTGGACGTGCGCCAGCAGCCCTGGGGCATCGAGGCGGCGCAGGCGGTGGTCTGCATCAACATGATCCACATCGCGCCGTGGTCTGCGGCCGAGGCGCTGTTCGCCGGGGCCGGGCGTTTGCTGCCAGCCGGCGGCGTGCTTTACCTGTATGGCCCGTATCGGCGCAACGGCGAACATACCGCGCCGAGCAATGCCGCCTTTGATGCGCAGTTGCGCAGCGCGAACGCCGAATGGGGCGTGCGCAATATGGAAGACGTGGCGGCGCTGGGCGAGGCCGAGGGCTTCCGCATGGACGAGCCAATCCCGATGCCGGCCAATAATTTCAGCCTGGTATTCCGAAAATAGGAACTTCATCGCCAAATGCAGGCGGATTGGGCCGCGTGCAATGCGTGGCCGAAATTCGACAAAACGGGATTGAGGACTGGCGCGGAGTGGGGTTAAGTCTTCGCCGAATTGTCTTTGCGCATGCCACCTTAAGCGTTGGCTTAAGACGCGGCGATCGTCCTGGCGGGCAATGCGTGCCAAGTGGGAAATGCGGGAAATGCGGGAAATGACAGGCGAAGCCAGGCGGCGCTAATCGGGAAATGCCGATCGGCCAGGGCGGCTTGAATAAGCGGGGATATGGTCTGGAGATGTCCGGCTGGCCCTGCAGGGCGCCAGCCAGTTCGCACAAAAGTGGTGCGCGGCGGGGACCGGAGCACGGCGCGAATTACCGCGCGCATGTCCGGGCCACCTGCCGCGCTGGCCCTTGCGCGATTTACTTCGCGGCGACAGGCGCTTCTGCCTCGACCTTGACGGCCACGGCCTTCTTCGGCGCTGCCGGCTTGCGGGCTGCCTTCACGACTGCCTTCTTCGGTGCTGCTGCCTTCGGAGCTGCTGCCTTCGGGGCGGCGGCCTTCGGTGCTGCCTTGGGCGCTGCTGCCTTCTTGGCGGCGGCCGGCTTTGCAGCCTTCTTTGCCACGGCGGCCTTCACCACCGGCTTCTTCGCAGCCGGCTTGGCCTTGGCCTTTTGTGCAGCCAGCTTTTCCTTGGCGGCTTGCTTTTCAGCCAGCACGGCCTTCTTGGCGGCTTCAGCTGCGACCTTGATTTCGCGCTTAGCAGTTTCGATCGCCTTCTTTGCATCAGCGCGCAGCTTCAGCAGGCCCTTCTTTGCAGCGGCCAGTTCGCGAGCCAGCACGCTGGCCTTCTTCGCGGGAACTGCTGCCTTCTTGGCGGCTGCCGGCTTGGTCTTTGCTGCTGCGCTGGTTGCGACTTTCTTTGCTACGGCCATTTGTATTTACCCGTTAGTTGTGGAGCGCGGAGTATAACCGGTCGCGCGACATTGCTCGCGCGACGTGAATTAACTGCGTGAATTTCTGGTATGAATGCGTGCGCGGATACAACATGTTTTGCACGGCGACGGCATCGGCATTGGATGCGAATAGGGGGGACGTATTGCGTTTAACGTGTATTGACCTGGACTTTGATGCCGTCGGCCAGCACGGTAATGGCGCCCGGCTCGACGTCTTTGCCGGCAACGTGCAATTCTTCCGGCTTGAACGTGTAGAGCGGGTAATCGCGCAGCAGTTGCTGCGCCACGACGGCGCCGATGGCGTTCAGTTGCTCGCCATATTGCGCCGGCATGCCGGCGACCTGGACACGTTCGACGGAAGGATTGTCGAGCAGCACGGCGCGTCTGGCCGGGTCGTACCTGAGCCCGCTGCTCAGTGAAAGCGTGCCGTTGATCGGTGGCGCGGGCAGCAAGGTGTTGCTGACCTGTGCATCCATCTGGGTGGTCACGCGGTTGTTGGCTTCGTCGAGCAGCAGGCGCGGATGCGTCAGCTGGACGTCGAGCACCTGGGCGTAGCGCAACCTTGCCGGGAAACGCTTGTCGACGGCGTCCTGCAGTTCCTGGCGGGAGAATGTGTAGTCGCCGGTCCAGACGTTATAGCCGGCCCAGGCGCTGGCGGCGACCAGCATGGCAAGCGCGCCAGCGGCGGCGGCTTTGCGCGTTGTCAGGGATTTGCGGGGCCGGGTGCGGTGTTGCGTTGTCGGCATGCTGCGGTGCCTCCAGGTTGGCGTCTTGCGCGTTATCCCTTCTGACCGCGCCTGCGCCGGCTTTGTTCAATTGTCCGATTGTCGTCCGATTGTCCAGTCTGTCCGCGGGCCATGCGCACGATCAGTAATGCGGCGGGAGTTCGTGTTGGGGGCCGTTGTCGGCGCCGCCCGTGCCGCTGGAGCGCATCTGCTGGTAAAGCGCCTGGAGTTGCTCCTGCAGCAGGTCGATCTGCCGCTGCTGGCGCGCCACGGCGAGATTGAGCGTGTCGAGCAGGTCGTCCTGGAAGGCGACCTTGATTTCTAGTTCGGTCAGGCGGGATTCCATTTTGTGTTCTCCATTGGGCCGCGCATTGTAAGGCAGGTGCGGCGCGGCCTTTACTGCATTGTCAGCCTGGCCAGCCGGCCCAGCGTGGCGAGCGCGGCGTCGGTCCGGTCGTCGAAGTCGTGGCCGCAGTTGATGCGCAAGCAATGCCGGAAGCCGCCATGCGCGGAAAAAATCGGGCCGGGCGCGATGCTGATGCCGTGCGAGAGCGCATAGCGGTGCAGCGCAAGGCTGTCGGTGCCGGCCGGCATCTCGATCCACAGGAAGTACCCGCCAGCCGGCCGCGTGGCCCGCGTGCCCGGCGGGAAGTGCCGCGCGATGGCCTGCGCGAAGGCGTCCTGCCGCTGCATCAGCGCCTGGCGCAACTGCCGCAGGTGCCGGTCGTAGCCGCCCTTCTCCAGGTAGTTAAGGATAGCGGCTTGCGTTGGCGCCGCCACTGTCAGCGTGCTGGTGAGCTTGGCGCGCGCCACTTCGCGCGCAAAGCGTCCGGGCGCGGCCCAGCCGATCCGGTAGCCCGGCGCCAGGCATTTGGAGAACGATCCGCAGTGCATCACCAGCCCCTGCGTGTCGAACGCCTTGGCCGGGGTGGGGCGCTTGTTGCCGAAGTACAGCTCGCCGTAGACGTCGTCCTCGATCAGCGGCACTTCGAAGCGCGCCAGCAACTGCACCAGTTCGCGTTTCTTGTCGTCGGGCATCAGGCTGCCCAGCGGGTTCTGGAAGTTGGTCATCAGCCAGCACGCGCTCGGGCGGTGGCGTTCCAGCGCGCGGGCGAGGGCGTCGAGCTCGATGCCTTCGCGCGGATGCGTGGGCACCTCGATGGCGCGCAGGCCGTGGCGCTCCAGCGCCTGCAGCGCGCCGTAGAAGGTGGGCGACTCGATGATGACCGCGTCGCCCGGGCGCGTGACGGCCGCCAGGCACAGGTTCAGCGCCTCCAGCGCGCCGTTGGTGATGACGATCTCGTCCGTGTGCACGGTAAGCCCGTCGATCAGGTAGCGCAGGGCGATCTGGCGGCGCAGGCCGGCGTTGCCCGGTGTCATGTCGTCCACTGAGCTCCATGGGTCTAGCTGCTGGACCACGGCCGCCATGGACTTGGCGAGGCGCGGCAGCGGAAACAGCATCGGACTGGGAAACGCGGATCCGAGTGGCACCAGCTCCCGCTGCTTGGCCGACGCCAGCACGTCGAAGACCAGTTCGCTGACATTCAGCGTGGTGGATTCGTCCGCCGGCTGCGACGCGGCCTCGGGCTCGGGTGGCAGCACGCGGCTGGTGCTGGCCACGAAGTACCCGGAGCGCTGGCGCGCGATGATCAGCCCGCGCGCTTCCAGCAGGTAGTAAGCCTGGAACACCGTGGAGGGGCTGAGCGCGCGGCTGGCGCTGGCCTGGCGCACGGAGGGCAGGCGGTCACCGGGCCGCAGCGTGCCGGCCTGGATCGAGTGCGCGATATCGTCGGCCAGCGTTTCGTAGAGCGTGCCGGGCGTGGCTTCCCCGTCTTTTAGCGGGGGGGTGTCTGGCTTGCTGGGCGGCATTGGAGATCCACTGTTTGGCCTATGTCTGATTTCCGGCAACTGTATCGTATCGGCGCGATGCACGACACAGCGCATGGCGATATTCCAATGTGGCAGATTTGCTGCGGCAACATGTCACGCCTGAATCCTTCTGATCCGGTTGTATCGATCCGATCTGATCCTGTTCGGGCCGGCCTTGTCTCCTTAGCATTCAACACTGTCCGCAAGCCACGGCCGCCACGGCGCCGTCATGGGAAGTGCAAGGAAATCCATGGATCCCACGAGTCTGTTGTTAGCTACCTTCCTGTTGTCGGTCGGTGGCCTGTTTGCTTTCATCTGGTCGCTGCGCAAGGGCTTGTTCGATCTCGAAGCCGCTGGTGCGCGCACCATCTTCGCGCCGGGCGAGGTCGGCCAGCCGGAGGAGCCGTCGAGCGACGCGGCGCAGCGCCAGGCGCTCTGGGTGGGCGCGGCGTCCAGCCGGGAGGCGCCTGCCACGGCCGCCGCACGCGCCGATCTCGAGGCGGAGCTGGCCGCGCGGCATGAGGCTGATCGCTCCAGCGCCCTGCCGGCCCTGCTGATGCTGAGTTGTGCCGTGGTCTGGCTGGTGGTGGCGTCGGCCGCCGGCCTGCTTAGCTCGCTCAAGCTGCATATGCCCGACCTGCTGACCGGGCAGGCGTGGCTTTCCTTTGGCCGCTTGCGCACGCTGCACCTGAACGCGGTCGCCTACGGCTGGGCGCCGATGGGGCTGCTCGGGCTGACGCTGTGGATGCTGCCCCGCCTGCTGCGCACGCCGCTGCTGGGCGGGCGCTTTGCCATGATCGGTGCGCTGGTCTGGAATGCGGGGCTGGTGGCGGGGCTCGGCAGCATTGCCGTGGGCATCAACGCCGGCCTGGAGTGGCTGGAGATCCCCTGGCAAGTGGGCCTGCTGTTCGCGCTGGGCGGGATGATGATCGGCCTGCCGCTGGCATTCATGCTGCAAAAGCGCCGTGTGCATCATCTGTACGTGTCGGTCTGGTACATCGGTGCGGCGTTGTTCTGGTTCCCGGTGCTGTACGTGGTGGCCAAGATCCCGGGCGTGCATTTCGGCGTGGAGCAGGCCACCATGAACTGGTGGTTCGGGCACAACGTGCTGGGCCTGTTCTATACGCCGCTGTCGCTCGCCTCGGTCTATTACTTCCTGCCCAAGGTGATCGGGCGGCCGGTGCGCTCGTATAACCTGTCGTTGCTGGGCTTCTGGACGCTGGCGTTCTTCTACGGCCAGGTCGGCGCGCACCACCTGATCGGCGGCCCGATTCCGCCCTGGCTGATCACGCTGTCCATCGTGCAGAGCGTGATGATGATCATCCCGGTGACCGCGTTCTCGGTGAACCAGCACCTGACGCTCAAGGGCAATTTTGGCGCGCTGCGCCACTCGGCCACGCTGCGCTTCATCGTGTTCGGCGCCATCATGTACACGCTGGCGTCGGTGCAGGGCTCGTTCGAGGCACTGCGCTCGCTCAACGCGGTGACGCACTTCACGCACTTCACGGTGGCGCACGCGCACCTGGGCATGTACGGCTTCGTGTCGATGGTGATCTTCGGCGGCATCTACTTCGCGCTGCCGCGCATCGTCGACGCGCCGTGGCCCCGGCCCGCGCTGATCTCGCTGCATTTCTGGCTGGTGGTGGCGGGCTTCTCCACCTACCTCATCACACTGAGCATTGGCGGCGTGCTGCAGGGCCTGGCGCTGCTGGACCCGGCGCGTCCCTTCATGGAATCGGTGACGGTCACGCTGCCCTGGCTGCAGGGGCGTTCGCTGGGCGGTGCGCTGATGACGCTCGGCCATCTGGTCTTTGCCTTTCACTTTGCCTTGATGGTCTTGCGTCCTTCGGCGCTGGCGCAGACCGATCGCATGGTTTCCCAAGCGGCTGCCTGAACATGGAAAACGAACTCAAACTTGTGGGCGGGGCCATGGTTACGCTCTCGCTCGCCACCTCGGCCATGATCGTGGTGCCCTTCCTGCAGCTCAAGGATGTGCCCGCGCCGGCGGCGCTGGCGCCCTACACCAGCGAGCAGCTGCGCGGGCGCGAGGTGTATCTCGCCAACGGCTGCATCGCTTGCCATACGCAGCAGCCCAGCTCCACCGGCGCGGGCCGTGCCGACGGCGCGCGCGGCTGGGGCCGCCCGTCCGTGGCGGCGGACTACCACTATGACAGCCCGCCTTTGCTCGGCACCATGCGCACCGGCCCGGACCTGTTCAATATCGGGGTGCGCCAGCCGAGCGCCGACTGGCACCTGGGCCATCTCTACCAGCCGCGCGCCTACGTGGCGGACAGCATCATGCCGGGCTACCCGTTCCTGTTCGAGCTCAAGCCGGAAGGCGCAGTCGGCAAGAGCGACAAGGTGGTCGCGCTGCCCGGCGGCACGGTGCCGCCAGGCAAGGTGGTGGTGGCCACGCCCCAGGCGCTGGACCTGGTCGCCTACCTGATTGGCCTGCGCCACACCTACCCGGTGGTGGAGCAGGCCGCAGCCGCGGGCGCAACCGGCCAGCCGCCGGAGCCTGCCACGCCGGCATCCGTTTCGACCGCGCCGTCCAACCCGTTCGGTGCGATCGCTTCTTCTCAATCCACCTCCAGCCCGCCGGCGCCACGCGCGCCCGGCGCGCAAGCCAGCTACGATGAAGCCCTCGCAAGCCCATAAGACAGAGAACGCCGATCCCGTTGAGCAGCACAACCCGGTGCCCAAGATCGTGCTGGCACTGGTATGCGGCCTGCTGGTCTGGGCCATCAGCTACATCCTGATCGAGCGCGCCGACGGCAGCGCCGCGCTGGGCGACCGGCGCGACCTGGCCGCGCTGGCAGCGCCGGCCGGGCAGGGCCGCGTAGCCGACGGCAAGCAATTGTTCGCCGCCAATTGCCAGGCTTGCCACCAGGCCAGCGGGCAAGGCATTCCCGGCGTGTTCCCGCCGCTGGCAGCCTCCCCCTGGGTCAACGACGATCCGGACCGCCTCGCGCAGATCCTGCTGCACGGCATGACCGGCCCGCTGGACGTGCTTGGCACCACCTACAACGGCGCCATGCCGGCCTTTGGCGAGCAGTTCTCCGACCAGGAGATCGCGGCGCTGGCCACGCATATCCGCAGCCAGTGGGGCAATGGCGCCGCGCCGGTCGAGGCCGCGCAGATCGCGGCGGCGCGCGCGGCTTCCGTCGCGCAAAAGGCGCCCTGGCACGGCGGCGAAGCGCTGCAGGCATTCATGACCACGGGAGGTGCCCCCAAGCCATGACGCGTGCGTGGAGCAAGACGCTGGCGATGGTTGCGCTCGTGCTGGTGTTGGCCGGTGCGGCGGTGTTCGCCACGACGCGCGGCTTGCGCACGCTCAGCGCCGATGGCGCCCGGCGCCTGGACCTGGCGCGCGCCCCGCGCGAGCTGCCGGCGCTGGCCTTGCTCGACCAGACGGGCCGGCAGCACGCTTTTGGCGGCCCCATGCCGCAGGGCGAGGGCAGCGGCGAGCGCGGCAGGCCCGTCACGCTGGTGACCTTCGTCTATACCCGATGCCTGGCAATCTGCCGCACCAGCGCATCGGGGCAGGCCTGGCTGCAGCAGCAATTGCGCGAGCGCGGCCTGCAGGACCGCGTGCGCCTGCTGACGCTCTCCTTCGACCCGGCGCGCGATACGCCCGCCGCGCTGCTGGCCTATGCGCGCACGCTGCGCGCCGATCCTGCCATCTGGACCTTCGCCACCGTGGCCGAGCCTGCACGCTTGCGCGGCCTGCTCGACGCCTTCGGCATCGTCGTGCTGCCCGATGGGCTGGGCGGCTATTCGCACAATGCCGCGCTGTTCCTGGTCGACGCGCAAGGCCGGCTGGCTGCTGCCTATGACGTGGAGCGGCCGGACCTGGCGCTGGCCGACGTGCTGCGCAGCCGGCTGTGAAGGCGCGGCTTGCACCCGGCTGGCAAGCCTGCCTGCCCGGCTTGATGCTGGCCGTGGCCGCGCTTTTGCGCCCATGGCTGGAGGCGACCATGGCCAGGCATATGGGCCTGGAACTGCCGCTGCTGGCACTTGCCGGCTGGTGGGCGGCGCGCTGCGCCGGGCCGCGGCTGGCGGCCTGGGCGGCGCCATGGAACGCGGCGGGGCTGCCAGGCCTGCTGGCGGCGTGGTGCATCGTCAGCTATTGGATGCTGCCGGTTGCGCTGGACGCTGCCACGCTGGCGGGGCCCATGGGCATGGCCAAGGTGGCGAGCATGGTGCTGGCGGGACTGCTGGCGCGCGCCTCGTGGCAGGCTGCCGGCCCCGTGGTGCAAGGGTTCTTTGTCATCAACGGCGCCTGGATGATGCTCAGCGCCGGATTGCTGTACCAGGAGGCGGAGTCGCAACTGTGCAGCACCTACCTGGTCGATGAGCAACTGGCGGCGGGCCGGGTGCTGGTGCTGTGGGGGCTGGCCTTGCTGGCGATGTGGCTGTTTGCCGTTGCCAGCCGGCTAGCGGTGGATCGCGAGCCGGTCACCTAGGCCAGCCAGCCCACCGCAGACCGGACAGCATTGCCATGCGAATTGACGTGGTGTAACGTTACGCAGTCCTGCGGGACCCGGATGCTTGCTTGTTTCTCCGTCCCAGCCTCTTACGGATTCCCATGCATCACGCTGCGCACAACGCCTTTGCCGCCATCGCGACCCGTCCGGGCGCGGTGCGGCCGTGCGCCGCCTTCGCACCGTTCGTACCGCTCGCACCGCCTGTCACTTCCGCGCCGCGCACGCGGGCCGGCCTTGCGCCGCCGCCCCCAGCCGTGCTGGGCTGATCGTCAGCCCGTCTTTTTTCGGCTTCTTCCTTCTTCGGCTGGTTCCCGCCTGATGCCAGGGCGCCTTCGCGTCCGCGCGGCGTCAGTGTGCCGGGGCACGCCGGAGTCTTACGGATTACCGTGACAGGTAACAGGTGAAACCCATGGATTTGAACAAAAACGCACTGAGCGCGCATGGCTCGACCACGCTCTTCGTGCTGCTATGGAGCAGCGGCGCCATCTTTGCGCGCCTCGGGCTTGAATACGCTTCCGCCTTTGCCTTGCTGGCCGCGCGCTTTGCACTGGCGCTGGCCGTGCTGCTGGTGCTCGCGGCCTGGCGGCGGCGCTGGTTGCCGCAGCCCGGCACGCGCTTGCAGGTGGTCTGCTCCGGGCTGCTGCTGACCGGCGCGTATTCGATCTTCTACCTGCTGGCGCTGGCGCGCGGCATGACGCCGGGCGTGCTGGCCACGCTGCTGGGCGTGCAGCCGATCCTGACCTTGCTGCTGGTGGAGCGGCGCTTTTCCGCGCGCCGGCTGGCAGGCCTGGCGGTGGCGTTGGGCGGGCTGGTGCTGGTGGTCTTCCAGGGCATAGCGATGGCGCGGATCTCGCCGCTGGGCATGGGCTTTGCGCTCTGCGCGCTGGCGTGCATGACGATCGGCGCCATCCTGCAAAAACGCATCCGGCAAGCACCGCTCGACGTGATGCCGTTGCAATACGGCGCGGGCCTGGCGCTGTGCTTGCTGTTCGTGCCGTTCCAGCCGATGGCGGTGGTGCCCTCGGCGGGCTTCGCACTGTCGCTCGGATGGCTCGCGCTGGTTATCTCGGTGGGCGCCACGCTGCTGCTCTACCGGCTGATCCAGGCGGGCAACCTGGTCAACGTCACCAGCCTGTTCTACCTGGTGCCGGCCGTGACCGCGCTGATGGATTACCTGTTCCTGGGCAATCGCCTTGCCGCGCTGAGCCTGGCAGGCATGGCGGCGATCGTGCTTGGGCTGGTGCTGGTGTTCAGCCAGAAGGCGGATAGCCCGGAGTAGCCCGGCAGCCTGAAAGCCAAGCCGGCCCCGGCCGCTACGCGCCGAAGAGGCACGCCGCGGCCGGGGCCGGCTTGCATCGGCATGCAGCGTATCAGGCGTGTGCGAGCCGCTTTTCCGTGCGCCGCGCCGGCAGCGCGAGCGTTGGCACGGCTTGCAGCAAGGGCGCGGCAACGGTGCCCATCTCGAAGCGCGCGGGCGCTTCCTTGGCCAGGCGGCGCAGCCGCTCCAGCCGGGCTTCCACGCGCGCGTCGGGCTGCGTGTCGAGGCACAGGGTGGACGGGCACGCCACGCCAAGCATATCCAGCGCTTGCTTGAAGTTGGCGGGCGTCAGGCCCTCGGCCGGATTCACGCTGACCACGTGCGGCAGCAGATGCGCGTATTGCGGGTCTGTCATCGATGCCGTGTCGCAGGTCAGGATGGCAAAGGCCTGCGGTGCGGGGCGGTGCGCAAAATAGGCCGCGATGCGGGCTGCGTGGCCGCCGGGTACATCGGGGGTCATGCCTTCCACCTGCAGGTCGAGCTGCTGCAGGATGGCGGCGGGAACGCCGCGGCGCCATGCCTCGGATACCACCACGCGCGCACCGGCCAGGCCGAACAGGCGCCGCACGAATCCGAGCGCGACGGGATCGAAGAAGCGGACGTCGCGCAAGGTGCCGGTATCGGGAATTCCGCCCAGCCGAGCCTCGGAGCGGCTCGAGTAGAGGACACCGGGGACGTCAAGCATGATGAGGCGTTCGGACATGATTTCCTATTGGGTTGCAGCGCCGGTTGGCACGTTTGAAGATTACGACGCATCCCGGAAAATCTGGAGAGGCGAGAAGTGCCTAAGTTGCAACATATCTGTAACTTGAGATGCGACTTCGTAAAAATCAGCGATTCGCCCGGGCTAGTTGTTTCGGCGCGAAACAATTAGCCCGGGCGATTCCGGTCTTCATGAACCCGGCAAGCGGCGCCAGCGCGGCTTTACAGCATGCCGGTGACGGCCGCCAGCCGCTCGATGCTCCATCCCTTGCCCAGCAGGATCATGCGCGTGTGCAGGTCGTCATGCACTTCGCGGCTGACTTCCTGCCCGAGATAAGTCAGCGTCTTGTAGCGCAGGTCGACATAGCCCAGCACATGGTGCCTGGACAGCGAGTGCCACAAGGCATTGGCGCCGGCGGACTGCCGCGCGCCTGTCATCAGGCACAGGCCGGCGTCCAGCCCCCAGCGGTAGATTGCGGTGGCCAGCCCGCGGCGCTGGTAGGCCGTCTCGTACTTGGAGTGCGGCGCGCGCAGGTATGGGTCGGCGCGCCGCCCCACCTCGATCAGGCGGTTGAAGACCGTGTAGCCCGCCAGGCGCTTGCGCGCCACATCCTCCACGTAGACGTAGTACTCGCCATCCGCCTCGCGGTAGCGGATCACCAGCTCCGGCGAGTCGGTGGCGATTGCCGGGATGCCGTGGAGACGGTCGCCCGGCCGGTGCAGGCGGCCGTAGATGGAATCGAACTCCTGGTCGAGTTCGGCGGGGCGGTGGCTGACATCGATGCGCAGCTCGAGCCTGCGCGCAAGCCACGGAAGCGCCGTGGCCGGCGCCATGATGGACATGTCGTTCTCCCGGAGGCGCGGCACTCAGGCCGGCATGTGCTGGAAGCCCCGTGCCAGGGCAAACACCACGACCATGAAGAAGGCCAGGACCAGCAAGACTTTGTAGAACATTGCTTATCTCCCAAGTGAACGATGTGAACAATGAGAACGGTGAGAACGTGAGAACGTGAGAACGTGAGAACGCGAGAACGGTGAAGGAACAAGGGCAAGCCAGGCGGTGGCATCTCAGCACATGGCAGGTTCCTCCCACCATCCGCTCACCAGGCCTTCGGGCTTGCGCGCCGCCAGCACCTTCGCGCTCGCCGGCCATGCATCGACCCTGACATCCAGGCCGGCGTACACGCCATAGCCAATGCCCGCGCGGATCTCGTCGCCCGCCTGCAAGCCTTCGCCCGCCTTGATGGCGCATTCGGCAACGATGGCCTCGAGCGCCTTGATGCCCCAGCCGGCCTCCAGATGCATGCCGCAGCGGATGGAAGCGCCGCACTCGATGCCGTGGCCGGCGCGCACGGTGTGGCGCGCATCGATGACACCGCCGGCGCGGATGCTCTTGCCGCAGTGAATGGCTGCTTGCCCGATCAGGTCCTGCCCGGCCACGGCGCTGCCGCCGAGCGCGATCTTGCCGCCGCACAGCACATCCCAGCCGGCCTTGAGGTTGCCGCCGCCGGTGATCGTGTCCTGCACGTCGATGCCCCATGCGGCCTTGATATCGCCGCCCGCTTCGAGCACGCCGCCGCTGTGGATGCCGCCGGCCGCCGCAAGGCTGTCACCGGCCACGATGGCCCGGCCCGCGCGTATGCCGCCGCCGGCCTGGATGCTGCCCCCGGCGCGCAGCGTCGTCCCGACGTCGATGCAGCCGCGCACCACCAGCGAGCCGGCAAAGACCACGGCATCGGCCTCGATGCTGTCCACGGCGAGTACGGCGTCGGTGGGGCCGAACTGCGTGAGCAGCCAGCAGGCGTCGTCAACGCGGCCGTCATCGACGAGGGCGTCGAGCAGGTGCTGGTAGTCGCTGCCGCCCTGGCGGTTGCGGACGAACCAGCGGTAGCCATCGGCGCAGGGGCGCTTGGCTTTGACAAAATTCTTAGTGAGCTCCATGGCGATGAAGGCGTGCGAAGTGAATGCCGCGAACGCGCCGCGGCAGGAAAAAGGGGTGCAGGGCCATGACGGGGCGACGGCTACGCCGTGGCCCCGTGCTCAATCAGAGATTGATGAGAAAGTAGACGACGGCGACGGTGCCGATCGCACAGAGGGTCTTGCGATAGATCGAAGACGAAGACACGGCTTTTCTCCCAGGTTGCACATTGGACAAGGGGCGCGATGCGCGCCCTCAGGCAAAGTGCCGTGCGGGGAAAGTCAGGACCTGGCTGGTGTGTCCTGGTTTCCCCGCACGGCCTGGAAAAGCACGGCGGCGAAACCATAGGTGTTGACCGCGGCCGGTGTGGCGCGGAGCGAGCGCACGCTGCCCTTGGCCGCGCACGCACGCGTCGCCACCGCATGCATGGCATGGCGGCGGACTGCGTTGCGGTGCGGGACGAGGAGCATGAGGTCTCGAATGAAGGGTGGAAAATCCTGGCAAGCCGCTGCCGTTTTTTGAGGCAGCACATACTCTTATGCCATATCGGGTGGGGCTTGTCCAGCTAACCCCCCTTGCGGGCGGACGCGAGGCGGGCATCCTGGCCGGGCACCTCGGCTAGAATCGTGCGTCTTCACGAGAGGGGGCGCCACATGCTCGAAGCCATCGGCCTGGGCAAATCGTATGGCACGCGGGCGGTGGTGAAGGACGTTGCCTTCACCGTCGCTGGCGGCGAGATCACGGGCCTGCTGGGGCCCAACGGGGCTGGCAAGAGCACCACGGTAGCGATGCTGTGCGGCCTGGTGGCCCCCGATGCCGGGCGCGTCCTTATTGGTGGCAGCGTGCTGCAGGATGCCGGCGCGCGCGCGGTGAGCCTGCTCAAGCGCCGCATCGGGCTGGTGCCCCAGGAGCTGTCGCTCTACGAGGAACTGCCGGCGCGCGCCAACCTGGAATTGTTCGGCGCGCTCTACGGCTTGTCGGGTGCTTTGCTGCGCGAGCGCACGGCCCAGGCACTTGCGCTGGTGGGTTTGTCCGAGCGCGCGCGGGACAAGCCCGCGCATTTCAGCGGCGGCATGAAGCGCCGCCTGAACATTGCCTGCGCGCTGGTCCACGATCCCGACATCCTGATCTTCGACGAGCCCACCACCGGGGTCGACCCGCAAAGCCGCAATGCCATCTTCGACAGCCTGGAAGCGCTGCGCGAGCGCGGCAAGGCGCTGCTCTACACCACGCACTACATGGAAGAGGCCGAGCGCCTGTGCGACCGCATCGTGATCATGGACCACGGGCAGGTGGTGGCCAGCGATACGCTGGCCGGGCTCTATGGCCGGTTGCCGGTGGCCGAGACGCTGCAGGTCACGGTCGACGGCGTGGTCGATGCCGCGCAACTGGCGCATGACTGCGCTGCGCACCACGTTCGTCACGCACGGCAATGCGCCGGCGTGCTGACCATTGGCGTGGACGATCTCGCGCGCGCCGTGCCCGCGGTGATGGCCTGGCTGGGCGCCCGTGGCCGCGTGGTGCGGCACCTGGCGTCGGGCCGGGCCACGCTGGAGGATGTGTTCCTGGCGCTGACCGGGCGGCAACTGAGGGACGGAGCATGAGCGCGTTGAATGTACTGCGTGCCTTGTTCGCGCTGGTCCGCGCGGACTTGCGGCTGTATTTCTCGGATCGCCGGGCGCTCGTCATGGGCGTGGCCGCGCCAATCGCTATCGCGGCGTTCTTCGGCTACCTGTTCAACCCCGCCACGCAGAAGCCATCGCGCATCCCGGTGGCGCTCAGCGACCTCGATGGCACTCCCTTGTCGCAGAAGATCGTCGCGGCGCTGCGGCAGGATCCCGCATTGCAGCTGCGCGAGCTGCCGGCCCAGGCCGCCGATGAAGCGGTGCGGCAAGGCAAGGTGCAGGTGGCCGTGACCTTGCCGGACGGCTTCGGCGAGGCGGCGCCGCGCGCGCTGTTCGGCGCGCAGCCCAAGCCGGTGCTGACATTGCGCTACGACCCCTCGCAGGCGCTCGCCCTGGCGGTGGTGCGCGGCGTGCTGACCCAGCACGTAATGGAAAGCGTATCGCAGGCGGCCATGGGCAGCGGGCCGGATGCGGCCCGGCCGCTTGGTGCGCTGCGTGGCGCAATGGCAGCGAATCCGGACCTCCCGGCCGCGTATCGCCAGGATGTGCTGGCGATGGCCGACAGCATCGAGCGCGTGCAGCGGGCTCAGGCAGCGCGCGCCGCGAGCGGGCCGGACGCGGCAGGCATGCCCCGCATGCGGATGGGGCTGCCGTTCGAGGCGCGCGAGCAGCCGGCCAGCGCGCAGGCCGGCCGTCCCTACAACAGCTACGCGCATGCCTTCGCCGGCATGGGCGTGCAGTTCATCCTCTTCATGGGCATCGAGTTTGGCGTGGGGCTGCTGCTGATGCGCCGCCTCGGCCTGTGGCAGCGCCTGCGTGCCGCGCCGGTGTCGCGCGCTCTGTTGCTGGGCAGCCGCATCATCAGCGGCGCGCTCACGGCCGTGATCCTGATGGCGCTGATCTTCAGCGCCGCCATTGCGTTCTTTGGCGTGCGCATCGACGGCAGCGTGGCGGGCTTTGCCGGGGTGGTGGTGGCCTTTGCCCTGACCACCGCCAGCTTTGGCCTGCTGGTGGCTGCGCTCGGGCGCACGCCGGCGGCCACGCGCGGGCTGGCGATCTTCTCCACCTTGCTGATGGTGATGCTGGGCGGCGCCTGGGTGCCGGCTTTCCTGTTCCCGTCGTGGCTGCAATCGGCGTCGCTGGCCTTGCCCACGCGCTGGGCCGTGGACGGGCTGGACGCGATGACCTGGCGCGGGCTGCCGCTGCAGGCCGCGCTGGTGCCGATCGGTGTGTTGCTGGCCTTTGCCGCGCTGTTCACGCTGCTGGCGATCTGGCGTTTCGATTGGGAGGAGCCAGCAGCTAGCGCATAACAGGCGCCAACGAGGAGCGCAGGCGTGCGGTCGTGCTCCGGCTCCTGGTGTCCCGTTCCGGTGATTCGCTCACAAAATCTGCCGAGTTTGGCGAGGATTGAATCGGTGGAAGCCGTGTCATGGAATGCGGTTGTATTTTTTGTTTGGCATGATGGAGCCGGAAGTGTTTTGGGGGTGGGGTTTTCATGCTTCTAGCTGCTGTCGCGGCTGTGCGGTGTTGGCCGATTTAGAACGTGTGAGATGTCACTTCTCTTTACTCGTAAAGAGAAGTAACCAAGAGAAAGCGATCCTTGCAGGAGGCTGGCGTGTCGGCATTGGGGACTCCAATGGTTTCGTCGTCAGGCCCTGGGTTCTAACAGACTCGTGCCGTTACCGGTCCAGAGCACCACTACCCAGCCAATGCCCAGGGATTCGTTGTGGTCCCCCCGATAGCGCCCACCACGAACTTCAAGCCGTCTGTCGCTCGCGGTGCAGGCGGCCACGAAGTTGCAAGCGTCCCGTTTCCGTCGTGGGCGCGGTGGCACCGGATTGATTGGCCGAAGAATTCTTCCACCGCGCCCACCCCACCACGAAACCATCATGGTGTGATATATCGTGGCGCTTCGAACCCGTACCGGCAGATGTGTGAATGAGCAGGGATGCCGCTACCGAGCAGCCTCACCACGAAACCGGCGCCATCCGCAGGATCGTGGCCATTCAATCCGGTAACGGCATGAGGCCATTAAAACCCGGGGCCTGACGACGAAACCACCGGGCTGCGCAGCCCCGACAAGCCAGCCTCCTGCAAGGATCGCTTTCTTTTGGTTACTTATATGAACGCGCCCCGGTTTGCCAGGTAAATCATCTCATGATGCTCGGCGAGGATTTGGTTGCAGCCTTATATCCGGCCTCATGCAGGTCAAGCCTGCGGGCCCCTATGGAATTCGCCAAGAGCGGCCCTCGTCTTTTCAGCGTGCTCGAAGCACTTGTAACCGATCAGGGTCTCGTTCTTGCGGTCCAACCTGCCTTGCCATCACTTCACGTCTACCCGCGCAACCTGCTAGTCGAATTCAATTAACCTGCTTCATAGCCGCAGCTAGGGCTGCTGTGCCTACGGTTTTGGTAGGCGCAGATGCCCTAGCGCGGAATCCGCCATTTGCCTGGCCCTCGCCGCTTTCTTCAATTCGTGGTCTCTTTCATACGGCTCCTTGCCCCTCAGCACCGCCCAGGCAATTCTCGCCGCCTTGTTCGCCATCGCCACCACCGTCACGTTGGTCGGGCGTCGGCGCGCCAGCTGGTCGCACCAAGTCCCTTTGTCCTTGGCCCGGAACAGGACTGCCCTGGCACCGTGGATCAGCAGCATGCGCAGGTAACGGTCTCCGCGTTTGCTAATCGCCCCCAGTTGCACCTTGCCCCCAGTGCCACGCTGGCGCGGCACCAGCCCCAAGTAGGCCGACAGTTGCCGCCCCGATTCGAAGCCCTGCGCATCGCCAATCGTCGCTAGCATCGCCGTGGCCGTGAGCATGCCAATCCCCGGAATCGCCATCAGTTGCTCGCACGCTGGCTGCGTTTGGGACCAGGCCTTGATCTGTCCTTCCAACTGCTCAATGCCTTTGTCTAGCCGACCGATCAGCTCGAACTGTTCGCGCAACGCCTCGAAGACCCTCGCCGGCACGTCTTCCTCCACTTCGGCCAGTCTCTCGTTCATCTCCGCCAGACCTGCCTGACGCCCCCTCTTGAAGCTCAAGCCAAACTCATAGAGCGCGCCGCGCAAAGCGTTGATCATCATGGTGCGCATCTTGATGTGCTGCTCTCGCATCCGATGCAACACCAGCGTGGCCTGCTGCTCCACTGTCTTCGGCGTCACTGTCGGCATGCCCGGCTGTTGCGCCGCCGTCCAGATTGCGCGCGCATCCGCGGCGTCAGTCTTGTTGGTTTGCACGAACGGGCGGACGTATTTCGCATGCAACAGCTTCACCTCATAGCCCATCTCTAGGAGCTTGCGGGCCCACCAGTGCCCGCTGCCGCACGCCTCCAGCGCCACGCGTCCTTTGTGCTGAGCTAGAAACTCGATCAGCTTTTGACGCTGAAATCGCCGGTTGTGAATCTCGCCAGTCTCAGGGTCAACCCAGTACAGCTGGAACACATGCTTTGCAATATCCAGCTCAAATGTCATAGCATTCATTTCGGGTCCCTCCGTTCCTGTAGTGGTGGTGACATCTTCCACTCTGGCACATTGCGATGCCGTTCGGTCTGGAGGGACCCCCTCTCATCAGACTCTTTTCTGCCTGACCCACACTACCGTCTCGCTACCTCGCGCTCCACTGCGGGGACGGGGCGCGTTCATACCATCTTTTCTTTACGAGTAAAGAAAAGTGACACCTCCATGTGCGTAAACGGCCAACCCCGCACAGCCGCGCCAGCAGCTAGAAGCATGAAAACCCCACCCCCAAAACGCCCCCCAGTCGGCGGGCTACAAGCAATACAGACCGCATACGTGCATACATATCCAACCCCGTATGGCCTGTTCACGCATGGCATATGCACTTCACGCCGGCCTACAATTCCTGTTCCAAGCACAACAGACTTTGCGAACGAATCAGCGGAACGGGACACTAGGGTCCCGTCCTCACGGGAGATCCCATGCATCTCGAAGGTTCCTGCCATTGCGGCGCGGTCAGCTTCAGCCTGGAGTCCGGCTCGCCTTATCCGTTCATGCATTGCTACTGCTCGATCTGCCGCAAGACAGCGGGCGGCGGTGGCTATGCCATCAACCTCGGCGGTGACGCCGCCACGCTGAAGGTTCGCGGGAAAAAGCATATCGGCATCTATCACGCGGTGATGCGCGAGCCGGGCAAGCGCGCGCGCCGCTCGCCCGCGGAGCGGCATTTCTGCCTGAAATGCGGCAGCGCGTTATGGCTCTGGGATCCGCGCTGGCCGGAGCTGGTGCATCCGCAGGCGGGCGCCATCGATACGCCGCTGCCCAAGCCGCCGGAGGTGGTGGAGGCCGCGCTGGATTTCGCCGCGCCCTGGGTCGATGTGCCCAAGGGGCGAGGCCATGTGCACTGCGGCACCTGGCCCTCCGAGTCGCTTGCCGAGTGGCACAAGCGCCGCGGCCTGCAAGGTTAGCCGCGCGCCAGCATGATCCCCGCGGTGGCGATCAGGCACAGGGCAAACGCGGCGCGCAGCCGCCGCTCCGGCATCCGGTGGGCCAGCGCCACGCCCCACGAGATGGTCAGCATGCCGCCGAGCGACAGCGGGATGCCGCTGGCCCAGTCGACATGGCCGGCATGGGCATAGGTGGCCAGCGCCACCACCGCGCCGGGCGTGACCAGCGCCAGCGCCAGGCCTTGCGCCGCCGCCTGCCGGAACCCGAACAGCCCGACCAGGGCCGGCGCCGCCACCACGCCGCCGCCCACGCTGAAAAAGCCCGAGAACGCGCCGCCGACCACGCCCAGCGCCGGAATCCAGCGCGGTGACAGGCGCGCCTGCTGCGCTGTGGCGGCGCGCCCTGGCAGCAGCCGCCAGAGGAAATAGAGCGCCAGGCCGATCATGAAGCAGGCAAAGATGCGGCGCAGCAACACGGCGTCGATAGCGGTGGCGAGGCGTGCCGAGGCATAAGTCGCCAGCACCGCTGACAGCCCGAGCACGACCGCCGTGCGCAGCGCGATGTCGGCGCGCCGGCGGTATTGCCAGAAGCCGATCAGCACATTGGGTGCAATCATCACCAGCGCGGTGCCCTGCGCCAGTTGCTGGTCCATGCCATAGAGCAGGCCCAGCGCGGGAATGGCAATCAGCCCGCCGCCGATGCCGAACAACCCGCCCACGGCGCCCAGCGCGCTGCCCAGGCCAAAGATCAACAGGGCGGACAGCAAAGACGGCAGCAGGGAATGGTCAAGCATGGAATGCGGGAAGCGGCTCTAACGGCAACGGTGTCGCAACAGCGTGGCAACTGCGTGCACTGCGGGGTGAGTGATAACGCCCCGGGCCGGCGTTCCGGCGGGGGCAAAAGGCGCGAAGCGCGTAATGATACGCGGCTTTGGCGACCCGTCTGCCGGCTACTTCGTTTTGTCACGGAAGCAGCGTATTTGTCAGGGTTTTCCCTCGAAACGGGGGTGTTCGAGGGGGTTTTCCCACACTTGCTGGCAGTGTGAAAGGTGTTTGTAATGCAGTTCGGTTTGAATGCGCTCGGGAGATCGTTCGCCGTTGCCGGATACCGGCAAGAACACGTCGGGTTCCACGGAGATGCGTGAATATTCGCTAACTCGGTGCACCGATGGGTGGGCATCGTCGTTTACCGCACACTTAAGTCGAACCGAGCCAGATTGATCGTGTCTTTTTCCATTCCTCGTTTCCTGCTGCTAAGCCTTCTCGGCGCCGTCGCGGGCGCTGCCGTGGCCGGCTCGAATGTGCCGCAAAGCGCACCCTTGCCGATGGACGGCCCCTGCGTGGCGCCGCCGTCCAAGGCTAACCTGACCCTCGCCCAAGTGCGCGTCGATGCCGTGCGCTGCAACCGCGACATCATCGCGGCGCGGCGCAATGTGGAGGCCAGCCAGGCCGATATCCAGATTGCGTCGCAGCGGCCCAACCCCGTGCTCAGCCTGGGCGTGGCCAATATCAACCCGCATGCCGGCTTCAACTCGGGCGGCCCGCGCAGCAAGACGGTGGACTCCACCCTGCGTGTGGACCAGGTGATCGAGACCGCCAATAAGGGAGGCTTGCGCGTGGATACCGCGCAAGCCTCCAGCCGCGCCGCCGGCGAAGTGCTGCAGGCGGTGATCACCCAGCAGGCGAGCCTGGTGGACCAGGCGTTCTATGAGGCACTGGTGAGCCAGGAGCGGGTTGCCGTGCTCAACGAGACGCTGGCGCTCTACGGCCGCACCCAGCAGGCCAACGAGGCTCGCCTGAAGGCTGGCGATGTGTCGCGCGCCGATGTGGCCAAGCTGCAGCTCGATGTACTGCGCGCGCAAGCCGACCTGCGCAGCGCCATGGCCGACCATGCCAGCGACAAGGCCGCGCTGGCGCAAGCCATCGGCGTGCCCGGCACGCTGGCCGACAATCGCCTGACGCCCGACTGGCCTGCCCTGGACGTGCCGGTGCCCCAGCCCGACGCCGACACCGTGCAGCGCCGCGCGGACGTGGCGGCGGCAGAAGCCCGCCTGGCCGCAGCCGCCAGCGCACGCGACCTGGCCCGCGCGGGGCGCGTGCCGGATGTCACCGTGGGCGCGCAGGCGGAGCACTACCCTGTCTCGGCCGCCAACCAGACCGGCAGCGGCAACAGCTTCGGCGTGTTCGTGTCGATCCCGCTCTACGTGCGCCACAGCTTTGGCGGCGAAGCCCGCCGCGCCGAGGTGGATTACTACGCCGCGCTGGATGATCGCAACCGTGTGCTGCTCGAGGCGCAGAACGAGCTGGAGCGCTCGCGCAACCAGCTTGAAGCCGCCCGCCTGTCGCTCAAGCAGATGGTCGAAGGTGTGGTGCCGACCGCCGAGAGTGTCGCTGGCAGCGCCGAGTTTGCCTATGCCAAGGGCGCCAGCAGCGTGCTGGACCTGCTCGATGCGCGCCGGGCCTTGCGCCAGACGCGCCTGGACGCTGTCAACGCGCAAGGCGATTTCGCCAAATCCCTGTCGGCTTACCGCGCCGCCCTGCAGTCCTCACCCAATTCCCAGGCTCGCCCCGATGTCCCGCGTCCTTAATTCCGTGTCTGCTCCGATGTCCGTCCCGATGACTGCTACGCCTGCTTCGATGTCCCCCGTACGTGCCGCGGCCCGCCAAGGCGTCGCCGCCCGGCTGGTCGCGTTTTCGCTGGTCGCGCTGGCGCTCGCCGCCTGCGGCAAGAAGGAAGCCCCGCCCCCCAGCGACGAACCCAAGGTCAGCGGCAACACCGTTGAATTCCCGGCCACGGTCAGGACGCTGCCCGGCATCGTGGGCGAGACCGTCAAGAGCGGCGGCGAGCGCATGCTGAGCCTGCCAGGCCGCCTGGTCTGGAATGAAGACCGCACCGTGCGCGTGTCGACGCCGTTTGCCGGGCGCGTGACCGAGGTGCTGGTGCAGCCGGGGACCAACGTCAAGGCGGGGCAGGCGCTGGCCATGCTGACCTCGACCGATTTCGGCGTGGCCCAGGCCGACGCCCGCAAGGCCGCGGCCGACGCAGCCTATGCCGGCAAGGCGCTGGCCCGCCAGCGCGAGCTGTACGGTGCCGGCGTCGTGGCGCAAAAGGACCTGGAGCAGACCCAGGCCGATGCCGCCCGGGCCAATGCCGACCTGCAGCGCACCCAGGCTGCCTTGCGCCAGTACGGCGCCGGCGCGCAGGGCGAGGGCGCGAGCAACCGCTTTGCCTTGCGCACGCCGATCGATGGCCTGGTGGTGGAGCGCAATATCAATAACGGCATGGAGCTGCGCCCCGACCAGCCGCCCACCGCGCCGCTGTTCCTGGTGACCGATCCCGGCGAACTGTGGGCGCAGGTCGACGCGGCCGAGGCCGACATCGCCCTGTTCAAGCCCGGCGTGACCGTCCAACTGGTGTCGGCCGCCTATCCCGGCGAGACCTTCGCCGGCAAGGTGATCAAGGTGGCCGATTACGTGGATCCCGCGGCGCGCAGCATCAAGGTGCGCTTGTCCGTGCCCAACCCGGACCGTCGCCTGAAGGCGGAGATGTTCGTCACCGCCAAGCTGCAGGCCGCCTCCTTCCAGGGGATCGCGGTGCCGTCCAAGGCTGTGTTCCTGGCCGAGAACCACCACTTTGTGTTCGTGCGCACGGCGCAGAACCGCTTTGAGCGCAAGCAGATCAAGCTGGGCGTGTCGCTGCCCGGCATGACCGAGGCGGTGGAAGGGCTCAAGGATGGCGACGTGGTGGTGACCGACGGCAACCTGTACCTGCAGGACATCCTGCGAGACGCCACCGCGGTCAACGCGGCGCGCGCGAGCGAAGCCAGCAGCGCCAGCGCGAAGCAGTGAGGAAGACCGCCACATGATTTCGCGCATCGTCCATTTCGCCCTGCACCAGAAGCTGTTCGTCTGGCTCGGCCTTGCCATCTTCATCGGGGGTGGCCTTGCGGCCTTCAAGAACCTGCCGATCGAAGCCTTCCCGGATGTCTCGGACATCCAGGTCAACGTCATTACGCTGTACCCGGGCCGCGCCGCCGAGGAAGTCGAGCGCCAGGTCACGATCCCGATCGAGACCGCGCTGGCCGGCACGCCGAACTCCGTGCGGGTGTTCTCGCACACCCAGTTCGGCCTGTCCTTCCTGATGGTCACCTTCAATGACAAGGCCACCGACGTGGTGGCCCGCCAGCAGGTGATCGAGCGCCTGCGCGGGGTGGACCTGCCCGACGGCGTGCAGCCGGAGCTGGCGCCGCTGTCCACCGCCATCGGCGAGATCTTCCGCTTTCGCCTGACCGGCAAGGGCTACAGCGCGCAGGAGCTGCGCACGCTGCAGGACTGGGTGGTGGAGAAGAACCTGCGCCAGGTCCCGGGCGTGGCCGACCTTGTCACCATTGGCGGCACCATCAAGCAGTACGAGGTGAACCCCAACCTGGCGAAGATGCGCGACGCCAAGATCTCGCTCTCGCAACTCTTTACCGCCCTGCAGCGCGCCAACTCCAACGCCGGCGGCGGCGCCGTGGCCAACGGGCGCCAGCAATTCCTGCTGCGCTCGCTGGGCAGCTTCCGTACCTCGGCAGATATCGCCGACGTGGTGGTGTCGGAAGTCAACGGCACGCCGATCCTGGTCAAGGACATTGCCGAGATCAGGACCGGCTCGGCGCCGCCCCAGGGCCTGATGGGCCAGGACGACGAGGACGATATCGTCTCGGGCATCGTGGTGATGCGCAAGGGCGAGAACCCCTCGCTGGTGCTCGAAGCGCTCAAGAAGCGGATCGACCTGTTGGACAACTCGATCCTGCCCAAGGGCGTGAAGATCGTGCCCTACTACGACCGCTCCACGCTGATCGACAAGACCCTGCACACGGTGTTCGGCAACCTGGTCGAGGGCGCGCTGCTGGTGATGGCCGTGCTGTACCTGTTCCTGGCCAATGTGCGCGCCGCGGCCATCGTGGCGATCGTGATTCCGCTGGCGCTGCTGTCCACGTTCATCGGCCTGACCTGGGTGGGCATTCCCGCCAACCTGCTGTCGCTGGGCGCGATGGACTTCGGCATCATCGTGGACGGCGCGGTGATCGTGGTGGAGAACATCTTCAAGCGGCTGGGCGAGCTGAAGGAGGCGCAGATCAAGGACAGCCGAGCGCGCATGCACGCCATCCTGCAGGCCACTACCGAGGTGGGCCGCCCGACCGTGTTCTCGATGATCATCATCATCGCCGCGCACATCCCGATCTTTACGCTGCAGCGCCACGAGGGCAAGATCTTCGCGCCCATGGCCTACACCGTGACGGGTGCGCTGGTCGGCTCGCTGATCATCTCGCTGACGCTGGTGCCGCTGCTGTGCCACCTGCTGCTGACCAAGAACATCGCGCATGAAGACAACTTCATGGTGCGCCATAGCAAGCGCCTCTACGAGCCGATGCTGGCCTGGGCGCTGGACCACAAGCGCACCGTGGTGGGCATCGCCGTTGGCCTGCTGGTGGCAACGGTTGGCGTGGGCAAGTTCCTTGGCAGCGAGTTCCTGCCGGAGCTGGATGAAGGCTCGATGTGGGTCAGCTTCGACCTGCCGGCGTCGGTGTCCATCGACGAAGCGCGCGACCAGGCCCGCCGCCTGCGGGGCGTGATTCGCAAGACGCCCGAGGTCAATACCACCATCTCCAAGGTGGGCCGCCCGGACGACGGCACCGACCCCAAGCTGATCAACACCGTCGAGATCCTGGTCGACCTGAAGAACGACAAGCAATGGCGCGCGGGCTACGACAAGCGCAAGATCATCAACGAGATCAACGCCAACCTGCGCCAGCTGCCCGGCATCGAGCCTAATTTCTCGCAGCCGGTGCGCGACAACATTCTTGAGAGCATCTCCCAGATCAAGGGCCAGATCGTGATCAAGGTGCAGAGCGACAGCTTGCAGCAGAACAAGCGCGTGGCCGACCAGATCCTCGCCAACGTGCAATCGGTCCAGGGCGTGATGCGCGCCTTTATCGACCGCGACGGCGAGCTGCCGCAGTACGTGCTGGACTTCGACCGCGCCCAGGCCGCCCGCTACGGCATCAACGTGGGAGACGTGCAGGACCTGATGGAGACCGCGCTGGCCGGCAAGGCAGCCACCGAGCTGTGGGAGGGCGAGAAGCACTTCAGCGTGGCGGTGCGCCTCAAGCCTAACGAGCGCCAGCTGCCAAACCTGCCGAATATCTTCTTGCAGACGGCGGACGGCGCGCAGGTGCCGCTGTCGCAACTGGTGCACTTCCGCGCGGCTTCCGGCGCGATGAACATCAGCCGCGAGAACGGCCAGCGCACCACGTCCATCGGCATCTTCATCCATGACCGCGACATGGGCAGCGTGGTGAAGGACATGCAGGCGCTGGTCGCCAAGAACGTCAAGGCCGACGACGTCAAGATCAGCTGGTCGGGCGAGTTCGAGAACCAGGAACGCGCCATGGCGCGGCTGTCGATCGTGGTGCCGCTGTCGGTGCTGGTGATCTTCCTGCTGCTGTTCAACGCCTTCAAGTCGTTCAAGAGCGCGACCCTCATCATCTCGAACATTCCGTTCGCGCTGATCGGCGGCGTGTTTGCGCTGTTCATCACCGGCATTCCGCTGTCGGTGTCGGCTGCGATCGGCTTTATCGCGCTGTTCGGCCAGGCCGTGCTCAATGGCGTGGTGATGGTGACCTACTTCAACCAGCTGCGCGACGAAGGCATGCCGGTGCGCCAGGCCGTGCTGACCGGCTCGATGGACCGCCTGCGCACGGTGCTGATGACCGCGCTGCTGGCCATGCTAGGCCTGTTCCCGATGGCCATCTCGCGCGCCATCGGCTCGGAGACGCAGCGCCCGTTGGCCATCGTCATCATCGGCGGCCTGATCACCGCCACCATGCTCACGCTGATCGTGCTGCCCACGCTGTATGAGTGGATGGTTGGGCGCAACTGGCCGGACGAAGAGAACGGCAATGGCAATGGCAAGGAGAACCACTTGTCGGATTCGCTGCCGGCCTGATTTTCCGGTTGTTGCCTGCCTCGAAAGCCCGTCACCTTGGTGGCGGGCTTTTTTTATTCACCAAGGCTCCAGCTCGGTACTTCGCTGGACTGCGCCCGAGCCGATGAAGCAGGTTCATCAATCACTTAGGCGCGCCCATCAGATGCCGGTGCTTTCCGAAATTTTTCATTGACCGCAATGTCATCCCCTTGCCAAGGTGCCCCTCGCGGGCACTCTTTCCATCTTCACGATAGACTTTGCCGACTCGCGTATCGATTCTGATCATTCGCTTGACCAAGAAGAATGGCGGCCATCTGTTCTTGCGGATTGCGACAGTGATCGGCGATCATTTTCACGATAGGCCTTATGCTTGAAAAATCGGCATTTCCTCGATGGATAAAGCCGCTCGCCTGGCATGGAACATCCTCTCGTCATTCACGAAACTACTCAGCAAGGAATAGAAAATGGATTTAACGACATTCTTTCTCTATGTGATAGCTGTGTCGGCCGTCACCGTCATTCCCGGCCCAACCATGCTGCTCGCGCTGAACAATGGCGCACATGGAGGTATGCGGCTGGCGGCATTCGGCATCGCCGGCGCAGCGTTGTCCGACTTGATCCTGATCAGTGCGGTAGGTTGCGGCCTCGGCGCGCTTCTGATCGCATCCGAACAGTTGTTCACGCTCGTGAAGTGGGTAGGTGCCGCCTACCTGCTGTACTTGGCCTGGATCCTGTGGCGAGCCCCCGGCAGCCCGATTCATGCAGACGCATCAGCAGCTGCGCCACCGAGCGGTCGCGCAGCCTTCGTCCGTTCGCTACTGGTCGCCTTGTCCAACCCGAAAGGGCTGCTGTTCTTCTCCGCGTTTCTTCCGCAGTTCATTCATCCCGAAGGAGCTATCGCGGCTCAGTATGTCACCCTCGCACTCGTGACCGCGGTGATCGACATCGCCTTGATGAGCGTCTACGCAGTTGGGGGATATCACGTGATACGCATCCTCTCAGGCCGGGCGATGCGCTGGCTGAACCGGGGGTGCGCTGGCATGCTGGCAGGACTGGGCATAGCACTGAGCCTGTATCGCCGCAGCGGCATACAGTGAGTGCCATTCCCTCCTGATCCACATCGCAAAGGGACCTGCTGCGCAGTGCTTGGCAGCCGGCTTTTTCCATTGCCCCGATCCGCCCCGCGGTCTTTTCGTCACAGGTTGCGCAGCGCGCGGCTGCAAATGCGGCGGGTGGCGGCAGCCGGTTCATGCTGCTGCCAGCGCTGGCATAGGGCGCGGACCCAGTCGGGACTGTCCTTGGCCGCATCGTTGAGCCAGTTGGCCACCGAGTCCTGTACATAGGCAGAGGGGTCGGCCTTCAGCGCGTCCAGCAGCGGCAGGGCTTGCGCGGGATGCTTCTTCAGCGCGGCGATGTGCGCGCACCATACCCCACGCGGGCGCAGTGCCTCGGTGGTAAAGCGGCGCAGCCGCTCGGATGGCGATGCCGTCCAGGCGGCAAGCAGCGCGATGCTGGTGTCCAGGTCCGCCGCGAGATGCGGCCGCACGGCCATCCAGGCCCATTCGCGCACGCCGAAATGCGGATCGTCGGCCAGCGCCCGGATGGCTGCGAGGCGCTGGCTCAGATCCAGGTCCGGCCGCATGCCGGCCATGAAGCAGGCCCAGCCGCGCACGGTATCCGATGGATGCGCCTGGCAACGTGCGATGCCCGCGGCGCCAAGCTGCGCCAGGAGGATGGCGCCGATGCTGGCCATGCGCTTGAGGATGCCGAGCTGGCCGGCGGCTTCGGCTTGCCGGATGGCGGCTGGCGGGAGCTCGGGAAACACGGCGCGCAGCAGCGTGACCTGGTTCAACGCCAGGCATTCGGTGAGCGTGGCGCTTTGCAGTTCGCCACGTTCCAGCGCGGCCAGGATGCCGGCGGGAATATCCGCCGCCCGGCTCGCGCCCTTGCGTGTTGCCGGCTGGGCTGCCGACTGGTTCATGCCAGATCCCCCGGCACGCCATCGCGCTTGGCCATGCCCGCGGAAACCTTGCTTAGCAGGCCGTCGAGCAAGGCGCGCTCCTGTGCGGACAAGTGACAGAACAGGCTGGCGATCCAGCGGCCATGCTCGTCGAACACCTTCTTGGCGACCTGCTTGCCCTTGCGGGTGAGCCGGATGGTCAGGGCGCGCCGGTCCGTGGTGTCGGCATGGCGCTCGATCAGCGCCTCGCGCTCCAGCCCGTCCAGCAGGCCGGTGATGGTGGCGCGCGTGACACCGGCCTGCTCGGCAAGCGTATTGGGCGCCAGCCCGTCCTTGGCTGCGTTCAGCAGGAACAACAGCACGAAACGGCCTTCGGACAGGCCATGCGGAGCCAGCAGCGCAGCGCAGTCGCGGTCGATCGCGGACGCTAGCGATAGTGCCCGGAAGCACAGCTGGATGCTGTCCAGGTCGGGCAACTGGCGTCGTTCGGCTTCGTTGAGCAGGGCGAGGTACTTCTGTTCGAGTGCTTGCATAGTGGCGCCATATTATATGGCGCCTAACTAATTGGCAAGCGCGCCGCCAGCTGCCTTCAGGGCAATCCGGTCGACCAGCAGCACGATGGCGGCACCGATCGCCGTCGCCGCCACGCGGTCCATCAGCATGCCGGCGTCGGCCGGCCGGCTGGCGCCCATGATCATCACCATCAGCGGGGTCATGACCGCCGAGTAGGCCAGGTAGTTGCGCAGGCGCAGCAGTGGCCGGATGCCGGCCAGCCATCCCGCATTGAATGCCACCAGCCAGTACGGGAGCTGGTGGCCCAGCAGCAAGCTCGCGCCAAGCACGCCGAGGAGGGTGCCGGCCACCCGCTGCGTGGCCTTGACGGCGAAGCCCTCCGGCTGCCGCTGCAGCAGGATCGCCACGGTCAGCGTGATCCATTCGAAGTGATGGCCCGGAAGCAGCCAGCGCAGGATGCAGGCGCAGGCCAGGCCGAGCACCAGCCGCAGCGTGTACTGCCACCCGGCCCAATGCGACAGCGTGCGCCGCCATCGCCGCAGGCGCTGCGCCGTGGTGGGCAACGCCAAGGGCGTGCCGGGCTGCGGCAGCGCCCTGGCCCTCGGCGCGAGGAGCAGGCACAGCAGGCAGGTCCAGAGCGCGCCGGCCAGCGTGAGCAGGAGAAAACCCGCCCGATGCGGCGCAGCGCTTGCCGCACCGGTGGCAATGATGAGGAACAGGATGAAGCGCGTGGCCGCGATAGCGAGCGGGCGGCTGTAGCCGCCGATGCAGGCCGCCGCACCGGCCAGCAAGAGGACGATGACATCGGTCAGGGCGCCGTGGCCTGCCGCGACGGCAGCGATGGCCGCGGCAGCCGCAACCGGTGCAAGCAGGGCCGCCAGCGGCCTGATGCGGGATTCGTCTTGCGCATCGATGCCGGATCCGGCGACCGCCCCGGCGCCGATCGCCAGGCTGCCGAGCGCGGCGGCCTGGCCAAGCGCGATCTGCCCCATGGCGCCAGCGAGCAGCAGTGGCATGCCCATGCCCAGGGCTGCCGCGAGCATCTCGCGAGGATGCACCTGCGCGCCGGCGGGCCAATGGATGGCTTTGGCAAGGTGGGTCTTTGCGCTCAATGTCCCCTCCCGTGATTGCGGGACTCCGCCGCCAGAAAATCGCGCGGCGCCTGTCCCAGCGCGCGCCGGAACATGGTGGAGAAGGCGCCGGCATTGGCATAGCCGGTTTCGGCCGCCACGTGCGCGAGCGGCTTGCCGCGGCTCATCAGGTCCACGGCGTGCGCCAGCCGCAATTGCTGGCGCCAGGCGGCAAAGCTGGTGCGCAGCTCGGTGCGGAACAGGCGCGCCAGGGTGCGCTCGCTGGCACCCGTCAGCTCGGCCCATTGCGCCAGGCTTAGCGCTGAGCCCGGCTGCTCCATCAAGGCATCGCACAAGGCTTTAAGGCGGCGGTCGGTAGGCAAGGCCAGCCCCGGCCAGAGCGTGGGCGCGGTGCGCAACTCCTCGAGCAGCAAGGCCGCGCTTAGCTGGCGCCGTGGCGCGGACAAGCTGGCCGCGTCGGTCAGCGCCACCATCAGGTTGCGCATCAACGCCGACACTTCCACGACCACGCAGGCGGTGAGCGAAAGCGGCGCCGCCTGCGGCAGTACATAGCAGGCATGCAGCGCTGCGTCGCCCAGCGTGACCACCTCGTGTTCCACATCCGGCGGAATCCACACCGCGCGCATGGTCGGCACCACCCAGGTCGTGCCTGCCGCGGTGACCCGCATGCTGCCGCGCGAGGGGCACGAGATCTGCCCCCAAGCATGCCGATGGCGGCGAATGATGGCGTTGGGCGGCGGCAGGCGCAGATGCACGATGACCGGTTGCTCGGCGGTGGGCTGGGTCAGCGGGACGGGCAGGTAGGTGGTGCGTGGCATCTGGCTCGGCGCGGCTTTGGCGCAGGTGTTCGGGTGTGGCTGGCATTCGTAAGAAATTGCCCGAGAAGTGTAACCCGGCCAGATCGGCGCGTCCTACGATGGCGCTCATCGCATGAGCACCACGGAGTTCCCTCGCATGAGCAATACCAGTCAGCCCGGCTTGCCGCCCCCGGCCAGCCTTCCCGGCAATCCCGCCGTTTCCAAGGCGCCACCCGCCGCGGGCCCCGCACCCGCGGGCAAGCTGTCGGACAGCGCGCGCGCCGCCTTGGTCATCGCCCTGTGCGTAGCCGCGGTCTGGCTGGTGGGCCGCGCCACCGGCGCGCCCGGCGGGCTGGTGCTGGCGGGCGCGCTGGTGGCGTCCACCGTGTGCTGCTGGGCGCTGGGCGTGCTGCCCGAGCCGGCTACGACGTTGCTGTTCTTCCTGTGCGCCGTCGTGCTGCACGTGGCGCCGGCCTCCGTGGTGTTCTCGGGCTTTGCCTCTACCGCGTGGTGGCTCATGTTCGGTGGCGCGGTAACCGGCGTGGCCTTGCGCCAGACCGGGCTGGCGCAGCGCCTGGCGGCCATCATTTTCCGGGGCCGGGTGGGCAGCTATCGCCAGGTGATCGGCACCGTGGCGGTGAGCGCCGTGGGGCTGGCATTCCTGATGCCCTCGACCACCGGGCGGGTGCTGCTGCTGATGCCGATCGTGCTGGCGCTGGCCGACCGGCTTGGATTCGCACCGGGTTCCAACGGCCGCATCGGCATGGTGCTGACCGTGGCAGCCGCCAGCTATATGCCGCCCACCACCATCCTGCCGGCCAATATCCCCAACAGCGTGTTGCTCGGCGCGGCTAGCTCCCTGTATGGCGTCAACCTGAGCTATGGCAGCTATCTCCTGCTGCATTTCCCCATCCTGGGCTTGCTCAAGACCGTGATGCTGGTCTGGCTGGTATGCCGGCTGTTTCCCGAGCACGGACCGATCGCGGCACTCCCGCGCGAACAAGCGAGCGCGCCGAGCCGGCAGGAAAAGCTGCTGGCGGTGATCCTGGTGCTGGCCGTGGCCGGGTTTGCCACCGACACGCTGCACGGCGTCTCGCCGGCCTGGATCTCGCTGGCGGCATGCATCGTCTGCCTGCTGCCGGGCGTGGGCCTGGTTTCCTCGCGCATGCTGGCCGAGCAGGTGCACCTCACGCCCCTGATCTATGTGGCCGGCTTTCTCGGCCTGGGCGCCGTGGTGGAATCCACCGGGCTGGGGGGCGCCATCAGCACGGCGCTGCTGCGCTGGCTGCCCCTCTCGCCGGGACATACCGCCGCCAATGTGGCCGCGCTTGGCGCGGTCGGGGCGAGCCTGGGGCTCATGACGACGCTGCCCGGATTGCCGGCCGTGCTGACGCCGCTGGCCAAACAGCTGGCGCAGGCCACGGGTTTGTCGCTGGAAGCCGTGCTGATGCTGCAGGTTCCCGTGTTCTCCACGGTGTTCTTTCCCTACCAGTCGCCACCCATCGTGATCGCCATGCAGCTCGGTGGCGTGGGGCTGCGCGACGGAACCCGCATGTGCCTGGCGCTGGCCGCGCTGACCTTGCTGGTGCTGCTGCCGCTGGATTACTTCTGGTGGCGCTTGCTGGGCTACCTGCCTTGAGCGCGCTGCCAGCAAGCTTGCGCTAACTGAGGCATGATCTCGGCCTTCGACCTCTGGTTAACCCCAGCCCCGGGTAGGCTGGCATGCGGGTAAGCCGAGCTCCACCGTAGAAGGCAATGATGACGACAAGAGCGCACTGCGCGCCGCAAGCGCAGGCTAGCCCCGTGGGCGGCGCAAGCTGGATGACCCTGCTGCTGGCTACGGCCTGCGGCCTGATCGTGGCCAACCTGTATTACGCGCAGCCGTTGATCGGCCCGATCGGCCACGCGCTGGGGCTGTCGCCGCAGGCGGCGGGCCTGATCGTGACCCTGATCCAGGCCGGTTACGGCGCGGGCCTGCTGCTGATCGTGCCGCTGGGCGACATCATCGAGAACCGCCGGCTGATCTGCAGCCTGCTGGTCGCCAGCGCACTCGCACTGGCCGGCGCGGCGCTGGCCGGCCATGCCGGGGTGTTTCTGCTGGCGGCCGTCTGCATCGGGCTGAGCTCCGTGGCGGCCCAGGTCCTGGTGCCGTTTGCCGCGCACCTGGCGCCTGAGCACGCGCGCGGCCGTGTCGTCGGCAATGTCATGAGCGGCCTGATGCTGGGCATCATGCTGGCCCGTCCGGCCGCCAGCCTGGTCACCGACCTGTGGGGCTGGCATGCCATTTTCGCGGGCTCGGCCGTGGGGATGGCCCTGCTCGCCGCCGTGCTCATGCGGCTGCTCCCGGATCGCCGCCCGGCACCTGCGGTGCGATATGGCGCGCTGCTGGTGTCCATGTGGCAGCTGCTGTGCGCGCAGCCCGTGCTGCGCCGGCGTGCGGCTTACCAGGCATGCATGTTCGGGGCGTTCAGCCTGTTCTGGACCACCGTGCCCCTGTGGCTCGCCGGCCCCGGGTTCGGCCTGAGCCAGAAGGGCATCGCTCTGTTCGCGCTGGCTGGCGTGGCGGGTGCGGTGGCCGCGCCCATCGCCGGGCGCCAGGCCGATCGCGGCCGTGGCCGGGGCATGACCATGCTCGCCATGTTGCTCGCGGCCGGCGCCTTTGTGCTGGGACAGGCCGGCACGCCCGGCTCGCCCTTAGCCCTGGCGGCGCTGACGATTGCCGCCATCGCGCTGGATTTTGGCGTGGCGGCCACCCTGGTCGTGAGCCAGCGCGCCATTTTTGCGCTGGGCGCCGCCTATCGCAGCCGCCTGAACGGGCTGTTCATGGCGATCTTCTTCACCGGCGGCGCGGTGGCATCGGCCGTCGGGGCGTGGGCCTTTGCCCAAGGCGGCTGGACGCTCACCAGCTGGATCGGCTTCGGCCTGCCGGCCATGGCGGGCCTGTACTTTGCTACGGAGCGACGGCCCGCGGGCGCGCCGCCGCGCTGATCCCGGATCGCCGGGGCCGGGGCGCGCGCCCTGTGCGCGTGATCCAGGCAGCGACCTGATCTATCGATGCTCCCGGGCGCCCCGCCGAAATTTTTTTTCGTTCCAAGGGAAATGACTGCATTCCCTGTCAACCAGACGTATTACTATTCGTTACGAAATATTACGGGGCTGAAACACTTGGCCCGGTAGCCCCCCACGCTGCCAGCCACGCCCCGTGATCCAGGCTACGCCTGGCCGTCTACCTCGCCACTGCCATGGCGGGCGCGGCGGTTTTGAATCGTTAGGGCAGCACCACAAGACCGGATACCGGCTTTGCTGCATTGGGAACAGGGGAGCGTCAAGTGGTGCAAGGACCAATCTCGAGCCTTCAATGGCTGTCGGGGCTGCATGCCAGGGGATTTTTTCAAGATCTCGGGCCTTTTTTCTATTTTCGCTATCTGGCGACGCTCACTGCGTTGTCGGCGTTTTGCCATCCGCCGGGCGGCAAGAAGTGGGTTTTAAAGCGTTTCAAGCTGATCTGCCGGTCCGCATTCCGCTTTACCGCGGTGCGCAGCTGGTTGCAGGCGGTCGACTCCTGCGCGCTGATGCGGCGCGTGGCCGTGGCCAAGCCTTCGCTGCTCGAGCGCCCGTATCGCCCGCTTGGCGCATGCGGGCTGAGCTTTCGCGAGCGCATGCGCACGGTGCTGGATCACTACCGTGCGATGAGCACGCTGGTGCCGCTGGCGCTGAGCGAACGCGTCTACGTGGGCGGCGGGCTCGAATGGGCGATGGGCGACGGCCGCTATAGGTTGCGCCTGGCGGATTCGGGGCCGAACCCCAAGGAAGGCGAACTGGCCTTTTATTGGCTGGACACGGCCACCGGCGTGTGCCTGAGCCAGCTCAGCTTCTACCTGGCGCAGCGCAAGGACGGCACGGAGATCTTCGTCGGGGGCCTGCAAGGCCCCATGGGCGAGAGCAGCCGCGACCTGATCCGCGAATCCACCAAGGCATGCGAAGGCCTGCGTCCCAAGGACGCGGTCATGGAAGCGCTGCTCGGCTTTGCCGCCTTGCTCGGGGTGCAGCGCATCGTAGGCGTCAGCAAGAAAAATCACGTGGGCCGCCAACGCCATACCCCGCGCGAGATCCGCTGCGACTACGAGGGCTTCTGGATGGAGTCCGCGGGCCAGCCAATGCCTTGCGGCAATGTCGAGGTGCCGGTCAACCAGCCGCGCCGCGATGTGATGGCGCTGCCGTCCAAGAAGCGCTCCGCGTACCGGCGCAAGCTGGCCCAGGTAGAGGCCATCCACGCGGCCGTGCACGACTGGTTCGCGGCACCTGCCGTGCCGCAGGCAACCACCCCGGCACCCGCCCTGACGCAGGCGATTGCGCCGGGCAGCGCGGAGCCGCTTGCGGCGTAAGGCAGGGCGGCGGCGGGCCGCCGTGGAGGCACACAAAAAAACGCAGGCTTCGGCCTGCGTTTTTTTACGCCGGGTGTATAGACCGGGACTGCAGTAAACCCTAGTAGTCTAGATTTGTAGACCTTATTAGAGTAAGCCACTTCCGCAAGCCACTGCCAGCCGGCGCCAACACGCTGGCGCCCCCCAACTTTTGCAGTCGCTGCGTTGCTCCCGCCGACGATGCCGAATCCCGCTCTCACCGCCTTGCCTGCCTCCAGCGACCTCTTGTCCCGCAGCCGCCAGCCGGTCTACCTCCAGCTCGCCACGATCTTCCGCCGCCATATCGAGAGCGGCGAATGGCGTCAAGGCGAGCGCATTCCGTCGCTCGAACAGCTTTGCCGCGAGTTCGGCGTGGCGCGCATGACCATGCATCACGCACTCTCCCTGCTTGACGAAGAAGGCCTGCTGACCCGCGAGCGCGGGCGTGGCACGTTCGTCAAGGCAAGCTGCCGCGAGCGCCGCGCCATGAGGCTGCCGGTGAGCTGGGACCAGGTGGTGGCGGTCGGCGAGCAGCTCGACACGGAGGCGCTGTCGGAATCCGACGGCACCGTCACCTTGCCGGACGAACTGGGCATGCCTTGCGCCGCCGCGCGCGCGCCGGGCTATCACTTCCTGCGCCGCCTGCACCGGATCGAGCAGCGCCCGTTCGCGCTGGGCGAGGTCTTCATCGAGGCCAGCGTGTTTGCCCGCAAGCCGGAAGCGTTCCGCCACGGGCCTTCGGTGCCGGTGCTGGATCGTTTCCCCCAGCTGAAGGTCACCGCCGCCAGGCAGCGCCTGTCGATCATTGCGGCGGGCGCGGAATCGGCCGCCAGGCTGGCCTTGCCCGTTGGCGCGCCGGTGGCCGAATTGCGGCGCTATGCGTGCGTGGACGGCGTGATCGTCTATTACGCGCGCATCGAATTCCCGAGCGAGTTCGTCTGCCTGGATTTCGACCTGCTCGCGCCCGGCGCGGGCGCCGCCCCCGTTTATGCCCCACCGCGCCCGGCCGCCACGCCGCCGGCGCAATCCTGATGCTTGTCCACCAATCCATTCCCCAATCCGCCAACTGGAAATGAACGAGATGCCGAATACCGACCGCAACCAAGGTAGCCATGCAACCCAGGGCAACAGCGGGCAGAGCGAGATGAACGGCGCCGAGAGCCTGGTCAAGACGCTGCTGGCCTGCGGCGTGGATACCTGCTTTGCCAACCCCGGCACCAGCGAAATGCACTTCGTGGCAGCGCTAGACCGCATTCCCGGCATGCGTTGCGTGCTCGGCCTGTTTGAGGGCGTGGTGACCGGCGCGGCCGATGGCTACGCGCGTATGGCCGACAAGCCGGCGGCCACACTGCTGCACTGCGGCCCGGGCCTGGCCAATGGCCTGGCCAACCTGCATAACGCGCGCCGCGCGCAGACGCCGGTGATCAACATCGTGGGCGACCAGGCCACCTATCACCGTCCGTTCGACGCACCGCTGACGGCCGATACGGAAGGTTGGGCGCGCCCCGTCTCGGTCTGGACCCGCACCGCCACGGATGCGGCATCGGTCGGCGCCGATGCCGCCACGGCCGTGCAGGCCGCGTGCGCCGCCCCCGGCGGGGTCGCCAGCCTGATCCTGCCCTCGGATGTCTGCTGGGATGCCGGCGGCAAGGTAGGCGTGCCGCTGGCGCCGCTGCCGGTGCCCAAGGTCTCGCCCGACGCCGTCCAGCAAGCTGCACGCCTGCTGCGCTCGGGCCAGCCCACGCTGATCGTGCTGGCCGGCACCGCGCTGCGCGAAGCGCCGCTGGCCGATGCGCACCGCATCGCCGCCGCCACCGATGCGCGCCTGATCACGCCGATGTCCAACGCCCGCGTGTCGCGCGGCCGCGGCCGTTTCAATGTGGATCGGGTGCCCTATTCCGGCGACGTGGCGCGTGACAAGCTGGCCGGCATCCGCAATGTCATCCTGGTGGGCGCGCCGCCGCCGGTGACGTTCTTCGCCTACCCGGGCAAGTCGCCGCGCCCGTATCCGGAAGACGCTGAGATCCATGTGCTGGCACGTCCGGAACAAGATCTGGCCGAAGCCCTGGCGCGTCTTGCCGACGAGCTTGGCGCCCCCTCGGTGCCGGTGCCGGCTTCGGTCGCGCCGCGTGGGATCGCCAAGGGCGCGGTGACCTCCGAGGCGGTCGCGCAAACGCTGACGGCGCTGCTGCCGGAGCAGGCCATCGTGGTGGAAGAGAGCGTGAGCTTCGGGCGTGCGTTTTACCCGGGGACCGTGCATGCCGCGCCGCATGACTGGCTGCAACTGACTGGTGGTGCTATCGGCGATGGGCTGCCGCTGGCGACTGGCGCCGCGGTTGCCGCGCCGGGGCGCCGGGTTGTTGCGCTGCAGGCCGATGGCTCGGGGATGTACACACTGCAATCGCTGTGGACCATGGCGCGGGAGAAGCTTGACGTCACCGTGGTGATTCTGGCTAATCGGAAGTATGCGATTTTGCTGGGTGAGCTGGCCGGGGTTGGGGCCAATCCGGGCAAGACTGCGCTTGATATGCTGGATATCGGCAATCCGGATCTTAACTGGGTGCAGCTGGCCAATGGGATGGGGGTGGAGGCTGCGCGGGCTGAGGATATGGAGCGGTTTGCTGAGTTGTTTGGTATGGCTAATGCTCGGCGGGGGCCGTTTGTTATTGAGTTGGTGATTTGAGGTAGGTGGGGGCCGAAGGGCAGATGCAACTGCAACTGCAACTGCCTAACTTCAACGTCAAGAGCTTAAAGTCAAAGGCAGTTTCACCACCCCTGCGGGGCGGCGACCTACTTTTTTGTCTTGCCAAAAAAGTAGGCAAAAAAGGCGCGCCGGACGGGGCGACTACCCCCTCGGGCTTCGGCGAAAAGAGCGGCCGGGACCCAAACTCGCATCGCCTTAAGGCGATACTCAGACATGGGTCCCTCTTTTCCGCTCTTTTCGCCGAATCCCGAGGCGCCCCATACGGCCTAGGTAAACCTTCACGGCTCGCTTCGCATCGCGTGCGGGTGTCTCCCGCCTGACTGGCGGGAGACACGGCTACACCGATCGGTTGATCTTGCCGCTGGTTGGCTCCCCTCTCCCACTTGTGGGAGAGGGGCCGGGGGAGAGGGCGGGCGCTTGCTAAATAGCACTGCGCACATAAGCCCGGCCCGGGCTTTACGCCGCCATTACCTCGCCATACCGCTGCACATGAAAATCGCTGTCGCCCAGCAACGGGTCGATCATCGTGAGCCGCTTGAAGTAATCCCCAACCTCCAGCTCATCCGTCATGCCCATGCCGCCATGCAGTTGCACGGCTTGCTGGCCGACAAGGCGGCCGGCCTTGACGACCGTGACCTTGGCGGCGCTAAGCATGCGGCGGCGTTGGGCGGGGTCGGTTTCGTCCAGCGCCTGGGCTGCCACGTAGGCCATCGACAACGCTAGTTCCTTTTGTACGAGCATGTCGGCCATGCGGTGCTGCAGCGCCTGGAACACGGCTAGCGGCTTGCCGAACTGCTGCCGCGTGCGCAGGTATTCGGCGGTGATCTCGATCAGTTTTTCCATGGCGCCGGCGGCTTCGGCGCATAGCGCGGCGATGCCGTGGTCGATGCCGTGGAGCAGGGCGGGCAGGCCGTCGGCCGCGTCGCCGATCATGGCGCTGGCGTCCACGGCGACGTTTTGCAGGGCGAGGTCGGCGGCGCGCAGGCCGTCCATGGTGGGATAGCCGCGCACGGTGAGCCCGGCGGCGTTGGCGGGTACCAGGAACAGGGCAAGCTCATTGCTGCCGCAGATGCGCGCGGTGAGCAGGAAGGCGTCAGCGGCTTCGCCGTGCCAGGCCAGGCTCTTGCTGCCGTTAAGGACGTAGCCATCACCCTTGCGCTCGGCGCTGGCGCGCGCGGCCTCGGGGCGGTAGCGGGTGGTGGGTTCCAGGTAGGCGAGGCTGACCACGCGTTCGCCGGCGGCGATGGCGGGCAGCCACTCGTTTTTCTGGGCGGCGCTGCCGTAGGCGGTGAGCACGGCGGCGGCCATCACCGCGGTGGGCGTGACCGGTTCCAGCACCAGGCCACGGCCCAGTTCGCGCTGCACCACCAGCTGGCTGGCGGCGCTTTCGCCGAAGCCGCCGTATTCGCCGGGCACGGTCAGGCCGAGCACGCCCATTTCGGCTAGCTGCGCCCAGGTGGCGCGGTTGAAGCTGCCGCCGCCGCGGGCGCTCTTGCGGCGTTTATCGAAGGTGTATTCGGTATCGATGAAGCGGCGCAGGCTGTCCGCCAGCATCTGCTGTTCTTCGCTGTAGTTGAAGTCCATGACTGTGCTTGTTCCGTCTGTGCTCTCAGAAACCGAGGATCATCTTGGAGATGATGTTCTTCTGTACTTCGGTAGTGCCGCCGTAGATCGATGTCTTGCGCATGTCGAAATACGTGGACGCGGCGGGCGCGGCCCAGGCCGGGGCGTGCAGCGGTGCGTCGGCGGGCGGCGTTTCGCCGGCTTCGAGCCAGCGCGGGGAGTAGGGCCAGGCATTGGGGCCGGCCACTTCCATCTGCAGCATGGCGAGGTCCTGCTGGATCTCGGAGCCACGGATCTTGACGATGGAGGCCTCCGGGCCTGGGCCGCGGCCGGCGTCTTGCGTGGCTACGCGCAGCAGCAGCATTTCCAGCGCCATGATGTCCATCTCGATGCGCGCGATCTTGTCGCGCATGCGCACGTCGTCGATCAGCGGGCGGCCGGCGCCGTCGGTGGCTTGCGCGGCGTAGTGCTTGAGCTGGCGCAGCTCGCGGTTGCAGTGGCCGATGCCGGCAATGCCGGTGCGCTCGTGGCCGAGCAGGTACTTGGCATAGGTCCAGCCGCGGTTTTCTTCACCCAGCAGGTTGCCTGCCGGCACCTCCACATCTTCGAACCACACCTCGTTGACGTCGTGGCCGCCGTCCAGCGTGACGATCGGGCGCACGGTCACGCCCGGCGTCTTCATGTCGATCAGCAGCATCGAGATGCCTTCCTGCGGCTTGGATTCGCTGTCGGTGCGCACCAGGCAGAAGATCCAGTCGGCGAAGTGCGCCATCGTCGTCCAGGTCTTCTGGCCGTTGACGATATAACGGTCGCCCTGGCGCACGGCGCGCGTCTTGAGCGAGGCCAGGTCGGAGCCGGAGCCGGGCTCGGAGTAGCCCTGGCACCAGAAATCCTCCACCGTGGGGATGCGCGGCAGGAAGCGCTCCTTGTGTTCCTGGCTGGCGTACTTCATCAGCACCGGGCCGATCATGGTCAGGCCGAAGGGCAGCAGGCGCGGCGCGCCCGCACGGAACGCCTCGATCTCGAAGATCAGGCGCTGCAGCGCGTTCCAGCCGGTGCCGCCCCATTCCTTGGGCCAGGTCGGCGCGCCCCAGCCCCGCGCGTGCAGGATACGGTGCCAGCGCACATAGTCATCCTTCTCCACGCGCTGGTGAGCCAGCACCTTGTCGCGGATATCCGCGGGCAGGCTGGCCTGCACGAAACTCCGAACTTCTTCGCGGAACGCTTGTTCCGCCGCGCTGAAACGCAGGTCCATCTGTTTGTCCCCTCGGTTGGGAAGGCGGGCCGCCACCGGCCGCCGTTTTGAGTCGTTGCCGGGATTTTATGGGTGGCAGGGCATTCGGTTCTTCCGCAATGGCAAAGCCGTCCTTCCGCGCTTGCGAACCGATGGCCGCGGCCAGCCAGCCGCCTGCCAGCGCACATGCCACGCAGAACACGGCCTTAGCCAAATCCAAATGGCACGCGGCAGGCGCCTGCCGCACACTGGCGCAGTGCCGTCGCAGCACAAGAACAATTCACGCCGAGGAGACAGGCGATGCCCCGCTGGACCAAACGTTGCACCCGATGGCTCGCCCTATGTGGCTGGCTGGCGGCCACGGCGAGCGCATTCGCCGCTTATCCGGACAAGCCCGTCCGGCTGGTGGTGCCCTTCCCGCCGGGCGGCGCCACCGACCTGCTCGCGCGTGAAGTCAGCCATGCACTTTCCGTGCGGCTCGGCCAGTCGGTCGTGATCGAGAACCGGCCCGGTGCGGGCGGCAACATCGCCGCCGTGGCGGTGGCGCGCGCGCCGGCCGATGGCTATACCTTGCTGTTCGGCACCTTCGGCTCGCTGGCCGTCAACAAGAGCCTGTACGACAAGCCGGGCTACGATCCGCTCAAGGATTTCGCGCCGGTGGCCTCCGTGGCCTACCTGCCCAACGTGCTGGTGGTCCATCCCTCCGTCCCGGCCCGTAACGTGGCCGAGCTGCTGGCGCTCGCCCGGCGCGAGCCCGGCAAGCTGACCTACGGCTCCTTTGGCAACGGCTCGTCCTCGCACCTGGCTGGCGAGCTCTTCACCCACATGGCGGGCGTGCGCATCGACCACGTGCCATACAAGGGCAGCGCCCCGGCCATGACGGACCTGATCGGCGGGCGCCTGACCATGATGTTCGACAGCATCTCCACCGCCTTGCCGTACGTGCGTGACGGCCGCGTGCGCGCGCTGGCGGTCACCACCGCCAAGCCATCCGAACAGTTGCCTGGCGTGCCGACGCTGGCCGCTGCCGGCGTGCCCGGCTACGAGCTGACGGCCTGGTTCGGCGTGGTGGCGCCGGCCAATACCCCGGCCGCCATTGTCGATCGCCTCAATGCCGAGATCGTGGCGTCGCTCGCGCAGCCCGAGCTGGCGGCGCGGCTGGCAAGCCAGGGCACGGTGCCTTTTCCTTCGACGCCGGCGCAGTTCGGCACCTATATGCGCACCCAGTACCAGAAGTGGGACGGCCTGATCAAGTCAGCGAACATCCATCTGGATCAGTGAGTTCGTCGCTCCCAGCCGTTCCTTGCCACCCCAGCCGTTGCAACAGCCAGTCCGGTTTCAACCTAATCATCGCTAGCACCATGTCTTCTTTCCGCCCCGAGTTCATTCACGACATCCCCCGGCACTGGGCCGAGCAATCGCCCCAGGCGCCGTGCCTGCATGAGGCCAGCGGCGTGCTTAGCTACGGCACGCTGTGGCAGCGCATCACCGCCACGCGCGACTGGCTTGCCGCGCAGGGCGTGGGGCAGGGCGACCGCGTGATGGTGGTGGGCGAGAATTGTGCCGAGATGGTGGTGATGCTGTTTGCCTGCAGCGCGCTGCACGCGTGGCCGATCCAGGTCAACGCACGGCTTTCGCCGCGGGAGATCGACGGCATCCGCGCGCATGCGGAGCCGTTGTTGACGTTCTTTACCAACCATGTCTCCGACGTAGCCGCGGCGCATGCCAGGCGGCTCGGCGCACAGCCCACCGATTGCGTGGCGCTCGATCCCGGCCTTGCCAGCCTGCGCGCCTCGGAGGTGCCGCCGCGCGTGAGCGCCGCCGAGGCGCGGGACGTGGCCACGCTGATCTATACCTCCGGCACCACCGGCGCGCCCAAGGGCGTGATGGTGCCGCACGCCGGCCTGACCATCTTCGCGCGGATCTCCGCGACCTCGCGCCATCTCGGCCCCGACGACATCGCCTACGGCGCGCTGCCGCTGTCGCATATCTTCGGCATCGCCACCGTGCTGATGGCCACGCTGTACGCGGGCGCCAGCCTGGTGATGCGGCCACGCTTCGATGCGGCGGATGTGTTTGCCGCGCTGGAGTCCCCCGGCGTCACCATGCTGCAAGGCGTGCCTACCATGTTCACGCGCATCATGGCGGTGGCGCGGGAGTCGTCGCTGGCGAGCGGCGCCGCCGCGTTTCCCCGCCTGCGTTATCTCTATACCGGCGGCGCCCCGCTGGACCCGACTCTCAAGCGCGACACCGAGGCATGGTTCGGCCAGCCGCTGCATCACGGCTACGGCATCACCGAATACGCCGGTTCGCTGTTCATCACCCGCATGGATGCGCCGCGCGCCGATTGCTCCGCCGGCTACATCGTCGAAGGCGTGGAGATCAGCATCACCAACGAACAGGGCGAGCCGATGCCCGCCGGCGAGCGTGGCCAGATCCGCGTGCGCGGCCCGGGTGTGATGCGCGGCTACTTCCGCAACGCGGAGCAGACGGCCGAGGCGCTGTTGCCGGGCGGCTGGCTCAATACCGGGGATCTCGGCTTCCTGGGCGAAGACGGCGCACTATTTATCGTGGGCCGCTCCAAGGACCTGATTATTCGCTCGGGCTTCAACGTCTACCCGATCGAGGTGGAGTCCGTCATCAACGCCTTCCCCGGCGTGCGCCAGTCCGCCGTGGTCGGGCGCGCTGCTGCCGATGGCAACGAAGAAGTCGTGGCTTTTATCGAAACGCAGCCGGGCGCGAAGCTGGACACCGCCGCCCTGGAGGCCTACCTGCGGGACAGCCTGGCGCCGTACAAGCGGCCCGCGCAGATCCGCGTGATCGAGACCATTCCCACCACCGCCAGCGGCAAGCTCTTGAAGCAGCCGCTGCGCGCCATGCTGGACGGCACTGCCGTAGCGGCATGACCCCGGCGGCGGCTGATTCGATGAGCACGCCGCCCACCAGCGCTTCGCCGCGGGCCGAAGCGTTCTCGCAGCCAGCGCCCCGCACAAGACGCACAATAAGGAGGAGACAGATGAAACGATGGATGATGGCCGGCATGCTGCTGGCCTTGGTGCAAGGCACCGCAATGGCGGACAACTATCCGGCGCGCCCGGTGAAGCTGATTGTGGGCTACGCCCCGGGCGGCCCGGTCGATACCGCCGCGCGCATCTACGCCGACTACCTGGGCCGCACGCTCAAGCAGCCGGTGGTGGTGGACAACCGCGCCGGCGCCAGCGGCGCCATTGCCGCGGACCTGACGGCAAAGGCAACGCCGGACGGCTACACGCTGTACTTCGTGGCCAGCCCCACCATGACCATGACGCCGCTGATCCAGAAGTCGGTGAATTTCAATCCCACCAAGGATTTCACCTATGTCGGCCTGATCACCGATTACACCAACGTGCTGCTGATCAACAAGGATTTCCCCGCCAAGAACGTCACCGAGCTAGTCGAGTACGCGCGCAAGCATCCGGAAGGCGTCAGCTTCGGCTCGGCCGGCGTGGGCGCGTCCAACCATCTGTCCGCCGAGCTGCTCGCGCAGATGGGCGGGGTGAAGATGCTGCACGTGCCGTACAAGGGCAACTCGCCGGCGATGGCCGATGTGATCGGCGGCAAGGTGACCTTCATGTTCGACATCACCGGCACCGCCATCGGCCATATCCAGGGAGGCAAGGTGCGCGCGCTGGCGGTGACGTCGAAGACGCGCAACGCGGCGCTGCCGACCGTGCCGACCATGATCGAGTCCGGCATGAAGAACTATGACCTGACCGGCTGGTACGCGCTGATCGGCCCGCAGAAACTGCCCGCCGATGTGGTGGACAAGCTGGTCAAGGCGCAGAAATCGATCGGCGACGATCCTGCCTTCCAGCAGCGCATGACGCAGGGCGGCTACGACCTTGATATCACCGGGCCAAAGCCGCTGGCCGACCGCATCCAGCGCGAACTGAAGCTGTGGGGTGGGGTGGTGAAGACGGCGAATATCCAGGTGGATTGAGGCCGGATGGCTCCCCTCGCCAACTTGTGGCAGAGGGGAGCGCGGCTTATGCGTTTGCGCGCAGCGCCGTTCAGGCGTCCGGTGCGCGCTTGCGCAGCAGGTACCGCTGCAAGCCGTCGAGCACCAGCACGCCGTGCTGGTTATGCACCGTCGAGCGCAAGGTCAGCACGCCGGTGGTGCGGTTCGGCGCGAGCTCGCTGACTTCCAGCGCGCTGTACAGCGTATCGCCCACATAGACCGGATGCAGGAAGCGGCTGCTCTGGTCGAGAAACCCCTTCAGCGATTCCTCCACCATATGCGGGAACAGGCCGGCGCCCGCCGCCGTCTGGATCAGCACCTGGTAGCCGTGCGCCAGCATGTGCGGCATGCCGTGGGCGCGGCAGTACTCTGCGTCGTAATGCACCGGGTGGTTGTCGCCGCTCGCCAGCTGGAAGGCGGCGAACAGCGCCTCGGTCATGGTGCGCGAGGGCAGCACAAAGCGTTCACCGGGTACAAAATCTTCGAAATAACGCTGTTCGCACATGCGGTGGCCGCGCGGGTCGAAGCTGGTCGTTTCGGGGTTCGCTGTGGATGGCTTGATGGTCATCGGTCGGTATCGGGGTTGGTGGCGCGAAGCAGCGCGCCAGCAGAAGAAGCCGCGCCGCGCCATGGCCTGGCGCAGCGCGGGTGCAGGTGCAAGTCAATCCGCCTTGATGCCCAGCCGCTCCACCAGCGCCTTCTCCTGTGCAATCTGCTGCAGGGCAAAGCGGGTGTAGCCGGCGCTGTCCAGGTACATCAGGTCCTGGTCCTGCTGCTTGAGCGCGGCCAGATGCTGGGGATCTTCCGCGGCGCGCCGCAGCGCGGCCTGCAGGATGTTGACCACCTTGGGGTCCATGCCCTTTGGCCCGGCCACGCCGTAGGGCGAGTTCGAGACGATGTCGTAGCCGAGCTCGCGCAGCGTGGGCGCGTCGGGCCAGCGCGGGGAGCGCTGCGCCGTCCATAGATTCAGCCAGCGCAACTTGCCCGCATCGACCAGCGTGCCGGCTGCGCTGCCGGCGGCGCAGAGCTGCACATGGTTGCCCATCAGCGAGTTCAGGCAGTCGGCATCGCCCTTGAAGGGCACGTGGTTGACGGTGAGGTTCTCTTTGGTCACCAGCTCGATCATGGTGATGTGCGGCGAGCTGTACTGGCCCGGCGAGCCATAGCTCACGGTGCCCGGCCTGGCGCGCGCATCGCGCAGGAAATCGCTCCAGTTCTTCCACGGGGAATTGGCCGGCACCACTACGCCGAAGGTGTAGCCCGTGATGCGCGACAGGTAGGTGAAATCCCGCGCCGGGTCAAAGGCGGTCTTCTGGATGAAGGGCTGACGGAACACGGTGACCGGCATCATCGACAGCGTGTAGCCGTCGGGTTTCGCTTGCCGCAGGGCAAGCGCGCCCATGGTGCCGGCCACGCCAGGCTTGTTGTCCACCACCACGGTCTGGCCGAGGGATTTCTGCAAGGCCGCGGCAAACTGACGGACTACCACATCGGTGGTGCCGCCCGGCGCATAGGGCACGATCAGCGTTACCGGGCGGGTGGGATAGGTGGGAGCGGGCTGCGCCTGGGCCAGCGTGGCGCAGCCTAGAACGATTACGGCGCCAGCTGCGCGCCATGGCTTGCGGACTGCATGCATCGGAAGTCTCCTCTTGTTGTCGTTCCCTTCGATCCCGATGTTGTCGTTGTCGTTGTCGTTGTTGCTGTCCTTGCGCGGGTCAGTGCTCCACCACGGCCCATGCGTCCATCGCCTGGCCCCCGGCATCGTCGCCGGTCCACAAGGTGACCTTGCCCGGCGTGCTGGCATCGGCCGTGCCGCCCACCGCCAGCGTGTCGTGATCGAACATCGGCGCCAGCCCGCGGAAGCCGAAACGGCGCACTGTGGCGCCGGGCATCTCGCGCGCCAGCAGGTCCAGCGTGAGCATCGCCTGCAGCGGGCCGTGCACGACCAGGCCGGGGTAGCCTTCCACGTCGCGCACGTAGTCGTGGTCGTAGTGGATGCGGTGGCCATTGAAGGTGAGCGCGGAGAAACGGAACAGCATCGCCGGGTCGGCGCGCAACTGGCGCTGCCATTGCGCCTGGTGCGCCAGGCGCGGCCGCGCGGGCAGTGGCTGGCCAGGCTCCGGCATGGCGCGATAGACCAGGTCTTGGCGCTCGGTCAGCGCGACCTCGCCCTTGACGGTGAGCACATGTTCCACAGTGACAAACCACAGCTCTCCGCTGCGCCCGCTCTTGTGCTCGACATTGCGGATGGTGGATGTGCGCGTCACCGTATCGCCCACGCGCAGCGGCTTGTGGAAATCCAGCTCGCCGCCGGCCCACATGCGGCGCGGCAGCGGCACCGGCGGCATGAAGCCGCCCAGCGCCGGGTGGCCGTCCTGGCCAAGCTCGCGCTGCGGGGCGCGCGGCAGGAAGTAGAGCCAGTGCCACAGCGGCGGCAGCGGGCCGCGCACCAGCGCGTCGCCGTCGAGGTCGAGCGTGGCCGCGAGGCCGATCACGGGTTCCGGGGAGAGGGTCTCGGTGCGGCTTTCACTGCGGCCGATCCAGGTACGCAAGGTTTCGAGTTGGGTCATGGCGGGGGATTTGCGGGTTCGGCGCCGGTTAGCCTGCCAGCGCGAGCATGCGCCGGGCCTGTTCGATGACGGGGCGGTCGACCATCTTGCCGTCGACCTGCACGGCGTGGCTGCCGCTGGCGGTGGCGTCCAGCACGCGCCGTGCCCAGTCCAGTTGCTCGGCCGTGGGCAGGAAGCCGGCGCGCACCGCGGCAAGCTGGGCCGGATGAATGCACAGCTTGGCGGCAAAGCCGAGGGCGCGCGCGTGCGCCACGTCATCGGCCAGCACGGCTTCGTCCTTCAGCGCGGTGGTGACGCCATCCACGGGCGGCGGCAGGCCGGCCACGCGCGAAGCCAGCACAATGCGCGAGCGCGCCATCAGCAACGCCTCGCGGGTATGGGCGCAACCCAGGTCCACGGCGAAGTCCAGCGAGCCAAAGGCCAGCCGCGACACGCCTTGCGCGGTGGCAACCGCATCGATGCCGTGCAGGCCGCACGCGCTCTCGATGATCGCTACCAGGCGGCCCTGCGGGTTGACCTGCGCTAGCGCCTGGGCGATCTCGCCCAGCGCGGCCGGGTCTTCTGCCTTGGGCACCAGCAAGCCGGCCAGCGGTGCGCCGGGCGGCAAGGCGCGCAGCCATGCCATGTCGGTGGCAAAGGCCGGCGAGCTGGCATCGTTGATGCGCACATAGGCCTGCGCCTGCGCACCGCGCCCCAGCAGCCACGCGGCAATGGCCGTGCGCGCGGCCGGCTTGGCGTCCGGATGCACGGCGTCTTCGAGATCGAGGATCAGCGCATCGGGCGCGGCGGCAGCGGCTTTGTCGAAGCGTTCGGGCCGGTCGCCCGGCACGAACAGATAGGTCATGGCGGTGGTGACGGCGGACATGAAGCGAGTCTCGGTAGGATTGGCCATGTGATCAGGCGGTGGGCAGCCAGTCGTTGACGTTCGGCTGCTTCTCCAGCGCCCACACGCGGGCAATGATGGTGCGCATCTCGGCCTCGCTCGCGCCGCGGCGGAACGCGCCCAGTTGCAGCGCCTTGGCCTCCAGCTCCGGGCGCGACAAGGTATTGCCCGGATCGCCCTTGGGCACGTCCACGCGGCCCGCCAGCGTGCGGCCGTCGGTGGTCTTGACCGTGACGCGGCCGATCCACTGGCGCGGATACGCGGCATTGATCTCGTCGTCCAGTTCCATCTCTACCTTGTCGCGGAAGGTGGCCACCTTCGCGTCTTGCAGCGCATGGTCCTCGAACTCGCCCAGGCCGGCGTGCGCATGCACGGCGACCAGGCCCAGCACGGTGCCCATGGAGAACTTGGCCTGGTGGATGGTCTTGGGGTCGGTCACGGGGCCGAGCACGTCGATGGCGCCCTGGTGCACGTGCGCGGTCACGTTGCCGATCTGGTCCGCGCTGATCTTCTCGCGCAGCATCAGGTCCTTGAGCGCATCGGCCGCCGGGTGCGTGTGGCGGCACGAGGCGAAGAACTTGAACGAAGTCTCGGCGGTGGCCCAGCGCTCGCCCAAGCCGTCGGTCAGGGCGGCGGGATTGGCGTCGCTGGACATGCCGGCGGCCATGCCCTGCGGGCCTTCCAGGATGCGCTTCGCACCGGTAAAGCCAGCGCGTGCGATCCAGGCGGACATCAGGCCGTCGGCAGCTGCCTTGGCGGTGTGCAGTTGCTTGGAGTCCGCCGCGTCGCGCAGGAATTCCCACAGGCCGGCGGCCTGCGTGCCGGCCGAGCCGAGCGCCTGGTTGATGCCTTCTGCGTCCATGCCATACAGCTTGGCGACAGCGGCGGCTGCCGCCAGCGTGCCGACGGTGCCTGTGGTGTGGAACACGCGATAGTGCGAGCGGCCCATGAATTCGCCGATACGGATGCCTGCCTCGTAGCCGGCGATGGAAGCCAGCAGTACCTCGGCACCGCTTTTGCCTTCGGCCTGCGCGGCAGCGATCACGGCGGGGAACACCACGGCGGCCGGGTGCAGCACCGAGCCGTTATGCACGTCGTCCTGCTCCACCACGTGGGAGGAGGCGCCATTGATCAGGGCGGCAAAGTATGGCGAGGTGCGGCGGCGATCCACCAGCACCTCGGCCGGGCCCTGCTGCGGGCCCATTGCGGCGACGAACTCCTGCAGCTTGCGCACCGCCGGTGCATCCTTGCCCGCGATGGCGGAGGCAATCCAGTCGAGGAACAGGTCCTTGGTGCGCGCAACAACGTCGGCGGGCACGTCGGCCAGCGTGAAGCGGGCCAGGAAATCGCACAGCTGGCGGGTAGGGTAGGTGTGGTCAGTGGCTTGGCTCATGCCGGCTCCGGGCGGGGTTCTGGGGTTGTTTGTCGTGCTGTTCCTCCCCTCTCCCACGCCAGTGGGAGGGGCCGGGGGAGAGGGCGGGCGCTCGCGCAAGGTGACACGCCTCGCTCTTGCACATGCCTGCCCTCTCCCCCAACCCCTCTCCCGCAAGCGGGAGAGGGGAGCCACGCCTGCGCGAGGCTGCGCGTTGGCGTCACGGCTTCGTGCCGTCGTTCAAATCGTCTTGCTGTCCGTCATCCTGGCAATCTCGTCCGCGCCGTAACCCAGCTCTGCCAGGATGGCCGCGCTATGCGCGCCCAGCGCCGGGACGTCGCCCATCACCGGTTCCACGCCCGACAGGTTGGCCGGCGGCAGCAACGCCCCGATGGGGCCGCCGGGGCTGGCCACTTCGCGCCAGCGCCCGCGCGCGGCCAGTTGCGGGTGGCTCCACACGGCCTCGATATCGTTCATGGGCGCGTTGGCGATCTGCGCGTCGTCCAGCAGTGCTTCGACCTGCGTCACCGTCATCGGCGCGAAACGCGCTTCGATCAACGCGGTCAGCTCGGTGCGGTTCTTGACGCGCCCCGAGTTGGAGGCGAAGCGCTCATCCTTGAGCAGCTCCGGCTGCGCCAGCACCTTGTTGCAGAAGGCCTGCCATTCACGCTCGTTCTGCAGGCCGAAGATCACGCTGCCGCCGTCGCCGGTACGGTGCACGCCATACGGCGCGATGGCCGGGTGCGATGCGCCAAATCGTGCTGGCGCCTTGCCGCCGTAGTGGCCGAAGTACAGCGCGTAGTTCATCCACTCGGTCAGTGCCTCCAGCATGGTCACCTCCACGCGCAGGCCCTGGCCGGTGCGCCCGCGCTGCAGCAGCGCGGAGAGGATGCCGCTATAGGCGTACATGCCGGCCGCGATGTCGGCGATGGAAATGCCCGCGCGCGATGGTTCATCCGCGCTGCCGGTGATGCCGATCAGGCCGGCGGCCGCCTGGATCAGCAGGTCGTACGCTTTCTTGTCGCGATAGGGGCCGGCGTCTCCGTAGCCCGAAATATCGCAGACGATGAGCTTGCCGTAGCGCGGGTGCAGCGTGTCGAAATCCAGCCCCATGCGCGCAGCCGCGCCGGGTGCCAGGTTCTGCACCAGCACGTCCGCATCGGCCAGCAGGCGGTGCAGCACGGCTTGCGCCTCGTCTTGCTTGAGGTCGAGCGTCAGGCTCTCCTTGCCGCGGTTGAGCCAGACGAAGTGCGAGGCCTGGCCATGGACGGTCTCATCGTAGCCACGCGCGAAATCGCCCACGCCGGGGCGCTCCACCTTGACCACGCGGGCGCCCAGGTCGGCCAGCTGGCGGGTGGCGAACGGCGCGGCCACGGCGTGTTCGAGGGAGACGACGCGGATGCCATCGAGCGGGCGGATGCCCCGGTGCGTAGCAAGCATGGCGGCGGCCCTCAGAACGAACGCGGCAGCTCGAGCACGTGCTCGGCCACATACGACAGGATCAGGTTGGTGGAGATCGGCGCGACCTGATACAGGCGCGTCTCGCGGAACTTGCGCTCGATGTCGTATTCGGCGGCAAAGCCGAAGCCGCCGTGGGTCTGCAGGCAGACGTTGGCCGCTTCCCACGACGCATCGGCGGCGAGCAGCTTGGAGATGTTGGCTTCCTTGCCGCAGGGCTTGCCGGCGTCGAACAGCGCGGCGGCCTTGTAGCGCATCAGGCTGGCCGCTTCCACGTTCACATAGGCACGCGCGATGGGGAACTGGATGCCCTGGTTCTGGCCGATCGGGCGGTCGAACACGATGCGCTCGCGCGCATAGCTGCTGGCGCGCTCGATAAACCAGTAGCCGTCGCCGACGCACTCGGAGGCGATCAGGATGCGCTCGGCGTTCAGGCCGTCCAGGATGTACTTGAGGCCCTTGCCTTCCTCGCCGATCAGGTTCTCGGCGGGGATCTCCAGGTTGTCGAAGAACAGTTCGTTGGTCTCGTGGTTGACCATATTGCGGATCGGCCGCACCGTCAGGCCCTTGCCGATGGCCTCGCGCAGATCCACCACGAACACCGACAGCCCCTCCGACTTGCGCTTGACCTGGTCCAGCGGCGTGGTGCGCGCCAGCAGCAGCATCAGGTCCGAGTGCTGCACACGCGAGATCCACACCTTCTGGCCGTTGATGACGTAGCGGTCGCCCTTCTTCACGGCGGTGGTCTTGAGCTTGGTGGTATCGGTGCCGGTGGTGGGCTCGGTCACCGCCATCGACTGCATGCGCAGCTCGCCCGAGGCAATGCCCGGCAGCCAGCGCTGCTTTTGCTCGGCCGAGCCGTGGCGCAGCAGGCAGCCCATCACATACATCTGGCCGTGGCAGGCGCCGGAGTTGCCGCCGGTGCGGTTGATCTCCTCCATGATGACGGACGCGGCGGTCAGCGGCAGGCCCGAGCCGCCGTACTCCTCCGGGATCAGGGCGGACAGCCAGCCGGCCTTGGTCAGCGCCTGCACGAACTCTTCCGGGAAGGCGTTCTGCTCTTCCACGCGTTGCCAGTAGGCGGAATCGAAGCCGGTGCACAGGGCACGCACGGCTTCGCGGATGTCGGGATACGGCTGGTCGTGCGATTGTTCTGCGAACATGAAAAGGGGCCCCGGTATGGACTTATCTGGATGTTATGGGATTTAGCTTGCGGCCATTATTCCCGAGGGCCTGCCGTGCGGTAATTCGGATTTGCGAAAGAGCGGCTTAGCGCCCCCGGAAGCAGGCCGGGCGGGCAAGGCACGGGTTTGGGCGGCGCCGCGCGCACTCGCCGGCGCCTGGCGGCTTCTGGCCGGCCTTGCCCACCCTTAGGGAAATCCGTATTGCATATGCGTCGCTTTATCGCCACGCTTGCCGGAAACCATAACGCGCCGCGCGCCCGCACGGGCCGACGCAGGCGAGCCCCGGCCGGCATGGCCCGGCCAATCCACCACGATGGAGACAAAAGACATGGCAGGCAGCAAACAGCAGCGGCACGGGCGGGTCGGCAGCGAACACGCAGCGCGGATGAACCGGGCCCAGGCACCATGGCGCTGGATGGCGCTCGCCGCGCTGGGCGTGGCGGCAGCCCTCACCGCGCCTGCCCCGGCGCGCGCCGCCGATGCCTACCCCGCCAAGCCGCTCACCATGGTGGTCCCCTTTGCCGCGGGCGGCCCCACCGACGTGGTGGCGCGCACCATGGCCGCGGCCATGTCCAAGTCCCTGGGCCAGAGCGTGGTGGTGGAAAACCGGCTTGGCGCCGGCGGCACCGTCTCCGCCGCCTACGTGGCCAAGGCCGCGCCGGACGGCTACACCATCCTGATCCACCACAACGGCATGGCCACCGCGCCGGCGCTGTACAGCAAGCTCCCCTACAAGCCGCTGACGGATTTCAGCTTTGTCGGCCAGGTGGCCGACGTGCCCATGACCCTGCTCGGCCGTCATGACCTGCCAGCCAGGACATTGCCCGAGCTGATTGCCTACATCCGCCAGAACCAGGGCAAGGTCAACCTGGCCAACGCCGGGCTGGGCGCGGTCTCGCAGCTGTGCGGCATGCTGTTCCAGAAAGCCATCGGCGTGGAGCTGACCGCCATTCCCTACCAGGGCACCGCGCCCGCGATGACCGCCCTGCTGGGCAGCCAGGTCGATATCCTGTGCGACCAGACCACCCAGACCCTGCCGCATATCAAGGCCGACAAGGTCAAGCTCTACGGCGTCACCACCACCACGCGCATCAAGGCCTTGCCTGACACCGCCACGCTAGCCGAGAGTGGGCTCAAGGGCTTCGAGGTCAAGGTCTGGCACGGCATCTATGCCCCGCATGGCACGCCGCCGGCGGTCATCGACCGGCTCAACGGCGCCTTGCGCACCGCGTTGAAGGATCCGGCGGTAGCGGCGCGGCTGGCGGACCTGGGCGCCGAGATCGTGCCGGAGGAGAAGCAGACGCCGGAAGGGCTGCGCACCTGGCTGAAGGCCGAGATCGAGAAATGGTCGCCGATCATCAAGGCAGCGGGGGTGAAGGCAGACTAATGGCGGGGGGCAGTCTGTCCCGAGGGAGAAGGCAGCGTGTGGCTCTTCCCCAATTGGGAATTTTTCAGCCCTCATATTCAGACACTACTCAATTCTGGCTGCCAATCCTGCCTGGCTCGATCGAACAACGTTGGCTCCGGGAGCGGTTGAGGACGAGCTGACCGGATCGAGTTCGCGGGAGCGGCCGACGGTGGACCCAATGAGCAGCAAATCCTACTGCATTTGTGCTGCCTCCGCGCTCCTATGCCTTCCCAGCTATGTTCCCCTTGCGCAGCGCAGGACCAGTTCCTCTAGAGCGCCCGCTGAGTCTGCAATGCCACCGGGAGGGTGTGCGGATTAGGCTCGCCAAATGAACCTGATTTCAAGGGGGTTCCGTTAATAGGCTGAACTATAAGCAGTCTCCCCTTTAGAATCTCATCGTCCCGTGTTTGCCACATATTGAGGAATTGGTCCCTGGATAGACGCCGATTTCCCCAAGATGGATCGCCGATCCAAACGTGGTCTCGAGATTAGCTGAAAAAATACTCTTTGATCAGAGAGAAGGAAATTAATATTATGAGCGGAATAATGACGGCCAAGTGCACAAGATTAAAAAGGTAGGCGCCAGAGTTCACGTCGCAACCGCGCATGTCCTTAATGCTCCTGATGAAATCTTTTATTAAATTCAAGGCTATCTCCGGTAACGATGGGAGGGTGGATCCTCCCATCGGCCTCTGTGCCTCGCCAACAAGCGAAGCCAATCGAGGGCAAAGCTCCGCCAACACCTAATGGAATACGATAGGTGTTACTTTTAACTTGCAATTATTATTTTCCGCCGAGTCTGAAATCTACCGGGAGTTCTAGTGCGAAGCTGAGCGGATCAATCCGTAAATCAGTCGCATATTTGATCGCTATTCGAGATAAATCGTGAGTAACGACGGTGAAACTCTATCACTCCTTGTCCATTAAAAGTTGCCAGAGCGGAAAAACCAGATATTTCTGAATGCGGTTGGGAATTTTCTGCATCGCGATCGGACATTGTCTGGCTCGGATCTACCGTGGCTGGCGGCTTCCGAAGAGCGTTCGAGAAGCTGCTGCTGGCATCGATAAAGTGCAAAGGTAGTAAGATTTACAGTTCATGGGTCATTGCTGCTTGCGTGTGAACGCAACCGCGTCAGGTTGACTCGTCCGCAACCGTGGCAGGAGCCCCCTTTGTTCGAACGCGCCAGACAGCACTTCGCAGCGCTCACCACCCGCGCCGGGTTTCACTCGTTGCGTCTCGTCCGCCAGACCGGCGAGCACTGCATGATGCGGCGCGGCATCGCCGAGCCGCCATCCTTCATGCAGGACATGGGCGCCATGCTCAGCGTGCGCGTGGATGGCGTGGAGGCCTACGCCGCCACCAGCGATCTCAGCGTGGCCGGATTGCAGCGCGCGCTCGACAGCGCCGAAGCACTCGCCCGGCGGATCGCCGGGCGTGGCCTGGTCGACCTGCGTGGGCTGGAGCCGCCGCAAGGCCAGGCCCGCTACGAATCCCCTGGCCTGCATGGCGCGTTCCCCGGGCTGGCCGAGCGCTTCGCCCTGCTGGCGGCGGTGTCCGCCAGCGTGCCCGCCGATCCGCGGCTGGTGAACTGGCTGGTTTATCTCGATCACCAGCGCCACGAGCAGCTCTACCTGAATAGCGCAGGCGCCGAACAATGGCAGGCGCTGCGCTTCGTCTATCCCGGCATCAGCGTGACCGCCTTCGACGGCAGCGACAGCCAGACCCGCAGCTTCGGCGGCTTCGGCAGCGGCCAGCAGGGCGGGGCGGAGGTCATTGCGCGGCTCGGCTTTGCCGGCGCCGCATCGCGGGTGGCGGACGAAGCCTTGCAGTTGCTGCTGGCGCCCAACGCGCCGAGCGGCCCTACCGACCTGCTGCTGATGCCGGACCAGATGATGCTGCAGATCCACGAATCCATCGGCCATCCGCTGGAACTGGATCGCATCCTCGGCGACGAGCGCAATTACGCGGGCACCAGCTTTATCGGGCTGGAGGACTTCGGCCGCTACCAGTACGGCTCGGACCTGCTCAATATCAGCTTCGACCCGGGCATCCCCGAGGAACTGGCCAGCTACGGCCACGATGACGAAGGCCAGCCCGCGCAGAAGGCATTCCTGATCCGGGACGGGCTGCTGCTGCGCCCGCTGGGCGGCGCGCTGTCGCAATGGCGCAGCGGGCTGCCGGGCGTGGCAAACAGCCGGGCCTGCAACTGGAACCGCCCGCCCATCGATCGCATGGCCAACCTCAACCTGGAGCCGGGCGACCGCACCATGGCGCAACTGGTCGGCGGCATTGAACGCGGCATCCTGATGTCGTCCAACCGTTCGTGGTCCATCGACGATGCGCGCAACAAGTTCCAGTTCGGCTGCGAATGGGGGCGCCTGATCGAGGACGGCGAGCTCAAGGGGGTGGTCAAGAACCCGAACTATCGCGGCGTTTCCGCGAATTTCTGGCGCAGCCTGGCTGCGGTTGGCGATGCCAGTACCTTCGAGGTGCACGGCACGCCGTACTGCGGCAAGGGCGAGCCCAACCAGGTGGTGCGCGTCGGGCATGCTTCGCCGGCCTGCGTGTTCAAGCAAGTGGAAGTCTTTGGAGGTGCCGCGTGATGGCGGATGCGCAGTCGTTGTTTGCGGCGCTGGCCGATGATGTGCGTAAGGCGCTGGGCGAGGGTGAGGCCTTCACGCTGTGGTACAGCGCGGAGGAGTCGGAGTTCATCCGCTTCAACCGCGCGAGGGTGCGCCAGGCCGGACAAGTGCGGCAGGCCACGGCCCGGCTCCAGCTGATCCGCGACGAGCGCCACGCCAATATCGGCGTCGCGCTGTCGGGCGATCCCGCGACCGATCGGCAGCGCCTCGCAGACGGCTTGCTGCGGTTGCGCGAGGCCATCGGCCAATTGCAGCCGGACCCCTACCTGATGCTGGAGCGCGAGCCCTGGCAGCGCACGCTGGCCGATGCGGCCGCGCCGCCGGACACCGCCGAAGTGCTCGCGCAGATCGAAGAAGCCGCGCATGGGCTCGACCTGGTCGGCATCTACGCCGCCGGCCCGCTCTACCGTGGCTTCGCCAGCAGCTTCGGCGCTTTCGGCTGGCATGCCGCGCAAGGCTTCCACTTCGACTGGAGCCTGTTCCACGAAAACGGCCAGGCCGTGAAGGCCGACTACGCGGGCTCGCGCTGGGACGCCGCCGAGTTCGCCAGCCGCTTTGCACAAGCGCGCCAGCAGCTGGAGCACCTGGGCAAGCCGCAGCGCGTGCTGCCGCCCGGCGACTACCGGGCCTACCTGGCCCCCGCGGCCCTCGATGAAGTGCTCGGCATGTGTTCCTGGGGCGGCTTCTCGGCCCGCGCGCTGGCGCAGAAGGAAAGCCCGCTGCAGCGGCTGTACGATGGCGGCGCCCGGCTTAGCCACTTGCTCGACCTGGACGAACGCGCAAGCGGCACGCTGGCTCCGGCCTTCGGCCCCGAAGGCATTCCACGCAGCGACGTGACGCTCGTGCAAGCGGGGCGGCCAGCTGGCCGCCTGGTCTACCCACGCAGCGCGCGCGAGTACGATCTGGCTGCCAATTCCGCCAGTGCCGGTGAGGCGCCGCAGTCGCTTGCCATGGCGGCCGGCAAGCTCGCGCAGGACGACGTGCTCGCGGCGCTCGGCACGGGCCTCTATATCGGCAACCTCTGGTACCTCAACTGGTCCGATGCGCCGGCGGCCCGCATGACCGGCATGACGCGCTTCGCCACGTTCTGGGTGGAAGATGGCCGCATCCAGGCGCCGCTTGGCACGATGCGCTTTGATGACAGCATCTACAGCTTCCTGGGCGAGCACCTTGAGGCGCTGACCAGCGAGCGGCAGTTGCGGGTGTCGAGCAATACTTATGGCGAGCGGCAGACCGATTCGGCGCTGTTGCCAGGTGCGCTGACTGGAAAACTCACGTTGACGCTCTGAGCGGGTGAGGCGCTAGCGCACCGGCTCCTCAGCTATGCCTGAACGGCATCCTCGAGCGCAAAAAGGGCCGAGTCACCATGGCCTCGTAAGCCGCCGGCTCAGGAATTCCTCGAAGTCCTGGACGTGCCCGCAAATGATGTGGATGTAGACGGTGTCGGGGGTGACCCTGTAGATGATTCGCTGCTGATGTGTCAGATGTTGCCTGAAGCCATCCGCGAAGCCTGCCAGCTCGTCGGGGCGAGTACCGGATGCAGGAAACTCGGCAATGTAGGCTACCTTCTGCTGAATCTGCTTCTTGACGGCCTGCCAGGTTCCCTCGGGTTTGAATCTGGCCAGATAGTGCCTGAGGTCGATCAAGTCTTGCTTGGCGGATTCGAGAAAGACTACCCTCATGCGCCGTCTTTTTTGTCCAGCCGATCCAGTTCAGCAAAGACGTCTGCCGCCGTTGTCACCTTGCCCTGCGCGATCTCCTTCTCGCCGAGCGCCAGGATCTTCAATAGCGCGATGGTTTGCCGCTGCGCTTCATAGCTGGCAATGTCTTGCACGACGAGTTTAGCCTCGCCATTCTGGGTGATGATCAAAGGCTCGCGCGTCTCGCTGAGCTCCGTGACGATACGGGCCGCATCGCTTTTCAGAAAGCTGATCGGCTTGATGTTTGAGAGTTTCACGGGGCAGCCATTCGGGAGTTACCGGATGACCGAATATAGACCGAATCCGGTCTGGCGTCCATTTCGCGGAATGGCCACCTGCAAGCCGGCCGTGAGTCCCGCTCAAACCGGTTCCCGCGCCGCATCCGTCAAATACTGAATCAACGTCTCCGCAAACTGCGGCAACTCCCGCCCTGGCCGGCGCACCAGGCGCAGATCGCGCTTGGCCCATTCATCCTCAAGCGGAATAAATCGCAGCACCTTGCGGCTGGCATAACGCCGCGCGCAGCTATTGGGCACGATGGCAATGCCCGCGCCTGCCTCCACCATCCGGCACACGGCGTCGAAGCTGCCCAGCTGGATGCGCAGGCTGATGCGCTTGCCCATGCCGCTGGCGATGCGGTCCAGGAAGGACTGGATGGCGCTGAACTGGTTCAGGCCCACGAAGCGGCAGGTATCCAGCAGGTCGGCAAAGTGCAGGCTGGTGAATTGCGGCAGCGGGTGGTTGACCGGCGCGATCACGATCAGTTCGTCGCTGCAGAGCTGCATGACCTCCAGGTCATTGGTGGCGACCTCGCCGGCGACGATGCCAAGATCCGCGGCGCCGGCGCTGATGGCCGAGACGATGGCCTGCGAGAGTTGTTCTTCCAGTTCGATATCCACATCCGGGTTCTCCGCCAGGAAGCGCGACAGCGCGGTGGCGAGAAAGGAATTGGTGGCGGTAGTGTTGGCCAGCAGGCGCACGCGGCCTTTGACGCCTTTGGCGTAAGGGCGCAGGTCGGAGTGCAGGCACTCCAGTTCGCGGAACACTTCGCGCGCGTGGCGCAAGAGGGCGTCGCCCGCGGGCGTCAGGCGCACGCCCTTGACCTGGCGGATCAGCAACTGGGTCTGGAAGGCCTCTTCCAGTTGCTTGATGCGGGTGCTGGCGGCGGGCAGGGAAAGGAAGCTGCGCTCGGCGGCGCGGGTCAGGTTTTCGGTTTCGCCGACGTTGAGGAACAGGCGCAGGTCGGTCAGGTCGTAATGCATGTGTTTCGCTGGGCCAAAGGCCTCTTTTGTCAATCGTGAATAGCAATGTCCCCGCCGTCAATTTATCGTATTCGGCGTGGCAAGAGAACCATAAAGGCAGGCTCGTCCGTATTGCGCGGGCGGTTACCGGCTTGCCTCGTGCAAAGGCGGCACAAAACCGGGGCTGCCGGGCCACCGGGCCGCCGCGCAGCCACCAAGGAGACGACACATGACAGTTCGGCGCTACAGCGCAAGCAGGCTGGCGGGCGTGGCCACCATGCTGGGCGTGGCCACCTTGGCCACCATGGGCGGCGCTGCCGCGGCCGACTATCCGGACAAGCCGGTGCGCCTGATCGTGCCCGCAGCGCCGGGAGGCACCACCGATATCGCTTCGCGGCTGGTCGGCAAGCGTCTCTCGGAGCTGCTGGGCCAGCCCGTGGTGGTGGAAAACCGTGCCGGCGCCGCCGGCATCGTCGGCGTGCAGGCGCTGCGCCAGGCCGCGCCAGACGGCTATACGCTGATGATGGGCAATATCGGCCCCAATGCCATCAACTACGGCCTGTACAAGCAACTTCCCTACCGTGCCGAGGACTTCGCGCCGATCACCATGGTGGTCTCGGTGCCCAATGTGCTGGTGGTCAACGCCAAGGTGCCTGCCCGCAACGTGGCGGAACTGGTGGCGCTGGCCAAGTCCCAGCCGGGCAAGCTCTCGTTTGCCTCGTCGGGGACCGGGCAATCGGTCCACCTGTCCGGCGAGCTGTTCAAGAAGCGCACCGGCATCGACATCATCCACGTGCCGTACAAGGGTGCCGCGCCGGCCGTGGCCGACCTGGTTGCCGGGCAGGTGACGATGATGGTGGACAACCTGCCCAGCTCGCTGCCGCATATCCAGTCCGGCAAGCTGCGCGCGCTGGCGGTGACCAGCGCCACCCGCGTGGCGGAGTTGCCCGATGTGCCCACCATGAAGGAAGCCGGCCTCGATGACTTCCAGGTGACCGCGTGGTTCGGCCTGGTGGCGCCGGCGGGCACGCCGGCCGCGGTGGTCGCGCGCCTGCAAAAGACCGTGGCCGGCATCCTGGCCGAGCCCGAAGTGAAAACGCGCCTGGCCGATCTCGGCGGCGTGCCGGGCGGCGACACGCCCGCGCATTTCGCCAGCTTCATCGACGCGGAGCGCGTGCGCTGGGCCAAGGTGGTGAGGGACACCGGCATTCCACAGCAATGAGGGCGAGCCCGAAGCACGGCACGCAACACCACAGCACAACACAGCACGACACAACGAGAGGGCAAGGCATGGAAACACGGAAAGCGCGCCACCGCAGGTCATGGCTACAGGCCGTGCTGATTGCCCCGCTCGCAGTGGGGCTGCTGGGCGCGAGCGCTTCGGCGCTGGCCGACACCTGGCCCAACAAGCCGATCCAGTTGCTGATTCCTTATCCGCCGGGTGGCAGCGCCGACCTGCTGGCGCGCCCCGTGGCGGCCAAGCTGCAAGAGCGGCTGGGCCAGCCCGTGGTGCTCGACTACCGGCCCGGCGCCGGCGGCACCATCGCCTCGCAACAACTTGCGCGTGCCAAGCCGGACGGCAACACGCTGATCCTGGTGCTGGCCGCGCATGCCATCAATGCCAGCCTCTATCCCAAGCTGCCGTATGACACCCGCAAGGATTTCGCGCCGGTATCGCTGGTGGCCAACCTGCCGCTGATCCTGGCCGGCAGCCCCTCGCTGAAGGCCAGGACCGTGCTTGAGTTGATCGCCGCGGCCAAGGCCGCGCCGGGGCAGCTCACGTTTGCCTCCGCGGGCAACGGCAACACGGGCCACCTGGCCGGCGAGCTGTTCGACAGCCTGGCCGGCGTCAAGATGACCCACGTGCCGTACAAGGGCAGCGCGCAGGTGGTCAACGCCATGCTGGCTGGCGAGGTGCAGCTGACCTTCGACAGCATTTCCACCTCGATGCCGCATATCCGCAGCGGCCGCCTCAAGGCGCTGGCCGTGACCAGCGCCAGGCGCGCCACGCTGGCGCCGGACGTGCCCACGCTGTCCGAGGCCGGTGTGCCCGGCTTCGACATCAATGGCTGGTACGCGGTGCTGGCGCCGGCCGGCACGCCGGGCGCCATTGTCGAGCGGCTCAGCAAGGAGATCGCGTCTGTATTGACCCAGCCCGAGCTGCGCGCGAACCTGGCCGCCAACGGCTATGAGCCGGTGGGTTCCACGCCGGCGGCGCTGGGCGCGCATATCGATGCGGAGATCGCGCGCTGGAGCAAGGTCGTGAAGGACTCGGGCGCACGCCTGGAATAAGAGATAGAGATCAACCAGAAGAGATCAACCAAAACCCGGCCTGGCGCGTGCCAGGCCGCCGAGCAAACAAAGGTGTAGACAGGGGTATGAACATGAGTGGAGTGATGGCAGGCAAGGTAGCGCTGGTGACCGGCGCGGGTGGTGGCATCGGGCGCGGCGTTGCGCTGGAACTGGCCAAGGCCGGCGCCAAGGTGGTGGTCAACGACATCGGCGTATCGCTCACAGGTGAAGGCGGCGATGCCGGCCCCGCGCAGCGCGTTGTCGACGAGATCGTCGCCGCCGGCGGCATTGCGGTAGCCAACACCGACAGCGTATCGAGCTGGCAGGGCGCCAACGCGATCGTGCAATGCGCGATCGACAACTTCGGCCGCATCGATGCCGTGGTGAACAACGCCGGCAACCTGCGCGACCGCATGTTTTTCAAGATGAACGAGGAAGAATGGCGCTCGGTGATCGACGTCCACCTCAACGGCACGTTCTTTGTCAGCCGCGCCGCCGCCAACCACTTCAAGGACCAGGAGAGCGGCGCCTACGTGCACATGACTTCCACCTCCGGCCTGATCGGCAACCTGGGCCAGGCCAACTACTCGGCCGCCAAGCTTGGCATTGCCGCGCTGTCGAAGTCGATCGCACTGGACATGGCTCGCTTCAACGTGCGCTCGAACTGCATCGCGCCGTTCGCCTGGAGCCGCATGACCAGCTCGATCCCCTCCGAGACCCCGGAAGAAAAGGCGCGCGTCGCCAAGCTGCAAAAGATGGAAGCCAACAAGGTCGCGCCGATGGCCGCCTTCCTCGCCAGCGATGCCGCGCATGAAGTCAACGCGCAGATCTTTGCCGTGCGCGCCAACGAGATCATGCTGATGAGCCAGCCGCGTCCGGTGCGCTCGGTCCACATGAGCGAAGGCTGGACCCCTGAATCCATTGCCGAGATCGCTATCCCCGCCATGCGCAACAGCTTCTACAAGCTCGAGCGCTCGCCCGACGTGATCAGCTGGGACCCGATCTGACGCTATGCCGCTCGACTACAACCGTATCAAGAACTGGGACTTTCCGGAGGTCACGCAAACCTACGGCGAGAAGGATTCCATCCTCTACGCGCTGGGTCTTGGCCTGGGCGAGCAGCCCACCGATCCGCGCCAGCTGCGCTACGTCTATGAAGCGCAGCTCAAGGCCTTTCCAACGCAGGCCGTGGTGCTGGCCTATCCCGGCTTCTGGATGCAGGACCCGGCAAGCGGCATCGACTGGGTGCGCATCGTCCACGGCGAGCAGCGCCTGCGCCTGCACCGTCCGCTGCCGGTGTCCGGCACCGTGCGTGCGCGTGCACGGGTGACCCATGTCATCGACAAAGGCGCCGACAAGGGCGCGCTCGTGATCGTGGAGCGCACGCTGGTGGATGCAGCCACCGGCGCCGAACTGGCCACCGTGAACCACACCACCTTCTGCCGCGCAGATGGCGGCTTTGGCCAGGGCGATACCGCGCCCGAAGCGCTGCCGGCAGCACCGGCCCGCGCGCCGGATGCGGTTCGCAGCCAGGCGATCATGCCGCAGGCCGCGTTGTTGTACCGCCTCAATGCCGATCCCAACCCGTTGCATGCCGATCCGGAAGTGGCGCGCGCGGCGGGCTTCGACGCGCCCATCCTGCACGGCCTGTGCACCTATGGCGTGGCGGCGCGCGCGCTGGTCGATACCTTCGCCAACGGCGACGGCGATCAGCTGCTCGAACTCAATGTACGGTTTTCCCGCCCGGTATTTCCCGGCGAAACCCTCGAAGTGCGCATGTGGCGCGAAGGCGGTGGGCGCGTGCTGTTCGACGCCCGCGTGCCCGCGCGCGACGTCACCGTGCTCAGCAACGGCGTAGCGGAGTTCCGTGCATGACAACAAGGGCAACAACCATGAAGAGCGCGCTCGACGGCGTACGTGTGCTGGACCTCTCGCGCATCCTGGCCGGCCCCTGGTGCGCCCAGAACCTGGCCGACCTCGGCGCCGAGGTGATCAAGGTCGAGCGCCCCGGCGTGGGCGACGACACCCGCTCCTGGGGCCCGCCCTGGCTGCCCGACGGCGACGGCAAGCCCTCGCGCGATGCGAGCTACTACGCCGGCGCCAACCGCGGCAAGCGCTCGGTCACGCTGGATATCGCCAGCGCGCAAGGGCAGGCCATCGTGCGCGAGCTGGCGGCAAAATCGCAGATCGTGCTGGAGAACTACAAGGTCGGCGACCTGAAGCGCTATGGCCTGGACTATGACAGCCTCAAGGCCATCAACCCGGCGCTGGTCTATTGCTCCATCACCGGCTACGGCCAGGAGGGCCCGAGCGCGCACAAGCCCGGCTACGACTTCATCTTCCAGGGCATCGGCGGCCTGATGAGCATCACCGGCGAGCGTGACGACCTGCCCGGCGGCGGCCCGCAGAAGGTCGGCGTGGCCGTGGTCGACATGCTCACCGGCATGTATGCCACCGTGGCCGTGCTGGCGGCACTGCGCCATGCCGAGCGTACCGGCGAGGGGCAGCGCATCGATATGGCGCTGCTCGATGCCGTGGTGGCGATCGGGGCGACGCCAATCCTGGCGCAGAAGATCACCGGAAAGACGCCACAGCGCTTCGGCAATGCGCATGCGAACATGGTGCCGTACCACGTGTTTGCCACGGCGGATGGCTACATGATCGTGGCCGCTGGCAACGACGGGCAATGGCAAGGGTACTGCCGGGGCGTGGAGCGCCCGGACCTTGCCACGGACGAACGCTTCACCACCGGCACCGGGCGCATCGTCAATCGCGATGTGCTGGTGCCGCTGCTCGAAGCCCATATGCGCACTGGCACGACCGCGCATTGGGTGCAAGCGCTGGAGCGCGAAGGGATTCCTTGCGGGCCGATCAACGACTATGCGCAGGTGCTGGAGGATCCGCAGGTCAGGTACCGTGAACTGCAGGTGGATATGGTGCGCAGCGACGGCGGGGTTTGTCCCACGGTGAAGAGCCCGTTGCGGCTTTCGGCTACGCCGGTCAGGTATGACGCGGCGCCGCCCCGGCTGGGGGAACATACCGAGGCGGTGCTTTCGGGCGTGCTGGGCATGTCGGCAGCTCGGATCGCCGCCCTGCGCGAACAAGGCTTGATCTGAGGCCGGTTCCGGCGGACGCGTTGCCCAGGTGCAGCAGCCGGGGTGCGTACCATCGGTCTGCGGACGGCGGCGCATAAGATGAAATTTCCCAATCCTGACGTACTCCGGCTCGCATAGCATCGTGCTCGGCGTGGACTTGCCTCCACGCATGCAGCCCGCGCCCCCGCGGGAGTCCGGCGGGCGGCTTGGCCCGCCGCCAAAGTCAAGGAGCACGAATGCATCGGAGATCGTTTCTGGCCGCCGGAACCCTGGCCCCGCTCCTACGCATGGGAGCGGGGTGGCAGCAAACTCTGGAGAACTGCAGGGGCATTTGCAAGGTTCTACCCCACTCCACCGCCTGGTGCCGCCAGCCGTCAGGAACCGAACAGCATCAGGCCAATCTTGACGGCCGAGACCACGATGGCGAGCAGCAGCCCGCAAATCAGCTGCTGGCTGTCTCGTGGCTCCCACGACAGTGCGGCGGCTACAAACGCCTTGCGCTGGTATCGCGCCTTGTCGGATACAACCCCCAGGTCGTTCGGTATGCCCTTGGCGATCATTGCGCCCCTGAGGCGCCGGGTCATGCGCGCGGCGGGACGCCAGATCAGAATGACGCTGAGCAAGGTCATGCCTTCGATGACGATCTCCGTCCAGTGCCCGAAGAAATTCGCCATGGCGTGCGCAATCAAAAGACACCCCACAGCCGTACCCTGCTCATATCCGACACGGCCTTCGCTTCATCGGCTGACTCATCGGCAGGCTCGACCAGTTCAAGAGGCAGTTTGGCTTCACGCGGCTTCAGCATCAATACGACCTCCATGTCTAGCGCGTGAGCGTAATTCACGATCGTTTCCATCGAGGGCCCGAGTGAGCCGCCGCCGTTCTCGATCCGACTGATCTCGGATTGCAGCATGCCGCTGTCGGCAGATTGCTGCGCCTGTGTTTTGCCGCTCTTCTGGCGCGCGGCGCGCAGGATGCTTCCGACCCGGCCGGCCACCGCAAACCGCGTATCGGGATCTTCGTCGAGCTTCTGCATTTCCGCCAGATAGGCGCGGCGTGTCTCAGGCTTGTCGAGAGCCCGTTTGCGAAACTTCTCGAACGAATCGGGATTCAAAACGTTCTTGCCATCTTTGGCCATGATGCGCTCCTTTGCCTCTAGGTACGTTCCTTCGCATGGCGCTCTCCCCGGGCGGCGTTCGTGTCGACGGCGAGCACGACCAGCATCGAGCCTGACCTGACCGGACCAACGATGGTGAAGAACGCTGTCAGAACCCGGTATGAAGAAAGACAAGGCACCTCCTCATTATTGGTTATTTCCGATAATTTGCAAGTCCTGTGGAGTCGCGTGCATCTTTCTGCCCATGGATCGAGACTGGGCTCTTTTTTTAGATCGAACTATCAGGCGCTATTCCCGTGACGTCCAGAAAACTTTTGTTGCTATGGACGGCCGGTCAATTGCAATCAGGCATGGCGAGGCCCGGGATAAGGCCATCCGGCAAGAGCGGTTCCCTCGCCGGGTTCCCAGCCCACCGGACATGATCCATATCAAGCCTCGCGTGCCCGGTTAACGGCACAATGTCCCTGAACTCCCCAGCGTCCCAACTCCCATCCAAGGTGAGGCCCATGTTTCCTGAATTCCGCGATCAGATATCCATCCTCAAGACCCAGGACGCCCACTTTGCGCGGCTGTTCACCCGCCACAACGAACTGGACCATGAGATCAAGAACATGGAGGCGGCAAAGGTTCCCGCAGACGGCACCGCCATCGAGATCCTCAAGAAGGAAAAGCTGCACCTGAAGGACCAGCTCTACGTCATCCTGCGCAAGGTCTCGGCTTCCTGAAGCCCATTTCAAATCCGCCAATCGAAAGGTCATCCCATGTTCAAACATATCCTGCTCCCCATCGACGGATCGGAACTCTCGCAAAAGGCTTTCCCGGCCGCCGTCGAGTTCGCGCGGACGACCGGCGCCAAGCTGACCCCGTATATGTGCCTCGAGGAGTATCCGTTCCTGATGTCCAGCGACGCGGGCCACGAGAAGAAGTCGGTCTTCGAGCATCGCATCGAGGCCGCGGCGCGCGAGGAGCTGGCCAAGGTGGAATCGGCCGCGGCACTGGCCGGCGTGCCGTGTTCGGGCGCTACGTCCATTGCGTCCGCGCCCTATCGGGGCATCATCGGCATGGCGAAGGAACTGGGCTGCGACGTGATCTTCATGGCGTCGCATGGGCGGCGTGGCATCAGCGGCCTGCTGCTTGGCAGCGAGACCCAGAAGGTGCTGACGCATAGCGATATTCCGGTGCTGGTGTTCCGCTAAGCCGGCCAGGGGATTTGTGATTCTGGATTTGTGATTTGTTGCGACGCACTAGCGGCGCAATCTCCCTGCGCCACACGGATCCCGCCGACCCGAGCGCTCACCGCCGACTCGACGGGATCTTCATCTTCATCTGCCGCGCCCAGGCACTCAGGCCGCGGACTCCATCATCTGCCGCTGCCGGTATTCGCCCGGCGCCACGCCCGTCCATTTCTTGAACGCGCGATGGAACGTGCTGGGTTCTGAAAACCCCACGCGCAGGGCTACCTGCTGGAGTGCAAGGTCCGTGTGCTCCAGGAAGGCGATGGCCGCGTCGCGGCGCAGGCTGTCCTTGATGCTCTGGTAGCCGCGCCCTTCGTCGCGCAGGCGGCGGCGCAGGGTTTGCGGCGTCAGCCGCAGGGTCTCGGCCATTTGTTCCAGCGAGGGCAGTTCGTCATCGAGGTGGCTGCGCAGGTGGCGCCGGATGCGATCGGCCAGGCAGGAGTCATCGCGGTAGCGGGTGAGCAGGTTGCGCGGCGTGTCGTTCAGGAAGGCTCGCAGGCTGCTGGCGTCCTGGACCACGGGCAAGCGCAGCCAGCTGGCGTCGAAATGCAAGGCCGTGTGCGGCTGGCCATAGCGGACCTGGGTGTTGAACACCCGTTCGGTGTCGGTGAGCCGGGATGGCCCGCGCGCCGGTTCGGGCGCGCGGGCGGCCAGGTCGACGCCGGCGAGGGGAATGCGTTGCGCCACCAGCCAGTTGGCCACCCCGTATGCCTGGAAGGCGAAGGTGGACTCCGCATACTGGCGGCACGCCGTGGCGGGCGCGCGAGGCAGCAGGAGCAGGGTGGCGCGGCCGTCGCGCTGTTGCAGCCGCGGCACGAAATCGGCCAGGTGCAGGCGATACTGGTTCAGCCCGGCGCGCATGGCGTCTTCCAGCGTGGCGCAGTGGATCAACGCCTGGCAGGCCTGGGCGAACACGCCCGGCGCCACGGGCCGGCTGAGCAAGCCCCAGAACTCGTCGCGCGTGACGCGCCGCATCGAGCGCATCAGCGCGGCAAACTGGCCCTCGCTCACGCGCGCGTTGGGCGACTGCAGCAGCGCGGGCGAAATGGCGGCGCGGCGCAGCAGGGCGTCGATGTCGCAGCCAAGGCGGCGTGCGCCTTGCACGATATGGTGCAGCTGCAGCACGGAAATGGTGTGGCGCGTGGGCGGCTGGGCGGCGTCGGCGCGTGGCGCCTCTTGCTGGCGCGTGTTTGGCGCGCCAGCTGCGCCCGGTGTGCCTGGCGGGAGCGAACTGAGCGGCACCGTCATCGATGGCGGTGCGGATGCCCTGAGTGCGGCGATTTGCATGGTCTCCTCGTCTCAACGGACTCCCCGGTCCTGTTCCGGATCTACCCTGGGCGGCATCTCGCTGCAGTGCACCGCTGCATCGCTGCAGTGCAGCGCAACGGGCGGGCTCGCCGGACCGCTGCCGGTTCTGCGCCGGCTATGTGCGCCAGTTAATCCGATGCTGCGCCCCAGCACAATCCGGATTTACCAAAGGCAGGCTTTTCCCTGAACGATTCGGCCAATCATTTTGGGCCGAAAGGTCATTGTCCACGCAGTGCACCATCGCGCAATCTCATCCCTTGCCGGCCTGCGCACCCGCAGGGCGCGGCATGGCGGTTCACGAGGGGAGAAGCAGGATGCAGATAGAACGTCGCAGGACCCTGTTACGGCTTGGCGCGGCCTCGTTGGCCGCTGGCGGCAGCATCTCCGGGATCACCAGCGCGCTCGCGCAAGGCGCCGTGCCCACCGGATACCCCGCCAAGCCGGTGCGGCTGGTGGTGCCTTATCCGGCGGGCGGCGCCACCGACGTGCTCGCCCGCGCCATTGCCGCGCCGCTGGGCCAGCAGTGGCAGCGCACGGTGGTGGTGGAAAACCGCCCGGGCGCCAGCGGCATGATCGGTGCCGATGCGGTGGCCAAGGCGCCTGCCGATGGCTACACCTTGCTGCTCACGCTGACCAGCGTGGTGCAGTTGCCCAGCCAGTATGCAAAGCCACCCTTCGACCCGATGCGCGACCTGGTCGCGCTGTCGGAGCTGGCGACTTCGCACCTGGTGCTGGCCGCCAGTTCGTCCATGCCGGGCAGCCTCGCCGAGGTGGTGCAAATGGCAAAGGGCAAGCCGAAAGGGTATTCCTACGGCACCTACGGTACCGGCAGCGGTGCGCACCTCTATATGGAAGTGTTTACCGGCGCCGCCGGGCTGGACATGATCCATGTCCCCTACAAAGGCGAGGCGCCGCTGCTCAACGACCTGCTGGGCGGCCAGGTGTCGGTGGGCACCATCTCCGTGATGGGCATCAAGCCGCATGTGCGCACCGGCCGCCTGCGCGCGCTGGCGGTGGTGGGCAACACCCGGGCGCCCATGCTGCCCGAGGTGCCGACCTTCCAGGAACTGGGCTACAGCGGCCTGGACGGGCCCGGCTGGTTCGGCCTGTTTGCCCCGGCCGGCACGCCCCGGCCGATCGTGGACAAGGTGTCGGCGGACGTGAACGCCATCCTGGCCACGCCCGATATCCGGCAGCGCATGACCGACCTTGGCGTGATCGTCAAAGGAACCCGGCCGATGGAGTTCGCCGAGGTGGCGCGCGCCGACCAGGCTTACTGGAACGGCGTGATCCGCAAACTCAATATCCGGCTCGACTGAGCCCGCGGCAATTCCCAACTCTCTCTTTCTCAGGAGCAGCGATGCAGCACACGCGCCGCAAGGCATTGCAGCAGATCGGAGCCGGTGCCCTCGCCGCCGGCGGCCTGGGCCTGGGGCTGAGCCCGGCGCGTGCCGGCGCTTTCCCGGCCAAGCCCGTGCGGCTGGTGGTGCCCTACCCCGCGGGCGGCGCCACCGATGTGCTGGCACGCGCCATTGCCGAGCCGCTTGGCAAGATGTGGCAGCGCCCCATCGTGGTGGAAAACCGCCCGGGCGCCAGCGGCATGATCGGCGCCGACGCCGTGGCCAAGGCCGATGCCGACGGCCATACCGCGCTGCTTACCATCACCACGCTGGTCCAGGCCCCCAGCCTCTACGCCAAGGCGCCCTTCGACCCGGTGCGCGATTTCGCCCCGGTGTCCAATCTTGGCACCACCAGCCTGGTGTTCGCGGTGCACAACTCGGTGCCCGCCACAACGCTGGCCGAGTTCATCGCGCTGGTGAAGTCCAGGCCAAAGCAGTTCAACTATGGCTCCTACGGCACCGGCTCAAGCGGCCATCTCTACTGCGAAGTGTTCAACGAGGCAGCGGGCCTGGACATGACCCACGTGTCGTACAAGGGCGAGGCGCCGGAACTGAACGACCTGCTCGGCGGGCAGATCCCCGCGGCGATCATCTCGGTGATGGGCGCGCGCCCGCACACGGCAACCGGCCGCCTGCGCGCGCTGGCGGTGACCGGCCCCGCGCGCGCGCCGCAACTGCCAGACGTGCCGACCTTTCGCGAGTCTGGCATCGCGGGCATGGATTCGATGGGCTGGTTCGGGCTGTTGCTGCCGGCCGCCGCGCCGCGCCCGGTGATAGAAAAATTCTCCTCGGACGTCAACCGCGTGCTGGCCATGCCAGCCGTGCGCGCGCGCATGAACGACATGGGCGTGGTGCTTGCCGGCAGCACGCCCGATGCCTTCGCCGAGACCATGCGCAGCGATTACGCGCGCTGGGGCAAGGTCATCCGCACCCGGAACATCCGTCTTGACTAACGCCGCCTTGATGCATGCCGGGCCGGTGGCGGCCGGCAATTTTCCCACTTTGTGTTTCTTATGAATCAAGCTGCTTCTGCTACCCACGCTCCGGCCTACCGTTCTCCCCACTGGCCTCCAGGCATGCCCGCCGAGGTGTGCGTGCCGCGCACCAGCCTGGCCTACAACGTCGAGGTGGCCGCCCGGCGCTATCCGGACAAGACCGCGATCCAGTATTTCCATACGGGCATCTCTTACGCCAGCCTGCACGCGCAGATCGAGCGCATGGCCGGCTACCTGCAGCAGGCTTGCGGCGTGGCACCGGGCGACCGCGTGATGCTGTTCAGCCAGAACTGCCCGCAGTTCATCGTGGCCTACTACGCCATCCTGCGCGCCGAGGCGGTGGTCGTGCCAGCCAACCCGATGTGGCTGACCGGGGAGCTCGAACACGTGGCTGCGGACAGCGGCGCGGTGGCGGCTTTCGTCGCGGCGGAGCTTTATCCGCAGATCGCGCCGCTGCATGGCGCCAGGCTGGCGCATGTCATCGTGCATCAGTACGGGGACATGCTCGAGGCGGCCGGCGGCACCGGCGGCGTGCCCGCCTGGCTTTACGAGCGCGCTCCGCTGCCCGCCTGCGCGCCCGCGGGCGCCACGCTGGCGACCTGGACACAGGCCGACGCCGCCGGCCATGCCCCGCGCGCGCATGAGGCCGGCTACGACACACTGTGCATGCTGGCCTACACCTCGGGCACCACGGGCCATCCCAAGGGCTGCATGCATACGCACGGCACGCTGATGAGCGCGGCGGTGGGCTCGCAGCTGTGGCGCAGCGCCAGCCCGCAGAGCGTGTGCTTGTCGGTCGCGCCGATGTTTCATCTGCTGGGCATGCAGAACGGCATCCACGCGCCGCTTTACCTGGGTGCCACCATCGTGCTGCTGCCGCGCTGGGATCGCGCGCTGGCAGCAGACCTGATCGAGCGCTACCAGGTTTCCACCTGGGGCGCGCCGCCCGCCATGCTGGTGGATTTCTTCGCGCAGCCGGGCATCGGCGAGCGCAACCTCTCCAGCCTTGCCTACCTGGGCGGCGGTGGGGCCGCCATGCCGGACGCTGTGGCCACCATGCTGCAGGAGCGCTTTGGCCTGCCTTACGTGGAGGCGTACGGACTGACCGAGACCGCCGCCTTCCTCCTGTCCAATCCGCGCCACCGGCCCAAGCGCGAATGCCTGGGCATCGCTACGTTCGGCGTGGACGCGCGCGTGATCGACCCGCACACGCTGGCCGAGCTGCCGCGGGGCGAACTGGGCGAGATCGTGACCCATGGCGCGCAGGTGATGCACGGCTACTGGCGCAACCCGCAGGCCGACGCGGAATCGTTCATCGAGATCGATGGCAAGCGCTTCCTGCGCACTGGCGACCTCGGCTTCATGGATGAGGAAGGCTACTTCTTCATGCGCGACCGGCTCAAACGCATGATCAACGCATCCGGCTTCAAGGTCTGGCCGGCGGAGGTGGAGAACCTGCTCTACGGGCATCCCGCCATTCACGAAGCCTGCGTGATCGCCGCGCGCGACGCGCGCCGCGGCGAGACCGTCAAGGCCGTGGTGGCACTCAAGCCGGCCGCGCGCGGCACGCCCGAGGCCAGCGCCGAGCAGATCATGGCGTGGTGCCGCGAGCGGCTGGCGGCGTACAAGGTGCCGCGCATTGTCAGCTTCGTCGATGCCTTGCCCAAATCGGCCACCGGCAAGATCCAGTGGCGGGCGCTGCAGGAGCTGGAGCAGGACCAAGGCGGGGATCAACCGGCCGCCGCCGGCAGCGTGGCCTGAACCAGAGCAACGAGAACCACGAGAACGATGGGAGACATCATGAAGACATCGAGACGAAACTGGCTGGGCCAGGCGGCCGCGCTGGGCGGCGGTGCGTTGCTGGGCGGATGGCAGCGGCCCGCGCAGGCGCAGGGCACCTATCCGGCGCGGCCCATCCGCATGGTGGTGCCGTATCCCGCCGGCGGCGGCACCGATACCATCGCGCGCATGATCGGCCAGCGCCTGACCGAGGCCTGGGGCCAGCCGGTGGTGGTTGACAACAAGCCCGGCGCCAGCGGCATGCTCGGCAACGACATCGTGGCCAAGGCGCCGCCCGACGGCTACACGATGCTGCTCGGCATCACCGCCATGATCCAGTCGCCCAGCCTGTACAAGCGCATTCCGTACGACGTGGCCCGCGATTTCGCGCCGGTTTCACTGCTGGCCAGGTCCTCCGACCTGTTCGTGGTGCCCAACCGGGTGCCGGCCAGCACGCTTGCCGAGTTCGTGGCCCTGGCCAAGGCCGGCAAGCTCAGCTACGGCTCCTACGGCAACGGCACCTCGTCGCATTTGCATGGCGAGCTGCTCAAGATGCAGGCGCACGTGGACCTTGCACACATTCCATACAAAGGCGCCGCGCCGCTGATGAGCGACGTGCTGGGCGGGCAGGTGGATTCGGCGTTCGTCGATGTGACCTCGGCCAACAGCTATCTAAATAGCGGCAAGTTCAAGATCCTCGCCATCACCGGCAGCCAGCGCTACAAATCGATTCCCTCTGTGCCGACGTTCGCACAGGCCGGCTTCACCGGGTTTGAGCCGAGCGGCTGGTTCTCGATGTTCCTGCCCGCCAATACGCCGCGCGACGTGGTCGCCCGGCTCTCCACCGAGATCGCCCGCATCGTGCGGCTCCCGGACATCTCGCAAAAGCTGGCGGCGATGGGGCTGCAGCCGGTGGGCTCGTCCCCGGAGGAACTGGCCGCGGTGATCGCGACGGACACGCCCAAGTGGGCGCGCATCGTCCGCGACGCCAACATCCAGCTCGACTGAGGCGCCGATCGTATGACTGCTACAGCATTTATTCACCGAGGCCACCCAGAGGAGCTCGCCATGGAAACCATTCGCTACGCCGTCGCGGACGGGGTTGCCACCCTGACGCTCGACTTCCCGAAGCGCAAGAACGCCCTGAACGGCACCATGCGCCGCGAGATCGGCGAGGTCGTGCACCAGTTGCGCCAGGACACCAGCGTGCGCGCGCTGATCCTGACCGGCGCGGGCACGGATTTCTGTTCCGGCGGCGACATCAGCTCGATGCAGGGCGAAATCAGCGCTGACCAGGGCCGCCAGCGCCTGGCGGCCATCCATCCTTGGCTGGAAGACCTGATCCACCTCGACCGTCCCGTGATCGCGGCGGTAGACGGCGCGGCCTATGGCGCCGGCTTCAGCCTGGCTCTCGTGGCCGACATCATCCTGGCCACGCCGCGCGCGCGCTTTGGCCTGCCTTTCCTGCGCCTGGGCCTGATCCCGGATTGCGGCGTGTTCTACACGCTGCCGCGCATGATCGGCCTGCAGCGCGCCAAGGCGCTGATGTTCTCGATGCGTGAACTGAGCGCCGCAGCGGCGCTGGAGCAAGGCATCGTGATGGAGATCGTTGCGCCGGAGGCGCTGCAGGCGCGCGCGCTGGCGCTTGCCTCGGCCTTTACCGAAGCCTCGCCGGTAGCGGTTGCGCTGACCAAGAAGGCGCTCAATGCCTCGCTGAACCAGGACCTGCACAGCATGCTGGAGATGGAGGCGGACGGCCAGGGTATCGCATTCGCCACCGAGTACCGCAAGGAGGCCGCCTCGCGCTTCCTGGAAAAGCAGCCGCCGCGCTATCGCTGGCCCGACTGAACAACTACACGGCAACCACTGCGTGGTGCTGCAGCGCAACACCCGCAACACCGGCAATCATCAAGGAGAACAACATGGGAAATTCCGACAAGAACATGGCGATGGCTGCCCGCAAGGTGCCCTGGATGAGCGAAGACCTGGTCATGTTCCAGGACACCGTCCGCCGCTTCGTGGAGCGCGAGCTGGTGCCGAACGAGGCGCGCTGGGCCGAGCGCGGCTACATCGACCGCGAAGTCTGGAACCGCGCCGGCGAGGTTGGGCTGCTATGCGCCAGCATTCCCGAGGAGTACGGCGGCGGCGGCGGGAACTTTGCCCACGAGGCTGTGATCTGTAACGAAATGGCACGCGCCATCGCCACCAGCCTGGGCAATGGCGTGCACAGCGGCATCGTGGCCCATTACTTGCTCAACTACGGTACCGAGGCGCAGAAGCGCAAATGGCTTCCGCAGATGGCTTCAGGCGCCATGGTGGCCGCCATCGCCATGTCGGAGCCCGGCGCGGGCTCGGATCTCAAGTCGGTACGCACCCGAGCGGTGCGCGAGAAGACCCAGAACGGAGACATCTATCGCATCAACGGTGCAAAAACCTTCATCACCAATGGCTACCACGCCGACCTCGTTTGCGTGGTAGCCAAGACCGATCCCGATGCCGGCACGAAAGGGGTCTCGCTCATCATGGTCGAGACCCGGGACCAGCCTGGCTTCAGGCGCGGCCGCATTCTGGAAAAAATCGGGCAGAAAGGCCAGGACACTGCCGAGTTGTTCTTCGACGACGTGTGCGTGCCGGTGGAGAACCTGCTGGGCGACGAGGAGGGCAAGGGCTTCTATCAGCTGATGCAGCAACTGCCGCAGGAGCGCATGATCATCGCGCTTGGTGCGGTGGCGAGCATGCAGCGTGCGATCGAGCTCACCACCGACTACGTGCGCGAGCGGCAGGTGTTTGGAAAACCGCTGATCGATATGCAGAACACGCGCTTCAAGCTGGCGGAGTGCAAGACCGAGGCAACCATCGCCGCCACGTTCGTGGATGATTGCATGGTGCGCTTGCTGAAAGGCGAGCTCGATGCGCCCACCGCGGCCATGGCCAAGTGGTGGTGCTCGCAGAAGAACTGCGAAATCATCGACGAATGCCTGCAGCTGCATGGCGGGTACGGCTATATGCTCGAATACCCGATCGCGCGCATGTATGCGAACGCGCGGGTCAGCAAGATTTATGGCGGCTCCAACGAAATCATGAAGGAGCTGGTGGCACGCACGCTGTGATGCGTGTGCGCGGGGCCATGCGGCAAGCCTCTCATGCCAACGTCGTAGTGCGTTGGAAGTATGCCGGCCGCAAAGCCCCGCCCAGCGCGGGTTGCGAGGGGAAAAGCGCGTGTTTCGTTACAAAAGCAGGTGTGCACGGAATAACGGAAAGGTGTAATGTGTGTCACAAGACATGGTTCAAATGCCCGTCGCGAGTGGGGCCTGGAGTGGTAGTACGGTGAGCCGAGCTGATTCGTTGCATCATTGCAAAGTTCGTCAACCGACTCTCAGCTCTCGCCGTTATTTGACTATGATTAAGTAAAGATTTCGCAACATGGCAGCACCGCCAAGCCGGGGTGGCGGAACCGCAAGCGCTGCCGCGAAATCTTGAGTTGTAGTAGATCTACCTTCGCCTCGGACGGGTCTCTGACGGGAGTGAGGTATGGACATTTTCGGCCACTACGCCACACGCTTCGAAGGTCGCAAGGAAGAGGAATACAGCATCCAGGAGTACCTGGATATCTGCAAGAAGGATCCTTCCGCCTATGCAACCGCATCCGAGCGCATGCTCGCCGCCATTGGTCAGCCCGAACTGGTGGATACCCACCACGATCCTCGGCTGTCCCGCCTGTTCTTCAACAAGGTCATCAGGGTCTATCCGGCCTTCCGCGAGTTCTACGGCATGGAGGACACGATCGAGCAGATCGTCGCCTTCTTCAAGCATGCCGCGCAAGGGCTCGAGGAGCGCAAGCAGATCCTTTACCTGCTTGGGCCTCCGGGTGGTGGCAAGTCCTCGCTCGCGGAAAAGCTCAAGGCGTTGATGGAGCAGATTCCCATCTACGCATTGAAGGGCTCGCCTATCCATGAATCGCCGCTCGGGCTGTTCTCGCCCGAGGAAGACGGCAAGATCCTGGAAGAGGACTACGGCATCCCGGTGCGCTATCTCAACACCATCGCCTCGCCGTGGGCGGTCAAGCGCCTGCATGAGTTCAACGGCGACATCACGCGCTTTCGCGTGGTCAAGCTGCGCCCGTCGGTGCTGTCGCAGATCGCGATTTCCAAGACGGAGCCGGGCGATGAAAACAACCAGGACATATCCTCGCTGGTCGGCAAGGTAGATATCAGGAAGCTGGAAGATTTCCCGCAGGACGATCCGGACGCTTACTCGTATTCCGGCGGGCTGTGCCTGGCCAACCGCGGGCTGCTTGAGTTCGTGGAAATGTTCAAGGCGCCGATCAAGGTGCTGCACCCGCTGCTGACCGCCACCCAGGAAGGCAACTACAAGGGTACCGAGGGCTTCGGCGCGATCCCCTTCGACGGCATCATCCTGGCGCACTCGAACGAAGCCGAGTGGACAACCTTCAAGGCCGACAAGAACAACGAGGCTTTCCTCGACCGGATCTACATCGTCAAGGTGCCGTACTGCCTGCGCGTGTCGGAGGAGGTGAAGATCTACGACAAGCTGTTGCGCAGCAGTTCGCTGTCGGCCGCGCCTTGCGCGCCCAACACCTTGAAGATGATGGGGCAGTTCGCCGTGCTCACCCGCATCAAGGAGCCGGAGAATTCGAACATCTTCTCCAAGATGCGTGTCTATGACGGCGAGAGCCTGAAGGATGTCGATCCCAAGGCCAAGTCGTACCAGGAGTATCGGGACTACGCTGGCATCGACGAAGGCATGAACGGCTTGTCCACGCGTTTCGCCTTCAAGGTCTTGTCCAAGGTCTTCAACTTCGACAATACCGAGGTGGCCGCCAATCCGGTGCACCTGCTCTATGTGCTCGAGCAACAGATCGAGCGCGAGCAGTTCCCGCCGGAGCAGGAAGCCAAGCTGCGGTCGTACATCAAGGAGTACCTGACCGCACCGTTCGTGGAGTTCATCGGCAAGGAGATCCAGACTGCTTACCTGGAGTCGTACTCCGAATACGGCCAGAACATCTTCGATCGCTACGTGGTGTTTGCCGACCTGTGGATCCAGGACCAGGAATATCGCGACCCGAACACCGGCGAGATTCTCGATCGCAACGCGTTGAACGACGAACTTGAAAAAGTCGAGAAGCCCGCGGGGATATCCAACCCCAAGGACTTCCGCAACGAGATCGTCAACTTCGTGCTGCGCGCGCGGGCCAACAACGCGGGCAAGAACCCCGCGTGGACCAGCTACGAGAAGTTGCGCATGGTGATCGAGAAGCGCATGTTCTCCACCACCGAAGATCTGTTGCCCGTGATCTCGTTCAACGCCAAATCCTCTCGCGAGGATCAGGACAAGCACGCGAACTTCGTCAACCGCATGGTTGAGAAGGGATACACCGCGAAGCAGGTCCGCTTACTTGTGGAGTGGTATTTGCGCGTAAGAAAATCATCGTAACGGCGCCTGAACGAGGCCTCTAAGCGAGGGCAAGCATATGGCCACGGTCATCGATCGGCGCGAGAACGGCGGCAACAAGAGTGCCGTCAACCAGCAACGCTTCATCAAGCGCTACCGCGAACAGATACGCCAGGCGGTGGCGAAGGCGGTGTCCGGCCGGAAGATCATGGACATCGAGCAAAGCGGGCAGGTGTCCATTCCGGTCAAGGACATCTCCGAGCCAGCTTTTCACCACGGCCAGGGCGGCCGGCGGGAGTGGATCCACCCGGGCAACAAGAAATTTGTCCGGGGGGACAGCTTCGACCGCCAGCAGCAAGGCGGGGGTGGAGGCGGCTCCAAGGCGAGCGACTCGGGTGAAGGCGAGGATGATTTCGTCTTCAGCCTGTCGCGCGAGGATTTCCTCAACTTCTTCTTCGAGGACATGGCGCTGCCGGACATGGCCAAGCGCCACCTTGCCAAGATCGCCGAGGTCCGCAAGGTCCGGGCTGGCTTCTCGATCGACGGCACGCCGTCCAACCTGTCCATCCTGCGCACGATGCGAAGCTCGCTCGGGCGCCGCATTGCCTTGTCCAGTCCTTACCAGAAAAAGCTCGCGTTGCTGGAGCAGGAGTATGGCGAGGTGCTGGAGCAGGACGGGCCTTACTCGGCACGGGCGCTGGAGCTGATGAAGGAAATGCGTCACCTGCGCGCCTGCGTGGAGCGCGTGCCCTTTATCGAAAAGCTCGACCTGCGATACAACAACCGCGTGCTGAAAAAGCGCCCGCAGGCACAGGCGGTGATGTTCTGCCTGATGGATGTGTCCGGGTCCATGGATGAGAGCCGCAAGGATCTCGCCAAGCGCTTTTTCATGCTCCTGTACCTCTTCCTCAAGCGCAACTACGATCGCATCGACGTGGTGTTCATTCGTCATCACACGGTGGCGAAGGAAGTGAACGAGGAAGATTTCTTCCATTCGCGCGAATCCGGTGGTACGGTCGTATCGAGCGCGCTCAAGCTGATGGTCGAGGTAATTCAAGACCGCTATCCCGCCAGCCAGTGGAACATCTATTGCGCCCAGGCCTCGGATGGCGACAACTGGGCGGGTGATTCGGAGTTGTGCGGGCGCTTGCTGCGCGAGTCCATCCTGCCGCTGGTGCAGTACTACGCCTATGTGGAAGTGGCTTCGGAGGAGCCGCAGAACCTGTGGGAAGAGTATCTGGCGGTCAAGGACCGGCATGAGAACTTCGCCATGCAGCGCATCATCGGTGCGGACGAGATCTACCCTGTGCTGCATGACCTGTTCCAGAAAAAAGCGGCATGGCCATCCAGCCGCTGAGGTCGCCCTGGTTTTTGGCAGGTGTTTTCCCCTCTCCCGCAGTGCGGTAGAGGGGCAACCCTAGCTTCACCCGCAACGGGGGTCGTAAATGGCATATCTCTCTACCGGCTCGGAGTGGACCTTTGAGCTGATCCAGCGTTATGACCGCGAAATCGCACGCATTGCCGGGGATTTCGGTCTGGACACCTATCCCAATCAGGTTGAGATCATTACCGCGGAGCAGATGCTCGATGCCTATGCGTCGTCCGGCCTGCCGGTGGGCTACAGCCATTGGTCGTACGGCAAGCATTTTCTCGCGTCCGAGCGCAGCTACCAGCGCGGGCACATGGGCCTGGCCTACGAGATCGTCATCAACTCGAATCCCTGCATCGCGTACCTGATGGAGGAGAACACCATGCCCATGCAGGCGCTGACCATCGCGCACGCCTGCTACGGCCACAACTCCTTCTTCAAAGGCAACTACCTGTTCCGCACCTGGACCAACGCCGATGCCATCATCGACTACCTGCTGTTCGCCAAGAACTATGTAGCCGAATGCGAGCAGCGTTACGGCGAGCAGGAAGTGGAACTGCTGCTCGATTCCTGCCACGCGCTGCAGAACTACGGCGTGGACCGCTACAAGCGGCCCAAGAAGCTCTCCATTGCCGAGGAGCAGGCGCGCCAGACCGAGCGGGAGAACTACCTGCAGACGCAGGTCAACGACCTGTGGCGCACCCTGCCCAAGCACCGCGCGCACGCGCTGGAAGACGATGAAGGGTTCGAGCGCGACGCTGCTTTCCCGCCGGAGCCGCAGGAAAACCTGCTCTACTTCATCGAGAAGAACGCGCCCAAGCTGGCGCCGTGGCAACGCGAGATCGTGCGCATCGTGCGCAAGATCGCGCAGTACTTCTACCCGCAGCGCCAGACCAAGGTCATGAACGAAGGCTGGGCCACGTTCTGGCACTACACCATCCTGCACCAGCTGTATGAAGAAGGCCTGGTCAACGACGCCTTCATGATGGAGCTGCTGCAGGCGCACACCAATGTGATTTACCAGCCGCCGTACAACAGCCCTTACTACAGCGGCCTCAACCCGTACACCGTGGGCTTCCTGATGTTCCAGGACCTGCGCCGGATGTGCGAGAACCCGACCGAGGAAGACTATCGCTGGGCGCCGGAATTCGCCGGCAGCGACTGGCGCAAGACGCTCGACTTCGCCATGCGCAACTTCAAGGACGAGAGCTTCCTGCTGCAGTTCCTGTCGCCGCGGGTGATCCGCGAGCTCAAGCTGTTCTCCGTGCTCGACGACGACCGCGAAGGCAAGCTGCGCGTGACTGCCATCCATGACGACGAGGGCTACCGGAACATCCGCCAGTTGCTGGCCAACCAGTACGACTTGTCGAACATGGAGCCCAACATCCAGATCACCAATGTGGATGTGGGCGGAGACCGCTCCCTGACCTTGCGCCACCTGCAGAACGACCGCCGTCCGCTGGCGCAGAACTTCGACGAGGTGATCCGCCACGTCACGCGGCTGTGGGGCTTTACGGTGCGCCTGGAAGTGGCCTATGAAGATGGCCGGCGCGAATCCAAGTACGAATGCAAGCCGGAACGCCGGCACCGCAAGGCGGCTTGAGCGGGCATGGCAGCGTCAGCCCGCGCGGGCGGTGGATAACACCGCCCGCATGATGGCCTGCGCGGCCCACAAGCCGGTCGCCGCGGCCGCGTCCGTGAAGGGCGCATTCACGTAGTCCCCCGCCAGGAAGACCCGTTGCCGCGATGCCGGCGCACGGCTGCGGTACGCCAGCACGTCGGCGGCGCGGCCGACCGGCACCGTGGGCATCGCCTGCGCCCAGCGCGTGACCAGGCAGTCCTGCAATTGCCGCGAGATGCCCGGCAGGTAATGTTCGACCTCGGGCAGCACGCCGGCGAGGATCTGCGCATCGCTCGCGCCCAGCCGATCCGCGGCGGCGCGGTCTTCCAGCATGACCTGGATGACTTGCCCATGGCCGCCGGCGGGATGCGCTAGCGGGTGCTTGCCGGCGTCCAGCGCCAGCGCGGCCACAAAACGGCGCTCGGCACGCGGCACCAAGACGCCGTAGACGCCCGCCAAAGCCGCCGGCACACGAAACCCCGGCCGTGTGAGCAAGGACAGGTTGATGGTGCGGCTGTAAGGCGTGGCGAGCAGGCGGCGCTCCAGCGCATCGCCGCCCGTCCAGGCTTGCCGGGCAATGGGTGCCGGCAGGGCGCACACCACGTAGTCGGCCATGGCTTCGAAGCCCGCGCCGCTTACCACCACGCCCGTGTCCTGTTGCCGGATCGCCGTGACCCGCCGCCCGGTCTCCACCTGCAACGTGCGCGCCAGCGCGCGTGGCAGGCTTTGCATGCCGCCGGCCAGCGAAGTGTTGGCGCAGCGGCGCCAGCCGAAGCCGCTGGCCATCAGCATCAGCGCGGCGGAGGACGACTCGGGCGTGAGGAAATAGAACCCCTGCAACAGCGGCTCCGTGACATAGGCGAGCGCCTCGCGGCAACCGCGCTGGCCAAGCCATTCGCTGGCGGAATCCGCATCGTAGCGCGCCCATTGGCCAAGGTCGTCGAGCGGCAGCGTGCGCAGCGCGCGGCCTTCGCGGCCTAGCGCCAGCCCCAGGCCCAGCCAGGCTGGCAATCCGAGCAGGCCGCTGCGCAGCGGGTCCAGCAGGCTCTGCGCGCGCACGCGGCGCGGCCGGCCTTGGCGTACCACCGCGTTGAGGTCGCTGGCGGCTTGCAGTCCTCCGTCCAGGCCGAGCCGCCGGGCCAGTGCTGGCAGCACCGTGTAGCCGCTCGACAGGAATTGTGCACCGCACTCGAAACCATGCGGCCCGAGGGTTTCGCTGCGCATGCGGCCGCCGACATCCCCGGCGGCCTCGAACACGCGCACCCGCGCGCCGGCACGGGCGAGCGCGTCGGCCGCGCACAGGCCGGCAATGCCGGCGCCGGCCACGATCACATCGGGGGTGGGGCGCGGGCCGGGTGAATGCGTCGGCAGCGCCGATGCGGGCGGGAAGTGTGGAACAGGCGGAACGGGTGAAGGCGAGGAAGTGGCGTGCATGGTCTGGGACTTGTCCGGTTAGCCCGTGCTCAGGGCACCGTGCGACAATCTATCGGCTTGCCGCGTCGCAGCCAATTCGCTTTCTCCTCAGATTCCATCATGCCTGCCGCCACCGAACCGCCGAAGCGCCGCCAGCCCTCGCAGCAGCGCGCGCAACATACCGTCCAAGCCATCTTGCAAGCCGCGGCGAAACTGTTCGCCGAACACGAGATGCGCGCCCAGCCCGAGCCCACCACCGAGCAGATCGCTGCGCTGGCAGGGGTCTCGGTTGGCTCGCTTTATCAGTACTTTGCCGACCGCGCGGCGATTGGCCGCGCCTTGATCGAGCAACAGCGCGAGGCGGCCATGGTGGCCCTGGAAACGATGCTGGCCGAACGCCTGGCCGCCATGCCGGCAGCGGCGGGCCTGCCGGAGCCGCAAGCCGCGCGCGCCGCGCTGCGGGCCTATGTGCAGGCCTATGTGCTCAGCTTTGGCGGCTACGATGCGCATAGCCGCGCCCTGGCCCGCCTGGCCTGGCGCCATGATCGCGACGAGGATGCCGTGGCGGCGCTGCGCCTGGCCAGCGAACGGATCGGTGCGCAGTTGCAGGCATTGGGCATGAGCGCGCTGCGCTTGCCCGCCCCGGCCCAGATGTTCGCGCTCACGCGGGCCTTGTTCGGGGTAGTGCGCTCGGCCGCGCTGGAGCGCTCGCCCTTGCTCGGCAGCCCGGCCCTGGAGGACGAGCTGGTTCGCCTGTGCTGGAGCCTGCTGCAGCGCGAGCCCGACGCCTGCTGATCCTGGCCGGCCCCGGCCCCGGTCCCGTCCGGGGCTCAGGCCGCGTCGGTGCTCCAGCTTCGCGCCAGATCGACCACGCCCGTTCCGGGCTGGCCGCACACCGCCTCACCTACCACCCTTGCCCAGTAAGTCTGCGACCCGTCCGCCAGCTGCCAGGCATGCAGGCGACGGGTGTAGATCTGCAGGTCGTACTCCTCGGTGATGCCGATGGCGCCGTGCACGGCATGCGCGATGGCGGCCACTGGCGTGACCGCTTCGCTGGCGTTGAGCTTGCCGATGGCCGCGCGCAGTGGGTCTGGCAGCCAGCCGCCGGCGGCGCAGGCGATCTGCGCGGCCATGCGCGCGGCGGTGACATGTTCCGCCATCACGCTGATCTGGTGCTGGATGGCCTGGAACTTGCCGATGGCGCGGCCGAACTGCTGGCGGTCGTTGGCATATCGCAGTGTCATGTCGAACACATGCGACATCGCGCCGGCCAGCTGCACAGCGTGCAGGGCAGCTCCGATCTGGCGCAGCGTGCCCGCGGGCAGCGCAAATCGTGGCAATCCGTCCGATGCAGGGCGCGGCAGCACCACCGCCAGATCCGCATGGGCGCCGGTCGGGCGGACTTGCGCGCGGGCGCGTGGCAGCAACAGGCATTGCGTGCCTTCCTGCACCAGGAACCAGGCCGCCTGCGCGCCGCCGGCCACGAGAACCGCATCCGTGGCGCTGTCTTCCATGTCGAAGCTCGCCAGCGCGATGGGCTCGGCCGGCACCGCCAGCCCGGCAGCGTGCAGCAGCGCACGCGCGAACAAGGTCTGGCCCAGCGGCAAAGGCAGCGCGTGGCGGCCCAGCGCGAACAGCACCGGCGCCAGTTCATCCAGCGGCAAGCCCGCCCCGCCGGCCGCCTCGGGGAGCAGGCAATCGGCAAAGCCGCTGTCTTGCAGTGACTGCCACAGGGCCAGGTGATCTTCGCCACGTTCGATGGCGCGGATGACGGCGGGCGTGCAGCAGTCGCGCAGCAGGCTGTCGAGCGCGTCCGAGTAAGCGTTATGCATGGGGAACTCCGGTTCAGCGCAGGCCAAGGCCCCGGGCGATCATGCCGCGCAGGATCTCGCGCGTGCCGCCGCGCAGCGAATAGGACGGGGCGACCTGGCTGACGTAGGCCAGGGTGCGGTACAGGTCGGGATCGGCGGCCAGGCGCGGGTCGTCGCCCAGCGCGGCCTGCGCCAGCGTCGGAATGGCCTGCTCGAACTCCGTGCCCAGGTCCTTGACCAGCGCGGCTTCCACCACCGGGCTCTCGCCTGCGGCAAGCCGGGCGGTCACCGCCAGCGACATGGCCCGCAGCACCGCCAGCCTGCCTGCCAGCCGGCCGATGGTGGCGGTGTCGCGGCGCGCGGGCGGCGCGCGCCGCAGCGCCGCAATCCAGGTATCGAGCAGCACCACGCTGGAATACAGCCGCTCCGGCCCGCTGCGCTCGAAGGCCAGCTCCGCGTTGACCTGCTCCCAGCCGCTGCCTTCGCGGCCCACCAGCGCCGCCTCAGGCAGCATCACGTCCTCGAAGCTGACTTCGGAGAAATGTGCGTCGCCGGCCAGGTCGCGGATCGGGCGCACGGTCACGCCCGGCGCCGAGAGATCGATGATGACCTGCGACAAGCCGCGCTGACGGTCCTCGCCCGTGCCGGAGGTGCGCACCAGCGCCAGCATGTAGTGGCAGCGATCGGCATTGGTCGTCCAGATCTTGCGGCCGTTCAAGCGCCAGCCGCCATCCGGCTGCGGCACCGCGCGGGTCGCGACGCTGGCCAGGTCGGAGCCGGCGTTGGGCTCGCTCATGCCGATGCAGAAGAAGGCCTCGCCCTTGCAGATGCGCGGGAGGTAGAACGCCTTCTGCGCGTCGCTGCCGTAGCGCAGGATCAGCGGCCCGCTCTGGCGGTCGGCGATCCAGTGGGCCGAGACCGGCGCGCCGCACGCCAGCAGTTCCTCCACCAGCACGAAGCGCGAGAACGGATCGAGCCCGGCGCCGCCATATTGCGCGGGCAAGGTGATGCCCACCCAGCCGCGCCGCGCCAGCGCGCGGCTGAAACCGGCGTCGAAGCCCATCCATGAACGGGCGCGGACCTCGGGCGCAAGGGCTGGCAGGTGTTCGGCCAGGAATGCCTTCACCTCGCGCCGGAAGGCGGCAGCGGCCGGCGGCAAGGCAGTCAGCTGGAACGTGCTGGGCAGTGAAGTCAAGACGGGAGTCTCCGTGTGGCTAGCGGCCGGCCAGCAAGCGCCGGGCGGAATAAGTCATGACACGCTCATGGCGCTGGTTGAAGACTTCGATGTCCGAGTCCACCACGGCGCGGCCGTTGCGCGAAGTCGGGCGGATGCCGGTCACCGTGACCGTGGCCCAGATGGTGTCGCCCACCATCACCGGGGCGTGGATCTTCTGCGTCAGCTCCAGCATGGCCAGCCCCGTGCCCTGGATCATGGTCTGCAGGATGAAGCCTTCGATCATGGCGTAGGTCAGCGCGGCGGGCACGGGCCGGCCATGGATGGCGCCGCCTTCATAGCCCGTCTCGATAAAGATCGCCTCCAGCATGCCGGTGACCGAAATGAAGTTGATCAGGTCGGTCTCGGTCACGGTGCGGCGGAAGGTCTGGAAGGCCTGGCCCTCCTTGATGTCTTGCCAATAAAAGCCCTGGCCGAGGCGGGGTAGTTGGGTATGGGGCACGGCGTCTCCTGGTGAGGGCCGCCATCGGCGGCCGGCTTCCTTTATGTTAGGAGCGGGAATGCGGCAGGGTTAGGCATTAGTGGCCGGCGACGCACAATAGGCCGCGCCGGTGCGGCCCAGCTCATCGATCTGCTCGCCGCTCAGGCCTGCCTCGCCAAGCAGGCTGCGGGTGTGCTGACCCAGGCGTGGCGGCAGCGCGCTCGCCGCGCGCTGGCCGTCAAAGCGCACCGGCGCGCCGGCAAAGCGCAGCGTGCCCATGGCCGGGTCGTCCAGCGTGTCGAAGAAGCCGGTGGCGCGCAGGTGCGGGTCATCCACCAGTTCCGCGAGCTGGTTGACCCGCGCCACCGGGATCTGCAGCGTTTCGCATAGCGCCAGCCAGGCGCCGGTGGTGCGCGTGCGCACGATCTCGCCGGTCAGCTCGTAGAGGGTTTCGATATGCTGCGTGCGCGCGGCGATGCCGCCAAAGCGCGGGTCGGCGGCCAGGTCGGGCCGGCCCGCGGCGGTGAAGAAGTCGCGCCAGTGGGCATCGGTGTACGGCATCATGCAGACGTGGCCGTCGGCGCTCTGGTAGGGCCGGCGCAGCGGCGCCAGCACGCGCGGATAGCCGGTGGGCCCGCGCGGCGGCTCGAAGTGCTGGCCATAGAGATGCTCGACCAGGTTGAAGGCCACCATCGATTCGAACATCGGCACTTCCACCAGCGCACCCTTGCCGCCCTGGCGCTCGCGCCCGGCAATGGCGGCCGAGATCGACAGCGCCGCCACCAGCCCGCTGGTCTTGTCGGCCGCGATGGTGGGGAAGTAGCGCATGGTGCCGGTCTGCGCGGCCATCAACGCGGCATTGCCGGACAGGCCCTGGATGATGTCGTCGTAGGCCGGGCGGCCGCCATAGGGGCCATCCTCGGCAAAGCCCAGCAAGCTCACGTAGACCAGGCGCGGGTGGCGCGCCATCACGTCGGCGGGGTCCAGCCCGAGGCCGGCCAGCTTCTGCGGGCGCATGCTGTGCATGAACACATCGGCGCTGGCCAGCAGGCGCTCCAGCGCGGCCCGCGCCGCGGGCAGCTTGAGGTTGAGCACCACGCTTTTCTTGCTGCGGTTCACGCCCAGGAAGATGGCCGACATGCCATCCTCGGCGGCCGGGCCGGTGCGCCGCGTGGAGTCGCCCTCGGGGGGCTCCACCTTGATGACTTCGGCGCCGAGGTCGGCCAGCCACTGGCTGGCGTAAGGGCCCATCACGACCGTGGACAGGTCGATGACGCGGATGCCTGAGAGGGGCAACATGCCTGGGTGTCTCCTGTCTGTTCTTGTGCCTGGCTTGCGCCGGGCCGGGTGCCCGGGCGCGCGCCAGATGCCACAGGGTAGATCAGGCGGGTCGCTTGCGTCTAATATTAGATTTTTAGGATTCGATATCTCCCAGATATCAATGCGGACATCAGCGTGGACCTTCGTCAACTTCAGCAGTTTGTCGCCCTGGCCGAAACCGGCAACTTCCACCGCGCGGCCGAGCGCCTGCACATGGCGCAGCCGCCGCTCTCCATCTCGATCCGCAAGCTCGAAGATGCGCTTGGCACGCCGCTGTTCGTGCGTACCTCGCGCGGGGTGCGGCTGACCCAGGCCGGCGAAGCCGCGCTGCATGACGCGCGGCGCGCGCTGTTCCATGCCGGCCAGGCTCGCGCGGCGGCACTGGCGGCGGCGCATGGCGAGCGCGGCGCACTGCGCGTGGGCTTCGTGGGCTCGGCAACCTACGCCTTGCTGCCCAAGCTGATCCCGGCGTTTCGGGCCGCGCACCCGGGGATCGAGCTGATCCTGCATGAATCCACCTCGGCCTCGATCCTGGACCGGCTGGAACGCCATCAGCTCGATGCCGGGCTGGTGCGCTTTCCCATCTTGCACAGCGGCGGCTACACGCTGATGCCGCTGGAGAACGACGAGTTCGTGGCGGCGGTGCCGGCCGATAGCCGCTTTGCCGAGCGCGACGCGATTGCCCTCAAGGCGCTCGCCGGGGAACCCTTCATCATGCATCCCAGCGCCGAGGTGCCCAACCTGCAGGCCATCGCCATGCTGCTGTGCCAGCAAGCCGGGTTCGTGCCGCGTGTGACGCAAGAGGCGGTGCAGGTGCAGACCATCGTCAGCCTGGTGGAAAGCGGCCTGGGGGTAGCGCTGGTGCCCAGCGTGGCGGCGCGCTATATCAACCGGCGCGTGCGTTTCCTGCGGCTGGCCAGCCCGCGGCCGGCGGCGCGCATCGGCATCGCGCTGGCTACGTCCACGGATAGCGATGACCGGCAGGTGCAGCACTTGCTGGAGGTAGCCAGCGCCGTGGTTGCCTAGGCCGGCGGATCAGGCGGGCGCGCGCTCGCCACGCGCCGCGCCGGCGCGCTCCAGCGCCACGCCCGGCAGCAGGTGCAGCAGGCGCACCAGCTCGCTCTGGCGATGGGTGCCGGTCTTGCGCAGGATGTCGCGAATATGCACGCGCACCGTGTGGGGCGAGACGAATTCGTGGTCAGCGATCTCGTTCAGTGTTTCGCCGGCGGCAAGGCGGATGGCAATCAGGCTTTCCTTGCGCGACAGGCCGAACAGCGACGTCAGCACCGAACTGTCGAGCACCGAGCGCGATTCCGAATTGCCCATCAGCACCATCGCGAACGGCAGTTGCCACGGGCCTTCCACCGGCTGGCGGGCCACCAGCGGCAGCACGATGATGGGTACCGGCTGGCCGCCCGACGTAATGTGCATCCACGAGCCGGCTGCCGCCTCGCCGCCACGGGATTGCATGGCGCGGTCGAGCAGCTTGTGCAGGGTGGCGTGCAGGGTCTGGTCGTGGACCTTGAGCACGCCGTTTTCCAGCGCGAGCTGGCTGTCGGCCTGCACCAGCGCCTCGGCCCAGATATTGGCGTAGCGCACGCGCATATCGGCTTGCAGCACCATCACGCCGAAGTCGAGCGTGTCCAGCCCGGCCAGGCCAAGGGCCGCCAGGCCGCTCAACTCGAAGTTGCGCTGTTGCATGCGCGCGGCGCGGGCCCAGTGCGGCAGCACGCGCGCGAGCCGCTTGCTGCGGCGGCTCAAGCCCTCCGCCCCGTCGAAACCGGTGTCCGGGCGGCTGCCCCGGTCCGTGCCGCCCATCAGCACGCAGACCTCGGCGGTATCGAGCAGGCGCACGCCATGCTCCAGGTCGGCGCCATGCGCCGGCGCGCGCCAAGGCGCGCCGTCCCGCAGGTCGCCAGGGTGATCGCCCGCGAGCGCGCGCCTGGGCAGGCTTGCCAGCGCATGCAGGCCTTCCGGCACGTAGGTGCCCTGCGCCGGGAAGCAGCCATGCGGGGTGACGCCGAGGCGCGCTTGCCCGGACAGTTTGTCCCAGACCAGGTAATGCGGGCTTTCGATGTCGGTATAGCGGGAGAAGAGATCCAGCGCGGCTGGCATGGCAGTGACGTCAAGCGCCGACTCGTAGATCGAATCGATCAGACGATGGAAGTCTTCATCCGCCGACGGATGTTCGCCCATAGTGTTTTCCCCGGTGGCTCTCGCCTGATCCTGCTTTGCTTTTTTTATTGGCCCGCTGGTAGCGGTACGGCTGGCTCGCAGTGGCCGGCTCCGAAGTGGCAGGTGCCACCGGACGGGATCAGGCGCCCGGTATGCCGGGTGCGTCAGCGCTGCGTGTTGCCGTGTGGCGGCATTATGCGGATGCGGGCATAACTTCGCAAACGGGGAATGTTGCCTGGGCAATGATTAAAACATCATTTCGGCGCTGAAACGCCCGCGAGGCGGGGCCTGGCCACGCAAAGCGTACCCGTTTCTGCGTGCGCGTTGCGAGCCCCATAGTGACTTAGCCGGCTCAGCCTGGCCCGGGTGCGCCCGTTGACAGCGCCGCAGCGCCCCCGGCGCCGGCCGCCAGCTCGGTGGCCTGCGCGCCCTGCGCCGGCGGGAGCCCCGGGCCGCCCTCGACCTGCACCGTCACCCGCTGCGTGGCCATGCTGATGCCATGCTGGTCGAACTTGCGCTTGAGCCGCACGTTGAACGCGCGCGTGATTTCCGCCTGGGTCAGCGGGCGGGTCCTGAACTGGGCCAGCACCACCGAGCCGTTGGGGTCGAAGCGATCGAGGCCCAGGATGTCGAGTCCGGAAAGCAGGTTGCGCGCGTAGCGGAAATCGCGCGCCACCTCGGCGCCGGTCTCGCGGATCAGCTCGATGGCCTGGTCGAGGTCGCTGCCGTACGCCACGCCGATGTTGAACACGGCAACGGCATAGCCGCGCGACATGTTCTTGATGGCCTTGATCTGGCTGTAGGGCAGGATATGAAGCGCGCCCTTGCCGTCGCGCAGCTTGACGGTGCGGATGGTCATGGCCTCCACCGTGCCGATATGGTCGGGCAGTTCCACCGAGTCGCCGATGGCGATCGAATCCTCCACCACGATGAACAGGCCGGTGATCAGGTCCTGCACCAGGCTTTGCGCGCCAAAGCCAATGGCCAGGCCGACCACGCCGGCGCCGGCGAGCAGCGGCGTCACGTTGACGCCGAGGTTGGCCAGCACCACGATCAGCGTGATGACCAGCAGCGCGACGAACAAGGCATTGCGCACCAGCGGCAGGATGGTCCTGGCGCGCAGGCTGGGCGGCTGCCCGCGGCCATGCGCGGGCGTCAGCGTCTGGGTGATGGCGGTATCGATCAGCAGCCACATCAGCCACGACAGCAGCACGGTGGAGGTCACGCTGAACACGGCCTCGCCGATGCGCTTGCCGAGCGTGGTGGATTCAATCACCGAGAGCAGCGACACGCCCCAGATCCGGCTGGCCAGCTCGAAGTAGGCGAACCAGATCACCACCCGCACCAGCGCAACCGCGAAACGCCCGAAGCGCGCCAGGTAGGCCGAGCGCTGGCGGTCGCGAAAGCGCGGCGCGCGGTGCGTGGCCTTGGGCGAGCGGCCGGTGATCAGCGTCAGCAGCAGCGCGGCGACGAACAGCGCCACCGAGCCCACCGTGCGCCGCAGGAAGATGTCGGCGTAGCCGGTGGCCAGCAGCGTGCCGGCCACCGAGGCCACCACCACCGCCAGCACCGGCAGGTGCCAGCTCGCGCCTACCAGGCGCAACAGGTCCATGATTGCGGGATGCTCCTGACGGAAAGCCAGCGGCCGGTTGCTGATGATCTGGCCGATCTGCCGGCGAAAGCGCAGTGTGAAGGCGCCGATCAGCAGCGCCGCGGCGATGTTGGCCGCGGTGGAGGTCAGCGCCGACAGGTTGGTGCCGAGCGCGGCGATCACGCGCGCGTCGGTGGTGACGTCGCCCAGCGCCGCCAGCGCGCCGGTGGCGAACAGCAGCCTGCGGGAGTGCAGCAGCAGGTCGCGCACCGCGTGCGCACGGTGCGCCGAGGTAAACAGCGCGAAGATGACCTGGCACACCGCGCCCATCACGGCGCCGGCCACCACCGAGTAGGCAATCACCATGCCGGCCATGCTGGCGGGCGAGCTTTCGAACATACCGCTCGAGAGCAGCATCGCCAGGGCGAAGGCCACCACCCACGGCGCCACCCTGCGCAGCATGTAAAGCCCGACGTCCATCCAGGACGGCACTGCGGGCAGCTCATAGCGCACCGCTGGCTGCAGGCGCCGGTTGCGCACGCGTCTCACCGCCTCCCGCAACAGCCATCCGGCGAAGAACCAGGCCGCGAGCACGGTGGAGAACTCCCGTGCCGATTGCCAGGGCGAGCGCGTCCCGTTGATGGTCAGTGCGGCCAGCCACTCCTCGCCCGCGAAATCGATGCGCCAGCGCCAGTAGTGCCACGGCCCCTTGTCCTTGCCGAGCGACGCATCGAGATGGTCGACCGCCTCGGCCAGCGCCCCGAGCAGGCCGGGCTGTGGCGCCGACGCCGCACTGGCGCCGCCTATGCCCTTGCGCAGCGTCTGCAACTGGTCGACCAGGGCCTTGCGGTCCTTGTCGCTCTGCAGCGTGGTGATGACCTGGTCGAGCGACTGCGCGAGCGGCTCGCTGGCCGCGGGCTGCGAGGCCGGCGCGGACTCGGCCTTGACGACCGCCGCCAGCGAGGCCAGTCCGGCCGGCGCCGCCAGTGCCGGCTGCGCTGCCAGCGTGGTCAGCGCCAGCCAGATCATCAGCATCAGCATCGGCAGCAGTGCGCCTGGCCGGCATGCGGCCGGCAACATGAATGGGGACCTGATCACGAGCGTCATCTCATGCGGGTAGAGAGTGCCGGGCAACCCCGGGGGATGCCTGACACTGTAGCGCATTGCGGATACCGCACACGCGGTGGATTCGTGCGGCGCGGCAATCGGCGTTGCCGCTCGCGCAGGGCACCCGGCAAGGCGTGTTGCATGGCAGCAGCGGGTGCCGTGCAGCGCGCGTACCATGGCAGCGGGCCCGTGCCGCCCGGTTGCGGTCAACGGAGTGACGGTGCGGGCCGTTGAGTGTGGTATTGCGTGTCGGTCGGGTTGCGGCTGTATGCAGCCCTGTCGTTTCGTTGTCCCAATGGCATTGTTACCGCAGGAGCCTGTCATGAATGCTATGAAAGCCATGAACGCTGTTACCGCCGTTACCGGCGTTACCGTTTTGCCTGCCTCGTTCGGCCGGCGCGTCGGCTTGCCCGTGCTGCTGGCCGCAGCGCTCATCGTCTCGGTCCCGCACCTGGCGCGCGCTCAAGCCACGCCAGCTGCCCCCGCCGCTGCCGCTGCCGCACCGATGGCCAAGCCTGCCGCGCCCGCGCCCTCAGCCTCCATGCCGATGGCCAAGCCGGCCGCGCCCGCCGCCGCCGCGGCCCCGGGTGGCGGCCCTGGGCAGGTATGGGCCAACAAGTCTTCCAAGGTCTATCACTGCCCTGGTACGAAGTACTACGGCAAGACCAAGAACGGCGCTTACATGAGTGAGGCTGACGCCACCGCGCAAGGGTTCCACGCGGATCACGGCAAGGCATGCAAGTGAGCCGCGGGAAGCGCCGCCGGGAGGGCATGACATGCACCTGATCTGGATCATTCTCATCGGTTTTCTTGCCGGCCTGGTGGCGCGCATGCTCACGCCCGGGCGCGGGCCAAGCGGCTTTTTCCTGACCGCTGGCCTGGGCATCGTCGGCTCGCTGGCCGCGACCTTCCTTGGGCAGGCGCTGGGCTGGTACCGCCAGGGCCAGTCCGCTGGCTTTATCGGCGCCGTGCTGGGCGCTGTGATCCTGCTGGCGCTGTATCACCTGGCAACGCGGCGCTAGACGGGCCGCGGATTCTTCAAGTGGCCAATGCTGCTGCCCGGGGGCAGCAGCATTCGCGCCGCGCGCTGGCGTGCTCACGCTTTCATGCGCTTCACGTGCTTCACGTGCTTCACGTGCTTGATGTGCTTTCATGCATTCGTCGCTTCGGACGATGCGTTGCGCGCTGTCATCCCTGAATCTCCATACCACCAACACACATCAAGAAAACGTGGAGACAACATGGAACTCAATGCATCGGTAACGGCAGTGATCACGGGCGGCGCGTCGGGCCTGGGCGAAGCCACCGCGCGGGCGCTGGCGGCGCACGGCGTGCGCGTCGCGCTGTTCGACATGAACGCGGAAAAGGGCGAGGCCGTGGCGCGTGAACTCGGGGGCGTGTTCTGCCAGGTCAACGTGACGTCGGAAGCCGAGGTCGAAGCCGGCTTCGCCAAGGCGCGCGCCGCGCTCGGCCAGGAACGTATCCTGGTGAATTGCGCCGGCACCGGCAACGCCATCAAGACCGCATCGCGAGCCAAGGAAGCGCCGGACCAGATCCGCTTCTTCGCCTCGGATGCGTTCGAGCGCATCATCCAGATCAACCTGATCGGCTCCTTCCGCTGCCTGGCGCGCTCGGCCGCCGGCATGCTCACGCTGGATGCGCGTGACGGCGATCGCGGCGTCATCATCAATACCGCCTCGGTGGCGGCGCAGGACGGGCAGATGGGCCAGGCGGCGTACTCCGCCTCCAAGGCCGGCGTGGTCGGCATGACCCTGCCGATTGCGCGCGACCTGTCCGGCGAAGGCATTCGCGTCAACACCATCATGCCCGGCATCTTCAACACGCCGCTCTTGCAAGGCGCGCAGGAACATGTCAAGGCTGCGCTGGCCGCCTCGGTGCCGTTCCCCAAGCGGCTCGGCGCGCCGGAAGAGTTTGCCTCGCTCGCGCTGGAGATGTGCCGCAACAGCTATTTCAACGGCGAAGCGGTGCGGCTCGATGGCGCCATCCGCATGGCCCCGCGCTGATCCGGCAGTTCACGACAATAAAAAGGACGCGCGCATGCAGCAGGACCGAGAGGAGGAGACGCTGATGGACTTCAGTTACCTGACCACACTGCCGCATGCGCTGCGCCACTTCGCGCAGCGGCGGCCCGATGCGGTGGCCTATGCCTTCGAAGGCAGGCTGACCACGTATCTGGCGCTGGACCGCCAGAGCGATCGTGTCGCCCAGGCGCTGGCCGCAGCGGGGGTCGGGCCCGGCGATCGCATCGGCTATATCGGCAAGAACAGCGATCACTACTTCGAGCTGCTGCTGGGGGCCGCCAAGATGGGCGCCGTGATGGCGCCCGCGAGCTGGCGCCTGGCGCCGCCGGAGGTGGGCTATATCGTTGGCCACTCCGATGCCGCGCTGCTGTTCGTCGGGCCGGAATCGGCAGAGCTGGTGCGCAAGCTGCTGCCCACGCTGCCGCTGGTGCGCGAGGTGATCGCCATGGAAGGCGGCCAGCCGGACTGGCCCGCCTATGTGACGTGGCGCGACGCGCATGCGCCCACGCCACCGGCGCACCAGCCCGCCGCGCACGACGTGGTGCTGCAGCTTTATACGTCGGGCACCACAGGCCGCCCCAAGGGCGCCATGCTGACCCACCGCAACCTGACCGCCGGCACCGAGGCCAGCGAGCGAGAAGATATCTCGTGGTCGCGCTGGACGGACGACGATGTCTCACTGGTGGCCATGCCGGTGGCGCACATTGGTGGCTCGGGCTGGGGCCTGCGCAGTATGCTCGCGGGGGCCAAGGGCGTGGTGGCGCGCGATTTCGATCCCGGCGCGGTGCTGGACTTCTTTGAGCGCGAGCGCATCAGCAAGCTGTTCCTGGTGCCGGCCGCGATGCAGTTCGTGCTGCGCGATCCGCGCGCGCGCCGCATCGACTACTCCCGCCTGAAGACCTTGCTCTATGGCGCGGCGCCGATCCCGGCAGCCTTGCTGCGCGAAGGCATTGAAGTCTTCGGCTGCGGGTTTGCGCAGCAGTACGGCATGACCGAGACCACCGGCACGGTGGTGGCACTGGCGCCGGAAGACCACACCACCGACGACGTGCCGCGCATGCGGGCCGCCGGCAAGCCGCTGCCCGGCGTGGAAGTGGTGGTGGTGGACTGGGAAGGCCGGCGCCTGCCGCCGGGCGAAGTCGGCGAGCTGATGATCCGCTCGCCGCAGAACATGGCCGGCTACTGGAAGCAACCCGACGAAACCGCGCGCACCATCGACGCCGACGGCTGGTTGCGCACCGGCGACGCCGGCTTTCTCGATGCCGAGGGCTATGTCTACATCCACGACCGGGTCAAGGACATGATCATCAGCGGCGGCGAGAACGTGTATCCCGCCGAGGTCGAGAGCGCGATCTATGGCCACCCGCAGGTGGCGGACGTGGCCGTGATCGGCGTGCCCGACGAAAAATGGGGCGAGGCGGTCAAGGCCATCGTCGTGCCCCATCCCGGGCAGGCGCCGGATCGCGACAGCATCGTGGCGTGGGCGCGCGAGCGGCTGGCCGGCTACAAGATCCCCAAGAGCATCGAGTTTGTCGATGCGCTGCCGCGCAACCCCTCCGGCAAGCTGCTGCGCAGGAAGCTGCGCGAGCCGTATTGGGAAGGGTACAACCGGCGGGTCAACTGAGGCTGGCGCACAGGCATGCGAGAGCGCAGTGCTTCAGTGATCATCGGGGCACATTCCTGAACGCCTCCACCCGCCTCACGGAACACCCCACGGAACGCGTTACGTAACGCGTAACACGCAGCCGGCCCGCCGCTCGCGCATTCGCGGCTGGCAAGGGGCATCGCCAAGTCCCTCCCGCCTGGCATGCCCTCCCGCCAGCCGTTATGGCGCCTGCCTTCCTGGCCGGCGCCACCCCTGCCGCAATCCCCCTCGCATCCGCTGCGCCCAACGCCTTGCCGCTGGCACACGGCTTGCAGTATTGCCTGTGACGACGTTGCCGCGAATACCAGCCAAGCCGGATGGGCACGTCGTTGCCAAACGGGGAGAGGGGGAGCAGATGGAACCGGAACGCAGCAGCTCGCACGGAGGCACGCCGTCATGAATGCACTCCTGCTTGAAGACAACCCGCTCCTGCGGCTCGGCCTGCTGCGCATGCTTGGTGGCGTCGAGGGCTTGGGCCATGCGATCTGCCTGGATCCGGCCGATCTCGCCATGCTGCAGGGGCAGATGAACGACATCGGGCTGGTGATCCTCGGCTTGCCGCAGGCGCAGGATCGCGCGCGCGCATTGCTGGAGACGGCACGCACCGTGCTATCGGCGCAGTACCTGCTGCTGCTGGTCGATGGCACGTTACCGCCCGTGTTGCCGCCGGACCTGGCGTGGGGCATCTGTGCGTGGCTGCCGAAGGCGACATCGCTGGCGGCGATCGAGGCAGCAATCCGGCTGGTGCTGGCCGATGACGCGCGCTGGCGCCAGCCGGCCCCATACCCCACGGCGCTGTTGCAGGCGCCGGCGACGGAAGGCGCCCGCATCGACCTGCTACGCGACGAGGCGCGCATGTTGAAGCTCACGCCACGCCAGTACGAGGTGCTGGTCCTGCTGTCGCACGGCTATCCGCTCAAGACCGTGAGCCGCGTGCTCAACATCTCGGTGGCGACCGTGAAGAGCCATGTCGCGCTGCTGTACCAGCGCCTGCATGCCAGCAACAGGAGCGAAGCCATCCATGCCGCGCGCCAGCGCGGCGCCAGGTTCCAGACCGGCAGCGGCCACGGCAGCAACGATCATGGCACGGCCCACGCCTGGCCCTAACCCCGGTTTCCCGTTCAGGAGAGCACCATGCGCAATCACACCGTGAGGGACGCGGACGTCGCCGCCGCCATCGACGCCACCCTGCTGCGCCGCCGGCAACAGTTCGACGGCCAGCCAGCCGCATGGCATGTGCTGTGCGAAGCGGCACACGTTGCCACGCTGGGCGAACCGGCGCGCCGGGCCTTCATTGCGCGCGTGGCGGCCAGCCGTGGCGCCGACATCGCCCTGCGCTTGCTGCTCAAGGCGGAATCGATCCGGACCACGGTGACCGAGGCGCTGGAAGCCGGCGACGAGGCGGGCGCCGGCCAGGGGCGCAGCCCGGCTGGCGGGCTGCTGCACTGACCTGGCTTACAGCCCTAGCACCAGCTTGGCGATGATGTTGCGCTGGATCTCGTTGGAGCCGGCGTAGATCGACGCCTTGCGGTAGTTGAAATAGCGCGGCGCCAGCGGCGCGGCATAGCCGGGGCCCACCTGTGGCCCCGTGGCGCGTCCTTGCAATTCGCCCCAGCCGTCCTGCACGAAGGGCAGCGCGTACGGGCCGGCCGCCTCCACCGCCAGCTCGCTGATGGCCTGGATGGTCTCGGTGCCCACCAGCTTGAGCATGCTGGAGGCGGCGCCGATCGAAGTGCCCGACGTCACGTTGGAGAACAGCCGCAGCTCGCTTGCCTCCAGCGCGGCCGCGCGCACGTGCAGCTCGGCCAGCTTGCGGCGAAAAACCGGATCGTCGAGCAAGCGCCCGCCATCCTCGCCGGGCTCCATTTCCGCGATGCGCGCCACCTTGGCCAGTTGCTGGCGCAGCATCGGGCCGTAGCTGCCGCCGCGCTCGAACTCAAGCAGGTACTTGGCGTAGGTCCAGCCCAGGCCCTCCTCGCCGATGCGGTTTTCCACCGGTACGCGCACATCTTCAAAGAAGACCTGGTTAACTTCCTGCTGGCCCTCGACCGGGCCATCCAGCGTGGGCAGTGGCGCCACGGTGATGCCGGGCGTGCGCATGTCCACCAGCACGAAGGAGATGCCATCCTGCCTGCGCGCGTCGCGGCTGGTGCGCACCAGGCAGAACATCCAGTCGGCCCACTGCGCGTGCGTGGTCCAGATCTTGGAGCCGTTGAGGATGTAGTGCTCGCCGTGCGCATCGTCCCCGCGCTCGGCGCGCATCTGCAGCGAGGCCAGGTCGGAGCCGGAGTTGGGTTCCGAGTAGCCCTGGCACCACCAGATGTCGGAGCGCAGGATGGGCGGCAGGAAGCGCGCCTTTTGCTCCGGGCTGCCGTATTTCATGATCACCGGCGCCACCATCTTCAGGCCCATCGGCGACACGGTCGGGCAGCCGGCGGCGGCGGTCTCCGCCTGGAACAGGTAGCGTTGCGCCGGGGACCAGCCCGGGCCGCCATACTCCTCGGGCCAGTTGGGCGCGGCCCAGCCACGCTCGAACAGCTTCTTCTGCCAGCGCACCTGGCCTTCCTTGTCGAGGTAGCCATTCTTGGTGCGCGCCATCAGGGCCTTGAGGCCGGGGTCGAAGGCTTCCTTGATCCAGGCACGGACCTCGTCGCGGAACTGCAGCTCTTGCGGGGAGAAATCGAGATTCATCGATGGGCCTCGGGATGTTCGTCAGTGCGGGGCAGGAATGCGCAGGCTCACGCGGCGACCGGATACAGCAGGTCGGCGTAACGGCGCAGGTGGTGTTCGGCGGAGCCAAACTGCAGGTCGATCGCGGTGACGCGCTTGAAGTAATGGCCAACCGCCAGTTCCTCCGTCACGCCCATGCCGCCATGGATCTGCACCGCGGCCTGGCCGACGAACCGGCCGGCCTGCCCGGCCTGCGCCTTGGCGGCGCTGGCCGCCAGCGCGCGTTGCGCGGGCTGCGCGCCAGCCTGCATGGCGGCGACTTGCGTCAGCGCCACGGTTTGCTCCAGTTGCACATACATGTCGGCCATGCGGTGCTGCAGCACCTGGAAGGTGGCAATCGGTACGCCAAACTGCTTGCGCTGGCGCGCGTAGTCGACCGTGTCGCCGAGCATGCGGCTCATGGCGCCGCCAGCTTCGGCGCACAGCGCTACCGCGGCCTCGTCGCTCAGGCGCTCGATCAGCGCCAGCGCCTCGCCCTCGGCGCCCAGCAAGCCGCCATCCGGCACGAAGACGTTGTCCAGGCGTATGTCGGCCGCCCGGGCGCCATCCACGGTGGGGTATTCCTGCAGCGTCACGCCGGGCGCGTTGCGCGCAATCCAGAACAGGCTGATGCCGTCCCGGTCGCGCCGGGCGCCGCTGGTGCGCGCGCTCACCACCAGGTGGGTGGCCCACGGCGCGGCCACCACCACCGCCTTGTGGCCGCCAAGGCGCCAGCCGCCTGGCGCGCGGGCGGCGCTGGTTTCTACATCGTGCAGGCAGTAACGGCTGCGCGGCTCGGCGTGCGCCCAGGCCACGGTGGCCTCGCCGCCGATGATGGCTGGCAGCCAGTTGGCGGCCAGCGTCTCGCTGCCATGCAGCAAGGCGCCGCCACCGAGCACAACGGTAGACAGGTAGGGCTCGACCACCAGGTGGCGGCCAAACTGCTCCATCACGATCGTGTGGTCGACGGCATTGCCGCCGAGCCCGCCAAACCGTTCCGGGAACGCGGCACCCAGCAGCCCTAGCTCCTGTGCCAGGGCTTGCCAGCAGGACGCCCGCCAGCCAGCGGGCGAGCGGATTGCCGCCTGGCGGGCTTCGAAGCTGTAGTGGTCGGCCAGGTAGCGCGCGAGCGTGTCGCGCAACATCGATTGTTCTTCGCTGAATTGGAAATCCACGGTGGTTCCTTGGCGCGGTTGCTGGGGCACTTGCCATTATGTGAAGAGGCCGCTGGTTCGCATCGTCGGATGCGACGAATCGACTTGGCGCGTGGCGCGCCGCACGGGTGGCCGCACTGGCGTTTGCGGCATTGCACCAAGGCGCGTTCGTCGCTTCGGACGATGCCCGCCCGGGGTGCCTGTCCCGACAATGTGCCGCACGCAATGCCATCCCGCCGGTTCCGCGATACCGAAGTCTCCAACGCACCCAGTCACCCAGTCACCCAGTTCGGCCACACCCACTTCCAGGAGGGTCAGTCATGCACCCGCATGTTCATGCGCAGCGCACCCCGGACAAGCCGGCCATCATCATGGCCGGCGGCACCGTCGTTACTTACCGCGAGCTTGACGAGCGCTCCAACCAGGCGGCGCGGCTGTTCCGTGACCACGGGCTGCAGCCGGGCGACCGGGTGGCCTTCCTGCTGGAGAACCACCCGCGCCTGTTCGAGCTGTGCTGGGGCGCGCAGCGCTCGGGGTTGATCTACGTGTGCATCAGCACGCGCCTGAACGTGGACGACGCGGCGCATATCGTGGCCGACAGCGGCGCCAGGATGCTGGTCACCTCGCACGCGCAGGCCGCCGTCGCGCAGGGGGTGGCCGCCAAGGTGCCAGGCCTGGTCGCGCGCCTGATGATGGATGGCGCGGTGCCGGGCTTTGCCGCTTACGAGACGGCGCTGGCGCAGTACCCCGGGTGGCGCATCGAGGACGAATGTGCAGGCACCGACATGCTGTACTCCTCCGGCACCACCGGCCGCCCCAAGGGTGTCTTCACGCCGCCCGCCAACCAGCAGATCGACGTGCCCGGCACGATGGTGCTGATGTGCCAGTCCCTCTACCAGTTCGGCACGGACACGCGCTACCTTTCGCCGGCACCGCTCTACCACGCCGCGCCGCTGCGCTACAACATGGCGGTGCAGCAGCTCGGCGGCACCTCGGTGGTGATGGAGCATTTCGACGCGGAAGCATTCCTGCGCTTGCTGGCACAGCACCGCATCACGCACACCCAGGTCGTGCCAACCATGTTTTCGCGCATGCTCAAGCTGCCCGAGGATGTGCGCCTGCGCCACGACGTGTCCTCGCTGCGCTTTGCCGTGCATGCCGCCGCGCCTTGCCCGGTGGCCGTCAAGGAGCAGATGATCGACTGGTGGGGGCCGATCATCTGGGAGTACTACGCCGGCACGGAGGGCAACGGCTCCACCGCCGTGGGCTCGGCCGACTGGCTCACCCATAAAGGCACGGTGGGCCGCGCCTCCGTTGGCCAGCTGCGCATCTGTGACGACAGCGGCGCGCTGCTGCCGCCGGGCGAGCCCGGCACCATCTACTTTGCCGAAGGGCGCAGCTTCGTCTACCACAACGACCCCGGCAAGACCGCGCAGTCGCGCCACCCGGTGCACGCCGGCTGGACCACGCTGGGCGACGTCGGCTACGTGGACGAGGAGGGCTTTCTCTACCTGACCGACCGCAAGGCCAACATGATCATCTCGGGCGGGGTCAACATCTATCCGCAGGAGGCCGAGAACCTGCTGATGACCCATCCCGAGGTCATGGACGTGGCCGTGATCGGCGTGCCAAACGAGGACTTTGGCGAGGAGGTCAAGGCGGTGGTGCAGCCACTCGACATGGCGCGCGCCAGCCCGGCCCTGGCCGACGAGCTGCTGGCCTTCTGCCGCACCCATCTGTCCGCCATCAAGTGCCCGCGCTCGGTGGACTTTGCCGCCGAGCTGCCGCGCCTGCCCACCGGCAAGCTGCTCAAGCGGCTGCTGCGCGAGCGCTACTGGGCGGGGCGGGAGAACAAGCTGGTATAGCCTGCTTGTGTAGCCGGTATTGCGGTCGGCATCGTGGCCGGCATAGGGGCCAGCATAGGGGCCGCCCGCCCGGCATCGCGGCCGCGCCGCATGCCGGGCGGGCGTTTACGCCATAATCAGCCGTTCGATCCCTGGCGCATGTGGCGCCAGCAGCCGGCAACCATAAGCCGGTGCCGATCGCGTGGCATCCACCGCTCGTGGATGCCGCCGCCAACAGGAAGACACGGCGAATGGCAACAATCGAGGAGACTAGCGCGGGCCAACGGGGCGCCGCCCGCGCCGCCACGCTGGTGGCGAAGCTGCGCCCGCCCATGCTGACCCCGTTCCAGGTGGAGCGCCGCGCCATTTGCGACGCGGTGTGCGCGGCCGGCTTCGTCAAGCTGGTGCTGGTGCGCGCGCCGGCCGGGTTCGGCAAGACCACCGCCATGCTGCAATGCCGGGCGCGGCTGGACGCCGAAGGCGTGGCCACCGCGTGGCTCACGCTGGACCGCGCGGACAATGACGCCACGCGTTTTCTCGGCTCGCTTGAAGCTGCCTTCGAGCTGGTGCTGCGCAAGGGCGGCGCGCCGCTCGCCGCGGCCCAGCCTGCGGCGCAGTCGGCCGGCGAGCACGCGCTCGCGCTGATCGACCGCATGGCGGCCCACGACCGCCCCTTCACGCTGTTCCTGGACGACTTCGAGGCCTTGCAGAACCCCGCCGTGGCCGGCCTGGTCTGGCAGGTGGTGGAGCAATTGCCACCCGGCGCCCGCCTGGTGGTAGGCACGCGCTGGGTGCCGGAGTCCGGGCTGGCGCGGCTGCGCGCGCGTGGCGAGCTGCTGGAGATCGAGCCGGCCCAGCTGCGCTTCACCGCCGAGGAGACCGATTCCTTCCTGCGCCGCGCGCGCGGCCTGGCGCTGCAGCCCGCCGCCATCTCCACGCTGCACCGGCGCACCGAAGGCTGGGCCACCGCCTTGTGGCTGGCGTCGGTGGCGCTGGAGCGGCGCGGCCAGCCGGATGCCTTCATCGCCGGTTTTTCCGGCTCGAACGCTGCGATTGCCGATTACCTGGTGGAGGACGTCTACCTGCACCTGCCCGACGCGGTGCGCGCTTTCCTGTTGCGTACTTCCATCCTCGACCAGCTCAGCGGGCCGCTGTGCGATGCCGTGAGCGGCACCGCCGACAGTGAGGAGATCCTCGCCTGGCTGGAGCGGGCCAACCTGTTCCTGATGCCGCTGGATGGCGAGCGCCACGGCGGCGCGGAGCCGCCCGTCCAGGCCCATCAGCCCAGTGCGCGCTGGTACCGCTATCACAGCCTGTTCTCCAGCTTCCTGCGCGCGCAGCTGCAGCAGGCCATGCCAGACGAAGTGCCCGCCTTGCAGATGGCCGCCTCGCGCTGGTACGAGCAGCAGGGCCGGCCGGTGCCGGCCATCGAGCATGCGCTGGCGGCCGGCGCGGTGGCCCACGCGCTGCCGCTGCTGGCGGGCAAGGTGGACGAGTTGCTGGCGCAGGGCCGCATGCGCCTGCTGACGCGCTGGCTGGACGCGGTGCCGGCCGATGCGCTGGCCGCGTGGCCCAAGCTGCAGATCGCCCATGTGTGGGCGCTGTCGTTTACGCGCGGCCCGGCCGATGCCATTGCGCTGCTGCAGACCATCCCGCTGGCCGGTGCCGAGGGCGACCTGCTGGCGCATGTGCGCGCGTTGCGCCATATGCTGCTGAACATGATGGACCGCTTCGACGAGGCGCGTGCCTGCAGCCGCGACGATCCGCTGCCGCTGCCCATGGGCTATCCGTTCCCGGACTCTATCCTTGCCACCTCGATGGCGCGCATGGCCGCCGTCACCGGCGACTACCGCGAGGCGCGGCGCCTGCTGGGCGTGGCCCGGCAGGTGGTGCGCGGCTCCGACAGCAACTTCAACAAGATCTTCTCGGAATCGGTGGAGGGACTGATCGACCTGCGCCAGGGCCGCCTGCAGCAGGCGCTGGCGCGGTTTCGCATTGCCGCCAGCACCATGCTGCCGAACCGCTACGGCCCCACCAACGGCAACGCCATGGCCGGCATCCTGCTGGCCGATGCGCTCTACGAGATCAACGAGCGCGAGCGCGCGGAGCGCCTGCTCACCGTGTACGTGCCGCTCGCGCGCGATCTCGGCCTGCCCGACCAGATCATCACCGGCCACACCGTGCTGGCCCGCATTGCCTGCGATCGCGGCGATGTGGACGGCGCGCACGAATGGCTGGCCGCCCTCGAGCACCTTGGCCATCATCGCGGCCTGCCACGGCTGGTGCTGGGCGCCATGCTCGAGCGCGCCCGCCTGGCGCTGCTGCAAGGCAATCAGCATGCCGCCGAGCAAGCGCTGCAGTATGCAGCCGACCCGGCGCTGTGGCGCGCGCGTCCCGGCCTGAGCGCGGTCAGCTCTTTCGCCAACGACCTGGAAGACGTGGTCATGGGGCGCCTGCGGCTGGCGCTGTTCACCGAGCCCTCCGTGCACACGCGCGAGGCCATCGAGACGGAGCTCGCCGCCACCGAGCGCGCGCAACTGATGCGCAGGGCGCTCAAGCTGCGCATTCTGCTGGCGCTGGCTTGCCAGCGCTGCGGCGAAGCCGCCCAGGCGTTGCAGGCGATGGGCGAAGCGCTGCGCTTCGGCGCGGCGGAAGGCTTCATCCGCATCTTCGCTGACGAAAGCGCGGACGTGCGCCGGCTGGTGGCCGAGGCCTGCCTGCGCCAGGGCAGTGCGTTGCACGCGGGGTATGTGGAGCGCCTGCTGCAAGCCTGCGGCGGCGCGCCGGAGCCGGCGGACCCGGCCGCCATGCAGGCGCGCCATGGGCTGCTGGAACCGCTCACGCCCAAGGAGCAGAAGGTGCTGCAGCTGCTGGCCGAAGGTTTCTCCAACGTGGCGATGGCGGATCGGCTCTTTGTCTCGGAGACCACCGTGCGCACCCACCTGCGCAATATCAGCGCCAAGCTGAGGGCCAGCAACCGCACGCAGGCGGTTGCCATTGCGCGGCAACTGGGTTTGCTGTAAGGAAGCGCAGGCGGCCAAGCGGGCCCAGGCTGCGTCCGGGAGGATGGAAGCCCCTGCTGCGGGGCACTCGGGCGTGCTGCTGGCTTGTGGCTTCTCGCGCAAGCCGACGATGAAATCGGCATGGCCATGGCGCCTAGCCGTTCAGCCGTTCACCAGTTCATCGGTTCACCGGTTCAGATGCCGATGAACTCCGCATACTCGGTGAGCGGCGCGCGCGTGGCGCGCAGCTGGTTGACCGCCGCTGCCGGATCCTCGTAGCCGATCGCCATGCCAGTAAACAGCATGCGTTCGGCGGGCAGGGAGAGAAAGCCCGCAATGGTCTCCGGATACATCGCCCAGCATTCTTGCGCGCAGCTGTCCAGCCCATGCTCGCGCAGCAGCAGCATCACCGTTTGCAGGTACATGCCCAGGTCCGACCATTGCGGCGGGCCCATGCGGCGGTCCACGGTGCAGAACAGCGCCAGCGGCGCGCCGAAGAACGTGAAGTTGTTGGCAAACTGGGCAAGGCGCGCCGGCTTGTTCTCGCGTGGGATGCCCAGGCAGCGATAGAGCTCCTCGCCCACCTGGAAGCGCCGTTCGCGATAAGGCGAGACCAGCTCGCGCGGGTAGACGTCATACTCGGTCCCTTCGCCGCGGGGCGCGCCGGCGACGCGCTCGCGCATGGTGGCTTTGAGCCGCGCCAGCGGCTCGCCGCCTACCACGTGCAGGTGCCACGGCTGCAGGTTGCCGCCCGAGGGCGCACGCGCGGCCTGCTCCAGCACGGCGCGGATGATCTCCGGCGGCACCGGCGTGGGAAGAAAGCCGCGTACCGATTTGCGGCTCTGGACTGCCATGCTGACTTTCACGCGGCTCTCCTGGGGCTTGGCTGGGGGATCAGATAAAGGGCGGCTCGTTGCCCCAGTCGAAGAAGTCCGGCATGTCCTGCGACACGCGCTCGGGGAAGCTGGCCGGGCGTTTTTCCAGGAAGGCGCTGACGCCTTCCTTGACGTCGGCCGACTGGCCGCGCGACTGGATCGCGCGGCTGTCCAGGCGGTGCGCCTCCATCGGGTGGCTCGCCCCGGCCATGCGCCAGATCAGCTGGCGCGAGATGGCGACGGATACCGGCGCGGCATTGTCGGCGATCTCGCGGGCCAGCGCCTGCGCGGCCGGCAACAGGTCCTCGGGCGCGTGCAGCGAGCGCACCAGCCCGCGCTCCAGCGCCTCCTGCGCGGAGAACACGCGGCCGGTGTAGCACCATTCCAGCGCGGTGGAGATGCCCACCACGCGCGACAGGAACCACGACGATGCCGCCTCGGGCGTGATGCCGCGGCGCGCGAACACAAAGCCGAACTTGGCGTCGCTGGAGGCCAGGCGGATGTCCATCGGCAACTGCATGGTCACGCCGATGCCCACCGCCGGGCCGTTGACCGCCGCGATGACCGGCTTGAGGCTGCGGAAGATGCGCAGCGCCACGCGTCCGCCGCCATCGCGGTGGGAGGCTTCCTTGCTGGCGCCGTAGCGCTTCTCGTAATCGAAGGTAGAGCCGCCGGAGGACAGGTCGGCGCCGGCGCAGAAGGCGCGCCCGGAGCCGGTGACGATCACCGCGCGGACGTCGTCGTCGGCGTCGGTGGCGTCAAAGGCGTCGATCAGGTCCTGCATCATGCGCGGGGTAAAGGCATTGAGCTTTTCCGGGCGGTGCAGGGTGATGGTGGCGACGCCCTTGTCGACGGCGTATTGCAGGGTCTCGAAGCTGGGGGGGACGGCTGGGTTCGGGGTGCTCATGGCTGGCCTTGGCTCTCTCGAAATGGGTGTGGATAAGGTAGTGCAGAATCGGGCGCCTGCAATCGTCGAATCCGACGAGGTAGGCACGGCAGCGCCGCCGTAGACTGGCGCCAGGACGCCTGGCGGCGCATGCCCGGCAGAAGACAGACCAGAGACGATACAAGACCCGAAGCCAGAAGGAACGACATGAAGACGCGCATTACCGAATTGCTGGGCACCCGCTACCCCATCATCCAGGGCGGCATGCAGTGGGTTGGCTACGCCGAGATGGCCGCCGCGGTCTCCAATGCCGGCGGGCTTGGCGTGCTCACCGCGCTGACCCAGCCCACCCCGGAAGCGCTGGCCGCGGAGATCCGCCGCACCCGCGAGCTGACCGACCAGCCCTTCGGCGTCAACCTGACGCTGCTGCCCTCCATCAACCCGCCGCCGTACGCCCGCTACCTCGACGTGATCATCGAAAGCGGCATCAAGGTGCTGGAGACGGCGGGCAACAACCCCAAGGAGCATATCGCGCGCGCCAAGGCGGCCGGCATCAAGGTGATCCACAAGTGCGTGGCGATCCGCCATGCCATGTCGGCCGAGCGCCTGGGCGTGGACGCGGTGTCCATCGACGGTTTCGAGTGCGCGGGCCACCCGGGCGAGGACGACGTCCCGGGCATGGTGCTGATCCCGCTGGCGGCGCGCCGGCTGGGCATTCCGGTGATTGCATCGGGCGGCATCGCTGACGGGCGCGGCATGGCGGCGGCACTGGTACTGGGCGCGGAGGGCATCAACATGGGCACGCGCTTTTGCGCCACGCGCGAGGCGCCGATCCACCACAACGTCAAGCAGGCCCTGGTGGACGCCAGCGAGCGCGACACCAACCTGATCTTCCGCACGCTGCACAACACCGCGCGCGTGCTCAAGAACGCCATCTCCGATGAGGTCGTCACCATCGAGCGCCAGCCGGGCGGCGCCCAGTTCGAGGACGTCAAGCACCTGGTGGCGGGCGTACGCGGCAAGGCCGCGCTCGCCGCCGGCGAGACCGATGGCGGCATCATCAGCGCCGGCCAGTGCGTGGGCCTGATCGACGACATCCCGACCTGCGCCGAGCTGATCGAGCGCATGGTGGCCGAATGCCGCGAGCAGCTCGGGGTGGCCTCGCGCTACTTTGCAGCATAAGGCGGCGCATCCATGGCAGAAGCCAATCAACCGTCCGATGCCGGCACGGGCGCAGGGCAATCCGAAGGGGCCGAGGCGGCGCCGCCAGGCTTTGTCGCCTTGCGTGGCGCCAAGGGCTTCCTAGAGAACTTCGGGCAGATCTACGTGGACCGGGCGCGGCGCGTAGTGGCCATCCGCATCGGGCCGCATCACCTCAACCCGCTTGGCATCCCGCACGGCGGCATGCTGGCCACGCTGGCCGACACCGCCATCGGCATGATGATGGCGCTGGAGACCGACCGCAAGCAGCCGGCGGTGACGGTCAACCTCAGCATGGACTACTTCGATGCCGCGCGGGTGGGCGACTGGGTGGAGGCGCACGTCGAGTTCGACAAGCTGGGCTCGCGGCTGCGCTTCGGCGGTTGCCGCCTGATGGCCGGGGAGCGCTGCCTGCTGCGCGCCACCGCCATCTTCTCGGTGCTCACGCCGCGCACATGATGCGCCGCCGCCGCTTGGCGCGTCGGCGGCGCTGCGCAATCGTCGCTTCCGACGACGCCGGGCGCCCCGCTGCTGCGCCAGAATCCGCAACAGGATAGCGAGGCTTGGCCGTGCCCTTCCCGGGACGCGGCCATCACGGGCGGGTTCGCCCCGGAACGACGAACGACAAGAGGAGACGACATGGCAGAGGCATACATCGTAGCGGCCGCGCGCACCGCGGGCGGGCGCAAGGGCGGCAAGCTGGCAGGCTGGCATCCGGCGGATCTCGCCGCGCAGGTGCTGAACGCGCTGGTTGAGCGCAGCGGCGCCGATCCGGCACTGATCGACGACGTGATCATGGGCTGCGTCGGCCAGGCCGGCGAGCAGGCCGGCAACGTGGCGCGCAATGCCGTGCTGGCCTCGAAGCTGCCGGAAAGCGTGCCCGGCACCTCGGTCGACCGCCAGTGCGGCTCGTCGCAACAAGCCCTGCACTTTGCCGCGCAGGCGGTGATGTCCGGCACCATGGACATCGTGATCGCCGCCGGCGTCGAAAGCATGACCCGCGTGCCGATGGGCCTGCCCTCCACGCTGCCCTTCAAGAACGGCTTCGGCAGCTCGATGAGCCCGGCCATGCAGGAACGCTATCCCGGCGTGAAGTTCAGCCAGTTCACCGGCGCCGAGATGATGTCGCGCAAGTACGGCCTCACGCGGGACGACCTGGACCGCTACGCGCTGGAAAGCCACCGCCGCGCCATCGCCGCCACGCAGGCCGGCCGCTTCAAGGACGAAATCGTGCCCGTCGCCGTGCGCGCCGCCGACGGCAGCGCCAACGGCGAGCTGCACACGGTGGACGAAGGCATCCGCTTTGAAGCCAGCCTGGAATCCATCGCCAGCGTCAAGCTGATCGAGGAAGGCGGCACCGTCACCGCCGCCAGCGCCAGCCAGATCTGCGATGGCGCGGCGGGGCTGATGGTGGTCAATGAAGCCGGCCTGAAGAAGCTGGGCGTCAAGCCGCTGGCACGCATTCACCATATGTCGGTGCTGGGCCATGACCCGGTGATCATGCTGGAAGCACCGTTGCCGGCAACGCTGCGGGCGCTGGAGAAGGCCGGCATGAAGATCGGCGATATCGACCTGTTCGAGATCAATGAAGCGTTTGCGCCGGTGCCGCTGGCTTGGTTGCAGACCACGGGCGCGGATCCGGCACGGATGAATGTGAATGGCGGGGCTATTGCGTTGGGGCATCCGCTTGGTGGCTCGGGGGCTAAGCTGATGACCACGCTGGTGCATGCGCTGCATGCGCAGGGGAAGAGGTATGGGTTGCAGACGATGTGTGAGGGTGGGGGGATGGCGAATGTGACTATTGTTGAAAGGTTATAGGGTTGATTGTTGGGGGGTCTTCGTTGCTTTTATTTTGCGGCGATGGCTTTTGGGCCCAAGGGCGGCACATTGGGCTCTTGTTGCCTTGGTCGGTATTTCTTTGATCGGCGATAGCTTTTGCACCCAAGTGCCATACGACATCCCCCTGCGGGGGCTGCCGGTCACTTTTCTTTGACCGGCAAAGAAAACTAACGAAAAGAAAGCCGCCCTGCCGGGAGCAGAGCAATAAGGCTTATGTGGGGTAGTGGTTGCGTCGTACGGCCCGGAGTGTTGGCTGGCGTGCCTTACCGGCCCGAAGGGCATCGCTACTGCATGACCCAATGGTCACGTGGTGGTGCCCCTCATCGCTTTGCGCGGTGAGCGTTCGGGCATCTGCCGTTCGCGGTGCGTAGTACCACGATCCTGCCTGCCATGGTGGTTTCGTGGTTTTGTCTCTGACGGTGGCCGCCCGGCCATTTGATGCCCTGCCGTACCGGCGCGAGCGGCACCTTGCTATCGCCCCCACCGGTTTCGTGGTGGGCATCGTGGCCCGGTCCGCGGGGGCCGCGCTCGCACCTCACGGTGCTCGTCCTCCGAGACAAAACCACGAAACCAGCCACCCCCGAAACGGCGCAGCACTTCGCCCCGCGAACGGCAGATGTGGGAACGGTCACCGCAAGCGAGGTCAGGGGCTGCACCACGTAACCCATGGGTCATGCAGAAGCGATGTCCTCTGGGCCGGTAGAATCCGTCAGCCAACACTCCGGGCCGTACGACGCAACCACAGAGGCAAAAACAGCCTGATTGCTCTGCTCCCGGCAGGGCGGCTTTCTTTTCGTTAGTTTTCTTTGCCGGTCAAAGAAAAGTGACCGGCAGCCCCCGCAGGGGGATGTCGTATGGCACTTGGGTGCAAAAGCCATCGCTGCTCAAAGAAACCGCAACCAACCCGGCAGGCGGATGTCGTATGGCCCTTGGGTCCAAAAACCAACGCCGCACAAAGAACGCCAAACCAAGGCAACAAGAGCCAACGGTTCTGCCCTTGCCCCAAACAACCAAAACCGCTTACGCAAACGTAATAGCATCCCGCCGATCACCCCGATCCAAATGCGGCAAACTATTAAAACTAAGCAACCTCTGCGTCCCGCGCCCAGAAATAATCTCGCAAAACGCCGTATTCCGAAACTGCAAATTCAACTCGATCGCAGTCTGCGCCGGCGCACCCAGCAAATCCGCGGTAGCCCGCCCGATAGCCCCGCCAGAGCTGACAACCAACACCGCATCCTCCCGCGAGGCCCCTTCCGTGGCATGCAGCAAACTATCGCGGATCCGCCCGCCAAACTCTGCCCATGATTCCGGCATGCCCACCAGTTGATCCAGCGTCCAGGCCTGATAGGCCGCGCGGAATGTGCGCCAGTAGTCGTTGTAGTCAGCGTTCTGGTGCGCGCGATGATCCGCTCCACCGGTATGGCTGCGATACAGCGCTTCGCCATCGTATTCGTTAAGGCCGAGGTGGGTTTCGATATCCGTCCGGACCGGCACATCGCCAGCCCGCATGCCGGCCAGGATCTCCAGCGCGGTGTCTTGCTGGCGCACCAGCGAGCCGGCAACCACGCGCTTGAACGAGACGCCGCGCTCGCGGAAATATTCGCCCAGCCAGCGGGCCTGTTGCCGGCCGGTGTCGGAGAGGCAGTCGTAGTTGGCGGCGCCGAACGAGGCTTGACCGTGCCGTACCAGGAAGAGCGTTGCCATGCGTGATGTCGGCGCCGGTAGGCACCCGGGAAGCGGTAAAACGGGAATCGGCACGCGAACGCGGGGGGCGCCGCGCGGGGTGCAGCCATTGTATGAGTGCCGGGCGCGGCGGCCAAGCTAAGCCGCGCCGGATTCATAGCGGTCATTGCCGCGCTGCATTATCCCGCTGCGCAGCTGCAAGGTCAGTCCAGCCTGGGTCAGGCCTTAGTCCAGCGTGACGCCGGTGTCCGCGGTCAGCTTGAGCACGCCCGGCAGGTAGGCCTTGTAGGCGGTCAGGGCTTCTGCCGGCAGGTTGCCGATCGGCTCCGCGCCCATGTCCTCGATGCGCTGGCTGATCTCTGGTGTCTTCACCAGTGCGCTCACCTCGCGGCCCAGGCGCTCGACGATGTCGCCGGGCGTGCGTGCGGGGACCAGCAGCGTGATGGGGCCGGTCAGCTTGTACGGCTCGTCGGGATAGCCGGCTTCGGCAAAGGTTGGCACGTCGGGCAAGGCCTTGGCGCGCCGGATGCCGGTGACGGCCAGCGGGCGTAGCTTGCCGCTGGCGAAGTGCTGCTTGAGCGAGGTCACCGAGCCAACCGTCATGTTGACCTGGCCGGCGAGCAGGTCGCTCACCATCGGGCCTTCGCCGCGATACGGCACATGCAGGATATCGATGCCGTAGGTTTTGTCGAGGTAGGCCTGGATGGTGTGCGGCTGCGTGCCCGGGCCCCAGGAGCCCATGCGCAGCTTGCCGGGTTCCTTCTTGGCATAGGCGATCAGTTCCGCCACGGTCTTCACCGGCAGCTTGCCGTTGACGGCTAGCACCGTGCGCGCCATGGCGATGTCGGACACCTGGCGCAGATCGGTGCGCGGGTCGTAGGGCAGCTTCTTGTAAAGGGCGAGATTGGCGGTGATGGGACCGGGGATGGTCAGCAGCAGCGTGTAGCCATCGGGCGCTGACTTGGCCACATAGTCGGTGCCGATGATGCCGCCGGCGCCGCCTTTGTTCTCCACCACCACGGTTTGTCCCAGCCGTTTGCCCAGGCCTTCGGCCAGTGTGCGCGAGAGCGTGTCGGTGAGGCCGCCGGCCGGGTAGGGCACGATCAGGTGCAGGGGCTTGGCGGGATAACTGGCTTGCGCCTGGGCTGCCAGCGGCAGCAGTGCCGCGCAGGCGCAAGCCAGCAGGACGGCTGCCTTCCCGCAGAACGGGCTGCGTATTGTCATGTTTTGTCTCCTCGGGTTTTTATAGGATCCGGCGCGCGCTCCGAGCAAAATGCGCGCGCCGATACTGGGCAAGGCTTGATGACGGCGGTAAACCACGCGCGGACCCGCGCGTATCGATGTGGTGATGTTGTGACGCTACGACGTCAGGCCGGCAGCGCCAGGTAGCCGGCTACCAGCCGGGTCATCTCGCCGGGCAACCGTTCGTCGTCGAGCGGCAGCGGACCGGCGTCGTTGAGGATGGCATTGACCACGATGCTGAACACGGCTTGCATGGCAAAGCGCACGCGCATCTCCGCTTGCTCCGCTGGCACAGGCATGCGCGGCACCAGCAGCGCCACCATGCGTTCCACCACGTCTTGCCCGCTTTCGCGGTGCGGCAGCCACTCTTCCGGGCGGACGGAGGCGTGCTTGAGCGATGCCTTGATCACGCCGCGGTTGGCGTGGCAGCCGAGCACCACGTAGCGCATGATTTTTTCCAGCATCACATCGGTGGGCACGTCCTCCCAGCGTTCCACGCGCAGGTAGCGCGCCACGGAATCGCCGGTTTCCTGCATCACCAGCGTGCGCAGGGATTCGAAGAATGCCTGCTTGTCGCGGAAGCGGCCGTAGAAAGCCCCGACCGACACTTCGCAGGCCGAGGCGATCTGCGCAACCGACACCGCGGAGAAATCCCGCTGCGCGAGCAGCTCGCGGCCGGCGTCCAGCAGGGCCTGCTCGGTCTCGCGCGCACGGCGCTGGCGCGGCGGCTGCAGGATCGACGGGGTCGCTACGGTAGGGAATGCGGAAGTCCCCTTGGACGGCTTGGCGGGGGACGCGGCAGAGGACGAGAGGGGCATGGTAATTCCGTATGCGAATTCTGATTCGGTTTTGTGAACCATATGGTTACCACGGCGTTTCGTCAAGAAACGGTCTACATTTCCAATATGTGGAAATACATACCGTTCTTTGACACAGAAAATGACGCCGCCCACACTGCGGTGCAAGGAGACAAGATGAACACGCCGGTCGAACAATTCATAGCCGAGCGCAGGAAAGAGGATCCGTCCTTCGGTGGCTTGCTGGCCAAGGGCTTTGCCTTGCTGCGCTGCTTCATCGACGAGCCGCGTCCGCTTGGCAACGGCGAGCTCTCCGAGCGCCTGCAGATGCCACGCGCCACGGTGTCGCGCATCTGCCGCACGCTGTTCGAGCTGGGCTACCTGGATTGGGACCCCAAGCTCGACAAGTATTTCGTCGGCGCCCAGGTGCTGGCCCTGGGTTATCCCTACCTGGCCGGGCTGCAGGTGCGTCATGTGGCACGGCCGCTGATGCAGGCGCTGGCGGATCGTATCGAAGGTGCCGTATCGATGGGCGTGGCACACCGGCTGGACGTGACCTACCTGCAGAGCTGCACGCATCACGAGGGCACGGCGGCGCGCCCCGGCGTGGGCGCGGTGCGCTCGGTGCTGAGCACCGCGATGGGTCGTGCCTTCCTGTGCACGCTTTCCAAGAGCGAGTTCGAGCAACTGATGCAGGCCGCGCGCCACGAACGCGCCGAGGAGTACGCCGCCTGCTACGACACCATTTGCCACAACGTGGCGCATTACCCCAAGCGCGGCTTTGCCATCAATGAAGGCGATGCCGGCAGCGGCGTGCATGGCGTGGGCGTGTACTCGCGCATCGTCTACCTGAACCGCCCGCTGCTGTTCAACTGTGCGATCGCCGGCTCGCAAATGCGGCGCGGCATGCTGGAAAAGAAGATCGCGCCGCTGCTGATGGAGATGACCCGCACCATCGAATCCATGACGGGCCTGCGGCAATAGCCCGGCCGGCAGAGAGAAGGCACACGAAGCCACACACACATACACAGCGCCGGCACAGGCGCAACCAGAACAAGCCAATCAAGGCCATCCGGAGACAACGCCATGCCCAATCTAGATTTCCTGCTGAAACCGCGTTCGGTCGCGGTCATCGGCGCGTCCACGCAGGCCGAGAAGGTGGGCGGCATGCCGATTCGCCTGCTGCGCGAGCTTGGCTACGCCGGGCATGTTTTTCCCGTGCATCCCACCGCCAGCGAGATCCAGGGCTTGCCCGCTTACGCGACGCTGGCCGCCATTGGCCAGGCCGTCGACCTGGCCATCGTGGCGGTGCCGGCGGTGGCGACGGAATCCGTGATGGCGCAACTGGCGAAAAACGGCACGCGCGCCGCGATCTTCTTCACCTCGGGCTTTGCCGAAGTGGGCGATGAGGGCCTGGCCATGCAAGTGGCGCTGGCCGAGAGCGCGCGCCGCCACGGCGTGGCCCTGCTCGGCCCCAATTGCCTGGGCGTGATGAATCTGCGCGCGCGCATGTTTGCCACGTTCTCGCCGATCCCGCTGACTGGCGTGCCGCCTGCGGGCGACGTGGGGCTGGTCAGCCAGAGCGGCGCGTTTGGCGCCTACGCCTTTGCGCTGGCGCGCGAGGCCGGGCTGGGCCTGAGCCATTGGGTGACCACTGGCAACGAGGCCGGCCTGCAGGTGGCCGACGTGATCGAGTGGATGGCGCAGGACGCGGATACCCGCGTGATCCTGGCGTATATGGAAGGCTGCCGCGATGGCGCGCGCCTGCGCCGGGCGCTGGCCGCGGCGCGCGCCGCCGGCAAGCCGGTGGTGATCACCAAGGTGGGCACCACCGAGGCAGGGGCGCGTTCGGCGCAGTCGCACACGGCCAGCCTGGCAGGCGAGGATGCGGTGTATCAGGCAGTGTTCGACGAGTACGGCGTGCATCGCGCCCATACGCTCGAGGACTTCTTCCGCCTCGGCTACACGCTGTCGCGCGGGCGCCGCCCGGCGCGCTGGGACAGCCCGAGCGGGTTGATGGCCGACGCGGTGGCGCCGGTGGCCATCGTCACCGTGTCCGGCGGCGTCGGCATCATGATGGCCGACCGCGCCGAAGAGCTTGGCATGCCCATGCCGCCCATGCCCGCGGCGGCCGCCAAGGTGCTGCGCACGAGCATCCCCTTTGCCAGCACCGCCAACCCGATCGATGTGACGGGGCAGGTGGTGGCCCAGCCCGCCGTGCTGCTCGACGCGATGGCCGGCGTGGCCACTTGCGGCGAGTACGGCAGCGTGGTGGCCTTCCTCGCCGGTGGCGCCAACGCGCCGCGTTTGTGGGAAGGATTGCAGCGCACCATCGGCGCGCTGCATGAGGACAAGCGTGCAGCGCCGCTGCTGCTTTCCGGCGTGGTCGACGACGACAAGCGGGTGTGGCTGGAGGCGCATGGTTGCCTGGTGTTCCGCGAACCGGCCCACGCCATCGAGGCCGTGGCCGCGCTGGCCCGCGCGGCAGCATTGGAAGCCGCCGCCGCGAGCGCGCCAGTTGCCGAGGCCGCAGCGCCGGCCGCCGCGCTCCTGCGCGATGTGCCGGACGATGCCAGCGCGCTGTCCGAGTTCGACGCCATGCGCCTGCTGGCTGACGCCGGGGTGCCAGTGGCCGCGCACGGCCTCGCACGCGACGCCGATGAAGCCGTGGCGCTGGCGCAGCGCATCGGCTACCCGGTGGCGGTAAAGCTGTGCTCGGCACAGGTGCTGCACAAGAGCGACGTCGGCGGCGTGGCACTCAACCTGACGGACGACGCCGCGGTGCGCAAGGCCTATGCCGCGATGCAGGCAGCGCTGGCCCGGGCCGACGCCAGCCTGCCCTTCGAGGGCGTGCTGGTGGCCCGCATGGTGCGCGGCTGGGGCGAGCTGATGGTGGGCGTGCGGCGCGATCCGGTGTTCGGGCTGGTGGTGCTGGCCGGCATCGGTGGCACCGCGGTGGAGATCTTCCGGCAGATGGCCTTCGGCCTGGCGCCGCTGTCGCCCGAGCGCGCCCGCGCCATGCTCGAGCAGAGCCGCGCGGCGGTGCTGTTCGCCGGCCATCGCGGCAACCCGGTGCTGCCGCTGGCGCAGGCCGCCGACTTGCTGGTGCGCGTGTCGAAGGTGGCCGCGGCGCTGGGTCCCCGGCTCGACACACTGGAGATCAACCCGTTCATCATCGGCGCCGATGGCGCGGTGGCGGCAGACGCCGTGATCACCTTGCTGCCGGCGGGCGGGCCAGGGGCATGACCGAGATGGCGTAGCAACGAAGCTTGACCCCACCGCGCAACCCGATGCCGGCACAGACCGGACGCGCGGATGGGGAACCACCAGAACCGGAGACAAACCATCATGCATTTGCAAGCTGCAAGGACCGCGCGCGCGCCGGCGGCAGGCGCTCTCACCGTCGTCATGCTGACGGCGCTGGCCGCCACACCGGCGCACGCCGCACCCCCGCAAGCCACGAAATACCCTGACAAGCCGATCCGGCTGGTGGTGCCCTTTCCGCCGGGCGGCGGCACCGACGTCATCGGGCGGCTGGTGGCCGCCAAGCTGTCGACCGCGCTGGGCGGCACCGTGCTGGTGGAAAACGTGGCGGGCGCCACCGGCACCATCGGCTCGGCCCAGGTGGCGCGCGCCGCGCCGGACGGCTACACGCTGTTGCTCGGCATCTCCGCCACGCATGCCATCGCGCCGGCGATCTTTCCCCGTCTGCCCTACGATCCCGTGCGCGATTTCGTGCCGGTGGGCCGGCTGGCCTACGGCGGCAACGTGCTGGTGGCAGGCCCGGCGTTCACGGGCAAGGACTTGCCTGCGCTGATCGCAGCCGCCAAGCGTCCAGGCGCAGACCTCACCTATGGTTCCTGGGGCCCCGGCTCGGGCGGCCACCTGGCGGGCGAGAGCCTCAATGTCAGCAGCGGCATCCATCTGCGCCACATTCCCTACAAAGGCGTGAGCCCGATGCTGACCGATGTGATGGGCGGCACGCTGCCGGTGGCCATGTCCGACCTGGCCGGCACCTTGCCGTTGATCCGCAGTGGCAAGGTCCGGGCGCTGGCGGTGACCGGCTCAGAGCGCTCGGTGGCGCTGCCAGATGTGCCGACCTTCGCCGAGTCCGGCGTGCCGTTGCGCATCGACAGCTGGTACGCGCTGTTTGCGCCGGCCCGCACGCCGGCTCCCATCCTCGACCGCCTTGAGCGCGCTGTCGACGCCATCATGGCCGAGCCCGCCATGCAGGCGCAGGCCGCCACGCTGGGCATGCGCTTCACCCCGCAGCCGCGCGCCGCTTTTGCCGCCCAGATGCAGGACGACGTCCGCGCCTGGGCCGCCCTCGTCAAGTCGAGCGGCGCCGCCCTCGAATAATCCCGCCAGGAGCCAACACACATGAACATGAACCCTCCCGCTGCTCCAGCTGCTCCCGCTGGTGTCTCCACGCTCGCCAGCCCCCAGCAGGCGCTGGTCGCCGGCGCAGCGCTGCCGCTGGTGATCTACGGCTATGCGCTTATCGAGACGCTGCGCACCTGCCGCCTGCAGACCTCGGTCGCCGCCGCCACCGGCTATGGCCGCGCGCCGATGAATGCATTGTCCGCGAGCGAGCGCCAGTGGACGCATGAGGACCGCGACATCGTCACCCCGGCCAACGACCTGCTGTACTTCTGCGGCTGGGTCAACCTGGCCGATGGCCCGGTGACGCTGCGCATTCCGCCGCTGCCCGACGCGGGCCGCTACTACGTGATCGAGCTGCTCGACGTGCACACCAACAACTTCGAGAACCTGGGGCCACGCAATGTCGCCGCCGAAGGCGGCGAGATCGAGCTGCTCGGCCCGGGCCAGAAGGCCAGCGGCGCGCATGCGGTGTCATGCCCGAGCTCGCTGGTCTGGCTGCTCGGCCGCGTGCTGGTGCAGGGGCCGGATGACCTGGCGGTGGCGCGTGCCTTCGAGCAGGGCTTCGCGCTGACCCGTACGCCGGGCGCGGCGCGTCCGCGCTGCGTGGACCAGTGGCACGACAGCGGCCGGCCAGCGCTGGACTTCTTCCACAATCTCTTCAACGCATTGCGCGAGTTCCCGCCGGCGGTTGAAGAACTGGGCATCCTGACGCTGTTGCGCAAGGTAGGCATCCGACTGGAAGACGAGACCGATTTCGCGGCGCTGCGCCCGGCCATCGTGGCCGGGCTGGAAAGCGCCTACGCACAAGGCATGGCGGTGATCGAGGCCCATACCCGCAGCCAGGGCCGCAAGAGCTGGGGCTACAGCCTGAAGCTGGGCATGTACGGCGACGACTGGCTGCAGCGCGCCTGCACCGCGATGAAGGGCCTGGGCGCCCTGCGCGCGGACGAGGCGATCTACGCCATGGCCGATTTCGATGCCGACGGCGCGCCGCTCGATGGCCGCCGCCGTTACGAGCTGCGCTTCGCGCCCGGCATGCTGCCGCCCGCGCAAGCGTTCTGGTCGGTGTCGCTGTACGGCGAGGATCGTTACTTCAGCGCCAACGAGATCGGCCGCTACGCCGTGGGCGACCGCACGCCGGGCTTGCGCATGGAGGCCGATGGCAGCCTGGTGATTCCGATCTCGCACGCGCGAGCGCAGCAGCAGGAGAACTGGCTGCCCGCACCCGCTGGTTCGTTCTACCTGATCCTGCGGCTCTACCATCCCGCGCAGTCTTTCCTGCAAGGCCAGTACACCATCCCGGCCGTGCGCCGCGTCGATTGAGCCAACCCAGCTATGGAAACCAACATGCACCAGACCGTATCCGCCGTATCCGCCGCGCCCGCCCTCGACGCCATCCGTTACACGCTGCCCCTTTACGAAATGGCGCGCATGCGCGCCGCCACCTGCCCGCGCCGCAACAGCGCCGGTGTGTTTGCCGCGCAGCAGCCCGATGCCCCGGTGCGCTGGATCAATCATTTCATTCACACGCGCCAGCTGCTTGGCCCGCAGCATCGCCAGGTGGTCACGCCCAATAACGACACGCTCTACAGCAACGCCTGGATGGACCTGTCGCAAGGGCCGCTGCTGCTGGACGTGCCCGACAGCTTGGGCCGCTACTACGTGCTCGGCCTGCTCGATTTCTATACCAACCCCTTTGGCTATATCGGCACCCGCACCACGGGCAACGGGCGCGGCCGCTTCCTGCTGCATGGCCCGCGCTGGCAGGGCGACGTGCCGGCTGGCGCCACCGCCATCGCCTGCCCCACGGATGCGGTGTGGCTGCTCGGCCGCGTGCTGGTGGATGGCGAAGCCGACCTGCCGGCCGTGCACGCGCTGCAGGACCAGTTCCGCCTGAGCACGCTGGCCGGGGCGAGCGCCGCGCGGGCCTTCGATGTGCGCATGCAGCCCGGCGAGCATCTGGGCGATCCGCGCCGCTATGCCGAGGTGGTCAACCAGGCGTTGCGCGAGAACCCGCCGCCGCAGGCTGAGGCAGGGCTGGTGGCAGGCTTCGCGCCTTTTGGCATTGGCGCGGATTGCGATGCGGCCGGGCTTGGCGATGAAGCGCTTGCCCGCCTGGGCGACGCCATCCAGACAGTGCTTGCCGAATTGGCGACGCCGCTGCCGTCCGACCTTGGCGGCGGCTGGACCCAGCCGGTGGAAATCCGCGAATCGTTCGGCACGCGTTTCGCCGAGCGCGCGCTGGTGGCGCGCAACTATATCGGCGCGCTCGGCGTGCAAGAGGCGATGTACGTGATGGCCGACCGCGACAGCGAAGGCGCGCCGCTCGATGGCCGCGCCGGCTACGAACTGGTCTTCCCGGCCGATGCGCTGCCGCAGGTCGGCGCGTTCTGGTCACTCACCATGTATGGCAAGGCCGACTGCATGCTGGTCGATAACGTGCTGGGGCGCTACTCGCTGGGCGACCGCTCGCCGAGCTTGCGCTACGCGCCGGACGGCGGCCTGCGGCTGCGCCTGTCGGCCACGCCGCCGGCCGACCCGGCAGACGAAGGCAACTGGCTGCCCGCGCCCGCAGGCCCGTTCTACGTGACGCTGCGGCTCTACGTGCCCCAGCCCGCGCATCTCGACAAGACCTTTGTCTATCCGCCGATCCGCCCGCTGGCGGGCGCCGCCGCTTCGGTCAAGGAGCGGTCATGGCACTGAATTCGCACAAGCGCAGGCAAGTGCTGCGCCTGGCCGGCAACGCCATGCTGTTGGCCGCGGGCTGCGGTGCGCTGGCGCCGGTGCATGCCGAGGGATTTCCGTCGCACCCGGTGCGCCTGGTGTCGCCCTACGGCCCGGGCGGCTCCAACGACATCTCGGCGCGCCTGCTCAGCGAGGGGCTCAGCCGCAAGTACAAGCAGCAGTTCGTGGTGGAGAACAAGCCCGGTGCTGGCACGCGCGTGGCCAACGAGCAGATCGCGCGCGCCACGCCGGACGGCTACACGCTGTTATGGGCGGCGGCGCCGTTTGCCATCAACGCGGCGGCAGGGCTATCCCAGCATTACGACATCCACAAGGACTTCGTGGCGGTAGGGCCACGCGTGCTCGGGCCGATATTCCTGATCGTCAAAGCCGATTCACCGGTGCGCACGGTGGCGGATTTCGTGCGCATGGCGCGCGAGAAAAAGGACGGCGTGACATTCGCCTCGCCGGGCATCGGCTCGGGCCCGCACCTGACTGCCGAGCTCTTTGCCGCCCAGGCAAAATTCAAGGGCCTCAACGTGCATTACCGCGGCGACTCCACGGCCTACACCGAATTGCTTGCGGGGCGGGTCGACGCCACGCTGACCGCCATCACCACGGCGCTGCCATTTATCAAGGCCGGCAAGCTGCGCGTGATCGCGGTGTCCGCCGAGCAGCGCACGCCGGTGTATCCGGACGCGCCCACGTTCGGCGAGCAAGGGTATCCCGGTGTGGTGGGTTACGGCTGGTTCGGGCTGATGGCGCCGGCGGGCACGCCGCCGGCCATCGTGCAGCAACTCAACCGGGACGCCAACGCGGTGCTGGCCGATGCGCAGACGCGCGGCAAGCTGATCGGCCTCGGGCTGCAGCCGGAGGCGGGCGACAGCGCATCGTTCGCGCGCTTCGTCGATGCCGAGGTGGCCAAGTGGGGGCCATTGATCAAGTCGGCGGGGATCAAGCTGGAATAGGTGGAGCAGGGGGAGCAGGGGCGGGACCACTGCAGCCGGATCCCCTATGTTGTATTCAGCATACGTTTACCGCCCTAGGCAAGATGTGCGTCAAGATGCTCTGCGCCGAGGGTTTGCACGGTCAACCCGCGCGGCAGCTTGGCGGACGGGGCAGCAACCGCCTCGCAGGTTAGGTAACCGGCACTCCGCTGGTGCATGCGCCGCTGTTCAAGGACGGGCAATTGCCCTATCGTGACGACCTTCCCCGCCAACTCTGCGCGGCGATTTCACCGTCTTGTCCCGTCTTGCCGCGGATTGTCCGGGTTTGTCCATGTCCTGCTCTCTTTCACGCATCGCGCGCCGCTTGCGCTCGCTGGTGTCCGGTTGTCAGCTGCTGCCGATGCTGCTTGCATTGGCGGCGCTAGCCTTGGCGCCGCAGCCCGCCGGGGCCGCGGATCACCCTGCGCAGCCGGCCAGGCAATCCACCGCCGACGTTGCCACCGATGTTGCCACCGAAGTTGCCGCTGAAGCTGCCCCCGCTCACGAGCCGGGCAAGCGAGCGCGCGTGTGCCTGGTGCTGTCCGGGGGCGGTGCGCGCGGCTACGCGCATATCGGCGTGATCCGGGCGCTGGAGAAAATGCACGTGCCGATCGACTGCATCGCGGCCACCAGCATGGGCGCGGTGGTGGGCGGCTTGTACGCCAGCGGCTTGTCGGCGGGCGAACTGGAGGCCAAGCTGTCGCATACCAACCTGAGCGATATCGCCTTCGACCGCAACGAGCGCGCCGAACTGCCGCAGGCGCAGCGCGAGGATGACCTCCAATACCCGATCGGCATCTCGGCCGGCTACGGCGACGGCAAGATCAAGCTGCCCACCGGCCTGGTACAGGGCAACCGCCTGCTGGCGCTGCTGCAGAACCTGACCCCGCACCTGCCGGCCGACGGCGCCTTCGACAAGCTGCCAACGCCGTTTCGCACCATTGCCACCGACCTGGGCACCGGGGCCCCGGTCGTGCTGGACCACGGCTCGCTGCCGCGCGCCATCCGCGCCAGCGTGGCCGTGCCGGGCTTGTTCGCGCCGATCAAGGTGAACGGGCGCGTGCTGGTCGATGGCGGGCTGGTCAGCAACCTGCCGGTGCAGCTCGCGCGCGACATGGGCGCCGACGTGATCATCGCAGTCAATATCGCCTCGCCGCTGGATGACCCCGGCAGCCTGGACTCGCCGGCGGCGGTGACGCAGCAGATGCTCACCATCCTGACCAACCAGAACGTGGCCACGCAAAAGGCGCTGCTCAAGCCGGGCGACGTGCTGATCGAGCCCCAGCTGGGTGACTTGTCCTTCACCGACTTCTCGCGCGCCAACGACGGCATCCAGGGCGGCTGGAACGCGGTCTTGGCGGCCGAGCCCAAGCTTGCGTCGCTGACGCTGCCGGAGCACGCCTGGCAAAGCTACCTGGCGGCGCGCAAGAACGGTCAGGCGGTGGCGGGCCCGGTGCGCATCGATGCCATCCAGATCCAGTCGCAAGGCCGGATCCCGGCCAGCTTCGTGCGCAAGTACCTGGGCGTGAACGAGGGAGACACCTACGACGCGGTCACGCTCAACCGCGAGATGGCGCAGCTCTCCACTTCGGGCGACTTCGAGAGCGTGACGCAGGAACTGGTCACGGAAGACGGGCGCAATGTGCTGAAGGTCGACGCGCAGCAAAAATCCTGGGGCCCGCAGTTCCTGCTGTTCGGCTTCGGCGTATCCAATACCTTCAATGGCCAGGGCGGGTTCAACCTGCAGCTGGGGCATCGTTATCCCTGGATCACGCCTGGCGGGCTGGAATGGCGCAATGACATCGTGCTGGGCAGCACCCAGGCCAAGTGGCGCACCGAGCTGCGCCAGCCGGTATTCGACCGGCTGGGCTTCTATGTCGCGCCCTATGTGGAATACGGGCGCAAGCGCGTCGATCTCTATGGCGACACCGCGCCCAACCGCAATACCGACCCGATCACCGCCTTCCGGATCGACACGGCCGTCGCGGGCCTGGACCTGGGTGTGCCGCTGGGCCGGCTGGGCGAGTTCCGGGCGGGCGTGAACTACCAGCAGGTCAACTACTCGGCCGTCTATAACCTGCCTATCGGCACCGGCCGGCTATTCTCCCAGGCCCGTGTGCGCCAGCCCACCATGCGCGCCCAGCTCACCATCGACCAGCTCGACGATCCGCTGTTCCCGCGCACCGGCTACTACCTGCTGGCGACCAACGAGCTGGCCTTCGGCGGCACCGACAACCGCTTCAACGATGCCCATGCCAAGGCGCTCTGGGCCGCCAGCTACGGCCGGCACACGCTGAACCTGGCGGCGGAGGCCGCGGCCACCTATGGCGATCACCGCAGCGACAACAGCGTCAGTGGCGGGCTGGGCTTCACGCTGGGCGGCTTCCAGCATCTTTCGGCCTACGCGCAGGACCAGTTCTCAGGCAACTACCTGCTGTACGGGCGCGTGACCTACCTGAACGACCTGCGCGAGTTCATCCTGCCCGGGCTGCGCACCACCGTGGTGGGCACCAGCCTGGAGGCTGGCGACGTCTGGCTGCGGCGCAAGAACTTTGGCAACGGGCCGTTCAAGACCAGCGCCAGCCTGTTCATTGGCGGCAACAGCGCCATTGGCCCGCTGTACTTCGGCTTTGCCGCGGCGCCGAACGGGGTGTGGAACCTGTACTTGCAGCTAGGCCGCGTGTTCTAGCCCGCGGGCGCCGGCAGGGGCTCGTTGGCGCTCACGGCGTTATCGGCGCTGTCCGCCGGCCGGAAGGTCACCGCGGAGATGCGCCCGTTGCGCATGCGCAGGGTTTGCGTGCCCTGGCTGTGCCGGGCCTCGCCGTTCATGACAGAGGAGGCCGCAACGTCGATCTGCGCGGTGGCGCCCTCGATGCGCGGCGGTGCGGTGACGGCGATGCGTACCGTCTTGCCGGAGATTGCCTCCAGCTTGGCAAACATGTCGATGACGGCGTCGCGGTCGTCATAGCTTCCCGCCAGTGGATGCTCGCCCTGGTGGCGCCAGCGCACGCCGGGCTCCAGCAACGGGAACAACGCTTCGAACTGTCCGCTGGTGAGGGCCTGCAGGTATTCGTTCACCACGGTGGCGACCGCGTCCTCGGTCATCGGCACTTCCACCCTGGCCCGCGCCGGGCGGCGCGCCTGCGCGGGGTCGAAGCCAAGGAACTCGAGCACGTTGCTGACCACCTGCTCGCGGTCGTTGTCCACGCAGATCATGTGATAGCTGTTTTCCACCACCACCTTGCGCACGTCGGGGACCGTAGCTTCCAGGAAGTCGGCCGAACGCAGGCTGGTCAGCTCGTCCTCGCGCGCGTTCACCACCAGCGTGGGGCAGGCGATGCGGTGGGCGCCGTTGAGCACCCAGCCGCGCAGCCGGTCCACCTGGCGGATGCAGGCCAGCGGCACCCAGCGGTAGTGGAAGTTGTCGCCGCGTTCGAACTTGGCTTTGACGATGGCGCGCACGAGGTCGTTCTTGATGCCGAACGGCTCGTCTTCCTCCACCCGCATGCGCGCGGGCAGCGTGGGGATGTGATAGACCAGGTGCCGCAGCGCGCGGTACCAGGGCGTGGACCAGCCGTCGATGTAGACCGGGGCCGCCAGCGCGATCAGCCGGCCCTTGGTGTGATGGCGGCGCTCGGCCAGCGCCAGGGCCAGAAGCCCGCCCAGGCACATGCCCATGATGTGAAAGGTTTCGTACTGCCCGGCCAGCTCATCGTATGCCTGCGTCACGGTGTCGAGCCATTGCTCGGCCCGCACGGGCACCAGGTCCTCGGGCGTGCCTGCGTGTCCCGGCAGCGTCACCGCGTGGGTTTCCACCCCGGCGCGCCGCAGGGCCTTGTGCATCGGGCCGAGGTCGAACTGCGTGCCGCCCAGGCCATGGATGAGCAGGGCACCCGTGCCACTGCCCTTGAGAGCCGTCATGCTGCGTCGCGCTCCTCGATCACAGCCGCGCCTTGCAGGCGCCATGCGCCGGCAATGACCGCTACGGTCTCGTCACCGTCGAGCAGCGGGCCGCTCATATCCAGCACCATGGTGCAGTCGCCCGCGGGCAGCATCAGGCGAAAGAGCAGGTCGGTGCGGGTTTCGCTACCCCCGTCGCCACCCCCGTCGCCGTCGCTCTCGCGCAGCCAGCGGTCGCGCACCCGGGCGCGGTCGTCGGCATGCACGTGAGCCAGCACATTGTCGAGATTGCCAAAGGTATCTTCACGCACCCCCAGCGAGCGTTCCACGTCGCCGCTCCAGCGCAGCGTGCCGCTGCGCGGGTCCAGACAATAGACCAGCTGGCCGCTGGCCGCGAGCGCCAGCTTGACATCGTTCTGGCGCTGCGCCGACTGCAGGTGCAGTTGCTCGCGGCTGGTGCGCAGCGTGCTGATCAGCAGCGTCAGCAAGGCGGCCACGGCCAGGTATAGCTGGGCTTCCATCAGCGAGCGGCCATGGTGGGCCGCGCTTTCGGCGAACGGGCCGTCGCCCTGGCCGGTATTGACCAGCACGAACAGCGCCAGGATCGCCACCGCCACGGAGCCGCCCCGGCCGCCCCACAGCAGCGTCACCACCGCGGCGAAGAACAGCGGGATATAGGTCAGCGCAAACACCACGCCGGCAGGCAGCGGGCCCAGGCTCTTGTTGTCGAAGATAAAGAAGGTGGTCAGCACCAGCGCGGCGAACGCGCCCAGGCCGAACAGGAAATCACCGCCGCTCATGCCGCCCGAGCGCATGGCGCGAAAGCGCGACCAGCCCGCCAGCACCGGCGTGATGATCAGCACGCCCACCAGGTCGGCCGCGGCCCAGACGCGCGCGGTGCGCCAGAACGGCACGTCCTGCATGATCGTGAACCAGCCCGCGCCCACCGCGGCGCTGGCGGCGCTGCTGATCACCCCGGCGATCAGCAAGCCGCGCACGAAGGCCAGCCCTTCAAGCGAGAAGTGCGTGCGCCTGACCAGTGCCACGCCCACCGCCGCAAAGCCGATCTCGTCGAGCGAGAACAGCATCAGGCGCAGCGTGTCGCGCTCCTCCACCCAGCCCAGCAGCATCTGCGCGGCGAAGAACGCCAGCCCTACCGGCAGCCAGCGCGGCATCGGCGTCAGCATGAACGCGGCCACGGTCACGCCGGCCGGCAGCCAGATATAGCCAGTGGCGGAGAACGGGCCGTTCAGCTTGTGCGAGATGTAGCCGGAGCAGAAGTACAGTGCGGCCCACAAAAACAGGACGACGGCTCGGTTGGTTGGTTTCACGTTGGCTTTCCTTGGCTGATGCCCGGGCACGGATGCGAGGCCGGCGCGCAGCGGCCAGCCATTGTCTGAACGCGCCAGGCCGGCATGCGGCTGACGCAATGGCGCGGCCGGGCAGGGGCATCATAAGCCTGCACAGGGATTTCTATCATGGCGCCATGTAATAAAATCGTCACAATTAAGGGTGTTCGCGGGTGTCCGGCCACGAGTCCGGCCAGGACTCGCCCCGGCGCACACCGGCAAGGCAAGGCCGCAATATAAACGAGGAGAAAAGACCTGATGGCGAAGTACACATTAAATAACCGATTCCTGCCCGGCTTGCCGGTGCTGCTGGCCTGCGCCGCGCTGCCGCTGGCACTGGGCGCGGCCCCCGCCGCCGCCGCCGCCTGGCCGGAAAAGCCGATCCGCCTGGTGGTGGGCTTCCCGCCGGGTGGCCCGGTCGACACCCACGCCCGCATCCTCGCCGAGAAGCTGCAGCCTATCCTGGGGCAGTCAGTGGTGCTGGACTATAAGGCCGGCGCGGCCGGCAACATCGGCTCGGATTCCGTCGCCAAGGCCGCGCCGGACGGCTACACGCTGCTGCTGGCCAATACCGGCCAGATGGCCATCAATGGCGCGCTCTATCCCAAGCTGCCTTACGTGATGCCGCGGGATTTTGCGCCGGTGGCCCGCACCGCGCTGATTCCGCTAGTCATGGTGGTCAACAACAACGTGCCGGCCCGCAACCTCAAGGAATTCATTGGCTATGCGCGCGCCAATCCTGGCAAGCTGAATTTTGCCTCGGGCGGCAACGGCGGCATCTCTCACCTGATGCCGGAGATGTTCAAGCAGGCCAGCGGCACGTTTATCGTCCACATTCCCTACAAGGGCAGCGCCCCGGCGCTGACCGACGTGATGGGCGGCCAGGCGCAGATGATGGCCGACTCGATCCCGCTGTTCACGCAATACATCAAGGCCGGCAAGGTGCGCGCGCTGGCGGTGACGTCCAGGCATCGCTCGCCGGCCTTGCCTGATGTGCCGACCATGGAAGAGGCAGGGTTGAAGAATTTCGAGGTGGTCGGCTTCTACGGCATGCTGGCGCCCGCGGGCACGCCCAAGGAGGTGGTGGCCAAGCTGTCCGGCGCGCTGCAGGCCGTGCTGGGCGAAGCCGATACCCGCGCCAAGCTGGAGCAGCAAGGCGCCGAGGCAGCCTGGCAGGGCCCGGAGGCCTTCGGCCAGACCATTGCCGCCGAGCAGAAGCGCTGGGGACAGGTGATCAAGGCTTCCGGCGCGAAGATCGACTAAGCGCGCCCTGACGCATCGGCCGATGTGGCAAAAGGCCGATGCGCGGCCGGGCTCAGGCGGCGACGATCAGGATCGGGTGGTATTGCGGCAGCCTGGCATCGTCGGTGAGCAGCACCATGGCCTCCTGCAGCGCTTGTGCAACCAGCATGCGATCGAATGGGTCCTTGTGGTTGGCAAAGACCGGCAGATTGTCCACCGCACCCGCGTGGGCGGCAGTGACGTCGAGGAGTTTGTAGCCGCACAAGCGGAAAACAGCAGCGGCCTGGCTACCGTTGAACATGTCCAGCTTTCCCAACCCTGCCTTGATGGATATCTCCCACACGCTGGCAGCGCTCACATAAATCTCATTGGAAGGCTCCGCGATCATCGACCGGGCTTTGGCCGACAGTTGTGGATCGTTCAGGCTCGCCCAGATAGCGATATGCGTGTCGAGCAGCACCTTCACGAGTGGTCACTCTCTGTCCCGTTCTCGAAGAGCGATGCCACGTCCGCATCGAGCGCATTCCATGCCTCCAGGCTGACAGACGGAAACTGGCCAAGCAGCGCAAGCCCCCCGCCGATTCTCCTGGAAACGTCCGGCTCGCCGATGGGCACCAGCTTGGCGGCAGCCTTGCCATTGCGCGCGATGACAATGACATCCTGCGCCCCGCTTTCCAGCGACTCCACTAGCCGTGACAATTGGCTTTTGGCATCGTGCATGTTGATCGTGAGCATGTGGCCATCCTGACTTAGCTAATTCAGTGGGCTAAGTATAGTCCGGCCGACAAGGCAAGGCAACGCGCATATCCAGGTCGGCCACAGGCCAGCAGTTAGTTTAGTTACCACTGTGCAAGCAACGCGCCTAGCCTGTCCGCTGGACGGTCCCACAGCATTGGCGCACCCTGCACAGCTGCTGGCGGCCTGAGCCGGCGCGCAGGTCCCCAGCCGGTCGCTTCCATCGTTTCCGCCAGGTCCGCCGGGGCTTCAGGCGGGAACAGAGATGCTTCGCCTTGCGTGCCCGCCACCAAAAGATGCGCCGTGCGCGCCAGCGAGGCCCGCACCTCGCTGCCGGCGCCGGTCGCCAGGCGCTGCGTCAGCCCGCGGATGGCCGCTGTTGCCATCAGGTAGCCGGTGGCGTGGTCGATGGCCTGCACCGGCAGCGGCTTGGGGCGGTCCAGGCCCGCGGCGCGCATGCCCGCATCGGCAATGCCGGTGCTCATCTGGACCAGGCTGTCGAAGCCGCGCCGGCCCTTCCAAGGCCCGCTCCAGCCATAGGCATCGAGCGACACATCCACCAGCGCGGGATTGATCTCGCGGCGGCGCCGCGCGTCCAGTCCAAGCCGCGCCAGGGCCTCGGGACGGTAACCGTGCACCATCACGTCGGCCTGGCTCAGCAGCCGTTCCAGCACCTGCCGGTCCGCCGCGCTTTTCAGGTCGAGCCGGGCGCAGCGCTTGCCGAGCACCACTTCCGGCACGGTGCCTGGCTCTTCCCAACCGGGTGGGTCGATACGCAGCACATCGGCGCCGAAGCCGGCCAGGAAGCGGGTGGCCACCGGGCCTGCCAGGATCCGGGTCAGGTCCAGCACGCGGATGCCGCGCAATGGGCGGTCGGGGGCGATGGCCCAGGCCGGCCGCGGCCCGCCAGCGGTCGTCGCCCAGTGCATCAGCGGTTCGCTGTTGACGGCGATCCCCTGCGGATGGGTTGCCCATTCGGCCACGGAGCGCATGGCCGCGGCGCAGCCGCCGTTCTCGACGATGGCGGCTTCCAGCGCGCCGGCATCCCATCCGGATACGGCCTGGGCAACGGCGGCCTTGTCCGCATGCGCCGCCATGCCAAGCACGGCGAGGGCCGCGTCGCGGTGATGTGGGGCGTTGGTATGAAGGCGGATCCAGCCGTCCTTGGCCCGGTAATCGCCGGCAACCGGATCCCATTGCGGCGGCAATTCCCAGCCCTGCGGCCGCAGCGAAGTGCCGAACCATAGCGAAGCAAGACGTTGATCTACCTGGACATGCGGCGCATGCCCGCAGGCCTGGTGTATCAATTCGGCAATGGCCAGGGCGGCTGCGCCGACGGCGGCGGTGGCCAGGCCGGTGACGGGGAAGACCGCGGGCAAGTGACCGGCGCCGGCCACCGCGATGTGCTCCAGCCACGCGGCATCCCCGTGTACGCCGCGCCAGATCTCACCAAGGAAACGGGTCGTGGCTGTCGTGGGACTCGTGGCTGAAAGCATGGATTCTCCTGGGGCAGGCATGGCGCGCTCTCTGTGTCAGGGGGAAGGAATCAGTGCTTTGCAGCATAGGCGCCTTGTTTTAATAGTCAATATTGATTAACTTAATCAACTTATTGCCCGATTTCGCCGCCCATGCCCCGCTACCTGACTTCCGCCGAAGCCGCCGCCCAGCTTGGCGTCTCCCGCCAGACGCTGTATGCCTATGTCAGCCGTGGCCTGCTGTACGCGCACGATGGCGAAACCCACCGCGAAAGCCGCTATCTCGCCGACGACGTTGCGCGTCTGGCGAGCCAGCGCACGCGCGGCCGCAAGCCTCGCGAGGTGGCCAAGGCCACGCTGAGCTGGGGATTGCCGGTGCTGGAGTCCGGGATCACGTTGATCGAGGATGGACGGCTTTACTACCGGGGCGTGGATGCCATGGCCCTGGCCGCCTCGGATACGGTGGAAGCGGTGGCCGCGTTGCTATGGCACTGCCCCCAGGACGCGGCGTTTGGCACTGCGCCGCTTGCACCGGCGCACCTCGCGGCCATGCAGGCGGCCTTCGCCGGGCGCCGCAGCGAGGAGGCGCTGCTACCGCTGTTTACCCTCGCCAGCGATGACGACCCCACGGCGCATTGGCAGAAATCACCGCAACGCGTTGCCGAGGGATGCGGCGTGCTGGTGCGTCTGCTGGCGGCCTGCCTGCTGCACACGGCACCCGCCAGCGCGCCGGTCCATCGCCAATGCGCCAGCGCCTGGCAAGTGGACGAAGACGGCGCGGACCTGATCCGCATGGCGTTGGTGCTCTGCGCGGACCATGAGCTGAACGCGTCGAGCTTCACGGCGCGTTGCGTGGCGTCCACCGGCGCCAGCCTGCGCGCATCCGTGGTCGCCGGCCTGGCCGCGCTGACCGGTGGGCTGCATGGCGGGGCCACGGCCCGCGTGGAGGCCCTCTGGGATGAACTCGGCGAGGCCCCGCCCGCATCGAAGCTGCGCGAGCGGCTTGCCCGCGGCGAGAACCTGCCGGGGTTTGGCCATCATCTCTACCCCGCCGGTGACATCCGCGCTGTCGGCTTGCTGACGCGGATACTTCCCCATCACCCGCAATGGCAAGCGCTCATCGACGACGCTTTCGCGCTGGTGGGGCAGCGGCCATCGATCGATTTCGCACTGGTGGCGCTGCGCCGGCATCTGCGATTGCCACCCGGCGCGGCCTTCGGCATGTTCGCGCTTGGCCGCTCCATCGGCTGGATCGCGCACGCGCTGGAGCAGCGTGCCGATGCCGAGCTGATCCGCCCGCGTGCCGCGTACGTCGGCCCACGGCCCGGCTAGCGCTGGATCGCGCCGCCGTTTCGGCCAACCGCAGGCCGATCAGCCCCGCGAGCGCCAGGCGCAAGATAAACATCCGCGGCCAGTTCGCGCCCTCCTGTATCAACAACGTGGCGCCGCGGGTTATGCCGCGCGCTGCTGCAAGCGCAGCACCGCGTCGCGCGCGGCGGCGCCAAGCTCGGCAAGGTCCAGCCCCGGAATCGCATCATGCTCCACCACCATGCGCCCACCCACCAGCAGCGCGCGCAGTGCAGGGCGCCCACCGCTGGCCACGGGGGCGATGGCCGGATCGTGCAGGCCAAAGCAGCGCGGGTCGTCGAGCCGGTAGATGGCGAGGTCGGCCGCCTTGCCCGGCTGCAACGTGCCCACCGCATCCAGGCCGAGCACCGCCGCGCCGCCCGCCGTGCCCCAGCGCACGACATCTTCCACGCGCGCGGCGTCGGCGCCGCCTTCATGGTCGCCACCCTCGGCGCGTGGGCGGGCGCCATGGCCTCGCCGCGCGCGCTGCAGCAGCCACGCCGCATGCGTCTCGGAGATCATGTCGGCCGCTTCGTTGGAAGCGGCGCCGTCCACGCCGATCGACACCGGCACGCCTGCGGCTTCCAGCGCCGGGATATTCGCGATGCCGCTGCCCAGCCTGCCGTTGCTCTGCGGGCAGTGCGCGATGCCCGTGCCGGTTGCGCCGAGCTGGTGGATTTCGTCCGCGTCCAGTTTCACCAGATGGGCGAACCAAACGTCGCGGCCCAGCCATTCGTGCTCGCCGCAGAAGGCCACGGGTGTCGTCTGGTACTTGTCGCGCGCGGCGTTCTGGTATTCCACCGTCTCCGACAAATGGCTGTGCAGCCGGATGCCAAGCCGGCGCGCGGTGCGCGCGCAGGTGCGCAACTCCTCGGGCGACATGGAGTACAGCGGCGTGGTGGGCGCCATCACCACGCGGCGCATCGCATCCGGCGCGGGCTGGTGGTAGCGAGCGGTGAGCCGCTCGCAATCGCCCAGGAACTGGTCGAGCGTTTCGGGGCGCAATGCCTGCGGCAGCTCGCTCTCCAGCTGGCGTGTGCGGGTGGCGCCGCCACGGCACAGCACAAAGCGCAGTCCCAGTGCCTCGGCTTCCTCGAACAGGATGGCCGAGCTGTCGTAGGGCATGCCGGGATAGTAGAGATAGTTGTGGTCCGCCACCGTGCCGCAGCCGCTGCGCACCAGTTCGATCAGGCCGATGCGGGCGGCAAGCCGGAAGGTGGTTTCGTCAAAGGCGGCGCGGAAGCGGTAAGGCGTAGCCCCGAGCCACGGCGTGAGCGTCAGGTCCAGCCCCGGCGGATCGCCCTTGAGCAGTGACTGGAACAGGTGATGATGGGTGTTGACCCAGGCCGGGTAGACCACGCAGCCGGTGGCGTCGATGACTTGCTCGCCGGGGCGCTGCGCCAGCTTGCCGATGGCTTCGATCGTGCCGCCGGCCACGCGCAGGTCCGGGCCGGCATGGCGCTCCCCCTCACCCTTGTCGTTGCGACGAAGGCCGGTCAGGATGGCCGTGGCATTGCGGATCAGGATGGTGTTGGTCGTCATGCCAGCTCGCTTTCGTGCCAATGGGACAGTGCCATGCGCGATACCACCACCATGGCGCCGAACAACGCAACGCCGGTCAGCGTGATCAAGAATAGCGCGGCGAACAGGCGCGGGATATTGAGGGCGAAGCCCGCCTGCAGGATCTGGTAAGCCAGCCCCGCGCCCGTGCCGCCGGTGCCCGCCACGAACTCCGCTACCACCGCGCCGATCAGCGCGAGGCCGCAAGAGATCCGCAGGCCGCCGAAGAAATACGGCAGCGCGCTGGGAATGCGCAGGCGGCGCAAGGTATCCCAGCGGCTCGCGCGGTTGATGCGGAACAGGTTGAGCAGGCCGGGGTTGACGCTGCGCAGGCCCAGCACCGTGTTGGAGATGATCGGGAACACGGCCACCATGGTGGCGCAGATCACTAATGCCAGCGTCGGCTCCTTGACCCAGATGATGATCAGCGGCGCGATCGCCACCACCGGCGTGACCTGCAGCAGGATCGCGTAGGGAAACAGGCTGGCTTCGATCAGGCGGCTCTGCACGAAGACGAACGCCGCGGCGGTGCCGACCACCACGGCCAGCGCAAAGGCCAGCATGGTGATGCGCAGCGTCACCCATAGCGAGCCGCACAGCAGGCTCCAGTCTTCCATCAGCGCATGGCCGATGGCGGTGGGCGTGGGCACCAGGTATGCGGGCACGGCGAGCGCCGTGCATGTCGCCTGCCAGGCGAGCAACAGCAGCACGCCGACGGCAAGCGGGGCGGCAACGCGCTGTACGGCGGGGCGCGACAGTAGCGGGGGATTCATGGGGGCTCCTTGTTGTCTGTGGGACCGATGCGGCTGCCGGGCTCAGTGCTGGTTGGGGTCGGCGCGGGTGTTGGCCTGCGCGAGCAGCGCCGACAATTGCGCGCAGTACCGCATGAAGGCGGGCGAAACACGGAAGGCCTCATCGCGGACTTCGGGCCCCTCGATGGCCACGTCGGCAATCACGCGGCCCGGCCGCGCCGCCATCACCACCACGCGGCTCGACAGGTAGACCGCCTCATAGATGCTGTGGGTGACGAAGACCACCGTCAGGCCGCGCTCGGCCCACAGCGCGCGCAGGTCGGCGTCGAGCTTGTTGCGGGTGAACTCGTCGAGCGCGCCGAAGGGCTCGTCCATCAGCAGCAGATCCGGGTTGGTCGCCAGCGCCCGCGCGATCGACACGCGCATCTGCATGCCACCCGACAGCTCGCGCGGATAGACCGCGGCGAAGCGGCCCAGCCCCACCAGCGCCAGCGCGCGCCGCACGCGTTCGTCGGCGTCGGCGCGCGGCATGCGGGCCAGGTCCAGCGGCAGCCGCACGTTGTCGGCCACGCGTGCCCACGGCATCAGCGTGGCTTCCTGGAACACCATCGCCAGCGTGCGGCCGCCGCTGTCCGTGGCGCCGTTCGCACCGCTCGGAAGGGCGGGGTTGCCCCACCAGCGCATATGGCCCGCCGACGGCGCCTCCAATCCGGCAAACAGCTTGAGCAAGGTGCTCTTGCCGCAGCCGGACGGCCCCAGCAGCGAGACGAACTCGCCGGGCTTGATCGCCAGCTTGACGCGCTCCAGCGCCACGGTGCCGTTGGGGTAGGTCTTCTCGACCTGGTTGGCGAACAGCAGCGGCGCATCGGCATCGCGCCGGCTGGTGCCAGCGGGCTCGCCGCCGGCGTTGGGCGCAAGGCCGCCGGCGCTCGGGGCTGCAGCGCGGGCTTGCATGGCACTGCGAAAGAGGACGCTCATGGCTGTCTCCGTATGGAATGGTTCCGGGGGCTGACCGAAGTCCGGCTTAACCGCGAACCACGGGAATGCGGAAGGTCTCCTTCTCGCCATGCCGGGTGAACAGCTCCATCAGCATCTTGCGCATCAGCAAGCCGGGCTTGTCGGATTCCATATGGAATTCAACGCGGCGGCGCGTGTCCACGCAGGCGTCGTAGTCGGTTGCTTCCAGGATGTCGCGATCCTCGGCGACGATAGGCGCGTCCCAGTCGATCAGCTCCTGCGTCGAGCAGTCTTGCTCGCTGTCATTGCGGTACAGCCATTGCGACAGCATCACGCTCTTGTCGTCGATCGGCGTGGCGCAGTTGTAGATGATGTGATGGCGCCCGCTGGCCGGGTAGGTGCAGCCGAAGCGGCGCGTGAACGGCAGGTCCCAGCGGTTGAACATATGGCGATGCGTGATGGGCTCGGTGGTGCCGGTAACACGGTGGCCCGCCTCGATATTGCGGATCGGCACCAGCGTTTCCGCCTCGAAGCCCCACTCGCGCTGCTGCAGCTCGTACTTCTCCGGCTTGGGCTGCTCCGACAAACCAAAGTTGGCGCGGTGCACGAAGCTGAAGTGCGAGTTGTCGAAGGCGTTCTCCATCACGCGCAGCGAGCTGGTGTTCCACTTCTCGTAGAACTGGAGGATGCGGCGGTAGGCGGGGTCGCCATCCTCGGGGAAATCGGGGATGGGCTGCAGCGGATCGTCCAGCGCCACCCACACGTAGCCGTATTTCTCTTGCACGTGATAGGCCTGCACCTTTGCGCCGGAAGGAATGGCGTTGTCCGGCGCCTGCGGAATCCGCACGCAGCTGCCCGAGCAGTTGTATTCCCAGCCGTGGTAGCCGCAGACGATGTCGCCGCGCTCGTTGACCCAGCCCTTGGACAGGCGTGCGGTGCGGTGGCAGCAGCGGTCCTGCAGCGCCGCGGGCTTGCCGTCGGTGCCCCTCCACAGCACCAGGTTCTCGCCTAGCAGGGTAAAGGGCTTGGGGCCGTCGTCGAGCATCGAGATCGGCATCAGTGCATACCAGAAGCGGCGCAATACGGGCTGTTGGGTGACCAGCATGTCAAATATCCTTGTATGGGGTTGAGCTAGAGCAGCGAAGCTGCGCGCTTCAGGGCATGACTTTCAGGTCTTTCACGAACTGCGTGGTGTAGGCCTGTTTCCAGTCGGTATCGGCCTTGAGCAGCCCGGCGCCCACCATGAAGTCGCGCGTCTTCTGCCAGCGCGCATCGGTCATCACGCCGATGCCGTAGCGGGCCGCGTCGCCACCGCCAACCATGCGGTACTCCTTGAGTTTCTCCACACCCCAGGCGAGCTGGTCGTCCTTCATGTTGGGGTTCTCCTGCTTGATCAGCGCATTGGCCGGGGCAGGGTCCGCCAGGTAGCTCTTCCAGCCTTCCATGCTCGCCTTGACGAAGCGCGCGACCACGTCCGGCTTCTCCTTGACCATCTTCTGCATGGCGACGATGGTGGTGCCATAGGGCGGATAGCCATCGTCGGCGAACAGGAAGAAGCGCGTCTTGGCACCGGCCTTGCTGGCCGAGAACACTTCGGAAGAGGCATACGCCTGCTGGGCCGATTGCGGATCGGCAAAGAAGGGCTGCAGGTTGAAGGTGTAGACGCGCGACTGCGATTCATCGAGCTTGTACTTGCCCTTGAGCCACGGCCACCAGGTGGTGCGTCCCGAGGTGGAGACCAGCACCGTGCGGCTCTTCAGGTCGGCCAGGCTCTTGACGTCCTCGTGGGTCATCATGCCTTGCAGATCGGCCTGGAAGGAGGTTGCCACGGTGGTCACCGGCACGCCTTGCTCTACGCTCTTGAGCACCTGCAGGTCATAGCCCATCAGGAAATCGGCCTGGCCGCTGGTGAGGATCTGCATGCCATTGACCTGCGGGCCACCCATGCGCACGGTGACATCGAGGTCGTACTTCTTGTAGATGCCCTTCGCCACCGCCTGATAAAAGCCGCCGTGTTCCGCCTGGGCATACCAGGAGGTGAGGAACGTCACCTTGTCGGCGGCGAGCGCGGTGGCGGGGACGGCGGCGAGCGTGAGCGTGGCGCAGGCGCCGGCGATCAACAGGCGGCGCATGGGGGAGGGCGTCTTCATGGAGGCTCCTGTGCGGATGTTTGCGGAGGGAAACGGGGCGGGTACGGCAACAGGCGGGCAACGGCGCAGGACGCGGGCGGTGGCATTGCCGCCGCCCGCGTCTGCGAAATGGAATAAGGGCGTGAAGATGGAGGACATCGTGGGCGCTCTCTTTTCTCTCGTGCCCGGCCTGGTGGCCGGATCCAAACGCCTGGATGCCTCGCGATGCGAGTCAGCCAGGCGTGCGACCGGATGGCCGCGAGAGCAATGTCCCGCGCCGGCATGCGCCTGCCCGCTGGGGGAGGCGCATCGGCGCTAACCGCTTCTACTCGATAGCTTGTTCAGCAAGAGGTGTGCCAACGGCAGCGGCGAGCGCCGCGCCCCAAATGCGCCGGATCGTGGCAAGCCGCTGAGCGGCCTGGTGCACGATCGCCTGCCTCGATGCGCGATGTGCACCAATTCGGTGAGCCGCGCGGTGGCCGGTGCGATCAGGAGCTCGTGCTGGCCCTGACCAGCCCGCCGCAGCGGCCTAGCACAGTGGTGACACAACACGCGTTGCCGGACCAGTCGCCACCGATCACCAGGCCAGTGGGACCAGCGATCAGGCGGCGATGGCACAGGCCGGGCACCAGCAGGGGCTCGGGTGACGTGGGCGCGCGCGCATCGCGCGGGCCGCTGCCCGGCGCACGCGCCGGTGGCACCTCCTCGGTCCACAAGTAGGCCGTGCCGCCCGGCACGGCCTGGACGGATTGCGGCGGGCCCCATTGCGCCTTGGCTTGCTCGATCGGGGCGGCTTGCCACGAATCCAGGATGCGCTGCATGGCGGATTGCTCGGCGCTTGCGCAGCCGCCCAGGGCGATGGCGGCGAGTGGGGTCAACCAAAGGCGAGGGGAGATGGAGGGACGGCGAACGACAGACATGGCGGCTCCAGGGGTGCAGGCATGCCCCCTCCGTGCAGCCTAGCTTAGCCGCCGGCCTCGCCGCAAGCGGCTGCGGGCGCTTTATGCGGGCTTGCCCACAGTCGGCGCCAGCGCGGCCTTGCCGGCATCCCGGGACGGCTCGTGCGCGCTGTCGTCGCCGCCGGCCTGGCCCAGGTCCATGCCCTTGGTTTCCGGCAGCAGCAAGGCGGCGCCCATCACCATCATGTAGCCGACGCCGGCCACGATGGCGATCGCCAGTGGCAACGAGGTGCGGCCGGTGCTGAGCCAGCCTACCGTCAGCGGGAAGAGCGAGCCGATCACGCGCCCGACGTTGTACGAGACGCCATAGCCTGTGGCGCGGATGTCATTGGGGTAGGACTCCGAGATGGTGGCGCCGATGCCGGCGAACACGCCCTGCATCAGCACGCCCAGCGGGAAGCCAAGGAACAGCATCGACGTGTTCGATACCGGGATCACCATATAGACCAGCGCCATGACAAAGGCGCCGGCGGCAAAGGCGATATAGGTCAGGCGGCGGCCCCAGCGGTCGGTGGCATAGGCGCCGGCCACGTAGCCCACCAGCGAGCCAACGATCGTCATCGCCAGGTAGGAGCTGGTGCCGAACACCGACAGCCCGCGCTCGGTCTTGAGGAATGTCGGCAGCCAGGTGGCAATCGCATAGTAGGCGCCCAGCATGCCGCCCGACAGCAGGCTGCACAGCACGGTCTTGCCCAGCAGAGGCCTGTGGCCAAGCCGCGCCAGCTGCTGCCATGCGGTGGGACCGCTGCCGTCGCCAGCGGCAGCGCGGTCGGCCTGGCTCTTGGTGAAGACTTCCGGCTCCTCCAGGTTGCGGCGCAGGTAGATCACCACCAGCGCCGGCAGGATGCCCATGAAGAAGCAGACGCGCCAGGCGGTTTCGGCTGGGAAGATGCTGAAGGTGATGGCGTAGGCAATGGCCGCCGCGCCCCAGCCGAAGGAGTAGCTGCTGGCGGTGAAGCCGGAGTATTTGCCGCGGTGTGCCGGGTTGCGGATCATTTCCGTCACCAGCACCATGCACAGCGAGGATTCGCCGCCGAAGCCCAGGCCCTGGAGCATGCGAAAGGCCAGCAGTTGCTCGGGGGTGTTGGCCAGCCCGCACAGGAAGCAGGCAACGGCGAACACCACGATGGTCCAGCGCAACACGCGCACCCGCCCATAGCGGTCAGCCAGGACGCCCGCGCCGATGGCGCCCACCAGTGAGGACACCAAGGTCCAGGTGACAATGGCGCCTGCGGCCGATTTGCTCATGCCCCACTGGGTGAGCAGCGTCGAAATCAGGAAGGAATAGATCATGAAGTCGAACACGTCGACCGCATGACCGAGGAACGCGCCGTAAAACCCCTTGCGCTCCATTGTCGATAAATCCTTGAACCAGGTGAACATGATCTCTCCTTCGTGTCTTTGCTTCGGGGGCGGTGCGCTGGTCTTTTTATGGCGCCGGGGCGCGTTACACCGTGTGGGACTGGGACTGGGACTGGGACTGAGCCGAGGCCGGCGGCGGCCGGAAGGCGAAACCTGCTGCTTCCAGCAACTGGGCAAAACGCAATGCGGTCAGGTCCGCGAACCTTCCGGCGACGATCTGCACGCCCACCGGCAGGCCACCGCGGCCCGGGCCGATCGGCGCTACCGTCGAGGGCAGGCCGCACAGGCCGGAGTGCCCGGCCCAGAACAACTGGCTGGTTAGCGGTTGCGCCCGGCCATTGACCTGGAGCATGCGCTGCCATGGCTCGCCGGCTTCATCCAGCGCAAAGGCGGTGGTGGCCGCTGCCGGGCACAGCAACACGTCGACCTCGCCAAAAAAGCGTTGCCAGGCCTGCGCGAAGGTGGCCCGGGCTTGCTGCAACTGCAGCCATTGCCGGTGCCGGATGCCGGCCCCAGTGAATTGCAGCGTGGCGTAGCTGTGGTCGTCGGGCTCGGCGCCTGCGGCGCGGGCCAGCGCGGCATCGAAGCCAGCGTCATCCATATGGACCGACGTGGTCGCCCGCAGCATCAGCACGTAGGTGTGCCAGAGAGCCGAGGCATCGAAGTCCGGGCGCGCGTTCCAGCGCACCTGGGCGCCCTGTCCCTCCAGCCAGCGGCCGAGCTTTTCGATTTCGTCGCTGACTTCCCCGTCGGCCTCGCACAGCGGATGGCTCGGCAGCACGGCGACGCGGAAGTCGGCCAGCGCGCGCTTGTCGCAGGGCGGCAGCGTCAGGCGATAGGCCTGCGCTTCGATGCCGTCCGGGCCAGCCAGCGCCCGCAGCAGCAGTTCCAGGTCGTGCGCGCTGCGCGCCAGCGGCCCCGCCACGTTGATGTCCTGCTCGCCGTAGCCGTGGCCGATGCCATGGCCGCGCAGCGGCACCAGCCCGTGGCTGCTCTTGTGCGAGAACACGCCGCAGTAGTGTGCCGGGTTGCGCAGCGACGAGCCGATGTCGGAGCCCACGTCAAAGAAGCTCATGCCCGCGCAGACCGCCGCCGCGCTGCCGCCGGACGAACCGCCCGGGGTGCGCCCGGGGTCTCGCGGGTTGCGGGTGGTGCCGTAGATGGCGTTGTAGCTTTGCCAGTCGCGCAGCCCGATCGGCACGTTGGTCTTGCCCAGCAGGACCGCGCCAGCCGCGCGCAGGCGCTCGACCACGGCCGAGTCGCTGGTGGCAATGTTGTGGCGCTGCGCCGGGTTGCCGCACGTGGTGGGCCAGCCTGCCACATCGAAGGATTCCTTGATGGAGAAGGGAATGCCGTCCAGCAAGCCAAGCGGCTCCCCGCGGCGCCGGCGTTGGTCGCTGGCGTCGGCTGCGGCGCGCGCGGCGGTGAAATCCGCCAGGATGAGGGCGTTGATCTTCCGATGCGAGGCGGCATAGGCTGCCTCGCACCAGTTCACCAGGTCCTGCGCGCTGGCGTCGCCTTTGGCCAATAGCGCCGCGGCTTCCCGCACTGGCAGGAAGCACGCCTCTGGCGGCCGGGTGTCGGTGCTTGCAATGTCTTGCCGCGTCACGCATTCGCTCCGTATCGTGGGGTCCGTTGCCATGGCGCCCGGGTGGGGGCAATCGGGCCTGTCGCTAGAATCGGTATACTATATTCATCGAATTGCCGAGAGCAAGGCAAATGTTCGAGCGCCCGCAATTCGCCGCGTTCTGGTGCAACGCAGCAGGCTATGGCACAAATCCGGGGTTCTTGGGAAAGGAGTGTTAGACGTCGCGCACCTTGGTGGTGCGCGAGTTATGCGGAGTTTGGTATACCGTTTGTGGCCTATAGGCTGGTCGGCAATCGCCCCGCCTAGCGGTCGAAGAAAGGCAAGGTCTGTTGGTCCGGGCTTGGCGGCTTGCGCCGGTGGGGGCCCGCCGGGGGCGATGTCGTCTGCGGCTGTGTTTCCGGCTGGGGCGCGGGCGGTGGTTGCAGCTCGAATCGCCGCACTGCTTCCAGCGGAACGGCACTGGCGAGCAAGGCCGGCAGCCTTGGCGCCAGGATCTGATAGGTGTCCAGGTCAAAGCGCGCGGGCGAGGACAACAAGCCTGGCGCCTCCTCCAGCGTGGGCACCGAGCCCAGGTAGCACCAGTCTTCCAGGACATGCCACCACGCCTTGGCGCCGTGCTGCTCGCGCCATGCCACTGCACCCGCGAATGGCCAGGGCTGGATCGCCAGGTTGGCCAGTGCGGTGACCGCCCGCAAGCGGTGCGCTGCGAGGGACTCGTCGCCGGTGCACGCGCCCAGGCAGCGGTGCAGCTGACGCGCGAAGCAGGGCAGGCCGCGCCGCGCGGTTTTTTCCAGGGCGAGGGCGACCTGGCAGAGTTGATGGGTTTGGGCCAGTTCGGCCAGCCGGGCCTGGGCGCTGGCTCGACTGGGAAAGGCGCCATATAGATCAGGGTGCCGGCTGAAATCGGTATTGCGATCCGAGCGCAGTATCGGCGCGCTCAGTCCGGGCGGCAGTTCCCACGTGTAGAGCCCGGCGTTCTGGCGCAGCATCTGGTTGTGCAGCGGCTGCATCGTCTTGATCAGGTGCGCTTCCAGCAGCAGCGCGCCGGCCTCACCGCCGGTCTCGCGCCATTCGACGCGGCGCACCGCGCGCGCCAGCCGCATTTCCAGGGCGGCACGGTGATCGCCGGAGAAATGCGCGCCAATGCGTTGGCGCAGGTGGACGCTCTTCCCTATATAGAGAGGCATGTCCTGGTCGCCATAAAAGAGATAGACGCCAGGGGTGTCGGGAACGTCGTCCAGCGCGGTTTCTTCGAGCCCGGCAGGCAGGCTTGCCCGCTTGATCAGCGACTGCACCGCGGATTCGACCAGGTCCATCGTGTAGAGCTCGTGGACCTTCTGCCAGAATTGCCACAACAGTTCGGCATCGGCGAGAGCCCGGTGCCGGCCCTTGGGTTGCAACTCGAACCGGGCGATCAGCGCATCCAGCCCGTGGCGCGCCGCCGAGGGAAACAGCGAGCGGGAGAGCCGTAACGTGCACAGGACATCGGCGCGAAAGGTGACGCCGACGCGGCGGAACTCATTCTTGAGGAAGCCATAGTCGAAACGTGCGTTGTGCGCCACGAAGAGCTTGCCTTGCAGCCGCTCCGCGAGCGTCTCGGCCAGTGACTCAAAGCTCGGCCGCCCACGCACCATGTCGTCGGTGATTCCGGTCAGCTGCTGGATAAACGGCGGGATGCCAATGCCCGGGTCTATCAGGGTGTCCCATTCGACGATGCCGTCCGGTCCCACTTCCACGACGCCAATCTCGGTAATACGGTCGCGGGTGCCGTCGGCGCCCGTCGTTTCCAGGTCGACAAAGACAATCGGGCGTGAAAGTGCTGCTGCCAGCGCTTGCGCATCCAGATACCGGGGCATATCCGCCGGCGGGTGCGATGGCTGGTAGATAGGAAGCTCAGGCATCCGTCGATTCTAATAGATAGAGATAGCGGTCGCGCGACCCTGCGCCGGGGCATGGAAGCCTGCTTCATCACTGTGTCACAGACCGTTCTGAAGAAATTCAAGAAAACGCTTGCCAAGGCCGAGGGGGTCCCCTATGATTCGCCCCCTCGCAACACGAAACACCGCTGCAAAGCAGACGGGACAAGGGTTGCGGGGTCGGCAAGGTGGTTGGCGGCGCGGATGGCGCAGCGAGCTGAAGGAAAAAAACCTGTTGACGAAACGATGATCACGCTTCATAATCTCGTTTCTCTGCTGCAGCAAACGCAGCGACGCGGTAAGCAAAGCGAACCGTGGCCAGTTCTTTAACAAACAAACAACCGATAAGTGTGGGCGCTTGATAGCGGATGCGGAAGACTTCGGTCTTTTAGCTTACAAGTTATAAAGTGCTCGCACAGTAAAACATGTTGGTTATGTCTTTGGATGTAACCAGTCAGTTTTCTGAGAGTGAGCGACCGCTCGAAAGAGCGAGGTTCTTCGGAACCACACAGGTATTAAACTGAAGAGTTTGATCCTGGCTCAGATTGAACGCTGGCGGCATGCCTTACACATGCAAGTCGAACGGCAGCACGGGAGCAATCCTGGTGGCGAGTGGCGAACGGGTGAGTAATACATCGGAACGTGCCCTGTCGTGGGGGATAACTAGTCGAAAGATTAGCTAATACCGCATACGACCTGAGGGTGAAAGCGGGGGACCGCAAGGCCTCGCGCGATAGGAGCGGCCGATGTCTGATTAGCTAGTTGGTGGGGTAAAGGCCCACCAAGGCGACGATCAGTAGCTGGTCTGAGAGGACGATCAGCCACACTGGGACTGAGACACGGCCCAGACTCCTACGGGAGGCAGCAGTGGGGAATTTTGGACAATGGGGGCAACCCTGATCCAGCAATGCCGCGTGTGTGAAGAAGGCCTTCGGGTTGTAAAGCACTTTTGTCCGGAAAGAAATCCCTTGCCCTAATACGGCGGGGGGATGACGGTACCGGAAGAATAAGCACCGGCTAACTACGTGCCAGCAGCCGCGGTAATACGTAGGGTGCGAGCGTTAATCGGAATTACTGGGCGTAAAGCGTGCGCAGGCGGTTTTGTAAGACAGGCGTGAAATCCCCGAGCTCAACTTGGGAATGGCGCTTGTGACTGCAAGGCTAGAGTATGTCAGAGGGGGGTAGAATTCCACGTGTAGCAGTGAAATGCGTAGAGATGTGGAGGAATACCGATGGCGAAGGCAGCCCCCTGGGACGTCACTGACGCTCATGCACGAAAGCGTGGGGAGCAAACAGGATTAGATACCCTGGTAGTCCACGCCCTAAACGATGTCAACTAGTTGTTGGGGATTCATTTCTTCAGTAACGTAGCTAACGCGTGAAGTTGACCGCCTGGGGAGTACGGTCGCAAGATTAAAACTCAAAGGAATTGACGGGGACCCGCACAAGCGGTGGATGATGTGGATTAATTCGATGCAACGCGAAAAACCTTACCTACCCTTGACATGCCACTAACGAAGCAGAGATGCATTAGGTGCTCGAAAGAGAAAGTGGACACAGGTGCTGCATGGCTGTCGTCAGCTCGTGTCGTGAGATGTTGGGTTAAGTCCCGCAACGAGCGCAACCCTTGTCTTTAGTTGCTACGCAAGAGCACTCTAGAGAGACTGCCGGTGACAAACCGGAGGAAGGTGGGGATGACGTCAAGTCCTCATGGCCCTTATGGGTAGGGCTTCACACGTCATACAATGGTGCGTACAGAGGGTTGCCAACCCGCGAGGGGGAGCTAATCCCAGAAAACGCATCGTAGTCCGGATCGTAGTCTGCAACTCGACTACGTGAAGCTGGAATCGCTAGTAATCGCGGATCAGCATGCCGCGGTGAATACGTTCCCGGGTCTTGTACACACCGCCCGTCACACCATGGGAGTGGGTTTTGCCAGAAGTAGTTAGCCTAACCGCAAGGAGGGCGATTACCACGGCAGGGTTCATGACTGGGGTGAAGTCGTAACAAGGTAGCCGTATCGGAAGGTGCGGCTGGATCACCTCCTTTCAAGAGCGTGCATCTTAAGTCGAGCGTTCACACTTATCGGTTTGTTTGCTGTTACAGCCAAGGGTCTGTAGCTCAGGTGGTTAGAGCACCGTCTTGATAAGGCGGGGGTCGTAGGTTCAAGTCCTACCAGACCCACCAAGTTATAGACGGTGGTTCGATGTTGAGCTTCCGGCGTCAGTAGTATTTGGGGGATTAGCTCAGCTGGGAGAGCACCTGCTTTGCAAGCAGGGGGTCGTCGGTTCGATCCCGTCATCCTCCACCAATTACCTGGTACCTTGGATTGGTCGTCAAAGGCAAGCGCTTAGGATTGAGCGTTTGCCTTTGGCCTTGGCCAAGACGTTGCGAGACCAAGTCTCGCACGGCTGTTCTTTAACAATATGGGATGTAGTAAAGGTGTCGTGAGCGTTGATGAGACGCTGCAGTAAAAACACGATACCGGGTTGTGATTGTATCAACCGAAATGTATTTAAGTGATCGAAAGATGACTTGGAATACGGCACAAATGCGAGAACTCATCCTGTAGCGAGCACGGCTTGAACGCAAGTTTGAGACACACTCGTTATAGGGTCAAGCGAACAAGTGCATGTGGTGGATGCCTTGGCGATCACAGGCGATGAAGGACGCGGTAGCCTGCGAAAAGCTTCGGGGAGCTGGCAAACAAGCTTTGATCCGGAGATGTCCGAATGGGGAAACCCGGCCCTTATGGGTCATCCCTGACTGAATACATAGGTCAGGGAAGCGAACGCGGCGAACTGAAACATCTAAGTAGCTGCAGGAACAGAAATCAACCGAGATTCCCAGAGTAGTGGCGAACGAAATGGGAAGAGCCTTGTACTCTTTAGCAGCATTGTTAGCAGAACGGGATGGAAAGCCCGGCCCTAGCAGGTGATAGCCCTGTATGCGAAAACAGCGTTGTGGAACTAGGTGTACGACAAGTAGGGCGGGACACGTGAAATCCTGTCTGAAGATGGGGGGACCATCCTCCAAGGCTAAATACTCGTGATCGACCGATAGTGAACCAGTACCGTGAGGGAAAGGCGAAAAGAACCCCGGGAGGGGAGTGAAATAGATCCTGAAACCGCATGCATACAAACAGTCGGAGCCTGGAAACGGGTGACGGCGTACCTTTTGTATAATGGGTCAGCGACTTACATTCAGTGGCAAGCTTAACCGATTAGGGAAGGCGTAGCGAAAGCGAGTCCGAATAGGGCGTTCAGTCGCTGGGTGTAGACCCGAAACCAGACGATCTATCCATGGCCAGGTTGAAGGTGCGGTAACACGTACTGGAGGACCGAACCCACTAACGTTGAAAAGTTAGGGGATGAGCTGTGGATAGGGGTGAAAGGCTAAACAAGTCTGGAAATAGCTGGTTCTCTCCGAAAACTATTTAGGTAGTGCCTCGTGTCTCACCTTCGGGGGTAGAGCACTGTCATGGTTGGGGGGTCTATTGCTGATTACCCCGCCATAGCAAACTCCGAATACCGAAGAGTGCAATCACGGGAGACAGACATCGGGTGCTAACGTCCGGTGTCAAGAGGGAAACAACCCAGACCGCCAGCTAAGGTCCCTAAGATTGGCTAAGTGGGAAACGAAGTGGGAAGGCTAAAACAGTCAGGAGGTTGGCTTAGAAGCAGCCATCCTTTAAAGAAAGCGTAATAGCTCACTGATCGAGTCGTCCTGCGCGGAAGATGTAACGGGGCTAAGCCAGTCACCGAAGCTGCGGATGCGTGCATTCCTTTAAGTGCACCTTGCTTGTCGATGCTGCGCATCGACAAAGCGCCCAACAGAGATCGTTGGGATGCAAGTAGAGTGGATTTAAAGGAGTGCACGCATGGTAGGAGAGCGTTCTGTAAGCCTGTGAAGGTGTCTTGTAAAGGATGCTGGAGGTATCAGAAGTGCGAATGCTGACATGAGTAGCGATAAAGGGGGTGAAAAGCCCCCTCGCCGTAAGCCCAAGGTTTCCTACGCAACGTTCATCGGCGTAGGGTGAGTCGGCCCCTAAGGCGAGGCAGAGATGCGTAGCTGATGGGAAGCAGGTTAATATTCCTGCACCGTCGTATGATGCGATGGGGGGACGGATCGCGGAAGGTTGTCCGGGTGTTGGAAGTCCCGGTCCCTGCATTGGAGAAGGCGCTTAGGCAAATCCGGGCGCGGAATTCAAGGATGTGGGGCGAGCGGCCTAGTGCTGCGAAGCAATTGGAAGTGGTTCCAAGAAAAGCCTCTAAGCTTCAGTCATACGAGACCGTACCGCAAACCGACACAGGTGGGCGAGATGAGTATTCTAAGGCGCTTGAGAGAACTCGGGAGAAGGAACTCGGCAAATTGGTACCGTAACTTCGGGATAAGGTACGCCCTTGTAGCTTGACTGGCCTGCGCCAGGAGGGTGAAGGGGTTGCAATAAAATGGTGGCTGCGACTGTTTAATAAAAACACAGCACTCTGCAAACACGAAAGTGGACGTATAGGGTGTGACGCCTGCCCGGTGCCGGAAGATTAAATGATGGGGTGCAAGCTCTTGATTGAAGTCCCGGTAAACGGCGGCCGTAACTATAACGGTCCTAAGGTAGCGAAATTCCTTGTCGGGTAAGTTCCGACCTGCACGAATGGCGTAACGATGGCCACACTGTCTCCTCCCGAGACTCAGCGAAGTTGAAGTGTTTGTGATGATGCAATCTCCCCGCGGCTAGACGGAAAGACCCCATGAACCTTTACTGTAGCTTTGCATTGGACTTTGAACCGATCTGTGTAGGATAGGTGGGAGGCTTTGAAGCGTGGACGCTAGTCTGCGTGGAGCCGTCCTTGAAATACCACCCTGGTTTGTTTGAGGTTCTAACCTTGGTCCGTGAATCCGGATCGGGGACAGTGCATGGTAGGCAGTTTGACTGGGGCGGTCTCCTCCCAAAGTGTAACGGAGGAGTTCGAAGGTACGCTTGGTACGGTCGGACATCGTACCTAAAGTGCAATGGCAAAAGCGTGCTTAACTGCGAGACCGACAAGTCGAGCAGGTGCGAAAGCAGGACATAGTGATCCGGTGGTTCTGAATGGAAGGGCCATCGCTCAACGGATAAAAGGTACTCTGGGGATAACAGGCTGATACCGCCCAAGAGTTCATATCGACGGCGGTGTTTGGCACCTCGATGTCGGCTCATCTCATCCTGGGGCTGTAGCCGGTCCCAAGGGTATGGCTGTTCGCCATTTAAAGAGGTACGTGAGCTGGGTTTAAAACGTCGTGAGACAGTTTGGTCCCTATCTGCCGTGGGCGTTGGAATCTTGACGGGGGCTGCTCCTAGTACGAGAGGACCGGAGTGGACGTACCGCTGGTGTACCTGTTGTCTCGCCAGAGGCATCGCAGGGTAGCTATGTACGGAAGAGATAACCGCTGAAAGCATCTAAGCGGGAAACTCGCCTGAAGATGAGGATTCCCTGGAGCCTTGAGCTCCTTGAAGGGTCGTTCGAGACCAGGACGTTGATAGGCTGGGTGTGGAAGCGCAGTAATGCGTTAAGCTAACCAGTACTAATTGCCCGTAAGGCTTGATCCTATAACCAGTGTGTTTCTACCTGGTGTGAGTGTCGCGTGCCGCTGCCCAGCAGCTAGGCCGATACGCACAACCCCTACTACATCCCTATTCGCTGCGTTGAGCATCCCTCAGCGCGGCCACCGTTTATGCCTGGTGACCATAGCGAGTTGGAACCACCCCTTCCCATCCCGAACAGGACCGTGAAACGACTCCACGCCGATGATAGTGCGGATACCCGTGTGAAAGTAGGTAATCGCCAGGCTCTCCCTTGAAACCCCTCAGTACGAAAGTACTGGGGGGTTTTGCTTTTGTGGCTGCGGTTTGTGGCTACGATTTGCGGCTGCGGAAAGTGATGGCGGCAAGCATAATTGCTGCTCCGGCCACCTTGCCCCCCCCCCCTCTTTCACTCATTTCGAATGCCAGCCGACGGCGAAGCCCCGTGGTTTCTTTACCTGCTCGAATGTGAGGGCAATACGATCTACACCGGGATTACCACGGACGTGGAGCGGCGCTTCGCCCAGCATCTGGCAGGAACGGGCGCTAAATATACGCGATCGCGCAAGCCCATCAGGATCCTGGGCTGGCAGCGCTTCGACAATCGCTCGCAAGCCTCAAAGGCTGAAGCGGCGGCGAAGCGGCTGACTTCCGCGCAGAAGCGGAGTTTTTGCGCGCAATTGACGACAGAGGCGCCCGAAGCTCCAGCCGTCGATCCTGCTTGAGCATTACCCTCGCACCTTGAATGCCCCCGCATCGGCGGCACCCTTCTTGATCCCGGCAGTGCCTTCTACGCTTCCTTAAGCCTGGTTTAAGGATCGGCCTTTAGGATGGTCCTGTCGCGTCCAGATAGCCCGGACGCCTGAGGTAACCAAGAAAGGAAAACGCCATGATTCGCCAGACGCTTGCACGCTCCGCTATTGGCATTGCTGCCCTGGCCGCTCTTGCCGGGGGGTATGCCTATCTGCAGAAGGAAGTGATCACGCCGGGATATGCCGCTCAGGCGCCCGTGACCGCCTCGGCCCAGCCGCTGGCCGTGGCCGCGCCCACAGACTTTTCGAGCATCGTGGACCAATACGGTCCGGCGGTGGTCAATATCAGCGTGACGGCGCGCGCCCAGCACGCTTCGGCGCAAGTGCCGCAGGGCATGGACCCGGACGATCCCCTGTTCCAGTTCTTCAAGCGCTTCGGCCCGCAATTCCAGGGACCGCAGAACGGCCAGCAGCAACTAGTGCGTGGCCTTGGCTCGGGCTTTATCGTCAGCCCCGATGGCCTGATCCTGACCAATGCGCACGTGGTGGACGGCGCCCAGGAGGTGACGGTCAAACTGACCGACCGCCGCGAATTCAAGGCCAAGGTGCTGGGCGCGGATGCGCAAACGGACGTCGCGGTGATCAAGATCGACGCCAAGAACCTGCCGACCGTTCGCCTGGGCGACCCCTCGCGCGTACGCGTGGGTGAGCCGGTGCTGGCCATCGGCTCGCCTTACGGTTTCGAGAATACAGTCACCGGCGGCATCGTCAGCGCGAAATCGCGCTCCTTGCCCGATGACACCTATGTGCCGTTCATCCAGACCGATGTCGCCGTCAATCCCGGCAACTCGGGCGGCCCGCTGTTCAACCTGCGGGGCGAAGTGATCGGCATCAATTCGCAGATCTACAGCCAGACCGGCGGTTACCAGGGGTTGTCGTTCTCGATTCCCATCGACGTGGCCACCAAGGTGCAGGCGCAACTGGTGGCGCATGGCAAGGTCACGCGCGGCCGTCTCGGCATCGGCGTGCAGGAGATCAACCAGGCCCTGGCGCAATCGTTCGGGCTGCCAAAGCCTAGCGGGGCGCTGGTCAACTCGGTGGAGCCGGACAGCCCGGCCGCCAAGGCTGGCCTCAAGCCGGGCGACGTGATCGTGCAGCTTGGCAACGACGTGATCGACCATTCGGGCGACTTGCCAGAGCATGTGGCCGACATTGCGCCGGGCACGCAGACTTCGCTGAAGGTGATCCGCAAGGGCGAGCCCCTGACCCTGACGGTGAAGGTCGGCACGGCCAAGGATGCGGCAGTCGCTGGCAAGTCCCCCGCCAACGACGCTGGCGGCAAGCTTGGCCTGGCGGTTCGCCCGCTGAGCCCGACCGAGAAGCGCGACAGCGGGATCGAGGGCGGGCTGGTGGTCGAAGATGTCGCAGGCCCGGCGGCCAAGGTTGGCATCCAGCCGGGTGACGTCATCTTGTCCATCAACGGCACGCCGATCAGCTCGGCGGAGCAGTTGCGGGCCCTGGTAGCGAAGTCCGGCAAGCAGGTTGCACTGCTGGTGCAACGCGACGATGCCCGTATCTTTATCCCTCTGGATCTGGGTTAACGGCAAAGTCAGCCACGGAGATAGCCAGGGAGTTAACCGCGAAGTTAACCCCCGAGTTAACCTCGGCATAAATGGCGGGCGGGCCGGTGCGAAGGTATACGTGCCGGCCCGCCAAGCCTTAGTGGACGCCGAATTCCGGTGCAATAGGGCTGCCAGAACGCGCGGTAACAGGTATCATCTCGACTGCGAAGCAGGACACGCAGCAATGGCCTTGACCATCCCGGGCCATTAATGCGAAATTGTCCTGCAGACTCGATGACACAAGGAAGTCTATGCAGTTGGATTTCACCCGCGCGTCCGCGACCACGGGTACCGAGAGAGCGCGGCGCCTGCCGCAAGCCTCGCCCACCCCGCGCCGACGCAAGAAAGCCGAAGCCCCGCACTGGGAGCGTGGCTACCGTTCGCATTTCTACCGCAATGAGCGCGGCGAGAAACTGGGCGAAGTTCGCCTGTCCGATCGCGGCGACATGCCGGTGGTCTATCACTGGGCCGCAGGCAATTACTCCGGTGCGGAGGGCTCGCTCGCTCACGCCCGCATGCGCGTGGAAGAAACCATCGGCTTTGGCATGCGCCAGCTCGCACTGTTCTGACTAGAGCCGATTAACCAGCCGACCCGACGCTTTCCCGGAAAGCGACAGCCGCGCGCGCCCCGCGCCGCGACTCCCCGGAGCGATCCGCTCCGGCAAGCCAGCCAGATTCAGCCAGATTTAGCAGATCCAATGCGCTGCTCAGCCCCTCGGGCCGACACTGCGTAGCCTGTGCGGCAGACAGATCTGCCCGCGCCCCGGCATCCAACTCCCAGTCTTGCAGCAAGCGCACGTCAATCGAGACGGCGTTGCGCCAGCATGAAGACAGCAGCCGTCAGGGCAAGCGCCGCGATCAGCCGATACAGATCCTCGCAGGCAATCAACCTGGCCTGCGTATCCAGCAGGCCGGCAAGCTGCGCCAGCGCGGCCTGATAGGCATGGCCAGGATCCAGCCCGCGCGCGCTCAAGGCTGCCTGGGCCGCCGCCATCCACTGCTGCGTCTGCGCCGTGTGCTGGCCAAGGGCGCCGGTCAGGCTCGTGTGCACCGCGAACTGCCGGTTCTGCAAAAGCACGGCGCCGAGCGCAGACGCGAAGGACGCGGCGATCTGGCGCAGCAGGTTCTTGCTGCGGTAGCCGTGGGCGAAATCGTCGCCGGCCAGCGAACGGAAGGTGAGGCCGGCAATCGGGATGATGACCATCACGCCAAACAGGCCCTTGCCCACCAGCCCCCACGCCAGCGCCGGCGGGCCGGCGTTGGGCGGCATCGACGAAAACCACCACGTGGCCCCGGCCATCAGCAGCAGGCCGCTTGCCATCAGCGGCTTCTTGTGCGGCAGTTTTGGGGCCACGCGCAGGTAGACGAAGATCCCGGCCAGGCTGACCGTGGCGGCGAAGGTGTTGAGCCATCCGGTGGTCGCCAGCGGCAGCCCGAGCGCTTGCTCGGCGTAGATCGGGAACACGTAGCCGCTCAGGTTGCTGATCAGGTAGTAAAGAAAATACATGGCCAGCCCGGTCAGATAGACCGGATTGCGCAGCGCGCGCAGATGGAGCACCGGCGTGCTGTGATGCCATTGCTGCCAGAGAAATCCCATCAGCAGGCCGACACCCGCCGCGCAGATCAGCGCCAGCCGCAGCGGGTGCGAGAAGATATCGAAGCGCGCCTCCGTCATGGCCGCCTGCAGGGTCACCACCGCCGCGCCGAACAGCAGCAGCGGGCCCAACGCGGGGCCGGGATCGTCCTCGCGCGGTTCGGCGTCCGGCAGCAGCAGCCACGCCCCCAGCGTTGCCAGCGCGGCGAAGGGCAGCACGCCGTAGAACACATCCTGCCACACGCCGCGCTCGATCAGCTCAGCTGCCATGGCGGGCGCCAGCGCGGAGGCGGCAAAGATCCCCAGCATGAAGATGCGCGAAGCGCGCGGCCTATCGGCCGGCGCGAACATCACATTGACCAGGATGCGGCAGCTGGTAAACAGCGCCCCGCCGCCCACGCCCTGCACAAAGCGCGCGCCCACCAGCTGCGGCAGCGAATGGCTGGTGGCAGCCGCCAGCGTGCCCGCCATGAAGATCAGCAGCGCGCCGGTGAGGTAGTAGCGATAGCCAAAGCGCTGCGCCAGCCATTGCTGCTTGAGGATCATCAACATGCTGCCCACCGCGTACGCGGCCTGGACCAGGGCGAAGCTGCGCGGATCGGCATCGACGCCGCCAACGATATGGCTCGATGCGAACACGAACATGATGTTCTCAAGGAACTCCACCGAGGTGGCCAGCGCGAGCAACAGCATCACCAGAGTCTGGCGCTGCCGGCGGCTGAGCAGGCGCAGCCACCGCAGCCCGAGCCGCAGCGGCCGTAAGGCAGACACGGTTTTCATGGTTCCAGCGTCAGCAGGTTCTGATGCATCCGGTTGAGCGCACGCGTGGACGCGGCCAGGCCGCTTTCGCCTACCGGCCCCCAGGCCTCGGCGTAGGCCGCATGCACGGCCGGGGCGGTACGCTCCAGCATGCGGTGGCCGGCGGCGGTCAGTACCAGCTCGGTGCTGCGGCGGTCCTGCGCCGAGGCGTGCCGGCGCACCAGGCCGCGCGCTTCGAGGCCGTCCATCAGCCGGGTCATCTGCGTGCGCGTGGCGTCGAGCGTGATGCCGAGCTCGGACGGCAGGCTGGGCTGGTTGTCGTCGGTGGCGAGCAGGCTGATGGCGAGGTATTGCTGAAGGTCCAGCTCGAAAGGCGCTAGCGCGCGATCGATGTGGCTGCGCAGCAGGCGTGCGGTGCGCATGAGCAGCCGGGAGGCCAGGATCAGGTCGCGCGGCGCTTCCGGATGGCCCGCGCAGAAGCGGTCAATGCGGTCTTCGAAGGACATGGCGGGGAGTCAGGTGATGCCGGGACAACTGGTCCGATCCGGCAATATAATTACAAACGTAATTATATCATCTGAAACAAACCAGGGCGCCGATGCCTTCCGGCGCCCGTTGCATTCAGCGCGCAAGGTGACGGCAAAGCCGCCGCAGCGCTTGGCGCAGCCCGGCAAGCTCGGCCGAGCGCTGCGCCGGCGCCAGACGGCCGTAGCGCAGCTTGGTGTAGCGATCGCTGAAGTCCTGCACTGCCAGCGCGGCAGCCGGGAGGGCGCGGGCGGCCCGCGTTGCAAAATCTTGCGGCCCTTCGGACGGCGCGCGCACGCAACCGCGGCGTGCCAGCTGGCGGCAGAAGCGTGCGTAGGCGGCTTGCACCGGATCGATCCGGCGGCGCTTGAGCACGAGCGGCAGGAGCGCCAGCAGGCTCAGCGCCGCCAGTCCGCCCAGCAGGACTTGCGGCACGCTGTCGCCGATGCCGAGCTGCCGCATCAGCCGCGCCTGCTGGCCGCGATCGTATTGCAATACCCAGCGCTGCCAGGTGTAGACCATGCCGTCCATGCCCCAGCGCAGGTTCCGCAGCCAGCCCGGGTCTCGCATCGCGCGCAGCGCTTCGATCTCGCTGGCCTCCAGCGCGGCGTCGATGCCGCGCTCGACCCGGCTTGGCGCCACCGCGCTGGTGGGATCGACGCGCACCCAGCCGCGCCCCTCGAGCCAGATTTCCGCCCATGCATGGGCGTCGGCCTGCCGCACGATGTAGTTGCCGCCAATGGGGTTGTACTCGCCGCCGAGATAGCCTGTGACCACGCGCGCCGGCACGCCGGCCGCGCGCATCAGGAACACGAAGCTGCTGGCGTAATGCTCGCAAAAGCCGCGTCGCGTGTCGAACAGGAAACTGTCGACCTGCTCGTGGCCAAGCGGCGAAGGCGAGAGCGTGTAGCTGAACGGCGCGGCGGCAAACAGCCGCAGCGCGGCCTGCGCCCGCTGGGCGGGATCCGGGTATTGCTCCGCCCACGCGGCGGCGAGCGCCCGCGTGCGCGGGTTGCCCGGTGGCAGCGCCAGCGCCAGCTCTCGCGTCGCCAGATCGAGCGGCTGCGCCGCGGCCGGAGCCGAACGCGCGCGGTAGCGCAGGCGCCGGTCCACCGGGTCGCGCGTAAAAAACTCACCGTCGGCATTGATCACCGCGCCGGCGCCGGGGGCAATCGCCTGGCCACGGTCGAGCAGGAACAGCCACGCGTGCTGGTTGGGCTCCAGCGTGACGCTGTAGTTGACGATCCCGTTGGCCGAGGCGTTGCCAGCCGCCTCGCCGGGCCCGGCATCCGCTGTCGTGTCATCGGCCGCCGGCAAGCCCGGCGCCGGCTGCGCGCGCCGCTGCCGCAGGGGCGATGGCCGCCAGGTCTGTCCATCGAACTGCCACAGCACCAGCGCGCGCCAGTACAGGGCGCTGGCCGGCAACGGACCGCCTTGCACGTCGGCGCGCAGTGCCACTTCGGTCGACTGGGTGAGCCGGCTCACGCTGCCCGGGCTCATGGAGTCGCTGATGCCGGTAGTGGCCACGGCCTCGGCTTGCGGCAGCCGCCACAGTGGATGATCCAGGCGCGGAAACAAGACAAAGAGCAGCAGCGCCCAGGGCAGCCCGATCAGGGTCAGGCGGCCGAGCAACGGCCACACGGCAAGATAGCCGCGTGCCTCGGGATGCCCCAGGAAGAGCCAGTTGCGCAGCAGCCAGGCGGCAATGGCAAGGCTGTACAAGGCCAGCCAGAACGGCTGGTCGAACAGGTACAGGCTCAGCAGCAGGTAAAAGCACAGCTGGGTAACCAGTGTGGCATCGGCCAGCACCCGGCACTCCAGCAATTTGAGCACGACGAAGGCGCCCAGCAGCGCCACCGACAGGTCGCGCCCCATGTTGCCGCCGGCCTGCCAGACCAGTGCGGCGGCCACCAGCATCACCAGCCCCGCGATGATCCCGAGCATCAGGCGCGAGGGCAGCGGCGCGCGCTGGCGCCACAACAGCCAGCGCCACGCCAGCAGCAAGACCAGCAAGACGCTGATGGTCACCGGCAGGCTGCGCGCCTGCGGCGCGAGCACCAGTGCCAGCTGGCCCAGCAGCAGGCCATGCTCTTCGTGCGCAAGGGGGCGCGGTGGCAACTTCACGGTGTGCTTTCCGGCGGGGCTTGACCGGCGCGTCCCGGCCACAGGGCCAGGGCTTCGAGGCAGGCGCGGCGATGCGCGCCGCCGCGGCCGGGCGGGATCTCGACCCCGGGCAGCCGCAGGCCGGTTTCCATGCTGTCGCCCGCGGCCACCACCCAGGCGCACAGGCGCGATAGCCGCGCCTCGAGGCCGAGCTGTTGCGGCAGGGCCTGCCAGTCCAGCCAGCAGGTCGGCAGGCTGCCGGCCTCGCCGGTGCGGCTCAGCCAGCGGCCAGTACGCGCGCTATGTTTCCAGGCGATGCGGTGCAGCGGATCGCCGCTGCGGTAGCGCCGCAACTGATCCGTGCCATCGTCAGAAGGCAAGGACGCTGCGCCATCGTCGTCGGGCTGCGCGGCAAAAGGCAGCGGCGGCGCGCCAGGTTCCGGCCTTGGGTAGACCAGCGCGGCCAGCGGCAGGTCGGCATAGCTCCACACCCGGAACAGGCCCAGCGGAAAACGGCTCGAGAGCGTGACGCGCGGCAGCGCCAGCCAGCCGCGCTGGCTGGTGGGCATGTGCAAGGTCAGTTGGCCGGTGGCATCCCGTGCCAGGCTCAGGCGGGCAGGCAGCGCGCCGGCCTGGGCCGGCAGGCTCGCCTCCACGCCGATGCGTACTGGCGCGTTGCTGCCTGAAATGCGCAGGCTGAATGCGGCCGGCTCGCCGGCAAAGACTGGCGCCGCGCTGACACCGGCCACCGTCATGTCGAGCAGGTTGCGGTAGGCCTGCCACATGCAGGCCATGCCGATGCCGCCGAGCAGGAAGGTGAGGGCGAAGCCAAGGCTGATGTTGTAGTTCAGTGCCGTCAGCAGCATGGCCATCAGCAAGACCGCGAAGCCCAGGCCGGCCCGGGTGGGCAGGATGTACAGGTGGCGGCGGTCGAGCGTTACCACGCCTTGCCGGGGGGCGCGCCGGCGCTGCAGCCAGGGTGGTGACGCCCACGCCAGCCGCTTGGGGCCAGGCGCGGCCGGAGATGCCGTGCCCGGCGAGGAAAACGGCCGGCTGCGCGCCATCGGGCGTCAGGGAATGGCCACATCGGCCAGCAGGCGGGCAAGCGCCTCCTGGCCACCGCCGGCTGGGCCGGACGGCAGCAGCCGGTGGCCCGCCACTGGCATGAAGACCGCCTGCACGTCTTCGGGCAGCACGCTGTCCCGCTGGTGCAGCAGCGCCCAGGCGCGCGCGCAGGCCAGCAGCGCCAGGCCTGCCCGCGGCGACAACCCGGCGGCAAAGGCGGCGTGCGCGCGCGTGGCCTGCACCAGGGCCAGGGCGTAGTCCACCAGCGCCGGGCCGGCATAGACCTGGGCCGCGGCCTGCTGCAGCGCGGCCACCTGCGCTGCATCCATCACCGGGGTGCCGGCCGCGGGGGCTGCCCCGCCAAGGTAGAGCACGCGCTCGAAGGCCGGATCGGGATAACCCAGCGACAGGCGCATGGTGAAGCGGTCGAGCTGGGATTCGGGCAAGGCGTGCGTGCCGATCTGGTCCAGCGGATTCTGCGTGGCGATGACGAAGAACGGGGACGGCAAGGCATGGGTGACGCCGTCGTGGGTGACCTGTCCCTCGGCCATCGCCTCCAGCAAGGCGCTCTGTGTCTTGGGGGTGGCGCGGTTGATCTCGTCGGCCAGCACCACCTGTGCGAACACGGGGCCGCGGTGGAAGCGGAATTCCGCGCTGTCGCGCACGAAGACGGAGACGCCGATCAGGTCGGCGGGCAACAGGTCGCTGGTGAACTGCACGCGCTGGAACTGCAACCCCAACGTGCGCGCCAGCGCGTGGGCGAGCGTGGTCTTGCCCACGCCCGGCAGGTCCTCCAGCAGCAGATGGCCACGTGCCAGCATGCAGGCCAGCGCCAGCCGGATCTGCCGGGGCTTGCCCAGGACGATGCGGCCAAGCTGGGCTTCCGCCTCGGAGAGCGATGCGACGATGCGTGGGCGAGCTGTCACGTGAAGCCTGCGGGTCGGGGGGAGAACCCGGCCATTGTAGCGGCGCGCGCAGGCGCGGGAACAGTCTGTTTGCGCACGCAACGGGCACCCGACGCACGCGGGGCGCGCCGATTCGCCCGGCTTCTGGCATTATCGAAGCTGTCGGCCCAGCCAACCCCTCATCCGCTGCAATGAACTCCCCGCTTGCTGTCCCGCCGGGTGCCGCTTCCAAAGTGGCTTCCACGGCTTCCAAGGTTTCCACCGCTTCTGCCACCCCTGCGGCCATCGCCCCGACCGCTGCAGACTTGAACGAACTCAACCGCGCCTTTCACGCAGACGGCTATATCGTGCTGCGCGGCTTTGCCCCGCCCGCGGTCTGCGGCCAGCTCGAGCAGGTCGCACGCGCGCAACTGGCCGCGGCCGCGGCGCCGGTCGAATATGAAGCCGAGCTAGGCTATCCCGGCGCGCCCGCCAGCCGCGACGCCGTCGGAGGGGCCACGGTGCGGCGCTTGCGCCAGGCCTATGGGCGCGACGATGCATTCCGTGCATGGGCCGCCGATCCCGCGGTGACGCAGGTGGTCGCGACCTTGCTGGGCGAGCCGGTGCGCCTGACTCTCGCTCACCACAACTGCGTGATGACCAAGCATCCGCACTATGGCAGCCAGACCGGCTGGCACCGTGATACCCGCTACTGGTCATTTGCCCGCCCGGAGCTGGTGACGGTGTGGCTGGCGCTGGGCAGGGAGGATGAGAGCAACGGCGTGCTGCGCGTGATTCCCGGCTCGCACACCGTCGCGCTCGAACCCGGCCAGCTCGATGCGGCCGAATTCCTGATCGAGTCGCATCCGGCCAGCCAGGCCATGCTGCAAGGCGTGCGGCCGCTGGCCCTGGAGCGCGGCGACGTGCTGCTGTTCGACAGCCGGCTGTTTCACAGCGCGGGCCAGAACGTTTCCGAGGCAGTCAAGCTGTCGGTCGCCTTCGCCTACCACGGTGCCAGCAACCATCCGCTGCCGGGCACCCGCTCGGCCGAGTTCGGCAGCGTCGAGCTGCCTGCGCCGGCAACGGCCACACGCTAACCGCGCTGGCGCATCAGCTCCGCAGGCTGATCAGGTTCGAGATTTTCTCGGAGGCGGCCAGCAGCGGCGGCAGGAAGCTGCTGGCCATGTCGTCGGCGCTGGTGCGGTTGGCCTGGCCGCTGATATTGATGGCGGCGATGACCTGGCCGGCACGGTTGCGGATCGGCGCGGCCAGCGAGACCAGCCCTTCTTCCAGTTCCTGGTCGTTCTGGGCCCAGCCGCGCGTGCGGATGCCGGCGATGATGGCCTTGAGCTCGGCGGGGTCGGTGACGGTGCGGCTGGTACGGGCGCGCAGTTCGCTGGCGCCCAGCACCCGGTCGAGCTCCTCAAGCGGCAGGCCGGCCAGCAGCACACGGCCCATCGACGAGCAATAGGCCGGAAGCCGGCTGCCAATGGACAGGTTGATCGTCATGATCTTGCGCGCCGGCACCCGCAGCACATAGACGATCTCGGTGCCGTCCAGCACGGAGATCGAGCAGCTTTCATGCACCTCCTGCGACAACGCTTCCATGATCGGCTCGGCCAGATTCCAGAACGGCATCGAGGTCAGGTAGGCGAAGCCCAGGTCGAGGATCTTGGGCGTCAGGCGGAACAGGCGGCCATCGGCGCGCACATAGCCCAGCCCGACCAGGGTCAGCAGAATGCGCCGCGCGCCGGCGCGGGTCAGGCCGCTGGCCTGCGCGATCTCGCTCAGCGTCTGGGCGGGGTGCTGCGCGTCAAAGGCACGGATGACCGAGAGCCCGCGTGCAAAGGACTGCACATAGGTATCGCTCGGCTTCTCCGGGCCCGGCGCGGCGGCGGGCGCCACGGAAGCATCCGTGGCCGGGTGGTCGGAATTGTCGGGAGCGGCAGGGCTGGCCATCGGTTGGTTCGGCTGATTGCCGAATACACACGGAAAGGCCGAAAGGGTAGAGGAAATGCGGGGCGCGCGCCAGTGGCGCACCCGCTGCGCGCATAATGTCGCGCGTTTGGGAAACATAGCTTGTAAAGGAAACATCGCCTGGTGAACGAGACAATCCAGTGGAACGATTGGGAAGCCTTCTGCTGCGTGGTGGAGCAAGGCACTTTCACGGCTGCGGCGGAGCAGCTCGACTGCCCCAAGTCCCGGGTCTCGGCGGCGGTGGCGCGGCTCGAGTCGGCAATCGGCTCGAAGCTTCTCCAGCGCACGACCCGGCGCATGCGCCTGACCGATGCCGGCAGCGCGGTGTACCGGGACGTGGCGCCCTTGTTTGCGCGGCTGCGTGAGATCCGCCAGGAAACACTGGCGCGCGAGGAGCGGGTGCAAGGCGTGCTGCGCATCGCCGCGCCGTACGAGTTTGGCGCCCAGCAACTGGGTGGCGTGATCTGCCGCACGCTGGCGGCCCACCCGGCACTGGACGTGAAGGTGGAGATCTCGCAAGGCATGGTCGATCCCATTCGTGACGGATTCGACGTCGCCTTTGTCGCGGTCGATGCCGACCTGCCTGATTCCGGGACCGTGGCGCGGCGCATCTATCACGTGGAGCGCGGCCTGTTCGCGGCGCCGGCGCTGGCCGCCGGCCTGCCGCTGCAACTGCAGCCCGAAGACCTGGCCAAGCTGCCGACCCTGACCACGCCTGGCGACGGCATGTGGGAATTCACCCGCGATGGCGAGCGCGTGGCGGTACCGATCCGGCCGCGCATGCAGACCGCCAACGCCGAGCTGCGGCTGCAGGGCGCCCTGGCCGGCCTTGGCATTGCCCGGTTGTCGCTGATCTATTGCGAAGCGGAAGTCGCCCAGGGACGGCTGGTGAAGGTGCTGCCGGACTACCCGCCGCCACCGCTGCGGGTCTTTGCCTTGCTGCCGGATCGCCGGCTGCAACCGCGCAAGGTACGCGTCTTCATGGAGGCGGTGGAAGCCATGATGGCCTCCGAACTGCAGGACCGAAACGACGCAGCCGCGCCCGGCCCGTGAGGGCTGGCGCGGCTGTGGGGGTCATTGCGGCTGGGGTGGGCGGCTGGCAGGCCTGCCCATGTCCGCGCTGACAATGTTGCTCACACCGTGAGCACTTGCTGACTATCTCTGACTATCCAACTCTAACTGTCTCTTCCACACCTGGCGAATGCCAGGTTGCGCTCAGGCGCCGTCGCTGAAGCTGCTGCGGGGCTCGTTCACGCCGCGAGCGCCGTCGGTGTACGGGTCACGCGGGCCGCTGCGGGCGCCATCGGTGAACGGGTCGCGCGGGCCGTTGCGGGCACCGTCGGTGAACGCATCGACCGTGCGGCCGATGCTGCCATCGAGGCGGGCCAGGTCGGAAACCGGCGTGCTGGCGTGCGCGGAGGCGGCGGCCATCGACAGGCCGATGGCGCAGAGGAGGGAAACGGCGAGGGTGCGGGTTTGTGCGAGGGTCTTCATGATGCTTTTCTTCCTTCAGGCATATCGTGGTGTGTTCCACGTTGGCTGTAATGTATGCCTACATCTGCCCAGGAAAAAGCGTCAATCACCAAAACACTGTTCGTCACTATGGACAATGCCCCGGGCGTGGGCCCGGGGCATTCACAAGCATCCCTTGCCGGCGGGGCCTTCAAAGACCTTCAGATGTCTTCAGGTGCCTTCAGGTGCCTTTAGAGGTCTTCAGAGGCCAAATCGCGCGCCGAACAATCCCGCGCCAAGGCGGGCAATGATCATCAGCAGGATCTGCGCGATCACGAAAAGCGCCAGCGGCGAGATATCGAAGCCGCCCAGGCGCGGAATGACCCGGCGGATCGGGCGTAGCAGCGGCTCGGTCAGGTGGTTGATGGCGGGCGTGACGGGTGAGTGCGGGTTGACCCACGACAGAACCGCCATCAGCAGCGTGACCCACATCACCATGCTGATGCCCCACTTCAGCATATTGAGCACGGCGATCAGCAGGATCAGCGGCAGGTAGGTCAGCGGGTCGGCGCCGGAGACCAGCAGCACCAGCAGCAGGAACGCCAGGGCGGTCAGCCAGGCGCCGATCACGGTGGCCCAGTCGATGCCGCCAAGGCCGGGGATGAACCGGCGCAAGGGCCGCACCAGCCAGTCGGTGACCTGGAATACGCCTTGCGAGACGGGATTGCGCGTGGGCAGCCGTGTCCATTGCATCCACAGGCGCAGCAGCAGCGCCATGCCGAACAAGCTGAAGACGGTATCGAGCAGGAAAAGGGCGATTTCCGAGAACATCGGTTTCGATTCCGGTGGAAGTGTGATGTCGGCAGTCGGGAGTGTCTGCGAACGCACAGATTCTGCCATACCCGCATCGGCGCAGGTCGAAACCCCGGCCTGGCCCCGGAACCTGGCACTGCCGCACGTCCGCGGAACCGCCGGGGGCAGCCCCTATAATGAGCGTCGAGCCAAGTTCCCCAGCGTCCAGACGCTACCCCCTATGACCCGCCAGCCTGCCGCATCCAAATCCCCGCTTGCCAAGCAGGATTTCGAGGCATTATCCGATTTTCGCTACCAACTGCGGCGTTTCCTGCGGTTTTCAGAAGATGCCGCCCAGAGCGAAGGGCTGACCGTGCAGCAATACCTGCTGATGCTGCATATCCGCGGCTGTGCCGGCAAGGACTGGGCATCGATCGGCGAGCTCGCCGAGCGCTTGCAGGCCAAGCAGCACGGCGTGGTCGCGCTGGTCAACCGCTGCGAGGCGGCCGGGCTGGTCAAGCGCAAGGCCAACCCGGATGACCGCCGCATTGTCGAGGTCCACCTGATGGCCAAGGGCGAGCGCTTCCTCAACCGGCTGGCCATGCTGCACCGGAGCGAGCTGGAATCGCTGCGTGGCACCTTTCGCGTGGCACGCCTCACGGCCTTCAACGACGATGGCGCGGAGCGCGCCTGAGCACCCAAGAAGCAATCCTGAAGCGTTCCTGAAGCGGGAAATCGGCTTTTTTTAACCCGGCAGGCATTCCCGTTACAGGCAGTTACCAATCACAAGCCTCGGTGACACCCGAGGCGCCCCTGCGGCCCTAGACTCGCGCGCATTCCCACACGCGTTGCTACCGCAGGAGTTTTCCCGATGTCTTTCCCTTCTTTCCCCCTTCGTACCGCCGCGCTTGCCTTGCTTGCAGCGGGTGCCCTGGCCGGCTGTGTGAGCGCGCCGTATGGCGGCGGGTATGGTGGCTACGGGGCCTATGGCAATTCGGGCACATACGGCAGCAGCACGCAGGTGGGTGGCGCTTACCCCGTGGCCTATCCGCAGCAGGGCTACCAGCAACCCGCTTACCCGCAGGCCGACTACCCGCAATCGGGCTATCCGCAGGCGCCGGTACAGGAGAGCTATCCGCAACAAGGTTACCCGCAAGCCGGCTATCCCCAGCCGAGCCAGCCGCAAGCCGCCTACGGCAACGATGCCTACGGCGTGCGCTATGGCCAGGTTGAATCCATCGAGATGTTGCCGGGACAGTCGGCTAGCGGCGGCGTCGCCGGTACTTTGATCGGCGGCATGGTTGGCGGCCTGCTCGGCCACCAGGTCGGCGGCGGCCGCGGCAATACGGTCGCGACCATCGGCGGCGCGGTGGTCGGCGCGGTGGCCGGCAACGAGGTGGAGAAGCGCACCAACACGGCACCGCCCGCGTACCGCATCCGCGTGCGCACCACTGACAACGGCTACCTCACGGTGACCCAGTCGACGCCGTACAACTTGCGCAACGGCGACCGGGTCAAGGTGCAGAACGGCGTGGCAATGCCTTACTGACGATGGGGTTGCCCGGATCGTCATCTTCCCTTGTCTAAGGGTGTCAGGGCTCCCGGGCGGTGAGGCGGCCGCGCGTGGCGCACCGCTTCCTCGCCGGGCGCCGTTCATCCCGCAGCAAGGTGTTCCGCGATGCCGGGGCCGGCATCACGCTGGCCTCGCCGCCTATCGGCCCGCCCCGAACAAGCCCGCGTAATCCTCGCGCAATTGCCGCTTGAGCAGTTTGCCGGCGGTGTTGCGCGGCAGGTCGGGCACGAACACGATGCGCTTGGGCACCTTGTACGGGGCCAGCGCGGCGCGGGCATGGGCAAGCAGCGCCTCCTCCTCAGCGCGCGTCTCGCGCTTGAGCACCACGCAAGCCGCCACGGCTTCCACCCACTTGGGGTGCGGCAGCGCGAAGACAGCGACTTCCGCCACGGCTTCATGCTGGTACAGGCACTCCTCGACTTCACGGCTGGATACCAGCACGCCGCCGGAATTGATCACGTCCTTGATGCGGTCCACCACATACAGATAGCCGCCCTCGTCCATATAGCCCAGGTCGCCCGAGTGGAACCAGCCGCCGCTGAAAGCCTCGGCGGTCTGCTCCGGTTTGTCCCAGTACTCGGTGAGCAATTGCGGCGAGCGGTGCACGATCTCGCCGAGCTCGCCGGGCCTGGCGTCCTGCATCTTCTCGTCGACGATGCGGGTTTCCACATTCAGCACGGGCCGCCCGGCCGAAGCGGGCCGCTCGCGGTGCTCATCGGGGCCGAGCACCGTGGCCAGCGGGCCGATCTCGCTTTGTCCGTAGCAGTTGAAAAAGCCCAGCGCGGGCAGGCGCTCGCGTAATTCCAGCAGCACCGGCAGCGGCATGATCGAGGCGCCGTAATAGGCCTTGGTCAGCGAGACCAGCTGGCGCGGATCGAAGTCCGCGTGGCGCAGCAGCGCAATCCATACGGTGGGTGGCGCAAAGAAGCTGGTGATGCCGGCCTCGCGCACCGTGCGCAGGCAGAAGCCCGGCTCGGGGCTTTGCGCCAGCAGGATGCTGCCGCCCATCAGCAGCAGCGGCATCAGGAAGACATGCATCTGCGCGGAGTGGTAGAGCGGCAGCGCAGCCAGCGCGTCATCCTCCGGCTTGATGTCGCACGTGGCGATGGCGCTCATGTATTCGGCCAGCAAGGCGCGATGCGTCAGCACCGCCCCCTTGGGCGCGGACGTGGTGCCGGAGGTGTAGAGGATCTGCGCCGGCATGGCGTCGTCGAGGGTGGCAAGGATCTCCCCGGCGGGGCCCTTGGCCGCCGTCAGCACGTCGCGCTCGCCGCCGCCATGGAGGCTCCCCAGCAACGGGCAAGGCAGCCCTTCGACGTGCGCGGCCAGCGCCGGGTCGGCGAACAGCGCACTGGCGCCGGACTGGGCGACGATGTATTCGACCTCCCCGCGCGTCATCGAGAAATTCACCGGCACATGGATCAGCCCGGCACGCAGGCAGCCCAGCCACAGCAGCACGTAGGCATCCGAATTCTTGCCGAACGCCGCCACGCGGTCGCCGGGGCGCAGGCCCCACCGTTGCAGCGCGGCGCCCACGCTGGCCGCCGCGGCCTCGAGTTCGCGATAGGTCCAGCTGCGTTCGCCAAAGCGCAGCGCCACCTTGTCGGGGCTGCGCCGTACCGCGCGGGCGAGGGCATCGGGGATGGTGTTGCGCAGGACGCGCTGCTGCTCTGACTGCATGGTGGTCTCCGTTATGGTTTTAGGGTCCAGCAAGTCTTGAGAGCCGATGCCGCAGGGCTTGATCGCGTCATTGCATTCCTGGCGCAAGCACGATGCCATGGCCGCGGCGTTGGCGTTCGAGGGGCCAGCATACGGGCGGGCCGGCGCAGGCGCAAGCCGCCCTGGCGTGGGGAAGGCGGAGACGCCGGGCAGGACGTCCGGCGCAAGGGGAGGATAGAGCGAGGCAGCGCGCCACGGCGGGGCCGTGGCGCGTGTATGCAGCCCGATGGCGGCGGCTTTTGCTGCCGCTGCCGCTGGCTCAGGCGGACAGCGCGCCAGCCAGGAAGGTCAGGGCTCGGCCGTGGGCCAGCGCGGCGGACGGCTGATGATACGAGCCGCGCGCCCAGCAGTTGAAGCCGTGATCGGCCTGCGCATAAACGTGGATTTCCGCCTGGCGGTTGCCGGCCACGGCCGCGCGCACTTTCTCGACGGCGTCGGCCGGGATATGCGCATCGAGCGCGCCGTAGTGGAACTGGACCGGCACCTTGATACTGGCGGCTTCCTGCAGGTTGTTCTGGATGCCGCCGCCATAGTAAGGAACCGCCGCATCGACCAGGCCACGCGCGGCGCTCAGGTAGGCCATCAGGCCACCGAAGCAGTAGCCCACTGCCGCAATCTTCGCGCCCGCGCCGAGCTGGCCGCGCAGCGCCTTGGCGGTGGCGGCGATGTCTTTCACCGCCAGCTCCACATCCACCTTCTGGCGCAACTCCATCGCGCGCGCCATGTCCGCGCCCGCATAGCCCAGTTCCACGCGCGGCGCCAAGCGCCAGAACACGTCCGGCGCCAGCACCACGTAGCCGTCGAGGGCGTACTGGTCCGCTACCGCGCGGATATGTTCATTGACACCAAAGATTTCCTGCACCAGCACGATGCCAGGTGCATTGGCCGCCTTGCCGGTGGGCGGCAGGGCCAGGTAGGCATCGAAGGCGCCACCTTCGGTTTCAACGCGGATCCATTGGCTGTTGCTGTGGTTAGGCATGCTTGCTTGCTCCATTGACACTCAGTGCCGTTGATCGGCAGGACAGAAATCCGGAAAACTGCAAGTGTGCCACTGTCCGGGCAGACGTGCCGGGCGTCACTTAGAGGCCGTTTCAAAAAGATTCTGGCGTCGTTGCGCGGCCTTGCCGTACCACTTGTACTGTCTGCGGCCGCGCGCCTAGCCAGAACCGCTTCGCTTCATTTTGAAACAGCCTCTTGGCCCGTCACTCAGCCCGTCATGCAGCATGCGGGGGCCCGGTCCATCAGCTTGCCGGCTGAACGCCAGGCAGGAACTCGATGCCGGTGCGCCTGACCAGCTCGCCATAGGAGATCGGCTTGCCCGGCCGGGCGGCGTCGGAGTTCTCGATCCAGTGCGCCCAGGCGCGGTTGGTCGACGGGTCGTAGACGAGCTTGTAGAGGTATGTGGGGACCCAGACCTTGCCGCTGCCAATGGTGCGAACGTTGCCATCGAAGACCGGGCCCGTGATGACATAGACATCGCCGGCCGCGCGCATGGCGTACTTGCGTGTGGCCTTTTCGATGGAGGCCCATGCCTTGCGGTTGTTCTGGCTGTATTGCGGCACCACGTTGGCGAGCGTGAACGATTGCGACATGGCTTGCGCGGTCGGCTGGTCGGCGGCAGGCGACATGTGGCCACGGTCGATGCCTTCATTGCCCTTGTAGTCGTCCAGTTCCGCCCGCTCGGCGCGGGGCAGGCGCGCATCGGAGAAGAAGCGATTTGTTCGCGTCTCGTCCCTGGCATCGATCAGTTGCGCGCGCGACAGGCGCTCAGCCACGTACAGCGGGGTCTTGCTGCGGCCCGAGTGCATGACAGCAAAGGCGTCATAGCAAAGCGGGCGCAGCTTGAGCTCCGCCGAGCTCGGTGCCTTGGGGGCCGCGCTTTGCGCGAAGAATTGAGGACATTGGGAAAAGCCGCCGGAAGCGCTGGCCACGCCAGATGCCAGGCACAGCGCCACCGAGAAAAAAAACTTCTTCATGCGAGAAAGGAATCCTTACAGCTTGCAGATTTGAAGAGACGGCAAAAGCCGGCAAAGGCCCGAATAGGCCCGAATAGGTCCGAAAAAGCCGGCGAGAGCCGTCAGAGGACATTGCACCGTTGCGCAGGATGGCGGAGGCCGCGCGCGGGAGCCGGGCATTCTGCCAGACAGAAGCGCGATGCGGAACGGGCGATGCGCAACCTACATAGACCAGGGCGGCAATGAGACAGTTCTCATTCAATGCCGCGGCGGCTCCTATAATCGCGCTTTTGCACAATCACCTACGCACCTGCGTTTTTTCACGGCGCACACCACCATGCTCAACCGGCTGGAAATGCTGAGGATCTTCTGCGCGGCAGCGGAGTCGGCTTCGTTCAAGGCGGCCGCGACGCGGCTGGGCACGTCGCCGCAAACCGTCACCCGCGCGGTCAAGGACCTCGAGGAAGCCGTGGGCGAGCCGCTGTTCCACCGCAACACCCGCCAGATCCGCATCACCGCCGCCGGCGAGCGCCTGGCCGAGCGCGCCCGCGCGGCGCTCGTCGATGTCGACAGCCTGTTCGCGCATCCGGCCAGCCGCTCGGACACGGAGCTCAAGGGCGTCGTGCGCATTACCGCGCCGAGCACGCTTGGGCGGCAGCATCTGCTGGTGGCGCTGCGGGAGGTAGCGCTGGCGCATCCGGGCATCACGCTCGACATCCGGCTTTCGGACCAGGTCGCCGATGTGGTCGACGACGAGATCGACATCGGCCTGCGCCTGGGCATGTTCCGCGACCAGCGGCTGGTGGCGCGCATGACGACGCGGGTGGGCTTTCACATCGTGGGCACGCCGGAGCTGGTGGCGCGCGTGGGCAAGCCGGCCGACCTGGCCCAACTCGCCGCGCTGCCCACCACAGGCCTGATCGACCGCAGCAGCGGCCGCGCCTGGCCGTGGTATTTCGCCCAGGGCGAGCAGTTCAATCCGCGCGCGCCAGCTTTTCTCACCGACGACCCGGAGACCGAAATGGAAGCGATCCTCTCCGGGCTCGCCTACGGGCAGTTGCCTGACTATCTCGCGCAGCCCCATCTGCGCTCGGGCCGCCTCGTCAGCGTGCTGGACCGCTTCGCGCCCGCGCCGTGGGGTTTGTACATCTACCGCTCGCGCCGTAGCCCGGTGCCGATGCGCATCCGGCTGGTGTTTGACGCGCTGGTGGCTTACTTCGGCGACAAAGACGCAGTGGCGGCGCGCTGAGCGCGCTTTCCGCTGTCTTGACCGAGCGGACGGTGGCATGCCGCTGCCGGGCACGGTTATCCGTTAACCAATGAATTCCAGAACATGGAATTCTGAAATCAAAACGTTTCCATTTCGATTGATCATCGCCGCCAAGATAATCACTTCCATCCGCAGGCAGCGCGCCTGCAGTTTTCCGGAGTGAACAATGAGCACGAACATCGCAAGCAAGGTTGTAGTCATCACCGGCGCCAGCAGCGGGCTGGGCGAAGCCACCGCGCGTCACCTGGGCGCGGCGGGCGCCTCGCTGGTACTGGCCGCGCGTCGCGGCGACCGCCTGGAAACCCTGGCGGCCGAGATCCGCGCCAAGGGCGGCAAGGCGGAAGTGGTGGTAGCCGACGTGAGCCGGCGCGCCGATGTCGAGGCCTTGGTGCAAAAGGCCGTGGCAAGCTTCGGCCGCATCGATGTCATGATCAACAACGCGGGTCTCATGGCCATCGCCCCCATGAGCGAGGCCAAGGTCGAGGAATGGGAGCGCATGATCGACATCAACATCAAGGGCGTGCTGTATGGCATCGCTGCCGCGCTGCCCGTGTTCCAGAAGCAGGGCGCGGGGCACTTCATCAATATTGCCTCGGTCGCGGGCGTGAAGGTGTTCAGCCCGGGCGGCACGGTGTACAGCGGCACCAAGTTCGCAGTGCGCGCCATTTCCGAAGGCTTGCGGCATGAAACCGGCGGCGCGATCCGCACCACGGTGATTTCGCCGGGCGCGGTCGACTCGGAGCTCAAGCTGGGCAGCTCCCACGCGGAAAGCGCCAAGGTGGTGGGCGAGTTCTATCAGCAAGCCATCCCGGCCGATTCGGTGGCTCGCGCCATCGCCTACGCGATCGAGCAGCCGGCCGACGTGGATATCAACGAGATTGTGCTGCGCCCGACCGTGCAGGAATTCTGAGCATTGCGGGCAACGCGGCCGCGTCCCTGTGGATCAGGCCGCGCGCGGCGTCTTTCGGCTGCGCATGGCCGAGGGGCGCACCTGCTGCAGGGTGCGCAGGCTCTGGATGGCATCTTCGATCGCCTCGATGCCTTGGGTGAGGCGGTCCCGGGCCTGGCCCAGCGCGGTCTGGGTCTCGGCGTCGAAGATCGCCAGGTGATCAAGCGAATCGACCTCGGCCTGCAACTGGCCGACGAGCCGTCGCAACTGCGCGGTGCTGTGTGATGCGGTGGAACGGATTGCCATTGCGGTCTCCGGAAAGGCAGGGCGCACACTCGTAAGGTAGAACGTATGCACCGGAAAGGACAAACTCTTTCTCAGCGCGTTCGATCGTTTTACGCGTTAGGCAACAGTCTGCCAATGCTCGCTCAGGACAGCGCAAGCAACCGCAAGGCGCGGACACCAAACGCACCGTTGCGATGGCATGATCCTTGCCGGTTTGCATGGCATTTTGCGAGGCGTCCTTTGGCGAGCGGGCGCCCCCGCATGGCGCCATGCGAGGCCAATGCCGGCGGATAGCAATCAATCGGCGTGGATGTTTGCCGCTTGGGCGATCTTGCGCAGGCGTGCGATCTCGCTGGTGACGCGCGCGCGGTATTCGCCGGCGCTGCCGTACTCGGGCTCGAAGCCGTTGGCGGTCATGCTCTGCTGCAGCGCGGGATCCTTCATCATGCTGGCAATAGCGGTTTCCAGCGTCTGGCGCGCCGGCGCGGGAATGCCCTTGGGCGCGACGATGGCAAACCAGGTGCTGAGCGACACGCCGGGATAGCCGCTTTCGATCGCCGTGGGCACCTGGGGCAGCAGCATCGAGCGCGCGGCGCTGGTGACGGCGATGGCCTTGACCTTGCCGCCCTTGATTTGCGGCGCGGCGGCCACCACGGTATCGACCGACAGCGGGATCTGGTTGCCGATCAGGTCGGCCATGGCGGGCGCGCTGCCTTTGTACGGTACGTGCAGCAAGCCCATGCCGGTCGCCGCGTTGATCATCTCACCCGCGAAGTGCGCGGTGGTGCCCGCGCCATAGGAGCCGTAGGACATGCCGCCCGGCTTGGCCTTGGCCTCGGCCACCAGTTGCTTGAGCGTGTCCGCCTTGACCGCCGGATTGGCCAGCAGCACCAGCGCGGTGGAGCCGACCATGCCGAGCGGCTCGAAGCTCTTGAGCGAGTCGTAGGGCAGGCGCGAGTACGTGACCGGATTCACGGTGAACGTGGTGGCAGCACTGAGCAGCAAGGTATAGCCGTCAGGCGTGGCTTTCGCCACATAGTCGGCGCCGACGATCGTGCCCGCACCGGCCTTGTTCTCTACCACCACGGATTGCCGCAGCACGTCGCCCAGCTTGCGCGCCACCAGGCGGGCAAGCACATCCGTGGAGCCGCCCGGGGGAAACGGCACTACCAGCTTGATCGGCTTGTCCGGGTACGTCTGGGCCAGCGCCGGCCCGGCAGCCGCCAGTGCCGCGCAGGCGGCGGCACTGCCAAGAATGCATCGGGCCACGCCGCGGGTCTTGTCCAGCGTCCATCTGGTCATGTGCGTTGCAAACATCTGTGTTTCCCCTTGTGTTGCGATCAATGTGGTCGATGCGGCCCGGCGCGCCGATCCTGGCCGGTGCTGCCGTGGTGGCTTACAACGCCGGGCGGATGCGCCCGGCGGGATTGGCCTGCTCGAACAGTTGCGCAAACGCCAGCAGCGCGCGCTCGCCGCGATATTTGCCGACGATCTGCAAGCCCACCGGCAAGCCGTCGTCGGTAAAGCCGCAGGGCACCGAGATGGCGGGATGGCCCGTGATGGTGATGCGGTAGCACGAGCGCATCCAGCCAATATAGCTAGGCATCGGCACGCCTTCGATGCGCTGCGGATATTCGGTTTCAACGGCGAACGGCGTCACCTGCGACACCGGCGCGATCAGGAAATCGTAACGCGCCAGCAGGGCCTGCATGCGCGCAAACATGCGGCTGTGGGCCCGCGCGGCTTCCGCCATCGCGGCGCCGTCCTGGGCCAGGCCCAGGTCGATGTTCCAGCGCACCGATTCCTTCATCTGTTCGCCATGCTCGGCGCGGGCGGCGCCGTAGTTGGTGGCGAACGCCAGCGCGCGCAGCACCTCGAAGGCGTGGTCGGCCCCGCTGAAATCCGGCTCCGCCTCGTCCACCGTGCAGCCCAGCGCCTGGCACTGGCGAATTCCCTCCTGCAGCATGCGGCTCACCGCCGGCTCGAACGGCAGCCCACCGAGCGTCGGGCTGACCGCCACGCGCAGGCCCTTGCCATCGATCCGGGGCAGGGTGGTGAAATCGCTGGCGTCGGCGGCAATGGCCAGCGGGTCGGCCGGATCGTCGCCGGCCAGCACGCTGAACATCAGCGCCACATCCGCCACCGAGCGGCCCATCGGCCCGCCCACCGTGAGCGTGTTGAATGCATGGTTGGCCGGCGTCATCGGCACCCGTCCGATCGACGCTCGCAAGCCCACCACATTGCAGAAGCTGGCCGGGTTGCGCAGCGAACCGCCCATGTCCGAGCCATCGGCCAGCGCGACCATGCCCGCGGCCAGCGCCGCCGCGCTGCCACCACTGCTGCCACCGGCCGAGACGCCCTGGCGGTAAGGGTTGCGCGTGGCGCCGAACACAGCATTGAAGGTGTGCGAGCCCGCGCCGAACTCCGGCAGGTTGGTCTTGCCCAGCATGATGGCGCCCGCCGCCCGTTGGCGCGCCACCACCGCGCTGTCCTGCGCCGGCACAAAATCCCGGTACACCGCCGAGCCAAAGGTAGTGCGCACCCCCGCGCTCAGGAAGGAATCCTTGTGCGCCACCGGCAGGCCAAACAGCGGCCCGGGCACGGCGCCGCGCGCCAGCGCTGTGTCGGCCGCATCGGCCGCGGCCTGTGCCTCCTCGAAGGTGGTGGTGACGATCGCGTTGATGGCCGGGTTGACGCGCTGGATGCGCGCGATATGCGCGTCAATCACTTCGCGCACGCCGAGTTCACGGGTGCGGATGGCGCGGGCCATTTCCACGGCGCCCAGGTAGCAGATGTCTTCCATGAGGTTACGGTCTCCTTGCTTCGCTTTGCATTCTGTCGGCGCCCCGCTGCCGCTCGCTGGCTTGCGTGCGTGCGCGGCCGGGGCATGGCGTAACGATAACGGCAGCCGGGCCAGTTGCGGCAAAACGCGTGTCGCAATGCCAACAGCATTTCCGCGCTCTGCCTGCCAGTTCACGCCCGCCAGTGGCGTGGCAGAGCGCACTAGCCGCACCGCGGCGGTGCCGTTTGCGCGAGAAGCTGCCGCTCAGGCCGCGCCGCATGGCATTTCGGCACCATTGGTGCTCCGGCCAGCCAGAAAGCTGCTTTCTAAAATCAGCAAGGCAGGCGCAGGCCAGGCTTATCATTGCGCAAAGGCCGGTGCGGCATGGCAGCGCGCTGCCGGTCCCTCTCATGCAAAGACATGCTTGCCAGAAGCACATTCATGAAGCTCACATATGAAGCTCACATCGATCCACGCAGTACCACTGGCCTATTTCCTGGAAGTGGCGGAGCGCGGCTCGCTCAGCGCGGCCTCTGCCTCGTTGCATGTGGCAGTATCGGCCATCAGCCGGCAGGTGGCCCGGCTCGAAGCGGAACTCGGTACGGCGCTCTTCGAGCGCGAGCCGCGCGGCATGCGCCTGACCGAGGCCGGACTGGTGGTGCAGCAGTACGGACGCCGCGCCTTCCTCGACGCGCAGACCCTGCAGGCCGATCTCCAGGGTTTGCTTAGCGTGGCGCACAGCAAAGTCAGGCTGGCCTGCACCGACGGCTTCGCGCGGGACTACATGCCTTACGCGATGGCGCTGTTCCAGCGCCGTTTTCCCGGCGTGAGCTTTTCGCTTGAAGTCTGCGCGCCCGCGATCGCCACGCGCATGGTCCGCGAGGGCACGGTGGACCTGGCGCTGACGTTCGCCATCGCGGCCCAGGAAGGCATCGAAGTCGCCTACTCGGAAACCGCACCGGTCTATGCCTATGTCGCGCGCAAGCATCCGCTGGCCGCGCTCAAGCGCGCCAGCCTGAAGGAGGTGGTGGCGTATCCGCTGGCGCTGCCCAGCGAGACCAACACCATCCGGCAGCTGTTCGACCTGGCCTGTGGCGTGGAAGGGCTGCGCCCGCGCATATTGCTTAGCAGCAATTCGCTGAGCGCGCTGGTGGGCTACCAGGCGTATGCGGACGCGGTGTACCTGACGGGCTCCCTGGCGGTGCGCAACAACCTGCGCGCGGAGCGGCGCGTGCTGGTGCCGATCGCCAGCCGCGCCATGCAGCAGCGCGCGCTGCAGGTGCAGACCATGGCGGGGCGCCACCTGCCGCCGGCAGTGCGCGCCTTCGTCGAATGGCTCGCCGAGGACATCGCCGGGCGGCGCCGCGCCGTGCCGGACCAGCCGGCACGCCGGCGCGCCGGCCAGGCTCAGGCATGAAACGCCGGCACGGGGCCAGTGCTTAACACGTCAGCAATCTTGTCGGCGAGTAACCGCTCTTTGGATTTGCCGTGCCCGCTGCCTATGATGGAGAAACGTATCTGGAGCACCAAGCTGGCGGGTGCGTATCGTAGCCAGCGGCCATCGCGCCAAGGAGGGCGGACATGTCAAACCACACCTACAAACTGGTCGAGATCGTCGGCTCGTCGCCGGACGGCTGCGACGCGGCGATCCGTAGCGCCATCGACAAGGCGAGCGAGACCATCAAGCATATCGACTGGTTCGAAGTGGTTGAGACACGCGGGCACATCGCGGACGGCAAGGTCGCGCACTTCCAGGTCACGCTGAAGATTGGGTTTCGCGTGAGCTGAGTTGCGCCGCATCGTCCGCGTGGCTATACAACTGGTTCAGTGCTGCGTCGGGCGCGTCGCGCAGGAAGGCGAGCATCTTGTCGATGAAGGGCGCATTGGCGGTGCGCGGCACTTGCCGCACCCAGCGGATGGCCTCGTGTTCCTGGCCGCATAGCGCCAGCGTGCGGGCGTAGTTGAACTGGCCGCGAAAATCGCCGCCTTCGGCGGCGCGGCGGTAGTAGTCCATTGCCACGGCCGCGTTGCGTTCCACTTCCCAACCGTCCTCGTAGAAGCCGCCCACGATATTGAGCGACTTGGCGTGCCCCATATCGGCTGCCCGCAGATACCAGTCGAGCGCTTGCGGGCGGCTGGCGGCAATGCCACGGCCCAGCACCAGCGCGGTTGCCAGGTTGTACATGCCCCAATCGGAGCCGCGCTGTGCCGCGAGCGTGTACCACTGCGCTGCCGCGTGATCGTCCTGCAGCGTGCCCCAGGCGTTTTCGTAGCAGCGGCCAGTCATGTTCGAGGCCCCGGCATGGCCGGCGTGCGCGGCGTACTTGAACCACACGAAGGCGCGGGCTGCGTCGCGCTCGACGCCGTGGCCTGCGAGAAACCACTGGCCGAGAATCATCTGCGCTTCGAGGTTGCCTTGCACGGCGGCGCCGCCCAGCCAGGGCAGCGCCAGGTGTGGCGGCTCGCGCAGCTTGTCGGCCAGGCCGTTGGGGCCAAGCTGGTCAAGCTCTCCGGGAGAGACGATGCGGAAGGGGAGTGTGGCCAGTGTGTCCAGTGTTTCCATACGGGGCGGAGAAAGTAAAAACGGCACACCGTGCCGCAAGGGTGGTGTGCCGTGTGCGGGCTGGCCGGTTTGCATGACCGGTCAGCAGCGCAGGGTTTGCCGAGCGCCTGCCGCGGCTCAATAGCGCACGTTGAGGCTCAGGACGCCCGAGCGTCCGGGAGCGATCGATGCGTAGTGGCTGGCGAAGGCCTGGTTGTAATAGACCTTGTCAGCCAGGTTGAACACATTGAGCTGCACCGCCACGTTCTTGTTGATGCGATACGAGGCCATCGCATCAAAGCGCCAGTATGAGGGCACCCATTTGTTGGTGGCTTCGCTGCCCCACACCTTGGAGACATAGTACGCACCGCCGCCTACCGTGAGGTTGGGGATGATCTGATACGTGCTCCACACGCTGAAGCTGTCCGCGGGTGTGTTGGGGAAGGACTGGCCGTCGGTGGCGCCGAAGGCCGCACCCGCGCCGCCGTTGTTGCGCAGTTCGCTCTTCAGGTGCGTGTAGCCGCCGAACACGGCCCACTTGTCGGTGACGTTGCCCGAGAAGCCAAGTTCTACGCCGTCCACGCGCTTGTTTCCGGCCATGGCGGCGGTGCCGTCCTGCTGCGTGATGCGCGCATTGGTGGTTTCCACGCGGAAGATCGCGGCGGTCAGGGCCAGGCGCTTGCGCAGCACGTCCCACTTGGTGCCGATCTCGAAGGCGCGGTTCTTTTCCGGCGCGAGGTTGGAGCCGGGATTGCGGCCACTGCGGTCCGGCCCCAGTGCGTTGCCGTCGCTGCCCTGGGCCAGGAAGGAGCCGGCCGGGGTCGACGAGGTGCCGTAGGAAACGTAGAAGCTGGCGTTGTCCACCGGTTTGTAGACCAAGCCCAACTGGTAGTTGAACAGGTTGTCGTCACGCGAGTACTCGGCGCGGGTGCCGTCGGCGGCGCGGGGGGTCTGGAACTCGGTGCTGTAGCGGTCAAAGCGCACGCCGGCATTGAGCAGCCACTGCTTGTTCAGCTCGATCGAGTCGAAGGCGTAGACCGAGCTGGTGTTGGTCTTCGAGTTGGTCGGGTTGTTCACGCGGCTGATGGCGCCCGCCCATGGGTCGTTGGGGTTGGGGTTGTACAGCGTGGTGCAGTTGTAGCCGCCGGCAGCGCCCGGGCCGCTCGGGCAGCGGTTGCTCCCGGTCGCCACGTTGTAGCTGTCGTTCTCGCTCTTCTCTTGCGCGAACTCCACGCCGAAGGCGTACTTGTGCTTGATCGTGCCGGTGGCGAATTCGCCCGACAGGTCGGTTTGGTTGGCAATGGTCTTGGCGGTGGCCACACGCGTATTGGCGCGGCGCCAGATCATGCCGTAGTACAGATTGCCCTGGCTGTCGTCCGGCTGGGTCCAGATGAAGTCCTGGCTGGTCTTGGCAATACGGGTCTGGTTGCGGAACTTGAGCGCGGGGCTGAAATCGTGCTCGAAGCGGATGGTGCCCATGTCGGCCTTGTCCTTGCGGAAGTCGCGATCGGACAAGCCGTAATAGGTGCTGCGCGGCACGTTCACCGGCGAGCCGTCGCCGGCAACGCTCAGCCGCGGGCGGCCGTCGGTGCGGCGATTGAACGTGGGGTTGTTGTACGGGATGCCGGTGTCGGGGATATCGTCCGACTGCATGTGATAGTAGGACAGCGTCAGGCGCGTGTCGGTACCCAGGCCGAAGGCCACGGAGGGTGCAAAGCCCCAGCGATTCTGGTGCGTGGTATCGCGCCCGGCGACGCCGGCATCGTGATACATGGCGTTCAGGCGGAAGGCCGCGTGGTCGGCGAACTTCCAGTTGCCGTCGACCGTGGCGCGCTTGTATTCCGCATTGCCGACGCCAATGTTGCCTTCGGCGAAGCTGGTCAGCTTGGGCGCCTTGCTGACGATATTGATGCTGCCGCCGGCCGAGCCGCGGCCGTCGTAGGCGCCGGCCGGGCCCTTGGTGACCTCGACGGATTCGACGTTGAACAACTCGCGGCTTTGCGAGCCGATGTCGCGGAAGCCATCCAGGAAGGTGCTGGCCTGCGCATCGTAGCCACGGATAAAGGGCCGGTCGCCAACCGGGTTGCCGCCTTCGCCGGCGCCGAAGGAGATGCCGGGTACCGTACGCAGCACATCGCTCAGGCTGGTCGAGCCGGTGCTCTGGATCACTTCCTGCGGAATGACGGTGATCGACTTGGGTGTATCGAGCAGGGCGGCGGGCGTCTTGATCGACGATGCAGTGTCCGCCTTGAAGCCGCTTTCGCTGGCGCCACTGACGGTTACCGCGGGCAATTCCACGGCGGCAACGGTCGTGCCGGCCGATTGGGCAGCGACCGGCGCGGCTGCGACCGCCATGCCAACGGCGCCGGAAAGGCGCGGTATGACGTTATGTTTCTTGTTCTTCCGGACGACAAAAGCGGTCTGCACGAATTCCCCCGATTGCTTGAATAATGTTGCGAATGAGAAGAATTATCATTTGTATTTCATATGTCAGTCAAGACATACATCCATCGTGTCTGTAGCGAAAACGTTACATTTCGGGATTGCGGTATGGGAATAGATGCCGTGGCACGTGCGGCTCCCGCGTGCCACGGCGACGACTAACCTCGGCTCAGTAGCGCAGGTTGACGTTGAAAACGGCGGCGCGCCCGGGCGCAATCGATGCGTAGTGCGCCGGGTAGGCCTGGTTGTAATAGACCTTGTCGGCGAGGTTCATCACGTTGAGCTGCAGCGTCACGTTTTTGTTGATCTGGTAGGCCGCCATGGCGTCAAAGCGCCAGTAGGACGGCACCCAGTTGTTGCGGGCCTCGCTGCCCCACACCTTGGAGACGTAGTAAGCGCCGCCGCCCACCGTGAGATTGGGGAGGAACTGGTAGGTGCTCCACAGGCTGAAGCTATCCGACGGCGTGTTGGGGAAGGAGTGGCCGTTGGATGCGCCGAAGGCCGCGCCGGATCCGCCGTTGTTGCGCAGTTCGCTCTTCAGGTGGGTGTAGCCGCCGAAGACAGCCCACTGGTCCGTCACGTTCCCGGAGAAGCCGAGCTCGATGCCGTCCACGCGCTTGTTGCCCGCCATGGCCGCGAGGCCGTCTTCCAGGATGATGCGCGCATTGGTGGTTTCCACGCGGAAGATGGCGGCCGTCAGGGCCAGGCGCTTGCGCAGCACGTCCCACTTGGTGCCGAGTTCGATGCTGCGGTTCTTTTCCGGAGACAACGCGGAGCCCGCGCTGGTCGGCGCGAGCCCGCTCGGCTCGCTGCCCTGGCCGACCACGGCACCGGCTGGCGTGGACGAGGTGCCGTAGGACAAGTAGACACTGGCGTTTTCCACTGGCTTGTAGATCACGCCTACCTGATAGTTGAAGAGGTTGTCGTCACGCGTATGCGTGCTGCGCGGGCCGGCGCCGCCGTTGGCGCGCGCGGTCTGCACTTCGCCGCGGTAGCGGTCGAAGCGCAATCCCGCATTCAACATCCACTGCTTGCTGAGCTCGATCGAGTCGAAGACATAGACCGATGCGGTCGTGGCTGTGTGATTGGTCGGGTTGTAGTTGCGGGCGATCCGGCCGCTCCACGGGTCATGCGGGTCGGGGTTGTACAACGTGGTGCAGTTGTAGCCGCTGGCCGCGCCCGGGCCGCTTGGGCAGCGGCTGTTGCCTGTGGCGACCGTGTAGCCGTCGTTCTCGCTTTTCTCGCGAGAGAATTCCACGCCGAACGCGTACTTGTGCTTGATGGCCCCGGTGAGGAACTCGCCCGACAGGTCGGTCTGGTTGGCCTGCGTCGTAGAGATGCCGTGGCGCTGGTTGGTCCGGCGCCAGACCATGTCGTAGTAGATGTTGCCATTGAAGCTGCCGTCCGGGCGCGTCCACAGGTAGTCCTGCTTGGTGCGCCCGACGCGCGTCTGGTTGCGGAACTTGAGCGCCGGGCTGAAATCGTGTTCGAAGCGGACGGTGGCGACGTCGGCGCTGTCTTTGCGGAAATCGCGATCGACCAGGCCGTAGTAGGTGTTGCGTGGCAACTTGAGCGGTGAGCCGTCGCCGGGCAGCCGTGTACGCGGCCGGCCATCGGTGCGCGGGACGAAGTTCGGGTTGTTGTAAGGCATGCCGGTGTCGGGCAGCCCATTTGTCTCCATGTGGTAGTAGGACAGCGTCAGCCGGGTTGGGCCACCAAGGCCAAGAGCGACGGACGGGGCAAAGCCCCAGCGCTCTTGATGCGTGCTGTCGCGGCCGGGCACGCCCGCATCCTGGAACATGGCGTTGAAACGCGCCGCGGCGTGGTCGCTGAACTGCCAGTTGGCGTCGGCGGTGCCGCGCTTGTAGCTGGCATTGCCCACGCCGAGATTGCCTTCGGCGAAGCTGCCCAGCTTGGGCGACTTGCTGACAATGTTGATGCTGCCGCCCGCCGAGCCGCGTCCGTCGTAGGCGCCAGCCGGCCCTTTGGTGACCTCGACCGACTCGATGTTGAACATCTCGCGCGATTGCGCGCCGATGTCGCGCATGCCATCCAGGAAGGTGCTGGCCTGCGCATCGTAGCCACGGATAAACGGACGGTCGCCAACCGGGTTGCCGCCTTCGCCCGCGCCAAATGCAATGCCGGGCACGGTCCGCAGCGCCTCGGTGAGGCTGGTGGAGGCGGTGCTCTGGATCAGTTCCTGCGGGATCACCGTGATGGACCTGGGCGTATCCAGCAACGCGCCAGGCGTCTTGACCGAGGAGGTGCTGTCGGTCTTGAACTGGTTCGGGGCCGAGCCGCTGACAATGACCGCAGGCAGTTCCGCCGCCGCCACCTTGGTGCTTCCCGCGGTCTGGGCAGCCGCTGGCGCGGCCGCGATGGCCACGCCAACCGCGCCTGTCAGGTGCGGGATGGCGTTGAGTTTCTTCTTGGTCCTGGTGACGAGGGCGCTTTGCATGATTCTCCGACGGCTGCGGTTGACAATGAATGCAAACAAGTATCATTTGCATCCACGCCGCAAGAATTCGGAAAAATCTGCAAGGCTAAGTGGAAAATTCCCAAAGACGCTTCGTCCTTGCCGTCCATTCGCTAGCTACTCGCCACCTACTCGCCACCACGCGTCACCTATTCAAACTGATAAGAGTATGTCGCGTTCAGGCGCGGCGACCGGCGCGAGGCATTGGTCGGCTTGTCGCCAACCGGCTGCGCCACCGAGACATCCAGCGTGTAGTAACGCCGGTCCGAGAAGCGCAGGCCGATGGCCACTGACTGCAGCGTGCGGTGTACCAGCGACAAGCTGTTCGAGTACACGCGCGCCATGTCGGTCAGCACGTAAGGCTGCACGGTCTTCAGGTAGGTCAGGCCAGGCGTGAAGAGGCGGTTGATCTCAGCCGACGCGCCCCAGCCCTTGTCGCCCGCCACCTCGCCCGCCGGATAGCCGAGCCCGAAGAAGCGGCCGCCAAAGCTGATCTGCTCGCTCGACGCCAGGCGCTGCCCGCTGTACTGGCCGGTGGCGGACACCGCCACGCCGAAGCCCCATGGCAAGTCGGTGGCCTGCGACACCACCAGCCGGCTGCGCACGAAGTCCAGGTCGTTGACGTTGTTCTCACGGCTCGCGCCGAGCGCATTCATGCCTTTGTAGACGCCTAGCGTGGCGCTGCGGGTCTGGCCCTCCTGCCGCTGCACGTAGGCGAGTTCCGCGCTCAGCACGCGCACGTGCGTGGTCAGCGCGATCTGGCTGCCGGTGCCCGACTGCGTGTAGCGCTCGAACTGGTCGTTGGCATAAAGGCCGCCGGTAGCGGTGAGCGAGTGCGCGTTGTTGAGGATCACCGGATAGCTGAGCGTGCCGCCGAGGCGCTTGGTGTCGTTCACGTAACGCGTATCGAAGCCGATCTGCGCCAGCGTGCCGTTCTGAGGCACGCCACGGTAATGCGAGGCGCTCAGGCGGGCCATCATGCCCTCGGTGCCGATCGGCTGGCCATAGCTGGCGACGTAGTATTCCTCGTGGTCCGGGCCCCGGGGCGCCAGCGCGGAGACCGATATCTGTTCTCCCAGCGGCGTCAGGCTGTTGGTGGTGGCGGTGAAGATGCCACGCACGCTCGGATCCTTGTAATCCAGGCCCATGCCAAACGTAAAGGGCTTGCGCTTGACCTCGAGCACCATCTCGCAGGCGCCGTCCGTGGTCTGCGGCGGCTGCACGGTAGCGGCCACCTGCATGCCGGGCTGCAGCGCCAGCACGTTGACGTAATGCTCGAAGGTCTCGCGGCGCAGCGGCTGGTCTTGCATCAATTGCTCTGCAATGGCGCGCAGGCGGCCTTCGGCCGGGCCCGCTTCGCCGCGGATCGTGATGGTGGAAACATGGCCTTCCACCACGGTGACCAGCACATTGCCATTCTCGAAGCTCTGCGCCGGGACAAAGGCGAAGGACAGCGGAAAGCCGCGTTGCTGGTACATCTGGGTGACTTCATTCGCCACCGCCAGCAGCTGGCCCACCATGATTTCCTTGCCGGCCAGCGGTGCGAACCTGGCGGCGATCTCCGCGAATGGGATCGCCTTCACGCCTTCGATCTGGAATCGCTGCGGCGTGAGCTTGCTGGCAAGCAGGTTTTGCAGCGCGGAGTCCGGCCGCTCGACCTGCACGGTGACGTTGCTCTGCGGCGGGCGCGCAGGTGCGATGCTAGGCAAGGTTTGCGTGGGATCGCCCAGGATCGGGCTGCGTGGCTCCGCAAAGACACTGTTGCAGGCGCCGATGCTGAGCAGCAACGTGGCAACACGCAGGCGTGTGTGCGTCATGGTAATACCCCTGGATCCGTAAAAATCAGCATGCGGCTTTAACGCGCTGTGCCAATGACGCCAGGGGTGCCGCTACCCTTGGCGCTGTTGCGTGGCCGATCGCGTTCTCTTTTAAAAGGGGCACGTCGAACGCGCCCCTTTTTTAATTCTTACATGCAGGCGCACGAAGCGCGAAGCATGCATTGCCCGCTAAATACTTAGCGCTTGCCGCCGAGGCCGCCCAGCAGGCCACTCACGAGGCCGGTCACCGGCGCCAGTGCGTTGTTGCCCGAGCCGCTGCCGCTGCCGCTGCTTGCGGCATTGCCGCCGGTGATGCCCGCGACGATGCCGGTCACCGGTGCGAGCGCATTGCCCGCGCCGCCGCCCGAGGCACCGCCGGCAGCGCCGGCGACCGTGCTCACCACGCCGCTGACCGGGTTGGTGACAGGCGCGAGCGGGCTGCTTGCGCTGCCGCTACCCAGGCCGCCGGTGAGCCCACCGGTCAGGCCGCTGACCAGGCTGGTGACAGGCGCGAGCGGGCTGCTTGCGCTGCCGCCGCCAAGGCCACCGGTGAGTCCGCCGGTCAAGCCGCTGACCAGGCCGGTGACGGGCGCGAGCGGGCCGCTTGCGCCGCCGCCAGTCAGTCCGCCAGGCAGACCACCCGTGAGACCGCCCAGCAGGCTCGTGACCGGCGCCAGCGGGTTGCCGCTACCGGTGCCGCCCGGGTTGTAGGCCACGCCGCCAAGCGCGGCCACCGTGCTGCCCGCGCCGGCGACGATGCCGCCCACGCCCGACACCACCGGCGTGTTGGTCTGCCTGATCGTGTTGCCTGCCGTGGCCAGGCCGCCGCCAAGCGTCGCCAGCAGGTTGTTGACCGGAGCACCCAGGCCGGTTGCCGCGCCCAGCGTCTGCGTGCCGCCGGTGAGTTGCGAGGTGAGCGGCACGATGAGCTTGCTGACGCCGCCGGTGAGCTGCTCCACGGGGCCGGTCGAGAGGGCCGCGCCGAGCTGGGCGCCCGCGCCATTGACCGCGGTGCCGATTTGCGAAACCAGTGAGCCCACCGGCGTGGTGACGGCTGCCAGGGGCGACAGCGGACCGCTGCCCAGGCCGCTGACGAGCGCGCCGGCGTTGGTCACGGCATTGCCCACCTGGCTGACCACGCCGCCGGTGCTTGCCACCGTGGTGCCGAGCGGGTTGGTGGCATTAGGGATGTTGCCCAGGCCGTTTTGCACGCCGTTGCCCAGGGTGCTGACCGCGGCGCCGAGCGAGCCGACCACGCCGCCCAGGCCATCCTTGGATTGGGTCGAGAGAATCGGCAGGTTGGTGTTCTTGATCTGCGTGCCGAGGTCGCTCACAGCGTTGCCGGCCGAGGTTACGACGCCACCCGCCTGATCGACGATCTTGCTGGTCGGCGTCAGCGCGGCCGTGTTGCCACCGTTATTACCGCCATTGTTGCCGCCGTTATTGCCACCGTTGTTGCCGCCATTGTTTCCGCCGGAATTGCCACCGTTGCTGCCACCGCCCGTGCCGGCGTTGGTGCCGCCGCCGCTGCCGGTGGTGCCGGTGGTGCCGGTGGTGCCTGCGCTGGTACCGCCGCCATTGCTGCTGCCCGCACTGCTGCCGGTATCCATGGACGTCGTGCCGCCACCGCTTGCGCAACCGCCAAGTGCCAACAGCGAGCCGAGCAGTGCCGTGATGAGGATCTGTTGAGTACGCATGACCTTTTCCCTTTTTTCTTCTCGTCGTGAAATCACGGTGCGCGTGGCGCCTGCCGTGGTGTCACTGCATAGCGCAAAGGGTGTGCCAGTGCGTGCCCGCATGCCGCCGGACCGCGCGCGGACACCCGATAAAAACGTGCCAGGCCTTGCCACGCCTGGGTTTGAAGAGGATGAGACATAGCCGGGAAAGGACCAGACATGAGCGCGCTGCGCGGTGTTTCGGTGTTACGCGTTACGTAACGCGGTGGCGCCAATAGGGAACAACGCGGACTTGTTCCCTGCGCCGCGGCCGCATGCCACCGTGTCGGCAGCGCGTGGGCAGACGGTGGGTGCGCAGTTGCACATCGGGAACATCGAGGGGGGAACACGTTACGTAGCACGTAACACGCCGCGCGGCATGGGGCCGCCTTGTAGTGCCACGCGACGAGTGACTGGCCCATGCTCGCCATCCCGCGTCAAACAACGGTTTGCGCGGCGGCGCCAGGGTTGATGGACTGCATTGCGGGCTGCGTGCCACGTGGGTGGCACGCAGCTTGCGGTATTGGCTCCCGACAAGCGCGGCGCACAGCGCGGCGCGGAGCAAACGCCCCAGTCGTATTGCGGTATTGCGTTCCGCGCTCAAGGCTTCGCATGCATCGTCCAAGAGCCAATTCGATTGCAGTTCCAAAGGAGAACCTTCCGCGAGGAAGACCAGGAGATCCCATGAAAGCGCATTTCGCCCCGATGTCATCCATGACCCTCGCCTGTGCCGCCGCACTGTTGCTGCTGGCAGGTTGCTCCTCCGGCGGATCCGGCAGCGGCGTGAGCCCCAGCGCCGTCACGCCAACCACGCCTCCTCCGAACAAACCGGCTGCGACGCCCGACATCACGCCCACCGCCAAGGTCACTGAAGGCGCGGGCAATACGGTGGTGGCAACGGGCAATGCGGTGAGCGATATCGGCAAGCAGATCCAGGCTGCGCAAGTGCCGCTGCTTCCTGACGCCACGCGCAACGCGCTCGGCGGCGTAGTGGTAAACGCGGGTAACACGGTCGGCACGCTAGGCGTGGGTGTGCGCGACGGCCTTGGCAATATGGGTGCAGTCACCGATCCGCTTGGCATCACCGTGTCCAGCACGGGCAACGTGGTGCAGAAAGCCGGCGTCACGGTATCGAGCGCGGGTGATCTCGTGAGCAGCCTCGGTACCGGGCAACTGGCGCCGCTAGGTGCGGTGACGACACCCGTGGGCGGCCTGGTCAATCAGGTTGGCGGCGCGGTGACGATGGCCGGCGGCAAGCTCGGCGAGGCGCTCTCGACCGGCCCCGTGGCGCAAGTCACCGGCAGCGTGAGCAAGGTGATCGTGCCGCTGACCACGCAGCTCACCACCGTTACACAAACGGTTGGCGGAGCCACTGGCCTTGGCGCGCCGCTGGACAAATTGCTGGCCACCCTTGGCAACTCCGTGGCCAGCGGCGGCAGCCTGCTGACCAACGCCCAGGCCCCGTTGGTCTCCAGCCTCGGCGGTGTCGTGACCGAAGCCGGCAAGACCGTCGCCGGGGCCGGTGTGCTGGTGCACGGCAACGGCACCGGCGGCAATCCGCTCGGCGGGTTGCTCGGCAACCTGCCCCTGGGTGGCATCGCGGGCGGTTCCGGCTCGGGCACGGGCGCAGGCGCAGCAGGCGCGCTGGCACCCGTGACCGGCTTGCTTGGCGGCGTGACGGGTGGCGCTTCCGCAGGCACTGGCACTGCCGGCGCGCTGGGGCCTCTGGCCGGCTTGCTGGCACCTGTGACGGGTGTGCTGAGCGGCGCGCGCAACGCGGCAGCGGGCGCGGCTTCGACGACATCGAGCACGCCGAACGCGCCGGGGCTGACCAATCTGCTCGGCGGCCTGGCTCGTTAATCGTCGATCTGAATACGTCGAATACGTCGAATACGTCTTTACGGTGCGCAGTCGTCCTTACCCCGCGGCTGCGCATCCTTTTACATCACACCGCGCCACATGGCTCACCCGAACGGGTGTGGTATTTGACGCGAGTAGAACTTTTGCTCTTTAAAAAAACACTGTTTTCAAACGGACGTCAGCCATTATGCTGAGACAACTATAACTCCAAGGGGGGGTATGGTTGATACATGGCTTTGATCTATAAATTGTTCACCAGCGTTACCGCTCGGTACTAGCCTGGCCACAAGAGCGAGGCGGTATCGAAGGGGTAAGCGGACGCTGGGTGATGTAATAAATCAAAATCGGAGTGACATCATGAAAAACGCTTTGGCACGCTTTCTTCGGGACGAACAAGGGGCAACTGCAATCGAGTATGGGTTGATTGCAGGTCTCATTGCTCTGGCTCTTATCACCACGGTCACTCAACTAGGCACCGACGTCAGTGCTCTGTTCACTCGCTTGAGCAGCAAGGTCACTGCCATTCTTCCCGCATCCGGTGGCTAAGTGTTAGCCCTAATTGCCGCGTTATTCTGCGCGGCAATCATCTGGACCGATTTCGCTTATCGCAAAGTACCAAATGCCGTGCTGGTTGCCACGATTGTGGCAATGAGCCTGGCGCTTGCGTTCGGGCCGGCTCCTGAGCCTGGGCTGATTTCGCGGCTGCTCGGCTTTCTGGTGGGCTTGCTGGTCATGTTGCCGGTTTATGCACTCGGCCGCATGGGCGCGGGCGACATCAAGTTCTTCGCCGTCACAGGTTTGTTCACTGGCCCCACGGGGTTGGTGACGGTATGGGTCGTCGGCAGCCTGCTGGCGCTTGCGCATGCCTTGCTGGTGCGCATGCAAGCTGGCGCGGTCTGGGCTGTATGGCGAGACCATTTCGCAAGCTTGCTGCAGCGAGGAGGCGGCATGAGCGTCCCTGGCGCGGCGCGCCATGCCGCGGAGGCACGCGGCATTCCGTACGCCGCGTACCTTGCGATCGGCTTGTTGGTCTGGATGATTTTGGGAAGGTAGCTGCCGCGCGGGCGGGGTCTGATAGCCAATTGCCAACCGCCTGGCGCCCGCGTCACCGGTTGGCGCAAAAAAAGTAAAAGATAACCGGGTGAAGTATGCCATTGCGGGGAAACCACGCCGTGCGGACGCGCTCGTCCGGAACGGCCGCGCTTGAATTCGCCATCGTGCTGCCGGTTCTTCTGGCTGTCGTGATCGGCATTGTCTATTTCGGCATCGTGCTGGCACTGCAGCAGACACTGACGCTTGCCGCGGAAGAAGGTGCCCGTGCCGCCCTGCGTTACCCCAGCGGGGCATCAGCCAATAACGCAGCCGCCACGCAAGCCTTGCGGGTGAGTGCAGCGTCGACGACGGCCTTGGCCGTGCTGCCTGCCTCAATCAGCAGCGTCATTCCCACCGCCAATATTGCGCAAGTTGTTGCCTGCGCCAATCCGAGCGGCTCAGTCTGCGTCACGGTGACGCTGAACCTTCCCTCAAGCGCGCTCTTGCCGGTCATACCTGGGGTACCCATTCCCACAACGCTGACTGGCAGCGCGACGGTGCAACTGGCCCCTGACACATGAGGATCTGCCCACGCCACGAGCGGACGCCGTTTGTCGACATGTGCCCAAGCCAGATTCCATTTATCCAAACCAGAGAGTTCGCATGACCAGCAAACAGATCCGCGTGCTTGCCATCGTGCTGCTCGTCCTTGCCGCGTTGCTGGCGTTGCTCGCGTGGCGCGTGGCGCGTACGCCGGCCAAACCAGCGGAGCCCGTGGTGGGAAGCGCGCAGTCGTATCCGGTGGTGGTCACAGCGAAGCCGATCGAAGCCGGCAAGCCAGTCCCCGTTGACGCGCTCAAGGTAGAGCAATTGCCCATCAATCCGGCGGGGGCTTACACCGAGGTGGCCCGCGTGGCAGGCCAGGTGCCGCTGGTCAGCGTCGGCGCGAACGTGCCGGTACTCGAAAGCCAGCTGCTGGCAGGTCTTGCCACGCAGGTGAAAGAGGGCGAGCGCGCGGTAGCGGTCGCGGTTGATGAAGTGATCGGCGTTGGCAATCAGGTGCAGCCGGGCGACTTTGTCGATGTGTTCGCGGTGTTCCGCCGCGATGGACAGGAGATCGCAGGCAGCCAGGCGCGCATGCTGCTCGCGCGCCTGCGCGTGCTGGCCTATGGCGCGGGGACGGTCAATGAAGCCGCCAAGCCCCCGCCCGAGCAAATGATGGCGCGCCGCGAAGGCGCGAAGACCGCCGTGCTGGCAGTGCCGGTGGCCAACGTCGGCAAGCTGGCTATCGCGCAGCAAACCGGGCGCCTGTTGCTGGCCCTGCGCAACCCCGAGGATCCGGACGTTCCCACCGAAGGCTTGTTTGAGGATCCCGCGCCGGTATTGCAGGCGAAGGCGCAGGCAAAAGGCGGGGCGCCTGCCGCAGCGCTGGCGCCATCCGATCGCGCAATGGCAGGCGTTGCGCTGGCAGGGATCGCGGGTGGGGCACGGGGCGAAGCGCTTCCTGTCAAGGCAGCGCCACCGCCTGTCCCGGTGCCCGCAGCCATCGCGCAGCGCGTGCATGGCGCGAGCGCGAGCAGCGTTGCGCAAAACAGTGTTGAGATGATCCGCGGCGGCAAGCGCGAGATCGAATGAAGCAAGGCACGCCGTCGTGGTCGAAGCATGCCTCGTGCAGGCCCGCCGGATTGCGCTTGGATTGGTGTTTTCAGTGTTACTTCTGGATAGTCGATTGATGAAATCCATTCTTGCCGGGGCCGCCACCATCCTGACGGTCTGCTGCACCATCCCCGCGGCATGGGCGCAGCAGGCCGATGGCGGTGTGCGTGATCTGAAGCTGGTGGTGGGTAGCCAGCGTGAGCTACGTCTGAACAAGCCACTTGAACGCGTGGCGATCGGCAATCCTGCCGTGGCGGATGCGTTGCTGCTAAAGAGCGGCACGGGTGCCAACGGCGTGCTGGTGGTGGCCAAGAAGCCCGGCGCCACCGAGCTCATGGTTTGGGCGCGTGGCGAAGCCGCGCAAACCTACCGGGTGCAGGTGGATGCGACGCGAGGCGAGCCTGGTGGCCCAGACGTAGCGGTATCTGGCGGGGGCGCGCTGATCAGCGGCGAGGCGCGCGATGCGCAGGCATCGCTGCGCGCGCAGCTGGTGGCGCGCGCAGCCACTGCCACGGCTGAGGGCAAGGGCGGTGTGGTGATCGATCGTTCCACGATTCCAGTCAGCAGCACTGTGCAGGTCGACGTGAAGGTGGTCGAGGTCAGCAAGACTGTACTCAAGGAGGTGGGGTTCAACTTCTTCAGGAACAGCGGCGGCTTCGCCTTCGGTACCTTTTCCCCGTCGTCGTTGAACAAGGTCACCTTCGCGCCAGGAACCGGAGGTGCACAAGGCTCGCTCAGCACCGATATCAGCTTGCCGATGAGCAGCGCCTTCAATCTTGTCGCGGCGTCGCTTTCGCACGGGATCTTCGCCAACCTGAGCGTGCTGGAGAGCAATGGCATGGCGCGGGTGCTGGCCGAGCCTAGCCTGGTGGCGCTGTCAGGGCAGAGCGCGAGCTTTCTCGCCGGCGGAGAGATCCCGATTCCGGTGCCGCAGGCACTCGGCACGACCACCATCCAGTTCAAGCCCTTCGGCATCGGCTTGACCGTGACGCCCACCGTGCTGGCCAAGGATCGCATTGCATTGAAGGTGGCGCCTGAAGCCAGCGATCTCGATCCGTCACGCGGCATATCGATCAACGGGGCCATGGTGCCTGCCATCGTGACCCGCCGCGCCGATACCACGGTGGAACTCGGCGACGGCGAGAGCTTCGTGATTGGCGGGCTGGTCAGCCGTACCACGGTCAGCAACGTCAACAAGGTGCCCTTCCTTGGCGACCTGCCGATCATCGGCACCTTCTTTCGCAACCTGAACTTCAACCAGGAAGACCGCGAGCTGATGATCGTGGTCACGCCGCGCCTGGTGCGCCCGCTCGCCAAGGGCGCGGCGGCCGTGGCCGCGGTCAGCGAGGATGGGCGCACCAGCGGCAATCCCAATGTGTGGGGCCGGTACGTGCTTGGCGAATACGTCGATCCGACGCTGCCAGGGTTTTCAAAATGACATTGGGCAAGCAGGACGACGGCGCAAGGCAGGGTCAGATGGACTTTTTCCTGTTCAACACCGCACAGCCGGAGCCGCGCCAATGGCTGGCCAACGCGCTCGGCAACCTGGGCCGGCTGGTCGTCGAGGCTGGCCCGCAGGATGCCTTCGTGGAGCAGATCGCCACGGTCAATCCCGGCATGGTCTTCCTGCATTTTTCGCGGGAGCAGGCGCTGGCATCAAGCCGGCTGGCCGAGCACGTGACGAAGCTGTACCCGGGGCTGCCGCTGGTGGCGGTGGGCAACGCGGGAGAGCCGGACATCATGCTGGCCGCGCTGCGGGCCGGCGCCAAAGACTTCATCGACATGACCGCGCCGCCGGCCGGCGCGATCGAGATCGTGCGCAGGCTGCTGGCGGTGCGCGTCCAGGCGGAGCCGGCACGCCGGGGCAAGGTCGTGGCGGTGCTTGGCGCGCGCGTGGGCGTGGGTGCCACAACGCTGGCGACCAACCTCGCGGCGGCGGTGCGCAAGCGCAGCCATGGCGAGGTGCTGTTGATGGACCTGGGGCTGCCATCGCGCGACGGCTCGTTGTACATGAACATCAGCCCCGGCTTTCATTTTGTCGAAGGCGTACGCAACCTGCGGCGCTTCGACCAGGTTTTCGTGCAGACCGCGCTGGCGCGCCACGGCAATGGCGTGGCCGTGTTGCCGCTGCCGGCCACCCTGGCGGAGATGCGGGATATCTCGTTCATGGAGGCGCTCGGGCTACTGAATCGCCTGCGCGCTTTTTTTGACCTGCAGGTGGTGGACCTGGGCGGCTTTAGCAATGTCGACTTCATGGCGCACCTGGTCAAGGCCGCCGACATGGTGGTGTTGGTGGTGGACCAGAGCATCGGCGCCATCGTCTCGGCCGCGGAGTTGCTCCAGGAGTTGAAGAAGCGCGAGGTGGAGCGCGAGGACCTGCACTTGCTGGTCTCGCGTTTCGAGGCGCGCCTGGGCGTGGATGCCCAGCAGATTGCGCAGCGCCTGGAGGCGCCATCGGTCGGCACCTTGCCCGACCGGCGCGAGCCGCTGGTGCTGGCGCTCAACCGTGGCGTGGTGCTGGCCGATGACAGCCCCGCCGATCCCTATGTCCGTGCTGTTGGCCAGTTGGTGGATCGGCTGGGATACCGTGCCGGCACTGCAAGCGAAGCTGGCTTGTTGGGCCGGGTAAAAGAAAAACTGCCCGAAGCGCTACGCGCCATGCGCGTGATACGTGCTGAGCGGGCTGGGAACTGACATGTCGCAAGCCATCGAATTCTCCGATAACTCCGCCGCGCCTTTTCCTGCTTCGCAGGAATTCCAGAACATCAAGGAAGCGGCCCATGAGCATCTGCTCACCCGCATCGAGGAGCTGGGCGCGGAGTTCGGCCGTTGGTCGCGCACCGCGATCAACCGCTTTGTCGACCTGGAGCTGGAGAGCTTCACGCGGCTGCGCCGCATCCCCATCAACGAGGCCGAGCTGCATCAGATCGCCGAGGCGCTGACCAAGGAGCTGGCGGGCTTCGGCCCGATCGAGGACTTGCTCAACGACCCGGCGGTGGAAGACATCCTGGTCAACGGGCACCTGGATGTCTATGTATCCCGGCACGGCGTGCTGGAACGCATCCCCGTGCGCTTTGCCGATAGCGGGCATCTGCTGCGCATCGTGCGCCGCATCCTGGCGCCGATCGGGCGCCGGCTGGATGAGTCCAATCCCATGGTCGACGCACGCCTGCCGGACGGCGGGCGCATCAACGTGGTGATTCCCCCGCTGGCGCTGGCCGGCCCGGTGGTGTCGATCCGCAAATTCCGCAAGGACCCGCTGACGCCCGCGGACCTGCAAGGCCTGGGCACCATGAGCGCCGAGGTCAACGAACTGCTCGAGGCTGCCGTAAAGGCCCGCTGCAATATCCTTGTGAGCGGCGGCACCAGCTCGGGCAAGACATCGCTGCTCAACGCGCTGGCCACCTATGTGCCCGACGGCGAGCGCGTGATCACCATCGAGGACACGGCGGAACTGGCGCTCAACCATCCGCACGTGGTGCGGCTGGAGAGCCGCCCCGGCGGCTTCGAAGGCACGGGCGTGGTGTCGATCCGCGACCTGCTGCGCAACAGCCTGCGGATGCGGCCCGACCGCATCATCGTGGGCGAGGTGCGCGGCGGCGAGGTGCTGGAAATGCTGCAGGCCATGAGCACGGGGCACGATGGCTCCATGGGCACCATCCACTCGAGCAGCCCGCGCGAGTGCTTGTACCGCCTGGAGATGCTGGCCGGCTTTGCCGGCTTCCAGGGCAGCGAGGCCAGCCTGCGCCGGCAAATTGCCAATGCCATCGACTTTATCGTGCAGATCGGCCGGCTCTCCAACGGCAAGCGCCGCATCCTCTCGATCACGGAGGTCACCGGCCTTGGCGACAACATCATCTCGACCCAGGAGCTGTTCCGCCACGAGCCGTTCGTCGGCCCCGACGGCAACGAGGTAGACCGCTGGCTCTCGCTTGGCATCTTGCCGCATTCGCCCAAGCTAGCGCGCATGCGCCCGAACAACTTTGGCCTGGACGACCGCTTCGATGTCTAGCGCGGCGCTGGTCGTTGCGGCGGCCGCTCTCGTTTTGCTCGGACTGGGCCTGCTACTGCTGTCCAGCGCCAAGGCGCGCGCGCAGGAAGAGAGCGCGCGTGCGTTTTTGCAAGCGCAGACCGAGCAGGTCAAGGCACGCTATGCGACCACGCCAGAGCCGCAAGCCGGCAGGAAGCAGCACGACCTGCGGCGCAAGTGGGCGGATTTCCTGCGCCGTGCGGACCTGGCACCGACGCGCCGCACATATGCGCTGTGGGGTGGTTCCATCGTCGGCTTGGGGCTAGTGGGCGTTGCCATGGGCGGTTGGCTGGCTGCATTGGCCGCGCTGTCAATCGGGCTGGTGATCCTTTATTTCATGCTCTGGAACCGAGCCCGTCGTACCGGGCAGAGGCTTCGCCAGCAGTTGCCGTCGTTTCTCGATGCGGTAGTCCGGATGATGAGCATCGGCAGCAGCGTGCCTTCGGCCTTTCAGGCTGCCATCGGCAATACCGAGGCGCCATTGCGCCAGTGCCTGGTGCAGGCCATCCACTTGCAGCGCGCAGGCAAGGAACTGGATCAGGCGGTCTTGCAGGTCGCGCGGATCTACCAGGTTGACGAACTGATGCTGCTGTCTTCCGTGCTACGTCTCGCGGTGCGCTACGGCGGTCGCGCGGACATTGTCATGGAGCGTACCGCCGCCTTCATGCGAGACCGTCAGCAAGCGCAGCAGGAACTGCACGCGCTGTCGTCCGAGACGCGGTTGTCGGCCTGGGTGCTTGGCTTGCTGCCGATGGTGGTGGCCGGGATGATGTTTGTGATGAACGCCGCCTACATCATGATGATGTGGCGCGACCCGGCCGGCAAGACGCTATTGCTGGTTGCCGTGGTACTGGAGGTGATGGGGGCGGCCATGCTCTATCGCCTGGCCAGGTCGGTATAGGAACAAGGGACCATGGATAGCACCACCTTGATCTCGCTGAGCCTATGCGCGGCGGCCATCGGGCTAGCCGCCCTGGCCTTGCCGCTGGTGGCGCAATGGCGGCAACGTCACCGCGCCGAGCGGACCATCGATGCTGCGCTCTCGCGACAGGCGGCCGCCGCTGCCGCCGTCGCGCCGGATGCTCCCGCCACGGTTCCGGCCAGCGCCGCCAATGCTGCCAACGCCGCCGCGGCCCAAAGTGCCGGCGCTCGCATTGGTGCGCGGCTGGGCGGCCAGCTTAGCAAGCGCTTTGACCAGCGTTGGCTTGAGTCGCCTTTGGGCAAGGCCGTGGTGACGGCCGAAGAACAGCGCTTGCTTGAGCAGTGTGGTTTTTACGGTGACAAGGCCCGGGCCATATTTGGGGGGCTGCGCCTGTCATTGCCGGTGGCCCTGGCGGCAGGGGTCTTTGCATGGCGTTTGCCCACATCGCTGATGGGCGCAATGATGTGGGCCTTCGTCACGTTCGCGGTGTGTTTCCTAGCGCCGAAATGGGCGCTGCAACGTCGGGCCAGCAGCCGCATGCTGCGCCTGGAGGATGAGTTGCCCGTGCTGGTCGACATGCTGCGCTTGCTACAGGGCGTGGGGCTGTCGATCGATCAGAGCCTGCAGGTGATCGTGGCCGAGTTCGGCGGCATGCTGCGTGTGCTTGGCCCTGAGCTGATGCGAGCCAACCAGCAGTTTGCCTCGGGCCGGTCGCGCGACCAGACGCTCCAGCGCATCGGGAAGCTGTTCGACAGCGAGGACCTGAAAAGCCTGATCACCATGCTTAGCCAGGTGGATCGATTCGGCGGGGCCGTTCAGGAGCCACTGCGGCAATTCGGCTTGCGCCTGCAGGAATCGCGCAAGGCGCGCATGAAAGAACAGGTGGGGAAGCTGACCGTGAAGATGACTGCAGTCATGGTGGTGACCATGCTGCCCGTATTGCTGATCATCACGGCCGGACCCGGCTTTTTGGGCGTGATAAGAATGCTGGCGCATATGTCGGGGGGACCGAAATGAACAAACAAGACAAGCGCTCGGGAAGCAAGACGAGATATCGATCGCCTTGGCCCGTGCGCTCCTTAACCGGCCTGGCATCGGCACTGGCCCTGGCCGTGCTATCCGGCTGCGGCACCAGCCTGGCCACCCGCATGAGCGATCAGGCCGATGCCCAGGTGGAGCTGTCCAAGCTGCGCGACAAGCAGGACCGGGCCATCTATGACGATAAATCGGTCTACCTCGGCCTGATCGGCAAGATGCAGGAAGAGGGCCTGTACTTCGCGTCGCTCGCGCATATCGACGTCTACGAGAAGCGCTTCGGCGCGTCGCCGGCGATGACGCTGATGCGCGCGGACGCGTTGCGCGAGACCAATCAGGATGCCGCTGCCGAGCAGGCCTATCGCAGCCTGGCTGCCACTTCGGTGCAGGCGCGCGCCTACCACGGCCTGGGCCTGATCGCCGGTCGCAGGAACGATTTTGCCGCTGCCGCGACAGCGTTTCAATTGGCAGCCGGCGCGGATCCCACCAATGCGCAGGTGGCCAACGACCTGGGCTACGCGCTGATGCGCACGGGTGCGTTGGCCCAGGCGCGCGTGCCGGTGATGCAGGCCCTGCAGCTCGATGGCAAGAACCCGCGCGTGGTGAGCAACGCGGCGGTCTGGCTCGCAGCCGACGGCAAGCGTGACCAGGCGGCGTCGCTGATGCAGCGGGCTGGCCTGCCCGAGGCAACGCGCAAGGCGGTGATGCAGGAGGCGGAGCGGGTCCGGCGCGCGGGCACGCAACGCGAGCGCGTCGCCGCGCAGCAGGCCGTGGCGCAGACCGCGCCACAATCGGCCCGGCTTGCCGCCGCCGGGACAGCCGGCCCGAACCATCAGCGCCTGACCGACATCATCCAGGCCACGCCATGAGAGATCGCTGGATGGCACAGCCTCGCAATACCCGATACCCATCGTCCGTGCCGACCGCACCAACCCAGGAGATTTCCATGAACCAGACCGGGACAAGAGACCTGCGCGGCCATGCCCGCCGCAGCGGACTGGCGCTAGCGTTCGCCGTGCTCGGGTTGGGCGCCTTCCCCGCCGAGGCCCAGACGGACGCACCTGCCACACCGTCGGCGCGACCAGCCCGGCAAGAGATTGGCCCGCATACCCGTGGCATCCTCGAGATCCAGCGCAGTGGCGCGCAGGCCGGCGAGCAGCAGGTGTTGCATGGGGAGCAGGCAGCCCTGTCCTACCAGCGCTATATGGCGACGTTCACCTATCCGATCCCCGAGTTCTACACGGGCCAGGCGGGGTCGAAAAATGGCGCCGGCGGCGCAGGCCAGGGAGTGGCAGGCCGATGATCCGCTGCTGCTCGCATCTTGTCGCCGGGCGCCGACGCGGGCAGCGCGGTGCCATCGGCGTGCTTGGCGCCCTGCTGCTGGCCACGGTTGCGATCGGTTCGCTGGTGTCGATCGATGTCGGCCATGTGTTTTACCGCCAGCGCCAGTTGCAAAAGATCGCCGACATGGCCGCACTGGCCGGCGCGCAGCAGCTCAAGCAAGCCGCGGCTGCCGCCACCGTGTCGGCCAATGTGCTGAGCGCAACGCAATCGGCTGGCGCGCAGAATGACTACGCCGGTACGGCGAGCGCCAATTGCAGCGCAGCGGGCAGCAGCGATGCCGATGGCATGCGTGTCTGCCTGGGCGTATGGGATCCGGCCTACAGCACTGGGAGCGACACCGTACGGCACTTCAACGCCGGCTACGACACCACCAAGCTATCGGCAAACGCGGTGCAGGTGGTGGTGACCCAGACCGTGCCGATCCTGTTCGTGATTCCCGGCAGCGCATCGCGCCAGTTGCGCGCGGAGGCGATTGCCAATGCGAGCCCGCCGGTGGCGTCGTTCTCGTTGGGTAGCGGGTTGCTGGATTTCAATTCCGGCAATAGCTTGCTGAGCCTGTTGCTGGGCAGCTCCGTCAAGTTCTCCGCGCTGGACTGGCAGGGCTTGCTCAACGCCAATGTCACGCTAGACCAGTTGCGCCTGAAGCTGGGTGTCGGCACCATCGACGAGTTGCTGAAGACTTCGCTGTCGATCCAGCAGTTCTATGCACTGGTGCTAGGCGCAGCTGGCAAGGATGCGCTGTTGTCCACCGCGCTGGGCAGCCCGCCGACGCAGCTCGGCCTGAGCGGAGTGCAGGCGAATGTCGGGCTGGGCCAACTGCTCAACCTGGGCGTGCTGGCGCCGGCGGCGTCGTCGGCGGCCGATGTGGCGCTTAACGTCGCCAGCTTGCTGACGCTCGGCGCGCAGGTGGCGAATGGCAACTCGGCTATCCAGCTGCCCCTGAACGTCAATCTGCCGACGGGTATCGGCGGCGTGAACGCCAATTTGTACATCGTGAGGCCGCCGGTGATGGCGGTGGGGCCGGCCCGGCAGCTGAGCAGCGCGCCGCCGACCTGGCAGACGACGGCGCATACGGCGGCAGTGGGCTTGCGGCTGGCGGTGGCGCTCAATGTGGGGGGAGGCATCTTGCCCCAGATCGTGACGCTCAATGTGCCGCTTTATGTGGAGCTGGCCGAGGCCTCGGCTTCGCTGCAGAGCATCCAGTGCGCAGCGGCGCGGGCGGATTGCCGCGCCACGCTGAGCGTGAACACCGGCGTGGTCAAAGCCTGTCTGGCGGCGGCCAGCGGCAGCGGCTGCGCTTCGGGTCCGGTGACGCTGGTGAACCTGGATGTGTTGGGCCTGATGGCCGTGAACATCACTGCGTCGGGCAGTCCGCGTACGGGCGCCGTTCCAGTCAATACGTCGACCATGACGCTGGCACCGGGGCAGAGCGCGAGCGTTTCCACGACGTCGGTGCTGAGCGGCGTGGCGGCCGACGTGCTTGACAACCTGAACCTGGTCATCACGGTGACCGTGCTTGGGCTTCCCGTAAGCCTGCCATTGCCGCTGAAGGACTTGCTGAAGCCGCTGTTTACCTTGCTTGATCCCATCGTCACTGCCTTGCTCAGCCTCCTGGGTCTCAACCTCGGCGGCGCCACGGTCTGGATGCAAGGAATCGACTGTAACAACGCCGAGCTGGTGTTCTGAGCCATGCAGCAGGCTAATCGCTATACGGCGGAAGACAGATGAAGACAGATCGCTGGGCTTACGAGAGCCTTGAAGTATATGTATGGGAAGGCAAGTCTGACATTGCCGAGCGCGTGGCGCGTTTCCTGTCGCCGCTTGGCGTGGACGTGATCCGCGCCGGCGCGCTGGAGGCATTGCCCGCGGAGCCGCGCCTGAAGCCGTGCGTGGCGGTCATCAGCGTCTCGGTGATCGGCGCGGCGAAGTTCACCGCGCTGGACTGGGAGGCGGCCCACGGCATGCCCGTGGTGTGGGTGGCGGCGCCGGGGCGCGAGACGGATCCGGGGCGCTTTCCCGCGGAGTATGCGCATATCCTGGCCGATGATTTCACGGGGCCCGACTTGCGCAACCAGATCGGCAAGCTGCTGCCGCAGTTGCTGGCGGCGGCCGAGCCCGCGAACGCGGTAGCGGATCTGGTGGCGGAGTCGCCCGCCATGCAGCAGTTCCTGTCGCAAGTGGAGACCTTCGCCGATTTCGGCAGCAACGTGATGCTGTATGGCGAGACCGGCGCGGGCAAGGAGCGGATCGCGCAGCGCTTCCACGAGCGCAACAACATCTATGGCAAGGGACCGTTCGTTGCCGTGAATTGCGGGGCGATTCCCGATGGCCTGTTCGAGTCGCAGTTCTTCGGCCATGCCAAGGGTGCGTTTACCGGTGCGATGTTCGCGCACCGCGGCTTCTTCGAGCAGGCCAACGGCGGCACGCTGTTCCTGGATGAAATCGGCGACCTGCCGCTGTTCCAGCAGGTCAAGCTGCTGCGCGTGCTGGAGGAGAGCGCGCTGACCCGGCTGGGCTCGACCATGCCGGTCAAGCTGGATTTCCGCCTGGTCGCGGCCACCAACAAGGATCTGCGCGAGGCCGTGTCGCAGGGCCGCTTCCGTGCTGACCTGTATTTCCGGCTGGCGGTGATCGAGCTGCGGCTGCCCAGCCTGGAGGAGCGGGGCGCCGTCGATAAGGTGGCGTTGCTGGTGTCGTTTCTCAAGCAGATGCTCGGGCCGTCGGGCCTGGATGCCTTGCCGCCCGTGCCTGACTGGCTCAAGGGTGCGGTGGGCACGGCGTTCTTCACGGGGAATGTGCGCGAGTTGCGCAACCTGGCCGAGCGCATCGGCATTACCGTGCAGCAGACCGGGCATTGGGACGAGGCGCGGATCCGGCCTTTGTTCCGCAGCCTGCGCCCGGGCGCGTTCGACAGCAGCGAGCGCACGGCCGACTGGCGCGGCGAGACCGAGGAGCGCCGCCGCATTGTGGCCGCGCTGGATGCCAATAGCTGGCGGCGCCAGGATACGGCGGCCAGCCTGGGCATCAGCCGCAAGGTGCTGTGGGAGAAGATGCGCAAGTTCCAGATCGCCGACAACGAGGCCGAGCCGGCGTGAATTGCCCCCGTGCCATGGCGCGGGGGCGCTGCGCTTCACAACGCTTCAGAACGTCTTCTTGCCGCCCTGGTAAGCGCTGACGATGCGGTTCATTTCCGCCAGCAGCGCGGCGGGCTCGCCGTGCAGCGTGCGCGCAATGCCTTGCATGTAGCCGAGCAGTTCCTGCTTGGCGGCTTCGGCAAAGTCCATGGTCACTGCCTGGTCTTCGTACAGCAGCACGTACGAGCGGGCGAAGCCGTACAGCAGGAAGTAGGCCGCGGCGTGCGCGGGGTCGGTGTCGATCAGCTCGCGCGTGGCTTTCTTCACCGTCACGAAAGCGTCGGTGCCGGGGAGCGAATCCTGGAATTGCTGGAGGGTGGTTTCAAGCGTCATGGCGCAATATCGGTTAGTGAAAACGGGTTCGGTAAGTCAGATGTAAATGGCAGCAGGGCGGATCGTGCCCGCTCATACGCTGTTCAACATGCGCCGCAGCAGCGCGGCGCCATCGCGCCCCTTGTAGGCGCGTTGCCATAGGTCATTGACCATGGTGGTGTAAAGCCGTACCGCCTCGGGCGCTGCGGTCACGGTGGCGATGCCAGTGGACACGTTGGGAAACTCGCCAAAACGAAATGGGCTGGTGGCCACATAAGCCTTGCCGGGCCGCTCGAAGACCTGGAAGGTCACGTTGGGCATGCTGCCGTCGACGATGCCGATCTGCAGGCCGATGGGCTGCGCGTCCAGCAGGTCGATCACGCGTTCGATCTCGCGCCGGGCTGCCAGCGAGCGCTCCATGCGTACCGCGGGCGGCAGGTCCAGCCGTCCCACCAACCCAAAATGCACGAAGCGCTCCAGCGAGCGCAGGTCGATCAGGCTGGTGATGGGGGGCACGCTGCGCGCGAACGATTGCTTGCGCTCTTCCAGCAGCTCCAGCAGGGCGTCGATGGTTGCGGCTGGCGCCGGCTGCGGGCTCTCCGCCAGCATCTGGCGCAGGTGGCCGGCGTAATCGGGCGAGGTCAGCAGGTAGGAGATCGGTTCGAAATGGGCCAGGATGCGCGTCGCGCCATGCTCGAGCTGGCGCATGCGCTCGATATACGCCACGGCCGAGTAGTAGTACTCGGACTCGACCCCCAGCATGGATGCCAGCGAGGTGCCGAGCAACTGGGCGAGACGGCCAAGGGTCTCGATCTTGACGATGTCGCCCTTCTCCATGCGGTAGATCGCGGCCCGCGATACGCCGAGCTGTTCGGCGATGGCTTCCGCGCGCATTCCCGCGCCTAGACGGTAGGCGCGCAGGCGATTGCCGATTTCAACGAAATCAACCATTGGGCCGGCAGCGAGCGGAGCGTCCATCCTCAGGGAATCTCAAAAAGAAGACAAGACCCATCCTAGCATGGGCCGTGGCCGGATGGCGAGAGAAGCATCGTGTCGAAATGCCATGCCGCCGTGCTTCTCCGCGTTCAAGGCATTCGTGCTTCCGGACGATATACCCGCGACGGCCGGATGATCCGGATCGGCCGTACTTTGTGCATCAATATGCCTTTGATGCTCGATTGTGGTGCATGAAGACGGCGTCAACGCCTGGATAGTCTCGTAAACGAGACTTGGCTAGTTTTTTGGATGGCATGTATATTGCGATCCGCATCATGAGGCCGGCAATCCGCTGGTTTCCCGCATCACGCTTGCCACACCAAAGGAGCGCTTCAGGCGCCAGAAAAGGAATCCGATGAAGAAGTCCCTCGCCACGGCGCTGTCCGCCGCCATCACGATCGCTACGACCGCCACGCTGACCCTCGCCGTAGCGCCTGCCCAGGCCGCCGGTTATCCGGACCGGCCCATCACCATCGTCGTGCCCTACGCCGCCGGCGGCAGCAACGACCTGGTGGCGCGCGTGCTGAGCCAGCGCCTTGGCCAGGACCTGGGTGTATCGGTGGTGGTGGACAATGCGCCGGGCGCCAGCGGTACCATCGGCGCGCTCAAGACCATCAACGCGCCGGCCGACGGCTATACGTTGCTGCTGGGTTCCAACAGCGAAATCTCGATCGCCAAGCTGACCAACCCGAAGATCAAGTACGACGGCCAGCGGGATCTCGTGCCCTTGCGCATGGTGGGCTCGCAGCCCATGGTGCTGGTCTCCGGCGCGCATTCCGGCATCCAGGGCGTGGCGGGTTTCCTGGCGCTGGCCAAGAGCAAGAAGCCGGTGAACTACGGCACCTCGGGCATCGGCACGCCGCTGCATCTGTCGGGAGAGCTGATCCGCGGCGCCAGCAAGGTCGATATGACCCACGTGCCGTACAAGGGCGGCGCGCCGGCCATCGCCGACCTGATGGCAAACCAGATCGAGCTGGGCGTGCTGGTGCTGTCGACGGCGCTGCCGCAGATCAAGTCGGGCAAGCTGCAAGCGATCGGCGTGACCTCGGCCACGCGCTCGCATGCCGCGCCCAATATCCCGGCATTGGCGGAGAACAAGGCACTGGCCAATGTGGATATGCGCCTGTGGTTTGGCTTGTTCGCGCCGGCCAACACGCCCAAGGCGGTGACCGACAAGCTGACCGACGCACTGGCTCGCGCCATTAACGCGCCGGAAGTGAAGAGCAAGCTGTCCGAATCGGGTGTCGACATCGACGCGAAGGACGCCGCCGCCTTTCGCAGCTTTATCGCCAAGGAAACCGAGTCGTACCGCAAGATCGTGAGCGAAGCCAATATCCAGGAATAATCCGGATTCCAGTCTTCCAGTCTTCCAGACGTCAGTGCGGCGATGCCCGGGTGCCTACGGCCCGGGCATCGCCGTTTTTGCGCTATGCATTAGAGAATGCGGATCTGCTTGACCTTGAACTTGGAGTCGCCGAAGAGCGCCTTGTCGTATTCTCCCAGCAGCTCGACTTTGGTGGTGGCGTCCACAGGCTTCCCGGCAGGCCACAGCTTCTTGTCGATCTTGATCCGGATCTGGCCGGTGCCGTCGTCGAACTGGTAATGCTCGTGGCCCACGCTGCTGAGGATCTGCCCGCGCAGCATGGCGTGCTGGTCATCCTTGCCTTGCTCCGTCAACGCCTTGACGGTGGTCGTTGGAACCGTGGTTGGGCCCACGTACTGTGCTTGTGCCAAGGCGGCCGTCGCCGTCAGTGCTGCCGCGATCAGGATGCGTTTCATGCGTTCTCTCTCAGGTCTGGTTGAAACATACCGGCTGTGGGTGGCAACCTGGCCAGCCCGTTGTGCCGGAGGCGGTGCTTTTGCACTAGCTCGGCGCCCATTGTGGAGAGTGCTGGCTGAACCGAAGCTGAATGACGGCCGGGCAACGTTATGATGGCGCCTGCCGCCGCGGTCCGCTCCGGGCCGCCCACACACTGCTAGGGATTCACATTGCGTTTTCTTCACACTGCCGACTGGCATCTCGGGCGCGTATTCCATGCGCGCAGCCTGCTTGAAGACCAGGCCTGGGTGCTTGACCAATTCGTTGCGCTGGTGCGCGAGCGCCGGCCGGATGCGGTGCTGATCGCGGGCGACGTGTATGACCGCGCGGTGCCGCCGCCCGAGGCCGTGGCGCTGCTGGACGACGTGCTGGCCCGCATCGTGGTGGATGCCGGCATTCCGGTAGTGATGATCGCGGGCAATCACGACAGCGCCCAGCGGCTTGGTTTCGGCGCACGGCTGCTGACGGCGCAGGGTTTGCACGTGGCCGGCATCACCGAGCGCGATGCCACCTGCGTGACCATGTCCGATGCCCATGGCGAAGTACGGATCTACGCCTTGCCCTATGCCGAGCCCGCAACCGTGCGCGACGCCTTCGACATGGAGCTGCCCGGGCACGAGGCGGCGTTGGCGGCGCGCCTGGACGCGATCCGCGCCAGCCATCCGGCGCAGGCGCGTTCGGTGGTGGTGGCCCACGCTTTCGTGATCGGTGGCGAGGCCAGCGAATCCGAGCGGCCGCTGTCGGTTGGCGGCAGCGGTGCCGTTGCCGCCAGCGTGTTCGACGGCTTCGACCTGGTCGCGCTTGGCCATCTGCATCGCCCGCAGACCTTCAGCCAGCGCATCCACTACGCCGGCTCCTTGCTGAAGTACTCGCTGTCCGAAGTCACGCATGCCAAGTCGGTCTCGCTGATCGAGCTGGCGGCCGATGGCGCGGTCAGCATCGAGCCGATCGCGCTGTCGCCCCGGCGCGACCTGCGCATCGTTGAAGGGCAACTGGCCGATCTGCTGGCGCAAGGCGCGGCCGACCCGCGGCGCGACGACTACATCCACGCGGTGTTGACCGACAACGGCGCCTTGCTCGATCCGATGGCGCGCTTGCGCCAGGCCTATCCCAATGCGCTCGCCATCGAGCGCGCCGTGCTGGCGCGCACGGGCGAGGCGGGGGCGGCGGGCCAGCGCCTGCGCCAGCTCGATACCGGCGAGCTGTTCGCCAACTTCTTCAAGGAGGTGGCGGACGAAGAGCTGGACGACGACAAGCGCCGCGTGATCGACCAGGTGCTTGAGGGCATTGCCCGCGCAGACCGGGAGTCCGCATGAGACCGCTGCGCTTGAAACTGCAAGCCTTCGGCCCGTTTGCCGCCAGCGAGGAAATCGACTTCACCCGGCTCGGGGAGCGGGCATTCTTCCTGATCCACGGCCCCACCGGCGCGGGCAAGACCACCTTGCTCGACGCGATCTGCTTTGCGCTCTACGGCGACACCTCCGGCGGCGAGCGCAGCGCCCAGGACATGCGCAGCGCCAACGCCGATCCGGCCTTGCGCACGGAGGTGACGTTCGAGTTCAGCTTGGGGGGCCAGCGTTACCTGGCCACGCGTTCGCCCGCGCAGGAGCGGCCGAAGCTGCGTGGCGAGGGCACAGTCAAGGAAACGCCCAAGGCCCAGCTCGATGTCATGGGCGACGCGGGCTGGATCAGCAAGGCGAGCCAGCCCAACAAGGTCGATGACTTCGTGCGCAACCTGCTTGGTTTTGACAGCAGCCAGTTCCGCCAGGTGATCGTGCTGCCGCAGGGGCGCTTTCGCGAATTGCTCACGGCGGATTCCAAGAGCCGCCAGGCCATCCTCGAGCGGCTGTTCCGCACCGAGCTGTACCGGCGCGTGGAGGAACTGCTCAAGGGGCAGGCGGCCGGCATTCGCCAGGAAGCCGAGCGCCTGCGCATCGAACAGACGGCATTGCTGCAGCAGTATCAATTGGAGTCCATGGACGCGCTGCGGGAGCAGGCTGCAGGGTTGCAGGCCCAGCTAGCCGAACTGCAGCAGCGCGATGTGGCCGCGCGCACCTTGCTGGAGGTGGCCACGCTGGCAACCCGGCAAGGCGAGCACACGGATGCCCGCCTGCGGGAGCAGCGCGATACCGAGGCGGCCCATGCTGCGCTGATGGCGCAGCGGCCCGAGATGGAGGCGCAGCGCCAGCGGCTGCAGGCCGCACGCCGTGCCATGCAGGTGCAGCCGTTCGAGCAGCATCTGGGGCAGGCCGTGCAGGAACACCAGCAAGCGCAGCAAGCGCTGGCCGCCGCAAGCGCGCGGTCTGCCGAATGCGCCGCTGTCTCGGCCACCGCCGCGGCGGGGCTTGCGGCCGAAGTGGCCCGTGCCGGCGAGCGCCAGACGGCGCAAAAACAGGTGACGGAGCTGGAGGCCATGTTGCCGCAGGCGCAGCGGCTCGGCGTGCTGCAGCAGGAGCTGGAGGCTGCCGCACGCCAGCAGGCGCAAGCGGGCGCGGCCCATGCCGGGGCGCTGCAGGCGCAGCAGCAAGTCACCGCCACGTTGCGCCAGGCCGAGGCCAGCCAGGCCCAGGCGCAGGAAGGCGCGCGCGGGCTGGAGACGATCCAGCTCAAGCAGGCCGGCCTGGCGCAGCAGGCAAGCACGCTCGACAGATACGCCGCCACGCTGGCGCAGTGCGAGCAAGCGCGCCGGCAGGCCGACGCCGACCAGCTCGCCGCGCAGCAAGCCGCCACGCAGCAGGCGGCAAGCCTGCTGCGCCTGCGCGAGACGGAGCAGGCCTGGCGGGCCGGGCAAGCCGCGCGGCTGGCTGCCGGCTTGCATGATGGCCAGGCGTGCGCTGTCTGCGGGAGCACCGCGCACCCGCAGCTGGCGCAGCACGTCGATGCACCGGTTTCCGACGAGGCACTGGACCTGGCCCGCGAGGCCGCACGGCTTGCCGACCAGGCGGCGCAGGGCGCGGCCAGCCGTGCGCAGGGTGCGTTGCTGGCCGCCAAGCACCGGCAGGAACAACTGGATGAGCTGCGCGAAGCGGCGGGAGCGGCGGGCATGCCCGACGGCGCCGCGCAAGACCCGGCGGCGGCCAGGCAGCAGCTTGCCGGCGCCATCCAGGCGCTGCGCCAGCAGCAACAGGCGGCAGAGGCGGCCGCCGGCCGCTGCCAGCCGCTGGCCGCGGAAGTCGAGCGGCAGCAAGCCGCTCTCACGGCAGCCGAGGCGGCCATTCGCGCCGCCGCCGCCGCTGTGCAGGATGCAGGCCAGCGTCACGCCAAGCTCCAGGGCGAATGGCAGGCCGCCAGCACGCAGGTGCCGCCGGACCGGCGCGAGCCGGAGCGGCTGACAGCGGCGCTGGTACAGGCACGCGGGGACCTTGCCGCGCGCGAAGCCGCACTGGCCGCCGCGCAGGCGGCCGACAAGCAGGCCGGCGTGGGGCTGGCGGCCGCCCTGGCCGCGCAAGCCGCCGCGCAAGCGAGCCTCTCCACCCATGCAATGCGGGAGACGCAGGCGGGCGCCGCGTTCGCGAGCGCGCTGGAGCAAGCTGGCTTTGTCACCCGCCAGGCCTATGCCGAGGCGCGCATGCCGGGCCCGCAGATGGAGCAAGCCGACGCTCAGGTCAATCGCTTCGACCTCGACCTGGCCGCTGCCGGCGATCGCCGCGAGCGCGCCGCCATCGCCGCGCGCGACCTTGCCCCGCCCGATCTTGCCGCCCTGCGCCAGGCCCAGGCGGACGCCGCTGGCGCGCTCGAGGCGCTGGTCCGGCAGCAGGCCGACCTGCACCGCAGCCGCGAGAACCTGCTGCAGTGCCAGCAACGGCTGGATGCGCTGGCCAGCAAGGGCGCGGACATCGAGCGCAGCTACGCGGTGCTCGGCCGCCTGGCGGAAGTGGCCAACGGCAACAATCCGCGCCGCATGACATTTCAGCGCTTCGTGCTGGCCACCTTGCTCGACGAGGTGCTGGAAGCGGCCTCGCTGCGGCTGATGCGCATGAGCCGCAACCGGTATGAACTGCAGCGCGTGCGCCAGCAGGGCGACCAGCGCACCGCCGGCGGCCTCGACCTGGAGGTGTTCGACCACGACACCGGCATGGCGCGCCCGGCCAATACCCTGTCCGGTGGCGAGGGCTTCCTGGCCTCGCTCTCGCTCGCGCTGGGGCTGGCCGATGTGGTGCAGTCGCGCGCGGGCGGGATCCAGCTCGATACCTTGTTTGTCGACGAAGGCTTCGGCACGCTCGATCCCGAGAGCCTGGACTTTGCCATCCGCACCCTGATCGACCTGCAGCATGCCGGGCGGCTGGTGGGCATCATTTCCCACGTGGCCGAGCTGCGCGAGCGCATCGATGTGCGGCTGGAGATCCGGGCCGGGGCCGGCGGCAGCCGGGCGGAGCTGCAATTGCCATAGCGGCCTCAAGGGCCACCTCAGCGGGGCCCGAAGAGCGTAAGCTGTCCGATGTTCCGGGCCGCGGTGGCCCCCTTGCGCAAGCTAGCTTTCAACTGCCCTACGGTCGTGGCCGGCTAACGCACAAGCGATTTGCCGGCGCCTTGACCACCCGCGGACAGGGGGTGTAACCTGTTCATTCTGCGAATTGAAGTTCGCAATTAGAACAAACCACAATAATAAGAAAAACCAAAGTCTGTTGGATTCGTTTCCGGCGGCGCGCCTTTTGCAAGCGGAGGGCGCCCAAGCCGGATGGCTCTTCCGGCAGGACTGTCCGGAGACAGCGTTTGCGCGCCGCCTGGTTTTCTTCCTTGGCGGCCGGTTCCGGATAGTTCGTCCGGACTCTCGGAACTGGAACGCAAGTGATCAACAAGCTATTCGACTCGGTGGAATCGGCCATGGCCGATATCCAGGACGGCGCCACCATCCTGATCGGCGGCTTCGGCATGGCAGGCATGCCGGCGGAGCTCATCGATGCCCTCATCGCCCAGGGCGCCCGCGACCTCACCATCGTCAACAACAACGCCGGCAATGGCGACACCGGCCTGGCCGCGCTGCTCAAGACCGAGCGCGTGCGCAAGATCATTTGTTCCTTCCCGCGCCAGGCCGACTCCTACGTCTTCGATTCGCTCTACCACGCTGGCAAGATCGAGCTGGAACTGGTGCCGCAGGGCAACCTGGCCGAGCGCATCCGCGCCGCCGGCGCCGGCATCGGCGGCTTCTTCACCCGCACCGCCTATGGCACGCCGCTGGCCGAGGGCAAGGAAACCCGCATCATCGACGGCCAGGGCTACGTCTACGAGACGCCCATCCATGCCGACTTCGCCCTGATCAAGGCGCTGCGCGCCGACCGCTGGGGCAACCTGACCTACCGCAAGACCGCGCGCAACTTCGGCCCCATCATGGCGATGGCCGCCAAATGCCCCATCGTGCAGGTCAGCGAGATCGTCGAACTCGGCGAGCTGGACCCGGAACACATCGTGACCCCGGGGTTGTTCGTCAAGCGCGTCGTCAAGGTCGACGGCGCCAGCCAGGCCGCTGCCTGAGCGCCAAGGAGATCCAGAATATGCAACGCCTGACCCGCGATCAGATGGCCGCCCGCGTGGCCAAAGACATTCCCGACGGTGCCGTGGTCAATCTCGGCATCGGCCTGCCCACCCTGGTTGGCAATCACCTGCCAGCCGACCGCGAAATCCTGCTGCACAGCGAGAACGGCCTGCTCGGCATGGGCAAGGCACCCCCCGCCGGCGAAGAAGACGGCGACCTGATCAACGCCGGCAAACAGCCGGTCACGATCAAGCCGGGCGGCTCGTATTTCCACCATGCCGATTCCTTCGCCATGATGCGCGGCGGCCACCTCGACTTTTGCGTGCTGGGTGCTTTCCAGGTCTCGGTGAAGGGCGATCTGGCCAACTGGCATACCGGCGCGCCGGGCGCGATCCCCGCAGTGGGCGGTGCGATGGACCTGGCGATCGGCGCCAAGGAGGTGTTCGTGATGATGGAACACCAGACCAAGCAGGGCGAGAGCAAGATCGTGGCGGAATGCACGTATCCGCTGACCGGCATGACCTGCGTCACGCGCATCTATACCGATCTGGCTACCATCGACGTCACGCCTGACGGGCTGGTGGCGCGCGACCTGGTTGAAGGCCTGTCCTTCGACGAACTGCAACGCCTGACCGGCGTGCCGCTCAAGCAGGGCGCTTCTGCCTGAGTGCCGGCCTGACCGGCGAGCACGCTTCCAAGCTTCCCGTTTTCACGATCACGAACAAGCAAGAGAGAGACAACCATGACCGAAGCCTTCATCTGCGACGCCATCCGTACCCCCATCGGCCGCTACGGCGGCAGCCTGTCCGGCGTGCGCCCGGATGACCTGGGCGCGGTGCCGCTCAAGGCGCTGATGGCACGCAATCCGAACCTGGACTGGTCCGCCATTGACGACGTGATCTACGGCAATGCCAACCAGGCTGGCGAAGACAACCGCAACGTAGCGCGCATGTCGCTGCTGCTGGCCGGCTTGCCGCAAAGCGTGCCGGGCGCCACCATCAACCGCCTGTGCGGTTCGGGCATGGACGCTACCGGCACCGCCGCACGCGCGATCAAGTCCGGCGAAGCCGGCCTGATGCTCGCCGGTGGCGTGGAAAGCATGAGCCGTGCCCCGTTCGTGATGGGCAAGGCGACCAGCGCCTTCTCGCGCGATGCGCAGATTTTCGACACCACCATCGGCTGGCGCTTCATCAACCCGGCGATGCGCGCGGCTTACGGCGTGGACTCGATGCCCGAGACCGCCGAGAACGTTGCCACCGACTACAAGATCAGCCGCGAAGACCAGGACCTGATGGCCCTGCGCAGCCAGGAAAAGGCATCGCGCGCGCAAGCCGACGGCACGCTGGCGCAGGAAATCACCGCGGTGACGATCGCCCAGAAGAAGGGCGACCCGCTGGTGGTGGACCGCGACGAGCACCCGCGTGCCACCAGCATGGAAGCGCTGGGCAAGCTGCGCGGCGTGGTTCGCGCCGATGGCACCGTGACCGCGGGCAATGCCTCGGGCGTGAACGACGGCGCCTGCGCCATCCTGCTCGCCAGCGAAGCCGCGGCCCGCCAGCACGGCCTGACGCCCAAGGCGCGCATCGTCGGCATGGCAACCGCCGGCGTGGCGCCGCGCGTGATGGGCATTGGCCCGGCACCGGCTTCGCAGAAGCTGCTCAAGCAACTCGGCATGACCATCGACCAGATGGACGTGATCGAGCTGAACGAAGCGTTCGCCGCGCAAGGCCTGGCCGTGCTGCGCGAACTCGGCGTGGCCGACGACGATGCACGCGTCAACCCGAATGGCGGCGCGATCGCGCTGGGCCACCCGCTCGGCATGAGCGGCGCCCGCCTGGTCACCACCGCCATGTACCAGCTGCACCGCACTGGCGGCCGCTACGCGCTGTGCACGATGTGCATCGGCGTGGGCCAGGGCATCGCCATGGTGATCGAGCGCGTCTGATCGTCAGCTGCCTGACCGTTTGACACCTGGGCGCCCGCGGGCTTCGGCTCGCGGGCGCCGTGCGCTAAAGAATGCCGCGCGGCTGCCGTTAGTACCCGGTGGAAGCGCAGGCTGATGAAGTTTCCCAACGCAAAGAAGCAGCGCGACAGGGCCGACTGGCTCGCCGGCTCTCGTCGCATCCTCTTCAGCATGACCCGGTGCCCCTTGCCGGTCGGAGTATGTGATGTCCCTTCCCGTTGCCACGCTCGTTACCGGCGCCAGTTCCGGTATCGGCCGCGCCATCAGTGAAATGCTGCTGGCCGATGGCGTGACCCAGGTGGTCAATGTCGACTATGTCGCCCCCGCCTGGTCCCATCCCAACATGACGTTTGTCCAGGCCGACCTGACCAATGCCGACGCGACCCGCGCCGCGGCCGAGCAGGTGACCTCGCGCTTTGCCGTGACCCGGCTGGTCAACAATGCCGGCGCCACCCGCCCCGGCACGGCCGACACGGCGCGCGTCGAAGACCTGGACTATGTGGTTGGCCTGCATCTGCAAGCCACCCTGCTGCTGACCCAGGCCTGCCTGCCCGCGATGCGCGCGGCACGCTTTGGCCGCATCGTGAACATGGCCTCGCGCGCGGCGCTGGGCAAGCCGGAGCGCGTGGTGTATTCCGCCACCAAGGCCGGCCTGATCGGCATGACCCGCACGCTCGCGATGGAACTCGGCGGCGATGGCATCACGGTCAATGCCGTGGCGCCTGGCCCGATTGCGACCGACCTGTTCCGCAAGAGCAACCCCGAAGGCAGCGAGCAGACCAAGCGGATTCTCGCCAGCATCGCGGTCAAGCGCATGGGCACCCCGGAAGACGTGGCTCGCGCCTCGATGTTCTTCCTGTCGCCGGAGAACGGCTTCGTGACCGGCCAGGTGCTATATGTGTGCGGTGGCACCACCCTGGGCGTGGCACCCGTGTAGTCCCGCGGCGTGACCGGTGCAAAACGCGCACCCGTCATCACGCCGCAGCATTTAGTCCGTAGAAAACTAAAAAAGATGACCCGCGCCACAAGCGCGGGCTTACAGCGATTTATCCTGGAGCAAACATGAAATCCCATTCCCAAGCTCGCACCCCGCACAACAGCGCGCGCCGCCGCCTGCTGGCTGCCGGTGTGGCATTGGCCGCCACCTTCGGCGGCATGACCAGCGCGGCCTACGCGCAAGGCAACTACCCGACCAAGCCGATCACCATGATCGTGCCGTTCTCGGCCGGCGGCACCACCGACATCCTGGCGCGCATCGTCGGCCTGCAACTGGGCAAGGCGCTCGGCCAGCCGGTGGTGATCGACAACCGTCCGGGCGCGGGCGGCAATATCGGCGCATCGATCGCGGCCAAGGCGCCGGGCGATGGCTACACCCTGTTCATGGGCACCATCGGTACCCACGCCATCAACCAGTCGCTCTACTCCAAGCTGCCGTTCGATCCGGTCAAGGATTTCGCGCCGATCTCGCGCGTGGCGATGGTGCCGAACATCGTGGTGGTGAACCCCAAGGTGCCGGTCAACAACATCAAGGAACTGATCGCCTACGTCAAGGCCAACCCGGACAAGCTGTCGTACGGCTCGTCGGGCAGCGGCTCGTCGATGCACCTGTCGGGCGAGTTGTTCAACTCGATGACCGGCCTGCATATCCAGCACATCCCGTACAAGGGCAGCGCCCCGGCGGTCAACGACCTGCTGGGCAACCAGATCGGCCTGATGTTCGACAACATGCCGTCGTCGTATCCGCACGTGAAGGCCGGCAAGCTGCGCGCCATCGCCGTGACCTCGGCCAAGCGCTCGCCGGCACTGCCGAACGTGCCGACCGTGGCTGAATCCGGCGTGCCGGGTTATGAAGCGACTTCCTGGTTCGCGCTGTACGCCACCGGCGGCACGCCGCAGCCGATCGTCGATCGCCTGAATACGGAAGTGGCGAAGATCCTGGCCATGCCGGAAGTGAAGAAGCAGATGGCCGACCAGGGCGCGGAGCCGCATCCCGAGAAGCCGGCCGAACTGGCCGCTTTCATGAAGACCGAGACCGCCAAGTGGGCCAAGGTGGTGAAGGCTTCGGGCGCCACGGTGGACTGATCGATCCCCGCACGGTGACCCCGGCCCGGGCGTCTGCCCCGGGCCGATGACGGTAAAAAGGCCGGCCCTTCGGGGCCGGCCTTTTTACGTGCGCTTGACATGTGGACGCGCTCAGGACAGAAAAAAGCCCGCGGTAGCTTGCGGGCTCAATCCTGGCCCCCACACGCGGGGCAGGAGGAGACAGGGGGAAACAATGGCAGGAGACGGTGCACGGCGAGCGCCGCGCATCGGCCATCAGGCCAGGCTGTACTTCACAACCTGTTCTTCCACGCCCACAAAACGCACCAGCTGGCGCAAGCCGCTGGCGTATTCCTTGATATGGTGCCCGTCCGGCGTATCCGGCAGGCGGTAGTACACGGGCATCGTTGTCGCCGACGCGGGCTGGCTGGCGTCTTGGGGCCCATCGGCCTCCCACGGGACATCCCGGTCTTCGGCGAAATCTGTTCGTCCTGGCATGGACCACTCCTGGTGAATGACTGGCATGGCTGTGCCGTGGCCGAGAACCGGCAACAGGCATGCGGAATGACTATGTCTGCAAATGTATTGCACCCTGCCGAAAAATGCTATTTAGCATTTTTTAGATCTGCATCAGCGTTGTCGTTGCCTTGTCATTTTTCATGTGCCCGACCGCAGGAAATTGGCGGTATCCGTGGGCGGCAGCCCTGTCGGGGCCTGGCTTTGCGCTACCATAGGCGCTCGCCACCCAAAGCCATGGCGGCAGCCATGCGCCGCCACCGGGCGACCGGCCTCCACGTCACGCTTCCCGCATGTCCGTTCAGCACGCACTCCTGACCTCCCTCCTGGAAAAACCGTCTTCCGGCTACGAGCTGGCCCGCCGCTTTGACCGCTCCATCGGCTATTTCTGGCATGCCACGCACCAGCAGATCTATCGGGAGCTGGGCCGCATGGCGGAGCACGGCTGGATTGCCGCGGACGAGGGGGAGGGGGACGCCAGGAACCGCAAGAAGGTCTACTTCGTGCTGCCGCCAGGGCGCGACGAACTGGCGCGCTGGGTGCTGGCGCCTACCGCCGGCCTGGACGTGCGCGATGAAATCCTGGTGAAGCTGCGCGCCGATGCCGTCGTGGGCCCGCTGGGGCTGGGGCCGGAGATGGCGCGGCTGATCGGCCTGCACCGCGAGCGGCTCGAGACCTATCGCCAGATCGAGCGGCGCGATTTCTCCGCGACGCAGCCCACGCGTGCACAACAGGTGCAGCACGCCCTGCTCAGGCGCGGCATCCGGTATGAAGAGGATTGGGTGTCGTGGGCCGAGGAATTGTTGCCGCTGCTGGACAAGCAGGACGACCCGGCCTGAGGTCGCGCCGGGCGATCGCGCCCGGCGGATGGGACATGCGTGGAAATGGGCGGCAATAGGGGGATCGGACCGGTGGCCAGGCGCTGCAGTGCGCTGGCCACCGTCAACAACGCTCAGGCCAGGTCGGCCGCCGTCGCGCCGTTGGCGTAAGCCGTTGCCGGGGCCAGCCCGAGGCGGCGGCGCGCCAGCGCGTATTCCTCGCTGAAACGGCGCACCAGCTCGGCGGCCGGCACCACGCGCTTGATGGCGCCCACGCCCTGGCCAGCGCCCCAGATGTCTTTCCAGGCCTTGGCGCTGCCCGAACCGAAGTTCATCTTGGACGGATCCGATTGCGGCAGCGCCTCCGGATCGAGCCCGGCATTGACGATGCTCTGGCGCAGGTAGTTGCCGTGCACGCCGGTAAAGAGGTTCGAGTAGACGATGTCCGACGCGGTGCTGTCGACGATCATCTGCTTGTAGCCGGCCTGCGCGTTGGCCTCTTCGGTGGCGATGAAGGCCGAGCCCACATAGGCCAGGTCGGCGCCCGCGGCCAGCGCCGCGAGGATGCCGTCGCCGCTGGCGATGGCGCCCGACAGCAGCAGCGGGCCGTCGAACCACTCCCGGATTTCATGCAGCAGCGCAAACGGCGACAGCACGCCGGCATGGCCCCCTGCGCCCGAGGCGACCGCGATCAGGCCGTCGGCGCCCTTCTCGATAGCCTTGCGTGCGAAGGTGTTGTTGATGATGTCATGCAGCACGATGCCGCCATAGGAGTGCACGGCATCGTTGACTTCCTTGCGCGCGCCCAGCGAGGTGATGACGATGGGCACCTTGTAGCGCACGCACAGTTCCAGGTCGTGATCGAGCCGATCATTGGACTTGTGCACGATCTGGTTGACCGCGAACGGTGCCGACGGGCGGTCCGGATGCTTGGCGTCGTGCTCGGCCAGCTCGGTGGTGATGCGGTCCAGCCAGTCGTTGAGCACCGGACCCGGGCGCGCATTGAGTGCCGGGAAGGAGCCGACCACGCCGGCCTTGCACTGGGCGATCACCAGGTCGGGGTTGGAGATGATGAACAGCGGCGAGCAAACCACCGGCAGCGAAAGACGGTTCTGGAGAATGGCGGGAAGTGACATGGCGTTTCTGCGAGAGTGAATACAGTGGAACGGGTAGGAGCACGGCGATGCGCTCAGGCGCTGGCGCCCTGCAGCACGGATTTCTGGCTGGCGAGGCGGGCGCCCATGGCGGCGGCGAGCGCGTCCAGGCCGCTCTTCGGGCGGACCATGACTTCGAAGTCGTCGATCTTGCCCGCGTCGTTAAATCGGATCATGTCGATGGCCTTGACGGATTTGCCATCGACCATCGCGCTGAACTCCAGCACCACGCTGCGCCCGTCGTCGCTGACGAACGTGCGGTGGTAGCGGAAGTCCTGGAACACCTGGTTGACGGATTCCAGCACCATGCGCAGGGCAACGCGGCCCGGGTACGGCGTGTGGGCGACGGGCGAGTGAAAAACCACTTCGTCCGCCACGATGCTGTCCAGGTCGGACATGGAATGGGTGGCGATCATGCGGTGCCAGATGGCTAGCGAGGCCTGCGCCGCCGCTGACAAGGTTGCTTGGGTCACGGTGTCTCCTCCGGTTGGGCCGAGGGCGTGGGAGTCGCCCGTTGCGGCACGCTGCGCAACGCTTGCCTGCTTGGCCCCTCAGGGCCTGCGGCAGCGGCGGCTTACACATCGCTATGCAACCAGTTGCATAGCGATGTGTGCAAGGTAGCAGCAGACGACGACAATTGCAATGGCCTGGCGTTGCAAGTGCAGGATCCGGCGCGTTCCGGATTGCCGGGCGAATCCCGCCCGTGCTTGGGCAGTGCGCAAACGACTCTGTCTTTTGTGCCGACTTGTCTACAATACCGGCATTGCCGAAAACCAACGCAGGAGCGCGAGTGAGTGCTGACATAAGCGCCAACGGGCCATCCCCCGACCTGTTCGATGCTGACCTGGAGGCTTGGCGGAAGCAGCCCGAGCGAGCCTTCGACGGCTGGCTGGCTAGCCACGGTTTTCGCCGTGGCACGGCCGTGGTGTACCGCGCGATGTGGGGCAAGCTCCTGCGCTGGTCGGCAGAGCGTGGCCTGGCGCCGCTGTCGTGGTCGGCGGAGCAGATCGGGGCCTTCCTCGACGAGCAGGATCTGCACAAGCACCATCGTTACCGGTACACGCGGCTGATCGAGCGTGTCTTCCACCATTTATCGCTACTGCACGACGGCTTGCACAACCCCGCCAGCCAGGCCGTGCGCGCTCACCTCGCCGAAGGCGAGAACGATCCGACCGCCTTCCTGCTGCCCGCCGAGCGCGATGCCCTGATTGCCCGTGTGCTGGCACCGGCGGCCTTGGCGGCCGGGCAGGGCGGCGCGCTGTCGGCCACCCAGTGGAAGCGCGCCCGCGATACCGCACTGGTGGCCGTGTTGCTGGGCGCCGGCCTGAAAGTGGGCGAGGCGCGCGGCCTGGGCATCGACAGCATCGCCGAGGATGCCGCCAGGCTGCGCCTGGTCCGCGCCGACAACGGCCGCACCTACGAGGCGCCGGTCTTTGCCTTCGCGCGGGCGGCGCTGCTGGCCTGGATGGAAATCCGCTCCCGTACCGGCACGCTGGGCAACCTGGTGTTTCCAGCCATGCCAAGCGGGCGGCACTTGCACGCGGCCTCGCTATACCGCCGCGTGGAGATCCTGCTCGACGAGGCTGGCGTGCTGGCGGGGCGCAGCGAGCGCGCGTCGCCGCAGACGCTGCGCAATACCTGTGGCGCACTGCATTTCGAGGCCGGGGCCGGCCCGGCCGAGGTGGCGCAGTGTCTCGGCATGCGCGACCTGGAGTCCGGCTGGCGCTTGCGTGCCGCTTTTGAGGCCTGGCAGGCACGTGCTGGCCTGAAACCGGCGCACAGCGGTCCCGGTGACACAGGCGCGACAGAAGTGGCCTGCTATGCTTAGCCGCCTTTTCGATCTGTTTCGACCTGTTTCGATCCGAGGCGGGCGACCCTGGCTGGCCGTGGCTGCTGCCCGCCAGGACAGCGCCGCGATATTGCGCTTGTGGCATCGTGCGCGTTGTCCTGGCGCCCGTTACGTCTCTTTTCACAACTATTTGATGAATCGCTATGTCTGAAACCTTGCTGCTCACGGGAGCCACCGGTTATATCGCCTCGCACACCTGGGTCGCCTTGCTCGAGGCCGGCTATCACGTGATCGGCCTGGATAATCTCTGCAACAGCAATCGCGCCGTGGTCGAGCGCCTTGCGCAGATTACCGGCCAGCGCCCGCATTTTGTCGAAGGCGACGTGCGGGACCGCGCTTTGCTGGACCGTTTGTTCGCCGAACACCGGATCTCGGGCGCGATTCATTTCGCGGCACTCAAGGCGGTAGGGGAATCGGTCAGCAAACCGCTGGATTATTACGACAATAATCTCAACGGCCTGCTCACCCTCTGCTCGGCCATGAACACGGCCGGCGTGAAGCAGCTGGTGTTCAGCTCTTCGGCCACCGTTTATGGCAATCCGCATGCGGTGCCGATCCTGGAGGACTTTCCGCTGTCGGCCACCAATCCGTATGGCCAGACCAAGCTGATGAGCGAGCAGATCCTGCGTGACCTGGAACTGTCGGACCCCGCCTGGCGTATCGCCTACCTGCGCTATTTCAATCCGGTGGGCGCGCACGAAAGCGGGCTGATCGGCGAAGACCCGGGTGGTGTGCCGAACAACCTGATGCCTTATGTGGCGCAAGTCGCCGGCGGGCGCCGCGAAAAACTGCAGGTGCATGGTGGCGACTATCCCACGGTCGACGGCACCGGCGTGCGCGATTACATCCACGTCTGCGATCTGGCAGCCGGCCACCTTGCGGCCCTGGTCTACCTGCGCGACCAGCAGCAATGCCTGACGGTCAATCTTGGCACGGGGCGCGGCTACAGCGTGCTGGAGGTGGTCGCGGCCTACCAGCGCGCCAGCGGGCGCCCGGTGCCCTACGTGATCGGGGACCGCCGCCCTGGCGATATCGCTTCGTGCTACGCCGATCCCGCGCTGGCGCAAAAGCTGATCGGCTGGCGCGCGCAGCACGACATCGACCGCATGTGCGAGGATTCCTGGCGCTGGCAGTCGATGAACCCGCTGGGGTTTGCCGGCTAAGTTGCCTGGCCGCACGCGTGGGCACGCGGGCAAGCGGGGCGCGTATCCGCTTGCGCGTCCCCGGTTTCTCCGGCGCGGCGAGGACAGGGTAGAAGGCAATGAAGACGGCCGGGCAAATGCCCGGCCGTCTTCAGGGTTCCTGCTGGCATGCGGCCGAGTCGGCCGCCATGCCCGGCGTCGCGCCCGACTTTAGCGAATCAGGAAGTCTTCGATGGTCTTGCCCGCGGCCAGGGCCTGGGTCAGCCAGCCCGGACGCTTGCCGCGGCCGGTCCAGGTATTGCCTGCGCTGTCGCGATAGCGAACCGGTACCTTGCGGGTGGCCTTCTTGCTGGCGGCAGGCTTGGTGCCGAAGCCCAGGTCGTCCGCAGTCAGTCCATATTGGTCGATTTTCTGGCGAATATCGGCGATGACGGAAGCCTGCTCGCGGGCCTTGATTTCCTCGGCCTGTTTTTGAAGTTCGCTGATTTTCTGAACAATTTCCTGATAAGTCGCCATTACGAGCCTCGATTTACTGGGTGAGCATGATGAATCGGATGAATTATAACGGCCGCAAGCGATCCTGCAAACGCTTTTAACCCCGATGGGGAGAATTCTGATAAATCATCTGCGCCATCTAATTAATGAACTTCCGTGCAGGCCGCCGGTCATCGATGGGGCCGGATTTTCCGGCGTGGTGCCCACTTTGGCAGCTCGCCGAAATCCATGCGTGGCGCGGATTCGTTTTTCTTACATTTGCGCTGCGCAATAACCCTTCCCCTTGTAATGACGAGGGTCATAAAGTGCTTTTGCTGCAACAATGCCGATCCGCTTCCAGTTTGAGCGAACCCTCATCCGTATCCGCCATGCCTGACGACTCGATTAACGCCGGCGCCGCCTGCCGGCGCGTCCCCGTGGAACTGGCGAAAGCCTATCGCCTGCTGAATCACGGCCCGGTGACGCTGGTCACCAGCGCGCATGGCGGCCGCCGCAACGTGATGGCGGCATCCTGGGCCATGCCGCTGGATTTCCAGCCACCGAAAGTCGCGGTAGTGATCGACGCCAGCACGCTCACGCGCGAACTGGTGGATGCCTGCGGTGAGTTCGCGCTGAACATACCCACGCGTGGGCAGGCTGCCGCCACGCTGGCAGTGGGCTCGCGTTCCGGCCGCGAGCAGGACAAGTTCGCCGCAGCGGGACTGGCCACGTTCGCGGCGGCGGAAATTGCCGCGCCGTTGGTGGCCGGCTGCCTCGCCTGGCTGGAGTGCCGCGTTATTCCCGAGCCAGCCGTGGCCGGCCGCCACGACCTGTTCATCGCCGAAGTGGTGGCCGCGTGGGCTGACGCCGCCGCATTTTCAGAGGGTAGATGGCATTTTCCGGATGCCGAGTGCCGCTCGATACACTATCTGGCTGGTGGCGCCTTTTTTGCCACGGGCGAGGGTTTTCAGGTAGTGCCGGGAGAGTGCGAATGAACAGGGCGAGGGCGCTGCGCCGCGGCCGTCCCGCCATGAGCGGTCTGGCGTGGCGGGCACGGCACCCGGCTCAAGGAATTGCGGGACACCGCCGTTATCTGCCCTGAGCGGGTCGCTGGGGTGTCGATCCGCTGGGCCGGGGCCGATGGAGGCCTCGCGCGTTCCTTATCGTATCGGGTGCTTCATGTCTTTCCATAACAATATCCAGATCAAAACTCTGCTGCGTGGCGCAATGGCAATGTTGTCGCTACTTCTGATGCTGGTTGGCGGCGTTGGCCTGTATGGCATGTCGCACAGCAATGACGCGCTTCAGGAAACCTATGGTAACCAGCTGGCTTCGTCGCAAGCGCTGGGCGAGACCATGCTTGGCATGACGCGCATGCGCCTGGCCCTCGATCGCGGCGTCATGCCGGGCGACGGAGATGATGCCAAGGCGGTGGTGGACCGTTCGATGGTATTCGTCGACAGTGCCGAGGCGGCCTGGAAGCGATACTCTGCGCTGCCGCAGGACGCCGAAGAAAAGGCGCTGGCCACCGAGTTTGCCCGCAAGCGCCAGGAATTCATGGAAAAGGGCATCCTGCCCGTGCAAAAAGCCTTGCGGGAGAACAACACGGACACGGCACTCAAGATTGCCAAGAAGGACTTGCCCGATCTGCAGCGCAGCATGGCGACCGCCTACGAGGCACTGCAGGCATTCCAGTACCGTTCCGGCGAGTCCAATTTCAATGACGCCCAGGCCCGCTTCCAGCGCGTGCGTGTGCTCTGCTTCCTGCTGATCGCCTTTGGCCTGGTGGTGGCCGCGCTGTGCACGGCTACCCTGCAGCGGGCCATTGTCCGGCCGGTGGAGGAAGCCCTGGCGGTATTCGAGCGGATCGCCGCGGGTGACCTGACCTCGCGTATCACCAATGTGTCGCGCAATGAGGTGGGCCGCATGATGCAGGCACTGGTCGCCATGCAGGAAAGCCTGTCGAACATTGTCTCGCAGGTGCGCGGCGGCACCGACTCGATCGCCTCGGCCACGCAGCAGATCGCCACCGGCAATCTCGATTTGTCGCAGCGTACCGAAGAGCAGGCCTCGTCGCTCGAGGAGACCGCTGCCAGCATGGAAGAGCTGACTTCGGCCGTGCGCCAGAATTCGGACAACGCGCGCCAGGCCGGCGTGCTGGCCAGCGACGCTTCGCAGATCGCGCTCAAGGGCGGCGACGTGGTGGGCCGCGTGGTCGATACGATGAACGAGATCAATGGCTCGTCGCGCAAGGTGGTCGAGATCATCGCCGTGATCGAAGGCATTGCCTTCCAGACCAACATCCTGGCGCTGAACGCCGCGGTGGAAGCCGCGCGCGCCGGCGAGCAAGGCCGTGGCTTCGCGGTGGTGGCAGGCGAGGTGCGCACCCTGGCGCAGCGCTCGGCCGCCGCCGCCAAGGAGATCGAGGCGCTGATCAGCGAATCCGGCCAGCGCGTGGAAAGCGGCACCAAGCTGGTCGCCGAAGCCGGCCAGACCATGGGTGAGATCGTCAATGCGGTCAAGCGCGTCACCGACATCATGAACGAGATCAGCGCGGCCACGCAGGAACAGACCAGCGGCATCGAGCAGGTCAACCAGGCGGTCACGCAGATGGATCAGGTCACCCAGCAGAATGCCGCGCTGGTGGAAGAGGCCGCGGCGGCAGCCGGCGCCCTGGAAGAGCAAGCGCAGAAGCTCAATGGCGTGGTGTCGGTGTTCCGCCTTTCGGGCAGCCACGTGATGGCAGCGCAGCCGCCGGCAACGCGCGTCCCCGTGGCCGCCAAGGCCGCGGCGAGCCGTTCGCCCGGGCGCAAGCCGGCCCTGCCGGCGAGCCCGCGCACGCCGGTCCTGCACCAGGCACGCGCAGCGCGTTCGGCCGTCCCGGCAATGGCTTCGGCCAACGCTGGCGGCGACGACTGGAGCGCGTTCTGAGCCATGGTTGAACGTTTGCCGCCGTTTTCATCACCGGGGAAGCGCGTGTGATGCGATGATGCGGGTTTTGCGCCCGCATCGCCTGGATCGTCGCGCCATCGCCCCCAATTTTTGCGCAGCTTCCCTATTGACATGAGTGCTAGCCTTCTGCTGCTCGCTGCCCTATCCGGCCTCGCGGTCGGGTTGGGGATACGTGCAGCCAAGCCGGACCGGGAGCTGCCTAGCGGGCCGGCCCGATCGCTGCAATGGGCGGTCTTGCTGCTCTCCCCTGCTTCCGTCGGCCTGCCGTTATGGGTCGCGCTGGGTTCCGGCAGTCTGCGCGTCACGCACGACGTGGCGCAGACCGCGGCGGCACTCGCCGCGACCGCCGCACTCACGCTTGCCATTCCCTGGCTGCGCCGCAACGTGCAACTGCGTGGCGCAGCGCTGGCGATGACGCTGGCCGGCGCCGGCGTGGTGGTGGCTGCCGGCATGCGCCTGAGCACCCTGTGCGCAGAGGCCCCGCACCCGTCCGCCCTTTGCCTGAATCCCGGCAGGTTCATGCCGCCGGCCTGGGTGGCGGCGGGCGCGCTGCTTTTGCTGCCGCTGGGACTCTTCGCCCTGCGCCGCGCCAGCCTGCCCGGATGGCGGCTGGCCAGCAGCGGCAATTTCGCCAGCCCGCAGAGCCGTGCCCTGGACGAGATGTTCGAGGACCATCCGCCCGGCACCGGCGGCCCGACCGTGCCGATGCGGCGCCGCGGCCGTATCCCGGGCCGCCTGACCGTGCGCACGACCGCGCGCGGGCATGGCACGGTCGGGGAGTACAGCGTCAGCACGGACCTTCCGGACCGCACCGGCTTTGCGCGCTGGCTCGACCAGTCGATCGCCCAGGCGCGCCTGGCCGAGACCAGCTGCGCCGTGCTGCTGGTGCATATCGCCGATTTTCGCGAGGTCGACGAGGTCTTCGAAGTGCGCGCCGACGATATCCTGGCGCAGGATGCCGGGGCGCTGGCCCAGGCGGCGCTGGAGCCGCACGACTTCCTGGCGCGCCTGGCGCGCGACGAGTTCGCGGTCGGCGTGCCGGAGATGGTGCACCAGAGCCGCGCCAATGAGCTGGGCGCGCGCCTGCTGGGCTCGCTCGCGGAGTTCGTGGCCGCGCGTGGCCTGCAGATGCAGATCGGCGTGAACATCGGCATCGCCATCTACCCGCGCGATGCGCAAACCTCCGAGGCCCTGATGCAGGCGGCACGCGTGAGCCTGAGCGAGGCGCGCGAGAGCGGCTCGAACCAGGTGCGCGTATTCAACTCGGCAGCCGGCGAACGCGCCCGGCGCATGCGGGTGATCCGCCGCGACCTGTGGCTGGCCATCCAGGACGACGGCCTCGCCTTGCAGTACCAGCCGAAGTTCGACGTGCACCAGCGTACCGTGATCGGCGCCGAGGCTCTATGCCGCTGGCGCCATCCGACCCTGGGGCAGGTCAATCCCGCCGAGTTCATCACGGTGGCGGAGCAATCCGGGCAGATCGACAAGCTCGACGACTGGGTGATCGCCACGGTCTGCCGGCAGATCCGCCAGTGGCAGGACGATGGCATCCCGGTGGTGCCGGTGGCCATCAACGTCTCCGGCTTGCGCTTTGCCAGCCGCGACTTCCCGCAGTACCTGCTCGAGCAGATCCACCAGCATGACATCCCGCCATCGGCTGTCACGCTCGAGATCACAGAGACCGCGGCGATGAAGGACATCGCCCAATCGCTGGAGACGCTGCTGGAGCTGCAGGCGCTGGGCATCCACGTGGCGCTGGACGACTTTGGCAGTGGCTATTCAAGCCTCGGTTATCTCAAGCGCTTGCGGGTCGGGACGTTGAAGATCGATCGGACCTTGATTGGCGGGCTGGATGTCGACGCGCAGGGCCGGGCCATTGTCGGGTCGATGGTGGCGCTGGCGCACGAGCTGAAGATGCGGGTGGTGGCGGAAGGCGTGGAGTCGCATTCGCAACTGGATATCCTGGCGGGGATGGGGTGTGACGAGGCGCAGGGGTATTTGCTGTCGCATCCCTTGGACCCGGTCACGTTTGCCAATTTGTTATCGGGCGCGTGAGGCGAATCGAGCGGATCGGGCGGATCGAGCGAATGACGCCTCGCCGTCAAACCTCACTTTCTGGGCGTGAAAGGCTCCGGTAACGCGCCTCCAGGCGGAAACAGCGCCAAAAGCCGGGTAAACCGCCCGCTCTCGGGCACCAGCAAGGCAAACCGGGTCTCGCAATGATGCCCTGTAACGGCCCCAAGCCGGCGCAACTGCTGGCTGCAGCTAACCAGCGACGGCAGCCCGCGCGGCAGGTAGATGCTCGCCAGCAGCGCCTCCGGCTCGATCCGCGTGCGGCCATGGAAGCGCGCCAGCTGCATCAGCAGCTCATCCGACATGCCGGCCTCGCTGCTGGTGTCCAGGTGCAAGGGCAGGCCAATGGCGTCGCGATTGGCCACCGTCTGCACATCCCGCCAGTTCAGAGGCATGGGCCCGTCGCTGAGCACCGGCGCGAACAGCACCGAAGCCAGCAGCTGCAGGGTGCGCGGCAGCGCCTCGGCGGTGGTCGGCACGATAGGCCCGCAGCCAGTGGCGGCATGTGGCAGGCCGTCGACCAGCAATGTGAGCACAAGGCGATCGGGATGGCGCAGGGAGCGCAGGCGTTGGGCGGTGGTAGCGTTGATCTGCCGCTCCACGATCACAATCTGCGCATCGGCCGGCTGGCGCGGGCGCCGCGATACCCAGTGCAGGCATCCACCAAAGTCCGGCAGCGACGCCAGCAATGCGTCCGGGGCGCCCTGGACGAAGACGGTGAGCTTGTCGGGTTGGCGCGGGTCAGGGGTATCCCGTTTGCTCCACTGCGGGCCTGGCAAGTTCGACATGATCACGTTCCGATGGTATTGCAGTGCCTCAGTCGCGGGTAGCGCAGGCGTGCCATGGCCCGCCGGTGCGCGGGCCATTTTACGGCGAGGCCGTAGTATGCCCACCCGCCGCCGCCAGATGCACCCCATGCTCGTGGGGTAACAAATGCCACAAATGCCGCCGATCGACGCAACCGTACTACGGATTCGGCCGCCGCTGCCGATATGCCCCAAAGGGGCGTTGTTTGCACCGGCCACGCCAGTCGCGCATCGCCGTACACCGCAGCCCCGTCCGCAGGAACATCGGTCCACCGTGCCAGAACGCCGGCTTTGTGGACTCACCATCGTGCCGTCAACGGAGCCGCTATGTCTTTGCCTCATATTCTAGTCGTCGATGATTCTCCCTCCTTGCGCCGCATGATCGGCGCCTGCCTGCGCGCCGGGGGCTACGGCGTGTCCGAAGCCGCCGATGGCGACGAGGCGCTGGCGCTGGCACTCGACGCTAGCTTCGGCATGCTGGTGACCGACCAGGTGATGCCGGGAACGGACGGCCTGACCCTGATCCGCACGCTGCGTGCGAAACCTGCCTATGCCGCCATCCCGATGCTGATGCTGAGCACCGAGGCCGACAGCCAGGTGCGCGAGCAGGCTCGCGTGGCAGGCGCGTCCGGCTTCCTGGCCAAGCCGTTCGATCCGGATCAGCTGATGGAAGCCGTGAATGCACTGCTAGACCCCTCCAAGGTAGGGTAAATGCCTTGGCATTGTTGCCCTTCAGTCACGTCCAGGACTGCCGTTAAGAGGTAAACGATATTCGTGCCTCGTCGCAGGCTGAGTCTCGGCCTGGCTGCCCGCCCGCGGGCCGGCCGGCTGCGGCTTTGGCAGCGCCGCATGGCCGGTCATTGCAGCGGGAGCCAGCAAATGAAAGCCGGGAACAAGACAGAGGGCACGGGGGAAGAGTTCCTCGCGTTCAGGTTGGGCGGCGAGGAATACGGCGTCGACATCCTCAAGGTGCAGGAGATCCGTGGCTATGAGAACGTCACGCAGATTGCCAATGCGCCAGCCTATCTCAAGGGCGTGGTCAACCTGCGCGGGATCATCGTCCCGATCATCGACCTGCGCATCAAATTTCGCCAGGACAAGGTCAACTACGACCAGTACACGGTCGTGATCATCGCCGACCTGCACGATCGCACCACCGGCATCGTGGTGGACGGCGTGTCCGACGTGCTGACGCTGGCCCCGGGCCAGATCCGGCAGGCGCCCCAGCTGTCCGGCGAGACGGACTACATCCGCGGCATCGGCTCGGTCGAAAGCCGCATGCTGATCCTGGTCGACATCGAGAAACTGCTAGACACCGAAGAACTCGCGGCCATCGAGGCAGCCGCGGCCACCTGAGGCGGCCGCACGTAGCGAGAGTCCGATCCATGCAGTCTTCCATCCATGCGAAATAATCAACCCGTTACCTCCCGAGAGTACAAGCTCTCCGCAGACGATTACCTGATCTCCAGGACCGACCTGAAGGGTCGCATCACGTTCGCCAACCGTGCCTTTATCGAGGCCAGCGGATTCGCGGCGGAGGAATTGCTCGGCGCCGCGCACAACCTGGTCCGCCATCCGGACATGCCGCCGGAGGCATTCGCCGACCTGTGGAAGACCATCCAGGCCGGACGCTCGTGGGTCGGCATCGTCAAGAACCGCCGCAAGGACGGTGATTTCTACTGGGTCAGTGCCACGGTGACGCCAACGGTCGTCGATGGCCAGCTGGTGGGCTACACCTCGGTGCGTTCGATGCCGCAGCGCGGGCAGGTCGAGGCAGCAGACGCCGCCTACGCACGCCTGCGCGAGAGCGGTGGCTCGGGCCTGGCCGTGCGCGACGGTGCCGTGGTACGCCGGGGCCTGGCGGGGCTGCCGGCACGCCTGGGCAAGATCACGCTCAAGCGGCGCATCCTGCTGTCGCAGGCGGCGGGCCTGGTGTGGTTCCTCGCGGCGCTGCTGGCCTTCGAGGTGCTGGCCGGGGCAGAAGCCATGAGCCAGTTGCGGCCCTGGCTGTGGGGCGGCTTCGGGCTGGCGGTCGCGTCATCCTTTATCGGCGGCACGCTGCTGCTGGCACGCGTGAACCGGCCGGTGCAGGACATGCTCGACTTTGCCTTGCGCATGGGCGCGGGCGATCTCACCACGCGCCTGGACTACCGCGCAAGCGACGAGGTGGGGGCGCTGGCGCGTGCCATGCGCACGATGCAGCGCAGCTTGCTGTCGGTGGTGGGCGAGATCCAGGAGGGCATGGCGAGCATTTCCACGGCCACGCGGCAGGTGGCCGCGGGCAACAGCGACCTGTCGCAGCGCACCGAACAGCAGGCGGCCTCGCTGGAAGAAACCGCATCGAGCATGGAAGAGCTGACCAGCACGGTGCGCCAGAACGCGGACAACGCGCGCCAGGCCAGCGGCCTGGCGGCCAACGCCTCCGAGATCGCCGTCAAGGGCGGCGAAGTCGTAGGCCGCGTGGTGCAGACCATGGACGACATCAATGGTGCATCGAAGAAGATCGTCGACATCATCGGCGTGATCGAAGGCATTGCCTTCCAGACCAATATCCTGGCGCTGAACGCGGCAGTGGAAGCCGCGCGCGCCGGCGAACAAGGCCGGGGCTTCGCCGTGGTGGCCGGCGAGGTGCGCGGGCTGGCACAGCGCAGCGCGAACGCGGCCAAGGAAATCAAGGGCCTGATCGGCGACACGGTGGCACGGGTGGACAACGGCTCGGCGCTGGTGGGCCAGGCCGGACTGACCATGGGCGAGATCGTGCAGGCGGTCAAGAGCGTGACGGACATCATGGGCGAGATCAGCGCGGCGTCCGCCGAGCAGAGCTCGGGCATCGAGCAGGTCAACAAGGCCGTGGCCCAGATGGACGAGGTGACGCAGCAAAACGCGGCACTGGTGGAGCAGGCCGCGGCCGCGGCCGGCGCGCTGGAAGACCAGGCCGGGCGCCTGCGCGATGCGGTGGCCACCTTCCGCGTCAGCTTGCGCCCTGAAGCACGGCCCGCGCGCGCCCGCCAAGGCGACGCGCAGCATCTGGCGCAAGCCTGAAAAGTGAAAGAGATCAAGCAGTGTCGAGGCAATCAGCCTGAAAGCATGTTCAAAAAAAAGAAGAAGTAGCGCCTGTCGTGCGCACCGCCGGCAACCCGCCGGCAGCGGACAGATGAGGCCCCCGGTCAAGTCATTCAGAAAAAAGAGGTAGTCTGCATGCAATGGTTCAATCAGCTCCGCGTCACGACCAAGCTGGTCGTTGGCTTTCTGGTCGTGTCGCTTATCGGCGCGGTGATGGGTCTGCTGGGCGTCATCAATATGGGACGCATGACGGACTGGACCAGCAGGATTTATCACGGCGACCTGCAGGCGCTCAAGGCGGTGCAGAGCGGCAACATCGACCTGCTCTATGCCAGCCGCGCGCAGATTGCGCTGCTGTCGGCTTCGACCATGGGCGAGCGCGCCGCCGAGAAAGAGCAGATCGAAAAGTCGCTGGTCCTGCTCGACGAGAGCGTGAAGCGTGCGCGCCCGGCGTTCAGCCAGTCCGAGGGGATTGCCCTCGTCAAGCAGTTCGACGCCCTGCTGCCGGCCTACCGTGAGCGCCTGGGCAAGTATGTGGCGCTCGTCAGCAAGCAGCCGCTCGATACCTCGCAGTTTGAAAGCCAGGTCTTTAGCGAAAGCGCCGACCTGATCAAGGATAGCCGCGCGCTCGAAGACGTGATGGCAAAGATGGTCAAGCGCCGCGACGATCGCGCGCTGGGCAACATGGACGAGGCACGTGGCGTCTACGAAAGCTCCCGCCTGTGGATGCTGGGCCTGGTGCTGGGTGGCCTGGCAGTCTCGGTGCTGCTGGGCGCGCTCCTGGCCCGTACGCTGTCGCGCCAGCTGGGCGGCGAGCCAGCCTACGCGGTGGCCATCGCCTCGCGTATCGCCGAGGGCGATTTTTCGGCCGACGTGAAGCTGCGTGCGGGCGACAAGGGCAGCCTGCTGCACGCCATGAAGCAGATGCAGCAGCAACTTTCGGCCATGGTGCGCGACTTCAAGGATTCCGCGGAATCGATCGCATCCGCCTCGCGTGAGATCGCCGCGGGCAACAGCGACCTGTCGCAGCGCACCGAACAGCAGGCGGCCTCGCTGGAAGAAACCGCATCGAGCATGGAAGAGCTGACCAGCACGGTGCGCCAGAACGCGGACAACGCGCGCCAGGCCAGCGGCCTGGCGGCCAACGCCTCCGAGACCGCGGTCAAGGGTGGCGAAGTGGTGGGCCGCGTGGTGAAGACCATGGACGAGATCAACGATGCCTCCAAGAAGATCGTCGACATCATCGGCGTGATCGAAGGCATTGCCTTCCAGACCAATATCCTGGCACTGAACGCGGCAGTGGAAGCCGCGCGCGCCGGCGAGCAGGGCCGGGGCTTTGCGGTGGTGGCCGGCGAGGTGCGCAGCCTGGCGCAGCGCAGCGCGAACGCGGCCAAGGAAATCAAGGGCCTGATCGGCGACACGGTGGCGCGGGTGGACAACGGCTCGGCGCTGGTGGGCCAGGCCGGGCACACCATGGGTGAGATCGTGCAGGCGGTCAAGCGCGTGACGGACATCATGGGCGAGATCAGCGCGGCGTCCGCCGAGCAGAGCTCGGGCATCGAGCAAGTCAACAAGGCCGTGGCCCAGATGGACGAGGTGACGCAGCAGAACGCGGCGCTGGTCGAGGAGGCCGCGGCTGCCGCCGGTTCGCTGGAAGACCAGGCTACGCGCCTGCAATCCTCGGTAGCCAGCTTCCGCCTGGCCGAGGCGGATGCCTTTGCCGGCTCCCGCGCGCAAGCGCCGCAGCCCAAGGTGATCGCTGCGTCCAAGGCCAAGCCCAAGCGCATGGAGCCGTCGGCGCCGGCCGCCCGCCACGAAGAGTCCGGCCACGCCGAGCCCGCACCGGTGGACAAGGCTGAGCGCGAGGGCGGACGTGAAGCGCCTGCGCCGGTTACGGCACGCGCCGCACGTCCTGCAGCCCTGGCCACCTCGGAAAGCGGCGATTGGAGCGCTTTCTGACGGCGAACAAGATGCCCCCGCCGTCAGCGGCGTAGCCAGACCTGCACATCATGACTACTGAAATCACCCTGGCGCTGCCCGAAGAAGCCGCGGCCAAGCTGCGCGCCGAGTTCGAGCACTTCGTCAAGCTCTCGACCGGGCTGGACAACGAGTTCACGCCGCCCGCCTTCGATGACTTCCTGCGGGCGCGCCTGCTGCACCATGACGGCCCGCTGACCGAGCGTGCCGTCACGCGGCTGCTCTCGGGTGGGGAGTACGCCTGGGCCAAGCGCGTGTTCAACAAGCAGCTGCCCAATGCCATGGCAACCCTGATGCGCGACGCGCAGCGCTATGGCTATGGCCTGGCGGTGCGCTACGAGTGGACGCCCCAGGAACGCCTTGCGCACGCCCGTGACTGGTCCCGGCAGATACTGGAGGACGCCGGGGCCGACCTGGCCTTTACCGATCCCCTGGCATCCCAGCTGGCTACCTCGGCGGTGGATATCCGCACGCTTGAGGAGCAGATGCAGACACCGGCATGGCGCGTCGCGGAAAGCCTGCGCCGCCGGGTCTACGACCTCATGTACATGGTGCAGACTGAACGCACCACCAGCACGGCACGCTCGCGGCTGGGCGAGCTGCGCGCGTTGCTGGGGCTATCGATGGACTACGGCACTGTGAGTGCCGAAGAGGCTGCGCGCGTGATGGAGCAGGTGGAGCAAACCTGCTCGCATCTGTTCCGCGAAGAGCCCGACGACCTGTTTGCACGGGTGGCTGCATGGCTGCGCAGGGTCCTAGTGCAGTGAGTCCGGCCCGTCAATAGAGGAATGCGACTAGTACACCCTCTGAAGGGCCGACCCGACACGCCATTTTAGAGTTTTCCCTCTGTTACATACGCGTAACAGTTTTGATGCAAATCACATGACAAGGAGATGTCTGTTACAAACTTCGAATCCCATGTATGTTTCATGCGACATTGCTGTACCCCAACGTAAGAGGGGATTGGCAGTCTGCTCAAATTGCCGATATAACTCTGTCAGTCGCACTTACACTCTGTAACATTTGTAACGTTTCAGATAGGTCTGACCAAGCGCAGTTCCGTAGTTGTACGCAGTACCCGTCGAACACGCACTCAAACGATCTGGTCGCCTTCAGCCTTCGGCTGCGGGTAAGCGCCGGACAAGCGGTCGAAGGGTTTTTGGTAGCGGGGAAAAATTGGAAAGCAGTGAAGTTCTCCAGGAGATCAGGGAGGTCAATCTCGCCTATCTGCTGCTCGCGCAACGCCTGGTGCGCGAAAATCATCTGGAAGCCATGTTCAGGCTTGGCGTCAGCAAGGAAATTGCCGACATTCTCGCCAAGTTGACACCGGCCCAGCTTGTCAAACTGGCAGCATCAAACATGGTCCTATGCCGTTTTCGGTTCGACGACCATGCCTTGCTGTCGACGCTCACCCATACGGCCAAGAGCCACGATATGCAGCAGATCCATGCTGCGATCCTGCTCGCACGGCAGCCCGTGGAGTCGCTCAATTGACCGCGCTTCTGCAGGCCCCGTCAGCCCGGAGTACCACGGCCACTCCCGTCCCCAATCGCAAGAGCGTCCTGCAGGATGCCAACCAGACCCAGCTCGCCATTGAGCTGATCGGCCTGGGTGCGCGCCTGCAAGTCCTCGAAGCCGAGACCACGCTCTCGCGCGATCGCCTGATCCGCCTCTACAAGGAGCTGCGCGGCGCCTCGCCGCCCAAGGGCATGCTGCCCTTCTCGACCGACTGGTTCACCACCTGGTTGCCAAACATCCATTCCTCGCTGTTCTTCTCGGCCTATCAGTTCATGGTCCAGCAGGGCGAGACGGTTGGCATCCGCGGCGTGGTGGCAGCCTATCGGCTCTATCTGGAGCACGTATCGCTGCTCGAAAGCGAAATTGTCTTAAGTTTCACCCGTGCCTGGACGTTAGTACGGTTTTTCGAGAGCAACATGCTGCAGCTTTCCAGCTGCACCTGCTGCGGCGGGCGTTTCGTGACGCACGCGTACGAGCCGCATGCGAATTTCGTATGCAGCCTGTGCCGTCCGCCCTCGCGTGCCGGCAAAGCCAAGAAGCTCTCGAAGGACATCGCACCAGCGCAAGCTGTCGCCTGACTGAAATCCTTGGGTCGATAGGGCACTAAGTCTTCAAGTCTTGCCGTCTTCAGTCGTTAAGTCTTAAGACGGACAGACTTCAGGACCCAAGGCTTCAAGGCCCGATAGTCCCAAGGTCTCAGATCCGATGGCAGCCTGCGTGACAGGTGAGCCCTGCCAAGGCAGGCGGTATATCCGCCTGGCTGGAGGGGTGACTCTTGTGCGTGCCTGACGCGTGTTTTTCTGACGGGGAATCAATCGTGCTAGTTGTAATTGGCTTTGTTGTCGTGATAGTGGCGGTGCTTGGTGGATACGCCATGACCGGCGGCCATATGGGCGCGCTTTATCAACCGGCAGAGCTTGTCATCATTGGGGGCGCCGCGATCGGCGCGTTCATCAGCTCCAATAATGGCAAGGCTATCAAGGCCACCATGCGCGTGCTGCCGACACTGTTTCGCAGCAGCAAGTACAGCAAGGCGCTGTACATGGAAGTCATGGCGCTGCTCTATGTCCTGCTGTCCAAGGCCCGCCGCGAAGGCATCCTGTTCCTCGAGAAGGAAATCGCGGATCCGGCGGCCAGCAGCGTGTTCAGCCAGTATCCGCGCATCCTTGCCGACCCGGGAATGATGGAGTTCCTGACGGACTACCTGCGCATGATGGTCAACGGCAATATGAACGCCTTCGAGATCGAGACCTTGATGGATCACGAGATCGAGACCTTCCGCCACGAGGCCGAGGTGCCGGCGCATGCGCTGACCCGGATCGGCGACGGATTGCCCGCCTTCGGCATTGTCGCCGCGGTGATGGGCGTGGTGCACGCGCTGGCCTCGGCAGACCTGCCGCCGGCCGAACTGGGCGCGCTGATTGCCCACGCCATGGTCGGCACCTTCCTCGGCATCTTGCTCGCCTACGGCTTTGTCTCGCCGCTGGCGGCGCGGGTCGAGCACCAGGTGGACGAAACCGTGAAGATGTACGAGTGCATCAAGGTCACGCTGCTGGCTTCGCTCAATGGGTATGCACCGCTGGTGGCGGTGGAGTTCGGCCGCAAGGTGCTGTACTCGACCGAGCGGCCATCCTTCCTCGAACTGGACGACCACGTCCGCGAAGTCAAGAGCATCACCTGACGAAGAGGAGCGACAGCGATGAGCAGTGAGCACGGTGCGCACCCCATTGTCGTCAAACGCATCAAGAAGAGCAGCGCCGGGCATCATGGCGGATCGTGGAAGATCGCCTACGCCGACTTCATGACGGCAATGATGGCGCTGTTCCTTGTGCTTTGGCTGCTGAAGGCTGCCCAGCCCAAGGACCTGGTGCAATTGGCAGAGTATTTCCGCACGCCGCTGAAAGTGGCCATTGCGGGCGGCAACAAGAGCAGCATGTCTTCCAGCGTGATCCCGGGCGGCGGCACGGACGTGACCCGCCAGGACGCGGAAGTCAGGAAGACGCCTGAAGACGCCACCGAAAAGGCCAAGGAACGCCAGGAAGCCGAGCGCCTGCGCTCGCTCAAGAAGCGCCTTGAGCAGATCATCGAGAACAACCCGGTGCTGCGCCAGTTCCGCCCCCAGTTGTTGCTCGATATCACCAGCGAAGGCTTGCGTATCCAGATCCTGGATACGCAGAACCGGCCGATGTTCCGTACCGGCAGCGCCGCGGTCGAGCCGTATATGCGCACCATCCTGCGCGAGATCGGCCCGGTGCTCAACGAGATGCCCAACAAGGTCAGCCTGTCCGGCCATACCGACTCCGCCAACTATTCCAATGGCGAGCGCACGTATAGCAACTGGGAGCTGTCCTCGGACCGCTCCAATGCCTCCCGGCGCGAGCTGATTGCCGGCGGCATGAACGAGGGCAAGGTGCTGCGCGTGATCGGCCTGGCCGCGACCATGCCGCTCGACAAGAAGGACGATCTCGCGCCGGTGAATCGCCGCATCAGCATCGTGGTGCTGAACCAGCGCGCACAAGCGCGGATCGAGGCTGAGAATGCCAGCGCCGCCGAGGTTTCGATCGCAGCAAAGGCCGGTGAAGCCGGCCAGGAAGTGCAGGCAGGCCTGGCGGCCGCCTCCGCCCCCGCAACCGCAGTCGCGCCGGCCGCTTCGGCCGCCCCGGCTGCGGCTGCGCCGGGCAACGCCGCCGCGGCCCCGGCCAAGCCGGGCAGAGTTCAATGAAGGCCGCCTGCCATGCCGGCAGCGGGCTTCGCAGCAAAATTCAGTGAGCCAGGACGGTTATGTCTGTCGATATCGATATCACGCAGTTCTACCAGACCTTTTTCGAGGAGGCGGAAGAGCTCCTCGTGGAAATGGAGCAGCTGCTGCTCGGGCTGGATCTCGAATCCCCCGATGCGGAAGAGCTCAACGCGATCTTTCGCGCGGCGCACTCTATCAAGGGTGGCGCGGCCACGTTCGGCTTCGCCGCCCTGACCGAAACCACGCACCTGCTGGAAAACCTGCTTGACCGTACGCGGCGGCGGGAACTGGCGTTGTCCCGGACCATCATCGACACTTTTCTGGAAACCAAGGACGTGTTGCAAGATCAGCTCAACGCCTACCGTAACGGTACGGAACCCGATCCGGAAACGCTGGCGCGCATCTGCGCCGTTCTTCAGCAACTGGCGCTCGAGGCTGCGGGCGGCACGCCGGCAGCGGCGCCCGCCCCGGCGCCTGTCGCCGCAGCGGCAACCGTGGCAGCCGCGGCGCCTGCGAGCGCCGGCGGCGGCCTGAAGGTGACGCTGGTCAAGGTGTCGCCCTCGGACCAGGCGCTGTTGCGCGAGGAACTCGCCAACCTGGGCGAGATCACCGGCCAGAAGGAAGAGGGCGGCGATCTCACCGTGTGGCTGTCGAGCCAGTGCAGCGCCGACGACATCATCGCGGTATGCTGCTTCGTCGTCGATGGCGACCAGATCGTCGTGGAAGCGGCGGATGCGCCGGCTCCGGCCGCAGCGCCGGCAGCAGCCGAGCCGGTAGCTGCGGCTGCTGCGCCGGCCGCCGCCGCACCGGCGCAGGCCCCAGCCGCGCCCGCCAAGGAAAAAGCCAAGGCACCGCCCGCCGCGGCCGCACACGCGCAGGAGAACGGCTCCATCCGCGTGCCCACCGAAAAGGTGGACCAGATCATCAACCTGGTGGGCGAACTGGTCATCACGCAATCGATGCTGGCGCAGACCGCATCCGCGCTCGATCCGGTGCTGTTCGACCGCTTGTTCTCCGGCATGGGCCAGCTCGAGCGCAATGCGCGCGACCTGCAGGAAGCGGTGATGTCGATCCGCATGATGCCGATGGACTACGTCTTCTCGCGCTTCCCGCGCCTGGTGCGCGACCTGGCCGGCAAGCTGGGCAAGCAGATCGACCTGATTACCTTCGGCAAGGCCACCGAGCTCGACAAGAGCCTGATCGAACGCATCATCGACCCGCTGACCCACCTGGTGCGCAACAGCCTGGACCACGGCATCGAGACACCGGACTTGCGCGTTGCCGCGGGCAAGGAACCCACCGGGCAGCTGATCCTGTCGGCCCAGCACCACGGCGGCAACATCGTCATTGAAGTGAGCGACGACGGCGGTGGCTTGCGCCGCGACAAGATCCTCGCCAAGGCGCTGCAGAATGGCCTGCCGGTGTCAGAGAACATCAGCGACGATGAAGTCTGGCAACTGATCTTCGCGCCAGGCTTCTCCACTGCCGAAGCGGTGACCGACCTGTCCGGCCGCGGCGTGGGCATGGACGTGGTCAAGCGGAACATCCAGGAAATGGGCGGCCACGTCGAGGTTACCTCGCGTCCCGGCCAGGGCACCACCACCCGCATCGTGCTGCCGCTGACGCTGGCGATCCTGGACGGCATGTCCGTCAAGGTGGGCGCCGAGACCTTCATCCTGCCGCTGAACTGCGTGATGGAGTCGCTGCAGCCCAAGCCGGAAGACGTGCACACGGCCGCCAACAACGACCGCGTGATGCATGTGCGCGGCGAGTACCTCCCGCTGCTGGAACTGCACCGCGTGTTCAACGTGGCCGAAGCCGTGCACGAGCCGACCCAGGGCATCGCCGTGATCCTGCAGGCCGAAGGCAAGCGCTTCGCGCTGCTGGTGGACCAATTGATCGGCCAGCACCAGGTCGTGCTGAAGAATCTCGAAACCAACTACCGCAAGGTGCCTTGCATTTCCGCCGCCACCATCCTTGGCGACGGCAGCGTGGCACTGATCGTGGACGTCGGCGCGCTGCAGCGCACCGGAGTGCGCCGCCAAGACCCGGCGCTTGCTTAACGCTCAGGAGAACAAGACATCATGGCCGGCATCGGACACATCGATACCCCCGGGAGCGAAGCTTCTGGGCAGGAGTTCCTGGTTTTCACGCTGGGAAGCGAAGAGTATGGCATCGACATTCTCAAGGTGCAGGAGATCCGCGGCTACGACGCCGTGACCCGCCTGGCGAATGCGCCTGACTTCATCAAGGGCGTGACCAATCTGCGCGGCGTGATCGTGCCGATCGTGGACCTGCGCCTCAAGTTCCGCCTGGGCAACGTGCGCTATGACCACCAGACCGTGGTCATCATCCTCAATATCGCCGGCCGTGTGGTTGGCATCGTGGTGGATGGCGTATCGGACGTGCTGACCCTGACCGGCGAAGCCATCAAGCCGGCGCCGGAGTTCGGCGTCTCGGTTTCCAACGATCACCTGACCGGCCTTGGCACTGTCGACGGCCGCATGCTGATCCTGATCGACATCGAGAAGCTGATGACCAGTGCCGAAATGGAACTGGTCGAAGCCGAGCTCGCCTGATCCCGACCGGATCCGCCTGAGTTCGCCAAAGCAAGCCCCAGCAAGACCACGGCCAAAAGCCCCGCAACACATGACGCAGCCTCGCCCAACCGCCTTTGCCGCCGGCCCGCAATCGGCGCAGCCCGCTTCCCTGCGGCGCGACGAGCCGCGTGACTTCCTGCTGACCGAGCGGGACTTCGAGAAGATCCGCGCGATGATTCATCGCCGCGCGGGCATCTCGCTTGGCAGCCACAAGCGAGAGATGGTGTACAGCCGGCTGGCGCGACGCCTGCGCACGCTGCAGCTGGTCGATTTCGGCACTTACCTGGCGATGCTGGACGCCGATGACGGCTCGGACGAGTGGGAGTTCTTTACCAACGCGCTCACCACCAACCTGACGTCGTTCTTCCGCGAAGCCCATCACTTCCCCTTGCTGGCGGAGCACGCCAAGAAGACCGGCCGGCCCTACTCGGTATGGTGCTCGGCCGCGTCCACCGGCGAGGAGCCCTACTCGATCGCCATCACGCTGGCCGAAGCGCTCGGCGAGCGCGCCGCCACCGTGCTGGCCACCGATATCGACACCCAGGTGCTGGCCAAGGCCCGCTCCGGTGTCTATACGGCCGAGCAGGTGAGCAAGCTCTCGCCGGAGCGGCTCAAGCGCTTCTTTCTCAAGGGCACCGGCCAGCGCGCCGGCGCGGTCAAGGTCAAGCCGGAACTGGCGGGCACCATCAGTTTCGAGCCGCTGAACCTGCTGGCGCCGGACTGGGGGATTCGCGAGAAGTTCGACGCGATCTTCTGCCGCAACGTGATGATCTATTTCGACAAGCCTACCCAGGGCAAGATCCTGGAGCGCTTCGTGCCGCTGCTCAAGCCGCACGGGCTGCTGTTCGCGGGCCACTCCGAGAATTTCTCCTACGTGACGCGTGCCTTCCAGCTGCGCGGGCAGACTGTCTATGAACTGGCGCCGCAGTCGGCCCGGCTGGGAGGATCGTGATGCGCACGCCCCAATTGCCGGAGGCGATCGCCACCCGCAGTTACTTCGACCGTGAATTCGGCAAGCAAGCCATCAAGCTGCTGCCCAACGAGTATTACGTGACCCGCGAAGACGTGGTGCTGACCACGGTGCTCGGTTCGTGCGTAGCGGCATGCATCCGCGATGAGACGGCCGGGGTAGGGGGCATGAACCATTTCATGCTGCCGGATGACGATGGCGTGGGCGCCGACCGGCTGCTGTCCGCGTCGATGCGCTACGGCTGCTACGCGCTGGAAGTGCTGGTCAACGAACTGCTGAAGATGGGCGCGCGGCGCGAGCGGCTCGAAGCCAAGGTGTTTGGCGGCGGCGCGGTGCTGGCCAACATGACCACGCTCAACATCGGCGACCGCAATGCGGAGTTCGTGATCCGTTACCTGAAGACCGAAGGGATCCGGCTGGCCGCGCAAGACCTGCGCGGCCCGCATGCGCGCCGGGTCAGCTATTTCCCGCTTACCGGGCTGGCGCTGGTGCGCCGGCTCACGCGCCAGGACGACCAGGTGGTGGTCGAGCGCAACGAACGCGCGCTGGCACGCGCCATTGCCAACTCCGCGACGACGCCCGCACAGGGCGGCGCGGAACTGTTTTCACGGCGTGCACCATCGGCTGCCGTTTCCTGATACGACAAGGACTTTTTCCAGACATGACTGCGGCCAAGATCAAGGTATTGTGCGTGGACGACTCCGCGCTGATACGCAGCCTGATGACGGAGATCATCAACAGCCAGAGCGATATGGAGGTGGTAGGCACTGCCCCCGATCCGCTGGTGGCGCGCGACCTGATCAAGCGCCTGAATCCGGATGTACTGACGCTGGACGTGGAAATGCCGCGCATGGACGGGCTGGATTTTCTCGAGCGGCTGATGCGCCTGCGCCCGATGCCGGTGCTGATGGTATCGTCGCTGACCGAGCGCGGCTCGGAAATCACGATGCGCGCGCTGGAACTCGGCGCGGTGGATTTCGTCACCAAGCCCAAGCTCGGCATCCGCGACGGCCTGATGGATTACACCGACACCATCGCCGACAAGATCCGCGCCGCGTCGCGCGCACGCATCCGCAGCAACGCACCCGCCAGCGGGGAAGCGGCAGCGCCGGCGGCCCCGATGCTGCGCAGCCCGTTGCTGTCCACGGAAAAGCTGATCATCGTGGGGGCGTCCACCGGCGGCACCGAGGCCATCAAGGAATTCCTGATGCCGATGCCGCCCGATTGCCCCGCCGTGCTGATCGTCCAGCATATGCCAGCCGGCTTCACGCGTTCGTTCGCGCAGCGCCTGGACGGCCTGTGCCGGATCACGGTCAAGGAAGCGGAGCACGGCGAGCGCGTGTTGCCCGGCTACGCTTATATCGCCCCGGGAGACTCGCACCTGCTGCTCGCGCGCAGCGGGGCCAACTATGTGGCCCACCTGTCGCAGGAGCCGGCGGTCAACCGCCACCGGCCGTCGGTGGAAGTGCTGTTCGACTCGGCCGCCAGGCATGCCGGCAAGAATGCCATCGGCGTGATGCTGACGGGCATGGGCAAGGACGGGGCGCAAGGCATGCTGCGCATGCGCGAGGCCGGTGCTTATAACCTGGCGCAGGACGAGAGCAGTTGCATCGTATTCGGCATGCCCAAGGAGGCGATTGCCGCCGGCGGGGTGCATGAGGTAGTACCGCTGCACGCGATGAGCCAGCGCGTGATGGCACGCCTGGCCACCTTCGGGACACGCGCGCAGCGAGTTTGACAGGGCACAAGCGCTGGCCCGGCCGCATACCGGCGGGGCCAGCGCAAGTATTGCAGCAACTTTCCACAACTGTATTGGAGCCGTTAGAGTGGACAAGAACATGAAGATCCTGGTGGTCGATGACTTCCCCACCATGCGTCGCATCATCCGCAACCTGCTTAAGGAACTGGGCTTTGCCAACGTCGAGGAAGCCGAAGACGGCGCCGCGGGCCTGGACAAAGTCAAGGACGGCAGCTTCCAGTTCGTCATTTCCGACTGGAACATGCCGAACATGGACGGCCTGAGCATGCTGCAGGCGATTCGCGCCGAAGGGGCGCTCGCCAAGCTGCCGGTACTGATGGTGACGGCCGAGGCCAAGAAGGAAAACATCATCGCCGCGGCACAGGCCGGCGCGAACGGCTATGTGGTCAAGCCGTTCACGGCCGCGACGCTCGACGAGAAGATTACCAAGATCTTCGAGAAGCTGGCGAAGGAAGGGGCATAAGGTGGGCGATATGTCGACGACTCCGACGCTAAGCAACGAATCTGCCGAGCAGCTGTTCCAGCGCATTGGCGCCCTGACACGGATGCTGCGCGACAACATGCGCGAATTGGGGCTCGACAAGGAAATCGAGCGCGCCGCGCAGGCCATCCCCGACGCGCGTGACCGCCTGAGCTATATCGCCTCCATGACCGAGCAGGCTGCCGAGCGCACGCTGACCGCGGTGGAGCTGGCGCAGCCGATCCAGTCCGGCATGGAGAAGCAGGCCGAGGCGCTCGACAAGCGCTGGGAAGCCTGGTTCGAAACGCCGGTGGAGCTGGGAGACGCGCGCGAGCTCGTGCTCGACACCCGCGCCTTCCTGACGGACGTGCCGCAGCAGGCCCGCGCCACCGGCAGCCACCTGCTCGACATCATGATGGCGCAGGACTTCCAGGACCTGACCGGCCAGGTCATCAAGAAGATGATGGACATGATCCACTCCCTGGAGCAGGAACTGCTGCAGGTGCTGATCGACAATGTCCCGGCCGATCGCCGCGTGGAAGCGCCGGCCACGTTGATGAACGGGCCGCAGGTGAACCCCGAAGGCAAGGCCGACGTGGTCTCGGACCAGTCACAGGTCGACGACCTGCTCGCCAGCCTGGGCTTCTGATCGCCAGGCACGGACCGCGGCGCCGCTAGCGGCGCCGCGCCGTCCCGCGTGCGCCCCTTCCCCGGGGTGCACTGCCGGAGCGCCCCCGCCGCCAAGGCGAGGGCTGCGCATCGCGCATGCCGGCCCTCCCGCGTGCGCCGCGCGCCCCGCCCAAGCGCCGCCATCGCGCAAACAGCGCCAGAATCCCAGTCCTATTCCGGCTAATGCCCGCCGGTTTCCGCTCCGATAATCGATCCTGACGAACGGCCGCATGCCGCTTCGTAACGGAGCGGCCATGTCCGAAGAAAGCGATCTCGAGAAAACCGAACCTGCCTCAGCGCGGCGCCTGGAAAAGGCGCGCGAAGAGGGGCAGGTCGTGCGTTCGCGCGAGCTCGCCACGCTGATCATGCTGATGAGTGGCGTAGTGGGCCTGTCGACGCTGGGCGGCACGCTTGCCAACAAGCTCGATGCCGTGTTGCACGCCAGCCTGGCTTTCGAGCCGGCGATTGCCTTCGACACCACGCGCATGATGTCGCGCTTTGGCATCGCGGTCTGGGAGGGCCTGCTGGCCTTCCTGCCGCTGCTGCTGTTCTTTGGCGCGGCAGCGCTGGCCGGCCCCATGCTGCTGGGCGGCTGGATGTTCTCCGCCAAGTCCTTCGCCCCGGATTTCTCCCGCCTCTCGCCGCTCAAGGGGCTGGGCCGGTTGTTCTCCTCGCAGTCGCTGGTGGAGCTGACCAAGGCCATTGCCAAGGCGCTGCTGGTTGGCAGCGTGGCCGGCTGGGTGTTGTGGCGGCGGTTGCCCGAGGCCATCGCGCTGATGAGCGCGCCGATCCACGAAGCGCTGCTGCACATGCTGGAGATGGTGCTGAGCGGCACCGCGATGGTGGCGGGTTCGCTGGTGCTGGTGGCCGCGCTCGACGTGCCCTGGCAGTACTGGACCTTCTACAAGAAGCTGCGCATGACCAAGGAAGAGGTCAAGCAGGAGCACAAGGACAGCGATGGCGACCCGCACATCAAGGCGCGCATCCGCCAGCAGCAACGTGCCATGGCCAAGCGCCGCATGATGTCCGAAGTGCCCAAGGCGGATGTGGTGGTCACCAACCCCACCCACTTCGCCGTGGCGCTGCGCTACGAAGAAGGCCGCATGAGCGCGCCGCGCGTGGTCGCCAAGGGCAGTGACGCGATTGCCGCGCGCATTCGCGAGATTGCCGTCGAGAACGGCGTGCCGTTGCTGTCCGCGCCGCCGCTGGCGCGCGCGCTGCATCGTCACGTCGAGCTGGGCAGGGAAATCCCTGCCGGCCTGTACACCTCCGTGGCCGAAGTCCTGGCCTGGGTCTATCAACTGAAGCACTGGCACCACAGCAGCGGCCCGCATCCGGCGGCACCCTCCGATCTGCTGGTGCCTGACGAGTTAGCCGTACCGGAAAGCCAAGCATGAACGCATTGACCTCGCTGTTCAAACTGCCGGGGGGCCAGACAGGCGGGCAGATGAAGGCCCTGGCCGGCCCGTTGCTGATCATCATGATCCTCGGCATGATGATCCTGCCGCTGCCGCCCTTTATCCTGGATCTGCTGTTCACGTTCAACATCGCCCTGTCGATCATGGTGCTGCTGGTGGGCATGTACACCCAGAAGGCGCTGGACTTCGCCGCCTTCCCGGCGGTGCTGCTGTTCACCACGCTGCTGCGGCTGTCGCTCAACGTGGCCTCGACCCGGGTCGTGCTGATGGAAGGGCACACCGGGCCGGATGCCGCGGGCAAGGTGATCGAGGCCTTCGGCCACTTCCTGGTCGGCGGCAACTTCGCGGTGGGCATCGTGGTGTTCGCGATCCTGGTGGTGATCAACTTCATGGTCATCACCAAGGGCGCGGGGCGTATCGCCGAAGTTGGCGCGCGCTTCATGCTCGACGCCATGCCCGGCAAGCAGATGGCGATCGACGCCGACCTCAACGCCGGCCTGATCAATGAAGACGGCGCCAAGAAGCGTCGTGCCGAGGTCTCGCAGGAATCGGACTTCTACGGCGCGATGGACGGCGCCAGCAAGTTCGTGCGCGGCGATGCCGTGGCGGGTCTGATGATCATGTTCATCAACGTCGGCGCCGGCATGGTGGTGGGCATGGTGCAGCATGACCTGGACTTCGCCACCGCGGTGCGCAACTACACGCTGCTGACCATCGGCGATGGCCTGGTCGCGCAGATCCCGGCGCTGGTGATTTCCACCGCCGCGGGTGTGATCGTCTCGCGGGTCTCCAATGAGCAGGACGTGGGCCAGCAGCTGACCGGCCAGCTGTTCTCCAATCCGCGCGTGCTCTACCTGACCGGCGCCATCATTGGCATGATGGGCATCATCCCGGGCATGCCGCACTTCGCCTTCCTGGCCTTTGCCGGCGCGCTGGTGTGGTTCGGCCGCTACGTGGCACGCCGCGACGTGGCGCAGGCGCAGGAAAAGAAGCGCGAGGACCGTACCCCCACAGTGGCGCCTGAATCGACCGAAGCCAGCTGGGACGATGTCACCCTGGTCGATCCGCTCGGCATGGAAGTGGGCTATCGCCTGATCCCGCTGGTGGACCGCGCGCAGAACGGCGAGCTCCTCGGGCGCATCAAGAGCATCCGCAAGAAGGTGGCGCAGGAGATCGGCTTCCTGGTGCCCGTGGTGCATATCCGCGACAACCTGGAGCTCAAGCCCAACGCCTACCGCATCACGCTCAAGGGCGTGGAGATCGGCCGCGGCGAAGCCGCGCCCGGGCAGTGGATGGCGATCAACCCCGGCCAGGTGTCCGGCGCGCTGCCGGGCACGCCCAGCCAGGACCCGGCCTTCGGCCTGCCCGCGGTGTGGATCGAGAGCGGCCTCAAGGAGCAGGCACAGACCTACGGCTACACCGTGGTGGACGCAAGCACGGTAGTGGCGACTCACCTCAACCACCTGATCCACATACACGCGGCCGAGTTGCTTGGCCGCCAGGAAGTGCAGGCGCTGCTCGACCGCATCGCCAAGGAATCTCCCAAGCTCACCGAAGACCTGGTTCCCAAGGTCATCACGCTCACCGCGCTGCAAAAGATCCTGCAGAACCTGCTGGACGAAAGCGTGCCGATCCGCGACATGCGCACCGTGCTGGACGTGGTGGCCGAGCACGCGCCCAAGGTCAGCGATCCCAACGAGCTCACCTCGCTGGTGCGCATGGCGCTGGGCCGCGCCATCACCCAGCAGTGGTTCCCCAACGGCGCCGACCTCCAGGTCATCGGCCTTGACGCTGGCTTGGAACGCGTGCTGTCACAGGCGCTCACTAACGGCGGCGGCATCGAGCCGGGCCTGGCCGATGCGCTGCTGCAGCAGACGCACGGCGCGGTGACCAGGCAAGAACAGCTGGGGCTGGATCCGGTGCTGCTGGTGCCGCATCCGCTGCGCCCGTTGCTGGCGCGCTTCCTGCGCCGGACCATGCCGCAACTCAAGGTGCTCTCGCATGCCGAGGTGCCGGACAACCGAAATATCAGGATCACCGCCATGATCGGTGGCACAGCGTGAGGGGTTTCGCAAAATGAGCGTAGCTAAATTCGTGGCGGCCAATGGCCGCGAGGCCTTGCGCCAGGTGCGCGAGGCGATGGGGCCGGATGCCGTGGTGCTGTCCAACCGCACCGTCGAAGGGGGGGTGGAGATTGTCGCGATGCGCGACACCGATCTCGGCGCCATCTCCAGCAACGCGCCCGTGTTCACGCCGCCGCCGGCTGCCGCGGTCGCCGTCGACGGCGCCCTTGGCGACTTGCGCGGCGAGCTGCAGACCATGCGCGCCATGATGGAGCGCCAGTTCTCCGGCGTGGGCACGCACAGCCTGCCGTCGATCGGCGGAGACCCGTTGCGCGATTCGCTGTTTACCTGGTTAGTGACCGCTGGCTTCTCCGGGCAGCTCGCCCGTTCGCTGCTGGGTCACTTGCCGCTGGGCCATGACCGGCCCGCCGCCATGACCTGGATCCGCCAGGAGCTTGCGCGCAAGGTGCCGGTGCTGAACGACGAAGATGCGCTCTTCGCCCAGGGCGGCGTGCTGGCGCTGGTGGGCCCCACCGGCGTGGGCAAGACCACCACCACCGCCAAGCTGGCCGCGCGCTTCGTGCTCAAGCACGGCCCGGAACGCCTGGCGCTCCTGACCACCGACACGTTCCGGATTGGCGCGCACGAGCAATTGCGCATCTATGGCGACATCCTTGGCGTGCCCGTGCATGCGGTCAAGGACGCGGCCGACCTGCGCTTCGCGCTGGCGGCGCTGACCGAGAAGCACCTGGTGATCATCGACACCGTGGGCATGAGCCAGCGCGACCGCAACCTGTCCGAGCAGATCGCCATGCTGGCCGGCGTGCAGGCGCCGGTGCAGCGCATCCTGCTGCTCAACGGCGCCAGCCACGGCGACACGCTCAACGAAGTCGTCCACGCCTACCGTCACGATGCCACGCCCGACGGCGGCATCGACGGCTGCATCGTCAGCAAGCTGGATGAGGCCACGCACCTGGGCTCCGTGCTCGACGTGGTGATCCGCCACCGCTTGCCGGTGTACTACGCTTCCACCGGCCAGCGCGTGCCCGAGCACCTTGAGCTCGCCAACGGCGCGGCCCTTGTCGAGCGCGCCTTCCAGACGCCGCGCCGCGGCTCGGTGTTTGCCGACGCGGAAGCCGCGCGCCGCGCCATGCCCGCGCAGGACGACAGCGAAGCCGCGCGCGCGGCCAGCCCAGGCGGCGCCGACGGCATGCTGCGCTCGCTCGCCGACAGCGCCAACGCGGTGGGCGATTGCGTGGAGCAACTGAACGCTGGCAGCTATAGCTTTGAACTGGTCCGCTCGCTGTGGCAGCAACGCAATGAGAGCGCACCCTCGCCGCGCCTGATGGCGCAGCAAGTGCGCGAGGCCGCCTGCCGCGACCTCGCCCGCCATTGCGACCGCTTCGTGCTGTCGCTGAGCGCAACGGTGGCCGCACCGGTGGCGGGACGGCGCGCGCCGCGCCCATGGCAGCACACGCTGTTCCTGGCGGACCGCGACGGCCTGCCGCTGGCGGCCGCTGCCGCACCCGCAGGCCGCACCGGCCCGGCGCTGCAAGGCGGCCAGGGCGGATGGGAAGCCGATGCCGCCACGCTGTGCGCCGCCATCGCCGCCGCCCGTACCGTGGTCAACGTACTCGACGCCATGCCTGCCGCCCCCGTGCTGGCACGCTGGCAGCAAGCTGGCGAGCGCTGGCTGGCTACCGCACGCAAGACCACCCGCGTGGCCAGCGGCGGTGCCGCCGTCAAGCTCGATGCGCTGGCCGAGACGCTGACCTTCCACGCCGTGCATGACATGGACTATCGCGGCCGCGATGCGGTGCAGTGGATCGCGCAATGCCCGGTGCGCGTGCTCGAAGGCCAGGCCCGCGGCGCCCGCTCCGCCGCCGAGGGCGGCACCGATGCCGGCTTGCTGGTGTCGCGCGTGGTCGACCGCGAGAACGGCCAGACGCTCGCCGTGCACTACCTGCTGTGCGACCCGGCGCTGTCGGCCGAGGGCGCGCAACTAGCACGCTGGGCCCGCTGGGCCGAAGCCGGCGAAGCGCAACTGCGCACGCTGCGCCATGCGCTGGACCACCTGGGCCAAGGCGACGGCGGCAATGAACCCGCACAGGCCGAAGCGCAGGCCTGCGCCCGCTTGCTCGCGCTGCAGATGGGTGTGGCCGCGCTGCGCCTCGAGCAGGCCTGCGATGATTCGGTCGCTGCATTCCTGGCGCGGCTGACCGGCCGCGCGCCGGCTCGCCAGGCTTGCGGCGCCGCTGTGCTGGTCGAAGGCATCGGCCGTTTGCTGGCCTTGCTCGACGTGCTGGAAAACTATCCCGCCCGCAGCGGCCGCGCCACGCAGCCCGCCGTTCAGGAAGCGCCGGAGCAGACGTTCCAACTGGGCGTCGCCGGGGGCCAGCTCGAGGCGCGCATGAGCGCAAGCCGCGTGTTCGAGACGCTGGCGCAGGGAGAATAAGCCGTGAATTCACTCGCAACCGACCAGGCGGAAAGCCTGCGGCGCATGTTGGCGCCACGCGCCACGCGCCGCATTGCCGTGGTCGCAAGCGATGCCGGTGCCGGGGCCACCACGGTGGCACTGGGGCTGGCCAACGCCCTTGCCCTGCAAGGCGAACGCGTGCTGCTCGTCGATGAGGACCGCTTCGGCGCCCGCGCCACCCGGCTTGCCGGCGCCATGCCGGAAGGCACCCTGGCCGCGGTGCTGGGAGGCGCGGTGACGCTCGACGCAGCGCTCGGCAAGCGTCCCGCCGGCACCGTTGCCGTGCTGCCGGGCAGCCCCCAGGCCAATGGCGACCTGCAGTTGCTCAAGTCGTTTCGCACCGTGCTCAGCGATGCCCGCAGCGATGCGGATGGCGGCTTGTCGCAAATGGCTGGCGCGGCGCACAACCTCATCGTGGTGCTGCGCGCGGAGCCGGCCTCGATCAAGGCCGCATACGCTTGCATCAAGCAGCTCAATCACCTGTACGCCTGCCGGCGTTTCCACCTGGTGATCAACGCCGCCGCCGGGGACGCTGCCGCCAGTGCGGTGCTGGGCAACCTGGCCCGTACCGCCAGCCAGTACCTTGGCGTCGAGGCCAGCCCCGCGGGCAGCCTGCCGCACGATCCGCTGGTCGAGCGCAGTACCGCATTGGGCCGTTGCGTGGTCGAGGCCTTCCCGGCCGCGCCCGCCACCGCCGCATTGCGCCGAATTGCCACAGGCATTGCCAGCTGGCCAATGTCCTCCGATCCCCGTTCAACCCTGTCGGCGCCAATGGCGCCGACGGCCACGGCCCTGGCTTAAGCGCCGGGACCTGCAAGCTAGGACTCACGAGAATTCCACCATGTATACGATTCAGGGAAAGCTCGAACAGACTGATACCGTGACGGCGCATGCGTCGCTGGTGCGTCGCATCGCCTTGCAACTGGCGGCCAAGCTGCCTGCCAGCGTGCAGCTCGATGACTTGATCCAGGCCGGCATGATCGGCCTGCTCGACGCCGCCAAGCGCTATGAAGACACCCACGGTGCGCGTTTCGAGACCTACGCCAGCCAGCGCATTCGCGGCGCCATGCTCGACGAGGTGCGCGCCAACGACTGGCAGTCGCGCAGCCTGCGCCAGTTCACGCGGCGGATCGAGCGCACCGTGCGCGGCCTGGAGCAAACGCTGGGCCGTGCGCCGCTCGATTCCGAAGTGGCCCAGGAACTGGAGCTGCCGCTGGACGAATACCAGACGCTGCTCAACGAGGTCTATGGCTGCCAGCTGCTGCACTATGAAGACTTCGAGCGCTCCGGCGAAGAGGACTTCCTGGACCGGCACCTGAGCGTGAGCGATGACGGCAACCCGCTCACGGTGCTGATGGAGAGCGGCATGCGCGAAGCGCTGATCCGCGCCATCGAGCGCCTGCCCGAGCGGGAGAAGCTGGTGCTGTCGCTGTGCTATGACCAGGAGCTGAACCTGCGGGAAATCGGCGCGGTGCTGGAAGTCACCGAGTCGCGCGTGTGCCAGATCCGTAGCCAGGCGATCACACGGCTGCGTTCGCAGTTGCGCGGGTTGCTGTGAGCCACTGGCCCAAGCGCTTCGCCGCGTTGACGCTCGCCGTGGCGTGCTGCCCGGCACTGGCAGCGCCTGGCGGGCAGGCGTTGCATAGCTGGTCGGCTTCGGTGAACGGGCCTGCGCTATACAGCAAAGGCCTGCGTACCGTTTCCGTCCCGATTTCACCGACCGGCTATCTGCCGCAGGCGCAGGGCGCAATCACGACAGTGCGGTGGCGCTATAGCTTCTCGCGTACGCCGCCGAATGCACTGCAGGCTTACCTATGCAATGCGCAACGGTGTGTATTGCTTTCGGGGGCTGAGGGGCTGACCGAGGCGTTTAGCGGGGATGACGCTGCCAAGGGCTTTGTGTTTGCCTTTCAGGTGCCGGGGAAGGGGGCGTTGACGCCGGTTTTGATTGGGCAGGCTAATGAGGTTACGGTTGGGTTTCGGTGAGGGGGGGTGCTTAGCCGCAACCGCAACTGCTTAACCGCAACTGCTTAACTGCAACTTCAACTGCAGTTTCACCACCCCTGCGGGGCGGCGACCTACTTTCTTGTCTCGCCAAGAAAGTAGGCAAAGAAGGCGACCCGGATGCGGCGCCGCATAACGGGAGATTCAAACCTTTACGGCTCGCTTCGCATCGCGCTTGGGTGTTCCCCGCCTGGGGGGCGGGTCACACGGCTAAACCGAGGCGTTGGCCAATTCCCCCCAGCTGGTTTGCTCCCCTCTCCCACTTGTGGGAGAGGGGCCGGGGGAGAGGGCGGGCACTCGCAAGAACGAGATGCCACAAACTACCCAGCTCAACCGCTACCCCATTCAACCAGTCGCCAGACTGACCCCTTGCGGCCCGGTCTGCGCGCGCCCGTCGCGCCCATACAGCGTCGTGTTGTCACCCCGTTGCCGCAACGCCAGAATCGCTTCCTCGGTGAACTCGAGGTGCGCATCCACAACCGCGGCATTCAGCGCATTGGCGTCGCTTGCAGCGCGTGCCGCAAACACCAGCGTCCGCCATGCGGCTTCCACCGATGGATCGATCTGGCGCCCGAACAGCTGGCCGCCCGCGCCGGTGCGAATTCCCATGGCGCCCATCTGCGCCTCGCGCGTGCGCGTCAGCGCGCCCAGCAATCCGGCCAGTTCGACCTTGCGTTCCAGCACCCCGGCAAGGGCCTGGTAATCGCCGGCCTTGATCAGGCTTCTTTCTTCGCCCAGCACGGTGGCGAACTCCTGCGCGAGCTCGGTTTCGCGGCGCAGGTTCTGGATCAGGGACTGGCTCATGGCTTGCCTATCTTGGGGTGGGGTTGGCGATGCGGCCCGTAGCAAGCCGCGGTGTCAGGCGCCGCCGCTGAGTTCGCGCAGGGACGCGAGCAGGCCGTCGGCGATCTTGCTTGGGTCGATCTTGATGCGGCCTTCGGAGATGGCCTGGCGGATCTCTTCGACCTTGGCGGTGTCGATATCGTCGTCATGGTCTTCTACCATGCGCGCGCCGATCTCGCGCACCTGGGCCGACAGGGGGCTGCTGACGCGTACGCTGGACGTCTCCGGGGCAGCCGTCGATCCGGGGGCGCCGGCCACGCTGCGCACGGCGCCGTCGATGGCGTCGCTCGGCCTCGACGAGGTGGTCTGATTGATCTTCACGATGATTCCTTGCTGGGTACCTTTGGCTTATCGGATGCTTCGGGCGAAACTTTAGGTCGAATTGCGGCGCCGCGGCGCCGTTTTTCCGGCCCCGGAGCGCGCGGTATTGTCTCATGAGCCGACCCATGAGACGCATGCGCAACTCCAGGCGTCGCCGTCCCGACTCCCTATTGCTGCAGCACCACCGTGTCACCGTTGCGCACCAGCGCATTGACCACCTGACCGCTCTTGAGGCGCACCTGGACGTTGTTGCCCACCGCGGCCTCGGCCATGACCTTGCCTTCGCTGCTGAGCTGGAACGAATCGCCTTCCACCAGCACAGTCACGTTCTGGCCCTGGCGTACGGCAATGGCTTTCTTCAGCAGATCCATCCGCATCGGGGAACCCGCCGCGATGCGGTTGGCCGCCACCGCGCCGCTCACCTGGGCGGGATCCGTCACCACCGCGCGCGGCAGCGATGCCAGGTCGCCCTGGCGGACTTCCATGTCGGCCGCATCGATGGCCTCGCCGGGCATCAGGTTGCGCCCGGCCACATAGTAGTCGGCCACCACCGACACGCGCGCTTGCACGTAGCGGGTCCAGGGACGTTCGCCGGCGCAGCGCACGCCGACCGAGACCCGGCCCCAGGGAGACGCGCCCGGTGGCAGGAACGGCTCGGGCAACGGGCAATCCGGCGCGCGCCCGCCCGAGGGCGGCACCACCTGGATGGTGGCCTTGCCGGGCAGGCCGGCAGTCTGGCGCTCAAGGAATTGTTCGACCGCGGCGCGCACCGGGTCTTCGGGATACGGCGAGGGCGGCGCCGCGCCGGCGCTGCCGGCCAGCGTGCCGCCAGCGGCCAGCACGCAGAGCAGGGCGCGCGCCGCGGTGGCGCGGAAACGAGGGTTCATGTGTACATCCAGGCAAGGAAACGACGCGGGCCGCACCGCGAAAGCGGGTGCCGCGTGCGTGTCAACGGGTCCTATTGTAGGCAGCCCCGCGTTCTTGCTCGAGTCGAAATGCGCGGTTTTCTTTGCCCTATTCGTGCGATTGGCATGACGGGGCCGCCCCTAAGATGGCACACCTGAAGAAGGTCGACCTTCGTTGCTCTCCCCCTCCAGCGAGACACAGACATGATTGACAGACTCGATGCGGCGTTGCGCTTCCAACAAGAAGCGCTGAGCTTGCGGACCCAGCGGCAATCGGTGATTGCCTCCAATATCGCCCACGCCGACACACCCGGCTACAAGGCGCGCGACTTCGATTTCTCCAGCACGCTGGCGCAAAGCGTCGAGCGCGGAAAGCAAGCCGAAGGCGTGTCGCTGTCCACCACCTCGGTGCGCCACTTGCCGGGCGTGACGTCTGCGTTCGCCGACAAGATGCAACTCGACTACCGCATCCCGATGCAGTCGAGCATCGATGGCAATACCGTCGAGATGGACACCGAGCGCGTCGCCTTTGCCGACAATGCGGTGCACTTCGAGTCCGGGCTGACCGTGATGAGCGCCAAGATCAAGACCATGCTGTCGGCCATCCAGCAGTGAGCACGCCATGCCAGCAATGAACATCTTCGAAGTCGCCGGCTCGGCCATGGCCGCGCAGTCGCAGCGCATGAACGTGACCGCGTCCAACCTGGCCAATGCCGACAGTGCGGTCGGCCCCAACGGCCAGCCTTACCGCGCCAAGCAAGTGGTGTTCGGCCTTGCCGCCACCCCGGGCCAGAACGACGTGGGCGGCGTGCAGGTGGAGGGCGTGATGGAAGATCCGTCGCCCCCGCGCATGGTGCACAACCCCACGCATCCGCTGGCCAATGCCGACGGCTACGTCACGATGCCAAACGTCAACCCGGTGGAGGAGATGGTCAACATGATCTCGGCCTCGCGTTCCTACCAGGCCAACGTGGAAGTCCTCAACACCGCCAAGAACATGATGCTCAAGACGCTGACCATCGGTCAGTAAAACCGGGATACGCAATGACCACGACCTCTTCCACCAGCGGCAGCACCAGCGCTGCCGGGATCGCCAATACCCTGCAAAGCGGCAGCGCCTCCGCCGCCGACCTGCAGAACAGCTTCCTGACGATGCTGGTCACGCAGATGAACAACCAGGATCCGCTTAACCCGATGGACAACTCGCAGCTGACCTCGCAGCTCGCGCAGATCAGCCAGGTGAGCGGCATGCAGACCTTGAACACCACGCTGAACTCGCTGCTGTCGCAAGTCAGCGCGAGCCGCGCGATGGATTCGGCTGCGCTGATCGGCCACACCGTGATGGTGCCGGGCAATGCCACCACGGTGGCCAGCGGCGTGCCGGGCCAGATCGGCGTGGACCTGCCGGCGACCGCCGATGCGGTCACGGTCAGCGTGCTCGACAAGGACGGCAACGTGGTGCGCACCATCGACATGAAGGGCCAGACCGCCGGCGTGCACGACATCGCCTGGGACGGCAAGAACGACGCAGGCGTGGCGGTTGCCGACGGCGACTACAGCTTCAAGGTCACTGCCACCGCCAACGGCAAGAATGTCGCGCCGGTCGCGCTGGTCTACGGCAAGGTCAACAGCATCAGTGGCGACTCCACGGGCGTGCTGGTCGACATCGGCGGCGGCCGCACCGCGCCGGTCGACGGCGTTCGCCGCATTCTTTAATCACGTGGCCACGCGCGAGACGCGCCGGCAGGATGTCAGGTAACTAGGAGAAAATCATGGGTTTCGGTCAAGGGGTAAGCGGCATCAATGCCGCCGCATCGAATCTGGACGTCATCGGCAACAATATCGCCAACGCCAACACGGTCGGCTACAAGCAATCGACCGCGCAGTTCGCCGACGTGTATGCCGGCACCAAGATCGGCTTGGGCACGACCGTGAATTCGGTGGTGCAGTCGTTCAACCAGGGCAATATCGAGTCGAGCGGCAGTGCGCTCGATGTAGCCATTACCAATGGCAATGGCTTCTTCCGGCTGACCGATTCCTCGGGCTCGGTCTTCTACTCGCGCAATGGCCAGTTCCAGCGCCAGCAGGACGGCAGCATCACCAACGCGCAAGGCCTGAAACTGACCGGCTACCCGGCTGGCACGACCGGCGGCGGCGCTGTGCAGCCGCAGCCGCTGGTGGTGCCGAACACCACCATGGCCGCCAAGGCGACCACTACCCTCGGCATCTCCTTCAACCTGAACTCCGGCAGCACGGTACCGACCACGCCGTTCGCCAGCACGCCGGCCGCGCTGCCGACGTCGAGCATGTACAACTACAGCTCCGGCGTCACTGTCTATGACTCGCTGGGCAACGCCAAGCAGCTCACCGCGTACTTCTCCACGGGCACGCCCGGCGCGGGCACGTTCCCGGCAGCGGGCGGCGGCGGCACCGACTGGACGATGAACCTGACCGATGCGGCGGGCAATGTGGTTGGCGCGCCGGTCACGCTCAAATTCGACTCGAAGGGCACGCTGCAGTCGCCGGCCGCCGGCGCTACCACCGCCATCAACATCGCTGCTGCCAACGGCGCGGCACCCCTGGCCATCGCGATGGACCTGACCGGCACGACGCAGTTCGCCGGCGCCAACGACACCAAGCCGCCCGTGCAGAACGGCTATACCGCGGGCAGCTTGCTCGGCTTCGCGATCCAGCCGGATGGCACCATCCTTGGCAGCTATTCGAACCAGCAGACGCAGGCGCTGGGCCAGGTCGTGATGGCCGGCTTTGGCAACGTGCAGGGCCTGAAGCCGGAGGGCAACAATGTGTGGTCCGCGACCGGCGCATCGGGCCAGGCCGTGGTCGGCGCGGCCGGCGGAAGCCTTGGCACGCTCAAGTCCAATGCGGTGGAGGCATCCAACGTGGACCTGTCCGGCCAGCTGGTCAGCCTGATCGTCGCGCAGCGCAACTACCAGGCCAATGCGCAGACCATCAAGGCGCAGGACACCGTCATGCAGACGCTGGTCAACCTGTAATGCGCAGCGTTGGCAAGACGAGCCGCACGGACAGGAACTAAAGGGACGCCATGGACCGCATGATCTATACCGCCCTGTCGGGGGCCAAGCAGACGCTCGACCAGCAGGCCGCGGTGTCCAACAACCTGGCCAATACTTCCACGCCGGGCTTCCGCGCGCAGGTCAACATGTTCCGCGCGGTGCCGGTGGTGGGGCAAGCCTCGCCAACGCGCGCATTCACGCTGGCGTCCACGCCTGGCGCCGACTTCAAGGCCGGCCCGCTGACCTACACGGAGCGCCCGCTGGACGTGGCGCTGCAGGGCAACGGCTGGCTGACGGTGCAGGCACCGGACGGCACGGAAGCCTACACCCGCGCCGGTTCGCTGCAGGTGTCGGCGGACGGGCAGCTGGTTACCAGCACCGGCCTGCAGGTGATGGGCGATGGCGGCCCGATCGCGGTGCCGCCTGGCGCGCAGGTCACCATCGGCAGCGATGGCACGATCACCGCGCGCGGCCCTGGCGAGACCTCCGCGGGCCTGGCCCAGGTGGGCAAGCTGCGGCTGGTGAATCCACCGCCCGATTCGATCGCCCGAGGCGACGATGGCCTGTTCCGGCTGCGCCCCGGCGCGCAGCCGCTGCAGGTTGACGCCAATATCCGCGTGATTTCCGGCGCGATCGAAGGCAGCAACGTCAACCCGGTCGAGGCGATGGTCGACATGATCGCCAACGCCCGCCGCTTCGAAATGCAGATGAAGATGATCCAGGGCGCTGACACCAACGATCAGCGCGCTAATCAACTGCTCTCGAATAACTGAACTTTGAATTGATGTGCTGCCGCGGCTCGCGGCAGCCTTGTGAGGACAAACATGATCCGCTCTCTCTGGATTGCCAAGACCGGCCTCGATGCGCAGCAGACGCAGATGGACGTGATCTCGAACAACCTGGCCAACGTTTCCACCAACGGCTTCAAGCGTGGGCGTGCCGTGTTCGAGGAACTGATGTACCAGACCGTGCGCCAGCCCGGCGCATTGTCTTCGGACCAGACCACGCTGCCGTCCGGCCTGCAGCTGGGCACCGGCGTGCGCCCCGTGGCTACCGAGCGGATCCATACCCAGGGCAATCCGCAGCAGACCGGCAACAGCAAGGACGTGGCCGTGATCGGCCAGGGCTTCTTCCAGGTCACGATGCCTGACGGCACCACCGCCTACACGCGCGATGGCTCGTTCCAGACCGACCAGAACGGCCAGCTGGTGACGTCCAGCGGTTTCGTGATCCAGCCCGCCATCACCCTGCCGGCCAACTACACGGCGCTGACGGTTGCACGCGACGGCGTGGTCTCGGTGACCCAGCCCGGTTCGAGCGCCAACGTGCAGGTCGGCCAGCTGCAACTGGCTACCTTCGCGAACCCGGCCGGCCTCGAGAGCCTCGGCGAAAACCTGTATGTGCAGACCGATGCGTCGGGCGCGCCGAATACCACGGTGCCCGGCCTGAACGGCTCCGGCACGCTCCAGCAGAACTACGTCGAAGCGTCCAACGTGAACGTGGTCGAGGAGCTGGTGAGCATGATCCAGACCCAGCGCGCCTACGAAATCAACAGCAAGGCTGTGCAGACCTCCGACCAGATGCTGCAGCGCCTCACCCAGCTGGGATGATCATGATTGCCTCGCTGACTCGCCTGGGCGCGCTTGCCCTTTGCTGCCTCGCGACAGGTTGCGCGATGATGCCGCGCGAGCCGCTGGTCCAGCTGCCCACCTCCGCGCGGGCAGAGCCGCGCGCGCTGGCGCCGGCAAGCGGATCGATCTACCAGTCGTCGTACGCGGGCAATCCGTTGTTCGAGGATCGCCGGCCGCGCAACGTGGGCGACATCCTCACCATCGTGATCAGCGAGAACGTCAACGCCAGCAAGAACTCCGGCACCAATGCCAGCCGCACGTCCAACAGCGCGCTGGCCTTCGATGCCGTGCCCAGGGCGCTTGGCGGGCTGTTCAGCAGCGCCCAGAACGCAACCATGAGCGGCGCCAACGCGCTCAAGGCCAGCGGCGGTGCCAGCGCCACCAACACGTTCAATGGCACCATCACCGTGACCGTGCTGGAAGTGCTGGCCAACGGCAACCTCATCGTCTCCGGCGAAAAGCAGATGGCCATCAACCAGGGCGCGGAATACATCCGCTTCTCCGGGGTGGTCAACCCGCGCACGATCACCGGCGACAACGCAGTGCCGTCCACGCAGGTGGCCGATGCGCGCATCGAGTACACCGCCAAGGGCTATATCGACGAAACGCAGAACATGGGCTGGCTGCAGCGTTTCTTCCTCAATGTTTCACCGTATTGATCACTGACCGCGTCATGTCCCTGTCTTCGTTCCCCGCCTCGCGCAGCCGCATCGTCCGCGCTCTCTTCCTGGCGCTGACGCTGGGCCTGCTAGCAGGCGCGTCGCACGCGGAACGGCTGAAGAACCTGGCTAACTTCCAGGGCGTGCGCGACAACCCGCTGGTGGGCTATGGCCTCGTGGTGGGGCTGGATAACACCGGCGACCAGACCATGCAGACGCCGTTCACCACGCAGAGCCTGACCAACATGCTCTCGCAGCTCGGCATCACCCTGCCGGCCGGCAAGAACATGCAGCTCAAGAACGTGGCGGCGGTGATGGTCACCGCCACGCTGCCGCCGTTCGCACGGCCCGGCAGCCAGCTCGACGTGGTGGTCTCGTCGATGGGCAATGCCAAGAGCCTGCGTGGCGGCACCTTGCTGATGACGCCCCTCAAGGGCGCCGACGGCCAGGTCTACGCGATCGCGCAGGGCAATATGCTGGTGGGCGGCGCGGGCGCGTCGGCCAACGGCAGCAAGGTGCAGGTCAATCAGCTGGCGGTGGGCCGCATTGCCAATGGCGGCATCGTGGAGCGCGCCGTGCCGGCGTTCCAGCCCGAAGGCGGCATCCTGAACCTGGAGCTGCGCGAAACCGATTACGGCACGGCCGAGCGCGTTGTCGAGGCGATCAATCGCGCGATGGGCGGCGGCGTAGCCAGCGCGCTGGACGGCAGGGTGGTGCAGGTGCGCACGCCCGCGGCCCCGAGCGCGCGGGTGGGCTTCATGGCCCGCATCGAGAACATCGAGGTCACGCGCGCCAAGGCCGCCGCCAAGGTCATCCTCAATGCGCGTACCGGCTCGATCGTGATGAACCAGGCCGTGACGGTGGACGACTGCGCGGTGGCGCACGGCAATTTGTCGGTGGTGATCAACACCCAGCCGGTGATCAGCCAGCCGGCGCCGTTCAGTGGCGGCCAGACGGTGGTGGCGCCGGTTTCCCAGATCAACATGAAGCAAGAGGGCGGCGCGCTGCAAATGGTCAAGGCCGGCGCCTCGCTGGCCGCGGTGGTCAAGGGCCTGAACGCGCTGGGCGCGACGCCGGCCGACCTGCAGACCATCCTTGAAGCCATGCGTGCCGCGGGTGCGCTGCGCGCGGACCTCGAGATCATCTGATCATGTCAGCTAGCCGCGTGGCCGCACAGGCCGAACTCTCGCAACGCTTCGCCCTGGATACGCAAGGCTTTGAAGGCCTCAAGCAAAGCGCCCGTACCGGAGCCACCCCGGAGACGCTGCGCACCGCCGCGCGCCAGTTCGAGGCGGTGTTCACGCAGATGGTGCTCAAGAGCATGCGCGACGCCACGCCGCAGGATGGCCTGTTCGACAACGAGCAGACCAAGCTGTACATGTCGATGATGGACCAGCAGCTGTCCCAGCAGATGTCCACGCGCGGCATCGGCCTGGCCGACGTGATGGTGCGCCAGCTCGCGCGCGCCAGCGGCGCGGGCCTGCCGCCCGAGCTTGCCGGCGCGGCCGCCAAGCAGGCCGCCGTGCAGGCGGGCATGGGCGACGCGGCCCCCGGACTTGCGCGCACGCTGGACATGCGCAACGGCGACGCGGACGCGCCGCGTGCGGGCAGCGTGGTGGCCGGCACCAGCTGGAACCCCACCGCGGGCCTGCGCCAGTACCAGTCGCAGGACACCGGAGCCTGGCAGGGCGGCAATGCCGTGTTGCCGGAAGACACACCGGCCCACATCAGCGCCTTCGTTTCCCGCATGGCGGGGCCGGCGCAATCCGCGGCGCGCGCCACCGGCGTGCCGGCCAAGCTGATCCTGGGCCAGGCGGCGCTCGAATCCGGCTGGGGCCGGCGCGAGATTGCCTACCCCGACGGCAGCACCACCTTCAATGTCTTCGGCATCAAGGCGGGCGCCAACTGGAAGGGCCAGGTCGCGGAAATTACCACCACCGAATATGTCGACGGCCAGCCGCAGAAGGTGCGCGCGCGCTTTCGCGCCTACGGTTCGTACGACGAAGCCTTTGCCGACTATGGCCGCTTGCTGAGCAACAACCCGCGCTACGCCGAGGTACTGGCGGCGGCCACGCCGGACGACGCGGCGCGGGGCCTGCAGCGGGCCGGCTACGCCACGGATCCTGCCTACGGCGAAAAGCTGGTCCGGATCATGCGGAAAGTGCCTGTCTGAGCGCATGCCGCGCCCTGGCCGGGCGCACGCCGGCCGGACGCAAATTGTCGGCGCCGCGCACTAAAGTCTCCTTGTACTTCTGCCGTTACTTACATCATTCACCGCCGTCCATGTCCGGCAGCGGCGAACCGGCATCGAAGGCTCCGCGAGCAGCGGCCACGGTGCACGGATCGCCCGGTCGGGCACACGGCAGCCACCAGATGCGGGGTTAGAGCATGTCTCTCTTCAATATCGGACTTTCCGGCCTGAACACGGCGCAGAACGCGTTGACGACGGTTGGCCACAATATCAGCAATGCCACCACGGCAGGCTATACGCGGCAGAACACCATCATTGCGTCCGCGGGTGGCCAGTACACCAGCAGCGGCTTTTACGGGCAGGGCTCCAACACGACCACGGTGGTTCGCGTCTATGATGAATTCCTGACGGGCCAGCTGCGCAACGCCCAGTCCGCCAGCGCCCAGCTCTCGACGTACTCCGCCCAGATCGGCCAGATCGACAACCTGCTGGCCGACCAGAAGGGCGGCATCGCGCCGCTGATGCAGAAGTTCTTCGCCGCCGTGCAAGGGGTGTCGGACACGCCGGCGGATCCCGCCGCGCGCCAGAACTTGATCAATGCCGGGCAATCGCTCACCGGCCAGATGCGCGCCGCCAATTCCTACTTTCAGCAATTGCGTGACGGCGTCAATACCCAGGTGCAGAGCTCGGTAACGCAGATCAACGCCTACTCCCAGCAGCTTGCCAAGCTCAACGACCAGATCACGCGGGCTACCGCTGCCGGCGGCGGCCAGCCGCCCAATGACCTGCTCGACCAGCGCGACCAGCTGGTCTCGCAGCTGACCCAGCTGGTCGGTGTCAAGGTGGTGCCGCAGGACAATACATACAACGTGTTCGTCGGCAACGGCCAGCCGCTGGTGATGGGCTCGAACTCCTATGACCTGAAGGCGGTGCAATCGTCAGCCGATCCGTCGCGTACCACGATCGCCTACACGCAGGCCAATGGCAACGTGACCGAGATGGACGAAAGCACCCTCACCGGGGGCTCCGTCGGCGGCTTGCTCAAGTTCCGCACCGAGTCGCTGGATCCCGCGCAGAACGCCATCGGGCGGCTGTCGGTGACGCTGGCCCAGACCTTCAACGACCAGCATAAGCTCGGCGTGGACCTGACCGGCCAGATCGGCGGCAACCTGTTCAAGCTCGGCACGCCCGTCACGCTGCCCAAGAGCTCGAACACCGGCACCTCGCTGGTATCGGCCAGCATCAGCAACACGTCGCAACTGACCACCAGCGACTACACGCTGACCTACGACGGCACCAACTACTCGCTCACGCGCATGTCCGACAACAAGGTCGTGGCTACGCAGGCGGGTGCTACCGCCACCTATCCGCTGACGCTGTCGGCGGACGGCGTGGACGTCAAGATCCCGACAGCGATGTCGGCCAATGATTCCTACCAGATCCAGCCGACCCGCAATGTGGCCGCAGGCATGGACATGGCCATTACCGATCCCGCCAAGATTGCCGCCGCGGGCCCGCTGCGCGTCAGTGCAGGCACCACCAACACCGGTACCGGCACGGTCAAGGTCAGCAATGTCGCGCAAGGCTTCAGCCTGCCCGCTACCACGATCACGGCCAAGTACAACGGCGCCAATTACGTCTTCACCGATGCGACTGGTGCACCGGTCGTGCCCACCAGCGGCCCGACCCCCAGCGGCACTGCCACGCAATACTCGTTCAACGGTGTCACGGTCAGCTTCGACGGCACGCCCAAGACTGGCGACACCTTCACGCTGGCGCCCAACCTGAGCGGCGTATCCGACAACGGCAACGCGCTCACGCTGGCCAAGCTGCAAACTACCAAGACCATCGGCGGCGTGTCGAGCTATAACGACGCCTTCGCGCAGCTGGTCAACGACGTCGGCAGCCGCGCCAAGTCGGTGCAGATCGCGTCGACGTCGCAGGACAGCGTCACTACCCAGGTGCAGACGGCACAGCAAGCCGTCTCGGGCGTGAACATGGATGAGGAAACGGTCTCCATGCTGCGTTTCCAGCAGCTCTACCAGGCCAACGCCAAGGTCATCCAGACTGCCACCACGCTGTTCGACACCATCATCGGTATCGGCCGCTGATCGCTTCTGAAGACCCGGATTTCCTAAAGGAACAGACATGCGCGTTGCAAGCTCCACGCTCTACCAGCTCGGCCTGGCCTCGATGAACAGCCAGCAAGGCTCGTTGCTGCATGTGCAGCAACAGCTCGGCACCGGCCGCCGTATCCTGACCCCGTCCGACGACCCGGTGGGCGCGACCCGGGCGTTGGTGGTCTCACAATCCAGCGCGGTCAACGACCAGTACGCCACGTCCCGCAAACAGGCCAACACCAACCTGTCCATGGAGCTGAGCTCGCTCAACAGCGTCGTCACCACCGTCCAGAACATCCAGACGCTGGTGGTGCAAGCCGGTAACGGCACCATGAGCGCTGCCGACCGCGCCTCGGTCGCCTCGTCGCTGCAGGACTCATACAACCAGCTGCTAGGCCTGTCCAACGCCGACGACGGTAACGGCCAGTTCCTGTTCGCGGGCTATCAGTCGTCCACGCCGCCGTTCGCGAAGAACGGCAGCGGCGCGGTGGTCTATGGCGGCGATACCGGCCAGCAACTGCTGCAGGTCGACGTTGCCCGCCAGATGCCCACCAACGACAACGGCAACGCGATCTTCATGAGCGTGCAGTCCACCGCCACCTACGTTGCCTCCTCGCCCACCACCAATACGGGCACCGGCGAGTTCAGCGCGATCTCGGTGACGGATCCGACCAACGCCTTGTATGGCCACAGCCTCTCGCTCAATTTCGCCACCAATGCCGTCACCGGCAAGATGCAGTACCAGGTAATGGACCAGAGCGCCGCGCCGCCGGCCGCCGTTGGCGCCCCGGTGGACTATGTGGACGGCGCCGGCATCTCGGTCGGCGGGCTCTCGCTGTCGATCAAGGGCACGCCCAAGGATGGCGATGTCGTCAACCTGCAACCCGCGAAGCAAGCCGGCACCGACATCTTTGCCAACCTGCAAAGCGTCATCAATGCCCTGAAGCAACCGATCGTCACCGACACCGACCGCGCCACGCTGGCCAACGCGCTGTCCACGGCGAACCGCCAGATGGCCAACTCGCTGGACAACGTCAGCACGGTGCAGACCTCGGTCGGCTCGCGCATGAATGAGCTCGATGCGCTCGACACTATCGGCACCAACCGCGGGTTGAATTACAGCCAGACGCTGTCGGGCTTGCAGGACCTGGATTACTACTCGGCCATGACCGAGTACTACCAGCGCCAGACTTCGTTGCAGGCGGCGCAGCAGTCGTTCATGCAGATCCAGGGGATGAATCTGTTCAAGTACCTGGGGTAAGCGCGGGATTTCAGCGGCCGGTGAGTTGTTAGGAAACAATAAAGGTCATCGCGCCAGCGCAACAAAGCCCGAAACCGTAAATCGCCCCAAGAGCCTTGCACCATAAGGCTCTTGGGGCTTTATTGCTTGGGACCCTCTAATGCCTCGGTATCGTACTCAGCACTGAAGCGTTTGCGCTTGTAAGAGGGGAGACGGAACCTTGGGCCAGTATGGTTGAACACGCCAAGACCTGCCAGCCCGCATGCCCTCTCATGTCTACCAGGGTACCGTCAGTCCCCGGCCGCCCATCGCTCTACCCGAGCGAGGAACAGGTTCCACCCCACCCTCGGACCCAGCGCAGGGCACTCGCGCCGGTTCTTGCCGCCGGCCTTAAGTTACCCACTCGGTTGCCGTAGTTAGCTCTGTGGTGCCTAAGGCCGGCCGATGCCGTGGTCTCAGGCACCGCGACAATGCCGCACTCAGACCGACTCACCCAGGTAACTTCACTCTCTTCGGTATGACCGCATCCTCGCTCCGCACCCGCATCGCTCTGATCATGTCCGCCACGGTTGTTGGCGCTCTCGCACTCTCGGGTGCCGCCACCTATGGCATCGTCCATGCAAATATGACGGCAACAATGGAGAGCGACCTTAGCGCCATCGCCAGTGGCAACACGCTGGCGATCGAACAATGGGTCGCCGCCAAGGCTTTGGCCGTCAAGACTGCAGCGGAGGTCGTGGAGAAAGGCGACCCCGCTGGCTTGGTCAAGTTCATGGGTGATGCCAACGGCTTTCCCGTGACCACCATCGGGTGGAACGACAAGTCATACTACTCGAGCAGCAGCACGACGCCGAAGGACTACGACCCTACCGCGCGCCCTTGGTACAAAGCGGCGCTGGCCGCGGGCAAGCCGACTGTGACCAAGCCGTATGGAGATGTCTCGACGCGAGTGCCGTACGTGTCCTTTGCGGCGCCACTCATCCGTGACGGCGCGGCAATCGGCGCCGTCAGCGGCGCAGTGCCTCTGGACGGCGTGCGAGAAGTCGTGAAGGCGATACATCCAACGCCTTCGAGCTTGGCCTTCGTTGTAGCCAGGGATGGCCAGGTAATCGCCCACGCCGATGCGAATCAGATGCTAAAGCCGGTCAGCGAAGTGACAGCTGCACTGACGCCGGCCACGCTCGAGAACCTGGTTCGGGCTAGTGCGCCGCTAGAAGTGGAAATCCAGGGCGTGCCGAAGCTGCTGAAGGCCCAGGCTGTCGCCGGCACCGATTGGTATCTGGTGATCGCGCTCGATAAGGCCGAAGCCACCGTAGGCCTGCGCCACGTCGTAAGCGCCATGGGCATAGCCTTGGTCCTGCTTACCCTGGCTGCGCTCGGCATTGCCACCTTCTTTACCGCAAAAGCGCTCCGCAGGCTCTCTAGCGTACGTGACGCGATGGATACCATCGGGACTGGCGGGGGTGACTTGACCCGCCGGCTGGATGTCGTGGGCAATGATGAGGTGGCACAGATATCCGCGTCGTTCAACGCCTTCGTAGAGAAGATCGGCGCCGTGTTGATCGACGTGCGTGCCAGTGTGCAGGGTATGACCTCGGCAACTGGCGAGATCGAGGCAGGTAATCGCGACCTATCCCACCGCACGGAAGCCTCGGCCAGCAATCTGCAGGAGACCTCGGCAGCCTTGACCCAATTGGCATCGAGTGTCAAGCAGACTGCGGAAGCGGCCGAGCAGGCAACGCAGTTGGCGACTGATGCCAGCGCCACCGCGGCGCGCGGCGGCGAAGTTGTCTCTGGCGCTGTGCGCATCATGGACGAGATCGCCAAATCGTCGGGGCGGATCACGGAAATCATAGGCGTGATCGACAGCATCGCCTTCCAGACCAATATCCTCGCGCTTAACGCGGCAGTCGAGGCGGCGCGTGCCGGGGAACAGGGCCGCGGCTTTGCCGTGGTGGCTGGCGAGGTGCGGACCCTGGCTCAGCGCAGTGCCACGGCCGCCCAGGAGATCAAGGGGCTAATCGAAAGCTCCGTAGCCAGCGTAAGCAGCGGCACCGAGCGGGTCCAGGCAGCGGGCTCGACCATGACTGAAATTGTCAAGGACATCGAGCACGTTCGACGCATCATTACCGAGATACACGGTGCGGTGAGCGAGCAGAACACAGGTATTGGACAGCTCGACCAGAGCGTGTCAGAAATGGATCAAGCCACGCAACAGAACGCCGCGCTGGTGGAGGAGTCTGCGGCAGCATCATCGATGCTCAATGATCAGGCACGGGAGCTCGCGCGAACAGTGGCACGATTTCAATTGCGCGAGGCATAACACGGTTCTTGGCAGCGGCCCGCGGACAGCGACACAGACATGAACGCGCGGACATTGGAATGTGCATCCCCACCTGTCCGCTCGGCATCAAGGGCACCACTACACCGGTCCCCGTGGAGGCACCTACGCTATTACGTCCGGAGGTCGCAAGGACCATGGTGGCTGCTAGTGCCGGATGGGCGAGGATGCCAGCCGTTGGGCCGATCCCTGAACTACACCGTTACCCGGCCCCGCTCGGCTCTCCCACCTCGTGATTCGGCGAAGAACGTTTCTTGGGTTCTCGCCGATTTCCGGGGGCGCGGGCAGGACGAGTCACCGGGCGCGGTCGGGCCTGGCGCCGGTAGCGGTAGAACTGAGGTGATGTCTCAGTTCGGCCAAAAGCGGCCTGTCGCTGATGTCCGCTTTTCGGATACGCGAAGCTTTAACAGTCGATCGTCTTGATGACGATCCTCCTCGACGAGATGGGCCACCAAATCCCCGGAGCTTCAACCGTTTGGCTGGGCTGGTAGCTCACCATCGTTGAGGCGGTTCTCGTGTGACGCGCAGCTCACCCCGTCGTCCGTTGAGCGCGTAATGGACTTCACACGTGACGCGATAAGCAGAGAAAAAATCTGTAAGCGCATCGTGCAATTCACGAGCCCACGGAAGCCTGTTTTCATCGGGATCGAAGAATCGTCGGATTGCCTCCGGATTTTCCCGTAGATGAAACGTTTTGTTTCGGAGCTCCCGAAGCGGATGGCGGTGCCGTTTAATCATTTTCCCTATGGCATCGCTTTTCGGAATCAATTCCTCAAAGGCTGCTGGGCGACTATTCTGCAGGAAAACGTGCATTCCGAGGTCCTCGAAACCTTCACATGTCACCGCAAGAAAACCTAGCCAGGAGGACATATAGATTCGCAGATCAACAACATTTCTGTGACTTAATGAGTTGTCATTTTTCCATTTCAGGTACAGATTATCGTAGTTCTCGAGCATCAACTCAGCAGCCTGAAAATAATGGCTATGAAGTACCAGCACGATGTCCAGATTGCGAGGAGGGAGATTGTCGTCAGGCAATCTGCTGTCAACGTCAACAGCCAGTGCACGTGCAAGGTGTGCGACGTAGAAAAGAGAATCATCTGAGCGAACCAGATGCCCTTCAGAGACTGCCGTCTCGAAGCACATCTCAAGAGCATTCTGGCTCTCGAATCCGTATGTCGATAACTTTTCGCTAGCAAAGAGAGACAGGCGCCACAGGTCAAATCCATTGATCTCTCCAAGATTTCCGAAATCAAAATCGACCTCTCCATCAGGGAGATAGACCGTGCATCCGGCACCATGCTTTACGTACGCAATATCGCCATCAAGTAGGCCATTTAGTGGAATGTCGGCTTCAATCCACCGCCGGTTTGAATTCGGCATGCGGATACCGGACCGCTGCATGAGTACTAGGGCCTCATGTACCTTCGCCTGGTAATCACGAATCAGGTGAGCTAGATGTTTGTTCACGGAGCCGTTTGTCTATGTTGATTGCGTCGGCGAGATGAGTTTCCAGGTGTAAGGCGGCTACAACGCAAGGCAACTGCGGCCAATGCCGATCGCAGGGATCCGGTGCCGGGACCGTTAAATTATGACCGAAGTAGCTTCAGATACGGGGCATCAGGTGCATTGCCGGTGATATCGGAGGGTAGGTATCAGCCATCGGCAGCGAGAGCCAATGATTGGTAAAGGGTGCGTCTGGGATGATCGTTTCACGTCAATACCTATCGTTCAGCCCGTAGCGACATGACCGGCAGCAATGGGTCGGCAGCCGCCGATGACCGCAGTCGGTCCTCGAACGATGAGCCGACGGCGGAGTTCGGCCATGAGCGCTCATTGGACTAACAGACGACTCGCAGCTGGCCTTATGCGGGCCATTCGAAGTCTGGCGCGGTTCTGTTTTTGGGCGCGCCGCGATGATGCTGTATGGACCCACCGTATCGACAGGTCGGCAACCGTGTGTACGCGTGCCTGATGTGCTGATGAGCATGCCCCATCGCTTGATGGCGGCCAGCGCGGAATAAGCCGGGACCGAACTCGACTTGAGCGCGCGGAGCCGGTGGCTACCCGTTCCATCGCACGCCGAAGTTGCCGAAGATGCTGCGCGGCAGCGAGCTTACCCCGCCGGCGCGTCAGCCTGCTGGCCCAACTGCCGCAGCAGGGCACTCACATAAACTGCGGATGCGGCCGCATCTCGCCGCGTGCATAGCTTCAGTGGCCGCACCGCCCACTTCTCGCACAGCGTCAACACCCGCACGCCGTCGCAGTTGATCGACTGCAACACCGAGCGCGGCACCATGCCGACCCCCGCGCCCGAGCGCACCATTGCCACCACCGCTGCGAAGCCGGACACCTGGATGCGTACGTCCATGTGATGTCCCAGGGCTGCGGCCTTGCCCACCATGAAGGTATGAATGGCAGCCCCGCTCTGCAGGCTGACGAAGGGGCGGCTCAGGCAGTCCAGGAATGCTACCGACTGGCGCGCGGCCAGCGGATCACCCTCGGGTACCACCATGACGACTTCATCCTGACGGTAGGGCAGGAACACAAGTTCGGGATGCTCGTCATCCCATGTGACCACGCCGACGTCGGCGCGCCCTTCGGCCACGGCGGCCACGATGTTGTGGCTGAGACGCTCGTCCAGGGAGATGCGCACTTCCGGGTAGTCGCGCAGGAACGTCTGCAGATCCCCCGGCAAGAACGAAGCGATCGCGCTGCTGTTAGCAAAGATCGTGACCTGCGCCCGGACACCTTCGGCATAGGGAGCCAGGTTGGCGTGCATCTGCTCCAGCTCTGCAAGGCAGCGGCGGCAGTGCTCCAGCATGACCTGGCCAGCGCGTGTCAGCGAAACGCCGCGTGCCTCCCGCACGAACAGCCGGGTGCCCAGCGCTTGCTCCAACTGCTTGATGCGCAGGCTGGCCGACGAGGGCGCCAGGAAGCAGGTGGCGCCGCCTCGCGACACGTTGCCTGCATCGGCCACTGCCACGAACAGTTTCAGGTCTATCAGGCTGTAGTGCATAAGGTTTCGTATTCTACAAAAGCTGTTTTCCAAACATCTCGTTTGTTCTGCATTTCATCAAATGAAAGACTAAGCGCCTGCAATGCCTTGTGTCATAGATTTTGTGAAAAACGAACTGTTACTGGGAAAAACCCCTATGTGCTTGACTCTGGAAACCGACAATCTGGCCGCGTTGACCCGCGGGATCGACGCCGCAATGGCATTGCCGCCGGATCGTTTGCCCGGCGCGGTGCAACACGCCTTGCAGGCATCTTTCGCCGACGGTAACTGGCTAACGCCGGCACAGCGCCAGCCGGACCCGCAGCGCTATGCGCGCCACGTGTTGCAGGCCGACCCACAGGGACGCTACACGGTCGTGGCGCTGGTGTGGCAGGCCGGGCAGTTCAGCCCGGTGCACGCGCACCACACCTGGTGTGCGCTGACGGTGGTTCAGGGAGAACTGCAAGAGCACTACTACACCTGCGACCGCCATAGCCTGCGCGCCACGCCACTTCACTGGCAGCCGCGCGCCGTCGGCGCGGGCAGCAGCGGGACGGACGGCCTGGACCAGGTCCATCGGCTGGGCAACGCTGGCGGCGAAACGGCTATCTCCGTCCACGTGTACGGCGTGGAGGCCGCGCGCGTGGCCACCGGCGTAAACCGAGTCCTCGCGCTGGCCGCCTGAATCCGCTGGATTGCGCAAACATCGAAGCGAGCAAAGACATGCAGACCATGAATCATTGGCAGCGCATTGAAGCCGCCCTGTTGGGCGACGCCACCGACCGTACTCCCGTTGCGTTGTGGCGCCACTTTCCGGAGGACGACCTGGACGTGGACAAACTTGTGCGGCACACCCTGGAGTGGCAGCGGAAATGGGATTTTGACCTGGTCAAATTCATGCCACCGGGCACATACGGCGTCGAAGACTGGGGCGCTGTCACGGCATACCAGGGCAGTGCCAACGGCGCGCGCGCGGTGGTGGCGCCACCGGTGCGAACAACGGAGGATTGGCTTCGAATCCGGCCGTTGGATGTAAAACAGGGCTCCTATGGCCGCCAGAACGAGGCGCTACGCGCAGCGGCGCGGTCCTTGCGCGGCGCGGTACCCATTCTGCAAACCGTGTTCAGCCCACTAACCACGGCGCGCAAGTTGAGTACGGACAGGCTATTTGCTGACCTGCGCTGCGAGCCGGATGCGCTTGAGGCGGCGCTGCGGGTAATCACGGACACCACGATTCAGTTCGCGTTGGACTCGCTGGAGGCCGGCGCGCACGGCGTGTTCTTCGCAACGCAACTGGCGTCGAGCCGCATGCTGACGACCCAAGAGTATGAGCGATTCGGGCGCCGCTACGATCTGGAGGTGCTCGCTGCGCTGCGTGGCCACGCACAACTCAACATGTTGCACGCGCACGGCGACGACATCATGTTCGATCTCCTGGCGACGTATCCGGTCGACATGTTCAATTGGCACGACCGCCTGACCCAGCCAGGGCTAGAGGCGGCGGCGGCGCGCTTCACGCGCCTGCTGGTGGGTGGGTTGAACGAGCACGACACCTTGCTTCACGGAAGCGAGCAGGATATTGCGGATGAGGTGCGCAACGCCATAGCGCAGACGGACGGCCGCCGCCTGATGGTGGGTCCGGGCTGCGTTTTGCCAGTTGCGACGTCGGACACGGCGATACGCGCCGTGGTCCGGGCCGCGAGAGCGCCGCAGGAGCAAGCCTTGTATGCTTGACGCCGCCGCGAGCCGGCACCCACCAAGAACAGGGCGGCGCCGAATTGCCGCTTACAAAGATCAAGGAGACAACATGCGTCACATCCTGGCCTGCCTGGCCGCTGCGGCGGCCCTGGTTCCATGCCTGCAGTCGTCCGCCGTGGCGGCGGACTGGCCCGACCCGTCCAAGCCCATGCAGATCATCGTGCCCGCGCCGGGCGGTGGCGGAACGGCTGACACCCTGGCACGTGTGCTAGCCGAGCAATTGCACAAGCAACTCCACGCCACAGTCATCATTGAGAGCCGTGGCGGTGCCAACGGCAATATCGGTGTCGGGATGGCCGCCGGGGCCGTACCGGATGGGTACAAGTTCCTGTTTTCGTGGGCAGGCACGCTGGCGGTAAATCCCAGCTTGTATGCCAAGCTGCCGTTCGATTCGCAAAAGAGCTTCACACCGGTCGCGCTGGTGGCCGATGTCCCCAATATCCTGGTGGTCAACAAGAGCCTGCCGGTCAAGAACCTGTCCGAGTTCATTGCGTTTGCCAAGGCCAACCCCGACAAGCTGAATTACGGCTCCACGGGCAATGGCAGTTCCATGCACGTGGCCGGCGAACTCTTCATGCGTGAGACCGGCACCCGCCTGATACACGTGCCGTACAGTTCGCCGGGTCAGGCTACCACCAATCTCCTCGCGGACGATATCCAGGCCATGTTCCAACTAGTGCCCGGCATCCTCGGGCAGGTCAAGAGCGGTAAGGTGCGTGCGCTTGCCGTCATGTCGAATCAGCGTTCGCTCGCCTTGCCTGACGTGCCGACCGCCGCCGAGCTGGGCCACCCCAATCTGATGTCTTCGACCTGGTTCGCAATGCTCGCTCCCCGCAACACGCCAGAACCCATCGTGATGCGCATGAATGCGGCACTGAACGAAGTGCTGCGCGACCCGGAGGTGATCCGCAAGTTCACTGAGATGGGGGCAACGCCGTTGGGCGGCACGCCGCAGCAACTGTCGGCGCACCTGGCGGCCGAACTCGTGAAGTGGCGAGCGGTGGTGAGCCAGGCGAGTATCAAGATTCAGTAGGAGCGCGCTCAGGCATTGACCAGCCTCCCGGGCCCCACCTTCTCGTGCCGGGCTGGCTAACCTAAGCCGACAAACTCCCAAGGGCAGGGTGCACGGATCTCAAGGAGGCTGCGAGCGTGCCTGGGCTTTTCCCACTACGTAAGCCGAATCTATGCGTATAGACGTATGCGGTCCGTAAGCGACGCCTGTTAGATCGGTATGCGCGGAATCGGAATGATTCTTCACGGGACGACGGATGATTCTTTACGGCATGCTTACTGTCAACCGTAGCGTCGCGAGGACCGTTCATACGTGGCAAAGCGGCTTTCTCCCGGCGTCCCGTTCATCGTACGCGGGCTCCTGTTCGAATCCATACTGGTTCTTTCTCAGCAAGACCGGCGCAACCATTATCGGAGCCATATGGCATTTCGTCTGTCCTTGCGAGCAGCAGCCACGATTCCCGTTCTTTGCATCATGATGCTTGGCGGGTGCATCGCCGCGACGCAGCACCATACCGACGTGACCGGTTCATATCAGTCACACAGCGGCGCGCAGCCGAAGCCTGCGCCCGGCGCACCTTTTGTTCACCCCGGCCTGCTGCATACGGAGAGCGATTTCACGCGCATGCGCGAGAACGTCGGCGCGCGGCGGCAACCGTGGCTCGACGGCTGGCAACGCCTGGTTGCCAACCGGCATGCGTCGCTCGACTGGAAGCCGAATCCGCAGCCGGCCATCTATCGCGGACGCAACCCCGACCACGCAGAGAATTACGCCACGCTCTTCAACGATGCCGCTGCGGCCTACGCGCTTGCACTTCGGTGGAAGATCACCGGCGACGACACCTACGCGCAACACGCCATAGAAGTCCTGAATGCGTGGTCGCGCACGCTGACGATGATCGGTGGCAGTTCCGACAAGTTCCTGGCTTCCGGTATTTACGGCTACCAGCTGGCGAACGCCGGCGAAATCCTGCGCACGTCCCCACTGTGGCGCGCCGACGATTTCCGGCGCTTCCAGTCGATGATGCTAGGCGTGTTCTATCCCATGAACAACGATTTCCTGGCGCGGCACAACGGCGCAAAGATCGACCACTACTGGGCCAACTGGGATCTCGCAAACATGGCATCCATGCTGGCAATCGGCGTCCTGACCGACCGTCACGACATCTATGCCCAAGCGGTCGACTATTTCAGGCATGGCGCCGGCAACGGTTCAATCGAACACGTGGTGTGGAAGCTGTATCCGGATGGGCTGGGTCAGGTGCAGGAAAGCGGGCGCGACCAGGGGCACACCATGCTCGATATCGCGCTGCTCGGGGCATTCTGCCAGATGGCCTGGAGCCAGGGGGACGATCTTTACGGATATGACGACAACCGGTTCCTGCGCGCAGCGGAATACGCCGCCCGATACAACCTCGGGAAGGACGTGCCTTACACGCAATACACGAACAGCGACGTCACGCAGCCCGTCATCTCGCCGAATTCGCGCGGCGACGGGCGTCCGATCTGGGCACTCGTCTACAACCACTACGTTGTGCTCAAAGGGCTCTCCGCGCCGGACGTCGAGGCTTTTGCCCGCAAGGTCGCGCCGGAAGGCGGCGGTGGCGACTATGGCCCCAACAGCGGCGGCTTCGATCAACTGGGATATGGGACGTTGACCTATACGCTTAAATGACGGCCAGCGTCTCAGGCAGATTATCCGGTACGGTGTGGCTGGCGTAACAGGCGGCGTGATTCGTGATCAGCGGAGATCGGCCGGTATCTTCCAGGGAAGCAGCGCGTCGTAGTCGTCGGCGGTCTTCGCCCGTGGGCTGCCGTGCCAGTCAGGTGACCGCGTCGCCCGCGCCAGAACAGCGCCAGCACTAATGGAACTCGCATCGCATGCAGAGTGCAGCTGCTTGCACGGCCCGCTGAAATGCTCTTGAAGCCGTGACTTCCGCTGGTGCCTCTTCGGCAGGGATAAGGGAGAACCCCCAGCGCGCGAAATAGGCTGGGGCTACAGTAGAGAGGAGATAAGCGTCTCGCGCCTCGGTGCCGCGAGCTCTCATCAAGAGCGCCTCAACCAGTCGGCTGGCGATGCCCCTCTCGCGGTATTCAGGCTCAACCGCTACCGAGCGGATGAGGATGGACTCTCCATGGCGCTCTGCCGCTGCGCAGCCAACGATGTGGCCATCACACAGGGCAACGTGGAAGGCTTCGATGATTTCGACAACATCCGTTGCAGGTAGCCTGCAGCGCTCAAGCAAAGCAACGATTTCCTGCAAGTCTAAGTGAGAGGCCGAACGTAGGTGAATCTCGGTCATCATGATGAAGTGACTCCAACTTGCGTTTCCTTAGGCTCAGAGAAGCCTGCGGCACGCTCTAGTAATACTGAAGGCATATGTTTGTCTTCTTCTTCACTTGGCAGCGCGATGGCCATGCGGCATCGTCGGCCGTCATGGAGGTGAGCCTATCACCGAACACGCGATCAGCTTGTAATCGATTGTGAGACTGCAGCCAGCGGCCGCAGGAGTGGTCAATGAGTGAAGCCTGCGCATCTTCAGGATGTGGGTGCAGCGCATCCGGGTCGGAGTCCGGCTCAGCTACGGTCAGCAGCCGGTCGACACTGTTGTCGGTCCCGGATATGTGCTGCCCGACCGAGTCACGCAGGGTCGAAACGGCTCTACTGAGGGTGGAGGGCGTTCGCGAAGTCATGCCGGACCACTCCGAGGGAACACCGCCGTGCGAACTTGCGAGCTCGCCTCAATGTCCATGCGACCCTCAATGCTGCGCCATCCAGATTTGCGTCGTCGAAATTTCGCAAAGAAGCGCGTAGCTGCACTGGAGCGCATAAACTTAATCAGAAGGCTGTCCACCCAAATTAGACCGAAAGTGGCTAAGCCGGCTCAATCGCTCGGCCATGGATCTGGACGCGAAAAGCCGAGATTGCCAGGGGAGCATTTGCCACGAGCCCAAACTGCACGCTTTCTTAGCTTATGGCAGGCTGAATGGCGTGAGCGCAGTACCACGGGGGGGCTGAGTTGTGATGCCGGACACAGTGCTGCCTGTCGGAGCCTATTTAATGTGTACAGCATCAGCAACATTTGCGACGTGATTAATTTGATGTGGCAGGGGGTAAGCCATGAGCACGATTCGCGCTGCCGCGATGGCTGCTTCGGCATTGTTTTTCCTATCAGGATGCAGCGAAGTTCCAACCGCGGCCTACTACGACGATACCTACACCGCCGGATACTATTCAGGGCCTATCAGCGATAATTACGCTTATGGGTACCCCTATCATGATTATCCGTATTATGGATACTCGGACTACGAATACCCCTATTATTCTGGATATTATTATGGCGGCTTTCCAGTGTTTGGCTCCGTCTTCTTCGAGAGCTTCCATCAAGGCCGGCACCACCGATTTCATCACGGATTCCATGACCGTGCTCAAGGTATGGACCATGGCGCCGGTCAGGGTATGAGCCCGGGCGGTGGTCCCGGTATTGGGACTGGTAGCGGTCAGGGTAGCGTCCATCGCAGCGGTCCGGGAATGGTCAGTGGAAATGGCCAGGCTACAGGCGCTGGCGGTGGCCAGGGCATGGTCCATGGCGGCGGTCCGGGTATGGTCCACGCCGGTAGTCCGGGTACGGCGGCCCTCGGCGGTGGTCCGACTATGAGTCCTGTCAACGGTCGAGGTATGGGCCACGGTGGCAGTCCGGGTATGGCCCACGGCGGTGGTCCGGCTATGAGTCCTGGCAACGGCCGAGGTATGGGCCACGGTGGCGGTCCGGGTATGGCCGTCGGGGGTGGTCCGGCTATGAGTGCTGGCAACACTCCAGGTATGGGCCATGGAGACGGTCGAGGTATGGTTCGTGGCGGAAATGGCGGCGGGCACGATGGAGGAGGCCATTAGTCCGCTCAGAATTGATTGCGGCGTTTGCCTCCGATATGAATCGAGAATGAGGCGCCAAATAGAAGTAGAAGAAGCAGACGTGCTCAGATTCGTTGCCGGAACGAACGCCGACGTTTCCGCTGGGCATCAACGAGATACCTTCCAGGACCCGGAAACACCAAGTCGAAGCGGCTGAGGCGGCGACGCGGCACCTGGCTTGGGCGGCGCGCCGTCGCCATTGCGCTATGAGCGAGCGCTCGAGGGCACAGAGAAAGCTGGCGATACCTGTGGAAGCAGACGCTAGAGTGTGACCCTCATGAGTGCCGCAGTGCTCGCACTGGTATCGGAGAATTCATGAGAAGCCAGCAATTCCAGGGGTATGGCCACACGGTCGACTGGCGTGAAGCCAAGTCGAGAGAAATAGCCCGCGGCAGTTTCAGTTCTGACCACCAGGGATTCGATACCGCGCAAACGCAAATCGGCCACCAGTGCGGAAACCAGAAGAGCGGCCAGGCCTGCACGCCTTGCCCGTTCCGCCACGGCGACCCCTTGCAACAGGCCAACCTTGCCGCCAAGCTCTTCGATACCGGCGCACCCAAGAAGGCCAGTCCGGTCTCGGCTGACATGAAATTGCACCGCTTCGCTATATATTCCGCCAACGGACAGCGCGCACGACCGAAGCAATGCTTCCACATCACGAAGGTCTGCCTTGGTCGCACGGCGCGGCCTCATAGCGTTACCTGTCAATCCAATGAGCGATGACGAGCGCCTTGGCGTTCCGGCTGTTACTCATCAGCATAGCGCTCACTCATCTTAGTCATCTTAGTCATCGTAGTCGTCATGCCCGCGTCGCCATTCGCGTCGGCGCTCGCGCCATTCGCGTTCGCGCCAGCGCTGCTCCCGCCAGGCACGCTCCCGCCACGCACGGGCCCGCCAGTCGTCGTAGTAGTAGCCCGGGGCAACTACCACGGGCGGAGGCTCGATAACCACCGGCGCTGGCTCGTAGTAGACAGGCGGCGGGGTGATAAACGCTGGCGATGGGATGCCGATGCCGATCCCTACGTCCACTCGCGCTTGGGCAACGTTCGAGGCAAGTCCGGTCATCCCGGCCAGTATCAAAAGTGCTGTGACCCTTCGCATGGCTTACTCCGTTTCCTCTTACAGAGAGTCTAGGCCGGCTTGGTTCAATGATGTATTAGCGGACTTGCAACGCGGTGACTTTCTGTAACGCGATGTGGAGGCGCCTGGTGTCCACCGGGATTGGACGGGCTACGACACAGCCGCGCATCTTTCGCGTGGGACCGGGGTCGGAGTACACCAGATAGTCCAAGAACCAAGCTGAGGGCGGCGGCGCATCCATCCACGCGCGCGACTTCAGCTCACCTGTTTCAGAACTTACGGATTGTCACGAGTTCTGAGTCAACTCAGCTCGGGACAGTCCCGTTTTTACCGGTAAGCACGGCGCCTTGCCGAGCTGCTAAAAATTGTTCAGGAGTTCACGTCATGAAGAAGCTGTTCGCTGCTCTCGCCTCTGTAGCCCTCGTCGGTACTGTTTTCGCTCAGACTGGTGTGCCAGCTTCCGCGACTCAGCCGCAAGCAGGGGCGATGAAAAACCAGGTAAAGGTCGTCAAGGAAAAGAGAGCCACGCAGGCAAAAGCCGACAAGGACAAGAAGGAGGTCAGCGCGCAGGGCGATGTTGCAAAGGCTCAAGCCAGCACTGGCAAGGAAAAGGCTGACGTAAAAGTTAGCGCCAATAAGTCCGTCGCCAAGGGCACCCACCACAAGGCGAGCAAGATGGGGGCCGCCAGTACCGAGGCCGGTAAGGCGAAGGCGGATGCTGCGAAACCGGAGGCTCAGGCCGACGCCGCGAAGGCTGCAGCCAGCGCCAGTGTAGACAAGACGAAGAAGCAGTAAGTTGCTCCCATCGAGCGGACGGGGGGGTACGTTGCCAAGGCGTTGGCCATCGCGACGAAGCTCGAGTGCAGGAGCCTTTTGGAGAGTGCCAGTCAGCTGGAAGGCCAGCCTGGCCTCTCCGCGCTTGTTCAAGATGAGGGACGTGCCATGAGAGCCTTTCTCGCATTGCTGATTGCCGCATCCACGCTGCTCGGCGGTTGTGTCGTGGTGCCATACGATGGCGGGTACTCTGGTGGATACTATGGTCCATACGGATATTGGGGCCACAGGCACCACGGACACCATGGAGAAAACGACTAAGGCGGAATTTGACGCCGTCGTGACATCCGAAACGCTAGCCGTTCAGCCTAGACATCTGATCGAAGACGACCGAGCGCCGCCAGCTTTGCGGCGTGCGGCGTATCTTGGTGAAGACCGGCCAGAAGGGAACCTCGAAAGCGGCTGAATCGTGGGCGGCGCCGACCAATGGGACCAGTCGCCCGATGCGTTTTGTTAGGGTCAGCGGCAAGGCGCACTGCGATTTCGCCGCTCATGCTGATACCGATGGCAGCGCGCGGGTCGGCTTCATCGATTGCAACGCTGCAATGGCTTCATCGTAGCGCTGACTCAGGGGCGGGGGCACGCCGAGCTTTCGCCGTGGCCCGAGAAATCCATGGCAACCAGCTTGACAGCGACCCACACGCCGTACCGATTGCAGATCACTTGCGACACTGCGGTTACAAATCCTTACGGAAATCGCGTAAAGATGACTGCCGCGAACCAGTACAGTTACGCTCGCCCAGAGTTGAGGAAGAAATGAAGCAGCTTGTATTGATTGCGGCGTTCGGTAGCGCACTTCTCACAATTGCCCCCGTTGCCCACGCGCGTGTAAATGTCGACATTGGCATCGGAATTCCCGGTGTCGTCTATGCCGAACCGGCGCCGGTCTATGTCGCGCCCCAGCCGGTGTATGTCGCGCCCCAACCGGTTTATGTAGCGCCCCGTCCCGTGTATGTTCCTCGCCCGGTTGTTGTCGCTCCTGCGCCCGTCTATGCGCCCTACTGGCGTGGGCGCGATGATGACGATGACGACCAGGGTGAGCGGCGGTGGCGCGGGCGTGGCCACCACGGACACGGGCGACACGGGGACGACGACTGACGGGGAGCTGGTGAATCCAATAGGATAGGAGCCCCCTAGGCGCGCGTTGTGCGAGCACAGGCGACGGTTCGGGTCAGGCCCATCGACCGGAAGTCCCGAACCATCTCCTCACCTTCGAGCGCTGCCGTAGGACCAGGCGTTGGCGTACGAGCCGCTCAATCACCGGGTTGGCACCCGGGCGAAGCAGTGGGTCTTCCACATCGAGAGTGTCAACGCCTATGACGCCCAGCTAAAGGCTTGGATGGCACGTGTCACAGGCCTGACTACCAAGAACCTGTCCAATTATCTCTGCTGGCGCCGCCCGTTGCCCATGCCGAGCGGCGATAGCCTTTGCGCCCCTCATGCTTGACTAAGCACATAGGGCGCCGCCCCCACTTAAGTGGGGTATCCGCAATTGCATTCGGCCTTGCCCCCGCTCCAATTTGGGATAACGTTGTAGACACAGGTAAAAGAACGCTGCGCGAGTCCGCGCGCCCCGGTGGCGGCGGCCCTGCAGCAGCCGGCTGACACCATCGCCGCTTGATCGCTTAGGTCTGCAGTCCACACGTCACGTTCCTGGGGGATTCGTGTGCGCAAGCTACTGACGCAATTGCTGCGTCCGATCGGACGCGTCAGTACGACCGTCATCACACTCGGCGCGCTGCTGCTCGGCCTGCTTAGCACGATCGTCGTGCATTCGCTTTACACAGAGCTGCTGGAGAGGGATGCGCGCTTGCGATTCAAGAGCGATACCGACGATATCGTCCAGCAGATCGATACACGTATCCGGCTTTACACCGACGTCCTGGTAACCATGCAGGCGCTCTTCGGCGCTAGTGACGATATTTCGCGCGAGGAATTCCGCGACTTCGTCAATGGCCTCAACCTGGAACAACGCTATCCGGGGTTCCAGACGCTCAACTACGCGCCCTATGTGCCGGCCTCCGAGCTGGCCAGCTTTGTCGCCAGCCAGCGCAAGGACCCAGTGCTGCGCGAGGCCGGCGTGGCGTTCTCCGTCCACCCTGCAGGGAAGCGGCCAGCCTATTTCGTATTGACTTATGTCGAGCCGTTCCATAACAACCTGCCGTCGATCGGCATCGACATGGGGGCTGATCCGGGGCGCCTGGCCGCCCTCGAAAAAGCCCGTGACAGCGGGCAGGCAGTGAGCAGCGGGCGCCTGATCTTCAGCGAGGCCAAAGGTCCCCACGTCGGCATTGCCTTGCGCCTTCCGGTCTACAGAAAAGGCCAGCCGCTCGATTCACTGGAGCAGCGCCGCCGTGCCTATATCGGCTCCGTTGGTGCTGGCATACGAATCAGCGGGCTGCTTGGGGAGATCGCCGGCAACGAGCGCATGTATGGGACCCGTTTCGAACTGTACGACGCAGGGAAACTCGATGGCGAACCAGTGCCGCCGTCCCCGGCGACTCTGCTGTACGACAGCGCCGGCGGCATGACGGCAACCGCCCCCGCCGTTGCCAAGGCGGCTAGCCAGCCCAGCGCCGCACGGCTCGCCGCCGGCGATGAGCCTTCCGCGCGCCAGCGGGCAAGCGTGTCGGACGATCATTCCTTCCAGCGCAAGGAGATGACACAGCCGTTTGGAGGGCGGCGCTGGCTCATTGTCTTCTCCGCCGACGCCCAGGCCATGGCGGGCCCGCAACGCTACCTGAAGAGTGTGGTGCTTGGGGCCGGGCTGATCATTACCGCACTGCTGGCCGGGCTGGCCTACGCGCTATCCAGTTCCCGGTCGCGAGCCCTGGCAGTGGCCGATGGCATGACGCACAGCCTGCGCGAGAGTCAGGAGGGGCTTGCCCAGGCGCAGCGGATCGCGCACCTGGGGGATTGGCGTCTCGACCTCGGGCGCAACGTAGCCTATTTTTCCCGCGAGATGGCCCGGCTGCTGGGTGTGCGGGCGCTGGATCCCACCCCCGACATGCTGCTAGGCGCAGCCGATCCTCGCTTTCGCGGCGTGTTGCGGCAGAGGATGCAAACCGCCTTGCGGGAGCGCGTGGCTTTCGAGCTCGAGTGCCCCTACCGCTCGTCACGTGGACGCATGGGTTGGCTTCACCTGATCGGCCATGCGCATGGACCAACGGGCACCGCCGTCCTGCGCGGCACCGCGCAGGACATCACCCAGCGAAAGCTCATCGAGCAGGCTCGCGCACAGGAGCATCTGATTGCCTTGCATCTCGCCACCGTGTCTAGCGAAGCCGAGGTCCTGGAAAAAATCATCCGTACCTTGGTTGCAGGAATGGAATGGGAGGCCGGTGCATTCTGGCCTTCGGAAGCAGGACGTGGCTTGGCGCTTGCGCCGGTTTGCCGGGCCAGAGCGCAAGAACTGGAACCTTGGCTGGAGCGGCGGCCGGCCGACCCACAGGCAGATCAGGCAGATCAGGCAGACGTACTGACGGAACCGCATTGGTATGCGGGCGGCGGTGCCATCGCGCGCTTGCCCCAGCATCGCTGGCTGGCCGACGCGAGCGTGCGAACCGTATTCGCTTTCCCGCTGCGCAAGGGCACGAGCACGATCGGACTGGTGGAGATGTATTCGCGCACCAGGCGTCCACGCGATCCACATGCGCTTGCCATGGCTAGCGCGATAGCTAGTCACACTGGCCACTTCCTGCTGCGTCGCCAGGCCGAGGAGACCCTGCGCTTCTTTGCCAATCACGATGCGCTCACTGGTCTGCCCAACAGGTTGATGTTCAAGAATCATCTCGAGAACAGCCTCGCTCGTTCCCGCTCCCGTCAACATCGTCTCGATATCCTCTTTGTTGACCTGGACCAGTTCAAGCGGGTCAACGACACAATGGGCCACAACGCGGGCGACGTCTTGCTACGCGCCGTGGCAGATCGCTTTAGCGCGACGCTTGGCGAAGCCAACCTGATTGCCCGGCTCGGTGGCGACGAGTTTGTCGTACTGGTCGAGCCGATCGACGACTTTTCCCTTTTGCACCGCATCATCAAGCGTATCCAGGCCGCGCTCGCATCCGGCTTTGTCGTCAACGGCAAGGAGCTGCAGGTGACGGCAAGCATCGGCGTCAGCTCCTTTCCCGAAGATGGCAATGACGCGCAGACGCTGCTCAAGCATGCCGATCTCGCCATGTATGCCGCCAAGCAGCTCGGCAAGAACGGCTTCCAATACTATGTGCGCGAGATGAGCGTGACCCTGCAGAATCGCATCGACATGGAATCGCATCTGCGCAGCGCACTCGAACACAATGAGTTCGTGCTGCACTACCAGCCGCGCATCTCGCTGGACACCAATGCCTGTACCGGCGTCGAAGCGCTGATCCGATGGCACCATCCGAAGCTCGGCATGGTGATGCCCGCGGACTTCATTCCGGTTGCGGAGGAGTGCGGGGCGATCGTGCAGATTGGCGCGTGGGTACTGCGTGAGGCCTGTCGCCAGAATGCGCAATGGCTTGCCGACGGCAATGCCCCGATACGCGTCTCGGTCAACCTTTCCGCCAGGCAATTCGCCGACAAGGACCTGAGGCAGGTCGTGCTCGATGCGCTGAAGCAAGCCGGCTTGCCAGGGTATCTGCTCGAACTCGAACTCACCGAAAGCATGGTCATGCGCGATGCCGAGCAAGCGGCGCGCTGGCTGTCGCGCCTGAAGCGAACCGGGGTACGGCTGGCCATTGACGATTTCGGCACCGGCTACTCCTCGCTCGCCTACCTGAGCCGCTTCCCGATCGACACCGTGAAGATCGACCGCTCGTTCATACGGTATCTGCCCGATAGCAGGAGCGATGCGCAAATCACGAGCGCAATCATCGGGCTAGGACATCAGATGGCGCTGGAGGTGGTGGCCGAAGGCGTCGAGAACGAGGATCAACTGGGCTTTCTTCGCCGCGAGGGCTGTGACGAAGTCCAGGGCTACTACTTTAGCCGCCCTATGCCGGCCGAGGACGTCACCGCGTTTCTCGCCGGCCATACCGTGCACGGTCTGCTGCCTGAACAGGGACCGCAGCCGATGCGCGCCTGATTCTGAATTCCGGCGCGCGCCCCAGCGTCAACAACAGGAGGGAACACATCATGACAGCGCAGAAACAGTCGATTGAACGGTCATGGCAAGCCATCGATGCGCTCGATTTCTCGAGGATCAAAGCCAAGCTTCTACATGGCAAGTCCACCCATTGGAGTCCCGAAAGCCTGGCCGATGCCGAGGCCGGCTACCGCAGGTTTCTCAAGCTCGCGGCAAAGTACCCCGACACACCAGTCGTGCCCAGCGAACAGGTAGACGCGTTCTGGCACGCCCATATTGTCGATACCAGGCGCTATGCCAGCGACTGTGAGCACATCTTTGGCCATGTCCTGCATCATGATCCCTACGTCGGTATCGATGGCCCACAGGATGAAGCCCGCCTGCGCGCGCTGGCCGAGGCAAGTGCCCGGCTTGGCGCGCGCGAGTTCGGCTTGAGACCGGCGACGGCGGCTTATTGTGCGGTCACGAACGAGGGGAAGCCCGCGCTGAGCCCCGTGCCGGCGGCCGTCCAGGCGGCGTACTGTGCGATCACCAATGGGACGCAAGCGGCGTACTGCGCGATCACCTCCGGAGTCGTTACGTCCAGTGGTCGGGACGCGCCTTCTCCTGCGGGGCTGCCGCGTCACTGAGGTGTTGCGAAGTGCCACGCCAACTGGCCGTAGGCGCATTCACGGCACCCCGATCACGTCCGGGAGGGGTGCCATTCTGTCGGAGACGATGCGATGATGGATTCATTGCTGTTCAGCAAGCCGTTTACCTTCCTGGCCTGCCCGCCGATTGCAGAGCTCAAAGAAGCCATCGATGCGCTTAACACGTTGCCGGGACACTCGCGCTGGCTCAAGGAGGAAAACGCCATCCGCCGCGATCATGTTCCGGCCTTCGTCGAGCAGAGCCGCCAGGCCCTGGAGGCGCTTGTACCGGGCCGGTCCTTCATGGTCGATAGCCTTGCCGATCGGATTCGGCATACACCACGGGTGCTACAGGAGTTGCGCGATTACGGTCCGGAGGTGGCAGCTGCCGCTCACTCCTATTTCTACTGGCGCTATTCAGCCGACGTGCTCGGCCGGGCGCAGGGCATTCCGCGCAGTGCGCTGGAACGTCAATTCGGCAGGGTGGCGGCACGCGATGGCTCTCACAAGATCATATGGGGCTGCCCGTGTTGCGATCATCCAGCGCGATACCAGGTCGATGGGCTACTTGCCAATCAGCGCCCGGCGCGCCAGGGCGGCTTTGCGCTGGAGTGCGATCACTGCGGGCATCAGGAGCGCGTGTATGCCGGATTCCTGCATTACGGGCGTCTCCAGTGCCAATGCGCTGCGTGCAAGAGCTATGTTGGCGTTCTCGCCTATGACATGGCCAGGGCTGCGCGAAAACTTGCCGAGAATATCGAGAAATACGCCTGGAGCCAAGCTGCCGAGACCCTTGCCGAGATCCAGGAGTACAAGGACGAGTCCCTGCAAATGCTTCAGCGCCGGGCTAGCCCATCACGCAATGCCGCCTCCTTCGCAGTCGAAGTCGCCTCCGGCAGGCACCAGTCGATGCCAGCGATTCTAACGAGCCTGGACCCTGGCCTGAAAGGTTGCATCGAGAAGAATCCCAGGGCTTGGGCGTTGCTGTGCGAACTGCTGCGCGAAGGCGTGGTTGACAACGAATACCTCATTTACGAGGAAGCCGACCGCGAGCGCGTGGCACTGCAGCTGTCACTGCTAGAAGAGCCTTCCTCCCAAACGGAAGGCTTGCCACAGAAGAATCTTGAAGTTCTGCTGCAAGGCTACCAGCCTGCGTCTCGCGAATCCTTTGCGGCGTGGCTGAAAGCCAGCATGCAGCTAAAGATTTTCACCGGCAAGTTCTGTACCGCGGTGGAGGTTACCTGGAAACCCAACGTGCAGCGCTGCGCGTTGATCGCGAGCAGCCAGGTGGAGCATGCCCGGCCGCTCACGCACGAGGCGCCAGCAAGATCCGCCACGTCCTTCGTGCCGCCGTCAAAACACCTGCCTCATACGGACGCGGAAATTGAGGCAGTGACGCTGCTCAGATCGCTGGGGTACATTGTGATGGATCCCGCCGTCATTGAAGCACATGGCTACTCAAAACTGGAAGAAAGCACGCCGCTCAACAAGTAGCCCTGCGTAGCAGGCATCGGTGACCGATTCACCGCCAAGCTGGTCGCATTGCGCGGGCGGATACCTGCCTACCGGCACAGATCCGCGGCCGTGGGCGGCGTGGCCCGGCTCAAATCGAAATCGCTCTCTCGCAAGCCCGCCGGCGTAAGCGAGACCCAATGCAGTATGGATGGCGAGCGCACCAGCCCAAGGCTGCCCGCATAAGTCCATGGAATTGGCGATGGCTGGCTGCCGCGCAACTCGATGGTGCCGGCGGACAGCTTCAGGTGCAGCAGGCGGCCATCCGCCGCAGGCGTGTACGCCATGTCGCCGACCACGGTGATGCCGGCCTCGCGCACGCTTTCCGGCATGCAGGCCAGCGAGGCACTCACCCTGCCGGCCTTATCCAGCAGATGCGCGAAGCCCTTGCCCAGGTCGGTGGTGCCGACCAGCAGGAAGCTGTCCAGGACCGGGACATAGGCCACGCTGTAGGTGTAGTACTTCAGCTGGCCATTCAGTGTTTGCATGCCAGTCAGCGCGCCGTCGGCGGGCCGATAGACGGCTGTCTTCAGCCTGGCGTGCGTCTCGCCGGGTACGAACTCCTGCCAGGCAAGCAAGGCCGTCTCCTTCGAGCCTGCAATCAATGGCCACCACTCGCGCTTGTTCGGCGCCACCCCGGTGCTTTGCAGCAGCCGGCCGTTGCCGTCATAGGTCTTGAGGTAGACGCCGTTCCCGGTGCCCAGGTTGTCCACGCCGCCACCATCGATCCAGTCGTCCGAGTAAAACACCACGAAAGTATCCCCAACCGCCGTCACGTGGCCAGAGTGTCCGCCAGACCAGACGTCGGTCGATTTTGCCGCTTGCGATTGAAGGCCCGTGCCGTACACACGATAGCGCTGGCTGACGCCGTTGGTGGTATTGGAGCCATCCTCAAAGGTCAGCATGATGCGGCCTGCGGCATTCTGCGCGACCGACACCGGCTCCTGCGCTTCCTGCTCGGCGACCAGTAGCCGGGGTTTGCCAAGACTGGCCTGGGCCGGGTTCCAATTGGCGACGTAGATGTCATGCGTCCAGTTGCGATGGCGATCCGGGCCGCGCGGCGGCAGGCCGGAGCTGCTGAAGAAGACGTAGGTGGTCTGCCCAGGCCCGGCGGCCGCCCCAATGCCATGCATAAAGGCGCGCTGATCGATCGCCGGGCGGACCTTGGCGGGCTGCCGGGTGTCAGCGCGGCTATTGTTCCGGGCTTCGTTACGCGCACCCGCCGGCGCGCACAGCAGCGCACCGGCAAGCGCTAGAGCAGCGCCACACATCATGGCGAGCGCACGCATGGTGACTCCACAGTTCCTCGTGACAATGCCAACGCCATTCAATGAGGACCTCGCGCGACAGCGGGCGACCGCCAGCTGTCGCGCGAGGCCAAACCGCGGCGCTGCTCAGGCCAGTTCTTGCTGTAGCGGTGCAACGTGCGAGATCAGGCCGTCTTCGTCGTGAAATGCCACCAGGCGACGGCCCGTGCCCACCGAGAGCACCACATCCTTGGCCAGGTCGAGCGTCGAGATTGGCGCCACCCGGGCAGGCTGTTCCAGGTTGGAAACGCTTGTCCCGAAGCGGCGCGCCAATGTCCACGCCGTGAACGCCAGCCCTATCCCGAGAATGGTCAACGCATCGGGGATGATTTCCCCAAGCGAGAACTCGGTGCTTCCCGTGGAGGCCACGCACCAGTAGATGTAGAACGCCGCAGCTACCCAGATGCTGGCCACCAGCAGGGGCCGCGCCAGCCGGTACCAGAGATATCGTCGGACGGCCTTTCCCGGCGCAAGGTGCTGCAGATACTGCTGCAAGGTCGTGCCGGATGTGTCAATGACGGGTTCTTTCATGTCTCACTCCTCCTCAAGAATGCTCTTCAAGCTGCCCGACAACGGGAGATGCGGGCGCAGGTGACCTTGGCGGCGAGGACGCGGGGGCGTCCTCGCGGATGCCGCGGTCGGGGCTGACCCACCTTGCCCGGGTGCGGCGCTGAAGCAACAGCACGCTGGGCAGGGCGATCACCGATGCGACCATGCTGATGGTCCAGAACGCGATCGGGTACCAGATCGTGTCAAGGAAGTAGCGCAGCAGCTTGGTGTCGTAGCAGCGATCGATGACGCAGCCGACCAGGAGCTGCATGCAGCAGGTCATAAAGAGAAGGACGCCTGCCCCGCGCGGCATCCCGGAGAAGCGCCAGGCTTCGGGCAGATCGAACAACGCGGTCGCGGCCGTCATCACCAGGGTGAACAGCATGCAATAGGCCCAGATCACGCTGACCGTGTACTCGAGGAAAATCGGCCACATCATCGGCTTGTTCTTGGTGACGATGGGCGCCGCATACTTCCGCAGCACCTGGATGCCGCCCCGTGCCCAGCGCAGACGTTGCCTGAACAGGCCTTTGAACGTTTCCGGCATCAGGATCCAGCTGAGTGCGTGTGGCTCGAAATGCAGCCGCCAGCCATTGACCTGCAGCTTCCAGCTGATATCGATGTCTTCGGTCAGCATGTCGGGGCTCCAGTAGCCCACGCCGCGCAGCGCGCTCTTGCGGAACATGCAGATCACGCCAGACACGGTCAGCAGGCGGCCATACAGTTCCTGGGTCCGTTTGATCAGGCCCACGATCGACGAGAACTCGCCGACCTGCATGCGCCCCAACAGCGAGGTCCGGGTGCGGATGCGCGGATTGCCGGTGACTGCGCCGACGCCGGCGTCCCGCAGGAAGTGACGCAGCATCCAGCCGATCGCCTCGCGGTCGAGCAGCGAGTCGCCGTCGATGCACAGCAGGTACTCGGCATCAGTCAGCATTGCCGCGGTGGTCAGGCCAATGGCCTTGCCCTCGTTGCTGGCCTGGTGGATCACCAGCAATTGCGGATACTGATCGATCAGCGCATTCAGGATATCGCCGGTGGCGTCGCTGCTGCCGTCGTTGACGGCGATGATGTTGTAGTTCGGATAGCGCAATTCCGCCAGGTTCGCGATGACCTCGCGCACATTGGCTTCCTCGTTGAAGCAGGGCACGATCACCGACACCTTCGGGCAATCGAGCAACACTTCCGCCCGTGTTTTCTTGTGCTCTTTTCTCTCGATCAGGAAGTAGTGAAGCAGGCCACCCGTCATCCATAAGTAGGACATGAACAGTGGGTAGTAGAAGACAAAATTCGAAAGCAGGCTTGCCGTATTCTTCATCATCTTCCCCAACCTTGTTTTTATCGGCTCTTGGTCTAAACCTTCATGCCATTGCGCGGCCGCAGCAGGTTCTGCATGGACATGACATCCCGCAGCACCGCCAGGTCTGGCTGGTTCACCATGAACTGGTCGGGGCAGTAGCCGAGGTGCTTCACGCCAGCCATGCGCAGGCGCTGCATCTGATCGCGTAGCGCGGTGCTGGCGACCGGCGCCTGCGTACGGCCGTCGAGTGTCTGCAGCGCGAATATGGTTTTCGGCAGCGCGCCCGGATGCGCCGCCACGGCCCGGACCAGGCCCTCCAGCCAGGGCGTCGAAGGCGGGCCGCCTCCGGCATCGGCGTAGGCCATCAGGTTGACGAAGTCGTATTGCGCGGCGAATGCATCGATGTCCTGGGCCAGGCGCATGCTCGCATCGGGACGCAGCACCGCATTGGCAGGCAGGCTGCGCACGGTCAGCACATTGCCGCCGCCCTGATAGTCCTTGACCAGGTCGCCCAGTTGCCGCGTAAAGTCGATCAGGTGCCGGAGCTTGGCGTCCGACCATCGTTGCAGCAGGTCGGGGTTGGCGCGGATCGCAGCCAGTCCGCGCGGCAACCCCCAGTCCGCGTAGGCCGCAAGCGCCGCGTCGCTCGCGTCTTCGACATCGCTCAGGCTCGCGTCATCGCCAAACACGACGCCGTTCAGGCTGGTATATCTGCCCAGGTCGTAGTAGATATCGCGGATGACGCTGCGGGCGAGCGGGTCGAAGGGGCTGAGCCGTTGCCGCTGGCGCGGGTCGAGGGGCGTGGCCGGCGCGCCCGGCATCACCGCTACCAGCCGGGACGAAGCCGGATGGCTCGCGGGCAGCTTGTAGGCAAGCACCGGCAATGCCGCGTAGACCTGCACGCCAGCTCGGGTGATCAGCTGCCAGGCCGTGCGCGAGAACAGGTCGCTGCGCACCGGCATGTGGCGGTTGGGAAAGTAGAGCGCCTGGGCGGTGCCGCTGCCGTCGGGATCGTGAAACGCCTGCAGGTAGACCGACTTGGGCTCAAGATCCTTGATCCGGTCTAGCAGCCGCGACAGCCTGGCCTCCTGGCGATCGGGGTTCGGATCGTACACATCGTCGAGAGAGACGTTGACAACCCGTTCGACCGGCTGGTTATCGCCGCGATAGGCCGACTGCTGGCGGAACTGGCCCATCATGACACCTGCATCCCAGTCGTAGGAGACCAGCAGGCGCCTGATCTTGGTCAACGGCACGTCGGGCGTATTGGGCCCGTCGTCGAGAGTGAAGTGGACATTCATGCCCAGTTTGTGCGAAGCGCCGATCAGCCCCGCGTTGTACGTGCCGTAGGGCCAGACCATCGAGCGCACCCGAACCCCGGTTTTCGCCTGGATCATGTCTGAACACGTCTTCAGGTCGCCACCGACCCGGTTCTCGTATTCCTGGTCGGTTTCGTAGCGTTTCAGGTCGGCATGGTAGAGGTGCGCGCTGGCCGCCGGTAGTTCGTTGCCCTGAGGATTGGCCACTGCACCGTGGTGCATGTCGTGCGTGTGCGAGGCGATCTCCACCAGGCCTGACTCAGCCATCTCGCGCAGGTTGTCCCAGCTCATGAAATAGCCCGGCGCCATCACCGACTTGTGGCTGATGCGCACCGGCTCGTCCCGCGGCGTACCGGTCCAGCGCGACACCACGGCGACCAGGCCCGGGTAGTTGTACTGCTGCAAGAGCGGAAAGGCCTTGGTGTACTGGCTCTCATAGGCATCGTCGAAGGTCAGCAGCACAGCGCGCGGCGGCAGGCGTGGGCCGCCGTTGCGCGAGGCAATGATCTGGTCGACGCTGACCGGGTGGAAGTCGTTGCCCTTGAGCCAGGCGAAGACATTGTTGAGCGTGGCAGTGCTGATCGCACAGGTATCTGCCACCGTTCCCACATCCGCACGCAGGTCGTCCCGGATGTCGTGAAACGCGAGTACGCGGAAGGTCAGCCCGTCGTCGCGATCCTGCGGCGGCAGCAAGGACAGCGCATAGCCGGCGTGGACGCTATTGGTCACCGACAGCGCGCCGGCGAGCCCGATGAATGTTCGGCGATTGAGCTTTTGCATGATGACCTATAGAGGGACGTTGAGGTTGAGGTAGATCAGCTTGGTTGTCTCCCGGTTGGAGTCGAAGCGCCTGCTGCCGATGCCGATGCCGTAGGTGAGCGAAGCCTTGCGGCCAAGCTGCCAGAATTGTTCGAGACGCGCTTCCCACAACATGCTGTCGCCAAAGCCGTCCTGCCGGTAGCCACCTGCGGTGACATACACGCGCTGGCTGAAGGACTTCTCGGCATAGCGCCACGGCGTCCATTGGTACATGGTGCGCAGTTGCGCGGTGTAGTCGCGGCGCGGATTGAAGTAGGCGGTGCCGTCCAGCGTATTGCTGGTGGTACCCACGTCGAGCCAGATCGCCACCTGGTGGCGCGGTTGGTTCAGCAGCCGCTGGTAGGCGGTGCCCTGCCACATCTGGTGAAAGTTGGTGTCGCTGTAGCGCGAGGCGCCGTACATCACATTGAAGTAGCGCGCATCGTCCTGCGAGTAACGCGCCGATGCCGTAGCGGTGCGGCCTGTCACGCCGGCCTGATAGGCCTTCAACGGCAACGCGTTGTCGTTGGAGTCGACACCCGCGCCAAAGCGCCAGTCATCATTGGGCTGGAAGGCGACCGTGCCGGTGCCGCCGGTCTTGCCCTGGCCTCCGGTGGACTGATGCAGCTCGGCGGCGGCTTCCCAGCCGTCGCGCCGGAAGTCGCCGCCGATGCCGTTGCGTATGCGGCTGACGCTCTGGCCATCGCCGGTGTCGCCACGCGCCGTGTATTGGTGCGCGAAGACACGCCAGTAGTCGGCCATCGGCGACGAATAGAGACGGGTGTCAACACCCCAGGCATGATCCGCCAGCACTGCGTTGCCGCGCTCGCCAATGGCGTCGATGATCAGTTGCGGGCGCTCGTAGACGCGGTACTCGCGCTGGAAGTTCCTGACGCTGTTGTTGTCGGGGAAAGTGCCGTCGAAGGCCGCAGCGACCGCCTTCGCCTGATCGTACTGATGGAGTTGGAGGGCGGTCTTGCCGAGCCCCACCAGGCTTTCGATATCGCCGGGGTGGTCGGCCTGCGACTGCCGGTAGATGCTTTGCGAGGCGTATGGGCGTTCCAGCACCAGCGAACCGTCCGCGCGGGCGGTCAGCAGGGACGGATCGAAGGGGGCATCCTTACGCAAGGCATCCAGTGCCTGGACGCCCTCTTTGACGTGATTGGTATAGAGGAGGTATTGCGCCTGCAGCTTCTTGACGCGGCCGTACTCGGGATTGGTCTTGTCCAAGTCTTCGGACAGATCGGTTTGCGCCGGCGTGCTACGGGCCATCATCGAGACCAGTTTGAGCGCCGCCTCGTAATGTCCCTGGTCCAGGTAGGCAAAGAACAAGCTTTCCTGCACGCTAGGACGCGATAGCGCATAGGGCTCGGTAGTCTCCTGGATCGGTTCGATGACCGCCTGCAAGGCCAGCTCGTAGGCGCGCGAGGCAAGGTCGGGCTTGTCGAGATAGGCATAGGCATCGCCCGCGGCGGCATAAGCCGAGCCCGGTAGCGGCTCGTTGGCCAGCGAGAGCTGCTCGTATAGCGCGGTGGCCTCCTTCATGCGCCCGCGCACGGACAACGCCGTGAGGAGATCTGACTGGACCGCGCGCCGCACCCCGTTGTATTCGTCGTCGGCAGGAATCCTGTCTTGCAGTGCCTGGGCTGCGGCAAGCGCGGTGTCGGCGGGAACCAGGCGATCCTGGTCATTGGAAGCGATGGCTTGCTGCCGCGCCCAACGGATTTGCTGGGCAACGACAAGATGCTCCAGCAGCAGCAGATCCCGGTGCGCGAAGACATCCGGGCGTGCGGCGGCCTGTTCCAGCGCCAGTTTTGGGGAACCGGCTTCGGCCAGGGCGAAAATGCGCTCCCTGAGTTTGTCGTTCTCGCCCGCCGATGCGGGTTGCTCCAGCCCGGCCGGCGGCCGCACGCGCGGCGTTGCCGGCTTTGCGGTCTCTGCCGCGCAATGCTCGCGGGCGAACAGCGCTAACAGCAGGGCCGTGGTCTTGAGCGTGGTCCGCAATCGCTTGCGGCACTGCTGGGATGCGTTCACGTCTTGTTCCCCCGGAATGCCCTGCTGCAAACAAAACGTCTCCCTTGGCGTGCGGCATATCCTTGCCGGCACCAATGCGTGTCACCGGAGAGACGGACATCACACGGCCAACCTGATGGCCCTGTTGCAACGCAACGCGCCAATCCGGTCCACCGAGACATGACCTTGCTGAATCCGACCAGAAATCAAAGCGACCCCGGCGCTGCGCCGGTTGCGCCCTGTTTTTCCCATCCAATGCCTGTCGCGCGCGGCAGCGATCTGTGCTGCAGCGATGCGGCCTATGCCTCTGTATCTTCTCGTTCTGTTTTCGTCTGCCGCAAAAACGGCGGCTTCCTGCCAACCACGTCTCCAGGCGTACCCGTTGCGCCTGCCTTTATGCCTGCTTGGAGGCCGCTCCAAAAAGATGCTGGCGTCGTCGCGCGGCCTTGGCCGATCCACTTGTACAGTCAGCGGCCACGCGCCTAGCCAGAACCGCTTCGCTTCATGTTGAAACGGCACTCTTAGTGCTTGTGCGTCATTATTTGGTGATTGGGTGCTATTGCGACAGTCGCCAAAAGCACTAGAGGGACCAGCTGAAAGTTGGAGGTGACCTAAACCGGGAGACCGGCCCCGTGGCCCGGGTGCGGTACGAGGAGGGCGTAATGTGCGCCACGCCGCAAACCGGTGGGACTTCGGTGGGACTTATGGCGGATGGCTGCGAATGCTGCGCGTGTTTAGTCTTGTCGCGGCAATCCAGGGGGGGGAGCGCCATGGCAATCTCACATACAGCTCGCCCTGCGGCTGCTGTGCGCCGCTTCAAGGTGCCGCCCGCCGACTATCGGGTGGAGGCCATCTACAAGCAACGAACGCAATATGTGATCTTCGAGACAGGATCCCTGGGGGCAGGCATGCGCCGGCAGCAATGACCTGCGGCTGGCCCGGCCGGCAACGGCGCGGCCCCCTGTCATCCCCCTACGCAGTTGAAGGAGCGGGCCGAGACCCGCTGTGCAGCTTCGGTCTGCTTCTACCAGTGTCACTGCAGATGCTGGCCCCCATTGATCGCAATGTTTGCGCCAGTCAGGAAAGCCGCTTCACGGGAACATAGGTAGACAATCAAGGCTGCCACCTCCTCCGGCTCCCCCAGGCGGCCAACCGGGATTTGCGGGATGATCCTGGTGTCCAGGATCTCCTGCGGCACCGCTGTCACCATCTTGGTCGCAATGAAGCCGGGAGACACGGTGTTGACCGTCACGCCGCTCTTGGCTACCTCGAGCGCCAGCGACTTCGTGAAGCCGTGCATGCCTGCCTTGGCCGCTGCATAGTTGGTTTGGCCAAAGCCGCCTTTCGAGCCGATGATGGACGACACATTCACGATCCGCCCCCAGCCGCGCTTGACCATCTCGTCGCACACCGGCTTGGTCATATTGAACACCGAATCGAGATTCGTCCGCATGACCGAGTCCCAGTCAGCTTTTTCCATCTTCCTGAAGCTCGTGTCCCGCGTGATTCCGGCGTTGTTGATCAGAATGTCGACAGGACCAATCTCCGCCCGAATCCTCGCCACACCCAGCTGGCATGAATCGTAATCGGCCACGTCGACCGGAAAGGCATGGAATCGGCGTCCGCTTTCCCCCATCCGCGACAGCCAGCTGGCAACACCCGCGTTCCCCGGGGAGTGGGTCACAACCACCTCACAATCCGCTTCCAGCAGCCTGGTGCTGATGGCCTCTCCCAATCCCCCCATCCCCCCCGTTACCAGGGCTATCCTCGTCGTCATGATTTGAATCCTCCATACACTGCGTTGATGGCCAGGTCGTTGACACGGCCGTGGGAGCAGGTGGCCGAAGCCCAGCCTGCCGCTGGACATGGCCTGCGTTCGCAGCGGCCCCGCGAAGCGAAGGGGCCGCTGCGGCCATCGCGCGGCCTACTGCCGGACGGCTCGGGCAGCCGGTTGCTTCACTGACCTGGAGGCCGCTTCGGCCGCCGTATTAAAGCTGCTCTGCGCAACGTGCGCTGCCTGCTTTGCCGTCGACTGCATGGTCTCGTATAGCGTGTGGGTTGCATCGATTGCCGACTGCCAGGCGGCGACAGCCGCGCTGGAACCTGCTGGCGCAGCGCTCACCGCATTGTCAAGGAGACGCTGCACCCCGCGCTTGTTTTCCTCGTAGTGCGTTTCCGCCGCCTTGTCGAATTCGACCCGCGTCGCGGACGCGATTTCAAAAAATTGCAGGCGATACGAGAGCGCTTTTTCCGTCGCTTGCTTGAGCAACTCGATCTGCAATGCGAAAAATTCCTGGGGGTCCTTGACCGACAGGGCTTTGCGCGCGCCTTCACAAGTCTCGGATAGCGCGCCTTTCGTCGTCTCGATATTCAATGCAAGCAGCTTCTCAAAACCTTCGACAGCTTTGGTCGTCAGACCTGCCGCGGCGTCAATCATCGCCTTCTGCGCAGCCAGAACTTGCTCGGGGGACAGCTGAATCATCTTGCAGCTCCTTAGTGTGACCCACGCCCCGTGCCATCCCATGACAGCACGTTCGCGGCGGAGTCGCGTGAATCGAGCGGCGGCGTAACCGCGGCGGAGGTTCCGGTGCGCAAGAGCCGAGTGCATGCCAGGCGCCTGCAGGCATCTCAGACGGGCGCGCTGCGCCCTTGTCGTGAGGCGGGACGTGCCAAATCCGCTCTGCGGGGGACACGCCTGAAGGCTCTGAGCCAGGCGTAGCCCTGGATTGTTGGCTGAGGCCGGCGAAAGCCCGGCCCAGGCCGTTCGAGGTCGAGCGCTATTGGTTTATGCATCCAGATGCGCCTTCTGAGTTCGCACCCAAAATAACCTCGATTGGCTTGAAACCACAGATCAGATACTTTAGATCAAATTTGTATACTCTGAGATTTAATATTTTAAATTCAGAGTTAATTAATCTTCACATAGAAGATATTTAAATAAATTACCCCCGGAAAGAGGGGATCGAGATCGCAAGGCTCGTTGCAATGCATCAATTGCCTGGGCGCCCGTTACATCGGTACGACGTGGGCCGTGCCCTGGCTAACGGCGTAGGACCGCAGGCACCGGGTATCTCGCGGAGTCCGTGTTTGGCAAGTGCCTTCGCGAAGTGTCGATCGAGATCGTTTTCGAATAACGATTGCTCATGGGCCTGCATGGCTGCACGGCCGCCTTTCGCCAGGGCGTGCGCAAGAATGCCGGTGTCGGTATGCTGCGGTTAGCTGCCCCAGTCGGTATTGAGTTGCGGTAGCGCAAGCGCGGACATCGCGGCCAGGAACGCCTGCTGATGAAGCGCCACTGAGTCCGTCAGCGTGCCATCGATGTCCAGAACAAGAATGCGGTCAGTTGTCGTGGTCAGCCTCTGGTTGGCAGGTAGCGCGTGTGTGGCATGTGAGAAACGCCCCTCCACGCGCTGGGCTGGTTAGCTGGCGATCAGGATGTCTTCGTAGAAGGCGCCGAATGGCCTGGTGGGATGGGCGATCTGGATCTCCAGAATCCACAACCCAGTCTTGGGGCATGGTTCATAGTCTCCCAAGTCCCCCGCCCGATAGATCGCATGAGGAAAATCGGATACGCGGTGCCCCTTGATTTCGAGGTTGAGCTTCCAGCCCGCAGCCTCGGCCCTCTGCGCTGCATATTGGTATAGCGCCGGTCCGCCAAGGCCATCTTCACGCCAGCGCGCGCTGACTTCTCGCCAGAGGACGCGCGCGGCCTCGGCGCAGGCATGCATCTCCGGGTCCTCCCCCACGACGAAGGTATCACCCGCATCGCCTTCATGATCGTCCCAGACAATGCCGAGGTCTATGAAGAAGATGTCATGCGCACCGAGAACATGATCCGGATCTATGCGCTCCTTGAACGTCTTCAGGGTGTTCCGGCCAAAGCGCACGATGATCTGATGCCAGATGCGCTGCATGCCCATCGCTTCGAGCGTGATGCGGGCAAAATCACAGGCCTGTTTTTCGGTCATGCCTGGACGAATGCCCGCGGCAATACGCTGGACCCCTTCGAAGGTCTTGTCCCGCGCGTATTGCATGGCGGGCAATGAGAATTTGGCCCCAACGGCTTCCCGATCCAGCCTTGATGTGCTTTCCATGAAAAATCCAGATGTCGTCATGATTCTGCCGAGTTGAGGCGGGCTGCGGTGCTCCCGCTTGATTTTCGAAATATATCATTGAATATAACGAGTGGGCATTACGACACTCCCGGTCATGCCGAATCGGTTTCTGCGAATCGAAGTGGTGGGGTGGCCGCTGCCGGACACGATGCGTTCACCGCGCAACCGCGAGATCATGCGGGCCACGCGAGAAGTCGCACACAAGCCGGCTGACTTCAGCAATGACATCCAGCGCCGCACTGAAGGCATCGTCCCGGTACACCGCGGAATAGACCAGTGGCGGTGGCATGGGGTCGCTCTTGACCACGCGCAAGAGTCCTTGCTCGATATCCGCGGCGAAGTAGTCCAGGGCAAGCTGGCTGATACCGAGTCCTTCGATGGTCAGTGCTCTCAATACGGTCAGGCTGTTGGTGGCAAATACCTTCTTGAACTTGAATCCATGCTCCCGGCGCCAGGCGCCGTAGAACGTGTTCTTCGCGGACCCGATGGATTGCTCCAGCACCGGATACTGGGCAAATTCCTCGGGCTGCAGCGGCCTGTCGGGTAACGCGAGGGTGGGGCTTGCCATCCACAGGTCTTCCACGCGGCCCACCTCCACTGTCTTGTAGGCTTCGCCCCAGAACGTGCCCGGCAGGATCGCCAGGTCGATCTTGTTTGCCTCCAGGCCTTCAAACAGGTTCATGCCCGCATCCACCACCGGCTCCAGTTGCAGCTCCGGATGCCGGTTCTTCAGTTCCTTGAGCAGCTTGGTCAGCCAGGTCAGCGCGATGAGTTCGGTGACGCCGATGCGGTAGGTGCCGGTGAGCTTGTCGACCTGCCCGACCTCCGCATCGATCCGCTCGCGCAGCCGCATGGCTTCTTCGGCGAGGATCAGGAGCCGGCTGCCGGCATGCGTGGGCACGAGGCCCTTTGGCGTGCGGTGGACGAGTTGCACGCCCAGGACCGCCTCCAGTTCGCCGACACGCTTGGACATGGCCGATTGCGTTGCGTGGAGCTTGGTGGCCGCCGAGCTGAAGGATGCATGCGTCACACAGAAGTAGAAGGCTTCCAGTTGCTTGAACGTGACAGACATTTGATTTCCCGATTCTGCGCAGCGACATATTCTCGCACCAACCACGCCATCATCACGAAAAAATGGAATACCGGTGCAATCCGATTTCTCGTTTTGCCGGGCCGTCGCGGCGGCGGATACTTTCTCCCACGATCCCTTCCATCCTTCCATGGCCACGCCTCATGCTTCAGCTTGCCGACCGACTCAACCGAATCAAGCCCTCTCCCAGTTCCATGGCGGGGCAACGCGTGCGGGAGCTCCGCGCGGCGGGGCGCGATGTGATCGGCCTCACCGCCGGGGAGCCGGACTTCGAGACGCCGGCCCACATCCGGGAGGCCGCCTGGGGCGCGATGCAAGCCGGCAAGACGCGCTACACCGATGTGGGGGGCACGGCCGAGCTGCGCCACGCCGCCGCGCAGAAATTCAAGCGGGAGAACGGTCTCGACTATGCGGCCAGCGAGATCATCGTCAGCACTGGCGCCAAGCAGGTCATCTTCAATGCGCTCATGTGCACGGTGCAACAGGGCGACGAGGTCATCGTGCCCGCGCCATACTGGGTGTCGTACCCGGATATCACACTGTTTGCCGGTGGTGTGCCGGTGTTCGTGGCATGCAGGCCGGAGAACGGGTTCAAGCTCACGCCCGAGGACCTCGAGCGGGCCATCTCCGCGCGGACCCGCTGGCTGATCCTCAATTCGCCGAACAACCCCAGTGGTGCCGCCTATACCCGTACGGAGCTGGTTGCCCTTGCCGAGGTACTGGAGCGTCATCCGCACGTCTGGGTGATGACGGATGACATCTACGAGCACCTTACCTACGACGGCGCCGCCTTTGTCACGCTGGCGCAAGCCGCGCCGTCACTGAAGGCGCGCACGCTGACGATCAACGGTGTCTCGAAGGCCTACGCGATGACGGGCTGGCGCATCGGTTACGCCGGCGCGCCGGCGCCGCTCATCAAGGCAATGGTGAAGCTGCAATCGCAAAGCACGTCCGGCGCCAATTCGGTGGCGCAGGCCGCGGCAATCGCGGCGCTGGATGGCCCGCAGGATTTCATCGCGGCCAACAAGGCGGTGTTCCAGGCGCGCCGGGACAGGGTCGTCGCCGCGCTCGGGCAGGTCGACGGCATTCACTGCCAGGCGCCAGCCGGGGCATTTTATGTCTTTGCGTCGTGCGAAGCGCTGATCGGCGCACGCACACCGCACGGCTCGGTGATCCGGTCCAGCGACGACTGGGTCAACTGGCTGCTGGACTCGCAGGATCTCGCGGTATTGCAGGGTTCCGCCTACGGCGTCGATACGCACTTCCGGCTTTCGTTTGCCGCCAGCATGGCGCAGCTGGACGAGGGCTGCCGCCGGATCGAAGCCGCGGCCGCCGCATTGATTCGCTAGGCATCGCACGACCTTCCTTCACTCCATCCACCAGGGCGCACCATGAACTTTCTGCTGAAGTGTCTTCGACTCGCCGCGGCGGGCTTGCCGCTGCTTGCCACGGCTGCCCATGGCGAGCCCGCGTATCCCTCGAAGCCGATCCGCATCCTTGTGGGCTTTTCTCCTGGGGGCTCGAACGATATCGTCGCCCGTCTGCTGGCGCCCAAGCTGTCCGAGGCCCTGGGCCAGCAGGTGCTCATCGACAACCGCCCCGGCGCTGGCGGCAACATCGCTGCCGACACCATGCTGAAAGCGCCCGCCGATGGCCACACCCTGATGATCTGCACCACGGGGATGCTGTCCATCCAGCCGTCCTTGCAGAAGGTCAGCTACGATCCGCAGACCGACATCATTCCCGTGTCCCTGATCGCCAACACGCCGTACATCGCGCTGGTCAACGCGGCGCTGCCCATCCACAACGTCAAGGAACTGATCGCGTATGCCAAGGCCAATCCGGGCAAGCTGAACTTCGCTTCGTCCGGCAATGGCACGGCGGGCCACCTCGCGGGCGAAATGCTCAAGCTGCGCGCCGGCATCAACATCGTCCACGTGCCTTACAAGGGCACGGGCCAGGCCATGACGGACCTGCTCGGCGGCCAGGTCTCGCTGATCTTCGACCAGCCCATCAGCTCCCTGCCATACGCCAAATCCGGCAAGCTGCGCGTGCTTGGCGTGGCGTCGCTGCAGCGCCTGCAGTCGCTGCCCGACGTGCCGACTTTTGCGGAGTCGGGCGTGCCTGGGTTTGACCCCGTGGCGTGGACCGGGCTTTGCGCCGCCAAGGGCACGCCGGCCAGCGTGGTGGCGCGCTTGCAGCACGACGTGGCGCAGGTGCTGCGCCAGCCGGACGTGGCACAGCGCCTGAGCCAGGACGGCATGGAAGTGGTTGGCAGCACGTCGGATAAATTCCGCGAGTTCCTGGCCTCCGACAAGCGCAAATGGGTGGGCGTGATCAAGGAAGCCAACGTCACGCTGAATTGAAGGGACACGGCATGAACATGGACATCGACATCGACATCGGCATGAACATCGAGAGCAACCTGCCGGATATGGTCCGGGATTTCGCGCGTGTTCGCCCGGACCTGGTCGAGCAGGCGTCCCGGTTCGCCGCCTCGATCTTCGCGGATGTGGCGGGGCGCCGGGGCGGCATGCACGGGCGCATCGCACCGCTCGATCGCGCCAGCCGCTTTTGCGGGACCGCGCTCACGGTCGAAGTCCGGCCGGGAGACAACCTGATGATTCACGCCGCCATGGCGCTCGCAAAGCCAGGCGATGTGATCGTGGTGGACGGCAAGGGCGACCAGTCTTGCGCGCTGATGGGGGCCATCATGGCGAACCAGTGCAAGGCGCTCGGCGTGGCGGCGGTGGTGCTGGACGCGGCATCGCGCGACGCTGACGAGATTCGCGAGCTGGGCTTTCCGATGTATTCCGTGGGCACGAATCCCAATGGCCCCACCAAGCTTGTGCCCGGTCGCGTCAACCATCCGATCCAATGCGGCGGCGTCACGGTCAGGGCCGGTGATCTTGTGATCGGCGACGCCGATGGCGTGGTGGTGGTCGAGCGCGAAAAGGTGGCCGAGCTGATCGGGAAGGCGGCCGAGAAGGTGGTGGCGGAGCGCAAACGGATCGACGGCATCCGGTCCGGCCAGGCGTTGCGCCCGGCCTGGCTCGACGCATCCTTGCAGGCGGCGGGCGTGCTCAAGGCGGGCGAGGGGCTCTGAGCGTAGCTGGCAGTCTGGGTCTGTCCCAGGCCCAGGCCCGTCCGATATGAAAAAAATTAACAAGAATTGTTATCAATATCTTTCTTGTCTAATTTAGGTACCCCACGTTGTCCCCATGCCATCAGCGATCTTACTAGTGGACGAAATAACTTCTGTGCGTCATATTTCCACTTAATACTTCCTTAAGTATTCACGCTATACCGTACAACTTTAGTCAAATCCTTACTTTGAGGGCTGGCCGAAATGACGTTGGAGGGGCTCGCTGGTCCGGCAGTTGCATGGCTCGCGGCAGGATATGCCGTGGCGGCGGCGTGGATCAGCCGACGCGCCTCGCCCGGCCCGGCGCCCGCCTGCGAAGCCGCGGATAGCGCGAGCATCCGTCCGGTGAGCGTGCTCAAGCCGCTCTGCGGCGCCGAGCCGCATCTCTACGAAAACCTGGCCACGCTGTGCCGGCAACAGCACCCCGCCTACCAGATCGTGTTCGGCGTGCGCGCTGCCGACGATCCCGCCATTGGCGTCGTGGAGCGCTTGCGCGCCGATTTCCCGGCCTGCGAAATCGATCTGGTCGTCGATCCCCGGGTGCATGGCAGCAACCTCAAGGCCAGCAACCTGATCAACCTCTGCGCCAGTGCGCGCCACGCATGGCTGGTGGTCGCCGATAGCGACATTGCCGTGGCGCCGGATTATCTGGCACGCGTTACCGCCCCCCTGGCCGATGCCCGGGTCGGTGTGGTGACCTGCTTGTATCGCGGCCATCCGGTCGGCGGCTTCTGGTCGCGCCTGGGGGCGGGATTTATCGACCACTGGTTCGCGCCTTCGGTGCGGATCGCCCACGCGGGCGGCTCCCGCAGTTTTTCCTTTGGCGCCACCATTGCGCTGCGGCGTGACGCGCTGGCCGCAATTGGCGGGTTCGAAGCGCTCTCCAACCGCCTCGCCGACGATTTCTGGCTGGGCGAGCTGGTTCGGCGCCAGGGGCTGGAGACGGTGCTGTCGGATGAAATGGTCACCACCGATGTGACTGAGTCGAGACTTGTCGATCTCTGGGCGCATGAATTGCGGTGGATGCGCACCATCCGCTCGCTCAATCCGGCTGGCTTCGCCTTCACCTTCATCACGTTCACCTGGCCAATGCTGGCGCTGGCCGCCTGGATTTCGCCGCAGCCGCTAGTGCTGGCCGCGGTGGTGATGGGCGGGCTCGCACGCAGTTTCCTGGCTGGCGGCCTCGGCGCCACCCTGATGGCGCCGCTGCGTGATACCTTGCTGCTCGTGGAGTGGGCGGTTGCCCTGGCCGGATCGCAGGTGCGTTGGCGCGATCGGATATTGCCGGTGCGAGACCCTCCCGCGGCCGACGCGCCGCTGCAGCCGCGCGCGCCGGCGGCGCGTGCGGGCATGGAACCTTACCAGGGTGCAGGCGTAACGCTTCGCCCCCTTCCCTTGATGACGGAGGGGACGGACAATGGCGTGCCGGAACGCCAGTCGTCCCGTTCGAAAAACGGCTTGAATCCCCCGAGGCTGCTATGAAAACCTTGTTCCTCCAGGTGCCTTCCTTCGATGGCTTTGACGGCGGTGCCGGCTCGCGCTACCAAGCCAAGCGCGAAATCAAATCGTTCTGGTACCCGACGTGGCTGGCGCAGCCCGCCGCCCTGGTGCCGGGCAGCCGCGTGCTCGATGCGCCCGCCGACGGCCTGGGTGTGCAGGAAACGCTGGATATCGCCGCCGGCTATGAGCTCGTCATCATCCACACGAGCACGCCGTCCTTTCCCACCGATGCCAAGTTCGCGGAAGAACTCAAGGCACGCCACCCCGGGGTGATGATCGGCATGGTAGGCGCCAAGCCCGCCGTCGACCCCGGCGGCACGCTCGGCGCGAGCCCCGCCATCGATTTCGTGTGCCGCGAGGAATTCGACTACACCTGCCAGGAGGTGGCCGCCGGCAAGCCGCTCAAGGACGTGCTCGGCCTGAGCTACAAACTGCCCGATGGCTCGCAGGAGCACAACGGCCCGCGCCCGATGATCGAGAACATGGACGAGCTGCCTTTCGTGGCGCCCGTCTACAAGCGCGACCTGAAGATCGACAACTACTTCATCGGCTACCTGAAGCACCCCTACGTCTCGATCTATACCGGGCGTGGCTGCCGCTCCAAGTGCACCTTCTGCCTGTGGCCGCAGACCGTGGGCGGGCACCGCTACCGCACGCGCTCCCCGCAGAGCGTGGTCGCCGAGGTCAAATGGATCAAGGAGAACATGCCTGAGGTCAAGGAGATCATGTTCGACGACGACACCTTCACGGATTTCAAGCCGCGCGTGGAGGAGATCGCGCGCGAGCTGGGCAAGCTGGGCGTGACGTGGTCCTGCAATGCCAAGGCCAACGTGCCCTACAGCACGCTCAAGATCATGAAGGAAAACGGCCTGCGCCTGCTGCTGGTGGGCTACGAGTCCGGCGACGACCAGATCCTGCTGAATATCAAGAAGGGCCTGCGTACCGACATCGCGCGCCGCTTCACCGAGGATTGCCGCAAGCTCGGCATCATCATCCACGGCACCTTCATCCTCGGCCTGCCGGGTGAAACGCGCGAGACGATCGAGAAGACCATCGCCTACGCCAAGGACATCAATCCCCACACGATCCAGGTCTCGCTGGCAGCACCCTATCCGGGCACCACGCTGTACCGGCAGGCGGTGGAAAACGGCTGGCTGGAAGACAACAAGGTGATCAACCTGGTCAACGACAAGGGCGTGCAGCTGGCCGCGATCAGCTATCCGCACCTGAGCAAGGAAGAGATCTACCACGGCGTGGAAACGTTCTATAAGCGCTTCTATTTCCGTCCGGGCAAGATCTGGGAAATCGTGCGCGAGATGCTGGGCAGCTGGGACATGATGAAGCGCCGCCTGCGCGAAGGGGTGGAGTTCTTCCGCTTCCTGCGCTCGCACGAGGCCTGACCCTGGCAAGCGATCCTGTGGCGTCCGATGATCCTGCGCGGCGCGCCCTGATCATCACCGCCGACGATTTCGGCCTGCACGGCGGCGTCAACGAAGCGGTGGAACTGGCGCACCGCGATGGCGTGCTGAACGCCGCCAGCCTGATGGTGGGCGCGAGCGCGGCCGCCGACGCGGTGGCGCGCGCCAGGCGCCTGCCGCGCTTGCGCGTGGGCCTGCATGTGGTGCTGGCCGACGGCCCGGCCGTGCTGGCCCCGGCTGCCATTCCGGCGCTGGTGGACACGCATGGCCGCTTCGGCTCGGCCATGGCGCGCGACGGCTTCCGCTTTTTCTTCCTGCCGCATGTGCGGCGCCAGCTGGCCGCGGAGATCCGCGCCCAGTTCGAGGCGTTCGCCGCCACCGGGCTGACGCTGGACCACGTAAACACCCACAAGCATTTCCATTTGCATCCCACCGTGTTGTCCCTGATCTTGCAGATCGGCCGCGAGTTCGGCCTGCGCGCCATGCGCCTGCCCAGCGAGCCTGCGGCGCCGTTGCTGCTGCGGCCCTGGCTGGCCCTGCTGCGCAGGCGGCTGGACCTGGCCGGCATTGCCCACAACGACTACGTGCTCGGCATCGCCAATAGCGGCGCCATGGACGAAGCCACCTTGCTGGCCGCGCTGGCGGCGCTGCCGGCGGGCGTGGGCGAGCTCTACCTGCATCCCGGCGTGGTCTCCGGCGCCGAGGTCGCACCCAGCATGCGTGGCTATCGCCATGCCGACGAGCTGGCCGCGCTGCTCTCGCCCCGCGTGCGCGAGGCGCTGGAGCGCGCCGGTGTGCGCCGCGGCGGCTTTACCGACATCTTTGGCGCGCCCGGTGCCCTGGCTCCCGCATGAAGCGCCTGATCTACCTGACCGGGCTGTTGGGCATGCTGGCCCTGACGGCACTGGTGCTGCACGAAGGCGCGGGCGACATTGGTCGCATCGTTGGCCAGGCCGGCTGGCCGCTGCTGCTGCTGGTGCCCTTCCACGCGCTGCCGCTGCTGCTGGACGCGCAAGGCTGGCGGGTGTTGCTGACTTCAGCCGATCCCGATGAGTCCGCCGGCCTTGCCTTCCTGTGGTGGGTGGCCACCGTTCGCGAGGCGGTCAACCGGCTGTTGCCTACCGTGGGTGTGGGTGGCGAGCTGGTTGGCATCCGGCTGACCCGCCTGCGCATCACGGATACCACGGCAGTGACCGCCAGTATCGTGGTGGAGGTCATGGTGACGCTGTTCGCGCAGTACCTGTTCTCCGCGCTCGGCGTGGTGTTGCTGCTGCTGGCGCTCGGTGGCGGCGATGGCCAGGCCTGGGTGATCCTGGCGGGCTTGCTGCTGTCCTTGCCGGTGCCCGTGCTGTTTGCGCTCTCGCTGCGCCATAGCGCGCTGTTCGAGCGGCTGGAGGGCGCCGCGCGGCGCTTGTTCGGCACGGACCACCGGGTGGTCGCGCTGATCGACGGCGCCCGGCTCGACGCGCAGATCCGTGCGCTGAACGCGCGCCGCCGCGAATTGCTGGCCGCGCTGTGCTGGCAGTTCGCCGGCCTGGCCTTGGGCGCGGCGGAGATCTGGTTCGCGCTGTGGCTGCTGGGCCATCCCGTCCCGCTCTGGCAGGCGCTGGCGATCGAGTCGCTGACCCAGGCCGTGCGCCATGTGGCCTTCTTTGTGCCGGCCGGCCTTGGCGTGCAAGAGGCGGTGATGATGCTGCTGGGCCACCTGCTTGGCGTCGACCCGCAGGTGGCATTGTCGCTGGCGCTGGTCAAGCGCGCGCGCGAGGTGCTCTTCGGCATCCCGGCGCTGCTGTCGTGGCAGTGGGTGGAGCTGCGGCGCTGGCGGCGCGCAGCCGTGTAGCGGTGTAGCGATGTAGCGGTGCATGCCCCCCGGCCGGGCCGGCCAAGGGGTGCATCGGCACGCAGCGCCGCAACTGCCTACTTCAGGTCGCTGAACTTCTTGCCCTGCGCAACCAGGTCCTCGAGCAGCTTGGCCGGCTTGAAGTCCGCGCCGAGCGTCGCCTGAAAGTTCTTCATGGCTGCCAGCACCTTGTCCAGCCCGATCGTGTCCGCATAGCACATCGGGCCGCCACGGTACACCGGCCAGCCGTAGCCGTTGACCCACACCACATCGATGTCGGAGGCGCGGATGGCCTTGCCTTCCTCCAGGATCTTCGCGCCTTCGTTGATCATGGGGTAGATGCAACGCTCAAGGATCTCCTGCTCGGAGACCACGCGGCTGGTCTTGCCCTGCTTGGCGGCAAAGTCGCGGATGATCCCCTCGACCACGGGCGAGGGGATGGCATTGCGCTTCTCGTCGTAGTCGTAGTACCCCGCGCCGGTCTTCTGGCCGCGGCGGTCCATCTCGCACAATATCTCGCGCAGCGTGGCGCTGCTGGATTTCTCGCGGATCCAGCCCAGGTCCAGGCCGGCCAGGTCGCTCATGGCGAACGGGCCCATCGGGAAGCCGAAGTTGTACAGCACGCGGTCGATGTCCCACGGCAGTGCGCCTTCGAGCACGAGTTTCTGTGCCTCGCGCTGGCGCTGGGCGAGCATGCGGTTGCCGACAAAGCCCGGGCACACGCCCACCAGCGCGGCGATCTTGCCGATCTTGCGGGCCAGCTCCATCGACGTGCGGATGACGGGTTTGGAGGTCTTGTCGCCACGTACCACTTCCAGCAGCTTCATGACGTTGGCCGGCGAGAAGAAGTGCAGGCCGATCACGGATTCCGGCCGGGACGTGGCGGCGGCGATCTCGTTGACGTCGAGCGCGGAGGTGTTGGTGGCCAGGATGGCGCCTTGCTTCACGATCTTGTCGAGCTTGCCGAAGATATCCTTCTTCACGTCCATGTTTTCATAGACGGCTTCGATGACCAGGTCGGCGTCGGCCAGCTGGCCGAGTTCCAGCGTCGGGGTCAGCAGCGCCATGCGCTTGTCGACGTCGGCGGCGGTGATGCGGCCCTTCTTGGCGGTGTTGTCGTAGTTGGCGCGGATGGTGCGCACGCCGCGGTCCAGGGCTTCCTGCGCGGTTTCCACGATCACGACGGGAATGCCGGCGTTGAGCATGTTCATGGCGATGCCGCCGCCCATGGTGCCCGCGCCGATGATGCCAACCTTCTTCACGTCGATGACCGGCGTGTCGGCCGGCACGGCAGGCAGGTTCCAGACCTGGCGCGAGGCGAAGAAGTAGTAGCGCTGCGCGGCGGATTGCGTGCCGTTCATCAGCTCCAGGAAAAGCTTGCGCTCCACCTTCATGCCTTCGTCGAAGGGCAGGTTGACCGCCGCTTCGATGCAGCGGATGTTGTACTCGGGCGCGTCGAAGCCACGGAACTTGCGGGCGTTGGCGCGGCGGAAATCGGCGAACAGCTCCGGCTTGCCGCGCGCGGCTTCCACTTTTTCGTTGAGGTCGCGCACCTTGCGCAGCGGGCGCTGCTCGGCGTTGACCTGCCTGGCGAAGGCAATGGCGCCGGCGCGCAGCGCGGCGTTCTCGGTCACCAGGTCGAACAGGCCCATCTCGGCTGCGGCGGCCGCGTCGATGTGGGCGCCCGAGGTCACCATGTCGAGCGCCTTGGCGGGGCCGACGATGCGGGGCAGGCGTTGTGTGCCGCCAGCGCCGGGCAGCAGGCCGAGGTTGACTTCGGGCAGGCCGCATTTGGCGGACCTGGCTGCCACGCGATAGTGGCAGACCAGTGCGACTTCCAGCCCGCCGCCCAGCGCGGTGCCGTGGATGGCGGCGACCACCGGTTTGGGCGAGCCTTCGATGGCGGCTTGCACGTCGGCCAGCGACGGGCCAACCGGCGGCTTGCCGAATTCGGTGATGTCGGCGCCGGCGATAAAGGTCTTGCCCGCGCAGGTCAGGACGATGCCCTTGACGTTGCTGTCGGCGATGGCGAGCTCGATGCCAGCGAGGATGCCCGCGCGGACTGCGGCGGACAGTGCGTTTACCGGCGGCGAGTTGAGCGTCAGGATGGCGATATCGCCTTCCACGGCGAGATCGGCGACTGCGTTGATGGCGGTCATGCGTGTGGACTCCAGTGTGTCGGTGTGTCGGTGTGTCGTTGCGTCAGTGTGTCAGTTCAGGTGGCTTGATGCGAGGGCTGGCGCCCGGCTCAGAAAATCTCGAACAGCCCTGCCGCGCCCATGCCGCCGCCGATGCACATCGTCACCACGCCGAACCTGGCGCCACGGCGCTTGCCTTCCAGCAGCAGGTGGCCGCTCATGCGCGCGCCGGACATGCCGTACGGATGGCCAATGGAGATCGCCCCACCGGAGACGTTCAGGCGCTCGTTCGGAATGCCGAGCGTATCGCGGATATGCAGGACCTGGCTGGCAAACGCCTCGTTCAGTTCCCAGATGCCGATGTCGCTCATCGACAAGCCGTGCTGCTTGAGCAGCTTGGGAATGGCGAACACCGGGCCAATGCCCATCTCATCCGGATCGCAGCCGGCAACGGCCATGCCGCGGTACGCGCCCAGCGGCTGCAGGCCGCGGCGTTCGGCTTCCTTGGCTTCCATCAGCACCATGGCGGATGCGCCATCGGACAGTTGCGAGGCATTGCCGGCGGTGATGAAGCTGCCCTCGGCCACGCGTTGCCCGTTCTTGAAGACCGGTTTGAGGGCCTGCAGGTCGGCCAGCGTGGTGCTGGGGCGGTTGCCTTCGTCCTTGGCCAGCGTGACCTGCTTCTCGCTCACGGCGCCGCTGGCCTTGTCGGTGACCAGCATGGTGGTGGTGATTGGCACGATTTCCGCGTCGAAGCGGCCGGCTTGCTGCGCGGCGGCGGTGCGCTGCTGCGATTGCAGCGAGTACGCATCCTGGGCTTCTCGGCTCACGCCATAGCGCTGCGCCACGATCTCGGCCGTCTCCAGCATCGTCATGTAGATCTGCGGCAGTGTCTGCACCAGCTGCGGATCCTGCGCGCGGTAGCGGTTGATCTTGTCGTTCTGGACCAGCGAGATCGACTCCAGCCCGCCGCCCACGGCAACCTGCATGCCGTCCACGATGATCTGCTTGGCGGCCGTGGCGATCGCCATCAGGCCCGAGGCGCACTGGCGGTCCATCGACATGCCCGACACCGTGACGGGCAGCCCGGCGCGCAGCAGCGCCTGGCGCGCGACGTTGCCACCCGTGGAGCCTTGCTGCACCGCGCAGCCCAGGATCACGTCGGCGATCTCCGCCGGGTCGATGCCGGCGCGCTGCACGGCGTGCGAGATGGCGTGGGCGCCAAGCTCCTGCGCCTGCGTGTTGTTGAAGGCGCCGCGATGGGCCTTGCCGATGGGCGTACGTGCGGTGGATACGATGACTGCTTCACGCATGGGAAGTCTCCTGCTGTGTTTTGAGTGAATGCCTAACCGTGGCGATGCGAAACGTCCTTGGCGATGGCCAGGAATGTCTCCAGGTCATCGCGGATCTGTTTTTTGTTGTACTTGCCTACGCTGGTCTTGGGGATGTCCCGCGTGATGGCGACGAGCTTGGGCAGCATCCACCTGGTGATCTTGCCGGTATCGACGCCGTGCACCTTCAGGAAATCGATGACGCTGTCCTCGCTGGCCTCAAAGCCGTTGCGCACGCTGACCAGCGCCAAGGGCTTTTCGCCCCATACCGGATCGGGCACGCCGACCACTGTCGCCTCGTGCACGAAATCGGCCATCGCGATCAGGTTCTCCAGCAGTACCGTGGGCACCATCTCCGCGCCGCTGCGGATCACGTCCTTCATGCGGTCGGCGATGGTGATATAGCCCTCGGCATCCACCTTGGCGATGTCGCCGGTGTGCAGCCAGCCGTCTTGCCACAGCTCCGCGCTTTTCTCGGGGTTGCGGTAGTACTGACCGGTCGCCCAGGGCGCGCGCACCACGATCTCGCCGACCGCGTGGTCGTCCTGCGGCACCGGCTTGCCTTTGTCGTCGACGACCTCCACCTCCACGCCAAGAATCGGCAGGCCGGATTTGACCAGCACCGCATCGGTCTCGTCCCGCTCCAGGTGGACCATGGTCTTCTTGATGAACGAGCCAACGATGGTGGGCGCGGTCTCGGTCATGCCGTAGCCCGAACTCATGCGGAAGGTGGGGATCAGGGCTTCCAGCTTGCGCTTGAGCCCGAGCGGCAGCGCGCCGCCGCCCACGCTGACGCGCACCAGGCTGCTGAGGTCGTACTTGTTCAGGTCCGGGTATTCGAGCAGCATGGCCGCGATGGTCGCCACGATGCCCACCGACGTCACCTTCTCGCGCTCCACCAGCTCGCAGAAGCCCTGCACGGTAAAGGCCCCGTGCAGCACGATCTTCTGCGCGCTATAGACCGCGACGAAGGGTTGTCCCCAGCCGTGGATGTGGAACATCGGCGTATTCAGCAGCGGCACCGCGCCTTCGCCCAGCCGCGTGCCCAGGCCATCGGCAATGTCGTGGTCCGGCGTGTTGCCGATGGCGAGCTGCGCCATCATGTGGATGGTCAGCAGGTAGAGCTGGCGGTGTGTGAAGGTGGCGCCCTTCGGCTGGCCGGTGGTGCCGGTGGTGTAGCACAGCGTGGCGTTCACGTCCTCGTGCAGGGCGGGCCACTCGATGGTCTCGGCCTGGCGGGCGATCAGCGTTTCGTACTCGATGATGTTGGGGATGCGGGTCTGCGGCAGCCCCGGCTTGTCCGACATATAGACCACCAGCTCGACCACATCCTTGATCTGGTCGTAGATGCCTTCCAGCAAGGGCATCAGGGTGTCGTCGACAAACAGGATCTTGTCCTGCGCGTGCCGGATGGTGTAGACGATGTGCTGCGGGGACAGGCGGACATTGATAGGGTGCAGCGTGGCGCCAATGCCCGTCACGCCGTAGTACAGCTCCAGGTGGCGATGGGTGTTGAGCGCCATCGTGGCGATGCGCTCGCCAGGTTCGCCAGGCATGCCGGCTCGCACCTTGAGCTCGCCGCGCAGGCCGTTGGCCAGCTGGGCCACGCGCCGGTACCACTGCATCCAGGTAAAGCGGAAATACTCGCCGGTGGCGTGGTTGCGGTAGACAACGCCGATCTCGTTGGGATACATCCGCACCGGGCGCTTCATGATCGTGGTGAGCACAAGCGGGTAGTGCGTGCTGAATTCCGGATAGGTCCTGAATGTCATCTTGTCTCCTGGTGATCCCGATGTTCCCGATGTTCCCGTTGATCCTGGCGTTGGCGCTATGTGTTGCCCTCGCGCTGCGGCCGCGGGCGGCGGCGCGGCTCCTCCACCCGCAGGGCGAGCACAAAGGCGATGCTCATGACCACCATGGCCGCGACGAACACCAGCGAGAAGCGCACCCCCTGCGCCAGCATGCCGCCGAGGATCGGCCCGCACGCCATCATCGTGTAGGTGGCCGTATCGGACACGGCCAGCAGCATCGGGCGGTCGCGCCGGTTGCCGAACTCCAGCGCAAAATTGTCCGCGGACAGGAAGTAGCCGCCAAAGCTGGCGCCCAGCCCGCAGAACACCAGCAGGAATGCGCCCAGGCCATCGCAGAGCAGCAGCGCGGCGGTGGACAGCACCCACAGCCCGATGCTGCACAGGAACACCAGCCGATAGCCGTGGCGGTCGGCCAGGCGGCCCCAGATCAGGTTGCTGGTGGTCTGCGCCAGCAGGTAGGCAATGCTCAGGTAGCCTAGCGTGGCGCCCGAGAGCGGCAGATGGCTGCCAACGTAGATGGCATAGAACGGCACCGCCATCATGCTGAACGCCACCAGCGCGCGGGCCACGAAGAAGCGCACGTAGTGCTTGTCCGCACGCAGCAGCGCCGGCACTTCGCGCAGGCGCTGGCGAAAGCCCGACTGCACGCGCACATCGTGCAGCACCGGCTCGCGCATGCGGGTCAGCGCGGAGATGCCCAGGCTGGTAAGGACGAAGGCGGAGAGGAAGGTGGTGGCGTAGCCGTTGCCGAACACATTGCCGCCAACCAGGAAGCGGCCGCCCAGATAGGCTACCGCCGCCGCGATCAGCCCGCCGAGGAAATTGCGGAACGCGCTCAGCGCGCCTCGCCGCTCCAGCGGAATGATCTTGGACGTGAGGTAGTTGAAGGTGACGTTCTGCACGCCGTTGAACAGGCCGAACAGCAGCAGGAACCCGGCGGCGGCGGCCAGCGCGCCGTCGCCCGAGAGCAGGAAGGCGGACAAGCCCAGGCCGAGGATCTGCAGGCGCACCAGCCAGCCCACCAGGTAGATCAGCGGCATCACGCGCTGGCGATGCTCGATCTGCGTGGCGCCCCAGATGGAGGACATCGCCATGCCCGCGTACTGCGCGCCAAGCACGCACCCCACCACCAGCTTGGAGCCCGACAGCAGGTAGATATAGGCCGGCACAAAGGTGGGGGCGGTCACCAGCCGGAAGCCGGTCATGCCCAGCATGCCGTGGATCAGGTAGGCGCGCGCGTTGCGTGGCAGGTGCTGCTGTACGTGGGCGCGGAAGCTGTCCTCCGCCAGTGCGTGCGCATCGCCATGTCCGGCATTTGTGCCAGGAGCGGCTTGCGCGGCGAGTTCCGCTTTCATGCCTGAGCGTCTCCACGCATCGCCGCTTGCGCCGCGTAGTGTCGCAGCGCCTGGTCCAGCTCGGCCTGCTCCAGCGAGAGCAGCTCCGTCACCGCCTTCAGCCAGTCCGGGCGCTCGCGCGTGCACACGGAGACCGGCTGCGGCGTGTCGGAGTGCTGCGCGGCCAGCATCGCGTAGTTGGCCGCGTAGCTCGGCGGGCGCACGTCAGTTGCCAGGTCGGCGATGGCGTACGGGTCGGGCGGGCCGGTGCGCGTGGTATCCACCACCGGGATATACGGGTTGCGTGCGGCGGTGCCGCCACCGGCCAGGCCGGGGCCGTCGCGCAGGATGGCGCCGCGCACCTGCTCCGGTCGCGCGCCGGCCAGCAGCAAGGCGATATAGCCACCCAGCCCGCGCCCCGCCACGGTCGACGGGCCCAAGTGCGCCAGTGCGATATCCGCATCCGCCATCAAGAACTCGCAGCTGTAGCCGCCGCCGCGCGGAATGTCCGAGAGCCCGTGCCCGGTGAAATCCAGCGCGTGCACCGTGCCGGGCCAGCCGGCGTACTCGGCCGGCAATGTGTCCGGCGATCGCTCGCCCAGCCCGTGCAGCAACAGCAGCGCGGGCCCGCTGCCGGTCTTGAGCGGATGCAGGGCAAGGCGCAGGCGGTTGTGGCGCAGGTAGAGGGTCATGAACGGAGGAAGGGCAGGATGCGTTGCGCGGTCTCGTGCGGCCGCTCGATATGGATGAAGTGCCCGGTGTCGGCCATCACCTGCACCTGGGTCGAGGGCGGGAAGTACGGCGCCAGGTCGGCCGCGGTGGCATCCCACCCCATCGGCTCGCGCTCCGTGCCGAAGATGGCCAGCATGGGAATGGGAAAACCCGGCAGGCGGTCGGTCATCCAGCGCGCGCGCATGGGGCCAAAGCCCGAGGAGCCGATCACCGGGTCGAGCTTCCAGCGCCAGCCGTCCGCATCCTGCCGCGCGCCGAGCGCGGCCAGGTAGCACAGCCACGCATGGGCCAGCCGCGGGTTCATCCGGGCGCGCCGCCGGGCGAGTTCTTCAAGGGTGCCGGGCTTGCGTGCGAGGCCCGGGCTTTGCCGGCGCGTATCGAGCCAGCGCGTGATGATGGGCGCGGTCATCGATTTCTTGTCGCGCACGGCGCTGTCCGCGTGCGGATTGCGAAAGGGCAGGCCATCGATGGCGACAAAGCGGGTGAACCGGTGCGGCAGCGCCTGGATCGCATGCACCAGCAGCGAGCCGCCCTTGCTATGGCCGATTGCGATCAGCGGCTCGCGCGTGACCGAGTCGGCCACCGCCAGCAGGTCCCGCTCGTCCGCAACCCAGCTGTACAGGTCGGCATGCTCGGAGTCGCCGTGGCCACGCTGGTCGTAAGACACCACGCGGTAGCCGGCATCCGCCAGCAGCGGCGCGAAGACATCGAAGGTCCGCGCGAAATCCATGGCGCCATGCACCAGCAGGACCGGCGTGGCGTCGATTGCGCCCCACTCATGGACGGCGATGCGGATGCCGTCGGCGCTGACGGTGCGCGAGCGATCCGGCGCCCGGGCACCGGGAAAGGCAGGGATGGCACAGCGCGGCGCGCTGCTGGCTTCAGCCTCCACATTGTCTCCTGGTTGCGCCACACGGGCGCGGACCGGCTTGGTGTGCTTGCCGGTTTAGTGGTTACGGTATGTTTCCGGGAATGCTATCACATTGGCAGAAAATGCATGCTTGGCAGCAATGAGGGGGTGTTTTGGCATGCCGCGTCTCAATTTTAGGGAATGGAGTATTGACGTTGCGGGGTCGGGCTTATATAACGAATCCAAATCAAAACTGGTTCATCCGACTTTCGTGTGGGTCGATGCATCGCCGGGCTAAATCCAGCGCTGCCGTAGCTCCCCTCTCCCGCATGGCGGGAGAGGGGTTGGGGGAGAGGGCGGGCCTGCGCAATAGCGAGGCGCATCACCTTGAGCGAGCGCCCACCCTCTCCCCCGGCCCCTCTCCCATTTCATGGGAGAGGGGAGCAAGACAGCGTATGGCTTCCGGCCACTCGTACCCGCATGCAGTCCCCACACAAAAGTCCGAAGCACCTCAAAACAAGACAAGCCATAAAAACAGGAGACAAGCGTGGATGACCTGGAAACCTTCCGGCAGGAGGTACGTGCCTGGCTGGAAGCGCAATGCCCGCCCGAAATGCGGCAGCCCGTGCGCAACGAAGATGACATCTGCTGGGGCGGGCGCAAGTTCCGCTTCCAGTCCGAGGCGCAGCGGCTCTGGCTCGCGCGCATGGGGGAGAAGGGCTGGACGGTGCCGGAGTGGCCACGCGAGTATGGCGGCGGCGGCCTCTCCCGCGAGCAGGCCAAGGTGCTGCGCCAGGAAATGCAAGCGCTCGGCTGCCGTGTGCCGTTGCAAAGCTTTGGCATCTGGATGCTTGGCCCGGCCTTGCTCCGGTTTGGCTCGGAGGCGCAGAAGCGCGAGCATCTGCCCAGGATCGCCCGCGGCGAGATCCGCTGGTGCCAGGGATATTCGGAGCCCAATGCCGGGTCGGACCTGGCCTCGCTGCAAACACGCGCGGACGAGCGCGACGATCACTTTGTCGTCAACGGCCAGAAGGTGTGGACTTCGTACGCCGACAAGGCGGACTGGATCTTCTGCCTGGTGCGTACCGACTTTTCGGCGCAGAAGCACACCGGCATCAGCTTCTTGCTGTTCGACATGGAAACGCCGGGCGTGACGGCGCGGCCCATCGTGCTGATCTCCGGCAAGTCGCCGTTCTGCGAGACCTTCTTTGATGATGTGGTGGTGCCGCGCGCCAACCTGGTGGGCGAGCAAAACGGCGGCTGGGCCATCGCCAAGTACCTGCTGACCCATGAGCGCGAAATGATCAGCGGCATCGGCGGGCGCGGCCAGCGCCCGCCAATGGGCAAGCTGGCGCGCGACACGCTCGGCCAGAACGAACGCGGCGAAGTCGACGCGCCCATGCTGCGCGCGCAGATCGCCACCTTCGAGATCGATGAAGCGGCGTTCGCCCTGGCGGGTGAGCGCGCACTGGACCTGGCCCGGCAGGGCGAGGGCATTGCCGCGTTCTCGTCGGTGCTGAAGTACTACGGGTCGGAGCTGAACAAGCGGCGCTATGAGCTGCTGATGTCGATTGGTGGCAGCGAGGCCCTGGAGTGGGAGAGCGAGCGCAGCAACGACGGCGCCACCGCGCGCGGTTGGCTGCGCAGCAAGGCCAACTCGATCGAGGGCGGCACGAGCGAAGTGCAGCTCAACATTGTTGCCAAGCGCTTGCTCGGCCTGCCCGGCGCCTGACCGCCCCAACTCCACGCTTGAACGCTTGGAGGCCATTTCAAAAAGATTCTGGCGTCGTTGCGCGGCCTTGCCGTACCAGTTGTACTGTCTGCGGCCGCGCGCCTAGCCAGAACCGCTTCGCTTCATTTTGAAACAGCCTCTTAGAGACCGACAGAGACCGACCATGGCAATCGTATTGAATCAGACCCAGGAGATGCTGCGGGACAGCGCACTGGCATTCCTGCGCGAAAGCGCACCCATCCCGATGCTGCGCAAGCTGCGCGACACGCGGGACGACACGGGCTTTTCGCCCGCTCTCTGGCGGGAGTTTGCCGAGCTGGGCTTTGCCGGCGTGCTGATCCCCGAGCAGTACGGTGGCAGCGAGCTCGGCGCGGTGGAGGCGGGCGTCCTGATGGAGGCGCTTGGCCGCACGCTGGCCCCCACGCCATTTTTCTCCACCGCCTTGCTGGGCGCTTCGTTAATTTCACGGGCCGGCAGCGCAGCGCAGAAGGCGCATTTCCTGCCCGCCATCGCGGCCGGCGAGCACCTGACCGCGCTGGCGGTCGACGAGGGCGCGGCGCACCGCCCGGAGCGCCAGGCGCTTGCCGCTGTGCAGCAGGACGGCGGGTTCGTGCTCAATGGCGCCAAGGTCTTCGTGATCGACGGGCATGTCGCCGATACGCTGATCGTGGTGGGCCGCACCAGCGGCAACGCCAGCGACCGCGATGGCGTCACGCTCTTCCTGGTGCCGCGCGGCGCCGATGGCGTTGCCGTGGAGCGCACCGTGATGGCGGACGCCCGCAATGCCGCGCGCGTGCAGTTCCGGGATGTGCGCGTGGCGGCGGACGCGGTGCTGGGCGAGACCGGTGGCGGCGCGGCCATGCTTGAGCACGCGCTCGATATCGCCCGCGCGGCGCTGGCGTCCGAGCTGGTTGGCATCGCCGACGAAGCCTTCGGGCGCACGCTGCAATACCTGAAGGAGCGCAAGCAGTTCGGCAAGATCATCGGCGAGTTCCAGGCGCTGCAGCATCGCGCCGCCCACTTGTTCAGCGAGATCGAAATCACGCGCGCGGCGGTGCTGCGCAGCCAGCAACTGCTCGACGGCGGCCCGGCGCAGCCAGTCGCGCTGGTATCCGCCGCCAAGGCGCGCGCCGGCGCCACGGCGATGCTCGCGGTGCAAGAGGGCGTGCAGATGCACGGCGGCATCGGCATGACCGACGAGTTCGAGATCGGCTTCTACATGAAGCGCGCCTGCGCCGCGCAGATCCTGCTCGGCGACACCAACTTCCACACCCAGCGCTGGGCGGCCTTGCGCGGCTACTGAGCGGCGCGCCGCAACGCACCATCCTCAACCGTCTTTGCAGGCCGTCCACGCGCAGGCGTGGGGCCTGCGCTCGTCCTCGCGTTGCGGGCCGCAAGTTTGCGCCGCACAAGCGGCCCGCAACGGCAGCGCCGACCTAGGTAAATCCACTAGGCATTCAAGGGTCAGTTCGGTTGTCATGGATTAGAACTCTGGGTATGCTGAATGGGCTATCTGCACAAACAGCAGCTCGGTGGAAGTCTCCCAGGGATGTACCCCTGGTTCGCGCCAGATATCGCTTGATTTGCGCGTCAAGCGATGATTGTCCGGTGCGTTAGGCGATCACGCGAAGCACCGAACAGGAGACGGCATGGTCGGGGCGGCATTCATTATCGTATCCACGGTATCTTTTCTCAGGGCGCGCGGCGTGGCCCGGCCGGGCGTCACGGAAGCGGGCGCGCCATGAGTGCCTACATCCTGCGCCGCCTGCTGGCGCTGCTGCCCACGCTGCTGTTTGCCAGCCTGATTGTCTTCGTGATCGTGCGCATGGTGCCGGGCGACGTGGTCGACCTGATGCTGAGCCAGAACGACATCAGCGCCGACACCAAGAGCCGCGAGGACCTGATCCGCGCGCTGGGCCTGGACCAGCCGATGTGGTTCCAGTACGTCCACTGGATCGGCAACATCGTGCTGCACGGGGATCTCGGCCAGTCGCTGTGGCAGGGTGAGCCGGTGTTGAAGATGGTGCTGGCGCGCATGCCCGCCACCTTCTCGCTGGGCGCGCTTGCCCTGTTCGTGGCGCTGTCGGTTGCGCTGCCCGTGGGCGTGCTCTCGGCGATCCGGCAAGACACCGCGGCCGACTACGTGGCGCGCTCGTTTTCCATCCTGATGCTGGCGGTGCCCAGCTTCTGGATGGGCACGATGATCATGGTGTTTCCTTCCGTGTGGTGGGGCTGGTCGCCCGAGGTGCGCTACGTTCCCTTCCTGGATGACCCGCTCCAGCACATCAGCAACATGCTGGTGCCTGCCATCATCCTTGGCATGGCGCTGTCGGCCATCACCATGCGCATGACGCGCACGATGATGCTGGAGGTGCTGCGCCAGGACTACATCCGCACGGCCTGGGCCAAGGGCTTGAACGAGCGCCTGGTGATCCTGCGCCATGCGCTGCGCAACGCGCTGATCCCGGTGGTGACGTTGATCGGCCTGCAAGCGCCGCTGCTGATCGGCGGGGCCGTGGTGATCGAGCAGATCTTTGCGCTGCCGGGCATGGGGCTGCTCCTGCTGGACGCCGTGAACCAGCGGGACTATCCCGTGATCACCGGCGTTTTCCTGGTGGTCGGGGTGGCGGTCATGCTCATCAACCTGCTCGTGGACCTGAGCTACGGGCTGTTCGACCCGAAAGTGAGGCATCGCTGATGGCACGTCCAATCGCAAACGCCCCGGCGCTCAAGACGGCGCAAGCCTCTCATGCCGCCCATGCCGCGCAGCCCAAGCCTGGCCCCGGCTGGCTCGGGTCAGCCTTCGCACTGGTGGGCCGCCTGTTCCGCGAGAAGCCGCTTGGCGCCGCCGGCGCGGTGATCTGCATGATCTTCCTGTTCTGCGGCATCTTTGCCGACTGGCTGGCGCCGTATGGCGTCAACGAGATCAGCATGATGAAGCGGCTGCAGCCGCCTTCGTGGGCGCACCCCTTCGGCACCGACAACCTCGGGCGCGACATGCTCTCGCGCTGCCTGTACGGCGCGCAGCTCTCGGTCATCATCGGGCTGTCGGCCGCCACGCTGGCCACCGCCATCTCGGTGCTGATCGGCATCCTGAGCGGCTACCTGGGCGGCAAGTTCGACCTGATCGTGCAGCGCATGGTGGATGCGTGGATGAGCTTTCCCGACCTGGTGATCCTGATCGTGGTGGTGTCCGTGCTCGGCCCGGGCAGCTGGCAGATCATCGGCACGCTGGGCCTGCTGCTGGGCGTGGGCGGCTCGCGCATCATCCGCAGCGCGGTGGTCTCGGTGCGCGAGAACATGTATGTGCATGCGGCGCAGTCCATGGGCGCATCGACCGGCCGCATCCTCTGGCGCCATATCCTGCCCAACGTGCTGCCGCCCATCATCGTGCTGTTCACCACGCGCGTGGGCACTGCGATCCTGGCTGAGTCCGGCCTGTCCTTCCTCGGGCTGGGCGTGCCGCCGCCCGCGCCGACCTGGGGCGGCATGCTCTCGGGCAACGGCCGCACCTTCATGTTCCAGGGGCCCTGGCTGGCCTTGGCCCCCGGCATCTGCCTCACCGTCGTCGTCTATGCCATCAACGTCTACGGCGACGCGCTACGTGACCTGCTCGACCCGCGCATGCGCGGATCGCGATAACCAACAACGGAGGATGACGATGGAGGGACGCGGCTTGAACCGGATAATGTCTTCAGTGGTGGCAGGCGTGGCGCTGGCGCTTGCCGCCGGCGCCGCCTGCGCGCAGGCCGAAGCGCCGAAGTACGGCGGCAATCTCGAGATCGGCTCCATGTATCCCACCATCTCCGCCCTGTCGTGGGACCTGGCGGACTGGAACTGGAAGCAGAACTACGACACCGGCCAGGTCTACGAACAGCTTTTCGTCGCCGACCTTTCCAAGGCCAGGCGCAATGGCGGCAAGTATCCGTTCCAGGCCGATGCGTGGCTGCCGGAGGATGCGATTCGCGGCGAGCTGGCCGAGAGCTGGAAGTGGGTCGACCCGCTGACGCTGGAAGTCAAGCTGCGCAAGGGCGTGAAATTTCCCGCCAAGGCGGGCGTGATGGAAGAGCGCGAACTGGTGGCCGACGACGTGGTCTTCAGCTACAACCGCCAGAACACCAGCGCCAAGAAGATCCCCACGTATTACGACCACCTCAACAAGGTGGAGGCAACGGACAAGTACACCGTGGTCTTCCGCTTCAAGGAGTTCAACGCCGAATGGGATTACCGCTTCGGCTGGGGCTACTACTCCGGCATCATGCCCAAGGAAGTGGCGGCCGCCGGGGCCGGCAACTGGAAGAACGTGAACGGCAGCGGGCCGTTCCTGCTGAGCAACTTCGTCCAGGGCACCGCCAGCACTTACACGAAGAACGAGCAATATTGGGATAGCGACAAGATCGCCGGCAAGGATTACAAGCTGCCCTTCGTCGACAAGGTCGTGCTGCGCACGGTCAAGGACGAGTCCACCCGCAACACCATGCTGCGCACCGGCAAGCTGGATGTGCTCGAGTCTATCCGCTGGACCGCGGTCGATGAGCTCAAGAAGAACGCACCGGCGCTCAAGTGGTCGCGCTGGCTGTCGACCAACGGCCAGTACGTGGCGCTGCGCGTCGATACCAAGCCGTTCAACGACCTGCGCGTGCGGCGCGCGCTGAACATGGCGGTCAACAAGCAGGAGATCGTCAAGCAGTTCTATGGCGGCAATGCCGAACTGTTTGCCTACCCGCAGCATCCGGACTACGCCGGCTACTTCGAGCCGCTGAGCGCCATGCCGGACTCGGTGAAGGAGTTGTTTACCTACAACCCCGACAAGGCACGCAAGTTGCTGGCCGAGGCGGGCTACGCGAAGGGCTTCACCTTCAAGGTGCAGGTATGCGCCTGCCAGCCGGAGCACCTGGAGCTGCTGCCGCTGATCGGCGCCTACCTGGAACAGGTTGGCGTGCGCATCGAGATCCAGCCGATGGAGTACGGCGCGTTCCTGTCGGCCATGACCACCAAGACCAATGCGCCCGGCTACCTGATGAGCAACGGCCATACCAACCCCACCACCACGATCCGCAAGAGCTTCGTGAAGGGCCAGGTCTGGAACGCCGCGCAGTGGGGCGACGCCAAGTATGAGCAGCGCGTCAACGAGGCCTTCCAGATGCGCGACCTCGGCCGCCGCCAAGAGGCCTTGCGCTCGCTGACCCGCGATGTGCTCGCGGATGCGCCGTATATCTGGTTGCCGACCCCCTACGTGTACACCGCATGGTGGCCCTGGGTGAAGAACTACAACGCCGAGCTGCGCGCGGGCGCGGTCCGTCCCGGCCCGATCTACGCACGGATGTGGCTCGACCAGGACATGAAGAAGAAGATGGGGTTCTGATCCGCTTATCCGTCCATGCGCCATCCATGCGCCAACCTTGCCCTATCCTTGCCCCACGCCTGTCCCTTTCAAGGAGGCCCGCATGACGCAGCCCATCTTGCAGGTGAACCAGCTGACCACGCGCTTTCGCACCGACCGGGGCGTGGTCACGGCGGTGGACCAGGTCTCGTTCGATGTCGCCCCCGGCGAGACACTGGCCATCGTTGGCGAGTCCGGCTCCGGAAAGAGCGTGACCGCGCTATCTATCCTTGGCCTGATTCCCAGCCCGGCGGGCCGCATCGAATCGGGCGAGATCCGCTTTGACGGGCAGGACCTGCTCAAGCTCAGCCCGGCAAAAATGCGTGCGATCCGCGGCAACCGGATCGCGATGATCTTCCAGGAGCCGATGTCGTCGATGAACCCGGCGCTCACCGTGGGCAAGCAGATCGCAGAGCCGATCAACCTGCACCAGGGCATGCCGTGGAAGACCGCCCTGGGCATCGCCGGCGAGCTGCTTGGCAAGGTGCAGATCCCCGAGCCGCAGAGCCGGCTGGGCGCCTATCCGCACCAGTTCTCGGGCGGCATGCGCCAGCGCGCCATGATCGCCATGGCGCTGGCTTGCAAGCCGCAGCTGATCATTGCGGACGAACCCACCACCGCGCTCGACGTCACAGTGCAAGCGCAGATCCTCGACTTGCTCAAGGACCTGGCCAGCCAGTCCGGCACGGCGCTGGTGCTCATCACGCACGACTTGGGCGTGGTGGCCCGCTATGCCGATCGCGTGGCGGTGATGTACGGCGGCCGCATGGTCGAGACCGCCAACGCGCGCGAGCTCTATGGCCATCCCGCGCACCCATACACGCGCGGGCTGATGGCTTCGGTGCCGCGCATCGACGGCGATACCCGCCAGCCGCTGGTGCCGATCGACGGCCAGCCGCCTGACCTCACCGCGCTGCCGCCAGGGTGCGCCTTCATGCCGCGGTGCCAGCTCGCCACCGATCAATGCGGCCTGTCGCGCCCCGCGCTGCGTGCCGTGCGCCCGAATCACTTCAAGGCATGCTTCCTCCATGACCATGACCACCACTGAAGCGCGGGCAGTGCCCGCCGCGCGCCAGCACGGCAAGATCGGCGACGAGATCCTGCGCGTCGAGAACCTCAAGGTGCATTTCCCTGTGACCCAGGGCGTCTTCATCAAGCGGCAGGTGGGCTCGGTCAAGGCGGTGGACGGCGTATCGTTCACGCTCAGGCGCGGCGAGACATTGGGTCTGGTCGGCGAAAGCGGCTGCGGCAAGTCCACGACCGGGCTCGCCATCATCAAGATGCTGGCCGCCAGCGGCGGGCGGATCGCCTTTGACGGCGACGACTTCGCCACCTTCAGCAAGGCGCAGGAGAAAAACTTCCGCCGCAGTGTGCAAATGGTCTACCAGGATCCGTTCGGATCGCTGAACCCGCGCATGAAGGTCAGCGACATCATCGGCGAGCCGCTCGAAGTGCACGGCATGGCCAACGACCGCGAGCGCTATCGCGCCCGCATCGCCGAGCTGCTGCAGATGGTCGGCCTGCTGCCTTATATGGCGGACCGCTACCCGCACGAGTTCTCCGGCGGCCAGCGCCAGCGCATCGGCATTGCCCGCGCGCTGGCGGTCGAGCCCAGCCTGATCGTTTGCGATGAACCCGTCTCCGCGCTGGACGTATCGATCCAGGCGCAGGTGGTCAATGTGTTCATGGAACTGCAGCGGCGGCTCGGGCTGACCTATATCTTCATCGCGCACGACCTGGCCGTGGTGCGCCACATCAGCGACCGCATCGCCGTGATGTACCTCGGGCGCATCGTGGAGATCGCCAGGCGCGACGAGCTATATGCAAATCCCCGGCATCCCTACACCAAGGCGCTGCTGTCCGCCGTGCCGGTAGCCAGCGTCGAAGCCGAGGAAAAGCGCCAGCGCATCGTGCTCAAGGGCGAAGTGCCAAGTCCGCTGCACCCGCCTTCCGGCTGCCGCTTTCACCCGCGCTGCGCGCAGGCAACGCAGCGCTGCAGGGTGGAGGATCCGGTGCTCAGGGAGCGGGGGGATGGGCAGATGGTGGCTTGCCATCTGGAGGGGTGACACGGGAAGCGGGGCACCAGGCGTTGGCGCATCAAAGCGCATCAAGGCGCTCACTGCCCTGAAAATATCCCCAGGAACAAAGGCCGGATAAACAGATCCGCCGCATTCTCCCCGGAGGCATCCGGCACCCACCGCCGCAACTCCACCGCGGCATTGATCATCCCGTTCACCTGCAACGAAGCAATCGACTGATCCAGCGCCCGGATCGACCCGTCCTGCATTCCTTGCACCAGGAACCGCGCAAACCGCGCCGATAGACGGTTCATCGTCAGCATCTTCTCCTTGCGCATCTCCTCGGGCAGCGCGCCGTAGATGGTCAGCCGCAGCAACGGCCCCTGGCTGGAAAACTGATAGCTGACCAGCGCGCGCGCGATCGCGCACAGCTTGTCCCAGCCGGTGCCCGGGCCGTCCTCCACCTGCGACTGCGCATCGCGGATCACCGCGAACATGCGGTCGAAGCAGGCGGAGATCAGGTCGTCCTTGTTCTCGTTGTGGTGATAGAAGGCCCCCTTGGTGAGATTCAGCCGCGCGGAGATGCGATCGGCGGAAGCGCCCCGATAGCCCAGTTCGTTGAGCAGTTCCGTGGCGGCGCGCAGGAAGGCTTCCTGGGTGGTCTCGGCCAGCGGGATCGGCGGTGTCGCGGCAGGGGCGCCGTCCCATCGCGATGACGGTGACGCAAAGCCGTTGAGCAGGATATCCACGACGGTATCCGCCACCTTCGGATAGTCCTCCGGCTCATAGCGCTCCACCCATGTCATCGCGCCGCTGGTCAGCGACAGCAGCAAGTGCGCCGCCGCGCTCAGGGCGCTGCGTTGCGCGGGGTCCTTGGGTGTGTCGCTGCGCAACAGCTTGCGGATGCGCCGGAACATGTCCGTGTAGGCCGCGAAGGCGACGTCCGCGTGGGTGTCGGGCAGCGAGCGGATCTCGCGAAAGCTCATCAGCTCGGGGCGCTCGCCCGTTGCCGTCAGGGCCAGCCGCTGGAAGAAAAGCGCAATGAAGCGGCGCACCCTGGCCTGCGGCAGCGGTTCGTCGGCCGTAGCGTCGGCGATGCCCGCGATTTCGTCGATGGTGCGCATCAGGCACGCCACCACGAGGTCTTCCTTCTTGCGGTAGTAGTAGGTGATGCTGTTGGTGCTCAGGCCGACTTCCTGCGCCACGTCCGAGAGCGTGGCGCCGCGCAAGCCCTTGCGGTTGAACAGCCGGGCAGCGGCATCGAGGATCGCCTCGCGTTTCTCCACGTACCGGCGTGTCGGGCGGGCTTCCGCTGTTTCCTTGAGCATGAGGCGAGATATCTGCGATGGTTGGCCGGGAGCGCGGATTATAGAGGCGGCCCGCGCGGTTTTGGGGCTGTGCCGAGTCTACCATCGCGCCGCTTTGCCTTTTCAGCGGCTTACCCGTTGTCCGGCTCCGCCGCGATGCCGCCCGCTTCCAGGCCATTGAACACGGGCTCGATACGGTGCCAGCTGGTGGCTTGCTGGAATGCGGCGCAGGCGTCAAGCAGGGTACCTTCGGCCCAAGGCCTGCCGATCAGCTGCAAGCCCACGGGAAGGCCGTCGGGGGTGAACCCCACCGGCAGCGACACGGCAGGGAGGCCGAGATAGCTGATGCAGCGGTTGGCCCGCAGTAGCGAGGTGGTCACGCGCACCGCTTGCGCGGCGTCGTGCGTCACGGAGGCGATGCGCGGCGTTGGCACGGCAACGCTAGGCGCCACCAGCACATCGCACGCCGAGAAGACGTGATCGACAAACCTGCGCAGCGCCAGCGGCCGGTAGGCCAGGGCGCGCGCGTAATCGTCGGGGCTGGCCGCCAGCGCCGTCTCCAGCCGCAGCCGCGTGGCACGGGCCAGCCGATCCGCGTGGCTACGCAGGCGCTGGCTGTGGAGCGCTATCGCTTCGCGCCACGTCACCACGGTAGCCGCGGCATCGCAGGCCTCGACGCCGGGCACGGTCTGGTCATGCAGGCTGGCGCCCAGCGATTCGAACGCGAGCAAGGCGCCGGCAATCACCGAGGCGCCGTCGTCATGCGCTACCTCGAAGAACGGGTGCCGGGCAACGCCGATGCGCAGGCCTGCCAGCGGGCTGCGGAGGCCGCTGATGCGTTCGAACGTGGTGGCCCGCACCGCCGCAGGATCCAGCGCGTCGAGCACCGCCGCGCAATCCCTGGCGGTCCGGGCGATGATGCCGAGCGTGTCCTGTGACGGCGACAGCGGGACCGCGCCACGCGTGGCGATGCGGCCCCAAGTGGGCTTCAGGCCAACCACCCCGCACATCGATGCCGGAATGCGGATCGAGCCACCGGTGTCCGCCGCGATGGCGAACGGCACCGCGCGCGCCGCGACCGCCGCCGCCGCGCCGCCCGACGAGCCGCCGGTGATGCAGCGCGCATCCCACGGGTTGCGGCAGTGGCCGTAGTGATCGTTCAGGCCGGTGGCACCGTAGCTGAGCTCGTCGAGCGCGGTGGCGCCCAGGCCGATCGCGCCGGACAGGTGCAGGGCTTCGAGCACGGCCGCCGGCCTTCGGGCCGCCGCAGGATCGTCGACCAGGTCGTCAATCAGGTCGTCGAACAAGGAGCCCGCGCGCGGCGGCCGGGCGGGGTCGGCCAGCACGTCTTTATGCGCGAAGGGGATGCCCCAGAGGGGCGCCCGGGCAGCGCCGGCCGCGCTGTGCGTCTCCAGCTCGATGGCGCGGGCGAGCGCGCCTGCCTCGTCCAGCGCGGCAAAGCAATGCGTGGCGGCGTGCGCCGCTGCGGCCCGCCGCAGGCAGGCTTGCACCAGCGTGGAGGGCGACAGGCGCTGGTGGGCCAGCGCCATGCGCAATTCGGCAACGCTCAGGAGGGTGGGGTCGGTCATCGTCTTCCTAGCGCGCGGTGGCGCACTGCCGCAGCCAGTACGTGTACGGCTGTGGCGGCGCTGCGAGCTCCGCGTCGCCCACCGGCAAGGCGCGGACCGCTTGCAGCACCGGCGCGGCCGCAGCCGCGATCTCGCCGCAGCGGCGGTCATCCAGCCGCAGCCCAAGATCCGCCGCGCGCTGCATCACCTGCGCCGCCAATGCTGCCAATGCTGCTAATGGCTCCAGCTCAGACATGCCCGTACTTGGCCAGCGCATCGGCCAGGCTGAGCCCTTGCTGCAGTTCCACGCGGATGCTGCGCTCCTGCTCGGTCAGGCGCTCCGCCTCGAGCAGCACGGTGTCCAGCACTTCGTGCGGGATCACCAGCACGCCGTCTTCGTCGCCCAGCACGAAGTCGCCCGGGCGCACCTGCACCCATTGCGAGGTCGCGCCGCGGATGCTCACCGGCACTTGCCATCCGTTGACTTTCCAGCGGGCAATCGACTGCACCGGCGTGCGGTAGCGCGCGAATACCGGGAATGCCTGCGCGGCGATCCAGCGGATATCGCGAATGCCGCCATCGATCAGCGAGCCAACGCAGCCGCGCTCCTTCATGCCGATGGCGATCAGCTCGCCGAAGTAGCAGACGCCTTCGCCGTCGCCGCTCCAGACCGTGACGTCGCCGGCGGACACGCCCGCGCAGGCCTTCATCTTGTCCGGGTCGCCGCCGAGCGCGTACGGCGACATCTGGCCACGGATGGTGTAGGCCCAGCCGGCCAGCTTGCCGCCATTGGCGGGGAACGGCGTAAAGGCGGACGAGAGGCCCTGGTCGAACAGGCCGAGCGTGTCGAGCACGTCGGCAACGTTGGAGGTATCGACCAGCAGGAATCGCTGGCGGATCGTCTCGCGCTCGGCGGCGCTGCGGGCTACGTGGGTGGTTTCCATGCTGTGCTTCCTCGGGAGATAAGTGCTCAGATGCTCGGGATCATGCCGCCGTCGACGCGCACGACGGAGCCGGTGACAAAGGCGGCGCGCTCGCTGGCCAGGAAGGCCACCACGTCGCCGTACTCCTCGGGCCGGCCGTAGCGCCCGGCGGGAATCGCCCCGGTGCTGGCCGCCACGATGTCTTCATAGGTCTTGCCCTCGCGCCCGGCGCGGGCTTCGTCCAGCGCGCGGATGCGGTCCGTGGCGATGCGCCCGGGCAGCACCACGTTGACGCAGATGCCGTGGGCGGCTACCTCGTTGGCCAGCGTCTTCGACCAGCCCAGCAACGCCATGCGCAACGTGTTGGACATGCCCAGGTTGGGAATGGGCGCGATCACGCCGGACGAGGTGCTGGTGATGATGCGGCCCCACCCCTTGCGCTTCATGGCGGGCAGCAACAGGTCCGTGAGATGCATCAGCGACAGCACCATTGATTCGAACTGCTTGCGCCACTGCTCCGGCGCGACTTGCGCGGCCGTGGAAGGGGGCGGGCCGCCCGAGTTGTTGACCAGGATGTCCGGGTCGCCCAGCGTGCTCCTGACCTGCTCCACCATGGTCGTCACGCTTGCCAGGTCGGCAAGATCGGCGCGCACGCCGCAGGCTTGCCCGCCGGCTGCGCGGATGCGGGCCACCGTATCGTCCAGTGCCTCCTGGTTCTGGTCCGATACGGCAACCACGGCGCCTTCCGCCGCGAGCGCCAGCGCGATGGCCGAGCCCAGCCCGCCGCCCGCCGACATGACCAGCGCGACGCGCCCCTTGATGCCTAGATCCATGTTTGTCGCTCCTTGATGGTTTTCAGGTGCCTACGCGCAGCGGGCTGCGCAGCTTGCGCAATACGGCCAGCACGCTCTGCGCCGTGATACGGCCGGTCTTGGGGTTTTCCGTGGGAATGTTCTGGATGCTCATGGAGAACGACGCGGCATCGGAGTCCACCACGATCTCGTGGGTGTTGCGGGTGAGCGCCGGGTCCGCCCAGATTTCCAGGTGGGTCTTGTCCGGGCCGACGCCGGCCAGCGCCAGCGCAACCACCACGTTGAGGTTGGCGGGGAAGCCCTTGGCAGCCTCGCGGGCGGTGCCGGAGAAGATCTGGATCGGCGCCGTCACGTCGTCGATGTTGATGTTGTTCTCCACCAGGAACGGCGCCCCGACCAGGCCGCGCACCGGCTTGCGCGTGATCATGCGCACGGAGTGGATGACGCCCTCCGATGCCGCCGTCACCGCATCCAGGCCCAGCAACGCGCCGGTCGGCACGATGATCTGGCCACCGTGCTCGCGTGCCAGGTCCACCAGGTCCATGCGCTCAAGCAGCGCCCCGCAGCTCAGCACGATCATGGTCTTGCCCGCGCGCAGCACCGGCTCGGCGATCTCGCCGACGAGTTCCGCCGGCGCGCATTCGATCACCACGTCCGCCAGGCCGGCCAGCTCGCCAAGGCCGACGATGGCCACCTCGTTGCGCAGGCCTTGCAGCGCTTGCGCCGCCTTTTCCTTGTCGCGCACCGCCACCGCCGTCAGCCGCAGGCCGAAGACGCCGGCATCGAGTTGCTTGACGAGCTTCTTGCCGACCGCGCCGAGCCCGGCGATGCCGACCCGCAGTTCTTTGTCGAATGACATTGTGTGATCTCCTGTTTGATGAACTTGTTGTTTGGCCTGGCTCAGGCGTCTTGCGCCGGCAGGCCGATGTAGTGCTGCGCGATGGCGCCCGTGGTGGTCAGCCAGATCTGGTCGCGATGGCGCACGATGTGCTCCATCGCCCGGCGGAACTGCCGCAGCCGGTAGGGCTGGCCGACCAGGAAGGCGTGGATGGAGATGCCATAGACGAGCGGCTGCTCCACGCTTTGCTCCAGCATCTCGTCGAAGTTGTCGATGATGATGTCGGCGAACTCGCTCGCCGTGGCATCGTGCAGCGCGATGGCGGGGATATCGTTGACCTCGTGCGGGTAGGGAATGCTCAGCAGGCGGCCGCCGCGCGTGTTGATCCACACCGGCTGGTCATCCATCGGCCAGTCGAGGATGTAGCGGTAGCCGGCCTCTTGCAGCAGATCGGGCGTGACATTGCTGGGATTGACGCCGGGGCTGAGCCAGCCCGCGGGCGGCTTCCCCTCGTGGTGGGCGATGGTCTCGGTCACCTCGCGGATCAGCTCGCGCTCCTCGGCTTCGGAGAAGTTGTTCTGCTGCTCGGAGTTGGTGCGGCCGTGGCCCAGGATCTCGTCGCCGCGCTTGCGCAGCGTGTCGATCACCTGCGGGCAGTGCGCATAGCATTCGGCGTTGAGCAGCACCGACAGCGGGATGCCGAGCTTGTCGCACAGCGCGATGATGCGCCACACGCCAACCCGGTTGCCGTACTCGCGCCAGCCCCAGTTGTAGGTGTTGGGGTGCGGGATGCCGGGCGAATAGGAGATGCCGCCACCGGTGTTGTAGGCGAAGTGCTCCAGGTTCAGGCACAGATGCACCGCGAGGCGCCTGCCGCCGGGCCAGTCGAACTGCGGGCGGTCGACGATGGGCGAATAGGGAAATCTGTCGTGAGAAGCAAGCATGGCGTTATTGACCTGGCTGGATGCGTGAGCTTGGGAAAGGCGGGATCGAATGGCGGCGCCGCGTCACGGACGATAGTCCTTCGGCGCGGTCACCAGGGAAAGATCGAGCGTGGCGAGATTGTCGCGCGTGGCCAGGATGGACGGCGTGCGCACGACCGCTGTCGTGCCCTCCTTGCGGGCGGCGGCCACCGCCTGCCTGAGCGCCTCGCGGCCCTGCGTGACGATCTGCTGCACGGACGAGCAGGCCAGCTCGCCGCTCTGCAGCATCTGCTGCGCGGTGGGGCTGAGGTTGGAGGCGCTGATCTTGACGCCCTCGCGGTGGACGGACTTGACCGCCAGCGCCGCGCCCGCCGCCGAGTCATCCACCGCGGAGTAGATGCCGTTGAGCTCCGGAAAGCGTTGCAGCCAGTCGTCCACCAGGTTGATGGCGCCGTTGCGCGTGATCGCGCTGCGCGACTCCGCCACCACCTTGATGCCGGGGTATTCCGCCTTGATGGTTTCCAGGAAGCCCTGGCGCCGCAGGTCGGCCCAGGTCTGCCCTTGCTGCTGGGAGATCATGCCTACCGCGCCCTTGCCGTTGAGCGCCTTGCCAAGGCACTGTGCCTGCAGGCGGCCCATGTCGTAGTGGTCCGCGCTGATCCTGGAGGCGAGCTTGTCGCTGTTGGGCACGCTGGAGAGCCCCACCACCGGGATGCCCTTGCCAATGGCATGCTCCACCGCGCCGCGGATGGCATCGCCATTGGTGGCGCCGACGACGATGCCATCGACCTTGCGCTGTACGAGGTCCTGCAGCTGCGAGATCTGGATGTTGACGTTGGCATCGCCGCCAGCGTTGAGCTTGACCAGCGCAACGCCGAGCTTCTTCGCTTCATCTTCCACGCCATAGGTCATGGAGATCCAGAACGACGATGACAAGTCCGGCGTGGCGTAGCCGATCGTTAGCGCTTTCTGCGCCATGGCCGGCCCGCATGCCAGCAGGGCGCCTGCCAGGACGACGGCGGCCCGTAGCCGGGGAATGCTGATTCGTTTCATGATTCGAGCTCCTGTTCGATGTCGTTGCAGTGAAGGTAAGCGTTCAGCCCTGGCGCGATCCCACCCTGCGCATCAGGTATTCGAGCAAGCCCGCGGATACGATGACCGCGCCCAGCACGATCTCGGAGGCAAAGGGCGAGGTGCCGAGCAGGTTCAGCCCGTTGAGCAACGCCTGGATGAACAGGGTGCCCACCATCACCTGCCACACGGCGCCCTTGCCGCCGCTAAGCGCCACGCCGCCGATCACGCACGCGGCAATGGCTTGCAGCTCCATGCCCGCGCCGTCGACCGCGACCGCTGCGCCGCTGCGCGCCAGCAGGAACACCGCCGCCAGCCCGGCCAGCGCGCCGCACAGTCCATAGGCCAGCACGCCGGCGGTGCGCACGGGCACCCCCACCAGCAAAGCCGCATCGGGATGGCTGCCGATCATGTAGAACCAGCGCCCGAGCGGCAGGCGCGCGCACAGCAGCCAGGCCAGCGCCGCCACCGGCGCGGCCAGCCACACCATCGCCGGCACACCTAGCCATGCCGCGTAGGCCAGCGACTGGATCACCGTGCCGGGCGGCAGCGGCACCGCATCGACGCCACCGGAGACGATGGTCGATATCCCGCGCACGATCAGCGTCGCGCCCAGCGTGACGACGATCGGCTCCATGCGGCGGCAGGCGATCAGGTAGCCATTGCAGAGCCCCACCGCCAGCCCGGCACCCGTGCCCAGCAGGATGGCGGGCACTTCGCCGAACTGCGCGACGGTCTGGGCGATCACGATGGACGACAGCACCGCCACGGCGCCCACCGAGATATCGAAGCCGCGCGTGACCACCACCAGCATCTGGCCGAGCGCGAGCAACAGCAGCACGGCACTTTGCGAAACGATGTTGGCCAGGTTGTCGGAGGTGGCGAAGCCGGGCGAGATCACGCCCATCACCAGCCACAAGCCCGCGCAGGCAAACAGGCCGGTGGATTTGCGCAGCGCGGGCACGGAGCGCGGCGAGAAAGCTGACAGGGCGGCGCCGGTGCGAGCCTGCAGGGACATCAGTCGTTGCGTGTTCATGTTCGTGCGCTCAAGAGGCGTTGGCGGGAAGGCTGGGCAGCGGGCGCGCGCGCAGCGAGCGGCCGCGCAGTTGCTGGAGCAGCACGGCCGCGAGGATCAGCACGCCAAGCAGGACGCTCTGGATATAGCTGGGGAAATTGACCAGCACGAGCGCATTGCCCACCATGGCCAGGATCAGGCAGCCAAACAGCGCGTGCAACGGGCCGCCCTTGCCGCCGGTGAGCGGAATGCCGCCGATGGCGCACGCGGCGATCGCCTCGAAGGGCAGGTTGGGATAGAGGTTGGGCTGGCCCGAGCCGAGCCGCGAGGTCAGCACCGCGCCGGCTATCGCCACCAGCACGGCATTGGCCAGATAGGCCTGCAGCACGCGTGGCTTCACCGCGATGCCCGCCAGGTGCGCGGCCTCCGGGTTGCTGCCCACCAGATACCATTCGCGGCCCGGCGCTGTGTAGCGCGTGAGCGCGCCCACAACCAGCAGCGCGGCGCCGGCCAGCCACAGCGGCAACGGCAGGCCCAGCCACTGTCCCCGGCCCAGCGCGGAGAAGTCCACGCTGGTCGGGGCATCCAGCGGCACGCCGCCCACCAGCACGCCGCACAAGCCGTGCACCGCAATCATGGTGCCGAGCGTGGCGAGAAAGGCGGGGATGCGCAAGACACCAACCAGCGTGCCATTGAGCGCGCCCAGGGCCAGCACCGCCAGCGCGCCGGCGGCAAACGCGCCACCCACGCCGATGGCCGGCATGCTCAGCACGGCCACCACGCTGAACAGCGCCACCCCGGAGCCCACGGAGAAATCCAGCCCGCGCACCACGATCACCAGGCCTTGTCCGATGGCCACCAGCAACAGCACCGCCAGCACGCGCGCCAGATTGAAGATGTTGCCGCTGGTGCCAAAGCGCGGCACCGCGATCACGCAGGCCACGAACAGCGCCAGGCAGACCCAGGCCGATGCCGGCCACTTCCTAAGCCAGGCCATGATGTGCCTCCTCGCGCGTGGGTTGCGGGCTGTCATCGCAATCGCTGGCGCCGGTGGTGCACGCAATCACCTGCTGCAACGCCACCCCGCGCGCAAACACCCTGGCCATGCGGCCATGGCGCATCACCACGATGCGGTGCGACAAGGCCACCACCTCGTCGATGTCGCTGGACGCCACGATCACGCACACGCCGCGGCGCGCCGCGTCCACCAGCGCATCGTGGATGGCCTCGCGGGCGTTCACGTCGACCCCGCGCGTGGGCTCGATCACCACCAGCACCTTCAGCCCGGGCAGCAGCAGGTTGCGGATCACCAGCAGCTTTTGCTGGTTGCCGCCGCTCAGCGCGCTGACGTCCAGGGCCGGATCGCCCGGGCGCACCCGCAGCGACGCGAACAAGCGCTCGCTGGCGCCGACCTCCATCGCATCGGAGACGAAGAGATGATCCGAGATGGATGTGTAGGTGGAGGCCACCGCGTTGGCGGCGCAATTGAGCCCCGGGAAGATGCCGTCGCTGCTGCGGTCGGCCGGGATCAGCCCGACGCCGCCTTGCTTGAAGCGCCGGCGCGATAGTGCCGTCAGGTCCAGCTCGTCGATCCGGATGGTGCCGGCGCTAGGGGGCCGGCTTCCGCTCAGCACTTCGCCCAGCTCGATCGCACCCGAGCCGATCAGGCCAGCCAGCCCGACGATCTCGCCTCGGCCCACCGACAGCGTGACGTCACGCAGCAGATCGCCGCAGGCGATGCCCTCGACCCGCAGCCGCGTGTTGCCCACGGCCGGGAGCTCGCGCGCGGGGCGCTCGGCCACCGGCCCCACCATGGCCTCGACGATCTCGTGCGGCGTCATGGCGGCCACCGGCGCCGCGTCCACCACGGTAACGCCATCGCGCAGCACGGTGATGGTGTCGCAGACCTGCTTGATCTCGCCGAGCTTGTGGCTGATGAAGACGATGCCCTTGCCTTCGTCCTTGAGGCGCGCGACAGCGGCGAACAGACGGTCGGCTTCATGCGCGTTAAGCGCGGCGGTCGGCTCGTCGAGGATCAGCACTTCGCACTTGCGCGCCACGCCGCGCGCGATTTCCAGCAACTGCCGCTCGGCCATCGACAGGCCGGACACCAGCTGGCGCGGGTTGAGCGCCAGCCCGATGCGCCGCGCCGTGTCCAGATAGCATTGCAGCGGCAGGCGGGCACCAGCGTGCAGCGCGCCGGCCCGGGCCACGTCGAACGCATGCAGGTTTTGTTCCACCGTCAGGTCCGGGAACACGGTGGCATGCTGGTACACGGGAATCACGCCGGCCGCGATGGCGTCGCGCACCGAGCCAAAGGCAACCGGCTGGCCGCGCAGCAGGATGGTGCCCGTATCCGGGCGCAGCGCGCCGACGAGCATCTTCACCAGCGTGCTCTTGCCTGCACCATTTTCGCCCATCAACGCATGCACCTCGCCGGGGCGCACGGTGAGATCGGCGCCGCGCAATGCGCAGGTCGCTCCAAATCGCTTGGAAAGACCGGATACCGAGAGCAGGGGGCGCTCCTCGCCGGGCGTGGTTGTCATGCGGGCTCCTTTTTTGGCGTTGTCTTTGTCTGGGTCTTTGTTTTTTTGCAGATGCTTTTTTTCTTGCCTGAGAGGAATACTCGGCGTCGCGGATCTTTTCAGCAAACGACTTGATTGCACATACGCATGACTTATACTTATGCGTCCATCGCCCTCGCCCCCAGGTGCCGCATGAAACGTTCGCTTCCTCCGCTGGTTTCGCTGCGCGCTTTCGAGGCCGCCGCGCGACACATGAGTTTTACGCTGGCCGCGGACGAGCTGTGCGTGACCCAGAGCGCAATCAGCCGGCACATCAAGAACCTGGAAACGCACTACGGGCTCAAGCTGTTCAACCGCCTGACGCGCGCCATCGAACTTACCCCGCAGGGCGCGCGCTTGTTCGACGTGGTGACGCGCTCGCTCGACCAGATCGAGACCGTTGCCCGCGAGCTCACCGGGGCCAGGAACTCGCGCAGCCTGCTGGTCAGCATCCTGCCCACGCTGGCGTCCACCTGGCTGATGCCGAGGCTGGTCAACTTCACGCAGGCGCACCAGGCCATCGAGATCCGGCTGATCACGTCGATCGATCCGGTTTCATTCGATCGCGACAAAGTGGACGTGGCAATCCGTGTGGGCAAGCCGCCTGGCAAGCGGGCACGCAAGGGTGCGCCGCGCATCGACCTGGTGATGACGGACGAGTGGAAGGGCGTGGCCACGGAGCCGCTGTTTCCCGACAGCCTGGTGCCCGTATGCAAGCCTGGGCTGGTGAAAGGCCGGCTGCCCGCCAGCCCGGCCGCGCTGGCGCGGCTGCCGCTGATTCACACCGACTCCCGCGCGCATGCGTGGCCCGACTGGTTTGCCGCGCTGGACGTGCCCTACGCGGCCGGCGCGCAGGCCCTGCATTTCGGGCATTTCTTCATGTCGGTGCGGGCTGCCATCGAAGGCCGCGGCATCGCGCTGGTGCCCGATGTGCTGGTGGCCGAGGAGATCGCCTCCGGCAGGCTGGCCGTGCCGGTGCGCGAGCGCATCACCAGCGGCGGCGACTACTGCTTGCTGTACCGCAAGGAGCGGGCCGACGACTACGCCATCGCGGCGTTTCGCACCTGGCTGCACGCCGAGGTGGCGGCGATGCCGTCGATCTGAGCTGTGTTGGCGCTGTCGATGGCGCTGTCGTTGGACCCACGCATGACCTCAGGGCATGCATGCGGCGCAAGGAGTCATTTGTCCGCGCACAGGGGCGGCTACTAGCATGGTGTCGTGACAATCGCGAGCGCGTTCGGTCTTTGGTGTTCAGTGTTCCGTGTTCTGCGTCCCGCGTCCCGCGTTTGCACGGTCCGGCAAGGCAACGCCGCGTTGCCCGGATCCTCCTTGCTTGCATCTACCGACAGGCCCCCCATGCGCGCAACACGCTTGCTCTCGTGTATTTCCATTGCCACCCTCGTCGCTCCGGCACTTTGCATCGCCACGGCCAACGCTGCCGAGCAGATCGTCCGGCATCGCAACCCGGCGCATATGACCGAACCCTGGGCGCGCGAGTTCGCCGAGGCGATCGAGATTCCCGCCAGCGCGGAGCAACTCGTGCTCAGCGGCGTGGGGCCCACGGTGGCGAATGCCTCCGCGCCGCCCGATACCGCGGCCTCCTATGGCGACACCGCAACCCAGACCCGCAACGTGCTCGGCCAGATCGAGCATATCCTCAAGGACCGCGGCTACCAGATGGGCGACATCGTCTCCATGCAGGCGCTGATCGTGGCGGACCCGGCCACGGGCAAGCCGGATTTCGCCGGTTTCTCGGGCGTCTATAACCAGTACTTCGGAACCGGCAAGCAGCCCAACGTGCCAGTGCGCACGCGCGCCGAAGTGTTGCGGCTGGTGCCGCCGGGATGGCTGGTCGAGGTCACGGTCACCGCGAGCCGCGTGCCGGCGCGCCCGGCCAGGTAGACGCCAGGCCCGTCGCGGTGTGGATGCGGCCCGGGCCGCTTGCCATCCTTTGCCAGGTCACAGCATAATGCAACACTGTTGCATTATGCTTGGCGAGGACTGAATGGTGACTGGTATCGGCGAACGTGGCGAGGGCGGCAAGGCGAGCGGCGACGCCGTCATCGATCTGCAGGACATCGCATTCACCTGGCCCGCGCAGACCGCGCCTGGCCTGCGGCTTGACCGGCTCCGGCTGGGCGCGGGCGAGCAGGTGTTCGTGTGCGGGCCCAGCGGCAGCGGCAAGAGCACCTTGCTGTCGATGCTGGCCGGCGTGCTGCTGCCACAGCAAGGCACGGTGCGCGTGCTGGGCACCGCGCTCGGCGCGTTGTCGGCCTCGCAGCGCGACCGCTTCCGCGCCGATCATGTTGGCCTGGTCTTCCAGCAGTTCAACCTGCTGCCGTACCTGTCGGTCGTGGACAACGTGTTGCTGCCCTGCCGCTTCTCGCCCGCCCGGCGTGAGCGTACGGCGGCACAGGGCGCGACACCGGAAGCCGCCGCGCACGCGCTGCTCAAGCAGCTCGACCTGTCGCCGGCCCTGTGGCAGCGCCCTGTCACCCAGCTCTCGGTTGGCCAGCAGCAGCGCGTGGCAGCGGCGCGCGCGCTGATCGGCTGCCCGCAGGTGGTGCTGGCCGATGAGCCCACCTCCGCGCTGGACGCGCCGCGCCAGCAGGCCTTCATGGCGTTGCTGCGGCGCGAATGCGGCATCGCCGGCGCCAGCCTGGTGTTTGTCAGCCATGACGAGCGCTTGTCGGCGGGCTTCGCGCAGAGGTTGTCGCTGCCGGTGATCGACACGATGGACGCCATGGACGCCATGGACGCCATCGACGCGATCGACGCGATGGAGCCGGCATGATGCTGATGCTATCGATGGCGGCGCGCAGCGCGTGGAACCGCCGCTTCAACTTGCTGCTGATGCTGCTGGCGATTGCCCTGTCCGTTGCCATGCTGCTGGGCGTGGAGCGTATCCGGCATGCGGTGCGGGAGGGTTTTGCGCAGTCGGTGTCCGGCACCGACCTGGTGGTCGGCGCGCGCACCAGCCCGATCCAGCTGATGCTCTACACCGTGTTCCACCTTGGCGGGGCCAGCAACAACATGCGCTGGGACAGCGCCGAGCGGCTGGCGCGGCATCCGGCGGTGGCGTGGACCATTCCGCTCTCGCTGGGCGACTCGCACCGCGGCTTCCCGGTGCTGGCGACCACGGCCAGCTACTTCACCCACTACCGCTACGGGGATCGCCGTGTGCTGGAACTGGCGCAGGGCAGGATCTTCCCGTCGCTGTTCGATGCGGTGCTTGGCGCCGAGGTGGCGAGCCGGCTGGGCTACCGCGTGGGCGATCGCATCGTGCTTAGCCACGGCGACAGCGGTGACGATGGCCCACAAGCCGATCATGCCAGCCATCATGAACATGCCGACAAGCCCTTCGTGGTCAGCGGCATCCTTGCGCGCACCGGCACGCCGGTGGACCGCACCGTGCATATTTGCCTGGAAGCCATGCAAGCCATCCACCTCGGCTGGGAGGGCGGCGTACCGCTGCCGGGCCTGGCGATCTTGCCGGAGCAGGTGCGCAAGTTCGACCTGACGCCCCAAGGCGTGACGGGCGTGCTGGTCGGCCTGAAGCTGAGGTCGCAGGTATTTGCCGTGCAGCGCGAGATTGCCGAAGACCCGCACGAGCCGCTGATGGCGGTGCTGCCGGGCGTGGCGCTGGACGAGCTGTGGCGCGTCATCGGCGTGGCCGAGCGCGCCATGCTGCTGGTGTCGGCGCTGGTGGTGGTGGTCGGGCTGGCGGGGCTGGCGTCCTCCATCCTTGCCGCGCTGGGCGAGCGGCGGCGCGAGCTGGCCATCTTGCGCGCCGTCGGCGCCCGCCCGCGCGACCTGCTGGCGATGCTGGCGCTGGAGGGGCTGGTGGTGATGGCCGCCGGTGCCCTGCTCGGGCTCCTGTTGCTGAGCGCGCTGGCAGCGGGGCTTGGGCCCTATCTGGAAGCCACGTACGGCGTGGCCTTGCAAGCGGCCTGGCCCACGCCGGGCGAGTGGCCGCTGCTTGGCGCCGCGGTGGCCGCCGGCTTCTGCGTGAGCCTGCTGCCCGGGTGGCGCGCTTACCGCCTCAGCCTGGCCGACGGGCTGATGCCGACCACATGATGCCCCGGACGCCCGGCATGACCCCACGTGTGCGGCGCGCCTTGTTTGCGCTCGCCATCATCGGCGTGGCGGTGGCGGTGGCGGTGGCGGGCGCGGCGTATTTCTTCCGGCCGCCGCCCCCGCAAGCCAAGGCGGATGCAGCCACCGCCGAGCCGCCCGCCTATGCGATAGGCGAGGCGCTGCAACCCGCGCCCGGCGCCGCACCCGACCCCGCCTTGCGCGAGATCGGCTGGCAGGCCTTGCTGCCCAAAGGCTGGGATCCGCTGGCGCCATTCAAGGGCCTGCGGCTCGATGAACTGGAGGACGCCGATCCGCGCGCGCAGATCGCCCTGTACAAGGCCCGTCAGTACTGGAAGCACGCACCGGTGGAGCCCTCGCTCGATGGCGCGGCGGTGCGCATAGCCGGCTTTGTCGTCTCGCTCGATGGCGAGGGCGAGGCGATCCGCGAGTTCCTGCTGGTGCCGTACTTTGGCGCGTGCATCCACGTGCCGCCGCCGCCCGCCAACCAGGTTATCCACGTGCGCACGGACAAGCCGCTGGCGGGGCTGCGCAGCATGGACACGGTGTGGATCAGCGGCGCGATGCGGGTGGAGCGGGCGGACACCATGATGGGCTATGCCGGCTACGCCATGCCGGCGGCGAGCGTGCAGCCCTATCTAGCGTCGCCGCGCCACTAATGCAACTAAGTTGCAAATGTGGCTATAATGCAATCCAGTTGCAAAAGAGCTGGGTTGCCCATGCCGGCCGCGAGCCACGGGCGCCTCCACTGACCCCGACCGATTCCTCGCCGCCATGCCATCACCAACGCTGCTGCCCGTTACCGTCCTCTCAGGTTTCCTGGGCGCGGGCAAGACCACCTTGCTCAACCATATCCTCCATAACCGCGAAGGCCGCCGCGTCGCGGTCATCGTCAACGATCTGTCGGAGGTGAACATCGACGTGGCGCTGGTGCGCGATGGCGGCGCCGGGCTGTCGCGCACGGACGAGCGGCTGGTGGAGATGAGCAACGGCTGCATCTGCTGCACGCTGCGCGAGGACTTGCTGGTGGAGGTGCGCCGGCTGGCCGGGGAGGGCCGGTTCGACCAGCTGGTGATCGAATCCACCGGGATCTCCGAGCCCTTGCCCGTGGCCGAGACCTTTACCTTCACGGACGAAGACGGCCAGAGCCTGTCGGATGTGGCACGGCTGGACACCATGGTCACCGTGGTCGACGCCTGCAACTTCCTGCGCGACTACAGCTCGCGCGACAGCCTGCGGCAGCGCGGCGAATCGATGGGCGAGGAAGATGGCCGCACGGTGGTGGACCTGCTGGTGGAGCAGGTCGAGTTTTGCGATGTGCTGCTGGTCAACAAGCTCGACCTGGTGAGCGGCGCCGAGCGCGAGCAGCTCATGGCGATCCTGCGCGGGCTCAATCCGCGAGCGCGGATCGAGCCGGCGATGTTCGGCAAGATCGCGCTGGAGAAGGTGCTTGGCACCGGCCTCTTCGATTTCGAGCAGGCGGCCAACGCGCCGGGCTGGCTCAGGGAGCTGCGTGGCGAGCATACGCCGGAGACGGCCGAGTACGGCATCGCCAGCTTTGTCTACCGCGCGCGCAGGCCATTCCACCCGCGGCGCTTCTTTGACCTGGTGCAGAGCGAGTGGCCCGGCGTGGTGCGCTCCAAGGGCTTCTTCTGGCTGGCCGCGCGTCCCACCCGCGCGGGCTCGTGGTCGCAGGCCGGCGCCATTTGCCGCCATGGCCCCGCCGGCCATTGGTGGGCCGCCGTGCCGCGCGAGCTCTGGCCCGAGGACCCCGAATCGGTGGCGACGATCCGCTCGCACTGGCACGAGGATACCGGCGACGCCCGGCAGGAACTGGTCCTGATCGGCATCGGCATGGACGAATCCGCATTGCGCGCGCGGCTCGACCACTGCCTGCTGAGCGATGCGGAGATGGCGCAAGGGCCCGCGGCCTGGGCCACCTACGACGATCCGTTCCCGGCCTGGGGCTAAGCACGGCGGCGCAGGCGGCGCGCACCACACTCGCGTGCGCGCCGCCCATTCTTGCGCGGGAATCAAATATGTTCTGCACGCCGCACGGTTTTTCTCTGCATGGGTTGCGCGGATACTCGGGTCATGTTCATCCGGCCACGGCCCCGCCCCAATCCGGCGCGCTTCGCAAGCCCGCTTCCAGGAGCATCCCATGCAAATCTTCATCACCGGCGCGGCCGGCTTTATCGGCGGCTCGGTCGCGGCGCACCTGATCGCCGCCGGGCATAGCGTGCGCGGCCTGGTCCGCAACCCGGCGCAGGCCGCACAGTTGGCCATGCGCGGCGTCGTGCCCGTGCAGGGCACGCTCGACGACGCCGCCCTGCTGACGCGCGAAGCCGCACAGGCCGATGGCGTGATCAACGCCGCCAGCAGCGACCACCGCGCCGCGGTAGAAGCGCTGCTGGCCGGATTGCGCGGCTCGGGCAAGCCGTTGCTGCATACCAGCGGCTCGAGCGTGATCGGCGACGACGCCGGCGGCAATGCCTTGTCGCCGCGCATCTTCGACGAACAGACGCCGTTCGTGGTGGAACCGGGAAAAGCGGCGCGCCATGCCATCGACCAGATGGTGCTGGCGGCTGCTGCGCAAGGCGTGCGCAGCGCCGTGCTGTGCAACAGCATGATCTACGGCGTTGGCGCCGGGCTGCATGCCGACAGCGTGCAGATTCCGCCGCTGGTGGCGCAGGCCAGGCAAAGCGGCGTGGTGCGCATCGTCGGCGCGGGCGTGAACCGCTGGTCCAACGTGCATATCGCCGATGTGGTGGACCTCTATGCGCGCGTGCTCGACAGCGCGCCCGCGGGCGCCTTTTATTTCGTCGAGAACGGCGAGGCTTCGTACGCGGAGATCGGCGCTGCCATTGCCCGGCGGCTCGGTCTCGGGGCCGTGCAGTCCTGGTCAGTCGAAGCGGCCACGCCCATCTGGGGCGAGGGCCAGTCGCGCTATTCCTTCGGCTCCAACAGCCGCGTGCGCGCCCGGCGCGCGCGCTCGGAACTGGGCTGGCAGCCCCGGCATGCTTCGGTGACGGCGTGGATCGAGAACGAGATGCCGCTCGCCTGACGCGCACCTGAAGCGCGGATTCATTCAGGCCCCGGCCGCTGCTGGCCGTGGCCGCCAACGGTGCGCTGGATCGGGGCGGACGCTTGACCAGCCCGGAGGGGTTGGCGCCTGCCTGGGATTGAGGGCGGTGGGTGGGTTGCTGAATTTGCTGTAGTTGCCCGCGTAGATCAGCGCGCCCTGACAGATCGCGCGCAACGCTTGCCTGAACGCGGCCGGCATCGCCGGCGCGTCTTCCCAGTTCCCCTGGCGCCATGAAAGTTGCCTGCGCCAAGGCGGTCACGGCCTGAACCACTTCCCGCAGAATGCGTAGCCGGGCACCGCCGCGAAGGTGGCGACGCCCGGCAACCCGTCGTCCTTGCATTTGTCTCGCGACCGCCTATGATTTGTAAATCGGTTTAGTAAATCGTTTTACATAAGCGCTTAATATCCGGTACCCGGTACCCAGTGTGGAGCCGCGGCAATCATGGCGTCAGACGAAGTGCAGCGCGACACGTCTCGCCCCAGGCTGGTGCCGTTCTCCCTGATTCTTGCCGCCAGCGCTCACCATCCTGTCCGGGGCGAGCCTGGAAGTCGCGCCGGCGTTGATCCTGTTCGGTCCGCTGCTTATGCCCGCCGCTCATGCCCGCCGCTTATGCCCATTAGGCAGCAGGCCGGCGTGCATCCGCTACACTTCCTCGCCTTGCTGCTGATTTTTGCTGTTGTTGATCCTGTTGCCATCGCTGACGCCATGGCTACCCCGCCCGATGAAGCTGGCATGAGATCCCGATAATGGCAACCATACAAGATGTCGCCAGATTGGCGAACGTATCCGTGAGTTCCGTTTCCAATGTGCTCAACGGACGCACCGAGCGGCTCAATCCCGCCACCTTCGAGCGGGTGCAGGAGGCCATCCGCGCGCTCGGGTTCCGGCCCAGCCAGGTCGCGCGCCAGCTCAAGACCGGCCGCACGCCGATGCTGGGGCTGCTGGTGCCGTCCACCGCCAACCCCATGTACGGCCAGCTCGCACTGAAGATCGAAGCCGAGGCGCAGCGCCAGATCGGCTACCGCGTGCTTCTGGGCAATACCAACCGGGACCGGGAGCAGGAGTCGCGCATGCTCGACGACCTGCTCTCGTTCGGCGTGCACGGCGTGATCATCGTGTCGTCGCTCACCGACGAGCACCATTTCCTGGCGGCGACCCGGCAGGGGCTGGCCATGGTCAGCTACGACGGCGGCGCCGACGCGAACATGCCGGCGTGCATCGATCATGTGGCGCCCGACAACTTCCAGGCGGGCCACCTGGCCGCGTCGCACCTGATCGAGCTGGGCCACCGGCGCATCGCCTTTGTCATGCCCGCCGGGCGCACGGTGAGCCGCGCGAGCAAGATCGCCGGTTTCCAGGCGGCGGTGAAAGAGGCCGGGCTGGGGGACGCGGCGGTGATAGAGTGCCCGCCCACAGCGCATTACGGCGATGCCGAACTGGCGGAACTGGGCCAGGTCCTGGCGGGGCAGCTGGCGCAGGCCAGCACACGCCCCACCGGGCTCATCGCGGTCAACGACATGATGGCGATCGGGCTGATGTCCGGCCTGCACCAGGCGGGCCTGTCGGTGCCGGGCGATGTCTCGGTGATCGGCATGGACGACATCGGCATGTGCTCGTACACCAATCCCGCGCTGACCTCGGTGGCCATGCCATTTGGCGAGATGGCGCAAGCCATGGTGCGGCGGGTCATGCTGCGGCTGGCGCAACCGGACGAAGCACCGATCCGCCTGTGCTTTCCCAGCGGGCTGGTGGTGCGCCAGTCCACCGCGAAGCCGCCTGCCGCCAACCGGCTGGCCGGCGCGAGCGCACCAATGCAAGGCGTGAGGCACGCATGACAAGCCCATGGCCGCGGTGGAAGCCCGCAGCCATGGACGGATGGAACCTGGCACGCCGTGCGTGGCCGTGGTTGTCACAAATCGACCTGAATCGTGGAGGAACGAGATGGTGCTCGACAAACCGGAACGCCGGCTGGCAGGGCCAGCCAGGACGTATATCGAAGCCGGATATGCCATCGAGGTGGATATCCTGGAGGTGGCGCAAGGCAGTTGGGGAGCGCTGGTCCGCCTGTCAAAGCTGGCCGACGGCCAGGTCCCCGCCGCGCACTTCATGCTCAACCGCACGTTCGAGGACCGCGCCATGGCGTTCTCGTACACGCTGGCGCTGACGCGCTCCTGCGTAGCGCAATTCGCACCGGCCTCCGCGACCGAGATTGCCGAGATGCTCAAGACCGGGAAGGCGGACCACTAGGATCGCGCAGGCTATCCAGCATGCAGCAGACGCGGCGCACCCGCACCACAAACGCCCGGAACAATTCGGCGCCAGCCCTGGCCGGCGCGGGATATCCGGCGAACGATCGCAACGGCACGCGCGGCCCCCCGGGGCGCCGGCACGCTGCGGCAAGAGCTGAAGAGGGGACCCACCAGGCAATCAGGGGGGCAGCATGGACAACACCACGGTGTTCACAAGGCAGGAACTAGACACTTACTTTGCTTCATATGTGGGGATGGAGGGGGGCAATCCGCGGGCCTCGGTCTGGTTTTGCGACAGGAGCCCGCATCCGTGGTCCGAGCACCTGCGCGCGCCACTCAAGCCGCGCCTGGCGCCGCTGGCCTGGGACGCGGCGTTTCGCGCCGCGCACCGCGCCAGCATGGGCAAATGGCTCAGCCACCAGCGCATTGCCCGCATCATGGCCGCCGCCCGCGCTGAGGTGCTGGGCTTGCGCGACGACGATGCCGATGCCGACTGGAAGCCCTATTACGAGCACCACCTGTACGCCGCCTGCGGGGCCGAGTTCAAGCTCAACCTGTTTCCCCTGCCCATGCAGCTCGATGGCCTGACCCCGTGGTCCACGGTGTTCCGCGGCCAGCCGGCCCTGGTGCCCAAGGAGCGCTACCTGGATCTGTGCCGGCACGGCGGACGCTTCCGCTTCCTGGCCGAGATGTGCGCGCGCTGGCGGCCCAAGGTGGTGGTGTGCCTGGGCCACCGGCATACCGAGGATTTCGTCAACGCGTTCGCGCTGGACTACGCGGCGGTGCGGGACGAGAAACTGCAGCCCGCCGACCTGGTGAAATCACTGCGGGTGTTCACCCGCGACGACACCACCTGGATCATCTGCCCGGCGCTGGCCGGCCCCTCCGGGCTGACTTCCGATGTCTTGCTGAACGCCTTCGGCAAGCTGCTTGCCGCCAGCCTGGACGCGAGCGACTTCGGCGTTGTGCAGACCGGCCGCAAGGCCGTGGGCTTTAGTCCGTGGCCGCAGGCCGCGGCTTACCTGCAGGCCGAGCCCATGCGCTGACGTCGTCCTTTCCTTGCATCGATTTGCATCAGTCCGCCTTGAGGCCGATCCGCAGGGCCAGCTTGGTCCATCGCGCGATATCGGCGTTCACCACCCGCTGGAACTCCGCCGGCGTGCTGTGGGTGGTGGCAAAGCCCAGGTTCGCCAGGTTGGCCCTGACTTCTGGTTTGGCAATGACCTTGGTGATCTCCAGGTTGAGCTTTTGCACGACCTCGGGCGACGTGCCCGCTGGCGCCAGGATGCCGAACCACTGGTCAACGTCGTAGCCCGGCAGGCCCAGTTCGCTAACCGCCGGCACCTCGGGCAGGAACGGCGAGCGGCCACGGGACGTTACCGCCAGCGCGCGCAGCTTGCCGGTCTTGAGGTAAGGCAGGGTGTTGGTGAGCGTGTTGATGCTGACGTCCGCCTGGCCGCCCAGCACGTCGGTCATGGCCGGGGCACATCCCTTGTAGGGAATGTGCAGCAGATCGGTCCTTGCCGAGATCTTCAGCAACTCGCCCGCCAGGTGCTGCGGCGTGCCGTTGCCGCACGACGCATAGCTGGGCGGCTTGCCCGAGCGGCCGGCCGCGATCAGGTCCTTGAAGCTATGGATCGGGGAATGTTCCGGCACGGCGATCACGGACGGCACCGACGCAAACGCGATGACCGCGCTGAAGTCCTTGCCCGGCTCGAAGGGCAGCTTGCGGAACACGCCGGGATTGATGGCGAAGCTGCTGTTGACCACCAGCAGGGTATAGCCATCCGCCGGGCTCCTTGCCACCAGCTCCGCGCCGATATTGCCGCTGGCGCCGGGCCGGTTGTCCACCACCACGGCCTGCCCGAGGCTGCGCCCAAGTTCCGTGCCGATCACCCGCGCCAGGGTATCGGTGCCGCCGCCCGGCGGAAAGGTCACTACCAGGCGGATTGGCCGCTGCGGGAAGTCACTGGCGGGGCTGGCGTTGGCATTGGCGTTGGCCCGGGCCGGCATGCCTGCCAGCGCCGCGCCAAGCAACGAGATCGCCGCGAGGCAGCGTACGACGGATGAGAATTTCATCAGACTAGCTCCGAGAAACCTCGCCATTCATGGCGAGGAGTGAAAGGAGCGCCGCCGCCAGGCGGCATTCCCACGTTAGAATGTGCGGCATGATTCTTGTCTACCGCTACCGGGTGAAGTCGCTCAACGGCCTGCTCAACAAGCAGAGCCGAGTGGTGAACTACGTCTGGAACTTCTGCAATGACACGCAGAAGCACGCGCTCAAATGGGGTAAGAAGTGGCCGAGCGGGTTCGATCTGAACGTGCTGACCACCGGCAGCAGCAAGGCGCTCGGCATCCATTCCGGCACGGTCAACGCGACGTGCGAGCAGTACGCGAAATCGCGCAGCCAGCATCGCCGTCCTTACCTGCGATACCGCGGCAGGAAGTGGCTCGGATGGGTGCCCCTGAAAGGCCGCGATGTGAAACGAGAGGGCGAGGCGTTTCGCTTTGCCGGAAATACCTTTCGCGTGTTCAACAGCCGCCTGTTGCCCGAAGGCAAGATCAAGGACGGCACAAACTTTGCGCAGGATTCGCGCGGGAACTGGTTTCTCAACATCGTGATAGAGGTTGCTGATGTGCCGGCACGCCCGATTCAAGCTGGCGTCGGCATCGACCTTGGCCTGAAGGACTTCGCCACGCTCTCGACCGGCGAGAAGCTTTCCAATAACCGGTTTGGCCGGCATGCCGCCGAAAGACTGGCCAAGGCGCAGCGTGCGCGAAAGCACAAGCGGCATATCGCCAAGCTGCATGCCAAGGTGGCGAATGCCCGCGCCGACTTCCAGCACAAGCTCGCGCTCGATCTCGTCCGGCGCTTCGATTACATCGCAGTTGGCAACGTGTCGGCTTCGAAACTCGCCAAAACCAAGATGGCGAAGAGCGTCTACGACGCATCCTGGTCGTCCTTCCGGGACAAGCTCCGCTACAAAGCGATTGCGCACGGGGCCACGTTTGAGGAAGTGAACGAAAGTGGTTCTACCCAGTCCTGTTCGGCGTGCGGTTCGAAAGACAGCACGACGCGGCCGAAAGGTATCGCAGGACTGCGAATAAGAGAGTGGACCTGTAGTCGCTGTGGTGTCGTGCATGACCGTGATACCAATGCTGCGCTGAACATTCTCCGATGCGGACGTGCATCGCCAGGTGTGGGAATCCCCTGCCTTTAGGCCGGGGAGGACGTCAAGTGAAGCCATCTTCGGATGACCGACATGATAGAGCGGCGTGCGCGCACACATGGCGGCAGGGTGATTGCCGCAGCCGTGGGCGCCGCGCGGCTTCGGTTCCCTTCGTCCTGGCCCGGCCGCATCCTACAATCACATGGTGTGACGCCGTCGCGGCTCGTGGCCGGCAGGACGGTTGGCGGCGCGGCCTGTTCCGGTTTCACGCCTATGCGGTTTGGCAAGTGAGTTGGCAAGTGAGTTGGCAAGCGGTTTGGCAAGCGGGTTGGCAACTCACCTATCAAGGGGATGCATCGATGGAATCGAGAAGCTCGTACCCCGGGATCTCCAGCGGCAATGGCCTGTCGCGCACCGGGTCCGTCATTGCGTGGATAGGCTTGCTGGGGCTCTGCGCGGCCTATCTGCAGGGCGGCATCAACAAGGCGCTGGATTTCCCCGGCGCCGTGGCGGAACTGGCGCACTTCGGCCTGGCGCCAGCGGCGCCCCTGGCGGCGGCCACCATCGCGCTCGAACTGGGGGCTTCGCTGATGATCCTGCTCGGCTTCTATCGCTGGGCCGGCGCGCTGGCGCTGGCGGTGTTCACCGCCTTTGCCACCTTTATCGCCAACCGGTTCTGGCTGATGGCGCCGCCGGAGCGTTTCATGGCGGCCAATGCCTTCTTCGAACACCTCGGCCTGGTTGGCGGCTTTGTGCTGGTGGCCTGGTACGACCTGCGTCACCGGCGCCATCGTGGCTAGCCGGGCGCGTCGCCGCGGCGGGCCGCCGGCGTCACCGGACCTGGAGCTGAAATGAGTCAGGAACTCTCCGGCACCGCGCTGGGGGAGCCTGCGGGCGGGCCGTGGAGCCCCTTGCGCAACAAGGTGTTCCGGGCCGTCTGGCTAGCCACGCTGGTCTCCAATATCGGCACCTGGATGCATGATGTGGGCGCCGGCTGGATGATGACGTCGGTCAGCCCGTCGCCGCTGATGGTGGCGCTGGTGCAGGCCGCCACCACGCTGCCGATGTTCCTGTTTGCGCTGCCGTCCGGCGTGCTGGCCGATATCGTGGACCGGCGCAAATACCTGCTGTTTGCCCAGGCCTGGATGCTGGTGGTGGCGACGGTGCTGGGCCTGCTGGCGCTGGCCGGGCTGGTAACGCCGGCGGTCTTGCTGGTCGCCACCTTCTTGCTTGGCACCGGCGCGGCGATGAGCGCGCCGCCATTCCAGGCCATCGTGCCGGACCTGGTGCCCAAGCCGGAGCTGCAATCGGCGGTGGCGCTCAACTCGCTCGGGGTGAATATCAGCCGGGCGATCGGGCCCGCCCTGGGCGGCGTCGTGCTGACCCTGTATGGCCCACCTGCCGTGTTCCTCCTGAATGCGGTATCGGTGGTGGGCGTGCTGTGGGTGATCTACCAATGGCAGCCCGCGCAGGCCACGCGGCGCCTGCCGCCCGAGCATTTCTTCCAGGCCGTGCGGGCGGGCCTGCGCTACGTGCAGGCGGCGCCAGTGCTGCAGGTGGTGCTGGTTCGCGCGGTGGCGTTCTTTGCTTTCGGCAGCGCCGGTTGGGCGCTGTTGCCGCTGGTAGCGCGCAAGGAACTGGCGGTGGGCCCCGGCGGGTATGGGCTGCTGCTGGCGTGCGTGGGCGCCGGCGCGATCGGCGGCGCGCTGATGCTGCCGCGCTTGCGCAAGATGCTCTCGCCCGACTGGCTGGTGCTGGGCGCCAGTGTGATCTTTGCGCTGGCCTTGTTCGCCATGTCGGGCATCAAGCGCTTCGCCCTGATCGCCATCGTGCTGCTGTTCGCAGGCCTGGCGTGGATTGTGGTGCTGTCCGTGCTCAATGGCGGTGCGCAGCGCAGCGCCGCCGGGTGGGTCAAGGCGCGGGCGCTGGCGGTCTACCTGCTTGTCTTCTTTGGTTCGATGGCGGCCGGCAGCGCGGTATGGGGACAGGTTGCCTCGCTACAAGGCACGGCGCCGGCCCTGCAGGTGGCAGGCGCGGGCATGTTGCTTGCCGCCGCGCTGGCCATGCGCTGGCGGCTGGCCGATTCTCCCGACCTCGATCTCACCCCGTCGCCGCATCTTGCGGGCGCGCCGGTGCTTGACGAGACCGCGGGCGACCGCGGCCCCGTGATGATCAGCGTCGAGTACTACGTCGACAAGGCCAATGCCGCTGCGTTCCATGCCGCCGCCCGCGAGTTGCGGCGCGTGCGCCGGCGGGGCGGGGCGCTGTCATGGAATCTGTTCGAGGACATGGACGAGCCGGGGCGCTATGTGGAGACGTTCGTCATCGAGTCGTGGCTGGAGCATCTGCGCCAGCATGAGCGCTTCAGTGTGAACGACAAGGCAATCCAGGCCCGCGTCCATGCGCTGCACCTGGGGCCGGCGGCGCCCAGGGTCCGGCATTTCGTGTCTCCGCTTTAGCGAGCGCGCTGCATCGCTGTGCCCGGCTCATCCGAACACACTCCAGCACCGCCAGCCGCGCGCGTCGTAGAATTGCGCCATATACCGCACAACCTACTTCCCCGCCCGGCTTGCGCCGCAAGCGCTGCACCGCGCAGTGCAAGGATGATTTGACATGTCTGACACGAAGAACCCGTTCCTCAATATCTACGCCCATGGCTTTGCCCGCGTGGCCGTGGGCGTGCCGGTGTGCCGCGTGGCCGATCCGGCCTTCAATGCCGCCGAAACGATCGCGCTGGCCAGGGATGCCGCCAGCCAGGGCGCGGCGCTGGTGGCCTTTCCGGAGCTGGGCTTGTCCGCCTATACCTGCGACGACCTGTTCCATCAGCGCGCCTTGCTCGACGCCTGCGAGGCGGCCCTTGCCGCGATCGTGGCTGCGTCGAAGTCGATTGCCGCGACGCTGGTGGTGGGGCTGCCGCTGCGGGTCGAGCATCAGTTGTTCAACTGCGCGGCGGTGGTAGCCGGCGGGCGCATCCTTGGCGTGGTTCCCAAGACTTACCTGCCAAACTACTGGGAGTTCTACGAGGCGCGCCAGTTCAGTTCCGCCGATAGCGCGGTAGCCACCGAGGTGCTGCTATGCGGCAGCAAGGTGCCTTTTGGCGCCGGCCTGCTGTTCGAGGCGCAAGACGTGCCGTTCCTGCGCTTCCATGTGGAGATCTGCGAGGACGTGTGGGTGCCGATTCCGCCGTCGTCGTTCGCGGCGCTGGCGGGCGCGACCGTGCTGGTGAACCTGTCGGCTTCCAACATCGTGATCGGCAAGTCCGGCTACCGGCATCAGCTGGTCAGCCAGCAGTCGGCGCGCTGCCTGGCGGCGTACCTGTACAGCTCGGCGGGCAAGGGCGAGTCGTCCACCGACCTGGCGTGGGACGGGCAGGCGCTGATCTACGAGAACGGCGAGCTGCTGGCGGAGTCCGAGCGCTTTGCGGACAGCTCGCACCTGACCTTTGCGGATGTCGACCTTGAGCGCCTGTCGCGCGAGCGCATGCACCAGACCACGTTCGGCCACTCGGTGCGGCGCCATAGCGCGGAGGTGGCGAAGTTCAAGGTGATCCCCTTCGCCATGAACCTGGCGCTGGACAAGCCATTGCCGCTGCGCAGGACGGTGGAGCGGTTCCCCTACGTGCCGTCCGACGCGCGGCGGCGCGACGAGCGCTGCAGCGAGGTCTACAACATCCAGGTGCAGGCGCTGGTCCAGCGGCTGTCGTCCAGCGGCATCTCCAAGGTGGTGATCGGCGTCTCCGGCGGGCTGGATTCCACGCACGCGCTGCTGGTGTGCGCCAAGGCCATGGACCGGCTGAAGCTGCCGCGCACCAACATCATCGGCATCACCATGCCGGGCTTTGCCACCAGTGACCGCACGCTGCTCCAGGCGCGCAAGCTGATGGAGGTGGTGGGTTGCGTGGCCAAGGAGATCGACATCCGGCCAAGCTGCGTCGAGATGCTCAAGGACCTCGACCATCCCTACGCGTCCGGCAAGCCGGTGTACGACGTCACGTTCGAGAACGTACAGGCCGGCGAGCGTACCAACCATCTGTTCCGCTTCGCCAATCACAGCCACGCCATCGTGATCGGCACCGGAGACCTGAGCGAGCTGGCCCTGGGCTGGTGCACGTATGGCGTGGGCGACCACATGTCGCATTACAACGTGAACGGCAGCGTGCCCAAGACGCTGATCTCGCACCTGGTCCGCTGGGTGGCGGAGACCGGGCAGATCGGCAATGCCGGCTCGGACGTGCTGCTCGACGTGCTTGGCACGGAGATCAGCCCGGAACTGGTGCCGGGCGACTCCGCCGACGCGCCCCAGCAAAAGACCGAGAACTTCATCGGTCCGTATGAGCTGCAGGATTTCAACCTGTACTACACGCTGCGGTTCGGCTTTACGCCGACCAAGATCGCCTTTCTTGCCCTGAGCGCATGGGGCGAGCGCGACAAGGGCAACTGGCCTGACGGGCTGGACGTGGTGCGCAACGTGTACAAGCTGGCCGACATCAAGCGCAATCTGCGCATCTTCCTCGACCGTTTTTTCCGGACCAGCCAGTTCAAGCGCTCGTGCGTGCCGAACGGGCCCAAGGTGGGGTCGGGCGGCTCGCTGTCGCCGCGCGGAGACTGGCGGGCACCGAGCGATTCAGAGTCCGTGGTGTGGATGAAGGACCTGGACCGGGTGCCCGACGAGATTTGATGGCGCCGGGGTGGCTCCGGACTTTGGCTATCGCTCGATGACGTGCTCGATGACGTGCTCGATGACGTGCGCGTTGGTGTGCTAGTTGGCATGCTCGACGACGCGCTGGACGATGCGCTTGTCGAACCAGTCATCCAGCATGGCCTTCTCGTAGCGTAGCGGGTCGCTGCTGCTGTAGGTGTTGACCGACATCAAGAAATTCATGTCGACGAGCCGGTCTTCGCCGCTGGCCAGCACCTGGTCGCCCTGGCTCAGGGTGTAGCGCAGCGTCATGCGCGGCCAGGTGATGTCCCGCACCACGCGCACGTCCTGGCCGTGGAAACGCAGTGGCTCGAAGCGGCCCGCCAGGTCGATGTCGAGCACCTCGATCCTGAGCGTGTCGCCCGACGGCAGCTTGCGCCCGGCCAGGCGCTCCAGGTGCTGGCTGATATCGTGCTCCACGGTGGCGAGATCCTTCTCGCTGGCGTACGCGTGGCTGTATGCGGCGTCGGTGTAGCTTTCCGGGTTGAGGAAGGAGACGGAGAGGCGAGCGCCGGGCGGCGTGGCAAGCGCGTGGATGCTAAACAGTGCCACGGCGGCAAGGCACAGGTTTTTACGCATTGCAACCTCCCGTTCCGGGACGAACCTACTGGGTTCGACACCCGACGGGGAATGCTTGTTCCGGGTGGCGCAATCAGCCTGCCATGGTCGCCGGCACGCATTGCCGCATCGTCTCCACAAAGCGGCGCAGCTTGGCCGGATAAAAGCTCGCATAGGGATAGATCAGGTACATCGGCAGCGAGGATGCCTGCCACTGCGGCACCAGGTGCAGCAGCCGGCCCTGCGCAATATCCTCGGCCATCAGCCAGGCCGACGCCACGGCCACGCCCAGTCCCAGCGCCGCCGCGCTGCGCAACGCATACAGGCTGTCGGTGCCCATGCGCGGGCGGAACGTCAGCCGCTGGCTCTCGCCCGTGACCGCATGGGTCAGCGTCACCTCGTTGCGATAGAAGGTGCGCAGGGAGAGCCAGGGCAGCATGGCCAGCTCGTTCGGGTGCGAGGGCATCGCCGAGCCTTGCAGCACGGCAGGGGCGGCAACGACGATGCGGGGCACCTCGGCAAGCCGGATCGCCACCACCGACGGGTCGCTCACCTCGCCAACGTGGATGGCGCAGTCGATGCCGTCGGCAATGAACTCCGGTGTCCGGTCATACAACAGCCACTCCACCGTCACCCGCGAGTGACGGCGCAGGAACTCCGCCAGCGGCCCCACCAGCTGCTGCTGCCCGAAGGCATGCGGCACCACGACCCGCAGCGTGCCTTCGGGCTCGTCACCGGCGCCGCGCAGGTCTGCTTCGAAAGCCTCCCATCCCGCTACCAGCTCCTTGGCGCGCCCGAAGCAGCGCTCGCCATCCTCGGTGAGCTTCATCGCATGGGTCGAGCGCTGCAGCAGGCGCAGGCCAAGCGAGCGCTCCAGGCTTTGCAGGCGGCGGCTGATGGTGGGCTGGGTGGTGCCCAGTTGCGCGGCGGCCGCCGACAGGCTGCCGGCCTCGACGATCCGCACGAAGGTCTGCATCAGCTCGACGCGGTCGGCGGAAGGCGTGGAGGGGGTGACTGGAGCGACTGGGGCTGGAGCGGCAGGGGCGGAGGGCTGGGTTTTCATGGTTTCCGGCATGGCGGCCATTGGTCATGCGTCTGGCGTATAGCCATTGTGCGAAGTGTAGTACTACCACGTGCCGAGGGCCACCGGCAAACTCCAGCCATGTTTTCCACCTGAGAGCTAACGCAATGTCTTCCATTCAAGCTGCGCATACCACCGCTGCCGCGCGCACCGCGCACACGGCGGATTCCCCTGCCACCGGCCTGCCCGCTCGGCTGGTCCTGCTGCTTGCCGCGGGCGCCGGCCTGGCGGTGGCGTCGCTGTACTACAGCCAGCCCATGCTCGGCGTGCTGGGCCCGGACATCGGCGCCTCCGATGCGGCGGTCGGCCTGGTGCCCACGCTCACGCAGCTCGGCTATGCGCTGGGCATCCTGCTGCTGGCCCCGCTGGGCGACCGCTACGACCGCCGGCGCATCATCCTGGCCAAGGCCGCCGTGCTCAGCGTCGCGCTGCTGGCCAGCGGCGCCGCCTCCGGCATCGGGCTGCTGCTGGCCACCAGCCTGGCGATCGGGCTGGCCGCGACGATGGCGCAAGACATCGTGCCGGCCGCCGCCACGCTGGCGCCCGAGTCGCACCGGGGCAAGGTCGTCGGCACCGTGATGACCGGGCTGCTGCTCGGCATCCTGCTCTCGCGCGTGCTCAGCGGGTTTGTGGCCGAGCACTTCGGCTGGCGCATCATGTTCGTGATCGCAGCGGCCAGCATTGCGCTGATCGGCGTGGTGGCCGCGCGCGGCCTGCCGCGCTTCAAGCCCACCACCCATCTTGCGTACAGCGCGCTGCTGGGCTCGCTCGGCAAGCTGTGGCAGAAGCACGGCGCGCTGCGCCGGGCGACGCTGTCGCAGGGGCTGCTGTCGGTTGGCTTCAGCGCATTCTGGTCGACCCTTGCCGTGATGCTGCACGGCGCGCCGTTCCACCTGGGCAGCGCGGCGGCTGGCGCATTCGGCCTGGCCGGTGCCGCCGGCGCGCTCGCCGCACCGCTGGCGGGCCGCCTGGCAGACCGCAAGGGCCCGGAGCTCGTCACCCGCCTGGGCATTGCGCTGACCGCGATCTCGTTCGCCGGGATGCTGCTCTCGCCGCTGCTCGCACCGCACGCACGGCTGTGGTTGATTGGCGCCAGCGCGCTGGGCTTTGACCTCGGTGTGCAGATTACGCTGGTCGCGCACCAGACCATCGTCTACGGCATCGAGCCTGGCGCCCGCAGCCGCCTCAATGCGGTGCTGTTTGTCGGCATGTTCGTGGGGATGGCGGCCGGCGCCGCGCTGGGCAGCGTGCTGCTGGCGCGCTGGGGCTGGATGGCGGTGACGCTGTTGTCGACCGCGACGGCTATCGGGGCGCTGGCGGTGCGGATGTGGCCGGGTGCACGGCTGGCCCGCTGATTTCAGGCCTTCTCAATGCCCGAGCCGGCGCATGGCTGGCACTAAGTGGCAAGCAAGGGATGCCACGGCTTCCAGGAGATGCCGGCATCCTCGATGTCCGCGATGCCCGGCGCGGCGACATCGAAGGGCTGCCACGCAGCGCCAGACAGCGTGGCTGGCTTGCCCGCCGTGACAAAGCTGGATATGGCCAGGCGGAATGCGGCGCCCACGTTCTCGAATGTCTCTTCAGGGATATTTGCAATCATGGGCGCATCAAGCCAGTCGCCGCGGTTCCCGAACAGGAAGGGCAGTTCCAGGCAGTGTGGGCTCATGAGGTTTGGCACGCGGCTCTGCACGCTGAACCGGTATGGATAGACAGGCTTGGCCGCGCTGGCGAGCGCGCTGGAGATCTCGCGCGCCGCGGCGCCGAACAGGCCGTATCCGCTTGCATCGACCAGTTGGGTGTATGGCGTGTGGGCAGGACGCGCGGCGGCAAAGGCCGCGTAGTGCTTCATCGCGGCCCCCCCGAACCTGGTCTCGAACCAAGCCATGACCTGCTGCTCCGAGGCGTTCACCACCTCGGGCGCGGCCGCCATGAAGGCGGTACTCTCGTCAGCCGTAAAGCCTAGCAGGGACGCTGACACGTGCGCTTGCCTGGCCGCACGCGGCAGGTCGAGGAGCCAGTCGGGGACAAGGCCTTCTTCTGCCACCGGCCGGAAGCCGACCGAGATTTCACCGAAACCGGCGCGCGCCCGCATCAACTGGCTTTGCGCGGCAAGGATGTCATTGACCGGCAACGCGCCGATGTCTTGCGCGCCTGCGGCGTCGAGCAACGCGAGGCTCGTGCGATACGCGTCGTGCGGCGACAGCGGCGGCAAGGCCGGCAGGCTGAACATGGCGTTCCGATGGAGCAGCCCCTTCGACGCGGGGCTGACGCCAAGCAACCAGGCGTAGTAGGCCCCGGCCGACTGGCCGCCAACCGTGACGCGCGCCGGATCGCCGCCAAACCGGCTGATATGCTCCTGCACCCACTCCAGGGCGCGAATCAGGTCGCGAACGGCGCGATTGGCGCCGCGCGCATCGCTGGCATCGGTGAAATGGCCCAGCGCGCCAAGCCGGTAGTTGACCGTGACCACGACCATGCCGCTTTCCCTGGCTATGCGCTCGCCGTCATACCAGGCAGCGGTGCCACCGCCGGTGAGAAAGCCGCCGCCATGAATGAACACGAACACTGGCCGGCGCTCCGCATCGTGCGGCGCCCACACATTGAGGAGGAACGCGTCTTCGGATTGCGGGTTGCGGTCGATGCCGTTGCCCATGACCGTAGCCAGGCGCGAAGGCGCTTGCGGGAAGACCGCGCCGAGCGCGGTGGCATCGCGTTCGCCAGTCCATGCGGACGGCGGCGTCACCTCGGATAACCGGCTCCCGGGATGGGCTCGCTCGCCATAAGGCACTCCGCGAAATGCAAAGATGCCATCGGACGCCTCGCCACGGATGGCGCCGATCGACAAGGACACCACAACGGATTTCTCTTTGACAGGCATTGGATCAGACTCCAGGTTCACGCAACTTGCGGATAAGGAACGGTACGATCACGGCGCACACCAGCACCGTGCCGCCGACAGCGGCGATGATCTCGGGCAGTGCCACGCCGGACTTGATCAACAGCCCGACAGAGCCCGCGCCCGCCAGCGATCCCACGCGGCCGAGCGCGCTGGCCCAGCCCGCGCCCACGGAACGTATCTGCGTGGGGTAGGCCGCAACCGCGACGGCGTTGAGCACGACGATGGGCCCGCTGATCAGGAAGCCCGAGCAGAACACGGCGATGGCGTACCCTGCCGTGGCATCAGGCGAGGCGATCAGAAGCGGGCTGGCGGCACCGGTCAGCAAGGCGATCCCGACAAAATGCAGCGGCGCGATGCGCCGGATGGCGAAGGCGCCCACCATTGCGCCGGCCAGGCCGCCAAACTGGAACAGGGACGCCGTCCTGGAGGCCATGGCAACGCTTTCCCCGGTACTCCTTATCAAGGTCGGGAGCCAGCTTGCGATGACATAGAAGCTGCCCAGTATCAGGAACATCAGCAGCCAGAGCAGCACCGTGGTTGACCGGTACTGCGTGCTGAAGAGCTGCGCCACGCTGCCCTTCGTGATCTCGCTCGGCAGCGCGGGGGCCTTGAACATCGCTGCGCCAGGCTGGGGCGCGCCCAGCTTGGCCAGGGCGGCGCATACCCGGCCCGAACCGGCCCCGGTCTGGACCAGGAATGCTGGCGACTCGGGCAACAGGGCAAGGATGGCGGGAACGAGCAGCAGCGGCCCGATGCCCCCGAGGAGAAACAGCCCCTGCCAGCCGATGCTGTCGATCAGATGCCCGGTCAGGAAGCCGGCCGCGGCAGAACCGAACAGGAACCCGCAGAACACGCCGGAGAGCGCGGATGCGCGCCGGCGGGCGGGCAGCAATTCCGCCAGCAGCGCGGCAACGGCAGGCATCGCCACGCCGACGCCCACGCCGGTCATGCATCGCCATGCCACCAGCTGGAATAGCGACGCGCTGAACGCAGAGGCGAGGGTGGCTAGCGCAAACGCGAGCGTGCCGGCCACGAGCACAGGCCTTCGGCCGCGCATATCGGCAACGCTTCCCGCAGTGATATAGCCGAACAGCAGCCCGAACATGCCCGCTGCGATGGCTGCGGAGATTTCGGCCGGCTGCGCGCCGAAGTGCGTGGCGATCTGCGGCGCAATGAATCCAATGATGGCTGCATCGAAGCCCTCGAGCGCAACCACGGCAAAGCAGATGGCGATGATGCGGCGGCGGTGTCGATTGGGCGGGATGTTGTCGATCACCTGGGAGATGTCCAGGGGATCGACATGCAATGGGGGGTTCTTCATGGTAGGCGCGTGTCCCGCTCAGAATGCGTGTTCGACAAAGAGCCCGGACAGGACTTGCTTGTTGCTGTCCGACGGGCCGGCAGCGCCGTTGATAAAGGCCTTGGCGTCCGCGGTGCCCCCCGCCTTCTGGAACGCGGCTTGCAGGTAGACGTGGGTTCTCAGCGACAGCGCTTTGTCCAGTTTCAGCAGGACCTGATGCGCGTAGCGGCCCTGCAGCGCCGCGTTGCCCTTCATGTACTGGTAGTGGAGGTTGATCGTGTAGCTATCGCCCACAGGCACGGTCGAGCCGGCGCCGAACGTGTCGATCGCGCCATTGGTGAGCGCGTTTCTCACGCGGGTGTAAGACCCGGCAATCGTCGACTCGCCGATGTTCCACTTCGCCCCCAGCCCCATCGTCTGGAAGTGCGCGCGGCTGGTGGGCGTGCTGCTATCCCTGAAATCCGTATAGGCGACGGCGGCGCCATAGCGCGGGGTTTCGTAGAGTGCGCCGAGGCTATAGGTGCTTCCGTCGTTGATCGAACTGGTGCGCTCGCCGAGGGCGTACATCGCGCCGAGCTTGAGCGGCCCGAATTGCCTGGTGTACTTGGCCGCGTTGGCCAGTGCTTCGCCGTTGGTCCGGTCGGCGTCGAACGAACCCGCGCGAGCCGGGCTATAGATGCCGCCAAAATTCAGGAACGGCCCCTGCGGGCTGCCCCAGATGCCGCCGAACCATGAGCCGCTGAAGCCGGGGATCGTCAGGAAATCGAACATGAAGTCCCGCGTGTATCCCAGGGCGAGGTCGCCCAGCGAGCCGCGCAGGCCAACGATCGCATTGGTGTTGAAGAGCTGCCCGACCGTCTGGCCGTTATCCGCAAAGAACCGGCCGGCCAGCCTGAAGTACGCCGCCATGTCCGGCGACAACGTCTCGGATCCGTTCATGGCAATGTAGTTGGGCCGGTATGGGCCGGAGTCGACGCCATAGCGGGAAGCCCCTCCGACATTCGACGTCACCGTGGGGCCCGCCGTTACCAGGCCGCTGAGTGAGACACCGTCGGGCTGCGCGGCCGATGCACTGGCCGCGCAGCCCAGCGCGGTTGCTGCCAGGCTTGCCAGGAAAAGCTGGCGCAGATGAACTCGTGGAAATGCACTTCCCGTGATGGCAGACCTGCAGCCGTTCTTCCTCATTGCTTCCTCTTTTCGTGGTTTCGGTTGGAGCGCTCAGCAGAACAAGGTGGCGATCTCTCTGATATCCGGCGAGGACTTGCCGCGTGGGCGATGTCTTTAGCCTGTGACCGATACCGATGGTAGAGCGAAGGTGGAGCGGCAAGGCATGACGAATTTGAGAAGCATCATGCGTAGGTCGCATGGCCCGTGCCGGCGCTTCGAGGCAGGTGAAAAAGCGTGGCGGACGCGGGCCACGGCACGGGAAAACGCCGTGGCACCCGTGCGATGCGGATGATTTCCAAGGGGCGTCCGATTGCCCGCGCATGGGGCAAGCCGGAGGCTCAGTGGCTGCCGGCGTCCCAGGAGGATTCGACGACGCGCCGCAGACTGAGGATAAAGCTGCGTGTCTGCCGCGTGCTGGTCCGGTCGCGCCGCCAGATGGCCGACAGCGGGCCAAGACTGAGGTTGAACGACAGCGGGAGGATGCTGATCTCGCCGCGCGCGGCCATGAAGCGTGCAGCGCTTTCCGGGAGTTGCCACAGGAAGTGGCCGTGCGACATCAGTTCGCGCCCCAGTTCCAGCGAGAGCGCGCCCACGATTTCCGGCGCCGGGAGACCGGCTTCCCGGATTTCATGCACCAGCATTTCCCGAAGGATGCTGCCTGGTGGCGCGGAGATCCAGGGGTACCGGATGCACGTCGCGATATCGACATCCTGCCTGGTCAGTCTGGTCAGCGGATGATCCGGTGCGCACGCAAGCACGATGCCGTCATGCACCAGCGCGGCGGTCCGGTAGGTTTCCGCGCTCTGGCTTCTCGGAGCGCGGCTGATGAGCAGGTCGATCGCGCCTGCATCCAGTTTCTCGATCAGGGCCTCGTGCGATCCGACTTCCACCGTGATCTCCACGCGCGGATTCGCCTGCCGGAACAGGAGAATGGCCTCCGCCAGCGGCCACCGGCTGAACATCGAGAAGCAGCCCAGGATCATGTTGCCGAGATCGCCCCGGGCGATGGCACCCAGATCCGCCTCGGCCTTGTGGAAGTCGCTCAGGAGCAGGGCCGCATGGCGGCACATCGCGGCCCCGAGCGCGGTGGCCATCATGCCCTTCGCGGATCGTTCGAACAGCTTCCCGGCAACGATCTCCTCGACCTCGGCAACCGCCCGCGAGAGCCCGGACTGCGTCATGTGCAATTGCTCGGCGGCCTTGGACAGGTTTCCAAGTTCCGCGACGGAGAGAATGATCTCCAGATGGCGCGTCCGAAGCTTTCCGCGAAAAGGGGTCATTGTTTGTGGATTTGAATGAACTTTCGGGATGCGCCCCGCGACCGGGCAGGTCGGAGCGAATCGCGATCTTACCCGTAAGTGCATTCGCGACGGCGCTTGCGCCGCGCGTTCCCTTACGATGTAGTGTGCGACCCTGCCACCAGCGCGATGGGAGCTACATGCTCCGTCTTGCCCTCGCCATGCTGCGCCGAAGCCGAACGCCGATGATCGATCAGCAAGACCGCCATCATCGCGATCACCGCCGGAATGGCGATGGCCACGAAATTTTGCTGCAGCGGCAGCGACATGCCCACCAGCGCACCGATCACGATCGGCGCCAGGATGGCGCCGCTGCGTCCGATGCCCGACGCCCAGCCAATGCCGGTCGCGCGGACCGCCATCGGATAGAACTGCCCGGCATAGGCGTAGGTGACGATCTGCGTGCCGATGGTCGATGCGCCGGCCAGTGCCACCAGCACGAACAGCAGCGCGGTGGGCACCGGGTAGCCCAGCAGCGTGATCGATACCGCGGCCAGGGCGTACATGCCCACCAGCACGTACTTGATATTGAAGCGGTCCGCCAGCCAGCCGCCGCCGATGGCGCCGATCATGGCGCCAAAGTTCAGCACCAGCACGAAGGTGAGCGCCGAGCCCAGGCTATAGCCTGCGCCGGCCATCATCTTGGCCAGCCAGGAGCTGAGCGCGTAGACCATGAACAGGCACATGAAGAACGCCACCCAGAACATCACCGTGGAAAAGCCGCGCCCGTCCTGGAACAGCTTGCCAATGGGCGCGTCGCCCGCCTTGTCGCCGGCGGGCAGCGCGAACTGGTCGCCGGGCTGGGGCCGGTAGCCTGGTTCCAGGCGGGAGGCGATGTGCTTGAGTGCATCGACCTGGCCCGATTTGATCAGGAAGGGCATGGACTCCGGCAAGGACTTCAGGATGACCGGGATCAGCAGCGCCGGCAGGCCGGCGGCAAGGAAGACCGATTGCCAGCCGTAGCTTTCAATCAGGCCTTTGCCCAGCAGCGCGGCCAGCATGCCGCCCACCGAGTAGCCGCTGAACATCAGCGTGACCATGGTCCCGCGAATCTTGCGCGGCGAGTACTCGGTCATCTGCGCCACCACGTTCGGCATGACGCCACCGATGCCCAGGCCAGCCAGGAAACGCGTCACGCTGAACGTCACGGGATCGCTGGTGAAGCCGGCCGCCGCGGTGAAGACGCTGAACAACAGGATGCAGATGGCGATGGCGCGGCGCCGCCCGATACGGTCGGCCACGGTGCCCATGAAGATCGCGCCGAACATCATGCCGAACAGCGCGGCGCTGACCATGAAGCCGGCGCTGGTGGCGTCCACGCCCATGCCCTTCATGATCGATGGCAGCGCGATGCCGACCACGGCCAGGTCATAGCCGTCGAAGATGATGATGAGGGCGCACCAGAGGAGGATTTGGGCGTGGAAGCGGTTGAAGCGGGCTTCGTCGGCTAGTTTGTGGATGTCGATATGGGGCATGGGGTGTCTCCTTTTGGTCCTTTTGGCCCTTTTGGGATTTGGGTGTTTTGTTTTCGTTTGGTGGGGTTGCAACTGCTGAACGTCAAAGTCAAAGGCAGTTTCACCACCCCTGCGGGGCGGCGACCTACTTTCTTGTCTTGCCAAGAAAGTAGGCAAAGAAGGCGCGCCGGATGGGGCGACTACCTCCTCGGGCTTCGACGAAAAGAGCGGCCGGGACCCAAACTCGCATCGCCTTAAGGCGATACTCAGACATGGGTCCCTCTTTTCCGCTCTTTTCGCCGAATCCCGAGGCGCCCCATACGGCCTAGGTAAACCTTGACGGCTCGCTTCGCATCGCGTTTGGGTGATTCCCGCCCTTGGGCGGGAATCACGGCTACACCAGTTGGTTGATCTTGCCGATGGTTGGCTCCCCTCTCCCGCTTGTGGGAGAGGGCGGGCGCTTGTTACACCGTCGGGCGCTGGCGTGCTGCTGCTTTGCTTGTCAGGCCGGTGCGCCTTCCATCTCCCGCAGCCTGAAGCGCTGGATCTTGCCCGTGGCCGTCTTGGGCAGCGCGGCAACGAACTCGATGACGCGCGGGTATTTGTAGGGCGCGAGCCGTTCCTTGACGAAGGCTTTCAGCTCCGCTTCGCTGACCTGCGCGCCGGCCTTGCGGACCACGAACGCCTTGGTCTTGGTGAGGCCAGCCAGGTCTGGCACGCCGATCACGGCGGCTTCGAGCACCGCGGGGTGCTGGGCCAGCGTGGCCTCCACCTCGAACGGGGAGACATAGATGCCGCTGACCTTGAGCATGTCGTCGCTGCGCCCGGCATAGCTGTAGCTGCCGTCGGCGTTGCGCGCGTATTTGTCGCCGCTCTTGGTCCAGCCGCCGCGAAAGGTCTCGCGCGATTTTTCCCGGTTGCCCCAGTACATCAGCGCTGCGCTCGGCCCCTGGATATAGAGGTCGCCCACATCGCCGTCGGGCACGGCGTGGCCGTCTTCGTCGCGCAGTTCCACCGCATAGCCCGGCACCGGCCAGCCCGTGGTGCCGTAGCGAACCTGCCCGGGGCGGTTGGACAGGAAGATATGCAGCATCTCCGTGGACCCGATGCCATCGATGATTTCGCAGCCGAAATGCGCGGTGAAACGTTCACCCAGGTCGGCGGGCAAGGCCTCGCCAGCGGAGGAGCACAAGCGCAGCGAGACCTGCTCGCGCGCGGGCAGCCCGGGCGCGGCGAGCATGCCCGCATAGCCGGTCGGTGCGCCGAAGAACACGGTCGGCTGATGGTCCAGCCAGCGCTTGAACGTGGCCTCGGGGGTTGGCCGCTCGGCCATCAGCACGACTGTGGCGCCCACGCTCAGCGGGAAGGTCAGGGCATTGCCGAGCCCATAGGCGAAGTAGAGCTTGGCGGCCGAGAAGCAGATGTCGGCCTCGCCCAGCGAGAGCACCGGCTTGGCATAGAGCTCGGCGGTCCAGTATGGGTTGCCCTGGCTGTGCAGCACGCCCTTGGGGCGCCCGGTGGAGCCTGACGAATAGAGCCAGAAGCCGGGATCATCGGGGCCGGTGCTGGCCGGCGCGGCTAGCGGCGCGTTGCGCCCGATCCACCCTTCGAGGGCGATCATGCCATCGGGCAGCGGGCCGGCGGGCTGCGAGACGATCACGGTCCCGGCTTCATGGCCGCCCTGGGCCATGGCCTGCTGCAGCACGGGCAGCAGCGCGCCCGATACCAGCACGGCCTGCGCGCGGCTGTGCTGCAGCATATAGGCGTAGTCGTCGGCGGTGAGCAGCGTGTTGACCGCCACCGGCACGATGCCGGCATACATCGCGCCGAGGAAGCACACCGGCCAGTCGTTGCCATCGTGCATCAGCAGCAGCACGCGTTCTTCGCGATGGATGCCGCTGGCCTGCAGCGCGGCGGCAACACGGCGGATGCGCTCGGCCAGCTCGCCGTAGCGCATCGCGCCGTGGTCGTCGATGTAGGCGGTCTTGCCAGGGCGCTGCGCGTTGCACGCGATCAGGTGCTGGGCGAAGTTGAACGGCGTGCCGGGTGGCTGGACTTGTGGTTCGGCTGTCATGCTTGTCTCCCCGTCTCTATGGATCGATGGACCGATGGATCGATGGATCGATGGATCGGTGTTCTGGTGGGTTTGCCGTGGCGGTGCTGGCGGAGCTGGCGGTGCGTTAGAGCTGTGCCAGCACGCTGGTGCTTGCCTGCACGGCACTGCGCCGGTGATAGAAATTCAGCGCGCGCAAGCCGCCCAGCTCTTCGCCACCGCCCGCGCGGCCCGGGCCGCCGTGCAGCGATTGCGGCATGACGTTGCCGTGGCCGGTATGCTGCTGGGCAACCTCGGGTGAGATCACGTGGACGCGGCCATGGCTGTCGGCCAGTTCCACCGCGGCTTTGGCCAGCGCATCGGCATCGCTGCCGTAGAGCGATGCCACCAGCGAGCCCTGGCCCCGGCGCACGAGCGCCAGTGCGTGGGCGCTATCGCGGTAGGGCACCAGCGTGGCCACGGGACCGAACACCTCGGTGTCGTGCACACGATCGGCAGCGTCCGCATCGCGCGTACCCAGCAGCGTGGGCCCGACGCAGCAGGCCACGGCCGGATCGGCATCGACCAGCGCGTGCAGCGCGCCGTCGTGCAATACCTCGGCCTGCGCTTGCAAGTAACCCAGCCCTTCGCGCACCGATTCGAGTTGCGCCCGGCTGACCAGCGCGCCCATGCGCACCGTTTCATGGCGGGGATTGCCCACGGTGATCTTGGCCAGCCGCGCGCCGATGGCATCGGCGGCAGCGCCATACAGCGCCTCGGGCACAAAGATGCGGCGGATGGCCGTGCATTTCTGCCCGGACTTGACCGTCATCTCCCGCGCGGCTTCCCTGGCCAGCAGATCGAACGCTTCGCTGCCGGCGGCTTCGCCGGGCAGCAGCAGGGCCGAGTTGACGCTGTCGGCCTCGATATTGACGCGCACCGAGCGCTGCGTCACCGCCGCATGGGAGCGGATCAGCGCGGCGGTCTGTGCCGATCCGGTGAAGGAGACCGCATCGAACGGCTGCAACTGGTCCAGCAGTCCGGCCGCGCTGCCGCACACCACCGACAGCGCGCCGGGCGGCAACACGCCAGCGTCCACCACGTCCCTGACCATGCGCTGGGTCAGCCAGGCGGTGGCCGTCGCGGGCTTCACGATCACGGGCACGCCCGCCAGCAGTGCCGGCGCGGCCTTTTCCCACAAGCCCCAGCTCGGGAAGTTGAAGGCGTTGATCAATAGCGCCACGCCGCGCGTGGGCACCAGCACGTGCTGCGACTGGAATAGCGGATCCTTGCCGAGCCGCGCGGCATCGCCGTCGATCAGGTAGCGCCGCTCTCCCAGCGCGTCGCCGAGCTTGGCGTAGGTGCCGAGCGTGAAGATGCCGCCATCGATATCCACGGCGGAATCGTTGTGCACGGTGCCGCTGTTGGCGGTGGCGATCTCGTAATAGGCATCGCGGTTGGCCTGCAGGATCTTGACGATGGTGGCCAGCATGGCGGCGCGCTCGCGGTAGGTCATGGCGCGCAACGCGGCGCCGCCTTGTTCGCGCGCAAAGGCGAAGCCGGCGGCAAGGTCGAGCCCGGTGGCGTCCACGCGCACCAGCGCCTCGCCCAGTACAGGGTCGGATAGCGTCGCGCCGGCACCGGAGCCGGCTTGCCAGCGGCCGCCAAGATAGTTGGGGAGCAGTTCGGTCATGAAGGGAATCTCAGCGGGTAAAGTCGATGCGGCCGTCGGGCAGCAGGTAGAGCACAAGCGCGCGGCCGTGGCTGACAGTGGGCCGGTGCGCGCTGCCCGGCGGGCAGACCAGCCAGCCGGCGGGGCGGCCGTCGAACTCGGCGGTGGCGTCGATCGGCACGATCAGGTCGATCTCGCCATTGGGGTGTGTGTGATGCGGCCCGGCGATGTCTTGCATGTCGACCACGTCGACGGAGAACCCGTGCAGGTCCTCGGCCGGCTTGAAGATGCGGCCATAGCGGATGCCGCCGCCTTCGCGGTCGCACAGCCAGCCCTCGGCCACGCCGGCCAGGCAGGCTGCCTTGAGTTCGCTGTAGGTCGTGCTGCCTACGCCATGCTCGGCATTCAGCCAGGTATCCAGGGCGGCATCGAGTGGGCGCCCGGCAATGCGGGCCGTGAGCCGCGCGATCTGCTCGCGGAGTTCGGTGGGGGACATGGAAGGGGCTCCGTTGGACTCAGCCGGGTTGCATACCCGCGCTTCATGCATTATTGTGCATGTGTGAAACATAGAGCCACCGAGAAACCATGTCAAGCACTATATTGCATGTTACCGGGTTAACGCGGGAGGCGCCTGATGAGCAGGACGCCGACACCGCGCAAGGCAACGGCAGCGCAGCGGAAGCCGCCGGAGTGGAGAAAAACGCCTTTCTCGTCGCACTGGGCGAGCGCGTGCGCGAGCTCCGCTCGCGCCGGGGCCTGACCCGCAAGGCCACGGCGCAGGCTGCCGGCGTTTCGGAGCGGCACCTGGCCAACCTGGAATACGGCAGCGGCAACGCTTCCATCCTGGTGCTGCTGCAGATCGCCTCGGCGCTGCACTGTTCGCTGGCCGAATTGCTTGGCGATGTGTCCACCTCGTCGCCGGAATGGCTGCTGATCCGGGAACTGCTGGAACACCGCGACGAAGGCACGCTGCGCCGCGTGCGCATTGCCGTGGGCGAGATGCTCGGCACCGGCGGCGGCAACGCCGCGCGCAGCCCGCGCGTGGCGCTGATCGGGCTGCGCGGTGCCGGCAAGTCCACGCTGGGCGGCATGCTGGCCGAGGACCTGGGCTTTCCCTTTGTGGAACTCAGCCGCGAGATCGAGAAGTTCGCCGGTTGCAGCATCTCGGAAATCCAAGGCCTGTATGGCATGAACGCCTACCGCCGTTATGAGCGGCGCGCGCTGGAGGAAGCCATCCAGATCTATCCTGAAGCGGTGATCGCCACGCCCGGCGGCCTTGTGTCCGACCCTGCCACCTTCAACCTGCTGCTGGCCCATTGCACCACGGTGTGGCTGCAGGCAAGCCCGGAAGATCACATGAACCGCGTGCGCGCCCAGGGCGACTTCCGCCCGATGGCCGCCAGCAAGGAGGCCATGGAAGACCTGCGCCACATCCTGGCCGGCCGCGCGGCCTTCTATTCCAAGGCGGAGTTCAGCGTCGACACCAGCGCCGAGCCGCTCGAACCCACCTTCCTGACGCTGCGGGAGCGCGTGCGCTACGCACTGCAACTGCCGCTCTGACTCCTTGACGTATAGGTGCACAATATTGCTTGACTGGGTTTTGTTATATGAACTATAGTTCGTTAACCAACACCCAATCCATGCACTATTGTGCTTCATCGCTGAGGAGACACAGCCATGACTACCGCCCCCCGCGTCGAATACCAGACTGATCCGTCCCAGTACAAGCATCTCAAGCTGACCTTCGACGGCCCCATTGCCACGCTGGCGGTAGACATCGATGAAAACGCCGGCCTGCGTCCCGGCTACAAGCTCAAGCTCAACAGCTACGACCTCGGCGTCGACATCGAGCTCAACGATGCGGTCAACCGCATCCGCTTCGAGCATCCCGAGGTGCGCACCGTGGTGGTCACCAGCGGCAAGGACAAGGTGTTCTGCTCCGGCGCCAATATCTTCATGCTGGGTGTCTCCAGCCATTCCTGGAAAGTGAATTTCTGCAAGTTCACCAACGAGACGCGCAACGGGCTGGAGGATTCGTCGAAGCACAGCGGCCTGAAGTTCCTTGCCGCGGTCAATGGCGCCTGCGCCGGCGGCGGCTACGAGCTGGCGCTCGCCTGCGACGAGATCATCCTCGTCGACGACCGCTCCTCCGCCGTGAGCCTGCCCGAAGTGCCGCTGCTGGGCGTGCTGCCCGGCACCGGCGGCCTGACCCGCGTGACCGACAAGCGCCACGTGCGCCACGATCTCGCGGATATCTTCTGCACCACCACCGAAGGGGTGCGCGGCCAGCGCGCCAAGGACTGGCGCCTGGTGGACGACATTGCCAAGCCCGCCGTCTTTGCGCAAAAAGTGCAGGAGCGCGCCCAGGCCCTGGCCGCGCAGAGCGACCGCCCGGCCGACGCCAGCGGCGTGGCGCTGACCCCGCTCGCGCGCACGCTCGAAGCCGACGCGCTGCGCTACACCCACGTCACCGTAGAGATCGACCGCGCGGGCCGCAAGGCTACCTTCACCGTGCAGGGCCCATCCGCCACGCAGCCGACCAGCGTTGCCGCCATTGCCGAGGCCGGCGCCGCCTGGTACCCGCTGCAGCTGGCGCGCGAACTCGAAGACGCCATCCTGTCGATGCGCACCAACGAGCTGGATATCGGCACCTGGCTGATCAAGACCGACGGCGACGCCGCCAACGTGCTGGCCATGGACGCCACGCTGCTGGCCAACCAGGATCACTGGCTGGTGCGCGAAACCATCGGCCTGCTGCGCCGCACGTTCTCCCGCCTGGATGTGTCCTCGCGCAGCCTGTTCGCGCTGATCGAGCCGGGTTCCTGCTTTGCCGGCACCTTCCTGGAGCTGGCGCTGGCGTGCGACCGCAGCTACCACCTGGCGCTGCCGGACGACGAGGCGCGCGCGCCCAAGATCACCGTGGCCGAGACCAACTTCGGGCTGTACCCGATGGCGACCGGGCAGAGCCGTCTGGGACGGCGCTTCTACGACGAGCAACCGGCGCTGGACGCGGTGCGCGCCAAGGCGGGCCAGCCGCTGGACGCCGACGCCGCATTCGCGGTGGGCCTGGTTACCGCCAACCCCGACGACATCGACTGGACCGATGAAGTGCGCATCGCGCTGGAAGAGCGCGCGGCCATGTCGCCGGATGCGCTCACCGGCATGGAGGCCAACCTGCGCTTCAACGGCCAGGAGAACATGTTCACCCGCATCTTCGGGCGGCTCACCGCCTGGCAGAACTGGATTTTCCAGCGCCCCAACGCAGTGGGCGAGAAGGGTGCGCTCAAGGTCTACGGCAAGGGCGACAAGGCCGCGTTCGACTGGAACCGCGTCTGACCTGACATCGCCGATATTGCTGAGATCTCTGATATCGCACCTGAAGCCGAACCAGTAGCCGAATCCGAACCCGAATCCGCCGCATCCAACGCATAGCCAGCCCGGAGACCATGATGTCCAGCATCAACTACAGCGACAAGATCCCCAACAACGTCAACCTCAGTGAAGACCGCACGCTGCAGCGCGCGCTCGAGCAATGGCAGCCCAACTACCTGAGCTGGTGGAACGACATGGGGCCGGACGGCTCGCAGGATTTCGATATCTACCTGCGCACCGCCATCAGCGTCGACCCGCAAGGCTGGGCGCACTTTGGCCACGTGAAGATGCCGGACTATCGCTGGGGCATTTTCCTCAACCCCGCCGAGGCCAACCGCAAGATCCACTTTGGCGACCACAAGGGTGAAGACGCCTGGCAGGACGTGCCCGGCGAATACCGCGCCAACCTGCGCCGCATCATCGTCACGCAGGGCGATACCGAACCCGCATCGGTGGAGCAGCAGCGCCACCTCGGCCTGACCGCGCCGAGCATGTACGACCTGCGCAACCTGTTCCAGGTCAACGTGGAAGAAGGCCGCCACCTGTGGGCCATGGTCTACCTGCTGCACAAGTATTTCGGCCGCGATGGCCGCGAAGAAGGCGAAGCGCTGCTGGAGCGCCGCAGCGGCCAGCAAGACAACCCACGCATCCTGCAGGCGTTCAACGAGCAGACGCCGGACTGGCTGTCGTTCTTCATGTTCACCTATTTCACCGACCGCGACGGCAAGTTCCAGTTGTGCGCACTGGCCGAGAGCTCGTTCGATCCGCTCGCCCGCACCACCAAGTTCATGCTGACGGAGGAAGCGCACCACATGTTCGTGGGCGAGAGCGGCGTCTCGCGTGTGATCCAGCGCACCTGCCAGGTGATGAACGAGCTCAAGACCGACGACCCGGCCCGCTTGCGCGCCGCCGGCGTGATCGACCTGCCGACCATCCAGCGCTACCTGAACTTCCACTACAGCGTGACCATCGACCTGTTCGGCGCGGATGAGTCGAGCAACGCCGCGACCTTCTACAGCACCGGCCTCAAGGGCCGCTACGAAGAAGGCAAGCGCACCGACGACCACGTGCTCAAGGGCCAGACCTACAAGGTCCTGCAGGCCAGCGGCGGCCAGCTGATCGAAAAGGAAGTGCCGATGCTCAACGCGCTCAACGAAGTGCTGCGAGACGACTACATCAAGGACAGCGTGGCCGGCGTGGAGCGCTGGAACCGCGTGATCGACAAGGCCGGCATCCCTTTGCGCCTGAAGGTCCCGCACAAAGCCTTCCACCGCAATATCGGCGCGCTCTCCGGCGTGAAGATCTCGCCGGATGGCCGGGTGATTTCGGACGCGGAGTGGAAAGCCAATGTCGACCAGTGGCTGCCTAGCGAGACCGACCGCGCCTATGTGGCCAGCCTGATGGGCCGCGTGGTCGAGCCCGGCAAGTTTGCCGGCTGGATCGCGCCGCCGGTGATGGGCATCAACCGCCAGCCGGTGGATTTCGAGTACGTGCGCTTCAACTGAGCGCCGCGAGTCGAAAGCCGAAACCGAAAACCGAAATCGAAAATCGCAAGAAGGCAGGGGCCCGGTGGGCTCCTGCGGCAAAAGGCCCCGGCCACAGGGGTCGCATCACCCCCGGAGTTCGCCATGGACATGTCCGACATCCAGGTCATCAGGCAGCACCTGATCGACCCCGAGATCTGCATCCGCTGCAATACCTGCGAGGCCACCTGCCCGGTCGCGGCCATCACCCACGATGCGCGCAACTACGTGGTCGACGCGGACAAGTGCAACGGCTGCATGGCCTGCATCTCGCCATGCCCGACCGGCTCGATCGACAACTGGCGCACCATGCCGCGCGCCAAGGCCTACAGCATCGTGGAGCAGTTTGGCTGGGACACGTTGCCTGACGAACTCTCCTCCGAGCAGCTTGCCGCGCAAGGCGTGGCGGCGGATGCCGAGCCGGTTCTCGAATCCGCCCCGGCGTCATCGCTGGCGGCCGTCACCGGCGAAGGCGGCTTCAACAGTGCCCAGTACGGCGCCACCGTGCCGCCGTGGTCGGCCGCCCACGCCTATACCAACCTCTATGGCGCCAAGGCCGCCGCCCGCTCCGTCACGGCCACCGTGGTTGGCAATGCGCGCGTCACCGAGGTCGGGCGCGACTACGATACGCACCATATCGTGCTGGACTTCGGCACCGCGCCGTTTCCGGTGCTGGAAGGCCAATCGATCGGCATCGTGCCGCCGGGCGTGGACGCCAGCGGCCGCCAGCACCATGCGCGCCAGTATTCACTGGCCAGCCCGCGCAATGGCGAGCGGCCGGGCTACAACAACATCTCGCTCACCATCAAGCGCGTGCTGGAAGACCACCAGGGCAACCCGGTGCGCGGCGTCGCCTCGAACTATATGTGCGACCTGCAGGTGGGTGACAAGGTGGAAGTGATCGGGCCGTTTGGCGCGAGCTTCCTGATGCCCAACCATCCGCGCTCCCATATCGTGATGATCTGCACGGGCACCGGCAGCGCGCCGATGCGCGCGATGACGGAATGGCGCCGGCGGCTGCGCAAGTCCGGCAAGTTCGAGGGCGGCAAGCTGATGCTGTTTTTCGGCGCGCGCACGCAGGAGGAGCTGCCTTACTTCGGCCCGCTGCAAAGCCTGCCCAAGGACTTCATCGATATCAACTTCGCGTTCTCGCGCACCCCGGGGCAGCCCAAGCGCTATGTGCAGGACGTGATGCGCGAGCGCGCAGCCGACCTGGGGCCGTTGCTGGCGGACCCGAACACCTGCTTCTACGTTTGCGGGCTCAAGAGCATGGAGGAGGGCGTGGTGCTGGCCTTGCGGGACGTGGCGCAGCAGGCGGGTTTGTCGTGGGACACGGTGGGCGCCGCGCTCAAGAAGGATGGGCGGCTGCATCTGGAAACGTACTGATTCCCTGAAGATGCGCGCCGCGCCCCCGAGCCCTAGCGCGGGCCAGATCCGGTCAAGCCACCAGCTTGCTCAGGCTTTCCACCGTCTTGATGCAGGCCTGTGCCGCCTCGCGGCCCTTCACGACGAAGTGCTCGCTGAAGAATTTGCGGTGGTCTTCATGATCGTGGAAGCTTTTCGGCGTCAGCACGGCGGAAAGCACGGGCACCTGCGTATCGAGCTGCACGCGCATCAGGCCGCTGATGACGGCATCCGCGACAAACTCGTGGCGGTAGATGCCGCCATCGACGACAAAGCCCGACGCTATGATCGCCGCATAGCGCCCGGTGTCCGCCAGCTTGCGTGCATGCAGCGGGATCTCGAACGCGCCAGGCACTTCAATCACGTCCACCGCCTCGCGCGCTACGCCGCGCGCGGCCATTTCAGCGAGGAAGGCGTCGCGGGCCTGATGCACGATATCCGCATGCCATTGCGCATGGATAAACGCAAAGCGCCAGGCCGGATTGACGGGAGTGGTGTCCTGGAGGTCGCGGTGGTCGCGCTGGACAGGAGAAACTAACTGATTCATGGTCTTCTTCAGAAGAGTGGGTTACCAGAATCAGGGCGCACGAGTTTAGTCCCCCGGCGCCGGGAGACGGCGCGGGGAACAGAAACATCGCGCTCTCTTTCATCCGGACTATGACCGTCGGCTTCGGAGTGACACCGAATCTGCTGACCCCGGCTCTCGGAGACTTCGAGGAGAACCGGGCGCTCGCGGGCTTATGCGAAAAAATCGCCATCACCGCCGGTGGGGACTTTCACCCCGCCCTGAGAACGCTGATGCAGGCGCGAAGCCTGCAACGCAGCCATGATACACCGTGATGCGATTGTGAGTTTGACGTGGCTCAGGCCAGCCGTCTGGCCGCCAGCGCGGGAATCTCCTCGGCGGCCCGGGCGGTCATTGTTTTTCTCAAGGCTGTTCGTTGACGATGCGTGGGCTTGCGGGCGGCATCGATTTGCGGTTGCGGCGCGTCTTTACGTCCAGCCACCAGCGATCCCCGTTGTGCGCTTGCAGGATGCTGACGGCCTCGCCCATGCGCGGGGTGCTGACGGGAACGCCGCGCGCAGCGGCCAGCGCGATGATGCGGTCGAAGGGCTCGTGCCAGGCGTGCATGGCCAGGTCGAAGGTGCCGTTGTGAATCGGCAGCAGGCAATTGCCCTTCAGGTCGATATGCGCCTGCAGGGTCTGCTCAGGCTGCATGTGCACGGCGGGCCAGTTCACGTCGTAGGCGCCGGTTTCCATCAGTGTGAGATCAAATGGGCCATAGCGCTCGCCAATGCGCTTGAAGCCGTCGAAGTAGCCCGTGTCGCCACTGAAGAACACGCGCAGATCGGCGTGCAGAATCACCCACGACGCCCACAGCGTACGGTTGCCGTCAAACGGCGTTCGCCCGGAAAAATGCTGTGCCGGTGTAGCGACAAAACGCACGCCCTCCACCTCGGTGGTTTGCCACCAGTCGAGCTGTCTCACCTTGCCCGCGTGGATCCCCCAGTCGATCAGGCGATCCCCTACGCCCAGCGGCGTCAGGAAGTGCTCGGTCTTGTCCGCCAGTGCCATGATGGCCGCGCGGTCCAGGTGATCGTAGTGATCGTGCGAGAGGATCACCGCCTTGATGGGCGGCAAATCGTCGATGCCGATCGGCGGTTGATGGAAGCGCTGCGGGCCAGCCCATTGCACCGGCGAAGCGCGCTCGCTAAAGACCGGATCCGTGATCCAGAAAGCGTTACGCAGTTTCAGCAGCACGGTGGAATGCCCAAGCCGGAACACCGTGTTGTCCGGCGCGGCGAGCAGGTCAGCCTGTGTCAGCGTTTGCACCGGAACCGGGCCGGCGGGCTGGGTGTCCGCGGGTTTGTCGAAGAGAAAGCGCCAGGCGATGCCGAGGGTCTTGAGCAAGCCGCCCTTTGGCGGCCCGGCCAGGGCGCGTGCCTGGCTCGCACGCGATTCCGGCGACTGGGTGTAGCTCTGGCGGTTGACGGGGCGGGGCGAATGATTGGTCATGATGGCAATCAGGATCCAAAGTGGGGGGCAGGGCAAGCGGCGGGGGCCGTTCCATCCAGCTTCGATTTGCAAAACTGTACTGCACAGTGTAGTTTCCATTTTCTGGAAAGTAAACTTGTCGGTGTAAAATTACCCCTTTCCCCGACGCCAAGGCCCCCCAGGAACGCCATGCCCCCAGCCCAACGCCTGACGGATCGCAAACGCGAAGCCATCATTCAGGCCGCCATCGCCGAGTTCCGCGACAACGGCTTCGAAGTCACCAGCATGGACAAGGTCGCCGCCCGGGCAGCGGTTTCCAAGCGCACGGTGTACAACCACTTCGCCAGCAAGGACGAGCTGTTTGCCGAGATACTTTCCCAGTTATGGGAGAGCAGCCAAGGCGACCTTGACATGGCTTACGCGAGCGACCAGCCGGTGGATGCGCAGTTGCGCGAGCTGGTGCGCCTGAAGATGAACATGCTCAACAACGCCAGCTTCATCGACCTGGCACGCGTTGCCATCGCCGAGACCATCCACTCGCCAGAGCGGGCGAGGGAAATGGTCGCCAGGCTGGGCGAGCGGGAGGAGGGCATCAATGTCTGGATACGCGCGGCGCAGGCCGACGGCAAGCTGAAAGCGGCGGATCCCGCCTTTGCCGCCTGTCAGCTGCAGGCGCTGATCAAGGCCTTTGCCTTCTGGCCGCAGATCACCATGGGACAGCCGCCGCTGGATGCGGCGATGCAGCGGCAGGTGGTGGATTCAGCGGTTGCGATGTTTCTTGCGCAGTATGGGGTGGCTCTGGCTTGATGGGTTTTGCCGGTCCATGCCGCCGACGATCGCAATCTCTATCACTGCCCCCCCAAACCCTGTCCTATAATGGTTGACTACACAATCATTGATGGAACAATAAAATGATTTCGCAGCCTCACGAGGCGCATAGCAGCGGGCAGGTGCTGCCATTCCGCGAGTCCCTGCTGGCCATGCTGGGTATCGCGTTCGTGGTGATGTTGGTCGCACTTGACCAGACCGTGGTTGGCACCGCGCTGCCGACCGTGGTGGCGGAACTGCAGGGGTTCGAGTACTACGCCTGGGTGGCGACGGCCTATCTGCTGATGTCGGTGATCACCGTGCCGATCTTCGGGCGGCTGGGCGATTACTACGGGCGAAAGCCCTTCGTGATGGTGTCCATCGTTGTGTTCACGCTGGCTTCCGCGTTGTGCGGCATGGCAACGAGCATGCCGTTCCTGGTGCTTGCGCGCGGCCTGCAGGGCATTGGCGGCGGCATGTTGGTGGGCACTGCCTTTGCTTGTATCCCTGACCTGTTCCCCGATTCGCATGTGCGCTTGCGCTGGCAGGTGATGATGAGCGCGGCGTTCGGCATTGCCAACGCGGTGGGTCCGTCGCTTGGTGGCGTGCTGACCGAGGCCTATGGCTGGCGCTCGGTGTTCTACGTGAACTTGCCCGTGGGCTTGCTGGGGTTGTGGTTTGCCTGGCGCTACCTGCCGCACTTGCGCCAGCAGACCAATACCGGCGCGATCAAGGTGGATTGGCTCGGCGCGGCGTTGATCGGCGTGGGGCTGGGCGGCTTGCAGCTGTGCGTGGAGCTGATGCCCGAGCGTGGGTTCGGGCTGCTCACCGGCGGCTTGCTGGTGATGTCGGTGTGTGCGCTGGTTGGGTTATGGCAATGGGAGCGCCGCACGCCGAACCCGATCCTGCCGCTGGAGATGTTCCGCAATCCCGGGCTGGCGCCGTTGTTCCTGCTGGCCGTGTTTGTCGGCTTCGCGATGTTCTCGTTGCTGCTGTACGCGCCGCTGCTGTTCCAGGGGGGCTTTGGCTATTCGCCGAAGGAGGCGGGCGTGCTGGTGACCCCGCTGGTGGTGTGCATCACGGTGGGCAGTATCATCAATGGGCGCATCATCACCCGCATCCGCCAGCCTAACAATATGCTGTATGCGGGATTCGGCATGCTGGCGCTGGCCTGCCTTGGGCTGTCCCAGGCGACGCGCGGGATGTCGCACCAGTTGTTGCTGGGCATGATGCTGCTATGTGGCTTCGGGCTAGGCTTCATCATGCCCAACCTGACGGTGTTCGCGCAGCAGACCGCGGGCCGCGAGCATCTGGGCATTGCCACGGCGATGCTGCAGTCGCTGCGCATGGTCGGCGGCATGATCGGTACTGCCGTGGTGGGCACGCTGGTCACGCGCAGCTACCTCAGTGGCGTGCACGACGCGCTGCAGAGCGCTGGCGCCGGGCAGTGGCAGGCGCGCATGGCGGATCCGCAGATCCTGATCGACCGCGCGGCGCAGGCTAGCCTGCTGTCGCAGCTGGAGGCAGCCGGGCACAATGGCGCCTTGTTGCTGGAGCAGGCCCGGCTGTCGCTGGTTGGAGCCATTCATATGGGGCTGGCGCTGGCCGCGGTGATTGCGGTGCTGGGCCTGTGGCGTTCACGGCGGGTGCCGCCGATCAAGCTGGAGCGCGCCGTCAAGCCGGTCATGGCGACGGAGTAGGGCGCGGGGCTAGCCGATAATGTGGGGAGGTTGCCCGTCGCGTGACGGTGCCCCAAGCAGGAGATTGGAGTGGAATTGGAGCGTCAAAGCCTGGCTGTGCTACAGCAGTTCGGGCGAACTTACCGGGCCTATGCCGCGGCTTTCGAGCAGCGCATCGGCCATCCCTTGCCGCGCTGGCGTATTCTGTCCGCGTTGTACACCCACGCCGGGCCCATCGCGCAGAAGCCCCTTGCCGACCGCGTCGGCATGGACCCGGGCGCGCTCACGCGCCAGCTCAAGGCGCTGCAGGAGCTCGGCTGGGTCGAGCGCAACACCAGCGAGCGCGACAACCGCGTGACCAACGTCACCCTGTCGGCGCTCGGCCATGGCGTTGTGGAGCAGGCATTGCCGCTGCGCTCGGCGTTTCTGCAGGATGTGCTGGAAAACGTCTCCGAGACCACCATGCGCAATCTGTCCAAGGGACTGGAAGAGCTTGAGGGCGGCATTGCCGAAGCGGTGCTGCGCACGCAGCAGGACAAGGCGGACGCCGTGTGAGCGCGGCATCCACGATGACCTTGCCCCAACCGTCCTGACTACTCCAGCTGGCCCTACGGCCGGGCCAGTTGCAGCCGCAACGGCGCCGTCCATATCTCGGCCAGCAGCACGCCCAACACCGTGAGCACCCCGCCGACCGCGTGATATGGCGCGAGCGATTCGCCAAGCAAGCCCGCCGCGATCAGCGCGGTGAGCAGGGGGATCAGGTTGAAGAACATGCTCGCACGGCTCGGCCCGATGCGGGCGACGGCGTGCATCCACACCAGCGGTGCAACCATCGATGCCATGAGCCCGGCGAACCCGACCAGAGGGAGATTGGCGGCCGAGAGGCCCATCTTTGGCGTGAGCAGGTATAGCGGCAGCAACGCGATGACGGCGGCGACGATCTGCAGGTAAAGCAGTTGCAGCGCCGGCACGTCCTTCATCTTCCAGCGCTTGAGCAAGATCACATAGACCGCGTAGGCCAGCATGGCCAGCAGCATCAGTGCGTCCCCGAGGTTGGCGCCGCTGGTCAGCAGGCTGCCCAGGTTTCCGGACGATACGACCACCAGCACGCCGGTAATCGACAGCACGGACCCCGCCACGGCGCCAGCGGTCAGGCCCTGTCCCAGTAGCAAGATCGACAATGCCAGCACCATCATCGGCGTGAGCGAGCCGATGATGCCCATGTGGGTCGCCGTGGTCAGGTAGGCGGCATAGTAGGCCAGGCACTGATAGGCCACCATGCCGAGCAAGCCCAGCACGGCGATCCGCCCCAATCCGGGCCGGATCGCGGCCCAGTTGCGCAGCACGGGACGCAGTGCCAGCGGCGTGAAGAGCACGGCTGCCAGCAACCAGCGGTAGAAGCTGATCTCGGCCGGCGCGATGGTGCCGGCGGCCATTTTGCTGACGACGGTGTTGCCTGACCAGGTCACGACGGCCAGGAGCGGAAAGGCGTATTGCCACATGAGCGCTTTCTCTGATGTGTTTGGAACGCTATCATGAGCGCGTCTGGGTTGATCTATATAGCTCAATTAGGACATATCGACCGGAATTCCGGACTCTGTGTAGCAACGGACCCAAAAAGCATGGCCATGGCCGACAAGTGGCGTTTCCTGCCGATCCTGGATGTCGAAGGGATGGAAGGCCCCTTCTACCTGCGCTACGACGAGTTCGGCGCCGATACCCTGGCGGAGGCGCACAGTCACAGCTGGGGTCACCTGAACTACGCCGCGCACGGCTCGATGCAGATGGAAACCGTGGGCATGCGGCTGCTTTCCCCGCCGCAGTACGCGATATGGATTCCGCCAAAGGTGGTGCACAGCTGCACGTTGCGCCACGCGATCGTTTACCGCTCGATCTACATCGAGCCCGGCCTATGCGCGCAACTGCCGGCCGAGCCCTGCACGGTGCGCATCAGCCCGATCATCAAGAGCGTGCTGGCGGATTTTGCCGCGCGCGACCTGCATGTGCCGCGCACGCCGGCCGATCTTCGGCTGGCGCATGTGGTGGTTGACCAGCTTGCCGTGGCGCCGGTGCAGCGCTGTTACCTCCCGGCGGCAACCACGCCCGCCCTGGCCGCGGTGCTGGAGGCGCTGCAGGCCGATCCCGGCGACCATCGCACGCTGGCCGAATGGGCCGCCAGCGTGCACATGACCGAACGCACCCTTGCGCGCCGTTGCCAGCACGAGCTGGCCATGTCCTTCGGCGACTGGCGCCAGCGTCTGCGCTTCCTGCGTGCCATCGATGCCCTGGAGGCGGGCCGCAGCGTGCAGGAGATCGCGTTCGCACTCGGCTACAGCACGGCATCCGCGTTTATCGCGATGTTCCAGCGCGAGGCTGGCGTCACGCCGGAGCAGTACCGGCGCGAGTTTTGTGGCATTGCGTGATGCTTGCGCTTACCGCGCGCCGCCGAACAGCGCCGCAATGGACAACGGGTTGGACGGGAAATACAGATGCGTGTAGGACGCCGTCAGCGCGCCCTGCCGGAACACCGCCTCGCCCCGCGACCCGTCGCGCGGCACGGTGGCGTGGCAGTAGGGCGCCAGCGGGGTTTGCGCGCTGGAGTAATGGAAGGTGTGGCCGCGCAAGGTGCCTTCGGGCAGCGCCAGTTGTTGATGGCCGAGCGCGGCAAGGCGGCGTTGCATGATCACCGTGCCAGGCAGCAGGCCCGCCACGGCGTGGCTATGCCCGGCCTTGTCGACCAGCGTCTCGAACAACGCCATCATGCCGCCGCATTCGGCCAGGATCGGCAGGCCATTGGCATGGGCTTGGCGCAGGGCGGCCAGCATGCCTGTGTTGGCCGACAGGCGCGCGGCGTGCAGCTCGGGGTAGCCGCCGGGCAGCCAGAGCGCATCGCAGGCGGGCAAGGCAGCGTCGTCGAGCGGGGAGAAGAAGGCCAGCCGGGCGCCGAGCGCCTGGAGCGTATCCAGGTTGGCAGGGTAGATAAAGCGGAACGCGGCGTCGCGGGCGATGGCGATGGTCTTGCCGGCCAGCAGCGGCGGCGGCACGGGCAGCGGCGGCGCTGCGGCGATCTCCACGGCCGCGGGCAGGGCGCCGATGGGTTGCCCGGCGAGCGCATCCGCGAGGCGGTCCAGCCGCGTGTTGAGGTCGGGCAGTTCATCGGCCGCCAGCAGGCCCAGGTGCCGCTCGGGCAGCGATGCCGCGTTGTCGTGCGCCAGCGCGCCGGCCCAGGCGATATGCGCCGGCAGGCTCTCTTTCAGCATGTCGGCGTGCCGCGGGGAGGCCACCCCGTTGGCAAGCACTTGCATGGAAGCCAGCGGCTGGCCGTAGCCAGCCAGGCCCAAGGCCAGCGCGCCGAACGTCTGCGCCATCGCGCCGGCCTGGATCACGCTAAGCACCGGCAGGCCGAAATGGCGCGCCAGGTCGGCGCTGCTGGGGGTGCCGTCGTGCAGGCCCATGACGCCCTCCACCAGGATCAGGTCGGCTTCGGCTGCTGCCTGGGCAAGGCGTGCCGCGGCGTCTTCGGCGCCGGTCATCCACAAGTCGAGCGAGTGGACCGGCGCGCCACTGGCAGCCGCGAGAATGGAGGGGTCGAGGTAGTCGGGGCCGCTTTTGAAGACGCGGACGGTGCGGCCGGCGCGGCGGTGCAGCCATGCCAGCGCGGCCGTCACGGTGGTCTTGCCCTGGCCCGAGGCCGGCGCCGCCACCAGCATGGCGGGCACGCGCAGGGGCCTTGCCGCATCGGATGGGGTGCCCGGAACGGCGGGTGCGGTGGTTGCGGCAAGGTTGGACATGGCGATGACGTTGGCTGGCTAAGTAGCGAGGCTGGCAGAAACGGCTGCCTGTGCGGCGCTGCGATTATAGCCAGTCGGACTGGCTGGCCGGCTGGCTCTCGTGAGGACGATCCGGGTTCGGCAGCACCAGGCCCTGTTGCGCCGCGAAGTCGAACAGCTCGCGCTCATTGCTGGCCCCCAGCTTACGCATGGCGCTGTTTTTCTGGCGGCTGATGGTCTTGACGCTGCGGCTCAGCTGCCCGGCAATCCCGGTGATCGAGTTGCCACTGAGGTAGAGCCGCATGACTTCGGACTCGCGTACCGACAGGCACAGGGCGCCGGCGCTGCCGGGCGCGTAGTGGGCGCCGGACTGCTCCAGCACGCGCGCGGCAGAGTCGCCGATAAAGCGCAGCCCGCGTTCGACGCGGATGATGGCGGTGACCAGTTCGTCCAGCTGCGAGTCCTTGAGCAGGAGGCCATGGGCGCCTGCGTTCAGGATGGCGCGCAGGACCAGCGGGTTGGTGATCATGGTGAGCACCACCACGGCTAGCGCCGGAAAGTGCCGCCGCAGGCTGGCTAGCAGGCGGATGCCATCGCTCGCGTTGCTGCAGGGCATGTGGTAATCGGTGACGACGATATCCGGCCGGAATGCGCGCACGGCCTGCAGCAGCTCTGCGGAGCTGTGAACATCCGCGCAGACCTCCCAGCCGGTCTGGTTGCGCAACTGGCTCCTGACTGCGAGCGTAATGGCGGGATGGTCATCGGCAATCAAGATTTTCAAAGGCATGGCAATGCTCCTGCGCAAGCGCAGGCATGCACGGTGTCCGGGCCGCACATGCCTGGCGCGAGCTGGAAGGGCTTGCGGCACGGATGCCGCGAACATGAAAAGCGAGTGCTTCGATTCGCGTTGGGCGGCGCTTGCCGCAAGGGGATCGCGCCCTCGAAAAAAAAAAGCGCCGCACGGCTTTTCGCCGGCGGCGCGAACAGCACAGGAACAAAGCACCTCCAGGCGCATGCTTTGCTCGGACGAACAGGAAGCAGGAGGTGCCCATGAAGCATAAGCGTTGGCTTCGGCGTCAGGACTGAGACTATTCTCAATTTTGAGAGGAGGACGCGGAAACTCTCACGGGCCGGCGGGCGTGGCTAGCCGCAGGCCGACACGCCGCAGCGCGGCGCGGCGTGCTTCAGTGACAGCAGGGGGCAGCAGGGGGCAGCAGGGTCAGGCTGCGTAGGCAGAGGTGCGCGTCTCGTGTGACTGGTGACGGCGGTCGATGGCGGTGACGGGATCACGCAGCACGGTGCTCCCGATCTCCATGATGCCGCGCAGTGCGTTGCCGGCGCGCACAGGCGCCCAGAAATGCAGGGCTGCCCATTCCGGGAAGCTGCCGGGCGGCGCCAACAGGCGCGTTTTGTGTGTGCGTGCCACTAGAGGCACGTTGAAGTCCAGCAGCGGACAGATGCCGCCCGCGGCAAGCAGCAGCGCAACTTGCGTGTGCCAGGACGGCACGATGGTTTCCCGGTAGGCGGGATCGTGCGCGAGCCGGTTCAGGAAACCCTGCAGCGGGCTGCCGGGCTCGGTGTCTTCCTGCAGCAGTATCCACTCGTGCCGGCCATCCGCATCCTCAACGCCACCTGGCCGCACCACGCTGACGAGGCGGCGCGGCGTGGCCATGATGTTGTGCAGCGCTATGTCTTCTGGCACAAAATGGCTATCGACCACGAAGGCGCAGTCCAGTTCGCCGCTGCCAAGCTGGGTGGCCAGCGCGGCGTCGGCAAAGACCGGCCGCGTCATGAAGCGGTCATCGGGAAACTGCTCGCACAAGGCCGTGAGGATCTCGGTGATGACCGGATCGCCGATCGACGGCGAAAACCCGATCGAGATACGGCGGTGCGGGCTTGCCGCCTCGGCGACGGGGGCGAGCGGGCGTACCAGTTGCTCCCATTTTGACAAGATCTGGCGCGCGGTCTGCTCCAGCCGCAAGGCATGCGCGGTAGGTTCCAGCGTGCCATTGCGCTTGATGAAAAGTGGGTCACCGGTGATTTCGCGCAGACGTGCGAGGCTGTAGGCAATGGTCGGAACCCGGCCTTGCGTGCAGGCGGCGACGGCGCTGAGGTCACGATATTCCATCAACAAAACGAAAACGTGCAAGAGCTTGGTGCTGACATGCCGCATGGTGGCTTCTCCCGATTCGAAACTTGTTTTTGTTTTCTTCTCTGTCTCTGCGCCAAGACCCCGAAGCCCATGCCGCACCGGTATGGAGAAAGAAGCAACGCTGAAAAAATGACCAGACGACCGGCTACGCGTTGCGCTTATCGTCGCCAGTCTGCGCCGGGACGCGAGGCCCGGTTGCTGGAGATCGAAATTTAGTTAATGCCGGACAAGATTAATACAGAACTTTGAAACTAGCCAGTGCTCTTATGAAATCCATTTCATAAAGCTCGTTCAAAAAATACTCTTTGTTCGTACATAAAGACATTGAAAGTATTTTTGTCATTCGGCTCATGAATTGGCTCGATTGTGTGTGTCATGCACCGAAAAATTGTGTGTTTTTTTCGCTTAACCGGATTTCTTCGGTTGAATGAGCGTAAAAAAACGAATCAGTAAATAAAGAGGGTGGAATGTCAAATATTGGCAATTCGTTCTGATTTTTTGATGCTGGTTTTCCAGGTTGGCATGTGATGGTACTAGATTTAAAAATTCTCTAATTCACAAAGTTGAAATGTTGAATTGCTTTTTCGGCCATGGGTGATATGCTATAAGGTTGGCTTGAACCGCTGTAAGTCGCTGGTCAGGCGGGGGTCGTCTCGCGGCGGGTTGCCCCTCCAATTTGCTTAACTCGTGGCTTGAACACACTGAATTGCCTTTTGCGGTGCGGATGGTAGCTTTGCGGCAGGGGTGGAAGTGGTCACGCTCTGGCATTGGCACGAGCGGCCTTTGCAAGCGGAGGCAGTCAGTGAACAGACGTTTTTCGGAGGAGCAGATCCGCGGCTACCTGGCGGAAGCCGCCACCGGCGTGCCGGTCCGCGAGCTATGCGCGCGCTATGGTTTTAGCGATGCTTCCTTCTATGGCTGGCGCATCAAGTACGGCCAGGGCGCTGGCAGCGAAGCGCGCGACAGCCGCAAGTTGCGAGACCTGCAGGAGGAAAACACCCGCCTCAAGAGTATGCTTGCAGATGCGCTGCTCAAGCTTGATCAACTGCGCAATCGCACTGGTCGGGCCGGCAACGGCAAGGAACGAAGCTAAGTCTGGTTCGTGCCAGTATTGCCGGCGGCTGCCGCCACCTAAGGAGGGACATCGGAAACATCGGGTTTTTCGGTACCAGCCGGCAGGGCGACCCCTGGAACATCGTCATGGAAGGCGCAATGCGCCCCCGCTGTGGAGAACTGAACATGAAACGGGCTTCGATCATCGTGGCTGCCGCCCTGGGCCTGGGGCTGCTTGCGGGCCAGGCTGCCACTGCCGCCGAGCTGGAAGTGCCCGCGCCGATGGTCGCGCCGCCGCCGCCGCGGCTCTTGCTGGATACCGCCAGCGACAATGTCGGGCCGGCGGCGGACGGCACCCTCACGCCATCCCAGCGCACCCGTTGCCAGGGCTTGCTCGACAAGATCAATGCACTGCCCAGGGGAGCGCAATGGACCACCGGCAAAGCCACCGTGACCAGCGCGGATGGCAGCACCCATCCCAATATCGAGCGGCAAGCGGAGCGCAAGAAGCTCGACGAGGCGTATCGCCAGGAATGCGCGCAGGAAAGAAAATAGTCTTTACTTCGCGTCTTTACTTCGGGCCACAGCGGTCTGGCGTAATCGTGACGTCTCCCAGCGGCCGGTTGCCGATTCCCGCGTAACGATAGCTCAGCGTGATGCCTAACTGGCCCAGCACGGGCACGTCCGGGTTGCGGCAGATGCCGCGCTCGAGCACGGGGCGGGCGCTCGCCATGAACGCCGCGGTGCCCTCGCGGGTCGCATCCACGCCAACCAGGCTGAGGCGGAACTGCACGCGCTTGCCGGGCGAGACGCTGCATCCCTCCATCCGCGTTGCGGCGTCCAGCATGAATGGCCCGGCGCGCGTCAGTTCCTGGCAAGCCGTGTCGAGTTCTGTGTCTGAGCTGGCCACACCGCCGGTAAGGCGTGTCACGCCACTCATGCCGGTGCTCCTGCCATCTACCGTGCCTAGCAGCAGTCTCGCCAGCGTTGACAGCGAGGCCGGCGCGGGGGCCGCCGGCACCAGTCCGGTCATCATCAGGAAGCCAAGTGGCGCCAGGCCCGCGCGCACGGCGAAAGGGAAGTCCCGCATAGAGATACAGGCACCGGAAGCGATATCGAGCGCCAGCGGCATGGCCGCAGGGTGATGTTCCCGGGGGCTACCCCGCACACGGCGACATGGTCTGAACATAGCGGCGTTTGCACGGCCTTGCTATCAGCGTCCGTCCTACGCAACCGAGGCGCCCGCGGCGTGGATGCCTCTGGCGGTGTCTAGCCGGGCCTGGCCGGGAGCGGAAGCGGACGGGTTATCCGTCGCCGGTTGGGGCGGGCGTAGCGGCACCCGCTCGGGGTCTTCGTAGACGGAGCACAGCCCCGCCGGATCGACGATGCGCAGTTGCCGCTGCCGCACGGTGATCAGCCCGACCGTGGCAAATCGCGCCAGCAGGCGGGATACGGTTTCGAGCGTCAGTCCCAGGTAGCTGGCAATATCGTTGCGCGACATCGCCAGGGTCAGCGCCGCTCCGGTATTGCCCCGGCGGCGTTGCTCGCCAGCGAGGTCGAGCAGCAGCATAGCCAGCCGCTGGGCGGCTTTCATCGACCCGATCGCAACCAGCAGCGTCCGCTCGCGCTCGGCATTGCGGCGCAACGTGCTGAGCATTGTCTCGCGGTATTCGGCGCTGAGCAGGTGCGCGCGCGCCGCCTCCACCGGCACCACGCAGCAGTGCGTGTCCTGCATGGCCACCGCGCTGGTGCAATGGGCCCGGCCATCGAGATCCTCCAGCCCGAGCACTTCGCCCGGGTGCGCGAAGGCGGTCACCTGGCGCCAGCCAAGCGGAGACTCGAATACGGATTTGGCGCTGCCGCCGCGCACGGGAAACATGGCCATCACGGGCCGGCCCTGGCGGTGCACCGTTTCTCCGGCGCGCCAGAGCATGCTGGCCGGGGCCAGACTGCGCTGCCGATCGTTTGCGGCTGGCGCCTCCGCGTTGCGGCAGATTGGCTGGAACAAGCACAGCGAGCAGCTTGGAAACGCTGCATCGGGCGTGGTCATGACATTCTCCGTTTGCCTGCGATACACGCAAACGCAGTATAACCGCGCGCCTTTTGCCGCTATCTCTTAGTGATCTGCATTCTTTCGTCGGCTGAATTCAGTGTTTTAGTCATTGTGGGCACTCACGGAAGTGCATCTGCGGGCGCATGGTGCATTAGATGAAAGAATCTAATGTCTGTCTTTCATAACATGTGGTGGAAAAGCGGCAGCGAGCGCCGGGTTGTCGTGTGCTATGCTGCATCGCAACAATCTTGATAGCAGGAGTCTTCATGACCAAGAGCCTTTCGGCGGACTGGCATGCGCAGCTCCGGCAGATCAGCCGGGCGCAGCCCCAGTCCGCGCACCATCTCAAAACGTGGTTCAACCGTATCGCTACACTGAATCCCGCAGCGCCCCGTCTTCGGGCGCGCTCGCCGGCGCCGCTGCCTTTGCCACCGCGCCACCCCTTGCCCGGAGAATGGGCTCCCCACCACCACCGCCTCGCGCCGCTGCCTGGCGAGCTGGTGCCTCGCTTGCCCTACTGGCTATACGTGCCCTCCGGCGCGCCCAAGCGGCCCATGCCGCTGGTGGTGATGCTGCATGGTTGCCGGCAGAAGCCGGAAGATCTCGCGGCGGGCACGCGGATGAACGCCCTGGCTGAGCGCGAAGGCTTCATGGTGGCCTATCCCCAGCAGCCCCTGCGGCGCCAGATGCAGCGCTGCTGGCAGTGGTTCGACCTGGGCGCCACGGAAGGCGGCCGCGAGGCGCAGGCACTGGCGGTATTGATCGACGCGTTGGCGGCCAGGCGGGACGTCCGTGCCGACCAGGTGTATCTGGCAGGCTTGTCCGCGGGCGCCAGCATGGCGGCGGTGGTGGCCTTGCGCTATCCCGAGAAGATCGCCGCCGTGGGCTTGCATTCCGGGGTCGTGATTGGCGCGGGCCACACGGCCAGCGACGGCCTGCGGGCCATGCAGCACGGCACGCAAGCCGACCCGGCGATGTTGCTGGATGCCGCCGGCGTGACGCCGGGCGGACCGAAGATGCCGGCCATCGTGCTGCACGGCATGGACGACGGGGCGGTGCATCCCGTCAACGCCCGCTTGCTCGCGCGTCAGTTCCTGGCCTACAACGGCATGAACGACCGGGTCGAGGAGCGGATGAACGGCGCCGCGGTGAGGCACCTCACCGGCGCGGAGCAGGAAGCCGCCGCGGCGGATGCAGATGCGGATTCAGATGTGGCGCAGGCTGACAGCGCCAACGGCCAGCCAGCCAGTGCCCTGCTGCCGGCCGGGGACTACCTGGAAGCCAGCTTTGGCACCTGGAACCGCGAGCTGGTCGAGCTGTGCGAGGTTGCCGGCCTTGATCACGCCTGGAGCGGCGGCGATGGCGACTACCCTTACCATGCGCCGATCGGCCCCGATGCCAGCGCGTTGATGTGGGAATTTTTCAAGCAGCATCGCCGCTAGCGCTGGCCAGCGCATGGGCGTAAAAAAGGAGGGCGCGAATGCGGCCCTCCTTTTTTCATGGCCGGCGTGTGGCTCAACGCAGGCGCAGCGGTTGCCATCAGGCTCAGGCGAGCGAGCGGTCCTTGACGAACAGCGCCGTCACCATGCCCAGCAGGCACAGCGCCACCACGTAGTAGGCGGGGGCCAGCGGATCGTTCTTGAGCATCAGCGTCACGATCATCGGGGTCAGCCCGCCGAAGATCGCGTACGACAGGTTGTACGAGAACGACAGCCCGGAAAACCGCACCTGGGCCGGGAACGCCTTGACCAGCACATATGGCACCGCGCCGATGGTGCCCACGAAGAAGCCGGCCACCGCGTACAGCGGGATCAGCAGGTCGGGGCGTGTGTGCAGCGTGCTGTAGAACACGTACGAGCTGATCGCCAGCAGCAGGCCGCCAACGAACAGGGTGACCCGCGGGCCCACCTTGTCGGCCATCAGGCCGGCCACCACGCAGCCGACCGTCAGGCACAGCGTCGCCACGCTATTGGCTACCAGCGCGGTGCGCGCATCGAAGCCATAGATCTTCTGCAGGAAGGTGGGCGTCATCAGGATCACCACCACGATGCCCGCGGACAGCATCCACGTCAGCAGCATCGATACCGCCACGGCGCCGCGGTGATCGCGCACCACCGTCTTGAGCGGCATTTCCGCGGCCAGCGCCTTGCGCTTTTGCAACTCGGCGAACACCGGGGTTTCATGCAGCCAGCGGCGCAGGTACATGGAGCCGATGCCGAACACACCGCCCAGCAGGAAAGGCATGCGCCAGCCCCAGTCGACAAGCTCGGCCGGGGTGAAGATGGTATTGACGCCGGTGGCCACCAGGGAGCCCAGCAGGATGCCGGCCGTCAGGCCTGCGGTCAGCGTGCCGCAGGCATAGCCGGTGCGGCGCGCGGGCACGTGCTCGGAGACGAACACCCAGGCGCCGGGCACTTCGCCGCCAACCGCCGCGCCCTGCATCACGCGCAGCAGCAGCAGCGCCACGGGCGCCAGCAGGCCGATCGCATGGTAGGTCGGCAGCAGGCCCATCAGCAGCGTCGGCACCGACATCAGCAGGATGGAAAGCGTGAACATCTTCTTGCGGCCAAGCAGGTCGCCGAAGTGGGCCATGATGATGCCGCCCAGCGGGCGAGCCAGGTAGCCGGCGGCAAAGATGCCGAAGGTCTGCAGCTGGCGCAGCCAGTCCGGCACCGACGGCGGGAAGAACAGCTGCCCGATGACGGTGGCGAAGAAGACAAAGATGATGAAGTCGTAGAACTCGAGCGCCCCCCCGAGGGCGGCAAGGGCAAGCGTCTTGTAATCCTGTCCGGTCAGCGGGCGCGCTTGTTGGCTGTGCGCGCTATCTGCTCCGGCAGTACTGCTGATGGTAGACATGAGGAGACTCGCATGGAAATGGTTCGCATGCGAAGCGCGCAACACGGTTGACGTGGAGGGTTCTGGCCGGAGGGTACAGCGCGGGAGAAGCAGGCACTAAGTGGCGGATAAGCCGCTGGCATGCGACGGGACGCTTCGCAAAGGCGTGACGATACCAGATCGGCGTTGAGCCGGCTCGAGCCAGCGCGCTTGAATTCCCTTTGGGATCGTCCTGAAATCCTTTTTAAATCCCTTTGAATGCCTTTGCTTTGCCCTCAAGCGTTGCGATAATGTCGTTAAAAAGTGAAATCCGGGCCACAAAGTGGCCGATCCGTCTGGCGACACTGTGTGGAATGCTTGCTACATCGTGTTCTCCAGCGGGTTCGGATAGCGGACGCGGGTAGTTGGGGTCGAATCTTCTGGGATCACATGGCAATCAAGTTCTCCATGCAGGCAGCAACTGCAACGCCACGTCGCAGGGCCGGCCTGCGGGTAGCCGGCGGCATTGTGGCCGCGCTGGCGGTGTTTGGCCTGGCCGGGTATTTTGGCGGGCCACCGCTGATCAAATCGTTCGCAGCCAAGCAGGCTAGCGAAGCGCTGGGGCGCAAGGTCACGTTCGGGGGCGCCGAGGTGCATCCGTTCTCGCTGGCCGTCGACGTTTCCGACATTACCATCTACGAGCCCGATGGCACCACGCCCATGCTGACCGTGGGCGAAGCCAAGATCGATGGCGCCATCGCGTCACTGTGGCACTTCGCCCCGGTGGTGGATGCCGTGCATATCGACCGGCCCGCGCTGCATCTTGCGCGCGACGCCAACGGCCGCATGAACTACGCCGACATCGTGGAGCGCTTCGCGGCCAAGCCGCCCGCGCCAAAATCCGAGCCGGCGCGCTTCTCGGTCAACAATATCGCGCTGACCAGCGGCAGCCTGGTGTTCGACGACAAGCTGCTCGACCAGACGCAGCGCGTGGACAACCTCACCATCACGCTGCCGTTCCTGTCCAACCTGCCGCATGACGTGGAGATCGTCACCCGGCCCACGCTGAGCGCGAACATCAACGGCTCCGCGCTGGCGCTCGACGGCACCATGCTGCCGTTCGCGGCATCGCGCGAGACCCACCTGAATATCAACCTCGATGCCCTGGAGCTGGCGCGCTACATGCCGTTCGCGCCGAAGCTCAAGGATGCGGATATCAAGGGTGGGCTGCTGGATTCACGGCTGACGCTGGGCTTTATCCAGGACAAGGACAAGCAGGACGTCTTCCTGGCAGGCACCGCGGCGCTGCGCGACGCCGATATCCGCAAGCATGATGGTTCGCCGCTGGTGAAGGCCGGGCGGATAGCGGTGGACATCGCGCGCATTGAACCGCTGGGGCGGATGGCCCACCTGCGCAGCCTCTCCGTGGATGGCCTGGCCGTGCAGGCAGTGCGGCGCGCCGATGGCTCGCTCGACCTGGCCGGCGCGTTCCTGCCGGAAGCCGCCAAGGTAGAAAAGCCGGCTCACGCGCCGGCTGCCGCCGCATCGGCAGCAGCAGCGGCGCCCGCATCCGCGCCGGCCGTAGCCAAGGCTGGCCCGGCTTCCGCACCTGTGGTGGCCAAGGCTGGCCCGGCATCGGCACCCTCCGCCGCCGGCATTGCACCGGTGCCTGAAAAGCCCTGGCGCTATGCGATCGACCAGATCACCGTCAAAGAGGCCCGCCTGGGCCTGCGCGACGACTCGGCGCCTTCCGGGCCCGGCACGCTCGCGCTCGGGCCGCTTGACGCCGATGTGGCCGGCCTCTCCGGCGACAGCGACAAGCCAGCCAAGGTGCAGGCCAAGCTGACGATCGGCGAAGGCCAGACGCTTAGCCATGAGGGCGAGCTGTCCCTGCGTGGCGGTACCATGGACGGCACGCTGCAAGCCAGCGGCCTGAAGCCCCAAGGGTTTGCCGCATGGTGGCCGGCGGAGCTCCAGACCCGCCTTGGCGACACGGCCATCCATGCCGAACTGCATTACAAGATGGCGTGGGGCGGCCCCGCGTTTGCTTTCTCGCTGGAAAAGTCCCGCGTCGAACTGGCGCCCCTCTACCTGACCACCCGGGAGCCGGTGACGGTGGCGCAAGTGGCAGCCGCCACGACTGGCGCAAGCAAACCTGCCGCTGCCGATAGCGACCGCCGGCGCGATGCGCGCCGCGCGCGTACCCGCGACGACAGCGACACCGCCAACCTGCCGCTGATGCTCGCCGAGCGCGTGGCGCTGGAGGATATCGCGTTCGATCTTGGCGCGCATTCCTTCCAGGCCGGCCAGTTGGTGGTCGCCAAGCCGCAAATCGCCATCACGCGTGACTTCCACGGCGAATTGCTCGAAAGCGCGCGCCTGTGGGCTGTGCAATCCAGGCAGAAATCCGCCCAGCGCAGCGCCGCCGTCCAGGCCAAGGCTGTCCAGCCCGAGAGCGCGGCTGCCGCCAAGCCATTGCCATGGAAGGCACAGCTCGGCAAGTTCACGCTCGATGGGGGCAGCCTGCGCGTGACCGACTATGCGCCCGCGGCCGCCAACCGCGACCGCCCCGTGGTTCATCAATTCCGCAATATCAGCCTCGGCACGGGCGCGCTCAACTGGCCGATGGCGGCCGGGGCCATCCCGGTGAAGCTCAAGGCCGACGTGGGCCGGCGTGGCGCGATGGCGCTCGACGGCACCGTGCTGCCTAGCGGGCCCGCGGCGCAACTGCAGGTCGACCTCCGGGAGCTGGACCTCGCGCCGCTGCAGCCCTACCTGGCCGACCGCTTCAACGCGGCGTTGCGTGGCGGCGCCGCTACCGTCAAGGGCCGCCTCGGCGTGGAAGCCCCCGCCGGCAAGCCAATCGCCGCGCGCTTTACCGGCAATGCGCTGCTCGGCAATGTGCGCAGCGTCGACCGGGTGACCGGTGACGACTTCCTGCGCTGGCGCTCGCTCGCGGTGAGCGGCATCGATTTCGCCATGGATGAGGCCAAGGGGCCGATGAAGGTCGGCGTGGCCGGCGTCGCGCTGTCGGACTTCTACGCGCGGGTGATCCTGAATGCCAACGGCCGCCTGAACCTGCAGGATGTGATGGCCGGCGGCGCTGCCAAGGGTGAGGCGGCGCCCACCACCAGCCTGACGCAAGCCAGTCCCGCGCCGGCGAGCGCCGCCGGCGCACCGGCCCCGGTGCCCGCGCCTGTGGCTTCCGCCGCGGCCAAGCCGCAGATCCGCATTGGCGGCGTGACGGTGGAGAAAGGCAACATCAATTTCTCGGACTTCTTTGTCAAGCCGAACTACAGCGCCAACCTGACCGATATGAAGGGATCGGTCTCCAAGGTGTCCTCGACCGAGCCGACGCCCGCCGACCTCACGCTGGCAGGCCGCATCGACGATGATGCGCCGGTCACCATCGACGGCAAGCTCAATCCGCTGGCCGACACGCTCTACCTCGATATCGCCGCCAAGGCGGCAGGCGTGGAGCTGACCCGGCTGACGCCGTACGCGGCCAAGTACGCCGGCTACCCGATCACCAAGGGCAAGCTCACGGTCGATGTGGCGTACAAGATCGAGAACGGCAAGCTGGACGCGCGCAATCACCTCTACCTGGACCAGCTCACCTTTGGCGACAAGGTCGACAGCCCTAGCGCGACCAAGCTGCCGGTGCTGCTGGCGGTCTCGCTGCTGAAGGACCGCAATGGCGTGATCGACATCAACCTGCCGGTGTCGGGTTCGTTGTCGGACCCGGAGTTCAGTATCGGTGGCGTGATCGTGCGGGTGATCGTCAACCTGCTGACCAAGGCCATTACCTCGCCGTTCTCGTTGATCGCCTCTGCCTTTGGCGGTGGCGACGAACTGGGCTACGTGGAGTTTGCGCCAGGCACGTCCACGCTCACGCCGGCGGCCACGCAGAAGATCGCGACGCTGGGCAAGGCCCTGGCTGACCGCCCGGCGCTGCGCCTGGAGATCAGCGGCCGCATCGATCCCGCCACCGATACCGCCGGCGCCAAGCGTGCCTGGCTGGACGCGCGCGTGGCTGAGCAAAAATCGCGCGAGATGCGCGCCAGCGCGAAGGCGGGTGCCGTGGCCGAAGAGAGCGAGGAAGGCGAGCAAGGCGCCAAGGTAACGGTGTCGCCGCAGGAGTACCCGAAGTACCTGGAAGCGGTCTACAAGCGCGCCTCCTTCAAGAAGCCGCGCAATATGATCGGGCTGTCGAAATCCCTGCCCACCAAGGAGATGGAGACGCTGTTGCTGGAGAACGCGCCGGTGACCGATGTGGAACTCCGGCAATTGGCGGAGCAGCGGGCGCTGGCGGTCAAGCAGGCGCTGGAGCGCGACGCCAAGGTGCCGGAAAGCCGCCTGTTCCTGACCGCCTCGAAGCTCAACGCCGATGGCATCAAGGACAAGGGCGCACCCAACCGGGTCGACTTCACCATTCGGCAGTGAAGCGCCGGCAAACCTGGCCTTGCCCGCGCAGGGGGTGGCGTTGCCATCCCCTGCGCTCCGCCTCTTGGCCCAATCGGCGGGGTACGGGCAAAAAACGCTGTATCATTTCGCCCGGAATCGATACAGGAGTGCGTTTTGCAGCAGGAAGCCGTTGTTTACAAGACTTGGGTTTGCTTGATTTGCGGATGGGTCTACGAGGAAGAGCAGGGCTGGCCGGATGATGGCATCGCCCCCGGCACGCGCTGGGACGACATTCCGGAAGACTGGCGCTGCCCTGAATGTGACGTGGGCAAGGGCGAATTCGCGATGATCGAGATCTGATCGGCCGGGCGGGCAAACGCAGCCACGCAAACGATCAGCGACCGGGCGCTTCAGGCCCGATGACGATGCATCACACAGTGCAGCGCGCTTAGTGCCGCTGCATTTGCCGGCAGATGCCGGCGCGCTTGCGCTGCTCGGCGCAGCGGCGATAGCGCATGCGGTAGGGGTGGCTACAGCGCCAGATCGCCGTGGCCACGGTGACCAGCAGGAACGCCGCCATCAAGACAGCCAGCAGGCTCAGTGTCATAGCGGCCCCCATTCTCACAAGCAAGCCGGGAACGCTCGAAGCGTTCAGATAAGCAACGGAAGCGCCTCCAGCAAGGCCACCGCCAGCAGAGCCCCGAAGATCGCACCCGCCGCGCGGCAACTGATGCGCAAGGCCCGGGCCGTGAAGGGGATCCCGCCGAAGGCAATCATGCCAACCAGCGCCATCGGAATCAGGAACACAAGATCATGTGACGTGAAGTGCAGCATTGCCGTCTCCTGTCTTTCTGCTTGTGCTTCCAGTATAGAAAGTGTCGCAGGGAGTCCAAGGACGATGACATTGGGGTTGTCCCGTAAGCTGCATTTTGTCGGGACGCGTGCACAAGCCCCCCCCCGCCACATTCTTTGCTGCAGCCGCGGCCCATGCCGTATCGGCCCCTGGCGCGGGCATCCGGGTAGCCACCGGCGCCCGCCTGCTGCGGCGCTGCATAAATTTCCCTTGTAGCGCGCGAAAAAACTTCCTAAAAATTGGTCAGGCCACTTTACCTTCTGGCCCAAATCATTTTCGGGATCGCGCGCCGACATGCCCTTGCAGCAGATCGAACCCCGCCGCTTGTACCGCCAGATTGCCGACCAGTTGCGCCGGCTGATCGAGAACGGTGAGTTTCCAGTGGGCGCGCGCCTGCCGCCCGAGCGAGACCTTGCGGTGCAGCTGGGCGTGTCGCGGCCATCGGTGCGCGAAGCGCTGATCGCGCTGGAGGTGGAAGGGCTGGTGGAGGTGCGGATGGGCTCGGGCATCTACGCCTGTCCGCCGGACCGCGCACGTGCCGGCAGCGTGATGGCCGAGCCGCCACTGGATGTGATTCGCGCGCGACAGACCATCGAGGGTGAGATGGCGGCCAACGCCGCGCGGCATGCCACGCCGGCATTGCTGGCCGCGCTGGAAGAAGCGATCGCCATCATGCAGGAGGAGGCCGGCGCGGGACAGGTTCCGGTCAAGGGCGATCGCCTGTTCCATTTGCGGATCACCGAAGTCTCCGGCAATGCCGTGCTGCAGCGCCTGGTGGCCGAGCTGTTCGACGAGCGCCATAACCCGCTCTTTGCCCGTTTCGGCAGCCACTTCGAGAACGCGTCCAGCTGGCATGCGGCCATTGCCGAGCACCGCGCCGTGGTGGCAGCCATCGCCTCGGGCTCGCCAGATGCCGCGCGCGACGCCATGTGCCAGCACCTGGAAGCCTCGCACGGCCGCTTCTACGCGGCGTGGCCCGCAGGCGCGCCAACCGAGCCCGGCAAGCCAGCCGAGCGATCCGAGCCAACCGAGCCAACCCCAACGCGGCGCAAGCCGCGCAAGCTTGCCGAGGAGTCATGATGTCCCTGGTCTGCCATATCCATGCGAGCGAAGACCTGCGTTTCACGCAGGTGGAACCTGCTGCTCCCGGGCCGTTCGAGGTCGAGGTGCGCCTCGGCGCGGCCGGCATCTGTGGCTCGGACCTGCATTACTACTTCCACGGCAAGGTCGGCGCCTTCGTGATCCGCGAGCCGCTGACGCCGGGCCACGAAGCGGCCGGCATCGTCTCCCGCGTTGGCAGCGCGGTCACGCGCGTCGCGCCGGGCAACAAGGTGGCGATCAATCCCTCGCATGCATGCGGGCAATGCGACTACTGCCGGGCCGGGCGCGACAACCTCTGCCGGAACATGCGTTTTCTCGGCAGCGCCAGCATCTATCCGCATGTGCAAGGCATGTTCCGCGAGCACTTCCTGATGCACGAGCGCCAGCTGACGCCGGTGGACAGCGATATCTCGCTGGGTGAGCTTGCGTTTGCCGAGCCGCTCTCGGTGGCGCTGCATGGCGTGAACCGTGCCGGCGAGCTACTGGGCAAGACAGTGCTGGTCACTGGCGGCGGCACCATCGGCAGCCTTGCGGTGATGGCCGCGCGCCTGGCCGGCGCCGCGCACATCATCGCCTGCGATATCGCGGACCGGCCGCTCGAGGTAGCGTTGCAGGTTGGCGCCGACCAGGTGATCCGCACCGACCGGGAGCCGCCGCAGGCGCTGCAGGATCTCGCCGATGTCTGCCTGGAAGCTGCCGGCAGCGGCGCGGCGCTCGGTACCTGCCTGCTGGCCGCACGGCGTGGCGCGCGCATCGTGCAGATCGGCACGTTGCCGGCCGAAGGGCTGCACTTTCCTGCCAACAACATCATGGCGCGCGAGCTGGAGTACGTCGGCGCGTTCCGCTTCGGGCGCGAGTTCGACTGGGCCGTGCGCTATCTCATGCAAGGCCGCCTTGATGTGCGTCCGCTGCTGTCCGCGCAGCTGCCGCTGGCGCAGGCCGTGGAGGCATTCGCGCTGGCCGCGGACAAGACGCGCAGCACCAAGGTACAGCTCACCGCCGCATAGATCCAAAACCGCAGCACCTGACCGCCGCAAGCGCGTCCGCGAGAGAGCGCAAGGCCCACCACACCGAAGGAGACGAAGCATGAAGCCATTTTCCCTGCGCCTGCCATCAACGTTGCTGCCGGCCGCCCTCGTGCTGGCAACCTGCGTGGCCAGCCTGGCCTGCGGCAGCGCGCTGGCGCAGACGAAGCTCAAGTGGGCGCACGTGTACGAGACCTCGGAGCCGTTTCACAAGTGGTCGGTGTGGGCCGCCGATGAGATCAAGAAGCGCAGCAACGGCAGGTACCAGATCGATGTGTTCCCCGCCTCCCAGCTCGGCAAGGAGAACGATATCAACCAGGGCCTGGCGATGGGGTCGGTGGACATCATCATCTCGGGCTCCAGCTTTGCCGCCAAGTCGTTCCCGCGCATCGGCGTGACCTACTACCCCTACACCTTCCGCGACGCCAACCACCTGCTGGCCTATACCAAGAGCGATATCTACAAGGAGCTCACGCGCGGCTACGAGGAAAAATCGGGCAACCATATCGTCGCCACGACTTACTACGGTACGCGCCAGTCCACCTCGAACAAGCCCTTCTCGCACTGCGCCGAGATGAAGGGCCTGAAGATGCGCGTGCCCGATGTGCCAGCCTACCTTGCCATGCCGCGCGCCTGCGGCGTGAATACCTCGCCGATTGCCTTTGCCGAGGTGTACCTGGCACTGCAGAACGGCACCGTGGAGGCGCAGGAGAACCCGCTGCCCACCATTGAAGCCAAGAAATTCTACGAGGTGCAGAAGTACATCGTGCTCACGGGCCATATCGTCGACCACCTCAACACGGTGATTTCGGGCGGCCTGTGGAAGAAGCTCTCCGAGGCCGACCGCAAGATGTTCAGCGACGTGGCGCAGGAAGCCGCCATACGCGCCACCGCCGACGTGGTGGCGCGCGAGAAGGAGCTGGTGGCCGTATTCAAGCAAAAGGGCCTGACGGTCAGCGACATCAATGTGCCGGAGTACCGCGACGCGGTGCTGAAGAACGTGAGCTTCGAATCGCAGGGCTATCGCAAGGCCGACTGGGACAAGATCCAGGCGGTGCAGTGACCCCGGCGGCAGGCGCCGGATGGCCGATGACAGTTCACAGTTGACAGATCAGGCAGATCGCAGTCTTTGCGGAGCAACACCATGGAAATGCGTTCCCGACTTGCCGACGAGCTGCCCGCGCAGGCCGTCGCCGGCGAGACCCCAGGCGGTGCGCCGCAGCTGGCCACCGCCGCGGAGCTGGCGCACAGCTTCGAGGAGGCCGACAACAAGCGGGTGGAGCTTGCCGGCTACGCCGCCGAGGACTGGATCACGCTGGGCTTGTTCTGGCTCATGACGGTGCTGGTCTTCCTGCAGTTCTTCACCCGCTACGTGATGAACGACTCACTGGCCTGGACCGAGGAGCTGGCCACGTACTGCCTGATCGGCGTGGTGTTCATCGGCGCGGCGATGTGTGTGCGCAAGAGCCGGCATATCCAGGTGGACCTGATCTACCGCTACCTGCCGCATGCGCCGGCACGCGCGCTGTCCACGCTGGTGGACATTGCGCGCACCGCCTTTCTTGGCTACGCCGGCTGGCTGGTCTGGCGCTACATCCTGGTGGTGGGCGATGAGCCGATGACCACCATCGAGTGGAACAAGAGCTGGATCTACTACCTGGTGCTGGCCGGTTTCGTCCTGATGTGCCTGCGCTCCTGCCAGGTGGCCTGGCAGAACTGGACGCAGGGCTTTTCCATCCTGGAGCGCCCCGAGGCGTTCGAGGCCAGCGACGACTGACGACGACTGACGACGACTGACGACCAACCCGGAGCGCGCCGCCATGTGGATCCTGATTGTTTCCTTCCTGCTGCTGATGCTGGTGGGCCTGCCGGTCGCCATTGCGATGGCGGTGGCTTCGCTGCTGTATATCTGGGCCTCCGGCACCGTGCCGGACGTGATCCTGGCGCAGCGCATGATTGCCGGCGTGGAGAGTTTCCCGCTCCTGGCCGTGCCCTTTTTCATCCTCGCCGGCAACCTGATGAACGTGGCCGGCATCACCGGGCGCATCTATAACTTCGCCGTGGCGCTGGTGGGCTGGATGCGCGGCGGGCTGGGCCACGTCAACATCATCGGCTCGGTGATCTTCTCCGGCATGTCGGGCACCGCCATTGCCGATGCGGCGGGCCTGGGCACCATCGAGATCAAGGCCATGCAGGACCACGGCTACGAGACTGAGTTCGCGGTTGGCGTGACGGCGGCCTCGGCCACGCTCGGGCCGATCATCCCGCCGTCGCTGCCGTTCGTGATCTACGGCATGATGGCCAATGTGTCGATCGGCTCGCTGTTCCTGGCCGGCATCGTGCCGGGGCTGGTGCTGACCTTGTTCATGATGGGCACGGTGGCGTGGTTTGCCCACCGCCGCGGCTGGGGCAGCGATACCGCGTTCTCCTGGAAGCTGCTGGGCAACGCCAGCATCGAGATCGTGGTGGTGCTGGCCTTTCCGCTGGCGATCTGGCTGATGACGCGCTTCGGCGTGTCCACCAACGTGGCCGCGCTGATCGCGCTGGCGGTGCTGCTGGCGCTGGACTGGTACTTCGATTTTTCCGCGGTGATGGCGCTGATGGCGCCGGTGATCCTGATCGGCGGCATGACGCTGGGCTGGTTCACGCCCACCGAGGCCGCGGTGGCGGCGGTGATCTGGGCGCTGTTCCTCGGGCTGGTGCGCTACCGCTCCATGACGCTGCGCTCGCTGGCCAAGGCCACGCTCGACACCATCGAGACCACCGCATCGGTGCTGTTCATCGTCACCGCGGCATCGATCTTCGCCTGGCTGCTCACCACCAGCCAGGCCGCGCAGATGCTGTCCGACGCCATCCTCGGCTTCACCCACAACAAATGGGTGTTCCTGCTGCTGGCCAATGCGCTGATCCTGATCGTGGGCTGCTTTATCGACACCACGGCGGCGATCACCATCCTGGTCCCGATCCTGCTGCCCATCGTGCTCAAGCTCGGCATCGACCCGATCCACTTCGGGCTGGTGATGACGCTCAACCTGATGATCGGCCTGCTGCATCCGCCGCTGGGGATGGTGCTGTTCGTGCTGGCGCGCGTGGCCAAGCTGTCGGTGGAGCGCACTACCGTGGCCATCCTGCCGTGGCTGGTGCCGCTGTTCCTGACGTTGATCGCCATCACCTACTTCCCGGCGATCACGCTGTGGCTGCCGAACCTGGTGGGCAGCAAATGAGCGCCACCATCGTCCAGGTTGAACTGCTGCAGGTGGACCTGCCGCCGCGCGTGCCGCGCTCTGACGCCATCCAGTCCTTCGTCACGCAGGAAACACCCATGGTGCGCATCCGCTGCGACGATGGCTCGGAGGGCACGGGCTACGCCTATACCATCGGCACCGGCGGCTCATCGGTGATGGCGCTGCTGCGCGATCACCTGGCGCCGCGCCTGATCGGGCGCGATCCCGCCCAGATCGAGGCGATCTGGCGCGAGTTGCTGTTCGCCACGCACGCCACCTCGGTCGGCGCCATCACCAGCCTGGCGCTGGCCGCCATCGATACCGCGCTGTGGGACTGGCGCTGCCGCCGCGACGGCCAGCCCCTGTGGCTTGCCGCCGGCGGGGCGCAACCGCGCGTGCCGGTCTACACCACCGAAGGCGGCTGGCTGCACCTGGATGCCGATACGCTGGTGAACGAGGCCGTGGCGGCGCGCGAGGCGGGCTTTCGCGGTGCCAAGCTGAAGGTGGGCCGTGCGCTGGCGAGCGAGGACGTGGCGCGCCTCGCGGCGGTGCGTGCCGCCGTAGGTGACGGCTTCGAGCTGATGGTGGATGCCAACCAGTGCTTCACCGCTGCCGAGGCCATCCGGCGCGCGCCGCACTACGCCGAGCTGGGCATCGCGTGGTTCGAGGAGCCGCTGCCGGCCGACGATATCGGCGGGCACGTGCGGCTGGCCGCATCCACCTCGGTGCCCATCGCGGTGGGCGAGTCGTTGTACTCGCCTGGCCAGTTTGCCGAGTACGTGCGCCAGGGCGCCTGCGGCATCGTGCAGGCCGATGTGGCGCGCATTGGCGGCATCACGCCCTGGCTCAAGGTGGCGCATCTGGCCGAAGCCCACAACCTGTCGATCTGCCCGCACTTCCTGATGGAGCTGCATGTGTCGCTATGCGCTGCGGTGCCTAACGCGGCCTGGGTGGAGTACATCCCCCAGTTGGATGAGATTGCCGCCAGCAGCGTGCGCATCGAGGCCGGCCATGCCATCGCCCCGGACGCGCCGGGCCTTGGCATCGAATGGGACTGGGCCGCGATCGGGCGCCGCACGGTGGCGCGCGCGCTGGTGTCCTGATGATTTCACCGGCCCGCAAACGTGGCCGGAACCGCTCATGGAGAACGACTGATGACGCAACGACTCGCCGGCAAGCTGGCCCTCGTCACCGCGGCCGGGCAGGGCATTGGCCGCGCCACCGCCGAAGCCTATCTGCGTGAAGGCGCGCGCGTGATCGCCGCCGATATCAACGAGCGCTTGCTCGAGGCGCTGGCCGGCCAGCCCGGCTGCACCACGCTGCGGCTGGACGTCACGGATGGCGCCGCGGTGCAGGCCGCGGCCAAGCAGGCCGGCGCGCTCGATATCCTGTTCAACGGCGCGGGCTTCGTGCACCACGGCACCATCCTGGAATGCGACGAAGCGGCTTTCGATTTCTCGATGAACCTGAACGTGCGCGCCATGTACAGCATGATGCGCGCCTTCCTGCCCGCCATGGTGGCGCAGCGCCGCGGCTCGATCGTCAACATGGCGTCGGTGGCAGGCAGCATCAAGGGCGCGCCCAACCGCTTCGTCTACGGTGCCACCAAGGCGGCGGTGATCGGCATGACCAAGTCGGTGGCGGCGGACTACATCGGCCACGGCATCCGCTGCAATGCGATCTGCCCCGGCACGGTGGAGTCGCCCTCGCTGCGCCAGCGCATCGCGGACCAGGCGCGTGATGGCGGCAAGAGCCTGGCCGAGGTGGAAGCCGCCTTTGTCGCCCGCCAGCCGATGGGGCGCATTGGCACTGCCGCAGAGATCGCCGCGCTGGCGGTGTACCTCGGCTCGGACGAATCGGCCTTCACCACCGGCACGGCGCAGGTGATCGACGGTGGCTGGTCCAACTGAGGCGGCACATCCTGTTCGTCCCCTCTCAGCCATCCGCCCGGAGCCAGCATGCCAGCCGATAACGCCCCCAATGTCATCCGCATACACCCCGCCGACGACATCGTCATCGCCTGCCGCCAATTGGTGCCGGGCACCGTCATCGCCGCCGAGGGCGTGAGCGTCGCCAGCCTGGTGCCGCCCGGGCACAAGCTGGCGGTGCGCGCCATCGCCGCGGGCGCGCCGGTGCGGCGCTACAACCAGATCATCGGTTTTGCGCGCCAGCCGATCGCGCCGGGCCAGCACGTGCATACGCATAACCTGGCCATGGGCGAGTTCGCACGCGAATACGCTGCCGGCGCCGATGCGCGCGCTACCGAATACGTTGATGCACCCGCCTGCTTCGAGGGCATCAAGCGGGCCGACGGCAGCGTGGCCACCCGCAACTACATCGGTATCCTCACCTCGGTGAACTGCTCCGCCACGGTGGCGCGCGCCATCGCCGACCACTTCCGGCGCGAGCTTCGCCCCGAGGCGCTGGCCGCGTTTCCCAATGTGGACGGCGTGGTGGCGCTCACGCATGGCGCAGGCTGCGCCACCGATAGCGAGGGCGAGAACCTGCGCGTATTGCGCCGCACGCTGGCGGGCTACGCGCGCCACCCGAACTTTGCCGCGGTGCTGGTGGTGGGGCTGGGCTGCGAGGCCAACCAGATCGATGGCCTGCTGGCCGAGGCGCATCTCGCTGGCATGGCCAGCGGCCCGCGCCTGCATGCATTCAACATCCAGGACAGCGGCGGCACCGCCGGCGCGGTGGCGCGCGGCGTGGCCATCGTGCAGGACCTGCTTGCCGATGCCAATCGCGTGCACCGGCAAGCCATGCCAGCGAGCCACATCACGGTGGGCCTGCAATGCGGCGGCTCGGATGGGTACTCCGGGCTGACTGCCAACCCGGCGCTGGGCGCGGCCGTGGATCTGCTGGTGCGCCATGGCGGCGGCGCCATTTTGTCCGAGACGCCCGAGATCTACGGTGCCGAGCATCTGCTGACGCGCCGCGCGGCGTCGCCAGCGGTGGCGGCGCGCCTGCTGGCGCGGATCCGCTGGTGGGAGGACTACTGCGCGCGCAACCACGGCAGCATGGACAACAATCCCTCGGCCGGCAACAAGGCCGGCGGGCTCACCACCATCCTGGAGAAGTCGCTAGGCGCGGTGGCCAAGAGCGGCACCACCAACCTGGTGGAGGTCTACGAGTTCGCGCAGCCGGTGCGCGCGCGCGGCCTGGTCTTCATGGACACGCCTGGCTACGACCCGGTCTCGGCCACCGGCCAGGTGGCGGGCGGCGCCAACCTGATCTGCTTTACCACCGGGCGCGGCTCGGCCTACGGCTGCGCGCCATCGCCCTCGCTCAAGCTGGCAACCAATAATGCACTGTGGCAAAGGCAGGCCGACGACATCGACATCAACTGCGGCGACATCGTCGATGGCGGCGCCAGCATCGCGCAGAAGGGCGAGCAGATTTTCCGGCTGATGCTGAAGACCGCGTCGGGGCGAAAGACCAAGAGCGAGCTGCATGGCTACGGGCAGAACGAGTTCGTGCCGTGGTCGCTGGGCGCGGTCATGTAAGCGCATGCAGGCGCTGGGAACCATCGACAAAAACCACGCAGGAGAGAGAGCATGAAGATCACCGCCGCGCGCGTCATCGTGTGTTCCCCGGGACGCAACTTCGTGACGCTGAAGATCGAGACCGACGAAGGCCTGACCGGCATCGGCGACGCCACGCTCAACGGCCGCGAGCTGGCCGTGGCGAGCTACCTGGAGGACCACGTGGCGCCCTGCCTGATCGGGCGCGACCCGCACCAGGTTGAGGACATCTGGCAGTACCTGTATCGCGGCGCGTACTGGCGGCGCGGGCCGGTGACCATGAGCGCGATCGCCGCGGTGGATACCGCGCTGTGGGACATCAAGGCCAAGGCAGCGGGCATGCCGCTCTACCAGTTGCTGGGCGGCAAAAGCCGCACCGGCGTGATGGTGTACGGCCACGCCAATGGCAGCGATATCGAGGCCACGCTGGACGAGGTGCTGCGCTACAAGGAAATGGGCTACCGCGCGGTGCGCGCGCAATCGGGCGTGCCGGGGCTCAACAAGGTGTATGGCGTGTCGTCGGACCGCCTGTTCTACGAGCCGGCCGATGCCTCGCTGCCGTCGGAGCACGACTGGAGCACGGAGCGCTACCTGGACCACACGCCGCGCCTGTTCGAGAAGGTGCGCGACGCGGCCGGCTGGGATCTGCACCTGCTGCACGACGTGCACCACCGGCTCACGCCGATCGAGGCGGCGCGCCTGGGCAAATCGCTGGAGCCGTTCCGCCTGTTCTGGATGGAAGACGCCACGCCCGCGGAGCACCAGGAGAGCTTCCGGCTGATCCGCCAGCACACCACCACGCCGCTGGCGGTGGGCGAGGTCTTCAACACCATCTGGGACTGCAAGACGCTGATCCAGGAACAGTTGATCGACTACATCCGCGCCACCGTGGTCCATGCGGGTGGCATCACGCATCTGCGCCGCATCGCTGACTTCGCCGCCATGCACCAGGTCCGCACCGGCTCGCATGGCGCGACCGACCTCTCGCCGGTGTGCATGGGCGCCGCGCTGCATTTTGACCTGTGGGTGCCTAACTTCGGCATCCAGGAATACATGCGCCACAGCGAGCAGACCGATGCGGTGTTCCCGCACGCCTACACCTTTGCCAACGGCATGCTGTATCCGGGCGATGCGCCGGGACATGGCGTGGATATCGACGAGACGCTGGCGGCCAGGTATCCCTATCAACGGGCTTACCTGCCGGTGAATCGCCTCGCCCACGATGGCACGCTCTGGCACTGGTAGTCCTGATGCCAGGCAAGCACAGGCAAGCACAGGCAAGCACCATGACGACGCCAAGACTGCATCCCGACACGCTCGCGCAACTTCCGCATGACGTACTGCGCCCGCGCTATCCGCGCGAACGCCTGCGCGGCGGCATCGTCCACCTTGGCATCGGCGCTTTTCACCGCGCGCACCAGGCGGCGGCGACGGAAGCCGCGCTGCACGCCGATGCCGCCAACGCGCACTCGCTGGACTGGGGCATCGTCGGCGTCTCGCTGCGCCGGCCCGACACGCGCGACGCGCTGGCGCCGCAGCAAGGCCTGTACACGCTGGCGCTGCGCGGGGTGCGGGACGACGGCAGCCGCTTCGCGCAGTTGCAGGTGATCGGCGCCGTGATTGCAGTGCTGGTGGCTGCCGACGATCCCGATGCCGTGCTGGAGCGGATCGCGCATGCGCACACGCGCATCGTCAGCCTGACGGTGACGGAGAAGGGTTACTGCCATGACCCCGCCACCGGCACATTGAACTTCGGCGATCCGGGCATCGCGCATGACCTGCTGCATGCCGGCGCCCCGGTTACCGCCATCGGCTATCTGGCGCGCGGCCTGCAACGGCGCATGGCACGCGGCCTGCCGCCGCTGACCTTGCTCAGCTGCGACAACATCGCCGCCAACGGCGACACGCTGCGCGGCTTGCTGCTGGCCTTCTGCGCGCGCGTGGATGGCGCGCTCCACGATTGGGTGGCCGAGCGCTGCGGCTTTCCCAATGCCATGGTCGACCGCATCGTGCCCAAGACCACCGTGGACGATGCCGCGCGCATCAGCGACGCGCTTGGCGTGGAGGACGCCTGGCCCGTGGTGGGCGAGCCCTTCCTGCAGTGGGTGATGGAGGACCGCTTCGTGGCCGGCCGGCCACGCTGGGAGGCGGGCGGCGCGCAGTTCGTCGAACACGCGCACCCGTTCGAGACGCTCAAGCATCGCCTGGTCAACGGCAGCCATTCGACCATGGCCTACCTGGGCATGGTGGCCGGGTGGGCCACCACCGACCGCGCCATCGCCGTGCCGGCGGTGCACGCGCTGATAGCCGGCATGATGGAGCAGGAAATGCTGCCAACCCTGCCTGCGCTGCCGGGGCTGGACACCGCGGCCTATCGGCGCGACCTGCTGGCGCGTTTTGCCAATCCCGCGCTGCAGCATAAGACCAGCCAGATCGCCATGGACGGCTCGCAGAAGATCCCGCAACGCCTGCTGGCGCCGATCCGCGAGCGCTTGCGCGCCGGTGCCCCGTTTCCGCGCCTGGCGCTGGGCGTGGCCGGCTGGCTGCATTTCCTGCGCGGCCGGGACGAGCACGGCGCCGAGTACCGTATCGAAGACCCGCTGGCATCTTCGCTCCATGCCTTGCTGGCCGAGGCCGACGCCCGGCACGCGCGGGAAGCGGATCGCATCGCGGCCATCGCGTCCTTCACGCCGGTGTTCGGGGATCTGGCTGCCTCGCGCGTGTTCGTCGAAACGCTTGCCACGCATACGCGCATGCTGCGCGAGCGCGGCGTGCTGGCGACACTCGCGGCGGCCACCGGTGCGCTGGCCAGCGCCGCCTGAGCGGCTCGCTGCCCGCCAAGTACCGATCCTGCCACCCGCGCGCCACGTTGCGGCGCCAACGTGGCGCCGGTCCCACCTCCAGCACTTATTTGCGCGTGTGCGGTCAAACGATCAGGCCGGCGTGTCCTATGCTGTGCAGATATGCAGGCCGCATCAGCAGTCAGGTCGCAGCTTGCGTATATCAAGCGCAACAGCAGAGCAACGGCAGAGCAACCGCGGCGAAAGCGGCGGTGAAACAGCATATCCGGAGGTGGCTATGGAACTTCACATGCAATCGCACCACTACGTGCGCCGCATGCCAGACTGGACCGCGGCAGCGGTGTCGGGGCTGGCGGCCGGGGCGCTGCTGATGGTGATTGAGCTGTTCTGGTCGACGATGGTGGCGGGCATCAACCCGTGGGGCACGACGCGGATGATCGCGGCGATCCTGATGGGGCAGGACGTGCTCCAGACTTCGTTGTTCAGCGTGGGTACCGTGGCCGCGGCGCTGATGATCCACTTTGTGCTCGGCGCGGTGCTGGGCATGATCCTGGGGGCCATCATCGCGCCGTTTCACCTGGACTCGAGCACGGGCCTGGCATTGCTTACCGGCGCGGTATTCGGCATTGCCGTGTACCTGCTCAACTTCTACGGCATGACGCACTTCTTCACCTGGTTCGCCGATGCGCGTGGCTGGCACACGCTGGTTGGCCACATGATCTTCGGCATGACCGCGGCCATTGCCTACTGGAAGCTCGAAAGCAAGGATGTATCTCACTGAGCACGCAGACCGGAGGAGATACCAGCGCGGCTTAGCGGTTTTGACCCGCGCATTGCCACTACACGGGCCGTGCGGGCCGGCGGCGGCGGATGAGAGCTTCGGCTTTCTCCGCCGCTTTTTGTTTTGCCGCCAGTGGCGCGCGGCGGGGCCGATTATGTGTGGCATCGCACCCAAAGCGCTGTCAAGGCCGCCTTGCCGGTGGCGGACCAGATGCACTAGTCTTATCTCAGCTTGCGTGTAGTTTGCAACCTTCTGTACGCAAGCGGGAGGGTCGGTATGGCGATAGCCATTGCAATCGTGATCATCGTCGTTGCCTCGGTGCTCTTCCATTTCGTGAGCCCGTGGTGGGCGACGCCGCTTGCCTCCAACTGGAAGCAGATGGACGACACGCTGACCATCACGCTGGTCATCACCGGCATCTTCTTCGTCATCATCAACCTGTTCGTCGCCTACATCGTCTGGCGCTACCGCCATCGCGACGGCGCGCGCGCGGCCTATCAGCCGGAGAACAGCAAGCTGGAGCTGTGGCTGATCGCGGGCACCACGCTTGGGGTGATCGCGCTGCTGGCGCCGGGCCTGTTCGTCTATGCTGAGTACGTGCGCCCACCCGGCGACGCCATGGTTCTGGAGGTGGTGGGCCAGCAATGGCAGTGGGGCTTTCGCTTCCCCGGCCGGGGCGGCCAGCTCGGTACCTCGGACCCGCGCTTTGTCACCCCCGCCAACCCGCTCGGCGTGAACCCGGACGACCCGCGCGGGCAGGACGACATCATCGTTGCCGGCCAGGAAGTCCATCTGCCGCTGAATCGCCCGGTCAAGGTGCTGCTGCGCTCCAAGGACGTGCTCCACGACTTCTACGTGCCGCCGTTTCGCGCCCGCATGAACATGGTGCCAGGCACTGTCACGTCGTTCTGGTTTACGCCGACCAAGGCGGGCACGTTCGAGATCCTGTGCGCGCAACTGTGCGGGGTTGGCCACTACAACATGCGTGGCCACGTGGTGGTGGAGGACGAGGCGGCGTTCCAGGCATGGCTCGCGCGCCAGCCGACGTTCGCGCTGACCATGGTGAAGACGCCCCCCGCGGCGGCAGCGGCGGCGGCTGCGCCCGCTGGCGCGCCGGCAGCCGATACGCTCGTCGAGCAGGGCCGCGCGCTGGCGCAGAGCAAGGGCTGCGTGGGTTGCCACAGCATCGATGGCACCGTTGGCGTGGGGCCAAGCTGGAAGGGCTTGTATGGCAGCATCGGCACCTTTGCCGACGGCAGCAGCGCGAAGGTCGACGATGCTTACCTGAAGGTCGAGATCACCGATCCGCAAGCGCGGCTGGTCAAGGGCTTCGGCCCGCTCATGCCGAAGATGGCCTTGAGCGACGAGGAGGTGAGCGCGCTGATTGCCTACATCCGCGCCAACGGCGCGCCCGGCGCGGCAACGCAGGCGGGCGCCGCGTCGGGCGCTGCGGCCAGGTAGGTCGCACGCAGGTTGCAAGGAAGGCTACAGGAGGGAGTGCAATGGCATACGCCGACGAGGCCGCCCACGACGGACCGCAGAGCTTCTTTACCCGCTACATCTGGAGCCAGGACCACAAGGTAATCGCCGTGCAGTACACGCTGGTTGCCATTTTCGTGGGGCTGATCGGCGTGGTGCTCTCCAACCTGATGCGCCTGCAACTGGGTTTCCCCGGGCACTTCACGTTTATCAATGCCAACCGCTACTACCAGTTCGTGACCATGCACGGGATGATCATGGTGATCTACCTGCTCACGGCGCTCTTTCTCGGCGGCTTCGGCAATTACCTGATCCCGCTGATGGTGGGGGCGCGCGACATGGTGTTCCCGTACCTCAACATGCTGAGCTTCTGGGTCTACTTCCTCTCGGTGCTGGTGCTGCTGTCGAGCTTCTTCGTACCGGGCGGGCCCACCGGCGCCGGCTGGACGCTTTATCCGCCGCAGGCCATCCTGCCGGGCACGCCCGGCTATGAGTGGGGCATCATCCTGATGCTGGTGTCGCTGCTGATCTTCATCGCGGCCGCTACCATGGGTGGGCTCAACTACGTCACCACCGTGCTGCAGGCCCGCACGCAGGGCATGACGATGATGCGCATGCCGCTATCCGTGTGGGGCATCTTCATGGCCACCATCCTGGCGCTGCTGGCCTTTCCGGCGCTGTTCGTGTCGGGCGTGATGATGCTGCTGGACCGCACGCTGGGCACAAGCTTCTTCATGCCGGCGATCGTGTCGCTGGGCCAGCAGCTCAACTACAAGGGCGGCAGCCCGTTGCTGTTCCAGCACCTGTTCTGGTTCTTCGGCCACCCGGAGGTGTACATCGTCGCGTTGCCGGCGTTCGGCATCGTCTCCGACCTCGTCAGCGTGCATTCGCGCAAGAGCATCTTCGGCTATCGCACCATGGTGTGGGCCATCCTGGCCATCGGCGTGCTGTCGGTGGTGGTGTGGGCGCACCATATGTTCGTGAGCGGGATGAACCCGTACTTCGGCTTCTTCTTTGCCACCACCACGCTGATCATTGCCATTCCCACCGCCATCAAGGTCTATAACTGGGTCATCACGCTGTGGCGGGGCGACATCCATTTCTCGGTGCCGATGCTGTTTGCCATCGCCTTTATCAGCACCTTCGTGATCGGCGGGCTGACCGGGCTGTTCCTGGGCAATGTCAGCGTGGACATTCCGTTGTCGAACACGTATTTCGTGGTCGCGCACTTCCATATGGTGATGGGCGTTTCGCCGATCCTGGTGGTGTTTGGCGGGATCTATCACTGGTACCCCAAGGTCACCGGCCGCATGCTCAACGACAAGCTGGGGCACATTCATTTCTGGGTGACGTTCGTCGGCACCTATGCCATCTTCTTCCCGATGCACTACCTGGGCATCCTTGGCATGCCGCGGCGCTATTACGCCTATGACAACTACGCCTTCATCCCCGAGTCGGCACACACCATGAACGCCTATATCTCCGTGGCGGCGTTTGTCGTGGCCGCGGCGCAGTTGCTGTTCATCGTCAACCTGGCCTGGAGCCTCAGGCACGGCAGGCTGGCAGGGTCCAATCCCTGGCGCGCGGCCTCGCTGGAGTGGCAGACGCCGGATACGCCGCCCGTGCACGGCAACTGGGGCGCGGAGCAGCCGGTGGTGCATCGCTGGGCCTATGCCTATAGCGTGCCGGGCGCAAGCGAGGATTTCATCGCGCAGAACGCGCCACCCGAGGCCGGGGGCGCCGAGCCCGAACCACATACCAGCCATGGAGCCGTGGCATGAACGCGAACCTGGTCTATCGCGCCGGTGCCGACGGCGAGCGGCGCCCGGGCCCCGGCCCCGGCGATGTGGGCAGGCAGCGCGCGGGGCCCGCGCCGGCCAGCATCGGGCTGTGGGTGTTCATGGGCGTGGTGAGCTCGCTGTTTGCATTGTTTATCGCCGCGTATGCCATGCGCATGGATTCGCCTGACTGGCACGCCGTGGCGTTGCCGTGGCAGGTCTGGCTGTCCACGGCCTTGCTGGCTGCGGGGAGCGGGGTGATGCTGGTGGCCGCGCGCGCGGCCCGCGCCGGGCGTGTCTCGGTGGCGCACCGCGCGCTGTGCTTCGGGGGGCTGGCCGCGGCGGCGTTCGTGGCGTCGCAGTTGTGGGCATGGCAGGCCCTGCTCGCCATCCACGTGGTGCCTGCCAATAACCCGTCCGGCAGCTTCTTCTACCTGCTGACCGCGATGCATGGCCTGCACGTGCTGGGCGGCCTGGCCGGCTGGGCGATGGCCATGCGCGCCGGGCCGGGCAGCGCGCTGCGCATTCGCCTGTGCGCGCGCTACTGGCATTTCCTGCTGGCCGTGTGGCTGGTGCTGCTGGCCGCGCTTGGCTGGCTCACGCCGGAGTTTGTTCGCTTTATCTGCGGCCGCGGCTAGGCGGCCCGGCTGATTCTCGAAGGAGACGTGCCCATGTCTTCGCTACCCACTTCATCCGCACCGGCGGTGACCGGCTTGCGCGGGCTGGTGGCCGACTGGTCCTCGGACCAGCAGGCCTTCAAGGTGTCGTGGGGCAAGGCGATGATGTGGATCTTCCTGGTGTCCGACACCTTCATCTTCAGCTGCTTCCTGACCGGGTACATGACGGTCAGGATCGCCAGCACGGCGCCCTGGCCGAATCCCAGCATCGTATTCGGGCTCAAGGTGGGTGGCACCGAGGTGCCGTTGCTGCTGATTGCCATCATGACCTTCGTGCTCATCAGCAGCAGCGGGACGATGGCGATGGCCGTCAACTTCGCCTACCGGCGCGATCGCGTGAAATGCGCGTTGCTCATGCTTGCCACGGCGCTGTTCGGCGTGGCCTTCGTCAGCATGCAGGCCTTCGAATGGACCAAGCTGATCGTGACCGAGGGCGTGCGCCCGTGGGGCAACCCGATGGGGGCGCCGCAGTTCGGCTCTGCCTTCTTCATGATCACCGGCTTCCATGGCCTGCATGTGAGCTGCGGCGTGATCTACCTGCTGATCGTCGCCACCAAGGTGCTGCGGGGCCGCTACGAGCGCACGGGCAACTACCAGATCGTGGAGATCGCCGGGCTCTACTGGCACTTCGTGGACCTGGTGTGGGTGTTTATCTTCGCGCTGTTCTATCTCTGGTGAGGCCCCTCATGGCTGCGTCGACCCCATCTCCCGAAGTGCCCGCCCAGGCCCCCGCCGTTGCCGGCTCGCACGGCGATCTGCCCCACGGGCAAGCGCACGGGCAGCAGCATGGGCAGCAACATCCCATTGGCCTGTACCTGAAGATCTGGGCACTGTTGTTCGTGCTGTCCACGATGTCGTACCTGGTGGACTACTTCCATTTCGAGGGCTATCTGCGCTGGACCCTGATCCTGCTTTTCATGTTGATGAAGGCCGGATTGATCGTGGCCGTGTTCATGCACATGGCCTGGGAGCGGCTGGCGCTGATCTGCGCCATCCTGCTGCCGCCGCTCTGCCTGCTGGTGCTGGTGGGCCTGATGGCGGCCGAGGCGGACTACACGTTCCTCTTGCGCGGCGTTTTCTTCCGCTGAGCGTGCCCGCGCGTGCGGTGCATGTTCCGTGCGCGCCATCCGGGTACACTTGCCCGGTTGCCCGCCACTCTGAGGAAACCATGCACCCAGCTACGGAAGCCATCCTGATCTATAACCATGGCCGCGATCCCGAGCGGCTGACCCGCAAGCTCGCTGCCATCGCCGCCGATCCGTTCGCCTTCCTGCGTGGCACCAACCACCTCTACGCGGCTTCAGTAGGCACCGAGGCCGCGCTGATGGAAGCACCCACCACCTATGTCTGCGGCGATCTCCATCTGGAGAACCTGGGCAGCTTCAAGGGCGACAACGGCCTGGTTTATTTCGACCTGAACGACTTCGACGACGCGATGGTTGCGCCGCTGACGGTGGACCTGGTGCGCCTGCTGTCCAGCCTGATGATCGCGGCGCCGCAGCTCGGCCTGTCGGATGCAGACGCACGCGCGGGTGCCGAGCGCATGCTCGATACCTACGCGGCGGTGCTGGCCAGCGGCAAGCCGCGCTGGGTGGAGCGCGCCACCGCCACCGGCATGGTGGCGACGCTGCTGCGCCGCGTGAAACGCCGCCGCCGCGGCGAGGTCCTGGCGGCGCGCACCGTGCGGCGTGGCGGCGAACGGCGCCTGCTGATCGACAATGCCCATGCGCTGGCCCCGCTCAAGGGCGAGCGCAAGCGCGCTGGCGCCATCCTGCGCGAGTTCGCGCAGCAGTCCCATCACGGCCGGTTCGTGGCCGATGACGCCGCGCGGCGGGTGGCGGGCGTCGGCAGCCTGGGGCTGGAGCGCTATGTGGTGCTCGCGCATGGGCCGGACACGCCCACCGCCCAGCGCCTGATCGACATCAAGCGCGCCGCGCCCAGCGCCTGGCAAGGCTTGCCCTATGGCAAGCAGCCGGCCTGGGGCAGCGATGCGTCGCGCGTGGCGCATATCCAGCACGCCATGCAGGCGGCTTCGCCAGCGCTGCTCTCGGCGGTTGCGATGGGTGCTCGGGCTGGAGACCCGTCCTACATCGTCAAGAGCCTGCAACCTACGGCTGACCGGGTCAACCTTGGGCCTCACACCGATCGCGCCAACCTGAACGAGGTGCTTCTCACGATGGCGCGCTCGGCAGCCTGGGCGCACTTGCGCGGCTGCGGACATGAAGCCGCCGATCGGATCGAGACATTGCAGGAGTTCGCTGCCGGTTCGCGCTGGCGCGCGCCGGTGCTGCGGCTGGCACGGCATGGCTGCGAGATGGCGCAGGCGCAGTGGAAGGATTTTGCCGAGGACTACCACAAGGCCCGGGGGAAGTAGGCCTGGTTCGCGCACTCGCTAGCTGTTGCCAACCAAGTTTTCCTGGCCGGGCGGTTGCCCGGCCAGGACGGTACCGGGACGGTACATCAGGCCTATCAGGCCTGCGTGATGAACTTGGTCACCAGGTAGCCATCGAAGGTTTCCTGGCCGCCTTCGCTGCCGATGCCGGAATCCTTGATGCCGCCGAACGGCGTCTCGGCCAGCGCCATGCCGAAATGGTTGATGTTGACCATGCCGGCTTCCAGGCCGTTGGACACCACCGTCGCGGTCTTCAGCGAGTTGGTGAACACGTACGAAGCCAGGCCGAACGGCAGGCTGTTGGCGCGGCGCAGCACTTCTTCCACGTCCTTGAAGCGCGTCACCGGCGCCACCGGGCCGAAGGGCTCGTCGACCATCAGCTTGGCGTCGTCGGGCAGGTCGGTGACCACGGTCGGGGCAAAGAAGAAGCCCTTGTCGCCGATGCGCTTGCCGCCCGCCACCACCTTGCCGCCGCGATGATTGGCGTCGTCCAGGAACTGCTCCATCGAGGCAATGCGGCGCTCGTGCGCCAGCGGCCCCATCTGGGTGCCGTCGTCCAGGCCGTCGCCAACCTTGATCGAGCCGATCACCTCGGTAAAGCGCGCCAGGAACTTGTCGTAGGCTTTTTCCTGCACGTAGAAGCGCGTGGGCGACACGCATACCTGGCCGGCGTTGCGCAGCTTGAAACGCGCCAGCATTTCCGCTGCGGGCTCGATGTCGGCGTCGTCAAACACCAGCACCGGCGAGTGCCCGCCCAGCTCCATGGTCACGCGCTTCATGTGGGCGCCGGCCAGCGCGGCCAGCTGCTTGCCCACCGGCACCGAACCGGTGAACGAGATCTTGCGCACGATCGGCGATTCGATCAGGTAGGTGGAGATCTCGCCCGGCACGCCCCAGACGATGTTCAGCACGCCCGGGGGCAGGCCTGCATCGTGGAACAGCTGGGCCAGCGCGACCACCGCGCTGGGCGAGTCTTCCGGCCCCTTGAGGATCAGCGTGCAGCCGGCGCCGATGGCCGAGACCATCTTGCGGATCGCCTGGTTGAAGGGGAAGTTCCACGGCGTAAAGGCAGCGCACACGCCGATCGGCTCGCGCACCACGATCTGGCGCACGTTGGGCTGGCGCGGCGGGATCACGCGGCCGTAGATGCGGCGGCATTCCTCGGCGTGCCATTCGGCGTGCTCGGCGCAGATCATGACTTCGCCGATGGCTTCGGCCAGCGGCTTGCCCTGATCCAGCGTGATGTTGCGGCCGATGTCCTTGGCGCGCTCGCGGGTCAGTTCCGCCACGCGGCGCAGGATCTTGGAGCGCTCCAGCGGCGAGGTCTTTTTCCAGCTTTCAAAGGCGCGCTGCGCGGCGGCCAGGGCGCGGTCCAGATCGCCGCGGTTGGCATGCGGCAGCTTGCCCAGCAGTTCCTGGGTGGCGGGGTTGATGACGTCTTGCTCGCGTCGGTCCCCTCCCTTGACGAATTCCCCGTCGATGTAGAGGGCGAGATCCTGGTACATGCCTTTCTCCTGAAGAAGGTTGCGTGCGACAAGCGCAGCCGGTGCCGCCGCGGTGGGGGATGCCGCGCCTGGGCGCGGCGGCCAAACCGCAAGCTTAACGCGTCGGCCGGTTTTGTGCATCGGCAGGCGCCGGCGTTTCCGAGGGGGCGGGGCCAAGTGCCGCAAAGGCCACCGGCCGCGCGCGCTGATGGACTCAGGAAGCATGGCTGATGCCCCGGGGCTCACCCGCGCCGCATCGCCACCATGCTGCGCGTAGCCAGCGCTAGCGCATTGTGCCGGTTGCCGCCGCCCAGGTCATCGGAGATCTCCGTGGCCGCGTTCAGCACCAGCGCGGCAAAGCCCTTGATCTTGTGTGGCCTGAACCGTTCGGCGGGCCCCGACAGCCCGATGGCGGCGATGACGTGCCCGTTGCCGTCGCAGATCGGCGCGGCCACGCCGTAGACGGTCTCGCGCCACTCGCCGCGGTTGACCGCATAGCCCTGCTTGCGCACCTTGGCCATTTCCCGCAGGAAACGCTCGGGCTCGACGATGCTGTTGGGTGTGGACGGCGCCAGCGTGCTGAACATGCGCTGCAACGCGGTGTCCGGCTGGAAGGCCAGCATCGCCTTGCCGGTGGCCACGCAGTGCGCCAGCGCCCGCCCGCCGATCTGGGTATAGGCGCGCACGGGGTTGGGGCTGTCGATCTTGTGCACGTAGACCACCTCGGCGCGGTCCAGCACGGACAGGTGCACGCTCTCGCCGCTGGCGTGCATCAGCTTGTCCATCCGCGCCTGGGCATGGCGGCGCAGGTCCAGCCGCGAGAGCACCGCCGAGCCCAGCTCCCAGAGCTTGATGGACGCGCTGTAGCCGGTGCCGGAGGCGTCGCGGATCACATAGTTGAGCTCGGTCAGCGCTTGCAGCAGCCGGTGCACATTGCTCTTGGCCAGGCCCAGGCGGGCGGCGATCTCGGTGAGGCCCAGCGGGCGGTCGCTGTGCGCCAGCAACTCGATCACGCCGAGGCCCTTGATCAAGGTGTTGTTCATTGGTTCATTGAAGCGATGCCTTAATGCGAATGGCGCAACCCTGTTCTCAAATGTGGAACGATAGTATCGTATTTTGCAACTCCCTATAATCGTTGCAGCACGTCGTCGCAGCGCGGCCGGCAGCCTGCCCAGGAGGGCGGCTGATTCACGGCGCCGCGCCTCTCTCTTTCCCTGTGGATGCTTCCCATGCGTGATCTCGCCCAACCGGACCTGCCGTTGCAAGGCGTGCGGGTCGTGGAATTCTGTACCGTTGCCGCCGGGCCCTTTTGCGGCATGCTGCTGGCCGACATGGGCGCCGAGGTGATCAAGGTGGAAGCGCCCGAGGGCGACACCTTGCGGCAGTGGCCGCCGCTGTCCGATGGCTTCTCGGAGAACTTCGCTTCGCTCAACCGCAACAAGGAGTCGGTGGCGCTCAACCTGAAGGATTGCGCCGATGTGGCGCTGGCGCGCGCGCTGATCCTGGATGCCGACGTGGTGATCGAGAACAACCGTCCCGGCGTGATGGACCGGCTCGGGCTGGGCTACGCCAGCTTTCGCGAGCAAAAGCCAGGTCTGGTGTATTGCTCGGTGTCCGCCTACGGCCAGAGCGGCCCGCGCGCAGGCGAGGGCGGCTTCGACCTCACCATCCAGGCTGCCGCCGGCGTGATGAGCGTGACCGGTGAGCCCGATGGCGCGCCGGTGAAGTGCGGCGTGCCGCTGGCGGACTTTGCTTCGGGGCTGTACGGCGCCTTTGCCATTGCCAGCGCGCTCGCCCGGGTGCGGGCCGGCGGCGCGGGCGCGCATATCGATGTGCCGATGTACGGCTGCACGCTCGGCATCGCCGCGCTACAGACCAGCGAGTACTTCGGCACTGGCCGGAGCCCGGCCAAGCTGGGCTCCGCACATCCGCGCAATGCGCCGTACCAGGCCTTCCAGGCCGCCGACGGCTACTTTGCCATCGCCGCGGGCAACCAGAAGCTGTGGCTTGAAGTGGTGCGCGTGGTGGCACTGCCCGCGCTGGCGCAGGACGCACGCTTTGCCACCACGCGCGACCGCGCGGCCAACCAGGCCGCGTTGAAGATCCTGCTGGAAGAGCGCTTTGCCACCGCTGGCGTGGCGCACTGGATTGCCGCCTTCAATGCCGCTGGCGTGCCGCATGCGCGCATCAACGACTATGCCGCCGCGCTGGACGATCCGCAGGTGGCGCATATGGAGTGGGTGCGCCCGCTGACGCTGCCTGGCGGCCACCAGACCCGCACCTTCGCCTCGCCGCTGCGTTTCGACGGGCTGGGCTTGCCGATCCGCCGCGACCCGCCGGCGCTGGGCGAGCACAACGCCGCCGTGCGCGCCCGCTACCAGGCGGGTGGCGCAGCCGCGGAACAAAACCCCAAGTCATGCTAACGGCAGATAGAGGAATCATCATGAGCGACAAGACCGACAAGACCGGCAACATCGATCGGCTGCGCGCGTTCGTTGCCACCATCAGCCGCGTGGTCACGCAGGCGGAACGCGAGGGCAGCAGCGAGCCGGACATCCTCGCGCAAGCCAGCGCCGCGCTGAGCGAACTGGTGGCCCACGACGACTGGCTGCCTGAGGCCATGGCGCGCCCGCATCCTGTCTACTACCAGCAGCATCTGCTCTATGGCGATCCGCTCGATCGTTTTTCGCTGGTCAGCTTCGTCTGGGGGCCGGGCCAGCAAACGCCCGTGCACGATCACACGGTGTGGGGCCTGATCGGCATGCTGCGCGGCGCCGAGGTGGACCAGCACTACCGCGTGGAAGGCGGCCGGCTGGTGGAAGACGGCGATGCCGTGGTGCTGAGCGCTGGCCAGGTGGCCGCGGTCTCGCCCACGCTGGGCGATGTGCACCGCGTGCGCAATGCACATGACGACCGGGTGTCGATCAGCGTGCATCTGTATGGCGGCAACATCGGCCGCATCCATCGCCACGTGTATGACGCCGCCAGCGGCGCCACCAAGCCGTTCGTATCCGGCTACTCCAACGCGCTGGTGCCCAACCTGTGGGCGCCGGCGGCAGCGCCGGCGCAGGGGTGAACGTGGAACAAGCCGGTCTGCTGATTGACAAGCAAGGCGACGTCACCCGATTGACGCTGAACCGGCCCGAGCGCGGCAATGCGCTGTCAGCCGGGCTGGTGGAGGCGCTCGCGGCGGCGGTGCTGGCGTGCCACCACGATGGCACCCGCTTGCTCGCCATCGACGGCGCCGGCGCGCATTTCTGCACGGGGTTCGATCTGGGTGAGCTGGATAGCGAGAGCGACGATTCGCTGCTTGCGCGTTTCGTGCGCGTCGAGCTGCTGCTGCAAAGCGTGCATGGCGCGCCTTTCACCACCGTCGCGCTGGTCCAGGGCCGCGCCATGGGCGCGGGCGCCGACCTGATGGCGGCCTGCGAGCAGCACTGGATCGCGCCGGGCAGCACGCTGGCTTTCCCCGGCGCGGCCTTCGGCCTGGTGCTGGGCAGCGCTCGGCTGGCGCAGCTGGTGGGTGTGGCTACGGCGCGGGACTGGATCGCGAGCGGACGGCCCGTCCGGGCCGAGGAAGTGCTGGCCTGCGACATGGCCGGCAATCTGGTGGCGCCGGAGGCGCGCGCCGCCGCGCTGGCCACGTTGGCGCAGCGTGCGCGCCGGCTGGATGCGCCAACCCATGCCGCGATCCAGGCCGCCACGCAGGGCGGCCACGCCATGGCCGAAGCGGCGCGCGCGGCGCAGCTGGCCGAGCTGGTGCGCTCGGCCGCCCGGCCGGGGCTCAAGGCGCGCATCGCCGCCTACCGGGCGGCGTCCAGGCGCTGACTCAGCGCTGACTCAGCGCGGCTGCGGGCTGAACGCCGGCAGGTCCGGCCATGCCAACGCTGCCCAGGCGCCCTTGGGCGGTGCCAGCAGCTGGCGCAAGCTGGCTTCATCGAAGGCTTTGCCCAGAGGGTCGGCGCGGAATGCGGCAAGCCATTGCTGGCGGCCGGCGATAAAAGCGTGGCCGAAATCCTCCCAGCTGGCAAAGCAGTCCTGCGCGCGCTGCGCGTTGAGCAGGAGCACGCGCCAAGCGGCCATTGGCTCGATCCAGCCCATCAGCATGACGTTGCGCGCAAAAAATGCCATCCGGACGCAGGCAAAGGCCAGCGCGGCGCGCGGATCGTCGGTCGGCAGCAGCGCATGCAGGTCGGCGCGAAACCACCGCGATTCGAACACCTGGGCGAGGTGCTGGCGCACTTCGTCATCCGTGGCATTGGCGCGGAACTCCATCTGATGCAGCAACTGCACGCGGAACAACGCGCGCGCCGCGTCGGCCATGTGGTCCGAGGCGGGGTTGAAAAACCCCGTCATGTTGGTGGCATCGACCATGGGCTGCGCCAACGTCAATGCCCATTGCTTGCGCCCGGTGAACATGGCGGGACGCTTGGGGCGGAGGAAGCGGTAGACCCGCCATAGCACAAAGGCCCCGAGGAGCAGGTAGAAGACATTCATCCGATCTGGCGCTCCGCTATGCCTCGCGAAGGCGAATCCTGGATTTGCGCCGCGTGCGACAGCGAGATGTCCGGCCATGGCACGCCTTCCGTGGCGACAACCACCTCGGCGTCACCCGGGCCTGGCGTTTGCCGCGTGGCATACCGGACCGATGCCGCCATCGGCGACCGCTCCGCCAGCAAGCCAGGCTGGCGCGCGGCGACCAGCCACTCCACCATTGGCGTCGGCGCGCGGAGCCTGACAAAGAGTTGTGGGTACCGGGCGACCAACCGGGTCTGCGTCGTGGCGTCGGCGACGTCTTCAATGCGCGCCCAGCCGGCTGGCGTGCGCACCACGCCGATGGCGATGCAATCGTCCGGGGTTTGCTCGTCGGTACCCAGGGCGTTCAGGCAGGCCAGCACATCTTGCACGTAGCGCGCGATGGGCGGCCGGTTCTGCTTGCCCTTGACCTGGTCGACGGTGAGCGCGCCACTGGCCAGCACATGCACGCTGATGGTGATATGCGGTTGCCCGCCGGCATCGCGGAAACTCAGCAAGCGCAGGCGCTGCTGCGCCACGGCTTCGGCATAGCGCTCGCCATAGCCACCGGACAGCGCGCGCCGGTCGAAAAACTGCCCCAGGCAATGCCGCATGACATAGCTTTCAAAGGCCATTTCCGCGCGCAGCAGCGCGCTGTCGGGCAGCAATTCCACGAACACGCCATGCGACGTCGACAGCAAGGTGCGCAGCGCTTCGGGCTGGCTCTGGCGCCAGCCGCGCTCGATGCGCGTGGCCATCTCGGCATGTTCCTTGTCCCACAGCGCCAGCGCTTGCGGGCAGGTGATGCGGTCGAGCTTGCCGTCGAGCGCGGTGCCCTGGCGCGAGGTCAGGAACTCGACGAGCCGCGCTTCCAGCGCCAGCAGGCGCGGCTCGACAGGATCCACCCAGACGACCGGGGCCGGTGGCGTTGCTGCCTCGCCGCCGCTCGCCTTGGCCGGCGCGCCAAAGCGCGCCGCCACCCACGCCGGCATCGCCTCGGATCTCAGGGCCTGCCGCGCAGCGTCGAGCGAATCGATCTTGATGGCCGGCTCGAAGTTGGCGACGAGATGGCGATAGAAGTGGTTGAGCAGCCAGGCGCGCACCGCCGCATCGTCGCCGCGCGCCTGGCTGCGCGCGGCGATGCCCGCCTTCAGGGCGCCGGCATTGAGCGCGTTGCGCGGCGCGTAGCCCGTCGTCCGCCTGGCGGTACTCATTTCCAGACTTGCCACCAGCTCTTGCTCTTGCCGGCGGGGTTGGCTTGCGTGCGGTAGAGCGCCACTTTTTCCTCCATCGCCTTGACATCGGCGAGCTCGTATTCGTTGCTGCGCGGATTGAGTGCGATGGCACGCTCGTAGAGCGCGGCCGCCTCGGCGTGGCGCTTCAGCCCGCTGAGCGTGTCGGCCGCCAGGCTGACCATCCAGGATTCCGAGCAACCATCGACGTGGCGCGCGATGCGGCTCCACAGGGCCGCGGCTTCCTCCGGGCAGTGATGCGCCAGGTTGAACGCCATTTGCAGGCGCACGCCCAGGTCCCTGCTCGACAGCTTGCTATCGTCCTGGCCTTCTTCCCGCTCCCATTTCACCAGGCGCTCCACCCAGATGGGAATCTCGCGGTCGCGATCGAGCTTGTACAGGGCCTGCGACACCTCGCTCAGGTACTCGTTGGGGTCATGCCGGCTGTAGCCAAACTCGGCGGCGTAGTGCCAGAGCTGCTCGGCGGCGCTGATGATCCCCTCGGCATCCTGCACGGCGATCCGCACGCTCAGCAGGCCGGCGTAGTGTTCGGCAAACGGGCTGGCAGCGATGCCGCGCTTGTGCAACTCGACGGCATCCTCATAGCGCCGCTCGTCGTACCGGTAGATGATGGCCAGGTTGTTGCACAGCATGGAGTAGAGGTGCGCGCAGGCATCGTACGGATGGCCGGCGCCGCTCTCGAAATAGCGTTCCAGGCATGCCTGCCCTTGTTCGTAGGCGGCAATCTGCAGCTTGATGAAATCGCTGTAGGTTTCGTTGCGCGACTCGGCGGGGACGCGGTCCAGGTGTTCCGCGAGCAAATCGCCAAGCGCGCCCCCGAAGTTGTACGCCCACAGCCCGCTCGGCAGCGAGAAGGCCGGCAGCTTCAGCGTCTGGATGACCCCAAGCGATTGCACCCGTGCCTCGAACAGGGCATAGGCCGTGCGGTTGTCCTCCATGCCACCTTCCTGCGCCGCCGCGTACAGCCGCGCAGCTTGCGTAGTGGCATCGATGCGGCCCGCCGCGCCGTCGTGGACTGCCGCCAATCGCGCGATCCATGGGTGGCCCGGCGAACGCTGCTCGGCCAGTGCGCGCGCTGCGTCGAATACCGCTTGCAAGGCCTGCGCATCCACTTGCTCACCCACGGCGCCAAAGAGCGCTTCATGCGTCGGGGAGAGGGTCCGCAGATCCTCTTCGCCCTCTTGCGCCTTCGACAGGAAGGCCACCAGCGTTTCTTCCGTATTGCAAGCCCGCATGGCGCACAATGGCCACCAGGCCGAGCCGTCGGCCGCATCGGCCAGCCGCGCGTGAACCAGCTGCGCGGCGCCGTCCCACATCTCGTCCTCGACCTGATAGATGTGCAGGAACGCCCGGCGCCCGGCATCGTCAATGCGCTGGGCTTCCATCAGCCACGGCAGCTCGTATTCGATGAAGTCATCGCTTCCGTTCGACGACAGGCTATGGCGCGCGGCGGAGCAGGCGTCCAGTGCGCCGGGCAAATCGCCTTGCGCGTACAAGGCGCGCGCCGCGAGCCGGGACAGCCTGACTTCCAGCTCACGGCGCTGCGGCAAGGACTGCTGCGCTGTCAGGGCCCTCGCGGCCTGCTGGAAGTCGGCAAGGCGCTCGGGCGCGATGCCGATCAGGGCGCTGCCCAGGCGCAGCCAGTCGTTGTCGTCGACGTCCTGTTCCGCGTCGGCCGTCTGCAGCGCCAGGATGGCCGCGCCAGCCGCTGCGCGGGCCTCGTCGTTGCTGTCATGGCGCGTCAGCGCCCAGGCGCGCCGCCGCTGATAGTCGGCGAGGTCCCATGCACGGAACGGCGCACGTTCAGCGATGGCCACGTTCAATGCATGGCGCAGGTCAATCGTCTCCAGCGCAATGCCCAGCTTGCGCAGCTCCAGGCTATCGAACACGCGAAGCTGCCGGTATCGGTCCGCATTCAGCTCCGGCATCCCTGCCACGATGGCGCGCATTTCTGCAAGGGCACGCTGGATGCTCTCTTCGTCGTTGACGTGGTTGGCTATCTGGAGGCGGTAGAGCGCCAGGTGCATGCGCAGTTCGGCCTGCGCTTCGCGCGGCGTGGCTTCCAGCGTGCCGGCGCCGTCTGCGTTGACCACCGCCAGCGCAGCCGCCGGATCCCCCGCGCGCATCCAGAGCGTATGCAGCCGGTCGATGGACTCAAGGGAATCGGCCCGCAGAGGCTTGGCGCGCAATCTGGCCAGCAAATCAGCGGCTTCGCTTGAATTGCCTTCCTCGAGATCGGCTTCGAGGCGATCCAGTAACTGTTCCAGCTGAGCACCTGTCAATGCGTTGCCATTGATATCCACGGATCTTTTCCTAATGTGATCTAGTTTGCACCTAACGCGGGATTCTACCCGGAGATGCAACAGACCCGGAAATTGCGCCCGATGGCTCTCCCAACGGCGCCGCGGTTCAAGCGATCACCACGATAAAACGCCCCGCCTCCTTGGGAGAGGCGGGGCGTTTTATCGTGGTTGCCCGTAAGGGGCAAGGGGTAAAGGGGTAAAGGGGTAAAGGGGCAAGCAGCAAGTACGCGGCCGTACGCGCTTAGTTCTTCTGCGCGTCGGTGGGCGTGGCCGACATCTCCTGCTTCATGGTGTCGTTGTTGGCCTTCTTCTCGGCGCTCTTTTGCTGCTTGGCGGACTTCACGTCCTGCTTGTACTCTGTCTTGGCAGCCTTCTTCTTGGTCTTGTATTCGTCCGAGGCCTGCTTGTTGGCATCGCGGCGCTGGACCAGCGGGTCCTTCGGCGGCTCGATCTGTGTCGTGCCGGCTGGCACCGCGGCGTTGCCGCTATCGGCAGGCATGGCAGGCACGGCAGGCGTCTGGGCAAAGGCAGCCGCACATAGCAGGCCAGCGGCCAGGGTGGTGGACGCTTGCAAAAAGCGAATCGGCTTGGTCTTCGTCATCTTCGTCATCTTGGACCTCACGGTTTGTGGATGAAAACGGCACTTGGACGCCATCGTGGGAACACCGCGATGGCTGCTCTGGGAGACACCAAGGGCCACTTGTGTATTGCGTTTCGTAAACGTTTGACTCCTCGCGCACGGAGCCCGTGCCCCGATCCAAACAACTGCTTACAATTGGCTTTCTGTCTGACAGACGGCTACCGACAAGGGCTGTCAGCAAGGTGTGACATAGTGGCGAACGTGGGCATTGCGCATTGCATTGCCCCGCGTTTCCGGACGATCCCAGGCGCAACAAGAGCACGATAAGAACGCGATAAGAACACGAGACCCTCCTCGAACATGCCAACAAAATCCAATGCCCAGCTGACCACGGGCCCGATCGGCCGCACGTTGCTGCTGTTTTCGCTACCGGTGCTGGGCAGCAATATCCTGCAGTCGCTCAACGCATCGATCAATTCCGTGTGGGTCGGGCATTTCCTCGGCGAGGCGGCGCTGACAGCCACCTCAAACGCCAATATCATCCTGTTCTTCCTGCTCGGCGTGGTGTTCGGCATCAGCATGGCCAACACCATCATGATCGGGCAAGCCGTGGGCGCGCGCGACCTGGTCGAGGCGCGCCGCGTGGTGGGCACCAGCACCACCTTCTTCGTCCTGCTGTCGGTCTTGGCGGCGGCGCTGGGCTACGCCTTCACGCCCGACATCCTTGCCGCGATGGGCACGCCGGCCGATGCCAGGGCGCTTGCCATCAGCTACCTGCGCATCATCTTCCTGGCGCTGCCCTTCATGTATTTCTACAACTTCGTGATGATGACGCTGCGCGGCGCGGGAGATTCGCGCACGCCGTTTTATTTCATGCTGTTGTCGGTGGGGCTGGACGTGGTGCTCAACCCGCTGCTGATCTTTGGCATCGGCCCGTTCCCGGAGCTCGGCATCGCAGGCTCGGCGCTGTCCACGCTGATCGCGCAGTTGGCGAGCCTGGCCGCAATGCTGATCGTGCTCTACCGCCGCCACCACTTCCTGGCGCTGCGGCGCCACCAGCTCGCCTACCTGAGGCCCGATATCGCGATCCTGCGCGCGCTGGTGGCCAAGGGCTTGCCCATGGGGCTGCAGATGGTGGTGATCTCGTCGTCGGCGATCGTGATGATGTCGCTGGTCAATCGCTACGGCTCGCAGACCACCGCCGCCTATGGCGTGGCCTCGCAGTTGTGGACGTACGTGCAGATGCCCGCGCTGGCGGTTGGCGCCAGCGTGTCGTCAATGGTGGCGCAGAACGTGGGCGCCGGGCTGTGGGATCGCGTGACACGCATCACGCGCGTGGGGCTGTTGTTCAACCTGATGATGACCGGTGCGCTGGTTGCCCTGATCTACCTGTTCAACCGTCACTCGCTGGGCTTGTTCCTGCCCGATGACGGCACGGCCATCGGCATTGCGCAGCATATCAATGCCATCGTGCTGTGGTCCTTCATCCTGTTCGGCTTCACCATCGTGCTGTTCGGCACCGTGCGCGCCACCGGCGCGGTGATGGCCCCGCTGGTGATCCTGTTCCTGTCGATGTGGGTGGTGCGCCTGCCATTTGCCTGGGTGCTCGAGCGCACCATCGGCGCCGACGCGATCTGGTGGAGCTTTCCGCTGGGCTCGGTGGTCTCGGTCACGCTGGCGGTGGCGTATTACCGCTTCGGCAACTGGCGCGCCGCCCATATCCTGCCGGTCGCGCCCTGGCCGGCCCCGGAAACGGAGTTTGCGCCCCAGGCGCCCGATACCAGCATGGGCACGCCGTGCGAGGAAGCCCTGAGCATGGCCGGTGCTGGTGCCGCCGCCGGCGAGCAGGCGCTGGCGGACGCGTCCCGCGAGATGTCGAAGCAGGGCGCCGACTGAGGCCGAACGCTGCCGATTTCGGCGGTGCAAGGCGGTGCAAGGTGATGCGCAGGTCGCCCGGCTCGCCGCAATTTGCCCAGGATGCCCAGGTGAAAGGCAATCGAAAGTTGCCTGTGGCATTGTGCCGTGCGTAGGCAAAGCGGACGCGCTCCCGTCCGTGCTTTCTTGTCCTGATTTTCTTCTGCTCCGGCGCGCGTCCGTTGGCCGCCGGCACGCTGGCGCGTTCGCGCCAGTGACCCATGCGATCCCCCCGCTTTCTTTTGTCGTGCCTTCGTTTCGTTTAAATACATCACAACGTGATATTTATTCCCGATGATGAAACGGATCACGTATCGGTGAATACCCCTAAACCAAGACAAATGAAAGCAAGCTGAAAGATCGCCTCTCTAATGTTCGTTCCATCCTGCAGGGACACTATTTTTTCCTGCCGAACGGACTACCTCCGCATGCAAAGAGCCTGCGAGCGGAGGGGCACTGCTTTCACGTACTTTGAGGAGAATCGTTTTGCGCATACGCAGCCAAAAGGACTTTGCCTCCGGCCTGATGTTCATTCTGGTCGGATTGTGCTTTTCCTGGGTCGCCCGCGGCTATTCCATGGGAACAGCCGCCAAGATGGGCCCCGGATATTTTCCGTTTCTACTCGGCCTGGTACTCGCCGTGCTCGGTGCATTCGTGCTGATCGGCTCGGTATCGAAAAAGGGTGAAGCTGACCAGCTCGCCCGCTGGGACTTGAAGACCCTGTTGTGGATTCTGGGTTCGGTGGTGCTGTTCGGCCTGCTGCTCAAGCCGCTCGGCATGGTGTTGTCGGTGTTCGTGCTGGTGCTGGTGTCGTCGATGGCCAGCCATGAGTTCAGCTGGAAGGGCGCGGTATTGAACGCGATCGTCCTGGTGCTGATCAGCATGGGCGCCTTCGTGTACGGCATCAACCTGCAGATGCCGGTGTGGCCTGCTTTCATTACTGGTTAAGGAGTCGGCCATATGGAATTGATTGACCATCTTGCCTTGGGCTTTTCCACGGCGCTTTCGTTGCAGAACCTGGCATACGCCTTCCTGGGCTGTGTGCTGGGTACCTTGATCGGCGTGCTGCCGGGCCTGGGGCCTCTGGCCACCATCGCCATGCTGCTGCCGGTGACTTACACGCTGCCCCCGGTGGCCGCGCTGATCATGCTGGCCGGTATTTACTACGGCGCACAGTATGGTGGCTCCACCACCGCTATCCTGGTGAACCTGCCGGGTGAATCGTCGTCGGTGGTGACCACCATCGATGGCTATCAGATGGCACGGCGGGGACGAGCGGGCGTGGCATTGGCCACCGCCGGCCTGGGTTCCTTCTTTGCCGGCTGCGTGGCGACGCTGATCCTGGCCGCGTTTGCTACGCCGCTGTCGGAACTGGCGTTCAAGTTCGGTCCTGCCGAGTACTTCTCGCTGATGTGCCTGGGCCTGATCGGCGCCGTGGTGCTGGCTTCGGGCTCGCTGCCCAAGGCCGTGGCGATGATCGTGCTGGGCCTGCTGCTGGGCCTGATCGGTACCGACGTGAACTCGGGCGCCGCACGCTTCTCCTTCGACATCCCCGAGCTGACCGATGGCATCGACTTCGTCGCGCTGGCCATGGGTATGTTCGGCTTCGCGGAAATCATCGCGAACCTGGAGCAGAAGGAAGCCCGCGAGACCTTCACCGACAGCGTCACCAACCTCTGGCCGACCAGGGAAGACTTCCGTCGCATGATCCCGGCAGTGCTTCGCGGCACGTTCCTGGGCTCCGCGCTGGGCATCCTGCCGGGCGGCGGTGCGGCACTGGCTTCGTTCGCAGCTTACTCGCTGGAAAAGAAGACCTCCAAGTACGCACATGAGTTTGGCAAGGGCGCCATCGAAGGCGTGGCAGGTCCGGAATCGGCCAACAACGCCGCGGCGCAGACCTCCTTCATCCCGCTGCTGACGCTGGGCATTCCGCCCAACGCCGTGATGGCGCTGATGGTGGGCGCGATGACCATCCACAACATCCAGCCGGGTCCCCAGGTCATGACCAGCAACCCCGCGCTGTTCTGGGGCCTGATCGCCTCGATGTGGATCGGCAACCTGATGCTGATCATCCTGAACCTGCCGATGATCGGCGTGTGGGTGAAGCTGCTGACCGTGCCTTACCGCTTCCTGTACCCGGCCATCCTGGTGTTCTGCGGTATCGGCGTGTACTCGGTCAACAACCAGACCTTCGACGTGTTCATGGCAGCTGGCTTCGGCATCATCGGCTACCTGTTCCTGAAGCTCAAGTGCGAGCCGGCGCCGTTGCTGCTGGGCTTCGTGCTGGGGCCGATGATGGAAGAGAACTTCCGCCGCTCCCTGCTGCTGTCGCGTGGCGAGTTCACCGTGTTCGTGACCCGTCCGCTGTCGCTGGGCCTGCTGATCGCAGCGGCTTCGCTGGTTGCCATCGTTGCCCTGCCTTCCATCAAGGCAAAGCGCGAAGAGGCGTTCCAGGAAGAGTAGTCGTCAAGCCCCACCCGCGCCGGCCTCGTGCCGGCGCGCGCAATGCAAGAAATGGGGTGCCTCGTGCACCCCTTTTCTTTTAATAGGCGCGCCTGGTGCCGGCCGGGCCGCTTGCAGGTAACACGCCCGGGTGCGCTCGCAGCGCCCGGGCTGCCTATGTAGATCTGCTCTATCGCACCGCTGGCAGGTGTGTCACAGGAGCCGCATGAGAGCGCCAACACTAGATGGCTTCGTTTCGAAGCTGTACATCCTGAAGCTTGTCCAGTCGAGCCCGTCGACGGTCATGACGCTGGTTGACCGCCTGCGCGAGCACGGGGTGGAAAAGAACATCCGCTCGCTCAGGCCCATCCTGCGCAGCCTGATGATCGCACGCGCGATCACGGCGGAGCTGGTGGAAGGCAGTGGCCGCGTCTATTGCATTACCGATAGCGGACGCGAAGAATTGCACAAATACCTGTCGCACCTCGACGTCCTGCAGAGCGACATCGAGCAGACGCGCTAGGGCTGCCGCACCTGGCCATCGCTCATCGCTCAGGCAGCCTCGCCCTCGGCCCACCGCGCGGGGTAGAGCAGCAGGCTGACGGTCGTGCCCCGCTCCGAAGACGCAATCGACAACTCGCCGCCAATGGCGGCCGCGCGGCTGCGCATATTGGCCAGGCCGTGGCCTTGCGCGCCGGACTGCGCATCGAAGCCGTGCCCGTCGTCGCGGATCTCGATCAGGATGCCCTCGGCCTCAGCGCTGGTGCCCGCGAAGCTGCGCGCCACCACTTGCACCGTAGCGCCACCAGCATGCTGCATGACGTTGGAGAAGGCTTCCAGCAGCAGGTACTGCAGCTCACGCACGATCTGCGGCGTCAGGCCGGCCACGGCCGGCAGCCGCTCCACTTGCCAATCCACCCGCAGCCTTGCCGCTTCCAGGCGCGCCCGCAGCCGGTAGCGCAGGTTGCCCAGCACCACGGCGAGGTCGCCACCGGTGTCTTGCATGGCATCCACCGAGAGCTTCAAGGCATCCAGCGCTTGCTGCAGATGTTGCTGCAGCACCATGGGCGAGCCATGGCCCGAGCGCAGCAGGCTGAGCGCGCCGACCAGCGTGCTGCCCAGGCCATCGTGCATGTCGCGCATGATGCGCCCGCGCTCTCGCAAGGTGGCCTGCTCGCGCTCGATCTCGCGTGAGTGCGCATAGAGCTGATGCAGCTCTTCCTCCTTTTGCGCAACCTTGTGGTCCAGGTTGCGGTTGAGTTCGGCCAGCGTGCTGGTGGTGCGCGTATAGCGGTCCACCAGCAGCCAGGCCATGCTGAGGCTGAACAGCTGCGAGACGTATTTGGTCAGCGAGGTGTCCCAGTAAAAATCGTTGCTGAACTGGATGCGGATCACGTCGGCGGTGCTCAGCGCGCTGGCCAGCGCCACCGTGGCGGCCAGCACCAGGCGCTCGCGGCTGGGGCGCCGCAGCGCCGCCCACGCCAGCGTCGTGGCGATGCCGCACGCCATCAGCATGTTGATGGCCCAGTCGAACAGCTTGAGGCTGGGGGTGTTGAGCACGAATGTCATCACCGCGATCAGCGGCAGCTTGATCCACAGGAAAGCGGTGACCAGCCATGCCGGCCACGGGGAGCGAACGTCGATGATGATCAGCGCGAACCGGGCGGTGGCCACGATGAACAGGGTCCGGCTGGCCAGCACCAGCACCTGCCACGCGTGCAGCGGCAACGGGGCGCTTTCCAGCAGGCGCTCGATGACGCTGACCGACCATGCGATCTCGGCCAGCGCATAGAGGCCGAACAGCGGATCGCGCTGGCGCCACCAGATCAGCAGCGAGATCGCCGTCAGCAACAGGCTCAGCGCGGTGATCACCAACGGCCCGATCACGCGGAACCAGAGCGCGCCCTGGTAGTGCGAATGCACCAGCCGGCCCGGCCCGAACTCGACGCGCGACAGGCCTGCCTTGGCATTGGCGCGGGCGGCGATCTTGATCGTCAGCTCGTTCTCCGGCCGCAGCATGGCCTCGGGCACGGGGATGTACAAGGGGCGCTGGCCGCCGTAGAGGGCCGGCGCATCCATGGCGCCGGAGGCGGCCAGCAGCTTGCCGTTGAGATGCATTTCGAAGCTGTTGGCCGCGCGCGCCAGGTACAGCGCGGGGATGTCCTGCCCGGCGCCGCGGTAGGGAAAATCCAGGCGGTAGGTCGCCGTGCCGTCGAGGCCGGGGTAGATGCGGTCCCAGTCGTGGGGCAGTGCGACCTCGGCCGGCTGCGGCGCCTGGCCTTGCCCGGCGCCGTCGGGGCGGACCACGGCCAGCGCTTGCTGCAGCACCTGCACCTGGTTTGCCGGGTCCGGCGCGGATGGCGGCGACGGACGCTGGCGCTCGCCGCCGCAGGCGGTGACCCCACAGCCCATGGCGAGCCACAGGGCACTCAGGCAGATCAGCCGCAGGATGGGCAGCAGAGCCATCGGCAATGGCCTCAAAAGGTCTTCAGCAGGCCAAGCTTGTGGGCTTCGAATACGGCCTCGGTGCGGGAGTTGACCGCCAGCTTGCCGTAGATGTTCTTGATATGCGCCTGCACGGTGTGCACGCTGATCGCCAGGTGCCCGGCGGTTTCCGCATAGGTGTACCCGCGCGAGATCAGGTCGAGCACCTCGGTCTCGCGGGCGGATAGCGTCACGTTCACGCCCGGGATGCCTGGCGCGTCCGGCGCCGGGATGCCAGGCGCGCCGGCGCTGCGCAGCCGGGTAATGACCTTGCGCGCGATCACCGGGCTCATCGGTGAGCCGCCGGCGCGCAATTCCAGGACGGAGGCGCGCAGGTTGTCGTCCGATTCGTCCTTGAGCAGGTAGCCGGTGGCGCCCGCCGCGATGCTGGCCAGCACATTGGCCTCGTCGCCGAACATGGTGATCACCATGCAGTCGCAGCGCGGGTGCAGCCGGCGCGCGTGGCGGATGACATCGATGCCGGAGCCGTCCGGCAGCCCGAGGTCGCACAGCAGCACGTCGGGCTCGTGCGCGGACAGCCACTCGCAGGCGCTGGCGCGCTGCGCGCAGGCCGCCATCACACGGATGCCCGGCAAGCTGGCCAGCGCGCTTTGCAGGCGCGCGCTGGTGGCGGGGTCATCCTCGACCAGCAGGACGCGGATATCGGCTTCCGGGGCCGCGGACAGGTTCTGTGAGCGCATGATTTGGGCTGAGGTAGTCAAGACTATGGCGCGCGTTGGCGGGGGGCGATACTCCATATTCATGGGATGGCGTCTGGCGGCTAATCGTAGCGCCGGCACCGGATACGGTCAAACCGCCGGCGGGCCGTGCGGCCCCAGGGCAGGGAGAAGGAAGAAGGGAGAGGGAAGAAGGAACCAAACCCGCCACCGGTTCGGCCGTGTTTCCCGCCTGTCAGGCGGGAAACACCCACGCGCGACGCGCAGCGAGCCGTGGAGGTGTGCCAAGGCCGTATGGGGCGCCTCGGGATTTCACGAAAAGAGCGGAAAAGAGGGACCCATGTCTGAGTATCGCCTTAAGGCGATGCGAGTTTGGGTCCCGGCCGCTCTTTTCGTGAAATCCCGAGGGGGTAGTCGCCCCATCCGGCGCGCCTTCTTTGCCTACTTTCTTGGCAAGACAAAAAAGTAGGTCGCCGCGCCGCAGGCGTGGTGAAACTGCAGTTGAAGTTGAATTTAAGCAGTTGCAGTTGCAGCCCCAACCCCAACCCAAAACCTCAAGAAGTCATAACAACCTGATTCCGCCCACTCCGCTTAGCCTGATAAAGCCCCGCATCAGCAATCTCCACAATCCGGCTAAACGGCAAATCCGCACCCGGCACGATTGCCGTGCCCCCAATGCTGACAGTGACATGCTGCCCCACCGGCGATCCGCTATGCGGCACCTGCAGGGACTCGATCGCGCGCCGGACCTTCTCGGCCAGCAGCCGCGCCCCGCCGGGCGAGGTGGACGGCAGGATCATGGCGAACTCCTCGCCGCCGAAGCGCGCCGGAAGGTCCGCCGGGCGCGCGCAGTTCTCGCGGATCACGCCGGCCACGCGGCGCAGCACCTCGTCCCCGGCCACGTGGCCGTAGGTGTCGTTGTAAGCCTTGAACGAGTCGACGTCGATCATCAGCAGCGCCAGCTGGCTTTGCTCGCGATTGGCGCGCTTCCATTCGGCCCCGAGGTACTCGTCGAAATAACGCCGGTTGGACAGCCCGGTCAGGCCGTCCGAGTTGGTCAGCCGCTGCAGCTCCAGGTTGGTCTCGAGCAACTGCTGCTGGCTCTGGCGCAGCGCGCGGTAGGCCTCGTCGCGCTGCTGCAGGTTGAGATACGAGCGCGAGTGATAGCGGATGCGCGCCACCAGCTCGATGGTGTCGGGCAGCTTGACCAGATAGTCGTTCGCGCCGGCAGCGAAGGCCGCGCTCTTCATGAGCGGGTCCTCCTTGGTGGATAGGACGATGATGGGGATATCGCGCGTTGCCGGGTTGGCCCGGTAGCGGCGCACCAGCGTCAGGCCGTCGATGCCGGGCATCACCAGGTCCTGCAGGATCACCGTGGGACGGGTGCGCTCGGCCACGGCAACGGCCTCGTCAGGCTTGGCGCAATAGTGAAAATCGATATCGTGCTCGGGTTCCAGCTCGCGCCGTACCGCTTCGCCAACCATGGCCTGGTCGTCCACCAGCAGCACCATGGCCAGGTATTCATCCGGGCGCTGGGGCGCTCTAAGGTTTGTATCTTTAGACATTGTCTTCCTCGTGCTCTCCGACCTGGAGACGCTAACAGCATGATCCTGGCATCGCGGCGCAAGCGCGCGCGGCCAGGTTTGCGTTGTTCTTCATGTTGTTAGCGCCTCTGTGCTACCCCGGGTTGTTGATGGCATTGCATGCCCGTACGATGCGGGCGGCGATCTGCTGCAAAGGCAGGATTTCGCTGGCGGCCCCAATGGCGGCGGCGGCCTTGGGCATCCCATAGACGGCACTGCTGGCCTGGTCCTGGGCGATGGTCAGGTAGCCGCGCTCGCGCATGGCCTTGAGGCCCAGCGCGCCGTCCCGGCCCATGCCGGTGAGCAGCGCGCCCACCGCGTCACCGCGCCAGTGCTGCGCCACGGTCTCGAAAAACACATCGATCGAGGGCCGGTACAGGTAGTCGCTCGGGTCTTCGGTATAGATCATGCGCGAGGCGCTGACCAGGCGCAGGTGGTCGTTGGTGCCTGCCAGCAGCACGGTGCCCGGCTGCGGCGCCTCGCCCTCGCGGGCCAGGCGCACCGGCAGCGCGCACTGCGCGTCCAGCCAGTCGGCCATGCCGGCCGCGAAGGCCTCGTCCACGTGCTGGACCGCGACCACGGCGGCGGTGAAGCCGGCCGGCAGGCCGCCCAGCACGGTGGCCAGCGCGGCCGGGCCGCCGGCCGAGGCGCCCAGCGCGACAAGGCGCTCGGCACTGGCCTTGCGCCTTGGCGGTGCGGCCGCGCGCGCGGGTCCGGTGCGGCCCTCCAGCAAGCGGCCGATATTGCGGATCTTGCGCAGCAGGGGGCCGCTTGCCAGTTGCGAATCCGGCTGGGTCAATGTGGGCGTATCCACGGCGTCGATGGCGCCTTGCCCCATGGCATCGAAGACCTGGCTGGCGTTGCGGCCAAGGTCCATGGTCACCACCACGATGGCACACGGCGTGGCGGCCATGATGCGGCGGGTTGCCTCGACGCCGTCCATCACCGGCATCATCAGGTCCATCAGGATCAGGTCGGGTGTGCGCACGGCGGCCATACGCACGGCGCTCTCGCCGTCCTCGGCCACCCATGCGACTTCCAGCGCGGGATCGAGGGCGATGACGCGCCGCAGGGCGACCACCGCCAGGTGGGAGTCGTTGACGATGCCGATTTTCATGCGCGTGCTTCTCCAATCAGGTCTTGCACCGCATCGAGCAACGCGGCGTCCTGGAAGCTGCCCTTGGCCAGATAATAGTCCGCGCCGGCCTGCAGGCCGCGCTGGCGATCCTGCTCCCGGTCCTTGTAGGAGACCACCATCACGGGCAGGTGCATCAGGCGGGCCTCGCGCTTGATGCGGCTGACCAGCTCGATGCCGTCCATGCGCGGCATGTCGATGTCCGTGATGACCAGGTCGAAGGTTTCCGCGCGCAGCACGTTCCAGGCATCCATGCCGTCCACCGCTACCGTGACGTCATAGCCGCGGTTAGACAGGAGCTTGCGCTCCAGCTCGCGCACCGTGAGCGAATCGTCCACCACCAGCACGCGCTTGCGCCGTACCGGGGCTGCCTCGGCTGCGCGGCGGATGCGGTCGATCTTGCCCTCCGAGAGCAGCTTCTCCACGGAGCGGACCATATCCTCCACGTCGAAGATAAGCACCGGCGTGCCATCCTCGGTGAGGCTGCCGGCGGCGATGTCCTTGATCTTGCCCAGGCTTGCCACCAGGGGCTGCACCACCAGGATGCGCTCGCCCAGCAGCCGGTCCACCGCCACGCCGTAGGTACGTTCGTGATCGCCCAGGACCACCACCGGCACGGTGTCCTCGTCGCGCCGGGTCTCCGCCTGCTGCAGGACCTGTGCCGCGCTCACCAGCCCGACCTGGCGTTCGCCAAAGCGGAAGTGCTGGCGGTTTTCCAGCTGCTCGATGCTGCCGCGCTCCAGGTTGATGGCCTGCATGACATAGGCCAGCGGGAAGGCATAGGCCTCGCCGGACACCTCCACCAGCAAGGCGCGCACCACCGACAAGGTGAGCGGCAACTCCAGGTGGAACTGCATGCCGCGCCCGCTTTCCTGCGTCAGGCGGATGCTGCCGCGCACCTGGCGGATCATGTCCTGCACGGCGTCGAGCCCGACGCCGCGCCCGGATACTTCGCTGACGGTTTCGCGCATGCTGAAGCCGGGCAACAGCAGGAAGTCGAGCAGCTCGGCCTGCGACAGCCTGGCCACGGTTTCCTCGGGCACCAGCTTGCGCCGCACGATGGCGGCGCGCAGGGCGTCGAGGTCCACGCCGGCACCGTCGTCGGCAATCACGATCATCAGCCGGCCGGCGTTGTGGCGCGCGTTCAGCGTGATGCGGCCTTCGACCGGCTTGCCCGCTGCGCGGCGCGCCTCTGGCATCTCGATGCCGTGGTCCACTGCGTTGCGCAGCAGGTGCGCCAGCGGCGCTTCGAGCTGCTCCAGGATGTCGCGGTCGACCTTGGTGCTCTCGCCGACCAGTTCAAGGTGCACTGCCTTGCCCAGCGAGCGCCCCAGGTCGCGCACCATGCGCGAGTAGCCGGTGAGCCCGTCGGCGAGCGGCCGCATGCGGCTCGCCAGCGCCCGGTCATAGAGCTGGTGCGAAAGCTGGCCGGTGCGGTGGTCGTACTGTTCCAGCTCCGTGACCCGTTGCGACAGTTGCTGGTGGCTCTCGCCCAGCAGGCGCTGTGCTTCTGCCAGCGCGGCGTGGGCGGCGGGATCGGCCGCGCCGGCCGCGAGCGTGACCTGCAGGGCGTCGAGTGCCTGCAGCGCGCGCATCTGTACGCGCCGGGTTTGCTGCAGGGCGTTGCCGAAGGGCTTGAGCCAGTGCGTCTCCACCATCGCCGCGCCCGACAGCGCCAGCAGCTGGTCCAGCGTATCGGCGCTGACGCGCAGCATGCGCTCCTGGGCTTGCGGCTCGCGGGGGGCTTCGCCGGGCGCGAACGTGGCTGGCGCCGTGGCCATGCCGGAGACCGGTTCGGCGACCAGTTCGGCGGCCATATCGGAGACCGTATTGGAGACCGTATTGGAGACCGTATGGGGGACCATGCCGGCCACCGAGCCATCGGGTGGCGCTGGGTGGACGGCCGCTGTCACCATGGCCTCTGGTTCGGCTGCGGATGCACTCGCAGGCGTTGCCGCCGCTGGGGCATGATCCGTGGCCCAGGCGTCGGCATCCACCTCCTCGCCGGCCAGCAGCGCGGCCATGCGCAGCACCAGCGCATCGACCTCGGCCTTGCCGGCCTGGTCGGCCCAGCCCAGATCGCCGCCGGGCGGGCATCCCAGCCGCAGCAGGAGGTCGGTGCCATGCAGCAAGGTGTCGATATGCACGGGCCGCAGCACGAGCTCGCCGTGCTGGGCGGCCACCAGGCAGTCCTCCATCACGTGGGCCACGCGCACGCCGCCATCCAGGCCGACGATGCGCGCGGCACCCTTGAGCGAATGCGCGGCGCGCATGCACGCCTCGAGCTGTTCGGCCGCGGCGGGGTCGCGCTCCAGCGCCAGCAGGCCGGCGTTGAGGACTTCGGCCTGCGATTGCGCTTCCAGCGCGAACAGCTCGAGCAGCGAGGCGTCGCGCAACTGGTCGGGGTTCATGCCAGGCTCCGCTTCAAGGCTTGTTGCAGCAGGGCCGGGTCGAGCAAGCCCACCGTGCGTTGGCCGCTTGTCAGCAGCGCCCGGGTGTAATGCGCCGAGGCGCGCGACAAGGTGGTCGGCAAAGGCTGCAGGTCGGCTTCGGCGATCCGTTCGATGCCGGTGACTTCATCCACAGGCAGCGCGATGGCGGTGCGGCCCTGGCCCAGCACCAGCAGCCGGGCGCCATGCCCGGCGCTGCCTTTGGCGTTGGCGGCGGCGTTGGAGGTGGCGCCGGCGGCAGGGTCCTGCCCGAGCAGCCGTGCCAGCGAGATGCAGACCAGCAGGTTGCCGCGCACGCTGGCCAGGCCCAGTACCGCGGCGTGGCGGCGGTGCGGCAGCGAATGCACGGGGCAGGGCGCGGTGACCAGCGCCAGCGCGCCCGCGGGCAGCGCCAGCCATTCGTCGCCGATGCGAAACACCAGGCATGACATGGCAGGCCCGCGCGCGGTGGCATTGGCATGACCGGCGTGGCTGTCCGGCAGGCTGACTTCGCCGGTGGACAGGTTGTCGAGCAGCGTGAGCGCCGCGCGCGAATAGGTTGGGCAGTTGCGGCAATGGATGTGCTCGGCCAGCAGCGGACAGCTGCCATCGCCCAGCACGCCGATGCGGCGCCAGCAATCGTCCACGGCGACCGTGACCGTAACAGTGCCCATGCCGGGCGGCTGGCCATGCGCGGCCAGGGGATGCGATGCGAGCTCAGCCATGACGGATCGGGGTCTTGCGCTGTGCGCGGTTTCTCAGGCGGGCCGAGGCCGCGCCGTCGCCTTCCGCTTCCAGGATGGCAGCCATATGGTAGAGCGCCTCCTGGTGAGCCGGGTCGAGGTAGAGTGCGCGGCGATAGGACTCGCGCGCGTCGGCGGGACGGCCGGTGGCATCGTAGAGCACGCCCAGCAGGCAGTAGCCGGCAGCCGACGGGCCTTGCGCATCCAGGTGCGCCACGCAGGCCGTCACTGCGGCGGCCAGTTCGCCGCGATCGGCGAGCCGGGAGATCCGGGACAGCGCGTCGGTGCTGGCCTTGGCCCGCTCGGCCGCTTTGCCGGTGGTGGCGGCGCCAGGCGCTGGTGCCGAGGGCGCCGGCATGTCGATGGAGCCCGCATGGCTGCGCGCGGCCAGCGGCTTCGGGGGCTGCTGCTGCGGCGGCTGCGCCAGCCACGGTCGCGGGGCGGCCGGGGCCGCCGCACTCGGGTGCGCAGGATAGCGCGGCATTGCCGGCGTGGCGCTGCCCGCCTGGTGCGCGCTGCGCCGGGTGAAGGCAAAGGCGAGCGGCACGCCCGCCGAGATAAAGCCGTGCCGCGTGAGCAGGCTGGCCTCGGCCGGGCCGACAAAGAGCGTGGCGTCCTGCCGGCTCAGCCGTTCCAGCATCTTGAGCGAACGGCGCTGGGTCGGCGGATCGAAGTAGATCAGGAGGTTGCGGCAGAACACAAAGTGGTAGGGCGGCTCATTGGCCATCAGCCCCGGGTCGAGCAGGTTGCCGTGCAGCATCCGCACCTTGGCGCGGACGTTGGCCTTGAGCGCGTAGCCACCCGCGCAGGGGGTGAAATGCCGGTCGCGGAAGTCCAGCGGGGTGCCCCGGAAGGAGTTGTTGCCGTATTGCCCGATCCGCGCGCGCTCCAGCGAGCGGGCGCTCACGTCCACGGCATCGACCTGGAAGCGTTGCTCCGGCACACCGGCGTCCAGCAGCGCCATGACAATCGAGTAAGGCTCTTCGCCGGTCGAGCAGGGCACGCTGAGGATGCGCAAGGGCGCGGCGCCGTCCGGCGCGCTATCACTGCCGAAGACCCGCATGGCGGCTAGGCGGCCGAGCGCCAGCAGCGCCTCGCGATGGCGGAAGAACCAGGTCTCGGGGACCACCACGGCTTCGATCAGCGACTGCAGCTCGTGCGGGTGCGAGTGCAGCAGGTTCCAGTACGCGTGGTGGTCGGGCACCGCGGCCGCTGCCAAGCGCTCGCGCAACGCGCGCTCGATCATGCCGGGGCCGACGGTGGCGGCGTCCAGGCCAATGCGCTCCTTGAGCAGCGCTTCGATATGGGAGGCAGTGGTCATGGCCTCATGGCCCTGGCGCGGTGGCGTCAGCCGCCGGCAGATCGGGGAACAGCCTGGCGTGCACGTCGTCGGGCAGCAGGGCATCGACCTTGATCCACTGCACCAGCCCCTGGCTGCCGCTGCTGCGCACGGGTCCCAGGTAGCGGGCCGGGGCGGCGTCCACGCCGCTGTCGATAAACTCGGCGGGCTCGCAGCGCAGCGTCTCGGTGGCGTACTCCAGCCGTAGCCCGAGCAGGCGTGCGGGCGCCTCCGCGTGCCGGCGGTAATGCACCAGTACGGTGCGTGTACTGGTCCGGCTGGCGACCGGCGTGCCGATGGCCAGCGCATTGATGTCGATGACCGGCACCACCTGGCCGTCCCGCGCCAGCAGTCCGCTGACCCAGGCCGGTGCCTCGGGCAAGTGCTTGAGCGTGGTCAGCGGCAGCACTTCGACGATTTCCTTCGCGTCCAGCGCGTAGTGGTCGGGCCCGATGCGAAAGAGCAGGAAGAGTTTCATGGGGTGGCGTGGGTGCCCGGGGCGCTCAAACCTTGAAGCGCGACACGCCGGTGCGCAGGTCGTTGGCAACCAGCGTCAGCTCGTCGATCGCCTGGCTGGACTGGCGCAGGGATTCCACCGTCTGCTGGGCCGCCTCGGACAACTGCATCAGGGCCTGGTTGATCTGTTCCGCGCCGCCCGCCTGGGCTTGCATGCCTTCGTTGACCATCTGCACGCGCGGCGCCAGCGACTGCACCTGGCCGATGATCTGGGAGAGCTGGTCGCCCACCTGGGTCACCTCCGACATGCCGCGCCGCACTTCCTCGGAGAACTTGTCCATGCCCATCACGCCCGCCGCCACCGCGGACTGGATCTCGCGCACCATCTGCTCGATGTCGTAGGTGGCCACCGCGGTCTGGTCGGCCAGGCGGCGGATCTCGGTGGCGACCACCGAGAAGCCGCGCCCGTACTCGCCAGCCTTCTCGGCTTCGATGGCAGCGTTGAGCGATAGCAGGTTGGTCTGGTCAGCGACCTTGGCGATGGTGGTGACCACCTGGTTGATATTGCCCGCCTTCTCGTTCAGGGTGGCCAGCTTGGCGTTGACCGAGCCGGCGGCTTCCATCACATGGTGCATGGTGGCTTCCATGCGCGACAGGCTGGCCTGGCCGGTGCCCGCCAGGCCGGCGGTCTGCTCGGCGGCGCCGGAGACTTCGGTCATGGTCCGGACCAGGTCGCGCGAGGTGGCGGAGATCTCGCGCGAGGTGGCGCCGATCTCGGTGGTGGTGGCCGCCGTTTCGGTGGCGGTGGCCTGCTGCTGGCGCGCGGTGGCGGCGATCTCGTTGACCGAGGTGGTGACCTGGATGGCCGAGCGCTGGGCCTGCCCGACCAGTGCGGTGAGGTCGCCGGTCATCTGGTTGAAGCCCTGCTCGACTTCCAGGAACTCATCCTTGCGGTTTAGCGCCAGGCGCTGGCGGAAATCGCCGCCGCGCATGTCGGCGAGCTGCCTGACGATCGAGCGCATCGGCACCGTAATGGAGCGGAACAGCAGGTAGCCGGCCACCAGCGACTCCAGAAGGGCAGCGATCAGGGAGACCTCGATGCTGATCTTGGCCGTTTGCACGGCCTTGTTGATGCTGCTGGCGCCTTCCTCGGCCACTTTGTTGTTATCTTCCAACAGTGCTTGCACGGCCGAGCGGCCTTCGCTCCAGGCTGCGTGGATGGGTCCGCGCAGCTTGGCCTCGGCGGCGGCGACCTCCGGGGCGGTCGCCGCGAACAGCGACGCCGAAAGCTCGTCATAGTGGCGGCGCAGCTCCCGGTATTTGTCGAAGCGCTCGCGATCGTCGGCGCGCCGGATCGATTCGGCGTACTTTGCCTCCAGGCCGTCCAGCCGCTTGAGCAAGGCCATGTTGGCCTCGGCGTGTTGCCGGCGCTCGGCGTCATTGGCCGCGGTCACGCTCTGCCAGGCCAGCACATAGGTCTCGCCCCAGGCGCCGCGCATCGCGGTGCTGTAGTAGAGTCCCGGGAGCGCATCGTCGCGAAGCGCATTCGCATGGGTCTGGATGGCCGACTGGCGGTCATAGGCGACCACCGCCGTGAGTAAAATGACCGCCAGGATGAGGGCAAAACTTGCCAGGATGCGCGTGCGGATGGTCCAGTGAGTCACGGTGCGGTTTCCCGTTGCTTATTCTTGTAGGAGGGCGGTCGACGACCGGCCGGGCGCGCCGGAATTGGCGCGCGCGCGGGCCGGGCGCGAGCGGCCGGATTATAGCGGCGTAGGGTACTGTAAGGCCCCGGCCATTTCAATGGCGCCCGCCGGGCGGTAAGGGGATTCGATGCGTTGCAATTTGTTGCCGCAACATATCGTTTAACTTGGCTTGATTTTTTCCTGGTTTTAGTCACACTTGCCAAATAGACAGATCGGACCGATGTCGATAATCACGAACAGGGCAGGCATGGTGGCCAGGTCAGAGGCGAAGGCCGGCGCCCCGCCAAACGCGGACATTGATTCGCTGACAGGCGTAGCGTCGCGCCAGGCATTCTTGAACACGCTGGAAGGCCGCCTGCGCACGGAGGCCTCCCCGCGCTGCGCGCTATTGCTGCTTGGCATCGACGATTTCCGCGCGTTCAATGACATGCATGGCCATGCCGAGGGCGACGAGATCCTGCGCCGGGTGGCCCGCCGCCTGCGCGACGCCTCGCCGCGCGACGCCATCCTGGGGCGGGTCGGCGGCGACGAGTTCGCCGTCTTGCTGCCCTCCATTGCCGATCCCACCCTGGTGCGCCACGTCAGCGCCGCCATCCTCTCGCTGCAGACCGAGCCCCACGAGTACGGCAACCGGCGCCACCACGTGCTGGCCAGCCTGGGCGCCTGCGTGATGCCGGCCGGCGGCGACAATGCCTCCGATGCCCTGGCCTCGGCCAGCCTGGCTCTCGGCCGGGCCAAGCGCGACGGCGGCCGAACCATCCGCTTCTTCAAGCCGCAGATGCGCACCGACGTGACGACCCGCCTGTCGCTGGTGCAAGCGCTGCGCGACGCCTACGCGCAGCGCCAGTTCGAGTTGCTGTACCAGCCCCAGATCGACCTGCGCGATGGCCGCGTGGTTGGCGCAGAGGCGCTGATGCGCTGGCGCCATCCCACCCAGGGCCTGCTGACGCCGGCCAGCTTCATCGACGCGCTGGCCGCCAGCAGCGTGGCGGCGGACGTCGGCGTCTGGCTGTTGCACACCGCCTGCGCCCAGGCGCGCATGTGGTCGCTCGGGTTTGCCGACGCGCCGCGGGTGGCCATCAACCTGTTTGCCGCGCAGCTTAGCGAGAGCCGGCTGCTGACCGAAGTCCGTCACGTGCTGCGCGAGCTGGCACTGGCGCCGGAGCGGCTGGAGCTGGAGATCACCGAGACCATCGCCCTGCAGCAGGGCGACGAGTTTTCCGGGCAGCTGCAGACCCTGCGCCGCGACGGGGTGACCCTGACCTGCGACGATTTCGGCACCGGCTACGCCTCGCTCAGCTTCCTCAAGTCCTTCCCCGTGGACCGCATCAAGATCGACCAGTCGTTTATCCGCAATGTCACGCAGAACCCGGTCGACGCCGCCATCGTGCGTGCCATGGTGAACGTCGGTGGCAGCCTGGGCATCGGCGTGGTGGCCGAGGGCGTGGAAACCGTCGAGCAACGGGATTTCCTCTCCGAGAACGGCTGCCACGAGGTGCAGGGCTACCTGTATGGCAGGCCCATGTCCGCCGACAAGTTCACCGAGTTCCTGCAGCAGTCCGCCGCCCGCTAAGCCGGGCCGGCCGTGCCTTTCCCCTCTCGCCGGCGTCCGGCGCCGATGCGCAATTGTTTCCAGCTTTGTCCTGCGTGCGCTGGCCCGCCGTGGCCTGCGCGCGGGCCGGGGGCCACGGCGGGCGGCGCGCAGCCAGATCGTGCCTTCCCGGCGCGGCTGCGCGGGGAAACAAGGGAAATATGTGCTTACAAAGTCAAGTGCGCCAGTCCGGCGGCCTGACGTTATCGGAAGTATGGTGACAGCAGAGGCGGCAGATGTTCGCCCGCGCGCCTATATTGACCGAGAGGTATCCACATGTTCCCTGACCGCAAGCTTGGCCCGCGTGCGCGCTTCCTGTTCCTGGCCGCAAGCATCGTTTTAGTCACTTGGCAATTGCCGGCGCTGGCGCAATCCGTCGATCCCTCCGCCCGCATTGCCACCGTGACCGATGCCGCCGGCAACCTGAGCTTTGCCCCCGCGGGGTCGGACGACTGGGCGCAGGCCGCGTTGAACCGGCCTATCACCACCGGCGACCGCCTCTGGGTCGACAACGGCGGGCGGGCCGAGCTGCACGCCGGCTCCACGGCGATCCGGCTAGGTAGCGGCACCGCCGTGACCGTGCTCAATCTCGACGACAGCGCTACCCAGGTCAAGCTGACCCAGGGCACGCTGCAATTGCGCGTGCGCGCGCTGCCGCCCGACCAGCCGGTCGAGATCGATACGCCCAACCTGGCCTTCGTGCCGCGCGAGCCGGGCGACTACCGGCTGGACGTGGCGCCTGATGGCAGCTCCACGGTCGTCACCATGCACCACGGCTCGGCCATCCTGTACGGCGACAACCGCTCGCTGGAAATGCGGCGCGGCGAGCAAGTGCGCTTCGACGGCACCGACCTGGCCGAGGACGGCCGCACCACCAACCCGCCCATGGACGGCTTCGATAGCTGGACCATGGCGCGCGACGCGCGGGAGGACCGCTCGCCGTCCGCCCGCTACGTGGCGCCTGAAATGACGGGCTATGCCGCGCTGGACGACTACGGCGACTGGCAGGAAGACCCCGGGTATGGCGCAGTCTGGTTTCCGCGCGTGGTGGCCGCGGACTGGGCGCCCTATAGCGCCGGCCACTGGGCCTGGGTGGCGCCATGGGGATGGAGCTGGTGCGATGACGCGCCCTGGGGCTTTGCCCCGTCCCACTATGGGCGCTGGGCCCGCGTTGGCGACCGCTGGGGATGGATGCCGGGCCCGAGGGTGGGCCGCCCCGTCTACGCCCCCGCGCTGGTTGGCTTTATCGGTGGCGGGCCGGGTAGTGGCCCCGGCGTGGCCTGGTACCCGCTAGGCCCGCGCGAGGCATATCGCCCGGTCTATGGCGCCAGCCCGACCTACGTCACCCGCATCAACCAGTTCACCGTCAACAATGAGGTGATCGAGAACCATATCCGCAATACCTATATCAACCGGAACGTGCCGGGCGCCATCACAGGCATGCCGGCACGCGCCTTCGTGCAAGGCCAGCGCGTGCCACCAGGGGGGCACGGCATGGCTTGGCGCAACCTGCCGCAGGGCGAAGCCAACGGCGCGCCGCCGCTGGCGCCCGTCAAGGCCAGCCTGATCGGTGCGGCGCCCGCGCGGCCGGCCCCGGCGGCGGTCATGCAGGGCTTCGCGCGCCCTGCCATTGCGGCACGTGCGCCCGGCCGCCCGGCCGACGATGAGCTGGCCCAGCGCTTTGCCCGCGCTGGTGGCACCGTGCCCGGCGCTGGCCCGGTATGGCAGGGCCGGCGCAATGCCCCGGGCGGCGGCCAGGCCATGGCACCTGCCCCGGTCCGGCTGAGCCAGGCGGCACCGGCATACCACGGGCGCAACGGAGCAGGCCAGATGCCCGGCGGGCCGGGGACACCGAACGGCGGGATTCCGGCAAATCCGGCAAATCAAGGCAATCCAGCCTTCGGGCCGCAGCGCGCGGAAGGCGGCTCCCGTGCGCCCGTGCCGCAAGGCCTGGTGGGTACCGAGCATGGCGGGCAGCCGCCCGTGCAGGGCGGCGATGCGCGCACGCGCGGCTGGACCACGCGGCCGGAGCAGGCGCGCGGCCAGCCGCCGCAAAACGGCCAGTCGGCCGCGCAGCTCCAACAAGCCCAACAAGCCCAACAAGCCCAACAAGCCCAGCAAGCCCAGCAAGCCCAGCAGCTTCAGCAACGCCAGGCTGAGCAGCGCGGCATGGTGCAGCAGAACGGACGGACCCTGCAAACCGACCCGCAAGCCATGGCCCGCCAGCAGCAGGACATGCAGCGCCAGCAGCAGCAAAGGCAGATGGGTGACCAGCAGCGGGCGCAGCAAGCGCTGCAACAGCAGCAAGACATGCAGCACCAGCAGCAGCAAAGACAGGCTGGTGACCAGCAGCGGGCGCAGCAAGCGCTGCAACAGCAGCAAGACATGCAGCACCAGCAGCAGCAAAGACAGGCTGGCGACCAGCAGCGGGCGCAGCAAGCGCTGCAACAGCAGCAGGAGATGCAGCGCCAGCAGCAGCAAAGGCAGGCTGGCGACCAGCAGCGGGCTCAGCAAGCGCAGCAACAGCAGCAGGAGATGCAGCGCCAGCAGCAGCAACGGCAGATGGCGGACCAGCAGCGGGCCCAGCAGGCGCAGCAACAGCAGCAGGAAATGCAACGCCAGCAGCAGCAACGGCAGGCGGCGGACCAGCAGCGGGCCCAGCAGGCGATGCAGCAACAGCAAGCCATGCAGCGCCAGCAGCAGGAGATGCAGCGTCAGCAGCAAGAGCAGCAGCGCCACCAGCAGGACATGCAGCGCCAGCAACAGGAGCAGCAGCGCCAGCAGGAGCAACAGCGCCAGCAACAGGTCATACAGCGCCAGCAGCAAGACCAGCAACGCCAGCAGCAGGAGCAGCAACGCCAGCAGCAGGAGCAACAGCGCCAGCAGCAGGAACAGCAGCGCCGGCAGCAGGAGTTGCAGCGCCAGCAACAGCACGCCGCGCAGCCGCAGTCAGCTCAGCACGTGGCGATGCAGCAGCAACCGCATGCCCAAGGGCAGGGCGGCAATCCGCAAGAGCACGGGCATGAGGTTCACTGAGCCGGCTCAGGCAGCCGGCACCCGACCCGGGTGCCGGCTGCGTGGCCGGCCTGGCTGGCTTACTTAGCCAGTTCCGACAGGCGCACCGGTGCGATCTTGCCGTTCTGCACCCAGCCCACCACGGTGTCGGCAACGGTGCCGCCCTTGGCGTCGATGCTCTCGATCTCGTTCGGGTTGGCATCCTTGGCCAGCGTCTTCACCGCCTCCGGCATCCTGGCCCGGATCGCGGCCACGTCGCTGGTGGTGCCGGCCAGTTTCATGGCGCCGGCCAGCGCGTAGACCATGGTGTAGTTGAGCGACATCTCGGTGGTGGCGTCGCGCCCGTCATGCAGCTTCTTGTATTTGCTGTTGTAGGTTTGCGCGGCCGGGCGGGCGTCGTTGGCCAGCGGCATCACGCCGATGGAGCCTTCGAGCATGGCCAGGCCGTTGGTGACCTTGGCCATTTCATCCAGCTTGGCCTGGTCCATCACGATGAAGCCGCCCTTGAAACCCAGCTCGCGCGCCTGCTTGACCACCAGCGCGGTCGGCTCGGACGGGCCGCCTACAAACATCACGTCGGGCTTGTCGGCCAGCACGCGTGACACGCCGCTGTAGAAGTCGGTAGCCTTGGTGTAGGACATCGGGTTGTTGGCCACCACCTTGCCGCCCGCGCCTTCCCAGGCCGGCACAAATGCCTGCACCCAGGCCTTGGCGTAATCGTGGTCGGCCGGGGCCAGCGCTACGTTCTTGCCATAGCGCTTCATCTGCGCCTTGATGAAGGGATCGATATAGCCGGTGTAGGACGGCGGGATGCGGATGGTCAGCTTGTTGCCGGTGTCCGTGATGCGCGGCACGCTGGAGTAGGCCATCACCAGGAATTTCTCCTGCTCGTTGAACGCCTGCAGCGCAAAGATGCCGCCCGAATGCGGCACGAACACGGCGGGTGTCTTGTACTGCTGCACCAGGCGGCGCGCATTGATGGCGGCCTCGGCGGGCGCGTACTTGTCATCCAGCGACACCACTTCCAGCTTCACCTTCTTGCCCTTGACTTCAAGGCCCGAAGCATTGATCTCGTCCACCGCCATCTGGATGCCGGACAGCACGTTCTTGCCGTACAGCGCGGCCCCGCCCGACAGCGGGCCGGTATAGCCCAGCTTGACGACTTCCTGCGCCATGGCCGCACCCGAGGCCATCAGCGCGGCCACGGCAGTGGCGGCGAGGGGGAACAAGCGGCGGATCATCTTGGTCTGCATTTGGCTGTCTCCTGTTGTGTTTGCACTGCGTTCGTTCTTGCCTGCTGGTTCTGGTTTTGGTTCTGGTTTTGCTCCCCTCTCCCGCTTGCGGGAGAGGGGGCGGGGGAGAGGGAGTAACTGCCGTTGTCAATTCAAACGGCTTTGGCGCGTCCTATCCTCCGATATACGCCTTCCGAATCCCTTCGTCCTTGAGCAGCGTGTCGCGGTCGCCTTGCATCACGATGCGGCCGCTCTCGATCACATACGCGCGGTGGGCGATGCCTAGCGCCGCGTAGGCGTTCTGCTCGGCCAGCAGCACCGTGGTGCCCGCGCGGTTGATGCGCTGGATCACCTCGAACATCTGCTTGACCACCAGTGGCGCCAGGCCCAGCGATGGTTCGTCGAGCAGCAGCGTGCGCGGGCGCCCCATCAGCGCGCGGCCGAGCGCCACCATCTGCTGCTGTCCGCCGGACAGCGAGCCGGCCGGATCGTCTTTTTTCTGCCGCAGGATCGGGAACATCTCGAAGACTTCTTCCAGCGAGCGCTTGATGCCGGCGGAGTCGCGGCGGTGCACGTAGGCGCCCAGCGTCAGGTTCTTCTGCACGCTCATGGCGGGAAACAGCTTGCGCCCCTCGGGGCAGTGCACCAGCCCCGCCTGCACGATCTGCGAGGGCTTCATGCCGGACAGCTCGCGGCCGTCAAAGCGCATGCTGCCGCCGCTGGTGCGGTGGATGCCGCTGAGCGCCATGAAGATCGAGCTCTTGCCGGCCCCGTTGGCGCCCAGCAGCACCACCAGCTCGCCGGCCGCGGCGTTCAGCGTGATGTTGTCGAGCGCGCGGAAGCTCCCGTACGAAAGCGAAACGCGTTCAAGCTGCAACATGGTCGGCTCCCAGATAGGCTTCGATGACCTGCGGGTCTTGCTGTATCTGCGCGGGCGACCCTTCGGCGATCTTCTCGCCGTAGTTGAGCACCATGATCTTGTCGGCCAGCCGCATGATCATGTCCATCTTGTGTTCGATCAGGCAGACCGTCTTGCCGTGGCGGACCATCTTGCGGATCAGTTCGGCCAGGCCCACGGTCTCCTCGGGGTTCACGCCGCCGGCGGGCTCGTCAAGCAATAGCAGTTCGGCATCGGTGGCCAGTGCCAGCGCAAAGGCCACGCGCTTGCGCTCTTCCTGGGTGATGTCCGCCGCCACTTCATGCGCGAGGTGCGCCAGGCCCACGAAGTCGAGCGCTTCCTCGGCCTTGGCGCGGCACAGCCGTTCTTCCTCGCGCAGCCGGCGCGTGTTGAAGATCACGTCGGCCAGCCCCGCTTGCGTGCGCAGCCGGTGGCCCACGATCAGGTTGTCCAGCACGGTGGCGCGGTCGAACAGGTGCGTGGCCTGGAAGGTGCGGGCCACGCCGAGCCGGGCGATCTGGTCGGCGCGCAGGCCGGCCACGTCCCGGCCCTTGAGCAGGATCTGCCCGGAGCTGGGCGCATGGGTGCCGGCGATCAGGTTGAAGAAGGTGGTCTTGCCCGCGCCGTTGGGGCCGATGATGGCGTTGATATGGCCCGTCTCGAAGGTGATCGAGACATCGTGCACGGCGCTCAGGCCGCCGAACTTCTTGGTCAGGTTGCGAATCTCAAGCATGGTCGGCCCCAGCGTTCGTGGCGGTTGCATTCGGGTTGCCGGCGACGGGCGCGCCGGCCTGCTGCGCGCGGCTCGTGCCGCCGCGGCGTGCGGCGGCGCCGCGGCGCGCCTGGCGCTTGGCCCACGAGCCCACGATGCCGTCCGGCACGAAAATGATCAGCAGCACCAGCACCGGCCCGAACACCAGCATGCGGTAGTCCTGCAGGAACTGCAGCGTCTGCGTGACCCACGGCACCAGCACCGCGCCCAGCAGCGGCCCCAGCAGCGTGCCGGTGCCGCCCACCAGCATCGCCATCACCATCTCGAAGGTCAGGTCGGTGCGCGCGATGTCCGGCCCGAGAAAGCGCACCTGGCCCGCGTACAGCGCGCCGGCAAAGCCGGCATAGCCCACCGACAGCACGAACGACAGCACCTTGGTGCGCATCAGGTTGATGCCGAGCGCCTCCGCCAGCGCGTCGCTGTTGCGCACGGCCATGAAGCTGCGGCCCAGCAGCGAAGTGACGATGCGGTGCATCAGGAAGGTGCCCGCCACCAGGAAGAACAGCACCAGGTAGTACTGCGCCTGCACGTTGTCGAACGCGAGCGGGCCCACCGAGGCCGGCACCGCGATGCCGATCAGGCCCACGGTGCCGTGCGTCAGGCTTTCCCACTTCTCGATCAGCAGGTAGATGATGTAGCCGATGCACAGCGTGAAGATCGAGAAGTAATGGCCTTTGAGCCGCAGCGATACCACGCCGACGAAGTAGCCCACCACCATGCACACCACGCCGGACAGGACGAACGCCGCCCAGAACGGCACCTGGTGATCCACCGTGAGAATGCCCAGCGTGTAGGCGCCGATGGCCATGAAGCCGCCGTGCGCCAGGTTGAGCTGGCCGGTATAGCCCGTGATCAGGTTCAGCCCCAGCGTGGCGATGGCGTAGATGAAGGCCAGCGTCATCACCGTCAGGTAGTAGCTGTTGGGCGTGACCAGCGGGAACGCGATGGCCAGCGCCAGCAACAGGGCCCAGCCGGTCTTGCCTTGCAGTGTCTTTGTCATGGTGTGCGCTCCTTATGCGGCCTTGCCGGCAAACAGGCCTTGGGGCCGGATCGACAGGATGAGCACCAGCAGCGCAAAGGCGATGATGTCCTTGTAGTCCGTCGAGACGTAGAAGCCGCCGAAGCTCTCGGCCATGCCGATGATCAGCCCGCCCACGATGGCGCCGGGAATGCTGCCCATGCCGCCGAGGATGATGATGACGAAGGCCTTGGTGATGACCAGGTTGCCCATGCTCGGGTAGACCAGGTTGATCGGCGCGTAGAGCGTGGCCGCAATGGCGGCGAGCGCGCCGGAGATGGCAAACACCAGCAGCGTGACACGCGTGGCGTCGATGCCCACCAGCGCCGCGCCCTCGCGGTTCTGCGCCATCGCGACGATGGTGGAGCCGGTCACCGTGCGCGTGAGGAACAGGTGCAGCAGCACCATCAGCCCGAAGGCCGCGGCGATGATCAGCAGCCGTTGCGCCGGCGCGGTCAGGCCCATCACTTCCACCATCTGGCCGTAAGGCGTGGGCATGCGATGGAAGTCCGCGCCCCACATTGCCTGCGCGCCGGCTTCGAGGAACAGCATGATGCCGATGGCGGCGATCATGTCGTGCAGCTCCGGCGCATTGCGCAGCGGATGGAACACCAGCCGGTCGGCCAGCATCGACAGCGCCGCCACGGCGATGGCGGCGGCGCCCATCGCCAGCCAGTAGTTCACGCCCAGCGACGTCATCAAGTAGTACGAGACGTAGGCGCCTGCCATGTAGAAGGCGCCATGCGCGAAGTTGGGCACGTGCAGGATGCCGTAGACCAGCGTCAGGCCCAACGCGACCAGGCTATATACGCCGCCCAGCGTCAGGCCGTTGAGGACTTGTTGAAGAAACAATGTCACGGGCTTACCTCATGCGACTTTTCGAATCACGAACGAAGGCACGCAAGCCGGGCTGCGGGCTGCGTGGAAATGGCGGCGCCGCGCAAAAAACGATGCGGGGGCCACTTGGTCAGGGGGGCGTGAGTCAGCCGCGGGGCGGTGCGGCCTGGTGAATGGCGTGATGCATGCTTGGTCTCCTGTGCGATGCGGAATGGCCTGCCGTGCAGGCCCCGGGTGCGGTGTCGTCGTGTACCGTGAAGCGCTACGCATGTCCGCGTAGGTATGTTCCAGCACGATCGTTCGTTTTCATTGACTGTTGCATACGGCCTGAGGCACAGTCAAGAAATACGGAATAGTCTTCCGCACAGCGAAATAGCCGGCTTACCTCCGGCCCGCCCCCGCCAAAGGCGGCCACAGGTCTGCTTCCCGCACCCAGTAGCCAAGCGTTATCGCCACGTATGAAGCGCACCTCGTCGATCCCGCTCTCGCCTGCCTCCTCCGCTTCCCTGCCCGGCGGCGCGCATGCCGCGGCCGTGCGCGCCGCCGATGCGCCGCGCGACGGCACGGAACCAGACATCGACCGTGACGATCGCAATTTCGTCACCGCGCTGGCGCGTGGGCTGGACCTGCTGCGCGCCTTCGGCCCGCACGACGACTACCTTGGCAACGCGGAGCTGGCGCGGCGCACCGGCATCCCGCGCCCCACGGTTTCACGCCTGACCTACACGCTCACCAGCCTGGGCTACCTGATCTATTCCGCGTCGCTGGAAAAGTACCGGCTCGGCCAGGGCGCGATGGTGCTTGGCCAGCGTTACCTCGCCGGCTCGGGCATCCGCGAGATCGCGCAGCCGCTGATGCAGTCGCTGGCGTTCGCCACCGATTGCACGGTGGCGCTTGCCACATCGGACCGCCATGAGATGGTGTACCTGGAAGTCTGCCAGCCGCGCGGCGCGCTGGTGATGCGGCTGGCGCCCGGCTCGCGCCTGCCCACCGCTACCTCCGCCATCGGCCGCGCCTGGCTGGCCGGGCTGGAGCCGGAGCGGCGCGCCGCCGTGCTGGCCGACCTGGAGCGCCACTACGGCGCGCGCTGGCCCGCGATCCGCATCAAGCTCGAGCGCGCGCTGCGCGACTACGCCAAGCGCGGCTTCTGCCTGGCCCACGCGGAGTGGGACCGCACGGTCAGCGGCGCGGCCGCGCCCGTGGTGCTTGAAGGCGGCGCGGAAGTGCTGGCCATCAACATCGGCGGCGCGGCCACGCGGCTGACGCCGGAAATCCTCGACGGCAATCTCGGCCCGCGCATCCGCGAGCTGGCCGAAGCGCTGCAGAGCCGCCTGTGGCAGGGGCGCGGATAGCAGCGCCATGCGCGCCATCGATGCCATCGCCACGTATCGCTTTCTCACGGCCCCAGGGCCACACATCTAGCTGGCAATACAGACATAGCAAACAAAGGAGACAAAGATGGAGATTCGCAACAAGACCGTCGTGGTGACGGGTGCCGCCACCGGCATCGGGCGCGCGCTGGCGCTGGCGTTTGCCGCCGGCGGCGCGCGCGGCGTGGCCGTGGCCGACCTGGATGGCAAGGGTGCGCAAGCGGTGGCCGAGGAAGTGGCCAAGGCCAGCCCGGGCTGCCAGGTGTTCGCGCAGCAAACCGACGTGGCCGATGCCGCCGCCGTGCAGGCGCTGGCCGATGCGGCCACGCAACGCTTCGGCCAGATCGATGTGTTCTGCTCCAACGCCGGCATCATCCTGCGCAAGGGCCTGGATGCCAGCGCCGAGGAATGGCAGCGCATCTGGGAGATCAACGTCATGGCCCACATCCACGCCTCGCGCGCGGTGCTGCCGCAGATGCTGGCGCGCGGCGATGGCTATTTCGTCAATACCGTGTCCGCCGCCGGCCTGCTGTCGCAGATCGGCTCGGCACCCTATGCCGTGACCAAGCACGCCGCCATCGGTTTTGCCGAGTGGCTGTCGATCACCTACGGCGATCGCGGCATCAAGGTCAGCTGCATCTGCCCGCAGGGCGTGCAGACGCGCATGCTGTTCGGCGAGGATGGCGATCGCAAGGGCTTCCTGCAGGCCGGCTCGGTCACGCCCGAGCACGTGGCACAGGTCACGCTGGAAGGCGTGAAGGACGAGCGCTTCCTGATCCTGCCGCATCCCGAAGTGCTCGAGTATTACCAGCGCAAAGGACAAGATTACGATCGTTGGCTAAAGGGAATGCGCCGGCTGCACGATAAAGTGATGGCGGAGTTCGGCGGCACGGTGGTTTAAGCGTGGCGTGAAACCCCGCGTAACAGTCAGTTGAGTCACCGCTGCCGGCGGACAGGCGCAAGGCTTTGCCTTTTTACCTTTCTGCCTTTTTGCCCCTTTGCACCGGCAGCGTGCAAGATCAGTCCAACACCAGAATAAAACCGATCATCGGGAGACACCCCATGCGTTGCAAACCTTTCGCAGCCGCCGTCCTGGCCACATGCGCCGCCTTCGCCGTGCCCTCGGCCCAGGCCGACACCTATCCCTCCAAGCCCATCCGGATGGTGGTGGGCTTTCCCAGCGGCGGCGCGCCCGACATCCTGGCGCGCATCTTCTCCGAAAAAATCTCGCCCTCGTGGGGCCAGCCCGTGGTGGTGGACAACAAGCCCGGCGCAGGCGGCAACATCGGCGCCGAGGCCGTCGCGCATGCCGCGCCGGATGGCTACACGCTGGCGCTGGGCACGGTCGGCACGCACTCCATCAACGGCGCGCTCTACAGCAAGATGCCATACGACATGGTCAAGGATTTCACGCCGGTGATCCTGGTCGCGTCCACGCCCAACGTGCTGGTGGTCAATCCTTCCGTGCCGGCCAAGAACGTGGCGGAACTGATCGCGCTGGCCAAGTCCAAGCCGGGCGCCCTGACTTTCGGCACGCCGGGCATCGGCACCTCGCCGCATGTGGCGGGCGAGATGTTCAACTCCCTGGCCGGGGTCAAGCTCACCCACGTGCCCTACAAGGGCCGCGCCATGGCCATTCCCGATCTGCTCGGCGGCCATATCAGCATGATGTTCGACAACCTGCCGTCGGCGTTGCCGGTGATCAAGGAGGGCAAGGTGCGGGCGCTTGGCGTGACCAGCGCGAAGCGCTCGCACTCGGCGCCGGATATACCCACGCTGGCAGAGCAAGGGCTGCCCGGGTTTGATGCGGACTCGTGGTTTGCGATCTTCGCACCGGCGAATACGCCCAAGGATGTGATCGCCAAGCTGAACACCGAGCTCAACCGGATTTACCAGCTTCCCGATGTGCAAGCCAAGCTCAAGACCTTGGGGCTGGATCCGATTCTTGGTACGCCGGAGAAGTTGGCGGGTTATCAGAAGGTTGAGATCGCCAAGTGGGCGAAGGTGGTGAGGGATTCGGGGGCTAAGGCGGAATAGAGGTGTTGGTTTTTGGACCCAGGGGCCATACGACATCGTCCTGCGGGGTTGGTCGGTATTTTTTTGATCGGCGATGGCTTTTGCACCCAAGTGCCATACGACATCCCCCTGCGGGGGCTGCCGGTCACTCTTCTTTGCGTCGGCAAAGAAGACTAACGAGAAGAAAGCCGAGGTACGACTCACTCACATAGGTGACACTTGAGTTCAAGCACATAGGTGACAGTTTTCTACCCTGCATGGGCGAGCCTGGAAGGAGACGCCCATGCCCTGGAGCGAGCTGAGACCCATGGACCAACGAATTCTGTTCATCGCCGATCATCTGCGGCAGCTCGAGAGCGTCAGCGCCCTGTGCGAGCGTTATGGCATTAGCCGGAAGACCGGCTATAAGTGGATAGAACGGTACGACAGCGAAGGGCTGGAAGGCCTCGCCGAGCGCGGGCGCAATCGGCATTGCCAGGAGCGGTTGCCGGATGGGATTCGCCAGGCGATTCTGGAGCTGCGCACGCAGGGCGGCCTGGAGCAGGGCCCGAAGAAGATCCAGAAGCTGCTGGAAGGGCGTTTTGGCGCCGAGGCCGTGCCGTCGCGCACGACCATCTACAACGTGCTGAAGCAGGCTGGACGAATTGTCTCGCGGCGCGTGCGCCGCCGGGTGATGCCGCACGGCGGGGTGCTGAGGTCGGCGCACGAGCCCAACGGGCTGTGGAGCGCGGACTTCAAGGGGCAGTTTCTGACCGGGGATGGGCAGTGGTGCTATCCGCTGACGGTGATGGATCATGCGAGCCGTTATCTGCTGAGCTGCCAGGGCCTGCGCGGTACGCAGCTGGTGCCGACGCAGGCGGTGTTCGAGCGGTTGTTTCGCCGCTATGGGTTACCGGACCGGCTGCGCACGGACAACGGCGTGCCCTTTGCGAGCATCGGCTGTGGCGGGCTGTCGCGGCTGTCGATCTGGTGGCTGAAGCTGGGGATCATGCCGGAGCGCATAGCCCGCGGGCATCCGGAGCAGAATGGGCGGCACGAGCGGATGCATGGCACGCTCAAGCGCGCCACGGCCCAACCGCCTGCCACTACGTTGCGGGCACAGCAGCGGCGGATGGACGAGTTCCAACGTTTCTACAACGAGCAAAGGCCGCATGAAGCGCTGAACCAGAGCACACCGCAGAGCCGCTATGTGGAGTCAGGCCGAGCGTATCCAAAGCGGCTGATGCCAATGGAGTATGCGAGCTACGTCGAGCCCCACAAGGTGACGAGTGGTGGTTTGATCTACAAGGCTGGCAAGATCATTTATGTGGGGCATTTGCTCTATGGCGAAACGGTCGGACTGGAAGCAATAGGCGAAGGATTGTGGCGTGTCTACTTCGGCCCAATGGCATTGGGCCAAGTCGATGAACGCCAGGCCAGAAAAGGCTATCTAACCCTCAAAGTGTTACCTATGTGAGTGAACTCGTTTGTTACCCATGTGGTTGACTCGTACACCGACCCTGCCGGGCGCAGAGCAATAAGGCTATCTGGGCCTCGGTGGTTGCGTCGTACGGCCCGGAGTGTTGGCTGGCGGATCCTACCGGCCCAGAGGACATCGCAATGGCATGACCCATGGGTTACGTGGTGCGGCCCCTGACCTCGTTTGCGGTGACCGTTCCCACATCTGCCGTTCGCGGCGCGAGGGGCTGCGCCGTTTCGGGTGTGGCTGGTTTCGTGGTTTTGTCTCGGAGGACGAGCACCGTGAGGTGCGAGCGCGGCCCTCGCGGACGGGCCACGGTGCCCACCACGAAACCAGAGGGGGCGATAGCAAGGTGCCGCCCGCGCCGGTACGGCAGGGCATCAAATACCCCGGTGCCAGCCGCCAGAGACAAAACCACGAAACCACCAAGACAGGCAGGATCGTGGCGCTACGCACCGCGAACGGCAGATGCCCGAACGCTCACCGAGCAAAGCGATCAGGGGCACCACCACGTGACCATTGGGTCATGCCATAGCGATGCCCTTCAAGTCGGTTGGACACGCCAGCCAACACTCCGGGCCGTACGACGCAACCACCGAGGCAAAAACAGCCTTATTGCTCTGCTCCCGGCAGGGCGGCTTTCTTTTCGTTAGTTTTCTTTGCCGGTCAAAGAAAAGTGACCGGCAGCCCCCGCAGGGGGATGTCGTATGGCCCTTGGGTGCAAACGCCATCGCCGATCAAAGAAATACCGACCAACCCCGCAGGGACGATGTCGTACGGCCCTTAGGGCCAAAAAACTACCGTCAATAAAAAAATCACAAATCCGCCTCAACCGGCACCCCCACCCGCACCGCAGGCCCACTCCCACTCCCACTCCGTAACCGGCTAAAACTAACCACAGCCCCCACCAGAGCCACCCCCGCGGCAACAAAAAGCGCCACCCGGGCCGCCCCGCTGGCATCAACACTAAACAACAACGCCACAACAGCTGTCCCGGTGGTCTGCCCCAGCAACCGCGTGGTAGCTTGCGCCCCGCTGGCGCCCCCGCTGCGCGCCGGCGGCGTAGCGCCAATCATCGCGCGATTGTTCGGTGACTGGAATAACCCGAATCCCAATCCGCACATGGCCATGCGCCAGCACACGGCAAAGCTGGACGCTTCCGGCCCAAGCGTCGCCAGGCCGATCAGCCCGCTCCCGAGCAAGGCCAGCCCGATGCCGGCCAGGATGCTGGCGGGATAGCGATCGGACAGGCGTCCCGAGATTGGCGCCATGATGGCCACCATCAGCGGCCACGGCGTGATCAGCAGCCCGGTCTCGTGCAGCGTGCGGCCAAGCTGGTATTCCAGGTAGAAGGGCAGCGCTACGAAGGCCAGCATCTGCGCCATGAACGAGCAGAAGGACGTGCCCACCGCCAGCGTGAAGGCGCGGCTGGCGAACAGGTCCACCGGCACCAGCGGCGCGTGCTTGCCGCGCTGCATGCGTACCAGCCACCATCCCAGCAACGCTGCCACCACCAGGCCGGCGGCGGCGGCGGGGCGCCATTGCGCGTGGCCCGCGCCGTCCACGCCCAGGATGAACAAGGCAAAGACCACGGCCGAGAGCAGCGCGCTGCGATAGTCGAAGCTGCGCGGCTGGGGCGGCGTCGCCGGCAGCGCGGTGCGGGCCAGCGCGAGCGCAAAGATCGCCACCGGCACGTTGATGGCGAACAGCCACGGCCAGCTCGCCACCGACAGGATCAGCGCGCCCACCGAGGGGCCCACGGCAATGGTGATGCCTACCACCAGCGCGTTCAGCCCGATGCCCCGGCCCAGCTTGGTGGGCGGATAGATAAAGCGCACCAGCGCCGTGTTCACGCTCATGATGCCGGCGCCGCCGATGCCCTGCAGCACCCGCGCGGCCACCAGCACCGGCAGGTTCGGCGACAGCGCGCACAGCAGCGAGCCCGCCAGGAATATCGCCAGGCCACCGCGGTACACGCGCTTGTAGCCAAGGATGTCGCCCAGCGAGGACAGCGGCAGCAGGCACACCGTGACGGTGAGCTGGTAGGCGTTGACCACCCAGATGGTGCTGGACGGGTCGGCCGCCAGCTCGCGCGAGATCGAGGGCAGCGCGATATTGGCGATCGAGCCATCGAGCACGGCCATGATCAGGCCGCAAAACACGGTGAGGATGGCCCAGGAGCGTTGGGGATAGGGTAGGCCTTGGTGTGGCTGCATGAGGGAGGGCGGCTGCTGAAGGAGTGGCGCGAGCAATACATTAGATGCTTGACGACACAATTATCGTCTCGTGGAGCGGCACTCGCAAATGATTGGAATGTGGTAAGGCAGCGCCGGCAGTGTTGTTTTTCGGTCGCAGAGAAATAGGGCGGAAAACCCGCCGTACTCAACCAAATGCCCGGCTGGCCCAGCGCTATGATCCCCGGCACGATGTCCCGGAAACCAGGTCGCGAACCGCACCTCCCTTGGGGACGCAGCGTTTTCCGGACCGCCATTAGCCATGTCAACACCAACCACCCAGGGCAGCTGGCAGCCAGTCCCCACCAGTCTCGATCCCGTCGACTGGAGCGCGCTGAGGGCGCAGGGGCACAGCATGCTCGACGATATGCTGGACCACCTCCAGGGCATCCGCGCCCGCCCGGTCTGGCAGCCGATTCCCGACGCGGTGCGCGCTAGCTTCCGCGAGCCGCTGCCCCGCGAGGGCAGCGGGCTGGACCAGGTGCATGAGACCTTCATGGACAGCATCCTGCCGTTTGCCGTGGGCAATGCGCATCCCGGCTTCATGGGCTGGGTGCACGGCGGTGGCACGCCGGTCGGGATGCTGGCGGAAATGTTGGCGGCCGGGCTCAATGCCAACCTGGGTGGGCGCGACCATATCCCGGTCGAGGTGGAGTGGCAGGTGCTGCGCTGGGTGATCGAGCTGTTCGGCTTTCCCGAGGATGCCAGCGGCTTGTTCCTGACCGGCTCCTCCATGGCCAACCTGTCCGGCGTGCTGGTCGCCCGGACCCGGGCGCTCGGCTCGGGGGTGCGGTCAACCGGCATGGCGCAGGCTTCGCGGCGCCTGACGGCTTACACCTCCACCCGGGCGCATGGCTGCATTGCCCAAGGCATGGACCTGGCCGGCCTCGGCAAGGACAATCTGCGCTCGATTCCCGTTGACGAGATGGGGCGCATGGATATGGCGTGCCTTGTCGCTGCCATTGCCGTCGATCGCGCTGCCGGCTTCCAGCCATTTCTCGTGGTGGGCACCGCCGGCACCGTGGATACCGGCGCCATCGACGACCTGGCCGAAATCGCGCAAATTGCCCGCCGGGAGCAACTGCATTTTCATGTCGACGGTGCCTTTGGCGCCCTGGCCATGCTGTGCCCCCAACTGGCGCCGCGCCTGCGCGGCATCGAGCAGGCGGACTCGATCGCCTTCGATTTTCACAAATGGCTGCAGGTCCCGTATGACGCCGGCTTCTTCGTGGTCCGCGACCGGCAATTGCACCTGCGCACCTTTGCCACGCACGAGGGCACGTACCTCAGCCGCGGCGAGCGCGGCATGGCGGCCGGCTCCCCCTGGCCCTGCGATTTCGGGCCGGACCTGTCGCGCGGCTTCCGCGCGCTGAAGACCTGGTTCACGATCAAGGTCTATGGCACCGAGCGGCTGGGCGGCATGATCGCCCACACCTGCACCCTGGCGCAGGAACTCGCGCGGCGCATCGAGTCCGAGCCGGAGCTTGAGCTGCTGGCGCCGGTATCGCTCAACATCGTTTGCTTCCACTTTATCGGTGCCGATGCCGATGCGAGCGGCGCCATCGAGCAGGTCAACCGCGATCTTGTTGTCGCCCTGCAGGAATCCGGCCTCGCCGCGCCCTCGTCGACTGTGCTCGACGGGCGCTTTGCGATCCGGGTTGCTTTGTTCAATCATCGCAGCGGGCCGCAGGATATCGATGTCCTGCTGAACGCCACTCTGGCGCTTGGCCGGTCGCTGAGCGCCAAATCACCCGTACCCGTACCCGTACCCGTACCCGTTCCCGAAGCCAGCGGCCTACCACAATGAACGCAATCCTTGATCCCGCCAACATGACGCCGGCCCCTGACACCCTGATCGGCCTGCGCCACCTGCTGCGCGCGGCCCATCAGAACGAGGACCTGCGCCCGCTCGGCGCCGAGCTGATCAACCACCTGCAGTCGCAGCCGGACGATGCCAACGCGTTGATGGATCTCTCGCTGGTCCTGCAGCTCATCGGCGATCACGCGCTGGCCATGACCATGCAGGCCGAGGCGCTGCAGGCGCGCCAGCTCTATCACTTGCCGACCCTGCGCAATGGCGAAGCCCGCCTGCGCGTGCTGGCCATCATGGTGTCGGGCGACCTGATGGCCAACACGCCGCTGGAGTGCTTGCTGGGCAACTCCGACGTGGCGCTCGATGCGCTCTACGTCACGCCGGAAAACCCGCTGCCGCAGGCCGTGCCGGAGCACGACGTGCTGTTCATCGCCGTGGGCGAATCCGACCGCACCCAGCCCGTGCTGGAGCACCTGCGCGCGCTGGCGGCAATCTGGCCGCGCCCGGTGCTGAACCAGCCGGATCGCCTGCAACAGCTCTCGCGGGACCGGGCGGCATCGTTGCTGGCCTCGGCGCCGGGCGTGTGCATGCCGCCGACGCTGCGCGTGGATCGCCAGGTACTGGCCGGCATCGCCAGCGGGCAGGCAGCGATCTCGTCGGTGCTGGGCGAGGGCGCTTTCCCGATCATCGTCAGGCCGCTCGGCTCGCATGCCGGCAAGGGCTTGGAGAAGATCGGCGACGCGGCCGAACTCACCGGCTACCTGGCGCAGACGGATGAGCCGGCTTTCTATGTCTCTTACTTCATCGATTACCGGAACGATGACGGCCAGTTCCGCAAATACCGGCTGGTGCTGATCGAAGGGCGCGCGTATGTGTGCCACGTCGGCATCTCCGAGCACTGGATGATCCACTATCTCAATGCCGGCATGGCCGAGAGCGCGGCCAAGCGGGACGAAGAAGCGGCCATCATGCGCGACTTCGACGACACCTTCGCGCTGCGCCACAAGGATGCCCTCGCTCTGATCCAGGAGCGGCTGGGCCTTGACTACGTGGGCCTGGATTGCGCCGAGACGCCGGATGGGGAGTTGCTGGTGTTCGAGGCCGATACGGCGATGGTGGTGCACGATATCGATCCGGTCGACCTCTTCCCGTACAAGCAGCCGCAGATGCACAAGATCTTCGCGGCGTTCCGGACCATGCTGATCAACGCAATCCAGGCCCATGCCGACCGCGTGGACGCGCACGATGCCGCTGCCATCGACGGCTGACCTGCTGGTCAGCGGCGGGGACCACCGCATCGCGCTGGATCCGGCGACCGGCCGCAACAAGTACGGTTGCCAGCCGCTCGCCTCAACGGGGCTGGTTCCCTTTGGCTCCTCCACGTCCTCGGGGATTTCTCCCGCCGCGTTCGCCGTGGTGGACGCGCTGCGCAACCGGCTAGCCGCGGCGCTGCCGCACCAGAGCGCGGCCGAGCTGTATTGCCGCGAGCTGGAACGGCTGCGCGGCGAGTTGCTGGCGCTGTGCGGCATTGGCGATGGGCTTGGCACCGGGCTTGTCTTTTCGGCTTCCGGCACCGATGTGCACCTGCTCGCGGCACGCGTTGCCGCGCGGGTGGCGGCCAATGGGGGCGGCAGCGATGCGGGCAATGCGGGCATTCCGGGCCGGCCCCTGGTGATCCTGGCCGGCGAAGCCGAGAGCGGCAGCGGCGTGGCCGCCGCACTCGCCGGGCGCCACTTCAGCACGTACAACGCACTGGGCCGTACCACCATCCCGGGCGAGTCCCTGAGCCAGGCCTGCGCCAGCGACGTCCTTGATGTGCCGATCCGCAACGCGGACGGCAGCTTGCGGGATGCGAGCGTGGTCGATGCGCAAATCGATGCGCTCGTCAGCCAGGCTGTGCAAGACGGGCGCCAGGTGCTGCTGGTGCTGATCGACGTCTCCAAGACCGGATGCATTGCGCCGAGCATTGCGTGCGTGACCGCGCTGCATCGCCGCTGGCCCTCGGCGGTGCAGGTCCTGGTCGACGCCTGCCAGTTCCGCATTGAGCCGGGTACGCTCCAGGCCTACCTGCGCAACGGCTGCATGGTGGCGCTGACCGGCTCCAAGTTTGTGACCGGGCCCTCGTTTTCCGGCGCCTTGCTGCTGCCAGCGGCAATCGGCAAGACGCTGCGCGAGCGCGGCGTTCCGGCGGAGCTGCGCCTGTATTCCGCGCGCGAGGAATGGCCGCAAGGCTGGGCAAGCGCGCAGGCGCTCGGTAGCTATGCGAACTTTGGCCTGCTGCTGCGCTGGCAGGCCGCGATCCACGAGCTGCGCGAATTCCTCGCGGTGCCGGCCGAGCAAGCCGCTGGCATTCTGCGGCGTTTTGCCAGTGCCATCCAGCAAAGGCTGGGCAGCGATCCCGCCTTTGCCGCGCTGGCGGTGCCGGCGCTGGACCGCACCGCGCTGAACACGCCATCCCACTGGGACGAGATCCGGACCATTCACCCCTTCCTGCTGTACCGGTGCCAGCCGGGAGGCGGCAGGGCTGCGCTCAGCCGGGAGGAGACGGCCGCCATCTTTCGCCGGGTCCAGGCGCCGGGGAGCGCCGACGCAGGCGTGGCCTACCAGCTTGGCCAGCCTGTGGACAGCGGCCACCGGGCAGGTGTCCCGGTCAGCGCCTTGCGGCTGTGCATGAGCGCCAGGCTGGTAGTCCAGGCAGCGCGGGACCTGGATCAGGAGCGGCATCTCATCGGCCAGGCGCTGGCATGCCTGGATATGGTTTCCGCCCTTGTGCACGCCCCCACGCGCGGCGCTGGCGTTGCGCCGGTGCTGGATACCGTTTTTTCATAAGGGTCATCCGATTTTCGTGCGGGTTGATTCATCGCTTGGCAAAATCCAGCACTGCTGTAGCTCCCCTCTCCCGCATGGCGGGAGAGGGGTTGGGGGAGAGGGCGGGCCTGCGCAAGAGCGAGGCGCATCACCTTGAGCGAGCGCCCACCCTCTCCCCCGGCCCCTTGTATGTCGGACAATATGTCCTGGAAGCCTCAGATCGATGGCCCCATGCCCTGGGCGAAAGCCCAAGTTCGAGGGAGAGCGAGGATCGAGGCTTCCATTTTTTGATAGCGTTTAGCCTAAGCCCGAACGGTTGGATGGCAGTACGCCGAATGGTCACAAGGATGGGATAAGCCGAATGGATATCAAGGTTGTAGGAATCGACGTTAGCAAGAACACGCTGGATCTGGACTCTTTGCCTGACAGCGCGAGCTTGCAGTTCATCAATGACGAAGCGGGTATCGCTTCGCTGCTGGCATACCTGGCCGAGCATAACGATGAAGGTCAAATCGATCGCATCGTGCTCGAGGCGACAGGCGGTTATGAAACCAGCGTCAGTATCGCGCTGGCCGGTGCCGGATTGCCGGTCGCGGTTGTCAACCCCAAGCAGGTGCGCGACTTCGCTAAAGCTTGCGGGATTCTGGCCAAGACCGACCGGCTCGATGCTCGCGTGCTGGCGCGTTTTGCCCAGCAGATCCGGCCGCCAGTGCGTCCGCTGCCCGATGAGGCGCAGCGCGAATTTGCTGACCTGTTGGATCGGCGCAGCCAGCTGGTGGTCATGCGGGCGCAAGAGAAGGCTCGTGTCGCCACTGCGCCGCCGCTTGCCATCAAGAGTCTGAAAGAGCATATCGAATGGTTGGACGCCCGCATCAAGTCGCTCGATATCGATATGACTCACAAGCTGCGCACCAGCGACGTATGGAAGCACAAAGTGGAATTGCTTGGCAGTGTCCCGGGCATTGGCAAAGTCAGCGTGTTCACCCTGCTGGGGCGACTGCCCGAGTTGGGTAAGCTCAACCGCCAGCAGATCGCAGCGCTGGTCGGCGTGGCGCCGTTTAACGACGACAGCGGCAAGCGCCGGGGACAACGCTACATCCGCGGCGGTCGAGCCGAGGTGCGCAATGTGCTGTACATGGCGACGGTAACAGCGATTCGTCATAACCCTGCCATCCGTAGTTTCTATGAGCGCCTGAGTCTTACCGGCAAGCCATTCAAGCTCGCCGTGACTGCCTGCATGCGCAAGCTGCTGACGGTCCTCAATACCATGGCGAAGACCGGTCAGCCGTGGGAAAACAAACTGCCCGCTTGACACGGTTGCTCTCCCATTTCATGGGAGAGGGGAGCAAACCAGCGTGTGGCTTCCCGCCACTTACCCACGCGAAAGTCTGAAGAACCTTTCATCAATACATTTGCGTTTCCTCTCGGATTACGGCGTCACGATATTGAAGTCAGGCTTGAATGTATCGAGCATGCCGGCGAGTTCGTCGAATTTCTCGCCAGCGCCTTCCACCTTTGCCCCTCCCGCTTGCGACAATTTGCTCAGTGTGGTCGCTCCGCCCAGCACGCTGGCCAGGCCGAGCTTGTTGGTTGTGATCGTGACATCCGCGTTGGGGAGCCGTTTCCCGACGGTATAGATCAGGACCGAATTGCGCAGCTCGATCGCGTACTGCTCGTTGGTCTGCGGATTGATCCAGTTGACATTGAGCGTCTTCCCGGCTGCTTTCTTCCCGTTCAGGCGGATGCCGGCGTAGTCCAGGATCATGTCGGCGGTCATCGCGTTCAGCGTATCCGCCGAGGCCACGCCGGAGCCCGCTAGCTTGACGGTGCCGTGCCGCAATTCCAGGGCGCCCATCAGGAACTCGTTGCGCCACGTGGGACTCTCGGTCTGGTAGGCGAGCTGCTCCAGCGCATCGGCGCCTAGTTCGCGCGCTTCCTTGTTATCCGGATCGGCAAAGACAACGTGGTTCATCACTTCGGCCACCCAGCGATAGTCGCCTTGCTTGAACGATTGCCGGGCCTTGTCGATGACGCTCTTCGCGCCGCCCATGAACGCCACGTAACGCACGGCTGCCTCGGTGGGCGGCAGCTTGTACAGGTTTGCGGGGTTGGAGTCGTACCAGCCGAGGTAACGCTGGTAGACCGCCTTGGCGTTGTGATTGACCGAGCCATAGTAGTCCCGGTTGTACCATTGCTTGCCAATGCTGTCGGGGAGTTTCAGCATCTCCGCGATTTCTACCGATGTGTAGCCCTGGTTGGCAAGATTCAGCGTCTGGTCGTGAAGGTATTTGAACATGTCACGCTGGTTCTCCAGGAACGGCACGATGGCGTCGCCCCAGGTCGGCCAATGGTGCTGGGCGATCACAGCCTTGGCGCGCACGCCATAGCGATTGGCCGCTTCGTTGACGGTCTTCCACCATTCCCTGGCATCGCGCACCTGGGCGCCGCGCAGCGTATAGAGGTTGTGGAGCGTGTGGGTGGCATCCTCGGCCATGTTGAGCACCTGGAACTGAGGGAGCCAGATCAGCATTTCCGCGGGCGCTTCGGTATTGGGCGCCATCAGGAACTCCATCTGCACACCGTCAATCGTGCGGGTCTCGCCGGTATTCTTCACCGAATCCGTGGGGGCGATCAAGGTGACCTCGCCAAGCGAGGTACTCTTGCCGAGTCCACCATCGACCTGGCCTTGTGGCCCGCGCGGCAGTAGCGACCCATACATATACGTGGCCCTACGGCTCATGGCGGTGCCGGCGTAGATGTTCTCGCTGACCGCTTCTTCCAGGAAGCCCTCGGGCGCCAGGATCTTTACCTTGCCAGCCTTTACGTCTGCCTCGTTCACGACGCCCTTGACGCCGCCATAGTGGTCCACGTGGCTGTGGGTGTAGATCACTGCCACGACGGGCTTGCGCGGCCGGTGCTGGTAATACAGGTCGAGGGCGGCTTTCGCGGTTTCCCTGCTGATCAACGGATCGATCAGGATCAGTCCGGTGTCGCCTTCGATAATCGTCATGTTTGACAGATCGAAGCCGCGTACCTGATAGACGCGGTCGACAACGGCAAACAGCCCGTTGAACATATTGAGCTGCGCCATACGGTACAGACTGGGATTGATGGTGTCGGGCGCCGTCTCGGCCTTGAGGAAATCGTACGCCGGCAAGTTCCAGGCAGCGTGCCTGCCATTCCCGGCTTGTATGACAAGGTTAGGCGTGGTGCCGATAAACCCGCGTTGGGCCGATTCGAAGTCGGTCCGGTCGTTGAACGGAAGCTCTTTAAGCACTGCCGCGTTGGCTTGCCGGGTCTGGTCCGTGGCAGGTTTGCCGGGCGCCGGGGCGGATTGCGCGCAAAGGAGTGCCGGGGTGCTCGCCAGGGCGAACGCCATCGCCAGCAGGCGTCGTGGGGGACCAAATCTGTTCTTCATGTTGATCGCTCTCTTTTGTTATGGGTATTCACGGCAAGGATGTCAACGACTACCACGCGTGGTTGTAGTTGATGGAAAGGACCTTCACGTCTGCGGCTCCTGCCGGCGTGCTGACGGTCTTGAGGAAGGAAACCGCCACGGCATCCGTAGGGGTGAAATTGAAACTTCCGCTGACGCCAAGCTTGAGCGTGTTCTGCGCATTGCCTTGCTTGACGCCGTTGATTCTGGTCTGGCCCCCGTTGCTATAGACCATGTCCACCGCCGCCCACAGCGCGCGGTTGAAGCTGTAGCTGTAGTGCGCTTCCAGCGTTCCTAATGGTGCTTGCTGCAGCTTTCCGCGACCATCAGGCTGGAAGTACTCGCCGTTCTCGGTGTAGAACGAGACATTGCCATTGACGGACAGCATCGACTTGCCAAAGGGGTAGTTGAATGCAAGCTGTGGCTTGACCACCCAACGATTTCCACCGAAGTTGACCGGTTTGTTCCGGTCATACTGCCCGATGGGGACGGTAAGGAAGACAGCCGAGGTGAGAAGCGTCTCTGGTGTGGCTCTTGCAAATGCCTCCCGAGTCAGTGCCGGCGCGCCAAACAGGTTGGCCGCGAGCACGACGGTCAGGTCGCCCGTGCCGTTCTTGCTGAACTCGCGCGACGCCAGCGGGGCAATGGGACTATCAATGTTGGCGCTCGCCCAGCTATAGGGCAGCAGGAACTGGATGCCGCCGGTCTTGCCCGCCACCGGAAAGGAATACGCATAACGGACCAGTGCCATGTTCATGGTGGCGTTGACCCCCTGCACGGGAAGGGTCGTGTCCAGCTGCGTGTTGGACTGAACATGGTTGTAGTAGAGATAGACCAGATTCGTGTCGATCGGGAGATTCATCCAGTCCCGTGCGCCATCGGCGGCCGCAATACCAGGCAGCAGGCCAAGCACCAACGCCGCGACCGATGGGTTCAACCGTACGGTGTCGAGATGGTATTGCCATGCAGGCCTGCGCGAAGCGCGTGCGCCCGTTAGGTTCTTGCTGCCTTTCATGGCTCGTTTTCCCAGCACGCGGCGTACGGAACGAACAGCCGGGGTAATGCTATTTCGCATGAATGCTCCCAATCTGATGCGAAGTGGAACTCAATCGGTGATCATCGGTGGATGACCGGCTGATTCAGGCGCGAGTGAAATGCAACCAGGGATGGCGATAGCGGAAGCAGGCACATCTTTTGAGTAAGCGTGACAGGGGCCAAAAGCCGGTTGGCTATGGCCCAGGGCAGTCGCTCATCAACGCGACTGAACGGATAGTCAGCAGTTGGAGCGAGTCGGAACCGCGGGCAGGCCTCGGGGGCGAACCCGTTGAACTTGCCAAGACGTTGATGCAGAAGCCATTCGACGATGGTCGATGGTCTCCCGCGGCTCATCGTCCGTTCAAGGCATCGTCGTCGTGAGGTCTTGTCCCACCTTCCACTCGCGCGCCAGCCGCTCGGACTCGGCCCGCTGTTTGGCGCTCAGTTCCGCGGCCATCCCGGTGCGCAGCGCCATGTCCTCCGAACCCGGCTTGGCCTCGCGGGTCGACAGCAGCACCCAGGCGTAGGCCAGCACCATGTTGCGCGCCACGCCGAAGCCATTCTCGTAGGCGGCCGCCAGGTTATTCTGGCCGGTGGCATGCCCTTGCATGGCGGACTTGCGCAGCCATTCCACACCTTCGCGCTTGTTGCTCAAGACCACGCCTTCGCCTTTGATCAACATGCCGCCCAGGTTCGCCTGCGCGTCCGCAAGGCCCTGCACGGCCGCCTTGCGCAGCCATTTGACCGTCTCGCGATCATCCACCGGCCCGCCTTCTCCAAAGTGGTACTGGAGCGCCAGGTTGTACTGGGCCGGCCCGTAGCCTTGCTCGGCCGCAAGGCGGAACCAGCGCCTCGCCTGCGCATAGTCCTTGGGCACGCCGTCGCCCGACGAATAGAGATTGCCAAGCTCATTGCGCGAATCCGCGTCGCCCTGCTCGGCGGCCTTGCGCAGCCAAGCCACGCCCGCCTTCATGTCCTCCTTGACGCAGGCGCCGCGGATATAGGCAATGCCCAGATGGCCCTGGGCCGCGGCCACGCCAGCTTTGGCGCGCGCTTGCAAGGTGGTGGTGGCGGGCACGCACTTGCCACCGATCATCGCCGCGTACAGGTCCTCGGCCTCTCCAGCCCAGGCGCTGCCCGCGGCCATGGATATGGCGGCGAGTCCGAGCGTCAAGGTACGGCGTGTGTTGTTGTGCTTCATTTCGGTTCTCGGTAAGACAGGGCGCCAGCTTACTGGCGGCACGTCGTCAATAGAATAGGACAAGTCCTAAAATGCAAGCGTCGGCCGCAATCGATCCCTTGGAGCGGAATCGACCGTGATGCCCGGGCCAGTCACTGCACCGACATCAATGCGCCCGGACGGCGGAATGGCTTTCAGAAGAACTACCTGGCGGAATCGGCAATTCCCGAATCAGACGGAGCCTATCGGTGCCATCCTCGATGGATACCGCGCTGGCTGATTGGATCGGTGCGAAAGAGGTTGCGGTGCTCATGGAATTCGCCGCTTAAGCGATGCCTTATTGTAAGATCCATCTTCTAAAGCCTGGACGCATGGCGGGCATGGACGAGTACACATCAATCACACCGTAGCGCGGGCGCGTCACCAGGGATGGGGTACCTAAACATGGCCTCCCGATAGCACGTCACGCGCAGGAGCATCGTACGTGCAGATCATCAAGCCTCGGCGTGAGCAATACTGGCACCTGGCAATCGTGCTGGCAGCCATGCTGATTCCCGCACTCGTCATGGTGCCGCTGGTATTCATGCAGGGAAGGCAACGCGCCGACGGCGAAGCGTTGGTCACGGCGGTGGCGATCCAGAAGCAGATGGACAACATCCTCACCGTGGTCACCGCCAATGTCGACAAATCCATGGCGATGCTCGGCAAGCCATGCGAGGAGGTGATCGGCGAACTCACGCGGACCAGCACCCTGAATCCGTATTTCCGCTCGCTCATCCTGGTCCATCAAGAGAAGCTCTACTGCTCGCCGGTCCTGGGCAAGGTCAACGACATCCCGCTCGCCCTGGCATTCGACGCGATGACCAGCTTGCCACCGGGGCTGCGGATCACTCCGAGCGCGGGCACCTCCCTGGTCCCGGACCGGCCCGCGGTCATCGTTTCGCAAGGCATTGGCAACGGCTCGGGCGTGCTGGCCGTGATCGACGGCCAGTACTTGCTGGACATTCAGGCCGCCGCCTCGTACAGCGGCCAGTTCCAGGTCCAGATCCTGCTTAGCGACTCGCTGCGCCAGCTGCCGACCGGTGCGCCGTTGGCGACGTCAACCGGGCCGCGCTACCGGAACAGCATGAAACTGGCCAAATCCGCCGCCTTTCCCATCGAGGTGCGCGTCGCGGTCGCACCGGCGCTGATCACCGCTTACCGCCATGATCTGTGGCGTCACTACGCGCCTTTCCTGGTACTGGTGGCGCTGCTCTCGGGATACCTGGCGCATCTGTTCTGCAGGCGGCGCTTGTCCCTGGTCAACGAGATCTACCGAGGCATGCGCCAGCGCGAGTTCCACATGGTCTACCAGCCGGTCATCCGGTTGGCCACGGGGGAGTGCAGCGGGCTCGAGGCCCTGGTCCGCTGGCACCGGCCCGGCCGGGGCAATATCCGGCCGGACATCTTCATCCCGCTGGCGGAAGACAATGGCCTCATCGGCGACCTGACCCGGCATATCTTCGATCTGGTGGCGGCCGACTTGCCACGCTTGGGACTGGGGCCGCGTGACCACATCGGTGTCAACGTCAGCGCTTCCCACCTGGCGACGCCTGGATTTGTCGACGATGTGCAGCGGCTCCTGGGCAAGATCGGCCCCCACGGGCCACTGCTGGTCCTGGAGGTGACCGAGCGCGAAGCGCTGCCGAACGACGAGCAGGTGCAACGCAATATCGCGCACCTGCGCGCGCAGGGCGTGCTCTGGGCGCTCGACGACTTCGGCACGGGGCAGAGTTCGCTGTCCTACCTTGAACAGCTCCACGCCGATTTCCTAAAGATCGATCGCTCGTTTGTCATGGGCATCGGCACGGACTCCGTCAACGCCGTGGTGCTCGACACCATCATCAGCCTGGGCCAGCGGCTGCATCTGGAGCTGACTGCCGAGGGGATAGAGAACGAGTTGCAGGCCGCTTACCTGCGGCAGCACGGCGTGCATTGGGCGCAAGGCTATCTGTTCGCTGCGCCGTTGGGGGCGGGTGAGTTGGCGGCGTGGCGCCACAACCGTCCCCGTGTCACCGAGGCCGCCCCGGAAACCAGGCCGACCCCATTGCCCGCTTGAGCCTGTGGATGCAACTGGCGGGCGACACCACGCCGCCTGCTGGGCTGGAACGCGGCGCCCGCTGGCGCAACGCATAGCGGCCTTGGCGCTACTTGCACCAAATTCCCTAAAACCTGCCCCCTCTCCAGTAGGGGGGATATCTTCCGATTTCTTGCCGTTAGCCATTCTGCAGCGTGGTTCCGTATGCTTTCGGAATTGTGCTGTTTAGAGCATAACAAGACGGCGCGACGCGAAGACGATCGCCCAGATCATCACAAATAGGAAAGGCGGGAACGGGGTTGCAGCGCAACGGTTCGCATTGGCGATTCAAGCCATGACTCACGGACCATTCCGCAGCGCCAACGTCCCTATGGGACAAGGGGATCAAATCGTGCATTTCAACAGCCTGACCATCAAGGGCAAGCTCCTGCTGAGCTTTAGCCTGCTAGCCATCATCGCGCTATCCATTTCCGCTTTGTCGCTACGCGCGCTGAGCCAGACCACGGACGGCTTTTCCCGCTACCTGCATGGCATCAACGCCCGCGCCGAAGTCGCCGCGCAGGTGCGCACCGCTGTCGACCGGCGCGCCATCGCGGCGCGCAACCTGGTGCTTGTCACCCGCCCCGAGGACCTGGCCCTGGAGAAGGCAGCCGCATTGCGCGCGCATGAAGATGTGCAAGCGCAGCTGGCAAAGCTCAAGGACATGGTGTCGGGCAACAGCGACGCCAGTGACACCGCACGCAACCTGGTGCGCGAGATCGACCGCGTGGAGTCGCGCTATGGTCCCGTGGCCATCGCCATCGTCGACCTCGCGCTTGCTGCCAAGCGCGACGAGGCCACCCTCAAGATGAACGACGAATGCCGCCCCCTGCTGGGGACGCTGGTCAAGGCGACCGACGCCTATACCGAGTTCACCAAAGGCCGCCAGGTCGATACGGTGCGCAAGCTGGAGGAGGACTACGCCGCGCAGCGCGACCTGCTGATCGTCATGTCCATGGCTGCCGTGGTGCTTGCCGCGGTGGGCGGCCTGCTGATCACGCGCTCCATCACCCGGCCCATGCAAACGGCCGTGGACGTGGCGCAAACGGTAGCGCGCGGCGATCTGGGCAGCCAGATTGCCGTGGTGGCGCGGGACGAGACCGGCCGCCTGCTGTCGGCCCTGCGCGACATGAACGAGCGCCTGACGCAGGTCGTTTCCCGCGTGCGCCAGAGCAGCGCAAGCATCGCCGGGGCGTCGGCGGAGATCGCCGCGGGCAATGCGGACCTGAGCCAGCGCACCGAAGAGCAAGCGGCCTCGCTCGAGGAAACCGCCGCCAGCATGGAGGAGCTGACCACCACGGTACGCCTGAGCAGCGAGAACGCCCGGCAAGCCAACGAACTGGCCCGGGAGGCCGCCGATATCGCGCAGAGCGGCAGCACGGCGGTTGGCCGCGTGGTCGATACGATGCAGGGCATCAGCGCCAGCTCCACCAAGATTGCCGACATCACCGGCATGATCGAAGGCATCGCCTTCCAGACCAATATCCTGGCGCTCAACGCCGCGGTGGAAGCTGCCCGCGCCGGTGAGCAAGGCCGCGGCTTTGCCGTGGTGGCCAGCGAAGTGCGCAGCCTCGCGCAGCGCTCGTCAAGCGCCGCCAAGGAGATCAAGGAACTGATCGCGGGCTCGCTCCAGCAGATCCAGGACGGCTCCACGCTGGCGGGCGAAGCCGGGCAGACCATGAACTCGGTGACCAAGGCGGTCGCACGCGTGAGCAGCATCGTGGAAGACATTGCTAGCGCGTCGATGGAACAAAGCCGCGGCATCGAGCAGGTGAACCAGGCGATCTCGCAGATGGACCAGGTGACCCAGCAGAACGCGGCCATGGTGGAACAAGCCGCGAGCGCATCCCGCGCGCTGCAGGAACAGGGCCAGGAGCTCAACGAGGTGGTGGCGTTCTTCCGCCTGCCCGGGGCCGGCGGCGCCGGGCTGCCGCATGCACCGGCGAGCGACCGGGAAGCACGCCTGCGGCGCCGTGCCGCAGTGGCCTGATCGCGCGCGTGCGATCCCGAACTTGGCTGGCGTGGGCCAGCGCCCCGGCGTCATCCCGGATGCCGCTGGCACATTGAAAAACGTGATTCTTATGCTGGCTCACAGTCATTGAATTTCATCGTAATGCCGGCTCCTCATAGGCGGAGGCCAAGGCCGCACATTCCACCTCGCCGCACGCCGGGATAGATTGCGCTATTCAGCTTCCTGACAAATCGAAGCGCCGGAATTCGAAGCGCCGGCATTGAGATGTCTTCGGTTTCGTTCTTTGCCAGCTACATCGGGGATTACCCAATTTCAACTTCGCCCTCATGATGGCTTACTGTGCCGGTGGGTGCCGGGCTTCTCAGGTGCCCCATTGGCCCCATCGGCGCCATCGGTCCGCCTTGCCGCATCGCACAGTATGTGAACGTGCCGGCAGGCCGACATCCGGTCGCAGGGAGCCAGGAATTGGAGACGTAGGCTGTGGCAGTTGAGCGACCCGTAATTTATTTAGTCGATGACGATGACATTGTGCTCTGGACATACCATGAGTTGCTTCGTGGCCTTGGCACGGATATCAGGACATTTGTTTCCGCCCGCGCCTTTATCGAATCGTACCGGCCGGCGCCGGTTGAATGCCTGGTCTGCGATCTGCGCATGCCGGGAATGTGCGGCCTGCAGATGCAGAGCGAGTTGGCCGGCATGGGCGTGCTTCCGCCTACCATCTTTGTTTCCGCTTACTCTGAGGTCCCTGCGGTGGTCAAGGCGATCAAGGCGGGCGCACTCGATTTTCTGGAGAAGCCCGTCGATGGCGCCATGCTCGTGCAAAAGGTGCGAGGCGCGCTGGAACGCAGCCGCCAGATGTTCGCGCAGAGGATGGCCTCGGCCGACAAAAGCACGCGGCTTGCACTCCTGACCCCGAAGGAGCGCGTCGTTGCCTGGCATGTCACGACCGGCAAGACCAGCAAAGCGATTGCCATGGAACTGGGAATCAGCGTTCGTACCGTGGAAAATCACCGGGCGCACTTGATGGAGAAACTGCAGGTCAAATCCGCGATTGAATTGACAACGCTGCTTCTCGATTGACCCATCCTGATCGACCCATCCTGCCAGGCCGCCAATGAAATAGAAGTCGCGAAAGCCAGAAATCAAGGGCCCGTCAGCGGCCGGCGCGGGGCAGTCACGCTGCCCCGGCTTTTATGCATCGCGACTCGTCGCAGGAAATCATGATCAAGCGTTACTTCAGGAGTCTGCGAGGGACAGGCGGGAGAGAGGTCCGCCAGAATCTCATCATGACGGCGGTCGCCGTCGCCTTGCTGCTGGTCTTGAGCCACGAGGTGCTCCGGGGCCTCGAAAAGCAATTTCATCAGAGCGCCGAAAGCCGCCTGAAAGCCGTGCTGGAGGCGATATCCGACCTGAACCGGACGATGGGAGAGGATTCGGCGGGGCGAGTCGGGACCATTGCCGAGAACCCTGTCCTGATAAAGCTGGCGAAACGTATCCTGGCCGATCCCGGCCGGGCCGATTTGCTGACTGAATTCGATCAGTGGATCCTCCCGATCTACCGGAGCCGGGGCTTCGACGGCTATGCCCTGATCCGGCCGGACTACACCATTCTCGCGGCGAGCAGCCCGCGCTACATCAACGCCTCGGACCTGACCGAGCCGACCATACGTACGTTGCGGGGAGCGCGGGAGCTCGGATTTGCCATCTCGCGGCCCACCGTGTCGATGCAGCCGCTCATGGTGCAAGGCGTCGAGCAGCCGGCCGGGATGTTCTATCAGCTTGCGTGCGCACGCATCAATGCCGACGGACGGATCGCGGGCTTCCTGTGCCTGCGTATCGATCCCTACGTGAGGCTGTTCAAGATTCTCAAGGCGGGCCGGATAGGCGAAACGGGCGAGGCCTACGTGATCGATTCCTCCGCACGCATTCTCTCCCCGACCCGCGCCACGGAGCGCGATGCGGCGCCCGATCGTACGCGGCGGGACGTCTCTGAGCCGCTGTGGGCGAGAGTGCCCGGCAAGCGGCCTGCCGCCGATCCGCTGGTGCGGGGCCACAGTGGCGGGGTCCCGACGAAACTTGCGTTGCAACTGCTGATGGATAGAGGCGAGGAGGCGGTGGACGCCGAGGGCTACGATGGCCATGACGGACACAAGGTCATCGGGGCTAGCCGATGGCTGGCTGACCAGGACATGGGGCTGGTCGTCGAGCTGCAGGTCGACGAAGCCCATCAGTCTTACTTCCTGGTCCGCTCGGCGATCGTGGGCCTTACCGCGATCGCAATCGGTCTGATCCTTGCGCTGGCGGCATTCCAGTGGCGCGCGCGCCGCGGTGTGTCCGAGAACGAGGAACGCATGCGCGCATTCCGCGAGCATGTGCCGACCGGGCTGGCCTACATGAGCCCCGAGGGCGTGGGCATCATGGCCAATCGCGCTTATGAGGAAGGCCTCGGGGTGGCGCCAGGCGTTGCCGTGGGATGCCGAGTCTGGGACATCATCCCGAATCGCCGCATCGCACAGATCAGCCGCGCTATGCACGAGCTGGTACTGGCCAGCGGACTAACCCAAAACCAGGTGCATACGACCAGCCCGCGAGACGGCGAAGAGCGCATCTTCCGCGTGGTCAAGTTCCCGGTGCGCGGGCCGGACGATGCAGGCATCATCGGCGTCGGTACGGTGGTTGCCGATATCACCGAGCAGGAGCGCACCCGGCAGGCCCTGGAAGTGCTGACCAACACGCTGGAAGCACGCGTCGAAGAGCGAACGCAGCAGCTGACGGCAGCCCGCGAGGCAGCGGAATCGGCCGCACGCGTCAAGGCGAAGTTCCTGGCCAATATGAGCCACGAGATCAGGACGCCGCTCAATGCCATCATCGGCATGTCGCATCTGGCGCTGGACCCGCTCAACCGCGAACGCGCGGACAAGCTGGAGCGCTATCTGGTGCGCATCGGCACATCCGCCGGGCATTTGCTGGGGATCGTCAACGATATCCTGGATTTCTCGAAGATCGAGGCGGAAAAGCTCACCATCGACGCGCGCGAGTTCTACCTGTCTGAACTGCTGGATCGTGTCACTGGCCTGTTCTGGGAAACGGCGGAAGCGAAAGGCATCATGATGTCCGTTTCCACGTCTCCCGCGATTCCGCTCCGGCTTGTCGGCGATCCGCTGCGGGTCGGGCAGATCCTGATCAATTTCCTGAGCAATGCGCTGAAGTTCACGGATCGCGGCGAAGTCTCCCTCCGAGTCAGGGAGACGCTCAACCGCGGCAGCCATATCGGCTTGTGTTTCGAGGTCGAAGACACGGGCGTGGGCGTTGCTCCGGATGCGTTGCCCGAGCTTTTCACGCCGTTCCAGCAACTGGATAGCGCGATGAACCGCCGCTTCGAAGGCACGGGGCTTGGGCTTGTGATCAGCAAGAAGCTGGCGGAACTCATGGGCGGGCGCGTCTTCGCGCGGAGCCAGGCTGGCGTGGGAAGCCTCTTCTCGTTCGAGGTGTCGCTGGAGATGGCGGGAGCGGACCGGGCGTCCGCTCCGGGCGCCGCGCTTTCGCATACGGCCATGGCGCCGTCGGATTGCCGCTCGCTCGCCGGGCCGGCGTGGCAGGCGTTGCACGGGCGCAGGGTGCTGCTGGTCGAAGACAATCCGATCAATCAGGAGGTCGCGCGCGATCTTCTCGAACTGGCAGGCATGGACGTGCACGTTGCCGGCGACGGTCAGCGGGCGCTGGTGGCGCTCAAGGAACACGCATTCGATATCGTGCTGATGGACATCCATATGCCGGGCATGGACGGTATAGAGACCACCGGCGCGATTCGCCACGGACTGGGTCTTCATGCCCTGCCGGTGCTGGCGCTGACGGCGGACGCGATGTCGGCGGACCGCATCCGCTGCATCCAGGGCGGGATGAACGATCACATTTCAAAGCCGATCGACGCGCAGGCGATGTTCCGCACCATTGCGGCATGGCTGCCGCCCGACGCCGTGCCATCGGGCGCGGCCTGCGGCCCGGCAGGCGCGGGGACGGCGATGGCGGCGCAGGCGAGGCCACAGGCGTCGGCGGTGACGCAGGCCCTGAAGGGCGTACCGGGACTGGATGCCGCTGCGGGGATCAAGCTCTTGTTCGGCCGCGAGGATATTTACATCAATCTGGCCAGGCGCGTATGCGCCGAACGCGCGGACGTGGTAACGCGGATCCATGAGGCCATCGGGGCCGGCGACTTTGGCCAGGCCAGCCTGCATGTCCATGGCATGAAGGCCGTGCTCGGCATGCTTGGGGCAGCCGAGCTCGCGCAGGCATGTTCGGTGCTGGACCGTGGCTTGCAGGAGGACCGGGCGGATGCCGTGGCACTCTCCACGCTGGCCCGGGACTTCCCGGCACTGATCGCCCACCTGCGCTCGGCGTGCGCCGTGGGCGCGGTATAAAAAGAGTCCAGAGCCATCCCGGCGCGTGAATCTGGCGCTTCATCCGCAGGAGGGGACACAGGGGAGTGCTGTTTCCCTGCAAGAATCGGCCATGCTGGTAAGCCTCACGCGCCAGGCACGCTCTGGACCGGAAAAAGGGGGGCGGCCATGACATCGTGCCCCGGAACCGCCAACGTTTCAGCGGCTCTCCACACCGACCGGGGCAGCACACAGATCGAGTCCGGTGGACAGCAACCTGAGCGACCACAGTTCAGCCTGCGTGAATGCGCCGTCGATCGTCACCCATGGGTAGCGGACACCGGAGATCGTGTTCTCGAAGGCGATCAATGTCGCGTCGCTGTCGACCGCGCACACGAAGCGCCGGATGCCGTACCTCGGATGCCGTACCTCATAGCGCGCGCGATGTTGGAGCCGGAACTCGTTCTTGCCTTCCCGGGTCACGATCCATATCGCGTGCTCCGGTGGCTCGGGCGCCAGCGCATTGAGCACGCCGCTTAACCAGTCGTCATACGCCAGCGAGGTTTCGCCGCTGCCCACCGCCGTCATCCATTGGTCGATGCGCAGGGTATGGCGAACAGTTTGTTGATGCGTTTCCATGCCTCATGATGGCTTGGCGATGGCTGCCGCGAAAGAGTGGAATTACTCAGGTTGCGCACCCGGTATTCGCATCCGTTGCCCGGGGGGGAAATGGGGGAGGAGAGTATATTTACTCTTTCTGGTCCAGCCGGAACCCATGACAATGCGGCCGTTGCTTCGGTTCAGCGAAAGACGGGCCTCGATGCCCGCATGGACTCGCTGTTGGCCGGGCAACAGGCCGGTGTGGCACATGGCGTGTGGCGGTGCCGGCAATGCGGACACGTCTTCTGACGTAGTCGGCGTGCATTGAAGCGATTGCGGGGGTGTCAGTGTCAATGCCATGCGACCGATGTCCGTTTCTCTTGGGAAAGCCCACCTCGGTGGGCTTTTTTTTGGGGTTCATCCGGCTTTCGTGTGGGTCGATTTATCGCTGGGCTAAATCCTGCGCTGCCGTAGCTCCCCTCTCCCGCATGGCGGGAGAGCAACCGTGTCGAGTGGGGGCGGCGGAGAGGGCGGGTGTTGGATGTGGCGTTGGCTCTCGGATGCCTACTTGTTCACCATCCGTGCGGCAAATTCAACTACTTAACGTCAAAAGCTCAACGGCTTAACGGCTTAACGGCTTAACGTCAAAGGCAGTTTCACCTCCCCTGCGGGGAGGCGACCTACTTTCTTGTCTCGCCAAGAAAGTAGGCAAAGAAGGCGACCCGGATGCGGCGAAAGACGCCGCATAACGGGAGATTCAAACCTTGACGGCTCGCTTCGCATCGCGCGTGGGTGATTTCCGCCTTGGGGGCGGAAATCACGGCTACACCAAGTGGCACGCTTACTCTACCGCTGGTTTGCTCCCCTCTCCCACTTGTGGGAGAGGGGTTGGGGGAGAGGGCGGGCCTGCGCAAGAGCGAGGCGCATCACCTTGAGCGAGCGCCCGCCCTCTCCCCCGGCCAACCTCCCATTTCATCGGAGAGGGGAGCAAACCAGCGTTCCGCTTCCCGCCACTTGCACCCGCGTGCACTACCCACACAAATGTCTGAAGAACCTTTTTTTGCCACGCCGCCCGGAGCGGGGTTAACGGCAGCGGATGCCAATACTTGATCCCCTCCGCAAGAGGGGGCTGAATTGCGGCGCGAGATGGCCGTTATGGCAAGACAGGGGCCGGGATGCGCCTGGGGTTGTTGCGTCCCGTGCAATCTGTGGCCAAGCCCGGGCGAAAAGCCAACCGGTGCGAGTAATCCGCTATGTCAACGCAATATGACGGCATGTCTTTCGAAGCGCGCCGGAAACGCCGTCTTGTTGCCTGCCCGGCAAGTATCCCGACCTGAATCTCCCCATGCGCTCTGATAATGCCGACGCCCAGCCCACGATTCTTGTGGTGGATGATCTTCCAGAAAACATCGCGATGATGGCCGCGTTGCTTCAGGATCGCTATCGGGTGAAGGTGGCGACCTCGGGCAGCGCGGCGGTGCGCATCGCCACGGCGGCGCCGCCAAGCCTGATCTTGCTTGATGTGATGATGCCGGACATGGATGGCTACGAAGCGTGCCGGCAGCTCAAGGCGGACCCGGCCACCATGGACGTGCCGGTGATCTTCCTGACGTCCCGTACCGGTGAGCACGACGAGACGCGCGGGTTCCAGGTGGGCGCGGTGGACTACATCATGAAGCCGCTCAGCCCGCTGGTGATGCACGCGCGCATCGCTACCCATCTCACCCTCAAGAACGCCAGGGATTTCCTCCGGGACAAATCGGCTTACCTGGAGCAGGAGGTGCAGCGGCGGCTGCGGGAGATCTCCGTGATCCAGGACGTCACCATCATGGCCATGGCATCCCTGGCGGAGACGCGCGACAACGAAACCGGCAACCACCTGCGGCGCACCCAGCACTACGTGCGCCGCCTGGCGCAGGCGCTGCGCCACCATCCTCGCTTTTGCGAGGAGCTCAACGACGAGACCATCGAGCTGCTGTTCAAATCGGCGCCGCTGCACGACATCGGCAAGGTCGGCATCCCGGATCGCATCCTGCTCAAGCCCGGCAAGCTGACCCCCGAAGAGTTCGAGGTCATGAAGACCCATACCACGCTGGGGCGCGATGCCATTGCGCATGCCGAGGCACAGTGCGGCACCCCCAACTCCTTCCTGCGCTACGCCCGCGAGATCGCGCACTATCACCAGGAGAAATGGAACGGCAGCGGCTACCCCGACGGCTTATCGGGCGATGCGATTCCTGTCTCCGCGCGCCTGATGGCGATCGCCGATGTCTACGATGCGCTTATCAGCCGGCGCGTCTACAAGCCCGCGTTTCCCCACGAGCAGGCGGTAAGGATGATCGGCGAAGGGCGCGGCAGTCATTTCGATCCGGACATGGTGGACGCGTTCCTGGCCATCGCGCCGGAGTTCCTGGCCATTTCGCAGCGCTACGCGGACACCGACGCCGACCATGCGCGCGAGGCGGCATTGCTGGCCGCCAATGGCTATCCGGCCACGACCGCCACGACCGCCACGATCGCTACGACGCCCTAAGCATGATCGCCGCATCTGCCTCTGCATTCCTGGCTGCCTGGCGCAGGCGGGCGGCGACGCGCGCCGGTATCCGGCGCTACACCTATCCCGTGCTGCTGGCGGTGACCGTTTGCCTGCTGGCTGGCGGCGCTACCCAGCTGGTGTACGAGAACGACCGGGCCAGCCTGGGCGCGCGGGTGGAGTCGATGCTGGCGACGAACGCGCGGCTGCTGGGACTCTGGAGCGGCGAGCAACAGCGGCGGGCCGAGCGGGTCGCGCGCCTGCCAGAGGCGCTCAGGCTCGCGCGCCCGCTGCTCTTGGCGCCGGGCCAGCCGTTGCCGGATGGCGAGGCTGTGGCCAGGTTCGAGCAATGGGTGACACCGGTCTTCCAGAGCAATGGCTACCTCGGCTATGTCCTGGCTACGCCGGACCTCAAGATCGTGGCGTCGGAGCTGCCGGGCCGCACCGGCCGCCTGCTCTTACCGGAGCCCGCCCAGACGGCCCGGCGGGCGCTGGAAGAGGGCAGCGCGGCCTCGCCGCCTTATCCTGCCCCGGAGCGAACCCGGGACCCCTGGGGCACGCTGACGGACCTGCCGTTCCAGGTGGTGTGCGCCCGGCTGCTGGATGCGGGGCGCGCCATTGGCGTGCTATGCCTGCGGCTGGATCCCGGTGCCGTGATGCTGCCGATCATTGCGGCCGGCCAGTTCGGCCGCACCGGTGAGCTCTACGCCATCGACGCCCGGGGCCGGCTGGTGTCGCCCAGCCGTTTCGGCCCGGAGCTGGAGGCCAAGGGCCGGCTGGCGCCGGGCACCGCGTCCATGCTCAATGTATGGGCACGCGTCCCTGGCCAAAGTGGCAAGGACGGGGGCAGCGCCCAGCCGGGCGGCCCGCTGACGCTGGTTGCCGAGCGCTTGCTGCGCGACCATTCCTCTGTGCTTGCCTACGACTACGCCGACTACCGTGGCCACCGTGCCGCGGGCGCAGGCATCTGGGTTCCCGGCCTGGAGATGGGTTTGATCGTGGAGCAGGACATGGGCGAAGCGTTCGCCCCGTACCTGTTTACCCGCGACGTCCTGGCGGCACTGACGGCCATCATCCTGCTGCTGATCGGCACCGCCACGTGGATCGCGCGGCGCGACGGCAGGCGCCTGGCTGAAAGCCAGGAAAGGATGCGCGCGATGCTCGAGCACTCGCCCGCCGTCATGTCGCTCAAGGACCGCGATCACGCCATGCTGGCCCTTAACCCGGCGATGCAGGCGCTGCTCGGCGCGAGCGAGAGCGAAGTCCTGGGCAGGTCCGACTGGGATTTCGGCGCCAACCCCGATGTCGCGCAGGCACGCCGGGAAATGGAGGCGCGCGTGATGTCCTCGGGCAAGGCCGAGGAGCACGTCTACGCGATGGAGACGCCCCATGGCGAGCGCCATCTCCAGGTGACGCGCTTCCCGGTGCGCAACCCGGCTACCCATGAGGTGGTGGGGGTTGGCGCGGTGGGCATCGATATCACGGAGCAGGTCGAGGCCAACCACCGGCTGACCTCGCTGTCCCAGACGCTGGAGCGCCGCGTCGAGGAACGTACGCGCGAGCTTGCCGAGACCAATGCCGAGCTGGTCGTGGCCAAGCAGGCCGCGGAGAGCGCCGCGCATGCCAAGGCCAGCTTCCTGGCCAATATGAGCCATGAGATCCGTACCCCGATGAATGCGGTGATCGGCATGGCGCATCTGGCGCTGCGCACGCGGCTCGACGACAAGCAGCGCGGCTACCTGGAAAAGATCCAGCATTCGGGCCAGCATCTGCTTGAGATCATCGATGACATCCTCGACCTGTCGAAGATCGAGGCCGGCAAGCTGGAGATCGAACGGATCGATTTTTCGCTGGAGCGGATGCTGCGCACGGTGAGCGACCTGGTGGCCGATCGGGCCGTGGCCAAGCACCTCGAGCTGATCGTCGAAGTCGCACCGGACGTGCCGGACTCGCTGCGCGGCGATCCGCTGCGCTTGCGCCAGATCCTGATCAACTTCGCCAACAACGCGGTGAAGTTCACCCACCAGGGTGAAATCGTCATACGCGTCGAGCGCTGCGGCGCCGGGCAATGCCAGCCCCGCATCCGCTTGCGTTTCGAGGTGCGCGACACCGGTATCGGCATCGATCCCGCGATCCGCTCGCGCCTGTTCCAGAGTTTCGAGCAGGCCGACACCTCGACCACCCGGCGTTACGGCGGCAGCGGCCTGGGCCTGGCCATCTGCCGCCGTTTGGTGGAGCTGATGGGCGGCACCCTCGGGGTCGAAAGCACCCCGGGCCAGGGCAGCAGCTTCTGGTTCGAGCTGGACCTGCTGGCGGGCAAGAAGCGGCCTGCCAGCGCCATGGTCGCGCCACAGCTGGCGGGCTGCCGCCTGCTGGTGGCGGACGATCACGACTACGCCCGCCAGGTCATCATTGCCATGCTGCGCAACTTTGGCTTCCGCGTGGACGAGGCCGCCTCAGGCCGGGCCGCCTTGGCAAGGATCGCCCAGGCCGACGAAGCCGCCGATCCCTACCAGGCCGTGTTCATCGACTGGAAGATGCCCGGCCTTGACGGCATCGAGACCGCTCGCCATATCGACGCCATGCGCCTGCGCCATCCGCGTCCGCGCCGCGTCATGATTACCGCCCACGGCCGCGAGGAAGTCTTGCGCGAGGGCGAGCGATCGGGCTTTGACGCCACGTTGATCAAGCCGGTGAGCGCGTCCCTGCTGCTGGAGGCGACGGTGCGCACGCTGTCCCCGGACAATGACGCGCCACCGGAGGTGGCGGAGCCGCATTCGGCGGCGCTCGACGCCACGCCGGCGCTGCCGAGCGCGCGCGTGCTGCTGGTAGAAGACAACGACATCAACCGCGAGGTCGCGGTCCACTTGCTGCAGGCCGCGGGCATCTACCCCGATACGGCCGAGAACGGCGCTGTGGCGCTGCACCTGCTCCAGGCCGGCGCTTACGACCTGGTCCTGATGGATGTGCAGATGCCCGTGATGGACGGGTTTGAAGCCACCCGGCACATCCGCGAGCAAGAGAAGTTCGCAAGCCTGCCGGTGGTGGCGATGACGGCTAACGCGTTGCCGGAAGACAGGGCGCGCTGCCTGGCGGCCGGCATGAACGACCATATCGCCAAGCCGATCAGCCCGCCGGCCTTCTATGCCATGCTGCGCCAGTGGCTGGCGGTGCCGGGCGGCGATGACGCGGCCCCGCCAGCCGGGTCCCGGCCGGCCTGGGTGGACGCGCTGGCAAGCTCCGCGCATCTTGACGTCGGCGGCGGCCTGGGCCGTGTCAGCGGCCGCGCGGAAGTCTACCGGCAGTTGCTTGAGCGCTTTGCCAGCGGCTACGCCGACATGCCGGACCGGATCGGCGAGCGCCTGGCCCGCGGCGACCGCGACGGCGCGTTGTCGCTCGCGCACTCGCTCAAGGGCCTGGCCGCCAATCTCGGCGCCATGTCGGTCTCGCGCGCGGCGGCCACGCTGGAGGCGAGCCTGCAACTTCCTCACGCGCCCGTGCGCCCCGATCCCGCCACGCTGCTGGCCGCCTTGCGCACCACCTTCCTGCCATTGCTGGCGACCTTGCGCACGCACCTGCCAACCGGGCCCGCAGCGTTGGATGCCGGCGCGCCGGACGCGTGCGGCCCGCCTGCGGATCCCGATGCCACGCAGGAGGCCGTGCTCAAGCTCCTGCGCGAACAGCTGGAAGAGGGCGACAGCGCGGCCAATCACACCTTTGCCCGTCACCGGGACGTCTTTACCCGCCTGCTGTCCACCGAAGGCTGCGAGCGCCTGCAGGCACAGGTCGAGCGCTACGACTACGCGGCGGCGCTGGCCACGCTGGACGGCGGCGTCGCGCCCTAGGAACGGCCTCGGCAGCTCCGGATAGCGGGAATCGCTTCGGGTACTTCGGGTACTTGTAGCAGTGCACGCCGTGAGGTGTTTCGATCGCAAGAAACGGAGTTCTTGCGATCGAATTGAGGACTATAGTGTCCTCGCTACTTGGCAGCCGCAACGATATCTGCGTTTGCTGGCGTCAGCATCACGATTGACAGCCCGCCAACAACGAGGCTCTGTGTCTGACGACGTAAAGACGTCAGCGGACCTCGCGCGCCGACGCCCATAGCTTGCTCGCACCCACGCCGGCATACCAGGCCTCAAACTGCGATCGCCACTGCTCGAACGGCTCGCCCAGCGGATGCCTTGGGTCGCCGCTCAACGCGTACGCCATGCCTTCGATCAGCCACCCGGGTCGCGTCGCCACGGCGATATTGCCCAGCACCTCTGCCTGCCGATGGTGAATCAGCTCATGCGCGACATAAAACGCCTGCCACCCCCGCGGGGCTACCACTGTGCCGAAGTTCCCGATCGCTTCCGCTGCACGCCGCCCCAGCCCAAAGGTATCGGCGCATGCCCGCGTCGAACAGAACACCATACGCGGCGATTGCCGGAAGGGGCCAACTGCGCTGGCCGTCTTCGCATACCCCTCCCGATACAGCGCCTGCGCGTCGGCGAGCCTGGCCAGGTCGTCGATGCAGATGTCCGGGAGCGGGCAGGCGACGCCGGGCATCAGCGTGGGAGCGACCACGCGCAATGGCTTGATGAAGGCAAGCGCGGCCGCCGGCAGCGCAACGCACGTCAGGGTGATGCCGAGCAACAGGTATTTGAGCTTCATGGGTTGATGCCGAAGAATCAAGCGTGGTTACGACTCTCGCTGACAGGTTGAATGTCTGCGCTTGGCCCGATCGCAGCCGTCAGCGTCTGGTCGTACTATACCGCCATCCATCGCCCCCTATTTGAAGCCGATAGAGAACGAGAACGCCCTGCAGTTCGGCAGGCATCGAGGGTCGAAACGACTGAATAGGTGGTAGGTCGCGTGGTAGGTCGCGTCAGGCCAGCATTTCCTCTGGCAGCCCAAGCCCCAGCAACATCAGGTGCGATTGATCGACACGCCTCCGTCAACCAGCAGCGCTGCGCCGGTCATGAATGACGAGGCGCCGGACGCCAGGTAGAGGACCGACTGCGCAAGTTCCTCCGGCGTAGCGATGCGTTTGAGCGCGTGTAGTCCTGCCACATGCGCCATGGCTTCGGGCGACGCACTCATTGTGCGTCCCATGGGCGTGTCCACTCCACCAGGAAGGATGGCATTGACGCGAATGGCCTTCGGTCCAAACTCTGCGGCGAGTGATTGCGTCAACCCGATCAATCCTGCCTTGCTGGCGGCATAGGCTGCGACGCCGGGGAAGCCGACGGTGTACCCAACAAACGTCGAAGTGAAGATAAGGCTTCCGGCGCCGCGAAGCTCCATCGCGGGGATCTGATACTTCGCGCCAAAGAACGCGCTGGTGAGGTTGGTGTCAATGGTCTCGCCCCAGCCCGTCGCCGAGATGCCCGGCGTGGGCCCCATTTCGCCGAGTGTCCCCGCGTTGTTGAACGCGATGTCCAATCCGCCGAAACGGTCAACGGCCGTCTGCACGAAAGTCCGTGCATATGCCTCCTCTCTGACGTCGCCTGCGACGTATGCAGCCGTTCCGCCATTTTCAGTGATTTCCCTCACAAGGTCTTCCAACTCAGCCTTGCGACGAGCGGCAACGACCACCGCCGCGCCCTCACGAGCGAAAAGTAGCGCGGTCGCGCGTCCAATCCCGGAACTGGCGCCGGTGACGATGGCGACTTTGTTCGCAAGCGTATTCATGCTTCTTTCCTATGTTCAAATCGATCAGCCGCCAGTCTGCCTGCCTCTTGAGGCGCAAGAACTCCGTTTCTTGGCATTGAATTCGGGCGAGATTGAAAGACACCACACACCACACACCACAGCCGCGGATCACCGATTTCAACAACGGCAACCTCGCTCAGGGCCGTGTTGGCCTCAGTGCGAGTGCCGGTGATGCGTATCCGGATAGTGCGGGTGCTTGTGCACCAGCGGCTCGTGCCGGTGCAGGTGCCGGTGCGGCTCCTGCCCGTCCCAGTCGAAGGCGTGCTCGTGCTGGTGGTGCGCATCGTGGCGATGCGCGTGGGTGTGCTCGGTCGCCTCGTGGCTGTGCTCGTGCTCATGATGCTCGCGCAGGTGCAGCCATACGCCCAGCGCCATCAGCAGCGCCGCCACGTAGAACACCGGCTGCGGAGCCTGCGGCCACATGCCGAACGCGATCGCCACGCCGAACAGCGGCGCTACGGAGAAATACGCGCCGGTGCGGGCGGTCCCCAGCAGCCGCAGCGCGATGACGAACAGCGCCAGGCTCACGCCGTAGCCGAGGAACCCGATGATCATGGCCGCGCCCAGCGCGGGCAGCGCCGGCAGGTGGTCACCGCCGGCCAGTGCCAGCCCGGTGTTGCACAGTCCGGCAACCAGCCCCTTGATGCAGGCGATCAGCATGGCGTCGTTGCTTGACACCTTGCGCGTCAGGTTGTTGTCGATGGCCCAGCACAGGCACGCGCCGACGATCAGCAAGGCGCCGGCGGACAACCGCAGGCTGCCCGGCTGCCAGGACAACAGCAGGCCGCCCGCCACGATGGCAAGCATGCCAAGGACGATGTGGCGGCTGGCGTTTTCCCTGAAGACCAGCCAGGCGATCAGCGCGGTGAATACCCCTTCCACGTTCAGCAGCAGGGAGGCCGATGCCGCGCTGGTGCTGGCCAGGCCGGTCATCAGCAGGGCCGGCCCCGCCACGCCGCCGGCCAGGATGGCGCCCAGCAGCCATGGCGTCTCGTGGCGCGGCACGGTGAGCGGGCTTGCTGCGGCGCCGGTCATGCTGCGCCGCAGCGCCAGCAGGATGCCAAGCCCCAGCCCGCTGCCCAGGTAAAGCAGGCCGGCCAGCAGCAACGGCGGGATCGACCCGGCCAGGGCCTTTGCAAGAGGCGTACTTGCCCCAAACAGCAGGGCGGCGGCCAGGGCGGGGGCGGCGGTTCGGATGGCCATGGGCAAGGCGGAAAGGCGTGGCAATGCCGTATTGTCGCGCTACGGCGTGCTGGCGGGGGATGCTATATATTTCAGCCTTGGACGCCATGCCGGGCATGGCGGCTTCCACTCTGGAACGCTATGAAATCACCCTCGCAATACGTGGGCGGCTGGCTGATCTGCGCGGCTGCGCTGCTGATGCTGCCAGCCTGCGCCATCCTGCAACCGGTGCAAGAAGGCCAGAAACTGATCGGCTCCCCGGAAAGCGCGGTGCGCGCGACCTTCGGCGAGCCCAGCGGTGTCTACCGGCTGGCCGATGGCTCCGTGCGCTGGATCTACTCCAAGCAACCGCTGGGCTATGAGGCCTACGCGGCCGATTTCGATGCGGGCGGAAAACTCACGAACTTCCGGCAGATGCTGGTCAATTCCGAGATCTACCAGGCCAAGGTCGATAGCTGGACCAAGCGCGACGTGGAAGAGCATTTCGGCAAGCCGCTCGATCCGGTGCAGTACTACCCGCTGATGCAGCGCGATGTCTGGTCCTATCGCTTCCGCCAGGACGGCAACCTGTCCTCGCTGTTCAATTGCTACTTCGACAAGCAGGGCATCCTGAGGCAGGTGCAGATCACGCAGGATCCGCTGGGTGGGGATTCCAGCAGGGCGCACTGATGTGCGCTGGCATGGCCTGCAATCCATGCTTCGCCACAAGCTGAAACGTTCTCCCCCAGCGCGCGCCCACAATGGCGGCGAGCCCCTCCGGAGAGAACCCCATGCCAGCCCTGCCCAGCGCGGATGCACGCGCCAACCACGCCCAAGGCGCCAGCGGCCGCGCGCTGGACATGGCCCTGCTGTTGGCTTTGTCCACGCTCTGGGGCGCGTCTTACACCTTCATACGGCTTGGCGTGGCCACGATTCCCCCGGTCACGCTGATTGCCGCCAGGACGTTGATCGCCGGTGCGCTGCTGGTGGCGTGGATGGCGGCAAGAGGCATGCAGATCCCGCGCGGCGCGGCAGTCTGGCGCCGCTTTGCGGTGCAGGCCATGCTCAACAGCGTGGTGCCGTTCACGCTCATCGCGTGGGCGGAGCAATCGGTGCCGGCGGGGCTGGCGACGATCCTGAACTCCACGTCGCCGGTGATCGCCGTACTGGGCACTTGGCTGGTCACGCGCCATGAGCGCATCACGGCACGCAAGCTGTTCGGCGTGGCGGCGGGGCTTGCGGGCATCTGCCTGATCGTCGGCACCAGCGCGCTGGGCGGCCTTGGGCAGCAACTGCTCGCGCAACTGGCGATCGTTGCCGCTACCGTGTGCTACGCCGGCGCGGCCATCTACGGGCGCGCGTTCAAGGACCTGCCCGCCGCCGCGCCCGCCGCGGGCTCGATGCTCGTCGGGGCGGCGCTGCTGGTGCCGGCAAGCCTGGCCATCGACCGGCCCTGGACGCTGCATCCGTCGCTGTCATCGCTTGCCGCGCTGCTGGCGCTATCCGTGTTTTCGACCGCGCTGGCCTTTGTCATCTACTTCCGCCTGGTACGCACGCTGGGGCCGGTGGGCACCACGGCGCAAGCCTATCTGCGGGTGCCGATCGGCGTGGCCATCGGCATCGTGTTTCTTGGGGAATCGCTGGCTGCGGGGGCGTGGGCCGGCCTGGCGTGTGTCGTCGCGGGGGTAGCCGCCATGACGATGCCTGCGCGGCACCGGCCAGTCCCGCAACGGGAATAGGCCGGCTACTGGCTCAGAACCCGGCCTTGTGCATCGGGCCATCCCAGCCGTCGAGGTACTTGGGCAGGGCGTCGTCGACTTCCAGCACGCGATGGCGATAGAACAGGTGCATGGCCGGCTGCAGCGCATCCGGCAGCGCACCGCCGCAGGCCCGCGCGAAGAGGGTGTTCGGGATCACCGACATGCCCAGCCGGTTGATGCCAAAGAGCGTCTCGCCGCACTGCGGGCAAAACTGGCGCTGGAGCTGCCGGGTCGCATGGTGATAGGTGGCCAGGTGCTGCGCGCCGCGCGCGACCACCACGCTGGCCGGCTCCCAGGCCGTGGCGGCGAACACCGGCGTGGCATAGAAATCCCGGCAGGCCTGGCAATGGCAATTGGCTTTCGCCACCGGCTCTCCGGCAATGCGCAGCTGCACCTGGCCGCAAAGGCATTCCAACGTAGCGGGAATCTGCATAGGCGTTATCTCCTGTTGTTTGTGTTTCCTGTATGGCGGGGTGCATTCTACTTGGCCGCGATGCAGGCTGCAGGGCGCGCCCTCCGGGCGCCTATCCCGCCATGGCTGCATCCAGCATGGCGCCGAACAATCCGATCAGCAGCGCGATGGCCCTTTGTATCGGATCATCGGCGGCCGTCATCCACCCTCCGCCGGCATTACAATGCGGCTTCAAAGCCGCCGCGTTGCCCGCAAAGCTGGCCAGCCTGTTTTTTTGCCTACGCCTAATCCCCTACCTCGTTATGTCCTCGCTTTCCCCCTCAGATAATCGCATCTGGTTCGATGGTGCCGCCGGTAGCATCGAAGCCTTGGCGGATGCGCCGCAAGGCCCGATCCGTGCGATCGCCGTCGTGGCGCACCCGCATCCGCTGCTGGGCGGCAGCGCGGAACACAAGATCCCGGTGGCGCTGGCCAGGATCTTCCAGGCGCGCGGCTTCCTTGCCGTGCGGCCAAATTTCCGGGGCGTGGGCGGCACGCAAGGCAGCCACGATGCGGGAGAGGGCGAGACGGACGATGTGCTTGCCGTGGTCCGGCAGATCCAGGCAGCGCACCCGGGCCTGCCGCTGGCGCTGGCGGGATTCTCGTTCGGCGCTTATGTGCAGACGCGCGTGGCGCAGCGTTTGCTGGGCGGCGGCGAGCCTGTCGCGCACCTGATCCTGGCCGGCATGCCGGCCGGGCCGGCGGCCGGCGGGCGTACCTACGACACGCCAGCGGTGCCGGCCGATGCCTTTGTCATCCATGGCGAGAACGACGCCAATGTGCCGCTGCAAGCGGTGTTCGACTGGGCGCGCCCGCAGGAGCTGCCGGTCGTGGTGGTGCCCGGCGCCAACCATTTCTTCACCGGCAAGCTGCCGGTGTTCCAGCGCGCTGTGGCGGAGTACCTTGATGCCCGGCAGCGCATCGCCGGGGCCGCCAGCTAGCGGTTAGCCATAGGTCAGCCAAAGGTAGGCTAAAAGCGCGTCAATCCATGGCCGCGTGCGCGACGGCATCGCCGTCGACGTGGCGCGTGGGCTTGATCAGCAGGATGAGCGGCACCACCAGCAGCGTGGCAAGGAACATGACCTTGAAATCGTTGAGGTAGGCGATCATCGCGGCCTGCTGGTTGATCGACTGGTTGAGCATGGCCAGGTCGTAGCGCGAGCCGCTTGCCAGCAGGGATTGCAGGGCCGGGTTGTACACGCTCACATTGGCCGCCAGGTCAGCGTGGGCCACCTGCGTGTTGCGCGTCATCAAGGTCTGGATCACGGAGATGCCAATGCTGCTGCCGATATTGCGCATCAGGCTGTAGGTAGCCGTGCCGTCCGCGCGCAGTGCCGGCGCGAGCGTGGAAAACGTCAGCGCGCTCAGCGGCACGAACACCAGCCCCAGGCCGAAGCCCTGGATGATGCCGGGCCACACGATATCGGACACCGACAGCACCACGGTGTACTGCATCATCTGCCACAGCGCGAAAGCGGAAATCAGGAAGCCCGCAAACAGCAGCACCCGAGCGTCGATCCGCTTGAGCAGGCGTCCGGCCAGCAGCATGGAGAGCATGGTGCCGGCGCCGCTTGGCGCGGTGACCAGCCCGGTGGTGGCCACCGGATAGCCCATCAGGTTCTGCAACATCGGCGGCAGCAGGGCGCGGGTGGCGTACATGACCGCGCCGATCACGAAGATGAAGCAGGCACCGGTGGCAAAGTTGCGGTCCTTGAGCAACTGGTACCGGAAGAATGACCTGGGCCCGGCCGTGGCGGTGTGCGCCAGGAAATACAGGAAGCTGACCCCCGCCAGGATGGCCTCGATGCGGATCTCCAGCGAGCCGAACCAGTCGAGCTGTTCGCCGCGGTCGAGCATGGCCTGGAGCGCGCCGATGGCCAGGCCGAGCGTGATGAAGCCGAACGCATCGAACTTCACGGCCCGCGCCGGCGCCCGGTTGGGCAGGAAGGACAGCACGCCAAACAACGCGAATGCGCCAATCGGCACATTGATGAAAAACACCCATCGCCAGTTGTAGCTGTCGGTCAGCCAGCCGCCCAGCGTCGGGCCCAGGATGGGCCCCACCATCACGCCCATGCCCCATACCGCCATCGCCTGTCCCTGCTTTTCGCGGGGGTTGATATCCAGCAGGATGGATTGCGACAGCGGCACCAGCGACGCCCCGAAAATGCCCTGCAGCAGCCGCGACGCCACGATCTGCGCCAGCGTGTCGGACATCCCGCAGAACGCCGAGGCAATGGTGAAACCGGTGATCGAGATGGCCAGCAGACGCTTGACGCTGAGCCGGTCGGACAGCCAGCCGGTGAGCGGCGTGGCGATCGCGGCAGCGACGATGTACGAGGTCAGCACCCAGGTGATCTCGTCCTGCGACGCCGACAGGCTGCCTTGCATGTGCGGCAGCGCCACGTTGGCGATGGTGCTGTCGAGCGTCTGGATCAGGGTCGCTGCCATGATCGCGATGGTGATCATGGGCCGGTTGAGCGGCATTGCTACGCGCCCGGCTACCGCTTCGGAAGACATGGATTGAACAACCTGGAGGGGTGGGGTTAGATAATAAGCATGCTTATTATACGATCACACCAAAGCGTGGCAAGGCGCTTTTTGCAGGCGTGGCGGCGTGCCCGAAGGAGATCTTTGTACAATCGCGCCATGGAAACGAAACTGGAAAAGCGCTTTGGCTTCCTGGTCTCGGACGTTGGCCGCCTCAACGGCAAGCGGTTCGATGAACTGGCCAAGTCGTCCCTCGACCTCACCCGGGCGCAATGCCGCGCACTCGCCTACCTGTCGCACTACGGCGAAGTCAACCAGGTGCGGCTGGCCGAGCTGCTGGAAGTCGCGCCGATTTCGGCGGGACGCCTGCTTGACCGGATGGAAGAGGGCGGCTGGATCGAGCGGGTGCCCAACCCGGAAGACCGCCGTGAGCGTGTGGTGCGCATGACACCCAAGGCGGAAAGAGCACTGGACAAGGCCCGGCGCGTTGGCGACGAGGTTGCGGCGGAGGCGCTGGCCGGCCTCAGCGAGCCGGAGCGGGAGCAACTGATCGGCCTGCTCCAGCGCGTGCGGCAAAACCTGGGCACGCTCGTCGATCGTTGAAGGCGGGCGGCAAGCCCATCCAAAACCCCTGGAGTTCTCTACCCCGGCGCCGCCAAAAGACGCTTGAAGGCGCGGCCATTGTGGAATGGCAGTCGCGGTTGCAGCCCGGCCGCCGGCGTCTCAGACCAGTCGGGCCACGTCCTCCACGGCGTCATCCAGTTGCAGCTTCAGCAGCTTGAGCAAGCAATACAAGCCGTAAGCCTCCTCCGTCTTCTCGCTCTGCAGTTCCGCCAGTTGCAGCAGGCTATCCATCCCGGCGCTGACGCTTTGCAACTCCGCGCAACCGTTGGCGATGCGTTCGCGCAGACCGCGATCCAGCGTTTCGATCCGGTCGATCAGTGCGGATACGAGGGGCTGTTCCTCGGCATTGGCAGGACGCGTCATGCCGATCAGCTCGGCGATGAGATCGCCTTGCCTGCTGATGGCGAGGAGCGGGTCGGTGGGCCTGCCGCCGCGCGTGATCGAATTGGGGCCGGCTCGGGCGCTAGGATGCATGCAAGCTCCTTAAAGAGGGGGAGGCTATGGGGGCAAGACCAGGCCGCCTGCTTTAACGCGAGCGTGGCGGACTCGTAAAAGCATACTGCTTCTGCGGTCGCTCACCCTTAAGAAATTTCTGGATTTGCAGGCCGGGCGCGCCCATGTTCGAGCGGGTGGTTGCTGGTGAAGCGCAGCCTTGCCATCTGCTCCGCCGCATCCGATAGCAAAGCGCTCGCGTTGGCCATGGCCTGCTCGACCGTGATCGGGCCGGGCGCCAGGGAAAAGCAGCCCGTGAAATGTGTCCCCAGGGCCGGCAGCGCGGCGGGGTCGATGGCGCCGCAAAGCAGTGAGGCGGGCACCCCGCAGGCATGGGCGCGCTGGCAGGCGATCAACGGCGCCTTGCCACTTAGCGTCTGCACATCGCTGCGTCCCTCGCCGGTGATCAGCCAGTCGGCGCCCGCGAGCGCGCCATCGAGGTCTACGCAGTCCGCCACGATGTCGGCGCCCGGGCGCATCTGCGCGCCAAGCATCAACAAGGCGTAGCCGAGGCCGCCTGCCGCTCCCGCGCCTGCCGCGTCCCTGGCGCAGCGCCCGAGCGCCGGCTCCAGCAAGCTTGCGTAGCCGGCGAGCGCGGCATCGATGGCATCCACATCCTGCGCTTGCACGCCCTTTTGCGGGCCGAACACGGCAGTGGCGCCCCGCGGCCCGGTCAGCGGGTTGGTGACATCGCACATCGCCACCAGCCTGGTGGAGGCCAGCCGCGGGTCGAGCTGGCTGGTATCGACCGCCGCCAGCTGCGGCAGCGCGGCGGGTGTTGGCGCAATGTCGCGGCCCTGCGCATCCAGCAAGCGCAGCCCCAGGCCATGCAGCAGCCCGGCGCCGCCGTCGTTGGTGCTGCTGCCGCCAAGGCCGACGAAGATCTCGCGCACGCCCAGGTCGAGCAGGGCCTTGATGGCATCGCCGAGGCCGGCGGTGGAGCGCTGCGCCACGGGGCATGCCATGCCCGCCGGATCGGTGATGCCGACGATTTCCGCGGACTCGATCACGGCGCGGTCGCCCGCGAGCAGCGCTACCGTGGCAATGCGCGTGGCGCCGTCCGCGCCGCGCACCTTGATGCCGGCGCGCTGGCCGCCGGCGGCCAGCATCGCGTCGATGGTGCCTTCGCCGCCGTCCGCCATCGGGCGTTGCCGGATGGTCGCCCCGGGCAGCGCGCGCAGGATCCCGGCTGCGATGGCGGCGGCGACCTGGTCGGCCGCAAGGGAGCCCTTGAATGAATCGGGGGCAATGACGATAAGGGGATCGGGAAGGCTAGGCATAGGGCGAGGCGGGGTGAGCGGCGCTCACCGCAGGGCAAACGCCATACCGAGGAAAAGAGAAAAAGAGAAAACGGGGGAAGGGCGGCCGGGCGGCAGCAGGTGCCGCCCGATGGCAAAGACTGCCGGCTAAGTCGTACCCTCAATCCTTCCTGGCCGCGACTTCATGGTTGGCCATCAGCTCAAGTGCGCGGACCAGCGCGGAGTGATCCCAGTCCGAGCCGCCATGGCTCGCGCAGGCATTGAACAACTCCTGGCAGGTGGCCGTGTTCGGCAGCGACACGCCCATCTCGCGCGCGTTCGACAGTGCAAGGTTCAGGTCCTTCTGGTGCAGCCCGATGCGAAAGCCCGGGTCGAACGTCCGCTTGATCATGCGTTCGCCATGCACTTCCAGCACCTTGGACGACGCAAAGCCGCCCATCAGCGCCTGGCGCACGCGCGCCGGATCCGCGCCGGCCTTGGAGGCGAACAGCAGGGCCTCGGCAACCGCCTCGATGTTCAGCGCCACGATGATCTGGTTGGCCACCTTGGCGGTCTGCCCCGCACCGTTGTCGCCCACCAGCGTGATGTTCTTGCCCATCAGCTCGAACAGCGGGCGGACGGCCTCGAACGCCGCTTCCGGGCCGCCGACCATGATCGACAGCGTGGCATTGCGGGCGCCGACCTCGCCGCCGGACACCGGCGCATCCAGGTACTGGCAGCCAAGCGCGTTCACGCGCTCGGCAAAGCCCTTGGTGGCGATGGGCGAGATCGAACTCATGTCGACCACGATCTTGCCGGCGCTCAGCCCGGCGGCAATGCCGCCGTCGTTGAACAGCGCGGCTTCCACATGCGGGGTGTCCGGCACCATCAGGAAGATCACGTCGGCGCGTTCGGCCACTTCCTTGCCGGAGTGGCAAGCCACGCCACCGCTGTCCAGCAGGGATTGCGGCACGCCGCTGCGGCTGGACAGGCTGACTTCGTGCCCGCCTGCGATCAGGTTGGCGGCCATCGGGGTGCCCATGATGCCAAGGCCAATAAATCCAAGCTTCACTTTCGTTCTCCGTTAGTCGATCTCAATGGCATCGCTTGCCGCCGGACGCCTGCGCAGCGGGCACCGCGATGCCGGTGCCTCAAATCTCTTAGATCTCTGGTCTCGATACTGTCTGAAATGCTGTCTGAAATCCTTGTCCCGAAACGGGGCCGGCTCAGTATCCCGATGTTTCGCCGCCTGCTGCCTGCCCGTCGCGCATCTGCGTCACCACCTGCCGGGCACCGGCCGCCATCAGGCGCGCATCGGAGCCAACGGTGACGAACTGGAAGCCTTGCTCGATCCTGCGCAACGCCGCTTCCGGCGCGCCGTTGTGGATGCCGGCGACCACGCCGTGCGCCTTGGCACGGGCCACCACGTGCGCGATTGCCTCCGCGACGGGCGGGTCGACATCGTCGAAGGTCGGGCGGCAGCCGAGCGCGAGCGACAAGTCGGACGGGCCGATATAAACCGCATCGAGCCCTTTGACCGAGAGGATGTCGTCCAGGTTATCCAGCCCCTGCTTGGTCTCGATCATCGCGAAGACGACGATGGTTTCGTTGGCGCGCTCGGGATAGTCGGGGCCGCCATACAGCATGCCGCGGATCGGCCCGAAACTGCGCGTGCCCATCGGCGGGTAGTGGGTGGCCGCGACCAGGCGCTCCGCGTCTTCGCGCGTGTTGATCATCGGGCAGATCACGCCGTACGCGCCGGCGTCGAGCACTTTCATCAGGATGCCTGGCTCGTTCCAGGGCACGCGCGCCACCGGCATGGTGTCGGTGGTGGAGATCGCGGTGAACAGGCTGAGGGCATCGCGGTAGTCCAGCGCGCCGTGCTGCAGGTCCACCGTCAGGGAGTCCCAGCCCTGGTGGGCCATGGTCTCCGCGGCAAAGCTGCTGGGGATGGACAGCCAGCCATTGACGACGGCTTGCCCGTTCGCCCACATGTTCCGTATCCGGTTCTCGCGCATTGTGTCTCCTGTAGCTTGACTTATAAGTTATCGTACAACATCGGGCAAGTATAACCCCCGCACGCCCGCCGTCAAGCGAAGCGGCGCGGTTTCGGCTGGTTTGGGGAAAGTTAGTGCGCGCTGAGAGGCCCGGGGCAGGCGGGAATCGCGCTGAGGGCATGACATGGCTCGCGATGAGCCATGTCATAGTATGTCTTGAAGTCTTGCTAATGCAATGCGTCTTAACGCTTGCCCACGCGGAAAGCGATTTCGCCGACACCCGCCACGCCGGCGGTCACTTCGTCGCCGGGCTGCAGCGCGCCGACGCCGGCCGGCGTGCCCGTGAAGATCAGGTCGCCAGGGGCCAGGGTCACGCTTTGCGACACATAGGCAATGACATCGGCCACGGGCCAGATCAGCTCGTTCAGGTCGCCCTCCTGACGCGTCTCGCCATTGACCTTGAGCCACACGTGGCCTGCGCCGGGATGGCCGATGCTGGCCACCGGGTGCAGCGGGCCGCACGGGCCGGAGGCGTCGAAGCCCTTGGACCAGTCCCAGGGACGGCTCATCTTCTTGGCGGTGTCCTGCAGGTCGCGGCGGGTCAGGTCCACGCCCACGGCATAGCCCCAGACCAGGTCGAGTGCCTGCTCGGGCTGGATGTCCGCGCCGCCCTTGCCGATCGCCACTACCAGTTCGATCTCGTGGTGCAGGTTCTCCGTGAGCGGCGGATATGGCACCGTGCCTTCGGCGGCCACGACGGCATCGGCCGGCTTGGTGAAGAAGAACGGCGGATCGCGGTCCGGGTCATTGCCCATCTCGCGGGCGTGCGCGGCGTAGTTGCGGCCCACGCAAAACACGCGGCGGATGGGAAAGCGGGCGCTGCTGCCGGCTACGGCGACGCTTGCCTGTTCGGCGGGCTGGATAACGAATTCGGTCATGTCTGGGTCCGTCTGTGACGAAAGCGGGGAGGGATTACTTTGCGAAGACCTGGCTGATGTCGCCAAACGCCTTGAACTCCAGCGCGTTGCCCGACGGATCCAGGAAGAACATCGTCGCCTGCTCGCCGACCTGCCCCTTGAAGCGCACATGCGGCTCGATCACGAACTGCGTACCGGCGGCGCGCAGCTTCTCGGCCAGTGCCTCCCAGGCATCCATGGACAGGATCGCGCCGAAGTGGCGGACCGGCACTTCGTCGCCGTCGACGGCGCTGGTGGCACGGTGGCCGCATTCTTCCGGCGCGAGGTGGGCGACGACCTGGTGGCCATAGAAATTGAAATCGATCCAGGCGTTCGAGCTGCGCCCTTCAGGGCAGCCGAGGAGCTCGCCGTAGAAGCGGCGGGCCTCCTCCAGGTCGTTGACGGGAAAGGCCAGGTGGAACAACGGGGTTGCGCTCATCAAAGGGGCTCTTGTGCGTGGGGGTTGTCGGTGTGCTGCCGCGTTTGATTGTAATCAGCAGAAGTCGTAATATGAAACGAATGATTTCTGTGCTCAGCATCAAAGATTTCGATATGAATCACGCCATGCCGCCTGTGATCCCCACATGAACTTCACATGATCCCCACATGATCCCCACATGATCCGTTACTTCCGCACCTTCCTTGTGGCGGCGGAGACCTCGTCCTTTTCCGCCGCCGGCACGCGCCTTGCCCTCACCCAGTCAGCGGTGAGCACCCAGATACGCCGGCTGGAGGAGGACCTTGGCTGCACGTTGTTCGACCGGGCCGGCAAATCGGTCGCGCTGAGCGAGGAGGGCCGCAAGCTGCTGCCGGAAGCCGTGCGCTTTGTCGAGCTGTACGAGTCCATGAAGGGCCGCGCGCATTCCGCCTCCGACACCACGCCGCTGGAACTTGGCGCGGTCTCCACCGTGCAGGCGGCGCTACTGCCCGGGGCCATGAAGCGCTTTCGCGCCGGATTTCCCAAGACGCACGTCAACATCGTCCCCGGCATGTCCACCCAGTTGCTGACCCAGGTCGATGCCCGCGAGCTCGACGTGGCGGTGCTGATCAAGCCAAGGCTCGGCATTCCGCAGGAACTCAAATGGGTGCCGCTGATGCGCGAGCGCTTTGTCGGCGTGGCGCCGGCGGGCTCGCCGCGCGACTTGAAGGCGGTGCTGGCGGCCATGCCCTTCATTCGCTACAACCGGCATTCCATGGGCGGGCAACTGGTGGACCGCTATCTGCGCCGGCACCGGCTGTGGGTCGAGGAGGGCATGGAGCTGGACGAACCCGCGGTGATCCTGCAGATGGTCGACGAAGGGCTGGGCTGCGCGATCATTCCGGCCGCGCTGGTGCCGCTGCGGGCCGCCCGTAACGTTGTGGAAATACCGTTGCCCGGCGAGCCCATATTCCGCGAGATCGGCGTGCTGGTCAGGCAGTCGTCGCTCAAGCGCGCGTCGATGGCGGCGCTGATCGATGCGCTTGTCGCCGAGGCCGCGAGCGCAACATGATGCGCCTGCCCGGGCCGCGCAGACTTTGCCGCAGCCTGAAAAAAAGCACCCCGCGCGGCGGGAGCACACGCGGGGCGACCAGGACGAAATGGCGGCACCCGCAAGGGCGCTGCCGGGCCAGCAAATCTTCAGATCTTCAAAGTTCGGGGTTCCAGTTCAGTCAGCGCGCTGCGCGCAAGGCGCCTCGGAATGTGTAGCTGATGCCCACGCGCAGCACGGGGAAGACGGTCAGCATGCCGGCCGCCAGCAATCATGGCTTGTTCCATGTCTGCTGCACCGGCGCGGGCCGGATCCTTCTTCCCTGAGGGGTTGCAACGTTGTGGCACCTCGTCGCGTTTCGCGACGTGCGGGGGCATATTAAGCAGCGGGAAGAGGGATCAATGCGAGGAGGAGCAGGGCCATTGCGGCTTTATCCCGGCTTTAGGAACGGCGGCGCTGCCCGTGGCCGGCCAGGCGGGGGGCGAGGCGGGCGGATGAACTGCCGCGTGCGTCACCTGCCGGGCGATTGACGCGGCAATTCGCCGCATCTTGGTGCATAGGCCGGCGCACACGCCGCGCAATGTTGTCATGCCTTTCAACACGCAGGCATTCATTGCGCCAGGCTGGCCAGGAAGACTTGTCGCAGGGCCGCAACGGGTGCAACCCATTCTCGCCGACGTACCGCAGGTAGCCATAGCGCCGCGTGTCGCAGACCACCGCGGCCATGCCACTTGCTGCCGGCATAAACAGGATCAGGCAGCCGGCGGCCCGTCCTGGAGAAAACGCGCCGGGATGGCGTCCTTGATCGGGAACATGGAGAAGTAGGGGCGGGCCTCGGCCAGCACGCGCGCAACCGCGGGACGAGCCACCAGCCGTTCGAAATAGGCGGCGAGGCGCGGATGCGTTGGCGCGAAAGGCACCACCACGCCCGCGTAAAACAGCGCGGGCTCCGCGGCGCAGTCCGCCAGCGTGAAGTGCTCGCCGACCATCCAGGTGCGGCCGGCCATGCGCTGCTCGATCATGTCGTAGGCGGTGCGCAGGGCGGCTTGCGCGTCCGCCACGCCGCACGGGTCGCGCTCTGCCTCCGCCCGCAGCCGGTCGCCTACGATCTTCTGCACCGGCAGGTGCACGTAGAGATCGAAGATGCGATCCCACAGCCGCGCCTCGCGGCGCTCGTCATCATCGGCCGGCAGCAGCGCGCGCGCCCCCGGGTAGTGCTGATCGAGGTAGTCGATGATGATCGTGGATTCCGGGAGCGTCACGTCGCGGCTGTCGTCGCGCAGCACCGGCATCTTGCCCACGGGCCAGAGCGCCAGGAACGCGGCGCGCGAGTCCTTCTCGCCAAGGTGCACCACAACGCTGGAAAACGGCGTCTGGTTCTCGTAGAGCGCGATCAGCACCTTGTGGCAGAACGAAGACAGCGGATGGTAATGCAGAGTCAGGGCCATGATGGTTGCTCCTTGCCGTAGTGCCCGCTTAGGTGGTCATCAGCTGCGGCGGCCGCGGGCGCGTGGCCACCGCGAAGGCGATCTGCGCCAGCCCGGCGGCCAGCCCAAGTGTCACTCCGATCCGCCACGCCAGGGTGTAGGAGCCTAGCGCATCGTAGACCAGTCCGCCGCCAAACGCACCGACGAAGCTGCCGATCTGGTGGCTGAAGAACGCCACGCCGCCCAGCATGGCCTGCCAGCGCAGGCCGAAGGTCTGCGCGATCCAGCCCGCCACCAGCGGTGCCACGCCCAGCCACAGGAAGCCCATCACGGCGGCAAACACCAGCGTGCTGCCCGGCGTGGGCGCGGATGAGAAGTACCAGGCCAGCGCCAGCGAGCGCACGCTGTAGATGATGCCGAGCAGCACCAGCTTGTTGACCCGCCCGCCGGCCCAGCCAAAGAACAGGCTGCCCAGCACATTGAAGCCGCCGATCACGCCAAGCGCCTTGGCGCTGAGCATCGGGTCCATGCCGCAGATGTCGAGATACGAAGGCAGGTGCGTGGTGAGGAAGACCAGCTGCATGCCGCACACGAAATACGCGGCGCCCATCACCAGGAACGCCTTGTTCCGCAGGGCCGTGCCAAGCGCCTCGCGCGCATTCTGCTGCGCCGCGCCGGGCAACGTGGGCAGCGGCAGGCGATCCACCTTGCCCGCGTACCACGCGGCCGGCAGCATCACCAGCGCAAGCAGGATAAAGGCCGCCAGCCCCACGCGCCAGCCGAACGACTGCGCCATCACCTGCCCGATCGGCGCCGCCACCAGCGCCCCGAGCGAGCCGGCGCCGGACACAATGCCAAGCACGGCGCTGCGCAACGCCGCCGGCACCGGCCGCGCGGCCACCGCCATGGCAATGGCGCTGCCCGTGCAAGCCATCGATGCGCCGATCGCCACGCCCGCGCCGAGCGTCACGCCTGCGATGCCGTGCGCCGTGGCCAGCAGCGCCAGCCCCAGCACATAGAGCAGCGAGCCGCTCATCATCAACGGCCGGAACCCCACCCGCGTGGCCCAGGCGCCGGCCATGGGCTGGAGCAGTCCCCAGGCCAGGTTCTGCACCGCGATCGCAATCGTGAAATCCGACACCGAGATGCCGATGTCCCTGGTCAGCGGGGGCATGAAGATGCCAAGGCTCTGGCGCAGGCCCATGGCCAGGCTCAGCATGACGGAAGCGCCGACGAGGATCGGCAGGACGGGGCGGAGGTCGGACAGGCGAGGGGGCACGGTGGAACGGTCTCTGTCTTTGTATTGTTGTTATTGTTGTTATTGTTTTTGTTCTTTGTCGTGACCTGATCGGCACACTACGGGCAGCCGTCAAGCCATGTGGCCGTCAAATACAATGCGGGCCGATCGGATAACCCGGCCGAGGGTAAGTCCGAGCGCAAGCGCTGTCAATCTGGAGTTGGCAAAGGCTGGGTTCGGCTGGCGGGCAAGGTCAGGGCTTGCGCGCCGTCTCCCACAGCCCCTCCATCATGACCGGGTAGGCCACTGGCCTGAAGGCAGAGAACTGGATATCCCGCACGTGGGTGAAGCTCGACCACAGCAGCCGGGTCCCCTTGAGCCAGCGAGACCCCTTTACCCTGGCCTGGATCAACTGAAGCTCTGCGGCCGTTGCCGGGCGCAGCGGCCCGACGGTGCCATAGAGGCGTACTCCTGGCGGCTGGTGAAAGCGGCCGCGCAGCAGTGAACGAAACCAGAAGCCTTTGCCAGAGTCGACGGCCATCAGGCAAACCTGGTCGTTGTGCGCAAGGTTGGCGGCCAGCGTGCTGGTGTAGCGGTCGAAGAAGAATGCCGTCTGGTCCGCGCGCGCGAACACGGTCCCGATGGGCGTGACCGTGGGCATGCCGTCGGCGCCGACGGTGGCAAGGGCGCAGTAAAGGGAGGATCGCTGTCCGCGCTCGATCAGCGCGCGGATGGTGGGCCAGGCATCGGCAAGGGAAGGCGTTTGCATAGTGGTCCGTGGAGGTTGTCGGGACGCACCGGGATGCGCGCGCCCCTCTGCCCCTCTTTTATACGGACCGCGGCAGCAGCATGTCAAACTTCAGGACATTGATGCGGCCGCTTCGGCCGCCGGGGCGAAGCGCTTGCGCTGCATCTCATCGGCGGCGCGGTGATACCCGGCCTCAAGCGTGGCGATGATGTCCGCCACGTGCTCGCTCGCATCGATGGAGCCGCATCCGTGGCCGGCGCCGCGAACATCGCGCCAGACCTTGACGTTGCCGTCCCCGGTACTGCGGTACTTGCTGGTTTCCTGGCTGAACGGCGGCAGGTTGTCGGGGTCCAGGTTTGCCTTGACCAAGCTGGCCCGCAGGTAGTTGCCGTACACCCCGGTAAAGGTGTTGCTGTAGACGATGTCGGCCGCCGTGCTCTGGATTATCTCTTCCTTGTAGACATCGCTCACGCACGACTCCTGCGCGGCGAGGAAGCGCGTGCCCATGTACGCGAGATCAGCGCCCATGGCCTGCGCGGCCAGCACGTCGCCACCCGTGGATATGGCGCCGCCCAGCACGATAACGCCATCGAAGAAGCGCCGCACCTCGTTGATCAGGGCGAACGGGCTGCGGTCCCCGCCCTGGCCGCCGGCGCCGGCGGCCACCAGGATCAGGCCATCCACGCCCATCGATGCGGCTTTCCTGGCATGCCGCACATTGGTCACGTCATGCAAGACCAGGCCACCGTAGGCATGCACTTCCTGGATGACTTCCATTGGCGGGGCCTTCAGGCTGGTGATGATGATGGGAACCTGATGCTCGACGATGGTGACGAGGTCTTGCTCCCAGCGTGTGTTGAGCTTGCTCATGACCTGGTTCACGGCGAAGGGCGCGACCTTGCGCACCGGGTCAGCCCGCCGCGCGGTAGCCAGGCGCTCGCGAATCTCCGCGATCCAGTCGGCAAGCTGCGCCTGCGGGCGCGCGTTGAGCGCCGGGAAGGCCCCCACAATGCCGTTTATGCATTGCTGGACCACCAGTTCGATGCCCGAGCTGATGAACATGGGTGACCCGATGATTGGCAGACGAAGCGCATCGTTCAGCGCCGACGGAATGGCCATGGAATTTCCTTGTGGGATAGAGGTAGGGGGGGCGTGCTTCGAAAAACTATACGAGGCGCGCGCCGGCCACGTCCAATGCGCGTTCGGGCTTTAATGATGCGAACTTCGCATGAAACGCTCCATGCCGTCTGCCCCGTCTTCCCCGTCTCTTTCGCATTGATTCCACTCTCACATCAATAAACCCGGAACCGTCATTGGACGCTCCCGGGGCGATATGAAATAGTTTGCGGCAGGACATCTCGCCGGACGCGATGCTCCCACGGATCAGAACAATAACGATGGCAGGAGGAGATTTCGAGCATGAAGCAATCGCTTTTCGCGTTGGCTGCATTCAGCCTGTTCGCTGGTGTGGCGCAGGCCGATTCCAGTGTGACCTTGTACGGCGTGGTGGATACCAATATCGAGTACGTGACCAATTTTTCCGGCGTCACGCCGTCCGCGGCCAATGGCTTTGCCGCCGGCCCGGCCAGCAACGTGGCACGGATGACGGCGGGTGGGTTGTCCGGCTCGCGCTGGGGCCTGCGCGGCGTGGAGGAGCTCGGCAGCGGCATGAAAGCCTTGTTCGTGCTGGAGAACGGCTTTGGCTCCGACGATGGCAAGCTGCAGCAAGGTGGCCGCCTGTTCGGGCGGCAGGCCTACGTGGGCCTGGAGAGCGCGAGCTTCGGCCGCGTTACCTTCGGCCGCCAGTACTCCACGCTGTTCAGCATGCTCGCTGATTTCTCCCCCACGGGCTACGCGAGCCAGTACGAGCCATTCGTGGCGTTGCTTGGCCTTAACGTCAGATCGGACAACACGGTCAAGTACAACGGTGTCTTTGGGCCTGTCACGGCGATCGCGCACTGGAGCTTCGGCAACGGCGTTGCCGGTGGTGGCGAGGTGCCAGGGCAATTCCGCCGCGATACCGGCTACGGGGCGGGCGTGTCCTATGCAGCCGGCCCGTTCGGCGCGAGCCTTGCCTATGACCAGTTCAACCCCACGCTGAACGCGGCGGGCGGCACCGGGACGTTCAAGAAGGTCGGCGCCGCCGCTAGTTACACCGTGGGCGCCGCAAAGCTCATGGGCGGCTACCGCTGGGGCAAGAACACCGACGCCAGCGGCGCTGCGATCCTGCGCGACGACTACTACTGGCTCGGCACCAACTATCAGGTCACGCCGGCGCTTGGCCTCACGCTGGCCTACTACTACGACGACGTAAAGCGCCTGGGCGGCGCGAACATCAAGAACCCGTGGCAGGTATCGTTCATGGTGGACTACAACCTGTCCAAGCGCACGGATGTGTACCTGACCACGGCCTATGCCAAGAACGCCGGCCTGGATTTCGATACCTCGGCAATCAGCTTCGCCAATGGCTATGTCCTGGGCGCGGGCAAGGACAGCATGCTGGGCGCGGCCGTCGGCATCCGTCACAAATTCTGATGCTGCGCGCATCCCAAGAGGAGTGTATGAACATGATCTCGAATAGCCGGTTCCCAGCTTTGTCATGGACGCGCCGTGCGCGGCTTGCGGCAGCGCCTGCCGTCTTGCTGGGGCTTGCGGCCCTGGGGCCAGGTGCGTCGGCGCAGCAGCCCGATGCATTTCCATCGCGTCCCGTCCGGGTCATCACGCCGTTCCCCGCGGGCGGGTCGACCGACAACTTTCTTCGCCCGCTTGCCATCCGGGTCGCCAGGATCCTGGGCCAGCCCGTCGTGATCGAGCCCCGCCCGGGCGGCAACACGATCATTGCGACCAGCGCCGTGGCGAAGAGCCCTGCCGATGGCTACACCCTGTTAATCGCCGTCAACACGCTGCTGACCAACTCCGCGCTCTACCGCAAGCTGCCCTACAACACGGCAACCGATCTGGTTCCCGTCACCTACCTGGGCGAAGACGGCTTCGCGGTGGCCGTCAGCGGCACGCTGCCCGTGACCAACCTCGCGGGCTTTCTCGCCCTGGCCAGGACCAAGCCGGGTGGCCTCACATATGGAACATCGACGGTAGGCGGCACGACGCACCTGGGCCCGGTGCTGCTCGAACAGATGGCGGGGATCAAGCTGACGCAGGTTTCCTACAAAGGTGGGCCGACCCTGCTCAACGACCTGGGCTCCGGCGTCATCGACATGGCCTTCGATGGCTACACGGGGATGGCGCCGCTGCTGCCTACCGGCAGGGTCAAGGTGATCGCGCAAACGGGCCCGCACCGCAGTCCTTCGATGCCGGACATACCGCTGGCCTCCGAAACACCGGGCATGGAGAAGTTCTCCCTGAAATTCCACGTAGGCCTGTACGCGCCGGCGGGTACGCCAGTGGCGGTCCTGCGCAAGCTGAACCTGGCGTTTCGCGAAGCGGTCGACGAAGAGATCAAGGCGAAGTCGCTGGCTTACAACCTCCAGCCGCTCAACCTCAGCGTGGAGGAATCCGCGCGGTACTTCAAGACGGAGCTGAAATTCTGGTCGGACGCGGTTCGCCATTCCGGCATCTCGATCGAAGAATAGAAGCCATGCAATCCGCAAAGGCATCAAGCCGACCAGCCAACTGAATCATGCATCCATCCCTTTTTGGAAAGACTGCGCCGCAAGACGTGTGCGCCATTTTTGCAGACGACAATTCTTCGTTGACGTATGGCGAGTTGGAGCGGCGAGCCAATCGCGGCGCACGCTTGTTGATGAGCCAGGGACTTCGTGCGGGCGATACGCTGGTCTTCTGCCTGGAAAACGACGCAGCATTCCTGGCGGTCTGTCTCGCCGCGCAACGTATCGGCGTCTACTTCACGCCGGTTTCGACACGGGCGACGGCGGAAGAACTCGCGTACATCGTGGCGGATAGCGGTGCCAGCGTGCTGGTCATCGCGGCCAGCAAGGTCGCGGCAATGCCGGGCCTGCCTGGCCTGCTCGATCCCGGTGTACACCGCATTGCCTGCGCGGGAGAAGTGGCAGGTTACCTGGACTGGGACCGCGCCGCCGCGGGATTTGACGGCAGCGAACTCTCCGACCCGGCTTGCGGGGAGGTGTTGCTGTATTCGTCCGGCACCACGGGCAAGCCCAAGGGCGTCAAGCGTGCCACGATGACCCGCCCATACGACAGCGCTGATCCTCGCCTGGCAGCGCTGATGCAAACCTGCACCCGCGACACGGTCTTCCTCTCCACGTCACCGCTCTACCACAGCGCGCCGTTCCGGTATGCGTGTGCCATCCTGGCAACGGGGGGGACGCTGATCGTGATGAAGCGTTTCGACCCGGAGCAGGCGCTGGCACTGATCGAGCGATACCAATGCACGGCCAGCTTGTGGGTGCCAACCATGTTCTCCCGCATGTTGCGCCTGCCCGATGCCGTGAAACGGCGCTACCAGCTCTTGTCGATGACCTTCGCGGTCCATGGCGCTGCGCCTTGTCCGGTCTATGTGAAGGAGGCCATGATCGCGTGGTGGGGCCCGGTTCTCTACGAGGTGTATGCGGGCACCGAAGGCGTCGGCACATGCGGCATCACGTCCGAGGAGTGGCTGCTGCACAAGGGCTCGGTCGGGCGCTCCACGCAGGCGCCAATCCACATCCTTGACGACGAATGGCATGAGTTGCCGGCGGGGCAGGTCGGCATGATCTTCTTCGAGGGCACGGGCAATTTCAGCTATCACGGTGATGCCGCAAAGACCGAAAAGGTGACGAGCCCGCAAGGCTGGCGGACCTATGGCGACCTGGGTTACGTCGACGCTGAAGGCTACCTGTACCTGACGGGCCGCAAGTCATTCACGATCATTACGGGCGGGGTCAACGTTTATCCACAGGAAGTGGAGGATGTATTGGGTGCCCATCCGGCGGTTGCGGACTGCGCGGTGTTTGGCATTCCGGACGAGGACCTCGGCGAGCAGGTCAAGGCGGTGGTGCAGACCGTCGCGCCGCACGACGCGGGCCCCGAGCTTGGCCGGGAGCTGATTGCGTGGTGCCGCAGCAAGCTCTCGGCGATCAAATGCCCAAAGACAATCGATTTCGATCCCGCGCTGCCCCGTGAGCCCAACGGGAAGCTCTACAAGCTGCCGCTGCAACAGCGATACGCGAGACGCTAGACGCGAGACGCTAGTTCTACTAGTTTGACCCATTCCAAGGAGGCATATGTCAGATCAGGTCGTGTTGTATGAGGAGCAGGATCGGGTCGCGATCATCACGCTGAACCGTCCAGGCAAGAACCTGTTCAGCGATGAGGTCGTGCAGAGGCTGCACGACTCGCTGTGCCGGCTCAACGAGGGCAGTGCGCGGGCAGGCGTCATTTGCGCCAACGGCGAGAACTTCACGATGGGCGCCGATCTCCGGGCCTTCCCCAAGGATATCGCTCGCAGCATTCCCGGCGCGGGCGCACCGTCTGGCAAGCCGCTCGTGGCCGCCGTCAACGGCTGGTGTCTCGGTGCGGCGATGACACTGGTCCAGATGTGCGATCTGTGCGTGGCCACGGAGACGACCAGGTTCATGTACCCGGAAGCCAGGCTGGGCGTGTCGATGGGCATGATCGCCGGTCTGGCCGCGCGGATTCCGCACAAGGTGGCAATGGAGGTGATGCTGCTCGGCGGTGTGCTACCGGCCCGGCGCGCTTATGAGGTCGGGCTGGTCAACCGGCTGGTGCCCGAAGGCGAACAACTGAGCGCAGCGCTCGAGTATGCGAGGGCATTGGCGGACAACTCGCCGCTGGTCATCGCGCGGCTGCGGCGGCTGGTCAATGCGGTGGTGCCGGACAGCCCAGCCATGCAGGCCTATCGCCTGCAGAAAGAGCTGTCCTTCATGCTGGAAAGCGATGACCTGAAGGAAGGCATGGGCAGCATCACGGAGAAACGCAAGGCGAATTTCGCAGGACGATAGGAGCCGTGGGTGCGGGCGAAGGCCTGCACTCACGCCCTTGCCGCAGCGCCGTCGCAGTACCGCGTCAGCATGCTGACCATGCTGCGAACCAGGGGCGACGTGGTGGATTTTCGCCACACGAACATATTCTCCAGGCAGAGCGTCAGGTCATCGATCTCGCGCAACGTCACGCCTCTGGGCAGCAGGTAGTTCTCGGCCAGCGGGTGGATGCCAACGTGGCCGTTGTCGATGATGTCCCGCAGGACCAGGTCGATGAAGTTGGACTCGTAGGCGACCGCGCCGAGCAGGCCGCGTTGCGCCAGCAGGGCATCCAGGTTCTCGCGCACCCGTGGCCAGGTCTTGGCGTTCACCAGGCTCAACCCCTCCCCCTCCAGGTCCGCCATGGCCAGCGATGCGCGCTGTGCCAGCGGATGATCGTCAGGCAGGAGCGCGCGGTAGCGGATCTGCTCGATCTGGATGACCCCCAGGCTGTCGTCCGCGATCGGGCCGCCGCAAAAACCGACGTCCAGGTCGCCGTTGCGCACATAGAACACCACGTCTTGCGAAGGCATCGACTCGATGCGGCCGTTCACGCTGGGAAAGGTCTGAAAGAACAGGTCGCTGAACTTCTGCCACTCCCCAAACCGGGAGGTGGCGCTAACGCCAATCAACAGCGAGCCGGCCAGGTCCGCGTCCGTTGCGCCAATCTCCGCAAGCCCCGCTTGATAGCTGACCAGCGCCTCGCGCCAGTGGCGCGCCAGCACCATGGCAGCGCGCGTAGGACGCACGAAGCGGGTGGTGCGCTCGAACAGCCGTTGATTGACCCGTTCCTCGATGGCGCTGATCTTGCGCGACAGGCCTGACTGGGTCAGGTGCAGTTTCTCCGCGGCGGCGTTGAAGTTGCGCTGCTCCACCAGCTCAAGGAATGCGTAGATGTGATTGATATTTATCATGTTGAGCGGGCGGTATTGGTTGACTGGCCACCTGACAGACCGAACGCGCACGTTCGCGATCATTGTGCCATGGCACACGCAATTGGCCTCTTGGGGAAAACCGTCATGAAATCAAAGCAGGTATGCTTTGCCGATGGCCAACTTTCCCGCATCCCCATGTCGAAAGTCTGCAAAGCTGCCATCCCGCCCGGTTCGCTCTGCATCCTGGCGCTTGCCCTGTCCGGCTGCATCTCCCACTATCGGGTCGAGACAGGCACGCCCGCCGCCCGCATCCGGCTGGTGACCAATACGGACGACAACACGACCTTCAACGTGGTGGACGCCACCAGGTGCCCGAAGCCGCCCAAGCCGCTCCTGCTGGGCGGCACGGGCAAGCAGCTGCCCGCGATGGGCGCGGAGCGCGACCTGGCCATGGTGGGGATATCGCCGGAGCCGCCCGGCCGCACGCGCGAGCGGTGGCTGGTGGCTGGCCAGCGCATCTACCTCACGGCAGCGGCGGTTGCCGCTGGCGAGCAGCCCTATCGGTGCGCGGTGGGGGTTTCCTTCGTGCCGCTGCCGGGCTGGCAGTACGAGTTGCGCTACCAGCGCAACGCAGCGGCGAAGAGCTGCACCGGGCAGGTGTTGCGGCTGGCCGGTAAGGATGGCCGCGAGATCGAGCCTGAGCCGGATCCCACGCAGCTGGCCTTTCGCGGGTTCGAGACCGATGCCGTCTGTGCGGCGCGGGGTCCTTAGGGCTTGGCGGCCTCCACTGCCGGCATGATGCCCACATAGGGCGCATCGGTCAGCGTGCGCAGGAACGCCACGAGATCGTCGATCTCCGCGTCGGTCATGGCTGGCGTGGTGCCCGCGCGCCGGTTCATCGGCGTCGAGTTGATATTGATATTGCCCCGATACGCCGCCGGCACGTCATCGAAGGTCTTGCCGCCGTGATACCACTTGCCCGGGTCGGTCGAGCGCGTGTTGTAGAAGGCCACGGCATCGCGCAGCGAGGTGAACACGCCGTTGTGCATGAAGCTCTGGCGCACCGCGACATTGCGCAGGCCGGGCGTGCGGATATACCCGCACCATTGCTCCGGCTCGGGCCAGCGCAGGTGGCGGGCGGTGTCGCACAGGCCATTGTCGAAGCGCTTGGGATCGCGGTTGGCGGCTAGTGCCCGGTTGCGGGGCACGGCAATCGCGTCATAGCCAAAATCCGTGAACAGCGAGCGCTCCGGCCGGCTGGCGGTGTCCGAGAGCGTGTGGCAGGTCATGCAGTTGCCCTTGTCCGGGTTCTTGAACAAGGCCAGCCCGCGGGCTTGCGCCGGCGCCAGCGGCGTGCGGTGGCGCAGGTAGTCGTCAAAGCGGGAGCTGAACGGCGCCATCTCGTCGCTCTGCAGGTAGGCCTCCAGCGCTTTGCCGAGTGCCAGCAGCATTTGCTCGGGATCGGTCTGCACGGCGGGGCCGAAACGCGCCGCCAGCGCGGGCGCCAGCTCTGTCCCCTTGACCTTGCGCAGCAGGCTGGCCGGCGTGCCGTTGTTCATCTCGTTGGGATCGAGCAAGGGCCCGCGCGCCTGTTCGGCAAGCGTATCGGCGCGGCCGTCGGCGAACAGGCCGCCGAAGGGCGAGGCGTAAGGCGCGTCGTCGTCCTGGTAGAAGTGCCGGCGCGGGATGTAGCGCACGTACAGCAGCGAGGGCGCGTTGCGCAGGCTGAAGCGGCCGGGCCGGCTGCCCTGGGGCACGTGCGGGCCTGCCAGCGACGCGGGCGATAGTGTCGGCGCGAAGGCGCGCGCGGGGTCGTGGCAGCCGGCGCAGGACGTGCCGCGCGGCTCGGACAGGCGCGCATCGAAGAAGATGCGCTTGCCCAGCGCGGCCAGCGCCGGATCGGGACGGAACACGGCGGCGGTGGGGTCGACCTTGGCGGCGACCTTGGGCGTGCCCTTGCCGATGGTGTCCACCACGCTGGCGGGCGGGGCGCCGGGCATCAGCACCACACCCGGCGCGGGCGCGGCAAGCGCCGCGCCGCCGGCGCCAGCCGCCAGACAGATGGCGGCGATGGCGCCGGCGGCGCGCATGGCCCCGGTCACGGCGCCAGGAAGCCGGTCTTGTCGCAAGCCAGCGTATTGGAGGTTTGCACGCAGGTCGCCATCAGCTTGCCGGCCACGCTGTATGCCTTGAAGGTCCAGCCGGTGGCGGGCGACGCGTTGCGCTCCATCATCACGAAGCCAAAGCTTGCGCTGTGCGTGATCTTGTCGATCACGGTGCCAGGCGCGGGAATCGTGCCGGGCGGCAGCGGATCGGGCAGCGCTACGTCCAGGTTGTCGCCGCCGTTGCCGGACACGATGGTGGCCGGGTGGCTGGAGGCAAAGTTGATGGCCTGGAAGTCATGCACGTGGCCGTGCAGCGCCACTTGCACGCCGGGCGGGTAGTAGGCCTGGGCGTTGGCGTTGCTCATGACCGACTGCAGGGCGAGGTTGCCCGGCGCCGGGTTGCTGCCCGCCACCGGCGCAAAGGCCAGGATCGGATGGTGGTTGGTGAACATGGTGGTGGTCATGCCCGGCTTGGCCGCCAGCCAGCCCACCGTCTGGAACTGCTTCTGGTAGGCGATGAACTGCGGGTCGGTGGTCGGCAGGGCGGCCTTGCCGGCCTTGGCCGAGTCGAACACGATGACCTGCGAGCCGGTGCCCAGCGCAACGGCATAGGGATCCGAGTAGTTGGCGTTGCTGTCGTTGGCGGGGTCGTTGCAGGAGCGCGCGTCCGAGTACGGACGCGGATCGAGGAAGCGGAACCAGCCCTGGCCGGCACGCGCGCATTCCTCATGGTTGCCGCGCACGACCACCCACGGCGCCTTGGCCATCAGTGCCGCGGCGGGCTTGAAGAGATCGGCCTGCCACGTATCCCAGCCATAGCCCCACGGCGTGCCCTGGCAGCCGGCGATGTCGGGCGGGCAGAGGTTTTCGCGGTAGTGGTAGTCGCCGATATGCAGCACCAGGTCCGGGTTCATGCCGGCGGCGGTGGTGGCCAGCGCGGCAAACGGCCAGGCGGTGCCATCGCTGCAAGGCTGGTAGGCGTTATCCGCCTTCTTCAGGCGGCAGCCGGTGTCGGCCAGCACCAGCACGCGTTGCGGCTGGGCCTTGGGCAGCGGCAGCGTCTGGCCTGCCACGCTGGCGGCGGCGGCGCCGGCCGGCAGCGTGGCCTCGCATACGGAGACCGGGAAATCCGACGGTTTGGAGTCAGCCGCGGCGCTGGCCGTGGTGCGCTGTGCCATCGTGCCGGCGCCGACCCGCAGCGCCATGCGCTGCTGCACGCCGTCCACCGTCAGCAGCGGGCAAAGGGCGTTCGAGGGCAACGCGCTGCCTGCGGCGGCGGTTGGCGCCGCATAGTTGGTGATGACGCGAGCGATGGCTTGGTTGCTGTCGCCGATCTCGACCCACGCGGCCTGGATGTTGGCGCTGGCGCTGGGTGCATCGCCGGACGGCGTAACCGGCGTGACCGGCGCGGCGGCGGCTGGCGCCGCGTCCGTGCTGTCGCTGCCGCAGCCGTGCAGCACGACGGCCGCAGCCAGCATGGCGAGGATGGCGCAAGCGCCCACGCGCATGGCGGGACCGGCTTGCCGGTTGGTGTTGTGGTTATCCATTCTTATATCTCCCTGTTATCCCTGATTGCGAGGCGGAAATATACGGATGGGATGTTTCGGCACGATGAACGTTATGTGTCAGCTTGTCCGGCGTGGCGTGGTTTTTGCCTTGCGGGCGTGGCGTGGTGCGGCCCGGATGGCTTCGGCGGCGGCCAGTTGCAGCTCGCGTGGCAGCGCGGTGATGGCTGAGATGAAGAAGCGGCGCTCCGCCGGGCGCAGCTTGCCGAGCAGCCCGGCCAGGCGCTCCACCGTGGCAAACGCGGCAGGCGTGGCGCCGTGCTCGAAGGCGTGGAACCAGCTCGCTTCCAGCAGCAGGTTGGCGAGTGGCAGGGCGCCGTAATGCACGTGGCCGGTGTCGTGCTCGTCGAGCGCAAAGCTGGCCAGCGACGACCAGCTGATAAAGCCCTTGGCCCGCGCAAAGGGCGCGTGGAAGGGGCGCAGCGCGTCCACCGCTTCATCCAGCAGCAGCGGCTGTTGCGCGCGAAACGCCTTGAGCGCCCCGCCGCCGTCCTGCGCGCAGTTGCCGCGCGCGATGCGCAGCAGGAAGATGATGTTCCACGCCGAGCCGCCGCCCACGCCAAAGCGGTCGCAGATCCATTCCGACAAGCCCAGCCAGCGCACGGCCTGGCGCTGCACCTGGCCCGCGGGCCATGCGCGCCGGGGATCGATCAGCGCGTGGTTCCAGAACAGCCACAGGCAAAGGCCAAGGTTGGCCGCCACGTGCTGCGCGGCATCCACCGAGTCCGCCTCATAGGCTGCCTGCAGGGCGCCGGAGAAGCCTGCCACGGCCGCTTCGGCCGCTTGCCGCGCCGCCTCTGGCTGCGTTGCCATGTCGCGGATCGCCACCGTCTTGTGGATCAGCGCCCCGAGATTAAGAGTCTCGAAGCGCACGCGCGGGTTGTAGCGCACCACGGGCTGCAGCGCCGGATCGGCGGCAAGGCCTTCCAGTTCTGCCTGCGCCGCCTCCATCTGGTTGCCTGCATAGCGCTCCCAGGCCCGCACCACGCGCGCCATGGCGGCGAAGGTGGGTAGGGCCGTGTCCACGGTGCCGGTGCCGACGATGCGGTCAAAGCGCTGGAGCGCCGCGCGGCTGCGCGCAAGGTCGTCGCCGCGCCGCCAGGCCAGGCTCTCCTTGAGCAGCGCGAAGGCGTGCTGGAAATCGTCGGTGGCGCAACGCTGTGCGGCGCGCAGGGCGTCCGCTACCCCGTTGCTGGCACCACCACCCGCAACGCCGGCAACGCCCACGCCGTCCTGCATGCCGCGCATGGCTTGCGTGAGGTGGCTCCAGTAGCTGATGTCGCGCATCACATAGTCGACCGCGGGGTGGGCCTCGTCCCCCTGGCGGGCGGCGTGCTTCGCGGCGGCAGTGCCCAGCCCCACAAAGCGCGCCAATGCCGCATCGCCAGCGCTGCGGCCATCCACGGTGAAGCGCACGCGCTTGCCCGCCGCCGGTTCGATCCAGAACGGCCCGCGGCTGCGGCGCGCCGGGTTGAGGCCCGCGATGCCCCGGCCCCGGTCCGGTCCCCAGCCCACCGGCACGCCCCAGCGTGCGAAGTCGGCAAAGGCGCGCGAGACCATCATGCGGATATTGGCGGCCTCGGGGAAGCGGGTTTGCAAATGCACCGCCGGCAGGCTGCCCCCGCGGTTGCGCGCGGCCGCGCAGACGGCGGCGAGCAGCCACAGGCTCTGGTAGCGTGCGGGCTCGCCGTTGACGAGATAGGGAGCGGATAGCTCGATGGCAAGGGCGGACTGGCGCATGCGGGACTGTTGTGTGCGGGACGTTGAAACAGGACTTTGCAGCGGCACTTGCTAGCGGCACCTTCTAGCGGCGCCTTCTAGCGACACCTTCTAGCGACACCTTCTAGCGGGACGTGTGGGAATTGTGCCATCAGCGTGTGTGCTGAGGATGCCATGTTACGCAGGTTACAGCCAGCGGGCTTGGCGTCATGCCGCCGCGCTCCTATGCTCCGTTTCGTGCGCCGGCCTGGCCAGCCAAATCGATCGCGCTCATAGAATTCACGGAGATCATCTTGAAGCCAATCGCCATCTTTGCCGCGCTTTGCGCGGCGCTGTCCTTCTCAACCGCCCGTGCCGAGCTCACGTGCACGGTCCTGGCGGATGCCAGTAGCGGCAAGCTGCTTAAGCAAGAGGGCACCTGCGACCAACGCGTGACCGCGGCATCGACATTCAAGGTCCCGCTCAGCCTGATGAGCTTCGACGCGGGGCTGCTGGCGGATGAGCACGCGCCAGCCATGCCGTATCGCGAGGCGTATCGCGAGAGCAACCCGGCCAAGCGCGTCACCACGGACCCGCAGAGCTGGATGAAGACCTCGGTCGTGTGGTACTCGCAGCAGTTGACGCAACAGCTTGGCCAAGCGCGCTTCGCGCGGTACATCCGTGCGTTCCAGTACGGCAACGGCGACCTCTCCGGCGACCCCGGCAAGCACAACGGGCTGACGCACGCATGGCTTAGCTCGTCGCTGAAGATCTCGCCGCTGGAGCAGGTCGCTTTCCTGCAAAAGGTGGTCAATCGCAAATTGCCCGTGACCGCGCATGCCTATGACATGACAAGCCGGATCATGGCGCTCGGCGAGTTGCCAAACGGATGGGCCGTTTACGGCAAGACGGGCACCGGCGCCCCGCGCCTGGCCAATGGCGCCGAGGACTGGAGCCACGGCTATGGATGGTTTGTCGGCTGGGCGGCAAAGGACGGCCGGAACGTCGTCTTTGCGCGCATGATCCAGGATGAGAAGAAAGAGCCTGTCAGCGCAGGATTGCGCGCGCGCGATGCCTTCATGCAGGCATTGCCGGGACTGTTGGGATCGCTTTGATGCAGCCGCTCAATCACAGGAAAGGACCGATGACACATTGCCCCGTTCGCCGCACGCTGCTGCTCGCCGCCGCGACGGCCCCCTTTGCCGCCGCCTGTACGCCATGGGCCGGCAGGGCCGAAGGGCGCGTCGCGGCGCAAGATCGCCTGGCCGCGCTCGAATCCGCAGCAGGCGGGCGCCTTGGCATCGCTGCGCTGAACACCGCCAGCGGCGCGCGGCTCAGTCACCGCGCAAACGAACGCTTTGCGCTGTGCAGCACATTCAAGGTGATCGCCGCGTCCGCCGTCCTGCAGCGCAGCGCAACGCAGGACGGGCTGCTGCAACGGCGCATTGCCTACAAGAAGGACGAACTGGTTGCCTATTCGCCGATCACCGAGAAGCACGTTGGCGACGGCCTGACGGTAGCCGAACTGTGCGCGGCCGCCCTTCAGTACAGCGACAACACGGCCGCCAACCTGCTGATGAAGCTGCTCGGCGGCCCCGCCGCCGTGACCACGTTTGCCCGTGCGATCGGCGACGACCAGTTCCGGCTCGACCGCTGGGAGACCGAGCTCAACACCGCGCTGCCTGGCGACCCGCGCGATACGTCGACTCCCGCGGCCATGGCGGCTAGCCTGCAACGGCTCACGCTGGGCGATGCGCTGGGCGTGGCAGAGCGCGAACAGCTGGTGGCATGGATGCGCGGTAATACCACCGGCGCCACGCGGATCCGCGCCGGCGTGCCGGCGGACTGGCAGGTGGCGGACAAGACGGGCTCCGGCGACTACGGCACGGCCAACGACATCGGTGTGGCATGGCCGCCCGGAAAACCGCCCATCGTGCTGGCCATCTATTTCACGCAACCCGGCAAGGACGCCGCCTATCGCAACGATGTGCTGGCATCCGCCGCGCGGATCGCGGCCGAGGCGCTCAGCTAGGACTGGCTCGCGGCCGCGAAGGTCAGGCCGAATTTACCGAGGTACTTGGCCAGCCGGTCGCTATCGTTGCTGCTGCTCTTGCCCAGCCGCGATACGGCAAACAGCGTGCGCCCGGCCTCGGCCTGGCTCTTGCTCCGGCGGCACACGCCCAGCACATAGTCGAGCTGCACCAGGTCGAACGGGTCCGTGGCGGCCAGCACGGCGGGATCCAGAATGACTTGCGCCAGCGCCTGGCCTTGCGCCACCGCCTGCTGGGCGCCGTCCTGCCACGCGTCGTTCAGCCGCGCCATTTCGGCGTCCACGACGCTGGTATCGATGCGCCCGCCGTCGGCCAGCGTCATCATGCGCGTCACCGACGCGGCGAGGTCGCGGAAGTTGCCGCGCCAGCAGGCCTGCGGCGATACCGCAAAATCCAGCCAGGCCTGGCGCGCTTCCTTGTTGAAGCGCACCTGGCTGCCGAGCTCGCGCGCCTGGCGCACGAGCTCGTAGTCCAGGTTGGGCTCCACGTCCTCCGGGCGCTCGGCCAGCCCCGGCAGCCGGTAGGTCCACAAGTTGATGCGGGCAAACAGGTCCTCGCGAAAGCGTCCGGCGCGCACCTCGGCGCGCAGGTCCCGGTTGGTGCCGGCGATCAGCTGGAAGTCGCTCTGCACTTCCTTGTCGCCGCCTACCGGAAAGAAGCGCTTCTCCTCGATGGCTTTCAACAGCATCGCCTGCTCGTCCAGCCCCAGCTCGCCGATCTCATCCAGGAACAGCAAGCCCTGATGGGCCGAGCGCAGCCAGCCCGTGCGCTCGCCCTGCGCGCCGGTGAAGGCACCCTTGACGTGGCCAAACAGCGCCGACATGGCGCCGTCGCCGCGGAGGGTGGCGCAGTTCACTTCCACAAAGCCGCCGCTGAGCTGGTGGCGGCCCTTCTTCAGCTCGAACACGCGCCGCGCCAGGAACGACTTGCCGGCGCCGGTCGGGCCGGTCAGCAGCACCGGCGCGCGCGAGCGCAGCACCACGCGCTCGATCTCGTCGATCATCTGGTTGAAGGCGGCGTTGCGGGTGGCAATGCCGGATTTGAGCAACGACACCGCATCCTGCTGCTCGCGCGAGAAGCGCGCGGCCAGCTGGTCGTAGCGGGACAGGTCGAGATCGATGGCGGCGTAGTGGCCCGGCTGGCCGCTGGCCTGCCGCAAGGGCGGCGAGGTCTGCAACAGGCAGGCCGGCAGGTAGCGCGCCTCGGTCAGCAGGAACAGGCAGATCTGTGCCACGTGGGTGCCGGTGGTGATGTGTACCCAGTACTGCTCGCGCTCCGTATCGAAGCGGTAGCCGCGCGTGAACTCATGCAGCGAAGCATAGACCTCGCTGAAATCCCAGGGATCCTCCAGCGCCAGCAGGTTCAGCCTGACCTCCGTCTGCGGCGAGACCTTGGCGATGTCGGCTGCGACCTGCTCGGCCAGCGCCCGGTGGCGGCCGGTATAAAGCAGCTCGAAGCGATCCAGCAGCAGGTCTTCGTGCTGGCACAGCGCCACGCTGGGCCGCCATTTTTCCCAGCGCGCGGAGCCCTTGCCCCGGTCGAGCTGTGTGCCGATGAAGCCGATGACGACCTTTTTCATATTCTTTATATTTATAGAAGACTATATAAATATATAGATATTAGGCGAGGCTAACAAGCTGGAGATTGGCGCGTTTCCTGGTGAAATTCAATAAAAATCGTTATGAATCATAAGGTTGTGTATTTGTTGATGCTTGCCTGCAGCCCCTGGCACGCCGATTGCGAAATAGGGACCACGTTGCGGGAGTGGGAGCGTTTCAGGCAGCGCAATCCCAAGGCGCGGCTGGTGTGCCTGGATATGCAGCCCTACGTGTCCAGCCAGGCACCGGATCGCGACGACATCCTGAACATCGGGGGCTTCTCCGACTCGGTGTTCCAGATCGTCGCCGCCTTCGCCGCCGGGCAGCTGCAGGCCGGCCACTGGGTGGGCGAGATCTCGGCCACGGCGTTGTGAAGTTGTGAAGTTGTGAAGTTGTGAAGTTCGGCGGTGACTGGCGAATGCCGGGCAGACTACATCCAAGGCTTGTCTGTCCTATCCCTTGTCGCTGGTTACCGCCCCCGAGCCGGCATACCCCAGCCGCCGCGCGTGGCGCCTGCGGTATGCGGACTCGCCACGAATGCTGGCCAGGATGACATCTGGTGATTGCCGGTTCAATTCCGGCCGCTGCGGCCTATGCAGCGTAAATCCTGCCGATCCTTGTCGTGGCGATGCCGCATTGCCCTACGATTAGAGTGCCGGTTCCACAACCATTAGCCGTCCACCTTATTTGGTATCTTGCTGGCCAACGCCAGCGTAGTCCCGCCGCAAGGCAAAGAGAGATGAAGACATGAGCAAGGAGAATTACGACGTATTCCAGTCCGGCACCGGCCGCCCCGTCAAGATGTGGACCCATGGCGTGCCCGTCGATGACGGCGCGCGCGCGCAGCTCGCCAACACCGCACAGATGCCGTTCATCTTCAAGCATCTGGCCGTGATGCCGGATGTACACCTGGGCAAGGGTTCCACCATCGGCTCGGTGATCCCCACGCGCGGCGCCATCATCCCGGCGGCGGTGGGCGTGGATATCGGCTGCGGCATGATCGCCGTCAAGACCACGCTAACCGCCAGCGACCTGCCCGATAGCCTCGGCCCGCTGCGCAGCGCCATCGAGAAGGCCGTGCCGCACGGCCGCTCCAATAACCGCAGCGGGCGCGACAAGGGTGCCTGGGGCGAGGTGCCGCATGCGGTGGACGCGAGCTGGGCCGCGCTGGCAGGTGGCTTCGAGCGCATCACGCAGAAGTACCCGAAGCTGGCGCGCACCAACAACCGCAACCACCTGGGCACGCTGGGTACCGTTTCCCGGATTGCAAACTTTCTGGGTCTATTTTTGTCAACCTCAGGCGCCATGGTACCAGCGTAACGGCATGTGTGGCCCGCTTCCCAAACGGGAAGGGGTCAAGCTGCTCGGGGAGGGAGCTAGCGCAGGCGGGACGAGCCAGATTGCTCCGTCCGTCGAGCGAAATCCACGGGGTATGGAGAGTCGATATGGAAACGCTCTACACAGTCGAAAAGGTGTTGGGTGGCGTGCCGATCAAGATGTGGACCCGAGGTGTTCCGGTTGAGGCGGAGGCGCGAGATCAGCTTGCAAACGCCGCACGCCTGCCCATTGTCTTTAAACACATAGCGGCAATGCCAGATGTACACGTGGGAATCGGCGCCACCGTCGGGTCGGTTATTCCTACTGTTAAGGCCATAATTCCAGCGGCGGTGGGAGTCGATATCGGCTGCGGAATGATTGCAGCGAAGACCAGTCTCCATGCTGAAGACTTACCGCTTAATCTGGGTCCTTTACGGTCAGCTATAGAGCGTGCAATTCCTCATGGGCGTGGGGCCGGAGGGCGCGATCCAGGTGCGTGGGGAAACGTGCCGGAGGATGTCGATAAAGCCTGGTTGGTAATTGAGCCTATTTTTCGTGAATTGTGTAACGCTTATCCAAGCCTAAGAAAGACAAATAACAGAATTCATTTGGGAACAATGGGCACGGGCAATCATTACGGAGAAGTGTGTCTGGATGAGGAGAACTATGTCTGGTTGATGCTTCATTCTGGTTCGCGTGGGGTAGGAAATGCAATAGGTACACTGTTTATTGAGTTGGCAAAAAAAGATGCAATGCGGCATGATGTACATCTTCCCGACCAAAATCTGGCCTATTTTGAGGAGGGGGCGAATTATTTCCGTGATTACGTGCGGGCAGTCGAATGGGCGCAGGAATTCGCTAGACTGAATCGTGAGCTGATGATGCGAAGAATGGTTGGTGCTTTACGCAGCGTCGTCGAAAAGCCATTTCAAACGCATCTCGAGGCAGTCAACTGTCACCACAACTATGTCCAGAGAGAGGTGCACTTTGGGCAAGAAGTCTACGTCACGCGGAAGGGCGCGGTGAGGGCCGGAAAAGGTGATATGGGTATAGTTCCGGGAAGTATGGGAACAAGATCCTTCATTGTGCGTGGGAAGGGTAATCCAGAGAGTTTCGAAAGCTGTTCGCACGGCGCGGGGCGTGCAATGAGTCGTACCGAAGCTCGGCGCCGTTTTACGTTGGAAGACTTGGCCAAACAGACAGCTGGCGTCGAGTGCCGGAAGGATTCTGCGGTGATAGACGAAGCGCCCAAGGCGTACAAGGACGTCGATGCTGTCATGCGCGCACAGGATGATTTGGTGGAAGTGGTTCACACGCTCAAACAGATTGTTTGTGTGAAAGGCTAACCCCCTTCAGATGCCCGCCAATGTGCATGTGACGGACGAGCCGGGGGTGCGACGAGCTATTACACATGATTGCGTTCTGCGAAGCCCACGGCACAGCGTTTATGCTAATGACTGCTCGATTCCCTTGCACCACCGGTGCGCATCATCTGCCATACAACCGACGGATTAGCTTCTGCAACATGTTTGACATCGATCCAATACCTGTACAACTGATGAAGAGCCAGCGCGATCGCGCACGACCTCGAATACCCGCCTTCACAGTGCACGACGATAGTTGCCACCTCCGCCGGTAGCACCCGCACGAACTGCCGAATCGTTTCAGCATGCTCGGGCCGGAAAGCATATGCGAGCTTCTCCTTGGCCCTAGCCGAAAGGTCCGGGTTCATGAAGTCCACATCCGCGAAACTTAGCCGCAGAACGCGTTCGAAACCATCTAGGCTAGCCGGCGGGCTTCCAGGCGCAGTCACGGAGATGACCGCGACCGAGCCCAATCGCGGCAGCCTCTCGGCCACGCCCCTCGACACGGCCAACGCCTGGCGTGTTCCGTCCTTCGGCGGGCGGTACAGCTTGTCGATTGCATCCTTCAGTTGGAGCGGCACGCTTCCCTCCTAGCCCTCTGCTTTTGCCTGCAGCAGCGTGCCGAGACGCCGGATGAGCCAATCCAGCTCGTCCTCTGAACACCAGCCCTTCTGAAACACGGAGATGCGCACCCGGCTCAGCGTCTGCTCGCATGAGTGCTCCGGATGCATACCGGCATCCTTCTGCGCGACGGGAAGAAGTTGTTGCGCCAGGTCTTCGCAGATGTCCCAGCGCTCAAACCGCTCTTCCTCGGTCTGGCCAGCGACATAACGCCCGTCTATCTCCCGAACGCATATCTTGGGCTGAGCGCCCGTTACGACGGCCGGAATCTTGATTCGCGGGAAGTCCGCGGGTACGTCACTGAGATTCATGCTTGGTCCTCGACCTAGGCTTGCTTGCACGTTGGCGGGGCTCGGCAGTCCTAGTCAGCATCAGGGGGTTGATGGTGGGAACAGGCCCAATCGTGGCGAACCACTCCTGTCGGCCGAGTGCCCGAACAACGCAGATGAAGGTGTGCAGCGTCGAACCGTCTCCCAGCTCGAGATTCCGCAAGGCGCGGACGCTCACGCCGGCACGCTTGGCCAGAACGGCCTGCTCCAGGTTGCGATTGATGCGGAGCCGCCGGAGGCTGCTGCCTATCTCGCATTCGAGCTCCTCAAGCGTGTATGAACGAGAGGGGTCTATGCCAGCCACTCTGCTACCTCTTGAGACGAGAATGTGGTCGGAACAACCGGCGTAAATCTGCCGCTCGACGGTGGCTTCGGCATACAAGCGGCAAACTCTTGCCGCTTGTACCGTGCTGATAACCCGGCTCGTATCGGCATGATGGGCGCGCTATTCCGGTTTGATGGTCAGCTGGTGTTTGGCTATTGCCCTGAGTGCTGCTTCGGCATAAGTCCTTCCTTTGGCGGTGATGCCCTTCAGAACACAAAGTACTTCATTGCCGCTGGCCATGAAGCTAGCGCCTTCCCCCTGAGCGCATTCGAGTATGGCCATCTTGCTCGTGGAGTCAAAAGTGGCCATGTGGACATGAGCGTTGTTTGTTGAGTAGACGTGCAACTTCTGCGCGGTGGGGTCATAGGCAGCGAACGCCCGCGTTGGATCGCCCGTCAGTTCGAGCCCGTCTCCGATGCAAATCTGATACATCAGCTCGAGCTCGTTCATCTCGTCGATGCCTCTGCCGGCCGTGGCTGGATTGATGGAAGAAGGCTTGTTTGGCTTATCGCCTAGCAATGCAGTCAATCCTTTGCCTAGGTGTTTCATTGAGGAATCCCGAGGTCCCTACAGACCGTTGTGAGCCGCATCGTCCACCTCGCCGAATGCCACGAGCAGTCCAGAAGTGCGGTCTCGCTGTTTTGTAATATGCGATTTTGTACTATGCGAATTTAACACTATTCGACTTTTGGCTGCAAGCTAGCGTGTTCGTCACTCGCCGCGCCGGCAATGAAAACTTCAATTCCTGAGGAGGAGTACACCATTCTTCTCAAAGCGCTTCGTGTCGAAAGAGAGCTGAGAGAGATAACGCAGGTTGAACTCGCCTCAAGACTTGGAGTCGAGCAGACGTTTGTGAGCAAGTGCGAACGAGGAGGGCGTCGGCTTGACGTGCTCGAATTTCGCAAATGGTGCCTGGCACTCGGCACGACAGTAAGCGAACTCATGGAAAGGGTCGAAGTCCAACTCGCCACCTTCGAGGCCGCCATGGCAGCGACCCTTGCGGCACAGAAAAAGATTGCCCGCAAGTCGAAGCCAAGCAAAAAGCAAAGGCCTTAGTGGTGGAAGGCCGCAGGCCTGCGGTGCCCTCCATGCATCGCAAAGAATTCTGCTGGACGGGCCCAGGTCGGCTATCGCAAGTTCTCCTGCGTGGAGAACGACCAATGCAGGGGCGCGCGCGCACGAGAGTTCCACGTTGACCGCGTTTCCAAGGTGGTTCCGCTGAGCCTTCGCGCACGCGAATCATGACGGCCCAGTGACACGCAACATTCGTGCTTTCTGGCTGCAGACCGTACAGTCCTCGTTTTTGCTGCGTGTCCAAGACGCGCAGCGGTCCGCACAGCCAGCGCGTCCGCCCTGGTTGCCCAATCGCCAGACTCGCGTGCATCAAAGTGTCTTGCCTCAGCTCAATGAGACACTTCGAGGCTCCCCCAGGTCCGTCCCCGGTCGCCGCCTGCTTCCGACTGCATTGCACCCCGGGCAGTTCCAGCTATGGTCGAGCCTATACTCGACATGCACCTACCCTCGAACGCCTACCTCGACGCCCACGACCTTGCGGCCATCCTCAAGGTCAGCCCTGCCACCATTCTCCGCCGCGCCAAAAGACAGCCGCACACGTTGCCGCCGTCCGCGCATCTGGGCCCCCATTTTCCGCTTCGTTGGCGCCGGGCCGACATAGCTTCGTGGTTGGCTGAGGGCGTCTCCTCGCCAGGCTGCAGTTCCTATCTTGATGACACGCCGGCTCTGTGCGATTAACGCACAGGATTTTGGCTTCGCGAGCATTCCAAAAACAACCTGCTCCCCCTTCCTCTTTTCGGCTCCCGCTTTTGCTCGCGGCGTCTGAGAGCCTCAGAACTTGCCCTTCCGCCCAAATCATCCCCCCATTTTGGAGATATACGTTCTTGCAGCTAGTTCGATGCTGCGCAGGTGGGTCTTCCGTCCCGCTCGCAACCAAAGATGTAGGAAACAGAAATGTATGTGTATGAGCTGTGCAAGGGCCTGAAGCTCCTGGAAGAGGGGGTGAGCCTGCTTGGCTGGTGGATAGACCCGAAGACCGGGCACAGGTTGGAAAACGCGACGTATATCGACGCGGCACCTCGTCGGTACGGGTCGGATGGACTGAAGAGCTCCTCCATCTACACCTACGAGCTACGGCACGAATACTCGCTGGAACTCAAGTGGGACTGGCTCGACGTCTTGGCAAAACTGGTTGGCTTCGACCGAGAAAATCCGGACGCATATCCCGCTGACGGACCCTTTATTGAGTTGCTTCACAACGACTATTCGATGGAGGCGTTCGGCCCAAGTGCAGCCAGGAAGATTGTCGCCGACTTCGACGCGTGGAATGACCGGGCATCGAAGGTTATGGAAAGGGTGGACTGGCCGCCGATGCTTATCGGCGACAACATCTTCAACGACGACGCGTTCTACTTGACGTATTGGTGGCTGCGCTCGTGTTTCGCGAACGCGACTACGAATGGGATAGTGAGGTCCTACTATCAGCTTTGTAGCTCGTGACAGAGACACGCCATTTTCGTTTTGAACTTAACGCATTTGGAGTATCCATGCAATCAAGCTTTCTTGTCGCGTTGACAGACGTGAAAAAGCGCGAAGTACCTCGACATCCTAAGCAGTTTGACCTGTGCGCAGTCACCAACGAACCACTGAAGAACGTGGTTTTGGCCGTGGCACCGCGTTCGTACCCTGGGTTGGCCGAAGGGTTGGAAATCGGCGCCGTGTACGAACACGAGGAAAAAAAGGAACTTACATGCCGCGTCGAAGGGAAGTACCACAATCTCATCTTCTTGGACTGGTGCCGAATCCTCACAATTATCGTTGCGAGGAACGCGAAGTTCATCAAGGAATGTTCCCTAGATGAGTGGGTTGCGCAGGTCGCCGGCGCCCTGGAGGACAAAGAAAAGTATCCCGAAACAGGCGGGCGAGGTCCTTTCTGGGAGCTGGTTCGCTATGGACTCAGAGGCGTGACATTCGGTCCGGCAGTTTGCGCGAAGCTCGTCCGCGATTTCGACGAATGGGAGCAGGTTGCCAAAGCACACGGCCACGAAGAATTCTACTGGCTGTATGGCCGTCTTCGCGAGTGCTTTGCCTATCCGAACGGAAAGGGGCTCGTCTACTGTTATAAACCACATTGGTTCCAAGACAGCGAGTCAGACGACCAACCACTGCTTGGAATCGACCCGGCCTGAGCAGGTCACGAGGTAAACCGAAAACTCGCGCGAGCACTGCATTTTGCTGTGCTCGCTTTCCATTGCGCTTCCGCAATACTGCCCTGCAGGGCCGCAGTCCAGTTTGTCTTCGCGCAAATCGGCTTGGCGTGGGAACTCGTATTGCGCTGATAGGCCGCCATAACCTCACGCTTTTTCTGCTGTAGGACAGCCGGTCGGAGCGCCGCGATCGAGATGCTGCCCGCCGCCTGCGCATCCGTCCTTCCTACCGCCAACCGTCTCCAGCACGCCGGCTTCCAGCACCGCGCTATTTGAAGCTATATCTGTGCATGTACCAATATCTCGACGCCGACGACCTCGCTGCCCTCCTGCAGGTCAGTCCCGCCACAATCGTCCGCCGCTCCCGCCGACAGCCGCATACGCTGCCGGCACCTGCGCACCTCGGCCCACGTTTCCCGCTTCGCTGGCGCAGGACGGACGTCAATGCATGGCTGTCCGAGCGAGCGAGCTCTTGAAGGCAGCCAGGCAAGGCGCGAAGCGTCGCCATATAGTCCCAACGGCCTCGAAAATCTGAAAATTAGAGGGATTTCTCTAATCGAAAACTTCGCGCTTATTTCGGACGAGTTTTTCCAAACAGCTTTGCGACGCTTCCCAGCGGTGGCGCCGGAGCTCTTTTTTTCGCGTGGCTCGCCCATTAATATGCGCCCATTCGCGACAGGAAATCGCCCGCATCCCGCTGGTTGCGGGCCAACGCAGAAACAGATCTTCCGCGCGCTATACCAAATATCAGATCTTGATTTCCTTGTCGGTGCCTCGGTGCCGCAGGAACTGATCTGCTGCGCTTCTGAGATGGCGCGCATACCTGTCAACATAACTTCATTAGGACAAAGAAATGCAAGCTAGTTTCATTCTCTCCAACACGTCGGAATTTCTGCCAATCGGCCAATTGGAGACACTCCAGTCGTTGGGTGCCCAGTTCGAGCAGGCTCGTGGCTTGCCAGGAAATCTCCCTGTGTTGACGTGCCCGATTTCCGAAGAGCAAAAGCATTTGCTCGGGTCCCAGGGCGGGAGAAGCAATCTCGGCTTCGGATGCATCAACCTGGCCGATGGAAGCAAGCTGCAAACAATCCGGCTCCAGATGGGAGGGCTGCAGTTCTATTGGGTAGCGGACATGGTCGACCCAGAGGTCTGGGCAGCAATCGACATGTGGAGGACGGTGGGGCGTATGCCATTCTTGTTCCGCATCGAGAATGGCGATTTCTGGGATGCGTCGTTTTGCGTAGTAGACGCCATAACCGGACCACTTCGCAACGAAGTATTTCGGCGTGGCGCGAATCCGGAGTCTTCCGCGAGGGCGGTGACTCAAATGCTTGGTCTCGTTTCAAGCGGAATTCTGCAGGAGCAAGCGACCACCGACATCGAAGGAATGCCGCTGCGACATGTGTTCGTGAATGTTCTGGTCACGGAACGGGTGCGCAAGTTCATTGACAAGTCGGCGACGGTAGGTCCTGGAGAAGGGAAAAAAATCTAAGTACTCTCAAATGCGCGGCCGTCGTGGTCGCGCATTTTCTACGTGGACCAGTCGCAACACATGCCGGTCGCGAACAAACGGCTGCGGACAGTGGCTTGCAGCTCTACGCCTTCGCTGGCGCAGATACATAGGCCACGCCAGCGGTAGCACCCAGGCAGGCTACATGGAAGGATCGCTATGCCCCTACGACCGCGCCACAGGAATTTATTCCGGCGCCGAAACCCCCGCGCACATGAAGCAGTTTTTGCGGCTACCCCAAAAGCTCCCCCTCAGCATCGCGAGCTTTTTGAGCACGTCACGCTGCTTTGATCGAGCTATACCTCTGGCGGTCGTCACGGAGGGTCAATAGATTTCCATACGTGGCCATGACTTGCCTACATTCAATTCAACGGAAAACCAGGATGTTTGACGCAGAAAGATTCTATGAAAACACGGAAATGGCGGGAACCTTATCCCCGTTGCGCTTGTACGCCAGCGCGTGGGAAGCGGAGGTTCCAGTGAAGGGTGACACGCCTGTGCTGGTTTTCCCAGTTGCAGCCACTTGCGCGCATTGTGTACCGAATCTATGTGGACCTTCAACCATCTTCTTTCAGGGAATCGATTGTATTGATGGCATGATAATGACCATCAATATTCAAATCGGAGGTACACAGTTTATCTGGTTCGTGGATTTTAAGGACATGAAAATCTGGCAGGCTATTGAGAGATGGCGGCTCGAGAAGGTCGTCCCGATTGTGCTCGGAATTGAGAGTGGTGGTAGCTGGGAGTACTGCACACACGTCGTTGAGATGCCAAGTGGAACGCTAGCAATGGAGGATCACTTACCTCAGTTTGATCCTATGCCGCCAACGGACCTATGGAAGAAGGTGACGTCGGGGGTCTCCGGGTTCTTCGTGCGCCAGTTTGTAAAGACCAGAATCGACGGTGTCCCGTTGCAGCACATCTTTGCTTGCCCATTGCTGACAAAAAAGCTCATGTCAGATGAGTACGTGGCGCCGATGTGCGAGGCACGGAAGGTTGTGCGGGTTCCGCGGCTGGTTGCTGCCGTACGGGACTGAACTGCAACGACCAGGGCTTGGGATTCGGGGAACATGCCGCCGACGGGCCTGCGGCCTGGCACATTGCGGAGCGGATATTGGCATAAGCGCGGGCGGCGGCCTTACCCTGAGGCACCAACTAGGTCGGGTGCGCCCACAGTGGTCGCGACGATCTGCTATAGAGTCCAAAAGGCATGGCACGAAGCTAACTGCAGAGGCCACCCACTCTCGCGAGCAGCGCTCCATGCAGTGCCTTTTTCTTTTATAGGGACTGGCCGGCAAGGAACCATGCCCGTATTCGCTAGCCGTGAAGCGCTCCGGCCTGCGCGTTCCGAGAAATTACCGGCTGCGGAAACTCCCAGTATATGAGGCAGTTCTCGCGGCTCTCACGAAAATTCCACTCTGCATCGTGAGTTCTCTTAGTTCGTCATCACGCTTAGATCTGGCTATACCGCCTGACGGCGGTCCCGGTCATCGGCGACCTGCCTGGATGCCCACGACCGATGCGCCGTGGCGATGAACCCAAGAACTAATATGCAGAAAGAAGAGATGGACGAAATTGATGTGCGTGGTGGAACAGTCAAATTTGGTTCCTTGTTACCGCTCTGGGCGCTCGCGAAGAAAGAGCCTGCGTTGGCCGGGTTGTCGGACGGTACCCCTGTCTTGAATTGCTCGATTAATGCCAGACTGTCGGAATACGTCGCGTCGTGTGAACAAGGCGGCCGCTTGTCTTTTGGATTCTTCGAGACGCGCGAACCACACTTTATCCGGTGGTCTTACCGTGACGTCGAAATCTACTGGCTCATCGACTACTTCGACCCGGAAGTTTGGGAAGCCGTCTACAAGTGGAAGCGTGCGGGACGAGTCCCGATAAGGTTTGAAATTGCCGGAGCGGGGCAAGCGAGGTACCTCATCTCTACGGCGAGCATGCCGCCAGACATCCGCCCCTTCGGCGAACCACGTTCTCATGGTGGGGACGAGCCAACAACTCACATGTGGACGTGCCTGACAGCCCTGGCTGAAAACAGGAACTGGCAATACGACGAGGTCAGCGGGGAGGTGTACGAGATTCCCACCGTACCGCTTCGATTCAGTCTATTCAGAGTGCTATTGACGCGACGGTGGCTGGCTTATTTGAACCGTCGTGACGAGGGTTCTGCAATTCCCTGAGTAGGAAGCCTCAGGAGCCTGCACCGAGCAGGCCGACATCATGGAATCCAAGTATGTGACACCCGCGGAAGGCCGCATCGAATGCGGCGTGGCGACCAGCGGTGGAATGCCTCAGGGGGCGCGGACAAAGTTCAACGGGACGATGCTCGATATGCCGAAGTCTCACGCGGCATGACCATAAAGCTTCAAACCGACCCCGCAAGATTGCAGCGCTCGCCTGCTGCAAGAATTTGCCATCGGCAAAGCCGTGGGCAGCCAGGGCCGGTGGAAAGTCGCCGGCGATCCGGTGCGTTGGTAACTCGTATTGCACTGTGGCGCGCCTATGACCGCAATGTGCGGTTGCTCGCCCGAAGTGAACGGGCTGACCGCCATGCCGCGATGGAGATGCTGCCGGCATTGGCGCCGGGGATAGCACCCAGCGCCGGCGGCGCGGCACTGCGAGGGAGCGGGATGGCGCCCGTGAGGCGCTTTCAGCACAACAACGAAAAGCGGGAGAAACACCACTTATCTCTGGATGTAAGAAAAGTTTAATTCGCGGCTAGGCTTGGTCTGTTAGGTTCTTTGCTACCCCCGCGTTCCACCCTGGCAACGCGAGTTCTTTTTTGGGCGGCGGCCTACGACCCCCGTCATCAGCTTGCTGGGTACTGCACAGTATGTGCGAAAGACCGCGTCATCGGCTCGTTTGCTGATGCCCGCCTTCTTTGTAGCCGGGCTGGTCTTCGGCTTTCGGTGTGCCTGCGTCCCACCTTGAGCGGCTGCTCGCCTGCAGCTTTCCGGCCGCGTCCCCTTGCCGATGTGGCGCGACGGAGCGAGGCACAGGCCACGATCTCCTCTTCCTCCGCATCTCGCGTCTTCGCCGCGTGGTTGGGCAGGGCGATCCCAAACCAAGCACGGGGCTGTTGGCAGCAACCACCGTAGCGCCGAGCGGGCGTGAAAAGCTTCTCCATATTTCGTTCTCTCCGAAAGTTCCCCAGCCCTGAAATCTCCGTGCTCGCCGGTGAGTTTTCACGGCTGACCCGAATACTCCGCTCCGGATGGGGAATTCTTCGAGCGCTTCATGCTCGCTCGACCGAGCTATACCTTCAGCGGTCGTTGGCGACGGCACGGGAACACGTTCCACGTCGCTGCGATCTGTATACCTTCTCGCGATGACGCAGTAGGTGACCGTGCCCTGGCTGCGGACCGATAGGTCCAGGGCTCCTTCAAGCGAGAGTGCCAGGGCTTCATCAGCGGAGAAAAACTGGCTATCGGCAAAGCCCCGGGCCCGGGCCCGGGCGCAACCGGGGCTGCTGTCTGCTCGCTCACGCAACGCATCAGTGTTGCGTGGGAGTTCTTATTGCACTGTGACGCCCTCCATAACCGCAAGGCGTGGTTGATCACTGCCAGCGAACAGGCGGTCAGCGTGCCGCGATCGTGATGTTGCCCTGAGGTGGCTGCATGTGTTTGGAGCGAGGATCGCAGGAATTCGTGTCCTGGGACTAGCTTTCCGGCAGTGCCATCGGCGAGGCTTCGACGTCGCTATACTCAGCATGCAACCATCATCAATCTATCTTGACGCTCACGACCTGGCAGCGGTCCTGCGGGTCAGCCTGGCCACCATTCTTCGCCGTGCTCGGACTAGACCCGAGAGCTTGCCTCCTCCGGCATATCTTGGGCCGAACTTCCTACTTCGCTGGCGCCAGACTGACGTTTCCCGCTGGCTGCAAGATGCGTAGCACTGCGGCCGTTCCGAGCGCGCAGACACTCCGCCCAGGTTTGAATAGTAGGGCGTTCAGGTCTTGTCGCGTGCCTGCTGCCATTTGTCCACGCGCACGCGCGGTGCTGCGGCCAGCTGTTCAAGCAACGCCGCGGGCGTGTCGGCCACATGCAGCAGCTCGGCATGCACGCGCTTCAGGAAACCTTCCTGAACGGCATGGGCTAGGAAGCCCAGCATGCCATCATAGAAGCCGCCGACATTGAGCAGACCCACCGGCTTGTCGTGGTAGCCCAGCTGCAGCCAGGTAAAGGTCTCGAACAGCTCTTCGAAGGTGCCCACGCCGCCCGGCATAGCGATAAAGGCGTCGGCGCGGTCGGCCATCATCTGCTTGCGCTCGTGCATATTTCCCACAATGTGCAATTCGGTAAGCCCGCGATGGCCGACTTCCTTCTGCATCAGTGCTTCGGGGATGATGCCAACAACGGTGCCGCCATGCTCGAGCACGGTATCGGCAATGATGCCCATCAGTCCAACGTTGCCGCCGCCATAGACCAACGCCAGGCCACGCTCGGCCAGCATGCGTCCGAGCAGGCGCGCGCCCTCGGCATATTCGGGACGATTGCCGGCGCTGGAGCCGCAATACACACAAACGGATTGCACTTCTTTTATCCTTTGCCGCTTCGGCGGCTGCTTTGACTGGCGCGTAGTCGCGCGCCAGCTGGTCGAACGCTTCACGGGACCGGCCGCACAGGTTGGGGCCGGGATCGAGAAGATGAGATAGCGCGGGTCGTACGGATAACCGCTGGTCTGCTCAGGATCGTTGTACTGGCGCCGACGCTGTGCGAACTGGTTGTTATGGCGGCGGCGTTGGGTTCGCCGACTTCATTAAACAGGCGCAGCGAGACGTCGAGGATGCGGTCGCTGGTGCGCCAGGAGCCGGATTGCGGTTTCGGTTCCATGGGCGTCCAGGCGCTCGGTGACTTGTGGCAGGGGTAGCGATTATAGGCGTTCGGCGCGAAGCGCATTCCTTTGGTCTCGATAGCTTTTGTTCCCAGCGCGGGCGTGGTCGCAACTCTGGAAAGCCGGTCTTTTGCCGCATGCCTGCAGATACAACGCCCCGAGCACATCGTTCTAAGCGTTGACGGCACCGCTGGCAATGATCTGCTCCATATGGAGCTTCGAAATGCCTGCATCGAAGCGGGCTCGATTGCCGCCCAAAATTTCGGTTGCCTGCCCGGCAGCCTTTAGCAACGCCGCTACTGCGGCGAACATTGTCGGCGCAGCGCTGAGCCTCTGCTTCGGCCCAGACAATGTCAGGGCTCCTACTAGTTCTCCCAGGGCACCGAATACAGGCGCTGAGGCAGCAGCGGTTTCGGCCTCCCGTTCGCCATATGACACTGCCCAAAGTCGCTCGCGCACCTCTTGCCAACGCTGATCGTTGGGCTCGCTGAAGGCGAGCAGCACCTTCCCCGAGGCGCCGCGGTCAACGGGGAATTCATCGCCGACACCGATGGACACACGCACAGCGCGCGCCGGCTCCACACGATACAGCACAAGTCGCCGGTCTCCCTGTCTGACGTAGAACGAAGCCGTCTCGCCGAGTTCCAGGCTGATTTGCTCGAGCAACTTCTCGATGACAGGCCCAACGCGGAACGAGCGCTGGTAGATGGCCGCGAGCCGTAGTGGCTGCGGGCCAATCGCATACTGCCCGTCCTCCAGCTTGCGAATAAAGCCGCCGTGCTCCAGGGCAGCCAGGAGACGTAACACAGTGCTCTTGTACAGGCCTGTGCGTCGCGACAGTTCGGTCAAGGTTAGCCGCTCGTCGGTGGGGTCAAACGCGGCAAGGATGGCAAACGCGCGATCCAGGACGGCGACACCGCTTGAGGTTTCAGAGGCCTCGAATTCAGGTGAAGGCATGTTCTCTTCTTTAGCAGAAAGTCGCGTGTGCGGCTGTTATAAAAGTTCTGCGTAGTAGAACACAACTCCGCGTTCCAGCCAAATGTGCGGGTAAACCCTCATTATTTTCGGCCGATATAGCTCGTAGAGTTCTTTCTGGCGGAACGTTGTTCTGCTTGGCAAAACTTTAACAGCGCGAAAAGGCGTCAAATTACTCAGCGGAGTCTTCCGTGAGCGTCAGCTCTGTAAGGCAACACGACCACTTGGAGACATCGATGACACCAACATCCGCAACGGGGAATAGCGAGATTGCCGTCGCCTCACAAGTTGAGGCGCGAGCAGTGAAGAAGGCTGCCTGGCGCTTCATTCCGCTGCTGGCGCTAGCCTACTTCTTCAACTACCTCGACCGAACCAGCGTCGGATTTGCGTCCCTGACCATGAACCAGGACTTGGGGCTGACTGCCACGCAATTCGGATGGGGGGCGGGAATCATGTTTGCTGGCTATTGCCTCTTCGAGGTGCCGAGCAATCTCGCCCTCTACCGTTTTGGCGCGCGCCGATGGATTGCCCGCATCATGATCACCTGGGGCTTGATGGCAGCCGCCACCGCGCTTGCTACCGGGCCGACCAGCTTTTACGTCATCCGGCTCCTACTCGGTATTGGAGAGGCAGGCTTCTTCCCTGGCGTGATCTTTTTCCTGGCGGTCTGGTTTCCGGCAAGCTACCGTACGCGCGTGCTGGCATGGTTTACTGTCTCCACGCCGCTGTCCTCCCTCATCGGCGGCCCGCTCTCGGTGTGGCTGCTGCAGATGGACGGTGTACTGGGCTTGGCCGGCTGGAAGTGGATGTTCATTATCGAAGGGCTGCCGGCCTGCTTGCTAGGCTTGCTCGTATTGCGCATGCTCGCAGACACACCAGCCGAGGCCAAATGGCTATCGCAGGAGGAACGGGACGCACTTCAGAATGCGTTTGAGCGAGAAGGAGCTTCCAGCGGCAAGAAGAAAGACTTCCGTGTGGCCCTGAAGGACGCGCGAGTTTATCTCCTGGCCATGATTTCCTTTGGCTTCACCATGGGGTCGTACGGCATCGGTATCTGGCTGCCGCAGATGCTCAGGGCTAACGGCATGAGCATGATAGAGACCGGCTGGCTTTCAGCGCTGCCTTACTTCTTTGCCACCATCGGGCTACTCTGGTGGGCAAAGCATGTGGATCGGAACGGGCGCCGCATCGCCAACCTTGCCCTTGCTTTGGCAATAGGGGCGGTCGCCTTGGGGGTGTCAACCTACTTCAAGACGCTGACGCCTGCGATGGTTGGAATCACCCTGGCGCTCATCGGCACGATTTCCGCGCGTACCATTTTCTATACGCTGCCGGCGCGCTTCCTGTCCGGGCACGCAGCAGCAGGTGGACTTGCGCTTATCAATTCGATTGGCGCACTTGGCGGATTTGCGGGGCCCTATCTGGTTGGCTACCTGAAGGATAGTTACGGCACCTTCACCGCTGGCATGCTCGGCCTTGCGGCCGTGCTGGCTATTACGACAGTCCTCACGCTTTCGTTGTTCGTGCTCATTCGTGACGAATGACATGAATCCGTTATCAATGCCAAACGCCGGTGACTGGTCGTTGCGGCCCGCGCCACGCTCGCCGCGTCTGCTGTGGCACTGGCGCTGCCAAGGCCGGCTAGGAGAGTCATATGAATACCGTCAGCAACTATCTTCCCGTTCGCCCGGAATGGCTGGCATCCGCGACCGAACCGGCCCTTGAGCCGGACTTGACTATCGTCGATGCGCATCACCATTTCTACGAGCGCCCGGGCTGGACTTACCTGCTAGGCGACTACATGGAGGACCTGCGCTCCGGACACAACATCCGTGCGTCCGTCTACATGCAGGCGCTGACCCGTTACCGGACGGCGGGCCCCGACACGCTACGTCCAGTCGGCGAGACCGAGTTTGCAATAGCAACGACCGCGGCGACCCTGGCAGGCGAACCCGAGGTAGCCAAAGGGATTGTTGGATATGCAGACCTACGGCAGGGCGCTGCCGTGCGCGACGTCCTAGAGGCACACATTGAGGCCGGGCATGGCCGTCATGGCCGTTTTCGTGGCGTCCGACACCTCACTACCTGGGATGCCGACCCGTCGCTGGCCAATCCGCTCACCGCGGCGCCCAAAGGCTTGTTGCTGGATCCTCAGTATCGCGCTGGGGTCTCGGAGTTGGGTACGCTCGGCCTTTCCTACGACGCCTGGCTGTTCTTTCCGCAACTGCCGGAATTATTTGACCTGGCGAAAGCCAATCCGGACATCACCGTCATCGTCAACCATTGCGGCGGCGTGGTTCGAATCGGCCAATACCGTGACAAGCAAGCCGAAGTCTTCGAACGCTGGTCGCGCGACATGCGCGAACTGGCCCGCTTGCCAAACGTGCATGTCAAGCTGGGTGGACTGGGGATGCGCATCAACGGCTTTGATTTTGAACAGGATGAGCGGCCCCCTTCGTCGATCGAACTCGCCGAGACGTGGAAGCCATGGATGCTCACATGCATAGAGGCGTTCGGCGCGGATCGTTGCATGTTCGAAAGCAATTTTCCGGTCGACAAGGGTTCGTACCCCTATAGCAATGGCTGGAACGCCTTCAAGCGCTTGACTTCACAGGCTAGCCCGGCTGAGCGCGATGCGCTTTTCCGGGGGACTGCCACTGCCGTCTACCGGCTCGACGCACGAATCTGACACACGTTGGCTGAGCCAACGGCGCTGCACGCCACTTTTCCCATTTTCGCAAACAGAGCGACAGCTCATCGGACGGACACCTGTTGCCGTCTGAACAGGAGACGACATGAATCACGCATTCGCCACTAGCCGGATCGCCGCAACGCCCGGGCAAACTCTGGGCCACGCCGTGCTCGGCTGCGTCTTATCGGCGCTGCTCGCCGTTGGCGCCACGGGAGCCATTGCAGCCGAGGCCTACCCCTCGAAGCCGGTTCGCCTGATCGTGCCATTCCCGCCCGCGGGCGGTACCGACGTGCTGTCGCGGTTGGTGTTCAACAAAATTGGCATGGCCACCAAGTGGAACGTCGTGGTGGAGAACCGCGCCGGCGCTGGCGGGAATATCGGTCTGGATAGCGTGGCCAAGGCGAAGCCCGACGGCTACACGCTGGGAATGGGACAGACCGCCAACCTGGCGATCAACTCGACGCTGTACCCAAAGATGCCCTACAACACGCAGAAGGATTTCACGCCGGTGGCGCTGGTGGCGGCACAGCCGGTGGTGCTGATCGTGCGCAATGACGCGCCCTACAAAAACGTTGCCGACCTGGTGGCAGCGGCCAAGGCCAAGCCACTGTCGATGGCGTCCGCCGGCACCGGCACGGTCGGCCACCTGACTGGCGAAATGTTCGCACGGCGCGCCGGCATCAAGATGCTACACGTGCCGTACAAGGGGGCCTCGCCGGCACTGACCGACCTGATGGGCGGGCAAACCGATTCCTATTTCGCCACGCCGCCGATTGCCATGCCCATGATCAAGGCGGGCAAGGTCCGCGCGCTGGCGGTGACCTCGGCCAAGCGCATGCCATTGCTGTCGGCGGTGCCTACCATTGCAGAGTCAGGCTACGCCGGCTTCCAGGCAGAAGACTGGAAGGCACTGGTGGCACCGGCCGGCACGCCGCCGGAAGTGGTGGCGCGGCTGAATGCCGAGGTCAACAAGGCGCTGGCGCAGCCGGACACCGTCAGCAAGCTGCGTGAAGAAGGCAGCGAGCCGCGCGGCGGCTCGGCCAAGGACCTTGGCGCCTTTATCCAGAGCGAGAACACGCGCTGGGGCGACATCGTGCGTCAGTCTGGCGCGCGTGTCGAATAAGCCATCCTATCGGAATCCGTCATGCAAAAGCCCCTGCGCAATATCCGCGTGCTCGACCTCACCAACGTGCTGGCCGGGCCCTTCTGCTGCCACCAGCTTGCCCATATGGGCGCCGAGGTCATCAAGGTGGAGACCCCCGGCACTGGTGACCTGGCGCGCCAGCTCGGCGCCGATGCCGAGCTGAACCAGCGCCTGATGGGGGTGTCGTTCCTGGCGCAGAACCCCGGCAAGCAGTCGATCACCATCAACCTCAAGCATGCGCGCGGCAAGGAAGTGTTCCGCAAGCTGGTGCGCAGCGCCGACGTGCTGGTCGAGAACTTCCGGCCCGGCGTGATGGACCGGCTCGGTCTGGGCTACGAAACGCTCAAGCAGGAGAACCCGCGCCTGATCTACTGCGCAATCTCCGGCTTCGGCCAGGACGGACCGCTGGCGGAACTGCCGGCCTATGACCAGATCATCCAGGGCATGTCGGGCGTGATGAGCATCACCGGCGATCCGCAGACCGCGCCCTACCGCGTGGGGTATCCGGTGTCGGACACCATCGGCGGCCTGACCGAGGCCTTTGCCGTGGCGGCGTCGCTGGCGGACCACCAGCGCACCGAGGGCTATTTCATCGACGTGTCGATGCTGGAGGCCACGCTTGCCACCATGGGCTGGGTGGTGTCCAACCACCTGATCGCGGGCAAGGACCCGGTGCCGATGGGCAACGAGAACATGACCGCGAGCCCGTCGGGGAACTGCCAGGCCCGGGCCAGGGCGAGCTGCTCGACGCGGCGCTGATGGCCGCCGTCGACCACGGGCCGCAGGCGCCCAGCATCGCCATCGCACGCATGGCCGCGACCTGCGGCGTGGGGCTGAACAATGCGATGGCCTCGGCCGTCAACGTGCTGGGCGATGTGCATGGCGGCGCCGGCGAGCAGGCGGTGGCGCTGTATGAAGACGTCGCTGCCCGCGTCGACGCGGGCAGCGCCCTGGACGATGCCGTCGCCGCCGCGCTGCAGCACTATCGCGACCTGCACGGCAAGTTCGTATCGGGCTTCGGCCACCGCTTCCATCCGGTCGATCCGCGCGCTCCGCGCCTGCTCGCATTGGTGGAGCAGGCCGCGGCCGATGGCGTAGTGAACGGGCGCTACGCGGCGATCGCGCTGGCCATCGAGGACGCACTGTCGGCGGGCCGCAGCAAGCCGATCCCAATGAATATCGATGGCGCCACCGCCGTCATCTATGCCGAGCTCGGCTTCCCGGCACCGCTGGCGCGGGGGCTGTTCTGCCTGTCGCGCTCGGTCGGCATCCTGGCACATGTGTGGGAGCAGACCAATCAGGGCGGCCGCAACAAGGGGCCCATCCCGCGCCAGTTCCTTTGGACCTATGACGGCACGCCGCAGCGCGACGTGCCGGACGTGCAGAAGTGTTGAAGCATTGACTACGTCTCGCCACTGGCGAGACAACGCTTTCGCATTTATCGAGAAAGCGCGGGAGGTATCCATCCTCCCGCTAGGACTTCGCTCGCCCGAGAAAACGCCGCAAGCACTCATGCATGGACGAGCCAATACCAAGGAGACTAGTATGTTGACCCGACTGATTGCAACTGTTGCACTGGTTAGTGCGAGCCTTCCCAGCCATGCGCAAACATGGCCTACCAAGCCCGTGCGTGTCATCGTGCCATATTCGGCCGGCGGTACGACCGACTTTGTCGCAAGGCAGGTAGCGCAAAAGCTGACGGAGAGCACAGGCAAATCGTTCTTCGTCGAGAACAAGCCGGGTGCCAGCGGTACGATTGGCACGATGCAGGTCGCGCGAGCCGCACCGGACGGATACACCTTGCTGGCCAACGACACGACGTACACGATGCTGCCGTCGCTCTTCAAGACGCTGCCTTGGGACCACGAGCATGACCTCGTGCCGGTCACCACCATCGCCCAAACGCCGGTGATCCTCATCGTTCCCGCCGGGTCGAAGTTCAAGAACTTGCAGCAACTGATTACATTCGCCAAACAGAACCCCGGCAAGCTTAACTTCGGGTCTGGCGGCGCGGGCAGCTCCACGCATCTGGCCGCGGAAGTCTTCGAGAAGAACTCCGGCGCCGCTCTGACGCATATTCCATACAAGGGCGCCGGTGAAGCGCTGATGGGTTTGATTGCCGGAAATGTCGACTTGCTGATTACCGCTACCCCGACAGCAATCCCGCAGGTCAAGGGAGGCAAAGCGCGCGCGCTGGCCGTCACCGGCGGTAGCCGTGTCCCTACGCTTCCGGATGTTCCCACTTTCGAAGAAGCCGGACTGAAGGACTACAAGGTGACAAATTGGTTTGGCCTGGCTGCGCCGAAGGGGACGCCGCCAGAGCTGGTGAAGAAGCTCCAAAGCGAAGTGCAGAAGGGCGTGCAGAGCGCCGACATCAAGGAGCGACTGGCGAGCATGGGGGCGCAGCCCGGTGGCATCCCATCCGCGGAATTTGCACAGCTAATCAAGCAAGACACTGTTACGTGGACACAAGTGGCGAAGGCCGCCAATGTCAAGCCGGAATGAAGTGAAGACGGTGACGTGGCGGGGCAATAGGGAGGCTGCTTGAACCAGGACGTCCGTTAGCGCGATGGCGGCCAACTGCCCTGACTGCGGACCGAAGGTCGCACCGGCTCAGCCCAAATGGAAGCGCACTCTCGATTTCTATCTGAGCAACAGCTTTGAGGCAGTCGGTCCCAGGCGTAGTCGCATGTTATGAGGCTGCAGGGGCCGCTTAGGACTGGTTGACCTGGAGTGCGTCGCAGGGCGGGGACATTGGCCTCGGGGGCCGCAGCAGACTATGCAGTCTCCCGAGCCGAGATATGTGTCCACGTGCTGCAATAGCCGATGCTTGTCAAGAAGGTGATGAGTTCAGGCTGGGAAAGCGCGACTGTGGCAGAACTGTCGAGCGGGTGGAACAGAAACGTCGTCTCAGACGCCAAGTCGATGTCAAACACCAGTTTGGTACGCGCGTGAAGATCATTGACCAGCGCCAAGGGGCTAAGAGAACCCGGCCGGACTCCGAGGAGCTCGTACATACGGTCAGAAGGTACGAACGAAAGGCGCTTGCTACCGATAGTTTTCGCTAGGGCAGCCAAGTCCAGCGATTTGTCCGCCGTAGTCACCACTAAATAACACTGGCCTAGCCTGTCTTGCAGCAGCAGGTTCTTGCAGCGGGCGCCGTCTAGCGAGAGCGTCAGCTCGCTCGACTCCGCCATATTAAGCACCTGCTCATGCTCTTCGTAGCCGAACGGGAGCCCTTTCTCGGACAGGAGTTGCAGGATATCTTTCTTGGCAAACATTGGACTTTGGAGGTTTGAACAGAGACGCCGCCACCCCGGACGGTGGCGGCGCGCTTCTTCGCTTAGTTGTCGAAGACTGGGATCGAAGCCTTTTGGATTGCAGCTAGGGTCTCAGAACGAGGAAGAGTACTCGCGCCTTGCCGCCCGGATGCGCCATCGACTGCAGATGTACTAAGCTAGCCGGGGAGGTTCTCTCCGCATCACAACTTGTGCTTCAATTCAGGGGAGGACGCGCTGGAAAGGGAGGGGACCGTCATCGGATCGACATATCGTGTCATGACAAGTGAGGACGCTATATGTATGATCCTGCCGCCAAGGAACGAAGCAATACGGATATCTAACGATGAATTCCGAAGATGCGGTGCTTCTCGATACTGAGTCGGACCTCTCGGATCCTCACTACCCGATGCCTCAGATGAGCAGGCAGTCGCGCTACCACTTGATGGCTATGCGCACCTTTGCCAAGGGATGGCCCGATGCCGAGGTCATCGCTCTGCGCGGCGCAGCGATCCTCATCTGTTAGCAATACTTGCTGCCGAGGATGTTCGCTCGAGGATCAACAACATGGCGGCCAAGCGAGCGTTGAGGACTGAGGCCGTGCGGGCCTTTCGACGACGGCGTGGTCTCGGTGACCAGTAACGGACGTAGGGCGGCGGGTGAGCGCGGGTAGACAAGACGATCTGGGTATGGTCGGGTGCCACGCGAAACTATGCCGACATCGCCTCCCTTCGAACAGGCCTTTCGCCGGCGGCAACCAGGAATGAAGGAACTTGCCGGAGGAAGCCGTAGCGGCATCGACCGTCCCAATGGCCCCCAAGGCAGCAGACGCTGAATTTCGGTGGAATCTCTCACCCGAGGACTACGGAGCAGTACCAGGCGAAATCCTCGCAATTTCACCCCCCCGTTGGCGACCGCCGCGGAGTTGTGAAACAAGCCTGACCGTTGCTCGCTGAACCGGCTGTTCGCCGGCAGAAACCAGGGGTGAAAACGCTGGGCTGAGCACGCCGTAGCAACTCAGACATCAAGCGACCCAATCAGGCCGGGGCAGCCACTGGATTTCTGTGGATGTCCTTACCCGAGCAGGGGGCCGTGCAGCTTCGGGAGCAATCGCTACCGGGAACGAGAAAAGGTTCGCCTTCATACCTGTCCGCCCTGGCTGCCCGACCGCGAAGCGGTCCACATCTACACGTATTGATACTCTCGTTCTTCATCCTCACAAATGTGGAGTATGCATCTGGTTATTCCGGATGAAGATGCACACCTTTGTGTAGAAGCTGGAATAACCTTCTATCCTCAATCGAGGATCTCCACACTATTCTTTAGTAAGCATATCCTCGCTTTAGATATGCTAGGGAATGCCGCAGCCCCCTGGCACTCATAGAGCAGGGAGCCTTCTGCTATCCAGCTCGGATAGCTCCGACAGTCATTCGAGTCACGCGCTATCTTCGCCCGCGTGCTAGTCGTCTCAACTCTTCCCCCACAGAGACCAGTATCCCCCCATCGCTGCCGTATCTAGCCGACCAAGGGAGCGGTCACCACCGAAGCCTCCCAGGCGGGGAGGGCGGCCCTATCGTCGGGCGGCTTCGTGCGCGGCCGACGAGTGACAAGACAGTATACGTTCGCGAGCATGTCATGGACTAGAATCATTCGTCATGTCAAACCTCGTAGTACGCCGGAAGAAATATAAAGCGAGTACTTACGTGAGAGAGGATGCCTCCAATACGTTTGTTAGCTTGCGTAATGCCAGGTGCCATGATCTTTAAGCTGGCTGTCTGGATGGCAGTTCCCCTCGACACGCGCCGCGACTAGGGCCGTATATGGCCAGACCCGGACATTGCAGTTGCGGGAGTGGGTCGAGACGTTCGTTATGCAGGCATGGAACCAGATTTTCGGGGCCGAAAACTACCTGACAGCGTGGAGCCTTTTCTTTGGATGCAAAACGACACCATCGATCTTCAGTCGTATCGGGGCCACGCGGGCGAATGAGGACGAGGCGTTCTTTGCTCGGTTCCTCGAAGTCTTTCCTGAGGTGGCCGAGCACCATCCGTATCCAAAAGGCGTGACCTGGCTGGTATTTGCATCATTAGGCGGGGCTGGGGTGCTTGAACTGTGCAATGTCGCGCCCGTCGGCGCGAGGCGAGGAACTGCAGGCCTTGGTCGAGACCATTGTTCGCGTATGCAGCCCACCAACCGCATCGTGAGGTCGCGTGTCAACGCATCTTAGCCAGCGCGCTCTCAGGCACCACGATGTGGTTGGCAAAGGTCGATGTGCCCATGTAGTAGAGATCGGCTTTTCGAGCTAGAAGCGCGGGGTGCCGTCCGGCATCGGCCACGTGCCCTGCGTGGCGCGAATCGCCTGGCACAGGTCGGTCTTGCGCGACAGGCAGAACTTGCACTGGCGGCATTCCGGAGTGTGAGCTTTGCCCTATGGATCCGACAACGCCTCTCGTAGCGGGACCGGTATTTCTTGGGCGTCTGCAAGCATAGCAGCCGGAGCCAAACTTGAGATAATCAATCGTCGTCAGGTGACCCAAACGCCCGAGGCAATCCACCCTAGCGGGGGCGAGGGCCGGGTCTTCCCGACTAGCAATGGCTGGGCCTAGTGCGCAAACTATGCGCCGGGGACATTTTGGGGGCCAGCGTAGGGCTTGCTGATGGCTCCGGTAAGGAAGAAGGAACCCCGTCATGCGCCCTTTTGACCCCAGTGTTGTCACTCCTAAAGTGGACGATTCTCCACGCACGCCATCGCTGGACCCCCGAAATCTGAAGGACATGCTCGATTACCGCCTGTATCTGGTGTATCGGGAGTTCGGGGACCATCACGAGCGCATGCTGAACAACGAATTTGGGATTAACCGGAGGCGCTGGCGTCTCATTGCCACCGTCCACGACATGGAGGGGGCAACACTGTCCGATATCGCGGAGCATGCAGAATTGGACAAGGCGCAAGCATCCAGGACGGTGGGCACGATGGTCAGGGAAGGTTTGTTGAAGCGGCTCTCCAATCCCGACAATGCTCGTTTTGCAAAAATCGTGTTCACGGATAAGGGGCGCGAACTGTACGACAAAATCCTTATTCGTTATCGCGAGATGAACCTTGCTTTGGTCGACGCCCTGACGGTAGAGGAAATCCAGCAGTTGGACAAGATAATCAACAAATTAAGGGCTGCTGCGAATTCATTCGGGAAAAATCATTGATTAATCAATGATGTAAGGTCAAGGCCTCTCCATCTTGAAATTCCATTGGAAAATCAGGGCACTTCGGTGCCCTTTTGTCGTTCCAATGTGAAAACGTGAAGTAAATCGTCTGTGGAAGCCGTCTGTGCGAAAGGTTTTCTGCTTCTGGCCAACGATTGATTTAGTCAACTCTCCTGACCATGACTATGCTGATTCTGCATCGTAATCAGGGAATGCCAGCCCGACAAGTTCACCGGACCAAGGCCCTTGCCCTGATGCAATCCGTGGCGGCGCGCAATTACGGGTATAGCTGACCGGACCTGTGTGCACTTGTGAAACTATATGGCAGTGGTTGGAATTAACATGGACATCTTTCTTCATCTGTCGATTGAAAACGCGATAAACGTTTTCTTCAACGATCTGGTGCAAAGATACGGAGATTATTTTCAGGGCTTCAGCGCTTTCGTTCTGAGATGGGTGCTGGTGCCGATCGAAACGGGCCTGAAAGGCACCCCGGCGATTGTGATTCTTGGGATCGTCGGCTGGCTCGCGTGGGTGGGATCGAAGAAGTTGACGACGTCAGCTATCCTGGTCGCACTGCTTTATCTCATCGGCAGCTTCGGCCTCTGGGACAAGCTGCTACAAACGCTCGCAATCATGTTGGTGTCGACTACCCTGGCCGTCGTTCTGGGATTGCCGATGGGGATACTGATGTCGCGAAGCGCCTGGCTAAGGAGCGGAGTCAGTCCGGTATTGGACATGATGCAAACCTTGCCGACCTTCGTTTATATGATTCCCGTACTGATGCTGTTTGGACTTGGCAAGGTGCCGGCAATCATCGCTACAGTCATTTACGCTTTGCCGCCTCTCGTTCGTCTTACCGACCTGGGTATCAGGCAGGTTTCCGAGGATATCGTTGAAGCGGGAAAGTCTTTCGGTTGCACGCAGACGCAACTTCTTCTGAAGGTTCAGTTGCCGCTTGCCCGGCCAAGCATCATGGCTGGTATCAATCAATCCGTGATGATGGCGCTCGGCATGATTGTCATCGCATCGATGATCGGCGCTCGCGGGCTCGGCGAAGACGTGTTGGCAGGCATCAACAATCTGGACATCGGAAGGGGCCTTCAGGCGGGGATGGCCATCGTCATTCTTGCAATCGTCATCGACCGAATCAGCCAGGCATTTGGCAAAGGGCGGCGTCATCGAGCTGTGATGGCAAAAAGAAGCAAGCGCGTTGCGCTCGCGTGATAGGGGAGGGAGACAGGAGATGGCTGCTGCACTACATGTGAAGAACGTCTACAAGATATTCGGTCCGAACAAGAAGTCCATTGACGAAGCACTTCAGCTTGCACGAAGCGGACATGCGAAAGGCGAGATTCTGTCGCGGACCGGTTGTACTTTAGGCGTCAACGATGTTTCTCTTCGGGTTGAAAAGGGTGAGATCTTTGTCATCATGGGGCTGTCAGGCTCCGGCAAATCCACGTTGGTCCGACATTTCAACAGGCTGATCGAGCCAACAGCAGGCGAGATTTTGATTAACAATCGGGATATCGTAAAGCTACGCGACAATGAGCTTCGTGAAGTCAGGCGACGGCAGATCAGCATGGTATTTCAGAGCTTTGCTCTTCTTCCGCACAAGACGGTGTGCGAGAATATCGCCTTTGGACTTCTATTGCGCGGCGACGATCCAAAGACCAGCCGCGAGAAGGCGTCCGCGTGGGTCAGTGGAAAGATGGGCCTGAAAGGTTTCGGGGAAAAGTATCCCGACGAACTTTCCGGTGGTATGCGCCAACGCGTTGGGCTAGCTCGGGCACTTGTCGCGGAAACCGACATCGTTCTCCTCGATGAAGCGTTCAGCGCGCTGGATCCCTTGATTCGCTGTGAAATGCAGGATCTCCTTTTGCAAATCCAACGGGAAATGAAGAAGACGATTGTTTTCATTACTCATGATCTTGATGAGGCGTTGAAGATAGGTACCCGCATTGTCATCATGAAGGACGGTATGGTGATGCAGGAAGGTAGGCCTCAAGAGATTATCGAATCGCCGGCCAATGACTATGTGAGGAAATTTGTGGAACATCGTGCCGTTGGAGTTCCCTGAATTAAAGTCACCTGCATTCCAACGTAGGTATAAACGCCCGCCGGTCAAGCGGGCGTTTGTTTCTAAAAAGGCGTGCGAATCTGAAAGCATAACGGCTCGCGATATTCTCATTCCGAAAAGCCCATGGCGCTCATGCTGAGGCGGGATAAGGCGACAGTGACGGTGTGTCATGGCAGAACACGATGCCTCGGCCAAGTCACCATTCTGGCCGATATCCTCATCGTGGCCGCGGGGGGCGCCGGGGATGATTGTCGGTACGATGGTCAAGACCGGGTTAGTCGTCATTGACGTCGGCATAAATTGTCTGCCGGATGGAATGATAGCCGGGGATGTGGATGTCGAAAGTGTCAGCAAGATGGCGTCCTTTATCACACCGGTTCCGGGGAGTTGACCCGATGACTGTGACCATGCGCATGGTCAATTCACTGAAGTCAATTGGGCGTGTGAGCAAATCGAGCATCAGCGGAGTCAGGAAGCGGCCAGGTCGGGCGTCTAGCACTAACCGATGCAGAACGTCAGGTGTTGCAGGACGCGATTAGTGCGTGATGGCGTGCCTTGGGAACCCACGGTCGGCGCGAGGTACTTACATTTTTCGTAAGTGCGCGGGAGTAAGCATCCCGTATGGGCGATGCGCTGCGAGGAGACGCCCTCGCAAGCAGGCTGAGGGGCGAGCGATTTCACCGGTCAGCGATGGATATTTGGCCTTCAGCTCAAGGGGCCTGCTGATGAGTACAAAGGGTCAAGAGTGGGAGTTCACCGCGCGGGCGTTCGGATGCGATGCTTCCGACCCATGCTACATGGGTGCGAAGACGCCGCGAATCACTGTCCGCTTACATATTCTGGCAGGGCTGCATTGCGATGCGGCACCTGCCATTGTTCTTGTCAAACGTTACTTGCCGAAATGGGATCGCATTGAATCGATATACCAGTCTAGGAAGGCCACGACGCCATACTCCATGGACGGCGACAGCGGGCCTGGCTGGTATGCCGGCGAGTTAATGCCACGTTGGTTGTTTTCGGCTAGCGTCCTGTCCTGGTCGTTTGTCGCCTTCCATACCGTTGTCAGAGCGTCGAGGTCGTAATCTACCCCTTCCTCTGCATCCTTGTGGACGAGCCATTTTGTTGTGACTGCAGTGGTTTTGGCGTCGATTGGCGTGACACGGAATGAAATAGCGTGATCGCTAAGCGCATGATTCCAGGTGCTTGGGAAGCGCAGGAGACGGACCGAGCCGACGTCGAAGTCTGGCAATGAACCCATGAGGCGACGGGAGGCAGGCTCTCCGGTCATGGTGAAAGAAAGCCCGTGGGTCATTGGCACGCGGATAATCTGCCAACCCTCCTTCGGCTTGGTTTGATGAGCGTAAGGCAGGCTTTGTGTGTCCCAACGCGTTTTGTCGTCTTGTGCTTTCTGGACAAACTCAGGCGAACAACGAGGATCGTCCGTCGCTTCTACGTCTGCGATGGTCCGCATAAGTTCCGGGTGACCGGACTTGCAGTGGTAACACTCACGGTTGTTCTCGATGACAAGCTTCCAGTTGGCTTGTTCGATGAGCGTGGACTCGTAGGCGACCTTCGCGTCCTGCAAACCATGCGGCAGGAGGTAGGGCGACATGGTTTGCTGGAATTCCGTGAAGTCCGGCCCGTCCTCGGATAGGCAAATGAAGATATAGCCAGCTACTTCGCCCACCTTGATCGGCCGCAGGGAATGGGCTTCCTTGTCGAAGGAATCGCCCATGTCGCGCGCATGGATCAGTGTGCCCTTGGTGTTATACGTCCAATGATGGTATGGACAGACCAGATTTCGAGACTTGCCGCGTTCTGTTAGGCAGATTTTCGAGCCGCGATGACGGCAGGTGTTGTGAAATGCGTTGATCTCGCCGTCGTTGCTTCGAACGACGACCACGGAAGCGCGGCCAATATTCACGGTGAACCAGCTACCCGCCTCGGGCAAGTCGCAAGTCATTCCAGCGAAAAGCCAGGTCTTATACCAGATGGCTTCCATCTCAGCCTCGAAGATCGACTCACTCGTATAGAAGCCTTGTTGAAGCCCGACGCCGGGGCGATAGATATCCAATAGTTCCCTGACCTCTGCGCCTAAGGCGTCGCGGTGCAGGGTAATAGCTCCAGACATTATGGTCTCCAGTGGGGTCCGACTTAGGCGAGGGAGAGTGCTAGTTCCGCTCTCGCTCGACCTCTGGTGGCACATTAATCGCGGGATCCACGATTGATTCAGTCAATTCATGGGGGGCTAGGGGGAAACCCTAGACCCCGGATGTGCCAATTGGGCCCCGCATTGGAGTGCCTGACATTTCTGCATGCAATGCATGCGAGATTCCCGCTTTCGCCCGCAGGTCGCGCTTCCTAGAATTCCGACTCCAATAGCCATTCGCGGTGTATCTGTATGAATGAATCAGAAACGATTGCGCTGACCCGCTCTGGGGACGTTGTCTGGGAACTGCGTGATGGAGCCGAAGACAGTGGCGGCGGCATCGCCTGGGTGTCCCGCTCAGCGAGGAACTCGCTTGCGTCGGGATTTGGCCGTCTGAGGATTGGCCGTACACCGCCAAAGACGCTGGACTACGATGAAGTTATCTATGTGCTTAAAGGTGCATTCGGTGTCATTTGCAACGGCGCCGAGGTGGTTGCCGAGGCTGGGGGAGTTCTATCCATCAACCGGGGCTCGACCGTGGCCTATTTCGGTAGCGACGCAGAGTTCTTCTTTGTCGTGACAGCCGCATGATGCACGCATACGAACCTCATGAACCAGGCTGCAGCATGAACGCTCCACTACACTCGGACAAATTGCTTCCGGCGGACGACAAGACGAATGGCTGGTCGGCGATCCTTCCGAGGCGGAATCCTCGCGCGCCGGCGCAAAAATCAGCCAGCTTCGACTGGCTTGTGGTCGGCGCAGGCTACGCCGGCGTGTCTGCCGCCAGACGACTGGCGATGCTGAACCCGTCCCAATCCATTGCGCTACTCGAGGCCCAGCAGGCAGGGGAAGGCGCGCAAGGGCGAAACGCAGGCTTTGCCATCGATCTTCCGCACAACAACGATCACAATCCGGACAATACGGAGAAGGGTTTTCGGCACATCCGGCTGAGTCGCTATGGGATCGATTCTCTCGATGAGCTGGTCCGTGCCCACGCCATAGATTGCCAGTGGAGCAGAAGCGGTCGATATGACTGTGCGGTTTCGCCTGAGATTTCACGCCGGCTTCTTGGTGCCACTGCAGCTGAGCTGGACGCACTAGGGGAACCCTATGAGATCGTGCGCGGGGAGGCGCTCCATGAGCGGATCGGCACCCGATACTACGATTCGGCGGTCTATACGCCCGGGACGCGACTTGTGAATCCAGCCGCCTTGTCGCGGGGTCTTGCCGATACGCTGCCTTCGAACGTGCACTTGTTCGAGAATTCCCCCGTGCTGGAACTGGAGGCCGAACCTACGGTCGCGGCTACCCTGCCGGGTGGTGTGCGCATATCCGCGCGGAAGGCTGTGCTGACAAACAATGCGTTCATCAGCCGCTTCGGGTGCTTCAAGAGGCAGCTTCTGCCCTTTGTGCTGTTTGCGAGCCTTTCGCGGCCTTTGACGCTCGAGGAGCGAAAGCAGCTCGGCGGCACTCTCGATTGGGGCATCACGCCTGCGCACGGAATTGCCGGCGCCACATTGCGGTACACCCAGGATTTCCGCATCCTGTTCCGCTACGGATTTCAATTCGCGCCGACGTTGCGTTGTTCGGATTCGTTGCGCGAGCGTATGAAGCGTTCCCACGAAGTGCTATTCAAGGCTCGTTTCCCAATGCTGGATCAGGTAAAGCTAGAGCACTTCTGGGCCGGCTATCTGTCGTTAAGTCAGAATGGCGCGCCAGGCTGGGGCCAACTGTCGAAAGACGTCTATGCTGCAGTCAATTGCAATGGTGTAGGGATCGCGAAACAAACCGCCGCAGGCGCGCTTATAGCTGAACTGGCATGCGACACCGGCCACCCATTGATTAGCGACATGATGGCGCTGGGATCGCCAGATATGCTGCCGCGTCGTCCGTTCCTGGATGTCGGAGTGCGAACCTATCTGGCCGCCCAGAAGTGGGCGGGCCGGTCCGAGAAGTAGAAAATACGTGGGTGAGACAAAACATAATTATGAGCAGCGAGACACACTATCAAGGAACAGGGAAGGACGCAGGTAGCGGCATCACGAAGTGGTGGGTACTGTTCCTTCTGACGATGGTTTACGCCGTCAACATCGCAGACCGCTACGTGGTATCGACCCTCATCGAACCGATCAAGCATGAGTTCAAGCTCACCGATAGCGAGGTGGGTTTCATGACGGGCACCGCCGTCGCATTGTTTTATGTCACGCTAAGCTTGCCGTTAGGTATTCTGGCGGACAGGGTGAACCGTAAGCGGATGATCGGCATTGCGTTGGCGGTCTGGTCTGGCTTCACCATGTTGTGTGGAGCGAGTAGTACCGCGCTAACATTTTTCATCTCCCGGCTCGGCGTGGGCGTGGGCGAAGCAGGCTGTATGCCGCCGGCAGTCTCGTTGCTGGCGGACAAGTTCCGTCCGTCTTTACGCGGGACGGCAATGAGCCTGTTCTCTGTCGGAGCCGCGATAGGCGCATTGATGGGTTCGGCCGGTGGAGGATGGATTGCGGAACACCATGGGTGGCGCGCAGTGCTGCTCGCATTCGGGGCCATCGGACTTCCGCTGGCAGTCATCGTGATGCTGGGCTTTAAAGAGCCAAGACGTGGCGTGTTCGATAAGTCAGGAAGCGAAGCAATTCGTTCGACCTTCCGGGAAACCTTGCATCACATTCGACATTGCAAGGCACTCCTGCACGTGATTGCGGGAACAACCGTTCTTACGTTCTGGGGATGGGGACTGGTCTGGTGGACGCCTTCGTTCCTTGCGCGGAGCTTCCATTTGAGTGTCGGGGGCGCAGGAGAAACTCTAGGCGCGATTCATGGCATCGGAGGGATCATTGCGATGCTGTGCACTGCGTATGTGCTGAGCCGGCCTTTCGCAAGGTCGGACTTCGCTCAGGCCCGGCTTGTGGCACTGATTACGGCAGTAGCAACAGTGCCTTCGTTCGTTGCTTACGCGTCATCTTCACTGACGCTGACTCACGTGATGCTCTGGGTCTTCATACCGACGATCTATGTGTACATTGGTCCTTCCGCTTCCATGGCGCAGAATCTCACGCCTGCGGCGATGCGAGGGCAGGTCGTCGGTATTATTGTGTTTGCCACGAACGTTGCAAACCTCGTCATAGCACCGCAGGTTGTCGGTTTTTTCTCGGATATCATCGCATCGCGTACCGCAAATCCAGCCGAGTCGCTTCGTTATGTCCTGATGGCGGTATCCCTGACGGGCCTGTGGGCGGCGTGGCACTTTCATGTGGCTGCACGCTACATGCGAACCGGACAAGCTGGCGCTGTATCGTTCCCGACAGCTGTCATGTCCGCGCGCCGTCCTTAAAGAAGGCGTGTCCGACGCGCTTGACCGCGGGTCGGACATCAGACTGCGTGCTGTCCGCCAAGAAAGGTATCGATTTCCAAGCGCTCGCTGGCTGCGTAGTCGAGGATCCATGCTTTGAAGAGTTCAGCGGATTCACTCAAAGGGGAGTCGTTTGTGTGGACTAGGAATTCCCCGTTGCCGGTGGTCACCTGGTCAAGCACAGGTCTAATGAGCGTACCATCCCGAAGATCTCGCAACACACCATACGACCATCCCAACGCGATGCCCTTGCCGGCGCAAACCGCGCGATGCACGAGATCGTGATTTGTTAGCTGCAACGCGATATTCAGGGAATCCTGAGCGATTCCCCGATTTCGGAACCAGGTTCTCCAAGTGGAGTTTGTGGTGATCGAACTATCTAGTTCGATGAGTGGCTCATTAGCCAGGCCCGCAGTATCCAGGGGGGAACGGCCCGATATGAATGCCGGGGAACACACCGGCAGTATCACCTCATCAAACAGTTTGATGGCGCTGACACCCTCCCACGCCCCATTGCCGTAGCGAATGGCGAGGTCCCCTGAGGCGGCTCCCGGTTCTATGACACTGTCACTGGCCAATACGCGAATAGGGATGTCCGGATGCGCGGTTTGAAAATCCAGAATAGCGGGCATCAGCCAGAAGCTGGACATGGCAAGGCTGGCGGACACGGTAACGGACTTGTCGCTCAGGTTCCGTATTCTGGCAATGGCACTGCGCAAAGCCAGTAGTCCCTCGGCGATGGCTTCCTGGAATTCCAGGCCTGCGGGTGTCAGGATGATCTCCTTGTGGCGGCGGACAAACAACGGTGTGCCCAGCCTTGCCTCAAGTGACTGCACCTGGCGACTGACCGCGGCTTGGGAAAGATGCAGTTCTTCAGCAGCGCGGGTGAAACTCAAATGCCTCGCGGATGCTTCGAACGCAGCGATTGTGTTCAGCGAGGGCAAGCGTAGATGAAGCGAGCTCATTGGCAACAAGCCTTGGTATGCGATACGTAAAATCAGCGCGGACGACGCGTGTCACGATGATCTGGCGCGTATTGACTGGACTCAGGCGGGAACGCCGCGACTATTGCCCTGGATCTTACACCTTTGAGTCGGGCAGGATCGATGGTCTGAAAATGCCGCGGTTGGGCATTGCGGGGAGCGGATTGACGGCTGAATTGTCGCGGTGGAGAGGAGATCGGGCCGGCCTACTGCCGCAGTCGCCTGTAGCGCGATACCGGCGGTGTTTGCATCAACACCGCAATAGGAAACGAATCGGCGGCGCCGGTGCCGCGAGACTGTTCTTCTCACGCCCCGCGGGCCGGCGCAACGCTTGCCCTGTTAAGGAGCGTTCGTGGCCACGTAGGCCACGATCTCGATCAGCATGTCCGGATGCACGAAATCCTTCACGACCACGCTGGAGCGATTCGGGTACGGCGCCGTGAAGAATTTGCGGTACACATTGTCAATGCAGGCCATATGTGTCGCTTCTTTCATGTAGATCAGCACTTGAGCAACGTCAGAAGAGGTCGAGCCCGTGGCTGCCAGGGCTTGCTTGAGGTTGCTGAACGTCAGATGGGCTTGCTGCTCGATATCCTCGCCAGCGATGCTTCCTGTACTGTCCACCGGTCCGTGGGCCGTGAATATGATGCCATTCGCGCGGGTGGCCCACGAGAATGGCTGAGCCATTGACTTCAGACCGGTATCGATGACTTCAACCATCAAAGTATCCTTGAAATCTTCTTCCAGCCGACACTTGGCCGGCTGAGCGATGTGGGTTAGCCGCGGCGTCGGCGCGCGATGACGTCCGCGAGGCCGCTCGCGACCGCGTCAACGTTGCCGGAGTTCAGCCCAGCGATGCAGATGCGACCCGAACGAACCAGATAGATACCGTGCGCTTCACGCATATAGTCGACTTCGCCGGCGCTTAGCCCGGTATAGCTAAACATACCCGCTTGACGGGTCAGGAACTCGGCCGGGTAGTCAGCCTGGGTCTCAAGCGCGCTGCGCAGGGCAAGTCGCATCAAGACCATTCGTGCTCGCATGGACGCGACCTCATCTTCCCATTTGGCCTTGAGTCCGGATGACGACAAAACCGTGGCCGCAAGTTGGCCGCCGAAAGCCGGGGGGCTCGAGTAGATCTTGCGGACGATGGCCTTGAGCTGGCCCAAAACATTGTCGCCAACTTGCTTGCTATCGCAAACGATAGAAAGACCTCCCACGCGCTCGCCATACAGGGAGAAGTTCTTCGAGAAGGAGTTGCTCACAAACAGTGGCAGGCCTTTCTTAAGAATCTTTCGGATTGGCGCGGCATCTTCGTCGAGCCCTCTGCCGAAGCCCTGATATGCCATGTCCATGAACGGAACCAGCTTGCGTGTCTCAAGAATCGCAATCACTTCATCGAATTGCTCAGGAGTCAAGTCACACCCAGTAGGGTTGTGACACGAGGGCTGCAAGAGCACTACGCTGTGCGGCGGGAGCGTCTGCAGCGTACTCAGCATTGCGTCGAAGTCGACCCCATTTCCCGCCGCATTTAGATAGGGATACGTGTGGACTGTCAGTCCAGCGGACTCCAGCAGGGTGCGATGATTGTCCCACGTGGGGTTAGAGATCCACACGGCGCTGCCCGGCAGGTATTGCTTGATGAAGTGCGCGGCGACATGAATTGCCCCCGACCCACCAATGGTTTGGATCGTTGCGATCTGACCGCTGGTGACCTGAGGAGCGTCAGGGCCAAAAACCAGGTGTTGAACTGCCTCCCGGTAAGCAGCAACCCCCTCCATCGGCAGATAGGTATGCGGCGTAGGGTTGGCTTGGAGCTGCGCTTTGGCTTCCTGGACGCTTTCAAGAATGGGAATACGCCCATGTTCGTCGTAGTAGAGACCGATGCTCAGGTTGGTCTTCTGTTCGCGGGGGTCAGCAAGGAATCCTTCGAGCAATGAAAGGATGGGGTCGCCTGGGTAGGCCTCGACGTTATGAAACATGGTGGGCTATGAATTTGTCAGGTGGGGTGTTTTTTACAACGCAGTGCGGACACGCCACAGTTCAGGGAAGAGCTCGACATCGAGCATCTTGCGAAGGTAGGAAACTCCTTCCGTGCCACCGGTGCCGCGCTTGAAGCCGATGACGCGCTCAACAGTGGTAGCGTGGCGGAAGCGCCATTGGCGGAAAGAGTCCTCAATATCGACGAGCTTCTCTCCGAGCTGGTACAGATCCCAGTACCCTTCGGGATCGCGATAGACGACGGCCCAGGCAGCTTCAACCGAAGGCTGATAAGACAGTGGCTGTGTCCAATCCCGTTCCAGGCACGCCGGATCAACGGACAGCCCTTTTCGTGCCATGAGTTTCAACGCTTCATCATAGATCGAAGGGCTATTGAGAACTGCCTCCAAAGGCACGAGGAGGTCCTCGCGATGTGCATGTGGACGTAGCATCGCTGCGTTCTTATTGCCAAGCAGAAACTCAATCTCGCGGTACTGGAACGACTGGAACCCCGAGGACATTCCCAGGTACGGTCGCATCGCCGAGTACTCGGACGGTGTCATGGTGGCCAATACGCTCCATGCCTGCACCAGCTGATCCATGATGCGGGATACGCGAGCGAGTTTCTTGAACGCCGGCGCCAGTTTATCGGTGCGTACCTCAGTTCGGGCCGCGTGGAGCTCGTGAAGCATCAGCTTCATCCAGAGCTCAGAAGTCTGATGCTGAATGATGAACAGCGTCTCATTGTGGTCGGGGGACAGTGGATGCTGTGCTGACAGAATTGGCGCCAGGCTGAGATAGTCGCCGTAGCTCATGTCCTTGGCAAAATTCATCTGTGCACCGTGCCATTGATCAGCCCCGGCGGTTTCGGTCGCGGTGCGACCGGCGGACATTGGGCAGCTCATCGTCATACTCCAATTAAGAATGTTGTGGGGGGTGTGGCGCTTGCCGTAGGATGGCGCGCACAGGGCTGGCGTCGAGCGCAGCCAGTTTCAGCGGTAAAGCGATCAGTTCGTAATCGCCGTCGAGGATGTCGTCGAGCACTAGGCCTTCCAGGATGGCCATATCGTGCGCCGCAATGCGCCGATGCGCATCCATCGTTTTTGACTCTTGGGGATCGAGTGATGGTGTATCAATGCCCAACAGTTGGACCCCCAGCGCAGCCAGTCGGTTGACGGTTGCGGGGGCCACGGCGACAAAGTGCGGATCCCAGGCGACGGGAGACGTCTCGTAAGTACGAAACAAGACGCGGGAAGGCAATGGCCCCTCCCAGAATGATCTCGGAAGGCACTCTGGCTCAATAAAGCCACCGTGATCCGATACCCGGACAAGGCGGCACGGCCCGATATATCTGGTCAAGTCCACTGCCGCGATCCCGAGCCCTTCACGTTCATAGTGGACCGGCGCGTCGGCATGTGCGCCTGTATGCGGGGATAGCGTAATGCGGCCAACATTGACAGGGCTGCCTGCTTCCATGCGCCAGATGTGCTCATGACTGAAGGTTGTGTCACCCGGCCACACCGGCGTTCCCGCATGTATCAATGGTGAGATGTCCCAGATGCCTGCCGCGGCATAACGATGACTTTGCATGAGGCCTCCGTTCCGATACGATCTGCGGAGAATATTACGCGGCTAGTTGCGAAATGTGCTTCGTTTTGCTGCGACGTCGCCGCATCGTGGCGCAAGAAGTTTCGATGAAACAAGGAATTTTTATAACTTTATGCAACTCGATCTGGACTCAATCGACATCGCAATTCTTCGCACACTGGAATTGGACGGGAGGATCACAAACCTGGACCTGGCAAAACAGGTAGGCCTTTCACAGTCTGCTTGCCTGCGCCGAGTGAAGCTCCTTGAACATAGCGGGATCATCAAGGCGTACAAGGTGCAGTTGGATCCGACTAACCTTGGTTTAGAGGTGCAGGCGATCGTGCAGGTCACCATGCGCCCGGACGGCGAGGGCTGGCACGAAGCTTTCAAGATGATGGTGGCTGATTGGCCGGAAGTCGCCTATGCGTACGTGATCACGGGGTCAAGCAACTACATCCTGCTGGTGCGTGCGCGCTCGCTCAGGGAATACGCTGATTTCGTGATTGGCCGTCTTTATAAGACCTCTGGAGTGCTGGAAGTGAAATCGAACATCGTGCTGGAAGAGTTCAAGGGAGACGGCTCGCCACTCGAGGTGGTGCTCCGCAACGCGAAGCCCAGAAGCTGATCAGGCAGGCAGCATCCCGACGCGCCATTGTTCGCGCGACTTTCGAGCGTGCGCGCGCCCAGGCCAAGATATGCACCTTTACGTGCGATCTCAGGATAGTCGCGATGCACCCTGGCGCCGCGTTCGAAAGGCGATCTGCCTGACCGACGGACGAACATCTGACCCAGCCACGGGGTTCACGCGATAGTCCGGTTTGGACTTATCCACCAGCCTCTAGCGCCACCTCGACGTTCCGATTTGGTGCATTCCTCCGCACAGCGTGCCGCCTGATGAGCGGCCGTACCCTCCGAACTGTCCTTTCGCGCGCCTATGTTGCGCTGCGACATAGGATTGATTGAGTCAAATGTACGTGCCCACATAAACATATGACTTACCAACGTGACTGTTGGCCCGTGCTGCAGACTTCGATCTTGCACGGCGAAGTCGCTGTTCTGCAAATGCCACGCGCGACGAAGAAGTAAGCGCGTATCAGCCTAATTAAATCGCCCCACCCCAGCAGGGTACGTCAGATTAACTGGAGGAAATAATGAAAGGCAAAGCTAAAAAAACGGCACGAGCCGTGGTTGCTGCCGCGTCGCTTCTTTTTGCGCACGCCGCAATGGCGAGCGACACGGCATGGTGTGACGCCAGTCGCCCCATCAAGTTCGCAGAGATTGGCTGGGATAGCGGAAAGTTCTTTTCGGAGCTGATGCGTGAGATCATCGAAAAAGGCTATGGCTGCAAAACTGAAGCGGTGGTCGGGTCTAGCCCAATCACCCAGGCGGCATTGTTGAACAATGATCTCCAGGTATTTGTTGAATATTGGCAGGGTCGCACAGAATCGTTCGAGCGCGCGGCCGAACGTGGCAGCATTCAACTTGTAGGCTCACTCGTCAAGGGAGGTGGTCGGGAAGGCTGGTTCGTGCCTGAATATGTTGTTCGCGGCGATGCGGCACGAGGAATCAAACCGATCGCCCCCAACCTCAAGTCAGTCTCAGACCTCGCAGCCTACGCAGAAGTATTCCGTGATGACGAGGATCCCACGAAGGGACGATTCTACAATTGCCCGACGGGCTGGGCCTGCGAAAAAGATAACACGCAACGCCTGAAAGCCTACAAGTTGGCAGCTGCCTACAACAACTTCCGACCCGGAACGGGTGCCGCTTTCGATGCTGCCATTGCGTCGGCGTTTCAGCGAGGAAAGCCGATCCTCTTCACATACTGGGGGCCTTCGAACATCCTTGGCAAGTATCGGTCGATCCAGCTCCAGGAGCCGGAGTTCAACGCCGAATGCTGGAAGACTATCCATGAAAATCCCGCCGCGAACCCCTGTGGGTCGGCTTCCCCAGCTACGAATCTGACGACTGCAGTGTCCAAGGATTTTGCAAATGGCGCTCCGACGATTGTAGCTTTCATGCGCAATGTCAGCGTTCCCATGGAAGATATCAATCGTGTCATCGCAGAGATGGCCGATAAGAAAGTCCCCGCACGCACGGCGGCACGAACCTACATCACTGAGAACAAGAAGACGATCGAACAGTGGATTTCGCCGGATGCGCGTAAGGCGCTGTACGGGTCACGCTGACTTTTCTGACGGAATGCTGCCAAACATGGCAAACATTCTGGTCTAAAGCAGTAGCCAGGGCGAGATCAACCATAGCCGGTGATAAAGGAATAGAAAAGCAAATTGCAATCTAGTCGCAACTTGCTGATTCATAATATTCGATGGTAGGGGAGGAGTTGTGGGACGTAAGAAATTTTTTCTTGTAGGGCTGTCGCTATTGACAGGAACCGCATTCGCACAATCGTCCGTGACGCTCTACGGGTTGCTCGATGCCGGTCTGACGTACACCAATGATGTCGTTAAGAACGGAGTGCAGGGTTCGTCAGTAGAGCTCATGACAGGTGTAGCGCAAGGTAGTCGCTGGGGGATGCGAGGCACCGAAGACATCGGTGGGGGCAACAAGATCATTTTCCAGTTGGAGAGTGGATTCCAGTTGGACACCGGCGTGCTCAGCGCTGGTGGACGTCTTTTCGGCTACGGATCTTATGTGGGAGCTCAGGGAGGATGGGGGACCCTGACCATGGGCCGGCAATATGATTTCATTGGCTGGTACTTCCCGGCTTATGCGGTCGCTTCCAATACACCGGCGGGCCTGCTTGCCTGGAGTCTGCCTTCGTATAGCGCCGGAGGATATTCGCTGGACAACCGGGTTTGGGGCGATTGGGTCGATAACTCGGTCAAGTATGTCTCTCCGAATTTCGGGGGATTCGATTTCGGCGCGATGTACGGCTTTGGCGAAGTAGCCGGCTCACTCGGGAAGAGCGCCACCACCAGCGTTATTGCGAACTACAACAATGGTCCATTTGGTGCGTCGGTCTCTTACTACACGCAGAAGAATGCTGTAGACAGTGACACAAAGCGCATCATCATCGGTGGTGCGGCGTATAGCTTCAAGTCCGTACGACTATTTGGACTAGTCTCCGACGTTCGCATCTCAAGCGCTGTGCGGCCCAGAGCCACGACCTATGAGCTTGGTGCTGTATATACGGTGACACAGCCGCTGTCGATTGGTCTCGGCTACCAGTACCAAAGCCGGAATAATGATGTCGGCGACGCTCAACAGCTTACGCTGAGTCTTGACTACCAGCTTTCCAAGCGGACGGATGTGTATCTGGTGGGTGCGTATGGGCGCGATCGTGGCTTCGGCTCGCAGGTGGTGGCGGCAATTGGTGGGCCGTCGTCCGGATCCAGCCAGACCGCGGTGCGGGTCGGGATGAGACATCGCTTCTAAAGGCTATGTGGAATGGTAAGGCGGAGTCCGTTGCTCGCGATTTCGCCTTGCCGTATCCAATTTGCAGATTGAAAGTTCGTTGCCTCAATCTACAGCGAGAATTGGCTGACATATAACGAGACGCTGTTGAGGTACAACGATACTACGTCAACAACCAGTGCAGGTAACGATCGTAGGAATCTGTGACGAAGACGTCAAGTCGAAAAATATGATTGTTGACATTAGTACTGCCAGATATGCAAAGGGCGAAGGGCCGGCCCCTAGCCTGGAACGTGGCCTTCGTCTTCTCATGGAATTGGTCAGGCATCGTGCGCCAATGACGGCACCAGAAATCTCGCGACGGCTGAATCTGTCGCGCATTGCGGTGTTCCGTTTGCTCGCCACGCTGGAAGCCACAGGCTTCGTCGAACGTGCCGGTGTGGGCCGTGGGTACCGAGCTGGCGTGGGGGTGCTTCGGCTTGGCTTCGGTCAACTTGCATCGATGGACCTTACCGAGCTGGGCAGTCCTTTGCTGAAACGACTAAGCGACGAGGTTGGATACCCTTGCCACCTGGCGGTACGCGATGGGCCGTGGATAGTGTATGTGGCGAAAGCCGATCCCAATAGCTGGCTTTTCGGCAACGTTGCCGTTGGCACCAGTTTGCCCGCATACGCCACTATGCCAGGTCGCGTTCTGCTTGGAGAATTGTCGCTATCCCAATTGCGTTCACTCTACCCCGAGACGGAACTGCGGGCGCGGACCGGTCAAGCGTCGCAAACTGTCATGGATCTTTTTGAAGAAGTGCGACGGGACTATCAGCGCGGCTATGTGATGCATGAAAACGGGTTCGAAGTAGACGTTGCGGCGGTCGCCGTTCCGGTCCGGGATTCGCTGGGAACAATAGTTGCGGCCTTGGGCGTCATTGTCAAGCCGACGTGTCCGAACGGCGAAGAGATGGAGCGCCTGACTGCCAAGATGCGAGAAGCAGCCGCAGACTTATCTTGCTTAGTTGACGAACGGGACTTCGATTCCAGGCATGTGGGCGCAAACGGTGGGGCCGTATAGAAGACACGCGCCCGAGGAATAGGGTTGTAAGAAGGGAAATACAAAGATGAAGCAAGGCAGCTTATTGATGATGAGGGTGCAGGCGATCCGCTACGAGGCACGTGGCGTCGTTAGCCTGGAACTGCAGGGTGCCGGTGGAGAGACATTGCCCGAGTTCAGTCCCGGCGCACATATCGACTTGCATCTTGCCAATGGCTTGACCCGCAGCTATTCCCTGTGTGGCGCGCCAGAAGACCGCGATCGCTACACGGTAGGGGTACTGCTGGACCGCAACAGCCGCGGTGGCTCCCGCTTCGTTCATGAGGAATTGCTTGTTGGGCAAATGCTGCAGGTAGCGCCGCCGCGCAACCACTTTGCTCTGGATGAGGACGCCATGCAGTCGGTACTAGTGGCGGGTGGTATCGGAGTGACCCCCATCCTTTGCATGGCGCGACGCCTGGCCGAGCGTGGTCGCACGTTCACGCTGTTGTACTGTGCGCGATTCCGCGCCGAGGCTGCATTTGTGGAGCAGTTGGCCGGTTACGGTGACGCCGTACGCTTCCACTTCGATGAAGAAGAAGGGGTTCCCCCAGATATCAAGACCATGTTGGCCGGCAGGCACGTCGACACGCATTTCTACTGCTGCGGTCCGGGGCCAATGCTGAGCGCATTCGAGGACGCATGCAAGGAGCATGGTTATCCCAACGTACATGTTGAGCGCTTTGCCGCTGATCCCGCCACTGAGGCAGTGCAGGAAGGTGAGTACAGCGTCGCGCTGGGGCGTTCTGGAAAAAGCGTACTTGTGCCCTCGGGAAAATCGTTACTGGATGCACTATTAGAAGCCGAAGTGCAGGTTGAATACTCGTGTCGGGAGGGCGTATGCGGGTCGTGCGAGACGGCGGTACTCGAAGGCTGTCCCGACCATCGCGACAGCGTTTTGAGCCAGAGCGAACGCGACTCCAACAGGATAATGATGGTTTGCGTTTCCGGGTGCAAGGGGCGACACCTGGTCTTGGATCTTTAGTCACATTAGGAGAAACATATGTCGAATAACCGTGGGGTGGTCTATGTGGGGCCGGGAATCGTCGAAATTCAGAGTATTCCCTTCCCAGATTTGGTTGAACCTAATGGAAGGAAGGCCAATCACGGGGCGATCCTTCGTGTAGTCTCCACGAATATCTGCGGTTCTGACCAGCATATGGTTCGTGGTAGAACGACTGCTCCCGCTGGACTTGTCCTCGGTCACGAGATTACGGGGGAGGTGATCGAGGTTGGCTCCGATGTTGTTACCCTCAAGAAGGGAGATTTGGTGTCGGTTCCGTTCAATGTTGCGTGCGGTCGATGCCCGATGTGCAAGTCAATGAACACGGGGGTTTGCTTGACCGTCAACCTTGCACGTCCCGGTGGTGCCTATGGATATGTCGACATGGGTGGCTGGATCGGCGGGCAGGCCGAGTACGTCATGGTGCCGTACGCGGACTTCAACTTGCTGAAGTTTCCGGACCATGACCAGGCAATGGAGAAGATACGTGACCTGACCTGCCTCTCGGATATTCTTCCAACCGGCTATCATGGCGCAGTCACCGCGGGAGTGAAGCCAGGGACGACGGTCTATGTCGCCGGTGCTGGTCCCGTCGGACTGGCAGCGGCTGCGTCGGCGCGATTGCTGGGCGCGGCGGTCACAATCATTGGGGACGTCAACAAGGCTAGACTCGAACATGCTCGTAAGGTCGGCTTCGAGACGGTTGACCTGTCGCTTGATGTCTCCCTTTCGGAGCAGATTGCAGCGATCGTAGGCGAACCGGAGGTGGATTGCGCTATCGACTGCGTTGGGTTTGAGGCTCGCGGCCACGGACATAGCGGCTCCCAGCGGGAGGCGCCAGCTGCCGTTCTCAATTCACTGATGGAAGTCACGCGTGTGGCCGGACAGATCGGTATCCCGGGGCTGTACGTGACTGACGACCCTGGTGCAGTTGACGTTGCTGCCCAGCGCGGCAGCCTGTCTCTGCGTCTGGGGCAGGGCTGGGCAAAATCGCACAGCTTTTTTACTGGGCAGACGCCGGTTATGAAATACAACAAAAACCTCATGCAGGCGATTCTCTGGGACCGGATTGATATCGCCAATGTCGTCAATGTGCAGGTGATCTCATTGGAGGACGCACCACAAGGCTACACACAATTCGATGCAGGTGTGGCCAAGAAGTTCGTTATCGATCCTCACGGAATGTTGAAAGCTGCTGCGTGACGCCGAGAGAAGTGACCATGCCCTCGCTTGTAGGGCATGGTTTTTATTTTAGTAAAGTAAGGGTCTATGCCGGAACCGAGCTTTCGCTCTGTCTACGCATTATCCGACTACGTAGGCAGCATACGGTCAAACTGGGTCGGATGCGTTGGATCATGGGTCTGCATTCGTGAACTAGGTCTGGCGAGAGGCGCCATTCATTGCTCCATCCGCCGAGGTGGGCTGGATGTTGAGGCTGTGGAGGGTTAACCATTCCCACTTCGTCAGTGCTACTGTCATTACGGCAGTGCAGTAAACGCAGCGCGCCGCTGTTTTCAATCGAACTCGACGAGCAGAGCCCTAGCTGCCCGCAGGTCCACCGTGTCAAAACCTTCGGTGAACCAGCCATAGCACTCAGCCAGCATCTGGCGGGCGTCAGGGGATTTGCCCAGCTGCTGCCACAGCCGGCTCAAAGCGACCACCGCACGCAACTCCAGAGATCGGGCGCCTTGGCGGCGGGCAATCGCGATAGCCTGAAGGAAGCAGACTTCGGCGTCGGGCCGGCCGTTGTTCCCTTGGCCTCCGTAGCTTGGCACCAGAAGCGTTAATTCCCCCTTGAGCCGGTACAGTTCCGCTTCGTACACACGTTCCTCGGTCCGGTCCGCCAGCGCCAATGCTTCGGCCAGCGCCGCAAGGCCTAGCTTGGCTTGTCCTGCTCTTGTGCAAGCTTCGGCCAACAGGGCTAAGAAATGGGTCCGCCAAAGCTCGGCTCCGGTGGCGCGGTACGCGCTCAATCCCCGCTGTATCATGTCAACGCCTTCCGCTGCACGGCCCAGGTGAGCCAGTGCCCAGCCTGAGAGGATGGTCCCACAAGCCGAGCCGAACGGTAAGCCGTAATCGGTTGCGAGGGTGAGGAGTGCCTGCGCCAGATCATGTACAGGCTGCACTTCGCGGCGGAACAGACGGACCTCAGCGGCGAAGATAAGGGCATCAGCCGAGTCAGGAGGATGGGATGGGGTCAGGGCCAAGGCGAGCGCCTCATGGCTGCGTGCGAGAGCTTGGTCCGGATAGCCGAGAAGCCACAGGTCCATGACTACGAGGGCCAGCCCCTGCACACCGGGTTCGAGTCCATAAAAAAAGCCGTGTGACCGATGTTTCCCGGGGTTGTAGAGCGCAATGGCTTCCTCTAACTGTGCGCGGGCGGGGTTCAGCTCGCCGAGACAGAATAAGCTGGCCGCTAACGCCCGCCGCGCTTGTACGAGCAATGCGGGGTCCCGCGCCTTTTCGGCTAGCGCCAGCAGTTGCTCCGCCAACTCGCGCGCGGTCTGGAGTTCCGCGCGGACTATGTAAAACGTGCGCAGCCCCAGTAGGGCGGGGAAGAGCTGGATCGTCTCCCCGAGTTGGTGACATAGCGCCAGAGCGCGCGTGTAAGTCGCCTCCACTTCCGGGGCAGCGAATCCCTTGGTAGCCATCCAGGCCGGGCCGAGGGTGATTTGAATGACGAGTTCGTGCCGTGCGCGCTCAGGAGTATCAGGCAGCGTTGCGAGCAAGGCCAGTGCCATGGTGAGGTGGGTGACAGCTTCGGCATCGGCGGAACGTTGCACTGCTTGGCGCCCGGCGCAGTGCAAGTATTCCACCGCCTTCGGCGCGTTGCCGCTGCGGCTGAAATGATGCGCCAGCTCGCTGCAGTGCTCCTCTATCTGGGCGCCAAAGAGAGCCTCAATCGCCTGAGCGATGCGCTCATGCAGTGCCTGACGCTGCTCACTCAGCAGCAAGCCATAGGTTACTTCCTGTGCTAATGCATGCTTAAAGCTGTATTCCACCTCTGGAAATGCTGGCTGCTCGTAAATGAATTCCCCCTCTTGCAGCCGCGTCAGCAGTCTCTTCGTCGTGTCTTCGGGCTGCCCGACGACTCGCGCGAGCAGGCTCCAGGGAAACACCTTGCCGATCACGGCCAGGGTCTGCAGGAGTGCCTTCTCGGCTGGCCGCAGGCGGTCGATGCGGGCTGCGAGCACCCCCTGCACGGTGGGCGGGATGTGCAGTTTTCCGGGGATACGTTCTAGACGGTAATGGCCACGCTCACCACGTAGAACCTGTTCCTCGACCAGCGTCTGCACCACCTCCTCGATGAAAAACGGATTGCCCTGGGTCTGCTCCAAGATTAGGTGCTCGAGGGGGGCGAGCCCGGCTGCGTCGCCCAGCAGGGCTCGCAGTAGTTCTTGAGCTTCGGCTTCGCGCAGAGGATATAGCCGCAACTCGGTGTAATAGCTCTTGGAGCTCCAATGGTGCCGATACTCGGGGCGGCAATTCACTAGCAGCAGGATGCGAGCGCCAGCCAGGCTTTCGCCGAGAAAGTCTAGGAAAGCCTCGGTTTCGCTGTCGAGCCACGGCAAATCCTCAACGATCAGCTCCAGCGGCTGGGCTTGGCTCTCACGCACCAGCAGCCGCTTGACAGCCTCGAATGTATGCTGCTGGCGGATCTGGGCATCCATCTGAGCCAGCGCCGAGCCCGGCTCGGCGGCTCCCAGCAGGTAAAGCAGATAGGGCAGGTTGTCTTCCAGCGCGCGGTCAAGGGTCAGGACCTTGCCGGTGAGCTTTTCACGCCGCCGGCGCTCATCGTCCTGCGCCGTGATCTGGCAGTAGTTCCTCAGCAACTCGATTAATGGTAGATACGGATAAGCTTTGCCGTGAGAAACCGAAAAGGTTTCCAGCACGAGGCAAGCGCGAGGCGCAAGAAGCTTAAACTCGTGGCATAGCCGCGACTTGCCGACTCCCGGCTCACCGACCACGCTGACGATCTGACCATGGCCGGCCTGCGCCCCCGCCCGCGCTTCGCGCAACCGCTCGAGTTCACGCGTGCGGCCGACAAAGCGCGCCAGCCCGCGGCTGGCCGACACCTGCAGCCGGGTGCGCAGCGGGCCGAGGCCGAGGACTTCGAAGACCGCGAGCGGCTCGGGCAGCCCCTTGATTGGCGTCGCGCCGAGGGCCTTGAACGCGAAATAGCCTTCGGTCAGGTTGTGGGTGTGTTCGCTCGCAACAATTGAGCCGGGCAACGCGATGCTCTCCATCCGCGAAGCAATATGGATCGATTTGCCAACAGGATCGTAGTCGGTGTGCAAATCCTTGATGCGAATTGTGCGCACTACCACTTCACCGGAATTGATGCCGACGCGGATCTGCAGCGCGATCCCTTGGGTGAGACGCACCTCGTCGGCGTACCGACGCATCGCTTCCTGCATGCGTAGCGCCGCAAGCAGAGCGCGCTGCGGATGGTCTTCGTTCGCGATTGGCGCGCCAAACAGCGCCAGGATGCCATCGCCCATCGACTTGGCTACATAGCCTTCATAGTGATGCACGGCGTTCATCATCAGCGCTAGCACAGGGTCAATCAGTCGCCGTGCGTCTTCCGGATCGAGGTCGTGGATCAGCGCGGTCGAGCCGGCCATGTCGGCGAACAGGGCCGTTACCGTCTTGCGCTCGCCATCCGCCGCGCCACGAGCTTCCATGCCCGTCTGTGCCGCTCGAATGCGCTCGGCCAAGTATGGGGGTGTGTAGTCGATGGGGGCGCTCGGCGCAGGTGCCGTGATAGGGGACGTCGCGCTCATTGGCGCGCCGCATTCGCTGCAGAATTTGGCTCTGGCACTGGCCTTTTGCCCACAGGCCGGGCAGACGCGAACAAGCTTTGCGCCACATTCCTCACAGAATTTGACGCTTGCCGGATTCTCGAACCCGCAGCTTGCGCAGCGCATGGGGCTTATCCCTTCCAGGATCTGGAAGACTTAACTACTAGATCTTATCAGCGCGGGGAAGGGCTAGCGAACCGGCCTAAGCGCGCGCGAGCGCCACGGAAGCTCTGGGCTGGCGTGCTCTCGGCAGCAAAAGCACCGGCGCGTGGAAATGCGTGAGCGCAGGCCAAGAGTCGGGGCACCTACCGACGTGATGGACCAAAATGATGCTCTGTGTCCATTGGGAGTGTCTGCAGAGGTGCACAATTCTTCACGTTGCTCAATTCTGGCAGGCGGTTCAGGCTCTTCCTTATGAAGCCGTCCACGGTTTCCCGCCACGACTGCGCTCAGCCCTGTTCAGCTCGGATGAGTGCAATTTCGTCGTCGAGTGGCGCTGGCTAGTCCGCTTGACTGCGCTCCAAGACAGCCCGCGCCTGCAATTCGGACGAGTTCAGCCAAAAGCGGGCATATATCCCATTCAGACAACGCGCGTTTGACCCGACGCAACTCAGGGCGGTAACAGCGCGGCGCGGGCGGCGGCGAGAACTTCGCGATTCAAACCTTCGAGCAATCCTGACGCCGCACGTACGTGTTGCCAGTGAAGCGGTACATCAAGCGGGGTGTTCGGCACCAACTCGACGAGCGAACCGTCCTCGAGATGAGGGGCGATCAGTGCCTCCGGATGCAAGCCCCAGCCCATGCCAGCCAATGCCGCGGTCACGAAGGCGTGGGACGAAGGCAGCGTGTGCCGGGGAAGCTCCACGTGCCGATGGCACAAACGCCGCACCCACCGCGCCTGCAACTCGTCTTTGGTGTTGAACACTAGGCTGGGCGCCAGCGCCAGGCTGCCAGCGCCCACTCCATCGCCGAAATGGCGTTGGCTGAAAGCCGGGCTGGCGGCCGCCAGGTAGCGCATGGAGCCCAGCGGATGGCTGTTGCAGCCAGCGGCAGGACGGGCTGTGGCCGTTACGGCGGCGAGCACCGCGCCGCTGCGCAGCCACTCCGTAGTGTGGTCCTGGTCATCCACGGCCACCTCCATCAGCACGGGACTTTCTGCAGCGAAGGCGGCGATGGCCGGCGCTACCCAGGTGGCCAGGCTGTCGGCATTCACCGCAATGGGCAGCGCTACCCGTGCCATGCCCTCCGGGGCAAGCGCCGGCAGAGCCCCTTGCAATTCCTGCTCGAGCAGCCGCACACGGTCAATGTGTTGGCAAAGCCGGCGGCCCGTCTCCGTGGCCCGGCAGGGCTGATCGCGCACCACCAGCGCGCAGCCTACGCGCTCCTCCAGCACCCGAACGCGCTGCGAAATTGCCGACGGCGTCACATGGAGAGCGCGGGCTGCACGCTCGAAGCTGCCCTCCCGAACCACGGCAGCCAATGCGGATAGGGCGGAGTAGTCAAGCATCAGATAAGTTTGGCTAAATTGAATGAAGAAAAGGTAGTTTGTCTTCATCCGCCAATGCAGGCAAGCTGGATGCATGAATACTTCGCTTGCCTTATCTGTTTCCCTCCAAGGCCTGGCCCTGAGCCTGGGGCTCATCGTGGCCATCGGCGCACAGAATGCATTCGTACTGCGCCAGGGCCTGCGTCGTGAGCATGTGGGCAGCGTGGTGCTGTTGTGCGCCATGGCGGACGCGTTGCTGATTGCAGCGGGTGTCATGGGCATGGCCCAGGCACTGGGGGAGCGCCCCGGCCTCGCGCGTGTCCTGGCACTGGCCGGTGCCGTCTTCCTGGCGGTATATGGATGGCAGGCACTGCGCCGTGCGCGGCATGCTCACCAGTTGAAAGCATCTGACGGTGGGAAGGGTCTCAGCCGGGGTGCCGCATTGGCGCAGGCGGCGGCTTTCACGCTGCTGAACCCCCATGTCTACTTGGATACTGTGCTGCTGGTGGGCAGCATCGGTGCCCAGCAACCAGCAGCGCTACGGGGCTGGTTCGTGGCGGGAGCGAGTTCAGCTAGCCTGTTCTGGTTCGGGCTTCTGGGCTTTGGCGCGCGCTGGCTGGCGCCGTGGTTCGCCCGACCGAGGGCCTGGCAGGTGCTGGATGGTCTTATCGGTACGACCATGTTCGTCCTGTCGGCTCTGCTGGTGCGTCACGCCCTCAAAGGACTCTGAGCTGTCGTGGACTTCCGTCGAGCGCTTCTTTGCACTGATTTCCGACAAAGCCATCCGTCGTGGCTCGCTTGAGAGCGTTACGCAACCAGTCATGGTTGTAGATGGGCGACCACAGAGCGGCCCAGACGGGAAAGCCGGGATTGAACGACTCGGGAAACGCGATCGACTGGGCGCCCTGGCGGCTGGCTTCGCCAATCAGGGACAACGCCTTCCGCAGCATTGCCTCCCTGCCCTCGGTCCACGGCTGCGGCGCTGAGCGCGGGAAGGACAGGGATTCCTGCTGCCAGACCCGCGCGTCCGCGGGCGAGGATGTTCTTGGCGGCGTTGACGTCGCGGTTGTGGACCGTTCCGCATGCGCCGCATTTCCATCCTCTTATCCGAAGACCTGCGACACTTTTCGGCGCCGTGGGCGAACCGCGGCTCGAGCAGGTCTGGGTGGAACACGCTTCCTCGACTTCCTCGAACCACTCGCCTGCTGCGGCACCGACTGGTGCAACGCAAGTCTCGGAGCCGTAGCCGGTAGCTGCAGGCGAAGGGTTGCGCGCCAGTGGCTTGAAGTTCTCCGGCCTAAAGGCCTCCGACTGCGAGATGTTAAGCTGCAAACACTGAGCCGCAACGTCATCGCATTTGTACTGCAGCATAGTTCTCCGGTGGGGAAGGGGACTCCTAGGCTTCAGAATTCAGCGGTCAGGATAAATGGTCGAGCGTGAAGAGATCACACTGCCGGCGTGGTGGTAGGCAGCGTGGCCGGCGTGCTGCGCCAAGCTTGCCAGAAGCATACTGTCCCCAGGGCAGCGGCAGCGGCAGCCACCATGCCGATGCTCTCGTACCCCAAATGTTGTGCCGCGACGCCGCCAACAATGGGTCCAAGCGCTGATCCCGCCATGGCCATCACCGGTGTCGCTGCTACTGCCCGTGTCGACGGATCATTGCGCGCCAGGAAGGCGAACACAAAGGTGTGGGCAAAGATCAGCACCGCCGGGCAAAGTGCACCGGCGACTGCATATGCGGGAAACAGGGTCGAATGCGTCAGCAGTACGCCTAGCGCGCCCTGCAGAACAGGGCCGGTAAGCATCACGGCCCGAGCAGAGATACGGCTTTCGAAGATGGCGGCGAGCATGCCCGGAAAGAGATTCACGAGGCCGACAGCAAGCAGTACCGCCATGACCTGCCCCTGACCGAAGCCGCGCGCGGCGCCAACCGGTTCGAGAAAGCTGAGCATCATCGCGTTGTTCATCGTCATGAAGCTCGTGCCAACCATGGCGAACCACACCCCACGCGTTAGAGGGGCATGCACGGCGAAGCCGCCTCCGTGTGAGCCTGAACCGCGCTGAGTCGGAAAACCCAAGGCTGCGACTAGAGCTGCGACAAGCATGATGGCGGCCAGAACGAGGAACAGCGATGCGCCGCCCGTGGCGTTTACCAAGCGTGGCACACCGCCCAGAAAGCCCAGCGAAACGACGCTAAGAGCGGTGAATCCTACCGCGATGAGGCGATGCGGATTGGCGCTCGCCCCGATTGTTGAATGCGTGAATGAAAGGCTGCAGCCGACCGCCAGTCCACATAGCAGATGCAGCGCAACCATTGCGCCGTAGTCTCTCGTTGTGGACAACGCGAGGAAGCCTGCGGCCGCAATCGCGAAGCCGACAGGTGCGGCTACCGTGCCGCGCATGCTCCTGATGCGAGGTGAGAAGAACAGACTACTGGCTACCACTGCGCCAAGAAAGAGTGTGGCCAATGTGCCAGCGCCTTGGGGGTCAAGCCCATATTGTCCGATCAGGACGATCCCCACCCATACCGGCAGGGCAACAATGTCTATCATTCCAGCACAATGTCCCACTACGAGCGCTGCGCGGCCACCCAGACTATCAGCAGATCTATTCACCGTTGCCTCCATCCAAAATAATACGAAACGTTGTGTTTCGTAATTAAATCTAATGATAGATGGCTGTCGCAAACTACGTATTGGGTGAAACCCGGTGTAGCGAGCCGGGTGTGTTGAGGCAGTGCTATGCGGGAGGGGGACGTTAGACCGTCGCCAGATGCATGAACGGCAAATGCTTAGTGGCCGAAGCTGGAACGGTCAGGCACGTACGCGTCGTGAGCGTGCTTTGGAGGGTTGTGGCGCCGCGCCTTGAGTAGGAAGCGGTGGAGATCGGATCAGCTTCACTCAGAAGGTGGCGTTAGTCGGGACGTCCGCCATATACCCCAAATGTCGGAGACCTGCTGCGGTAGTGCGACGCGATTTGCCGAACGGTCTTCTGGCGAAGATGCCTACTTCCGCAGCAAGGTGGGAGAAGTGGCTGCAACCGGCACGCGTTGCGGCCGCTGGCCGGTCATCGAAACCGTATGAAGGCTTACAGGGGCACCTTTGCGGGGGGCGGGCCGCCAGGTGCCCAGATTTCGCGTCGGTTGAAGAGATAGACCTGAGCGTTGTCTGCAACTGCCGGAGCCACCCGCGGTACCCATGAGTCGTCGTGTTGGTCCATGTCCGCGTCGTACTCGATGTGGCAGCCCATTGGCGAGTTGAAGTACCAGAAATAATTGGAACCGAAGCGGTGTCGGCCCGGACCCCAGAACGTTTCGTAGCCCTTTTCAGCGAACGCGTAACCTGCCTGAAGGACTTCGGAGGGGCCTCCCATATGAAAAGTGAAATGATCACACCCTTGCATGACAGCGGGAGTCTGAATCAAGAAGAGGGTATGGTGGTCCAGCGTACCGGCGGGGCGGAGAAACGGCCCCATGTTGATGAAGCGATCACTGATGCGAAAGCCGAGGCGATTGACATAAAACGCCTCCGCCTTCTCGGCGTCGGGGACGAAGTAAACGACGTGCGACAGTGACCGTGGCCGAGGCGCGGGCGAGCCCTTGTCCGCCGGCGCGCCGGGCACGTTGACGCCGCGTCGCGAATCGCCAGGTGCATTGACGGCTTCCGCTGGCAAATCCAGCGGCCGGCGCACAGTCACCTGAAAACCGAGAGCAAAGCCGACGTCATCGACGGACTCGATGGAGCCATCTGGGAGCGGCTTTACTTCGCGGTCACGGCTCAGTTCCGTCGCGATGGCTTCCAGCGTGGCTTGGTCCTGGACGCCATACACCGTCTTGCGCAATTGGTTGGCCGTCTCGAACGGCCACGAGGGCAGCGAAGGGTCATCCTTTGAAGCAATGAGGACGCCGGTGCCATCCAATGCTTCGAATCGTCCGTCGCCCGTAGGCGTCAGCCCATAGTCAGTCAGAAACTGCGTGCAGCTCGCGACGTCTTCGACGCCGAATACGAGAGTGTCTGGTCCAAGAATCTTCATCGCTTCATGTCCTGTGGGTAGATTTGGTCACATGATACCGGTGCCTAACAATACCGATACGTGAAGTATCATAATACGACCGAAGACCGACGCAATCAAGACGGTACCTGCTCCGATTTTGCTTGCCAATCATGGGTGGAAACCCTGATCATAAAAACGATACGCGGCGTATATTATAGGTATCTACGTCATGGATGTGGCGCTGCTGCGAGGCGCGGGAACAGCCAGGCCTTGAGGACGCCATCGGCGCTTCTCGGGGCGAATAGAAAACATGGAGACAATGTGAAATCTCAATACAGTGTGTTGGTAGTTGGCGGTGGCATCGGCGGTATGACACTTGCACATGGCCTGGCGCAAGCGGGGATGCAAGTGCGAGTGATCGAGGCGAGCCGAAGGTGTGAGCAGCAGGGCACTGGCATCTTCCTCCTTGGGAATTCCCTACGCGCTCTGGACAAGCTCGGACTCGCGGATGCCTGCATCGCAGTCGGGACGGGATGGGATACCGTCAGTGTGCGCAACGAAGCAGGGCACGAGACAAAAGTTCAGCGACCACCGCGCACCTTTCGTCCGGATGCACCTGGCGCCATCGGCGTCATGCGTCCGAAGCTGGCTGAAGTATTGGAGTCGCACGCTTTGGCCGGCGGAGTGCAGATCGACTACCATACCACCGTAGAAGACTTTGAGCAGGTCCCGGACGGCGTGTCATACCGGTTGTCGAGCGGCGAGACCGGGCGCTGCGACCTTCTGGTCGCAGCCGATGGAACCTATTCCAAGACCCGCACCCAAGTATTTGGTGACGAATTCAAGCCCACCTATGCTGGCCAGGGTGCGTGGCGCTTTACCGTCGAGCGTTTGACGTCATTCGATGGATTTGCACTGTACAAGCACAACGATGGTCGAACAGTTGGCTGCCTGCCGTTGTCAGAAGAGCTGTGCTACTACTTCTTCCTGGAGAATGCGAAGGAACACATGCACATGCCTGAAGCGGAGCTGAGCGGCATGTTCAGGCAACGCCTGGAGGGCTTCTCGGCGCCAGAGCTTCGCGAAGCGATTGCGCGCTGCGACGGTAGCCGCTACGTCAGCTATCGACCTTTCGACATCTTGCTTATGCCGGCGCCCTGGTACAAGGGGCGAGTCGCGTTATTGGGCGATGCCGCGCATGCCGTCACGCCGCAGTTGACCTCAGGTGGCGGGATGGCCATCGAGGATGCGGTAGTTTTGTCCGAAGAGCTTTCAGTCCGTGCAGATATTGACGAGGCACTTGCTGCGTACAGCGCGCGACGGTTCGATCGTGTCCAACGCATCTACGAAACGTCGCTTGCCATTTGCCAGGCAGAGCAAGACCCGCATGCCGATGGAACCCGTGCCGTCGAGCTTCTGATGGAAGGTTACGGCATTCTCGCGCAGCCATTCTGAAGTCCAGTGTCGCAACTGGACAGAGCCTAACGAAGTAGGTGGCCCGCATCTGTGGGCCTTTTTTGTGGTGCGCCCGGCAGGGCGCACTCCTGCGGGTGCAAGTCCCGCCGTAAGTTGATAACAGCGAATGAAGTGAAGCGCAGGAAACTGACGCGCCGCAGCGGCGGACGTAGTCTACAGGCCGTGGTCGATCAGTTGCATCCCTGGCTGATGGGTTGGAAAGCTCACTTCGGACTGGCGCAAACCTCCAGAATCTGGCGTTCGCTGGACGAATGGTTGAGGCGTCGGCTTCGGGCCTTGCAACTCAAACAGTGGCGCAGGGGCAGGACGATCTACCGCGAACTGCTTCGCCTGGGGGCTCCACCACGGGTGGCGCAGTCGGCGGCGGCGTTAAGCCGTCGCTGGTGGCAGCCTATCGGCGATTCACCGGATACGGACCACTGCCTACTTCGACAGCCTGGGACTACCCCGACTCGCCTGACCTCAACCTCTCGAACCGCCCGGTGCGGACCCGCATGCCGGGAGGTGTGGCAGGGGATGCAGCCCTGATGGGCCGCTCCCTATGCCGATTCGGGAGGCTAGGGGGATCTCGGTAGCTCAGCAGACTCGTGTATTCAAGAATTGGTAAGCGAGGTGTATGCATGTGCCATACACCTCGCTTTCCGCATTGATGTCACTCTCGATTAGAGACCGCCCAATGCCACGTACTTGATTTCGAGGTACTCGTCGGTTCCATACTTCGAACCTTCCCTACCCAGGCCAGACGTCTTCACACCTCCGAAGGGGGCAACCTCCGTTGAGATAAGTCCCTCATTGACGCCAACCATCCCGAACTCCAACCCTTCCACTACGCGAAAGATCCGTCCAATGTCTCGGGTGTAGGCGTAGGCAGCCAGGCCGAACGGTGTGTCGTTGGCGAGGGAGATCGCTTCCTCTTCCGTCTCAAACCTGAAGAGCGGAGCCACTGGCCCGAACGTCTCTTCGCTAAAGACCAAGGCCTCGTGGGGAACGTTAGTTAGTACCGTGGGTTCGAAGAAAGTCCCCCCGAGCGGGTGGCGCCGGCCGCCCGCTGCCACCTGAGCCCCTTTGGCCACTGCGTCGGCGATGTGCTCTTCCACCTTAATGACCGCCTCCTCATTGATGAGCGGGCCCTGCACGACGCCGGCTTCCATGCCGTCTCCGACTCGAAGGCGTGCCGATTCATCGGCCAACTTCTGGGCGAAGGCATCGTAGATCCCGGACTGCACGAGAAAGCGGTTAGCCGCAACACACGCTTGGCCTGTGTTGCGATATTTCGCCATCAGTGCGCCGCGCACGGCGGCATGCACATCCGCATCGTCGAACACGATAAAGGGCGCATTCCCGCCGAGTTCCATGCTCGTCTTCTTTATGGTGGGTGCGCATTGTGCCAGGAGCTGAGCCCCCACCTCTGTGGAGCCGGTAAACGAAAGCTTGCGCACAACCGGGCTGCTTGTCAGTTCCCCCCCGATTGCCCTCGCCGAACCGGTGACGATATTGCAGACACCTGGCGGCAAACCTGCTCGTTCGGCGAGAACGCCAAGAGCCAGGGCGGACAGTGGTGTCTGGCTCGCTGGTTTGATCACGCCGGCGCAGCCAACGGCCCAACCCGGCCCCGCCTTGCGCGTGATCATTGCCGATGGGAAGTTCCAGGGCGTGATGGCAGCAAAAACGCCAATTGGCGCTTTCTGGACAAGGATGCGCCGGCCAGCCACATTGTGCGGAACGATGTCACCATAGATGCGCTTTGCCTCTTCGGAGAACCACTCGATGAATCCTGCTGCGTAGAGGATTTCACCGCGCGATTCCGAGAGAGGTTTTCCCTGCTCGGCGGTCATGATGGTCGCGAGGTCATCGATGTGCTCGAGCATGAGTTCATAGAGACGACGCAGAACCTTGGCGCGTTCGGCTGGCAAGGCGTTGCGCCACGCCTGCATGGCACGTTCGGCAGCCGCGATGGCGCGCTTTGTCTCGGCAGCGCCCCCATTCGGTACGCGTGCAATCAATGCGCCCGTCGCAGGGTTGCGAATCTCGATGGTTTCGCCGCTGTCGGCCTGGATCCAGGCGCCATCAATTAGCATGGCCTGGCGAAGTAGGCTCGGGTCTTTTAAAGGAAGTTTGGTCGGTTCGCTCATGATGATGCCCTCAATCGGGATTGCGTCCCACGAAGAACGCCTCGTCCGGATCGCTGGTCGGATTCAGCCCTGCCGCTTCAAGCCCGCGTCGGAGTGCAGCCATGTCGCGACTGTAGATACGTGGGGTTGGATGGGGAATGGGACCGCCGTTGTACCCTTGCAGCCAGGACTGATACTTCCAGATCGTGCGGTTAATCAGGCCGCTGGATGCCATTGGCACACCGGCGAACGCTTTACGGGCCGGATCCAGCTGGTACCACAGACGGGTAGCCTCATCAAAATTGCCTTCCTGAATCAGCTTGTGAATGCGCGGCAGGTAGGGGCCGTAGTAGGCGGAGTAGTTTGTGCCGCAGAACGGGATTGGGATCACCTGTGCAAGGGGCACGTATTCGTATTCGATGGGCGACGAGATGACGACTTCCTTGTGGAACTCCCGATGCACTTCGATGGCCGACATGATGTACGGCATGCCACCCTCGGCCTTGATCGCAGCGACGTTGGGGCAATCGTCCACAAGGCGGCGCAGCAGCGGAACTGGCATGTCCGCCGGATGCAGACGCGAGAAACCCCAGGCGGGAACGGGGAACAACATCACCGCGAGATTGGTTGCATCGCACAACGCCTTTGTGTAGTCATACACTTCGTCGAGCGACTTCGGGTGAAAGAACGGGGGATAGCCCGCCAATACAAGCTCGGCGCCGGCGTCTTCAGCCAGTTTCACTGCCTCAATGTTTTCCTCGAGTGTGTTGAACACTGCATGATGGATTGTGATGAGGCGACCCGCCGCCTGGTCTACCATGATTTCGCAAACCTGCCGGTACTGTTCGAGCGAAATCGCGAGTTCGGAGCAAGCAAGAGAACCGACGAATCCGTGCGAGATGCTCATCTCCACATCATGACGGATTGCCTTTTCGTTGATCCGCTTGAAATCAGCGGTCATGGTGGGCGTCGTCACGTTAGCAACGCCGACGAGATGCTGTCGGCCCCACTCCCTTGCTTCCTTTTTGCTATAGCTAGCCATCTGGAACTCCTTTCTCTTAGTGTTTGGTTTCAAAAGTGAACGGCAGCGGCATCGCCAGGCCCGCCTGAAGGGCCTTCTCGAGGATCATCCCGGCGACGACAATGTCCTGGAGTCCGCCACCCACAGATTTGAATAAGGGGGCCTTCGCTGCCCTCACTTGATCGCTGCGGGTTTCGCGCATCAAGTCGCTGAGGCTGATTGCTTTGTGATGAAAGTCGATGCCCGCTTCTCGGGCTGCAATCATGTCGCCGGTTTCTTCAAGGACCTCTTCGAGCGTGTCGCAAACAATCAGATCGCTTCGTTCAACGACAGACACATCGATTTCGCGTTGCTGCGGGATGGTGGAGCCGATGGACACCACCGAGGCATGCGGCGCAAGCCAATCTCCGTACAGGATGGGTTGCTCACCACGTGAGCGGGCTGCAGCCAGGACAATATCGGCGCCTTCGACCGCTGCCTGTGCGGAGGACGCGCCCGTGGCCTTGATGCCGAGTTGTTTGTAGACGTCGTTCGCAAAGGCGTCGCGCCGTTCTTGAGTCGGGCTGAATACGGTGACCTCGGTAAGTGGGCGAATACTGGCGATGGCCCGAGTGTGCATCGTTGCCTCGAGACCGCTTCCGAGTACTGCCAGGCGGGCTGGTCCGGGAGACGCGAGGCGGTCGAGGGCTGCAGCCGACGTTGCAGCCGTGCGAAACCCAGTCACCAGATTGCCATCGACGAACGCTGCAATTCGGCTTGTCTCCTGGTCAAACAGCACGATGACGTACTCCACGCCGGGGGCCGGCGCTCCAGCGGCCATGCCCATCAGCTTGGCGCCGTAGTAGCGGCCGCCCGTGGGAATCGCAGGAAGGGTGCGTAGCCACGTCTTATTGGCGGTGGCAATCGTCCGTGGCGGCGTTGCCGATGCGGCAATGGGCATTGCATAGGCTGCCTGAACCGCCCGAATGGCGTCTTCCCAACGAAATACGCTGCGGGCGGCGTCGCTGGACACGAATACGGGGCCTTCAATGGATGTTGTCATTGGCCTGTCTCCTTAGTTGAGCACTGCTGCGTCATCCCTAAGATGGGGGACGTATATGTTCAGCATTGATGTGAATCATAGCGCGAAATTGATGCATGTCAATACGAAAAATGAGTTGCTCAGGGAAGCAGGTGGGGGAGGTGGACGCGGTGGGTGACCGGTGACTCTGCTCGTGGTTGGGATCGTTGAATGGCAGGGTTGCGGCGTTAAAAGCACTTAATCTGCCGGTGCGGCGTCCATGCCGAGCCTCTTGATGGGCTTGGTCATGCCGATTCATCAATGTACAATTGATTGCATCAATGCTCTGATTGAGTCGGATTGTGGTGGCGCACACTGCGACGCTGGCGATACAATTCTGCACAACTGGCAGCTATCCAAGACGAGGAATGCAATGATCGAGGACGAAGTGACGCGGCTGCGCGAATACGTCGAACATGTGGTATCTCAAGGCGACGATTTGCGTTTGCCGCCTGAACCAAAACTCAGTGAGCTTCTTGGCGTGTCCAGAGGGCGTCTCCGAACGATGTTGAAGCACCTGGAGGAGGAAGGGGTGATTTGGCGGCACGTGGGAAAGGGAACATTCGTGGGGCCGCGAGAAGCCACGCCAGGTGAACAAAGCCTGGCAACTTCAATTAGCGTCGATGACATCATGAATGCCCGCTTGCTGTTCGAGCCGCAGCTCGCTGCGCAAGCGGCGATTCATGCTACGCCGGCGGACGTGGCAAAGATGGATGCGTGTCTTGCTCAGATGGCAGAAACCGTGTCATTCCCGCAGTGGAAGCGGCTGGACGAGCGCCTTCATCGGATCATTGCCGAGGCGACCCACAATGTGCTGTTGGTGATGCTGTATGACATGCTGCGTGCGCAGGTAAAGGCAAGCCTGGACAGCAGGGTGGAGGAGGTCTTCGGTCAAGCGTCCAGTCCCAAAGCGACCACGGACTGCGAGCATGTGCAAATCACTGACGCAATTCGCGGTCACAACCCTTCACGGGCGGAGCAGGCGATGCGCGAGCATTTGCAGTCCGTCAGAATGCATCTGTTCGGTTTGCGCTGAAGACGCGTCTGGCCGCGGCACCAGAAGGGAGCCGCGGCCGACCAAAGGGTGTGCCAAAGTGCTGGGCGAGGCTATCCGAGGACATCGAGGACCGCGAAAGACGCGACAGCCTCCGCGATCAGCCGTGTCCTTTCGGTGTCATAGAGTTCAGCGCGAACGAACGCCACACGGCCGCCAACCCGGGATACATTCGCTTCAACCAGAAAGTCTCCGACCCGCGCCGGCGCCTGCATGTTTACAGTGAGGCTGATTGTGGCGCATGTCTTTGCCGGCGGCAGCTTGGACAGGACGGCAAACGCCATGCCAAAGTCCAGCATTGACGTGAGCGTTCCACCCGCAATGACGCCATTTCCCTGGACGGAATGGACGCTAGCGGAGAAACGTAGCGTGACGGCGCCTGGGCTGCCATGAGCAAACACCGTCTGCAGTGCGTCCAGTGCAGGATTGGTCCGCAGCGGAACGTTGCGTCGTGCGGACGCAATGAGTTCGTGAATCAGAACGCGGTCCGCATTGTCCGTGACCACCTCGGTATCAAGCATCGTGGTCACGTTGGGCGACACAGCGTTGGCGTTGCGAACCCAGCCCTTCGATGCTGGCTTCCATGACGTCACCCTCCTGGAGGAACCGGTTGTGGTGCGTGCCGTTGCCTGCAGGGGAACCAGTACAAATAATGTCCCCTGGAAGCAGCCTAGTGTACCGGGAAATGTACTCGATCTGACGCTCGATCCCGAAAAGCATGTCTGCCGTCGTCTCGTCTTGCATGACTTTGCCGGAGACCGTCAGGCGCATGGAGAGCTGATGTGGGTCGGGCACGCAGTGGCGTGGTACCAGGTAGGGCCCCATAGGGAGAAAGCCTGGCTGCCCCTTGGACCGAAGCCAGTCGGTGCCAAGCATCTTGTAGTCGGTGCGGGCAATCAGATCCCGTGCTGAGATGTCATTGACGATCGTGAACCCTGCGACGTGTTCCCAAGTGCGTTCCAACGGAATGCGGTAACCGCCGCGGCCGATGACAACCGCCAGTTCTAGTTCCCAGTCGGGTTGGCTGGTTGTCCGCGGCAGCATCAGGTCGTCAAAGGGGCCGGATACGGCCGAAACCGGCTTGGTGAAGACATAGGGTTCGCCGTTGGCCAGACGGTCGTCCATCATCTTTTCTGCCCAGGCACGCAAGCCTGCTTCGTCTAGGCCTTCCGGACCCACTTTCATGTCGATGGTCAGATCCACCACGTGCTTGCGATAGTTCGCACCAGTACAGAAGATCTGACGGGGCAAGTCGACCGGAGCCCATGTCTCGACATTGTCTAGCGACAGCCATGGCGCGGTCTCTGGCAGATCGGAGACGACGCTATTCAGGACAGGCAGCAGTGTGTCCCAGTCGTCCAGTAAGCCGAGTACGCTTCTTCCTGCGAACACGTTTGCCGATGCGTTGTATCTGGACAGCTCACTGAGCGGCAGAACTCGCTGGTTTACCACTACGCCAGCGAAACGGGGCCCTTGATCATGAGAGAACGTCCCAAGCGCGTAATTTTTCATGCGTTGTCCTGCGAGGAGTTTGGCAACAGAGACTCGTCCACCATGGTTTCATACGACTCGTGCGAACCAGGCAGACCGAGAGACTTTCGATGTGCGATCAAGAGGGCGACACCGGTTTCGGCCGGGCGCAGCGTCGTGGGCACTGCATCAACCATGGCTTGGGCGGCAGCCTCGGGGAGGCCAGAGGTTGTCAGCACCTCGCGGGCCCACCCGGTGTTCTGGACGAGGGCAATACGTGCCTTCTCAATATCTTGCAGCCAGACCGCGACATGCGGGCGTGCCGCCTTGTTGCCGCGGCGAATGACGACACCCTGGCCCGGGAAAACCGGGTAGTGCTGCTGAATCGCTGCCACAGCCGACAGCCCTTTGGTGACCGCGACGGAATCGAATGGCGGACCCAGGAGCGTTGCTTCGCCCTGACGCTCCAGTAACGCATCAAACCGCTCCTTCACGCCGCCAACGGGGGTGAGCCGGTAGTCGGATTCATCCAGCCCATGGTCCTTCAGCATCGCTCTGAGGGCGACCACAAAACCATTGTCCGGCGAGTCGACGAGTATGTTGGAGCCGGCCAATGCGCCGATCTGGTTGATGTTCGGTTGAGCCACGAGCGTAAGGGGCGTCGTTGATTCAATCTGCGCGACGATGCAGAAGTCACGCGGACCCGGGCGCTGGTTCCAGGCTAGAACGTTGTCCATGGCGGTGACAACGACGTCCACTTCGCCAGCCACTAGCGCGTCGTACTGAGCGTCCGATGAAGTGTTTCGAATGGCCTGCAATGTGCTCTGCTGGGCCGCCGGCATGGCGGCAGCGATGGCTGCAAGCGCCGGCGTAACGAACCACATGGCTCGCAAGGTTTGTGTCTCCATCGCATCCTCTTTGTTCTGAACTCCTGCACATTAAAGGACGATGCGTATCGTTTTGTCAAGATGAGGATACACGCTCTTGGTGGCGACTCCGTGAAATCCAGAGGTTGACAGCGATCCATCTGAGCGACCATCATACAATACGATACGACTCGTAAAGGATTGATGATGAACTCAATGTCGGATATGGAAGCAGTGTCGCAACGTCAACACGCCCAACCCGTGCGTCGGATTGTGACGGGCGAGAACGCACAAGGTAAGTCGTGTTTCATTTCAGACGGGCCAACCCCGAATGTTGTGATGAGACCGGGTCTACCGATCGCTCAGGTGGTATGGATCACGGGAGAGGGGCGGGCGCCTGGCGAGGAGCCGGCGCCTCCTGGGCACGACTGCGGCTTTCATTCGAAGGGCGGCTCGCTGCTGCGTATCGTCGACTTTCCGCCTGACGCCACGTACGACGAGAATGAGCTGCGCCAGTTCCTGGACAAGAATGGTGTGCGAGATAAGGACGAAAATGCACGCCACATCTGGTTCCATAAGACGGCATCGCTTGACTACGCTTTCGTTCTTGAGGGCGAGATCTGGGCACTGATGGATGACGGCGAAAAGCTCATGGTGGCAGGCGACGTCCTCATCCAGCGTGCCACAAATCACAGTTGGGCTAACCGCTCCGACAGGCCGTGCCGTATGGCGTTCGTGCTGCTGGACCTGGTAGAAGGGGAGCCGCTATGAAGAAGGTCATTATCACGTGTGCGGTCACGGGTGGCGCTCATACACCGTCGATGTCCGATTATCTGCCTGTCACCCCGGGGCAGATTGCGTCTCAATCGCTGGAGGCAATCGAAGCCGGGGCGTCCATTGTGCATTTGCACGCGCGGAATCCGGAAAATGGCCGTCCCACCGGGGATCCGGCAATCTTCCGCCAGTTCGTCGGAGCGATCAAAGACGCATCTGATGCGGTCATCAACATTTCGACAGGAGGTGGCGGTCCCACCATGCCGATCGAGGAGCGAGCGCAGGCTGGGGTGGAGCTGCGCCCGGAGATGTGTTCGCTCAATATGGGTTCTCTGAACCTCGTTCTGTCTGAAATGGCAGAGCGCAAGCGCGAGTGGAAGTACGATTGGGAGGAGCCGTTCCTGCGCGGCACGAAAGGTCTCGTCTTCCGCAACACGTACGACGATATCGAATGGATTCTTGAGAAGATCGGAAATACAGGCGGCACCCGGTTCGAGTTCGAATGCTATGACATCGGGCACCTCTACACGCTGCAGTACTTCCTGGAGCGTGGGTTGGTAAAGCCACCGCTATTCATTCAATCGGTATTTGGTTTGCGTGGTGGCATTGGCGCGCACGCGGAAGATTTGCTTCATCAGAAGCGGACCGCCGACAGACTGTTCGGGGATGCATACCACTGGTCGGTGTTGGCCGCGGGGCGGCATCAGATGCCCATCGCAACGATGTCGAGCTTGATGGGCGGGAATGTACGAGTCGGGTTGGAGGATAGCCTCTACATCGGCCGTGGCCAGCTCGCGCAATCCAATACAGATCAGGTCCGGAAGATCCGGCGTATCCTCGAGGAACTCGGGATGGAGATAGCAGCGCCTGACGACGTCCGCGAAATGCTGGGACTGAAAGGTCCCAATGATGTGAACTTCTAAGGGAGTCGGGAGAGCCAAGGCGGCGCATGCACCGCCTTGGCTCGTCAGGCAATTGAAGTAGGATTCAGGCTGCCGGCCGCTTCGAGGTCGCCTTGTGCGACGTGCGAGGTCGTGTCGCCCGCTTCGCGCCATCCTCAAGGAGCTTCAGATCTACGCCAAGAAGCGAAAATGCGTAGCTGATGTGGTCGTTGGCGAAATCGTCATCAAGTGGGCCATGGCCGAGGAGCAGGCGCATGTAGACGGGACCGTACAGCAGATCGCTCAAGGTCTCGATATGCGTGGGGACAGGGATACTTGATTCCTGGCGCCAAGCCTCGAGCGTTTCACGGACGACTGCGCGGCGTCCATAGTGAAACCGCTCTCGAAACTCCCTGAGTACCGACGGGTCCGATTGCCCCTCGCCAATGATCTGTGCAACGATCCTTCCCGACCAGCCAGCGTACTCGTGAATCAGCGAGCGAAGATGCTGCGCGATTGCTGCACCGGGCGGTAGATCGCGGCGCATAGGCGTCTTGACGATGTGATGCTCCATGAAGGCGTCGATGACCACCAAAGCCTTTGAATCCCACCAGCGGTAGATTGTTGCCTTGCCAACCCCCGCTTCACGCGCAATACCTTCGATGGTAATGGACTGGACGCTTTGCGTTTCGAGCAGACGGATTGTCGCTGCGAGAATCTCCGTGCGCGTCGCTTCACTTCGCGGTCGACCCACGCTTCTTCGAACGATGGTTGCGGATGCGGTCATGATTGGGGTGTCCCTGGAGCACGTCGTGTCGTAGATATTCGGCAATTATAAGTCAAGTCGTCTCATAATACGTTGCCGCCGTGCGTCCCTGGCGAGGGATGCACGGCATCGGCTTAGTGCGGAGCTTGGTCCGGAGCGCCAGGGCCGCTGAAAGCTCCCCCGCTACGCTCCGAACGTTCAGCTTGTTACATGAACGGCTTGCGCTCTTCCGGCCACCAGAGGTCCGGTTGGGGCTGACCAAAGCGGTTACGCAACGTACCGATGCCACCAACCTCAAGCTCGACAACGTCGCCCGGCTGAAGCTTGCGCCCAAGTTCCAGGGCGGATCCGCCGCCCATCGTGCCAGAGCCGATGACATCGCCCGGCTCCAGCTGTTCCCCAAGGCTCGACCAGGCTATCAGTTCTTCGACGGTCCAAAGCTTGTTGGCGCTGGTGCCTTTCCCCCAAATTTCTCCGTTGACCCGGACTTCCATCGGGATGGCATCGAGATCTGGGAATTCATCAATTGTGGTAATCCACGGGCCGATACCATAGGCGAAGTCCTTGCATTTGGTCGGCCCCATCTGGATTGGCATCTCGATAGCCTGTCGGTCTCGGGCGCTGAAATCGTTGAAGATCGTGATGCCGAACAGGTAATCGCGCGCACTTTCGGGTCGCAGATTGCCGCCTCGGCGGCCAATGACGTAGCCCAGTTCCAGCTCGTAGTCCATGTGCTCAATATAGCCAGGCCACGGAACTTCGGCCTCATGACCAATGACAGTGTGAGGGGTGCCCTTGAAGTAGCCCGGAACTTGCAGAAGGCTTGGGGTCGGCGCATGGCCGATCTTCTCGTGGAAGCCCTTGATGTGACCAATAAAGGTGAGGCCGTCGCGGACGACCGAGGGGTCCGATGCCGGCAGCCAGCTTACACTTCCCAAATCGACCGACGCCTCGTCCCTGCGCTCGGCATCGACGGCTCGCGCCGCTTGCAGGAACGTATCGCCCAGAGCGATCGCAGCCGACATGCTCTGGGGAAAAAGTGCCTCGGCGAGGCGATTCGCCGCCTCCAGCGTTGCGCCGTTGCTGCGTAAAGCCAGGCTCTTTGCCTTCTTCAGATCAATCACGCGTCCTTCTTCGGGAAGGACAAGTACGAGACGGGCCACATTGCCGTCAGGACCTTGAACACCAATTCGGCCAAGCTTCATTCTTCAGACTCCTAGAGGATGGTGTAGGCGCTTTGCGCAAAGTAGGTGCGCTGCGCCGGATGGGGATAGGTCTATAATCTATACGATACGTATCGTTTGTCAATAGGCAGGGTTTGTCCCTACGCGACTGGCTGTGGGCTTACCCTTGTAGTTGCTGCGAGATGGAAATAATATGATGCTATACGTTTCGTTTCGAAATTGAAGTTTGTGAGGTGTTTGGCGAGCTTTGCACCGATCGACTAGACCACGGAGAAATCGATGGGATATGACGCGGGCACCTGGACCTTTGTCTGCCGGCTCAGCGACTTGCAGGTTGGTGGCGCTCGTGGTGTAGGGGGCGAGGACAAGGGGCAAGATCAAGCATTCGTCGTGCGCGCAGACAGCGGCTTGTACGCCTATGTCAATTCATGCCCGCACTGGCCGATGTCGCCATTGCCCTGGCGGAAGGATGAGTACTTGGATGCCGCCAGGCGGTTCATCGCATGTCATGGTCATGGCGCACGGTTCAACATCAGCGACGGTCTGTGCGTCGCGGGACCGTGCGTCGGCATGCGGCTGACTGCGCTACCGTTGAGACTGGAAGGGGATCGAATCTGCGTTTTGCTGCAACGAGCGCTTTTTGAACGGCCGGGCAGCTAGGGAGCCACTATGGGCGTGTCGCACTTTGCATAAATTAAATACGATACGGTACGTATAAAATACTTTTAGGTGTTGGTGTGTCGTGGCCGGACTGCCTGGCTGCGCAAAACAAGACATATTCGGAGGAGACAACCATGAAGATCAAAGGCATCAGTCTGGCGTGCACAGTCGCGGCATGCTGTTACACCCATACCGCGAGTGCGCTTGAAAACGGCACGACAAGCTACCCGAGCGGACTCATGACGGTAATGAGTGGCCTGCTCGGAGATCCGGGGACCTACGCATACAGCTACAACAAATTTCAGAGCATCCGCTCCTTACGCGGCGGGAATGGAGAGGCATCGCCTCCCGGTGTTGACGGGAGCCTTCAGGCCCACGCGATTCGCATGGTCCATGTTTTTGAGGAACCCGTATTGGGGGGCAATCTGGCCCTGCAGGCCGCAATTCCATATGTCGACGGAACACTGAATTTTTCGTCGTTCGGGTTCTCGAGCGGCGGGCGGGGGGTCGGTGATCCGATGTTTGGTGTACTGCTTGGCTGGAAGTCTCCGGCACTGTTCCAGACAGTTGAGCTTGATCTTGTGCCGCGCACGGGATCCTACGACAAGAATCGGGCGTTTAACCCGGGGAACAATGCAAACACCGTCTACCTGGCGTACTCGTTTACGTGGTTCCCCGTCAGAGAGCTTGAAGTGAGTTCCAAGATCAACCTGAACATCAGCGGGGAAAACCCCGCGACCGATTATCGGTCTGGGGTTCAATTAGTCGCTGACTACGGCATCAACTACCACATCGGCAAGATATGGCTGGTCGGAATTGGCGGCTATCTGGCGACACAGCTAACCGACGACAAACAGAATGGGGCTGCGGCGTTTGGCGATGGCCATCGCACCAAGTCGATCACCGTAGGTCCCCAAGTCGGATTCGGCACCCCGCAATGGGGCGCTTTCCTGAGTTGGCAACGTAGCGTTTACAGCCGAAATGCCGCAAGCACCGACACGGTCTGGTTGAACGGCTATGTGAAGTTCTGAAGCGCTCTTGCGCTAGACCTCGAAGAGCGCCGCGGTGAGGTCTAGCGCATAGCGCCATCAATTTTCTCGACTAGCTGACCTCGAGGGCGCGTCGAGGAACTGCCACAAACTCTGGGGGATGGTCTATGGCGTCCAGAAATCGTGAAAGCCCGTTGCTGCAGATCGAGACAGTCGCCGAGTTGACCAGAGGATGAAAGAGAAAGTGGGAAGCCGGCTTCAGCGTAAGAGCCACGGTCGAGCCGACGACGCCATCGTGCGCCGGCTCGATCCGGATTCGGAGCAATGGGATCTCTAATTCAAGGCGAGCCGGTAGGCTCGCCAGTTACCGGGTAACGGGCGAGTGCTCCCATATTCTGTCACGTGGATAAGCACGGGATATCCGCATGCCCAAGCTCAAACAGAAGATCTCCGGAGGCTTCCGCGTCATACATGGGCTGCAGGCGTTTTGCACCATCCGCTCTTACCTCGCCACGCTGCGCAAGCAGCAGCGTGAGCTCTTCACGGCGTTGACCTGCACCTTCTTTGGCTGCCCAACTTCGCCTATCCCCGGCTGCTGAATAGTTACGGTTATGCTTTGACGGGGCCCCGCATCCCTGCATCGCCAGCGGGATGTACTGAGGCTGAGACTAGATCCCGTCCCGTCGGGACTATTCGGCGGAAATGGAGGCGCGCTTGATCAGGATGAGACTTTTGCTGATCTCGCTTTTGATTGCTTGCGAAGCAACCGCAGGTGTGCTGCCTACCGGCACGAAGCCCTGTGCACTAAGTACTTCCCGGGCGGAAGGTGTCGCGAGCACTTTTCCGACTTCGGCTTGTAGTTTTTCGGTGATTGCAGGAGGCAGGCCGGCTGGCCCGATTAAGGCCACCCAGGCTTCATAGTCGTAGTCTGTGACGCCGGCCTCCCCCAGCGTCGGCACGTTTGGTAAGCTCTCGGCGCGGCGCGTGGTGGTGACGCCCAGCGCAACCAGCTTACCTGCCTTGATCTGCGGCAGTGCGGAAGGAATACCTAGGAACGCCATCTGGATCTGCCCGCCCATCAGGTCAGTCATCATGGTGCTGACGCCACGGTACGGCACATGAAGCATTCTTACCCCGGTCTTGTCGAGGAACATCTCCGCGGCCAGATGCAATATGGTGCCCTTACCGGAAGAACCGAAGCTGATACCGCCAGGCTTGGCTTTAGCCGCAGCCACGAGATCCTGCACGGCTTTGTAGGGGGAGTTGCCACCTACCACCATGACCATTGGGGAGGTACCTACGATGGATATCGGGGTGATGTCCTTGATCGAGTCATAGGGAAGATGCTTATAGAGGCCAGGGTTCGTGGCGTGGTTCGAGGATACGATGGCGATGGTGTATCCGTCCGGGGCGGCAGTGGCTAGCTGCCGTGTGCCGGGGATGCCAGCAGCGCCCGCGTTGTTCTCCACATAGATGGGTTGGCCCAGCCGCTTGCCCAGCCCCTCTGCAACGGTACGGGCCACCATGTCTGCGGTCGAGCCCGGTGAATGCGGCACGATCATCTTGATTGGCTTGCTTGGGTAATTGTCCGCGGCGTGAGATGGCAAGGTGCAGCAGGCCAACGCAAAGGCGACGGCAACGCGAGCAGTGGCTCGCAGTAGGATGGGATGCATGGTTGTCTCCATTTGCAGTTGTTGTAGGCTGATGAGGGTCTGCTGCCCTTGCCGTACTAGCACCAGGGAAAGCGCTAGCTGTTTGCACCGCGTTGTTCGATCGTTTAGCCGATGCGCTCAAGGCTAGTCTTGTGCTGCCGGGCGCGTTGTACGTAGTCGAGGGCATTCGCTCGCAGCCCTGCGATATCGGCCTCGCTAAGCTGCCTCACGGCCTTGGCCGGGGCGCCCAGTATTAGCGAGTTGTCCGGAAAGACCTTCCCCTCGGTGACAACCGCGCCAGCGCCAACTAGGCAGTTGCGGCCGAAAACCACTCCGTTCAGCACTACGGCCTGGATGCCGATCAGGGTGCCGTCACCCACCGTGCAGCCGTGGAGCATGGCCTGATGCCCCACTGTCACATGGCTTCCTAGTGTGAGTGGAAAGCCTGTGTCGGTGTGCAGAACTGCGCCTTCCTGTACATTACTGCCCGGGCCAATATCGATGATTTCGTTGTCTCCGCGTAGCACGGCTTGCGGCCAAATGCTGCTGTCTTCGCGTAGAGTAACCTTGCCGAGGACTGTAGCGGCGTCGGCCACGTAGCAGCCTTCGTGGATGGTCGGCGTGTGGTTGCCATAACGGTAGATTGTCATGCTCGTCTCCTTGCCTTTGGCTGGATGGTGAACTCAGGCAGCATCGGCAGTGTAAGCCGACGCGTCGCCCAGCTTTGCCACACCGGAAGCAACAAGCTCGCGCAGTTGCGCTTCGCTATAGCCGAGGCCGAGTAGAACCTCGCCGGTGTTCTCACCAATCGTCGGGATTGCCCGGCGTGGCAGCAAACGACTGCCATCTAGGGAGAACGGCAGTAGCGGCATCGGCGTAGTGGAGCCATCGTCTAGCATCAGGTCTGCGAGGCCGCCACTGGTGAGTAGATGCGGATCGTTAAAGAGTTCCTCGGGCCGGCGGATGGCAGCAAAGGGTATCTTGGCGGCCTCAAGTCGCGAGGCCAGCGTGGTGACATCGGTCTCACGTAAGGCTCCTGCCACGATGGGCAAGATGCGCTCACGGGCTAGGACACGCTGATTGTTGGTCGCCAGGGTCCCGTCGGCCAGCAAAGCGCCGAGTCCGAGCAAGTCGCATAGCGACTTCCACTGGCCATCGCCAGTCGCCGCCAAGAACATTTGCTCGCCGCCGGCCAACTGGAATACGTCGTACACGGCCCAAGCGTTGATACGCTCCGGCATCGGCGCCGCGGGCCGGCCAGTTACGGCGAACTGCTGCATATGCTGGGCGCATAGCAAAACGCAGTTCTCGAACAGCGCGCTCTGGACTTCCTTGCCGACACCGCTGTGCTCGCGCGCGTAGAGCGCGGCTAGGGCACCAATGGCGCCGAACATGCCACCCATGATGTCATTGACCGAGCTGCCTGCACGCAACGGCCGGCCCACTGGTCCAGTCATGTAGGCTAGGCCGGCCATCATCTGCACCACCTCGTCAAGCGCCAGCCTATCCTCGTAAGGGCCGCTAAGGAATCCCTTGTGCGACACATGGATCAAACGCGGGTTCTCTTGATGTAGCGTGGCGTAGTCAAGCCCCAACTCGGCCATGCGGCCGGGCTTAAAGTTCTCGATAAAGACGTCGGCGGTAGCCACAAGTCGCTGCAGCGCCTCGCGACCGGCCGGCTGATCTAGGTCGAGCGACAAGCTTTTCTTGTTGCGATTGAAGGTGCGGAAGAAGCCCGCGCCGGCGCCAAGCAGGCGGCGCGTACCGTCGCCCCGCGGCGGCTCGATCTTGATGACCTCGGCACCGAGGTCGCCCAGGATCATCCCGCAAGTGGGTCCCATCACCATGTGCGACATCTCAACCACACGGATTCCCTCAAGCGGCAGCCTGGCGGGATCGGCCTCAGTGTCGACCACCGGTTTAGGCGCGGGCTCGCTTGCTACCCCGTCGTGCAGCACGTCTGCGAAGTTCTTCGGAAGACCGCTGCGCGCGATGTGGCCGTGCAACGGCTCGCCTGGCAGGTACTCCTCCAGAAGAGCGCGAGAAGCGACCAGCCGGCTAATGTCGATCCCAGTGGAATACCCCATACTTTCCAACATGAAGACCAGATCTTCGGTCGTGACATTGCCCGATGCGCCCGGCGCAGCCGGGCAGCCGCCAAGCCCCGCGAGCGAGGCGTCAAATTCGCGAATGCCGTGCTGCATCGCAACAATGGTGTTGGCCAGGCCCATGCCGAGCGTGTCGTGGAAATGCAGGGCCATGGGCATCTCGCCCACCACTGCCCGCACGGCGTCGATGAGCCTCCCCACCTGGCCCGGCGTAGCGTAGCCGGTGGTGTCGCCCAGGGAGAGCATGTCGCATCCGGCTGCGACCGACAGCCGCGTGATCTCGCACACGTCGGCAGTCGGGACGTGACCCTGGCGCGTGCAGCCAAATGCGGTCGACAAGCCGGCGATTAAAGTCGTTGTAGCGCCGCGAGGATCGCCGTCCAGCAACTCACGTATGCTGCGGAATTCGTCGATCATTTGCCGGGGTGTCTTGCGGACATTGGCCAAGCTGTGTTCGATACTGACGGAGATCGGGACAACGATGCGGTGCGCTCCAGCCGTCACTGCCATTTCTGCGCCGCGCAAATTGGGCACGAGCGCCGTAATCACCAGCCCTGGCAGGGAGCGCGCGTGCGCGATCACTTCAGCTGCGTCCGCCATCTGCGGCAGAAGCCTCGGCGATACAAAGGAAGCCACCTCCATATGCCGTACGCCTGCGTCGTAGGCGGCGTCAATCCACTTTTGCTTGCCAATCGTCGGCATGGTCCGCACGACAGCCTGCAAGCCGTCGCGCAGACCAACTTCATTCACGACAACGGTGTTTCCTTGAACGGCCATGCCTAGTCTCCTGATGCATTTCTTTGAGACTCGAGGCTAACCGGGCGTGCCTACTAGGGGAAAGACGTGGTTGGCGAGCGAGTCCATCGCGGTTCGCGATGGTGGCTATCCCGCCCGGTCAGGGCAAGGAGGGGGTGGGGGAGGAAGGCGCGGGGACGCGTGCCAGCAAATGATCAAAAAGCTTGCGCGCTGCCAGCGAGAGTGAATCTGTATTGCGCACGCATATCACGAATTGGCCGGTTGCCCAAGCGTCGCTAAGGGGAATGGCGCGCAGGCCATACATTTCGGCATAACGCCCTACGGCTTCAATCGGCAGGATGCCGAGTCCCAGCCCGGCTTGGATTAGGCGGTAGGCGCCGTCTATCGTCGATACATGGGTACGGATTCGGAGGGTGCGGCCTTTCTCGGCTGCGAGGCGGGTCATCAACGTGTGCAGCGAGGTAGTCGATGAGAGACCAAGCTGATCGTAATCAAGGGTGTCCTCAAAGCACAATGTGTGGCTGGCGGTCAGCGGATGATGCGCATTGACCACTACGGCGAGATGATCTGCGCGATAGGGGATAGTCTCGAGATCACCGGTTGCCACATAACTGCGGCAGATCCCGAGGTCGGCATTACCCTCCGCTACGCTGCGGACGACATCAGGGCTGATGCGCTCTTCGAGGTCCACCTGGATGCCGGGGTTCTGCTGGAGGAAGCTGTTCAGTTCCTCCGGCAGGAATTCAACCATGGAAGAAACGTTGGCGAGCATGCGGACATGACCACGCACACCATCGGCGTACTCGCCCAACTCGGCATGCAGGCGTTCAATGTCGCGCATGATCTGGCGTGCATGGCGCAGCAATGCTTCTCCCGCCGGCGTTGGCGTTACGCCGCGTTGACTGCGGATTAGCAAAGGGGTGTGAAAGCCGTCTTCAATATCGGCGATGCGTTTGCTGACCGCGGAGGGGGCGATAAATTCTCGCTCGCTGGCGCGGGCGATGGTGCCCTCTTCGCAAACCGCGATAAAAAGGCGAAGAGAGGTAGGATCAACTTGCCACATGTACAAACGGCTCGGAATTGGGTGGAATTTGGCATCTACGGTATGTTACTTTGCCACACCCGAGCGAAGTGCCCGGATTCACCCTATGGCGTCAGCCCGGCGCGCGGTCTCCCCGGCCTGCAGGCAGGAAGCGACCGGCGGCTTTGGCCGAGAACTGGCAACAGGCCGGGGCGGGGGGGGGGCACGGACGGGGCGACAAGGAGAAGGGGGGCGAAGAGGGGCGACGGAGCTGTAGACTGACGGACCTATGTGCTTACCAGGGACCGCTGCACGGGCAAGCAACACACAACGCAATCGGCGGGAATATCGGGCGGCATCACAATAGCAATACTCCGCCCTGGCTGCCCGACCGCGAAGCGGTCCTCACGCACACGTATAGTTAGCCTCATCCTTCATTGCAAACAAATACCGAAGTAAGCATTTGGTTATTCCGGGGGATAGAGGTATACATATGTGTAAGCTTTGGAATAACCTACTATCCTCAATTGAGGATCTCCAAACATTTTTTAAGGAAACATATCCTCCCTTTAGAGTTGCTAGGGACAGCCGAAGGCCCCCTGGCACGCATAGCTCAGGGAGCCTTCCATCGCCAAAACTGCAGCAATTCCGACAGTCATTCGAGCCACGCGCTATCTTCGCCCGCGTGCTGGTCGTCTCAACTCTTCCCCCACAGAGACCAGTATCCCCCCATCGCTGTCGTATCTAGCCGACCAATGGAGCGGTCACCACCGAAGCCTCCCAGGCGGGGAGGGCGGCCCTAGCGTCGGGCGGCTCGTGCTCAGCCGACGTGTGACATGAGTGTATAGGGTAGCGGAGGCGTCATGGCTTAGCTTGCTTTGTCATATCAAGCGCCGTAGTACGCCAGAAGAAATATAAAGCGAGTACCTACGTGCGAGAGGATGGTCCCAATACGTTTGCTAGCATTGCGTAATGCTAGGTGCCACGCGAGCTTTGCGTGTAACCATCAAGCGCTGACTTGGTATGAGGCTGTTTCCCATAGGTATAGAAGACAGCCAATTGCATTCGGATAATAATTTCGCCATCATGAAATAATCTGGCCAGCAGCCTCCACGCTAGCTTGCCTGCTTTATGGGGCGGACTTCCATGCCGCGACCACTACCTGATCCGACGCCACCGTCGCGCGCGACGATTCGCACCATTCACCAACTGGGTGACCGCATTCGAGCACGCCCTGCGTGTGATGGACGGGCTGGATTTGACGATGCTGCCTGCTCATCGTGCAGCAGCACCAGTGCCAGGATCTCGACCATCTCCCGGTCACCACCGACCCGCTTGAGCAAGATGGACTGCAAGCGCCGGAAGCCCTCCGGCAGCTCGGCGAACGGCGCGCCATTGCGCAAGGCCCCCGGCTTGCGCTGCAGCACCGCCAGGTAGTGGCGCCAGTCGTAGAGGGTTCGGCCCGGGCAGTGGCTGCGGTTGATGTGTCGACTATGCTCCGCAATCACCTGGCCCTCGGCCACGAACACCAGGCGCGAGGCATACACGCGCAGGCTGATGGGTCGGTTGGCAAACAAGGCCGGCACGCTGTACCGGTTGCGCTCACCGCGCGTTCGATCTCGTCAAGAAACATGCGCTTGCGCGTACGGCGATTGCTCAGGTCCAGGCCAAGGTCGGTTTGTTTCATGCACCTATTGTCGCTGGAAACTACGTTCATGATGCGTCCCCGCAGGCGAATGAGTTAGCACCCTCCCTAGCAGGCTGTTGAAAAGCACTCCGTCACGAAGGGCGCAGCGCAGATCCAGGTGCTGTCGGTCCTGGCGACCACGTCGTGGCCCAGGGCGGCGAGGCGCGAGATGGTATCGGCAGGAAAACCGGGTTCCAGCACCAACTGCCGCCCCGGCCCGACCTTGAAGCGGGGTGCGTCGACGATGGCCTGCGGGCTCTGCGCGTAGTCGTCCAGGCGCACCATCATCTGGACGTGGCCGATTGCGCAGTCCGTATCGCCGATCAACGGCCCGACTTCGGCAAACGCCAGTTTGATGGCCTCGATCTGGAGATGCAGCGAGGCCGCCCAGTCGGCCGGAATGCGCGCGACATCGTGATGCGCGAGCACGCCCGGCGCAAAAAGCGCCACCGCGCCCTGGCCGTTTGGCGGCAACTCGCTTACCTGTAGCGCGCCGTACAGCGCCTGTATGGCATCGACCCACTCGGGTGCGTGCAGGCGTAAGTCTTCGGCGCTAAGTACACCGCCTGTTTCGCGGGCGAACGCGGTGAATCGCCTGGCGGTCTCGCCGGTGTAGAAGTCCTTGCCGTTGGTGCGCGCCACGCGTTCGAGCGTCTGCGCAAGGGTCGGCTGCAGGAACAGCGCCCCGGCCACGGGCGCTGCGCCGCCGGGGAGAAACACGGCCTCGAAGCCCGGCTGGCTGCGCAGTTTGGGAACCTGTTCCCGCCACTTCTGCGCGACTCTGGGAGAGACGTGGAAGCGACGCTCTGGCGGATTCGAGGCCGCGTTCTAACCATCAGTTATGTGGTGTGGCATTGAGCAGAGCCCCCTCGGTTGCCGCGGGCGTGAGTCTCGGTGCCAGCTTCCCGACGAACTCGTATAGATGACGTGGCCAGTAGGCAACTGCCGGTCGCACGGCAGGTCACGGCTTCAACCTCAAATACTCAACTCAGATTGTTGTCGAATGTGACAAGGCAAGAAAGAGCTTGCCATCCTCTACAGCATGCCGCTTGACGTGCGGCGGACGGCGACTCGTGTCGCACTTGAAACAGCTTATTAGCCAGCCTGTGCCGCTACCGGCGTCCGCTTGGCGCTCAGGCCGCGCCGGATGATTTCCGCTACCTGGTCAACGTCCTCGAGAGTATTGAACATAGCGAATGAGATACGAATGCCGTCGCGTTCTGGCGATACGCGTACTTGGTTACGGGCAAGGTAGTCCACCCACTCGTCGACCGGCAGGTCCAACACATAGATATGCGTTCGGTGCTGACGTGTGCGCGGCCCGACAAGCCGGATACCAAGCTCGTCGAGGTGTCCAATCAGGCGGTCGCCCAGCGACAGAACGTGCTCTTCAATTTTTGCGACACCGACACCGCCGATGAGGTCGATGGCTGCACTCAATGCATGCAGGTCCGGCAGGTTCAGGTTGCCTATCTCAAATCGACCAGCATCCTTGCGAAGCTCCAGGTCTTCAGTACGTGCGATGTAGTCGGCAGGTGGGTTGGCCAACCCGGACATTGCCAAGTAGGCGGGTTGCAGTTCGTCGAGACCACTCTTGACATACATGATACCGAGGCCTTGCGGCACGAGTAGACCCTTGTGGGTGCCTGCTGCCAGTACGGAGATGCCAAGCTTCTTTACATCCACTGGAATAACACCGACTGACTGCATGGCATCCACGACCAGGTAGATGCCGCGTTGCTTGCATAGCTCGCCAATGCTGGCAATGTCATGTCGATGTCCGGCATGGAACGTCACATGAGACAGCGAGATGACCTTGGTTCGTGCGTCGACATGCGGTGCGAACGTCTCAGCTGTCGCAACCTCTGCCGTCAACTTGATGAAACGTACCTCAACACCTTTGCGCTTCAGATTTAGCCACGCATAGGCATTATTCGGGTGATCGCCTTCAATCATCAGGACATTGTCGCCGGCGGATAGCGGTACAGCGTTCGCCGCGATGTTCAGACCTTCAGATGTATTCTTTGTGAACGCTATTTCGCTAGGGAGCGCGTTCAGAAACTTGGCAACATGTTGGCGCGTCTGTTCGGCGCGCTTAAGCCACACCGGCTTCGGACCTGCCGTGTCGTGGCCTTCCGAGTAGAAGTCGTGTAACGCGGCGCGTACGCTGGTTGCCAGTGGTGTTTGGTGTGCAGAATCTAGGTAGAGCATCCGCTTTGTAATGGGAAACTCGCCCCGAACGTTGGAAAGGTCGAATTGATTGGTCATGGTCACATTCTCGATATTTAATGGATAGGATGCGTTACTTCATGCAGCTTTCTTGTCGCACGAACAAGGAGTACGGAGGGGAGATTTGCATTTGTAAATGGCTTCCGCCGTGAGGATTTCGCCTTTCGATATGCGTTCTTCATAGGAGGTGTCCGGTGTGTTCGGAATTTGCGCGTCTTCGGGCGAAGAATCGGGAAACTGTTGACCGGTTTACCCGTAGACCTCCCGGCTTGCATGTCGTAGTGACTCAAGGACGGTTGAGATGGCAGGGTCGCTGCTGCTACCTGCGCGGATGGCGGCATCGACCTTCCGCGTCATTGTGGGGGATAGCCTCTTGACACAGAGTTCTCCACGTCGCCGTTGGGTGAGGAGTCGCGGCAGGACAGAAACAGAACAGCCACTCGCTACCATGGCAAGGGTGACTTCGACATTGCGACAGCTGCTGTTCACCGACGGCTCGAAACCTGCGGCTCTACATGCAGTGACAATCGCTTGGTAGTAGGCGCTCGTGTGAGCGTTGAGTGCCCAGTTCTCCGAGGCGAGGTCGCAAAGTTGGACCGTACGCGATGTCGAGAGTCTGTGGCCAGAAGGTAGAATCGCGTAGAGCTCATCAGTAAAGAGATAGTGCCGCTCAATGCTACCTACGTCGGTAGGGGCTGACATGAACATATCGTCGATGAGTGCCAAGTCTATGCGCCATGAACGCAGTGCCGCTAGTCCTTCGGCAGGCTCGAAGTCATGCAGATGTATGTTTAAAGCGGGATGCTTATCCCTTAGGTCAGTGACGATACGCGGCATCAGCGAAACGGCCGTCGACGAGAATGCTGCAATCTTGACAGTGCCTGAAAGGACCCCATGCATGCGTGAGAGCTCTGCATCGGCCTCCTCCAATACCGCGAAGACACGATCGGCGTACGCGACCAGATTCTTTCCTGCAGGCGTTAGTCGAACGCCTCTGCCGTAACGCTCTATTAGCGCCACTCCTGCTTCGTGCTCGAGATTTGAAAGTTGCTGCGAAACTGCCGATGCCGTGATGCAGACAGCGTCCGCCACGGCACTCATGGTCTGGCGTTGCGATAGCTCACGCAGAAGCCGTAGCTTTCCAACATCAAGCATTTTCAGGCTCCATGGCGGTGCGTGCGCACTCGGTGTGTGAATACGTATCCCCCAATTTGGCGAAACGCTTAAGATTAGCTTCACTGCTGCCTAACTTTTTATAACTGGACGCCCCGCGCTGGGGCCTCTTTAATGAGGCTATAGATTCGCAAAATGATGGGGCGGAGCAGAAGATCTGTGTTGCTCTCCTCGTGGCATCAAGAATGCCAGGCGCGAAGAATTTTCTGCAATCAGAGGTGAATTCATGCATCGAGTTGTAATAGTTGGCGGCGGCGCAGGAGGTCTGGAGCTTGCGACAAAATTGGGCGATACACTTGGCAAACGGCGGCAAGCGCATATCACATTGGTGGACAAGTGCCCTACGCACGTTTGGAAGCCTTTGCTCCATGAAGTTGCGGCCGGAAGTCTCGACCCCGCGACCAATCACCTCGAATACGCGGCGCAGGCGCACTGGCACAACTTCACCTTCGCTCGCTGGGAACTCGTTGGCCTTGACCGAGGCAGGCGTTCGATTCGTCTCGCGGCGGTGCCCGACGTGGACGGTGGCGATGAGCCTCTCTTTCCAGCACGAGAGCTCGAATATGACACTCTGGTTTTGGCCGTAGGTAGCACGACACATTTCTTTGGCATTGCCGGTGCTGAGGAGCATGCCATCTCTCTCGATTCTGTGTGGCAGGCGGAGCGCTTCCGACGTCGGCTGTTGCGGAAGTGCGCGCAGAAGAGTGACAGCAGGGCACGAGGTGTAGTAAGCCCGGTCAAGGTCGTCATCATCGGCGCTGGCGCGACGGGTGTGGAACTCGCTGCGGAGCTCAAGAAAACGGCAAAGGCCTTTCGCGACTTCAGGCTGCATGGCGCGGACGAAAGATGCGACATCCACATTACCCTGGTCGAGGCCGGGACGCGGATATTGCCAGCCCTGTCCGAACGCGTATCGGAGGCGACGGCGCGCCTGTTGCGCGGACTTGGTGTTGACATCATGACCGGCGATTCTGTGATGGAGGTTCATGGAGACCGCGTCTCAACACGGGGTGGGGCAACGTTTCCCGCTGACATCACGGTGTGGGCTGCCGGTATCAAGGGTCCAGCTGTCATGGAACTCCTGGACGGTCTTGCGTTGAACCGACTAGTACAACTGAACGTCACCACATCGCTTCAGAGCGAAACCGATCCGAACGTATTCGCCCTTGGCGATTGCGCGAGCTGCTTGTGGGAAAAGGGGCGGTTCGTTCCACCCAGAGCGCAGGCTGCCCATCAACAGGCTTCGTTTATGGTGAATGCCATTAAGTGCAGGATTCGTGGGGACGCGCTGCCTACGTTCAGTTATCGGGACCTCGGTTCACTCGTGTCGGTTGGCAGCTCCGGAGCGGTTGGCAATCTCATGGGCGGCCTCGTCGGCCGGAGCATGCTGGTGGAAGGATTGATGGCCAGGGCAATGTATGCGTCGCTGTACCGGATGCATCTATCCACCATTTCCGGATATCGGCGCATGCTCTTGGACCTGATGGCCCACCGGTTGCGACGCTTCTTGGCACCGCGGGTGAAGCTTCACTGAACACAGTCTCCTGGTTGGGGCAATCCAGCTCCAATCAGGTCAATCCTTGCTGCCCTTCAGGCTTGCAATGTGGGCGACTTTGGGACCGTCCTCTGCAATCAATTTCTTGAATTCAGCTATTGAGGCTGAGGGTGCGGGCTCCATGCCTTGTGTCGCAAGTTGCTGCTTCACGTTCGGGTCGGCCAAAGCACGCTGGCTTGCGTGGAACAGCTTGTTGACAATGGCGGTTGGTAGGTTCGCCGGGCCATAGAGCCCGTACCAGAACGTGTAGCTATAGCCCTTGATGCCAGCTTCTTGGACCGAAGGGATTTCCGGGTAGAGGCTCGACCGCCGCGATGAGGTGACCGCCAGCGGCTGTAGTTTTCCCGCCTTAATCATTGGCAGAACGGAAGGCGGCGTTGCAAACGTCACGGCCGTATCGCCCGATAGAGTCGCTAGAACACCGGGTGCGCCACCTCTATATGGCACGTGAAAGAGCTTCGCCCCGGTTACGCTGTCGAAGTACACCGCGGCTTGGTGCGTTACGGTGCCGTTGCCGGCAGACGCGTAGGCGACCTTATCGGGGGCCGCCTTAGCCTTCTTGATTAGGTCGGCGATGGTGTTGATGCCAGAGCTCTTATTGGCGACGATGACCAGCGGCGAACTAACCCATCGCGTGACGGGCGTGAAGTCCTTATTTCCATCATATGAGATGTCCGGATACAGTACTTTATCTAAGCCATGCAGGTTCATGCCGCCCAGGTAGAGCGTGTAGCCATCCGGGGTCGCGCGTGCAATGAAGGTAGAGGCAATTGTTGTTGCACCGCCGGCCTTGTTGTCGATGACGACGGCTTGCCCCAACTCCTTGGAAAGCTTCTCCGAAATCGTACGAGCTACGGCGTCAGCGGCACCACCGGGCGGGAAGGGGACGACAAGGCGAATGGGCTTGCTCGGCCAGCTATCCTGGGCCACAGCTAGGCCCGCAATTCCCATCAAGGCGGCGGGAAGAATTCTTTTGACTAGTGCTCTCATGCTGCTCTCCGTGGGAATGTGCGGGCTGTCGGTCCCGAACGAGGGCTACGACACCTCCTGCTTCATTCCTAAGGAATAGTAGAGAGGGCTTCAGGAAAGAAAAAGACGATAATTTCTGACTGTAAGGGTAATTAAATCTTACGATAGATGGTGGTGTTAACGAAGTTCAACTCATCGTCGAATGGCCACGTTCGCTCTGTCGCCATTTATTCCAACGACACTAGGGTGCCGTCAGGGCCGCTTCCGGCGGGACTGCTGCCTCGAGAGCTGTCAGTACTGCTCTGACCGCCGGACGTTGAGCTGCTCCCTTTGGTAATGCGACGAAGATTCGTCGGTTGAGAATTGGCCGGATGGGAATCGTGGAGAATTCTGGGTCATTTCTTATCGTTTTTAGGGCGAGTTGAGGAAGCACCGACACCGCGTAACCGGTGCGGACCATCTCAAGGGTTGCTGCCATATTCCTGCAACTGCTCATGACACGCGGCGAAAAGCCGGCAGCGTGGAACGCGTTAAGCAGGAACGTATGATACGTCACAGCAGACTGGTTCAATGCCCAGCGTTCATGCGCGAGTTCAGAGAGCTGGATGGAACGCTTCCCAGCAAACTTGTGGTCAGCGGCCACCACCGCCTCGAAATGGTCCGTGCATAACGGGTGGAACTCGAGTAGCGCAGCGAGGTTGCCGGCACTGACCAGGTCGTCCACGACAGCGAGGTCCATTTTCTTGGATGCGGCTGCCTTCAGACCATCGGCAGGCTCGAGTTCAAGGATGGTCACACTCAGTTGAGGGTGCTCTTTGGCCAGGCTGGCTATGGCCTGTGGCACCACGCTGGATGCCAGTGAACCGAACGCAGCCAATCGTATTTCACCGGTCACTTGCGAGTTGGCCGCGGCCAGTTCCGCTTCGATGTCCTCGACCATTTCGAAGAGTTCTGCCGCTCGGGCAACTAGACGCCGGCCTGCCGGCGTCAATTCAACACTGCGTCCGGATCGTTCGAAAAGAGTCGTAGCGAGCTCTTGCTCAAGCAGCGCTAGCTGTTGTGAAACTGCAGGACGGGTTAGTTGCATGGCATCAGCGACGGCGGAAATCGTTCCGAGCACTGATAGCTCGTGAAGAAGATGCAAGCGGCCAAGGTGAAGCATGGTTCTCTCAGAGGATGCGAGGCCCTGGGTAACTAACGTTTACCCTAGGAAGACGAATACGACAAAAAAATTTTCGCGTTAAAACGGTCCACTTTGGTGCGTCTGTCCAGCATCGAAACACGCACATCCCGTTCGCAGTTTTCCCCGTTTTTGCTGCGCCGCGACAAAGTGTTCCCCAGAAACCCACAGCCAGCAAGCCTATGCAGCGCATACCGTAACGCGTTCCATCCCGCCCGAGCGGACCGTGCTCCAGAGGCAAGTTCATGCGACGCATCAATTCTTGCACCCAGGCTGGGCATTCCAGCAGTCCAAAAATGTGCAAGTAAAAGAGTAATCAAAAATTACGCTTGGCGTCAAATATAGTCGTCTTTTTTTTCCTTTTCCAGAAAACTATAGTTTGTTCACCAGGCAGAAAACTCATAGGCGAACGACGAAATGCTGCGACACGCGGGTGCTTGGACCGGCCTGCTGCGCTTATGAGTCTGGAGTTCGGTCTCTCAAGTTTTTCGGAGGTTTCAACAAATGAAGGTCGCTTTCATCGGTGTGGGTCGCATGGGCTCGCGTATGGCAAATCGTCTTATCGACGCCGGCCATGAGGTTCACGTCTTCGACCCGAATCAGCAAGCGGTACAGGAGCTTGTCGCCAAGGGCGCCATTGCAGCCAGCAAGCCCGCTGAAGCAGCGGAAGGCGCGGAACGGGTGCTGCTAAGCCTGCCCAGCCCAAAGACCCTGCGTGACGCGGTGACCGGAGGCACAGGTGTTCTCAAGACGATTCCGAGCGGCGCCATCATCATCGATTTCAGTACGGTCGACCCGGCTACGACGAAACACATCGCCGCCACTTGTGCGAAGCAGAACGTTGAATTCCTCGATGCACCTGTGAGCGGCGGGGTCCTTGGTGCGGCGAATGGCAAGCTAGTCATCATGATTGGCGGCAAAGCTGACGTCATTGAGCAGGCGCGCCCCGTGCTGGACGTGCTGGCTACTCGCATCGTGCACTGCGGCGACACCGGCGCCGGCCAATTGACGAAGCTCAGCCACAACCTGCTGACCGCAATCAACACCGTCGCCTTGGGCGAAGTGCTGGCCGCGAGCGTGAAGGCTGGGGCCAACCTCGCAGTGTTGTGTGATGTGTTTGGCGCAGGCCTGGCCGGCAGCAAGATGCTGGACTACTTGCCCAAGACGCTGTTCACCGAAGAGCGTCCGGCGAACTTCGCCATTGACCTCATGCACAAGGACATCACTCTGTGCCTGGAGGAGTTCTCGAACCTCCCGATGCCCCTCGGACAGCTCGTACGCCAGACGTACAACGCCGCGCGAGCCAAGGGCCTGGGCGGCAAGGATTCCACTAGCGTCAACGAACTCTATGAAGAGCTGCTGGGCGTGCGCCTGAGCCTGCCCGCAGCCAACCAATAAGCACTGTCAAGTGAACGAGGATTCCCGTGAATAGCCCCGCTGCAACGAATCAACCCGAAATCGTCATTCCGGCTGCCGGCAAGACCGGCCTCCTGGTAAATGGTGAATGGACTACCCCGGCAAAAGGCCGCACGCTGGATGTTGAGAATCCGTGCCGCCGCACCGTTATCGCCACCATCGGCGCAAGCGACGCCGAGGACGTAAATTTCGCTGTGGCCGCAGCCGCAGCCGCGTTCCCGAAGTGGCGTCGGCTGGCATCGCGCTCGCGTGGCGCCTTGCTCACCGAGCTGGGCAATCGTATTACCGCCAACGTGGAAGAAATCGCCCGCGTTCTGGCGGCTGAGACCGGCAACGCGCTGCGCACGCAGAGCCGCCCTGAAGTTCAAAGCGCAGCCGAAGTACTCCGATACTATGGAGGCGTGGTCGCCGAGCAAAAAGGCGAGACCTTGCCTCTGGGCCCTGGCCTGTTCAGCTACACGACGCGCGAACCGCTGGGTGTCGTCGGCGCAATCATCCCATGGAACTCGCCGCTGGTCTTGGCCGCAGTGAAGATTGGCATGGCGCTGGGCACCGGCAACACGCTGGTGCTGAAGCCCGCGGAAGACGCACCCCTGGCCGTGCTGAAGGTTGCGGAACTCGCCGCCGACCTGTTCCCGGTGGGCGTCTTCAATGTGGTGACCGGCACCGGCATTGAAGCTGGCGCACCCTTGTCGGCACATCCTAACGTGGCGAAAGTCTCCTTCACTGGGTCGCTGGAAGTCGGTCAGTTGGTGGCTCACGCTGTCGCAGACCGCATTGGACACGCCACCCTGGAACTCGGCGGCAAGAGCCCTTGCATCGTGTACCCGGACGCTGCCACGCCTGAACACATTGATGCCACCGTGAACGGCATCATCGCCGCCATGCGATTCGCGCGCCAAGGGCAGTCTTGCACCGCCGGCTCCCGCCTCTACGTCCACAAGGACGTGTTCGAGTCGGTCATGGGCAAGGTCGTGCAGAAGGTCAATGACCTGCGCATCGGTGACGCGCTGGACGAGAGCACCGACATCGGGGCAATCATCAATGCGGAGCGCTACCGAGAAGTCCGGAGCTTCATCCTGGAGGCCGTTGATGCAGGCGCCACGACGCTGACGGGCTCGGTTCCGCCGACGGTCGAGGACGCGAAGGGCTTCTTCCCTGGCCCTGTCATCTTCACTGGTGTGGACAACAGCTGGCGCGTGGCACGCGAGGAAGTGTTCGGCCCGGTCTTGGTCGCCATTCCTTGGTCAACAGAAGAGGAGGTTCTGACGTGGGCCAATGACACGGTGTATGGCCTGGCAGCCTACGTATTCACCAACGACCTGACAACAGCCCTGCGCGTTACCGAGAAGATTGACGCGGGTTGGCTCCAGGTCAACCGCGCCGGTGGCCAGATTCCTGGGATGTCGTATGGCGGTGCCAAGCAAAGCGGCATTGGCGCTGAGTACTCGATTGAGGGTGCGCTGGAAAGCTACACCGCACGTAAGAGCGTGACCATCAACGTTTAACCGTAGTAGCCGTTGGCCGGTGTTCTGCCATTACAACGCCGGCCAACGAGCATAAAGAAAGTCCACGAAGCGGAGTTTGGTATGACTGCACACATTTCAACTGCATCGCCTCACGTCGGAAGCCGAAAGGAACGATCGGCCTCGACTAAGGCGGCCCTCGGCTCGTTCATCGGCACGACTGTCGAATGGTACGACTATTTCCTGTACGGGACTGCGGCGGCGCTGGTCTTCCCCAAAGTCTTCTTCAATGGGCTTTCCCCAGAATTTGCGACCTTCGCCTCGATGGCGTCGTTTGCAGTTGCCTTCATCATCCGTCCGCTGGGCGGCATGGTCATTGGCCACTTTGGCGACCAAATGGGTCGCAAGAAGCTGCTTGTGTTCACGTTGGTGCTGATGGGCCTGTGCACCGCCGCCATTGGTGTGCTGCCGTCTTTCGAGTCAGCCGGCTACTGGGGCCCGGGTCTCCTCATTCTCCTGCGAGTCCTGCAAGGCTTCGCGCTCGGCGGTGAGTGGGGTGGTGCAGCACTGATGTCCGTCGAACACGCACCGGAGGGGCGTCGCGGACTCTTTGGCAGCACTATGCAGATGGGCGTCCCAGCGGGCCTGCTTGTTTCCTCTGGCGCATTCGCCCTGGTCTCGTCTTTGCCAGATGCGCAGTTTTACGCCTGGGGATGGCGCCTGCCGTTTCTGTTCAGTCTCGCACTCCTCGTTGTTGGCATGTACATCCGGCTTCAGGTAAGCGAGCCGCCGGCATTCGAGAAACTCGCTGAAAAAGGCGAAGTCTGCAAAGTGCCGCTTAAGGAAGTCTGGGCGAATGAGAAGAAGAAGACCCTTGTAATGGTCTTCTTCCAGAGCGTAGCAAACGTCGGCTACTTCCTTATCACGGTTTATGCGCTGACCTACATAACGCAAACGTTGCACCTGCCTCGGAGCCTCGCTTCCACGGCGCTTTTGGTCGGCGCCGCTGTCGACCTGTTCATGCAGCCCGTCTTCGGTGCGCTCTCGGACAAAATCGGTCGGCTGAAGGTGTACGGCTTCGGTACGCTCTTCCTTGGTGTCTACGCGTTTCCTCTGTTCTGGCTCCTGAACACTGGCAATCCGGTACTGATTGTTCTCGCCATTACGCTCGGGCTCGGCATCGGTCACGCCGCTACGGGCTCGCTGCACGGGGTCATCTACGCGGAGCAGTATCCGACACGGTATCGCTTCAGTGGTGCCTCAACGGCCTATCAACTGTCGGGGATTATCTCCAGCGCTCCCACTCCGCTTATCGCCGCTTGGTTGGTTGCGCAAACGGGTAGCTCCCATGCCGTGTCGTGGTTCGTTGTGGTGGCTGCTGTCATTTCGATGATTTGCATCTTCCTCGCGAAAGAAACGTATCGCGACCCGATTGACGCTTGAGGATGCTGCTGTGAATACCCCCAATGATGAGATTGTCGGCGAGCGCCTTGACAGGTTGATGACGGTCGAAATCCGCCCCTTAACTGGTGGCCTGCCCGCGGGCTACGTTGCGCCTATGTATGCAGCATGTCGTCGGCACCACGGGTTACCGCTGACGACATTGGCCGCAAGAAAGCTGCTGGCAGCAGTCAAACCTGGCGACACGGTGTTGATTGCTACCGGGGCTGGTGTCCCGCCCAAGCTCCCGTTGGGTGAAACGGATGGCCCCCCGGGGGCAGCAGTACTCGCCCGGGCCTTTGCATTGGGATTCGGGGCGCGCGCCGTACTCATTACAGAGGATGCGCATATGTCCCCGGTCGCTGCCGTGGCGGACGTTGTGCGCAGAACACTCAAGGGCAAGGGAAGTGTGGAAGTGCAGGCCTTCCCCAAAGGCGTGCAAATGGGGCGCATGGCTGCCGAACTGATGGTGCGCGAGACAAAGCCCTCGGCTGTCCTGTTCGTGGAGCGGGATGGCCCCAATGTGGAGGGCTATTTCCACGGTGTACGAGGCGACTGCCGCGAACCCGAATCTGTGGCCCACGTGTATCAACTAGCAAATGTGGCTCGCAACCGTCACATCCTCACCGTCGGGATCGGCGACGGTGGGAACGAGGTCGGATTTGGCGCCGTCCGGGACGAAATCACCGCGGTCCATCCGCTGGGTGCAAAGTGCCTGCGAGGATGCGCGTCAGGTGTAGTCACAACGACTGCGACGGATGTCGTTGTCAGCGCATCCGTGTCGAACTGGGGTGCTTATGCGGTAGCGGCGGCGCTGGCTTCAGCGCTCGAAATGCCAGACCTGATTCATACCCCCGAACTTGAGAAAGAGCTCATCACTGCAACAGTGGAATCAGGTGCGCGAGATGGCGCCACGTCGTTGGCAGAGGACGCCGTCGATGGCATCGACTGGAAGGGACATGCAGCCTTTGTAGGCATTCTCAACAGCATCGTGAAAGTGTCGAAGTAATGGATGGATTCTCGATTATGGGCGTGTACCTCTACGACCCCTCAGCAGATGAAAAGCGGAACTCGCCGGCACGAATGCCGGCAGTGGAATCGGAAACAACAGGATTGAGTATGCAGAATTCTTCTGGCAAGCGCCCCGACGTCGATAGCCTGGCGAAAGATAGTTTCGGAAACCCTATTGACCCCGTAGTGGGGTTCGCACGAGGCACCATCATTCGCTCAAGCGTGGATGAGGCACGGCGCCTGCAGCAGGGGCAGGCCGTAGCGGCGGAGCGCGTACGTGAACTTGGGCCCGAGTCGGTTGGCATTTTTACTGGCAACCAGCGTGACTTCCCCGTGTCGCCGGACGACCTGCTGACGCTGTGCGAGGAGTGGGTGGGCCCTGGCTTGGCCGCGAACGACCTACGGAGAGTCGCTATCGCCCATATGGGTGGGAAGCCAGAAGACACCGTGGCCGTCTTCAACCGGACCAGCGCCGGCATTATCGCGGCCATCGCGGCGAACAGCGCAGGCAAGACCGTCGTATCAGTTGTGCCAGCCGGCGGGCGCTCACATGCGTCTGTTTTACGCGGTGCGCGTATCGCCCAGGTGAAGCTCGTGGAGGTGCAGGGGGATAAGGACTGGCGCTCGGCTATCGAAGCAGAAGGCCCGGGCCTTGTTGTCGTGACGACGGTCACCAGCAGCCTTGAACGGATGGACGACGACGTAACCACTCAAGTGGTGGATTTCTCAAAGCGCCGTAATGCGACTGTTCTCCTCGACGAGGCCTACGGCGCTCGCCTTCGCCCAGTCCTGCATGGGGGGGCGCTCAGTCTCCAGCTCGGTGCAGACATCTCGATTACCAATTGCGACAAGGCAGGCCTCTCCGGGCCGCGTGCTGGCGTGCTGGTTGGGCGCGCCGACCTGGTCACCGCTGCCAGCGCCAAGGCGTCCGAGTTCGGTATGGAGGCGCGCGCGCCCATCGCGGCAGCAGTCCTGCGTTCACTTCAGAAGTACTCGGCAGAGGACCTGCAGAAGGAATCGCAATCGGGCCAACTGCTTGTCACTGCATTGCAGCAGCGACTCGGGAACGAGCGTGTCAAGCGTAGTGACCTTGGACCGATGGTCGACGAGAATGACATCCTCGCGATTCTCATGGAGCGCGCAGGCCGTACGGATGAGAAGCCCGTCGTAGTTCCGTGTGAGGCCACTTCGGCGTTGGGTATGGTCCTGCTCCGTGACCACGGTGTGCTGACCGTAAACACGCATGGTCAGCCGGGCGCCCGCGTGTCGGTTCGCTTGAAGCCGACGCTGGATGCGCTGCGGCGGGTCGGCGGCGTCGAAGCCGTCATCGACGCTTTGGACAAGTCGCTAGACACCATAGCCAAGATTATTCACGACAGGGACGCAGTGGCAAAACTGATTTTGGGAGGCACCCAATGACCACGAGCACGTCCAAAGTTGACCTCGCTGCGTTCGATGACCGCCTCGACAAGTTGGTTTCACTCGACATCGGCGGGCGCGGGGTTGAGCACCTACATGCTGCGGCGCGTTCGCTGATTGGTAAGCCCCTGGTCGGAGCCGCGGCGGATGCACTGGCGGCAGTGCCAAAGGGTTCTACCGTGCTGGTGACAACGGGCTCCGTATCCCGCGCCTGGATTTCTCCCAGTGTTGGTGAGAACGACGGGCCCGCTGGCGCAGCAGCCATCGTGCGCGCCCTCTCGCTCGCGAAGCAAGCCCTGTGCGTTGTACTGGCAGAAGCGACACTGCTGGATAGCCTGGGCGCAGTGTTGACGTCTGCAGGCCTCACGGTGCTGCCGATTGAGCAAGCGAGGATTGCGAGTAAGGATGGCAGTCTCGCAGTCGTGTCACTTCAGGCATTCCCGGTTGAGGACGACGAAGCAAAGGTCGCAGCCACGCAGGTCCTGGACGAGTTGAAACCTGTCTTGTTTTTCTCAACGGAACGCGTCGGCCGTAACGAGCAAGGCATTTATCACAGCATGCGCGGAATCGACTATGGCATGAAGAGAGCTCGTATTGATTTCGTCTTCGATGAAGCCATTAAGAGGGGCATCCCGACCGTTGCCGTCGGCGATGGTGGCAATGAGATTGGGATGGGCCTCATTGCGGAAGCGGTCCGCAAGCACGTGAAATTCGGCGACAAATGTGCATGTGAGTGCGGCGCCGGAATCGGAGCCGTAACCGGTGCGGATGTCCTAGTGACCGCTGCTTGTTCCAACTGGGGCTGCTACGCAATTGCCGCCGCGTTGGCCATGCGGCAAGGAGACGCACGTTTGCTCCACACCCCGGAACTGGAGGCAGAACTACTGCGCCGCGGGGTCGATGTCGGGTTGATTAACTCCGTCGTCGGCATCATCGACCCAAATGTCGACGGTATTCCCGTCTCTAGTCATCTTGCGATGGTTGAGATGCTTCGCGCAATCGTTCGACCCGTAGTGCGATAGATGCATTGATATTGTCATCTTAATAGGTAGAACAGAAATGAACTCGAACAACGAGAGCTTTGATCGAAGCAAACTCGAAAGTAATGAGCGAATGCCGATAAGGCACGAGCAGTCAGAAAGGAAGCAGCGTCCGTTCGCCGTTCAGTGTCCGCTGGATTGCGGAACTGATGATGAGGACTTGAAGAGCATCGCCGTGCTTGGCTACAACTGAGTGTTGCGATATTTAGCTGGTAGAGGACAAGGCCGCCCAATGCAGCGACCTGCCTTGCTTTGCGCACGTCGGCTGGATACCGAGACTGCGCTACAGGTATTTGTACCTTCGGAACTGCACCAACGCAACTGTCGCGGACGTGCGGTGCTTGCTCAAGACGGAAGCTACCAACGGAGTAAATGCAATGAACGGAATCAAGACGGCCACCTTTGCTACAGACGTCTCACCTGGCAAGCGTATGGCCATGGTATCTGTACTCAAACTGATTGCTGTAACCATTGTCTGCGCATTCACCGCGCTGCTATCGCCTCGGTGGGCCCACGCGCAGAGTTCCAAGCTGGACGCGGTGCTCTCGAAAGGGAAGGTCGTGGTTGGTGTGTCGAGCGAGTCTCCACCGTTTGGATTCGTCGACGAGAAGGGTGCCCTTACCGGGTTCGATATCGATATCGCCAAGCTTATCGCCAAGTCCCTCTTTGGCGATGACAATCCGAATCGCATCGAGTTCGTGAAGCAGAGTTCAGCCGCCAGGTGGGAAAACGTCAATAGTGGGAAGGTGGACTTCGGCATCCACGTGGCCACAATCCTTCCCGACCGAGTTGCTCGCGTTGCGTTCACACAGGGCTATATCGACTCCGGAATTGTCGTGGTGGTTAAGAAGGACTCTCCCATCAAAACGTTCGCTGACCTCGACAATCCTAAGTACTCTACCGCTATTCTGTCGACCCCTGTGCAGGCTGCACGTGCCAAGCAGTTTTTCCCTAAGGCCAAGGCAGTGGTTCTGGACTCCACTGGCGCTCAGTTCACGGCGGTCAAGGCGAACCGGGTGGATGCGGCGCAACTGGACGAACCCGTTGCACTCTGGTACGTGAAGCAGAATCCTGACGTACGCCTTCTGACGCAGAAGATGACCGCCGCAACTAACAACGCTGTGTTCATGAAGCCCGGCGACTTTGCTTGGTGGCTTGCTTTGGATACTTACGTCGGTGAAATGCGTGGTGGCTCGCTTTACCCGGAATACACGACGATTTACGAGAAGTGGTTTGGCAAGGCTCCACCGAACGCCAAGTACTACGTAAAGTAAGTATCTATCACGAGGCCGACCGATGTTCTCTCCGTTGATGAGTTCTTTAGAGGCAATACTCGGCCCGTTCGGCGAGGGCTTTGTCACTACGCTGTCGATAGTTGCACTAAGCCTGCCGCTGGCGCTGGTGGTAGGCGCGCTGGCTCTCATCCCGAGGCTCTCTAAGCATGTCATGCTGCGCGCGCCGGTGTATGCCGCCATTGAGTTTCTACGAAATACGCCGACTTTTGTTCTCATCCTAGTTGCGTATTACGGGCTGCCGCTCCTGGGGTGGCGCCTGGACGGGATCTACTGTGGCGCGTTGGCTATCGCCATCCAAAGCGGTGCCTACTTCGCGGAGGTGCTGCGTGGCGGGGTTCAATCCATCCCGAGAACGCAGTGGGATGCCGCGCGAGCGATCGGGATGCGGCCGTTGGCGGTTTTTTTGCGAGCTATTCTTCCACAGGCGCTATTGAAGGTTATCCCGAGCCTTGGAAATCAAGTTGCAGTGCTTATCAAGGACACGTCGCTGGTTGCCGGCATCGGTGTTGTAGACCTGACCCTTACGGGGAAGCTAACGATGGAACGCACGGCGGTTTCGTATGAGGTCTTCCTCGTCGTGGCGCTGTTCTACCTACTTATGACGACAACGGTGAGTCTGGTGTTTCGTGCACTGGAAGCTCATTATCGGGAGAAGATGTGATGGCAATGTCGGCATTAGTTGAGTCACTGCCTTACCTTCTCCAGGGGGCCGCCGTCACCCTGCAGTTGGCGGTCTTCACGGTAGTCGCTAGCTTTGGGCTGGGAACGGTACTCGGCGCAATCGCAGCGGTCGGGCCCCGGTTCGCTTCGAGGATTATCACGCCGTACATCTACGTCGTCCGCGGAGTACCGGTGCTGGTACTGATATTTCTGGCCTACTTTGCCTTGCCAAAGCTTGGCGTAACATTGCCGCCAACATTCGCCGCCGCGATTGCACTGGCGCTATATTTCGCGGCCTTCGTCACGGATATTGTCAGGGGTGCAATTCTGGCGGTGCCAAAGCTGCAGGTCGAGGCGGCTAAGAGTATCGGCATGATGCCCGGCCAGATTCTTCGGAAGGTTCAGCTACCACTGGCCCTCAGGCTGGCTGCCCCGCCGCTGGTGACAAATGCATCTATTGCGGTGAAGAGCACCTCTTACGCATCGATTGTCGGTGTTTGGGAGTTGACGTACGCCTCTCGCGAAGTTGTGGAGAGAACGCTTGCTGCATTCGAGGTGTTCTTTGGTGTAATGCTGATTTACTTTGCCATCTGTTACCCAATCTCTCTGTTTGCGAGTCACTTACAGCACAAGCTTAAATTTGATTAATAGACTAAGCATGCAGTTATGGTAAGCAGGGTTTTTAGGAGAAAGCATGGATTTGAAAGATGATAATCGCCCCATGATACAAGTGCAGAACGTATCAAAGTGGTTCGGAAGCCTCAAGGTACTCGATGAAATATCATTTGATGTCAATGAGGGAGAGGTTGTCGTTATGGTTGGTCCCAGTGGCTCAGGAAAGTCAACACTGCTGAGGTGTATCAACTTTCTCGAGGAGTTCCAGGAAGGGAACATCTACGTCGATGGAAAGTTGGTTGGGTATCGGGACGTTCACGTTGATGGGACTGATGTGCGCAGGCGCCAGTCCGAGGCAGAGATTTCCCGGCTGCGCACGACTGCGGGAATGGTGTTCCAGAACTACAATCTTTTCCCACACCGAACTGCACTCGATAATGTGATGATGGGACCTTTGATGTTCCACAGTCGTAGCAAATCCGAGATTCGCGACGAGTGTATGGCGTTGCTCGAAAAGGTGGGGCTTGCGGACAAGGCCAGTAGCTTTCCCTCCAGACTCTCTGGCGGGCAGCAGCAGCGAATCGCCATCGCACGGTCTCTTGCGATGCATCCGAAGGTAATCCTGTTCGACGAGGTGACGTCGGCGCTCGACCCGGAGCTGGTGGAGGAAGTGCTTCGTACGATTCGAGACCTGAGCAAAGAGGGGATGACGATGATTATCGTCACGCATGAGATGCAGTTTGCTCGTGACGTCGCAGACAGATTGCTGTTTTTTTATCAGGGGAAGATTCTGGAGGATGGAAATCCCAGAGATATCTTCGCGAATCCCGTAACAGACCGCTTTAAGACTTTCGTTCGTCGATTCAGTCAAGCGCATCAGCCATTGACTGCGTGAATTCCGCCGTGCCCCGACTTGCCGCAGGAATTTGGCTAGGGATGCTGGTTGACCCGCGAGGGTGGCGACCGGCTAGCTATGTAATGGCCGGGTATTGACAGCGCTTCATCAGTTGGCATGTGCCGTCGCCGCCCCACCATACAGCACATGACTAGACGCGCACGTTTCGGGGGCGCTCTTCATGCATAGGAGCTTCGGGGCTTTCAGTTACCGCCAAAGGTATATGCGCGTTGCGATGCCGGCTTTTGCCGAAATCCGCAGCCAATTGCAGATCTTTTCTCCGGACCAGAGGACGCGTCCAGCGCCGGCATGGACGCCACATTCGCGCTTGAGGTCCCGTTTAATCAGTTAAAAGGCCAGCCGGCGCGCTTCGTTGCACGGCGGACATTTCGCGCACCTGCGTGCCGTGGCGCAGGGTCTCGCTCCGCGCGCGGTCTGGGAGCGCTACATGCCCGACGCCGGCGTATTTGACGACACGCGGCGCCGTGCACCGCATGACCAATTGGATGCACATGGAACTGGCCACGGCATTAGCCCTGGGCGGCGAGTTCCGCCAGGGGCGGCTATTACGCCTCGACCTGCTCGCGGCGGCAGCCAGCCGCCATTCGCGCGCTGGAGGGGCGCATCGCGGCGCTAGTCCACTGCGTCATTGAAATGGCACCGGACGAATTCGTCGCGATGGATCGTCGTACTTCCACTTGATTGGCTTGGGATCCTTGTTGTGTTGATGGATATAGCGCATGAGCTTGCGAGCCAGATCCTTCACCGAGGTGAAGATCCCACGTGTGATGACATTGCGCTGAATGCGCGCGAACCAGTTCTCCACTTGATTGAGCCAAGACGTGTAAGTCGGCGTGTAGTGCAACCGGACGTTGGGATGCTCACTGAGGAAGGTGCGTACGAGATCCGTCTTGTGGCTGCTTACGTTGTCGCAGATCAAATGGATTTCCTGCTTCGGCCCCTGGCTGGCGACAACGTCAGTGAGGAACGCCACGAATTGCTCGCTGGTATGGCGGGGCGCGGTCTTGCCGATCACCTGCCCGTTTGTCGTATTGAGTGCGGCAAACAGGCTGAGCGTGCCGTTACGCTTGTATTCAAAGCCGTGGCTCTCGGCGCGCCCTGGCGACAGCGGCAACATCCGGTCCTTGCGATCCAGGGTTTGAATTGCGGTCTTCTCGTCCACGCAGAACACCACTGCATGCGCTGGCGGGTTCAGATACAGGCCGATGACGTCCGCGGCCTTGATCTCGAAGTCCGGATCGTTGGAGATCATGTGCTTGTCCAATCGATGCAGGCGCACGCCATGTTTTCGCCAGATGCGCTGTACGGCCGTGACGGACACGTCCCCCAATTCCGCCGCAAGCTTGTAGCTACTCCAATGCGTGGACCCATCCGCAGGCTTGCGCTTGAGCGTGTAGTTCAGCACGCGCGCTTCAAGCTTCTCGGGCGGCTGCAGCGGTGCTCGTCCAGGGTGGCGCGCGTACAAGCCGGACAGTCGCTCGGCCAACAACCGACTCGACCATCGCGAAATGAAGCGCGAGTCGCAACCGAGCCGTTGCATGATCGCCTCACGCGATGCCTTCGTCAAGCAGCAGGATCAGCCTCGCTCGACGCGCATCTGCCGCACGTACGGTGCGGCTCCGAGTCGCCGCCTGCAACTGTTCACGCTCAGACTCGGTCAAGTTCATCTTTTCCATGCACCTAATTCAATCACAAACGGGTGCTTTTTCAATGACGCAATGGACTAGCGATTCCGCTTTGCAAGTCACCAAACCGTGGCTTGATGTCCTTTGTGGTCGCCCACCCGCTGGGCAAGCTCTGCGGGCAGATAGGCAATGACCTTGTCGATGGCAAGACTTTGCAGCCAGGAGGTGGCGCGGACGATCTGCACGGATGGATATGGCCTCAGCAACCCGACCAGCAGCGGAGCAAATCACCATCCCGATATGGGCATGACCGGATTCTAGCGGCCATCGCAGTCGAGGAATAGGGAAGGGGCGATCCGGTCCGACTGTGTGTCGAGAGGTCGGGACGGGCTCTGGTCCGCGTGGAGAGGCGCCAGAAAGTCGGTCGAGGGGCATATGGCACCGCGCGCTATTCGCTCAAGCTCGCCAGGACTCGGAGCCGCAGGATTCGGAGGATTATGTCGAGCACGGGCTCCGGTCCGGCAACGTATTGGTAAAACGTATTGAGAGGGGCGACCCTCAGGCGACCAAACCTTTAGGGAGGGGCTCCGTAGGGAGGGGCGAGAACCGAATCGCAGATCGCCACCCCACACGCCTTCCCTAGAAGCGGGCTTGAGCAGCGCTACGCTCCATACCGTCCACCCTGGCTGCCTGACCGCGAAGCGGTCTACATGCACACGTATTAATAGGCTCACCCCTCATCCGCGCAAAAGCGCAGGTATGCATCTGGTTATTCCGGTTCGAGATGCATACCCTTGCGTATGCTCAGGAATAACCCTTCTATCCTCAATCGAGCATATCCACACTGTTTCAGCAGGCATATCCTCCCTTTAGGGTAGAAGGCCATGCCGAAGGCCCCCGCAAGCATATTGCAGGAATCCTTCTACCATCCATAGCTTGGATGGCTCCGACAGTCATTCGAGCCACGCGCTATCTTCGCCCGCGTGCTGGTCGTCTCAACTCTTTCCCCCACAGAGACCAGTATCCCCCCATCGCTGCCGTATCAAGCCGACCAATGGGGCGGTCACCACCGAAGCCTCCCAGTCGGGGAGGGCGGCACTCTCGTCGGGCGGCTTCGTGCTCGGCCGACGCGTGACGATAGTGTATAGATGCGTGGAGGCGTCATGACTTAGAATGATTTGTCATATCAGGCACCGTAGCATGCCGGAAAAAATATATAGCGAGTACCTACGTGCGAGAGGATGGCCCCAATACATTTGTTATCTTGCGCAATGCTAGGTGCCACGCAAGATGCACGTGCAACCATCAAGCGCTGACTGGCATGAGGCAGCCCCCCTCGGCATGGAAAGGAAGCCAATCTCGTTTCCGATTATTATTTCACGATCATGAAATAATATGGCCCGCGGCCCCCGCGCTGCTGGTTTGGCTTCTTCACGGGACGGGCCTCCATGCCGCGACCACTACCTGATCCGACGACACCTTCGAGCGCGACGATTTGCACCATTCACCAACTGGGTGACCGCATTCGAGCCACCCGGGCAGGCGAAGGAATGCCCATAGACCAGGCGCGAGGCGGCGAGGCATTGTGGTGTCTCTGCCGGCATGCTGTTCAAGCTCGGGAACGGCAAGGTCGTCACTAATCTCGAGCACGCCTTGCGTGTGCGAGACAGACTGGGTTTGACCGCTTTTCGTGCCCAAGGCGCATGCACCTTGGTGCACGAAGAGAAGCGCGCCCCCATGCCAAAACTTCAACCTATCGAGCCGCATCAACGGCGTGCGACGCCTTCGCCGATTTGGATGGTGCCCACGGCGCACGCCTCGTTTGCAGTTGCTGCGCACGTTTTGCATCCTCCGCTCGGACGTGCCCTGCATCCTGGCCGGCCAGATCCACCCGCGATGCGCCTTCGATGAGGCACTCCCAATAGCGGGTGCTGTGGCATCATGTTCGGATCGCCTCGCGCAAGTCGGCTTCGCTCAGGGAGAGGTCCTGCGCGCATGGGACGAGATCCTCGAAGATGCCAATCTTGAGCAGCACCTTGGGTGCCGGTTTCTTCGGAAAGGTTAGGGGAAAACGCCGCTGCAGCCGGGCTATCGCGTGGACGACCGGATCGACCGGCTTTGCCGGATCGGCTGGCGTGGCTTCCCGGGCGCGGGGCGGTCTGGACCTCTTCGGAGGCTTGGCAGCCGTTTCGACCTTTGCTGCCTGCTCTGTCAGTTGTGCCTAGTGGCGATTGCGTGGGGCGATTTTAGCAGCCACATCCCAATTGCTGAGTCGCATGTGCGGCTCATATCCATGTGCATGAGCGCGCGGCTTGCCACGCGGATGCGCTTTACATCTTCCCAGTCCAGCCGATCCGATGCCGTTCCTGTGTTGCCTGGTGCCGTGCATTCTCTTCGCCGCGCAAGTAGCCGCTCGTTGTCGACTGGGAGTTGTGGCCAAAGTTGTCGTGAACAAAGCGCAGGTCGATCTGCAGGTCCGTCACGTGCGAACCGGCGGTGTGGCGTAGCCAGTGGGCCGAGGCGCTCGCCAGCACTGCGGCCTGCGCCTCCCAATCGGGTCCGCACGCCCGCAGGCGCTCGGTCGCCATGCCGAACACTCCCTTCAGCACCTTCAGCAACACGCGCACGGACGTCCCGCACCCTCAGGCTCCTTGACGCCCAGCGTTCATAAGCATCATAATTTATTAATCGGAACACTGTTCCAATTATGGGCACACAAATCAGCCGGCCAATTCCCTTCCAGAGGCTTAGTTCGTCTAAAACCGCCTCGGTGCAAGGTCGGTAACCCAAACGCTTCCCATCGGCAACCTGGTTGAAGGCAGGTGATGTCATTCGCATCAATGCAGGAACCGTACCGCGACTTCCGCGCCAGACTTGGCGCGGATCGCTGTGCCTACTCGAGGACAAGTGTTGGCGGCAGTAAGGATTGCTGCACGGCACACATCATTCAAGCTTTCCAACTATTCGGAGCTGCCTTATGAACCGCCGCCATGCCCTCTGCGCCGGACTACTCGCATCTGCATCGCATCTCTTTGGGGTTTCCTACGCGCAAGACACGTTTCCATCAAAGCCGATTCGGATCGTCGTACCGTTTGTTCCCGGCAGTGCGCCAGATGTCTTCGCGCGAGTGCTCGCGGACAAGATGTCGACCATAGTAGGGAAGCCATTGATTGTCGAGAACAAGCCCGGTGCAAGCAGCATCATTGGGACAGAGTTGGTGGCACACGCGTCTGCTGATGGGTACACACTTCTCGTCGCAACACCATCGACGACGATTCTGGCAGCCTCAAATCGAAAGCTGAACTTCAACCCCGTTAAGGACCTGCAGCCTATCTCAATGGGCGTCTACATGTCTCCGGTGCTCGTGACCAGCGGTAAGTCACAGATTTCGGACGTCAAGACATTGATCGCCATGGCGAAGGCGCGGCCTGGCAAGTTAATCTACGGGTCCGGGGGTATTGGTAACTCACAGCATCTAGCGACGGAGATGCTTAAACAAATGGCCGGTATTGATATGCTGCATGTCCCATTTCACGGTACCCCTGTGATCATGCCTAGCCTCATTCGCGGAGAGGTTGATCTTACCTTTGTCGACGCGAGCGCACTGCCACTAATTAGATCCGGCAAGATCCGTGCAATTGCAGTCGGTTCCTCCACTCGAAGTAAGGCTATCCCTGACGTTCCAACCGTGGCGGAAGCCGGCGTACCTGGCTTCAACTATCAAAGCTGGTTCGGAATTTTGACCCCAACAGCCACCCCCACGCCGATTGTCGCGCTCTTGAACCGGGCCATGAATCAGGCGCTGTTCGACCCCGAAGTTCGAGCGAGATTGTCAGTAGCCGGAATGGAGGCGACACCGGGAACCCCACAGGCAATGGCAGGCTTCATGGCTGAAGATACAAAACGTTGGGCGAATGTGATTCAAACGGAAAAGATTAAATTCGACTGACATACCTTGGATTTAAAAGAAGAAAAAGATTTTGTTTTCGGCAGTGGAAACTTATATCGTCGTTCATAGGCACTTGGTTTCAGTTCATTCATCATACCCACGGAATGAGGTGAACCGTAAGTCGATTCATCATCACACTCTCGCACTATTGGAATCTGTACCAATGAACACAACAACAGTTTCTATTGAAACTCTGGAGAGGGTCATGGCCATCGCGCTGCGACGCCACGGGGCTTCCAAGTTCGCGGCATACGAAGTCGCCAAGGCGTTAAGGCGTGCGGAGCAGCTAGGAAACACTCACTGCGGACTCGGCCACCTCGAACGTGACTGTGCGCAGCTGCTCAGCGGCAGGGTAGTGGGGAAGGCGGTGCCAAAAATGAGTCGCATTCGGCCTGGCCTGATTCAAGTCAACGCAGACGATGGCTTCGCACAACCAGCATTCGCCCTCGGCTTGCCCGAGGCGTTGAACGGCGTTGAGTCTCTAGGCGTCGCGGTATTGGCTATCAGCAGGGCCTACACTTGCACCGCTCTTGGATACTTTCCGGAAAGAATTTCCGAGCACGGGTTCATTGGGATCGCATTCACCAATGCATCGGCAAGTGTTGCCGCGCCTGGCGGCTCAAAGCCCGTTCTTGGAACTAATCCGATTGCAATGTCGATACCAGATGGAAGGGGAGGAATAGCGTTTCAGTTCGACCAGTGCACGAGCGCTGCAAATTTACGCCATGTTCGCGAGGCCGCTCAAAGATCGGAGCCAATTCCGGAGGGATGGGCGGTGTCGCAGCGCGGGGAGCCGACAACTAACCCGATCGAAGCTCTCGCGGGTGCTCTTCTGCCGGCCGCCGGTAGCAGAGGATTCGGCATTGGATTGATGTCGGAGGTTCTGGCGTCATTCTTCACCAATTCTGCGATGTCACTCGACACTGAGAGCTTGCAAGCAGTCTCAGGACCGCCTCACGGGTTAGGGGTCTTCTGCCTATTGCTTGATCCAACGGCGATCGCGGGGAGTCATTTCGGGTACAAGCTTGACAGATTGAAGGACGCCATACTTGCGCAGCCCGGAACACGACTACCAGGCACGAAACAGAGAGCACACGAATGCGTGACAGTCGATTGCGCAATGTGGGAGAGGGCTCTAGCTCTCACGGAGTCGCGCTTACGATAGCCCAGCCTGTCGAAGCACCTCTCTCTCCAACGCACCGCCCACCATCGAGAGATGGTAGTCCTAGACCAGATTGTGCCGCGGCACGCGCACGGTCCGGAAAGGTGTTCCAGATCCTGGAATAAGAGGATGGAGTTTCGGCCCCTGCGGAACGGTCACAACGCGACGTCAATGCCGCGAAAGACATCCTCGCCCGCTGGCGTGCGGGTTTGGCAGCAGGAATCCCTGTCCGTTCTGCGCTCAGCGCGGCAGCCGTAGGTTGAGGGCAGGGAGGACGTCAGGATCAGCCCTGCGCAAACTGGACGAGCAACGAAAGTATGTCATTGAGGCCAACGACTTACCGAGGGCACTCAGTTGTAACCTAACCAGGCAATGTTCGCCACATCGGGTCGGTCGCTCGAATTTTCCATAAGAACTTCTGAGGGCCTCCTATACACACCGTTCGTTTGCAAGTTGGCCGAAGCTGGCCGCTTTACCGAATTATCTGAGGGGCGATTAGCTGCGTTAGTGCCGGGCACGTAGCCAAAAGGGATGACAAGATTCATCGCTACTCCTAAAAATTAGTTTTTTGAAATACCCATTGACCCAGGCAAAAAAGTCCGGGGATCCGACGGGGAGACGACGGCCCCGGTAGCGCTACGCGCCAAAACAGGTGCTGCGTGCAGCTGTTGCCACAGCGAGCCCTCCCGTGAAGCAGCCCGCCAACGTCGGCACCGTAGTATCCATAACTTATGACGGCGTCGGTTGGGCGCTCTCTGCTTTGAACTACTTAGCCGTTGAATGACTGGTCACCTAGCAGCATCATATCGAGACCGTCTCCTCCTCGAATCATCGGCCATACATTCTCACCCGGATCTACTTGAATATCGAGAAAGACAGTTCGTTTCTTCTCAGAAATAGCCTCGCGTAGTGCCTGTTCCACGTCGGCTTCCCTGCTCACCGTATGTCCGATATGCCCATAGGCTCTGGCCAAGGCTGCGAAGTCGGGTAGTGCTTCCAGGTACGATTGGCTGTATCGCTGCTGATACTCGACCTGTTGCAACTGGCGTACCATTCCAAGATATCCATTGTTTAGTGAAACAATCTTCACTGGGAGTTCATATTGCTTGCAAGTGGATAGTTCCTGAATACACATCTGAATGGAACCATCCCCGGTGATGGCAATGACATCGCGATCAGGGAAGGCATGTTTTGCTCCCATGGCGTAAGGAAGACCTACGCCCATGGTGCCGAGTCCTCCGGAATTGAGCCATTGGCGGGGCTGTCCGAACTGATAGTGTTGCGCTGCCCACATCTGATGTTGGCCGACATCCGAGCAAACGAGAGTGTCTGCCGGCGCGATGCGGCAGAGCGTTTCGATTACATACTGAGGCTTTATGGCCTTTCCGTCCCGCGTGTACGCCAAACAGTTCTTGGATCGCCATTCAGAAATGCTCTCCCACCAAGCCGTTTTGTCGTTGGATGGCTCTCCTGTTTCCGTCCAGGACTCAATAAGGCGCTGCAAAACGCGACGGGCATCTCCAACGATTGGCACCGTCGGTTTGACGCGCTTTCCGATACTAGTCGGGTCGATGTCAATGTGGATAATCTGTCTTTGGGTCGAACAGAAGTCTTTGACGTTCCCAATGACGCGGTCATCGAATCGCGCACCGATGGCGAGAAGGACATCGCACTCCTGCATGGCTCGGTTAGCCTCATAGGTGCCATGCATACCTGGCATGCCAAGATACCGCGTATCCCTCCCGGGGAACGTGCCAAGTGCCATAAGCGTCGTGGTGACCGGCGCGTCAATCATGGCTGCCAGTTTTCTTACCTCAGCACTCGCTTGTGCAGACACGACGCCGCCGCCGATATAAAGATAGGGCCGCGCAGCGCGCCTCAGCAAGCGAGCGGCTTGGCGAATTTGCCCTTCATGTCCATCGACTGTAGGGCGATATGAGCGGATGTCGGCTCGCTCAGGATACTGAAACGGTCCTGTGCTGATGGCTACATCCTTCGGAATGTCAACTAGCACCGGGCCTGGGCGGCCAGTGCGCGCGAGGTAAAAAGCCTTCTTCAAGATTTGAGGAAGGCTGGCCACGTCTGTCACAAGGAAATTGTGCTTCACGATGGGACGCGTAATGCCGACCGCATCGCATTCTTGAAAAGCGTCCTCACCAATCATGGAGGTTGGTACATTCCCTGACAGGATCACCAGCGGTATCGAATCAAAGTAGGCCGTTGCTATGCCGGTCACAGCATTGGTAATGCCAGGGCCAGACGTCACGAGAGCGACTCCAACTTCTCCGGTTGCACGAGCGTAGCCATCCGCGGCATGGACCGCGGCTTGCTCATGACGCACGAGCAAATGCTGGAGGCTTGGTTGCTGTGCGATGGCGTCGTAGATCGGTAGGACGGCGCCGCCGGGATAGCCCCAAACGCTTCGCACGCCCTCCGCCAGCAACGCTTCTACAATCATTTCGGCACCACTCATTTTGCGAGACGGTGCGAAAGTGCGGGAGTGGAAATCAGGAGCGGGACGGTTCATCTCGGGAATGTGTCTTTTGAATTCAGGGCGAGGCAATGCCTAGTCCGGTAGATTCTAGGTTGCTCCTTGCGGTATTGGTCGCTGAATTCGCTAGTGAATGCATAGCGTCTCAGCGCGTCATGCTGTGGATCCTAGGCTGGGCAGTAGCAAATTCCGATTTGCATACGTGCTACGCGAGGCAGGTAGCGCCGCGGTCACAGGAAGGGCGACACTTAGGCTCGTAGTGAGAGCCTTCAATTAGGCATATCACTGGTCCGAAAGCAGTGGAAGCGCCGTCTTAAAGCGGAACTTGCTTCAGAAGCTCAACCATTCCGTAGATCGATGGTGTCGAGGCTCATCGTTGCCGCCTGCCTGGAAGTTATCTTGCGGCAGATTGTGCCGGACCGATGGTGCCTTGCGGGCTAGTACGGCACGACATGCCGGGGCTTACAACCTAGAATTTTGACTATGAATACGCCAATTACCCCCCTGCTCCAGGAAACGGGCGCTGCACAGCATGTCGACCCGGATCCCATCGAAACCGCCGAATGGCGCGACGCGTTCTATGGACTGATTCGGGCATACGGCCCCGAACGCGGGAAGTACATGCTTGACGAGCTTGCTCGCTTGGCCCGCGACCACCGTGTCGGTTGGCAGCCCAATCTAACTACGCCATATGTGAACACTATCGGCGTTGACGATCAGCCGCGGTTCCCAGGTGACTTGGCCATCGAAGAGCGACTGGGATCCTTGATGCGCTGGAATGCACTGGCAATGGTCGTTCGCGCCAACCAGGCATACGGCGAATTGGGAGGGCATATCGCTAGCTATGCGAGCGCCGCTGATCTGTTTGAGACCGGCTTCAATCACTTTTTCCGCGCGGACGACCTGGTGTTCTTTCAAGCACATAGTGCGCCTGGCGTCTATGCACGTGCCTTCCTTGAAGGAAGGCTATCTGAGGCCGACCTCGCGCACTATCGACAGGAGATCGTTGGTCCACGCAATGGCGCCCGTGGCTTGTCCAGCTATCCGCATCCGTGGCTGATGCCGGACTTCTGGCAGTTTCCCACTGGCTCGATGGGGATCGGCCCCATCAGTTCTATCTATCATGCACGCTTTATGCGGTATCTTTCGCATCGCGGCTTACTGCAGTGCGAAAACCGGACGGTGTGGGGCGTTTTCGGCGATGGGGAAATGGATGAGCCGGAATCCATGAGTGCGCTGACATTGGCAGCTCGTGAGCGGTTGGACAATCTTGTGTGGGTCGTCAACTGTAACCTGCAGCGCCTAGATGGCCCCGTTCGAGGTAATGGCCGGATCATTGACGAACTCGAGCGGCTGTTTTCCGGTGCCGGTTGGAATGTCATCAAGCTGCTGTGGGGTAGCGACTGGGATGGCCTCTTTGCTCGGGACACCAGCGGTGCCTTGGCTCAGGCCTTGGGCGACACGGTCGACGGTCAGATGCAGACCTTCGCTGCAAAGGATGGACGTTTCAACCGTGAGCACTTCTTCGGGCAGAATCCGCAGCTTGCGTTGTTGGCGCAGGGTATGACCGACGAGCAGATAGATCGCCTTAAGAGAGGCGGCCATGATTTGGTCAAGATCTACTCCGCGTATGCTAAAGCAGCTGAACGCAATGGTCGGCCGACAGTCATCCTGGCGCATACGAAGAAAGGGTATGGCATGGGAGCGGCAGGCCAAGGCCGCATGACCACTCATTCGCAGAAGAAACTCGATGACTCCCAGCTGATTGAGTTCAGGAACCGGTTCAATCTACCTCTGACAGACGACCAAGCAACTTCTCTGACTTTCCTAAAACCCGGCGCGGAAAGCGATGAGATGCAGTACATGCAGTCGCGACGGGCGGTATTGGGCGGTGCTTTGCCGAAGCGCAATACACACTGTAGTGTCGTTGCAAAACCTGCACTGGCTTCCTACGCGCGCTTTGCGATTGAGGCTAACGGCAAAGAGATGAGTACCACGATGGCGTTCGTGCGGTTGCTCGGGCAGTTGCTGAAAGACAAGGAGTTGGGTCCCCGTATCGTGCCAATCGTCGCTGATGAGGCCCGTACCTTTGGCATGGCCAACCTCTTCAAGCAGGTTGGCATCTACAGTAGTGTGGGCCAACGGTACGACCCAGAAGATATCGGATCTGTATTGGCGTACCGAGAGGCGTTCAACGGCCAAATCCTCGAGGAGGGGATTAGCGAGGCTGGCGCAATTGCCAGCTGGACGGCTGCAGCGACAAGCTATAGCGTTCACGGCCTCGCTATGCTGCCGTTTTACATTTACTACTCCATGTTCGGCTTCCAGCGCATCGGAGATGCCATCTGGGCAGCTGCGGACCAGCGAGCTCGCGGATTCCTGCTTGGCGCTACCTCTGGGCGTACCACGTTGGGAGGAGAAGGGTTACAGCACCAGGATGGAACCAGCCACCTGGTCGCTGCAACTATTCCCAATTGCAAGGCGTACGACCCCGCGTTTGCCGCGGAGATGGCCGTGATCGTTGATGCAGGCATTCGGGAAATGATGATAGAGCAGCAGGACGTCTTCTACTACGTCACTCTGATGAATGAGAACTATGCGCAACCGAATCTGCCCAGCAACGTTGAGTCTGCGATCTTGAAGGGATGCTACAAGTTCGATGATTGGCAGCGCCCCGAAGTAACGGCTTCGAAAGCCTCGACTAATCGGGTCACGCTAATGGGCTCAGGTGCAATCCTGACCGAAGTCATTAGGGCGGCTCAGCAACTGGCAAGTGAAGGCATCGATGTCTCGGTCTACAGCGTGACTAGCTGGAGTGAGCTTGCCCGTGAGGGCGCTTTGCATCGCAAACGGGAGCTCCTGGGCGAGACGAGCAACGAAATTCCGTTCCTCCAACTGCAACTGGAGCAGAGCGACGGCCCGATTATCGTGGCAACAGACTATGTCCGCGCTGTGCCAGAAAGCGTCCGGGAATATGTCCCCGCGGGTCGCCGGTACCTGACTTTGGGAACCGACGGCTTTGGCCGAAGTGATACGCGCGGTGCTCTTCGCGAGTACTTCGGCGTTGATGCGGCATCGATTGTCCGGGCGGCTAAGCACGCGCTGGACTAGCTCCGAACTATTGGGGGGGGGCAAGCGCAGCGATCCCCGACATATTGCCGGTAGACGGGCAGCGAACGCCCCGCGCAACTGCGGGAGCGTCCGCTGCCCGGCGCACTTCTGTGGTTCTCAGCTCCGACTCGAGTTGTGGCGCGGCAATGATGTTGCCAAGGGTTGGAGCCGGCGTCTCGGCGGCTGGCTGATCATACGCCGGCGGGTCATCCGTCATCGCGAGTCACTGGCTGCCGCTGAACTTCCGCATCTGGCGTGTTTTAGTTCATTCCGTGCACCCTCCCCAAGCCAATCCTGCGGGCCGTGCAGGCGCCTTACAGGGCACAGGCAAGGTCGGATGGCTGGCGGCCCCGAACTGTACGTCATTGCCTTGTCGCCAACTGCGCTACGCGGCGTAGCGCTCAATCTCGCACGAGACATATCCCGTGCTGAGGCGCAGTATTTCATCGCGCTTTTTCCCCCACGAGTGTGCATCGCAAGCCACCGCCTGAACGCGTACAAGCGCGATAAGTTAATGCCGATTCGACCGCAGGGCATAGGACTGTGGAAAGTGCTGGGAGCGATATCCATTCTGTAGCGGCGAACCAAAGTGCGGCATCCGACACCATGTTTCAACCCTGCCGAGATTCGTTGACAGGAGGGGTGGTGCGCCGTATAGTTTTATGTATAGGAACACTGTGCCTATTATAGGAACATATGACAACGAACCAATCACTCGCTCGCGGCCTGGAAATTCTGAGTGCGGTTGACGAAAGTGGGGAGCCGTTAGGCATACGGGAACTCGCTCGCATACTTGACATCAGCCCATCTATTGCCCAACGGCTGGCCAATACCCTTGTCGACGCAGGATACCTTCATCAAGTCACCGAGTCGCGCAAGTACCGTCTGGGGTACCGCGCGTTGGCTCTTGGTTCGGCCACTGCACGTAGCGACGCGCTCCATATAACTGCGTCTGCTGAGTTGAAAGTTTTGGCTGAAGCCCATCAACTCAACGGTTACCTGGGCGCGATCCAGCAAAACTCAGTGGTCTACCTTCATACCGTTCAAAGTAGCGGTCCCATCGCTATCCGCGCGGAAGCGGGGCAGCGTATTGCGGCTCACACAACTGCCATGGGCAAGTGTCTGGTCGCAGAATTGTCCGCCGAGCGCGCCTCGCTTGTTCTCGGTCCGAGTCCCTACGCTGCACGCACCAAGCACTCCATCACCGGCGCGCGAGCTTTGCAGAGCGAGTTCGACAATATTCGTAAGCGTGGGTACGCGATTGCCGACGAGGAGAACGAGGTCGGCGTCGTATCCATTGGGACGGTGATCCGCAACAAGGACGGAATTGCCGTCGCGGCCATTAGTGTTGCCTTCCTGAAGGCCCAGCGGGATGCTGAGGAATGGCCGGCCATCGCACAGCTTGTAGTCAGTGCTGCTCTGAGGTGTTCCAAGGCACTCGGCTATTCGTCCAATACCTTTGACCAAAGCACTGCTGTCGACAGAAGTTTCGAGGCAGCTAAATAAACTCAAACGGAGTGAGCAAGTAATGGAAAGCCTTCTGAACAAACCGCGTCTGGTCCAAATGGCCAAGGAGAAAGGCGTAGACGCCTTTATCGCCACGTCGCCTGAGAATGTTACCTACTCAAGCGGCTACTGGGCGCTTTCGCAATGGATTCGGCGCGGGCCGCAAGTGTTTGTCGTGCTACCGGCAAAGGATCTGGAGGGCTCGCGCGTCATTGCCCCCACATCGCTGCTCGACCAGCTTGTGGACCAGGAGGACGTGTGGATTAAGAACATTACCCGCTTCGGCTTCTTCCACGTTGACAAGACGGAAGGCCCGATCACTGATGCCGACAGCCGGCTGCTAGACCTGTTTGCCCTTCCCGACGAAAAGGATGGTCTCAGCGCGCTGCTCAAGAGCTTGCGAAATGAGGGATTGGACAAAGCGACCCTCGCGATCGACGAAATGGGCCTGATGCCGGGACAATGGGAGCGTCTCCAGCAAGAGCTGCCGCAGGCCACGATCGTGCCGGCAACGAAGCTGTTCCGCGAGATTCGAGCCGTTAAGACGCCCGTGGAAATCGAGCGACTGCGCATGGTGGCTACCATCGCGGAGCGCTCGGTGGATGCCGCATTGAAAGTGGCGCGTCCCGGCATCACGGAACTTGAGATGGCGCGAACTTTCCATGCAACAACGGTCCAGCATGACGCGACCCCGGTCCTAGGCTGTCTCGGCTTTGGCGCGCGCTCTGCAATGCCCAATGTACACCCCACGAATACTGCCCTGCGCATGGGCGATGTCATCCGATTCGACGTTGGTGGCCGCTACCGGCATTACCGCGCCGATATCGCTCGAATCGCTGTGTTGGGGGAGCCCGAGCCGAAGATTGTCCGATACCATAAAGCGCTACATGACGGGGTACTGGCTGCATTTGACGCGATCCGTCCCGGTGTCAAGGCGTCTCGCGTCTTCGAGATCGCAATGGAGGCAACGCGCAAGGCCGGGATTCCTCACTACTCCAGAAGTCACGTTGGCCATGGTATTGGACTGGACGGATATGACATGCCGGACCTGACGCCCAGCAATGACCAAGTCATCGAGGAAGGAATGGTCATGTGCGTCGAGACGCCGTACTACGAGTTTGGTTGGTGTGGGCTCCAGGTGGAAAACACAGTGGTCGTACGCGAGCACGGCATCGAACTGCTGCACGACACTGACGGCGGGCTGCGGGTGCTGGCATGAGTAAAGTTGCCTCACTTCAGTGCCTGCGTTGCGGCACACACTATGCGCCGGACTACCGTGGTTTGGGTTGTGCCGCCTGTACGGGTGAGTTGGCGAGCAACTTGCGCGTGCAATACGATGCTGACGACGTCCGGAAATGGGCATTCAACACCGGAGAGCGCCGTACTGGCAGCCTCTGGCAATTCGCAGATATGTTGCCGGTCGACGGTGACTGCGCTGTCTCGCTGGGCGAGGGCGGCACGCCCCTCGTGGCCACAGAACGCCTGGCCACACACGTTGGCATCGAAAACCTGTACGTCAAAGACGAGACGCGCAATCCCACGCAGTCTTACAAGGATCGTGTGAGCACCGTCGCGGTTTCATATGCCAAACAGCTTGGCGCGCCCGTGGTCGCTACAGCATCGTCAGGGAATGCTGGCGCTTCGTTGGCAGCCTATGCCGCGCGTGCTGGGATGCCCTGTGTCGTGGTCTCGATGAAAGGCGCGGCCGGTCCGATGATGGCGCAAATACGCAAGTTAGGCGCGCATCTCATTATGATGGCCGACAAGTCCCAGCGCTGGCCGTTGCTCGCGGCTGGGGTGAAACGCCACAACTGGTTTGTGACCTCGCCTTATTCAGCGCCGGTGGTCGGTAGCACGCCAATCGGCATTGAGGGCTATAAGACAATCGCATACGAGATAGTTCAGGATCTGGGTCGCGCGCCGGATTGGATGGCGATGCCGGTTTGCTATGGCGATGCGCTGTCTGGCATCTATCAGGGCTTCATGGACCTGAAGAGCGCCGGCGTAATCCAAAGTATTCCTCGGTTCGTAGCAGCCGAGGCGCATGGATCGCTGAAGCAAGCCCTTGATAATGGCTCAGACACGGTTCCTGCCGCGACCGTCAAATACGACGCACTTTCCGCTTCCGTGGGAGCAGCCCAGAGCGCATTCCAGGCCCTGTATGCACTGCGCCAGTCGAATGGTGTGGCCGTTCCTGTGAACAATGATGGTCTAGTAGAGATGCAAGAGCACATTGCCTCCCAGGAAGGGATGCTTCTTGAACTGGCCAGCGTGATGCCATTCATCGCGGTTCGTCGACTCCGCGAGGCAAACATCATCTCCGCAAAGGACCTCGTCGTGTGCTTAGCGACTGGTTCTGGTCTCAAAGACGTGGACAAGTCTACGGCTGCATGGACCGACATCCCTGTCACTACGTTGGGCATTGACGAGCTATTGGAGGCCACCGTGGAGGCCCTACATCATCGTTCTTCAGAGATCCGAGTGGAGTCTGTTCAATGAACAGGAGGGCTGTAGGCCGCACTGGGAGGGCGATGGTGTAGGACTAGCCTAGGTAGGTGGAAGGTAGCCGCGGACAAGTTGTCGGCGACTACCTTCCACCGGCGACTTGGCCCCTACGCAACCCAAGAACTGCTACGGCGCTTGGGGGAGGGTGATCAGGAATAGAGCAGTCGGGCAACCAGGGGATTACACGGTGCCGACAGCGTTTCTGTAGCCCGCGTGTTTTAGATTTACTTATTGGCCGGCATTGCGGCCTCTTTGCAGGGACATCGATGATGAACCTCGACGCCACGGATTTTCGCATCCTGGATGAGCTTCAGCAGGATAGCGCTTTGACGAACGTAGAACTGGCGCGGCGTGTTCATCTATCGCCATCGCCCTGTCTCGCCCGAGTAAAGGCTTTGGAGGCAGCAGGAGTTATTGAGCGCTATGTGGCCCTTGCAAGCGCTTCCGCCTTGGGGCTTGGGCTTAACGTCTTCATCTCGATTAGCTTGAAGGACCAAAGCAAGACGTCGCTGACGGAGTTTGAGCGACGAATCGCAGAGCACGATGAGGTGATGGAGTGCTATCTCATGACGGGGGATAGTGACTACTTGATTCGAATCGCGGTCGCCGACATGGCTGCCCTGGAGAGATTTATCCTCGAGCAACTTACTCCGATCACGGGTATCGAAAAGATAAGGTCCAGCTTCGCTCTCAAGCAGGTACGCTATAAGACAGCGCTTCCGCTTCCTGTGAGGCAGCGGTAGTTCGCCAATGCCGATTTTCGTCTCACGTTGCCGGCAGGCATGGGGTACGGCGGTCGGCCTTCATGGAGTAGTTGGTTGGGTAGCTGCTGTGCATAAGCAGCTTTCTTGATGGCGTGGGGATTTGAGCAAGGCGCGACTGCGCAAGCGAGCGAAGCAAGCCCAAAAATCGCCGGATCGAGTTGGAAGGTGAAGTTTCGGCCGAAACGGTCCGCGATGATGCCGCCGCCGGTGGTTCCGATTAACATGCCAGCGAATGCGGCGGTCTCGCGGGGTAGCGGCGCAGCGATAAATCTCTATCCACAACGAGGCCGATCCATGAATCCATACGGACATCACAATGGGGAAGAAGTGCATCACAGAGCCCATGGATAACTTCCTATTAGTCATGCTGGACCTGTGACTGGCGTGGTGCCGGGCACCTTCACCACGGCGCGCAATTGGCTGCAGGCGAAGCTCGACGAGGCCGGTGACTATAGGGGTTGACGTACCAGCGGAACCGGGGGCCGAACCTAGAGCACACCCCCCGTGCATATAAGAGCGCCTCCTCATCTGTTATCCTGCAACGTTAACTCCTATCACGAATTGTCTGGCAACAGGATGGATCTCGACCGACTCGACGCTCGCCTTATCGAAGAAGTTCAGCGGAACAACAGGACACCCAGCGAGGCACTGGGTGAGGCCGTAGGTCTTTCTCCCACAGCTGTGCAGCGCAGGTTGAAGAGGCTGCGCGCCGAAGGCATTATCGAGGGAGACGTCGCGATAGTGAATCCGAAGGCGATCGGGCAAAACGTGGCGATGGTCGTGCAAGTGGGCTTGGAACGAGAGCGTTCGGACATCGTCGATCGTTTCAAGAAGGCGATCCGTGCGGTGCCGCAAATTATGGCCGGTTACTACGTGACGGGAGATGCAGACTTCGTGCTGATCGTCACCATGGAAGATATGGAGCGATACGAGTTGTTCACTCAGAACTTCTTCCACGGGAACCCGGACATCAAGTGGTTCAAAACCATGGTTGTAATAGATCGGGTGAAGACAAGCTTCGCGCTACCGATAGATGTGGAACGGTTCAAGTAGCTCAACGGCAGGAATGCCAGACAGTGCAACGACGGATGGTGCCGGAGGCTCGCGAGCACCATAATCCACCGCCACCGCCACCGCCACCGCCACCGCCACCGCCACCGCCACCGCCACCGCCACCGCCACCGCCACCGCCACCGCCACCGCCACCGCAGGGCAATCTGGCGGACTTCTACCGCGAGCTCAGCGACATCTTTACCGTACCCCTCAAGCTCCACAACCGCTGGGGCGGCTTCAAAGCGCTGCGCGAGCGTTGGCTCGCCCACATGGAGGCCAGCCGCCGCTGCGTGCTGCTCAATTGACAAAGCCCAGGAGATGGCTGTGCCGGTCCTCTCGGAGCTGCGCCTGCTCGCGCAGGCACGCTTCGACTCGCAATTGCTGCTGTGCGTGGTGCTTGCCGGCGACGCCCGCCTGCCGGAGAAGTTCAGCCGCGAGGACCTGATCCCGCTGGGCAGCCGCATCCGCTGCCGCCTGGCGCTGGAGAGCGCGAGCATCGAAGAGCTGCAGGCATGCCCGGACCACCTGCAGGGTGAGCTTCCGGCCCAGGCCGCGCAACGGAAGCTGCCGTAGATCGACGAGAAGCTCTATCTGGAAACCTACAAGTGCAACCCAGAACCGCCGCACCAGGCGGTGAGTGGCGCCGTTGGCCATCGCCGCCACGTCCATCAACACAACCACGACATCACCATGACCTTCCACCAGCCATCCGGCATCACCCGGGGGCTGTTCTTGCTCAGCGCCGCCAACTGGACGCCCCCGCAGGCCTGGGCTGTTATCGGGTTGCTCGACGATCTGCGCGACCGTCTGCATGCTCACTATCAATTGGATTTGACTGAGTGGTTGGCCAAAGATCGACAGGGGCATCCGGATGGTCTTGACGATGATCTCGGCGAAAACGACTTCTGATTCAGCCACAAGAGGCTCGCCGAGCCCCTTGTTCCATCGGTGCTACCGCTGCGCATCCAGCGTCGATCTTGTTCCCCACGTCCATCAGCATCACCCAATGACCGGCAACATTGCCGACGGACCGTACCATAGCCGACCATCATTTACTGTGCTAGCAGACTTCGCGTGCACGTTTTCTCGTCACGCGCTCTCACATGGGGGGCTACTGCGGCCCATCGGCACCGAAAAATCAGACACTCCCGTTGGCCTGCACGAATCCGAGTACGCGTCCCGCGGTATAGCCGGTGTGACGGCCGGAGCAGATCTACTTTCGGAGCGCTTGCGGAGTCAAAGTGCTATGGGCATGAACTGGTTTCATGACGTGTGTCCGGTGCGCATTTCTACTTGGTCAATGTCACCTCGAGTTTCGGGCGGTTCGTCCGAAACATTGTCAAGCGACTTTTGGGCGGTCTCGGTGCCGAGCCATGTCATAACCAAGGCTTGCACCACAAACAAGATCGCGATGGCAGTAACGACAGCGGTGACTCCGCCGCGATCGAAAAGGAAGACCACCACAAACGGGACGCCGATAGAGCTGATCCGAGCGATGCCAACGCAGATCGCGTTGCAACGAATTCGGACCTCAGTTGGAAAAATCTCCGGCAGATATACGGCTTGCACGGTGGCGATCAGGAAGAAGACAGTGCAGAACGTTGCGAATCCGACGAGAGCCGCTCCTCCCTGAGAGGTCATCTGACCGAACATGAAGGCCATAACTGCAGCGAGGATTGATCCCCCGATAATTGCCCGGCGTCGGCCCAGTCGATCTGCGAGGAACTGGGCGATGAATGCGCCGGTGGGACTGCCCAGTGCAATGAATGCAGACTGGCCGAGGGACTGGTTGATCGACATGCCTTGCTTGGTCAAGAAAGTAGGGAGCCAACTGACAAGCCCGTAAAGTGCGGTGAACAGCACGACTTGCATCACGCTGCCAAGGATGAGCGGTCGGATGTACTTGCGCTGGAATAGCGGCTGGGCAATGCGGACCGGCGAGATTTGCGGCTCCGCCAACCGCACGCCTCTCTCACGTGCTTCATCTTCTACTGCACTGACGATGGCATCGGCCTCAGCATGACGACCCTTGAGTTCCAGCCATCGCGGAGACTCTGGAATGGACTTTCGCAACCAGAGGATGATGAGCGCCGCCACGCCGGGCAGGACGAACATCACTCTCCAACCGAACGCAGGAATCAGAAGGAAACTCAGAAGAGTGGCAGCCAGCAGTCCAAAAGATGATGTCATGGACAACAGCGCCAGCCAGCGGCCTCGATTGCGAGGCGGCACGAACTCTGCCAACGTGCTGTACCCCACCACGATCTCGGTGCCCAGACCGATTCCACAGACGAATCGCGCCGCAATGAGCAGGTGTGCGTCAGGCGCGACTGCGCAAGCGAGCGAACCAAGTCCAAAAATCGCCAGATTGAGTTGGAAGGTAAGCTTTCGGCCGAAACGGTCCGCGATGATGCCGCCACTGATGGTTCCGATCAACATGCCAGCGAATGTGGCGGAGATAAATGTTGCGTTCAACTCGAGCGTCGACCAGCCGGAATTGAGTAACACCACCATGATGGCGCCTGCAATGAAGATGTCGAAGTTGTCGATGAACAGCCCACCGCCCACGAGGCCGAGGAGCCTGCGATGGAATGGAAGTATAGGCAGCCGGTCTAGGCGTGCAGCAGCCGACGTGCCGCTGTTTGATTGAGTTTTCACGAATTGTCTCCTGTTGATTTCATATCACTGCTCGTGGCAGCTGAATGCTATCTTATGGCCCGATCATGTCGGATTTCTTCATATCGCAGGGATAAAATGATTTTTTCCGTCGTGATGTGCCCGCTTCGGCATCAAATCCTGCGCCGTTGTTTTTGACGATGAAGGTGTCGCCAAAGCTCTAGAGGGTGAGCGTGCCCACTTCGATGCCCGCGCGGGCCTGCGTGGCGGTGAAGCGTTGCTCAGCAGGTTGTTCAGCGCAAGCCCAGCAGCGTCTTGTCGGCCTGACCATCGTCTGCAGCTGGATCACAAGTTCGAGCTCGCGTCGCTCATCTACGGTTCTCAAGTTGGCGTCGATTTCGTGGCATAGGGCGGACAGATCGAGCTCTTCGAGCTGAAGGTTTTGTCTTGACAGGCCGGCCTGACGCAGCAGTCCATCAATCATGGCCCCCGTCTGCACGGATCTTCCGATCATTCGCTCCACTGCTGCGGACCCCTGGGTGAAAGATGGTCCGCTTAGTGTTCCAGCAGCGCCCATGTGGGAGTGTTCAACTTTTTCGTGCAGATTGGTACGCATTTGTCTATGTACCCCGCTCAGAGGAAGTCTCGGCGCCCCTTCGCTTGGCATTGCGCCGCGGCGACCACCAGCAAGCGCCTAGCCTAGCCGACCACGGAGTTGATTTCCGGCCGAAAAATGTCCCCGCCATACGGAAAGTCAGCTACCTGCCGACAGGCCAACTCCTCAGTTTCCTAAACGGCCTATAGGGTCGCGAAATTATGTTGGGTGATGGGTTGGGCTTGTCTGCCCCGCGACCGGGAATCTTTGGATCGTCGCCGGCGCTGATCCATATCACCCGACATAGCCGGGAACAGCAGATAGTGGCGCATCCAGTGCGGGCTGGCACGCCTCAGCTTCTCAACGGTCGTCGCTGTAGTCCTGGATCAAGTCGGCCGCTTCCGAGAAGCGTCGCTTCATGATGCTCCCCAGTCGCGTGACTGTGATGCCCGTCTTGCCAAAAGCCGGTGTGGAACTATGGTAACTGGCGCCGGCAAGATCAATCCGCGGCAGTGCGCCGCCGCGACTCCACCCTGCGCAGCACGACCTCGGCGTACTTGTCGATCCGGAAACTGAACGTGCCGCGGAAGTTGATGTGCCCGAAGTTCGCCGGCCCGATGCGCCGCAGTCAGGCGTCGTCGATGGGGATGCCATCCTGGCGCAGCCGCTGGACGACCTCGTTCATGCGGTAGGTGTTCCAGGCCAGCACGGTTGGTCAGCAGCGCGTGCGCGCCGGAGATCGCCGTCACATCGTCGCGCCGCCGCCCGCGATCGCCGGACACCTTGCCGCTGTGGACGGCGCGCTGCAGCTGGTGCACTGACTCGCCGCGGCTGAGAGGGGTATGGATCTCGCGCCGGAAGTCATCGATGGCGATGTAGTCGCACAGGAATATGCTGCGCAGTAGGCGTCCCAGATGGTCGGCGGCTTTGTGCGCCGGGTACTTGCGCGCAGCTGCCCAGCCACCGCAGCAGGGTCTATTCGGCGCTGATGCGCCCCAGGCGCACCGAGCCGACCACGCACAGGAAATCGTCCCAGCCTAGGCGGATGGCGCGCAGCGGGATCCGCTTGGTCGTGGTGGTCTGGATGCCTTCGAGCACGGCAAACTTCGCCGGCCCAGGATCATCGCAGCTACGCCCTTGGCGTCGATGTCGGTGACATGGGCGAGCAAGGCAGCGTAGAGGGCCAGCAGTTTGGCCACCGACTCCGCGCGGTGCCCAAGGAGCACCTCGCTGAAGTTGCACACCGCGTCGATGTCCAGCAGCCGATCGGGGGACGGTAGATGGCCTCACGCGTGCGCTGCTGGTCGCCGTCGGGTAGCGCCATGAGCCGCGGCAGGTGCAGCATGCCGTCGGCGCCGATCTCGACCTTGCCCTTGGCGTAGGCCTCGGCGACCGCGGCCACGCCGACCTGCAGGTTGGCCAGCAGCTGCTCGACGTACTCGTCGGCCGTGGCCGGCAGGTAATCAATGCGCTCGAGCACACGCTCGCGGAATTGGACGCCACCGGGGAAAAGCACTCGCGCCGATCCGGCAGCATGTTCGCCTGCTGACGACCATTCCCGGGGTTAGTGACGAGCCGCCCAAGTAATTCTGGCCAAAATCATTCTGGCCGAAATCGGCGCCGACATGACGCGCTTTCCCCTATGCTGCCCACTTAATATCCTGGGCGGACCTTTGCCTACGTAACGACGAGAGCGCCGGCAAGCGCTGCAGCACCCGCGTGCGCAAGAGCGGCACATGGCTGAAGACCACGCTGCTCACCGCCGCATGGGCCGCCATACGCGTGGAAGATACTGATCTACATACCGGATTCCTGCGCATAAAGGCAAGACGCGGCCTAAAATAGACTATCCTGGCAGCCGCTGCCTCATTGCTTACAGCTACCTGGGCACATGCTCTGTAACGGCGTTGAGTATGCGGACCTCGGCCCCAACTACTTCAGTCAACAGGACGCAAACAAAACCATTCAGCGCCTCCTTAAACGAATTGCCGACCTCGGCTGCCAGGTGCTACCTATCTCCTGCGTGAACGCTTCTTACCAGCCCCTGTGGTTCTTTAGTAGCTGGTCTCTTAAGAAAAGTATCGGGATGAAATCCGAAAAGAAAGCGGCCTGAGCTTGCCTATCTTCTAACTCGATCTCTGGCGACGTCGGAATGACTGCAATGGTCACGGTGCGGGAGCGCGCGTAATCCTGATTTCTTTTTGACCTTCATTCCGCAATCGCGTGCACATTTCGGCGAGCGGCGCAATGTCTCCGACAATTCTCGCGAACAGATTGCAAGGCAGCCACCCCTGGCTTGCAAACAGGCGCGCATTCCGCCCGTAGAAGATGGTGATATCAAAGACGGCATCGGTGGAACCCGAATCGTGACCTGGAGAATTCAATTCATAAGGCCTGAAGTAGGTGAAGCAGATATCGCCAGGCATCGGTAGAATGATCTGGTTTTCCGGCGGGATTTCTTCTGGCGAGAAGGTCTGATTGGGGGGCGGTAAATTGAATGCCACTCCGCGCCCGACATACATACTATGTATCCCGTTGTTGAGTGCGGGAATTGAGAGGCCGTTCCAGATCGCGGCGCACGTTTTGGGTGCGCTATTCTCGAGCAACTGTGCGCGAGCCGTGACGCCATTTTCAGTGAAAGTCAGCAGAATGTGCTTAGCCATGGAATTCTCGGACCGTTATCGCCACGCGGGACAGTTGCGCCTGTCAGAACCCAGCGTGGCGCGATGATAACGTAGGTTGTCTCTTCCCTTATTAAGTGAACGGTCCGGCGCATCAGCCCAAGTATTTGCCGATTGCATCGGCCGCTAGATTTCCCCCGCACAGGACCGTAGCAACGCTGGTACGCGCGAACCACTCGGGCTGCGCGAGCAATGCAGCGATTCCCAGCGCACCCGCAGGCTCGAGAACCAAGCCCAAGTGACAGTGGACTAGTCTCATGGCGTCCACAATTGTGGCGTCACGAACCAGCATGACGTCGTCCACAATACCTTCCATGTCCGCAACTGCTTCCGGCACAGGATTGCGAACGGCGACGCCATCGGCTATCGTGTTCACTTCTTGTTCACAGATCACAGTTCGCTCTCGCCAGCTGTTAGCCATTGCGGGAGCGCCGTGTGCAGCCACACCTATTACGCGGGTCGATGGTGATGCCGCTTTGATCCAGCGGGCCATGCCATTGAGCATGGCTCCATTTCCCAACGGGATGACCACGGCATCGAACGTGACGCCACCGTCCAGCAGTTCCACCGCCATGCTGCCCGCGCCCTCACTGATCTCACGCTCCATCCCGTCTTCGACCAACCATGCACTACGTTCCAGGCAATATCTGCGCGCAATGTCCTTGGCTTCATCAAAGTCATTCCCGACAAGATGCAAGGTGGCCCCGAGCTCACGCATGCGTTGAGCTTTGAGAGGGTTCACATTCTTCGCGGCAAAGATCTCCAGAGGTACACCGTGTGCTCGGCAGACATATGCCATAGCTTGGCCCCAGTTGCCGGCACTGGCACAGACCAGCGCGCGCCCGTCGCCACGAGCCTGCACCTTACGCAGGAAATAGTCCGCACCCCGGCCTTTGAAAGATCTTATTGGATTAAGAACTTCAATCTTGGTTGTCAGGGTGCAGCCCACAGCTGCAGCCATCGGCTCGCTGATGAATTGCGGTGTATGCAGAAATATCGGATCGACGGACCGGCTGGCTTCGAGGATGCCATCCAAGTCGAGACGGTGTGCAGGACGCATGGGCCCGATAAGATTGGCGCGCTCGGACATTGGGCGCACTGGATCGACGCCGTTGGCTCGCTCGGTCATTAAGACACCGTCGAGGTGGTCGATCTCATGTTGTACGAGTTCAGCCAACTCGCTCGGCAGACGTTCCCAGGTACGCGTGTGGCCGTCTTCATCCATGTATCGCAGGCTGATGCTGCGGTGCCGCTGCACTTGTACCAGCTTGTTGGGCATACTCAAGCAAGCATCCCAGACTTCAGATCTGTCCGCGCTCCGCCAAGTGATCTCTGGGTTGATCAGGGCAAACGGTCTGGCGCCGAGGTGCATTGCAATGATGCGGCGGTTGATGCCAATCTGCGGCGCTGCGATCGCACGTCCAAAGCCTATTGATGCACGACAATTCAGAAGAGATGCGACCAGGTCGTCGACGGCGCTGCGAACGCTCGCGTCGAAGTGTTCGACTTCCATTGAGCGCACGCGCAATCGGGGATCACCATCGATCAAGATAGGCAGAACATTTGGCATAGGAATTCCTCCTTTTCGGTCTGAGGAGTTTGCGTGGTATTAGCCTTCGCACTCCGACGTTTTCGTCATTGAGTTGCCGGGTTTCTGCAATGTCTGAGCGTTTGACGCAGAAATTCCCCAAATGGCGATCACAGTAGCCCTGAAGTTGAGCTAGAGCCGCTCGTTGAACCGCCCCGGGAAATTCGGAGACTCCGTGATGTGAGTCAGCAGGTCGTGTCCGACTCGGCGGGCGCGCGATAGTGGTTGGCCTTGGCTTCCGCGGGCGGGATGTTGCTGAAGGCTTCAGCAGTCGGTGGTGATTGAACCAGGCGACCCATTCAAGCGTAGCCAGTTCCACGCTCTGCGGTCTTCCACGGTACGCGCTAGTGAAATGGTTCGGCCTTGTAGAGGCCCTTGGTCCAATCTCCCAGCGCCTTGTCATAAGCGTCACCGGCGCCGCCAACCGATGGCACGGTCCCAGCTTCGGGAAGCCTTTCCACGTACCGAATGCTGACGTAATGCGAGCCGAGGTCGGAGTGATGGACTAGACCGCGTCGCTCGGTTCGCACTCATACAGGGTCTGCTCCACAGCGTCGAGGACGAAAGAGCAGACAAATCGGTATAAAACCACCTCATTTTTGCAGGATTTCGCCGATCCTGGGCAGTTTACGCTGTCGTTTCGCGTGCGCCCCCCCGTACATTTTTGCGTAGTGAGGGTGCAGAAAGACAAGGCTACCTCCGAAGAGTGTACTTGCTGCGCCGCCGATCCTACGCTGGGAATTGCACTCTGGACAAAGTAAAGCGACAGCGCGTATTGCATTAGGCCCGTAAATACCAAGGTAGATACCAATGATCGAAAGAAAGACCAAGCAGCCCGGTCCGAGCATCGGAAACGGAGTCGTTCTAGTTCTTGTCGACAGCCGCCGCAGCGAGTTTTACCTCGTGCAGCGCAGCGTCTTGTCTGCCCTAGGCCACTTTAGGATTCCATATCGGATCCACGATATCGGCCGTGAGCCGCTTTCCTCGGAAATCCTAAGGAACGTCGCGGCGATATTCATCGGACAGGAAAATCTCGGACTTGGCCTCACGTCAGTGGATATTGCATCGATACTGAGCGAGGTTAGGCAGGGAGCAGGCCTCATAAGCTTGGATCCCTATTTTTACCGATATGACGGCGGATGGGCTGATACACTCGGTCTCGCTTCCGAAAAGTCCCCAGTTGCTGAGACTTACGGCACCACGGCGATTCGAGTTCACGATAATTCCCATTACGTTTCCTATACTCAGAAATCTGGTGATGTTCATGCGACGCGGATGCCGACTCCATCCGTCAGGCCATTCAAGTATTCGCGAGACTGGCAGATATTCGCCACTACCGAGGAGGGGCCTGCCGTCATGGCTCGCCAGTTCGGGTCAGGGCGCGTCGTCCAATGGCTGATCTCGCCACGTCTTTGGACGTTGCAATTCTTCGGACATGCCCATGGACTAGACGACATGTACTGGAAAGGAATCGTTTGGGCGGCGCGCAAGCCATTTGCGATGTTGCCGATGCCTCCGTTCGTCCGCTTTCGATTTGACGATTGCAGCGGCCTCTATCGAACGGCTGAAGATCTCTCATTTCTTAAAGTGTTTAACAAAGCTGGCCATAAGCCGAACATGTGCGTGTCCATGAATGCGTTGCAGGAAGATGGATGGGCATTCCTCAAGTCTTTATACGATGCCGGACAAGTCGAGGTGGCGCCTCACACGTGGGGTGGTGGGGTCGGTCTCTTCTATGGTGACCATGAAGGCGAATATTGCGAGAAAAAGCTTCGCTCTCTGATTACGGAAACAAAGAAGATGATGGATGCTCATGGCATTGCACCGAGCAAAATTCTGAGTGATCACGACCATGAATGCAGCGAACGAGTCATGCCGTTGCTTCATGAGTTGGGTATCGAATTCAAGATGAATATCACTATACCTGGCGAAACCTGGGCCGGGACACATCTGGATTGGGAGCCTGCGCCATATGGTTCGATGAGTTATGCACTCGACTACATCCCGGGTCCGAATCCGCTATTCGTGGTCTTTAACCACTATCCAACTTTTGACTATGCGCGTGTCGGAATCGGTGGAAAGCAGTTTCTGCTCAATCGCGACGGCGGGTTCGGTCCATATAAATGGGATTTCCTTAATGGCCTGACCAAAAAAACCCTAGGAAGGAATGATCTGGAGTCGATTTCCAACCGTCTTGCCGATCATACGCGGCTCGGTCTCAACAGTTTATTCTTTGGAGGATCGATCAGTCATTCCCACTTCTCATCCGAACTGTCGCTAGGCGAGTGGGAATCAGTGCTTGACCGCTATGAGAAGCTCACGTCTCGTCTCACGAAAATCAATGTCGGCTATGATGACATCTGCGTCTATGCGCGAAGTCGGCACCATACATACATAGAACAAGCTGAAATTCGGAAAGACGCAGGAGCCTCCTCCATTGTATTTGGCGGCAGTGCCGAAGTGCCCCTTAAGCTTCACGTCGCATCTAATGCTGGCGAGGGCGTTGAATGGTTGCTCGCTGACGTACCCGCTTTCTCTAATCGCACGATTGTTCGTTTTTGATGCCGCACGGGGCCGCCCCAGCTGCAGGCGTGCCTCGCGCCGAACCGCAGGGGCAATGGCACCCATCGATGCTTGACGAACGCGGGGTCGGTTTGCGCACCTGACCCTGCGGCGGGCATAGCTACACAGCAGTTCATCGTGCGTGTCGTGGATCCGCAGGCGAGCTTGCGTAATCACCGGACCGCATTCGCATTGAGATTCTCAAGGCTCGGGGAACCGCAGCGGCGCGAACAGGGGAACCTCCCTGACCAAGTCCTCCATGCAATGCTGCCAGAGACCAGTCCGCCTCGATGAATCTAGGGCGCCACTTCAGCTCGATTTGGCTCAGGGGAAGTACGTACAGCCCCCCTCTTTCATTGACATAGAGAAGGGGGCCGCGTAATATTTTGCATATAGGAACACTGTACCGATTATCGGAACACGAGTCAAGCAGTCTGTTCCTGAATCTGGGGGTTCCTCAGGCGATGGAGAGGCGAATGGCTCTATGCAAGGGATTCCTAAGCGTGAGCGGGACCTCGCCAAATGAGCTTTGGCGGCCATCGGCTCAAATTGTCAAATTTCCGGGGTGACCCCGCAGAAAGGTCAGGCGACAGTCTTTTATCCAGCCCATTCTTCATGCTTAGGGTATTCGCCAAGGGGTACGCGCACTTAGCAGCGTTCCGTTTGCCGTAAAGAATCATTCTGGATTCAAATCTCCGCCAGTCCATCTCGGGCCTACTAAGCCAGCGGTTCAAAAATAGAGCGATCCCGACACATCCACTATTAAGGAGTGAAAATGATGACCATGTTTAGATTCGTCTTTCTTTTAGTCTTCTGTATCGCAGGAACGACTGTAAGTGCCCAGGAACGGTACCCGAATCGACCTGTCATGTTGATCCTTGGCTATTCCGCGGGAGGGATTGGAGACGGTATCGCTCGTCAACTCGCCCAGTTCGCTCATGACCGCAGAGGTGCAACGATTGTGGTCGATTACAAGCCGGGCGCGGCCAGCACGATCGCTGCGGCAGCGACCAAGCGCGCACCGGCTGATGGTTATACGCTGTCGCTGATGAGTCCGAGTGCAATGTTTGTTGTACCGCACTTTCAAAAATTGTCTTATAACCCGACGAAGGATTTTAGTTATCTGGGATTGGTTATGGCGCAGCCATATCCCATGTTCGTTCTCGCGAATAGCCCTCTTCATACATGGGCTGATGTTCTGGCATATGCGAGAGCCAATCCTGGGAAGTTCAAGTGGGGCACGGCAGGGGCGAATACGCTGGGGCAGATCCTTGTTCAGTCGGCATTCGCACGCGATCGATTGGACACCACGACCGTTCCTTTCAAAGGTGGAGCGGACGCAATATCCGGTCTGTTGGGAGGGCACATCGACGCCGTAGTATCTAGCGACTTTGGGCCAATGCTTGCATCCGGAAAGGTTCGGCTCATTGTAGAGACTGGCGAGCTCCGCGCCCAGCCGCAAGTCCCTACGTTGAAGGATCTTGGGTATCCCCTGGCGGTTTCTCTCAAATACGGTGTAATCGGTCCGGCAGGTCTTTCGCCAGAGGTTGTGAATTGGTGGAATTCGTTACTTAAGGAATTCTCTGAATCGCCCGCCTATAAGGAGTTCGCCAGCAAGCAATACGGCATGGCGATCTATGGGTCGTCTTCCGTCGCCACACGCTACGTGACGGAAAACTATGCCAACGTTGGGGCCGCCATCAAAACGCTCGGATTAAATGCTGACAATTAAGCTCTGTTGGAGACTGGTGCTGCCGTTGTTTAGTTGGTTCGCTATCAACGCGCGGCACAGAAAGGGGTTGCTACCGCATCGGTATAGGAACCGCCAAATCTTCAACTAGATATATTGCCATCGGCAAGGCTCTCGATTAGCTCGCGATAAAAAAACTGGTGACGCGGCTTGGAGTCGGCCGTCCATCGATCACGGAAGATGAGTTGCCAATCATGGAACGCAACAACTTCGCTACGTACCGACTTGCTCAGTATGTGGAAGATGGCCACATCGACATTAATGAGCCTGTTTTGCGAGAAGCGGCTCTAAAGTGTGTCCTCGATTTGCTTGGGGCTGCTGCGGCGGGCATGGATTACTACGTGTCCAAGGGCGCTCAACAGCTTACCAAGAGTCAGTTCGGACCGGGCCAGTGCGCGATCTGGTTCCAAGGAGAATCGACCAGCCTAACGGGAGCGATCCTTGCCAATTCAACCGCCGCTTCCGTGCTCGATCTGGATGACGGTCACCGAGCCGCGCGTGGTCACCCGGGTGCGGCAGTCATTCCAGCAGCGCTGGCGGCCGCTGAAAGTATCGGAGCAGGAGCCGACGAGTTCCTGGCTTCGGTCGTCGCCGGGTACGAGGTTGCAGTAAGGGTGGCAGCGGCTTCGGCTCCGGCGCGGATGGGCTATGGCTATGGGTCTGGCCGTTGGACTGGCTACGGCGTTGTCGCCGCGTTGGGCCGACTGCTCAAACTGCCGGCTGACCAGGTCTGCCAGGCTTTTGCCGTCGCTGGGGTACAGAGCCCCAACCTGACAGCGAACGGTAGCGCGGGCTACTCGGATCTGATGGGGAACGACGTCAAGGAGGCGATCCCCTGGTCAGCGGTCACGGCGGCCGCTGCCGTCGAGTTAGCGCGGTACGGACTGAGTGGACCAGCGGACATTCTTGATCACCTGCCGCATTACAACCGAGAGATTGTCTTGAGGGATCTAGGCGCCACGCATGCCATCAAAGGCGTCTATTTCAAGCCCTATTCCAGTTGCCGGTATGTACATCCAGCGCTTGCAGGTTTCGAGTTCGTCGTGCAGGAGAACAAGCTTGTAGCCGAAGAAATACAGGCCGTCAGGATCCACACCTTCCAGTGGGCGCTTGATATCGACAATCGTACAGATCCGCGCAACCTGACAGAAGTCCAATATAGCATCCCCTACTGTATTGCTCTTTCGGCGCTCGCAGGAAGCGCATGCATGTTGCCAATTACCGAAGTCGTCCTGGGGCGGCCAGATGTAGTCGCGCTCGCAAAAAAAGTGGAACTGGTGCTGGATCCTCAGCTGGAAGCGCGCTGCCCTGGTGAGACGCTTGCTCGGGTGGTAGTTGAAGGAAGAGGGCAGACCTTCGAGTCGCCGGTCACACCGCCACGCGGCGAGGCAACCAATCCCATGTCTTGGGGGGATCTTGTTGACAAGTTTCGGGTTGCCACCGCCGCTGTCTTTTCGGATGTCCATCGGCGTAGCCTCGTCAGTGCTGTTGAATCTCTCGGCAACGGAGATATCTCGCCGTTGCTTAGTTTTCTGAAGCGGCCGATCTGCAGAATCTAAGAAAAACAGAAATCACTCGACTGTACTTCGTTGAAAATCCTCGGAAACCGACCGAGGATAGGCAAGTTTTTTATGATTTTTTAATAAAGGAGACGAGTTTATTCAAATAGATTGGATTGAGGAATTGGCCGGTATATTTTCTTTGTTGGGGTGAAAAAACAAAGAAATTGTAATTTTTGTATTTGCAAGAAATATCCTGGGCACAGGAAAGCAGGAGGAGAAAGTGAAATATAAGGTCAGTTTTATGGCAGTCGCAGCCCTGGCTGCAGGAAATGCCTACTCGCAATCTAGCGTCACCCTGTATGGTGTTATCGACGCTGCAGTTCGCTTCTCGACCAATCAGCCTTCAGCCAATGGCCCCAAGAAGTTGGTGGCGCTCAATGAAGGCGTTTTCAATGGCGGACGGTGGGGGCTGCGCGGCACAGAAGACCTGGGAGCCGGCAATAAGGCAATCTTCGCGCTCGAAAGCGGCTTTAGCTACGATACGGGAAAGAGCGGCCAGCAAGGACAGTTGTTTGGCCGCCAAGCCTGGGTCGGGATGTCAAATAGCGCGTTGGGCACGGTCAAGGTCGGCCGGCAGTACGGTTCCGCCTACACGTTCGTCGCACAGGTCGATCCCCTCGGTACTGCAAACACGTCAGAGATAACCTGGGAGACTTCCCTTTTCGGTCTGCGTTACGATAATACGGTCGAATACACGAATCAGTGGGGAGGATTGACGGTGAACGCCCAGTACTCACTGGGTGAGCAGGCTGGGAATGCTTCCAGAGGGCGAACCATGCAGTTTGCATCGACCTACTCGAGTGGCGGGCTCGTAGTGGGTGGCGCGGGTCAACAATCTAGAGATGCCAACGGCCGTGATCTAACGCTTTGGACCACCGGCGCGAAATACAAGATCGGCGACTTTACGATGCATGGTTACTACGTCGACTCGCGCCGTGACGCTGGCTTTATCGTCGGCACCAACGGTACCACTGCGCCGCTGGCCAACACGAGCATCGGTAGCAATGCAAACACCGTGGCGGGAGAGAACACGCAAACCTCTCTACGGCACGATCGCGCTGGAGTGGTCGGCTTGACCTATCAACCTTCGTCAGCATGGCGTTTCGTCGCGGGCTATATGCGGGACAATGTCGCGGGCGCTTCAAGAGGCGCATCCGGCATTATTCAATCGGCCTACCTTGTTGCGATGTATAGCCTGTCCGCGCGTACGGACGTCTATCTGGAGGCGGATAGGAGCTGGTTGGGTGGGGCGTCTGTAACGGATCCCAACAGTCCGCTGAACCTTGGTAGCGCCAGCACGCGTACCGGCGTCGCGCTGGGAATGCGCACTCGTTTCTGAGCGCCGCAGAGCGTTCTTTCTAGGTACTGCCTAAACCGCGTTGTGGTCACTTCCTTGCTTGGTCTTTGGCCAAGCAAGGAACAGTTTGGTTTTTGCGGTTAATACGGCACTTAATCCGGCGTCAACTGGGGTTTGGCGGAGGGAGAGATCCAGCCGCCTTTTTTTGATTGAGGGCGCGTAGCGACAGTCACCCCGGAGCATTAGTGTCGCCTAAGGGAGTCGCCAAATTTTTGTAGCTAGTCTCTTGCTACGGCCAGGTTGTTCTGCTTCTAATGGTTGCATGGCAGACGAAGGCGGCAGAGGGCAAAATGCGCTGCAAAAAATGCGGGTTCGAGAGCCTCGCACAAAGAAACTTCTGCGAAGAATGCGGGCACAAGTTTGCTCAGATCTGTCCGCAATGTGGCAACGAGGCCAGTCCGACAGCGAAATTCTGCGGCTCATGTGGTGGCGCTTTGGGTACTTCCTCGGCAACTGCGATTCCCGCATCAACGACAACACCCGCTGTGCCGGCTCCCGTTCTATACACGCCGCCCCATCTCGCTGAACGAATCCTCGCCGAGCAGGCTGCGATGGAGGACCGAGGACAGGCCGCCGGCGAACGCAAGACCATTACCGCGTTGTTTGCTGACATAGCTGGCTCGACGGCGTTGATCCAGGACCTGGACCCGGAGGAAGCCCGCAGCCTGATCGACCCGGTCGTGGCGCTGATGATGGATTCCGTCCATCACTATGAAGGGTTTGTGGCCAAATCTCTTGGCGACGGCATCCTCGCCCTGTTTGGCGCGCCGATTGCCCACGAAGATCATGCGCTTCGTGCGCTGTTTGCCGCACTTCGTATGCGGCAGGCCATGCGCCATCACAGTGACCGGGTTCGGCTGGAGCAGGGCATCGCGCTGCAGATCCGGGTCGGCGTTCATACCGGGGAAGTGGTGGTCCGCTCGATCCGCAAGGACGACTTGCGCACCGACTACGACCCAGTGGGCCACACGATCCATATCGCGGCGCGGATGGAAGGGGTCGCGACACCGTCATCCATCCTCGTCAGCGAATCGACCCACAGGCTGACCGAGGGGTATTTCGAGTTCAAGGCCCTGGGGCGCACACAGATCAAAGGGCTGCGCGAGCCGCTAGCGGTATATGAGGTGTTGAGGCCGGGCGCCTTGCGTACGCGGCTGCAGGTGGGGGCGCACCGGGGGCTCGCGCGGTTTGTTGGTCGCGAGGCCGAGCTGGAGCGCCTGGGTGAGGCGCTGGAACTGGCCAAGGCAGGGCAGGGCCAGATCGTCGGCGTCGTGGGGGAAGCGGGAGTCGGAAAGTCGCGCCTGTTCCATGAGTTCAAGGTGCGCTCGCGACAAGGCTGCATGGTGCTCGAGACCTTCTCAGTCTCGCATGGCAAGGCATTTCCCTATCTACCTCTGATTGATATGTTGAAAGGCTACTTTCAGATCTCTGCTCGAGATGATGAACGGATGTATCGTGAGAAGGTCACAGGTAGGTTGCTGGCGCTGGATCGGGCATTGGAAGCTCAGTTGCCCTATCTCTTGTATCTGCTAGGCATCAGTGAGCCCGGCTCGACAATTCCCTCAGTGGACTCCGCCGTTCGGCGCCAGCGCACTTTCGAAGCCATTGCACGTCTGCTGTTGCGCGAGAGCTTGAATCAGCCTCTCATCGTCTTGTTCGAAGACTTGCAATGGCTGGACGGTGAGACTGAGGCGTTTCTCAGTATCCTCATTGAACATGTGCCGGGCGCCAAGATACTCTTGCTCGTCAATTACCGGCCGGAGTACGTGCGTAACTGGGATCCCAAGCGCTGCTACACCCAACTGTATCTGGAACCTCTAGAGCAAGCGGTGGCACAAGGGCTACTGACGTCATTGTTGGGGGACCACCCGTCTCTCGTGCCCTTGAAACTACTTATCCTGGCGAAGACCGAAGGCAACCCGTTCTTTATGGAGGAAGTCGTCAAGACGCTGAAGGAGGAGAGCGTTTTACTTGGCCAAGCCGGAAGCTACCAGATCGAGAAGGCTCCCTTGGACCTTCATATTCCGACGACAGTGCAAGGCGTGTTGGCGGCCCGTATTGATCGGCTATCTGTGGCGCAGAAGGAATTGCTGCAGACTCTTGCGATTATCGGAAAAGAGTTTCCCTTAACCCTGATTGAACATGTTACTGCGCTGCCGGTAGAGGCATTGCGCTCCCTCCTGGGCGACCTCGAAGCGGGGGATTTTATTTATGAACGTCCCGCTTTCCCCGAGGTCGAGTACGTGTTCAAACACGCACTCACACAGGAGGTAGCAGGCAATTCCTTGCTGACGAGTCAGCGCAGTGCTCTGCACGAGCGCACGGCCTGGGCGATTGAGTCATTGTTCCCGGGACGGCTGAAGGACTATTGCAGTGAGTTGGCTCACCATTACTGCAAGAGCGGTAACGCCCAGAAGGCGATCGAATACCTGCACTTGGCTGGCCAGCAGGCTTTGCAGCGTTCCGCGCAGCTTGAAGCTATCCATCATCTCAGCGCAGCCCTCGAACTGCTTAAGTCCGTGCCTGATACCCCGGAACGCGCACGCGAGGAACTCACGATACTGCTGACCCTGGGCCCGGCTTGGGTGGCTGCCCGAGGCCATGGTTCACCAGAGGTGGAAGCGACATACATGCGTGCGCTAGCCTTGTGTGAGCAAGGTGCGAAAACACCGCAGCAATTTTCGGTACAGTATGGGCTGTGGTCATTCTATTATTTGCGCGCACAATTCAGTACGGCTCGCGCTTTGGCGGATCGGCTGCTTGAATTCGCGCTGGACACAAAAGAGCCGGAGGAGCTCGCGGAGGCACACCGGGTTCTTGCCACCACTGTGTTCCGTATGGGCGAGATTAAAGTGGCCCATACCCACGTGGAGGAGGCGCTGGCGCTGCATCGAGCCGTTCAGCAGTCGTACAGTAATCTGTTGCGCTATGCACAGAATCCCGCCGTTCATTTGCGTAGCACGCTGAGCAGGATACTGTGGTATTTGGGCTTGCCGGACCAGGCCCGTGCGCACTGCGATGAGGCGATGGCGCTGGCCAGGCAGGTCTCTGATCCATTCGCTCTTGCCCTTAGCCTCATTTTCGCTGCGGAACTGCACCGATGCCGGCGCGAGGCGCAACTCGCACGGGATTATGCGGATGCCGCCATCGCGCTTTCAAGCGACCAGGGATACCCACTTTATCTGGCGTGGGGAACGATCCTGCGCGGCGCTGCGCTCGCGGAGCAGGGTAGTCATGAGGACGGAATCGATCAAATAAAGGAAGGTCTCGGCGCCTACGAAGCTACCGGAGCAGTACTGGGGCGGCCGACACTTTTAGCACTCCTCGCGGATGCTTATGGAAAGACTGGTGAAGCTGAAGCGGGATTTAGAGTGCTGAGCGATGCATTCGCTCTGGTGAACACGACGGGCGAATGCTTCGATGTGCCGATGTTACTCCGGCTCAAGGGAAACCTGATTCAGCTGTCGTCGGACTCCAAATCCGGCCTCTCCGCACAAGCCAAAGAAGCCGAAGTCTGTTTTCAGGATGCGATTACCTTAGCTCATCGCCAGGGAGCCAAATCCGTCGAGTTGCAAATTGCCATGAGCCTAGCTCGGTTATGGCAACGACAAGGTAAGGCAGATGCCGCGCGCTTGATGCTAGCGGAGGTCCATGGCAGCTTCGCCGAGGGGTTTGCTACTGTCGACTGGCAAGAGGCTAAAGCATTGTTGGACGATCTGGGATAAAGCAAGTATGGAACCCGGCAAACTATGCACCGTGTAGGGGATTCGGTGCGCCGGCATGTCCGTCCGCATGTATATTCATTATCATGAAATTGGATGCTCTCGGCCTTTACTTCGTTCGGATCTACCCAATCCGATGCCGCTCCTGCGTCGCAGCGTGCCGCGTACCCTCCTCGCTGTGCAGAGGGTCGCTGGGCGAAGGCGAATGAGGCTAATCCGCGAGCGATAGACCGTAAGCGTCCAGTTCTTCCGCCTTGAATCGATCCACGGGATCCTGCATCGTCCCCACGATGGAGGATCGTGGGGACGATGGATCGAGTGTCGACAACTATCGAGCGGCCACGCCGCAGAGAGTACAGCGCCGAGTTCAAGGCGATGGTACTGGAGCAAGCTCGCCAGTCTGGGGCATCGGTGGCCGGCGTGGCGCTCAGCCACGGGCTGCACCCGAACATGGTGCACAGATGGGTCAGAGAGGAACATGAACGCCAGATGCTGGCAGCGCAGCGCGAGGGCCGAGCGTTTATCCCACTGCATGTTCAGCCTGTGACAGCGACCATGCAGCCGGCCGAGGCGGTGCCATGCGAGACGCCACCTTCAGTAGCACCCGACGCCATCCGCATCGAGATCCAGCGCCCGGGCGGCACGCTGGTTGTGCACTGGCCTCTGTCAGCGGCACAGCAATGTGCCCAACTGCTCCTGGACTGGCTGCGATGATCCGCATTGACGCGCTGTGGTTGGCCGTCGAGCCCATCGACATGCGTGCCGGCACCGAGCGGCTGCTGGCGCGCGTGGTGCAGGTCTTCGGCGCAGCCCAGTCTCATCACGCCTACCTGTTTGCGAACGCCCGCCACACCCGCATCAAGCTATTGATACATGACGGCTTTGGCGTGTGGTGCGCGGCGCGCCGCCTCAACCAGGGACGCTTTGCCTGGCCTGCCATACAGGCCGGCGCCACCGGCGCACAACTGACGCAGGCGCAATTCGACGCCTTGGTGCTCGGCCTGCCCTGGCAGCGCCTGGAGGACCTGCGCGCCATTACGCGCATATGACGATGTTCACGGTGCGTTGACAGCATAAATCCGGATGGTGGTAGTACCCGGTGGCTGGCACGATCGTTCCATGCTGAACCTGCGCCAACTACAAGACCAAGGCCTTCAGGACCTCGCGCCCGAGGACGTCCTGGCACTGGCGCAGCAGATGCTCGCACACATCCAGCAGCAGGAACGCGAGATCAAGCTCAAGGACGTCAAGATCGAGAAGATCACCTTCGAGCTGGCGCGACTCAGGGCCTGGAAGTTCGGGGCCAAGACCGAGGCGATGAGCGCCGAGCAGCGCCGGCTGTTCGAGGAGACCCTGGCCGAAGACGAAGCCAGTCTGCAAGCGCAGTTGCAGCAGGCCAAGGGCGAGCCCTCTGCTGAAGCCAACACCAATTCCAAGCGCACGCCCCGTCGCCAGCCCCTGCCGGCCCACCTGCGCCGAGTCGAGCATCACCACGAACCCGAGGACACCAACTGCCCGACACCGGGCTGTGGAAGAGCCATGGTACGCGTGGGCGAGGACGTTAGCGAGAAGCTGGATATCGTGCCGGCGGAGTTCTTCGTGCACCGCCACATCTATGGCAAGTGGGCCTGCCGATGCTGCCAGCGCTTGGTGCAAGAGCCTGTTGAACCGCAAATCATCGACGGTGGCCTGCCAGCAGCCGGCTTGGTCGCGCACACGCTAATCAGCCGCTTCGTCGACCACCTGCCGTACTACCGGCAGGAGACGATCAATGCCCGCTCGGGCGTGCACACGCCGCGCTCAACATTGGCTGCATGGTCCGGGCGTGCCGGTGCCGCACTGGAACCGCTCTACGAAGCGCACAAGCGCTTCATACTTGCATCAAGGGTGCTGCATGCCGACGAGACACCGGTGGCGATGCTCGATCCGGGAGCCGGTAAAACCAAGCGGGCCTACATCTGGGCCTATTCGCGCGGCACCTTCGATCCACAACCTGGCGTGATCTACGACTTCTGTGTTGGTCGAGGCTCGCAGTACCCAATTGCCTTCCTGGGAGGTACCCGCGAAGACGGCAACGAGCGATGTTGGCAAGGTACCCTGGTGCGCGACGAATACGCCGCCTATGACAGCGTGTTGCAAGCCTACCCCGGCCGCATAGCCGCAGGATGTCTCGCCCATGCCCGACGTCGGTATGACGAACTGCTACGAAACCAGGGCGGCAGCACGGTCGCGCCAGAGGCACTGCGTCGCATTGCGCAGATCTACCGTCTTGAGCGGGAGTTCGCCACCCTGAGCAGCGAGCAACGTCTGGCCAGAAGGCACAGCGACGCCAAGCCACTGTGGGAGCAACTGCATGCCTGGCTGCAACTGGAGCGGTCACGTGTGCCCGATGGCGGCATCACAGCCAAGGCACTCGACTACAGCCTCAAGAACTGGCCGACGCTGACGCACCACCTCCTCGATGGAGAGGTAAGCGTGGATAACAACAGTCTGGAGAACCTGATCCGTCCCTGGGCCCTGGGAAGGCGCTCGTGGTTGTTCGCAGGCAGCGAACTGGCCGGTCAGCGCGCCGCGATCGTGATGAGCCTGGTGCAATCAGCCAAACTCAACGGGCACGATCCGTGGGCCTACCTCAACGATGTGCTGACCCGCCTGCCCACCCATCTGAACAGCCGCATCGACGAGCTGCTCCCCCACAACTGGCATTCCGCGTCCTGAGCGCGTCCGCTCTCTCACAAACGTCGTCGACGGCAAGGTGGGACGGCGGGACGCTTACGATAGACCCGCTATCTCCGTGCGCTACAAGCGGTGGAAAGGCTTGAGTGTCGAGCCGGCCTCCTTCTCAAGCCGGTCCGCTACAAGACAGCACTTCCCTTGCCTTGCGGCAACAGTAGGGAACAGCGCAACACTCTAGTCAGGTCGCGGGTGTCGATGCCGTTGTCAATGCCGGGGAAAAATCATCAGAACTTTCTGTTGCCAAGCCCGAGAGCGCAGCATCTTGTGCCGTGATGGTCAACGAAGCTAGCCGAATTCAGCGGCAAATGTCGTAGCTAGAAACCTAAAATCGTCTCGGTCAGTTGGTGACGCGCGGCGCGTGAGTATGTACTGAACCACGAACAGCGTCGTGAGTTCGAGCAAAGGAACTGCGCAAGCCGCGGCATAGACTGGCGGCTGCAGACGTTGGCTCCACAGCCTTCATGATGTGACCACGCGCTGGCCCGAGGACGGGCAATGATCACGAGAGAAAAAGATGAGTCAAGTTTGCGAAATTAGATTGCCCGACATTGGCGACTTTGGTGCAGTGCCTGTCATTGAAGTTCACGTGGAGCCAGGAGATCAAATTAACGTGGACGACGCGCTGGTGACGCTGGAATCGGACAAGGCCACCATGGACGTGCCCTCGCCACAGGCCGGCGTGGTCAAGGAAGTTCACATCAAGGTGGGCGACAGCGTGTCCGAGGGCTCGGTGCTGGTGATGCTCGCGCCGGCCGGCCAGGCCGCAGCCGCTCCGGCTCCCGCCGCTCCCAGACCCGCCCCGGCTGCGCCCGCTCCCGCGCCTGCCGCGGCCGCCCCTGCCGGCGGTGGCGGCACCATCGAAGTGAAGGTGCCTGATATCGGCGACTATGACGCCGTCCCCGTCATCGAAGTCCACGTCAAGGCCGGTGATACCATCAACGCCGAAGATGCCGTCGTGACACTGGAATCCGACAAAGCCACCATGGACGTGCCGGCGCCGCAGGGCGGCGTGGTCAAGGAAGTCAAGGTCAAGGTCGGCGACAACGTATCCGAAGGCACGCTGCTGCTGATCCTGGAAGGCGCGGCCACGGCTGGCGCCCCGGCTCCGTCCGCTGGTGCCGCGGCCCCGGCTCCGGCCGCTACCAGCGCGCCCGCGCCTGCACCAGCGCCAGCGGCCGCAGCTCCTGCTGCCGCGCCCGTCGCCGCCGGCGTAACCGGCAAGGCCGCCCACGCCAGCCCCTCGGTGCGCAAGTTCGCGCGCGAGCTGGGCGTGGACGTTTCGCGCGTGCCGGGCACCGGCCCCAAGGGCCGCATCACCCAGGAAGACGTGGAGAGCTACGTCAAGGGCGTGATGACCGGCCAGGCCGCCGCGCCGGCGCAGGCTGCCGCGGCTGGGGCCAGCGGTGGCGAGCTCGGCCTGCTGCCGTGGCCGAAGGTCGATTTCACCCGCTTCGGCGGGGTCGAAAGCAGGGCGCTGTCGCGCATCAAGAAGATCTCAGGTGCCAACCTGCACCGCAACTGGGTCATGATCCCGCACGTCACCAACCATGACGAAGCGGACATCACCGACCTGGAGGCCTTCCGCCTGCAACTGAACAAGGAAAACGAGAAGTCCGGCGTCAAGGTGACGATGCTGGCGTTCATGATCAAAGCCACCGTGGCGGCGCTCAAGAAGTTCCCGAACTTCAACGCCTCGCTCGACGGCGACAACCTGGTGCTGAAGAGGTACTTCAACATCGGCTTCGCGGCCGATACGCCGAACGGCCTGGTAGTGCCGGTCATCAAGGTCGCCGACAAGAAGGGTGTGCTCGAGATCAGCCAGGAAATGAGCGAGCTGGCCAAACTCGCGCGCGACGGCAAGCTCAAGCCCGACCAGATGCAGGGCGGTTGCTTCTCGATTTCGTCGCTGGGCGGCATCGGCGGCACGTACTTTACGCCGATTATCAACGCGCCGGAAGTGGCCATCATGGGCGTGTGCAAGTCGTATCAGAGGCCGGTTTGGGATGGCAAGCAGTTCGTACCGCGGCTGACGCTGCCGTTGTCGCTGTCGTGGGACCACCGCGTGATCGATGGCGCTGAGGCCGGCCGCTTCAACACCTATTTCGCGCAATTGCTAGCCGACTTCCGCCGCATCCTGCTGTAAGGCGGCCGAGGCCATGTCCGTGAGGGCATGGTCATCGCACCTATAGCCCAGGAAGGCGGGCCATGACTACCTGTGTCGTCGTCAAGAAGGGACGACATGGATGGGGCCACCATTGCGCGCAGCGGTATCAACGCCGGCATCAAGTTCTACAAGTATTCGGCAGGTCCGATGGAAGGCCATGCTGGAGGACTGCGTGATGCCGGTGCCCGGCGTAGCGGCAACCAACAACGACGGCGCGCCCTGAGCCACGCGGGCCGGCGCGCATTGAGGAGCAAACATGAGTGTGATCGAAGTCAAAGTGCCGGATATCGGCGATTTCGACGCGGTGGAAGTGATTGAGGTCCTGGTCAAGCCGGGCGACGTGGTCGAACAGGAGCAGTCGCTGATCGTGCTCGAGTCGGACAAGGCCAGTATGGAAGTGCCGTCGTCGGCTGCCGGCAAGGTAGTCGACGTGCGCGTGAAGGTGGGCGACAAGATCGGGCAGGGCACGGTGGTCTGCACGGTGGCGGCGCAAGCCGCAGCCGCGCCGGCTCCGGCCCCAGCGTCCGCCGCTGCGGCACCGGCCCCGTCGGCAGCCCCGGCTCCGGCACCGGCAGCCGCCAGCCACGCGGGCGGCGCCGATATCCAGTGCGACATACTGGTGCTGGGCGCCGGCCCCGGTGGCTATTCGGCAGCCTTCCGCAGCGCCGACCTCGGCATGAATACCGTGCTGGTCGAGCGCTACGGCACGCTCGGTGGCGTCTGCCTGAACGTCGGCTGCATCCCGTCCAAGGCGCTGCTGCACAACGCCGCGGTGATCGACGAGGCCAAGGCACTGGCCGCGCACGGCATCCAGTTCGGAGAAGCCAAGATCGACCTGGACGGCCTGCGCCACTACAAGAACCAAGTGGTCGGCAAGCTGACCAGCGGCCTAGCTGGCATGGCCAATACGCGCAAGGTGCAGGTGGTGCGCGGCATCGGCACCTTCCTCGATCCGCACCACGTGGAAGTGGAAGTGACTGAAGGCGAGGGCAAGCAGGCCACCGGTAAGAAGACCGTGATCCGCTTCGAGAAGGCCATCATCGCAGCCGGCAGCCAGGCGGTGAAGCTGCCATTCATCCCGGGAGACCCGCGCATCGTCGATTCGACCGGCGCGCTGGAATTGCCCGAGGTGCCCAACAAAATGCTGGTCATCGGCGGCGGCATCATCGGCCTGGAAATGGCCACGGTGTACAGCACGCTGGGTGCCGATATTGACGTCGTAGAAATGCTCCCGGGCCTGATGGGCGGCGCTGACCGCGATCTGGTCAAGGTCTGGGAGAAGAAGAACAAGGACCGCTTCGGCAAGTTAATGCTGAACACAAAGACCGTCGCAGTGGAAGCCAAGCCGGACGGAATTTACGTCAAGTTCGAAGGCGAGCAGGCACCGGCCGAGCCGCAGCGCTATGACCTAGTGCTGGTGTCGGTGGGCCGTTCGCCCAACGGCAAGCGCATCGGTGCCGAGAAGGCTGGCGTGGCCGTGACCGATCGCGGCTTCATCAACGTCGACCAGCAGATGCGCACCAATGTGCCGCACATCTTCGCAATCGGCGACGTGGTGGGCCAGCCAATGCTGGCTCATAAGGTGGTGCACGAGGCCCACGTGGCCGCGGAAGCCGCGCACGGCGAGAAGGTCTACTTCGATGCCAAGCAGATCCCGTCTGTGGCGTTCACCGATCCGGAGGTGGCCTGGGCCGGCCTGACCGAGGACCAGTGCAAGGAGCAGGGCATCAAGTACAGCAAGGGCGTGTTCCCGTGGGCCGCTTCGGGCCGCGCTATTGCCAACGGACGCGATGAGGGCTTCACCAAGCTGATCTTTGACGAGGAAACGCACCGCATTGTCGGCGGCGGTATCGTCGGCACCCATGCGGGTGACTTGATCAGCGAAGTGTGCCTGGCCATCGAGATGGGCGCAGATGCCGTGGATATCGGCAAGACGATCCACCCGCACCCGACGCTGGGCGAGTCGATGGGCATGGCTGCCGAGATCTACGAAGGCGTCTGCACGGACGTGCCACCGCCGCGCAAGCGCTAATTCTGCTTGGGGTAGCGGGCCCCGACGGCCGTTTGCGCTCGGTGCCCGAACTGAGTTAAGAAAGAAGTCGGCCAAAATTGCTGAAAATGGCCCACTCCATCGCGAGTTGAAGGGGTTGTTGGAGGTGCGATTTGGCGTTATCCCTATGACGAGTGGAGGTTCTGAGGTTTCCCTCAGGGCCTGCCTCAGGCCAGCATCTAAAAAGTAGGGACTACCGTTGAAACGTCAGCGGGGAAACCATTCTCTTGCATGCTGAATCGTCGCTTTGACTGCCCGGAACGCACGTGGCGATATGGACGAAACACAGACTTCGCCTCGCCTGGTCTGAAACCTTAGAGGGAGTGCCGATTGTTTGAAAGCGGACTTGAGCGAGTCATTCTTGGTGCAGCAACCGTCTTGTGGCTTGCCCACAGTTGGTATCTCAATAGACAACTCATCAAAGCTCGCGAAAATCTGGAGCGGTTGCTTGAACAGTTCCCTGGCATTCGAGAATCGCTTTGTGAGACGCGCGGAAAGCCTCGGCCTTCAGGCCAGGGCTTATCGCGCCTTGGGTCAAAGCAATCGGTACGCCGGCCGGAAGAGGCCGAAAACCGACCTTCCTCGATTTCCGGTCTCTGACCAGAAGCTGGGCTGCTTCATCGCGTGAAAGCTCCGCATTTTGTCGTTCAATCGCACAAATCCTGCCACACAGGGGCCAGCATTAAGAAAACACGGCTCCAACTGCCAACTAACATATGTGGCGCCCGTGATCCACCAGCCGCCGTGTCGATGTCTGACATTCAGCATCCGGCACCGAGCAGTCAGGCAAGGGTAATTAAGTCCCCTCGCTCACGTGAAGGTGGATACCTTTGTCAGGGCACAGGCCAGAGCAATTGGCATCATGTTTACAGCGGTAGCTCTGCTTGCGGTCGAAGGCCAGTTGATCACCTGGATCTTCACTAGAAGGAGATATCAGTGAATAACTCGATTTATGGCAATTGCTCAATCGATTCATCGGCTGCCAAGAGAAAAGACGTGGAGAAAGAGTTTGAGCTCGCGGCTATGGCCGCCAGAAACAAACTAAAGCGGGAGCAAGAGCACGCGAATTTAGTTTTCTTCAAAGCACTCAGAAACACAGAACCGATGGATCTGCAAGCGATCTCGAATGCCCAGGCGAATTTTACGCAGACGTTAGCGATTGCCAGTGAGAGCTATCACCGAGCGCTCGAAAGCGCTGAACGGCATCGGCTCTGTGCCACTTCAATCACAGAGGTGCCGAACGATAGTAGGGTATCGCCTGCCACCCCAGATCCATTCAATGACGTGGTAAGAGGCGTCGCAATGCAGTGCGCGACAGAATTCACCTCCGGCTCTCCTCGACCAATACCAACACCGCTCGACCGCTAGGCCTTCGACTTCCGCAATGTGGGAAGCGAAGACATTCTGAGCGCAATCTCATGCACTTCTTGGCGCGTTTTACGCGCTTAGGACGGATTGTTCCCCGCAGACGACAGCAACGGATTTTTCGCCGGCACCAAGTTGACGAGCCCGAACAGGCTGAACAGTTGTGCCAACAGTCTGTACCACTCGTTGGCGACGGGTTACGCGCTTCTTGCCTTGACGTTCCGCCTCCGCAACCTGATCTGTCGCTTCATCTTTGACTCATTTCCGGGCACACACATGACAACGCTCACGAGCCACTCAACGATGACGTTCAGACTGATTTCAGCTTTTCTCTAGCAAGACGATGCTCTCAAGGCAGTTTAGGAACATGTTGCGCGGCGTGGCCGAGCTGACCACGACACAGTTCGAGGAGTTGCAGGCAACGATGGAACGTCGCTCCGGGGAGAGCGGGGAAATCGGGATCCCTGGACGCATCCATCTATGTAGGCCAACCGACCCCAATTCCACCGCAAAGGAAAGCTCCTATTTCGTGACCGTGCTAGGTAGCGCGGATTGCTCACGCGCAGCGACCGCCAACGATCCTCATGTTGCCAATGCGCTCGCTGCAGTAGTGAAGGTGGAAATGGCCGACGACCCAATAGTCGTTGCGGGAACGCCAGGAATCGGTTCCATACAGCATTCCAACGCCGTGGCGGATCCAAGTGCGTTCACCGACCAGCAACGCACCGTCCTTGTCCTGCTGCTTGACGGATTGCCGAACAAGGTTCTCGCGCAACGGTTGGCCATGACCGAAAGGGCGGTGCAGGATCACGTGAAGGAGATCCTTGGGCGCCTTGGCGTGACCAATCGCAAGCAAGTCATCCCGATTGTAAAACGTCAATGGAAAGTAGAGGTCCTGGGCTCCAAGCGCTCGCGTACCGACCCCGGCGCACGACACCACAATGGCCCAACTCGGAAGGCCGGGACGATTCCTTCCGCCCCGTCCACTGGGCTCGATCTTACTCAACGCCAACGATCGGTACTCAATCTGCTCCTCGAGGGGTTGTCCAATAAGCTCATCGCGCGTCAGCTCGGTCTGACAGTAAACACGGTGAAGGAACACGTGTCAGCCATCCTGCTGCGGCTTGACCTGCGCTCCCGTGCTGAGGTGATCTCGCGGATGGACCCGCACGTCGCGGCGGCGCGGGCGGGAGACAGCGCCCCCCTCGCGACAGCAGCGACCGCCGAGCAGGATGGCACGATTGAGTTGGCGCAGCGTGCACCGATTACACCAGAAGCCTTGGGGCTGACCCAACGCCAGGGCTCAGTCCTAATTTTGCTGCTCGAAGGGTTGTCGAATAAGATCATCGCGCGGCGGCTGGGCTTAACCGAGGGCACGGTCAAGGACCATGTATCCGGCATCCTGCAGCGTCTGGAAGTGCGCACGCGCACCGAGGCGATGTTGCGAATGAAGTCCTTCCACGTGCAACAGATCGAAACCGAGAGCACGCCTTAGACGATATGCACGCACGGTTGCCGGCTTCGCTTGAAGCGTCCTACCTTGCCGCACATGTCATCATGCCTCGATCGAGTTATACCGGCTTGACGGCGGTTCCGGTCATCGGCGGGCGCACGATCTGCGCTTGCTGCAGTTCGCGGGTCAGATACAAGTCCCGAATTTTCCGCTCGCTGTAGCCAGTCAGGGATGTGGCCTCTGTCATCCGACGTGTTGCCGTAGGCGTCTCCATAGCGAACAATATGCTCCACATGCTAGTAGTCGGCGGTGGATCGCCCAGACGGAGCTGGACAAGAGGGCTGTGCAGACTGTCCTGGCCCATCTTGAAAACACCATCATCAGCGCTGAGCGCTTGAACCCTGACACTGGCAGCAATGCGCGCTGACGTTTGACCTTGATGCAGTCGGTGGAGCGAGTGCCGTCGCGTTAGAGACTGCCGACGCGCTTTCCAATGCCCCCTTCCAAATTCAGTTCCGGCGCCGCCTCGAACAGTCACGTGCCATCTTCATCGTCCTGGACGTAGAGCAGGCTAAGTGGCTGCGGGCCGCTCAGGAGCTTGCGCAGCGCCGCCCTGCGCTTCTCCAGTGGCTGGTCTCGCATGTCCCTGCCGCGTGCGACGATCAGGTCGAAGACGCAGAAGGCGACCGGGTCTGCACCCGCATACCCGCCGCGGCGTTTTGCCCGGGCATGGGTCCGCTCGAAGTCGCTGATGCCGAGGTCGTTCATCACGCACACCTCGCCGTCCACGATGCAGCCGGCCGGCAACTTGGAGAGGGCAGCGACGACCTCAGGGAACCAAGCCGTGGCGTCAGCGCCCTTGGTCCTGAGCCGCGCCTCCGGCCCGGTCGACGCCAGCAGACGGTACCCGTCGTACTTTTATAAGTACCTCGACAAGAGTTGCGTTGGGCTAAGTGCCAATCGTAGGGGCTGAATCCTCTTGTCACCTGCGCCAATACTTAGCGCGCCTGCTTGGGGTAAAGGAATTTCCGCACGTCATCGTAGCTTCCAAGCTTGTGCTTCGCGAAGCAAATCAACGTGCAAGCCATCAGAAAGACATCGTCCACATCCGACTGATTTACGGAGACGATACCCTGACCGTGCGCGATCTGGTTTCGCTTCTCCTTCAGGCTTCGGAATAGTCCGCAGAAATCGCCCCAAATCTTGATAGAAGCGAGATCAACCGTGTTGAAGGCCTCTTTGGCAACGATTCTTAGCTTGTCGTCGAGTTGAAGCCGCTCCAGGGCGTCGTGAAGTTCAGCGGGAATGGAATCTTGTACGGGTTTTAGCAGGGCGGTGGCGAACGCTTCAATCGCGGTGAAATAGGTGAAGAAGCTCACCCTGTGGTTGACCTCAAGCTCAAGGCTATAGGCTTCTAGCAGCAGTTCCTCAAATAACTCCAGTCTCTGCTGGCTATCCACACCTATGACGACCAGTTCGGCAACAGGGTCGTCATGCATGCCCCCAAAGTCTGCACCGCTCCCGAAAATGCTACCCTCAAGTTCGATCGCTAGTGATCGAAGGCTCCGTCGATTCAATTGCAACGAAAGTCTACCCGTACCTTCGTTGTTCTTCTCTTTGAGCAATTCGCCATCAAAGTCGTACCCGTAGTCTTCAAGCTCCACATCGAAGACGTATTTGAATTCGTCCTTGAGATCTGCCGCATCGCGAATGAAATACTCCTTCTCAGTAAACCCCTCGTAAGTGTTGAAGTCATAGTCGGGGTCGACGGAGAAGCTACGCCGGACTGATGTACGGTTGACTGGGGCAATTCTTTGCAATGCGGTGAGCTTGTCGTTCTCGATCTTTTCGCGAAGTCGCTTCATGATTTCTTCGGTAGGCGGTTTGTTAGCCTTCTATCCTAACCTACGCTCCAGGCGAACGACAAAGATCTGCCGCGTGCATCTTCGCTAGGAGATGTAAGTCTGTGGAACTGCCATGCGCAAGCGCCCGACGCCTGCTGAAGCCTTCCTTTGCTCAATCGCAACAGCTCGCTTTCCAAATGCAACACCTGCCACATGCCGGCAACGTTGAAAGAAAATCAACGGGCCGGGATACGCATATGACCTTGATCTCCCAGCGCCAATGCTCCGTCGCCGGTAGCGACTTCCTCTCGGTGAGCAGCATCGGCGACAGCTCGGCCAGGGTAGGGGAGGGCACGTGCGGCGGCATGTCGGCCTCCGGTGGGTCTTACTATCGTCTGGACTATTCGGCCATGGGAAGACGGTGCCATTCGGCGACAATGTCATCGAAGAGCGCTTTGCGTTCCTCGATGTCCACCAGTCCTGCGTAGTAGGCGACTAAGTTGATCATTACCGTCGCCAAGCCTCTCAACTGCTGTGTCATGCCTTCCGTGTGCGGGTGCAGCCTGAGCTCGTCAGGGATACTGCCGTCCTTCGAAATGATATGGCGGTCTATCGCGCCAAGGGACACATGGGCGGCGTCTCCCGACGCGCCCCTATAGAAGCAGTTGTAAAGATCCACCACATCTGCCCGCTGCGCGACGTCTGCCCACTTGATCGACTTCTGCACAATGCCTTGGACTTCTTCGGCTTTTGCTTCTTCCTTCACCGCACGCGACAGACGCAATGCTTCACCGACGTTCTCAGTTTTAGGTAACTGTTCAACAAAGGCGTTTGCAAGAGCCTTCCGGTGTTGCCGATGGTCGGCGACAAGTTCTTCGACAAAGCCATCTATCCGCAGTAGTGCAGCCATGGCGATTGCAGACTCTGTCACCGATCGCTCCAACGTTCGGGCCTCGCCCAGCATGCCCCGCTGACACAGAAGGACTGACGCCTGGTAGGTTTGAATTGATCTCACCAGGAGTGCATTTGCAGTGAGTTTGACGACAGTGTCCGCGCTGATTGGCTTGCTAACCAGAAGCATTAGGAATTCGTTTAGCCGGTCGGACCATGCAAAGTCCACGTCGTGCTCCAGCCTGATTGCTCGCTCCACGTGCGGCATGATGCTTCCCAAGAAACCCTTGGAAGCGAAGTCATCTTCTGGCTCAAGATTTTCATTCATTGAATTTTGCTTGCTTTGGGTCGCGCGGCGCCGGTTCGGCCGCCATCAACTCGGGTGGGTAGGGACGCATAAAACTGCGCGCCCGCTCCGTATCCCGGCAGGTCAACCAGTCATTCCATTCCGCGCGTGGCACGATGATGATCATCCGCTTCTCTTTGCCCGGCGCATGGAAGCGGCTCATCAATGGGTGCTTGTCCGAGTTGATAGTCAGCATGGTGAACGAGAGGGCGCCATCCGGCCAATCCCGCCACAGACCCGCGATTGCGAACTCGGGCTCGTCCTTTAGCCAGATCCGCCAGCGGACTGACTTAGGCCCGGCCTCGTAGTTGGGTTCGTAGAAGCTGGTGGCCGGCACCAAGCAGAGCTGGCCCTTCTTCCAGGGGCCGGAAAACGATCGCTTCTCCCCAACCGTCTCCGATCTAGCGTTGGTCGTGTCGAACTTAGCCACGCCCGGCGGGATACGGCTCTTCGGTGCCCACCAGCGCCTGGCGGCTGCCGTCGACGTTGCCCACGATGAGCGGTGCGGCATAGTCCGGCCAAGTCTCCGGCGGATATTCGAGGGGCGGCGGCTCTACGCCATAGACATCGCGCAGGAGCTGCCGCTGGACCGGAGCGTAGTTATTGCACATAGTTTTTGACTCACTATATGACCGTCGAAATAGTCCTTCTGCGCTTGGAGAGCGGCGTTGCCGGCCGTTGCCTGTAAAAATTCTTGCAGTCATTGCAATTGAGAAATTCCGATTCAGCGCTTCCCTGCAGCACGAGCTTCTTTCCTTGGGCATAGCACGTGGGGCACAGGAAATGACTGAGTTCACCAGTTGCGTCTAGTTGAGTTTGAGGCAGACCATACACCTTGGCACCCCCGGGCAAGCCAACCAGTTGGTACCTTTTCAAGTCTGCCTTTGCCTTCAACTCGTCCTTCAGGTCTCTGATCTCCCTCGCCATCTGGTCGTTGGCCGAGGCGGCTTCGGCGAACTTTTGCTGCAGATTCATAATGATTTGCTGCAACTCGATCGCCGTTGCGGCGATTTCAGCCTGCTTGGTCAGCGACGACATCCCTTTCGCCAGGTCAATGGCTGTTTTTGCTAGTGTGAATGCTGCAACTACGTCCACGGTGCCTCCTGTTGGCTCTGCGTGCGCTATCCGCCGCGGTTCTGGGTCCGCTGTCGAGTGTAAACGCTCTGCATGGGTGGTCCGAAGAACTCTTTTTCCCAAGCCTCCCGTTCCTCGATGCAGGGTTCGCCACGGATCTCGGCTCGGAACGTTTCCAGGATCTGGGTGTACCCGGTATGGCTGCCGCCACCGTATGCCTTCTGCAGCTGGTTGGCCCTCAGCAGTAAGACCTGCAGACGGTGGATTTCCCACAGCAGGTCCCGGACCTCGGGGCACGGGTTGCGCTCATAGATGGCGCGCAGCTCGGCGGCCGTGCGTTTTGGGTACTGGTACCGGCCGTCCGGGCCGATAGGGAACTTGGGGGCCATGGTGCTCACTTCGCCACGCGCGGCAGCACGCGCTCGGCCTTTTCCGCGACGCGTTGATGCCTGTCCTGTGCTTCCTCCCAGTTGGCTGACGTGAAGATCTTGTCGACGCTGGGCGCAATCAGGTGGGTCAGGAAAACTGGCGTGTCCCATGGGCAGAAGCATGTCCAGACGTGGGTACCCTGGTCCAGCAGATCCGTCCGCAGCACAAACCGTTTGAACCAGCCCGTCAGGAAGTCCTGGTGAATATCCGGCACAAGTTCCTCTACGGGGTCTCCGGAAGGGCCAAGAATGAATAGCCGCGTCAGGAACCGGTCGCCATAGAAATCCGGAGTGCCGCCGCGCACGGCGTGGCGCAAGGCGTGTACCCAGTTCTCGGGGGTGTTGGGCGGCATGGCAGGTTCAGTCCCCGGCCGACTTGGACGGACCGATCCGGATGCCGTCGTGGATGTTGAATTCCACGAGCGGCTGGTAGCCGTAGGCACGCAGACGGACAAGATCGTCCCGGGCCGATGCAGGCAACCGGGTGCCACAGCCCAGAAGGGCGGATGTCACCTCATAGGATCCGCAGGTTGGGCATGTGTACGTGAACCCCCGGCCGCCGCGCTGGCGCGAGCGTTCGGCGGCGGCGTGGCAGACCGGGCAGTCTACTAGTTCGGGCTGCATAGGGTGGCAAAGTACTGTATGAATATACAGTATAGCCCGCCCCTTGGCGTTCGGGAAGCGAGCAACTCGCACTGCATCGGCATCGGCGGTACCAACGCGCAATCCCACAAATGTCCTCGTCACTCACCGTACGGTACTTTCTACTGGTGGGACCTAATACAACGGCGGGGTGCCCAGCGAAACTGCATCCCTATATGATTTGATCCTTTTTGTTCGAACACGGGGATCTATGAAAAGGCAACTCTTTGGCACGGTTGAGACGCCGGATGGACTAGCCCAAGGCATGCTGTGCATGGACGATGACCTGCCGACTGAGGCATTGCTTCACTGGATCGTCGTGCCGACTGTAAACTTGCCGAAGCCGAGCCCGTTCGCGATGCGTGCCGCAGTCGCATTGGGTGAGGATGGGGTTATGGAGCTTTCCGCGATCGAGATCCTGACGAGTACGGCAAATGGAGCGACGGTAGCCGCTAGTTTGAATGCGGAGCAAGTTGAGCTAGCCAAAGCGCTTCGCGTCTGGCTTCGCCCTGAGGGGGACGGAGTTATAGGAAAGTGGCGAGCGGGGCATATTGGGGGCGATATCGCACTGAAGCCTCTAGTTCGCAACGGCGGTATCGCGCACGTTAAGCAGTGCCGGACGTGGGGGCAGTTCAAGAAATGGGTTGAGACGGTCCGCGACGAGCATGGAGCCACAGCGTTCCGAGGGCACGGAAGCAACGGATTTCGGTTGGAAACAACGCTTTTCCGGCAAGGTAGAGCAAACCTACCTCGCTACTGGAATCAGACGATCCCAGCTTTTCGCATGCACGTCGAAGCCGTGCTGGGAACTGAAATCGACATGGCGAACCCTAGCGATATTTCGCGGTTGCTGGGGCTGGCGCAGCACCATGGTTTACCGACACCGCTGCTTGATTGGACCCGCTCCCCTTATGTCGCTGCGTTCTTCGCGATCACCGATGCCCTTGAGTGGCGTGCAAGTCGCCCCGGCGTCAAGTATGTCCGCGTGTACGGGTTGACTGAGGCATTTTTTAATGACCATTGGGCGCACCTTGTTACCCTGCCTTCCTTGGTTCCTTATGCCACTTCACTGGAAGTTTCGCCGCGAGGAAATCCAAGACTGTACGCTCAGCAGGGGCTATTTCTTGCAACGAATGTCGGTGATCTTGAGACCTTCATTTGCAATAGAGAGCGGAGCCTGGACAAAAAGTACCTAATCGCTGTAGACATACCCGTCTCGCAGGCAATTGTGGCGCTGGAAGACTTGGCATTCATGGGCGTTACGGCTGCCACGATGTTTCCTGGCCTCGATGGAGTCTGCCGTATGATGAAGCACGGGATGTCATTTAAGCGTGTTACTGGCATGCAACCCGGGCAGCCAGCGCCGAGCAGCACTGGCTCTGAAACTGCTTCGTTAGAGGCCACCGCTCCGCAGGGGTCCCCGGCGGCTCATTTGGAAGAAGGTGGCGCCGAAATCTGAATGCCTGGGTACCTCCATATGGCGCGCACCTCTCGGACCAGTCCTCAAGCAAAGCCGATTCTCGCGATCGGCTCGCCAGTTGCTTGGTCGATGGCACAAGCCACCTTCAACGCAAGCTCCAAGTCGGGTTCGGCGCCTTGCCGCACCTGAGTCTCGATCGAGGCCATGGCAGCCATGCCGCCGCTGAAGATCGCGATGTACTGATCCGTCACCTCGACCGGGTGGGGCGACAGGCCGTACAGCATTAGCCGCCCCGTCGGGTACAGGGCGAACCCCTCAAAGTCCTCTTTCACGAGCAGGGCACCAGCGTCCAAGTCGCCGTTCACCAGCCTCCGCAGCGGGGCAAGCAAGCTGAGATCGCCGGCAAGCCCGACGATGACGCGCTTGGTCTTGTAGACATTCTTCGCACCCACCTTCATGTGGCCGTCCGAGAGACGGCTGTCAGACCGACCTATCCCTTGGGATAAAACGCTTTGCACTCGACGCCAAGCGGCCCATCGTTCTGCGACGGACTACGCAGAATCCCGGAGGCTGCGCCTCATTTGCTTTTGTGTGCACCGACAAAATGATATAAGTGATTCAAGCAAGACAATTGCGAGTCCTTAGTACTCATGGCGGCACGTGGAGCCTGCTGCGCCAGCGCTAGAGCGCTTGTTGCACACTCCGAACGTGGTATGGAACGCGCATCAAAAATGTGCAAACATTCTCCCCGATTGGGGGGTCCTCATAACTCGGCGAGCGACTGCTGAGCAGAAGAAATGTATTGGATTCAATGCATTAACTGAGCAGTATCCAGCTTGACCGATTCAACAAGTTTTCGCTTCCTGGTTCGTGGGCGGGCCAGGTGAAGCATTGGACGGGGCCGGATGGAAAACACGAATCCCGAACAGGCGCCGGCGGCAGAAGAGCAGCCGCGCGTAAAGGTCGTCGCCACACTGGCGGGCAAGATCAACCTGGCGGACTTCCAGAACGCCGTACCTGCCATCCGCGACCTCACTGTCTTGAACGATACCAAGGTCGACTATCAATCTTTGCGCCTGGTCGCGACGTCTGAGCCGGCTTTCCTCAAGACGAAGATTTGGCACATCGACCGACTTGGCGCGGAGCAGACCATTCGTGTCTCCGACCTCGATATTCCGCTGGATGGGCCGCTACTGGGCCGGCTTACGGAAGCCGAAAAGGCGGTGGTCACGTTCCGGCTGCTTACCCAAGGCTCAGAGGAGTTGGCAGCTGCCGAGCTGCCGGTCGAGTTGCTTCCCCGAAATCAATGGGGCGGAATATCGTACCTGCCGGACATGGTCGCTGCGTTTGTTCAGCCCAACGAGCCGGCCGTAGAACGGCTCCTGAAGCAAACATCGGAGGTTCTCCGCAAAGCTGGGAAGAGCGGTGCAATCGATGGCTACTCGGGCGGAGCGAAACGAGCATGGGAGCTCGCTTCGGCAGTGTGGACTGCTGTCGGAGCCATGGGGCTGGACTATGCCCTCCCGCCAGCAAGTTTTGAGCGGACGGGCCAAAAAGTACGTGGGCCGGCGCAAATTGCCGAGTCAGGCTTGGCAACCTGTCTGGACCTCACACTATTGTTCTGCGCCGCGCTCGAGCAGGCTGGGTTGCATCCTATCGTCGTCTTCACACATGGGCATGCCTTTGCAGGTGCATGGTTGAAGGCCGAGGAGTTCACAACCGCGGTCGTCGACGATGTCACCGCTTTGCGTAAGCGGGTTAGGCTCAAGGAACTGGTGCTCTTCGAAACCACGCTCGTGACCCACCGTCCGATGCCGAAGTTCAGTTATGCGGTGGAGAAGGGCGCCGAGCAAATCTCGGAAGCTGAAGAAGAGAAATTCGGACTTGCTGTGGATATTCGGCGCGCACGCCTCCAGCGTATCAAGCCGTTGGCAAGTAGCGAGGTGGCTGCCCGTACTGATGTGCCCGCCCAGGAAGCCGCTGTTGAGCCGGACTTCGAGGATGCGCCGGACCTACCAGAGGACATCCATCAGGCTTCAAATGAGGAAATGCCGGAGCGACCGGAAGACCGGTTGACGCGCTGGCAACGCAAGTTGCTTGACCTCTCGCTGCGGAACAACCTGCTGAACTTCAAAGCGACGAAGAAGGCAGTGAAGCTGGATGCGCTTGACCCCAACGAGCTTGAAGACCTGTTGTCCGAGGGGCACACAATCAAGCTGCTTCCGCGGCCCGAGCTCATGGACGGGAATGATCCGCGCAGCCAGGCGATCCACGAGGCGCGGGAGCGTGAGAACGTACGTCGCCAACATGCCCTGGATGCCCTCAAACGAAAGGAAGTCTTCGTCGGCATCTCGCCGGATGACATGGAGGCTCGCTTGACCGAGCTGTACCGGTCGTCTCGGGCTGCGCTCCAAGAGGGGGGCTCCAACACGTTGTTCCTGGCATTGGGTTTTCTGTCGTGGACTCGGGAAAACACAGATGACAAGCGATTCCGAGCACCGCTCATCCTGGTGCCGGTGAGCCTCGAGCGCAAAAACGCTCGATCAGGATTCAGCATCCTGCTGCATGACGACGAGCCGCGTTTCAATCCGACGCTGATTGAGATGCTCCGCCAGGACTTCGACCTGACGTTGGATGTTGCTGAAGGTGAGCTTCCGAAGGATGACTCCGGCCTCAATGTGGCAGCTATCTGGAATAGGGTTTCGGATGCTGTCAAAGACATCAAGGGTTGGGAGGTGGTGGACGACGTCGTGCTCTCGTCGTTCTCGTTCGCCAAGTATCTGATGTGGAAGGACTTGGTCGAGCGGACAGACCAATTGAAGCAGAGTCCGGTCGTCAAGCATCTCATCGACACGCCGCGAGATGTGTACCCGAGCTCCATAGAGTTTCCGGAAGCAAGGAACCTCGACCGCGAACTCCCACCCCAGGACACCTTTTGCCCACTCCCCGCTGACTCATCTCAGTTGTCGGCGGTCGCTGCCGCGAGCAAGGGCAAGGACTTCGTGCTTATTGGGCCTCCCGGTACTGGCAAGAGCCAGACCATTGCGAACCTCATTGCGCAATGTCTGGCAGAGCGCAAGCGCGTGCTGTTTGTTTCCGAAAAGATGGCGGCGTTGGATGTCGTCTATCGCCGTCTCAAAGATGTTGGACTCGGTGGATTCTGCCTTGAGCTGCATTCCAGTAAGGCTCGCAAATTCGAGGTGTTGGAACAGCTCCGTAAATCATGGGACGCGGCCAATGCGATTGAGCCGGAGGACTGGATCGCTGAAGCAGAACGCTTGGGTGCAGTGCGTGCGCAGCTGAACCGCTATGTCGAACGTCTCCACGCTCGCTATTCAAACGGATTGAGCGCCTACAACGCGATTGGGTTGGTTGTTGCGGGAAGGGATCTGCCATTGGTTGAGCTGTCTTGGCCTGGCCCGCAGTCGCATGATAGAAGTGCACTGGACAAGCTGCGCAATGCAGCTGACTTGCTCGATGTGAACGTGACAGCCATCGGCGAGCGCAATCTGACAACCTCACCATTGGCTCATGTAACCCATAGCGAGTGGTCACCCGGCTGGCAAGCGACGTTGCTATCTAAAAGTGCAGCGTTGCAACCTGAGGTGGAGCAGTATCAAGCAGCTGCGTCGGAGTACGTTCGCGCGGTTGGTCTGCCTCAAGTCGAACTAAACGGAAAGGTTCGCTCCGCGCTCGGCTTGCTGGCCAAAATCCTTCCGGACGCTGCTGGTCGGGATTGGCAATTTGTCTTGAAGCCCGATGCGAAGCAAATTTTTGAGGGCCTGCATCGAACAGTGCAACTGGTCCAGGAGCACACGGAAGTCCATGCCGCGCTGCCCGCACCGGTGGACGCCCAGCGCGTAGACAACATCCGACAAGCGATTGCTGCCCTCACACGACATCGCGAGCTTACTGAGCAGTTGGGGGAGCCTTGGCCGGCCACAGTGCTCGAAAAATTGCGGCGTGGTGTTGGACTCGTCTCCGCGATCGCGGATGAGACACGCCAGCTATCGCTGCCATACAAGTCGAAGCTGACAAGCGCTTATATCAAACAGTTGAAGTCCGAACTGGACGAGGTAGAAGCGGCCGCGTGGCCGATGAGTTGGGTGAAGCGTAAGGCGCTCAACAAAAAGCTGAAGGAGGCAGCCGACGGTCCCGGAGAGCCGAACATCGAGAACGACGTTCAGCGCTTGGCCAAGATTGACGACCTCCGTACGCAGGTCATCGATATTACTGACCTCAAGCACTCTACTGGTGGCGTATGGACCGCGCAGGAAACGGATGTAGATGTAGCTCGCGCGTCCATTTCTTTCCAGAAGGCCCTTGCAGCTGCTCGCACTCGTGCGCAATGGGAGGACATCGGGCTCGAGGCAGTAGCTCAAGGCATTTGTGGCGACGTTGCCCGTTCAGACCTTGGGCGGATGCGGGAGTTGCGGAATCTTGATGCTGAGCTGGCTCGCCTCGACTCTGTCGCGTCGGATATGCCCGGCATTTGGACAGGATTTCAGACGGACCTCACTACGGCCATATCGTTTTCGGTGTACCAGTCGGCGCTCCACGAAGCCAAGGGTGGAAGCAAATGGACGGACAGTGGCCTGAGTTTCGTAGAGATGGGAAAGTGCGGTGAACTGCCTGCACGTACCCTTGCTAGCATGCGGAAGCTGGTTCGCCTGGAACGGGAGCTCGATGGCATTGCGGACCTGGCGCAGAAGACGTCGAATCTCTGGGCCGGTCTCAGAACGAAGGCCGCGGACGTTACCGCGGTACACGATTTCTATACGTCTCTGCTGGCTGCACTGGCGCCGCTTGCCAACACGGCGGAAGGCGTGGCGGCAGTAAGAGAAAGTCTCGGACGCGTGCTCGGCGCTGGAAACATGCTTTTGGAAGCCGGGGGTCCTGTAGCTGCTGCGGGGCGCCAGTATGGAGAAGCTAAGGCATCCCTCGATGCAGCAGTTGACGACTTTGCGGTCGCCAGTGGCCTTGCTGGCGACGATGCGTCGATACTCAACCTGACGCCGGCGGAGTTTGGCGAGAAGGCATCACAAGTCATTCGTTCTCAAGGTCGTTTGAATGCTTGGTGCGCATGGCGTAAGGCGCGCAGCCAGGCTATTTCGCTGGGCCTCGCATCGCTGGTTGCGGCCGTTGAGCATGGCGCTGTTGCGGGCGGAAACATTCGCGAGATGTTTGATACGGCATATGCTCGCTGGTGGCTGAATGCCGTCGTGGACGCCGATGAAGTTCTTCGCAATTTCGTGTCGGCTGAGCACGAAAAGTGCATCCGGGACTTCCGTGAGCTTGACGAGCGCTTCACCAAGCTGACACAAGCTTGGGTCAGGGCTCGACTATCTTCCGGCCTTCCGACACAGAAGAGCGTGTCGCGCGACTCGGAGTGGGGCGTTCTTCGTTACGAGATGAACAAGAAGAGCAAGCATCTGCCTCTTCGCGAGTTGATGAGCCAAGCTCCAAGTGCGGTGCTGTCGTTGACTCCGTGCCTCTTGATGAGCCCACTGTCCATCGCCCAATACCTTTCGTCGGAGTCGGCGGATTTCGACCTGGTCGTTTTCGACGAAGCATCGCAGATTCCGGTGTGGGACGCTATTGGAGCAATCGCCCGCGGCAAGCAGGTCGTGATGGTCGGGGATCCGAAGCAGCTTCCCCCGACCAGCTTCTTTGACCGCGCAGAGTCGGATTCAGAAGACATCGACGTGGAAAGCGACCTCGAAAGCATCCTCGACGAGTGTATTGCGGCAAATCTACCCACTAGGAATCTGTCGTGGCACTACCGTAGCCGCCATGAAAGCCTCATAGCGTTCTCGAATCATCGCTACTATGAGGGTGGTCTTGTAACGTTCCCATCACCGGTTACGAACGATCGAGCCGTCAGCTTCCACATCATCAAGGAAGGCTTGTATGAGAAGGGTGGCGCGCGCATCAACAAGCCAGAAGCGAAAGCCCTGGTTGCGGACCTTGTCGCTCGATTGAAGCAGCCAGGATTCCGCGAATCTGGGCTAACGATAGGCGTTGTCACTTTCAACACCGAGCAGCAGACGCTCATCCTAGACCTTTTGGACGAAGAGCGCCGTAAGGACGCCAGCATCGAGCCGTTCTTCATGGAGACCGAGCTGGAACCAATTTTCGTCAAGAACCTCGAGAGCGTTCAGGGCGACGAGCGAGACATCATGTACTTCTCGCTCACTTACGGCCCCACGGTAAATGGCGAGCCCTCGATGAACTTCGGCCCGATGAACAAGCAGGGTGGGGAACGCCGACTTAATGTGGCCGTTACGCGTGCTCGGCACGAACTTCGGGTATTTTCCAGCTTGCGCCCAGAACAACTGGACCTCTCACGCACTCAAGCGGCGGGCGTCCGCGATCTCAAGCACTTCATGGAGTTTGCCGAGCGGGGTGTTCGGGCACTTGGTGAGGCAGTGGCGGGGAGCTTGGGTGGTTTCGATAGTCCTTTCGAGCAGGCAGTCCATGCCGCTCTGACGGCGAAGGGATGGAACCTTCATACGCAGGTAGGTGTTTCGTCGTTCCGTATTGACCTTGGCGTTGTGGATCCCGATGCGCCTGGTGCCTATCTGGCTGGCGTGGAATGCGACGGTGCGACCTATCATCGCTCTGCCACTGCGCGTGACCGCGACAAGCTGCGCGAGCATGTGCTTCGCGGGCTCGGATGGGACATTGTGCGCATATGGTCCACTGACTGGTGGATCGATGCCGATGGTGTCGCCGAGAAGATTCACCAACAACTCTCAACACTGTTGTCGACAAAGCGTGCCGCTCGTACCTTGGAGCAAGAGCTGGCAGAGCAGCTAGCTAAAGCCGCAATCGAAGCGGCCATGGCAAAGCCTGCCTCGGGGTCGCCCCAGCCTCCGGAAGCAGCGGATGCGATTATGGTTGTTGACGCTAATTGCGAGGTAGCGGAGCCAGTCTATGCTTCGAACTACGCGGTCGAACCTTTGCCTAGCGCAGCCGACGACGAGATCTTTGTGGAAGCAGATTTGGCAACCGGCGGCTATGCGATTACTCCAGATGACTTCTTCGATTCGGGTTATGACGCGACGCTGCTTGGGATGATCGAGCACGTCATTCGAGTGGAGGGACCGGTAAAAGATGAAGTGCTTGCCCGCCGAATTGCTCGGGCACATAGCTGGTCACGGACCGGTTCCCGTATTCAGGATCGAGTCGTTCGACTTGCCGAAAGGCATTTCATCGCTAAGAAGGAGGATGTCGGAGTCTTTTTCTGGGCGAAGGGGAGCGGCGGTGCGGAGGTCATTGGTTTCCGGCGCTCTCCAGTGGGGAATGCGCGCTCAGTAGACGAAATCTCCCTTTCGGAGTTGACGTCTCTTGCTTCAAAGTTTCGAAGGGAGGGGCACGATGAGGAGTCGGCGTTGACGCTTATGGCCCGGGAGTTGGGTCTGTTGAAGCTGCGGATTGCTAGTCGAGAACGCCTGCAAATCGCTTGGAGCCAGAGCGGGAATGCTCAATAAGACTGGCTCACGCAGCAAGGTAGGTCCAATGACGCCTTGCTGCTATCTACGATCGCGGAGGTATCGTTAGTTTCTCGCGGTCGCCGCTGCTCAATCTTGCCAGAACGTTTGTCACTAGAAAATCAAGATGCCGGGGAAAATATGAGGTTGCTGTTGCCGCCAGTACTGGGTGTGGATGAAAAATGTTCGAACGGCGTTATCCAGCAACTTATACGGCCGCCTGAAGAAGTAGAAGCACGCATGGCAAGGTTCACCGTCCCGTCGGCGGCGGGATGGATGTTTGAAGCGGATAGCGGTAAGGTTTTCTATGTGTTCCCACGCGCACCCTTGCCAGACCACGTTCCGAGCGATGGCGCCACAATTATTGGAAAGATACCAGGCGAAGCAGGCGAAGTCGATCTTCGCAATGCCAAATGGCTACCGGTGCAACAAACCGTACTCGCAAGTCCCCGAGACGCAGCCAGAGCAAGTTGGCGCACTTCGTTCAAGTATGTTGGAGAGACCGAGGCAGGGGAAGGGCGAATCGGCCTTCGCAAGCCTCAGATCGGGGCGCTTCACGCGATTCATGCGCATTGGTCCACCAGTGCTAGCGTTGCAACGGTCGTCATGCCCACCGGAACTGGCAAGACCGAGACGATGCTAGCGACATTGGTGACAGCAATGTGCTCGCGGCTATTGGTTCTAGTTCCCACCGACGCGCTGCGTCGTCAGGTTGCAGAGAAATTCATCACCCTCGGGATCCTGAAGCATCCAGATTGTGTTGTGCTTGACTCTGCCGTCGCGAGGCCGGTTGTCGCGACGCTGACGCGGAGGCCAACCACAATGGCGGAAGTGGATGAGCTCTTCGATCGCTGCAACGTCATCGTTACGACCAGCGCGCTTGCAGGCGGCTGCTCTGACGAGGTTCAGGGGCGAATGGCTGAATTGTGCTCGCATCTTTTCATAGATGAAGCTCATCACGTTGAGGCCCCGACATGGAAGCAATTCAAATCGCCCTTCAAGTTGCGAGGTCGCCCGATACTGCAATTCACCGCGACCCCCTTTCGTGAAGACGGAGCGCCCTTAGACGGAAAGATTGTGTACGTCTACCCGCTGAGGATGGCGCAGCAAGATGGCTACTTCCGTCCCATCCAATTCAGGCCCGTCTACGCTTTCAATTCCGCGCGTGCTGACCGGGACATCGCAACGAGGGTTGTTCAGGAACTCCACGCAGATCAGACCGGGAAGCACGTAGCAATGGCTCGTGTTTCGACGAAAGCTCGTGCCGCGGAGATTCTGGAAATCTATCGAGAGCTGGGTCAGTACAACCCGGTTATGCTTCACAGCTCCATGCCACTGCGGGAGCTGGAGCGTGCGCGTCACACGCTGGAGAGTGGCCAAGCAAGAATCGTCGTTTGCGTCGACATGCTGGGCGAAGGTTTCGACATGCCCGAGCTGAAGATTGCAGCTTTCCACGACCTTCGAAAGAGCTTGGCAGTTACGCTGCAGCTCGCTGGCCGTTTCACACGAGCTAGAACGGATCTTGGTGACCCCGTCTTTATCGCGAATACAGCCGATGTGAATCTGCGAGAGGAACTGAGAGCCCTATATGCCCAAGACCCTGACTGGAATCTCTTGCTGCCGGACCTGAGTGAAGGTGCAATCGGACAGGAAGTCGAGGCGCAAGAGTTCTTACAGGGGTTCGTGGGCGAACTTGAAGAGATTCCCCTGGCTGAAATCCACCCGGCTGCAAGCATGGTGGTGTATCGAACCCGTTGCACAGAGTGGGAGCCGAACAATTATCACAAGGCATTCCGCGGTAGTTCCAATGCGGAAGGAATCTATCCGATTCTTAACAACGCTGAGCGGACGCTCGTTGTCGTCGCGGCGAGGCGGCAAGGCGTCCCGTGGACGGACATTGCGGCGGTTGAAAGCACAATTTGGGAGCTATGCATCGCGGTCTGGGATCGGCCACGAGCGTTACTGTACATCCACGGCTCAACGAACAATGGCAACTACGGCGAATTCGCAAAGGCCCTGTGTGGGAATGATGTTTCGCTAGTAACGGCCCCGGACGTGTTCCGTGTATTCGGAGGTATCAACCGGCTTATGCTGACGAATGTCGGTCTGGATGAGCAACTTGGACGGCAAATACGATACACGGGACGCATGGGCCCCGATGTTGGCGCACGGATTTCGGAAGCTACGCTAGGCACAACAACAAAGGCGGTGCTGGCGGGTGTGGGCTTCGAACGAGGCGAGCAAACGAGCATGGGTGCTGGTAAGCGAGGGCGTGTCTGGTCGAACCTGCGATTGCGAATGAACACATTTGCCGATTGGTGCAAGCGAGCGGGAGAAAAGATTTCGGACGACGGCATCGATCCGGAAGAGGTGCTTCGCGGCACCCTAATTCCAAAAATGGTTGCAGGCCGGCCGGCGGCGGTCGTCATCGGAGTGGATTGGCCTGTCGAGCTGCTCAGTCATGTGGAGTCCGCGACTACAATCTCGTTCGGCTTCACGCAAAGGGAACACCTCACGAACGTCGGAATTGAACTGGTGGAGAATTCCGGGACGGCACCGTTGGCGGTTCGAGTTTTCTCTGAGGCGAGTGAAGTTCGAGTGCGTCTGAACTTCGTCGGACAAGGCGCTCAGGCGGACTTCTCGTTTACCTACGAAGGTACAAATAAGGCAGAAATTCACCGAGGGAAGCCGAGCGACCTGTGTGAGTTCTTTACCGAGTTCCCACCAACGTTTTGGTTCGCTGACGGTTCCAAGCTCGAAGGAAACATGCACACGGAGCTCAGGGTGACCGCGCCACTGTTCTCACGGGAGCGTTTGGAAGCCATTGAATGGGACGGCGTCAATATCCGCAAGGAGTCGCAGCGTGAGGAGCGTCACCAAGATTCTGTACAGTTTCGCGCCATTGAGACGCTTAAGGCAGCGTTTGCGTACGACGTACTCGTCGATGACGATGGCGCTGGTGAGGCGGCTGACATTGTCGGTATTCGTCTGGACAACGCCGACCTGCCGCGAGTCATAACCGTTGACCTTGTTCACTGCAAATACTCTGAAGGCGACACTCCCGGAGCTCGGATCGACGATATGTACGTCGTCTGTGGACAAGCGCAGAGGAGCGTCATGTGGCTGCACAACAAGGACCGGCGAACAGACCTATTCGCTCATCTACTGAAGCGAGAAGCTGCAAGGGTGGAGGCGGGCAAGCCAACGCGTATAGAACTTGGCACCCGGGAAAGACTTGTGCAGCTGCGCGAGATAAGTCGAACATGTGCCATAAAGCTCAGGGTTTTCATCGTTCAACCTGGGCTTGCGAAGTCCAGAGCGGCTGAACATCAGCTTGCCCTGCTGGGCGTTACGGAAAAGTTCCTGATGGAAACATATCAGGTTCCGTTGCATGTTTATTGCGGTGACGTGAGAGCGGAGGTTGAAGTCAGAGAGCATATGACGACTGCTTGAACCAGATCATGGATTTGCGCGATGGTGCAGCTAATGCCAGTGCCGCTGGCTGCAGAACAAACGTTCTTCAGGGATGGCCGAGGCACGTAGTGTGGCTGCTGCGCTGCTAGACGATTTGGAATCGTCCATGAGTAACATAGATGCAGTCCTAATGCGAGCTAAGAGATTGGCTCGTCTAATGCGTGATACAGACGCTCAATCATGGCTGGACTATGAAACGAAGGGTTCCCTTCGTTGTCTTGCCTGTTCCTACACATCCGTGCGTGGGCGAATCAACGTCCTCGTGCCGCGCGGAAGTACCTCTTCTGCGACCTCGAACAATCCGGATTTGAGGATCAGCGCCTTCAGGCTCTCCTCGCCATACCGCGCCTTGCGGTTCTCCAGCGCCTCCGGTTCCTCGCGCTGTACGATTGAAGATGCATACGATAGGTCGGTCCATCCGTCTGCCCGCTTCGGAGCAGCTGCGACTTCTTCCAGCAGTTCAATCATCCGACTGCTCTGAAGGTGCATGAGCTTGATAGCGGCCAGGCCCTCATCGGAAGACCAGAAGTTTGCAGCCAACTGTAGTGTCTCAGCCATCGAACCATGCATCGATTTGAGGCGTTGGTGCATGGCAAGAATCCTCTCGCGCTGTCGGTCCAGATGAGCGCTAGCCTCGGCCAGCGACGAAGCAGAAGCAGGTTGCCAGCGCGGCAGGAAGTTGTGCGCGAGTTCATTCCGGTCAGCGGTTAGTGCATCCAGGTCGGCCTCCAGAGCTTCCCTGTCCGGCGGTTCGAGGTCGAACCGAAACGTCGTGCTGAACCAAGGCAGCGAAGGGTCAGCCGGCTCCGGATTGTTTGGGGGTTCATCCGGGGCCGCGAGAAGTTCACTGCGAAATCGTCTTTGCAGCCCACCCATCGGTGTCGTCGTTAGCGCGGCATTTCGCGCCTCAAGACGAGCCGGGGCATCCGCAGGCGTTCCTTCGATCCTTGCTAGGCCGAGAATGGCCTTCAAAAGTTGTTCCACCTGCTGATTGAGCAGCAGGTTCCGGCCCATCTTGAGCAGAACCTCGTCCTTGAGTGATTGTGGTGGTGGTTGTTGACCGTAGTCCATTCGTTGTTCTCGTCTGGTTCGATTGGCGCGGCCCTATCGCAACGGCTTTCCGACCTTCGTGTGCCGATCGAACGAAAAGACATGCTCAGCCGGATGCTCGTCGCATCTTCCGACGAGTCGGCCTGGAAACTCCTTTCGCCCATCCTGCAGGTGAACGTCTTGACTACAGATTGGACAGCGTCCGGAATATCGCACCAGTCGGATAATCCGAACTGACTGTCCATCTTCCTGGGTTTCCTTGGCAGCCTCGAGTTGGACTCCTCGCTCTCGGAGAGAGACCAGCGCGTCTGGAGCCATGATGATCCGCCGGTCAATAAGCGTCCAGAACGGACGGAAGAGGGTGTACCCAAGCCACAACACCATGCCAGCGAGCAGTAGAAGGGTGAAAAGCTGCCCTCTGGGCAGCCGTGTTGCCTGGGTTGTGACGATGAGCCAGAGCACAAGGAGCACGCAGCCGACGATAGCCATTCCGCCCAACCCGTAGGCAAGAAACAGATTCCGACGCCAGCCCCTTAGGGCGAAGCCCGCTTCGACCAGCGGCCTAACCCAGAACGCCGGTCTCAACGTGACGTCTCGGACATAGGCAATGCCGTTGGAAGGCAGATCCTCAGTTAGCCCCTCCGTCTGTGGTAGCAATGGGAACGCGATGCCATAAGTAGAGCTGTGGCTGGCGCCCCCACTACTAGCCGTCTTCCTTGGCCAGGCGTAGAAGGGGAGACGGGCTTGTCGAGCGGTGTCTTGCATGCCTGCCTCGCGCTCGTCCAATCGACGCCTGAGCTTGGTCCAAATACCCGCAAGCCATCTGGTCGCTTCTTCCGGCGCCACGCTGTGGCCCACCATTTCCGCAACGTTCGCTGAGTTGAATTCGGCCGGTGGTTTGCCGTTTCGTAGGCGTTCGAGCGCGTCTTCTGCCAAGGCCCGCGCCACCTTCGATGCCCACATTTCACGTTCGTCTGGCCGGCAGAAGAACTCCAGGAAGGCTTCAAGTGCGGCCTCTTGTTCGACGGGCGTCGGCGTGCCCTCCATGTGCGGCGTATCGTCCATCTTATTGATTTTTATAGAAAAAGTACTGTGCGCCACAGTTCTTTCCACCGTTGATGACTGTTTCTAAAGCGCCCCGGCCAATAGCCTGACCTCTCTTTCAACAAGGAGGGTCAGATGTTTCAACGAGACGGAGTATGGACGTTTTCAGTGCTGGGCGTGACCGTGCGGGCTCGGGAATTGCCGAGAAACAACATTGCGATCTATCACCCTATCTGTGAGCCGGTTCGGGAGTTGATTGAGCCGATTTGCCGCGGGCGGGGATTTTGGAGCGCTGAGTACAACAACTGGGTCGTGTTCGAGCAGTTCAAAGGTTTGGTGCTGGAGGAGCTTGGGCGGCTAGCTGGGCGGGGCTGATGCGAGGAGAGGGCAGCCAGGGAGGAGTGCGGCCTGGCTGCCGTGGGTCAGCCATGGCGCTGTTTGTGTCCCTCCATCGCGGGATAGTCAAAGGTCCGGCGATGACTGGAAAATCTGATGCAGGCGATGGAGTCTCCGCCGCTCACAAAAAATGAACTAGACGGGAGGGGTCCCATGACCAAGCGATCAGCTCTGCATGGCTGCTGGCTTTTGACGGCAAGCAAGTGCCTTTTTGCTGTGACTTTCGCTGGTTTGCTGCTCACCGGTACAGCGCACGCCCATGGTGGCGGGCTGGATGCCGCCGGATGCCACACGAACGGACAAACCAGCGAGTACCACTGCCATCGAGGTGGTAGTCGTACCAGCATGGCCACGGCGCCCAGCCTGAGCGCTGCAGGTGCCAGGTCGGCAAACTCTTTTGTCTCAACCCGTAGCGCGCCGGCCGGACAGACCTGCTACACAGGGCCTCGAGGTGGGACCTACACCATCACCGCGAGCGGGCGAAAGAACTACGGCGGCTGCTAGCCACCGTCATCGGGAACGACTACCTGTCCATAGTGATCTCAAAATGCTCGATGGACTGTCCGGCGTTTACCGCGCGCTGAAGCCAGTCGGGCAAGTCGCCATTGCCGTCCTAGGCATGGCCAGTGGCGTCTCTGTAGCGCATGGGTCTGTAGCTTGCCGGTATGACTCGATTCGTTGCCCCCAAAACAGCCCACAGCCACGAGATCGTCGTATGTGATGCCGTGCTTTGCCATCTGTGATTCATGCCCCAAGCTCAACCTTAGCCTATTTTCCCGTATTCTTCGTTTGACCATTCGGGAACCTCTTCGCAGACCTTTCTGTAGTGTTCAGCATACACCGAGTCTGACACCTGGAGTCGCCAGGGGAAATACCCTTGTGTGCTGGAGAATGTCGTGATGGCGTCGTTGCTATGTTGAATGGAAGAACTAAGAACAGGTGCAACTCTCGATTGCGGAACCATGCGGTACCCATGCTCCAGCCAAGTGGATTCAATGCTCTGAAGCCGGAATGCGTGGGAGGGGTAGGAGTCTTCCTCTGACATTGGCTTCGACGGGATTGCGATGGCCATTGCCCAGAAATACAGGTTGATTGTGGCAAGGGCCATCGTGGCCCCTGCAACACGCACGTGCTCCGAAAGTGCCAGGAATGGTTGGTCTCCTGGAATATGTGTGTCGTCCAATCGTGAGGATAGTTCTTGCACTAGGAATTGGAACGCATATGTGTCCGCAACTATTTCACGAGCGTGTGCTGAAACTGCCTCGTTCGAGGGCGGAGCGACCTTCGTATTTGCCGTGCCCTGAGTGTCATTTTCGCTGTCGTCTGTCGAGGGATTGCGAGCGGCCGAATTCGGGGGTAACAGACCCTCCTTTTCCTTCGATGCTAACTTTCGAATCCCGTGAACATTGTGCAGATGTCCGATCTCATGTAGGACGACAAAGCGAAAGAGATTGTCTACATGGAAATCAAAGCACATGCGGTATTGAGCATCCTGCAACCACCAGTAGCTTTGGTCATCCCAGTTGAAGCCGTCGCTCCATAGCCATTTGGCTTCATCGTCACGCCAAGGCACGTTCCGCTCATGCGACGAGGGTGTCGGTACTTTCGCTGTGGTTGCGGCCATCGAGGCAATCTTGAAGATTGTGTTCAGCATGCCTCTGTAGACCAACACGACGGAATACTCAGGTTCCGCGCCGGATTGGACTCGCCTGCTGTCAATGAAATAGAGTTCCGATCCTTCCGGTAGATACTTTTCGCATAGGAGGCTGCCTTCAGCGTATAGCTCAACCACTTTTTGTTCGGTGCAGTCGTCGATATCCACGAATCCCTCGCCGCTTTGAGAGAAGTACTTGCTTCGAATGGCTTCTTTGTGTGTCATAGTTCCTACGGAGAGGAGGTGCCGCCTTTAGGGCGGGAAAGCGGTCTGACTGGATGCGGCTCGCGTGAGAGAGGCCGGAAGAGGCTTTCGGTGTGCTCTTACTAACGACGACTAGAGGGCTTTTCTTTATATGGACCGCTCGCGCAGTGAGCCGCCTTGACGATTGCCGGAGATCAAAGTTCCGATCCCCAGGGGGGATACCCGCACTCCAGGCTTGTCGCGCTGGATCAGCGGCAGATGTCCATGCGCACGTAACCGAGCCAGGTCTTGCCGCATCGAAGCGGAGGTACCCAAGCCGGCCGGCGCCGCGGATTCGACGCCAAACGAGCCACACGACGGGCAGGTGTACCTGAATCCGCGTAGCTGGGACGACCTAATCCGCTCCGCGGTCGCGCCGCACAACGGGCAATTCTCTGGTTCTGGGAGCATGGCCTCAAACGGAATACTGTATGGATATACAGTGGTAGTATAGCGAACCGTCAGCGGAATGGAAGAGCCGGGAGTTCGGGACTGGGTGCGCCGCCGAGAGGTGCCTTCTGGCCAAGGGAGGCAACCGGAACTCAACCAACCGTCGTGGCCCAGGCCCGCCGGCGTTCAGTCCAGCGTTGATAGGTGCAACCGGTCCTATCTTGCCACGGCGCGGTCGCGCAGTCCTGAAATGGTCGACTGACGCCAAGACCAGTGGTTCGCCGCTAAGCCGGCATCCGTGAAGGTGAAGGTTCGCCCGCTGAAGAAGCTGAAGGACGCAGCCCTGTGAGTTTGGGGTTAGGCAAAAAGCAAAAAGGGAAGCGCGAAGCTTCCCTTTTTGCTTTTGCAGCGCGCGGCTCCTTCGTAGCAGAGCGGAGTCAGTCGCTCATGCAATCAATCCGGTTGTCGTGCCGGGTGCTTGATATGGACGGCGGTGCTTGCTTAACAATCACGGACTGGGCCAAGACCACACGCTAGTTCACCACGGCAGGACGACTTGGCATGAAGTGAGGCGGTTTGTCCGATTTGTGTAGAAATCTCGCCCCGGCCTATCCGAAAACTGTTGGATACTGCGCGCCGCAGCTGTCGCGAGGCGATCTGCAGCGTTGCCGCGCTGGTCATGGCTAAGTCACCGAGATACTTTCCCAGCTGAACGCTCGAAGACGAATATGCCCTCGGCGACTGTTCTTCTGTTGCCCGCTTGCGCTGCGACGCTTCTTCGCACCTCCACCTCGTGGCATTCGGCACCGCGATACAGCTCACACGTTTCTCCAGTCAGATGGTTCGAGATGACGACCGGGATGCCCCTTGCCGCGGTGGCGCGGGCCAAATCTGCCAGTTCTTGCTGGCGTTCTTGCGGAAATCCTTCCGCTGTGTACTTCGTGAACGATGGCGCATCAGCCAAGTCGACGTAGGGAGGGTCGCAGTAAATGACATCGCCCGGCACAGCGAGCTTGAACGCATCAGTGAAATCACCCTGCACGATGACTGCCTTGCTCCGCGCGCGTTCGCTGAATGCGCGAATGCTGTCTTCGGGCAGCGTTGGAGCCTGTGCGGATCGGCCCCACGGTACATTGAAGTTGCCCTTTGCCGAGTACCGCGACAGCCCGTTGAACCCAAATTTGTTGAGATACAGGAAGTATGCAGCCCGGACATCAGCAGGCGCCGCTCGGTTGAACGCATCCCGGACAGCCAGGTAGACGTCTTCGTTGGCTGCATAATCGGAGAACAGCGGGCGTGCCAGTTCGATGATTCGCTCGGGACGCTGGACCATCTGCTTGTACATGCCGATGAGGTCCACGTGGGCGTCGAGCAGCAAGTAGCTCGGAAAATCAGTGCCAAGAAATACGCTTGCGCCACCGAGGAATGGTTCCACGAGCCGCTTGCCTGCTGGCAGCAGCTTCCTCAGCATAGGTAATAACCGTGTCTTCCCGCCGGGCCATTTCAAAATCGGACCAGCCGAGGCCGAAATATTGACAGGAGCAGGGGAGCCTTCGTGAGCGGCTTGAAGTCGAGGATGTTTTTGCATCCTCGGTATAGCCGAGTTGAGTGGTCATGACGCGCACGAAAGCTGGGCGCTGGCGTAGGGCATAGCGCGGAATCAGCGACGCCTCCGCATCCGGTATCCTTGCGGTCAGGGCGCAACCATCTTGCGTCATTTCGTCGAACTGGGGATCCTCAGATGGCAAACCGACGCCGCGAATCTGGGGTATTTGTTTAGCGCCACTCGCTCGGGATGCGTGTACATATCGTCTCGTAGTTCCACGACATAGTCGGGAGCTGCACCCCGATTGAGCCGACCAAGCCTAGCGGTCGCTATTACTCGGCCGCGATCGCCTCGCCCTGCCGGAAGAATTTCAACGGTAACTTTGAGCATTACAAATCTCCGAGAGGATGGGCATCCATTCATCCCGCGCGAACATCAGTTGTTGAATGCGAAGACGTGGAGAGCGCGGCCCGCAGGAGCGGCTCGACACTCTTGAGAAAGTCGCCACGGCTTTAGGGGTGGCCGCCGCGGATTTGCTCCTTCCGAACTAGAGCGCTGTGACGAGGCTCCGCATGTAGCCGCGGTGCCGTAAACCAGTCCAAGGGAAGGAACTGCTTCATCGGGCTGAACAAAGCTGAGGGCAGGCCCGAGTCCGGAGGTGGTAATCGTTGCGGTCAAGATGACTAGCGCGGAGCACCGTAACGGTGGCGCTCGTTGTTGATTTCGCATTAGCCGCAAGCGGTAGATATTTGCCGCTTACCCCGCAGTTTCCAACATAACCGGCAGAAATCTGCCGATTATCCTTGCCCCGATGTACGCGGTGGAATTCCGCAGTCGCACGTGATCAGTCGTCGCGCCCAAGTTGCGCGTTGTAACGCGTATGCCAAACTTCGAAAAGATTTCGTAGATCATCCAAAGAGGTGCTTTTGGGGCGTTGATGGCCTTCTCGAACGAAGCCATCACCTTGTCCGCTAAGTAGTTCGTACGCGAGCGATATCCCATCACTGACATCCTCTGCCAAGAATCTGCATGGCGATGGGGCGAATGCGGGCGGCCATACAGAATCGAGCCGTAAGCGGGCAATTCTCGTCGCATAGGCCGCTCTAGCGCATTTTTCGGGTAAAAGGTGTTGCCTGGCGCTTCAAGCCGAGTCGTGATGCGCCCGATACCCAAAGTGGCGACATCATGATTGGTGTGCGACTCAGCACGCCAAAATGAGCACGTTAGGAAGCTGGTTTCGGTTTCGCACGTTTCAACGCCGCTTTCAGTTCCAGTGTCGCCGCCGAGAACACGTCCATCACTTCCAGGAACTCTCGTCGCACCTCGGCGGTGGGGATGCTAGAAAAGCGTCGGTCGAGGTCCTTTAGCTTTGCTTCCATTGCGTTCGCAACCTTGGACACCTTGAGCTTGTCGAGAGTCCCTTGGTAGTCAGCCATCTCCTCAAACGCCAGGTGGATGTAGTGGTCCACCATGGCCATACTCGACACGCCAAGCCATTCCATCAATTTCATTTTGAGCGTTTCGGTAGAGAGAATTGCTTTCCTCAGGCTGTCTTCATCTTTATATTCCTGACTCAGAATCAGCTCGATAAGAACTTTGGTAGCGAAGCGATGCCTGAACGCATGGAGGCAGACTTCCTCGTCGTCTATGTCTGCAGCGATGCGGAGCGCGCGCATTTCGGAGTCCAACGTATCAACAGCGAGTTGTCTGCCGGAGCTTGAGGAAATAAGCAAGAAACCTTCGTCAGCGGACAACCCGACTGTCGCCCGGATGATTCTTTTTCGGTAGTGCTTGCAATAGGAAAGAATGTCCTTGAGGTCGGCCTGACTCACCGGAATGACACGGCTTTCCTCCCTCCGCTTCTTTGCCGTGAAAAGCTTGAGTTCTCCTGTTAGTAGCGCATCTTTGATGTCCTGCTCTGTAATCATGGAGACTTCGATGCGCCTGCCCCCTGTCATTTCGAGAAGCCGCAGCATAATGTACCGTCGGCGCTTCACGAACGGCTCTGTCTGTAGCTCATCGTTGGAAAGATACAATCTTTCCACAGCTGAGGTAGACACCGGGAATCGCCTGCGCGAATGGCGATCCCTCGGAACTTCATCGTGAACCCAGCATGTGCGTGTGATGCTAGTCCCACTGTGCTTCAGGTTAACTTCAAACGATATCTTCTCGGCATGAATACGCCCTGTCCGACCGAGCAGATTGAGCCCAGGCATTCGTGAATCAATATATGCTAAGAAGTTCAACACTGTCGAGCATATGGCATTCACCTGCGCGGGCGAGCGCATGTTGGAGCCAGGCCGCTTCACGCTCTTCTCAGACTTCAGTGATTTGACGAACAGCACGAAGTGACTCTCCGACATGTCGTGGAAGTCCACCTTGTTTTTGAAGCACCATCGAATCAGATGACTCAAATGCTTGGCCCATGTGGCAAGCGTTCCACCCTTGTTCCGCCGAGAACGTCCCCTTCGATATCCATGAAGCAAATAGAGATTTGCAAACCAGCAAACAGACCCGTCTGGCCAGAGCAGTTGCGGCAAGTTTCCCGCGGGATACGCTGAAGCTATCCCGCTCGAAGCGTGAAAAGGAAGATGGCAGTCTTCCGTAGTCAGCACGTACAGTTTTGGAGTGTTCATAGCCGTGGAAACTTCGCGACCACTTCGGCGGCGCGCTTCCGAAAATAGTCTTGTTCGCCCGCTTTCTCGGCCATCTGATGTGCGAGACGTAGGACATCGTCCAGGCACTGGGTCATCTGCGAAATCGAGTTAGCGATTCGACGCACGTCATCGATCTGCTCCTCCAGCTTGTCCTTGTACCAGCGCAGAGTGCCGCGCTTCGCAGTATCCTCGTTCTCTGGAAGCTCTTTCAGCTTCTGACGCGCTGCTCTTCGATACGCGTCGAGGGATGCGTATCCGTTGTCAAGGACACCGTCGGCAACAGCCTTGTGCGTATTGAGCGACATGCTGACGATCCCTTCATTGGGATACTCAAAGCGCGCCAAGGCCGCCTGAGTGGCCAGCGCGGGCTCAACAGCCTTGCGCAGGTCCACCTTGATAGAGTGAGGAGCATGCGCGAGCTTTCGCATGAGTTCGAACTCGTTTTGTACTGACTTCCTCTTCGTTGAAGCGTCTCTTAACTGCATCTGATTCATTGCGCCTCCTCAGCCGGTTGACGACGATTCTCAAAGACTCTGTAGATGATTCTGTACTCTTCGCCATCGGGGCCCTCAATGAATTCTGGCTCCACTTCAGCTTCGCCACTTTCCAGCAGCTCCTCCACATAGGCTACGACGTCTCTTTCGGGAAGAATGTGCAGGTCGTTCAAAGTGACTCCGTATCGCACGCATATGAGGTCCGCAAGCGCTTGCGTAGCGGTATGGTCAGCACGAATGCCGTCCTTCGCCACCGTCGCCTTCATACCTCGTAGCGCCTTACCCTTAAGTAACTCAGTCAAATAGCGCCACGTATGGGACGGCTTTGTGTGACCAAAGAAATACCGAAGGACTTCAATGCCGCCGAAGCTACCGTGCCAAATGAAGAGCATCCCGAAGTTGCGCCGCAGTTGATGTACGCGAACATAGTGGCGCCGTCCCTTATCGTCGGTCGCGACTTGAAAGTAGTCGCAGAATCTGTTCAGAAATCGGTCGAAGTCGGGCTCAACCGTTCCATAAAACGGTGCGTTTTGGTGCCAGGCACTGTATGGCGCTGCGAATAGGTATGGAGAATTTTGATACCCCAATTCTCCGACCTTCGATGTCAACATCCCCAGCAGCTCCAGCGCTTCAGCTGCGATATCTGGCAAGGGACGCAGTACGCGACGCCGGTGCTCCAGGATGTTTGCTTTTCCCAGGTCAAATGCAAGGAAATAGCCAGCCGGTGACCGAACAATGCTTTCCTTAGTCAACCCCTCAAGCTCGGATGATCGGCGTGCCATCAAGGTGTTGACGATGACGAGAATTGACCCGTAGAGAACCTCCAACATGTTGAGAAGGTTCTCCCCTCGTCTGAGTTCAGTGAAGAACTCACGCGGAGTGCTTACGGAGGTTCTCCAAGCTGTGATGCCTAGCGCTTGCAGCTTCGGTGGAACATCGAGCGGCAACGTCCGAACGTCGTCATGAGTCTCCGCTTGAGCGATGTAGTATTTCACCAACTCATTGCCGTACTCGAGGTAGAACTTGATAGCGTTACCGAGAAGTGTGTTGGCTACCTCGAAGGGCAATGTGGTAAAGCGGGCCTTTGTCTTTGTGCGCTGTTGATGCAGCAACTCTGACTCGTCGAGGGCCGCAAGGGCTTCATATGAGAGAAGTTGAATGCCGTTCTGGCGAGCGACTCGCATGCTCTTCACCACGGCCACATACTCAGCCACGAACTCAGCACTGGCGCGCTGGTCTTCATCAGCATTTGCGACGGGCACGGCTTTCAACTCGCGATGGAAACGCTGAACTGGGGAAGCGTCGATATCCTCAAGTGTCAGTCTGTCGAACTTCATGCTTGAGAGGACTTTATGCCCGATAACTCTGTCGAGAAGCCGTGATCTGATCACTCGATAGCTGAAGTCTGACATTCGGCGTTGCCCATGATAGAATCCGTTCCGAAGTAACCATGTACGGGCTATAAAGAGCTGCCGTTTGGGCAACGTGGTGCCTTCTGGTTTCAAGGAAATAGCAAAGAGCTCCGGGTGGTCCTTGACGGTCTTTCTAATTTGCTCGGGCGATGCAGTAACCGTCGCGAGGAACCGATAAATCTGGACATCAGGCTCGTAGATGGACTCTTTGATGCGTTGCTTAGAGGTCAACGTCTCTACTAGCATCGTAACGTCATCAGCTGAAACGAACTCCAGGCCACGTCGAGAAAGTTCAAACCTTTCAGCTCGCAGCAAGAAGTAGTCTAGGACTTGCAGCGTCAGTGCAATGCGCCGTCTCACAGTTTTCGGAGTTGCGGTCCTACCGCCCGTGAGCACCGCGTGGCTTTGCAAGCAAAGAAAGCGCTTAATGTGGCCTAGGACCGCTCGGTTTGGCGGAGAGGTCAGCAGGCCTCCGTTATCTAGCACAACGCGGAAGTCGATGACCATCCTTGATGTGCCGAACGTGCAATACCAGACGTCTTCCTCGAAGTCATTGTCACGCCAGTTAGCGTCCTCAAAGCGACCGTAGGCTCTGCGATACTGCGTGATGAAAGAAAGCTCCTGTGGGAGTTCTCTAGGCACAAACTGCCTCCATGAAATTATCAGGGGCAATATTCGCGGCAGCTTGCCTTAGCATCCTTTTGATGGATGTGTCGTGGAACGCGTCACTTTCGATATGGGCCTGAATTCTCTCAGTGAACTCCTTCCAGTAGCGTCCGTGACCAGATAGCGTGCGACCGCACTCTAGCGCTATTCGCCCGGCCTCAGCAATTGAGAGAAGCGTGGCGAAGATGCCGGGACTGGCCGCGATCATAATCTCACTAGCGGGGTTTTCTGGGCCGGATCGTCTGGAACTTGGACTTTGAGTCGATTTGGGGAGAAGTGGTCGAATCGCGTGGGTGCGCAGAAACTGATCCATCTCATCAGCGGACCTGAAGTGCAATGCTCGCTGCATGTACTTCGTGTCCCTCGTCGCCTCAACGATAAGAAGGTTCTGAAAGATGCGCAGCCATCGCGTTGCGAAATACTCCCAGAGCGATTCGGGAAGATAGTGCCTCAGCGATGTATCGGCTTCATTGCCCAGTTCGAGGGCCATCTTCTGGATGTCCATTGTCTCCAGGAATCGCAGTACGCCGCGTGTAGACCGAATCTTTGCAATGCTGACTTGCCTGGCTAGTTCACCAATTCGGTCGGTGTTGGCCATTGCAAAATGCCTGAAGAAGGAATTTACGTTGCTGCTTCGGTCGAAATGATTCGGTGTGCCGAGCGGGAAGCCGGTGTAGACAATGAGATTCTGCCAACCGAATATGCCGTGCTTCTTCATGTGGTTGCGGAGCGGCTCCGTATGTTTGACCCAGTGCCTAACCATTTCGGCGGCGTCGTCGCGCAGCACCACGTGGTGCCATCCGTCCCCGGCGTGTCGCTCTTTCAATACCGACAAGCCCAAACCAGTGTCAACTTCGACAGCATTGATTCGAAGCCCATTGCTGTCGAAGATCACGCAAGCCGATAAAGCCGATTCCGAGAGTCGTCCATCAACCGACGCCAAGTACCCCATGAGCGCCATTGCTTCCTGACGCCTGGGAATTCCGAGGTAGCGAGAGAGAAGAGCCTTGGGAGCGCCATCTCGTGCCGCACTATTGGGGTATACCGCATTAGTGAAACAAGAAGTATCTATATATCCCCCATTTCGCACCTGAAAGCACTTCACCGCGAGAGCTATTGCACGCTCGGACTTCGAGTCTTTCGAAATGATTCGGGTCAGCTCTTTATCTGGAGGTAGATGGTCAATGCTTGCGGCAAGTCGCTCTCCGGTAGCCGCGTCGGCAAAGAAATCGAGCAGGTGCTGATGAAGCCACGACTGAATGGTGCGGAACTCTTCCCGCAGTTTCTCAAAGAGGAAGAGTGTGGCCTCCTCGTCTGTTAGGTGCAACGGAACGGGGATGATGAGTTTGGCAGTGACCATCGACGTTGTGCCGTCGTTGTTAGTGGCGACGCGACGATGTCCAACTTCTGTATTGGAAAGCAGGCCGGGCTTGCCTTCCGGGAAGGCGTGCCGAGGTGAAACGACGATGCCTCGGTCGGCTAACGCTTGCCAGTGGAGTTGATACCGTGACCATTGCTTTTGAAGGGAAGGGAGAGTCCCTTCGTTTGGAGGCGTCTTCCTGCGGGTAAATTTCAGGAAGTGGTACTCCATGAAATCGATGAGAAAGACGTCCACATATGATGGCTCTTTGAGGAGTTCCTCCGAGATCGGTTTGCCTTCTGATGCTAGATGCGCGACGAACCTCGAAAAAGTCGTACCGAAGTCACGCAAGTTTGAATCCTTGGCCTTGTTTTTAGCAATTTGTCGAAGCCCCTCGTGGAAGGCATCGGCATAACTGGTGCCAAGTACAGGGACGAGGTCGCTTAACAGCACGTTGTATTCAATGCCATTCTTGGCGTGAAGGAGGAATGGTCTCAGCTTCTTGACCTCGTTCTCGTCGAAATCTTCATCCTCAAACTGTTCGATGAGTTCGATAGGGATCTCTTTGGCAGCCCCTTGGCGATAAGGGGCGAATGCGACTGGCAGCCCTTCATTTAGCTCCTTCATTAGGCAATAGAAGGCGTATGCGTAGCCAATGCGTGTAGCCTCCGTTGCCTCAACGAATCGAAATGAGCCTAGGGCGCCGTAGAACAAGGCTTGCAGGGTTCGAAATCGTTCGGTAACGAAGCTAATGGCGGACGTCAGTACCGGCTCATCGATGATCCGGAGGAGGCAATCGAACAGAACTAGGGCCCGACGCTTGGCAGCGATGCCTCCCTTGCCGCGACCAGTTGCGGCAACCAGTTGCCTCAAAGCCTCGCCACCTAATCGCTCGAAGCAGTCTTCCGGGGACTTCCAGTCCTCCATCGTCATCCTCAGCATATTGCTGTTGACAATTGTCAGGTCTCCTAACTGGCCTATCCGTAGCTTTCGCATTCTGAGAACCTCTTGTTTTCCACGACCTTAGAGCAAAAAGATACTGTGTTGATAACTTTCTTGCATTGCGGGAAAGTGGAGGCAACCACTTTATCGAGGTCTGCCTGGATGAGAGCCTGTCAGTCTGGTTCATGCTGCACTCGGGCTCGCGCGGGGTGGGCAATGCCATCGGCAACACCTTTATCGAGCTGGCGCAAGCGGATATGCGCCGGCACTTCATCAACCTGCCCGACCGCGACCTGGCCTACCTGGTGGAAGGCAGCAGTCACTATGAAGACTACGTGTTCGCGGTGGAGTGGGCGCAGCAGTACGCGCGCCGCAACCGCGAGACGATGATGGCCAACGTGCTGGACGCCGCGCGCGCCGTGATCGGCAAGCCCTTTGCCACGGAGATGGAGGCGGTGAACTGCCACCACAACTACGTGCAGAAGGAGCGCCACTTCGGCGAAGACGTGCTGGTCACCCGCAAGGGTGCGGTCAGCGCCCAGGCCGGCGAGCTTGGCATCATCCCGGGCTCGATGGGAGCGCGCTCCTACATCGTGCGTGGCAAGGGCAATGCGGAATCGTTCTGCTCCTGCAGCCACGGCGCGGGCCGCACCATGAGCCGCGCCGAAGCCAAGCGCCAGTTTTCGGTGGAAGACCAGCGACTGGCCACGCAAGGCGTCGAGTGCCGCAAGGATGCCGAAGTCATCGACGAGATCCCGATGGCCTACAAGGACATCGACGCGGTGATGGCGGCGCAGTCCGACCTGGTCGAGATCGTCCACACGCTCAAGCAGGTGGTGTGCGTGAAGGGCTGAAGATAGCAACTGCCACCGCCGGGGACGAACCTTTCCCTGGCGGCGCTGGCATAACAACAAGAACAGAAGAGTTTTCCGTGATGATTGAAATCGACGGTTCCTACGGCGAGGGCGGGGGCCAGATCCTGCGCACCGCGCTGTCGCTTGCCATGGTGACCGGCACCCCGGTGCATATCGCCAACGTGCGCGCCCGGCGCAGCAAGCCCGGGCTGATGCGCCAGCACCTGACCGCCGTGGTGGCGGCGCAGGCCATCAGCGGCGCGCGCACCGAAGGCGCGGCGATCGGCTCGACGGCGCTGACATTCGAGCCGGGGCCCGTGCGCGCCGGCAACTACGACTTTGCCATCGGCTCCGCCGGCAGTTGCGCGCTGGTGCTGCAGACCCTGCTGCCGGCGCTGTGGTCCGCCACAGGCGACGACGGCTTCACGCTCACCCTGTCCGGTGGCACCCACAACCCCATGGCGCCCTCAGCCACTTTCCTGCGCGACGCCTGGCTGCCGCTGATGGCCCGCATGGGCGCGCCTGCCGAGCTCGCGCTGCGCCGCCACGGCTTCTATCCCGCCGGCGGCGGTGAACTGACAGTGAGCGGACGCTCGGGCGCGGCCTGGCGCCCGCTGGCGCTGGACGCGCGCGGCGCATCCGGCAAGCCCGATGCGCGTGTGCTGATCGCGGGCGTCCCGTTCCACGTAGCTCGCCGCGAGCTCGACCTCGTTGGCGAGCAGATGGGATGGGACGCCAGCCAGTTGCACGTGGGTGGCCTGCTCCACGAGGAAGGCCCCGGCAACGCCGTGCTGCTGACGCTGCCGCACGAGCACGTGACCGAGGTCTTCTGCGAGTTCGGCGAGAAGGGCCGCTCCGCGCAAAGCGTGGCCGCCGCCGCCTGCCGCCAGGCCAGCACCTACCTGGCCGGCAAGGGTGCGGTCGGCCCGCACCTGGCCGACCAGCTCCTGCTGCCAATGGCCCTGGCGGGCAGCGGCAGCTTCACCGTGGACGAAGTGACCAATCACGTGCGCAGCAATGCCGAGGTGATTGCCAAGTTCCTGCCGGTGGATATCGGGTTTGAAGCGGTGGACGGGTGTACGCGGGTGGTGGTGGCGTGAGGGGGCGGGTCTGCCGAGACCTGACCCTCACCGCCCAAACTGCCCCAACACCGTCGCTACCGTACTCAACCCGCCCTCGATCAGCCGCGCCATGAAGGTGCTCATCTGCGGCATGATCAGCATCATCATCAGGATGCCGCCGCCCAGCGTGACCGGGAAGCCGACCGCGAAGATCGACAGTTGGGGAGATGCGCGGTTCAGGATGCCCATGGCGAGGTTGAGCGTGAGCAGCGCGGCGATCAGCGGCAGGGCCAGCAGCAGCCCCGAGGAGAACACGGTGGCGCCGGAGGCGGCCACCGCTGCCCAGCCGGCGCCGGTGAGGGGCTGGGCGGCGATGGGCAGGCTGGAGAAGCTATCGGCGATGGTGGCCAGCAGCATCAGGTGGCCGTCCACGGCCAGGAACATCAGCATGGCGACCACGTTGAGAAAGCGCGCCAGCACCATGGTCTGGCCCCCGGAGGAGCGGTCGTAGAAGGAGGCGAACGACAGGCCCATCTGCAGGCCGATGGTTTCGCCGGCGAATTGCACGGCGGAGAACACCAGCCGCATGCTGAAGCCCATTGCCAGCCCGATGCCGACCTCGTTGAGGATGATCAGGAAGCCTTCCAGCGAGTACACCGGCACCAGCGGCAGGTGGTCGATGGTGGGCGAGATGATCACCGCCATCATGGCCGCCAGGCCAACCTTGGCGCGTCTCGGGATGGTCGACTCGCCAAACAGCGGGGCGGTGCCGATCAGGGCCAGCAGGCGGAACAAGGGCCAGAGGAAGGCGGCGATCCAGGCGTAGAGCTGGGCGGAGGTGACGGTGAGCACGGCGGCTGTTGCGGCGGATACGGCTGTTGCGGCTAATGCGGCTATTGCGGCGTTAGATGTTGCCCAGCGCAGCCAGGTGCGACGCCAGGCTTGTCAGACGCGGATGCATCGGACGCATCGGATGGATGCATCGGACTCAGTGCACCAGGGCGGGAATGCCCTGGAACACTTCGCGCATGTAGTCGACAAAGGTGTTGATCATCCACGGGCCGGCCAGCACCATGGTGGCGAACAGGGCCAGCAGCTTGGGGATGAAGGACAGCGTCATTTCATTGATCTGCGTGGCGGCCTGGAACAGGCTGACCACCAGCCCGGCCACCAGCGCCACCAGCAGCAGCGGCGCGGACAGCATCAGGGTCATTTTCATCGCCTGGGTGGCGATGCTCATTACGGTTTCCGGCGTCATGGCGAAGGCCTTGGGTGGGGCTAGCGCCCCGTGATCAGTTCAGGAAGCTCTGCGCCAGCGAGCCCAGCAGCAATTGCCAACCGTCCACCAGCACGAACAGCATCAGCTTGAACGGCAGCGCGATGGTGGCCGGCGGCACCATCATCATGCCCATCGCCATCAGCACGCTGGCTACCACCAGGTCGATGATCAGGAAGGGGATGAAGACGGTAAAGCCGATCTGGAACGCGGTCTTGAGCTCGCTGGTGACAAAGGCGGGCACCAGGATGTGCATCTGCACGTCTTCGGGGCCCTGCATCTCGGGCACCTTGGCCATCTGGGCAAACAGCGCCAGGTCCTTCTCGCGGGTCTGCTTGAGCATGAAGGTCTTGAGCGGCGCGGCGGCCTTGGCGGCGGCGTCTTCCAGGCTGAGCTTGTTCTCGGACAGCGGCTTGTAGGCGTCGGTGTAGATGCGGTCGAACACCGGCGACATGACAAAGAAGGTCAGGAACAGCGACAACCCCACCAGCACCTGGTTGGGCGGGGAGCTGGCCGTGCCCAGCGCATTGCGCAGCAGCCCCAGCACGATGATGATGCGGGTGAAGCCCGTCATCATCAGCATGGCCGCGGGCAGGAACGACAGCGAGGTGAGCAGGACCAGCGTCTGCACCGACAGCGACCAGGTCTGGCTGCCGCCCGGGCCGGCTTTGCTGGTCAGGCCGGGCAATGCCTGCGCCTGGGCCATGGCGGGCAACAGCACCAGCGCAAGGCAGGCGCTCACCAGCAATGCCGCGAGCGCAAGCCGGGAGGGTTGGCTGGCGCATTCGCGCACGGACCGGAGATGGCGTTGCAGGTGGTGTTGCAAAGTGCGCCGGGAGGCGTCAGGCAGGAAATTCATGACTTCAGGTTGTCTTGCATGGCGCGCAGCAGCTTTTGTCCAAAGCTGCCGGCCGAGCCCGGGGTTGCCGTGCTGCCGGAGGGGTGGTCCGGCTTGTGCGCGGCTTGCGCGGGCAACGTGTGGAGCGTGCGAATCTCGCCGGCGCTCACGCCCAGCACCAGGCAGGTGTCGCCCACTTCCACCATCACCAGGCGTTGGCGGGCGCCGAGCATGGTGCTGCCTACCACCTTCATCTGGCCGCCCTGGCCGTGCCGGACCAGGCCGGCGCGGCGCGCCAGCCAGGCCAGCAGCAGGATCAGGGCGATGACGGCGAACAGGCCGAGGCCAGCTTGCGCCAGCCCCGTTGCGCTGCTGACCGGGACATGGCTGCCGGCCCCGGCGTTGCTGGCGATCGTGCCGGTACCGGCGGGTCTGGCCGCCGCGGCACTGGCTTGCGCGTACGCGCTCGCCGCATGCGCCAGGCCCACGCCGGCGGCAAGCGCAGCGTTGGCGGTCCGGCGCAGGCCGGCTTTCATCGGTTGAGCTTCCGGATGCGTTCGGACGGCGTGATGATGTCGGTCAGGCGGATGCCAAACTTATCGTTCACCACGACGACCTCGCCCTGGGCGATCAGGTAGCCGTTGACCAGCACATCCATCGGCTCGCCGGCCAGGCCGTCAAGCTCCACCACCGAGCCCTGGGCCAGCTGCAGCAGCGTCTTGATCGGCACCTTGGTGCGACCAAGCTCTACCGTGAGCTGGACCGGGATATCGAGAATCATCTCGATATCGTTGTGGAAGCCGCTCGGCGTTTCCTTCTCCAGCGGCTGGAAGACCTTGGAGGCGGCTGGTGTGGCTGTGGCTGGCGTGGCGGCGACAGCCTGGGCAGGCGCGGCGGCAGCGGCGAGATCCTCGGCGCTGGTCTGCTCCGCCAGGGCGCTGGCCCAGTCGTCCATCGGGTCGGCCGGCTTGTCGTCTTTGCCGTCAGTCATGGTCGGTTTCCTTGTTGGAATCGATTTCTTGGTGATTGATCATCCGTTCTACCCGCAACGCATACTGGCCGTTCATGGTGCCAAAGCCGGCCTGCAGCACGGGTACGCCATCGACCTTGCCGAAGACCTGCTCGGGCAGCTCGATGGGGAGTACGTCGCCGACGCGCAGCGCCAGCACTTCGGCTACGGTGCTTTCCACGTGGGCAAATTCGGCCACCAGATCCACCTCCGCCGAGCGAATCTGCTGCGACAGCTGGGAGATCCAGCGCTTGTCTACTTCAACCTCGTCCTGCAGCGGGTTCATCAGCAGGTCGCGCACCGGCTCGATCATCGAGTACGGGAAGCAGACGTGCAGCTGGCCACCCACCGCGCCAAGCTCGATATGGAAGGCGGTGGTCACCACCACCTCGCTGAGCATGGCGATGTTGGCAAACTTCGTGTGCATTTCCGAGCGGACATATTCCAGCTCGATGGGATGCACGGCATTCCAGGCCTGGCCGTAGCTGTTGAGCGCAAGGTCCAGCAGGCGCCGGATGATACGCTGCTCGGTCTGGGTAAAGTCGCGGCCTTCCACACGGGTGTGGAAGCGCCCGTCGCCACCGAACAGGTTGTCGACCACCAGGAACACCAGGTTGGGGTCGAACACGAACAGCGACGTGCCGCGCAGCGGCTTCATGTGCACCAGGTTCAGGTTGGTCGGCACCGGCAGGTTGCGCACGAAGTCGCCGTACTTCTCGATCCGCACCGAGCCAACCGAGATGTCGGCGCCGCGGCGGATGAAGTTGAACAGCTGGGTCCGAAGCTGGCGGGCAAAGCGCTCGTTGATGATTTCGAGCGTGTGCAGCCGGCCGCGCACGATGCGCTCTTGCGTGGCCAGGTTGTACGGGCGCACGCCATCCTCGGAGACCGGCGCGGCAACCTCGGGCGTATCGGTCTCGCCTGACACGCCTTTCAGTAATTCGTCTACCTCGTCCTGCGAGAGAAACTTGTCGTAGGCCATCTAGTGTCCTGCCCCTTGAGTGCCGTGATGAATGAAAGCGACCATGTACCGATCAGCCCGCGCGCTGGCGTTGGCGCGCGCGCTGTGAGACAGGCAAGGAAAACAAGGACGCATTCATATCGGAGTTGCTGGTGGGGCAGGGCAAAGCGCTTACTGCACCACGAAGGAAGTAAATAGGACGTCCAGGATCTGCTGCTTGGGCAGGTTGGGCGCGAACGGCTGGCTGATGACACTCTTGATTTCCTGGGCCAGCTTGCGCTTGCCGTCCACCGTCGCCAGATCGGGCGGTTGCTTGGCCGACAGCAGCAGCAAGATACGGCTGCGGACTTCCGGCAGGTACTCGGTGATGCGCGCCTGGTCCTTCGCGTCCGCCACCTTGAGCGACAAACCGGTATGCAGGAAGCGGTCGCCGTCATCGCTCTTCAGATTGACGGTAAATGCTTCCAGCGGCACAAAAATCGGCGGCGGTACAACCGGAGCGGCAGGCGCGGCCGGTTGGCGGTTACTCAGGATGTTGCCCAGAAAAAAGCCCCCGGCACCCAGCGCCGCGACGAGCACGACGCCGAGCACCAGCAGCAGTCGCCCGCGCTTGCTCGTGTTGCCGTCAGCCTGGGAAGAAGTGAGCGTATTCGCCATGAGATGCCTGTATCGGAATGCCTTGCCATTCTTGAGGGAATGACCGGCAAGCAAAGGGCCGAAAAAAAGGGTGAAACCCGCTCAGCTTGGCCCTTTGAGCCGAACAGGTCTTGTCATCCGAATCGCGCGGATGGTCTTACAGGGGTTAACGAATGACGGGCACGGAACTTGAGAGGGATGTTTGAGGAAAACCCGCATGGCAGGCCGGATGGCGGGAGACCACTGCACAATCCGCAGGGGAATCCGGTGCCGCGGGGATGGCGGCGGCATGTCGATGCGCGGGTGGTTCAGCGTGAGAGCGAGCGTGGAAGTACCGGCATCGGTTGTGACGCCGGATGGCTAAGCGATTGATTTGTCAGATAAATGTGCGCCTTCGGGTTGGGTGGGCGCGTGGCGCCAGGCGCGTACAGGCTTACGTTATCGTCCTGGGGACAGAACAAGGAGGGTCGAGGTGCCGTGCGCCAGCACGCGTCCGTCGCTGGCCATAACCCGCGCTTCCGAGGCAATAATCTGGCGCCCCTGGCTGACGACTTTCGCCTCCGCCCGCACGCGGCCGGTGTCGGTTTTGATTGGCCGGGAGAAGTTTCCCTTGGTTTCGACCGTCGTGTAGGCAGCACCCGGCGGCAGCAGGGAGTGGGCGGCGCAAGCGGTCACGCTGTCAATCAGCGTCAGTGCCCAGCCGCCATGGACGGTGCCCATGGGGTTGAGCAGGTGCTGAGCAGGTTCCCCTTCGAAAGCGGCAAAGCCGTCACCGACTTCGACCAGCCAGAAGTCCAGCACCTGTGAAATCGGCGCCTGCGGCAATTGGCCGTCGATGATTGCCTGGAGCTGCACCTTGCCACTCATGCCAGCGATGTCTGCCGGGTCGGCCAAGCCAAAACGATAGTCCGCCATGTGTCTCCTTTTTTTGTGAGAAATTATATGCAGATACATTGAATGTATCTGCATATAATAGGAGCATGGATAAACAAAGACAAGCGCCAAGAACATTGCGCGCGGACGCCGCGCAAGTGCTCGGGTCGGATCTTGGCTGGCTCTCGCGCATGCTGGCTCGGCGTTTTACCGCCGAACTGGACCTCGCATTGGCGCCTGCCGGCCTGTCCAATACCCAGTTTGGGCTGATGTGCCTGATCGCGTCGGCGCCGGACGACACGCTGGGCGCGCTGGCGCTGCGTGCAGGCCTGAACCAGTCCACCATGTCGCGCAACGTGGATCAGCTTGCCGGCGCAGGCCTGGTCGAAGTCGTGACCGCCGAGAGTGACCGGCGGCGGCGCGCGGTCTGGCTGACCGAGGCCGGGGCGCTGTGCCTGGAGCGGGCCTTGGCGCTCTGGCTGCCGGCGAACCAGGCACTGTCGGCAAGGCTCGGGCCGGAACTGCTCGGCTTGCTGGGTGAAGGGGCAGGCAATGCGCCGCGCTCAGCCCAGGTCGCCGCCGCCGACGGGCAGGACGGTGCCGGTGATGTATGAGGCCTCGTCGGACGCCAAAAACAGAATCGCGCGCACCTGTTCATCGATGGTGCCGTAGCGGTGCATCAGGCTGGATGCCATGGTCTGGTCGACGATGCCTTGGTACCACGCGGCTTCCTGCGGGGTCTGCTCCGCCGTGTTGCGGGGCACCTTGCGCGGCGGCGCTTCGGTGCCCCCGGTGGCGATCGCATTGACGCGGATGCCGTCCTGCGCGTGCTCGAAGGCGAGGCTGGCGGTCAGGGCGTTGACGCCGCCCTTGGCGGCCGCGTAGGGCACGCGGTAGATGCTGCGTGTGGCGATGGACGAGACATTGACGATCACGCCCTGCTTGCGCGCGATCATGCCGGGCAGCACGGCGCGGCAGCACCACAGGGTGGGAAACAGCGAGCGGCGGATCTCGGCCTCGACCTGCGCTTCCTCGTATTCCTGGTAGGGTTTGGCCCAGATGGTGCCACCGACGTTATTGACGAGGACGTCGATGCGGCCATGTGCCTCCAGCGCCGCGCTGGTCATCAGGCAGGCGCCGGCATAGGTCTCCAGGTCGGCCTCCACGGCCAGCACCTGGCCGCCGTTCGCGAGGATTTGCGCGGCGACCTCATGCACCAGTGCCGAGCGGTCGACCAGCACCAGGCCGGCGCCCTCGGCCGCGGCGGCGAGCGCCACGCCGCGTCCAATTCCCTGCGCCGCGCCGGTTACCACGGCGATTTTTCCGCTAAAGCGCGCGTTGTTGTTCATGGCTTGTCTGTGATGTCTGTGATCCGTGGAAGGTGGGTCAGGTAGCGTTGCTGGCCGAGAATTTTTCGTAGTGGAAGCTGGCCGGCGTCACCCCGGCGTCCTGCAGCCAGGCGCGCACCGCGTCCACCATGGCAACGGGGCCGCACAGGTAGATGTCGACATCGCCGCCATTGAGCCAGTCCTGCTCCACGTGCTGCGTGACATAGCCCTTGCGGGTTTCGCTGCTGACCGGATCGAGCACGCAGGTGCGGTACGCGAAGCCGGCGAGCTTGCGCTTGGCTTCGTCGAGCTGTTCCAGGGCCACCAGGTCGATCTCATGCGTCACGCCGTACACCAGGCGGATCGGATGCGGGCTGCCGTTCGCGGCCAGCACGTCCAGCATGGACAGGAAGGGTGCGATGCCGGTGCCGCCCGCCAGGAACAGCACCGGGCGGGCCACTTCGCGCAGGTAGAAGCTGCCATAGGGGCCGGCGAAGGAAATGGGCTGGCCGGGCAGCGCCTGCTTGCTCAGGAACTCGCTCATGCGGCCGTTGGGCACGTTGCGCACCACGAACGAAGTGCGCGCGGCGCCGGGGGCGGAACTGAACGAGTACGAACGGGTCAGGCCGGTACCCGGAATCTCCACGTTCACATACTGTCCCGCCAGGAAGGTCGGGGCGGCGGTATCGCCGAGGTCGATCGAGAACCCGATGGTGGAGTCCGACAGCTTGTCCACCGCCGCCAGCTTGCCCTGGTAGCTGGTCACGCCGGTCTTGCAGGCGGCCGACGAGGCCGGCACCTTGATCACGCAATCGGAGCGCGGGCGGGTCTGGCAGGCCAGCACGTAGCCCTTGGCCGCTTCCTCGGGCGTCAGCGCGTCCTCGATATAGCTCGACGCCGGCAGGTCGTACTCGCCGGATTCGCACAAGCCGCGGCAGGTGCCGCAGGCGCCGTCGCGGCAGTCCAGCGGGATATTGATCTGCTGGCGGTAGGCGGCGTCGGACAGGGTTTCGTTGGCGGCGCAGGTGATGAAGCGGGTAACGCCGTCTTCAAACTGCAGAGCGATGTTGTATTCCATGGCGTGGTTCCTCCGGTGCGTCCGCTCAGATGTGATAGATGTCGATGACCTGGTTGATGTAGTCGTTCTTCAGCACGACGTACTTGTCCAGGATCTGCGCTCGCCCGCCGGCAAAGTCGATGACATAGCGCGACATGCCGAAGTAGCTGTAGTTGGTCTTGTAGCGGTGGCTCAGCGTGTGCCAGTTGAAACGCACCGTGCAGACGCTGCCTTCCTGGCGCTCCAGTTCAACGTTGCTGAGGTTGTGGCTGGTGCGCGTGTCCGGCATGGTGGCGCTGGAGCGCTCGGTCTTGATGCGGAACACGCGGTCTTCCAGGCCTTGGCGGTTCGGGTAGTAGATCAGCGAGATCTCGCGCTGCGGATCGGTCACCAGGGTGTCGTCATCGTCCCAAGACGGCATCCAGAACGCGGCATCCGGGTGATAGCAGGCCAGCCATGCATCCCACTGTTCGTCGTCAAGCAGGCGGCTTTCGCGGTAGAGGAAGGCCTGGATCTCGGCAAGGCCGATGGGTGCGGTAGGTGCGGTAGGTGCGGTCGTTGCGGTAGCTGCGGTCGTGCTCATGCTTCGCTCCCGGCGCTGCTGATCTTGCTGGCTTCGGCTCCCGTGGCCTGCTTCATCACGTCCAGCCAGTAGCGGTGCTGCACCGTGTACAGGCCTTCGTCCTCGGTCTTGACGCCGCTCATCAACGGCTTGAGGCCAATCTTGCGGGCGGCCTCGTCGGCGCCTTCCACCCAGTGCGTGGCGCCGCGGCACATGTCGTTCCATGCCACCGCGCTGCCGGCATAGCCTTGCTGGCAGGCGCGGAATTCTTCCAGGTCGTCGGGCGTGGCCATGCCGCTGACGTTGAAGAAGTCCTCGTACTGGCGGATGCGGCGCGCGCGCGCGTCGTCGGCTTCGCCCTTGGGCGCGATGCAGTAGATGGTGACTTCGGTCTTGCCAACCGACAGCGGGCGCAGCACGCGGATCTGCGAGCCGAACTGGTCCATCAGGTAGACGTTGGGGTACAGGCACAGGTTGCGCGAGTTCTGGATCATCCAGTCCGCCGTCTCGGCACCGCAGCGCTCGGCGAATTCATCGCGCCGGTTGAAGTTCGGCCGGTCTTCCGGGTTGGCCCAGCGCGACCACAACAGCATGTGGCCGTGGTCAAACGCGTAGAAACCTCCGCCTTGCCGGCCCCAGTTGCCCGCATCCATGGCCCGGATCTTGTCCTCGCGGGCGTTTTCCTGCTTGCGGTGATTGGTGGTGGCGGCGTAGTTCCAGTGCACGGCGGAGACGTGGTAGCCGTCGGCGCCGTTCTCGGTTTGCAGCTTCCAGTTGCCCTCGAAGGTATAGGTGGACGCGCCACGCAGCACTTCCAGGCCGTCGGCGGACTGGTCCACGATCATGTCGATGATCTTGGCCGCCTCGCCCAGGAAATCCTTGAGCGGCGCCACGTCCGGGTTCAGGCTGCCGAACAGGAAGCCGCGATAGTTCTCGAAGCGCGCCACCTTCTTCAGGTCGTGCGAGGCTTCCTTGTTGAAGCAATCGGGGTAGCCGGCACCTTCCGGATCCTTGACCTTGAGCAGCTTGCCGCTGTTGTTGAAGGTCCAGCCATGGAAGGGGCAGGTGTAGGTCGCCTTGTTGCCGCGCTTGTGGCGGCACAGCATGGCGCCGCGATGGGTGCAGGCGTTGATCAGCGCGTTGAGTTCGCCCTGGCGGTTGCGTGCGATCACGATCGGCTGGCGGCCGATGTAGGTGGTGTAGTAATCGTTGTTGCCGGGGATCTGGCTTTCGTGCGCCAGGTAGATCCAGTTGCCCTCGAAGATGTGCTTCATCTCGAGTTCGAACAGGGCCTCGTCGGTGAAGGCGCTGCGATGCAGGCGGTGGTCGCCGGTCTCGCGGTCTTCCACCAGGTAGTCGTCCAGGCGCTTCAGGGCCGGGCTGTGGTCCGGGTAAATGGGGATCATGAGGTGTCTCCTGCATCCGTGGCGGATGCGCCGGGCCGTGAGGGATCCTCAGGGCGGCCCTGATGTTGCTGCGTCGTTGCTGATGCTGTCGGAGGCGCCTGAGATGCCTCAGGCGCCGGGGCTTACGCGGCGGCGCGCGTGCGCTCCACTTCCGGTGCCGGCGCTGCCGCGCAATCGGCGTACAGGCGGAAATCGAAATCGATGGAGGCAAACGGCTTGTCCAGGCCGTGCTCGGCCAGTGCCCGCGGGGACTCGATGTGCCTGATCGCCGGCACCAGGCCCTCGCGGCTGGCAAAGGCAAAGTCGTCCCACAGGTATGCGTCGCCGTCGATGTTGATCTGGGTGGTCAGCTTGCGATGGCCGGCCGCGGACACGAAGAAGTGGATGTGCGCGGGGCGCCGGCCATGGCGGCCCAGCAGGTCCAGCAGGCGCTGCGTGGTGCCTTGCGGCGGGCAGCCATAGCCCATCGGCACGATGCTGCGGAACTGGTAGCGGCCCTGGCTATCGGTGGTGATGGTGCGGCGCAGGTTGAAGTCGGACTGCGTCTTGTCGAAGAACGAGTAGTTGCCGAGCAGGTTGGCATGCCAGACCTCCACCGCGGCGCCGGGCAGCGGCTTGCCGTCGGTGCCGAGCACCGTGCCCTGCATGAACAGGACTTCGCCCTGGCCATCTTCGCTGCCATCGTCCAGCCGCGCGAAGCCTTCGCTCGCGGGCGCGCCGGCGACATACAGCGGGCCTTCGATGGTGCGCGGCGTGCCACCGGCGAGACCGGCCTTTGCCTCGGCTTCATCCGCGCGGATGTCCAGGAAGCGCTCCAGGCCCAGGCCGGCGGCCAGCAGGCCAAGTTCCGGGCCGGCCTCGGCGAAGTACTCGATGCCCTTCCAGACTTCGCTGGCGCTCAGGTCCAGGTCTTCGATCGCCTTGAAGAGATCGGTGGTCAGGCGGACCACCACGCTTTGCACACGCGCATCGGCCTTGCCGTTGGCGGTGTCGAGGATGAACGCTTTCACCAGCGCTTCGATTTCCGGGTGCGTCATTTGTCTGCTCCTTGTCTCTGGTTTTCTATATGGGGTCCGTCTTTGCAGTGGCATTCCGCCAGGGCAGCGTGATTCGAATTAAAATGCCATAAAGGTATAAAAAGTCGTTGTCACAGCCTGATGCGAAGGATAGGAGTGCCAAAATCGGCGGTCCAACACTGTTTTAGTATTGGCTGAATACTCAAAAGGTATAGTCGTGGACTTGCGTCACTTACGTTACTTTGTTGCCGTCGCGGAGGAGCTCAACTTCACCCGCGCGGCCGAACGGCTGCATATCGCCCAGCCGCCGCTGAGCCGGCAGATCCAGCAACTGGAGGAGGGCCTGGGGGTGCAGCTCTTCGAGCGCAACGCGCGCCCGCTCAAGCTGACCGAGGCCGGGCGCTTTTTCTATGCGCACGCCCAGCAGTTGCTGGCGCAAGCCGCGGAACTGGAGTCGATGACGCGGCGGGTGGGGCAGATCGAGCGGAAGATGTCGCTCGGCTTTGTCGGATCGACCCTGTACGGCATGCTGCCCAAGATCATCCGGCGCTTCCGCACCGAGCACCCGCAGATCGAGCTGAGCCTGGTTGAGATGACCACCATGGACCAGATCGCCGCGCTCAAGCAGGGCACCATCGACGTGGGGTTTGGCCGCATCCGGCACGAGGACCCGAACGTGCGCCGGGTCGTGCTGCGCGAGGAGCGGATGATCGTGGCGCTGCCGGTCGGGCACCCGCTCTCGCTGGCCAAGCCCGTGCTGGCCCTGCACGACCTGCTGGGCGAAACCCTGATCATCTTTCCCAAGGCGCCCCGCCCAAGCTATGCCGACCAGGTGCTGGCAGCGTTTCACGACCGGGCCTTGCAGCCCGGGCGCATCCATGAAGCGCGCGAGCTGCAGATCGCGCTGGGGCTGGTGGCGGCCGGGGAGGGTATCTCGATCGTCCCGAGCAGCGTGCACGGCCTCAAGCGGGACGACATCAGCTACCGGGAGCTGGACGATCCCAACCTGGTTTCGCCCATCATCATGAGCATGCGCAGGCTCGACGAGACCGAGGAGATCCGCGCCATGCTGGACATGATCTACCGGCTGTATGAGGAGGAGAAGCTGGTTTTCCTGCCGCCGAGCCAGGAGTGATCGCTGGTGGCCTGATGGCGCCGGGGGAACTCTTGTATGCGGCCTGGCCTTGATTTGATTGGGTTTTCTGTTTTCAACTCTTATATAAGATATAAGACGTTTGACCCAAGGGGGCACTTTATTTTACAATCGCGGCACAACTGGTTTTTATAACCCTATCACCCCGCAGGTTCCCATGCTTGAAAACTATCGCGCCCATGTAGCCGAACGCGCCGCGCTTGGCATCCCCCCTCTGCCGCTGACCGCCAAGCAGACTGCGGAGTTGATCGAATTGCTGAAGTCCCCGCCGGCTGGCGAGGAACAAGTCCTGGTCGACCTGATCACGCATCGCGTGCCGGCTGGCGTGGACGACGCCGCCAAGGTCAAGGCCTCGTACCTGGCCGCCGTGGCGCTGGGCAAGGAAGCCTGCCAGCTGATCTCGCGTGCCAAGGCAGCCGAGCTGCTGGGCACCATGCTGGGCGGCTACAACATCTCCCCGCTGATCGAGCTGCTGGACGACGCCGAGATTGGTCCCGTTGCCGCTGAAGCGCTCAAGAAGACGCTGCTGATGTTCGACGCCTTCCACGACGTCAAGGAAAAGGCCGACAAGGGCAACGCCATCGCCAAGTCCGTGCTGCAAAGCTGGGCCGACGCCGAGTGGTTCACCAGCCGTCCGGAAGTGCCGCAAAGCCTGACCGTGACGGTGTTCAAGGTCACCGGCGAAACCAACACCGACGACCTCTCGCCGGCGCCGGACGCCACCACCCGCCCCGACATCCCGCTGCACGCGCTGGCCATGCTGAAGAATGCGCGCCCGGGCATCACCCCGGAAGAAGACGGCAAGCGCGGCCCGGTCAAGTTCATCGAATCGCTGAAGGAAAAGGGCAACCTGGTTGCCTACGTGGGCGACGTGGTCGGTACCGGTTCCTCGCGCAAGTCCGCCACCAACTCGGTGCTGTGGTTCACCGGCGAAGACATCCCCTTCGTGCCGAACAAGCGTTTCGGCGGCGTGTGCCTGGGCAGCAAGATTGCCCCGATCTTCTACAACACCATGGAAGACGCCGGCGCACTGCCGATCGAGCTGGACGTGTCGCAGATGGAGATGGGCGACGTGGTCGAACTGCGTCCCTATGATGGCAAGGCCCTGAAGAACGGCCAGGTCATCGCCGAGTTCACCGTCAAGTCCGACGTGCTGTTCGACGAAGTGCGCGCCGGCGGCCGCATTCCCCTGATCGTTGGCCGTGGCCTGACCGCCAAGGCCCGCGAGGCGCTCGGCCTGGCCCCGTCCACGCTGTTCCGCCTGCCGCACAACCCGGCCGACACTGGCCGCGGTTTCACGCTGGCCCAGAAGATGGTTGGCCGCGCCTGCGGCCTGGCGGAAGGCAAGGGCATCCGCCCGGGCACGTACTGCGAACCGAAGATGACCTCGGTGGGCTCGCAAGACACCACCGGCCCGATGACGCGCGACGAGCTGAAGGACCTGGCTTGCCTGGGCTTCTCGGCCGACCTGGTGATGCAGTCGTTTTGCCACACCGCGGCTTATCCGAAGCCGGTCGACGTCAAGACCCATCACACGCTGCCGCAGTTCATCAGCACCCGTGGCGGCATCTCGCTGCGCCCGGGCGATGGCGTGATCCACTCGTGGCTGAACCGCATGCTGCTGCCCGACACCGTCGGCACCGGCGGCGACTCGCACACCCGCTTCCCGATCGGCATCAGCTTCCCGGCAGGCTCGGGCCTGGTGGCGTTCGCCGCTGCCACCGGCGTGATGCCGCTGGACATGCCGGAATCCGTGCTGGTGCGCTTCAAGGGCAAGATGCAGCCCGGCGTCACCCTGCGTGACCTGGTCAACGCCATTCCGCTGTACGCCATCAAATCGGGCCTGCTGACCGTGGCCAAGCAAGGCAAGAAGAACATCTTCTCGGGCCGCGTCCTGGAAATCGAAGGCCTGCCCGACCTGAAGGTCGAGCAAGCGTTCGAGCTGTCCGACGCTTCCGCCGAGCGTTCGGCCGCCGGTTGCTCGGTGCGCCTGAACAAGGAACCGATCATCGAGTACATCAACAGCAACATCACGCTGCTGAAGTGGATGATCGCCGAAGGCTACCAAGACCCGCGCAGCCTGTCGCGCCGCATCCAGGCCATGGAAGCCTGGCTGGCCGACCCCAAGCTGCTGGAGCCGGATGCGGACGCCGAGTACGCCGCCGTGATCGAGATCGACCTGGCCGACGTGCATGAGCCCATCGTGGCCTGCCCGAACGACCCGGACGACGTCAAGACCCTGTCGGAAGTGGCTGGCGCCAAGATCGACGAAGTCTTCATCGGTTCGTGCATGACCAACATCGGCCACTTCCGCGCAGCCTCCAAGCTGCTCGAAGGCAAGCGCGACATCCCCGTCAAGCTGTGGGTTGCCCCGCCGACCAAGATGGACGCCAAGCAACTGACCGAGGAAGGCCACTACGGCGTGTTCGGCACGGCTGGCGCCCGCACCGAAATGCCGGGCTGCTCGCTGTGCATGGGTAACCAGGCACAAGTGCGCGAAGGCGCCACGGTGATGTCGACCAGCACCCGTAACTTCCCGAACCGTCTGGGCAAGAACACCAACGTGTACCTGGGTTCGGCCGAGCTGGCCGCGATCTGCTCGCGCCTTGGCCGCATCCCGACCAAGGAAGAGTACATGTCGGACATGGGCGTGCTGGCCACCAACGGTGATCAGATCTATAAGTACTTGAACTTTGACAAGATCGAAGACTTCAAGGGTGTGGCGGATACGGTGACTGTGTAAGCGGTATCGTTTTTCCCAGCCGTACGTTTGAAAGGCCCCCTTGTGGGGCTTTTCTTTTGTGGTTTATCGGCGGTGTTGGTGGTATTGGCGGTGTTGGTTTTTGCACCCAAGGGCCATACGACATCCCCCTGCGGGGGCTGCCGGTCACTCTTCTTTGCGTCGGCAAAGAAGACTAACGAGAAGAAAGCCGACCCTGCCGGGTGCAGAGCAATCGCGGGTGCTAGGAGTGCTGGTTTCGTCGTACGGCCACAGTTCTGCTGGCATCTGCCGGTACCGGGTTGAAGGGCCACGACGTTGCCGATTTCCGGGATGCGTGGTGCGGCCCCCGGTAGCGGAATCCTTGCCCGTTCGCCAATCTGCCGTTACCGGCACGAGGCACCACGAAACATCGCCCGTCAGTGGTTTCGTGGTGGGGCGGGCGCGGTGGTCAAGGTCTCGGGCAAGTCAACCCGGTGCCACCGCGCCCACGACGGAACCGGTGCGCCTGCAACTTCGTGGCCCGTCACGCCGCGAGCGACAGACGGCTTGAAGCACGTGATATCCGCTACCGGGGGGCTCACCACGCATCCCGGAAGCTGGCAGGTTCGTGGCCGGTCAATCCGGTACCGGCAGAAGCCCGCCGAAACTCCGGGCCGTACGACGCAACTACCGATATCCGAGAGCCTTATTGCTCTGCGCCCGGCAGGGTCGGCTTTCTTCTCGTTAGTCTTCTTTGCCGACGCAAAGAAGAGTGACCGGCAGCCCCCGCAGGGGGATGTCGTATGGCTCTTGGGTGCAAACGCCATCGCCGCCCAAAGAAACAGCGACCAACCCCGCGGAGGGGTGTCTTACGCCTGTCAGGTGCAAAAGCCAACACCGCTCAAAGAAACAGCGACAATCACTCACTCAGTTCCCCCCATCCCCATCATGGCCCGCCTAAATCTCGAATTCCCCGAAGACCAGTTCTGCTACTCCACCCACCTCACGGTGCGCGTGACCGATATCAACTCGGCCAACCACCTCGGCAACGACTCGATGATCTCGATGATTTCCGAGGCGCGGGCGCGCTTTCTGTTCGACCTGCGCACGGAGGACGAGCCGGATGCGCAGACCGACCAGGTGGGCATCATCGTGACCGACCTGGCCACCACCTACCGTACCGAGGCCCATGCCCGCGACCAGTTGCTGTTCGAGGTGGGGGTGATGGACTTCAACCGCTATGGCGGCGATATCACGTTCCGCATCACGCGCCCGGCGGACCTGGCGCTGGTGGCCATGGCCAAGTCCGGCTTTGTCTTTTTCAGCTACGAGCGCAAGCAGGTGGTGCCGATGCCGGAGGCGTTCGCGCGCAAGTTCCCCAAGGTCAACTGGGTGGACCGTGGGGCGGTCAAGGCAAGCTAAGGCAAGCTAAAGCAGGCCATGGCTGAATAGCTACAGCCCGTAGTAAGGCCGGTTCGACTGGATGCGCGTGCTTTCGGTGGGCGGGAAATGCTCCTCGATCAGCAGCTTTTGCAAGGCGGCCTTGCCTTGCGCCAGCGCGCCGACGTAGTACGCGCTGACCGTGAGTTCGTCGAGCGCGCGCCAGGCATAGACGGCGGCATCGACAAACAGGGTATCGGCCGGGCAGGGCATGGCTGCGGCCTGCTGGGCGTAGAGATGCGCCTGCGCGAACTCGCCGCGCAGCCGGTGGTAGCGGGCCAGTTCGCACAGCGGCTCGGCACGCGCGGGGCGCGCCTGGTAAGCGGCGAGGTAGGCGTCTCGCACGGCGCCGGGGGCGTAGGCCGGGTCTGCCGCATGCGCGGCGTCGGCGGCAAGGCGCTCGGTCAGCACGGCGATCTGGAACAGCGCGAACCAGCGCTCCTCCTCCCATCCACCCATGGCCACGCGCGCCTGGTATCGCTTCAGGCTGGCTTCCAGCTTGCCGGCGTCGCGGTAGCTCTGCGCCAGGTAGAAGCAGTAGCGCGCATTGGCCGGATCCTTCTGCAGCGCGCGCTCCAGCACTTCGATGTCGCGCAGGTAGGTCTGCGGATCCCGGGCGCGGGCGCCATCGCGCGAGACCACGATGGCGGGGCCGGGCAGGTGCTGCCAGGCGTGCGCCGGGTCCTGCGTCAGGTATTCGTGCAGCACGCCTTCCCAGCGCCAGGGCTGGCCCGCCTTGACCAGGGCGTTGCGCTGGTATTGCCAGCCGCCAAGCTCGCACTGGAAGCGATAGCCATCGTCGGCCAGCCGGGGCCAGCGGAATCCTTCTGGCATGCGCAGGGTTTCATCGGCATCGATGAACAGCACGTAGTCTTCGGCACCGGCCGCGCCCTCGGCGCCGGCGCGCGCCAGCGCCAGGGCCTCGTTGCGGTTGTGCGCGAAATCGATCCAGGGCCGCTCATGGAGCGCCCCGGGCAGGTCCCCCATGATCTTGCGCACCAGCGCCTGGGTGCCGTCGGTGGACCCGGTGTCGACGATCGCCCAGCGGTCGATCCATGGCTTGACGGACGCGAGGCAGCGGGCGATCACCGGGGCCTCGTTCTTCACGATCATGTTCAGGCAGATGCGCGTCAATTCAGGTTTCCTGTGATCCTGGGTTGGGGTGCGGCTGGGCCACGGGCGGATGTCGGCCCGGCGCCGCGGCGAGCCCAAGAATAGCGGAAAACATGGCAGCGCAACACCGCGCGGCAGGGCGCATGGCGCATGGTGGACAACGGCGAGGATGCCGAAACGCCGGGACATGGGGTAAGGTGTAAGCACTGTCATCCGGGCCAACATCCGGGCCAACATCCGGGCCAACCTCCCCGCCAGCATCCGGGCCACGCCATCGTCATGGGTTTCTTCGATTCGCTTTTCCTGCGCAAGCCGCCGCCGGATCGTTTCGCGGCGCTGTTCATTGCCGCTGCCCGGCGCCAGGGCTTTGAGGGGCGCCTCGATTTCAACGCGGACGAGTTCCGGCTGGAGCACGGGCGCAACGCTTTCTTCAACCTCCACAACGCCTACCGGGCGTACTGCGAGGCGCCTGGCGCGCAGCGCGACAAGGCGCTGCATGGCTTCGTGGCCACCTTGTGTTCCAGCGGGCAGGCCACGCCGGCCTTGCTGTCCGAGGCCGGGCCCATGCTGCGCCCGCTGATCCGCAGCCGCTCGCTGATCGACGAGATCCGGCTGCACCACTTGCGCACGGAAGGCGATCCTTCGACCTTTGATGTCGCCTACCTGCCCTTCGGCGAGGATTGCGTGATCCTGCTGGCGGTGGACTATCCGGAAACCACATCGACGCTGCTCAATGGCCCCTCCGCCTCCTGGCAGGTGACACTTGGCCAGGCGCTGCAGATCGCGGGCGACAACCTGCGCGACCACACCGGCGAAGCCTTCGTCCCGGTCGCGCAGGGCGTCTACCAGGGCGCCTGGAGCGACGGCTACGAGGCCAGCCGCGCGCTGCTGCCGGATGTGCTGGAGCGGGTACCGGTACGCGGCCGCCCGGTATTCATGATGCCAACCCGCGAGGTGCTGCTGGTGACGGGCGACCAGGATGATGCCGGGCAGCTGCGCATGGTGGAGCTCAGCCTGCAAGCGTCCCGCCAGGGCCGCACGATCTCGCCGGCCATGTTCCGCTACCAGCCCGGTGGCGTGGCGCACGCCGTGCCCACGGGGACCGAGGTGTTGCATTTCGTCCCGGCCGGCGAGGAGGCTGCACGGCACCTTGCCCATCTGGTGCGGCTGTACCGCAAGGAGGAATACGACACGCAAAAGGCTGCCCTTGACCGCCTGAACGAGCGCGACGGTGCCGATGTCTTCCTGGCCAATTACGTGCTCTATGGGCGGCAGGACGATCCGCTTACCGCGTTTTCGATCACCACCTGGACGTGCGGCGTGGATACTTCGCTGCCGCGCGCGGATCGCATCGCCCTGGTACGGCCCGACGCGGCCGATGGCGTGGGGCGGACGCGGGTGGTGGGCTGGCAGCAGGCGCTGGCCTTGCTGGGCGATCTGATGGAGCCGGAGGCGCAGTACCCTGCCAGGTATCGCGTCAGGGCGTTTCCCGACGATCGCCGGCTGGCGCTGCTCGATGAGATCGGCTGACGCTCGCCTGCCAACGCGCCCGGCGCGCCGTTAGCGCGTCTTGCGGAAAGTCAGGTTGATCCGCTCGCGGCCCACCAGCGCGTGATCGCCGTCGGCCAGCGGCGCAATGCCGTGGAACGCCAGCCTGGCCGGGCCACCCCATACCACCACATCGCCATGCGCCAGGCGCACGCGCAGCGGGCGCTCGGCGCGGGCAAGGCCGCCGAACAGGAACACGGCCGGCAGGCCAAGCGACACCGAGACGATGGGCGCGCGCAGGTCGAGCTCATCGCGGTCCTGGTGCAGGGAGAGCCGGGTGCCCGGCGCATAACGGTTGAGCAGGCACGCGTCCGGCCGGAAATCGGCAAAGCCGGCCGTGGCGGCCGCATCGCGCGCCAGCGCCAGGAAGGCATCCGGCATGCCAGGCCAGGGCTGGCCGCTGAGGGGATCGGCCGCTTCGTAGCGATAGCCGGTGATATCCGAAACCCAGCCAAATTGGCCGCAGTTGGTCATGGCCACCGACATGCGCAGGCCGCCCGGCGTGACAAGGTGCCGCCACGGCGCTTGCGTGGCAATGGCGCGCACGTTATCCAGCAGTGTTTGTTCATGCTCCCGTGCGAAGCCGCGCAGCACCACTGCGCCGGGCACGATGGGCTCGGCGCGGGGGGCGTCCTGGGGGAGGGAGTCGAACAGGTCGAAGGTCATGGCGTCTTGGCGGGCGGGGCGCGCCAGCCCTGGTGGCTGCGGTCCTGCTCTAAAACGACATGGTAAGCGCGAATGCGCCGGTCTGCGTGGCAAGCCCGGGCGTGTGCGCCCGAGCGTCCATCCCGCCCGCGCGGTCAGGCGAAGGTGTCGACCTCGCCGCGTGCGAGGGTGCGTGCCACCGGGGCCACGGGGCCGGCATTGACCGGGGCTGCCGGCATGCCTGCCAGCGTGCCGAAGCCGTTCTGCGCATTGCCCGGCTGGCGTTGCTGCTGTTGGCCGTTGCCGGGCTGGCCGGCAAAGCTGTCGGCGCCGACCGAGGTCTGGCCCAGCTGGATGCCGCTGTCGGCCAGCGCGGTGCGCAGTTGCGGCAGTGCGGCTTCGACCGCGGCGCGCACGGCGGCGTGCGGCGAGACGAACTGGGCCTGGGCCTGGTCGTTGACGACGTTGAGCACGACCTTGAGCGGGCCGAGGTCGGGCGGATTGAGCTGCAGCTCGGCGGTGTGGTTGCCCTGGGTCGACAGGCGCACCATCTGCTGGCCAAGCGCTTGCGGCCACTGGCCATCGCCCACGGGCGGGGCGATCGGCAGCGAGGTGGCCGGCGACAGGCCGCCGGAGGTTGGCGCCTGGCTCGCGGCCAGGCTGCCGGCTGCCATCAGCGGCGTGACGGCGGCGGGCGTGGTCTCGGTGCTGGCCGGCTCGGCGGCGCGCATGGCTGCCGCCAGTTGCATCGGGTTGGCCGGCGCGGCGGTGGTGGTTGCCGCGGGCGGGCTGTTCTTGCCGGCATCGCCAAGCTGCAGCGGGGCCTTGTACGGCTGGCCGAGCGAGGCGTCCTGCTGCCCCGAGGAGGCCTGGCCGTTGCCGCCTTGCTGGCCGGCCATGGCGGCCTTGAGGCTGGCGGCCAGGTCCGCGCTCGCCTTGGTGGCGTCGATGCCGGGCGTTGTGGCGGGCTTGTCCGTGGTTGCTGCCTGGGTGCCGGCCGCGGTTTGCGGCACGGCCTGCAGCGCGGCGCGCTGGGACGCGATGGTGGCCAGCGTATCGGCGGCGGCTGACGCTGTCGGTGCGCCCGCGTCGGGCGTCGCGGCCGCGCCGGTGGCGAGCGCCGGGTCTTTCATGTCTTTCAAGCCGGCTTGCGCGCCCAGGGCGGCTGTGCCGGGCAGTCCGGCCGAGCCTGGCAGCGCGCCGTTGGCTGCCAGCGCGGCAGGCTGTGCCGGCTGCGGCGTGAGCAGGGCGGCCAGCGCGGCGGCGGCGGACTGTGCGGCGGGATTCGCGGCCTGGTCCTCGGACGTCTCGTCGTCCTTGTCCTGGCGGCGTGATGGCTTGGTGGCTACCGTGCTGGACTGCGTGCCTGGCTTGGCGGCGTTGGCGTTCTGGCCGCCGGCGTCGTTGCGTGTGGCCGCGTTATCGGCGTTGCTGCTGGCGTTGCTTGCGCTGCCATTGCCGGCGTTGCTGCTATTACTGCTATTGCTGCTGGTGCGGTCGTCGTTGCGGGCGCGCGCCAGCGCATCGCCGAACCCTTGCTGCTGCGCATCGGCATTGCTGGTGTTGCTGGTGCTGCGCGAAGAGGCGGCTGTGGCGGCCGTGGCGGCATTGCTGACAATCTGGCTGATATCGATCATGTTCGGGCTCGGTCTGTCTGGGCGGCTTAGCGGTGGCGGCCTGCAACTTGCAGGCGGGCGGCGCGGGCTGCGTATTCGTCGGTGTCGCGTTGCTCGCGGCGCGTGCTGGCAATCTGCTCGCGCGTATCCGCGCGGGTAATGAGCGTGTCGAAGGAACTCTGGCGGCGCTTTTGCTGCTGCCAGTTGGCGCGCCCGGCGAGCAACTGGGCTTCGGCCCGCGCCAGCGCTTCGGTCTGCTGGCGGATGGCGGTATCGAGCGAGGCCAGGAACTGCGCAAAGTCCTGCCAGCGGGTGGAAGTCATGCCGTCCTGCGCGATGGCTTGCATGCGCTCGCGGTATTCCTGCCGGTACTGCGTGAGCGCGGCCAGTTGCTGCTCCGCCTGGTTGCGCAGGCCTTGCAGCCGGCCCAGCTCGCGCGCGGCGGCATCCGTATCGTTCTGGGCCAGGTCGGCCAAGGTATTCAATGCAGATGGCTTAGCCATGTTCACTCCGTTGGAAGAGACTATGCAACTGGCCGATCGAGGCGTCATAGCCGGCGCGCTCATGGATGTCTTGCTGCAGGAAGGCCTCCATCTGCGGATGCAGGTGGATGGCCAGGTCCAGCTCCGGATCGTTGCCCGGCACGTACGCGCCCACGCTGATCAGGTCGCGGTTGCGCTGGTAGCGCGACATCAATTGCTTGAAGCGCCGCACCGAGGCGAACTGCGGCGGCTCGATCAGCGCCGTCATGGCCCGGCTGATCGAGGCTTCCACGTCGATGGCGGGGTAGTGGCCGGATTCCGCCAGGCTGCGCGAGAGCACGATGTGGCCGTCGAGGATGGCGCGCGCGGAATCCGCGATCGGGTCCTGCTGGTCGTCGCCTTCGGTCAGCACGGTGTAGAAGGCCGTGATCGAGCCGCCGCCTTCGGCGCCGTTGCCGGTGCGTTCCACCAGCGTGGGGAGCTTGGCGAACACCGAGGGCGGATAGCCCTTGGTCGCGGGCGGCTCGCCGATGGCCAGGGCGATCTCGCGCTGGGCCATGGCGTAACGCGTGAGCGAGTCCATGATCAGCAGCACGTGGCGGCCCTGGTCGCGGAAGTACTCGGCCAGGCGCGTGGCATAGGAGGCGCCCTGCATGCGCAGCAGCGGCGAGGTGTCGGCAGGCGCCGCTACCACCACGGAGCGCGCGCGCCCTTCCGGGCCCAGGATGTTCTCGATGAAGTCTTTCACTTCGCGGCCGCGCTCGCCGATCAGGCCGACCACGATCACTTCCGCGCTGGTGTAGCGCGCCATCATGCCCAGCAACACGCTCTTGCCCACGCCGGAGCCGGCGAACAGGCCCATGCGCTGGCCGCGGCCCACGGTGAGCATGCCGTTGATGGCACGCACGCCCACGTCGAGCACGGTCTCGATAGGCGCGCGCGACAGCGGGTTGATCTGCGTGCCGCCGAGCGTGACTTCGGTGGCAGCGGTGATGGGGCCCAGGCCGTCCAGCGGACGTCCGGCGGCATCGAGCACGCGCCCGAGCAGGCCTTCGCCCACCGGCAGGCGCTTCGAGCCCGGCTCACGCGGGGTGGTGTCGCCGCTGGGCAGCGGCGTGGGTTCGAGCGGGTAGACGCGCGCGCCGGGCACCAGGCCCACCACGTCGGATTGCGGCATCAGGTAGAGCCGGTCGGCGCCGAAGCCGACGACTTCCGCCTCGGCCAGGCGCGGACCGGTGCTCTTGCCGTGCAGCTGGCCGCCCGGCAGCTCGATCAGGCAATCGCTGCCGACCGGCAGGCGCAGGCCCACGGCTTCCAGTACAAGGCCGGCGGCGCGGGTCAGGCGGCCGCAGCTGCGCTTGCTGTCGATCTCGGCAATGCCGGCCGAGGCCGCGGTGAGCGCATCGCGCCAGCGCTGGCCATGCAGGCCGGCGGTGAAATCCGGATTCACCGAGGCGTTGGCCGAGGTATTGGCCGAGGTATCAGGCATGCGGCGGCTCCCACGGGTCGTCACGGCCGAGCGCCTTGACCACGCGGCTCCAGCGCGTGGACAGCGTGGCATCGAGCTCGCCGCTGGCGGCGCTTGCCACGCAGCCGCCGCGCGCGATGGCCGGGTCGGCGCGCACGCTCCAGCCGGCGGCCTGGAGTTCGCCCGTCAGGTGGGTTTCCACCAGCGTGACATCTTCGGGATTGAGCAGCAGGCAGGGCGAGCCGGACAGCGCCGGCTCGGCCGCGAGCAGTTCGCGCACCGCAGGAAGCAGCACGGCGGGATCGGCCTGCACGGCCTGCTGCACGAGCTGGCGCGCCACATCCAGCGCCAGTGAAATCAGGGTCTGGGCCACTTCTTCGTCAACGCGGCCAAGCGCGTGGCTGAAGGTGGCGGCCAGTTGCTGCAGGTGGGCGGCTTCGGTGCGTGCGCCTTCCAGGCCGCGCGCGTAGCCTTCGCGGTGGCCGTCGCCGTAGCCCTGGGTCTGGCCCTGGGTATAGCCCTGGGCGTAGCCTTCCTTGCGCGCGCCTTCACGCATGGCATCAAGCGCGGCAAAGTCGATGGGGGGCGGTGCAGGCTCCAGCGGCATGAACTCCGCCGGAGCGGGCGCGGCCTTGCGCGGATCCAGCGAGACCATCTGCCAGCGTTGCCAGCCGTTTTTCTGCGGGGCGCGGCCCGCCGGCGCGGTAAAGCTCTCGAAGCCGGCCTGCCGCGGCGCGCCGCGGTTGCCCGCTGCGCGGCCATCGCCGGCATCGCTGGCATGATCGCCGCGAAGCTCGCTGCGGCCATCGACAAAATCGCTGTCCGAGGCAAGGCCCCGGAACTGGCGCAGGGCACGTTCAGACGTAGGCATCGTCGCCACCACCGATTACAACTTCGCCGGCTTCGGCCAGGCGTCGTACCACCTGGAGGATGTTCTTCTGCTCGGCCTCGACTTGCGAGACCCGTACCGGGCCCAGCGCTTCGAGGTCTTCGCGCAGCATTTCGCCCGCGCGGGTCGACATGTTGCGGATGAACTTGTCGCGCAACTCCACCGGCGCACCCTTGAGCGCGACGATGAGCGATTCGGTGGCCACTTCCTTGAGCACGCGCTGGATGCCGCGATCGTCGACTTCCATCAGGTTCTCGAACAGGAACATCTCGTCGATGATCTTCTGTGCGAGGTCGCCGTCGTGCAGGCGCACGCCTTCGATCACCGCTTCTTCGTGGGCCGTGCTCATCAGGTTGATGATCTCGGCCGCCGTACGCACACCGCCCATGCGGCTGCGCTTGAGGCTCTGGCCCGCCAGCAGCTTGGTCAGCACGTCGGTCAGTTCCTGCAGGGCGCCAGGCTGCACGCCGCCGAAGGTGGCGATCCGCAGGATCACGTCCTGGCGCAGGCGCTCGGTGAACATGGCGATGATCTCGGACGACTTCTGCCGGTCCAGGTGGATCAGGATGGTGGCGATGATCTGCGGGTGTTCGTCGCGGATCAGCTCTGCCACCGAAGTGGAATCCATCCAGTTCAGCGAGTCGATGCCGGCGCCAGGGTCGCGGGACTCGAGGATGTCCTCGATCACCGATACCGCGCGCTCCTCGCCCAGCGCCTTGTTCAGCACGCTGCGGATAAAGGCGCTCGAATCCACATTCAGCGCGAGGTACTGCTCGGTCTCCGAGCGGAACTCGGCCAGCACGGCGGACATCTGCTCGCGCGTCACCGAGTTGAGCGTGGCCATGGCCGAGCCCAGGCTCTGCACTTCGCGGGGGCCAAGGTGTTTGAATACTTCTGCTGCGGCGTCTTCACCGAGCGACATCATCAGGATGGCGCTCTTCTGCAATCCTTCATCGGTCATCGCTAGCCATCCAGTTTTTGATCACACTAGCAACCAGGCGCGGGTCGCGCTGCGCGGCGTCACGCACCAGGGCGAGATCGCTTTCATATTTAGCGGCAAGCCGCAGGACTTCCGGATTTGCCAGCTCTTCAGGCGGCAACAGAATGGTTTCGTTGTCGGCCGACTTTTCCTGTGGCGGCGGCAGGGGTGGCGCGGTGTACTTGCGCAGCACCGGACGCGCCACCTTGAACCACACGAACAGCGCCAGCAGTGCCAGCAGCAGGTAGCCGGCGGCGGTCTTGGCCAGGGCGATCATGTCCGGCTGCTTCCACAGCGGCAGTTCCGGCTTGATGTCGTTGTCCACGGTGAACGGGCTGTTGACCACATTGAGCGAGTCGCCCCGGTCGGCCGAGAAGCCCATGGCTTCCTTGGTCAGGTTCTCGATCTGGGCGAGCTGCGCGGCGGGCAGGGCTTCAGACACCATCTTGCCGTTGGCGCCCGCCTTTTGACGGTAGTTGACCACCACGGCTACCGACAGGCGCTTCACGCCACCCGGTGCCTGCTGCACATGGCGCACGGTACGGTCGAGCTCGTAGTTGGTGGTGGAGTCGTGGCGGTTGCTGCTCGGGCCGGTCTGGGCCGTGGCGGTGGCGCCGCCCTGGGCCTGGCCAGCGGCCTGGCCTTGCTGGCCGGGCTGCTGCCCCGGCTGGTTCGGCTGGCCCGGGCGCGGCGGCTGGGCCGTGGTGATCGGGGCCGTGGCCGGTGCCGGCGGCTGGTTGGACAGCGCGCCAGGCACGCCGCCAACCGGCGCTGCGCCTTGCTGGCTCGACTCGCTCGATTGCTGGCTGCGAATGGCGGCGCGGGTTGGGTCCTGATTCGGCTTGTAGGACTCGTCCGTGTGCTCGACGATGGAGAAGTCCACGTCGGCGGTAACCTGCGCTTTGACGTTGTCCTGGCCGAGGATCGGCGCCAGGATGGCCTCCACGCGCTGCGCGTAGTTGCGCTCCAGCGCTTGCACGTACTTGATCTGGCCGGCGTCGAGCATGCGCTCGTTGGTGCCGCTGCCGGACAGCAGGTTGCCGTGCTGGTCGACGATGGAAATGGCCTTGGGCGTGAGTTCCGGCACGCTGGACGAAACCAGGTGGCCGATCGCGGCGACCTGGCCGTCGTCGATGGCACGGCCCGGGTAGAGTTGCAGCACGATCGAGGCGGTCGGCTTCTGGCGTTCGCGCACGAACAGCGTCGGCTTGGGAATGGCCAGGTGCACGCGCGCCGACTGCACCGCCGCAATCGATTCGATCGAGCGGGCCAGCTCGCCTTCCAGGCCGCGCTGGTAGTTGACCTGTTCGGCAAACTGGCTGATGCCGAACTTCTGCGTGTCCATCAGTTCCATGCCCGTGGTGCCGCTCTTGGGCAAGCCCTGCGAAGCCAGGCGCAGCCGCGTTTCGTGGACTTTCTCGGAGGGCACCATCACCGCACCGCCGCCTTCGGCGAACTTGTACGGCACGTTCATCTGCTGCAGGGAGGCGATGACGGCACCGCCGTCGCGCTCGGACAGATTGCTGTAGAGCACCTTGTAGTCCGGCGCACGCGACCAAAGCACACCCACCGCGATGGCCGCGGCGAGGGCCGCGCCGCCCAGCATCAGGGGCAGGCGCGGATTGGTCTTGAGTCGCTCGAACAGCTCGGACTTGTTCGACAGGGCTGCCACGGCGTTCATGCGCGCGCCCCCGTCACGGCCGGGCCGGCATGGGTCAGGATCGGCTGGGCCGGATGGCGGGCGCCGCTCTGGCTGCCCTGTCCACCCCGGCTGGCCTGGCTAACCCTGGCTTCGGCATGGCTAAGATCACGCTGCTGACAAAACACGCGTACTCCCCGCGATAGTTGATGAGATTCGGGTCCGGACCGGGCGCGCAAAGGAGAGCGGCACCCAGATTCGGCACGGTATCGATGATCATCCAAGGCGGGTGCCGACAATCCGGCGAATAGGCCTCGTTTTCCACCCGAATTCCCGCAATGGCCCGAGTGACGCCGCGAGTACGCTTCGGGGGCTGGCACAGGTGGCGCGCGCGGATGCGGTATTTGTGGCATAGGCGGCGCATTGCGCCAGGTTTGCCGGCAGCGGCCCGGGCGGGTGCCCGGCGCAACCCTTAATGACTCATTTTCGAACCGGTTTCCCCCGGGGCGGGCTTCGGCTGGCCAGGGCGGGGCGGGTTCCTAGCGGATCGCCATGACTACCATCTCTTCTATCGACGGCATGTTGCAGCAACTGCGCGGGCTGGCCCAGAGCGCCACCGGGCAGGAAAGCCAGGCTTCCGCCGTTTCCTCCGGCGGTTTTGCCGGCGAGCTCCAGCGTTCGCTGGCGCGCATCAGCAACGTGCAGGAGAAGGCTTATGGGCAGGCTGAGGCGTTTGAGCTTGGCAAGCCGGGTGTGTCGCTCAACGATGTGATGATCGATATGCAGAAGGCCAATGTTTCGTTTCAGACCGGGGTACAGGTTCGGAACCGGTTGACGGCGGCTTATCAGGAAATGATGAATATGACGGTTTGAGGGAGTGTTTTTGCCTGTGGCTGCTTAAAGTCAAAGGCAACTGCAGTTTCACCACCCCTGCGGGGCGGCGACCTACTTTTTTGTCTTGCCAAAAAAGTAGGCAAAAAAGGCGCGCCGGATGGGGCGACTACCCCCTCGGGCTTCGGCGAAAAGAGCGGCCGGGACCCAAACTCGCATCGCCTTAAGGCGATACTCAGACATGGGTCCCTCTTTTCCGCTCTTTTCGCCGAATCCCGAGGCGCCCCATACGGCCTAGGTAAACCTTCACGGCTCGCTTCGCATCGCGTGCGGGTGTCTCCCGCCTGACTGGCGGGAGACACGGCTACACCGATCGGTTGATCTTGCCGCTGGTTGGCTCCCCTCTCCCACTTGTGGGAGAGGGGCCGGGGGAGAGGGCGGGCGCTTGCCATGCCGCGATGCCTTCGTTACCGCTTGCGCTCCTTGTGGCCCGCGCTAGCAGGCCCCCGAAACTTACAGCCGGAAGTACTCTTCCGCCGCCGGTTCGCGCACTGGCTTGCAGACCAGGTCGCCGGCATGTCCGGCGTACACCAGGCAATCCCCCGGCGTATCGCGATTGATCACGCTGACCCCCTGCGCAATCACCGATCCATTGCCCACATGGCTGCGGCCGATGATGGCGGTATTGGGATACATCACCACGCCGTCTCCGATTACCGGGGCTGCGCCGTGGTTCTTGCCGACCGTGGAGTTCTGGTACAGCACCAGGTAATTGCCGTAGGTGGCTTTTGCCAGCACGATGCCGACCGAGTGCCCGATCAGGAAGACTTCGGGCATGATCACCTCGTAGAAGAGGTCCATCGCGTTGAGCGCCTTGTTCAGGCAGAACAGCTTGGTGCACGCGCGCGGGTCGCCGCCATCGCGCCAGATCGAGTTGGACAGGTAGTAGAGAAAGGTGGCGTACTGGCTGGAGTGCAGGTAGTCGAATTCACCTGGCCGCCACATCCGGACCGCGTCGACGCAACGGCCGGTCCTGGCGAGTGCCTCGTCCAGATAGCGTTCGAGCGCGGTCCGGTGATCCGCGCCATCCGGAAAAAAGCTGGCCAGCTGTGCTTGCACATAGCTGGCCAGTCCGGCCCGGTCGGTGCCGATGAGCTTCATGCCTGCTTGCGGTAGTTCATGTAGACCAGGGCGGCTTGCGGATCCTGCACGGCAGGGTCCTCGTACCAGCGCACCATGTCTTGCGATCTCTCCACATTCAGGGGGACTCGCTTTTCCTCGACGAAGCCGACCTTGCGATAGAACTCCAGCGCGCTATTGTCGGATCGCACCCTGACCGCGAGGTGGCGCAGGCCGAGCTGGTGCTCGGCCCAGTCCAGCATGGTGCGCAGGGCTTCCTTCATCAGCCCGCGCGGGGAGGCGCCACCGCTGACGATGGCATCCGCTTCACCGTAGCTGGTATCCCAGTCGATGAAATCGATGCCGACATGGCCAAGGGGCGTCCCGTCAAGGCTCTCCACCATGAACAACAGCTTCGCGGGGTTGGCGTGCACGTAGTCCACCAGCCACTGCTCGGTGCGTTTGGCATGCGCGGCGAACTCGGTCAGGAAGGACTTCACATGGCGATTGCGCCATTCGCTGAGCAATTCCAGGTCGGTCTGCGCGATGCAGCCGGGCCGGGTCGGAATGGGCCGCAAGACGGCCACGACCGGCCGGCCGACCGGGATGACCACGCCCACCTGGCTCGTCGCGGCGCTGGCTTTGATGCTGGCAATCAGCTCTTTGCCGGAGATGCGCGTGTCCATGTCAGCCCACCACTTTGTCAAAATAGCTACGCACCTTGGCTGCCACTTCGCGCACGATCGCCAGATCCATCTTGGAGTACAGCGGCAGCGACAGGATTTCCTTGCCAACACTGTTGGTGACCGACAGGTCGCCCGCCTTGCAGTCCTTCCACAGCGTGAACCAGTGGCCCGGCTGCCAGTGGATGCCGGTGTCAACGCCGTTCTCCTTGAGGTACGCGCGCAGATCGTCGCGATGGCCTTCGGGGACGCGGATGTAGTACAGGAACGGGTTCACATCTTCGAACTTCGACTTCGGCGTGCGCACCATGGGCACATCGGCCAGCAAGCGGCTGTACTCCACGCAGGCATCGCGGCGCGTCTTCGCGATGGTGCCGATCTTGCGCAACTGCGCCAGGCCGACGGCAGCATGCATATTGATCATGTGATAGCGGTAGCCAACGCGTTCCACGTCGAAGGTCCAGGCACGCTGGTTCTTGTACATCACGGCTGCCGGCTGTTGCATGCCGAGCAGGCGCAGCTCGTGCACCAGTTTCAGGTCCTCGGGCGTGCTGACCACGATGGTGCCGCCGTCCAGGCAGGTCACGGTCTTCACCGGATCATGGCTGAACACGCAGATATCGGAGAAGCTGCCGACCGGCTTGCCCTTGTACTTGGAGCCAAAGGAGTGCGCCGCATCGTGAATGACGCGCAGCTTGTGGCGCTTGGCGAACGCGGCCACTTCGTCGTGGTCGCACAGCAGGCAGTCGTAGTCCATCACGATGATGGCCTTGGTGCGCTCGGTGACCAGCTCTTCGGCGCGCTTGAGGTCGATGCACAGCGTGTCGTCTTCGCAGTCGCAGAACACGATCTCGGCGCCCACCTGCGTAATGACCTGGAAGTCCGCCGAACAGTTGAACGACGAAACGATGACCTCGTCGCCCGGGCCCACGCCGGCCACGAGCAGTGCCACGTGCAGGCCGGCCGTGCCGGTGCTGACGGCGGCTACGTATTTGTCTTCGGCGCCGATCAGCTTCTTGACTTCTTCCTCGAACGCGGACACGTAGCTGCCCATGCCGAGCCAGCCGAGCTCAAGGGCTTCGCGGCTCGCCTGGATTTCTTCTTCTTCGATCAGCGGTTTGAACATCGGAATCATGTCGGGTCTCCTGCGTTGGGTTGGTGTTGCCACAGTGGATGTTGTTGGTCGCGTGGAGAGAGGATGGGATTCTCCAGCGGCCAGGGAATATCGAAAGCGGGATCGTTCCACCGTACGCCCGCCGCGTGGGCGGCAGAGTAGGGCGTGGACATCTGGTAGAACATCTCGGTGTCGTCGCAAAGGGTCTGGAAGCCGTGCGCCACGCCTTGCGGCACGTACAGCATCGCGGCGTTGTCGCTGCTGAGCTCAAACGCCTGCCACTGGCCGAAGCCCGGCGTGCCTTCGCGAAGGTCCAGCAGCACGTCATGCACCTTGCCCCGGGTCACCCGGATCAGCTTGGCTTCCGCGTACGGTGCCGTCTGGTAGTGCATGCCACGCAGCGTCCCGCGCTGGCGGCTATAGGACACGTTGCACTGAACCAGGCGCGCATCCAGGCCCTGCTCGCGAAACGCCTGCTCGCACCAGGTGCGAGCAAAATGGCCGCGGTCATCGCGGAGCTGCTCGGGCTCGACCAGGAACACGCCAGGCATGCGGGCGGCAACGAACTTCATAGACTGCGCACCTCCGGGATCGGCACCAGGAACTTGCCGCCCCATTCGCGGATATGCGCCATCTGGCCCATGATCTCCTCGCGCAGATTCCAGGGCAGGATCAGCACGTAGTCAGGACGATCCGCGTCGATGGCTTCCGGCGCCAGCACCGGAATGCGCGAGCCTGGCAACAGCGTGCCTTGCTTGTGGGGATTCCGGTCCACGGTGTAGTCGATGAAATCGGTGCCGATGCCGCAATAGTTGAGCAAGGTGTTGCCTTTGGCCGGTGCGCCATAGCCAACTACGCGCTTGCCGGCGCGCCGCGCGGTCACGAGAAAGTCAAGCAGGCTGCGCTTGGTGGCGCGCACCGCTTCCGCAAAGGCCGTGTAAGGCGCGAGCGTGGTCAGGCCGGCGGCTTGCTCCGCCGCCAGGCATTGCGCGACCTGCGCTGTGACCGCGTGCGCGGCAGCCTGGTGACAGACAAAGAGGCGCAGGCTGCCGCCATGAGTGGGCAGGGTCTGCACGTCGAACACGCGCAAGCCCGCGCGAGCAAACACCGGCAGCAGCGCGCTTAGCGACAGGTAGGAGAAATGCTCGTGGTACAGCGTATCGAACTGCGTTTCGGCCATCAGGCGCAACAGGTGCGGGAACTCAAGGGTGATCACCCCTTCAGCCTTGAGGACGCGAGGCATGCCGCCAACAAAGTCATTGAGGTCAGGCACATGCGCCAGCACGTTGTTGCCAAGCAGGAGATCGACCTGCCAGCCCTCGTCGCGCAGCGACTGTGCGGTTTCGCGGCCAAAGAACACTTCGCGGCTGGCGACACCGCGTTCGCGCGCGGCCGCGGCGGTATTGCCCGTGGGCTCGATGCCCAGGCAATCGATGCCGGCCTGCACAAAGTACTGCAGCAGGTAGCCATCGTTGCTGGCGATCTCCATCACGCGGCTGTCCCCGCCCAGCGCGAAGCGCTTCGTCATGTCCTCGACGTAGCGGCGGGCGTGCTCCAGCCAGGAGGCGGAGAACGAAGAGAAGTAGGCGTAGTCGTCGTGAAAGTGGGCCTCCGCCCCCGTCACGTCGCCGAGCTGCACCAGCCAGCAGTGGTCGCAGACTAGCGCATGCAGGGGATAGAACATCTCGCCCTTGCCAGCGTCTTCGCGCTTGATGAAGGCGTTGGAGACCGGGGACAGTCCCAGATCGACGAAGGTGTGCACCAGCGGCGCGCCGCAGGCGCGGCAGTTACCGTGGTTGGGTGCGGCGTCTGTCATGAGCAGAATCGATCCAGTTGTTGTTCGGAGAGCCTGCGCGCCTGGTGTGGGTCGCGCTGGACCGTGCCATACCACTCGGCGGTAGCGGCCAGTGCCTCGTCAAGCGTCCAGCGCGGACGCCACGACAGCACTTGCCGGGCCTTGGCCGAATCGAGATACAGGTAGCGGGCCTCATGCGGCGCTTGCTCCCGGGCGGCCTCGTCGACCTCCCATTGCAAGGCTGGCCAGTGAGCCTGCAAACGCGTGAGGACCTCGGCCACAGGGAGGTTATCGGTAGCGGCGGGACCAAAGTTGAAGGCGTCGGCCAGTGCCTGTTCGCCTGCCCACAGGCGTTCGCCCAGCAGCAGGTATCCACGCAGCGACTCCAGCACGTGCTGCCAGGGACGGGTGGCTTCCGGGCTGCGGATGCGCAGCGGCTGCGCCGTCGCGGCGGCGCGCGCGGCATCCGCGATCAGGCGATCCATGGACCAGTCGCCGCCGCCGATCACGTTGCCGGCACGCGCGGTCGCCACCAGTACGCCGCTCCCGGCCAGGAAGGCCTGCCGGTAGCTCGCCGCCACGAGCTCCGCGCCGGCCTTGCTGGCACTGTAGGGATCGTGGCCGCCGAGCGGGTCGGTCTCGCGGTAGCCCCACAGCCATTCGCGGTTCTCATAGCTCTTGTCGGTGGTGACCACCACCACGGCGCGCACCGATGGGCAGGCCCTCACGGCCTCCAGCAGGTGCACGGTGCCCATCACATTGGTCGCCCACGTTTGCACCGGCTGATCGTAGCTGGCGCGTACCAGCGGCTGCGCGGCGAGGTGGAAGACGATTTCGGGCTGTGCCGCATGCAGCGCGGCGGTCAGGGCAGCCTGGTCGCGGACGTCGCCATGGTGGTGCGCGTGCATGCCAGCCTCGACATCGGCCAAGGTGAACAGCGCCGGGCTGGTGGCGCAGGGCAGTGCATAGCCGCTCACGCGCGCGCCCAGCCGGGTCAGCCACATCGCCATCCAGGCGCCTTTGAAGCCGGTATGGCCCGTCAGGAAGACAGAGCGCCCGGCGTAGCAGGACAGTGCATGCATTACCAGCATTTCCAGGGAGCTGAGCCGGACTGCCACATTTCTTCCAGCTGGGTCTTTTCGCGCAGCGTGTCCATGGGCTGCCAGAATCCGTCGTGCTCGTAGGCCAGGAGATGCCCCAGGCGCGCCAGTTCCTTCATCGGCGCTTGTTCCCAGGGGGTCTGGTCGTCGGCGATCAGGTCCAGCACCTCGCGCTCGAGCACGAAGAAGCCCCCGTTGATCCAGCCGCCATCGCCGCGCGGCTTCTCGGAAAAACCGGTGACCATGCCCTCATTGGTCCGCTCGAGTGCGCCATAGCGCCCGGGAGGTTGCACTGCGGCGACGGTTGCCCAGCGTCCATGGTTGCGGTGGAAAGCGATCTCCGCGCTCAGGTCGATGCTGGAGACACCGTCGCCGTAGGTGAAGCAGAACGACTCGCCAGGCGTGAGATAGTCGCGCACCCTGCGCAGCCGGCCGCCGGTTTGCGCATCTTCGCCGGTGTCGACCAGCGTGACCCGCCACGGCTCTGCCTTGCGGCAATGCACGTCCATGCGGTTCTCCGACATATCGAAGGTGACATCCGACATGTGCAGGAAGTAGTTGGCGAAGTACTCCTTGATGACGTAGCCCTTGTAGCCCAGGCAGATGATGAAATCATTGATGCCGTGCGCCGCGTACATCTTCATGATGTGCCACAGGATCGGCTTGCCGCCGATCTCGATCATCGGCTTGGGGCGCAGGTGCGATTCTTCGGAAATGCGGGTACCAAGCCCGCCCGCCAGGATGACGGCTTTCATGCGGCTTCCTCCAATACCTGGATGCCCAGGATTTCATGGGTCGTGGGTTTGCCCTGGCGCTCGATCAAGGCGAGATCCAGGCCGAACTGCTGCTGCAGGATGTCAGCCAGGGGGCTTTTATCGTGGCCGCCTTCGTCCATGCGTACGCTCAGCAGTCGATAGAGCGGCACGTGGTACGGGCGCAGGTTGATGCTCTCCATCAGCAGTTCGAGGGCGCGGTCGTGGTTGCCCAGGTGTTGCTGCATCTCGCCCAGCGCGAACGCGACCAGCCAGTGCTTGCTCCACTTTGCCGACATGTTCTCCAGCAGGCTGCTCAGCTCGATATGCCGCCCTTCTTCCAGCAGCAGGCCGATGGTCAGCACGAGTTCTTCCATGGAATGCCATGCGCCGGCGCAGAACACGCCATCCTGCGTGCGTGCCTCGAGATGGCTTACGTCGCGGTGCTGGCCAACCAGCGCTACCGCCTGGCTTTCGAACCAGCGCGCGAAGCCGGCGGCGTCGAAGATGGCGCTCTTCTCAAAGCGGTGCCGCATGCTCAGCCGCAGGGCATTGAGCTGGTCGAGGTTGCTGGCCAGGCTGGCCGCCACCGTGACGTAGGCTTCTTCGGTTTCGCAGATCAGCTCGTCCAGCCCCATGGCGTGCAGGAACGGCGCCGAAACGCGGGTGTGGAACGGGGCGCAGGCCAGCGTGACCACGGGCACGCCCATCCAGAGCGCGTCGCAGGTGGTATTGCCGCCGGTAACGGGGGAGGTATCCAGCACGATGTCGATATCGTGGTAGGTCAGGTATTGGTTCTTGCCTTCCCTCGGGATGCAGGTCACCCGCTGCGTATCGATTCCGGCCTGCTGCATGCGCTCCAGCAGCGGAATCCTTACCTCGTCCCGGTCGAGTTCCGCGGCTTCCACCAGCAGCCGGCTATCCGCGCAGCTTGCCAGGGTGGTGCTCCAGAGCCGCAGCGTGCGGTCCGTGATCTTGCCGAGGTTGTTGCAGGAACCAAAGGTGATGAAGCCGTTGCGGGCAGCAGGCGTTTCGCGTACCTGGTATTCGGGCTGGTAGGCCTTTAGCGGACTATTGATCATCGGGTAGTAGACCGCGAAGATGCCCGGCGCGCGCAACAGATTCTCCGTGTAGTGCGATTCGGCTCCCGCCGGGTCGCCGATCCAGTCCGTGATGCGATGGTGGATGGCTGGCATCCCGGTGCTGCCGGGATAACCCAGCCAGGTGAGCTGGACAGGGGCCAAGCCGTAGACCATGTAGTGCAAGGGCGAGGTGCCCGTGTAGCCGCCGAGATCGATCAACAGGTCGAGGTTTTCCTCGCGCACTGTCCGCACGACTTCGTTCTCCGCCATGTTGGCCACGTCGACGAAGCGATCGCAATACATGGCGATCTTCTGCGTGACGGTGTCCCGATAGGCGTGCAGGCCGAGCGCTACCACTTCGAATCGCGCCCGGTCCAGATTGGCGATGAAGGGAATCAGGATGTAGGCGCACGCGTGGCGGAACAGGTCATTCGAAAGAATACCAACGCGAATGCGCTCGGACGCCGGCCTCTGTTGCACATGCAGCAGAGGCAGTCGCTTGCTAGCAAGCGACTGCGCGAAGCTGCCGGCCTCCTTCAGCAGGTCGCCGGCGCTCGTCTTCTCGCCGAACAGCAAGAGGAACAGCAGATTGGAGCGGATGCTCTTGTTGCCCGGGTCAAGGGCCGCGGCCTTCCTGAGTACCGAGATCGCGTCTTCCGCGAATCCCGTGTCTTTCAGGTCGTTGGCGTAATTTGCCAGGATCGCGGGATTGTTGGGGGCGATCTCGAGCGCTTTGAGCGACGCGTGCTTGGCGTCCGCGTGCAGGGCCAGCTTCTGCAGGACGATGGCATAGTTGGCCCAGGCCGCCAGGCTGCCCGGGTGCGCGGCGACGCAGTCCCGCAGCATGATGCGGGCTGGCTCGAGCTTGCCCATCGTGCACATGATGCGGGCGACCGTGGCGATCATGTCAGGCTGGTTCGGGTGCGCCTTCAACCCGTCCTGCGCGATGCGGTAAGCCTGCTCGATCTGCTGAAGGCCGAGCGTGGCTACGGCGCGCAAGTAGTAGGCCAGGTAGAGGCCGGGGGCCAGCTTCCCGGCCTTCTCCGCATGTTCGATGGCCTCATGGTACCGGCCGGCGAAGTAGCTGGCCTCGGCCTTCTTGATGTACCGATCCGCTTTGGAGCTGGCTGCGTTGTTCTTCATTCTGGATGGGCTAGTTTGTCAGGCGAGGCGGCGCGCGGCCAGGGCTTGCGCGGCAGCCATCAGGCGTGGGCTGGTTCGAGGATTTGCGCTCGCGCGATGTCGATGCCAAGCACTTCGAGGACCGTGGGCGTTCCTTGCTGCTCCAGGAACGCCAGGCTCATGCCGAATTGCTGTTGCAGGAATTCAGCCAGCATGCCCTTGTCATACTGGTATGCATCCATGCGGGCGCTGAGCACACGATAGAGCGGCAGGTGATAGGCGCGCAGGCCGATGCTCTCCATCAGGTATTCGACGCAGGCTTCGGGCTGCCCGCTGTGATGCGCGATCTCGGCCAGTACATAGGCCGTGATCCAGTGCCTGGGCCATTTCGCGGAGAAGTTCTCCATCAGGCTGCGCAGCTCCACGTAGCGCTGGGCATCCAGCAGGCCCGCGATCGCCACCACGATCTCCGCCATGGTGTGCCAGGCATCGGCGAAGTAGACGCCATCGAACGAGCCGGCGGTCTGGCTATCGATCGGCCTGTGGGGCTGGACCAGGCGGGTCAACTGATCTTCCAGCCAGCGCGCGAATCCTGCGCTGTCGGCCAGGGGGCTCTGCTCGAAGCGCTGCCTGGTCGATAGCCGCAAGGCATTGAGCTCTTCGAGGTGGGTCGCCAGGTGCACCGCGACCTCGACATACTCGCGTTCGTCCGCGCACACCAGGCCATCGAGCCCGATGGCATGCAAGACACCCGCGGAGATCCGCGAATGGTAGGCGGCGCCGGCCCGCGATACCACCGGCACACCCATCCACACGGCGTCGCACGTGGTGGTGCCGCCGGTCAGCGGCCACGTGTCGAGGACGATGTCGATGTTGTTGTAGGTCAGGTACTGGTTTTGCACCAGCCGCGGAACGCGGATGACGCTGTCCGCGTCGATGCCGACCCGGGCCAGGCGTGCCAGCAGCGGTCCGCTCACGGCGTCGTTGTCGATGTCGCGCGCTTCGATCAGCAGCCGGCTGCCGGGGCAGCGCGCCATCACGGCGCCCCACAGGGCAAGGGTCTGGTCGGTCACCTTGCCCAGGTTGTTGCAGGAGCCAAAGGTGATCGCGCCTGTCCCGTTGCGCAGCGCGGGTGTGTCCTGGACCCGGTACTTGGCGCCGTAGGTCTCGAGCGGGCTATGGATCAGCGGGGCATAGGTGCAAAAGGCGGGCGCCCTGAGCAGGGCTTCGCTGTAGTGCGGCTCGAATCCTTCCGGATCGCAGGTCCAGTCGGTGATGCGGTAGTCAATGGCGCTCAGCCCTGTGCTTCCCGGGTAGCCCAGCCATGTCATCTGTACCGGCGCCAGGCCATGGACCATGTAGGGCAGCGGGGAAGTTCCGGTATGCCCGCCGAGGTCGATCAGCACGTCGATCTGCTGACCGCGCACGATGTCGACGATGTCGGCGGTGGACTTGCCGGCCAACTCGATGAACTGGTTGGCGTGCAGCCGGATCTTGTCGGTGACGTGATCGCTCTGCGGGTTGAGCGAGAACGCCACCACTTCTACGCGGGTGCGGTCCAGGTTGGCAAGCAGCGGCAGGATGAAGTAGGCACAGGCGTGCCGCAGCAGGTCATTGGACAGCAGGCCCAGGCGGATCGGGCCGCCGTCCTGGCGCAGGGCGTGCTTGCGCAGCGGGAAGCGCTGCCCGGCCAGCAGCAGCTGCTCGTAGGCCCTGGCCTCGCGCAGCAGGTCGGCTGCCGTGGTTTCCTGTGCGAACAACATGGCGAACAGCAGGTTGGCGCGGATGGCGAGATTCTTCGGGGCCAGTCTTACCGCTTTCCATAGTGCCTCCATGGCCTCGCCCATCTCCCCGATTTCCTTCAGGGCGAGGGCGTAGTTGCAGGCGGCGATGGGTTCGTTCGGATCGATGGCCAGCGCCTTGAGCGCCGCTTCCTTCGCCGCCGCGGGCTCGCGCAGCTCCAGCAGCAGGGCGGCGTAGTGCACCCATCCGCTGATGGAACCCGGCGCGTTGGCGACGCATTGCTGCAGTAGCTGCCTGGCGTCCTCGTGCTTGCCATTGCGCAGCAGGACGAAGCCGCCTAGCGACATCAGGTCGATGTCCGCCGGGAACCGCTGCAAACCGTCGCGCAGGATCTCGCCGGCTTGCTGCGTATCCTGCATCCCCAGCGCCGCGGCCATTTGCCAATAGCTGGCGTCGGCCCGCTTGCCATGGATTTGCTCCGCCCGTTCGGCCTCCTTGAACGCGGCGCGGTATTGGCCGGCATTGTAGAGTTCGCGCGCCTTGTCGATTTGACGCGGTGCCCTGGAAGCAGTCTGGAGTGGTTTCATCGTTTAAGCCCGTCTTGGCGGGCTGGAACAGGTAGTACGCTTGATGGCGATGCTGGCGCCGCCGCCACGCACCGTGAACGGCGGTATTCGCAAGGGCAATTGCCAGGCTGTTTCGGCCCCCTAAAACTTAACAGGGCGTCACGCAGGGGGAGGCGGGAATACAGGCCAAAAACAAGGCCAATTCGAGGGGCTTGGAAGTCGTGAGATGAATACGCCGCGTGGATGCCAGGAGCCTGGCGCGGCGGGTGGTGGCGTCAGCCCTGGCTGCCGTGCTGCGTGCCGGATGGGTGGCCGGCGCTAACCTGGTCCTGCTCGAGCTGATACAGCCACGCGAGCAGTTCCGCCACCGCCATGTAGAGCTGCGGGGGGATGTGCGAGTCCAGGTTGACCTGCATCAGCAGGGTTACCAGCGCGGGCGAGTTGTGAACGTAGACGCCGCTCTCGCGGGCGCGGGCGATGATGGCATCGGCGACCTCGCCGTAGCCCTTGGCGACCACGCGCGGGCCGCTGTCGCGGCTTTCGTCGTAGCTCAGCGCGACCGCGCTGCCGCGCGGGCTGCCGTCGAGCACATCGTCCGGGTAGCTCATGATCCGATGCTCCGGCCGGGCGAAAGGATGCCGTCCACCGCCAGCGTGGTGAGGTTCAGTCCGGTGGCCGCCAGCCGATCCTGCAATTGCGCGCGTGCCGCATTCAGGCGGTTGACCGAGTCCGGCGCGGCCAGGCGAGCTTCGATGCCGTTGCCAGCCAGGCTCAGGCGTGCTTCCACGGTGCCGAGGTTGGGGAACTCCAGCACCAGCCGCGTCGACCACACGCCGGCGGCAGGGTCGGGGCCTTCGCCCTGGCTGCGTGCCTGGCTGTCATCGGGCTCGCGCCGGATCTGCCAGTCCATTGGCGTGCCCGGCCACGCTTCGCCCATCCAGCGGAACTGCTGGGTGGCGAGGGCGTCGAGCTGCTGGCGCACCAGCGTGGCGGCGTCGGGATGGACCGGCGGGCCAACCGGCGCCGCCAGTTGCCGGGCCTCGGCCGCGGTGCCGCCATCGCGCCAGGAGCTATCGATGTGCAGGTGCCTGGCTTGCGCCTGCGGGTCTGCCTGTGCCGCTGACGCCGCCTGGTAAGCCTGCGTGGCCTGATGGGCAAGATGGGCCGAGGGGCCTTGCGGGACTGTCAGCGATGAGGCAGCACCGGCGGGCTGCGCCGTGTTGCTGCTGTTGTTGCCTGAGCCCCGCGGCGCCGGCACAGGGGCTGCGGGGCCCGCCTCGGCATCGACGAGCGCCCCCAGGGCCGCGGCTGCAAGGTTGATCGCCGTACCGCTGGCGGCCGGCGGCTGGGGCTGAGCCGCCGGTGCTGGCGGCGCAGCGGGGCTTGCCGAGGGTTCATACGTCAGCGCCAGCACGGGCCGCGCCGCGCCGCCCGCATTGGCGCTCGCGTCAGGGCTGCCGCCGCCAGGAGTGCCCGGCGGGCGGCCCAGCAAGGCTTGCGGCTCGCGCAGCAGGCTGTCCAGCCCGCGCGTGCCGTTGAGCAGCTGTCCCAGATGGGATTCGTAGAACAAGCCGCTTTGCCCGACCTGCCGCGCCAGTGCACTGGCCAGCGCGGCAGCCTGGCCGCTGCCGGGCGGTGTGGGCAGGAGCGGGGCGGAGCCGCGCAGCGGTGTGGATTCGGTGCCTTCCAGGATATCCAGGATGACGCGTGCCGCCGAGCTCAAGGTCTCACGTGCCGAGGCTGGCGCTGTGCCGGCCGCGGGGTTGAGCCCGCCGCCGGTTACCTGCCCGGGACGGCCTTGCTGCACCGTGGGGCCGCCAGTCGCGGGGCCCACCGTATCGGTGACGGTGCCCGTGGGCAACAGCGCGGCCAGCTTGGCCACGCTCAGTGCGGATGTGAGACCTTGCGTATCCGCACGCAGCGTGAGCGAAGGATCCGGCGGAAGATTGATGCCGACCATTCAGCGTGTCAGAGGGCTGCGTCAGCGCCGTAGGTGTGGTGCAGTTCCAGGCGGCGGCGCGAGTGATTGAGCAGGTTGCCGAGGCGTTCGAGCTGGGGCATCACCAGGTTGCGGATGGCGGCATCCTGCGACAGGATGCTCTCCAGCATCTGGTAGCGGTAGCGGCGTTCCTGAGGCGAGAGCAAGGCTACGTCGTCGTTATTGCGCAGCACATTGACCTGGGCCACGTAACGGGTCTGCAACGCGCTCAGGCTGTCCCAGTCGCTGGCGCGCGCGGCTTCGCACATCTGCCCGGACAGGCCGAGCAGTTCTTCATAGCAGGCGATGAGTCGGTTCTTTTGTCTGAGCATGTCATACCCCTACCGAGACGGCTTCCGGGGGCCGCAGCGGCTGTTGCTCTGGCTCCGCGGCGGGGTCGATCTGGCTCCACGCCGAGGCCAGGTCAGCCAGCAGCTTGTCCACTTCGAACAGCCGGTCGTCATCGTTATGCAGGTTGCCCAGCATGAGCTGGCGGGTCATGTACTCGTAGAGCGCATCGAGGTTGCCCGCGAGTTCGGCGCTGGCGCCGTGGTCCAGCGAGGCACGCAGGCCGCTGTCGATGATCTCGATCGCCTTCGAAATGGCCATGCCCTTGTCGGCGATTTTGCCCGCTTCCATATGGAAGCGCGCGCGGGCGATGGCTGCCCGCGCACCGTCGAACAGCATCACGATGAGCCGGTGCGGAGAGGCACTCATGGCTCCGGTCTGGACGCCCACATTGGCATAGGCGTTGGCGGCAGTGCGTGCGTACATGGCGACGATCCCTGGATTTGATTTGGCTTGAGCGAATGGCTGGCTGCGCTCAGCGTTACTTGCTAGTCGTTGCAGAGAACTGCTGCGTCAGGTAGTTCTTGGTGGAGGTCATCTGCGCCATGATTGAGTCCAATTGCTGGAACTGGGTACGATACTGCGCGACGGTGGCATCGATCTGGGCGGACATGTTGGTGTAGTCCGTAGCCAGCGACTTGAGTTGCGCGTTGACGCCGTTGGTGGCGGTGGTCAGTGCCCCGGTGGCGCTGGAGAAGCCGGCTGCCACGGTCGCCAGCTGGTTGCCATAGCCCGACTTGCCGTCGGTGCCGCTGAACAGCTGGGCCACGCCGGCCTTGTTGCTGGCTAGCACGCTGTTCAGCTTGGCGGTGTCCAGCGACATGGTGCCGTTCGCGTTGAAGCCGATGCCGATCTGCGTCAGGTTGTTCAGGCTGCCGCTGGCGCCTGTCTGCGGCGTGTTGATCACGGAGCGCAGCTGGTTCTCGATTGTGCGCAGGGTGCTGTCGCCCAGCAGTACGCCCGCGGTCTTGGTGGTCGCGTCGTAGCTGGACAGATTGCCGGCCGTGGTCTGCAGCGTGTTGTAGGCGGTGACAAAGCTCTGCACCGCACTGGCCATCGTCGAGGTGTCGGTGGACACGCTGATCGTGCTGGAGCCGAGCGTGGCCAGGTTCATCGTGACGCCCTGCGCGGCGCCCTGGACCGTGTTGGTGGCGCTGGTGATCGCCAGGCCATTGATGGTGAGCTTGGCGTCCGCGGCCTTGACGTTCTCGGTCATGGCCTTGGTGCCGGCCGGATCGTACGACAGCAGGCCGCTGATGGTGCTGGGGTCGCCCGCGCCATTGCTGGCCACCGACACGCGCATGCTGGAGGCGGCGCCGGACGTGTTGGAGGTGATCACCAGGTGATAGGGCGCGCTGCTGCCGTCATTGACGATGCTGGCGGTGACCCCGGCATTGGCCGCGTTGATGGCATCGCGGATGCCGGTCAGCGTGTTGTTGGTGCCGTTGATGTTGATCGAGGTGGGCGTGCCGCTGCCCGGCGTGAACGTCGTGCCGCTGGTGGTGCCGAATTCGATCTTGATGCTGGCGCTGCCCAGCAACTGACCGGTGCTGTCGGTGATGCCGTTGGACACGAGCGTCTGCGACTGCGCCAGGGCCGTCACGTTGACGGCATAGCTGCCGGCCACTGCGGTCTTGTCCGCGGAGGTGCTCAGCACGCTGGTGTTGCTCGACGTGGTGGTGGTGCTGTTATACAGGCTGGCCGTGCCGAGCGCGGCGGCTGTGGTCTGGAACGAGGCCACGGCGCCCTGGAGCACGCCATAGGCCGACAGCTTGGAGGTCTCAGCCGTCTGCTGGTCCGTGATTGGCGTGAGCTTTGCCTGTTCCCCCGACTGCAGATTGGTCAACAAGGTACTCAGATCCAGTCCGGAACCAACGCCAAGCGACGAAATCGATGAACTCATGATTGCTACCTGTGATGACTTTGTTCGAGGGGGGGAGGGTTGGCCGCTCAAGCGGTCTGGTGAATCAGCAGGCCTTGCAGCTTGTCAATGGCCCGGGTGATGCGCAGGACTTCTTTCGAGGGGAACTGGCGGATGGTTTCGCCTGTGGTCTTGTCCACCACCACCGTCACGAAGCGGTGGGTATCGTGGTCGATGTTGAACCGCACCTCGACCGGGGTCGCCCGCAAGGCTTCGTTGAGACTGGCGAGCGCGCTGGCCAGCTCCCTGGAGCTGGCCGCTTCCGCTTTCGCGGCTGCGGCCCCCTCAGCCGAGGCTGAGCCCGCCTGCTGGCCGGCGGCCGGCGCGCCTGCCGTATCCACGGGCGAGGCCGGGGTGGCGGCAGGCGTGGCGGTCATCGGCGATAGCAGTTCGGGCGATCTGATCATGGTCTGTCTCGCGGCGGTTGGGTCGGAGCATAAAAGCCCCGGTGGAAACGCTTTCAGAGCGGAGACCGCTCTGGAAGCATTCCCGGTAGTGCCGGGCCCGCAGGCCCGGCACTACTAGGAGGGTGACGACTGTTGCGGAATTAACGCAGCAGCGACAGCACGCCTTGGGTCGACTGGTTGGCCTGGGCCAGCACAGCCGTACCTGCTTGTTGCAGGATCTGGGCGCGCGACATGTTCGACACTTCCGTCGCGTAGTCGGCGTCTTGAATGCGCGAGCGCGATGCCGACAGGTTCGTGACAGCCGAACCCAGGTTGGAGATTGCCGAGTTGAAGCGGTTCTGCACTGCGCCCAGCGAGCTGCGCAGCTTGTCGACCGTTGCCAGTGCGGCGTCGATCGTGGTCAGCGGGTTGGTGCTGCCCACGCCGGTGAAGGCGGTGGTAGCAGTGGTGCTGCCGCTGGTGCTCAGTTCGATCTGGGTACCGTTGGTAACGGCGGTCGGGGTGGCTGCGGTGCCAGCGTTGACCAGTGCTGCGGGGCCTGCGGTGGTGTCCAGAGCGTAGTTGTTGCCGCCTTGGCTAACGTAGGCAACAGCGCTGCCGGACGTGTCCGCGCCGACCTTGACCAGCTGGCCAGCCACCGTGTTACCAGTGTTGCCGTTGGCTGCATCGCCGACCTTCACGTTGGCGGTGTTCAGTTGAACCTTGCCGGTCGTGTTGTTGACCGAAGCTGCGTAGTAGTCGCTGCCGTACTTGACCACGTAGCTGTTGGTGGCGTTGCCGGCGGAGTCCAGCACGTTGCTCAGCGACAGGTCGCTGGCCTTGACGGTCGAGCCGGTAGCGGTGCTCAGCGAGGTTGCTGCGGTGGACAGGTCGACTGCAACCGGGGTGGTACCGGTAGCAGCGGCAACGGTGGTGATGGCGGCGCTGGTCGGCAGTGCGTTCTTGGCAACCGTGAAGCCGGTCATGCCCAGGGTCTTCGAGCTGATTTCCTTCAGGTCGATCGAGATGGTCTGGCCGTCTTGCGCGCCAACTTGCACCTTCAGCGACGATGCGGTCGACGACAGGACCTTCACGCCGTTGAAGTCGGTCTGTTGCGACGTACGGTCGATTTCAGCCATACGTTGGGTGATTTCGTCCTGGATCGACTTCAGATCGCTTGCCGAGTTGCTGCCCGTTGCGGCTTGCACGGCCAGGGTACGGATAGCTTGCAGGTTGTTGTTGACTTCGGTCAGCGCGCCTTCAGTCGTTTGCGACAGCGAGATACCGTCGTTGGCGTTACGTTGAGCTTGGGTCAGGCCGTTGATGTTCGAGGTGAAGCGGTTGGCAATTGCCTGGCCAGCAGCGTCATCCTTGGCGCTGTTAATACGCAGGCCCGAGGACAGACGCTGGATCGCGCTGTTCAGCGACGATTGCGACGAGCTCAGGTTGTTCTGCGTCATCAGGGACAACGTGTTGGTATTGATGACCATCGACATGGTACGACTCCTATTCTTTTACAAGTGAGTTGTGCAATCCGGCTGTTGCCGCAACGTTGGCTGCCAGGCAATGCTGGGCGAGAAGTGCCACCGTTGTTTGGGTTATCGGTTGGGGCCGGAAAAGATTTAGAGTGATCTTTGCGATGGTTTGAAAACGAGTGGCGGATTTGGCGCGAAACAAGCCCGGCCGGGCCTTCGGCGTGACGCCGGCAACGCCTAGCGGCGCTTGCGGGTACGCGGTGTATATAAGCTGACAAATTCCGGCGAGGTCTCCGCCCCGGGCACGCTGGCCATGGCCTCGGGAGCGTGAGCCGGCGTGATCACGGCGATGGAATGTTTGTAGACAATCTGCGGAAGCGGGTCCTGCGCAGACTCTGCCAGCAGCACCATATAGTTGTCCGCTGCCATGATCACGCCGTGCAGCCGAATGCCGTTCGATAGATGCACGACGACAGGATTGCGACTTGCGCTGTGGGTGGAGAGCTGCAGGTGCTGCAGTTTCCGGCTCGGGCGATCGATCCTGGTTACCTTCTTGTTCACAACTTCTCCGGAAGAGCCCGCTCGGGTTCTGGCGGCTGGCAACGGTCCAATAACTGGGACTGGGCCGGGGCAAATGGGGTGTGACAGCATGGCTGGGTGCCGGCTGGGGCACGGCCTGGGCTGGGCGGGGGATAAAACTTCCGCTCTCGGTGCTGGCGCGGGACGGCGAGGCGGCATGGGCCGGGACCGGCCCTGGTTTGTGTCCAGGCGGTGGATCCGATGCTGCCCCGCAAGCTGTGGCGGGCGACGCCGCCAGAAGAGAAGGGGAATACTTCAGGGGCGAGGGTAACAAAATTTTTTACAAATCTTGACGGTTGGGGGGCGCGTCTCGCGTAGAGGTTTTCCTCTAATAAAACTATTGCATCACACTGCAAACCTATGAATTGATAGGCGCGTGCGTGGCAAGTCCCAACGCCACCGGCGCCCGCATTCCCTATCTGGCATGGGTTTGCGGGCAACAAGGTGGCCCTGGCCCGCTACTGCGATGCATCCCGTGCCAGGTATCCGTCACTTGCGTGGCATTTTCGGCACTTTTACTATCAGAGATATCCCTGATAGAAATAGGATTTACACCTCATGTAAGCAGGTTTATATTCGCTTCAGGGCCTTTCGGCTCTAAAGCTGTCCTGGAAAGCCTACGAGCACCCCGCGCGTGGGCTTCTTTTTTTGTGCGCCCACTTTGTTTGTTGTGCGCCCTCGACGACAAGCGCCGGAGGCGGCACTTCGAAGTGCATGGGTGACATTAGACGACAGGTTGAAGCTGGGCAATCGCTCGAATTGCCGGGCTTTTCCCCTCTATATTTCCTTTCTATCCCGCATTTTTCCGCTTCTTTGCGGAAGTCGCTGTTTAGCCCTCAAGCTTGCTCCCGTACTGCCGTTAAGCCCGCGATGCGGCGTCGCTCCGGAAATCTGTCCGGGGCGAGGATGAAGCGCGCGCGATAAGAGTTAAAGGAGCCGGGAAGATGCGTTGGTTGCGAAACTTTGGCATTGGGGTGCGCCTGACGGTAGCGTTTTCGCTCGTGGCGCTGCTGCTGGTTGCCGTGGCCGTGCTGGGCATGATGTCCCTGCGCACCATGAACGAATCGATGCGCCTGACAGTGGAAGGGCGCCTGTTCAAGGTGCTGGAGATCGAGCGTGTCAAGCAAGATGCGCTGCGCACCGGCATCCTGGTGCGCGATGCCACGCTGAATGAGGATCCTGTCGCCGTGCGCCGCAACGCCGAGCGCATCGGCGCGCTGCGCCAGGACATGCGCGGCACGCTGGATGAACTGGGGAAGTGGTTGTCCAGGTCCGCCAGGCCTGAGATCCAGGAAACCTATCGTGCCCTGATCGAGGCACGCAACGCTTACGACACCCAGCTCGACACGGTGCTGCGCCAGTTGCAGGGCGGCGAGTTCGACAGCGCGCGCAGCGCGCTGGTGGCGACCCTGCCGGCGGCCCAGGCACCTTACTTCGACAAGCTGAGCGAATTGTCCGACGGCGGGCGCAAGGTGGCCGCTGCCGCCGTGCTGGAGGCCAATGCCAGCTATGAGATGGCGCGCAACCTGCTGCTGGGCTTGGCTGCCGCAGCGGTCGCGCTGGCCGCCGTCCTCGGCATCAGCATCACGCGCTCGATCACGCGCCCGGCACGGCAGGCGCTGGACGCGGCACAAGCGCTCGCACATGGCAACCTGACTTATGTCATCCACGCCAGCAGCGATGACGAGATGGGCCGCATGCTGGGCGCGCTGGAGCGCGCTTTCGGGCAACTGGCGACGCTGGTGCACGGCATCCAGGGCGCGACGCGATCGATCGACGGCGCGACCCGGGACATCGCCAAGGGCAATACCGACCTGTCCCAGCGCACGGAAGAGCAGGCGGCATCGCTGGAGCAGACCGCGGCATCCATGGAGCAGCTCACCTCGACGGTCAAGCAGAACGCGGCCAACGCGCGCCATGCCAACGAACTGGCGCTCAGCGCTTCCGGCGTGGCAACGGCGGGCGGGAACGCCGTGCGCGGCGTGGTCGAGACCATGCAGCATATTTCGCAATCGTCGGCCAAGGTCGCCGAAATCGTCGGTGTGATCGAAGGGATTGCCTTCCAGACCAATATCCTGGCGCTCAACGCGGCCGTGGAAGCCGCCCGCGCCGGTGAGCAGGGTCGTGGCTTTGCCGTGGTGGCCGCGGAGGTGCGCAGCCTGGCCCAGCGGTCTTCGTCGGCGGCCAAGGAGATCGGCCAGCTGATCAATGGCTCGGTGGGGCAGGTGGCCCATGGCGCCAAGCAGGTCGAGGACGCTGGCCGCACCATGGACGACATTGTCGGGGCGGTGAAGCGCGTGACCGACATCATGGGCGAGATCGCCGCGGCCAGCGAGGAGCAATCCTCCGGCATCGAGCAGGTCAACCGCGCCATCAGCCAGATGGAAAGCGTGACGCAGCAGAACGCCGCGCTGGTCGAGCAAGCCGCCGCCGCCGCCGAGAGCCTGCAGCAGCAGGCCGCCGGGCTGGTCGACGATGTATCCAGGTTCCAGGTGACACCGGCGCAAACGCATGTTGCACGGGCGCCCGCACCGGCTGCGGCTGCGGCTGCGCGAGTGGTCTCGGCCGCGCGCGTGGCGCCGGCAGCCGCCGGGAGGCGCCCTGCGGCACATACGGCCGCAGGTGGCAAGAGCCACCCGCCGGTCCGCCAGGCTGCAGCTCGCCCGACTCCCGCCAAACCGGCGGCTCCGGCTGCTCGTGCTGCCCAGGCGGTGCAGATGGCGCATGCAACACCGGCAACACCGGCAGCACGCGTGGCACCTGCAAGCGCTGCCAAGCCGGCGGCCCGGCCGGCCGCCGTGGCGCCACGCGCCGGCGCGGTCCGCACCACCCGCGAGCCTGTGTTGCCCAGCAAGGCCCGCGCGCCGGTGGTGCGCCAGGGCCGCGAGCCTGTGCTGTCTTCCAAGGCACTGCCCGCCGCGCGCCAGGCCAAGCCTGCCGCCGTGGCACCGGCGCCACGCCGCGCCGCGCGCACCCCGGCCGCCGGCAGCCCGGCCATGGCCGCGGGCGACTGGGAATCGTTCTGAGTCCGGCAATGCTGCCTTGAATGTCGCCTGAATGTCGATCAGGCGGCACTCAGGTCAGGAGCCCGGCAAGGCGCCGGGGCGGCTGCAAGGCGCAAGGCTTAGGCCTACAATAGCGCCCTTGTATACAAAAACAGACAGGAGCGATGCCGCCCGTTCGCGGTGGCGCCGCACTCCATGTCCCTCGCCGCAAGCGTTCTCTCTGCCCCAGCCCATGACCGCCGTCTCCATGCCGCCCCTCCTGGCGGCTTCAGCTCCGCCTTCACCCGCCCAGTCACCCGCGACCGCTTCGGCCACTTCCGCCTCCCCCGAGGCCGCGGGCGATGGCGGCAAACCTGGCAAGGCGGCATCCGTCCCCTCGCCGGTTCCGCCGGTGCCGGTGATGCAGGTCATTTTCGGGCTGATGCTGGCCATCCTGCTGGGCGCGCTGGAGCAATCGATCGTGGCCGTGGTGCTGCCGGAGATCGCGCTGCAGCTTAACGGCTTCGAGGAGATGGCCTGGGTGGTCTCGGCCTACCTGGTGGCCTCCACGGTGGTGACGCCGATCTACGGCAAGCTCTCCGATCTGCTCGGGCGGCGCTCGGTCCTGTCGTTTGCCATCGTGTTGTTCTTCCTGGCTTCGATCGCGTGCGCGCTGGCGCAGACCATGCCGCAACTGATCATCGCGCGCATCCTGCAAGGGCTGGGCGGCGGTGGCCTGATCTCGGTGTCGCAGGCCACTATTGCCGACGTGGTGCCGCTGCGCGACCGTGGCCGCTACCAGGGCTATGTGAGCGGCGTGTGGGCCGTGGCCAGCATGGCCGGCCCGGTGATCGGCGGCTACCTGGCGCATTACCTGTCGTGGCGCTGGATTTTCTGGATCAATCTGCCGCTGGCGCTGATCGCGCTGCTGGTGGTCCGCCGTGCGCTCAAGCACCTGCCAGCGGGCGGGCGCCGCCATCGCATCGACTACGTCGGCGCGCTGCTGTTCGGTGGCGGCCTGACCGGCGTGCTGGTGTTCCTGACCCGGCTCGGGCAGGGGCAGTCGGCCGCGACGCCGCAAACGCTTGGCCTGCTGGTGGCCGGGGTGGCCGCCATGGTGCTGTTCGTGTGGCAAGAGCGCCGGGTGGCGGACCCGATGATCCCGCTGGACATGCTGCGCGTGCCGACGGTCACGATCTGCTGCATCACGCTGTTCCTGTGCTTCTTCCAGCTGATCGCCATGTCCGTGCTGCTGCCGCTGCGCTTCCAGGTGGTGGGCGGCGTGCAGGCCGATAGCGCCGCGCTGCGGCTGGTGCCGCTGACGCTGTCCATCCCGTTTGGCGCGTTTGTCTCGGGCCGGCTGATGACGCGCAGCGGCCGTTACAAGCCGCTGCAGCTGGCGGGCTCGCTGGTTGCCCCGCTGGCGATTGTTGCGCTGGCTTTCGTCGATCCGCATGCGGTCCTGCTGACCGCGCTGGTGATGGTGATTCTCGGCCTGGCCATCGGGCTGCAGTTGCCGAGTGGCTTGGTCGCTACCCAGAACGCGGTGCCCGCGCATCAGGTAGGGGTGGCCACGGCGCTGACCGCCTTCTCGCGCATGCTCGGCGGCGCGGTCGGCGTGGCGGTGCTGACCACCGTGCTGATCGCGCTGCTGCGCCGTGGCGGCATGGGAATAGCGGACCTGGCCGGCGGCGAGGACGTCCTGATGAGCATGTTCCACCGCGCCATGGTGGGCGGCGACGCGGGCGCCTCGGCCGATGCCGGCGCGGTGCGGGCGGCGGCCGAGGTGGCGTTCCGTACGCTGTTCCTGCTCAGCGCCGCCGTGTCGCTGGTGGCGCCCTTCCTGGTGGCGCGTCTGCCGGAGGCCACCTTGCGCGGCAGCACTGGCGCCAGCGTGGCGGCCAGCATGGATTGATTGGCGTACGCGGCCGAGTGCGGCCGCGTGGCCCGGCCAGGTCAGGGGCTCCGCGCCTCTGGCGTGCTGCTTTTTCCCAGGAAGCCGAACTCCACCGGCGTCTTGGCGTAGAACACCTGGACGTCTTCCAGGGCGAGGCGGTCGAACAGCCGCTGCACTTCCTCCTCCGTGGCAATCACGGTGATCTCCTCCGGCCGGTCGGCCAGCTCCACGAAATGCCAGGTGTGAAAGCGGCGGTCATGGCCGATGCCTTCGGCCGCGACCATATGCGTGGCGCCGCGGATCTGCAGCTCGCGCAGGATCTGCAGCAGCCAGTGGGATAACTGCTTGCCGTGGTGGCGGCGGTTTTCGATGGTAAACAGCGTGAGTTGGAAGCCTTGCACGGCAGCCCCCTTTCGCCCCCTTGCGGCGGTGTTCGCGTGCCGCGGACGTGGCATGGACGATGTGCGCCTAACGGGGTGCCGTCTTTAGTTTAGGCGCGAAACCTGCTGCCCCAAAAACCAAGGGTTCACCCTAGTCTCACTCGGGGAGATGGCCGGCTATATTTCCATTCGTCTCAATAGCGATCTGTTGTTTTATATATAAAACAAAAACCAAGGGATCGCTCCCGTCACGCCAACCATTAGCAGGCCTACCGTGCGACATCCGAAGCCCAAAACCAACCTCAGGCGTGCACTGCGCTGGCCCGCCGCCGCCTGCCTCGCGTTCGCCAGCCTGTGGGTTGGCGCGGCACCCGCGGCTCACGCCGCGAAACCCACCTCAGCCGCCTCAGCCTGCAGTGCGCTGCGCATGATTGTGCCGTTCCCGGCGGCTGGCCCGGCCGACCTGCTCGCGCGCACGCTCGCGCAGGGTTTGCACCAGCGGCGCGGCGTGACCGTGGTGGTGGACAACAAGCCCGGGGCCAACGGCAATATCGGCATCGATGCGGTGCGCCGCGCGGCGGGCGATGGCTGCACCTTGCTGGTGGCGCCGGCCGGCAACCTGACCATCAACCCCACGCTGTTCCCGGCGCTGTCTTATCAGGTCGAGCGCGACTTCCTTCCCGTTTCGCTATTGGCAAGTTCGCCCAATGTGCTGGCGGTGCACCCTTCCGTGCGCGCCAATTCCGTACAGGCGCTGGTGGCGCTGGCACAGCGCGCCAATCCGCCGCTTGGTTATGCCAGCCCCGGCGTGGGCAGCGGCCTGCACCTGGCCGGCGAGCTGTTTCGCCAGCAGACCGGCATCGCGCTCCTACATGTGCCCTATAAGGGCACCACGCAGGCGCTCAACGACGTGGTGGGCGGGCAGGTGCCGATCCTGTTCGGCACGCTGCCCACGCTGGCGCCCTTCATCCGCTCCGGCGCGTTGCGCGCGCTGGCCGTGACCCAGGCCAAACGCTCGCCCGCGGCGCCGGCGATTCCGTCGCTGGCGGAGCAGGGCGTGCACGGCATCGAGGTCAGCTCGTGGTACGCGCTGCTGGTGCCGCACGCCACGCCGGCGCCGGTGGTGGAGGCGCTTAATGCCGACGTGCGCGAAGTCTTCGCCGGCAAGGCGGTGCGCGAGGAACTGGCGCGCCAGGGCATGGAGCCGGTTGCCAGCACGCCCGATGCGCTCGCCACGCGCATCCGCCAGGAAAGCGCGAGCTGGGCCGAGCTGATCCGCGCACGCGGCATCAAGGCTGAATAAGGCGACAGCGTAATGACGCAATGATGCGCAATAGCGCAAGCCGGTGCTGGCAGCCGGTTTGCGTCATCCCCCCTCACGCATGACGCCTCACTCCCGCCCGTCCTCCGTCGCGGCGCCTTCGGCATCCAGCCCCTTCATGTTTTCCAGCAGCTTGAGCAGGTAGTGCAGCGTGTGGGTGATGTCGCCGGTTGAAAAATCGGTCAGCGCCCGCTCGTAGTAGTCCCGGATCTTGGGCTGCGCCAGGCGCAGCCATACATGGCGCCCGGTCTCCGTCATGGTGACCAGCCGCGAGCGCCGGTCGCGCCCGTCGGGCGCCATGCTCAGGTGGCCGTCGCGCTCCATGCGGCTGATCAGCCCCGAGAGGTTCTGCCGGCTCACCATCAGGTAGCGCGCCAGGTCGCCCACGCTCATGCCATCGGCCGCCTGTGGCCGCGACAGCGCGCCCAGCACGGCCCACTGCTGCGTCGTCAGGCCTTCGGCCTCGACCGCCCTTGACCCCGTTTTATGCAACATATTTGCGCATTGGTACAGGCGAAAGAACAACCTGTTTGCCATTTCCATGCGCGCTGCTGGGGCAAGATCATCATCAAAATCGGGGTTAACCATCATAAATTCCTGAGAAGCCGTACTTGCATTGGTTCAGCTGCCCGCCTAGTATACGTCAATATATTTACGTATTTAACCGCTGGCGCGCGACCTATCAGTCGCACGATAGCACCCTGGACCACGAAGGAGAACACTGTGCAAAGACTCGAAGGCAAGACGGTCATCGTGACTGGTGGTGGTGGTGGCATCGGCGGCGCAACCTGCCGGCGCTTTGCGCGGGAGGGCGCCGCCGTGGCCGTGCTCGACCTGAACCTGGCGGCTGCGCAGCAGGTCGCCGCCCGCATCCGCGAAGACGGCGGCCGCGCCGAAGCATTCCAGTGCGACATCACGGACCGCGCCAGCGTCGACATCGCCGTGGCGGCCACCATCAGCCAGCTTGGCCCCATCGACGTACTGGTCAACAACGCCGGCTGGGACGTGTTCAAGCCCTTTACCAAGACCGAGCCGGCGCAATGGGACCGCCTGATCGCCATCAACCTCACCGGCGCGCTGCACATGCACCACGCGGTGCTGCCCGGCATGGTGGAGCGCAAGCGCGGGCGCATCGTCAACATCGCCTCCGACGCCGCGCGGGTGGGTTCCTCCGGCGAGGCGGTCTACGCCGCGTGCAAGGGCGGCCTGGTGTCGTTCTCCAAGACCATCGCCCGCGAGCATGCCCGCCACGGCATCACCGTCAACGTGGTGTGCCCCGGCCCGACCGATACCGCGCTGTTCGAGGACTACAAGCAAGGCGCAGGCAATCCGGAAAAGCTGATCGAAGCCTTCACCCGCTCGATTCCGCTGGGCCGCATCGGCCAGCCGGAGGACCTGCCCGGCGCCATCGTGTTCTTTGCCAGCGACGATGCGGCCTTCGTCACCGGCCAGGTGCTGAGCGTGTCGGGCGGCCTGACCATGAACGGCTGAACCCGGCCGCGGCGATATCGAAGACATCGATGACAACGGAGACAACGACCATGAACTACGAAGACATCCTCTACGACGTGCGCAACGGCGCGGCCTGGATCACCATCAACCGCCCGGAGAAGATGAACGCCTTCCGCGGGCGCACCTGCGACGAACTGATCCACGCCATCAACCGCGCCGGCTATGACCGGGAGATCGGCGCCATCGTGCTCGCCGGCGCCGGCGAGAAAGCCTTCTGCACCGGCGGCGACCAGTCCGCCCATGAAGGCCAGTACGACGGCCGCGGCACCATCGGCCTGCCGATGGAGGAGCTGCACAACGCCATCCGCGACGTGCCCAAGCCCGTCATCGCCCGCGTGCAGGGCTACGCCATTGGCGGTGGCAATGTCATCTGCACGATCTGCGACTTCACCATCGCCTCCGAGAAGGCCGTGTTCGGGCAGGTCGGCCCCAAGGTCGGCTCGGTCGATCCTGGCTACGGCACGGCCTTCCTGGCCCGCGTGGTGGGCGAGAAAAAAGCGCGCGAGATCTGGTATATGTGCCGCCGCTATCCGGCGGCCGAAGCCCTCGCCATGGGCCTCGTCAACGCCGTCGTCCCGCATGAGCAGCTCGACGCCGAAGTGCAGAAGTGGTGCGACGAGATCATGGAGAAGAGTCCCACCGCGCTGGCCATCGCCAAGCGCTCGTTCAACATGGACACGGCCCACCAGAGCGGCATCGCCGGCATGGGCATGTACGCGCTCAAGCTCTATTACGACACCGAGGAATCGCGCGAGGGCGTCACCGCCTTCCAGGAAAAGCGCAAACCCGATTTCCGCAAGTACGCCAAGTAGACCGCCGTAGCAGCCGAAGCCGCCGTAGCCGCCCTAGCCGCCGTTGCTGTCACAAGCAACGCGGCTGCGCGGTGCATCGCATCGGCGCGCCATGCGGCAAGACATCCTGGAGACGCCATGAACCCCTATCTCGACGAAGACCTGGCCGCGCTCGGCGACCATGCCCGCCGCTTCGCCACCGAACGTATCGCGCCCGGCTTCCTGGCGCGCGACCGCACCCGCGAGCTTGACCGCGCACTGATGCGCGAAATGGGCCAGATGGGCTTTATCGCCCCCGAGCTGCCCGAGCAATACGGTGGCCAGGGCCTGGGCTGCCTGGCGGCCGGCGTGATCCACGAAGAAGTGGCGCGCGCGGACCTGAGCCTTTCCTACATCAACCTGCTGGCCTCGCTGAACGGGCAGATCCTGGCGCATCATGCCGCCCCGGACATTGCGCGGCCGTGGCTGCAGCGCCTGACGCAAGGCGAAGCCCTGCTCGCCATCGCGCTGACCGAGCCGCGCGGCGGCTCGGACGCGGCCAACCTGCGCCTGCGCATGGAGCGCGACGGCGGCCACTACGTGCTCAATGGCGAGAAGACCTCCATCTCCGCCGCCGACCAGGCCGACGCCGCCGTGGTGTTCGCGCGCAGCGGCTCCGTGGAGGCGGGCGCGCGCGGCGTCTCGGCGCTGCTGGTGCCGATGGACCTGCCCGGCATCACCACCAATCGCTTCGACTGCCACGGCCAGCGCGCGATCGGGCGCGGCTCAATCTTCTTCGAGAACGTGCGCGTGCCCATCAGCCATCTGCTCGGCAAGGAAGGCGAGGGCTTTGTGCAGGTGATGCAGGGCTTCGATTTCTCCCGCGCGCTGATCGGCCTGCAGGTACTGGCGGTGGCCAGGGCGAGCCTGGAGGAAACCTGGGAATACGTGGCCGAGCGCCAGGCCTTCGGCAAGCCGCTGGCCGCCTTCCAGGGCGTGTCCCATCCGTTGGCGGATTTCGAGACGCAGGTCACTGCCGCGCGCCTGCTGTGCCTGCAGACGCTCTGGCTGAAAGACCGCAACCTGCCGCACACGGCCGAAGCCGCGATGTGCAAATGGTGGGCGCCCAAGCTGGCCTACGACGTGGTGCACCAGTGCCTGCTGTCGTTTGGCCACGGCGGCTACGACCGCGGCCCGATGGAGCAGCGCCTGCGCGATGTGCTCGGCTTCCAGATCGGCGACGGCACCGCGCAGATCATGAAGACCATCATCGCCCGCACCCGCGCGGGCCGGGAAGCGGTGCCAGCCTGATCGCGCCAGCTAGCCAGCCCGAGCCACAAGCCCGGCAAGCCAGGCCAAACCGACAACAACAAGGAGACACGCCATGGAATTCGACGCCATCCTGCTGCCCCCGCGCCGCGCGTCCAGCGTTGCGCAAGGCCTGTGGCCAGAGCGCACCATCAACGATGCGCTGGACGACTGCGTGGCCCGTTGCCCCGACAAGGTTGCGCTGAGCGCATTGCAGGTGGAGAGCGGCGCGACCACGCGCCTGACGTACCGGGAGCTGGCCGGGCGGGCCGGGCGCATCGCCGCGGGCCTCGCCAGGCTGGGCGTTGGCGCCAACGATGTCGTGTCCTGCCAGTTGCCCAACTGGTGGGAGTTCACCGCGCTCTACCTCGCCTGCGCGCGCCTTGGCGCGGTGCTCAATCCGCTGATGCCGATCCTGCGCGAGCGCGAGTTGTCGTTCATGCTCCGGCACGCGTGCAGCAAGGTCGTGGTGATTCCAAAGCGCTTTCGCGGGTTTGACTACGAAGCCATGTTCGATGGCCTGCGCCAGGCGCTGCCCGACCTGCAGCATGTGGCCGTGATCGGCGGCGCCGGGCCCGATTCGTTCGAGGCCTTGCTGGCCGGTGCCGGCGCGCCGGACCTGGCGGCTGGCCATCGCCCCGGCCCGGACGACATCACCCAGCTCATCTACACCTCCGGCACCACCGGCGAGCCGAAGGGCGTGCTGCATTCGTCCAACACGCTCATGGCCAACATCGTCACGTACGCCGAACGCCTGCGCCTGGGTGCGGGCGACGTGATCCTGATGGCCTCGCCCATGGCGCACCAGACCGGCTTCATGTATGGCCTGATGATGCCGGTCATGCTGGGTGCGAGCGTGGTACTGCAGGACATCTGGGAGCCGGGCAAGGCCGTAGCGTTGATCCGGCAGGAGGGCGTTACCTTCACCATGGCCTCCACGCCGTTCCTCACCGACCTGGCCCGCAGGGTCACCGAGACCGGCAGCGCCGTGCCTACGCTGCGCGCCTTCCTGTGCGCCGGCGCACCTATCCCCGGCGCACTGGTGGAGCTGGCGCGCGGCGCGCTGGGCGCCAAGGTGATCTCCGCCTGGGGCATGTCGGAAATGGGCGCGGTGACCACCACCCGGCTCGAGGATGACGATGCGCGCGCCGCCAGCACCGACGGATGCCCGTTGCCCGGCGTGGAAGTGCGCGTGGTCGACGCAGCGGGCGCGGCGTTGCCGGTGGGCGCCAGCGGCCGCCTGCTGGTGCGCTCCTGCTCCAATTTCGGCGGCTACCTGCGCCGTCCCCACCTGAACGACACCGACGCCGACGGCTGGTTCGATACCGGCGACCTGGCCCGCATCGACGCGCGCGGCTACATCCGCATCGACGGCCGCAGCAAGGACGTCATCATCCGCGGCGGCGAGAACATCCCCGTGGTTGAAATCGAAACCCTGCTGTACCGGCATCCGGCCGTCGCGCAGGTGGCCATCGTCGCCTATCCCGACGAGCGCCTTGGCGAGCGCGCCTGCGCCTTCGTCGTGACCCGCGCCGGCCAGGCATTCGACATGGCCACGATGGTGGATTACCTCAAGGCGCAGAAGATGACCGCGCAATACATCCCCGAGCGGCTGGTCGTGCAGGGCGCGCTGCCGTCGACGCCAGCGGGCAAGATCCAGAAATTCAGGCTGCGGGAGCAACTTCGCGAGAGCGGGCAAGGGGAGGGAACGTCCA